>CAVXUF010000005.1:0-496410 GCA_963764975.1 uncultured Chloroflexia bacterium | reverse complement strand
CTCGCCGATGCCGATCAGACGGTCACGATTGCGAACGGGCGCCGGAACGTGGGTGACCTCGTAGCGGCGCGGCTCGCGCTGCTTGACGGTGCCGCCGAGGCGCTTGAACGCTTCGAGGAAGAACGACTCGATGTAGTGCGGCTGGAGCCGGCGCGCCTCGGCGCGCTCCATGTCCTCGCGGATGCGCTGGACGCGGCTGGCGTCCATGGCGTCGTGGGCCAGCGCCCGCTCTTCGAGCAGGTCCTGCAGCTGGCTCCGGTCGAAGGCGTTGCTCGACGACCTGCGTCAGCCGCGCGCGGACTTCGGGCTGGTCGCCGTAGCGGATCGCCTCGATCAGCAGGTCGCGCAGCGGCCGCCCCTCGAACTGGAGCTTGCCCAGCACGTCGAAGACCTGGCCGCCCAGCGCCTTGCGCGCCTCCTCCAGCTTTTCCAGCAGCGTGCGATAGACGTCGCCCTCGCGCGTCTCCTCGGCGACGAGGTTCCACAGGTGGCAGACCTCGGTCTGGCCGATGCGGTGGATGCGGCCGAAGCGCTGCTCGATGCGGTTCGGGTTCCACGGCAGGTCGTAGTTGACCATCAGGTGCGCGCGCTGGAGGTTGATGCCCTCGCCGGCGGCGTCCGTGGCGAGCAGCACCTGCACCTCCGGGTCGTGCCGGAACGACTCCTGCGCCTTCAGCCGCTCCTCGCGGCCCATGCCGCCGTGGATGATGACCACGGCCTCTGGCCGGCCGAGCAGCGTGGTGATGCGCTGCTCGAGGTAGTTCAGCGTGTCGCGGTGCTCGGTGAAGATGACCAGCTTCTGGCGTGGCGACGGCATGGGCGGGGGATCGCGCCGGCGCCGTAGGGCACGCGGTCCTCGGCGACGCGGTTGCCGATCGCCGCCGGCGTGAAGATCTCGCCGAGCAGGCTCGCCAGTTCGCGCCACTTGCGGTCCTCGCCGCTGCGACGCACCGGCAGCGCGAGCGCCTCCAGACGCTTGAGCGTCGCGATCTCGGCCTTCAGCTCGGCGATCGTGCGGGCGGCCGTGGCCTGATCGAGGATCTCCTCCTCGGCGGCCTCGACTTCGTCGTCCGGCGCGTCTTCGAGATCCTCGACGTCTTCGGCGTCGAGCGTCGGGGACGGTCGGCGACCGCTGGGCGATCCAGCCGCCGCGCTGCAGCAGTTCCAGCTCGCGCAGTCGGCTTCTCCAGCCGCTCGCGGCGGCGGCGCAGTGACTGGTAGATCGCCTCGGGCGACGACGCCAGCCGGCGCTGCAGGATGGTGAGCGCGAACCCGACCGTGCCGGCGCGCTTGTCGTTCTGCAGCGCCTCGGCGCGGTTGAACTCCTCGCGCACGTACTCGGTGACCGCCTTGTAGAGCTGCGCCTCGGCGTCCGAGAGCTTGTAGGGGACCGTGTAGGCGATGCGCTCCGGGAAGAGCGGCGTGCCGTCGAACTTGAGCAGGTTCTCCTTGACCATCCGGCGCATCAGGTCGGAGACGTCGGCCGCGTGGACGCCGTCGCGGAAGCGTGCCCTCGAAGCGGTCGCCGTCGAGCAGCGCCATGAACAGCTGGAAGTCCTCCTCCTTGCCGTTGTGCGGCGTGGCCGTCATCAGCAGGAAGTGGCGCGTCAGCGTCGAGAGCAGCTGGCCCGAGCCGGTAGCGCTTGGTGTACTTGATCTCGCCGCCGAAGAACGTGGCCGACATCTTGTGCGCCTCGTCGCAGACGATCGAGGTCCCAGCGGCAGTCCGGGGCCTGGAGCTTCTCCTGCACGTCCTCGTTGCGCGACAGCTTGTCGAGCCGGGCGATGACGAGGTTGGTCTCCAGGAACCAGTTGCCGGTGCGGGCGGCCTCGAGCTTGTCGTTGGTCAGGATCTCGAAGGGCAGGTGGAAGCGGCGGTAGAGCTCGTCCTGCCACTGCTCGGCCAGGCTGCCGGGGCACACGACCAGGCAGCGCTGCAGGTCGCCGCGGGCGATCAGCTCCTTGATGAGCAGCCCGGCCATGATCGTCTTGCCGGCGCCCGGGTCGTCCGCCAGCAGGAAGCGCAGCGGCTGCCGCGGCAGCATCGCCTCGTACACCGCCGTGATCTGGTGCGGCAGCGGCTCGACGACGCGAGGTGTGGACGGCCAGCACCGGGTCGAACAGGTGCGCGAGGCGGATGCGGTGCGCCTCGGAGACCAGCCGGAACAGGCGCGCCGTCGCCGTCGAAGCTCCACGGCCGGCCCTGCTCGACGACCTCCAGCCGCGGCTCGTCGTGCCGGTAGAGCAGCTCGTTGGCGACCTTGCCGGCGGGGGTCTTGTAGGTCAGCTCAAGCGCGCCTCGACCGAACCATTGGACGCTGACGACGGTGACGGCAGCGTCCGGGAGGATGCCGCGGATGGTGGCTCCGGGGGTCAGGGACTCCAGCCGCAAGGCGGATGGTCCGGTGTCATCTACCTGTAGGGATCCGAGACGGTCGATAGGATCCACGATCAGCTCACCCACGCAGCATCCGGCCCAGGCCAGATCGTGCACACCTCGGTCGCCATCTTCACGCCGCGACGCTGGATCGCTGACTCATCGAACCGGCCGGTGTAGTGGGCAAGGATCTCGCCGGTGAGATGGAGCCTGGAGTTCTCAAGGAGATATCCCTGCTTGGTCGGCCAGGCGGCATTCGAGAGCGCGTTGTTCACCTCACCGGTCAGGAGCGTCAGATTTCCGAGCAAGTGGATCTGTCGGTCGCGATCGGCCGCTCGCTCCGATGCCTCCGACTCGTCACTGACGTCTCCCAGACTCCAGTGCTGTCGCCATGCCTGCGGTATGACGTGCTCGATGGTGAGCTTCGGCGCCACGACGGCCACATCCGGCTTGTCACCGGCCCGCCGATGCTCGATAGCTCGAAGCACCATCGCCACGCGGCCGCCCGTCAGTCGTCCATAGATCGGATGCGTCGTAAGTTGGTTCAGGATCGCCTCATCGGTCGGCCACAAGTTCGCGTCAGCGCCGGCGCCAGCCAGGTGCTGATGGATCATCCGAGCGGCAGCCGCGGGATCTACTCGGACGCGCTCCAAGAGATCCGCGATCTCGCGGTTGTAGTTCTTGGTGGTCAAGCCCATGAGCATGCGCCGTACCAGCCAGCTCTCGACCATCTGCAAGGCACGACGACGGTCGTCGAGAGCGATCTCCGAGCGCGTGAACAACAACAGCGCGAGAGGCATGACCGTGGTGACGTCGAGCGCCTCCAGCCGCTCGAAGAAGAGCTGTTCCACGCTCCCTGTCGGCTGAGCGTCAAAGCTCCGCAACGTCCGCGCGTCAAGCGTCAGCTCTCGGACGAGCGCGGCTGCGTCTGGTCTAGGACTCGCGTTCAGGATCTGTTTGCGGAATGTCGCGAACAGCTCGGTGGACGCAATGATCTTCCCGAGCTTCATGCCGAGCCAGTAGGTCAAGAAGAGCTCGCCGCGCGCCCTGTTGAGTCGGCCTTGCCGGCGCTCCTTGCGCCAGTAGTCGTCGTCGAGTTGCGGCTTCCAGACTTCCTCGTAGAGCGAGTCCACGTTCGCGACGTGCTTTGTCGCCTCTTGGAAGACGGCGTTCTTCACAAGGTCAAGGGCGAGGAGCGGCGTCCCTCTGGCATTCAACGTCTCGAAGATGACTTGGGCGTTGTCGCCCGGCTCAAGGGTGATCGCGACCACCTTGAGGAGGTCCGAAAGAACGATTTGCAGCCGCTCCGCTCTGTCGGACCGGCTTCCGCCCTCCGCGTCGTCGGTCGTCCACTCCAGGACGCGCGTGCGGAAGTATTCGTGAGCCTCCTGGATCAGGTTGTTCGGATCGTCGCCGTCCTCACCGGATCCAGTTCCGAGCACGGCCTGGAACGCGCGCCGATTGACGTTCGTCGGCCAGACCTTGAGCCGCTCGTCGTCTTTCGCTTTTCTTGGGTTGTTCACAGTGAGCTCGCCGAGGATCACGGCCATGTCCGCTTCCCCGAGATCCCGGAGGACCTGCTCCGCGGCCGAGATAAGCAGCTGCAAGGTCGTCAATCGCTGCTGGCCATCGATGACCACGTAGTGTGGGATTCGACCGGGCGCCTGGGTCTCCTGCTCTAGAACGATCGCCCCGAGAAAGTGCGACTGGACGCCGACGAGGGATGCTTCGTCGCGCAGGAGAACCAGGATGTCCTCCCACAGCGGTGCCCACTGGTCATCTTCGTGCCAGACATACGGCCGCTGGTACAGCGGCACGACATACCGCACGTCGAGTTCGAACAGTTGATTGACGGTCCGCGTTTCGGGCTTCAAGCCATCCCCCCTTGCGCCCGCGCAGAGCACGGCATGCGGAGAATGCTACGGTGAGCGGCATGAGCGGTGTTCGGCTTTCCGGCGGGGAGATCGATCGTCTTGGCGATCGACTTCGCGCGTCGACGATCGTCGCGGAGGAGGACCTGCGTTTGCTGCAGCAGCTCCGACGGGAGTTCGACGATGCGCTGGCGCGAGCGCGGGATGAGGTCGCCGCGGCGCTCCCCGGCGTGAGCCCGACCACGCGCCTGAAGACCGTCCAGACACTCGTGGGCAAGCTCCAGCGGGAGACCACGATGAATTTGGGGCAGGTCCAGGATGTTGCCGGGATGCGCATCGTCTGGGATATGTCGCTGTCCGAGCAAGACCAGCTGGCCGCGAAGATCGCCGAACTCTTCCCCGGCGCCAAGCTCATCGACCGGCGCGTCAAGACCTCGTTCGGCTACAGAGCCATGCACATCGTGGCGAAGGTCGACGGTCGCCTTGTCGAGATCCAGCTTCGGACAATGCTGCAGGATCGTTGGGCGCAGATCGTCGAACGGCTTGCCGATCATTGGGGAAGGACCATTCGGTACGGCGCGGAACCGGACGATGCCAACATCGCGGTAGGGCGATACTCGCGACGGGAGATCGTGGACATGGCCCGACGACTCAGTCCGCTGATCGAACAGTGCGAGAAGTCTCCGTCCGTACAGGGGCGTCGGATCCAGCTCTCCAACGACGCGTTCTGTCGGTCGGTGAATGACACGCTCGCCCTGTTCGGACGACTCCACATCGATGGTGAGCCCGCATGACGCAGTTCCTGATCGTCTACGACCAAATCAAGGGTGTGGTGATCTCGCTGACCGAGTTCGCTGACAGTGAGCGCGCGCGGGCCCTCGATCGGCGGTTCGAGCTGGAACGCCGGTTTCAAGACGAACCCAATCTCGAGGTCGTCGCTCTCGGGGCGGACAGTCGCGAGGACCTCGAACGAACGCACGGCAGGTACTTCAAGACGGTCGCTCAACTTGCCGACGATTCCTGAGGGCGGCCCGACCCGGGAACGATCGCGACGAACGCGCCGGTGAGCATCTCGTGCTGCGCGGCGACCTGATCACGGCCGACAAGTTCGGCAACCCGTCTCAGGCGCTCGGCAGCCAAGCCCTCGGAGACGCGTCGAGCGTTCTCGAGGTTCTTCGCCCACACGGGGATGATCCGCTGGACGCCGACGTCGTCTGACATCGAGACGTTGTCGAGCGTCCGCTGCACCGCCTGGAGCTTCTCGGCGGCCGCTCGCTGGCGATAGTCGAAGTATCGCTCGAGTTTGGCCCTCTCCTGCTCGAGGCGCGTTCGATTGACCGCGTTCAATTCGGCACGCCGAGCGATGAGTCGATCGAGGGCTTCCTCGTCGGCTTGCCTGAGGACATCGGCCGTGACTGTGGGTGGATCGGTCGCCTCGACTGGCCGGTCCTCGTGCCGGAGGAGTGAAGAACGCTCAAGCAGCCAAACGGCGGTATCAGGATCGGAGACGCCGGAATCGGTGACAAAGACGGGCAGCAGCTCCTTCGAACGGGTCACGCCCTCGAACTCGAGGACGAACGTGAAGAACCAGCCCGATCGCGGAACTTGCTCGCCATCGGCGATGTATCGGTGGGCGGTGGTGCTGCCAAACGCCCGACCGCGCACACGTTCCACGATCGCGTCGACCAAAGGGTGCCCGAACGCTAGGAACTCGACCGTTTCGTAGTCCAGTGCGACCGACGGATCGAATGTCACGCGTCGAATTCACGCCTTCCTTGGCGAACTCGGGGAACTCCTGGAGGAACTGGCCTCGGAACTTGATGCTGTACACGCCCGGGAGTTTGTCGTCGGGCTGGATCGAGACGGCAAGCTGACGGAGCGCCTTGAGGACGAAGACCTCGAGCGTCTTGGCGTCTAGCGCACCCTTGCGCTCGAGCAGCCGCTTGACCTCGTCTTGGCGAAAGGACTTCGTGTCCATGATGAGGTCGGCCATGCGCTCCTCAGCACGCCGCGCATCGAAGACACGCTGCTGGAGATCCGCCTCGTACTTGGCGACATCCTCTGCACTTGTCGGCGCGAGGAACAACTGGCGAAGGTCGGTTTCGACCGTGCCTAGGATCGGATCCAATCCGCCGATCGTGTCTTCGAAGACCTTGATCCGTTGATCGAGGACATCGAGGACTCGTTCTTCGATCGTGCCGCGCATCGCCAGAATTGATGATCGTCACGATGTGTTTCTGGCCGATGCGATCGAGACGCCCGATGCGCTGCTCGATACGCATCGGATTCCAGGGCAGGTCGTAATTGACCATCGTGTGCGCGAACTGCAGGTTCCGGCCTTCGCCGCCGGCCTCGGTGGCGATCAGCACCTGTGGACCAGGCTCGTCGCGGAACCTCGCTACAGCGGCGTCCTTCTCTGCTGGCTTCAGCTGTCCGTGGAAAAGCCCGACCGCCCACTCCTGGCCGAGAATTCCTGCCAGGTACGACTGCGTGTCGCGAAACTGGGTGAAGATCAGGACCTTGATGTCGGCCTCTCCCGCTCGCAAGTCGCGGAGCCCGTTGCGAAGGACCTCCGCCTTGCTGTCGATCTCGATCGCATCGAGCATCTCGACCAAGGTGCGAAGTTGTGCGAGCTCCTCCAGCCTTTCCAGCCGTGACTCGATCGCGACGAGATCCTTCAGGGACTCGTCAGCCGGCTGCTCCTCGAGTTCCTCGTCCTCGATCTCCAAGACGGATCTAACGGTTATGCCTGACTCCAGTCGCTCGATCCGCCGCGTGAGTGACCGTGCGAGGGTGTGCGAACTGCTCGAGTTCATCTTCTGGAACGTCGCCATCAGGAAGCCGAGGGCGTTGTTGCGGGTCTCACGTGACTTTGCATAGCCCGTCCGAACGTACTCGACGACGGCGTCGTACGCCGCACGTTCCTCGTCCGTCGGTTCGATCGTCCAAATGCGGGCCTGACGAGGCATGAATTCACCCACCACGGACTTTCGATTGCGGACAAGGACCTCGCTCAGGCGATGCCTGGATAGCAAGTCTTCCGAGATCTCAGCTCGCTGTTTCGGATCGTCGAGCGAGTCCTCGGGAACCGACCGTTCAAGCCATGACGACACCTCGCGAACGGTGGCCGCGCGGTCCTCCGCGCCGAGACCCGGCCAAGTCGCCACTCGGTTGACCGTCGAGATTCAGACCAGCCAAGGCATCGGCATGCTGATCGAACTCTTCGAAGGTTGGGAAGAGTGCAGGGTCAAGTAGCTCGACGAGGGAGTACAGCTCGAAGCGGTGGAGCTGCATCGGTGTCGCGGTCAGCAGGAGGATAGCCCGTCGTCGCGCTGCGCTCCGGATCCGCTAGGTCGGCCGCGAGCCTATAGAGGTTCGTCTCGGTATAGTGCGACTGTCCTTCCCAGGTACGCCGGGCGTGATGTGCCTCATCGATGACGATGAGGTCCCAGCCCGCGAGCGCGATCTCCTTGCGGCGCTCTTCGTCGTATGTCACGAACGAGGTGGACGCGATGACGTTCTCGTTCACAGTCCAGACGTTCTCACCTGGGTGGTTCGCCTTGAGATAGCCGATCGTCGCGCGGTTGTACTGGGCGAACACTTCGTTGAACTTGGTCTTCAGCTCGAACTGCCACTGCGAGACGATCCCGGACGGGGCCAATCAGACACGGTTCGCGACGCCGCGCGCCTTCAGCTCCTTGATGATCAGCCCGGCCTCGATCGTCTTACCCAAGCCGACCTCGTCAGCCAGGAGGAATCGATGGGGTATATCCTGGCGACACCAGGAGGACGCCGACCTGATGAGGCTTGATCTCCACCCGCGAGTTCGAGAGCGACGAGAGCTCGTCGAACTGATGGGCGAACGACAACCGGGTCCCCGCGAGGCGCAGGTTGTGTGCGAAGGCAGATCCGTACTCGCCGTTGGTCAGCAGGGTCGCCGGAATTCCGGCGATTTGCGCAGGCCGGAGGCTGTCTTCCGGGACCGTCTTCTTGGATCCGTCGGGGAGCGCGACCCGGTACACAGAAACGCCATTGGCAAGGTTCAATCGGCTGGAAACGACGCCGCATGACTTCCGTCGTTCTTGACGACGACCGGCGCTCCTTCGGCAAACTCGACCCTGCTCAGCACGGCTGTCGGGTTGCGGAAGTTCAACTCCTCCCCGACATCGAGGACGACCCTCGCCATCCGACCGTCCAGAGGCGTCTCCACCACGACGCCGATGTCACGGCCGAGCTGGCCGCCACGCCAGCGGACGAGGTTGCCGGTGACAAAGGCTGGAGTGATGCCGTCAGTCGCCACGGTTCTGATCCCACATGTCGTTTCCTTCAGCACCCGGCAAGTCGCCATGTCGGACTGCTCGAACCAGCGATCGACCGACCCCGCCATTCGCAGCTTGCAGCAGCAGTGCGGCCATCTCGCCATGTGATCAGTCGCGACGTGTCTGACGCTTCGGCTGATTCGGCTTGTTGGAGGTGCTGCGCGGTCGCCTCCGACAGGAATTGGAGGAACACCTTGAACGGAGGAATGGTGCTGAACCGCATGAGTTCCTCACCTGAGTACTGATGGAAGACCCTAGCCGCTGACCGACAACTGCGCGGTGACGGAAGAAGTATTGGCCGGGATGCGCAAGAGCCGCCTCCCACTCTGTCAGCGTCGCGGCACCGAAGTACGACGATCTTCTGACTCGTCTTCTTTATCTCGAAGAAGCAGCGGACGCCCTCGAGCTCGGCTGTGATGTCCGCGGGCTCCCTGGTGACCCAGGCCGTGAAAGCCCCTCCTATCGAGCTCAGCCAGGACAACGCTTCCTTGGCGTCGACTTCGCTTCTCGCATGGATCGGATGGTTCTCGGACGGATCCAGGGCGCTCGGACATCACACCCGCTCCGGGCACATCGCCCTGAAGTCGCAGTACTGGCACGCCTTGACCGACGGCGTCGCCGCGAACTCGCCGGCTCGCATCCGCGCCACCCGCGCCAGCACGTCCGCCCGCGCCGCGTCCAGCTGCTCGTCCGTGCGGGTCGTGGACAGCCGCAGCGCCGACTCCGTGAAGTAGAGCGTGACCCGCTCCGGCGTCCCGAGGCCCAGGGCGTCCCGGCAGGCGAGCGCGTAGATCGACAGCTGGAGGCTCTCGTCCACGTCCGTCTGCGACTGCACGCGACCGGTCTTGTAGTCGAGGACCTCGATGCCGCCCGACGGCAGGCGGTCGATCCGGTCGATCGAGCCGACGATGACGACCGGCGCCGAGCCATCGCCGGGATCCAGCGTCAGCTCGAACCACGCCTCCTCGTGGAGCGCCTCGCTGAGGCTGCTGACCTCCGCGGTCTAGAAGTTGTCGAGCAGGGTGGCGACGCGCCGCTGATAGCCCTCCTCGGTGGTCTTGTCGCCGAAGCCGGTCGGCGTCCAGTTCGTGCGGAACTCGACCTCGAGGTCCTCGCGGGTGGGCGGCGGCTCCCCGCGCGCGGCACGCTCGCGGCGCTCCTTGGTGAAGGCCTCGAACGCCGCGTGGGCGGTGGACCCGAACGTGAACGCCGCCACCGGCTCGTCGCGCGCCGGCATCCGGTAGACGTACTGGAACGCGTACTGGAGCGGGCACGCGTCGTACGACCGGAACGACGAGTAGCTCTGCGTCGCCGGCAGCGGCGCGACCTGGAGCAGGTTCGCCCCGGCGCCCGTGTCGAGCGCGATCGAGCGGAAGGTCAGCGGGTCCAGCCCCTGGGCGCGCGCGGCGTCGGCGGTGGTCGCGGCCGATCGCGCGACCCGCGTCAGCTCCGCGGCCAGGTCGTCGCGGGCGGCGGCGGCCTCGGGGTCGATGCGCGTTCGTCCCCTCCATGAGCCCGACGAGTTCGCTCGCTCGCAGGCGGAGCGCGAGCCGACGCTCCCGGGCGGTCGGCAGCGGCATGACCCGCCGGACCGCGGCGATCTGCCGGTCGATGTCGGCGCCCGGGTCGTCGTCGAGCATCGTCGTCCAGGTCGCTCGGCCCGGACATCAGGCTCCACCGCGCGCTCGCCGTCCGGTCGACGACGTCGGACCTCGACCCCCGCCCCGTCCAGGATCTCGCCGACGAACCGCGACGCCGCCTTCGCCGCCGCCGGACCGCCGTGGGTCGTGAGGATGAGCCGGTCCTGCGCCCGGGTCATCGCGACGTACAGCAGTCGACGCTCCTCGTCCGTGTGGATGTCGCCCGCCGGCACGGCCTCGCGCAGCAGCTCGCGCGGGAAGAGGCCGTCGCCCTTCGGCTTCGTGGGCCACTCCCCGTCGAGCAGATTCGGGACGAAGACGATCGGGAACTCCAGCCCCTTCGCCTGGTACAGCGTCATGAGCCGGACGCCCTCCACGTCCTCGGACAGCTCGACGCTCGTCGGCAGCTCGCCGCCGGCGACCTGGTAGGCATCGAGGTACGCCACGAACCCGGCGAGCGTCCCGTTCGGGTTGGCCGCCTGCCAGTCCGCCGCGAAGCGCAGGAAGCTCGCGATGTTCGTGACGGTCCGCTTCGCCTCGAGCGTGTCCGCCGCGATCAGGCTCAGCACCTGCCCGGTCCGCTCGAGGAAGCGCTCCAGGATCGTGTGCGGCCCCTCGCGGAACGTCAGCGGGTTGAGCTCGTCGAGCGCGCCCAGGAGCTGGCGCAGCTTCGCGCGCGTGCCGGCGGCGACATCCACCGTGGCCGTCTGTGGCTCCTCGTGGCGGTCCGGGACCTGGTCCACCTCGAGCTGCCCGGACTCCACGATGGTCTTGATCGTCTCGAGCAGATGCGAGTGGTCGAACTTCGCCATCCGGCTCACGCGCAGGATCTCCAGCGCATCGAGCCGCCACGGGCCGGCGGTCATCATCCGGACGAGCGCGGCGTCGTCGTGCGGGTCCGCGATCGCCCGCAGCCCCTGCTCCAGGTCGCGGATCTCCGGCGTCTCGAACAGGCTGAGCCCACCGACGACCGTGTACGGGATGTCCTCGTCGCGCAGCCGGGCGACGATCGCCTCGCGGTGCTTGTGCTTGCGGTAGAGGACGGCGACGTCGGTCCAGGATCGGCCGGTCCCCTCCCCCGTCATCGCCTTGATCGCGTCGACGATGGCGACGGCCTCGTCCTCGGCGCCCGCGCACACGACGAGCTCGATGGGGTCGCCGTCGTGACGATCGGTCGTGAGGCGCTTGTCCGGCTCGTATCGGGTCTCGTTCCGCGCGATCAGGCGGTTCGCGGCGGTCAGGACGTGCCGGACGGAGCGGAAGTTCTGCTCGATGCGCAGGCGCGGCGGCGGGCCGGGCGGCGTGGCGGTCGGGTCGTGGGTGGGCGGCTTGGCGAAGCGGGCGTCGAACTCGGCGAACGCGGCGAAGCTGGCGCCGCGGAACCGATAGATCGACTGGTCGTCGTCGCCGACGACCATGACGTTGTCCGGCCGATCCGGCGTCCGGCCGAGCAGCTCGATGAGCTCGATCTGGGCGATGTTGGCGTCCTGGAACTCGTCGACCAGGACGTAGCGGAACTGGCGCTGCCAGCGGCGCAGGACGTTGGGCCGGGTCTTGAAGAGCTTCGTGACGGCGGCGATCTGCTCCCCGAAGTCGAGGGCCCCGCGTCGGTCGAGCTCGACCTCGTAGGCGTGATAGACGGTGGCGAGCTCGGTCAGGCGAAGGACTTCGAGCGCGGCGCCGTCCATGTCGTAGGTGGCGGCCAGCGCGTCGATGCGCGGGTGGTCGTCGGCGGCGATCTGGTTTCGGGTCATCGCGCGCCCGTTGCCGGCGATGGTCCGGCGGGCTTCGCGGTCGGCCGTCCGTTCGGCCTCGTCCGGGCGGTAGGTGCGTTCCTCCCCGCGTGCCTCGGCGCGCTCGTTGGCTCGGACGCCGCGCGTAGTCGCCTCGAACCGCGCGAAGCGGCTTCAGGTTGCCCTGGAGCGCCAGGCGGTCGGCGGCGGCTTCGAAGCTCCCGTAGCGCTCCTCGAAGACGCGGCGCTCCTCGGCGACGAACGCATCGAAGTCGTCGGGCGTGACCAGCTCGTCCTTGGCGCGGTTGATGAGCTGGACGATCGAGCCGAAGGCCCAGCGCGGATCGTGGTAGATGAGGTTGAAGCTCGGCGCGATGTCCCTGAGGAGCAGGACCTGCGCGACGCCGTCGAGGACGTCGGGCCGCGGGGGCAGGCCGGCATCGGCGGCGTTCTCGGTCAGGATCCGCTGGCAGAAGCTGTGGAAGTTCGAGACGGCCATCCGCGAGCGGATCCCGATGCCCACCGTGTCATCGAGGCGTGTCTGGAGCTCCTTGGCCGCCTTGACGTTGTAGGTCAGGACGAGCAGGTGCTCGGGCAGGATGTCGTCGCGGTTCTCCAGGAGAAAGCGAACCCGCTCGACGATCACGCGCGTCTTGCCGGTGCCCGCCCCGGCGATGACCACCAGCGGCCCATCGCCCAATTCGATGATGCGGCGCTGCTCGTCCGTGAGGCGCATGGCCAGTGCGGTGCCAACGGCGGTGATCACGAGGTAAGCCCCAGGTAAGGGCCGGTGGCTACCGTCCCGCGATGTCGCGGTACGAGTGGGACGTCGAGAAGGCCCGCATCAACTTGGCGAAGCACGGCATCTCGTTCGAGGAAGCGGACACGATCGAGCTCGATGAGCACCTGCGAACGTGGCGAGACCACCGACACGATGTGGAGGACGAGCGCCACGCGATGATCGGCTATTCCACGAGTGGGCGATTGATTCTGGTGATAACGTCTGAACGCGGCCCGGTGCCGCGGATCATCTCCGCACGGCGCGCCACGAAGCGCGAACGACATGCGTACGAAACTCGACCCTGACGACGAGTTCTTCATCCCCGAGATCGACTTCTCCAAGGTCGAACTCGTCCCGAACCGCCGCGCCCGAAGGCCCGGCGAGAAGACCGAGATCTGCATCGATGGGGCGGTCGGGTACTCGCTCCGGCTGATCCCGTCGAACAAGGTCCTCGCCCGGTTCGATTCCACGCTGGAGGCGTGGCCGGCGATCATCGCTACGGTCGAAGGCGGCCGGTCGCCGCGGACGCTGTCGCTCGACTGCGAACTGGCGCGAACGGGGTGACGCGGCAGCATTTCGGCAGGACCTCAGGCTCGAACGCTGGGCGCGCCACAACAACGGGGAGCCATACGAGTATCCGACCCCGACTGCTCGAAGCGCCGGCCGCCGCGTCGCCGAGGGCGCCGCCTGACCATCGGCCATGCTGGCTCCGTGGCGCGCGCTCGGTACGTTTCCGATCCGTCGTGATATGCACGAATTCTGTCGCTTGTGGTCCCCCTCGTTGCGTATGCCCGTCGGCTGCATCGTGTGGCGAGGCGTGGCAAGGGATAAGAGCGACCGTCGTCACGCGACCCACTCCCTGACGAAGCGCTCCTGGCCCGTGGTCTCGACGGCGCCGTGGCGCGTTTCGCGGGCGAGCTCGATCGCCGCATCGGCGGAGAGGCCGTTCTGAGCGAGCAGGCACGAGACGATCGTCCCGGTTCGACCGAGGCCGCCCATACAGGCCACCGCCACGAACGATCCGGCGCGGAGTCGGGTCTCGATGTCGGCCAGCAGCGCCGCGACGGCGTGACGGTCGGTCGGGACGCTGGCGTCGACGATCGGGAACCGGATGGTCTCGATCTCGTACTCGTCGAGTTCGTCCTTGACGCCGGTCGCCTTCGCACTGACCAGCTCGTGGTCCTCGACCAGCAGGACGAGCGCATTCGACGTGCAGGCCGAGCAGCGTCAAGGCGTCCTGTCCCATGTCGCGCCGATGGACGCCGGCCCGGCCCGCGACGCCGTTCTTTCCTGGTAGGAAGGTCATCCCGAGTCGGCCCGGAACGTCCGCCAGCCCCGGAACGCGTCGCAGCGGCACCTCGTCGACGCGGATCGGGTTCTTCGATCCACGTCCGACATACATCGAGGCGATCAGCCGCTCGAGCATGGGATCCACGATGTCCGCACCCCGCATGCCGGCGAGCCACGCTCGCGGGATGCCATCGATGCCCCAGCGGATCCCGGCGAGCCCACCGGCGATGGCGGCCGTGGTGTCCGTGTCGTTGCCATAGGCGACCGCTCGCTGGATCGTGTCGCGGTAGTCGCTTGCACCGGCGAAGGCATCCCATGCCGACCAGAAGCTGTCCCACACGCGCCCGCGGCCGCCACGCTCGGTGTAGGCCTCGAGGTGATCGAGCGCCTCGATCGACGGTTCGTCGCCAGTCGCGACGAGATGTGACCGAAGGGCGTCGCGGGCGTCCTGAAGCGCGGCCGATCGCCCGCCAGTGCCACGGATCAGCCGAACGGCGATGAGCGTGTACAGCGCACAGGCGATCTGTGGCCGGGCGTGCCCGTGCGTCACGCGCGACGCCTGCATGGCCCGCTCGATCAGTTGCGCGTCGGTCGCCTTCCGATCGACCAGGGCGAGCGGCAGGATCCGCATCAGCGACCCGTTCCCGCCCGACTGCTCGCCCTTTGGCCCGGCGTCGAGCGCGGGCGTGCCAGCCTCGAGGGCCAGGAGCGCCGAACGTGTCGCGTTCCCGATGTCGAAATAGCCGTCGCGGCCGGGCGTGTAGGCGGCTTCGCGATACCACGCGAGGGCGCGGGTGCCCTGATCGGCGGGGTCGAACCCGACGTCGAGCAGCGAATCGAGCAGCGCGAGCATCAGCGCCCCGTCGTCGCTCCACGTCCCGGGCGGCTGACGATGCGCGCCCTGGTGGCCGAACCGAACGCCCGCCGCCGGCCTCGACGGTCCGAACTCATACGGCACCCCGACCGCGTCACCGACGAGATGACCCCAGACGGCGCCGCGCAGCCGAGCCTCGACGGCGTGATTCGTGGTCACGGGATAAGCCCCGGATAAGCGGTGCTCGGTAGAGTCGGGGCATGGATGACTTCGGGTTCGAGCGACGGCTGGATGACAGCAATGCTGCTATGCTGCCATTCATGCGTGACGACCGAACGTACGTGACGATCCAGGGGCGTGGCCTGATCGCCCTGCCGGCCGACATCCGACGCCGCCTCAACCTCGATCAGCCGGGGATGCAGGTGGAGATCGTCGAGCGCCCCGACGGCGTCATCGAGCTGCATCCCACCGTCGCGGTCCCGGCCGACCAGGTCTGGTTCTGGACGGAGCGCTGGCAGCGCATGGAGCGCGAGGTGGATGACCATGTCGCTCGGGGTGAGGTCACGCGCCACGACTCCGCGGAGGCGCTCTTCGCCGACGTCGACCCGTCCTAGACGATGCGCTACGAGACCACGCCGGCCTTCGACGGGGATCTCCGGCGCCTGACGAAACGCGAGCGGACCACCTTCCGACGGGTCGTGATCGAGGACTTCAACCCGGCCTGCGATGCCTTTCGCGCGACGCCGCCCACCCCGTTCCCGGATCGGCTGCGGGTCAAGGCCATCGTGTCCGCGCCGGGCATCTTCGAGATGACCTGGTCGTTCGCCGGTCCGGACGGCCGCGCGACGTTCGAGTGGATCGACCTCGACGGCGAGCCAGCGATCCGCTGGCGTCGCATCGGCGGGCATCGGATCCTCGACGACCTTCGCCGCTGAGCGGTTTGGGGCGGCCTTGCCGCGCAGGACTCCCAGCACGGCCGGCGAACCGATGACGACCAGGTGCTGCCGCGCCCGCGACGCCCCGACGTAGAGCAACCGGCGCAGGATCGCGGGGTCGTCGATGCCGTCGAGTTCCACCAGCACGATGACCGGGCGTTCGAGGCCCTTGAAGCGACGGATCGTGTCGCACAGGATCACATCGCTGGGGAGTTGCGGAACGAGGTGAGCGGCAAGCCCGATGTTGTGCCCCGCATCGTCGACCGCGGCATTGCCCAAGACCTCGTTCCCGTACCGTCGTCCCGGCACGCCCCACACGGCCGACGACTCGAGCTTGGCCCCGGTCAGGACGGCGATCTGCCACGGGGGCACGTCCTCGTCGACACGCAGCCGATGGAGCACGCCCCGGAGAGCCGCCACGGTCCCCGCAGCACCCTCGGCCTCGATGAATTCGGGCGGCCGACCGTCGTCCCGCAGCGCCATCGGCGCCATCCCCGGCCCGGCGAACCGCGCGACCAGCTCGTGGATCGGCTGCGCGTTCCGACAGTTCATCTCCAGCGGGATCTCCGGCAGCCCGAGCCCGGCCACCGCGTCCTCGCGATAGATGGCCTGGGCCGGGTCGTGGAACACGTACAGCACGTCCTCGTGCCCGCCGATCAGCAGCCCATCGAGCGACAGCAGCCACACGTCGGCGAAGTCCTGCCCTTCATCGACGACGATCGCGTGATACCGCGGCCCCAGCGTCCCGATCGCGTCATCAAGGGCGCCCGGCAGCGTGCGATCCCACCAGTCCTGCGGAACCGGCACGGGACGGTCGCCCAGTACGCCCGCCTCGCGCCCCAGGTCCTCGCACAGCTGATGGAACGTCTTGACGTCGAGCAACCCGGTCTCGCGCATCACGTCCTCGGAGTCCTCGGCGAGCATCCGCGACAACGGGGCGTTGAAGCAGACCAGCAGCGTCCGAAAGCCCTCTCTCGCAAGCCGCCTCGCCTTCTCGAGCGCGAGCAGCGTCTTGCCGGTCCCCGCCCCACCCACGATGGCGGCCCGCCGGATGCCCCGCAGCAGGTTGAGCGTCGCGACCTGCCCCGTCGTCAGGCGAAGGACGGTCCCCTCCCCGCCCGCGATCTCGTTGCGCAGCATCGGTCGCAGCTCGAACGGCGCTTCCAGCAGCGACACGAGGACATCGACACCCGCCCGACCCGGCGCCGACTCGCCCGCCTTCCCGCTCCACACCTCGAACGCCCGATCCACGAAGGCCACAAGCTCGCGCCGACCCGCCTCGTCGTCGACGAAGCTCGACTGGTCGGCGATCAGCTCGACATCGACATCGGGGCCGAGAAGGCCGAGTCGACCGTGCATCGAATCGAGGTCGACATCGGGAAAGGCGACCGCGTGCCCGTTGATGGGCTTCAGGCCGGCCGGCCACGCGGGGATCTCGTAGAGCTTGTCGACGAGCGCGAAGCGGCTGTCGCTCGCCTGCTCGAACGGGCTGCGCGGGAGCGGGCGGCCGGCGTGCCACCGACCGGTCTTGTCGCGTCGGATCTCGCCGGCTTTCACCTCGATCACGAGGATGCCCCGCGCCGGATCCGCGATGACGACGTCGGCCTCACCCTGGCGCTCGTAGCCGTGATCGCGGGCGAGCCACGTGACGTTGTCGAACACTCGGATCGGCGGTCCGAGAACGGCGCGCAGCCGCTCGACGACGAGGCGTTCGGCTGCCTCGCCACGCGTCGCTCCCCGACCATCGACGACCGCGTCCTCACGGACGGGCGCCGACTTCGCGCGCTCGACCAAAGGGATCCCCACCATGACGTCGCCAGGATGGTGGGCGACGTTGCCGTCAACGTAGCGACGGTCACGAGTCAGGTCAAGCGTGCCCAGTGGATGTTCCCGTTCGGATCGTGCGTCGATTGCCATCGACGGTGCCCTCCCGATCAGCCGCTCGGCGATCCCGGGCGATCACCGATGACAGCACGGAACGTGGTCCAGCCTTGTGCCAGCTGTCTGTCACAGGCGGTGCCCACGGGCACCAGATCCTGCGGCGCCGGGTGGGCCGGCGTGGCGCTAGGCGCGGGTCCGGCACCAGGCCGCCCGGCACGATGGGGGCGTTTATGCACCTTTCCGGAGGCCGGCCGGTCCGCGCGCGGCGTATGCCCGTCGACTGCATATGACCCCGGATCGGCCATCGCGCGCGAGCTCGGCGCCCAGTGGCATATGCCCGTCGACTGCATGAGCGGCGGGGCGGCGGGGCGGCGGGGCGGCGGGGCGGCCGGTCGGCGGGGCGGCCGGTCGGGCTGGGGGCGATCAACGGTCGGGCGGGCGTCCGCCCGCGACCACGCGTCCGCCAGCGACCACGCGGCAGCCGTCCTCGGACGCTCTATGCAGTCGACGGGCATACCGCAGCCGCGACGCAGTCGGACGTCGAAACAGTGCATAAGGTGCGACGACGGGCGCCCGACCGACGCCTCGACCGCGCGGCCCGCGCGGCCCGCCCGGCCCGCCCGGCCCGCGCCGGCCCGGCCACGCGCGCCGCCCTACCGGGTCTGGCGGATGATTTCCAGGATCTCCTCGCCGTAGGAGGCGACCTTCTGCGGCCCGATGCCCTTGATCCGGGCCAGTCCGGCGTTGCTGATCGGCTTGATCTCGGCGATCGCGGCGAGCGTCTGGTCGTGGAAGACGATGTACGCCGGCACCCCATCCTCCCGGGCACGGGACGTGCGCCAGGCACGGAGCGCGGCCATCACCGGGTCGTCGTTGGCGGGATCTTCGCCGGCCGACGCCACGGCGCGGATCGACCGCCGCGCCGCCTGTTCCGCTTCGAACCGGTCCGGCAACTGGACCACGCGCTGTGCTGGTCGGGGACGCAGATCTGCGAGGAACCGGCTCGGATTGCGTCGGGTCGTTCGCCCACGCGAATCGCGCTCGGCCGCCCACGAGATCAAGAGATGCACCCGAGCCCGCGTGATCCCGACGTACAGCAACCGCCGCTCTTCCTCGAGCAGCGCATCGTCATCGAACGCCCCGCGGACCGGAAGCGACCCATCCTCGAGCATCGGCAGCGCGACGGCATCCCACTCGAGCCCCTTGGCCCGATGGAACGTCAGCAGGTTGACCCCCTCCGCCGATCCCGCGGCCTCGCCCTTCCGACGTCGATCGAGTTCGGCGAGGTACGCAGCCGCGTCAAGGCCGCCGTCGCCGCCGAGCTGCGTGGAGAGGATGTCGAGGAGCGTATCGAGGGCCGCCGCGCGCTCGCGCGCCTCTTCGCCGGCACGCCAGGCCGCCCCGGCTGCGGCACCGGCGCCCCCAGCCCCACCAGCGTCATCGGTGTCGTAGCCGAGCTCCTTCGCCCAGATGGCGCGCACCGCGCCACGCAACGCCGGACCGGTCACCGTCAGATCGCCCGCGGCAGATGCCCGTTGCACGAGGTCGATCGCGCCCTTGACGTCGGGTCTGTCGTAGAAGCGCAGCCCACGGACCTGGTAGGCGATGCCGGCGTGCGTCAGCGCCGCCTCGACCGGCACGATCTGCGCGTTCATCCGCACGAGGACGGCGATCTCGGCGGCGGGTGTGCCGTCGGCCAGCCGCTGGCGGATCCAGGCCACCATCGCGGCCATCTCCCCGGCTTCGGTGTTGTGGCGGACGATCTGTGGCTCGGGGCCGGCGGCCCGGGTGGTCTCGAGATGCTTGGTCCGCCCGGCAGACGCGAGCAGCCGATTGGCGAGCGTCAGCACTTCGGGTGACGAGCGGTAGTTCTCGCTCAAGGTCACCACTCGGGTGCCGGTATGCCGTTCCGCAAAACCCGTCAGATATTCACTACTCGCACCCGTGAACGTATAGATCGTCTGGTCCTCGTCACCCACCACGGCCACATCCCGCCGCTCGCCCAGCCACAGCTCGAGCAGCCGCTCCTGGAGCACGTTCGTGTCCTGGTACTCATCGACGCTGAAGTACGACTTGCGCGCGTGGACGGTCTCGGCCGCCTCGTCGTCGTGCTCGAGCAGTTCGACGGTCTCGATCAGGAGGTCGTCGAAGTCGATGCGGTTCGCCTTGGTCCGGGCACGCTCGTAGCCGGCGAACATCGAGACGAAGAGATCCATCGGAATCGGGGATTCGCGGGCCACGGAACGGGCGCCCGATTCATAGCTCGATGGCGTCAGCCGCCGGCTCTTGGCCCACTCGATCTCACTCGCGATGTCCTTGGCCGGCGTGAACCGGTAGTGACCCGGCAATCCCCGGACGAGCGGCACGAGCAGCGGCAGCTTCGAGTCCAGGATCGACGGGAGGGGCTGGCCGTCGTGCCGCGAGGGCCAGAAGTGCTTGAGCTGGCTCAGCGCATGGGCGTGGAACGTGCGTGCCGTGACTCCGGGGAGTCCCAGTTCGCGGAGGCGCTCCACCATCTCGGTCGCGGCCTTGTCCGTGAACGTCACCACCAGTGCCTGGTCCGCGGGCACGTACCCGGTCCGGATCGCATACGCCGTCCGTCGGCTGATGACGCGGGTCTTGCCGGTCCCCGCCCCGGCGAGGATCGCGACCGGCCCCTCGACCGCGAGCACAGCCTCCCGCTGCGACTCGTTGAGGTCGTCGAGGAGGCGTTCGGGATCGCGTGACGGCACACGCTCAGTCTAGGCGCTTCGACTCACCTCCCCATCACCGTCCCATCACGACGTCGCGCCCGGCCGTATCGTGACCGCATGCCAGGTCGTCGCCGCCGCGTGCCGCTCCGACGCAATCGGCAGTTCGCGCGCCTCTGGTTCATCCAGGCCTCCACCCAGGTCGGCGGCAACATGGCGCTCTTCGCCATGACCGTGCTCGTCTTCGACACGACGCGCTCGAATTCGACCGTGAGCGCGCTCCTGGCCACATATGTCCTGCCGCAGATCCTCCTGAGCCCGTTCGCCGGGGTGATCGTGGATCGCCTGGACCTGCGCTGGGCGCTCCTCGGTCCGAACGTCGTCCGCGCGATCCTCATGGCGGGCCTGGCCCTCGCCGGCGCCGACGTCCCGATCCTCCTGGCGCTCAACCTCGGCGTCAGCCTGACGAGCGTGGCCCTCACCCCGGCCGAGGGCTCGATGATCCCGCGCGTCGTCCCGGTCCGCCAGCTCGAGACGGCCATGGGCATCTTCAACCTGACGCTCCAGGGATCGTTCGCGGTGGGGTTCGCCTTCGCGGGGCCGCTGCTCGTCACGATCGCGGGGCCGTCCGCGGTGCTGGGCGTGGTCACGGCGCTGTACATCGCCGCGGCCGTGGCCTGCATCGGCCTGCCCTCGCACAAGCCGGCGGAGCGATCCGGGGCGTCGCGCCGCGACACGTGGCTCCAGCCGTTGCGCGATCTCCGCGACGGTTTCGCGACCGTCCGACACGACCGCGAGATCAGCCGACCGATCATCCACCTCGCCGCCGCCGCGTCCATCGCGGGCGTGCTGGGCGTGCTCGGGCCCGCGCTGGCCCTCACGATGGGCCTCGAACCCGACCAGCTCGCGGTCGTCGTCGTGCCCCTCGGGATCGGCGTGATCCTCGGCGTGTTCGGTCTGCGGCGGTTCGGCGGCGGGGTGCCGCGTCGTCGCGCCGCCGAGATCGGGCTGATCGGCTTCGGCGGCTTGACGACCCTGCTCGGCATCCTCGCGGCCGGTGCCCAGACGATCACCCATGCCGGACTCCCGCTCCTTCCGGCCGTCGTGGTCATCGCGTTCATCGCCGGGGCCGCATACGCCATCACGTCGGTCTCAGCGCAGACCGGTCTGCTCGAATCGATTCCCGAAGACGTCCGTGGCCGCGTGTTCGGGGTGCTGGCTTCGGTCGTGTCGGCGGCGAGTCTCGCCCCGACGCTCGTCGCCGGACCGCTCGCCGATCGCGTCTCGGCGCCGGCCGTCCTCGTGCTCGTCGGCGTCGCGGTCGTCGTGTTCGCGATCTGGTCGAATCGGCTGTTCGGACCGTTGCCGTCGAAGGCTGTCGATTCGGCCGGAACCCGTTCGTCGTAGAGGTGAGGGCACGTCAGATGGCGTGCGCAAGGCACGAGGAGAGCCACGATGGGCAACTACCTGCTTCTGTATCACGGCGGCGGCATGCCGTCCTCGCCCGAAGAGGGTGAGAAGGTCATGAAGGCCTGGACCGACTGGATGGGTGGACTGGGCACCGGCCTCGTCGATGCCGGGAACCCCACATCGACCACCAAGACGATCGCGGCCGACGGGTCGGTCGGCGACGGCAGCTCCGCGGTGAACGGGTATTCCGTCGTCGCGGCCGATTCGTTCGACGGCGCCCTCGCGATCGCGACGGGCTGCCCGCACCGCACCTACGGCGGATCGATCGAAGTCGTGCAGGTCGACGCGCTGATGTAGCCGGGTCGCCGTCCCGCCGATGCCCACCTGGCGACGGGTGCTCGGCGTCGGCGGGGCCTCGACGCATCATCCGGGCGACTCGGGCGACTATCCTTGCGCGGTGACTGACCGCGTCCTCGACGTCCCCGGCGGGCGCCTCCGGTTCCGCGACAAGGGGCCCTCCGACGGCTCCCCGATCCTGCTCATCCACGCCGGGATCGCGCAGCTGGAGGCCTGGGACGGGCTGGTACCGCTCCTTGGCGCGGCCGGATACCGCGTGGTCCGCTACGACATGCGCGGCTGGGGCCGATCGACGACCGACGACGTGGAGTTCTCGCATCGGGCCGACGTCATCGCGCTGCTCGACCACCTCGCGATCGGTCGCGTCGCCATCGTCGGCAACTCCATGGGTGGTGTTCACAGCTTCGACACGGCGATCGAGTACCCCGAGCGCGTGGTCGCTATTGTGGGTGTCGGGGCCGGTCTAAGCGGGTTCGAGGGCCCCGCGACGCCCGACGAGATCGCGCTCTTCGACGAGATGGAGCGCCTCGAATCGGCCGACCCGATCGACCCCGACGCCGTCGCTGACATCGACGTCCGCGTCTGGGTAGATGGCCCGGGGCAGCCGGAGGGCCGGGCGCCGTCGTGGATCCGCGAGGCGGTTCGCGCCTGGGATCGACCGCTGTATGTGGCGGACCATGTCGGTGGCCGACCGGTCCGGCTCACCCCACCGGCCGATGCCCGCCTGGGCGATCTGCGGTGCCCCGTGCTCGCGATCGCGGGCGCGCTCGACTTCACCGACGTCGCCGTGACCGCGCGTCGCCTTGCGGCGGGTGCCCCCGACGCTCGGGCCGTCATCTGGCCCGACGTGGCGCACATGATCGGGATGGAAGTCCCGGAGCGCCTGGCCGAGGCGATCGTGGCGTTCCTCGCCCCGCTCCCCCGCTGGGCGTAGGACAGCCGGTCGCCCTGGGATCGCCGCCACATCGGCGGATCGTATGCACCGACACCCTGACGATCGGGCGCGCCGCGCGGTCCCTACGTCGTCACCCGCCGCGCGGGAATCGGGGAGACGAGGTCGCCCGATATCGGCCGGGGTGACGCGACGCGCGAATCGATCCCGCCGCTGCGTTCCCGGACCGCGCCTGGCGTTCCCGAACCTCAACTTGGCGTTCCCGAACCTCAACTTGGCGTTCCCGAACCTCAACTTGGCGTTCCCGTCAGACGGGCGACGACATAGGGCACGACGAAGCGCGCGGCCGGGCGGCGTGGCGAAAGGTGCATATCGGCCGGCCGAGCACGCAAGAACGAGTCTGCGCGGAGCGCCGTCTGGGGGAACGACGCTCCGCGCATGGGCGGGGATTGCTCGGCCGAGGTGAACGCTTGCGGTCGGGTGCGGTGACAGCGCGCTCTTCCCGCTCGTTTGGCCAGAGCCCTTACGGGCGGTTCGGCCAGGTCGGCAGCTTGGAGA
The DNA here is from genome assembly GCA_963764975.1 of uncultured Chloroflexia bacterium. Lineage (GTDB taxonomy): Bacteria > Chloroflexota > Limnocylindria > Limnocylindrales > CSP1-4 > SPCO01. The sequence continues at coordinate 472,862 of CAVXUF010000005.1, read as the reverse complement.
TCCAGTACTCGGCGGTCGACGGATCAGCCACGCCGAAGCGGGCATTCACAACGTACAACCGACCCGAGGCGAAGGTTCCGGTCGACGGCACGTCCAGGCTCGGCCGCTTGATCGAGCCCACGTAGCGGCCGTCGGTCAGCCGCTTGTTCAGCTTCACCACCGCGACCTGGTCCTTCGCCCCCTGGACGACATACAGATGCCGTCCGCGGATGAGGAGCCCGTCGCCGTCGGTGCTGTACCCGTGGAGGTCGATCATCTGGCTCGCGCCGGTTCGCGGGTTGACGCGGAACAGGAGTTCGGCGTTGGTCTGGACGACGATCAGCCATCGGCCATGCCGGACGATCCCATTCGAGTTGAACCCGGGCTGGGTCGTCAGGTCACCGGTGATCGGCAGGACCTTGGCCTTGTCGACGGCCGTGAGCCCGCCGAACGGTCGGAGCGGCACGACCAGCAACTGGGCGTTGAACGAATTGGTGCCGTAGATGCCCCATGGCGTGACGACGAGGTCATTGATGAACCCGGCGGTCGGGAAGCCGTAGGTCCGTAGCAGTTCCCCGTTCCGTGGGTTGTAGACCCGGATCGTCTTGTCGGCACCACCGGCGACCCACAGGCGTCCGCGCCAGTCGAGATGGATGCCGACGGCCATCTGGCCCTCGACGCCGGGGATGATCACCTGGCCGTGACCGGTCCAGGCGTTGCCCTTCCAGATGGCGCCATCCACGAGCGAGCCCACGTAGAGCCGATGCCCGGCCGAGGTGATGCCTTCGGGCTGGAAGCCGTCGGGCAGCGCGATGGTCGATGGGAGCGGCCGGTGGTGGTTGCCGTGCGCCGCCACGGCGGGCACGAGCGCGAGTGATGCGGCCAGGACCAGGCCGAGCAACAGGGTGAGCCTGCGCGTCATTGGCACGTCCTCCTTGTGGATGCGAACGACCCGCGGTGAGACAGGCACATGTCGGGCGGGGCGTAAGGACACCGTAGGCCAGGGTCAACGGAACGCGCAACCGCTCCGGCACGCTCAGGCGAGGTTGGACGGGCTCGTCGGCGGACCGAAAGTGGTGCGTATCGGCACCGGTGGTCCGGGGCCGGCCTGGGCGCCGTACCGCCGACGCAGGCCTCGGCTAGGTCCGACGCGAACCTCGGCTACCGCCGGCCGACCAGGAAGTAGGCGGGCGTCGGGCCCTTGCCCTTGATGTCGATGAGCCCGCGCGATTCGAGCTCGAACTCGGCGCCGAGGCGCTCCATGACCGCGTGCGTGACCTGGATCCGTCCCGTGACGCAACTCGACTCCATCCGGCTCGCCATGTTCACCGTGTCGCCCCAGACGTCGTAGATGAACTTCTTGGTGCCGATGACCCCCGCCACCACCGGCCCGCAGTTGATCCCGATGCGGAACGTGATCCCGAGTCGGACCGCCGCCTCGATCTGGCCGACGGCCGCGGCGAGATCCAGCGCCATCGATGCCACGCGTCGCGTGTGATCCTCGCCGGTCTCGTGCATCCCGCCGACGACCATGTAGGCGTCGCCGATGGTCTTGACCTTCTCGAGCCCGTAGTGGTCGACGAGCGCATCGAAGGCCGTGAACACGTCGTTGAGGACGGTCACGAGATCCGACGGGGTCAGCGATGCCGAGAGCTTCGTGAACTCCACGATGTCAGCGAAGAGCATCGTGACGTCGTCGAACCGATCGGCGATGAGCGGCTCGCCCTCGCGCAGGCGGTCGGCGATGGCCTCCGGGAGGATGTTGAGCAGGAGTCGCTGGTTCTCGCGGGCGAGGCGCTCCTGCTCCTTGACCGCGGTGATGTCGGTGCCGTAGACGTTGACGAACGAGAACTCCGGGACATCGACCGCCAGCAGCGCGTACGTCCGGCCGCCGGATTCGACTTCGACGCTCGTGCCGCCGCCGAGGCGCGCCGGATCGAGCAGGAGCGCGCGCAGGTCGTCCGGGACCGGCTCGCCGACCGTCGAGACCGAGCCCATCGATCAGCCCGGCGCTCGCGCGATTGGCGTAGACCAGCGTGCCGTCGGGGCGGAGCCGGAGGACGGGATTAGGGTTCTGGTCCGGGAACTTCACGATCGCCCGTTCCGCCGTCACGTCCATCCCGTAGAGGTTCGTGAAGTTCATGTCCGTGATGGGGATCGGCCAGACCGCGTAGGTCCGGTTCTCGCACACGAACTCGACGAACCCCGATCGCGCGCCGGCCGCCTCGAGGTCCGTGACGATGGCCGCCGGGACCGCGTCGCCCACCTCGACACCCATCGCCCGACGGACGCCGTCACTCGCCCGGTTCGCGTAGATGAGGTGCCCATCGGCGTCGATGCGCATGACCGGGTTGGGGTTGTCGTCCGGAAAGCGGTTGATCGCCCCGATCTGTTCCGCGGTGAGGGTCGCCGCGCCGATCATGCCGGCTCGTGCGACGCTCATGCCCAACCCAGCGAGCGTTCGACGCCCTTGTGCCAGCGGGCGATGCCGGTCGCCCGTTCCGTGGCATCCATGCTCGGCTCCCAGCGCCGATCCACGCGGTCGAGCGCCCGGATCTCGTCCAGGCCGCTCCAGAACCCGACCGCGAGACCCGCAGCGTAGGCGGCGCCAAGGGCCGAGGTCTCGGCGATGGGTGGCGCCGCGACGGGCCGGTTCAGGATGTCGGCCTGGAACTGCATCAGCAACTCGTTCCCGATCATGCCCCCATCGACGCGCAGATCGCCGCCGAGGGGCTCCCCGAGGTCCGCGGCGACGGCCGTCTCGAGATCGAGGACCTGGTACGCGGTCGCCTCGAGCGCGGCTCGGGCGATGTGGGCCTTCGTGGCGAAGCGCGTCAGACCCACGATGACACCCCGCGCGTCGGGGCGCCAGTGCGGGGCGAACAGGCCGCTGAACGCGGGCACGAACACGACATCGCCTGAATCGGGCACGGAACGGGCGAGCGATTCGATCTCGGCCGCGTCGTCGATGATCCCGAGGTCGTCGCGCAGCCACTGGATCAGCGACCCGGCGACAGCCACCGACCCCTCGAGCGCGTAGGTCGCCGGGGCATCACCGAGCTTCGCCGCGACGGTTGTGATCAGCCCGTGACCGGAGGCGACCGGCGTCTCGCCGGTGTGCAGCAGCAGGAAGCAGCCGGTGCCGTACGTGCACTTGGCCTGCCCGCGCTGCGTACAGGCCTGACCGAGAAGCGCCGCGTGCTGATCACCGAGGATCCCCGACAGCGGCACGCCCTCGATCGGCGTGCCCGAGGCCCCGACGCCGTACACCTCCGACGAGCTCCGGATCGCGGGGAGCATCGCCCGAGGGATCGCCAGCTCGTCGAGGATCGCGTCGTCCCAGGCCAGTCGCTCGAGGTCCATAAGCATCGTCCGACTCGCATTCGTGGCGTCGGTCACGTGGACGCCGCCGTCGGCCCCGCCCGTCAGGTGCCAGGTCAGCCAGGTGTCGATGGTGCCGAAGCGCAGGTGGCCGGCATCGGCGTCGCGTCGTCGGTCGTCGTCGAGGTGCTCGAGGATCCAGGCGAGCTTGAGAGCCGACGAATACGTGGAGATCGGCAGCCCGGTCCGTGCCCGAAATCGGTCGATGCCCGCGGGGTCCGCGGCGGCGAGGAGGGCCGCGGCCTCGGCGGTCCGAGTGTCCTGCCACACGATCGCGTTCCCGACCGGTTCCCCGTTCCGTGCATCCCAGACGACCGTGGTCTCGCGCTGGTCGCTGATCCCGACGGCGGCGAGAGCCCGCGGATCGGCACCCCCATCGACTCCCCGCAACGCCCCGCGAACCACGTCCCACACCCGTTCGGTGATCTCGAGCGGATCGTGCTCCACCCAGCCGGGCCGTGGCGTGATCTGGCGGTGCTCCAGCTGGTGGCTCGCGACGATGGTCCCGGCGCGGTCGAACAGGATGCAGCGACTGCTGGTGGTCCCCTGGTCGATGGCGGCGACGAGCGAGGCGGGCTTCATGCGTGCCGCGAGCGTGCCACATCCGCGCGACCGCCATCACGTCTCCATATCCGCTCCACACGGCCGCGCGAAGGTGATGACCAGACGGGATCCACCAGGGCTCCCGACCACGATCAACCACCACATCAAGGAGTCATGAACCATGGGCCGCACCTTCGCCGCCATCCTCCTCATCGCCGTCCTCGCGGTCGGCGCCGGAGCCATCGCCACCACCGCCTACCAGGCGGGTCTGTCCACCGCCGTCACCCAGGCTGTCGCCGACGGCGCCACGATCATCAATCCGGCCGTCGCGCCGGCCTACGCGTACGGCTACGGCTGGGGCCACGGCGGACCCGGGTTCTTCGGGTTCCTCGGCACGGTCCTGATCTTGCTGCTGGTCTTCGGTTTGATCCGTGGCCTGATCTGGGGTGGTCGCGGTCGCGGCCAGCACGGGTCGGGGCATGGCTGGGGCCGCGGCTGGGGGTCAGACGCGCCCAACGGCATGCGCGACCGGTTCCACGGCACGTTCGAGGACTGGCACCGCGAGGCCCACGATCCGAACGCGCCGACGTCGTCGACCGGTCGATCCGGCGATGCGCCGGGCTCGACGACCACCGACGCCCGCTAGCGTCGACCTGTCCCTCCTCCACCGCGCCCCCGGGCATCAACCCCGGGGGCGCATCCGTTCCCCCGCCGGATCCCCGATCCATCCCCACACCCCTACGATGGCCATGATGCGAACCGTCCTCGTCGTCGACGACGAACCCAAGATCGTCCAGCTTGCCCGCGACTACCTCGAATACGCGGGGTTCGCCGTGCTGACCGCTGCCGACGGGCGGACGGCGCTCGAGACGGCGAGGCGCCAGCGACCGGACCTGGTCGTGCTCGACATCGGCCTGCCGGGCCTCGACGGCCTCGACGTCACCCGCGAGCTGCGGCGCGACAGCACGATTCCGATCGTGATGCTGACGGCACGGGACGACGAACTGGACAAGCTCCTCGGCCTCGAACTCGGCGCCGACGACTACCTGACGAAGCCGTTCTCGCCGCGGGAGCTCGTGGCGAGGGTCAAGGCCGTGCTGCGCCGATCCGAGCACGTCACGGCGCCTTCGGACCGCATCCGCGCCGACGATGTCGTGCTGGACGTCCCCCGCATGCGGGCCGAGGTGGGCGGCCGGGCCGTGGAGCTGACCCCGACCGAGTTCAAGCTGCTCGCCACGCTGGCGGCGAGCCCCGGTCGCATCTTCACGCGCTCGCAGTTGCTCGATGCGCTGCGCGGCGTCGCGTTCGAGTCGTATGAGCGGGCGATCGATTCGCACATCAAGAACCTGCGCCGCAAGATCGAGCCCGATCCGCGCGAGCCGCGGTACGTGCTCACGGTCTACGGGGTCGGGTATCGCTTCGCGGACGATCGCGGGGCCGACGCGTGACCGATCAGCCGCCACCGCGCGCGGACCGCGGCGGGCGCCGTGAGGGACCGCCGTGGCGCGCGGAGCTGCGCTGGCACGAGGGCCACCGCGACCCTGGTCATCGTCATCGACCGGGTGGTCCGCCGTGGCGTCGGCGCCAGGGGTTCGGCTGCCTCTTCGGACTCCTGTTCTTCGTCATCGTCGCGTCGATCCTGACGGCGCTCGCGACGCTGCTCTCGAGTCTCGGGCCACTCCCCGTGTTGATCGCCCTCATCGTGGTCTTCGGCATCATCAGCGCGTTGATGCGCGGGATGATCGGCGCCGCTCGCGATCTCGACCGGATGCTCGCCGCGACGCGTCGCGTGCAGGACGGCGACTACACCGCTCGCGTCGGTCGGACACGATCGGACATGCGACCGGTCCAGGAGCTGGCCCGCGGCTTCGACACGATGGTCGCGCGGCTCGAGACCGACGAGGACCAGCGGCGCACGCTCCTCGCCGACGTCAGCCACGAGCTGCGCACGCCGCTCACCGTGATCACCGGCAATCTCGAGGCGATCATCGACGGCGTCTACCCGCCCGACGCGGCCCACCTCTCGACCATCCTCGACGAGACCCGCGTCATGGAGCGGCTGATCGACGACCTGCGCACCGTCGCGCTGTCCGAGGCGGGCACGCTGACGCTCCATCTCGAGGCGACCGACCCGGATCTGCTCCTCGGCGACGTCGCCCGCTCATTCCGACCCGCGGCCGAGGCAGCCGGAGTGGCGCTCACCACCGATGCGCCCGATGACCTGCCGATCCTCGAGCTCGATCCGGTCCGGATCCGCGAGGTCCTCACGAATCTGGTCGCCAACGCGTTGCGCCACACGCCGCGGGGCGGATCGATCGTGCTGGGTGGGGCCGTGGACGAGGCACGGATCGTGTTGACGGTCCGGGACTCCGGGCCGGGCATCGATCCGGCGTTGCTGCCGCACGTCTTCGACCGGTTCGTGAAGGGCGAGTCGTCCCGTGGTTCTGGGCTGGGTCTCGCGATCGCGCGCGGGCTTGTGGAGTCGCATCGCGGGTCGATCACTGTGGATTCCCCGCCCGGTGGCGGGACCACGTTCCGTGTCGAGCTGCCGCTCTCCTAGGGTCGCGTGATCCGGACGTCGTCGACCGCGGCCTCGACCATGCTCGCTCGCCCGAGGTCCGCCGCCTCGAACACGATGCGGATCGTCTGACCGGCCCACGGCGCCATCGACACGCTGACGCTCTTCCAGGCGGGCTTGTCCCGGTTCGCGGCCCCACGCTCCTGCTCGACGAGCGTTCGGGTCCCGTCCTCCTGCTCGACGAAGGCGCGGAAGGAGTCAGCCTTCGACGAGTTCGCGGCGTGCGCGAACCAATAGCGGAATGTCAGGTCGCCGGTCTCCGCGGGCAGATCCACCGCGGTCGAACGGATCGAGGTCACGCCGCTGTCGAGGTCGTTCGCCTTCGCGGCGCCGCCGGAGGCCTTGCCGGTGACGAGCGCCCGCGATCCGGACGTGGCCGTCGTCGACTGCCAGTCCGTTCCCTTGGGGTTGCCGCGCTCCCAGGTGCCATCGGTCGCGGTGTCAGTGTCGAGCGGATCGACGTCCCAACCGCGTGGCGTCTCGAAGTCGTCGAAGATCGGCCCGCAGTGCGTCTTCGCCTTGCCGATCACTGAGTACCGGCACCCGGCGTGCTCGATCAGGTACAGGATCGCGTCCCGGTTGCGCTCGGTCTCGCGCTCGATCAGCTCGTCGGGCGGGTAATGGCGTCCGGGCGAGTGGTCCTTCCCGTAGCTCGGGTAGAGCTCGAACGTGTACATCCAGATGCGCTGGCGGCCGTACGCCCAGTCGATCTCGTCGCCGTCGGTGATGTACAGGCTGCTCGACTGCTTGGGCGTGTAGCCATTCCGGGCCGCCATCCGCTTGCCGAGTGTCTTGAGCGCGGCGTGGTCGTCGACGGTCATGTCCCGCGGGATGTCGGTCTTGGTGTAGCCGTACGGCCAGAGGACCTCCTCGCCCGCCGTGTGGAAGCTGATCGCGACCTGGATCTGCTGGTGGCCGCCCACGCGACGACTCAACATGAAGTCACGCATGGCGCTCGTCTCCGGCGCCGAGAACGGTGCCGGGCCACGGTACGTGGACGAGCCGGTGAACCCGGACGATCCACCGCAGCAGCCCCACTTGTAGTCGTAGTTGCGGTTGAGGTCCGTGCCACGGTGCGTTGAACCGGCATTGGGCTGGCGGCTCTTGCGCCACTCGCGATACGGGTCGCCCGTCAGGTCCCACTCCGCCCCGTCGGGGTTGACCGACGGGATGATCCAGATCTCGCGGCTGTCGACGATGTCGGTGATCCGCTCGTCCGTCGCGTAGCCCTCGGTGAGCCAGCGTAGGATCGCGAGCGTCTGCTCGAGGCTGAGGTGCTCGCGAGCGTGGTGGAGCGAGTCGAAGAGGACCTCCGGCTCGGCTTCGTCGGTCGCGACGTTGTCGGAGACCTTCACGGCCCACAGCTCGCGGCCCTGGTAGCTCTGGCCGATCGAGAAGACATCGACGATGTCCGGGTAGGCGGCCTCGGCGTCCTGGAGGACCTGGACCATCTCGTCGTACGAGTGGTAACGACTGTCCTTGGCCGGGAAGTCGGCGGCTGCGGCGGTAGCTGGCGCCGCGACGAAGAGGGCCGACAGGAGCAGCCCGAGGGTCAGGCGGGCGCGCGTCATCGCCGTCATGCCCCGAGGGTCGCACAGGCGACGGGATCTCGCCACCGGCTTGATGGGGCTACGACGCGGTGGGACCCGTGCCGGGGCGGGGGGCGTGGGCGGGCGCGCGGGTGGGCGCGTCCGTGGGCGCGCGCAGCGGCGTCCTTACGTCGTGGCCCGCCCCACGGGAATGCCCTGCGGGGGCGGGGCGCCTCCGTGGGCGCGCGGGTGGGCTCGCGCAGCGGGCGTCCTATCTCGTGGCCCGCACCACGGGAACGCCCTGCGGGGGCGGGCTCGCGGGCCGGCGCGGCCAAGGACCGCCCGTGTCACGGGCGACGACATAAGGAGCGTCTGGCGGCGGCCGATCGACGCGGGAACGAACGCCCGGCATAGAGCCGGCGCGGCTAGGGACCGCCCGTGTCACGGGCGACGACATAAGGAGCGTCTGGCGGCGGCCGATCGACGCGTGAACGTACGCCGGGCACGAATCCTGCGCGGCACGACCCGGGAACCCAGCCAACGGCGGCGGAGTCTAGGGCCCCAAGCGCACCGGCCCGCTGACGCCGGGGCCTCGACGGAGGGTCCACGATGACCCGAACCTTCGCGCGACGCGGCCTCGGCATCACGGCCGCCCTCGTCCTCACGGCGCTCGTCGCCGGGCCGGTCCTCGCCTGCGGTGGCCTGATCGGTCCCAACGGCGCGGTGAACCTGCTCCGGACGACCACCTTTGCCGGCTTCCACGATGGCGTGGAGCACTACGTCACCGCGTTCCAGTTCGCCGGTGGCGGCGGCTCGTTCGGCAGCCTGACGCCCCTCCCCGGGGTCCCGTCAAAGGTCGAGAAGGGCGGCGACTGGACGCTCCAGCGCCTCATCCGCGAGACCGAACCGCCGCTGCCGTTCGCCGTGGGCTTCGACACGCTGGCCGCGCGCGCATCCGGCGAGGCCGAGGTCCTGATGGAGGTCCAGATCGACGCGCTCGACATCACGATCCTCCGGGGTGGTGGCGATGCCGTCGGCAAGTGGGCGACAGAGAACGGGTTCCGCCTGCCGCCCGACGCCCCCGAGGTGCTCGACTTCTATGCCGTCCGCAGCCCGATCTTCCTTGCGGCCGTCTTCGACGCCGATGCGGCGGCCGAGCGCGGTCAGGGCATCGGCGACGGCACGCCGGTCCATGTGACCATTCCCACGGACGATCCGTGGGTCCCGCTGCGCATCCTCGGTCTCGGCAAGACCGGCCTCGAGCGGGTCGAGGCCGATGTCTACCTGATGACCGACCGTCGCCCGAACCTGCTCCCGATCCCGAACCGCGACAACGGCCTTGCCTTGACCACGAGCCAGCCCGCGTCCAAGGAACTCCTCGCCGACCTTCGTTCGGATCGCGGCATGGAGTGGATCCCGCAGGATGCGTGGCTGTCGAAGATCCGAATCGATGCGTCGGCGTCCCAGTTGACCTATGACCTCGCGATCGATGCGTCCGGTGCCGGTTTGCCGTCCCGTGTCGCCGCCGGTCTTGACACCCCCTCCCAGGCCGCGACCACCGCCTTCCAGTCCGCCGCTCGCCGCGAGGCCGGCGCCCGGATCCTCGCGGCGATCCTCTTCAGCGTCGGCGGGATCGGGGCGATCGTGCTCCTGATGCGGCGCAAGTCGCCGATCGGGCTCGCCTGACCATGCTCCGCCTGCTGGCGGGCATCGCGATGGCGCTCGGGGTCGCCGGGGTGGCGGCCGCCTGGTCGAACGCGCCCGGTCTCGAACCCGCGACGGTCACCATCGACATCCACTACTCGCGGTTCGGGCCGGACGTGGTCCATGTCCCGGTCGGGGTGCCGGTGACCATCGTGCTCCACAACACGGACCCGATCGACCACGAGTGGATCGTCGGCGACGCGGCGAACCATGAGCGACACCGGACCGGCACCGAACCGGTCCACGGCGCTCGGCCCACGGAGATCTCGATCCCGGCGGGCCAGACGCGGACGACCACCGTCATCTTCAGCGCGGAAGGCTCGCAGGCGTTCATCTGCCACCTGCCGGGCCACGAGGCGTATGGGATGGTGGGCGTGCTCGTGGTCAATGGAGCTGGGCCCGGGGCCTGACGTCGGGCGGGCTCGCCGCCGGGTCCGCCGACGGGACGTCGCCCCGCGCGGCTATCCTCCGGGGCGTGCGTCCCCTCCCCGTCCCCTTCGATGACGTCGCGGCCGGTCGACCCGCGGCGATCGGGCTGGCGGGTCCCGCGCTCCTCGGCAACCGCCTCCTGACGAAGGACCTCGCCTTCCCGCCCGACGAACGCGAGGCGTTCCAGCTCCGCGGCCTTCTCCCGGACCGCGTCCTCTCGATCGACGAGCAGGTCGAACTCGAGCTCGAACACCTGCGCCGCAAGGACGACGCGCTCGAGCGCTACATCGGGCTGGCGGCCCTCCAGGACCGCAACGCGACGCTCTTCTACCGCCTCCTCGCGGAGCACCTCGAGGAGTTCCTGCCGATCGTCTACACGCCCACCGTGGGCCGCGCATGCCAGGAGTTCAGCCACATCATCCGGCGCACGCGCGGCACGTGGATCACCCCCGCGGACCGCGACCGGATCCCGGAACTCCTCCGCCAGGGGCCGTTCGAGGACGTCCGCCTCATCGTGGTGACCGACAACGAGCGAATCCTCGGACTGGGTGACCAGGGGGCCGGCGGCATGGCGATCCCGATCGGCAAACTCGCGCTCTACACCGCCGCCGGCGGCATCCACCCGTCGTTGACGCTCCCCGTCTCGCTCGACGTCGGGACCGACAATCCGTGGCTGCTCGACGACCCGCTCTACCTCGGCTATCGAGCCCCACGGCTACGCGGCGCGGAGTACGACGCGCTCGTGGAGGCGTTCGTCGACGGGGTCGAGACCGTCTGGCCCGGCTGCCTCATCCAGTTCGAGGACTTCAAACAGGCCAACGCGCTCCGCCTCCTCGACCGCTACCGCGACCGGGTGCCGTCCTTCAACGACGATGTCCAGGGGACGGCCGCCGTGGTCGTGGCGGGCGTGCTGGCCGGTCTTCGGGCTACCGGTGGGACACTCGCCGAGACCCGGGTCGTGGTCGTGGGCGCCGGCGCCGCGGGCGTTGGCATCGGGCGACTGCTCCGCCTGGCGATGCGCGAGGCTGGGATGGCCGAACCCGACATCGCCAAGGCGATCGCCCTCGTGGATTCGCGTGGACTCGTCCATGCGGGCCGTCCGGACCTCGACGCGACCAAGCGCGAACTGGCCGTCGTCGCCGTCGACGGGATCCCCGACCTCGAGGCGACGGTCCGCCGCCTGAACCCCACCGTGCTCGTTGGGGTCACCGGTGTGGCCGGCACGTTCACCGAGGGGGCGGTGCGGGCCATGGCCGACGCGACGCCGCGACCCGTCCTCCTGCCGCTTTCGAATCCGACCTCGGCATCGGAAGCGATTCCGGCGGATCTGCTGGCCTGGACCGATGGCCGGGCGCTCATCGCGACCGGCTCCCCGTTTGACGCCGAGACCTGGGACGGCCGGTCAGTCGAGATCGGGCAGGCCAACAACGCGTTCGTCTTCCCGGGCGTCGGGCTCGGGGCCATCGTGTCCGAGGCACCCACCGTGACCGACGCCATGTTCCTGACCGCGGCGCACACGCTCGCGGCGTCCGTGACGGAGGGTCGGCTCGCGCAGGGAGCGCTCTATCCACCGATCGCCGATCTGCGCGCGGTCTCGAGACGGATCGCGACCGCGGTCGCGCACGACCGGCTCGGCGACGCCGCGGGCGCGGCCGTGGACGCGGCCACGTGGTGGCCAGCCTACGTGCCGTACACGCCGATCCGTGTCAGCGAGCGCCGACGCGAGAGCGAGCTCTGACGATCAGCCGTCCCCGAAGGCGCGGTGAAGGAACGCCGCCATCTGCCCGCGGGTCACGATGCTGTTCGGGCAGAATCTTGTCGGGGTGCAACCCTTGGTGATCCCGGCCTTCGCGAGCCGGTTGATGTTCTTCTCGTGCTGGTTGCTGTTGTCGTCGGTGAAGTAGTTCTTGGTGGCCGACGGCAGGTCGAAGGCGCGGGCCAGGAACGAGGCCATCTGGCCGCGGCTGACGTTGTCGTTCGGGCAGAATCGCGTGGCGGTGCATCCGCGGGTGATGTCCGCCTTGGCGAGACGGTTGATGTTCTTCTCGTGCTTGTTGCTGTTGTCGTCGGTGAAGTAGTTCTTGCTCGCCGACGGCAGGTCGAAGGCGCGGGAGAGGAATGAGGCCATCTGGCCGCGGCTCACGGGGTCGTTGGGACAGAACTTGGTCGCGGTACAGCCGGACGTGATCCCCTGCGCCTCCAGCCAGACGATGTCGTCGACGAACGTCGAATTCGCGATGTCGGTGAACGGCAGCTTCTGCGCGAGCGTGCGGGTCTTGACCGTCGAAAGGCCATCGGCGTCGGTCACCGTCAGCTTGACGACGATCGAACTCGGCGACTCGTGGAACGGCGCGGTGAACGAGCCCGACCTCACCCCGTCGAACGATTTCGACCTCGTGGAGATGGCAGTTGGACGGGCAGTGGCTGATGCTGATGACCCAGCGGAATCCCGACGCGCCGATCGACCCATCCTCATCGGTCGCGGTCGCCGCGAACGGGATGACCGTCCCCTGCTCCCACGTGACCGATGACTTGGGCTTCGTCATCGAGATGACCGGGGCCCACGACCCCGCATAGATCGTCTTACTCGCGGTATCGAACTCCGACGGGACGCCATTGTCCGTGACGCGCAGGCTCACGACGGTGCTCGCGAGCGAGGAGTAGGTCCGGCTCGGCTTCTTGGCGGTGGAGTCGTCGTACTGGCCGTCACCGTCGAGGTCCCACGCATACGTGATCGCGTTCCCGTCGGGGTCGGTCGAACCGCTGGCGTCGAACTTGACGGTCAGCGGGAGCTTCCCGTAGGACGGCGTCGCGGTGAAGTTGGCGTTCGGCTTCGCGTTGACCGGGTAGTAGCGGATGGCCCGGACCTCGCCGCGATTGAAGTCCGCGTAGATCAAGTCGCCGGCCGGCGTCATCCCGAGGTAGACGGCGCCGCCGTCGATCTCGGTGTCGCGGCGGAGGTCCGCGAACTTCTCGACAGCCCCGAAGTCCGGGTTCCCGCCACCGTCGGGCACGAACCAGATACAGCCACGATTCCAGTCGGTGAAGAAGAGCCCATCGTCGTAGCGACCCGGGTAGTTGCTGTTGGACTTGACGAACGTGATCCCGGTGATCGAGCTGCTGCCGGGCGTGCAGCCGTCGCCGCTCACGATCTCACTCTCGTGCCAGTACTCGAACATCGGCGCGGCCGGGGAGGTCAGCGTCGTGCACAGCGGCACGTTCTCGTACTGCGGTCGCGCCTCGTTCCCTTCCAGGCACGGCCACGCGAAGTTCTTTGGGGCGGCGTCGGGATCGGTGATCCGGTCGATCTCCTCGTAGGCGCTCCACCCGACATCGGCGATCCAGACGTGGCCGTTCGGGCGGATCGTGATCCGGAACGGGTTGCGGAGGCCGTAGGCGATCGTGCGGGCCTTGTTGTCGTCGGCATTGCCGGCGTTCGCGTTGTCCGGCCAGGCGTCACCGGTGTCCGGGTCGATCCGGATGATCGTCCCATCGAGTCCCATCGGATCCCCGTTGGTCCGGTAGTCCTGGACGCGGACCGCGCCACCCTCGTTGAGCGGATCGTCGCAGGGATTCTGGGGCGTGATATACGGCCCACCCGGCGGATTCGTCCCACCGAGCTGGCCCCAGTCCCCTTCATCGAAGCTGGCGCCGTCGCCACCGGACACGTAGAGCGCGCCTTCGGGCCCGAACGCGAGCGTGCCGATCGTATGGCTCGGGTACTGTTGGCACCAGTCGGTGACCAGCACCTTGCGCGCCGAGACGCTGTTGCCCGTGCCGTTGGAACTGACCGTCAGACGCTCCACGCGGCTCGAGACGAGGCAGCCGTCGGTGTTGCCACCGGGCGGCGTCGGGCACGGGTCGGACGGCTGCCCGATCCCCCACTTCGGCGCCGGATCAGGGTCACCGAGGATGTGGTCGTAGGTGTAGGCGACGTAGACGTACGGTCGCGTGGGGAAGTCCGGGTCGACCACCAGGCCAACCAGGCCGCGATCCCAGTAGTTCATGACATCGCTGGTGAGATCGATGAACTGGGTGGCCGTCGAGTCGGTCAGGCTGTCGTAGACGTTGATCCGGCCGTTCTTCTGCGAGACGAACACCCGGCCATTCGGGGCGAAGGCGACCGCGGTCGGTGACGTCAGCCCGTCCCAGACGAGCTCGTCACGGAAGTGGGTGGGGACGGTCGCTGGGGACTCGGCGTAGACCGGCGCGGCCGACAGCGGCATCGAGAGCGCGACGAGAGCCGCGATCGCGAACGCGCTGAGATATCGCCGAACGGTGTGGAGCAATCGAGCAACCCCCGAGGAACTGCAGTCGAGGCGCGATAAGGACTTCCGTACCATCGGTCCTCTAGCCCGAATGGTCAACCGCGCCACCTTGCAAACGGCCTGTCATCCGGGGATTTCCGGTGCACGTGGGAACCGAGGGACCCAGTGCACGCGTCGGCTAGCCGCGATCGCCTGCGAGACCGACCGGCTGCGCGACGGCACCGCGGTCGTCCTCCTCCTCCGCCTCCGGGTCCCGGAGCACCGGCGGTTCCGGGACGACGATCTCGGGGAGCAGGGTGGCGCCGGTGATCAGCCGGGTGCTCCGGCCGTGCGTCACGAACGTCCACGCCCAGCGCGTGACGACCACGATGCGGTTGGCGAAGCCGATCAGGTAGACGATGTGGATCCCGAGCCAGAGCAGCCAGGCGACGAACCCGCTCTGCTGGCCCAACGGCCCGAGCCAGCCGACGTTGCTGACGCCCGACAGCCGCCCGATGACCGCCACGTCGCCCTTGTCGCGGTAGCGGAACAGCTCGTGTGGCCGGCCCAGGACCCGGCGCCGGATGACCTTGGCGACGTAGCCACCGCCCTGGATGCCGCCCTGGGCCACGCCCGGCGTCGAGCGGTCCTCCTTCCAGGGCTGGACCGCCGCGTCACCAGTCACGAAGATCTCGGGGTGTTCGGGCACGGTCAGATCCGGCCAGACCATCACGCGCCCCGCCCGATCGGTCCGGGCGCCGGTCGCCTCGGCGACCACGCCGGCGAAGGATGAGGCCTGGACGCCCGCGGCCCAGAGCACGGTCCGCGTCGGGATCGTCTCGTCGACGCCCTCGGTGTCGACGCGCACGCCGCGGTCATCCATATCGGTCACGCGGGTCTTGAGCCGGACGGTCGCGCCAAGGCGTTCGAGTTGCTCGCGCGCCGATGCCGACCGTCCCACCGGATAGGTCGGGAGAACGCGGTCGACGGCCTCGACCAGGATGATCCGGGCATCGGGTGGCCGGATCGCGCGGAAGTCGCGCTTGAGGGTGTCTCGAGCGATCTCGGCGATGGCGCCGGCCAGTTCCACGCCCGTCGGCCCGCCGCCGACGATGACGAATGTCATCCACTCGCGCCGCCGGTCCGGATCCGCCTCGCGCTCCGCGGCCTCGAACGCGATGAGGATCCGGCGCCGGATCTCGGTGGCATCCTCGATGGTCTTGAGCCCCTGGGCGATCGACGCCCACTCGGGGTGATCGAAATAGCTGTGCCGGGCACCCGTTGCGACGACCAGCGTGTCGTAGTCGATGGGGCCACCGTCCGACAGGATCACCTGGCGCCGCTCGACGTCGAGCCCGACGGCCTCACCAAGGATGACGGTCGTGTTGCGGTTGCGGCGAAGGATGGACCGAAGCGGCTGGGCGATGTCACCGGGCGAGAGGGCGCCGGTCGCCACCTGGTAAAGGAGCGGCTGGAAGAGATGGAAGTTCCGGCGATCGACCAGCGTGAGGCGGATCTCCGGATCGTGCCCGAGGCTACGGGCAGCGTTCAGACCCGCGAAACCCCCGCCGACGATGACGACGTTGTGCGGGATCTTGACGTCGAGGGGCGGGAACGTCAGCGTCGAGATGGCGGATCGAACGGGCGTCGCGCCCCGACGCGGTGGAGGACACCGGCATCGGATGACGGGCTCGTCGGGGCCGCGCCGACCGGCGATCCGGCCATGACCGGAGTGGGCGCGGCTGGTGCTGGCGGCGATGCGACCTCGACCGGACGGTTCGCCGGCGCGCCCCGACCAGGCCCCACGGCGACCGCCGGGCGCTGGGCTGCGGGCCTGGGCGCGGCCGCTTGAGCTGTGCGGACGGTCCACGGCTTGACGACAGGCGTCAGCGGTCGGCCGGTGTCGGGATCGATGATCGTGACGTCATCTTCCGCCTGGGGCTCGAAGTGGCACGTGTAGCAACGATCGTGGATGCTCTCGTTGACCGAACTGCACTGCGGGCAGGCCCACAGCATCCGGCCACTCGACGGTGCACGCTTATCGCTCCGCGACGAGAATGCGGTCCGCGCCATGAGATACAGCAGCGTGGGCCCGCCGAGGATCACGGCCGCGATCGCGGCGAACGGGGCGGTCGAGATCGCGTTCTGGATGGCGCCGATCGGGTCGATGTCCATGGCCGTATCTTCGCCCGGAACGGTCCGCCGCGCAATGCGGTCCGGCGCGATGTGGTGCGGTCGGGGACCACCTTGTATCCGTCGGTGTCGCCCGGTATGGCGCGGGGTCGCCCGGAGCGGTACCTAGGACCGTGACGGACCGCACCGGACCGCGATTCCCCGCTCCGCGAGTCGCGGTCAGGCCGCTACCGACTCACTTGTCGCGTTCTGGCCCGGCGAGGACCGCCTGCGCCGCCGCGAGCCGCGCGACCGGAACACGGAACGGCGAACAGGACACGTAGTCGAGCCCGATCTCCTCGCACTTGGCGATCGAGGCCGGGTCGCCGCCGTGCTCCCCGCAGATGCCGAGTTCGAGATCCGGTCGGGTCGCCCGGCCCTTGACGACCGCGGTCTTCATGAGCCCCGCGACGGCGTCGTCGAGCGTCTGGAACGGGTTGACCGGCAGGATGCCGTCTTCGACGTACTTGAGCAGGAACCCGCCCTCGGCGTCGTCGCGGCTGTAGCCGAACGTCATCTGGGTCAGGTCGTTCGTGCCGAAGCTGAAGAAGGCGGCGTCCTTCGCGATCTCGTCCGCGGTGAGGGCGCCGCGCGGGACCTCGATCATCGTCCCGAAGACGTATTCCGCCTCGGTCCCGGCGGCCGCCTCGACGGCCTTGGCCTCGGCCTCGAGCAGGGCCTTCGTGGCGCTCAGCTCGTTCGCGTGACCCACGAGCGGGATCATGATCTTGGCCTTGGGATGGCCGCCGTCACGCTGGACGGCGATGAGCGCATTGAGGATCGCCCGGGTCTGGACCTTCACGAAGTCCGGGATCATCAGGCCCAGGCGACAGCCGCGGAGCCCGAGCATCGGGTTCTGCTCCTGAAGGCTCTTGATCGTCGCGAGCAGGACCTTGTCCTCCTCGCTGGCGCCACCGGTCATCTCGGCCTTCGTGACCTTGACCAGCTGCTCCTCGAGGTTCGGCAGGAACTCGTGGAGCGGCGGATCGATCAGCCGGATGACGACCGGCAGGCCGTCCATCGCCCGAAAGATGCCCTCGAAGTCGCCCTGCTGGAGGACCTCGAGCTTGGCCATCGCCGCGTCGAAGCGGGCGACGGCGGCCGCATCGTCACCGTCCAGTGTCCCCCCGGCGGCGCGCCGGGCCTTGGCGCGCGTCGCGACGATGGCGACGAGGATCGCGTCGCGGACGATCTCCAGCCGCTCACCTTCGCGGAACATGTGCTCGGTCCGGCACAGGCCGATGCCCTGCGCGCCGTAACTGCGCGCGAGCGCCGCCTCCTCGGGCTTGTCGGCGTTGGTCCAGACCTCCATGCGCCGGACCTCGTCGGCCCAGCCCAGGATGCGCTGGAGTTCGTGCTGGTCCTCGAAGCGGGCGGACACCGTGGGCAGCGCGCCGACGAAGACTTCGCCGGTCGCGCCGTCGAGGCTGATCAGGTCGCCTTCGCGGAAGGTGACGCCGTTCGCGGTGGCCGACGTCGAGCCGTAGTCCACGGACAACTCGTGGCAGCCGGCGACGCAGGGCTTGCCGATCTGGCGGGCGACCACCGCCGCGTGCGAGGTGGCCCCGCCTCGGGCGGTCAAGATCCCCTGCGCGACGGCCATCCCGTGGAAGTCATCGGGCGATGTCTCGACGCGAACGAGCACCACACGTTCGCCACGCGCCACCCAGTCCACCGCCGTGTCGGCGTCGAAGACCGCCTTCCCCACCGCCGCGCCCGGCGAGGCGTTGAGGCCCTTGGCGATCCGCGTGGCGCCCTCACGAGCAGACGGATCGAACTGGTCGCGCAGCAGCTGGTCGACGTGCGCCGGCTCGATCCGCCCGAGGGCCTCCTCCTTCGTGATCACGCCCTCGTCCACGAGGTCCGCGGCGATCTTGACCGCGGCGGCCGCCGTGCGCTTCGCGGAGCGCGTCTGGAGCATGAACAGCTTGCCGCGTTCGATCGTGAATTCGAGGTCCTGGACGTCGCGGTAGTGGCGCTCCAGTTGCTGGCCGATCGTCTGGAACTGCGTGTAGACCTCGGGCATGTCCGTGGCCATCTGGCTGATCTTCGGGGCCGTCCGGATACCGGCGACCACGTCCTCGCCCTGGGCGTTGGTCAGGTACTCGCCGAACAGAACGTTCTCGCCGGTGTTCGGGTCACGCGTGAACGCGACGCCGGTCCCCGAGTCGTCGCCCATGTTGCCGAAGACCATGGTCATGACGTTGACCGCGGTCCCGAGGTCGTGGGCGATCTTCTGGTTGTTGCGATAGTCCACCGCGCGCTTGCCGAACCAGCTGGCGAAGACGGCCTTGATGGCCAGTTCGAGCTGTTCGAGCGGGTCGCTCGGGAAGTCGCGTCCGGTATCGGCGCGGACGATCGCCTTGAACTCGCCGGCGAGCGCCCGCAGGTCCGCGGCCGACAGGTCCGTGTCCTGGGCGGCACCGTGCGCGGTCTTCGCGGCGTCGAGGGCATGGTCGAAGCGCTCGCCCTTCACCTCCATCACGATCCGGCCGAACATCTGGATGAAGCGCCGGTAGGCGTCCCAGCCGAACCGCTCGTTGCCGGTCAGCGCGATGAGACCGTGGAGCGTCTCTTCGTTGAGTCCGAGGTTCAGGACCGTGTCCATCATCCCGGGCATCGAGAACTTGGCGCCGGAGCGGACGCTGACGAGCAGCGGGTCGGCCGCGTTGCCGAACCCCTTACCGGTGGAGGTCTCGACCTCCTTGACCGCGGCGAGAACGTCGTCCCAGAGACCGTCCGGCAGACGCTCACCCGCCGCGAAGTAGTCGTTGCACGCCTCGGTCGTGATCGTGAAGCCGGGGGGAACGGGGAGACCTGCCGTGGTCATCTCGGCCAGCCCGGCGCCCTTGCCACCGAGGAGGCCACGCATCGACGCGTCACCGTCCGCGCGTCCGTCACCCCACGCGTAGATGTAGCGCTTTGCGGCGCGATGCGGACGGTCGACGGTGGGGGTCGCGGTGGCCATGAATCCTCCGGGAGCGGCGGCGGGCTCGAGCCGGACTGGGGAGCGCGGCCCGCGACGGTCGATCAAATCTGGCGCTGATTGTACCGGCGCGCCCAGGGACGCCTCCGTTGCGGGTGGGTATCGGCGATCCTCCGACGGTTGCCCGAACGTCGTCGCTCACGGCTCAGCTGGACGTTGCGACGCCCTCGACGTGGCTCGTCCATGTCGCGATCTCCGCACGACGGGCGGCGCCAAGTTTTGCCAGGATGTGCTCGACGTGCGCGGACGCGGTCTTGGGAGCGATCCCCAGGGCATCGGCGATCTCACCGTTCGTCAGCCCCTGGCTGATGAGCCGCGCGACCGCGAATTCGCGGCTCGTCAGAGGTCGCCAGGGTTCCTCGACCGCCACCCGGCCACGGGCCATCCGCTGGAGGGCGTCCGCGCGCTCGGCCAGCGGGCGGGCGTCCAGACGGGAGGCCACCGCGCGCGCCTCCACGGCGAGCGCGAGGGCGTCGGCAAAGAGGTTGGACCGGACGAGGCACTGGGCGAGATCGAGCCGCGCCCAGGTCGACTCCCACACGCGACCCACGGCGTCCCAGCCGCGCACCGCGGCCTCGAGGTTCGAACGAGCGATACCGGTCGACCCCTCGGCCATCCGGACGAGCCCGGTGCCGTGCTCGAGGGCTGCGGATGCCACCTCCGGGATCGCGCCCAGGTAGGCGGCACAGGCGGTCATCCACGAACCCGCGTCCGATGGTCGCCCGGCCCCGAGGAACGCACGAACCCCGGTGACCACGAACGGGACCAGCAGGACCCGCTCGTCCACGACGCGTGCCCGTCTGTCGGCGTCGCGACATCGCTCGATCGCCGGCTCGAAGTCGCCCGTCTGGAGTGCCAGCTCGGCCAGCCCCCACAGAGGCGGGAGGGTCATCTCGAGCGACTCGGCCGTGATGCCGAAACGCCATCCTTCGAGGAGTTCGGCCGTGGCGGCCGCCGTCTCGCCTCGACCGAGCGCGGTGTAGGCCAGGGCCCAGCGGGCGATCTCGGCCCCGCGCCGGCACCCGCGGTCCGCCATCGCCTGACCGGCTTCGGTCACGGCGTCCGTCCACCGCCCGTCGGCCCACGCGACGCCTGCGGACGTGCCGGCCATGACATGGGCGCAGTGCGATTGCTCGATCGCGTCGGCGTACCGGCGGCCGGCGTCGAGCATCCGCGAGGCCGCCGCGTAGTCCATCGAAAGCAACGCCATGTACCCGGCATTCCGATAGGCGGTCACGCCGCTCTCCTCGCGGCCCTCTCGCTCGGCCGTCACGGCCACTCGGGCGATGGTCTCGATCCCTTCCCGGACGCGACCGTCGATCGTGGCGATCATGCCGTCCGCGACATCAGCGAATTCGGTGAGGTCCGGATCGCCGAGCGTCTCGCCGAGGCGGCGCACGGTCGCCAGGGCGCTCAGCGCCTCGGGCATCGCGCGACGTTCCAGGTGGGCCAACGCCCGGAGGGACTCGACATCGGCGCGCGCCGCGGTCACGTCGCGGCCTTCGGGAAGGCGGTCGAGCTCGAGGGAGATCGCCGTAAGCGACGCCAGGCGAGCCAAGGTCGGCTCAGCGTCGCGGCGCCGCAGGTTTTCGATGAGGAGCCTGACCGCGATCGCGTGCACGGGCTCGCCCGCTTCGTGATAGGCCCGGCTGGCCGCATCAGCCAGGGTCACGGCGACAGGGTAGTCCTCGACGGTCGTCGCCTCGCCGGCCGCAGCCTCCAGGATCCCCGCCCGCTCCGAGGGCCCGACGTCGTCGGGGAGGTTAGCGACGGCCCGGCGATACAACTCGTACGCCTCACGGTGCGCCGACATCCGTGCCGCCGCCCTGGCACCCGAGAGCGCTGTCTCGAACGCCCGGCGTCGGAGGCCGGCCCGTTCGTAATGGAGCGAGGCGTGGATCTCCGACTGCCCCTCGAGTTCCGCGCCGAACTCGCCGGCGCGCGCGTGGAATCGACGCCGCTCGGCCGACGGCACCCGGCGATAGACGGCGTCGCGCAGGAGTTGATGCCGGAAGTCGAACAGGCCCCGATCGCCGGGTGGCCAGAGCACGCCGTGGTCGATGAGTTCCTGGAGCGGGGCATCGAGCGACTCCGGCGGGAGGTCCATGATCCCGGCGAGGACCTCGGGGACGAAGCAGCGCCCGATGACGGCGCCGGCGCGCGCGACGGCCTGGGCGGCCGCGCTTCGATGGGCCAGGCGCGAGTTGACGGCGTCCTCGATGGTATCGGGCACCCTGGCCTCGCGGATCGCGTAGCCATTGGCGCGAGCATCGGCACTCAGAGCGCCGAGCAATTCCTCGATGTGGAGCGGGATGCCGTCCGTCCGCTCGAATACCGCCGCCGCGACGTCCCTGGGCGCCGGCAGACCGGTCCCGAGCAGGAGCGTCGTGACGAGGGCGGTCTCGGTCTCGTCGAGCGGTCGCAGCCGGACCTCCTCGGCGTATCGCTGCGTGACCAGTCGCGAACGCCAGTCACGCAAGTAGGTCCCGATCGGCGCCTCGTCCGTGCGGTAACTCCCGCAGATCAGCAGGTGGTGGTCCCGACCACGGCGAGCCAACTCGGCGATGATCTCCAGGCTCAGGTCATCGGCCCATTGCAGGTCCTCGAAGCCGAAGAAGGTCGGCCCATCGACCGAACCGATGAGCACCTCGACGACGTCCATGACCAGCTGGCGTCGTCGGATCCCACCGGCATCCATGGCGATTCCGCCGAGCCGGATCAGCTCGCCGCCGGCCGAGGCGAAGCCAGGTATCCGCGCCATCGTCCGGGCCAGGTCCAGGATCGATGCGGCGGGCACGTTGGCATCCTGCGGCGCCAGATCGCCCCACGCGGCGGTGAACCCTCGCTCGCTCGCCATCTGGTCGATCGCGTCGAGGAACCGTGTCTTTCCGATCCCGGCCTCTCCGGACACGAGCAGGAACTGGCCGCGGCCCGCCTGGACATCGGTCAGACGGCGGTCAGCGAGGTCGAGCAGGTCGTCGCGACCGATCAGGAGCGGGCAACGGACCGGGTCCGGTCGGCTGGTCATACCCCGGAGTGTAGGTATCGGTGCAATGGCGTCATCGGTCGTTCGACCGATGACGGTCCCCATCGTCGAGACGAGGCTGCTGTGACGGCTCGCCCGGACCCAGCGGCGAGCGCAAGCGGAGGTCGTTCGATGGTCACTCGCATGCACGGTCCTGCCAACCTGGAGGTGTCGTGATGCCGAATCTGCGGGCGCGCCTCGTCGCATCGATCGCCGTGCTGTCGATCCTCGCCATGCTTGGCGGGTCCGTGGCGTTCGCTGCCGGCGGTGGAGAAGGGCATCGACTGCCCAATGTTCGAGCCGCGACGCGGCCGTTCCTGAACCTTGACGTCGCGATGGCCGCGGGATATGGCCCGGTCAAGGGCTGTGCCTCGAAGCCGGGCGAAGGCGGCATGGGCCAGCACTACGTCAAGGGTGATCTCGTGGGCGATCCAGCCCTCGACAAGCTTCGCCCCGAGGCCCTCGTCTATGCGCCGCGCGCCGATGGTGGCTACCGGCTCGTGGCCGTCGAGTGGATCGTCCTGAAAGAGGCCTGGCACGAGGCCAACGGGCCCGAGGCGCCGCGGCTGTTCGGCAAGCGCCTCCACCTGGTCACGGCTCCGAACCCGTATGAGCTGCCGGATTTCTACGAGATCCACGCGTGGATCTGGCAGGACAACCCGAGCGGGTTCTTCGCCGACTACAACCCGGAGGTCTCCTGCCGCGGCCTGCCCTTCTAGCCGCGTCACCCACCCGAGCGGCGGCGGAGCTCCCGCCCGCCGTCGCTCGTCCGCGCCTGCGCTGATCGTCGAGCCTCACCCGTTGTCGGTACCATCATCGGGACGACCACGAGGAGGCTTCACACCGCGATGACGGATCTCGCCACGGATACCCGCGCCATCGAACCCGATGCGGCGCCGTACAACGCGCGGCTGGTCCGGCGCGAGGACGAGACCGACTCTCTCGCCTACTTCTGGGTCCGCTTCGATGGCGAACCGACCCCGTTCGAGACCGGCCAGTACATGACGATCGGGGTCATGGTGGACGGCCGGATCGTGCAGCGGCCCTACTCCGTTGCCTCCGCGCCCGCCGATGCCGGCTCCGATGGCTACGAGTTCTATGTCCGATTGGTGGAGGGCGGGACGTTCACGCCGCTGCTCTGGCGACTGCCCGTGGGCCACGGGATGCGGATGATCGGCCCGAAGGGCAAGTTCGTCCTGCGCCCGGACGACGATCGGACGCACATCTTCATCTCGTCGGGCACCGGGAACGCGCCGTTCGTCTCGATGATGCGTCAGATGCTGATCGATGGGACTCCCCGCAAGGTCGTGTTCCTCAACGGCGTGTCGCACGCGTCCGAGTTGGGGTATCGCCGGATCCTCGAGGATTGGGAACAGTCTGGGTCGTATCCCGTGCGGTACGTGCCGACGGTATCGCGGCCGGCGGATCCGCGGAACGCGGACTGGGGTGGTCGGACGGGGCGCGTCGAGACCATCCTGGCCCCGGTCCTCGACGAGCTGGGGCTGACCCCCGCCGACTCGATCGCCTACATCTGCGGCAACCCGGACATGATCCTGTCCGCGGAGGCGACACTCCTTGAACGCGGTTACCCCGAGGACCAGGTCCACAAGGAGCTGTACTGGCCGAAGGGCAAGGAACCGCGCGGCATCGTTGGCGCCGCCGACGTGGCCGCGAACGCCGACGAATAGCGCCGGTCCGGCGGAGCCGGGGCCAGCGGGTGGCGCGGGTGGCGCTCGCGGCACCCGCGAGCGGACGCGGGTGGCGCGAGCGGGTGGCGCGGGTGGCGCGGCGGGCGGACGCGGGTGGCGCGAGCGGGGCGGCGGCCAGACGCGGGCGGAACCTGTCACCTACCAATGGGTGTAGTACGCGACGGCGTCGCGCGGCGCTAGCGGGTCCGATCGGCCCACCTACCAACCCGGGTGGTACCTGGGCCTCGATCGAGCCGTTTTGGACCGGATCCCGGCCGATCACGTCGTCGCGTACCACTCGGGTTAGCGGATGACAGGATCCGGCGGCCGGGGCCCTGGCGACGGTGCGTCGACCAGGCGCGAGCGACATCATTCCCGCTCGACATCGGCCGCTTCGGATGCTAATGACGAGGCCCGAGCATTCGTCTTCGTCGGGGACAGGAACATGAGCCCGCTGATCCGGCCGGCGGGTCGTCGAAGCCAGGATCGGACATCCCGACCACGCGTTCCGAACGCTGGACGAAGCGTGTCGTCGTGGCTGGCCACGCGTCGCCTGTTCGTGGAATCGTCAAGGACGATCAGCAGCCGACTCACCATTGTCGGTCGCCAGCCGAACCGGTCCAGGATAAGCTTGGCCGCCAGGCGGTCCTTGACGTCGACCCGCCGGATTGTGTCGTCGATCGCGGTCAGGGTCGTCTTGACCTCGACGATCACCGCGATGCCAAGGTCGCGCCGCAGGGCGACGATGTCGATCGAGCCGCGCTCCCCGAATTCGGAGAAGGTGACTTCGACGTGGACCTCCCAGCCGTCCTCCGCGAGACGTCGAGCCTCCACTCCGACGAGTCTCGCGTGCCGCTCGTCGAGGAGTCGGTCCACTTGGCCACCACGCCAGGTCACCGTGCCCTCGAAACGAGCGTCGACGGTCGCGAACACCACACGAACGACCCGGATCGAGAGCGTGTCGAGGTGTCCGCGTTCGATCAGGGAGATCGCCTGCTGCGACACCTTGGCGGCGGTGGCCACGTCCGCCTGTCGCCAGCCCTTGCGTCGGCGCAACTGACGAAGGATCCGCCCTGACCGCACGTCGTTCATCGGTCTGATGCTATGCGCGCGCTCTTAGCTGCCACGTATCAGACACTCCCGCGAGCGGAACGCGGCACGCCACGAGCGGGAGCGGAACCTGTCACCTACCAATGGGTGTGGTGCGGGACCAAGGCCAAGGGCCTGCAGGAACCCGAACGGCCCCACCTACCAACGGGGGTGGTACCTGGGCCTCGATCGGGGCGCTTGGGCCGGAGACCGGCCGGTCTCGTCGTCGCGTACCACGCTGGTTGGTAGATGACGGGAACCGTGGGTGCGGCCGTGCTCCCCCGCGAACTCGACGGCGGTCTTCGTTGGCGCCCCTCGAGCCGTCAGGCGCCGCCGGCGACCGCGCTGAACAGGAGGTAGGCGAGCGCGATCCCGACGGCGATCGCCACCATCACGACGGCCGTCAGCCAGCGTGGTCCGGTCATGGGGCCTCCGCCACGTCACCGGCGACCGCCACCGCGTCACCGGCGACCACCGCGTCACCATCGACCGGCGCGGCGCTGGATGCCCCGGCGAGCAGCGCCGCCTTGGCGACGTCGAACTCGTCATCGGTCAGGTCCCCGCTCCGGCGCAGACCCGCGAGTCGCTCGAGTCGCCCGACGATGTCGCCACCACCTGTCGTGCCGCGACCCGAGCCCGAGGCCGGTCGCGCCGAGACCGTCGACGTTGACACGCCCGGCGGACCATAGGAGAGGCGCACCTGCGGCCCGGCCACGGACCCGAGCCCGAAGGACGATACGACCCCGCCCCCGTCGGGCGCCCGGTCCGCGAACTCTCGCCGCGCGACCATCGCCACGAGCAGCGGCACACCACCCATCACCACGAACAGCACACCCGGGATCAGCCAGCCCCATTCCCAGCCACCGCCGCCGGGCGGCCAGAACCCGTACTCGAGGAAGTTCCAGCCCAGGCTGAGGAAGAGGCCCGGCCACGCGAGGAACGGCAGTGCTACCCACCCGCCGCCGACGCGGGCGCCCGCCACGAACCCGAGCGCCCCGAATCCGAACAGTCCGAAGACGCCGAGCATCAACAGCAGCGGCACGCCGTCAGGGCACGGCTGGACCGGCACGAACGGTCCACCGCTGGCGCACGCCCCGCCGATGTCCATCACGGCGCGCATCGCCAGGAAGACCAGCGTGATGCAGCCGGCCAGACCGGCGCTAGCGACGGCGAGGAGCGCCACCGCGCGCCCGGTCGCGCCACCCTGATCGTCGGGGCGCCCGCCGAAGGTCATCGGCCTAGCCGCCGCCCGCCGCATCGGAACGCGCCGCAGCGGAACGCGAGGCAGCGGAACGCGAGGCATCGCCGCCCGCCGCCTCGGAGCGCGCCGCGTCGAGCCGATCCTGGATCAGGCGCGTCACGCCCTCGACCGGCACCCGCTCCTGGGTCATCGTGTCGCGATCGCGAACCGTCACCGCGCCATCCTCGAGCGAATCCACGTCGACCGTCACGCACCACGGCGTCCCGATCTCGTCCTGGCGACGATACAGCTTGCCGATCGCGGCGGTGTCGTCGTAGACGGCCATGGTGTGGCGTTGGAGGTCCGCCTTGATCTTGTGGCACAGCTCCACGATCTCGGGCCGCTTCTTGAGCAACGGGAGCACGGCCACCTTGTAGGGCGCCAGATCCGGGTGAAGGGCCAGCGACACGCGCGTTTCCCCGCGGACCTCCTCCTCGCGATAGGCATCGATGAGGAACGTGAACGCCGCCCGGTCGGCGCCGGCCGCGGTCTCGACGATCCACGGGACCACGTGCTCCCCGGTCGCCTGGTCGAAGTACTCCAGGTTCTCGCCCGACGCCTGGCTGTGGCGCGACAGGTCAAAGTCGCCGCGATTGTGGACGCCTTCGAGCTCCTTCCAGCCGAACGGGAACCGGTACTCGACGTCGACCGCCTTCTTCGCGTAGTGGGCGAGCTCGTCGGCGGCGTGTTCGCGCAGCCGCAGCCGCGACGGCGTCACCCCATAGCGCTCATACCAGGCCCGACGCTTCGGCAGCCAGTCGTCGAACGCGGCGGTCGCGGCCGCCTCCGGTCGGACGAAGTACTGCATCTCCATCTGTTCGAACTCGCGCATCCGGAAGACGAAGTTGCCCGGCGAGATCTCGTTGCGGAAGCTCTTGCCGATCTGCGCGATCCCGAACGGGAGCTTCTTGCGCGATGACTGCAGGACGTTCTTGAAGTTGACGTACGACCCCTGCGCGGTCTCGGGCCGCAGATAGACGACCGAGGCGTCCTCTTCAACGGGGCCCATGAACGTCTTGAACATGAGGTTGAACCGCCGCGGCGCCGAGAGCGGTCCCCCGTCGTTGGGGCACTTGAGCCCCAGCCGAGCCACGATGCCCTCGTCGAGCAGGTCGCTGGCGGACAGATCTTCAGCCCCCGGTAGCTCGTCGAGCCGGAACCGCCGACGGCACGTCCCGCACTCCACCATCGGATCACTGAACGAGCCGACATGGCCGGACGTCACCCAGACCTGCGGGTGCATGAGGATCCCAGCATCGAGACCCACGATGTCGTCCCGCTCCTGGACCATCGCCCGCCACCAGGCGCGCTTGACGTTGTTCTTCAGCTCGACCCCGAGCGGCCCGTAGTCCCACACGGCGTTGATCCCGCCGTAGATCTCCGACGACGGGAAGATGAATCCGCGCCGCTTCGAAAGCGAGACGATCGTGTCGAGATCGGCCACGGCGGGCGCGACGTCCTGCGGGTCAGCCTCGGGGGTGGGGGTCACGAGTCAGGGTTCTCCGCTGGTACGCGACCGTGGCATGGCCGCGCGGGTCGAACTTGGTCCATCGATGCTAGCAGACCTCAAGCGTCCGGCAGCGTCTCGAGCAGAAGCCGGATCGCGTTCCCGCCCATCACCCTGGCGATCGCGTCGTCGGGGAGACCGGCGTCCAGGAGCGCGTCGGTGAGCTGTGGCAGCCCGGTCGCGTCGAACGGGACGGGGACGGCCCCATCGAAGTCCGAGCCGAGGCCGACATGCTCGACGCCGGCCACGTCGATGGCGTAGGCGATGGAGCGCGCGATCGAGGCGGCATCGTCCCCGCCCGATGCGGTCGGCCAGAACCCGAGCCCGATGAGCCCGCCGGACCTCGCGATCCCGCGCAGGTGCTCGTCCGACAGATTGCGGGCGTTGTCGGCGACCCCACGGACGCCGGTATGGGATGCGACGACCGGTCGCGTCGCAGCGGTCAGGACGTCATCGATGGTGGCCGATGACGCATGCGCGACATCGATCAGCATGCCGCGTGCCTCCATCCTCGCGAGCATCTCGCGTCCGAGGGTGGTCAGCCCGCCCTGGTCGATCCCGTGCGCGGACCCGCCGAACGCGGTATCGAAGAAGTGGCTCGGCGACATCATCCGGTACCCGGCGTCGGCCACGACCTCGACGTTCGCCGGGTCCCCGTCGAGCGCGTGGGCGCCTTCGATGGCCAGGAGACCGGCCGTCACTGGCCAATTCGGACCCCGGCGGGCGAGGTGCGCCTCGAGGTCGGCGCGGGATCGAACGACCGTCAAGCGTCCATCGGAGCGTTCGGCCATCGCGTCGAGGCGCGACGCCATGTGGAGCGCACGTGCCAGGAGGCTCCGCCAGGTCCGCGGCGGCCAGCCTTCGGCGAGCGCGAGGAGCGCGATGTCGTCGCTGCGGTCGTCGTTGCGCTCGATGTTGAGGTGCCGCGGTGACTTGGTCGTGGCCGCGAAGACCTGGAGCGTGACGTTCCCCTCCACCAGCCGCGGGACGTCGACGTGGCCACGGTCGCCGCGAACCAGCAGGTCACGACCCCACAGCAGCGAATCCGCGTGGAGGTCCACGACCGTGAGCGACTCGTGGAGCGCGCGAGCCCGGGCCGACGCGAAGTACGGCGGGATGTAGGTCGTCGGGTTCAGCCGCCGTTCGGTCCGCGCCACCACCCGCCGACCAGCGAATCGAGCGCCGGCGGCAGCGGCCGCTCCGGCAGCCGTCCCGAAGATCGCCGCGGTCAGCGCCCGCCGAGCCACCGCCGACCCGCCGTCAGCCCGCGCGCCAGCGGGTCGGCGTCACGCGGATGACGACGGGGTACTCCCCGGCGAACCACTCCGGCGTCCAGCCGTACCCGTCGAGCATCGAGGCGTACTTGTCGAGATAGGTCGCGTGCTGGTCGGCGGGCGTGCCGGCCGGGTCGATCCGGGCGACCCCTTCCATCGTGGCGACATCGCCGCCGCCGTCGTTCGTGTTGAGGTTGAACGCCACGAGCGGGTGATCGGCCACGTTGCCGTTCCGCGCCGCTCGCTTGTACGAGTAGATCAGCAGCTCGTCGCGCTCCCACAGGAACCAGATCGGGGCACTCTGCGGTTGGCCGTCGGGGTTGATCGTCGTCAGCCAGCCGATCTTGTCGGTCGCGAGCCGCTCGAGCGTCCGCGCGCCCTCCGGCGTCGAGGGATCGGGGGTCCTCATACGTCCTCCGTCGTCCAGGTCGAGTCGGAGGACCGGCTCGCCCTCTTCGTATCGACCAGTGGCGACGAAGCCGTAGCGCTCGTAGAACGGTAACGGGGTTCCCTCCCCCAGGGTGCAGCTGGTCAACAGCACGTCCGCGCCGGGACGCCTCCGGACATAGGCGACGACGGCGTCCAGGATGGCCGTGCCGTAGCCGCGTCCCTGATACCGCCGGTCCACCATCAGCCGCCAGAGGTAGTAGGGCCCCATCAGGTGCGGGTCTGCGGCGAGGACATCTGTCGGGATGCCGTCGCTGATCATCGCGAAACCGACCGGCCGGTCGCCGTCGAACGCGGTCCACATCCGAGGATAGGCCCGCGCGTCCTCGATAGCCTCCCGGAACGACTGCGCCACGGGCGGGACGAACTCGTGCTGGTCCGGGCGCACCTCCACGGTGAGAGCCATCGCCCGGTCCTCGTCGCTGACGATATCGCGCAGCTCCACGGTGCCCATCAGGTGCTCGCGACCACCGTCGTCCGCACCTCGTCGAGGAACGCCAGCGAGCGCGCGTCGCGTTCGAGGGCGCCCCGGACGAACTCGCGCAGCGCGGTCTCGACCTCGCGTTCGACGTCCTCCGCCAGGCGCAGCGCCGCGATCGCCTCGATATCGAGCCGTTGGTACGCCTTGAGCAGCTTGAGGGCCTCGAGGCTGAGCGCGGTCCGGTCGTGCGGCGGCCCCGGACAGCGCTGGCACAGGACGCCGCCGGCAGGCGGGACCCAGCGGAAGCGCTCGTCCGCCTCGAGCGGCCGGTCGCAGTCCACGCAGCGATCCACCTCGGGCCGGACGCCCAGTTCGTCGAGCAGGTGCATCTCGTACCAGCGCGCGACCCGGCCCGGCGCCATCCCCGCGTCGAGCAGCTCATAGGCACGCCGGAGAAGGGCGTACAGCGGTTCGGCGGGGTGCCGCTCCTCGAGGGAGCGGTCGGCCAACTCAGCGAGGTACCACGCCGTCGCCGTGCCCTCGAGCGAATCGCGCAGATTGAGCCAGGCGTGTCCGACGATGACCTGGGTGACCACGTCGAAGGATCGGCCGCGCGCGAGCGCCACAGTCAGTTCCGCGAACGGCTCGAGGCTGCCGCCGATGCGGGAGGTGGGCTTGCGGATCCCCTTGGCGATGGCCTTGAGCTTGCCGCCCGACGGTGTGATGAGCGTCATGACGCGGTCCGCCTCGCCCAGGTCGAAGCGCGACAGCACGATCGCCTCGGTGGTGTAGCGGCGCGGGACGGGCATCGATGCGACGGTACCACCGAGCGCGCGAGGACGAACGGCGCGAGCGCCGCGGGTCCAACGGGCAGCGGGTGAACCGAACCGGGACGGTGTGCGTACAGGTCGGTAGACGCCGGTGCGGACGCGTCCCCCGCGCCGGCGTCTTCAGCCCGCGTTCTAGCCCTCCCGACGGGCACGACCCGACCCGACCCGACCCGACCCGAGCCGAGAATGTACCTGCTACCTGCGCGGGACACGTTTCGTGTATCATCGTTGACGAGATGACGACCCTGTCCCCGGACATCGACCTCGCGGTCCTGATCGCCGACACGGAGGCGGAGATCGTGCGGCTTGTCGCGGACCGTGACCCGTCGACTCGCGGGCTGTACGAGATGGTCCGCTACCACCTCGCCCTCGACGGGTCCGGAGCGTCGGGTGGCAAGCGCATCCGCCCGCTGCTCGGGCTGCTCGCCTACGCGTCCATCGCGGGCGACCACGTCCGCGCGCTCCCGGGCGCCGCGGCTGTCGAGCTCGGGCACAACTTCAGCCTCGTCCACGACGACATCGAGGACGGCGACGCGGAACGACGCCACCGCCCCACGCTCTGGACCCGCGAGGGCGTGCCACAGGCGATCAACGCCGGGGACACGCTCTTCAGCCTGTCGCGGATCGCGCTGCACCGCCTGACGGACCTCGGGTTCAGTGACGCGAAGGTCCTGCGCCTCATGCGCCTCTATGACGAGACGTGCCTCGCGTTGTGCGAGGGGCAATACATCGACATCGCCACGAGCGCGTCGAACGAACTGCTGTCCGTTGCCGGCTACTTCGACATGATCGGGCGCAAGACGGCCGCGCTCATCGCCGCCTCGATCGAGGCGGGCGCCCTGCTCGCCACGGACGACGAGGCGGTCATCGCCCGATACCGCGGCTTCGGCTGGGCGCTCGGTCTTGCGTTCCAGATCAACGACGACCTCCTGGGGATCTGGGGATCCAACCAGTCCACGGGCAAGGCCGCCTCGGACATCGCCCACCGCAAGAAGACCCTGCCGGTGTTGTACGCCCACGAGGCGGCCGGCCCCGAGGACCGCGCTCGTCTCCAGACGCTGTACGCGACGGCCGCCTCGACCGACGCGGAGGCGGCGGAGATCCTGGCGATCCTCGACCGCACGGGGGCGCAGGCCTACACCCGCGACCAGGCCCGCCGCTATCGCGACGAGGCGCTCGCCGAGCTCGATGCGGCCGGCGTCGTGGGTCCGGCGGCGCGCGCCCGGCTCGAGCAACTCATCGTGGCCGCGATCAGCGCCTGACCGGGAGGGTCAGTCTGCGGCGTCGACTCACTCGTCCGTGACGAGGACGACGTAGCTGAGTTCCACATCGCGATACGCCGCGGTCAGGCGCCAGCACCCAGGCGCCGGGAACTCCACCCCGACCAGCATCGCCGTCCCGAAGTCCGCGCTGGCGTTCGTGCCTGGCCCGGACTCGAACGTGCCGGCGCCGTCGAGTCGGACGCCGATGACCGTGATCGCGGGGATGGGCTCATCGCCAGGCGACCACGCCCCGCTCCACCAGAAGGTCTTCTGTCTTAGGCCCGTCGCCCCGATCGCCCAGACCTCGCCGTCACGATCGAGCATCGCCCACAGGCCGTCGGATCCGTACCAGTTCGCGTGGTACCTCGCGGGCGGAACGGGTGCGGCGGGTGGCGCCGGCACGAATGGCCGGACCGGGATGGTGACCGCGCAAGTCCTCTGCCCTCCGACCCGGTGGGTCCAAAAGCCCTGACTCACGGCGAGGCCGACGAGCAGCAGGACGGCCGCGCCCGCGATGGCGAGCCCGCGAAGGGGCCACACGGAACCCGCCGTTGCCCGCGCCTTGAAGGTCGTGCGATCGATCTCCGGGGGCGCAGCCTGACCCTCCCTCCACCGCTCCCCGGCCTGCTGCAGCAGGGCGTCGACATCAGACATCTCGCACCTCCAGCAGTGGCCGCAGCCGCGCTCGGGCGTCTGACAGCGTCGACTTCACCGTGCCTTCGGAACAGCGCATGATCCCCGCCGTTTCGCTGGTCGAGAGGCCGACGAAGTAGAAGCAGTCGACCGCCAGCCGTTGACGCGGTGCCAGTGTCGCGATCGCGGCCTCGACGTCGAGGGTCTCGTCGGTCGACCGCACACGGGCTTCGACGTCGACGATCAACGCAGCAGGGTGCCGCCGTCGCCGCGCCTGGCGGGCTCGATCGGCCGTGATCGCCAGGAGCCACGCCGCTGGCGTCCCGCGCCGAGGATCAAAGGACCGCCGCTTCTCCCACGCGCGCGTGAGGGCGTCCTGGACCACGTCGTCGCGCTCGGCGTCCGACGTCAATCTGGCCGCGAGGCGCGACATCGCCGCGAGGTGGGGTCGGACCCACGCTGCGTACCCGTCAGTGGTCTCGGGAACGGTCACCGGCAGCGAATGTCCCTTGGTCGCGAGTTCCATGCTCTGTATACGGCACCGGTCGACCGATCGGTTGGGTCGAGGCGCCGGAAGAACTCCACCCCGACCAGCTTGCCAGGCGGGACTTCCTGCTTCATCCGGAGCCTGGACCCGTACGCGGC
This sequence comes from uncultured Chloroflexia bacterium, assembly GCA_963764975.1. Lineage (GTDB taxonomy): Bacteria > Chloroflexota > Limnocylindria > Limnocylindrales > CSP1-4 > SPCO01. The sequence goes on along the minus strand of CAVXUF010000005.1, from coordinate 439,253 downwards.
CCGTCGCCACAGGTTCCGCGGACTCCGGGGCCGCAAGACGTGCCTGAGACGAGTTCCCGCGAACCGACGCCGCCGCTCACGCAGGTTTTCCGGTCCGACAGGCTGGTCACCGGCGCGCTCAAGCGCGGTCGGGGGCCCGGTGACCGTTCTCGCGTTCGTCCGCTCTCCTGACCGGGTGTTCCTCAGTCCGCGTCGTCGACGAGATCGCCGCGTGACTCACGGACCACGAGGACCTTGCCGACGCGCCGGTTGTCGGTCGTCTCCACGGTGAGCGTCAGGCCGTCGACCGCGATGCGATCCCCGGGCTTCGGGACGCCGCCCACGCGGTGGTAGATGAGCCCGCCGAGCGTGTCAAACTCGTCCCCGTCCTCGAGCTCGAGGTCAAGCCCGAAGGTCTCCTCGAGGTCGTCGATCGAGGCTCGCCCGTCGATCCGTGCCTCGTCATCGGAGAGCTTGACGATGAGCGGCTCCTCCTCGTCGTACTCGTCCTGGATCTCACCGACGATCTCTTCGAGCAGGTCCTCGATCGTCACGAGACCGGCCGTGCCGCCGTACTCGTCGAGGACCACCGCGAGATGGACCTTGCGTCGCTGCAGTTCGTGGAGCAGGTCGTCGACGGTCATCGATTCGGGCACGAATACGGGGGTACGCAGAATGGCCCGAACGGTGGGCCGCTGGTCCACGGAGCCCTTGAGGAACGGTAGGAGATCCTTCGCATACAGGATGCCCACGATCTCGTCGATCGTGCTCTCGTAGACCGGGATCCGGCTGTGCCCCTCTTCGATGACCTTGTCGATGGCCTGGTCGAGCGTGGCCGAATCCGGCAACGTGACCATGTGGATGCGCGGGACCATGACCTCATGGATGCGCTGGTCCCCGAGCTCGATGACCGCATGGATCATCTGCTCCTCTTCCGCCTCGAGGATCCCCTGCTCCCCGCCCTGCTCGATGATCAGGCGGAGCTCCTCGGAGCTGATCCGCTCGTCGGCCGCGACGTCGGCACCGAACAGCCGGCTGATGCGGCGGGTCGTCCACGTCAGGAACGCGACCATCGGGCCGAAGATGACGCCGAGCAGGTCGATGAGCCGGCTCGTGGCCATAGCGACCCCCTCCGCGTGCGCGAGCCCGATCTGCTTGGGCACGAGCTCGCCGAAGATGATCGTGAAGATGGTCAGGATCGTCGTCACGACGATCAGGGCGAGGGCACCGGCGACGTCACGTAGGGGACCGAAGGACGCCAGCGTTGACTCGAGCCCGCCGACCAGGCTGACGGCGGCGAACGCCGAGGCAAGGAACCCGAGGAAATTGATCCCGATCTGGATCACGGCGAGGAATCGGCCCGGATCGCCCTTCAGGCGCTGGACCCGGCGAGCGGCACGGCTGCCCTCGTCGGCCAGCTGCTGCAGGCGGCTTCGCCGGACCGTCACCAGCGCGATCTCGGTCGCGGAGAAGATCCCGTTGAGCAGGATCAGGACCACGATGATCGAGAGCTGGACGAGGGTTTCGTTCATGCGTCGTCCGCTGCCGGTCCTGGATCGGGCGGGCGTTTCGAGCGGAGCTCGCGGATGCGCGCCGGGACGCCGACGGCGAGTTTGCCGGCCGGGACGTCACGGGTCACCACGGCGCCCGCGCCGGTCCGGGCCCCCTCGCCGACGACAACGGGCGCCACGAGCATGGTGTCGACACCGAGGAACGCGCCGTCGCCGATCGTCGTGCGATGTTTGGTGGCGCCGTCGTAGTTCGCCGTGATGGTGCCGGCGCCGACGTTGACCCGCTCGCCGACGTCGGCGTCGCCGAGGTAGCTGTTGTGATGCTGCTTCGACCCGGCCCCGAGACGCGTGTTCTTGAGTTCGGCGAAGTTGCCCACCTCGGCGCCCCGGCCCACGACGCTCTTGGGGCGCAGGTGGCTGAACGGCCCGACGGTCGCCTCGTCCTCGATCACGGACCGCTCGACCACGCTGGCCCAGACCGTCGCGCGTTCGCCGACGGTCGAATCGATCAGCTGGCTGAACGGACCGATGACGCTGCCGGCGCCCACGGTCGTCGCGCCACGGAGGATCACGTTGGGTTCGAGCGTGACGTCCGGCGCCAGGTCCACATCCCAGTCGAGATAGACGGTCGAGGGATCGCGCATCGTCACACCGGCCCGCATGTGCGCCTCGTTGAGCCTGACGCGAAGCGTCCACTCCGCGGCCGCGAGCTGGCTTCGGTCGTTGATGCCGTCGAACCGTCCGTCGTCCTCGAACCCCACGGCCGCCACGATGCGGCCATCCTCGCGGGCGAGCCGGACCAGATCGGTGAGATACAGCTCGCCGGTGGCCGCCGATGCGGTGAGGGCCCCGATCCGGCGCCGCAGCCAGATCGCATCGAACGCGTAGATGCCCGCGTTGACCTCGTTCGCCTCGAGCTCCTCGGGATCGGCGTCCCTGGCCTCCACGATCCGCTCGACCGTGCCGAACTCGCCGCGCACGACCCTTCCGAGGTCGCCGGGATCCGCCGAGAAGACGCTCGCGATCGCGAGGGCCGCATCGTCCGCCCGCCGCGCGTCGAGGATCGCTTCGAGATCCGCCCCGGTCACCAGCGGGACGTCGCCCGACAGCACGAGGATCTCCGAGACGTCCGCCGGGACCCCGGCGAGCGCGGCGCGCAAGGCGTCACCCGTCCCGCGCGGTTCGTCCTGGAGCGCGAACGTCGCGCGCTCGGCGAAGACGGTGGCGACCGCGTCGACCGACGGCGAGTACACGACGACCGGACGGGTCGCCGTCGTCCCGGGCCCGGTGCTCGCCCAGGCGTCGAGCACATACGCCAGCATCGGTCGCCCGCACAGGGGATGAAGGACCTTCGGCAGGGCAGAGCGCATCCGGGTCCCCAGACCCGCGGCCAGCACGACGGCCACCGTCCCGGCGGACGGGCTGGTGGATGGGGGGTTCACGAAGGGCGGCGGGCGCAGGTCGGGCGACGTCGGTCGCTCCCGACGCGGATGGGGCCCGGCGCGTGTGAGTCAGTGGTCATCGGTAAGGTGGCGGCATGGTAGGTGCGGCCCGTTGGGGGTGTCAAACGCCCCGCGGCTTGTGGGCCACCACTTCGATCTCCACCTTGAAGCCCTTGGGCAGTGCCGCGACCGCGACCGTGGAGCGGGCCGGCGGGGGGTCCGGGAAGTACGTCGCGTAGATCGCGTTCATCGCCGCGAAGTCCGCCATGTCCACCAGGAACACCGTGGTCTTCACCACGTCACCGAAGCCCACCCCGGCCGCCCCGAGGAGGCCGCGGACGTTCTCCAGGGTCAGGGTCGTCTCGGCCTCGATGGTGCCCCGCTCGAACTCGCCGGTCGCCGGATCGATCGCCCCCTGCCCCGAGCAGAACACGAAGTCGCCGGCGACGATCGCCTGGCTGTACGGGCCGATGGCCTGGGGTGCCTGATCGGTGGCGATCGCGGTGCGGGTCATGTCCCTGGATCCTCCGTGGCGGGGTTGGTGATGATCGACGCGGCATGGACGGCGGGCGGGCCATCGCCTGGGGCGGTGAGCGTGCCGTCGGCCAGCGCCGACCGGATCTCGTCCGCGGCGGCACTTGCCTCGGTCTCCGAAGCATAGAGCGCCCAGAGGGTCGGCCCCGAACCGGAGAGCCCGATGGGTCGGCGGAGGCGTCGTGAGAGAGCGCGACGGAACGGGACGAGCGCCGGGAGGACGAGGGCCGTCGCGGGCAGGAGGTCGTTGGCCATCGCCAGGACGCCGGCGCGGGCGACGAGGTCCGCGGCCGCCAGCCCGGAGCGCAGCTCGTCGGCGAGATGGACCGACGACATCCGCACCGAGCCGTCACCCGTGGCGCGCGTCCCGTCGAACACCTCGAAGACGTCGCGGGTGGCGACCGGGACCGCCGGCGTCACGAGCAGCACGCCCGGTGACCCACGCAGGCCCCGCAACGGGGTGACCCGTTCCCCGCGACCCTCGATGAGTGCCGGACCCCCGACGGCGAAGAACGGGACGTCGGACCCAAGACCGGCCGCGACCGCGTGCCTGGTCTCGGGGTCCAGCGTGGCACCCCACGCCTCGAGCGCGCCATCGAGTGCCGCGGCGGCGTCGGACGACCCTCCCGCCAGCCCGGCCGCGACCGGGATGCGCTTGTCGAGCCGGACCGACAGCGGGAACGCGGGGGCCGGTCCGCCAGGCCAGCCACCACCCACCGCGGTACGCGCCGCGCCGATCGCCCGGAACACGACGTTGTCCGCCGCCGGCCCCGGATCGAGCCCCGCGACGTGGAGCGTGTCCTCGCGCCCGGCGGCGGGAGAGAGGCTGAGGCGATCCGCGAGCGTGAGCGGCACGAAGACCGAGTGGAGCTCGTGGAACCCGTTCGGTCGCAGACCGACGACCGCGAGCGTCAGGTTGAGCTTGGCCGGCGCCAGCCGGACGACCGGGGTGAGGTGGCGCGGACCGTTCGAGGCGGCGGTCACGGGATCGGTCCCAGCGCCTCGCGGAGGGCGAGCCACTCCCCGACCGCGAGTGTCTGTGGCCGGCGGTCCGGCGTGATCCCGACGCGTCCGAGCGCCGCGTCGACACGCGCGGCGTCCAGGGGAAGTTGTCGGACCAGGACGTTGTGGAGCATCTTGCGACGCTCGCGAAAAGCCGCCTGGACGAGACGCCACAGCTCGTCCTCCGCGGCCGGATCGAGCCGATCGTCCGCGTCGAACGGCTCGGCGACGATGACCGCCGACGAGACCGCCGGCGCCGGCTCGAAGGCCTCCGGCGGCACGACGAACGCCACCCGGACCCGGGCGTGGTACTGCACGAAGACCGACAGGTAGCTCATCTTCCCCGGCGGCGCGGCGATCCGCTCTCCGACCTCGCGCTGGACCATGAGCACGAGGTGGGCGGGTCGCGGCGGGGCCTCGAGCAAGCGGTGCAGGATGGGGCTCGTGATGTGGTACGGGATGTTGGCCACGACGTCGTAGGGCGGTTCGACCAGCCGGACGAGGTCCTGGTCCAGCGCGTCCCCCTCGATGAGACGCAGGCGGCCGTCGCGGATCTCCTGCTCGAACCGTGAGCGCAGCACCGCGGCCAGCCCCGGATCGAGTTCGACGGCCGTGACCGCGGCTCCGGCCTCGAGAAGCGCGCCCGTCAGGAACCCGAGCCCGGGCCCGATCTCGAGGATGCGGCCGCCGGGCATCGGGCGTGCCTCGCCGAGGATGCCCTCGAGGACATCGACGTCGGTCAGGAAGTTCTGCGACAACCGGTGTCGCGCGTGCAAACCGGCCGAGCGGAGCGTCGCGCGAACGGATCCGGGGTCGATGCGGGCGCGGGACGCAGCACTCACCGCGCCGCCAGCGGTAGTGACGGGCGAGCATCGAGGTCCAGCCCGGAGCGGTGACCCGCCTCGAACCGGCGACCGCCGGCGGCGCCGATCATGGCGCCGTTGTCCGTGCACAGGGCCGGTCGTGGCACGATCAAGGGGATCCCGAGGTCCGCCGCGTCCGCGGCCAATCGCCCGCGGAGCGTTCCGTTCGCGGCCACGCCACCGCCGAGCACGATCGACCGGGCACCGATCGCCCGCGCGGCCCGGATGGTCTTGCTCGCCAGCACGTCGATGACCGCATCCTGGAACCCCCAGGCCAGTTCGGCGACGACGCGATCCGGGAGCGCGTCCGGGAGCGCGTCCGACGACCCGGCCGGCGATCCGGCCTCCGCGCGTGCCGCATCCACGATCCGGCGGGCCGCGGTCTTGAGCCCCGAGAAGCTGAAGTCGTACGTGTCGCCGAGCCAGGCCCGCGGGAAGACCCGGTCGTGGTCGGTCGCGGCATCGGCCGCGCGCGACACCGCGGGTCCACCGGGGTACCCGAGGCCGAGCAGCCGCCCGACCTTGTCGAAGGCCTCACCCGCGGCATCGTCGACGGTGGTGCCGAGCAGGCGATACGTCAGGTGGTCGGTCATCTCGGCGAGGAACGTGTGCCCGCCCGAGACCACGAGCGCGACGAGCGGGAAGACCGGCTCGGGTCCGTCGCCGGTAGCGCCCGGGTCGGTCAGCCATGCGGCGTACACGTGGCCCTCGAGATGGTTGACGCCGATCAGCGGCCGGTCGTGGACCCAGGCCAGCGTCTTGGCGAGGTTGATGCCGACGAGGAGCGATCCCGCCAGCCCCGGTCCATACGTGACTGCGACGGCATCGACATCGCTCCACGTCGCGCCGGCGCCGGCCCATGCCTGATCGAGCGCCGGCATGATCCAGCGCAGGTGCGCGCGGGCCGCGACCTCGGGGACGATCCCGCCACTCGGGGCGTGGAGCGCCACCTGCGATGCCACGACGTTCGCGTGGATGATCCGGCCGCCCTCGATCAGGGCGACGCCCGTCTCGTCGCACGATGACTCGATCGCGAGCAGGAGGGGTCCGCTCATCGGATCGGGTTCTCCGCGCCCGTTCGGCCCGCCGCGACATCCGGAGCCGGCCCGTCGGGTCGTTCCGGGGCCGGCGACGCGTCCAGGTCCGTGCGCCGCCGCTCGATCCGCTCACGCATGGCCCGGCCGGCGAGCGGTTCGGTCGTCATGATCAGGGCGTCCTCGTGATCGTCGCTGTAGTACCGCGGCCGGAGGCCGACGGGGCGGAACCCGTACTTCTCGTACAGCCGGCGCGCCGGCAGGTTCGAAAGCCGGACCTCGAGGGTCGCCTCGTGCGCCCCCCGATCAAGCGCCAGGTCGATGAACGCGAGCAGCAGCCGCTCGCCGATCCGGCGCCGGCGCCAGACCGGATCGACCGCGAACGTCGTGATGTGCGCCTCATCCACCATGAGCCACATGCCGCCATAGCCGACGATCGAGCCGTCGACGCGGACCACCAGATAGCTCGCGAGCCGGTTCGATTCGATCTCGCTGCGGTACGCGTTCTCCGGCCACGGCGCGTTGAAGCTCGCCCGCTCGATGGCGTGGACGAACTCGAGGTCATCGACCCGCATCGGTTCGATGCGAAGCCTTACCGGGGGTCGCGCGACCATTCGACCTCCCCGCCGGTCGCGACCGCGCCGCGCGGCGACGTCACGTACTCCGGCACCAGGCCGGCAAGATCGTCGGTGTCGCCGGCGGCGAGCCGCGTCGCGCCGGCCCGCAACAGCTCGCGCGCGAGGCCGTCGCGGTAGGCCTCACCGGTCGCGACGGCGTCGGCCGGCGCCCGATCACGGAGATCGATCGCCACGAGTCGCTCGCCGGGCGCGAGATCCGGTTCGAGGCCAGCCCGCAGGACGACGACTTGACCGCTCGCCCGGACCAGGAGCCGGTCTATCGGCCCCGCCGGCAGCAGGAGCACCAGCGTCCCCACCGCCCGCTCGGTCCCAGACGCGATCGCCGCGAGCAGCGCGGCCCCGGTGGGGACCCCGATGATCGGGCGGTCCAGGCCGTGGGCCAGCCCCTTGGCGGTGGCGAGTCCGACGCGCAGACCGGTGAACGCCCCGGGGCCCGTCCCGACCACGATGCCCGCGATTCGGTCGCGTGCGACCGATGCCGACGCCAGCTGTCGTTCGATGGCGGGCAGCAGCGTCTCCCCGTGGCGATAGCCGGCCTCCCACGCGACCATTTCGAGCATCGAACCGTCCATCGTGCCGAGCGCCACGACGGACCGGGTCGTCGCGGTGTCGATCGCCAGCAGGACCCCATCGTCGATCGTCGTCACGGGATGGCCTCGACCAGCACCCGGTACCGCTCGCCGTGGGCCACCAGGTCGATGTCGCGCGGCTCCTCGCCGGAGCCACCGATCAGCACGTCGAGCCGCTCCCCGGGGATGGCGTCACCGAGGCGATCGGGCCACTCGATGAGCGTGACGCCCGTCGTCTGGCGATCGTCGAGCAGGCCGCCGGCGAGCGCATCGACGCCATCCGCGAGGCGATACAGGTCCACGTGGAACAGCGGGAGTCGCCCCTCGTACTCCGCCATGAGGATGAACGTGGGCGAGGTGATCACGGCGTCGATGCCGAGACCGGCCCCGATGGCCTTGGCGAGGTGGGTCTTGCCGGCGCCGAGCTCGCCCCACAGGCAGAGCAGGTCACCGGCCCGGACGACCGCGCCCAGCCGCAAGCCCAGGGACGTGGTCGCCGCCGGGTCCGGGCAGGTCACGCGGCGCGTGGGGAGCGTCGTGCTGGCCATGGGCTCCGAGGGTAGCCGACGACGGGTGTGGGCGCCGGTCCGCTTGGATCGTCAGGCGAACCGCTCGAGGTCCCCGAGCGGGAGGGCGACGGTCGCGCCGTCGGCGAGGCGGACGCGCCCGGCTTCGATCGGGACCGAGCCCCCGAACGACCGCGGGCCGACCGCGCCGAGCCAGCGGCCCTCGTGACCACTGAGTGAGCCCGCCCGCACCCGGACCAGGGCCGGCGGCGGCACCGGCAACGGCAGGTCCGGCTGATCGAAGACGAGCATCGGCGGATCGGCGATGAGCGCAACCTCGCGACCGGCCAGGGCGCCAAGGAGACGCATCAGCGGTCCCGCCATCGGTCGGCGCGAGGCGCCTTCCATGACCAGGACGGCGTAGGTCGGCAGCCGATGAAGCGCGGCCCGCTGGCGGGTCTCCGAGGCGAGGAAGTCGCGCCGCTCCTTGCTGGCCAGCCCGGCGACCACGATCCCGCGGACGCCCATCGCCCGGGCTCTCGTCAGCGTCTCCGCGTCGACGCGGGCGTCCACGACGAGGATCGCCCCCGCCATGCCGACGTCGAGACCACCCGGGCGGAGGCCCCCGTCCGGCCCGGCCGCGATCGTGAGCCGGCCCCGCGTGGGTCCACCGAGCGCGACGATCCCTGGGACCCCGCGACCCGCGGCCCGGACCGTGATCGACGTCCCGGGCCGGACGTCCCGGACGATGCCGGCCACCGGACTCTCCAGCGGATCGAGGATGTCGCCGGTCGCGATCCGCCAGCGGTTCTTCCAGGGGAACAGGTACTCGCCGCTCGTCGCCGGGCGTCCGGGACGCGGGACGACCTCGAGGCCCTCGTCGCGACCGCCTGGATGCCAACGCTCGCCGGGCCGAGGCTCGACGTCTTCGGGGATCACCTTGTCCTCGATCCGGGGGTCGCGCAGCCGCTCCACGATCGGCGCCCCGACGACCACCGACGACCCGCTCGTCACGAGGATCCGGTCCCCCGGTCCCAGCGCGAACGTGGCGTCGACCGGCGATACCAGCAGCCGCCGGCACGGAACGAGCGCCAGGTCGTCGGGATGCTCAGACACGCGCGGCTCCAGCGGCGGTCGCGGTCGACTGCCAACCCTCGAGCAACTCCCGTCGACGATCGGCCCGTTCCGGGAGCCGGAGCGGGACGTCGCGGAGGTCTACGAGGAGCCCGCCCAGCCCGCCCGCGACGTCCACGGCGAATTGTCGGCCACGCCCGCCGAGCCGCACCCCGTCCCGGAAGTGGAATTCGGCCGTGGCCACGGCACCGGGCGGAAGCGCAACCACCTCCAGCCCGCCCGCGTGCAGGTCGACTGGCCCACCCGATCCCGGGCGCCCGGGGCGACCATGGAGCTCGACGCTCCCGACGGTCCGCCCGGCGCGCAGGCCGGCCGGCGTGATGACGCTCCCGAGGGGCAACAGGAGATCGTCCACGAGGTCCGCCATGACCGCCCGACGTTCGGCCGAATCCGGGATCGACCCGAGCGGACCCAGGAGCCGGGCGTGGTCGAACGCGAAGGCGCTCGCGCCTGCGCGACGCAGGACGTCGACGATCGAGAGGGCGATCGATGTGGGCGCCACGGACGACCAGACGCCGCCGCACGCCACCACGAGATCCGGCGATCGCGTCGTCGCGGATCCGGGTGTCGCCTCCACCAGCCGGCCGAGCGCCGCACGCGCCGCCGCAAGACGCAGCGCGATACCGTCGCCGGCGATATCCGCCCACGGCGCGATCCGCAACTCGCGGAGGCGATCGCGCAACCGGTGCCGGTCCGAGGCCACGGTGAGCCAGCCGAGGACCTGGTCGACGGCGTGATCGTCCGGGTCCGCCGGGCACAGGCCGGCGCCCGGCACGAGCGCCATCTCGAGATCCGGAGCCTCGCCGGGCTGACCCGGGGTCGCGACGGCCCGAAGACCGCCACCGTACCCGACCTCGACGAGCTCCACCGTCCGGTCAAGGATGCCGGCGAGCGTCTCGGCCGCGGGACCGAGGGACCGGCGGGCATCGTCGAGGGGCAGTGCCAATTCGGCGAGGAGCGAGCGGAGCGGGGCTCCCGCCGGGCCGGACCTCGCCGCCGGCGCGAAGATCGTCTCCCCCGCCCGCGTCTGAAGGTCGCCGTGCGCCGCAGCGCCATCGGTCATCGCGCCGGCGAGCACGACGAGACGCTCCGGCCGTCGAGCGGCTGCGGCCGCGACGAGCGCGGTCAGTTCGGCGAGGGCGCCGCGTTCGTCGGCCCCGGGCGGGTCGCCGGCGCCCGCGAGGATGGCATCGACCGACTCGTCGAGCAGCATCCTCGTCATCTCGAGCGGATCCATGGTCTCCGCGCTCGCGGCGCGGGTCTGCCAGCCGCTCCGGTCCGCGGCAGCCACGAGCGGAGCCAGGGCGCGCTGCGATGCCGCGACCACCGCGATCCGGCGAGCCGGCGAACTGCGGACCGCGACCGTCGGGAGCGCATCGGAGCCGTCGACATCGACCCCGAGGCTGCGCGCGAGCCTTGGATCGGCCGCACGGACTCGGGCGAGCAGCAGGTGGATCGCCGCCTCGTCGTCGATCGCCGCGGGGAGGGCGAGCGAGCCGATGAGCCGCCACGCGCCCGCGACCCGCCCGATGAGGGCGATCGCCACCGTCGCCGAACCGCGGTCGATGGTCAGGAAGGCGCGGGGGTCGCCGGTCATGGGCAGATGCTAGTCGGCGTGACGCCGGCGCGGGTCACGCGTCCCAGATGGCCTCGTCATCGAGTTCCTCGAGTCGCTCGATGAGCTGCTCGATCCCGGCGTCATCGGCGAGGATCTCGCTCGCGGATGAGATGTCGCCACCGAACAGACCACGAAGCACCGGATCGAAGAAGAGCATCGCGTTGGCGCCGAGTGGGCGGTATGGCCGGCTCGCTTCGAGGAAGTGGACGGCCGGCCCGGTGAGCCCACGCATCAGGATCTCGCGCGCCACCGTTTCGACGAGTTCGTCGCGCTGCTCCTCGGCCATCTCGAGGGGCGTCATCGAGCGTTTCCGGCGGTCGCGGCGGTACCGGCGCTCAGCGCGTCGGCGAACGCGTCGTAGGCCGCCGTGCCGCGGAGGGCGAGGATCACATGGTCGATGGTAGGGCACGAGGGCAGGACGTCGCGCACCGTCTCGACCGTGATGCGGGCGGCTTCCGGCAGCGGGAATCCACCGACGCCGGTCCCGAGGGCCGGGAAGGCGATGCTGGTCACTTCCAGCTCATTCGCGAGCGTCAGCGCCGAGCGGACCGCGGCCGCGATGACCGGCCCGCTCGTGCGGCGGTCGACGTCGAGCGAGACGGCATGGATCACCATCTTGGCGGCGAGCGCTCCGGCCGGCGTCACGATCGCCCCGCCGAGCGGGACCGGGGCCTGGCGAACCGCTGCGAACTCGATGGCGTCGCCGCCGGCTCGTTTGAGGGCGCCGCCCACGCCGGTCGACATCCAGAGGGAGACGTTCGCAGCATTCACGATCGCGTCGACCTCGAGGTCACAGATGTCGCCATTCCAGAGTTCGATACGCGCCGCCACGATGACTCGCCTCAGTCCGAGAGTGTTCGCAGACCGACCGGTCCGGGTCGCGCATGGTACACCCGGGGGAGCCGACGGGCGAACCCCGAAACCACTTCCCACGAGTTCGTGGTGCGCGTCTGCGCCACGTCCGCGACGGTGATCCGCTCCGATCCTTGCGCCCCGATGAGGGTGAATTCGTCGTCCAGATCCACCGGCGTGCCCGGCACGTCGGTGACGTCGACCATGATCGCGTCCATCGCGACGTTGCCGACGATCGGGACTCGCTGGCCACGAACGAGCGCATCGGCACGATTCGACAGCGCCCGCGCCCACCCGTCGCCGTACCCGAGGGGGAGCGTGGCGATTCGGCTCGGTCGGGTCGTGGTGAACGACGGGCCATAGCTGATCCCCGAACCCGCCGGGAGATCGATGACGCGGATCGCGCGCGCATGGAGGCTCAGGACCGGTCGAAGCCGAGCGGCGGCGCCGCTCGATCGCCGGTCGTCGTCGAGTTCGTCTGGAGCCAGCCCATAGAGGGCGAGACCCGGTCGGACGCCGTCGTAGGCGGCGATGTCGTCGGACACGAGGCCGGTACTGGCCGTCGCGTGCCGGCTCGGCAGCCCGAGCCCGGCTCGCTGCAGGGCGTCTGCGGCCGCGTCGAAGCGTGCGAGCTGACGGGCGGTCGCGGCCGGGTCGGCGGGATCCTGGAGGTGCGTCCAGAGGCCCGTCGCCTCGGCGCCCGGTGTCGCCGCGATCGCCGCTGCGGCCTCCACCAGGGCCGGCGCCAGGAACCCGCCCCGCCCGAGCCCGGTCTCGACCTCGAGCTCGATGGCCAGTGGCCGTCCGGGTCCTGGGCTTGCGGCGACGGCGGCGAGCGTCGCAGCCAGGAGCCCGGGATCCCCGGCCGAGATCCGGATGTCGTGCCGCGCGGCGGTCGGCGCGGTCGCGACCGGGACCGGATAGAGCACCAGGATCGGGAGCGCGAGGCCGGCCGCCCGCAGGGCGAGGGCCTCGTCGAGCGTCGCGACGCACAGGCCGTCGGCGCCGGCCTCGACGAGCGCCCGCGCGACGGGCACGGCACCGTGGCCGTAGGCATCGGCCTTGACGACCGGTCGCACCGGCACGCCGTCGCCGGCCACCTCGCGGAGGGTCGCCAGGTTCGTCGTGAGCGCCTCGAGGTCGATCTCGAGCCACGCGGTGCGTGGCAGCGTCGGCAGCCCCGCCGCGGCGAGCCGCCGCTCGATCGGCGGTCTCACGCCGGATCGGGACCGGGCTCCGCGGCCGGCCCCGACGGAGCGTCGGCCGGTCCCGTGCCCACGTCGCCGGGGACCGCACCGAACCCGAGCCGACCCGCCCGTGCCCGACGCTCCGCGAGCGCGGTGAGCCGCTTTCGTCCAAGGGCCAGGCCGTCCGGGAGGTCCGAGGCGAGCAGACCGGCGTCCCCGAGCCGCTCACGGACGCCGTCACCCGCCAGCCCATGCAGATAGACCCCCAGGCGCGCGGCGGCGAACGGGTCCAGACCCTGCGCAAGCAGTGCGCCGATCGCCCCGGCAAGGACGTCCCCGGTCCCGCCGGACGCGAGGGCCGGGTTCTCGAAGGGCGACATCGCGACCGAGCCGTCCGGGGCCGCGATCACCGTCGCGGCACCCTTGAGCACGACGACGGCGTTCCAGGTGGTCGCCGCGTCGCGTGCCGCCGCGACCCGCGCGGCGTCGTCGTCGAGCAGGTCCCCGTCCTCGGCCGGATCCACCCCGCTGCCCGCCCGCAGACGCGCGAACTCGCCGACGTGCGGCGTCAGGACGGCCGGCCGACGTGGTGAAGCCCACCATCCGTCCGTGGCCGCCAGTGAGCGCAGCGCCTCAGCGTCGAGGACGATCGGCGTCCCGGTGCCATCGTCGGTCTCGGCCGCCGCGAGCATCCGGACGAGCGCGGCCGTGGCGAGACCCGGGCGGAGGCCTGGGCCGACGACGCGCGCGTCGTGCTCGTGGTCGAGGATGCGCGCGAGGGCCGGCTCCGGATCCACCTCCTCGACGTCGTCCTCAGGCAGGGCCATCGTCGTGGCCTCCACGACCTTCGCCGCGAAGAGCGGCTGGAGCGATCCGGGGACCGCGAGCGTGACCAGCCCAGCCCCGGCCCGGCCCGCCGCGCGACAGACGAGAAGCGCGGCCCCCGCATAGTCGAGCGATCCGGCGACCACGAGCAGTTTGCCGAACGAGCCCTTGTGTCCACGCGCCGGCCGCTCGGGCACCAGGGCACTGGCCAGCTCGTCGTCAAGTCGGATCGCCCCGTCCGGCACGGACCGCGTCCCGCCAGCCGCATCCGTCCCCGCGTCGTCGAGTCGACGCCCGAACCCGACCGGTCGACGATCAGTCGCCATCGCTCGCGTCGGGTCGAGGGGCATCGGTCGCGAGCGACGCCGCCCCGCCGGCTTCGGCGAGGACTCGGAGCCGGTCGATCCGGGCAAGGATCTGGCGTTCCCGGTCATCAAGGCGCGCTTCGATGTCGGGCGGGAAGACATATCGCCCGCCGGCGGTCCGGATCCCGAACGCGACGGCCACGGCGTAGTCGGCCTCATGTGTGATGGACACCGCGATCCGCCCCATCCCGAGCTGCTCGGCGCGGGCGCCCGCGCGACCATGCAGCCGGACCGACGGTTGTCCCGTGGGAAGGCGCTCGATCTCGATGTCGCGCCAGCCGATCCCGCGGACGCCAAGGCCCAGGACCTTGGAGACCGCCTCCTTGGCCGCCCATCGCCCGGCGAACGTCTCGGGGCGGTCGCGAACGTAGCGCTGCTCCGCCGACGTGAGCACCCGGTTCGAGAATCGCTGTCCGAACCGCGCTATCGTCTCGCGGATGCGGTCGACCTTGATGATGTCGACGCCGAGCTCGGTCGTCCCCGCCGGCACCATGCCAGGACCCGCGGCACCGGGATCCGGCGGGCGGTCGCCGTCGGTTTCGGCTCGGTCGCCCACCGCTACTCGACCGTCACGGACTTCGCGAGGTTCCGCGGCTGGTCCACGTCCGTACCGCGCTCGACGGCCATCCGGTACGCGAACGACTGGAGCGGGATGACCGCGAGGATCGGCGAGAGGATCTCGTGCGTGTCCGGGACCCACAGCACGTCGTCCGCGAACCGCTCGATCTGGACGTCGCCCTCGGTCGCCACCGCGATCACCCGGGCGTCGCGCGCCCGGCCCTCCATCACGTTGCTGATGACCTTGTCGTAGACCGACGACCGCGTGGCGATCGCCACGAGCGGACACTCGGCATCGAGGAGCGAGATCGGGCCGTGCTTGAGCTCGCCGGCGGCATAGCCCTCCGCGTGGACGTAGCTGACCTCCTTGAGCTTGAGTGCGCCCTCCAGCGCCGCCGGGTAGCCGTACCCGCGCCCGACGAACATGAACCCGCGCGAGTTGACGTACCGGCGAGCCAGGTCCGGCGTGCGGGACTCGGCGTCGGCGAGCGCGCGGGAGGCCGCGGCCGGGAGCGCACGCAGGGCGGCGCCAAGCTCGAGCTCGGCCGTCGGATCCAGCGTGCCGCGGGCACGGGCGATCGCGGCGGCGAGGACGACGAGCGTCGTGACCTGGGTCACGAACGTCTTCGAGGCGGCGACCGCGATCTCCGGGCCGGCCTGCAGGAACATCACCGCGTCTGCGTCCCGCGTGATCGCCGAGCCCACGGTATTGGTGACCGCGACGACGGGGCAGCCGCGGCCGCGGGCCAGCCGGACCGGGGCGATCGTGTCCGCGGTCTCGCCCGACTGGGTGACCGCGATGACGAGCGTCCGGTCGCTCAGCGGGGGCGGCGAGTAGCGGAACTCCGAACCCACCGTGGCCCGTGCCGGCAGGCCCGTCAGCTCCTGGATGGCGGCGGCGCCGACGAGGGCCGCGTAGTAGGCCGATCCGCACGCCACCAGTTCGACCCGGTCGATCTCGGGCAGGATCGTCGCCAGCCCGGCGAGTTCCTCCACCTCGATGTGGCCGTCGCGCGAGACCCGTCCGCTCAGCGATTGGACGAGCGCTTCCGGCTGCTCGTGGATCTCCTTGAGCATGAAGTGCTCGTAGCCGCCCTTCTCGGCGGCTTCGGGCGTCCAGTCGATCGTCGTCACGGCCCGCTCTCGCGTCGTGCCGTGGACGTCGGTGATCGTCACGCCCCACGGTCGGATGTCGGCCACGTCCCCCTCCTCGAGGAAGACGACCTGGTCCGTATGCGCAAGGATCGCCGCGACATCGGATGCGAGGAAGCTCTCTCCGTCCGCGAGCCCAACGACGAGCGGCACGTCCTGGCGCGCCCCGACGAGCCGATCACGCTCGGCGCGGTGCATGACGACGATGGCGTAGGCCCCGTCCATCTGGCGAAGGGCCGCGCGGACTGCGTCGGCGAGGTCGCCCTGGTACGCGTCCTCCACCAGGTGCGCGATGGCCTCGGTGTCGGTCTCCGACGTCAGCGTATGTCCGCGCGCCTCGAGGTCGTCGCGGAGCTCGCGGAAGTTCTCGATGATCCCGTTGTGGATGACGGTGATCTCGCCGGTGCAGTCCTGGTGGGGGTGGGCGTTGAGGTCGTTGGGTCGACCATGCGTCGCCCAGCGGGTGTGCGCCAGCCCGATCGCGGCATGCGGCGTCCGGTCCGCGATCGCGGTCTGGAGGTTGATGAGCTTGCCGGCCCGCTTCTCGACGAAGAGGTCCCCCGCGTCGTCGACCAGCGCGATCCCGGCCGAGTCGTAGCCGCGGTACTCGAGGCGGCGCAGCCCCTCGATGAGCAGCGGGCCCGCCTCGCGCGGACCGGTGTAGCCCACGATCCCACACATGTCGTCAGGCCCTCCTGCGCCGCGACCGCCCGGGACGGTCGCGCCGTGACCGCCGCCCGCGGCTCGGTGCGTGGTGACTCCGATGGGTGGGCACCAAGGCTAGTTTAGACGCTCCCCCGCGAGGGCCGCGAGCGCGTCGGCGATCTCGGCGACGAGCTCCGCGTCGGGGCCCTCCACCATCACCCGCAGGGCTGGCTCGGTCCCCGATGGCCGGACGAGGACGCGACCGCTCCCTCCGAGACGATCGGTGGCGGCGCGGATGGCCTCCTGGAACGGTCGATCGGCCTCCCACTGGTCGCGGTGCCGTGCCCGGATGGCGCGCTGCTGCTGGGGCAACATCGGGATATCTGCCGCGAGCTCCGCGAGGGTCCTTCCTGTCCGTTGCATCACGAGCAGCACGTCGAGCGCCGTCACGATCCCGTCGCCCGACGTCGTGTGGTCGAGGTCGATCACGTGGCCGCTCTTCTCGCCGCCGAGGCGTGCGCCGGACATCTGCATCCCGTCGAGGATGTACTTGTCGCCGACCGGCGTCCGCACGACCTGTCCGCCGGCGGCTTCCACGACCGCTTGCAGCCCGCCGTTGGACAGCACCGAGACCACCACGCCACCGGGGAGGTCATCACGCGAAAGCCGATCAAGCGCGAGGATCCCGAGGATCTGGTCGCCGTCCACGACGTGACCGCCAGCATCGACGGCGATGAGCCGATCCGCGTCGCCGTCGAGCGCGAACCCGACGTGCGCCCCACGCTCGACGACAGCATCCGCGAGGGACGCCGGGTCGGTGGCGCCCGACCGAACGTTGATGTTGACCCCGTCCGGCTCCGCGTGGATGACCTCCACCTCGGCGCCGGTGGCGCGCAGGATCTCCGGCCCGAGCGCCGACCCGGAACCATTCGCCGCGTCGAGGACCAGGCGGAGCCCATCGGCGTGGACAGACCCGGCGAGTGTGGCGCGATGACGTCGGTAGTCATCCACGAGCCCGACGGCCCGGACGATCCGGCCGAGCTCGCCGTTCGGGACGCCGCCGAGGTCGTCCGTCTGCCAGATGAGCTGCTCGAGTTCGTCCTCGAGGGCGTCATCGAGCTTGAGCCCGGATCCGTCGAGCACCTTGAGCCCGTTGTCGTCCGCGGGATTGTGCGACGCCGACACCATGATCCCGGCCGCGAATGAGCCGGTCGCGGCGAGGTAGGCCAGGGCCGGCGTCGGTACGATGCCCACCTGGTGGACGTCGACGCCCTGGCTGCTGGCGCCGGCCGAGATCGCCGCCACGAACATGTCGCCCGAGCGGCGCGTGTCCTGGCCGACCACGAGCGACCCGCCCTTGCCGACCAGACGGTGCGCGGTCGCCCGACCCAGGTCGTAGGCGAGCGTGGGCTTGAGATCGACGTTGGCGACGCCGCGGATCCCGTCCGTGCCGAAGAGACGTGCCATCGTCAGCCGCTCGGGGCCGGCGACGCCGATGGCCCGATGGCCGCCGGTGACGGAGACGGCGGGACGGTGACCGTGACGATGACCGTCACCGGGCTCGCCGACACGAGGGTCAGACCGCTCGCGAGCGTCGCCGACACGTCCACCTCCGTGGTGCCGGGTTCGATATCGCGGACGTCGAGGTCCAAGACGAGGGTTCCGCCGATGAGGCGATCGAGGTCCGCGACGGATCCACCGATCGTGACGAGGACGCGATCAACACTCAGGCCGTACACGCGGTCGCTCCGCGCCCCGATCAGACGCAGACCGGCGTCGAAGTTCCGGGTCGCGGTCACCGGTCGCAGGGTCACCGCGACACGGACCGACGGCTGTCCGACGGGCACGATCCCCGTCGGCAGGTCAAGGTCGATGTCGATGTCGAAGTCGCTCGATGCCCCGATGACGGACACGGGGAGCGTGTCGACCCGGACGAGGGCCGCGAGCTCGTCGGCGTCACCCTCGACAGTCACGCTCAAGGGTGTCACGGTGACGCCCGCCACCTCGAACCCGGCCGCGGGCGTCCCGGTCACGACGGGACTGACCGGGAGCGTGCGCGAGGCCCGGTCGGTGAACGCCGGGATCGAGACGTGGATGCTCCGTGGCTCCACCTCCACGGGGCTGAGCGCATTCCCGAGACTGTCCACGGCGCGCAGGATCACGTCCTGGTCGATGTCGAACCCGCTCGGCTGGACGACCACGTCCGCGCGCGCCTCGACGACCTTGCTGACGATCGACGCCGGGCCGAAGACCGACACCGTCGATTGCGAGACCTCGACCTCGCCGATCTCGATCCCGGCCGGGATCGGACCCATCACCACATCGACGGGGACTTCGAGCCGGATCAGCTCGTCCACATCAAGGGTGACCGACGGCGGCTCGAACGAGAGGATGTTGATCCGGTCGTCGACGGCCCTGACCGTGACCGCGACGGTGGCCGTGCCGGTGGCGGGATCCACGTCTGACAGGTCCACCTCGGCCGTGAACGTCGCGTTGGCCGTCGGCACGCCGGCCGGGGCGAAGTAGCGGATCGAGGTCACGGGCGGGATGGCCGAGAGCAGGACGACGTTGCCGGGCAGGTCCTTCTGGACCACCGCCACCACGCCGTTGTAGGTCTGGGCGCTCTGCGACAGGACCAGTCCGCCATACATGAGGGTGGCGAGCCCCGCCGCCGCGAGCTTGAGGGGCCAGTTGTGGACGAGGATCCGAAGGGCGCGAGTCACCTGGGCGCCTGGGCCGCCGCGCTCGGGGTGGACTCGTCATCGACCGGCGGCGTAGGGACCTCCGGCGGTGTTCGCCCGAAGAACCGCCCGAGATCGCCGAGCCGCATCTGGCGGCCGTCCGAACCGCCGCCCGGGGATCGCCAGCTGAAGGCGCTGCGCCGCGCGGACGCCGGGTCGAGACGCTGCTGGAGTGCTGCCGCGAGGCCGGCCTCGTTGAGGTTGCGCGTGATGCGGCTCCGCTCCACCAGGCTGATCTGGCTGTTCTCCTCGGAGACCACCACCACGAGGGCGTCGGTCTGCTCGGCGATCCCGAGCGCCGCCCGGTGTCGCGTCCCGAACCGCTCCGTGTGGATCGAGGTCTCTGCCAGCGGGAGCAGCGCGCCGGCGGCCAGGATCGACTCCTCGCGGATGATGACGGCGCCGTCATGGAGCGCGGTCCGCGGCGAGAAGATCGTGCGCAGCAGGTCCGCGGACAGGTCACCGTGGATCATGATCCCGGTCTCGGCGACCTCCTCGAGGCCGGTCTCCCGCTCGATGACGATGAGCGCCCCGTGACCGTCAGCCGAGAGCCCACCCGCCGCCCTGGCCACGGCCTCGGCGACATGTCGCGACATCCGGGACTCGGCTGGCGAGAACAACCACCCGAACGATCCCACGCGCCCGATCCGCTCGAGGGCGCGGCGGAGTTCCGGCTGGAACACGACCACCAGGGCGAACAGGCCGACGACCGCCCCGCCCTGGAGGATCGCGGTGAGCAGCACGAGGTTGAAGACGACCGCCAGCCAGTAGACGACGATCACGGCACTGACGCCGATCACCAACCGGACCGCGCGCGTGCCGCGGATCAGACTGAACAGGGCGTAGATCAGGAGGGCGGTGATCCCGATATCGATCACCGTGTTCAGGCCGACCTGCTCGAGGATCGACTGGAGAAGCTCGGGCATCGTCCGCCGAGTGTAGCATCGGGCCCGGGGCGGGCCCGCCGGTCACCCGCAGAGGGCCGCCAGGCGAGCGTCGTCGGGGAAGCGATCGGTCGCCATCGCGCACAGACGCGCCCGGGTGACGTCGTCGCCGGACAGCTCGGTCAGGCGGCCAAGCAGGGCGAGCTTGTCCGCGGCGTTCGTTCGCCAGCCGCGATCGAGGTAGAGCTCCGCCAGCGCGAGATGGACGTCGCCATCCGCCGGGGCGAGCGCCAGCGCCTGGTTGACCAGGTCGAGGGCCGCGTTGAGGTTCCCGATGGACCGCTGGGCCGCCGCGGACTCAAGAAGACATCGCCGCGCCTCGTCGGGGTCGCCGCGGTCCAGCGCCGACTCGGCCGCGGAGGCAAGCGTCGCGGCCGCCGACATGACGGCACGCCGCGGGTCACGTCTCGGCGCGGCCCGGACGGGCGGGATCGGCACCCCATTCGCGTCGAGCGTCCCCAGGGTGCGCGCCAGGGCATCCGCCGCCGGGTCGGCGCCGGTCGCCCGAAGCCGCTCGACGAGCGCCTCGACGCCCTCGCGGCGTGGGCGCGACTCCGCGAGCTCCAGCGCGCGCCGCGCGACGTCGCAGGCGTCGAGCAAGCGCTCATCGCGATCGAGCACGGCGACGAGCCGGTCGAGCGTGTCGGCAGCGTCACTGCGCCGTCCGACGATCGCCAGCATCTCCGCACGACCCCGCAGCGATGCCTCGTCCTCCGGTGCCCGAGCGAGGGCCACCTCGTACGCCGCCAGCGCTTCGGTGATCCGCCCGGTGCGAGCGAGCACGCCGGCGAGGCTGGCCTGCGGCAGCGCCCGATCCGGGGCGATGGCGGCCGCCTCCCCGTAGGCGGTGATCGCCTCATCGAAGCGACCTCGGAGGGCCGCCGAGTGACCGCGTCGAAGCGCGTCCTTGTAGTCCTCGTAGAGGGCTTCGCTCATGGGGCGATCTTGCGCGACAGGACTTCCACGAGCAACCCCTTCTGGACGTGGAGCCGGTTCTCGGACTGGTCGAAGACCAGACTACGCGGTCCATCCAGCACGGCCGACGTGATCTCCTCGCCCCGGTGCGCCGGCAGGCAGTGCATCGCGACGACGTCCGGGCCGGCGAGGTCGAGCAGCGCATCGTCCACCTGGTACCCGGCGAAGGCGTCGCGGCGCTCCTCGGTCTCCGCTTCCTGGCCCATCGACGTCCAGGCGTCCGTATAGACCACCGACGCGCCGCGCACCATTTCCCGCGGATCCTCGCCGAACGCGAGACGACCGCCCGTGCCCGCGGCGATCTCGCGAGCCTTGGCCACGATGCGCTCGTTCGGGGCATAGCCCGGCGGGTGGGCCAAGCGGATCTCCATCCCGAGGGCCGCGCCCAGCAGCACCAGCGAGTGATAGACGTTGTTCCCGTCGCCAACGAACGCGAGGACGGCCCCGCGCACGTCGCCGAACCGCTCCTGGATCGTGAAGACGTCGGCCAGCGCCTGGCAGGGGTGCTCGCGCAGGGTCAGCCCGTTGATGACCGGGATCTCCGCCTGGGCGGCCAGTTCTTCGACCACGGCCTGCGGACCGGTCCGAACGACGATCCCGTCCACCAGTCGCTCCAGGTTCCGGGCGACGTCGCGGACGCTCTCGCGCGCCCCGAGGACCACCTCGTTCGTCAGGTAGATGGCGTGGCCGCCGAGCTGCACCATCCCGGCCTCGAACGTCACCCGCGTGCGGAGACTGGGCTTCTGGAAGAGCATCGCGAGCGTGCGGCCGGTGAGCGGCGGACGAGCGTGCCGACGCTCCGCGACGTACTCCGTCTTCAGCGTCCGGGCCGTGTCGAAGACCTGGCCGACCTCCGCGGCCGTCAGATCCGCGACGCTGAGCAGGTCCCGTCCGCGAAGGGTCGCCGCCGTCATGTGTCTCGCTCCCGGCCGGTTCGAAGCCCCCGCGTCGGGCGGGCGGCTATCGCTTCGTGTACTGCGGGGCCTTGCGAGCGCGCTTGAGGCCGTACTTCTTGCGCTCCTTCATCCGCGGGTCACGGGTCAGGAGCCCGGCCTGCCGGAGCGGCAACCGGAACCCCTCGGGGTCGAGTTCGAGCAGCGCGCGGGCGATGCCGTGACGGATCGCGCCGGCCTGGCCGGTCACGCCGCCGCCTTCGACCTTGATCATCGCGTTGAAGCGCCCCTCGGTCCCGGTGACCCGGAAGGGCATCCGGACCTCGCTCTCGTTGATGGCGTTGCCGAAGTGCTCATCGAGCGACCGACCGTTGACGACGATCTCACCCTCGCCCGGCAGCAGCCGAACGCGGGCGATGGCCGTCTTGCGTCGACCGGTGCCGGTGGTGAAGGCGAGCGTGGACATGGTGTGGGCTCCTCGTCAGGCCAGCGGTTCAGGCTGCTGGGCCTGATGGGGATGATCGGACCCGGCATAGACCTTCAGCTTGCGGATCTGCTGGGCGCCGAGGCGGTTGTGGGGCAACATGCCCTTGACGGCGCGACGGATGGGCTCCTCGGGTCGGCGCGCAAGGAGCTGACCCAGAGTCTCCTCCTTGAAGCCCTGCGGGTAGCCGCTGTGGCGGGCGTAGATCTTGGTCTCGAGCTTGCTGCTCGTGACGGCGATCTTCGCGGCGTTGAGGACGATGACGTGGTCGCCCGAATTGAGATTCGGCTGATAGGTGGGCTTGTGCTTACCCTCTAGGACGCGCGCGATCCGGGACGCGAGCCGACCCAGCGTCTCGTCCGTCGCATCCACGACGTACCAGTGGCGCTCGATCTCGCTCTCGCGGACGGCTACGGTCTTGGCGTTCATCGTTCCTCGTGTTCTCCGTTCCATTCGCCCGGTCGTCGCCCGAGAGCGACGCGCCGGAGGCAGAGCCCCTTGGCCGGGGCGGCTGCCCCGTCGAGGGCCGGACCCGGACCGGCGAGTGCCGTCCGGACCCCTGCTTCATCCATCTTGCCGTGACCCACCTCCAGGAGGAGGGCCACCATCCGACGGACCATCCCGCGGAGGAAGGCGTCGGCCCGGACGTCGATCGTCACGAGCGACCCCTTCCGCCGAACCCGGACCGCCAGAACGGTCCGGACCGGTGAGCGGTCCGCTGCCCCGATGGTGCTGAAGTCGTGCCGGCCGATGAAGGCTGACGCGGCCCGCGCCATCGCGGCGGTGTCGAGCGGGACCCGCACCCCGAGCGCCTGGCGCTCGCGAAGCGGGCTGCGCGGCCCGTTCCAGACGGTGTAGCGGTACTCCCGGTACCGCGCCGCAAAGCGGGGATGGAATTCGGCGGTGGTCCGCCGCAGATCCCGGATGGCGACGTCGGGGGGAAGGAGCGCATCGAGCGCCCGTCCCAACTCCGTCGCCGTCAGGCGTCCGTCGAAGGTGAAGGCGATGACCTGTCCCTCGGCGTGCACCCCGGCATCCGTTCGTCCGGCCCCGTCGACCCGCCGTCCGGCCTCGTTCCCGAGTCTGGTCAGCGCGTCTTCGAGGGTCCCCTGGACCGTCCGTCGCCCAGGTTGGACCTGGAAGCCGGAGAAGTCCGTTCCGTCATATTCGACCCGGGCGCGAAAGCGCCGCGAGGACACCCTCTCGGGCATCTAGCCGTCGCTGCGCCGGGTGATCCGTGCGTTGGAGCGTCGGCTTCTCATGTGGTCAGACCAGTTCGATCTGCACGATTTCCGCGGCGTCGCCGCGGCGCTGGCCGATGCGGACGATCCGGGTGAACCCGGACGACCGGTCGGCGTATTTCGGCGCGATCTCGTCGAACAGCTTGTCGACGACGAGCGGCTCGTTGGGGAACTGCGCCACGACCGCGCGACGAGCCGCGAGATCCCCGCGCTTCGCCAGCGTGATCACCTTCTCGACGCGCCCGCTGATCTCCTTGGCCTTGGCCTCGGTCGTCTTGACCCGCTCATAGCGGATCACGGACACGGTCAGGTTCTTGAACAGACTGAGGCGCGGGCCCTGCTTACGGCTGAGCTTGCGCCCGCCGATGCGGTGTGACGCCACGGGTCAGGCCTCAGCCTCGTCCTCGAACGGCTCGTCGCCGTCCTCGAGGTCCAGGCCGTCCGTCTCGGTCTCGGGGATGATGAAGCCGCGCATGCGCAGACGCTCCTTCATCTCGTCGAGGGACTTCTTGCCGAAGTTCCGCATGCGCAGCAGGTCGTCGTCCTTGAGCTGGAGCAGCTGCCCCACCTTGACGATGTTGTTGCGCTTGAGCGAGTTGTAGGCGCGCATCGGGAGGTCGAGCTCCTCGATCGGCATATCGAGCATGTTCGCGGGCAGTGCCGCGGCCCCGGTCACCACCGCGGCCGGCGCGGCGGCCATGCCGATCGTGACGAACGGGCGGAACTGGTTGACCAGGATCTCCGCGGAGCGGCTGAGCGCCTCCTCCGGGGTGATCGTCCCGTCCGTCTCGATCTCGATCGTCAGCTTGTCGTAGTTGGTCATCTGACCGACGCGCATGCCCTCGACCCAGTAGTTGACCTTGCGGACCGGGGTGAAGATGGCATCGACCGCGATCACGCCGATGGGCAGCGCCTCCGCGCGCTCGGCGCCGAGGTACCCGACGCCGCGCTCCACGGTGAGGTCGAGTTCGATCGTGACGTCGTCGGTATCAAGCGTCATCAGGACGAGATCCGGGTTGATGATCTCGACATCGGCCGACTCGGCGACGTCCGCGGCGGTGACCGAGCCGGCGCCGCTCTTGATGAGGCGGAGCTGGACCGGGTGGGTCGCGTAGCTCTTGAGCCGCAACTTCTTGACGTTCAGCACGATCTGCGTGACGTCTTCCTTGACGCCGGGGATCGTGGAGAACTCCTGGTAGACGTCGCGGATCTGGATGCTCGTGACGGCGGCCCCTTCCAGCGACGACAGGAGGACGCGACGAAGGGCGTTGCCCAGCGTGACGCCGTACCCGGCCTGGAGCGGTCCGGCTTCGTACTTGGCGAACGTGCCGGCTTCCTCGACAGGCTCGATCTGTGGGCTCTCGAGTTGTTCGATCATGAGGGTGCGGTTACCTCGAGTAGTACTCGACCACGAGCTGCTCGTTGAGATCGAGCGGCATCTGGTCGCGGCTGGGCGGGGTGACGACGGTCCCGGCGAGCGTGGTCGCGTCGATGCGCAGCCACTCCGGGGCCTGGTGATTGCGGAGGGTCTCCTTCGCGAGCTTGAACGGCTCTCGGGACCGGTGCGTCTCGCGGACCGCGATCGCGTCGCCGGGCTTCACGCGGAACGACGCGACGTTGGTGGCGCGGCCGTTGACATCGAAGTGGCCGTGGGTCACGAGCTGGCGCGCCTGGGCTCGTGATGTGGCGAAGCCCATCCGGTAGACGACGTTGTCAAGACGCGTCTCGAGCGAGCGGAGCAGGTTTTCGCCGGTGACGCCCGGGTGATTCTCCGCGTCCACGAAGTAGTTGCGGAACTGCCGCTCCAGCACCCCGTAGGTGCGGCGGACCTTCTGCTTCTCGCGAAGCTGCAGCCCGTACTCGCCCACCTTGCGACGGCGCACGCCGTGCTGGCCGGGCGGGCTGGGACGGCGCTCGAACGCGCACTTCTTCGAATAGCAGCGCGTGCCCTTCAGGAAGAGCTTGGCGCCCTCCCGTCGACAGAGACGGCAGACGGAGTCGGTGTAGCGGGCCATGGGTCCTCGAGCTCTAGACTCGGCGCCGCTTGGGCGGGCGGCAGCCGTTGTGCGGGATGGGCGTGACGTCGGTGATGGCGCTGACCTCGAGGCCGGCGGCCTGGAGCGAGCGGACCGCCTGTTCGCGACCGGCGCCTGGACCCTTCACGTAGACCTCGACCTGGCGCATCCCGTGCTCCATGGCCCGACGAGCGGCGCCCTCGGCCGACAACGCAGCCGCGTACGGGGTGCTCTTGCGCGAGCCCTTGAAGCCGACCACACCGGCCGAGCCCCAGCTGATGACCGCGCCATTGAGGTCCGTGATCGTGATGATGGTGTTGTTGAACGTGGCCTGGATGTGAACGTGGCCCTGGGGCACGTTCTTCTTCTCACGGCGACGTTGCTTGACCGCTTTCTTGCGCTCCGGCATGCCTGGTCAGCCCCTCATCACTTCTTGCGCCGGACGCCGACGGTCTTCTTGGGACCGCGCCGCTGGCGAGCATTGGTCTTGGTCCGCTGGCCGCGGACCGGGAGGTTTCGTCGATGGCGAAGGCCGCGGTACGAGCCGATCTCGGTCAGACGCTTGATGTTGAGCGCCACTTCGCGGCGCAGGTCGCCCTCCACCTTGTAGCGACGGTCGATCAGCTCGCGGAGCCGATTGACCTGCTCTTCGGTGAGATCGCGAACGCGCGTGTCGGGGTTGATGTTGGTCTGCGCCACGATCTTCTGGCTCGTGGGCAGTCCGATCCCGAAGACGTAGGTGAGGGCGACTTCGACGCGCTTCTCGCGCGGGATGTCGACGCCGGCGATACGGGCCATCGGTTACCCCTGCCGCTGCTTGTGCTTGGGATTGGTGCAGATGACCATCACGGTGCCGTGGCGACGGATGACCTTGCAGTTGTCGCAGCGCGCCTTGACGGAAGCTCTGACTTTCAACGGATCCTCGGGCTCGGGTGGGTGTGGCTTACTTGAGTCGATACGTGATGCGGCCGCGCGTGAGGTCGTAGGGCGACAACTCGACACGGACGCGGTCACCGGGCAGGATCCGGATGAAGTTCATCCGAAGCTTTCCGCTGATGTGGGCGAGCACCCGGTGGCCGTTCTCGAGTTCGACGGCGAACATCGTGTTGGGCAGCGGCTCGATGACCGTGCCTTCCACTTCGATCGCGTCCTTCTTGGCCACAGGCTACGTGCTTCCCTTTCTCACGCGCAGTGTCGGCCCGACTGGGCCGACACACGAACGCGTAGCGTATCAAAAAAGCGGCGACCCGGCAACCTCCTCATAAGGCGGTCAGGATCTCGGGGCCGTGCTCGGTGATCGCGATCGAATCCTCGAAGTGCGCCGCGAGCGAGCCGTCGCGGGTGACGACCGTCCAGTCGTCGGCGAGGATCCGCGCATCGGCGCTGCCGATCGTGAACATCGGCTCGATGGCGAGGCACAGGCCGGGCTCGAGCTTCCGACCTGGACGACCCGTCCGGAAGTTCGGCACCTGGGGCTCTTCGTGCATCTCCGTCCCGATCCCGTGGCCCACGAACTGGCGGACGATGCCAAGACCGACGGGCATGGCCACATCCTCGACGGCCGCGGAGATGTCCTCGATATGGGCGCCCGGTCGGGCGGCCGCGATCCCGGCGAGCATCGCTGCGCGCGTCGTGTCGATCAGGGCAGCCACATCCGCGGGCGGTTCACCCACGAAGAACGTGCGCGCGGCGTCGCCGTGCCAGCCGTCGAGGATCGCGCCGGCATCCACCGAGACCACCTGGCCGGCCCGGAGTTCACGTTCGCCGGGGATGCCATGGACGATCTCGTCGTCGAGCGAGATGCACAGACTGGCCGGGAACGGCCGGCGTGGATTGATCCCGGGATAGCCCTTGAACGAAGGGATCGCGCCGGATCGGCGGATGTGCGCCTCGGCCAGCCGGTCGATCTCGGCGGTCGACGCCCCGGGTCGGATCTCGGCCGCGACGAGCTCGAGGACTTCGGCGACGATCCGCCCGGCGCGACGCATGCGGTCGATCTCGGTCCGTGACTTGCGGGTGACCATCTCAGGCTGCCCCTGGGGGCCCGTCGAACACGGCGAGCAGGTCGGCGCTGACGTCCTCGATCGAGCGCTCGCCGTCCATCCGGCGGAGGACGCCGCTGTCCTCGTAGTGGGCGACGACGTCGCGCAACCCTTCGAGCTGGAGGGCCAGCCGCGCCCTGATCGTCTCGGTCCGGTCGTCCGCACGCTGGACGAGCGGCGAGCCGTCGAGATCACACACACCCGGCGTCTCGGGTGGGTTCGTGCGCTCGTTGTAGACGTGGCCTGCGGCCTCGCAGATCCAGCGCCCCGACAGCCGCGCGACAAGGACCTCGGTCGGGACCTCGATCAGGAGCGCATGGTCGACCCGCCGATCATCGGCCGCGAGCGCCTCGTCGAGGGTCCGGGCCTGGGCGCGGTTCCGGGGGAATCCGTCGAGGATGACCCCGCCTGCGGCGTCGTCTTCCGCCAGACGTGTCATGAGCATACGGAACGTGATGTCGTCGGGGACCAGCTGGCCCCGCTCCATGTAGCGGCGTGCCTCGAGCCCGACCGCCGAGCCATCGCGCACGGCGGCACGGAACAGGTCACCCGTGGCGACGTGGGGGAGTCCGAGGCGTTCCTTGAGGACCGCCGCCTGCGTCCCCTTCCCTGCCCCAGGTGCCCCTAGGAGGACGAGGACCGTCATCGATCGGCGTCACGTACCTCGTCGACGGCGATGGCGGATCCGGGCCAACGCGTCGTCGAGCACGTCCACGAACGGACGGGGATCGGCTGGCATGACCCGGGGACGGCGGGCAGAAGATGGGCCGTCGGGCAGGGCGTCACCGGATGAACCCCTCGTAGTTGCGCATCATCAGCTGCGCCTCGATCTGCTTCATGGTCTCGACGACCACCGACACCACGATCAGGAGGCTCGTGCCGCCAAGGCCGATCGCCCCGAGTTCGGGTAGCGCGAGGGCCATCACCGATGGCGAGACCGCCACGATGGCCAGGAACAGTGCGCCGGCGAACGTGATGCGGGTCACCACCCGGGACAGGTAGTCCTGTGTGGGGCGGCCCGGTCGGATACCCGGGATGAAGCCGCCGTTCTTGCGCAACTGCTCGGCGGTCTCATCGGGTTTGAACGTGAAGGCCGTGTAGAAGTAGGTGAAGCCCATCGTCAGCAGGAAGTACAGGACGATGTAGACGATCGAGTTCGGACTGAAGAACGAGACGATCCCGTTCGCGATGTCCTTCACGATGCCGATCTCGGAGCTCGTGAAGTACGACGCCAGCTGCTGGGGGAACAGCAGGATGCTCACCGAGAAGATGATCGGAATCACGCCGGCCTGGTTGACCCGCAGCGGCAGGAAGGTCTGCCCACCCTGGTACATGCGCCGACCGCGGACGCGGCTCGCGTACTGGATAGGGATCCGACGCTGCCCTTCCTGGATGTAGATGATCACGCCGACCGCGGCGATCGCCAGCAGTGCGAACGCGACGAACGTGGTCGGGTTGGGACTGGCAAAGAAGCTCGTCACGGCCGATGGGGCGCGGCTCACGATGCCGGCGAAGATGATGAAGCTGATGCCGTTGCCGATGCCCCGCTCGGTGATGAGTTCGCCGACCCACATGAGAGCGACGGATCCCGCGGTCAGGGTCACGATCTGCGTGAGGGTCTCGAAGCTCGACAGGTCGAAGGTGCCGGTCAGGACGCCCTGCGAGTTCAGAAGGGCGAGGAACCCATAGCTCTGGAGGACCGCCAGCGGCACAGCCAGGTAGCGGGTGTACTGGTTGATCTTGTTCCGGCCGTACTCACCCTCGCGGCTCAGCGCCTGGAGCGAAGGGACCACCCCGGTCATCAACTGCATGATGATCGACGAGTTGATGTACGGGTTCATGCCCAGCGCCACGACCGAGAAGCTCGCCAGCCCACCTCCGGAGAAGAGGTCCAGCAACCCGAACAGCGGGTTGTCGGCGACGAAGGCCGCCAACTCGTCCTTGTTGATGCCCGGGACCGGCACGGCGGCCAGGAGCCGGAACGCGATGAGCAGGCCGAGGACGTAGAGGATCCGCCGCCGGATGTCGGGCGCGCGGAAGGCGTTGAGCAGGGACTCGAACACGGTCAGGCGTCGGGGCTATCGACGTCAGGCGACGGTTCGGGCTCGGCGGTCTCGGACGGCTCAGTCGTCGCCTCGGGCGCCGGCGGCGCGGGCTCGTCGGCGGTCGCTTCGGTCGCGAGCACAGCGGCGGCGGGCTCGGTGGGCGTGGTATCGACCGCGGCGACGGCCGGCTCACCCTTGAGGGCGGGCAGGTCCGACGTCGGGATCTCGAGGACGCTGACGGTCCCGCCCGCGGCCTCGATCTTGGCCCGCGCTGAGGCCGTGAACGCGTCCGCGACCACGAACAGCGATGCGGACAGGTCGCCGGCGCCCAGGATCTTGAGCGGCTTGTTCAGGGTCCGGAC
The DNA here is from genome assembly GCA_963764975.1 of uncultured Chloroflexia bacterium. GTDB lineage: Bacteria > Chloroflexota > Limnocylindria > Limnocylindrales > CSP1-4 > SPCO01. The sequence continues at coordinate 409,097 of CAVXUF010000005.1, read as the reverse complement.
GAGACCCACGGCACGCAGGATGTCCTGGTTGATCGTGATCTGCGCGACCTTGACGGTCTTGCCGCCCTTGCCGGTCGGCGCCTCGGTCTCGAATGCGCCGCGTGCCGCCAGGGCGTCGATCGCGCCGACGTTCACGACCTCGTATTCGATCTTGAACCGGTTCTTGAAGCCGCGCAGCTTCGGGATCCGCATGTGGAGCGGCGTCTGGCCGCCCTCGAACCACGCGGGGATGGAGCCGCCGGCCCGAGCCTTCTGACCCTTCGTGCCTCGGCCCGCGGTCTTGCCCTTGCCCGCCGCGATGCCGCGACCGACGCGCGTGCGTGCCTTCGTCGACCCCGCCGCGGGCTGTAGATCGTGGAGTTTCATGCCTTCTCCTGGGCGCCGCCCGAGCTCTCCGGGACGTCCAGCTCCTCCACGGTCACGAGGAAGCGGACCTGGCGGACCATCCCGCGCGTCGCGGGATTGTCCGTGATGATGCTGGTGCTGCCGATGCCGTGCAGGCCGATGGCCCGGATCGTCCGACGATTGCGGGCGATGTGACTGATCTCACTCTTGACCTGGGTCACCTTGAGCTTAGCGACCATCGCGCACCTCGGAAGCGCCCGACGGCTGGCCAGCGATCCGGCTGACCAGGTGCACGCCGCGACGCGCGCCGAGCTCTTCGGCCGAATGCAGTCCACGCAGCGCCTCGATCGTCGCGCGGCTGACGTTCACCGGGTTGGTGGAGCCGTAAACCTTCGAGAGGATATCGCGGACCCCGGCCGACTCGAGGACGGCGCGGACGGCACCGCCGGCGATCACGCCGGTCCCCTGGCTGGCCGGCTTGAGCATGACCTTGCTCGCGGAGAACTGGACGTTCACCTCGTGCGGGATCGTCGTGCCGACCATGGGGATGCGGATCAGGTTCTTCTTGGCGTCCTCGACGCCCTTGCGGATGGACTCGGGAACCTCGCCCGCCTTGCCCAACCCGACTCCGACGTGGCCCGCGCCGTCACCGACGACGACGACCGCGCTGAAGCTGAACCGCCGGCCGCCCTTGACGACCTTTGCGACTCGGTTGATCTGGACGACGCGCTCCTCGAGCGCGAGCTTAGATGCGTCGATGCGTGCCACGTTGGCTCCTTCTCAGAAGTCGAGGCCGGCTTCGCGGGCGGCATCGGCGAGCGACTTGATCCGCCCGTGGTACCGGAACCCGGCTCGGTCGAAGACCACGCGCTCCACCCCGGCTCGCTTCGCCCGTTCGGCGATGAGCCGCCCGACGACGACCGCCTCCTCCGACTTGGTCGAGGTGGAGCCGCGAAGCTCCTTCTCGACGGTGGAGGCCGCGGCGAGCGTCCGCCCGGACGTGTCGTCGATGACTTGCGCGTAGATATGGTTGAGGCTGCGGAACACCGCGAGGCGCGGGCGCCCCTCCGTTCCGGCAAGCCGCAGGCGGATGCTGTCGTGGCGCTTCTGGCGCGCCGCCCCTCGGCTGGCGAGCTTGGTCATCGTGGACATCCCTTGTACGTGATCAGGATCACTTCTTGCCGCCGATCTTGCCGGCCTTGCCGGCCTTGCGGCGCACCTGCTCGCCGGCGTAGCGGACGCCCTTGCCCTTATACGGCTCGGGCTTGCGTGTCGAGCGCACCTGGGCGGCGATCTGCCCGACGAGCTCCTTGTCGATGCCGACGACGGCGAGCCGCGTGGGCGACTCCAGCTCGAAGCTGATGCCGTCGGGCGGATCGATCTCGACGGGATGGCTGTAGCCGAGGTTGAGCTGGAGCTTGCGCCCGTTGAGCGCCGCCCGATAGCCGACACCGTTGATCTCGAGGCCCTTGCGGTACCCGTCGCTCACGCCGACGACCATGTTGTTGATCAGCGTCCGCGTCAATCCGTGGAGCTGCTTGTGACCCTTCTGCTCGGTCGGCCGGGAGACCAGGATCGTGGCGTCCTCGTGGCTGACCGACATGTCCGGGTGAAGCGCCCGGGTCAGGACACCCTTGGGGCCCGTGACCGTGAGCGTCCGCCCGTCGATGGCGACATCGACCGTCGACGGGAGCGTGATGGGTAGGCGACCGATTCGTGACATGTCGACCTACCAGACGTACGCGAGGACTTCGCCGCCCAGCTGCGCCTGACGCGCTTGCTGGCCGGTCATGATGCCCTGGCTGGTGCTGACGATGACGATGCCGAGACCGCCAAGGACGCGCGGGATGTCGGTCTTGCGGGCGTAGACCCGCAAGCCGGGCTTGCTGATCCGCTTGAGTCCGGACACCACGGGGACCTTGCCGTCGACGTACTTGAGGGTGAGTCGCAGGATGGCGGCCGTGCCGTCCTGATCCTCGCTGACGTCGGCGATGAAGCCCTCGTCCTTGAGGATCCGGGCGATCTCGCGCTTGGTCCGGGACGCGGGCACCACCACCTCGGTGTGCCGGGCGCGCGAGGCGTTCCGGACTCGAGTCAGCATGTCCGCGATCGGGTCGGAGATGTTCATCGTGTTCCTACCAGCTCGACTTCGTGACACCGGGCAGTTCGCCGCGAAGGGCGCGCTCCCGGAAGCAGATGCGGCACAGGGCGAACCGTCGCATGTATGCGCGCGGGCGGCCGCAGACGAAGCAGCGGTGGTATCCCGACACCTTGTGCTTGGGGGTTCGGGCCGCCTTTGCGACCATCGACTTCTTGGCCATCGGTCTTCCTCCGCGCCTACGAGGCGAACGGCATGCCGAGGAGTTCGAGAAGCTTTCTCGATTCCTCGTCGGTCTTCGCCGTCGTCACGATGCTGATCTCCAGTCCGCGGAGACGGTCCACCTTGTCGTAATCGATCTCGGGGAACGCGAGTTGCTCGCGCAGGCCGAGGGTGTAGTTGCCGCGCCCGTCGAAGGACTTGCCGGGGATCCCCCGGAAGTCGCGGATGCGGGGCAGGGCCATCGTGGTCAGACGGTCGAGGAAGTCCCACATCCGGTCGCCGCGCAGGGTCACCTTCACGCCGACCGAGTTGCCGGTCCGCAGGCGGAACTGGGCGATGGACTTCTTGGCCTTGGTGACCACGGGCTTCTGGCCCGTGACCATCGTGATGTCGCCGACGGCGGCATCGATCGCCTTGGCGTTCGTGAGCGCCTCGCCGAGCCCGATGTTCACGACGATCTTCGAGACCTTCGGCACCTGGTTGGGGTTGCCGTATTCGAACTGCTTCTGGAGCGCCGGGACCACGTCGGCGGTGTAGCGCTGCTGGAGTCGCGTGCTCATGCCTTGACCTCCAGCTGCTCGCTGCAGTGGCCGCAGACGCGGACGCGTCGCCCGGTCTCGAGGGTGGCGTGCCCGATGCGCGTCGGCTTGTGACAGCTCGGGCACACGATCATGACCTTGCCGATGGGCAGCGGCTGGGCGATATCCATGATCCCGCCCTGCTGCACCTTGGGCATCCGGTCCGTCGTCCCCGACGACTGGCGCGGCTTGGTGTGCCGCTTGGAGATGTTCAGTCCTTCGACCACGACGCTGACACCACCGGCGGTCGACCCGCGGCGGAACATGCTCCGACCACCGGGCGACGGCTGACGCCGCACGACGCGCTCCACGGTGCCGGACTTGCCGGCATCCTTGCCGTGGAGCACCACGACCGTGTCGCCCTTCCGGATCTCGGGGACCTTGGGCGGGCGGGGAGCGACGACTCGGGATCGCATCACAACACCTCCGGGGCGAGCGAGACGATCTTCATGTAGTTCCGGTCGCGCAATTCGCGGGCGACCGGGCCGAAGATGCGGGTCCCGCGCGGGTTGCCCTGGTTGTTGATGAGCACGGCGGCGTTCTCGTCGAAGCGGATGTAGCTCCCGTCCGGGCGGCCGTACTCCTTGGCCGTCCGCACGATGACGGCACGAACGACGTCGCCCTTCTTCACGGCGGCGTTGGGGATGGCCTGCTTGACGCTGGCGACGATCACGTCACCGACGCCGGCCTCGTTCTTCTGCGAGCGACCCATGACCCGGATGCACTGGATCGTGCGCGCGCCGGTGTTATCGGCGACCTTGAGGCGGGTCTGTGGCTGGATCACGAGGCGTCCTCGCCGGCGCTGGCGGCGTCGTCGGCCCCGGCCTCGGCCTCGGCCTTGACACGACCGGGATGGGCCGCGGCATGGATGGCCTCGGTCGTCTCGGCCTCCTCGGCCACGACCGTCTCACCGGGCAGCCCGTGGTCGCCGGCGCGAGCCACGACGCTGACGAGACGCCAGCGCTTGGTCGCCGACAGCGGCCGGGACTCCTCGATCAGGACCGTGTCGCCGATGCGGGCGTCATTGGTCTCGTCGTGCGCCTTGAACTTCGTCGACAGGCGGATGACCCGCTTGTACAACCGGTGGCGAGCCAGGCGCTCGACGGACACGACGATCGTCTTGTCCATCTTGTCGCTGACCACGCGGCCCGTCTTGGTCTTCCGCTTGCCTTGCACTGGTGCGTTCGCTCCTGTCATCGCGTGATCTCCCTCACGCCGTCCGGCCGAGCTTGCGCTCGCGCTGGACGGTCAGGATCCGCGCGATCGTTCGCCGCGTTTGCGGGATCGTGCTGAAGTCCTTCAGTTGTCGGGTCGAGAGCGCGAACCGCGCGCCCCACAGGTCCTGCTTGGCCTCGCGAAGCGCGTCCTCGAGCTCCGAGTCGGACAGCGCGCGAGCCTTGTCGATATCCATCGCCTAGGCCTCCTTCGCGCCTTCCCGCTGGACGACGCGTGTCGCCACCGGGAGCTTGTGGCTGGCGAGGCGCATGGCCTCGACCGCGGATTCGTGATCGACGCCGGCCATCTCGAAGAGGATCCGGCCCGGCTTGACGACCGCGACCCAGTGGTCCGGGGCGCCCTTGCCGGAGCCCATGCGGGTCTCGGCCGGCTTCTTGGTCGCCGGCTTGTCCGGGAAGATCCGGATCCAGATCTTGCCGCCGCGCTTGACCGACCGGGTCATCGCTCGTCGGGCGGCCTCGATCTGCCGGCTCGTGATCCAGGCCGGTTCCTGCGTGGCGAGTCCGTAGTCCCCGAAGGCGACCGTGTGGCCGCCCTTGGCGACGCCGGACATCCGGCCGCGCATGACCTTGCGGTGCTTGACCCGCTTCGGCATCAGCATGGCTCAGGCTCCCGTCACGGCCGGGGTCGGCACGTTCAGGTCGCGGGCCGCGATCCGCTCGGGCGCCACGTCACCACGGTAGATCCAGACCTTGACGCCGATGCGGCCGTAGGTCGTGTGCGCGTGGACCTGGCCGTAGCTGATGTCGGCCCGGAGGGTGCCCAACGGGATGCGCCCTTCCTTGTCCCACTCGCGACGGCCCATCTCCGAGCCGCCGAGGCGGCCCGCGACGGCGATCTTCACGCCCTTGGCGCCGGCCTTCATCGAGCGCTGGATGGCCTGCTTCATCGCCTTCTTGAAGGCGATCCGGCGGCTGAGCTGTCCGGCGATGTTGATCGCGACGAGGTAGGCGTCGAGTTCCGGCTGGCGGATCTCCTTGATCTCCAGCTTGACCTTGCGGGTGGTCAGCGCGCCGACCTGCTGGCGCAGGATCTCGACATTGGCCCCGCCCTTGCCGATGACGATCCCGGGCTTGGCCGTGTGGATGGTGACGGTCACGTGGTTGATCCCGCGCTCCACTTCGACGCCGCTGACGCTCGCATTCGCGAGCCGCTTGTCGATGAGCTGGCGGATCCGGATGTCCTCCTTGAGGGAGGCCGTGTATTCCTTGTCATCGGCGTACCACTTCGCCGTCCAGGTGCGCGAGACACCGAGACGAAAGCCGTACGGATGGACCTTGTGTCCCATATCAGGCCTCCTGGTCCGCGACGACGATCGTGATGTGGGTCATGGGCTTGTGGATCGGGAATGCCCTGCCCTGCGCCCGCGGCCGGAAGCGCTTGATCGTGGGTCCTTCGTCGGCGATCGCGTCGACGATGACGAGATCCTGCGCCGACAGGTTGTGATTGTTCTCGGCGTTCGCGGTCGCGCTCTTGAGCACGCGCGCGACATCCTTGGCCGCGTACTGCGGCATGAACTTCAGCAGAGCGGCGGCCTCTTCCACGGGCTTGCCCTTGATTGCCGTCGTCACGAGACGGGCCTTGCGGGTGGAGCCCCGGAGGTACTTGGCGGTGGCGGATACACGCACGTTCGTCGCTCCTACTTCAGCGACGCCGAACGCTCGGTGTGCTTGCCGTGCCCGCGGTAGTTGCGGGTGGGGCTGAACTCACCAAGACGATGACCGACCATGTTCTCGGTCACGTAGACCGGGACATGCTTCTTGCCGTTGTAGACCGCGATCGTGTGACCGATGAAGGTCGGGAAGATCACGGATGCGCGCGACCAGGTCTTGACGACCTTCTTCTCGTTGCGCTTGTTCATCTCCTCGATCCGGCCGAGGAGACGGGCCTCGACGAACGGGCCTTTCTTGATCGATCGGGACATTCGGTACCTGCCTCCCCGCTACTTGCGATGCCGTGACCGGACGATGAGACGTCCAGTCGTCTTCGACCGCCGGGTGCGATAGCCCATGGCGGGCTTGCCCCACGGGGTCTTGGGCGGCATCCCGGTCGGGGACTTGCCCTCACCACCACCATGCGGATGGTCGCGCGGATTCATGACGACGCCTCGGACCTCGGGCCGCTGGCCCATGTGCCGGGCACGACCGGCCTTGCCGAGGTTCTCGTTGTCGTGGTCGAGGTTGCTGACCTGGCCGACGGTGGCCATGCAGCGGATCGGGACGCGGCGCATCTCGCCCGACGGGAGTCGGACGGTGGCGTAGTCGCCTTCCTTGGCCAGCAGTTGTGCGGCGGTCCCGGCGGAACGCACGATCTGGCCGCCCTTGCCGGGGACCAGCTCGATGTTATGGATCGTCGTGCCCAGCGGGATGTTGGCCAGGGGCAGGGCGTTCCCGGTCCGTGCCTCGGCATCGGGTCCGGCGACCACCACGTCGCCCACCTTGAGGCCATGCGGAAGGAGCATGTAGCGCTTCTCGCCGTCGCGGTAATGGAGCAGGCCGATCCGCGCGGAGCGATTCGGGTCGTACTCGATCGTGGCCAGACGAGCCGGCACGCTCAGCTTGTCGCGCTTGAAGTCGATCCGGCGATAGTGCTGCTTCTCGCCACCGCCGCGGTGGCGGACCGAGATCCGACCGGCGTTGTTCCGCCCGGAGCCACGGATCTGCGGCTCGAGCAGGGGCTTGTGGGGCTCCTTCGTCGTGATCTCCTCGAAGGTCGAGCGAGTCATCTGGCGGAGCCCGGGCGAGGTGGGCTTGTAGCTACGCAGCGGCATCTCAGACCCCCTCGAAGAATTCGATCTTCTGGCCGGGGGCCAGGGTGACGATCGCCTTGCGCCACGGCGTGGTGTGCCCGACGATCCGGCCGCGCTTCGTGCCGCGGCGCTTTTCCTTGGCCTTGGTCGTGAGGACGTTGACGGACACGACCGTCACGTTCTCCTTCTTGTAGAGCTCCTCCACCGCCGCCTTGATCTGGATCTTGTTGGCGTCGGTGTGGACGGCGAAGGTGTACTTGCCGCGACCTGACTCGTCGATCGACTTCTCGCTGATCACGGGTCGCAGGATGATCTCGGGTGCGGTGAGAGCGCTCACGCGTACACCTCCTGCATCCGCGCGAGCGACGGCTGCTCGATGAGGACCACGTCCGCCTTGAGCAGGTCGACCACGTTGAGCGAGTCCGCGAGGATGACCTCGACGGTCGGCAGGTTACGCGCCGACATCTCCAGCTTTTCGTCACGCGAGGGCGCGACGACGAGGACCCGGCCGCTGGCCGCAAGGGCCTTGAGGACGTTGGCGAGGTCCTTGGTCTTGATCGCCTCGAGTCCGAAGGTGTCGATGACCTTGATCGCCTCGTCGATGAACTTGGCGGTCAGGGCGCCGCGCAGGGCGAGGCGCTTCATCTTCCGTGGCAGGCGCTGCTCGTAGGAACGCGGGTGCGGCCCGAAGACGACGCCGCCACCGCGGTAGTGCGGCGCCGTGACGGTCCCCTGTCGGGCACGGCCCGTGCCCTTCTGGCGATACGGCTTCTTCCCGCCGCCGCGGACCTCGCCGCGGGTCTTGGTGTCATGGGTGCCGATCCGCCGGCCGGCGAGCTGGGCCGTCACCACCTGGTGGAGGACGGCGGCGTGGACGGGCGCCGCGAACAGCACGTCGCTGAGCTCCACGCTGCCCACGGTCTTGCCGGTGCGGTCGTACACGTTGGTCTGCGGCATCGCGTCAGGCCTTCTTCACGAGGATCAACGAGCCGCGCGCGCCGGGGAGTGTCCCCTTGACGAGCAGCAGGTTGCGTTCGGGGTCGGTGCGCACGACACGCACCTTCTTGATGGTCACGCGCTCGTCGCCCATGTGGCCGGCCATCTTCAGGCCGCGGTAGACGCGACCGGGGGTCGTACCAGGGCCGATCGACCCTGGCTCGCGATGGTGGTCCGAACCGTGGGACGACGGCCCACGATGGAAGTTGTGGCGCTTGATGTGGCCGGCGAAGCCCTTGCCCTTCGAGACGCCCGTGATATCGACCTCGTCGCCGGCGCCGAAGAGGTCCGTGATCGAGACGACCTGGCCCACCTCGTAGGCGCCGATGTCGTCGACTCGGAACTCGCGGATGGTCGCGACCTTGGGCAGGTCCTTGAGCTGACCCGACTCCGGCTTGTTGAGCTTTCGCGACACCTCGGTGCCGAGCTGGACGGCGGTATAGCCGTCGCGATCGGTCGTGCGCAGTCGCGTCACCGTATTCGGCTCGATCGCGAGCACGGACACGGCCACCATCGTGCCGTCGTCCTGGAAGACCTGGGTCATGCCGACCTTGCGGCCGATCAATCCGATGCTCATCGCCCGCCCCCCATCAGCGCCACGCCGACAGGCGTAGCGAGCGCGCGCTCAGCCGGATGCACAGCAAGGCGGAGCCGAGCACGCGAGCGAGCGCACGTCGAGGTGCGTGAGCGAGGGAGCGCAGGCGACAACGCCGCCGTGCGCCGGATCAGCGTGCGCGTCATCACATCTTGATCTCGATGTCGACACCAGCCGCAAGGCTGAGTCGCATCAGGGCGTCGACAGTCTTCGACGAGGGATCCAGGATGTCCACGAGCCGCTTGTGGGTGCGGATCTCGAACTGCTCCCGGCTGTCCTTGTCGATGAACGGCGACCGGATCACGGTGAACTTTTCGATGCGCGTCGGCAGCGGCACGGGGCCGACCACGTCAGCCCCGGTGCGCTGTGCCGTCTCCACGATCTGCGCCGCCGACTGATCGAGCAGACGGTGGTCATAGGCCTTGAGACGGATCCGGATGCGCTGCTTTGCCATGGCTCGTCCCTACTCGGTGATGGTGACGATGGCGCCGGCACCGACGGTCCGGCCACCCTCGCGGATGGCGAAGCGCTGGCCGACTTCGAGGGCGATGGGGGTGATCAGCTCGACGGTCATCTCGACGTTGTCGCCGGGCATGATCATCTCCGCCCCGTCGGGCAGGCCGATGGCCCCGGTCACGTCCGTCGTGCGCAGGTAGAACTGCGGGCGATAGCCGTTGTAGAAGGGGGTATGGCGGCCACCCTCCTCCTTGGTCAGGACGTAGACCTGGGCGCTGAACTTGGTGTGGGGCTTGACCGAGCCGGGCTTGGCCAGGACCTGGCCGCGCTCGATCTCCTCGCGCTCGATGCCCCGGATGAGGCAGCCCACGTTGTCGCCGGCGCGACCCTCGTCGAGCAGCTTCTTGAACATCTCGACGCCGGTGATGACGATCTTGCGGGTGGCCTTGACGCCGATCAGCTCGACCTCGTCGCCGACCTTGACGATGCCGCGCTCGATGCGCCCGGTGGCGACCGTGCCGCGGCCCTTGATGCCGAACACGTCCTCGACCGGCATGAGGAACGGCTTGTCGATGGCGCGCTCGGGGGTCGGGATGTAGGAATCGACCGCGTCCATCAGCTCCTGGATGGGCGCGTAGGCCGGATCGCTCACGTCGTCCTTGGCCTCGAGGGCCTTGAGCGCGGAGCCACGGATGACCGGGATGTCGTCTCCCGGGAAGTTGTACTTGCTCAACAGCTCGCGGACCTCGAGCTCGACGAGGTCGAGCAGCTCGGGGTCGTCGACCATGTCGACCTTGTTGAGGAAGACCACGATGTACGGGACCTCGACCTGGCGGGCCAGCAGGATGTGCTCGCGGGTCTGGGGCATCGGGCCATCGGTGGCGGCCACGACCAGGATCGCGCCGTCCATCTGGGCGGCACCGGTGATCATGTTCTTGATGTAGTCGGCGTGCCCGGGGCAGTCGACGTGGGCGTAGTGGCGCGCCTCGGTCTCGTACTCGACGTGGGCGATCGCGATGGTGATCCCGCGCTCGCGCTCCTCGGGGGCGTTGTCGATCGAATCGAACGCGCGGTACTCGGCCGAGCCCTTCAGCGCGAGGTACTTGGAGATCGCCGCGGTGAGCGACGTCTTGCCGTGGTCGATGTGGCCGATCGTGCCGATGTTCACGTGCGGCTTGGTACGCTCGAACTTCTTCTTGGCCATCGTCTGGTGCTCCCGATCTGCCTGCTAGACCTTGGACTTCTGGACGAGTTCCGAGGCCAGGTTGCCCGGAACTTCTGCGTAGTGACTGAATTCCATCGAGGAGGTCGCGCGACCCTGGCTCATCGAGCGCAGGTCGGTGACGTACCCGAACATCTGGGCGAGTGGGACGAACGCTCGGACGACCTGGGTCGATCCGCGTGATTCCATCCCCTCGATCTGGCCGCGTCGGCTGTTGAGGTCGCCGATGACGTCGCCCATGAACTCCTCGGGCATGAGGACCTCGACCTTCATGATCGGCTCGAGGATCGCGGGGTCGGCCTTGGAGAACGCGTCCTTGACCGCCATGGATCCGGCGATCTTGAAGGCCATCTCCGAAGAGTCGACGTCGTGGAACGAACCGTCGAACAGCGTGACCTTGACGTCGACCACGGGGAACCCGGCGTAGATCCCGGTCGCGAGCGTCTCGCGGATGCCCTGGTCGACCGGCTTGATGTATTCGCGCGGGATGGTCCCGCCGACGATCTTGTCGACGAACTCGTACCCGGCGCCCTTCTCGGAGGGCTCCAGCTTGATGATCGCGTGGCCGTACTGGCCCTTGCCACCGGTCTGGCGGATGAAGCGCCCATTCCCTTCGGCCGCGCGTCGGATCGTCTCGCGATAGGAGACCTGCGGCTTGCCGATGTTGGCCGCGACGTGAAACTCGCGGATCATGCGGTCCACCAACACGTCGAGATGCAGCTCGCCCATCCCGGCGATGAGCGTCTCGGAGGTCTCCGGGTCGGTGTGGACCCGGAACGTGGGGTCCTCCTCCGACAGCCGCTGCAGGGCGAGCGCGAGCTTGTCCTGGTCGGCCTTCGTCTTCGGTTCGATCTTGACTTCGATGACCGGCTCCGGGAACGTCATCGACTCGAGGATGACCTGGTGATCCGGGTCGGTCAGCGTGTCACCGGTGAAGGTGTCCTTCAGCCCGACGGCCGCTGCGATATCGCCCGCGTAGACCTCCTCGATCTCCTCGCGGTGGTTCGCGTGCATCTGGAGGATGCGCCCGATGCGCTCCTTCTTGCCCTTGGTGGGGTTCATGATGTACGAGCCCGCCTTGAGCGTGCCCGAGTACACCCGGAAGAACGCCAGCTTGCCGACGAAGGGGTCGGCCGCGATCTTGAACGCCAGGGCGCTGAAGGGCTCCTTGTCGTCCGGGGTCCGGATGATCTCGCCACCCGTGCGCGGGTCCAGGCCGATCATCGGCGGGACGTCGAGCGGCGACGGCAGGTAGTCCACGACGGCGTCGAGCATCTTCTGGATGCCCTTGTTCTTGAGCGCGGAGCCGGTGAGGACCGGGATGATCCTGGTGGTCAGCGTCCCGAGGCGCAGACCGCGCTTGATCTCCGGGATCGTCAGCTCCTCGCCCTCGAGATACTTGTGGGTCAGTTCGTCGTCCATCTCGGCGACGGCCTCGATCATCGTGTGGCGATGCTTGTCCGCCTCGGCGCGGAGTTCCTCTGGGATCTCGACGACATCGATCTGATTGCCGAGGTCGTCGCGGTAGTAGATCGCCTTCATCTCGACAAGGTCGATCACGCCCTTGAACTGATCCTCGCGACCGATCGGGATCTGGATCGGCACCGCGTTCGCGCCGAGGCGGTCCTTGATGGACTCGACCCCGCGCCAGAAGTCCGCGCCGGTCCGGTCGAGCTTGTTGATGAAGCAGAAGCGCGGGACGCCGTAGCGGTCGGCCTGGCGCCAGACCGTCTCGGACTGCGGCTCGACACCGGCCACACCGTCGAAGACGACGACCGCGCCGTCGAGGACGCGAAGGCTGCGTTCGACCTCGACCGTGAAGTCCACGTGCCCGGGCGTATCGATGATGTTGATGCGATGATCGCCCCACGACGCGGTCGTGGCCGCGGCCGTGATGGTGATGCCCCGTTCCTGTTCCTGGGGCATCCAGTCCATCGTGGCCGCGCCCTCGTGGACCTCACCGATCTTGTAGATCTTCTTCGTATAGAAGAGGATCCGCTCGGTGACGGTGGTCTTTCCGGCGTCGATGTGCGCGATGATCCCGATGTTCCGCGTCTTGGCGAGCGGAACCTGTCGTGCCACGGTCTTCCTAGGCTCCTGCGTCTACCACTTGAAATGGCTGAATGCCTTGTTGGCATCCGCCATCTTGTGCGTGTCTTCGCGTCGCTTGACCGCGGCGCCGAGACCATTCATGGCATCGACGAACTCGGCCGCGAGCTTCTCGCTCATGCTCTTGCCGCTGCGCTTGCGCGCTGCCTGGACGAGCCAGCGCACGCCGAGCGACAGTCGACGATCGCCCCGGATCTCGACCGGGACCTGATAGGTGGCGCCGCCCACGCGGCGCGGTTTGACTTCGAGGATCGGCGTCGCGTTGCGCATCGCAGCCTCGAGGATCTCGAGTCCGGGGCGAGAGGCCTGGGCCTCGGCACGCGCCAGCGCCTGGCGGAGGATCCGCTCGGCGAGGTTCTGCTTGCCGCCTTTCATGAGCTTGGCGGCGAAGCGCGCGGTCATCCGGTTGGCCGGGACGACCTCGTACTTGGTCTTGCGCGCGATGCTGGTCCGGCGCGGCATCTAGCGGGCCCCCGGCTTGGCCGTGGCCTTGGCGCCGTACTTCGAGCGGCCCTGCTTGCGGTCACGGACCCCGGCCGCATCGAGGGTGCCTCGGATGATGTGGTACTTGACCGACGGGAGGTCCTTCACGCGACCGCCGCGAACGAGGACGACCGAGTGCTCCTGGAGGTTGTGGCCGATCCCCGGGATGTAGGCCGTGACCTCCATCTGGTTCGAGAGACGCACGCGCGCGATCTTGCGCAGCGCGGAGTTCGGCTTCTTGGGCGTCATCGTCCGGACCTGCAGGCACACCCCCCGCTTCTGGGGGGCGCCCGGGATCGACACCTGGCGGCGTCGCAGGCTGTTCCAGTTCTTGCGCATGGCCGGCGCCTTGATCTTCGAGATCTTGCGCTGGCGCCCGTGGCGCACGAGCTGGCTGATCGTCGGCACGAAGACGTTGCTCCCTTCGAAGAGGTCGATCGGTCACGATGACCGGACGGTCCGGCGTCGCCGGCGCCCCTCTGCGGGGCGGTCTGGCGGGGACCGTTTCAGGTTTGTGTGGATGTGGTCGAGTGGTCTGCGGCGCGCACGCCGCTGGCGACCCCTCCCGAGGCCACGAACGCGGAGTCTAGCAGTGGCCCGGAACGCGTGTCAAACGTGATCCGGGCCATCCTGGACCGTCGCCGAGCGACCGGGATCAGTCGCCCGAGGAGCCCTCCTTCGGCCCGTCGGCGCCGGCCGCGACGCTCGCGGCGAGTGCGTCGCCATCGCCCTCACCGTCGTCGGTCTCCGCAAGGAATGGGTTCACCAGATCGGCGTCGTCGTCCGAGCCACCCGCGATCGTCGCGGCGAGCGCGAGATCGCTGGCCTCGTCGTCCGGTCGGGCCTCCCCGTCCTCGAGGAACGGGTTGTAGGTGCCTCCCGCGTCGTCGAGGGCCTCGCCGGCGAGCGCCTCGAGGGCGGCTCGACGGTCGCGTTCCTTGCGGGCCGCGACGTTCGCCGGCGCACCCGTCCCCGCGGGGATGAGCTTGCCGATGATCACGTTCTCCTTGAGGCCGATCAGGTGGTCCTTGGCGCCGTTGATGGCCGCCTCGGTGAGCACCCTGGTCGTCTCCTGGAAGGAGGCCGCCGCGAGGAAGCTGGACGTATTGAGCGACGCCTTCGTCACGCCCAGGAGCACGGTCTGGGCCGTCGCCGGCTCTCCGCCCTCCGCGAGGACGCGGTTGTTGTGCTCCTCGAACTCGAGCCGATCGACCAGTTCGGTCGGCAGCAGGTCGACATCGCCGGGCTGGTCGATGCGCACCTTTCGGAGCATCTGCCGAACGATGATCTCGATGTGCTTGTCGTTGATCGTGACGCCCTGGCTCCGATAGACCTTCTGGACTTCCTTGACCAGGTAGCGCTGGACGGCGTCCTTGCCCCGGGTGTCGAGGTACTCCTGCGGGTTGATCGGGCCATCGGTGATGGCATCGCCGGCACGGATCTCCGACCCGTTGTCGACGAGGATCTTGGCGTTGTGGGGGATCAGGTACTCCCGCTCCACCACGTCCTGGGCACGGACGACCAGGCCGTCCTTCTCCTTCGCGAGGAACCCTTCGACCGGCGCGGTGATCTCGGTCGTCGCGCCGTCCGCCTCGAAGCGGGCGACCACCTGACCCATGACCACGCTGTCGCCGGCAGCGGCGAGGACTTCGGCCTTGGGCGGGATCCCCAGCGACGTGTCGTACACCTCGGTGGAGACCACCTTGACCTTGGTCGGGCCGTCACCGCGGAGGATCTCGACGATCCCATCGATGTGGCTGATCTCGGCCTTGCCCTTGGGGATGCGGGCCTCGAACAGCTCTTCGACGCGCGGCAGGCCGGCGGTGATGTCCAGGCCGGCGACGCCGCCGGTGTGGAACGTCCGCATCGTCAGCTGCGTGCCGGGCTCGCCGATGGACTGCGCGGCGATGATGCCGACCGCTTCACCCGACCCGACCATCTCGCCCGTGGCGAGGTTCCGGCCGTAGCACGCCCGGCAGACGCCGTAGCGAGCCTCGCAGGTGAGCGGTGAGCGGACCAGGACCTCGTCGACCCCGGCCTCGTCGATGCGCGCCGCCACGTCCTCGCCGATCATCTCGTTGCGATCGACGAGCAGTGCGGGCGCCTCACCCTTCTTGGTCTTGACGCTGGGATCCGGGAGCGGGGCCGCCGCCAGGCGACCGACCAGCCGGCGCAGATAGCCGTCCTTCTCCTCGCTGGACTCGCTGCGGATGATCCAGCTCCCCTCCTCGGTGCCGCAATCCTCCTCGCGCGTGATGACGTCCTGGGCCACGTCCACCAGCCGCCGGGTCAGGTACCCGGAGTCGGCGGTTCGCAGCGCGGTGTCGGCGAGGCCCTTGCGGGCGCCGTGCGTGGAAATGAAGTACTCGAGGACCGTCATGCCTTCGCGGAAGTTGCTCCGGACGGGCACGTCGATGATCCGACCGGACGGATCGGCCATCAGGCCACGCATCGCGCCCAGCTGGCCGATGTTGCCCTTGTTCCCGCGGGCACCGGAGGCGGTCATCATCGTCACCGGCCCCGTCGGGTCCAGCGACTTCATCATCTCGTCGGACATGCGGCTGGTGGCGTCCTGCCAGACCCCGACGACCTGCTCGTAGCGCTCGTCTTCGGTGATCAGGCCACGCTGGAACTGCTTGTCGATGGCCGCGACCGCGTCGTCGGCGGCCGCGAGTCGGGCGCCCTTGTCCTTCGGGATCTCGATATCGAAGAGGCCGATGGTCATGCCGCCACGGGTGGCGAACTCGAACCCGACGCTCTTGATGCCGTCGACCAGGTGCGCGGTCTCCTCGGAGCCGAGCTGGCGATAGCAGGTGTCCACCAGCGCCTTGAGGTCGGCGCGCCGCATGACCTCATCGTGGTACCGGAGAGCGTCCGGCAGGATCTGGTTGAAGATGATCCGACCGATCGTCGTGCGTCGCCGTTCGACCTGCAGGGTCCCCGATCCGGCGTCCCAGGTCTTGACCTCGACGTCGACGACCTCGTGGAGCGTCGCCGCGGTCTTCTCCCGGAGCTGATAGGCAAGGATCGCCTGGTCCTCGGTCGCGAAGACGCGAATCGGCTTCTTGGTCTTGGTGTCGGTCGCGTCCATGGTCAGGTAGTAGCACCCGAGGACCATGTCCTGGGTCGGGGCCACCACCGGGCTGCCGTCGGCGGGCGACAGCAGGTTGGCGGTCGAGAGCATCATCGTCCGCGCCTCTTCCTGGGCGGCCGTCGACAGCGGGACGTGGACCGCCATCTGGTCGCCGTCGAAGTCGGCGTTGAACGCCGTGCAGACGAGCGGGTGGATCTGGATCGCGGACCCATCCACGAGGACCGGCATGAACGCCTGGATGCCCAGGCGGTGGAGCGTCGGGGCGCGGTTCAGGAGGACCGGGTGATCCTTGATGACCTCTTCGAGGACGTCCCAGACTTCGGGCCGGACGCGCTCGACGATGCGCTTGGCGCTCTTGATGTTGTGGGCGAAGCCCTTCTCGACGAGCTGGCGCATGACGAACGGCTTGAACAGCTCGAGCGCCATCTTCTTGGGCAGGCCGCACTGGTGGAGCTTGAGCTCCGGGCCGACCACGATGACCGAGCGACCGGAATAGTCGACGCGCTTGCCGAGCAGATTCTGGCGGAATCGTCCCTGCTTGCCCTTGAGCATGTCCGAGAGGCTCTTGAGCCGATGGTTGCCCGTCCCCGCGATCGCGCGACCGCGGCGGCCGTTGTCGATCAGGGCGTCGCACGCCTCCTGGAGCATCCGCTTCTCGTTGCGGATGATGATCTCCGGCGCGCCGAGCTCCAGCAGTCGCTTGAGCCGGTTGTTGCGGTTGATCACGCGGCGGTACAGGTCGTTGAGGTCCGACGTCGCGAACCGACCGCCATCGAGCTGGACCATCGGGCGAAGGTCCGGCGGGATCACCGGAAGGACGGACAGGATCATCCAGTCCGGGCGCGTGCCGGAGCGGCGGAATGCCTCGATGAGGCGAAGCCGCTTGATGGCCTTCTTGCGACGCTGTCCGGAGCTCGTCCGGACCTCGACATGCAGCGTCCGGGCAAGCTCCTCGAGCTCCATCCGGCTGATGATCTCGCGCACGGCCTCGGCGCCCATGCCGGCGCCGAACACGCGACCGCCCTTGGCGCCCGATCCGTACTTCTCGTCGAGCGCGCGGTACTCGTTCTCGCCGAGGGTCATCATCGGCTTGAGCGACGTCAGTTCGTCACGAAGCTTGCGCAGCTCGTCCTTGCCGTCCTGGGCCAGGCCCTTGAGCTGCTCGCGCTCCTCGCGGACCGTCTCATCCATCGCCGCGCGAAGGTCGTCCTTCTTCTGCTCGACGGCGCGGGCCTCGTCGGCTTCCCGCCCCTGGATCTCGGCGTTGACCTGTTCCGTATGCGCGCTGACGATCTTGCGCAGTCGAGCCGTGGCCTCCTTGCCACCCTTGTCGCCGGCGGCGACCACGACCTCCCCGGTCAGCGCGAACGCGATGGTTTCCTCGGCGACGCCCGTCTTGAGGTCAGCGATCTGGGCCGCGAGGGCCTGGGCGGCCGCCGCGATCTCCTCGGTCCGGGACGCGCGCTGCGCCTCGAGGTCCGCTTTCTTCGTGGCGAGTTCGGCGTCGAGTTCGTCGCGCTGACGGTTCACGTCGGCGCGGAGCTGGTCCTCGAGTTCGGAGACGCGCTTGTCGGCCTCGCCACCGCGACCCTCGGCCTGATCCTCCAACGCCGCGAGCGCGCGCTTGCGCGCCTCCTCGTCGACGTGGGTGACGATGTACAAGGCGAAGTAGAGGATGCGCTCGAGGTTGCGCGGGCTGATGTCGAGCAGGATGCCGAGCCGGCTCGGCGTGCCCTTGAAGTACCAGATGTGGCTGACCGGGCTCGCGAGCTGGATGTGCCCCATGCGCTCACGGCGGACCTTGGACCGCGTGACCTCCACGCCGCACTTGTCGCAGATGATGCCCTTGTACCGGATCCGCTTGTACTTGCCGCAGTAGCACTCCCAGTCCTTCGTGGGACCGAAGATGCGCTCGTCGAACAGCCCGTCCTTCTCCGGCTTCAGCGTCCGGTAGTTGATGGTCTCGGGCTTGGTGACCTCACCCTTGGACCATTCCCGGATCTGATCCGGGCTGGCGAGCGAGATGCGGATCGCGCTGAAGTTATTGACTTCGAGCATGGTTCTCCTCCGCGCTGCCGTCTGGCTCGGCGACGCGCAATGGACCGTGAGCGAGCGATACCGTGCCGGCCGGGACGCGGTACCGCGGGTGGCGGTTCAGGGCTTGGGTCTGGGACAGGTGGTCAGTCCTCGAACCCGGCGAGATTGATCCCGCCGAGATCGGGGAGCAGATAGCCGGACGCGTCGTCCTCGCCGAGCGGGATCTCCTCGTCGTTCTGGTCCAGGATCTCGGCGTTCAGCCCGAGGCTGCGCAGTTCCTTGATCAAGACCTTGAACGATTCGGGCACTCGCGGCGGCTGGATCTCCTCGCCCTTGACGATGGCTTCGTAGGTCTGGACGCGTCCGAGGACGTCGTCCGACTTCACGGTGAGCAGTTCCTGGAGGATGTTGGCCGCGCCATAGGCCTCCAGCGCCCAGACCTCCATCTCGCCGAACCGCTGGCCACCGAATTGCGCCTTGCCACCGAGCGGCTGCTGGGTGATGAGGCTGTACGGACCGGTGGACCGGGCGTGGATCTTGTCCTCGACGAGGTGGTGGAGCTTGAGCATGTAGATGTAGCCGACGGTGATGGGCCGGTCGAACGTCTCGCCGGTCCGGCCATCGCGCAGATCGATCTTGCCGGTGATGGGCAGGCCGGCTTCCTTGAGTTCCTGTTGGATCTCCTGCTCCGTCGCACCGTCGAAGACCGCGGTGGCAGCCTTGAGGCCCTTCTTGTGGAGCGCCCATCCGAGGTGCGTCTCGAGGATCTGGCCGATGTTCATCCGGCTTGGCACGCCGAGTGGGTTGAGGAGGATGTCGACCGGCGTCCCGTCGGGGAGGTACGGCATGTCCTCGGCCGGCAGGATCTTCGCGATCACGCCTTTGTTGCCGTGGCGGCCGGCCATCTTGTCGCCGACCGAGATCTTGCGCTTCTGTGCCACGGATACCCGGACCAGCCGGTTGACGCCGGGCTGCAGGTCGTCGTTGAGCTCGCGCCGGAATTCTCGGACCTCGACCACCTTGCCGCGCTCCCCGTGGGGCAGGCGCAGCGAACTGTCCTTCACCTCACGGGCCTTCTCGCCGAAGATCGCGCGGAGCAGGCGCTCCTCCGCGGTCAGCTCGGTCTCGCCCTTGGGCGTGATCTTGCCGACGAGGATGTCGCCGGGGCGGACCTCGGCGCCGATATAGACGATGCCCTCCTCGTCGAGGTCCTTGAGGGATTCCTCGCCGACGTTGGGGATGTCGCGCGTGATCTCCTCGGGTCCGAGCTTCGTGTCGCGGGACTCGATCTCGTGCTTCTCGATATGGATGCTGGTGAACAGGTCGTCGCGGACGAGGCGGTCGCTGATGACGATCGCGTCCTCGTAGTTGCCGCCCTCCCAGCTCATGAACGCCACGAGGACGTTGCGGCCGAGGGCCAGCTCCCCATTCTCGGTCGAGCTGGAGTCCGCGATGGGCTGGCCATCGAGGACCCGTGCGCCGACGTCGACGATCGGGCGCTGGTTGATACAGGTTCCCTGGTTGCTGCGGACGAACTTGAGGAGCTTGTACTCGTCCAGCTCGCCGGCATCGGTCTCGATGCGGATCCGCTCGGCCGTCACGCTCGTGACGACCCCGCCGCGACGGGCGACCAGCACCTGCCCGGAGTCACGCGCAGCACGCTCCTCCATGCCGGTCCCGACGATCGGGGACTCCGGCTCGAGGAGCGGCACGGCCTGACGCTGCATGTTCGAGCCCATCAGCGCGCGGTTCGCATCGTCGTGTTCGAGGAACGGGATGAGCGCCGTGGCGACCGAGACGACCTGCTTTGGCGAGACATCCATGTACTCGATCTGGCTGGCTCGGGCCTCGGGGAACGTGTCGCGGTAGCGGGACGGGATCCGCTCGTCCATGAAGTGCCCTTCGGCATCGAGGACCGAGTTGGCCTGCGCGACGTGGTGCTCCTCCTCCTCATCGGCCGGCATGTAGTGGATCTCGTCGGTGACGACCGGACGGATCGGGAAGGCCCGGGCCTTCTGCTTCTTGAGCTCGCTGACCGCGGCGCTCGTGAAGGGCTGGCCGGCCTTGAGGACCACGTCGCCACCCTTGGTCGTCAGGTCCGCTCCGGCCTCGTAGCCGGTCAGTCCCGCGTCCTCGTAGCTGACGGTCCGCTTGACCTTGCGGTACGGGGTCTCGATGAAGCCGTAGCTGTTGATCCGCCCGTAGGTCGCCAGCGAGCCGATCAACCCGATGTTCGGCCCTTCCGGGGTCTCGATCGGGCAGATCCGTCCGTAGTGGCTGTGGTGGACGTCGCGGACGTCGAAGCCGGCGCGCTCGCGCGACAGGCCGCCCGGCCCGAGCGCGGAGAGACGCCGCTTGCTGGTCAGCTCGGCGAGCGGGTTGGTCTGATCCATGAACTGGCTCAGCTGGCTCCCGCCGAAGAACTCCTTCATCGCCGCGACGACCGGGCGAATGTTGATGAGCGCGTTCGGAGTGGCCTTGTCGAGTTCCTGGATCGTCATCCGCTCGCGGACGACGCGCTCCATGCGCAGGAGCCCGATCCGGAACGCGTTCTGGATCAGCTCGCCGTTCGCGCGGATGCGACGGTTGCCGAGATGGTCGATATCGTCCTTCGGGTGCAGCCCGCGGTTGCACTCGATCAGGTGGCCGACGATCGCGGCGATGTCCTCGCGGGTGATCGTCCGCTGCTCGCGCGGGAGCTCCGCGCCGAGTCGGCCGGCGACGGCGTCCAGCTTCTTGTTGAACTTGTAGCGACCCACCCGGCCGAGGTCGTAGCGGCGGAAGTTGAAGAAGAGGCTCTCGACGAGCTGCTTGGCGTTGTCGCCCGTGGGCGGATCGCCCGGCCGCAGCTTCTTGTAGACCTCGATGAGGGCCTCGGCCTGCGTGTGCGTCAGGTCCTTGTCAAGCGTGTTGCTGATGTACGGGTGGTCCGCGTCGGCATCGACCGTGGAGAACAGCCCGGCGATCTCGTCGTTCTGCTCGTAGCCGACCGCACGGAGCAGGGTGGTCGCCGCGATCTTGCGCTTGCGGTCCACCTTGACCCACAGCTGGTCCTTGTTGTTCGTCTCGAACTCGAGCCAGGCGCCGCGGTTCGGGATGACCTTGGCCGAGAACAGCATCCGCCCGGACGCCGGGTCCTCGACTTCGCTGTAGTAGACGCCCGGCGAGCGCACCAGCTGGCTGACCACGACCCGCTCCGCGCCATTGATGACGAACGTGCCCTGGTCCGTCATCCACGGGTAGTCGCCCATGTAGACCCGCTGACGCTGGATCTCGCCGGTCTCCTTGATCAGCAGCTCCACGTTGACGTAGAGCGGCTTGGAGAAGGTGAGGTCCTTGGTCCGGCACTCCTCCTCGGAGTACTTGGGCGCGCCGAACTCGTAGTCGAGGAACTGGAGCTCCATGACCTTGCCGGTGAAGTCCTTGATCGGGCTGATCTCGTCGAACAGCTCCCGCAGGCCCTTCTCGACGAACCAGGCGAACGAATCCAGCTGGAGTTCGATCAGGTTGGGGATCTCGAACTTCTCGTAGCTGATGCCATCGACCTTCTTGTCGATGCGGGCGTACGAGATTCGACCCGACGGGGTCAGGGCGCGAGTCGACGACTCAGCGACGGACGGCATGAAGCACCACTCCTTGACGGAGGCTTGGAAGGGAAAGGGGGGCCGCGCTCACAGAAGGAGTAGGATATCGCGATTCCTCATCTTGTCAAATGGTCCAAGTTCTGGTACAAGAACCCGTTCCGCTCCACGCGGCCTGACCGAACCGCTGATCCGGCGAGTCCCCAGCTCCTTTGTCCCGGGTCGAACCGAGCCGCCGGCGACTTCATGTGCACGGGCACGTGAGTGGATGCGCCGCCGCTCCGGCGAGTCCTTGCGCTTGGGCCCAGGGTGGATGCAGCCGAAGGCGCCCGCGAGCCAGCGCGCGAGCGCACTCGACGTGCGTGAGCGAGCGGCGCAGCGGGCAACGCCCGGATGCGCCGCTCAGGGCCCAAGCTACTTGATGTCGACTTTGCCGCCCTGCTCTTCGACCGCGGCCTTGATCTTCTCGGCCTCGTCCTTGGTGACGCCTTCCTTGATGGCCTTGGGGGCCGCGTCGACCAGGTCCTTGGCCTCCTTGAGTCCGAGGCCGGTCAGCTCGCGCACGACCTTGATGACCGGGATCTTGTTGGGCCCGATCTCGGTCAGCGTGGCCGTGAACTCGGTCTGCTCCTCAGGCGCAGCGGCGGCCGGGGCATCGCCCCCGCCAGCGGACGGGGCAGCCGCGGCGGCAGCCGGAGCCGCGGCAGTGACGCCGTAGCGCTCTTCGAACTTCTTGATGAACTCGGACAGCTCGAGGACGGTCATCTTGTCGATGGCCTCGAGCAGCGCGTCCTGGGAAACGGATGCGGTCGCCATGTCGGGTCTACTCCTTGATCGGTGTCGGGTGGGTGGGGATTAGTGAAGGGGTGATCACGAGCCGCCGGAGCGGGCCTTCTGTTCGGCGACCTGCGCCAGGGCGTAGCCCAGGTTGCGCAGCGGCGCGGCGAAGAGCCCGGCCAGCGTGGCGACGGGTGCCTGCATCCCACCGGCCAGCTTGGCCAGCAGGACGTCGCGTGACGGAAGAGCGGCGAGACGCGTGACCGCGTCCGCGTCGATGGCCCGATCGCCCAAGACCGCACCGGTGATCCGGACGATCTTGTTGTACGGGCGGGTGGCATCGAGGACGGCCTTCGCGGTCCCAGCCTCGTCGTTCCCGAACGCGATCGCGGTCGGGCCGATCAGGAGCGGGCTCAGCGCCTCGCCCACCGAATCCTCGGCGGCGATCCGCATCAACCGGTTCTTGACCACGCGATAGGTCACGTCCTGCTTGCGCAGGGCGCGACGGATCTCGGCGATCTCCTTCACCTTGAGGCCGCGGTACTCGGACACGATCATCGTCCGGCTGTTCGCGAGATCCTCGCGCAGCTCGGCGACCGTGGCTCGTTTGGCCTCCGTGGGCATAGAGCCCTCCTTGCTTCGGCACGCGACCGGCGTGCGGCGGTGGGCGCCCGACCGCTGGGTCGGGATCGGCCCCTGCGATGGTCCGTCGACCGCGCTCCATCACTGGAGTCCGGCCCCACGCGCAGGGGCGCTGCCCACCGGGAGGGTGGTGCGGCACCGATCTGCCTTGGCGTGCTCGCCGTCGTCCCCGGTCCCCTCCCCTAGCGGGTCAGGGTCCGATCCGATCCGGCGGATCAAGCTCCGATCGTCACCCCGTGGCGGCGATCCGCGAGCGCAGGCTGTCTGCGGCGGTCCATCTGTCGTTGATCACGTGACGACGCCTCTCGACGGTCACGACATGTGGTGGCCGGCGGTGCCGGCCGGGGCTCAGGCCGCGGCGGCGGCCAGGACGGCGGGCACGTCGACCCGGATGCCCGGGCCCATGCTGCTCGCGATGGTGAGGCTCTTGAGATACTGACCCTTCGCGCCCGAGGGCTTGGCCCGGTTCACGGCGTCCACGAGGGCCGCGAGGTTCTCGACGAGCGCGGTTGCCTCGAAGCTGCTCTTGCCCAGCGGGACGTGGACGATCCCGGCTTTGTCGACCTTGTACTCGACGCGACCGGCCTTGACCTCGCTGACCGCGCGCTCGAGGTCGAACGTGATCGTCCCGGCCTTCGGGTTCGGCATCAGCCCTCGGCGTCCGAGGATCTTGCCGAGCTTGCCGACGAGGCCCATCGAATCGGGCGTGGCGAGCGCGACGTCGAACTCCAGCCAGCCGGCTTCGATCTTCTTGACGAGGTCCTCGCCGCCCACTTCATCGGCGCCGGCGCGGAGCGCTTCCTGCGCCTTCTCGCCCTGGGCGAAGACCGCGACCCGAACCACCTTACCCGTGCCATGGGGCAGGACGACGGTCCCGCGCACGAGCTGGTCGGCGTGCCGAGGGTCGACGCCGAGTCGCAGGTGGACTTCGATCGTGGCGTCGAACGCCACCGTCGAGGTCTGCTTCACCAGCTCTGCCGCTTCGAGCGGCGAGTAGAGGGTCTCGCGGTCGACGAGCTTCGCCGCCTCGAGGTATTTCTTGCCGTGTGCCATGTCCGTGGTTCCTCCAGTCGGTCGAGTCGATCTCGACCTCCCCCTTGACGCGGGGTGGGCGTCCGGCGAGTCATCGCGGCCGGTCGCGGGAGTCGAGGCCTAGCCGACGACCTCGATGCCCATGCTGCGAGCCGTGCCCTCGATCTGCCGGGCGGCCGCCTCGACGTCGTTGGCGTTGAGGTCCGACATCTTGATCGCGGCGATCTCGCGCAGCTGGTCTCTCGTCACTCGGCCGACCGTGTCGCGCTTCGTGGCCCCAGCGCCCTTGTCGACGCCGGCGGCCTTGCGCAAGAGGTCCGCGGCGGGCGGGGTCTTGAGGATGAACGAGAACGAGCGGTCCTCGAAGACGGTGATCTGGGCGGGGATGATCTGCCCGGCCTTGTCCGCGGTCTTCTCGTTGTAGGACTTCGTGAACTCGACGATGTTGATGCCGTGCGGCCCGAGCGCCGTCCCGACGGGCGGGGCGGGCGTCGCCTTGCCGGCGGGCAACTGCAGGGTGAGCACGATCCGGATCTTCTTGGCCACTGGGATGCGGGTCCTTTCTTAGAGCTTCTCGACTTGCAGGAAGTCGAGCTCGACCGGGGTCTCCCGGCCGAAGATGCTCACCAGGACCTTGACCTTGTTGCGTTCCGGGTTGACCTCTTCGACCGTGCCGATGAACTCGGCGAACGGCCCGTCGGTGACCCTGACACTCTGGCCCTTGGTGAAGGCGACGCGGAACTTGGGCGTTTCCACGCCCATGTGCCGCAGGATCTGCTTGACTTCGTTCTCATCGAGCGGGATCGGCTCGCTGCGAACGCCGGGGATGTTCGCCCCACCGACGAAGCTCGTGACGCCCGGGGTATTGCGGACCACGAACCAGCTGTCCGGGTCCAGGATCATCTCCACCAGGACGTAGCCCGGATAGACCTTCTTCTGGACGGTGTGGCGCTGGCCCTGGCGGATCTCGATCTCATCCTCCATCGGGACGAGGACCTGGAAGATCTTGTCCTCCATGCCCATGGACTCGATGCGGTGCTCGAGGTTGGCCTTGACCTTGTTCTCGTAGCCCGAGTACGTGTGGATCACGTACCAGCGCTTCTCCGGGGTCCGTGTTTCGATCGTCAGCTCGGTCACCATCGGTCTCCCTAGCTCACGAAACCGATGATTTCCCGGAACAGGAGATCGAGGACCGTGATGTACAGGCCGACTACCAGGCTGATCGCAAAGACCAGCACGGTCAGGTTGCGCACCTGCAGGCGCGTCGGCCAAGACACCTTGCGGAGTTCGGACACGACTTCATCGAAGTATCGGCGGATGCGGGTCACGTCGGTCGTTTCTCTTCTCGGGCTACGGATCTTGAGGGGAAGTGGCAGGGGCGATAGGACTCGAACCTACAACCGCCGGTTTTGGAGACCGGTGCTCTGCCAAATTGAGCTACACCCCTGTGGCGCCGGCTACTTCGCCTCGCGGTGCAGTGTATGCCGTCTGCAGCGGGGGCAGTATTTCTGCAGCTCGATGCGGTTCGGATCGTTCTTCTTGTTCTTGCGCGTCGTGTAGGTCCGCTCCTTGCAATCGGTGCAGGCAAGCTGGATCGTGGGACGTGCTTCGACTCGGGCCATGGCTCGTCCCTACTCGGTGATGGTGACGATGGCGCCGGCACCGACGGTCCGGCCACCCTCGCGGATGGCGAAGCGCTGGCCGACTTCGAGGGCGATGGGGGTGATCAGCTCGACGGTCATCTCGACGTTGTCGCCGGGCATGATCATCTCCGCCCCGTCGGGCAGGCCGATGGCCCCGGTCACGTCCGTCGTGCGCAGGTAGAACTGCGGGCGATAGCCGTTGTAGAAGGGGGTATGGCGGCCACCCTCCTCCTTGGTCAGGACGTAGACCTGGGCGCTGAACTTGGTGTGGGGCTTGACCGAGCCGGGCTTGGCCAGGACCTGGCCGCGCTCGATCTCCTCGCGCTCGATGCCCCGGATGAGGCAGCCCACGTTGTCGCCGGCGCGACCCTCGTCGAGCAGCTTCTTGAACATCTCGACGCCGGTGATGACGATCTTGCGGGTGGCCTTGACGCCGATCAGCTCGACCTCGTCGCCGACCTTGACGATGCCGCGCTCGATGCGCCCGGTGGCGACCGTGCCGCGGCCCTTGATGCCGAACACGTCCTCGACCGGCATGAGGAACGGCTTGTCGATGGCGCGCTCGGGGGTCGGGATGTAGGAATCGACCGCGTCCATCAGCTCCTGGATGGGCGCGTAGGCCGGATCGCTCACGTCGTCCTTGGCCTCGAGGGCCTTGAGCGCGGAGCCACGGATGACCGGGATGTCGTCTCCCGGGAAGTTGTACTTGCTCAACAGCTCGCGGACCTCGAGCTCGACGAGGTCGAGCAGCTCGGGGTCGTCGACCATGTCGACCTTGTTGAGGAAGACCACGATGTACGGGACCTCGACCTGGCGGGCCAGCAGGATGTGCTCGCGGGTCTGGGGCATCGGGCCATCGGTGGCGGCCACGACCAGGATCGCGCCGTCCATCTGGGCGGCACCGGTGATCATGTTCTTGATGTAGTCGGCGTGCCCGGGGCAGTCGACGTGGGCGTAGTGGCGCGCCTCGGTCTCGTACTCGACGTGGGCGATCGCGATGGTGATCCCGCGCTCGCGCTCCTCGGGGGCGTTGTCGATCGAATCGAACGCGCGGTACTCGGCCGAGCCCTTCAGCGCGAGGTACTTGGAGATCGCCGCGGTGAGCGACGTCTTGCCGTGGTCGATGTGGCCGATCGTGCCGATGTTCACGTGCGGCTTGGTACGCTCGAACTTCTTCTTGGCCACGAGACCATGTACTCCTTCGTGGGGCGGCTTCGCCGCGACGGACCGGACTCCCAGGATCGATGAGCCGACTGGGTGGAGCCCACAATCGGACTCGAACCGATGACCTCTTCCTTACCAAGGAAGTGCTCTGCCAGCTGAGCTATGTGGGCCCGAGTGCTACGCGATGGACGAGATATGTGGTGGGCCGGGAGGGATTCGAACCCCCATGCCTTTCGGACCTGGTCTACAGCCAGGCGAGCCGCCGTTGCTCAACCGACCCAAGGTGACGGTCCCGGGCCGAGACTGCGGACTCGTGGTGGACCCGGTTCCGATGGTTCACGCTGGAGCCGACGATGGGACTCGAACCCGCAACCGGCGGTTTACAAAACCGCTGCTCTACCAATTGAGCTACGTCGGCACGACGGGCAGGGGCATACCGCAGATGACCCGTTCCGGCGCCGGGGAATGATATGGCCGGCCGCGTCCGCCGGTCAAGCGCGCGGCTTGCGGGGTCGTGCTGCCGTGGGCGTCGGGGCCAGCTTGGCCACCGGCGCGGGCAGGTCCGCGGGGGCCGGCTCGGACTCGTGGGGCGCCAGTGCGGCGGGCCCACCAGGCAGGAGGTCGGGCGCCGGATCGACGGCGAGGTCCTGATCGGCGGCGACCGCGGGACCGACCGATGACGCCGCGGTGGCCCGCTTCCTGACGCGTTTCGGTGGGACCGGGACCACATCCGATCCGGCCGCCGCAGCCGTGTCGGAGCCGACCGCGTCCGGGTCCGATGGCTCGAGCGGCGGCGTCGGCGGTCCGTCCGGGCCCTCAGGATCGCGCTGGGCGAGCGCTTCGAACAGGAGGATGGACCCGGCGACCGCGGCGTTAAGGGAGCCGATGGCGCCACGCATCGGGATCCGCATGAGCAGGTCGCAGCGGCGCCGGACCGTGGGCCCGAGCCCCTGACCCTCGCTCCCGACCACGATGACCAGCGGGCCGCGAAGATCGCTCTGCCGAGCGGTGAGCGGTGCGTCGGCCTCCGCGCCAGCAACGCGCAGCCCTCGGCTGTGCATGTCGGCGAGCGCGGCCGCGAGGTCGTCGACCGGGCAGAGCAGCAGGTGTTCGACCGCGCCCGCGGACGCCTTCACCGCCGACGGGCTGAGCGGCGCCTGGCGTCGCGTGGGGAACAGCACGCCATGGACGCCCGCCGCTTCGGCGCTGCGCAGGAGGGTGCCCACATTCTGGGGATCCTCCAGCGAGTCGAGGGCCAGCACGAGCGGCGGCTCACCGCGCTCCGCGGCTCGGGCGAGGATGTCCTCCGGCGACGCGAACCGGCGCGGACCCACGACGAGCGCGACCCCCTGGTGGCCGTCGAAGCCGGCGAGAGCGGTGAGCGTCCCGCCCTCGAGTTCGATGATCGGGATCCGCAGGCTCGTGGCGTGCAGGACGAGCTTCTCGAGTGCCTGGCGCCGCTGCGGGACGACGAGCAGCCGGAACGCCTCGCGACGCGCCACGAATGCCTCCTCCACCGGTCGGCGCCCCGCGACGAGCTCCTCGTCCTCGCCGATCAGGTCGGGTGGCGGCAGCGCGGGACGCGGATAGGCGGGCCGGGGCGGCGGGCCGCCGAACGGGCGGGGCGGCGGGCCGCCGAACGGGCGGGGCGGCGGGCCGCCGAACGGGCGACCGCCACCCGGTCCTGGCGGCGGTGGGCGACCGGGCCCCGATGGACGCCACGGTCCGGGCGGACGTCCGGGTCCCGGTGGGCGGCCCCGACCAGGCGGGCGATCATCGCCGGGTCGACCAGGACCGGGCGGTCGGTTCGGGCGGAACGGAGCACCTGATGCCGGCCGATCGATCGGCGGCCGGTCGAGCGGTCGAGCGTCCATCGGCGGGCGCGCGCCAGGTTCTCGCCCGGCCGGCGGGCCGTCGACTCCGCCGCGCCATCCGAACCCGGGGCGTCCAGGGCCCTCGGGTCGAGGCGATCCGCCGGGTCGTCCTGGTCCGCTGGTTCGTCCAGGACCTCCCGGTCGTGGCGGGCCGCCGGGTCGTCCAGGTCCTCCGGGTCGGCCAGGGCCTCCAGGACCGCCGGACCGCGGTCCGGCGCGTCGCTGGCCCGGTCGCGGATCAGGACCCGGACGACGTCCCCGATCGTCGTCGCGGCGCGGTCGATCAGGCACGCGTCACCTCACGGACTCGTCGCCAGCGCTGGCCGTCTCGAGTGTCCTCGACCGCGATCCCTCGCTCCGCGAGCGTATCGCGGAGTCGGTCCGAGGCGGCCCAGTCACGGGCGGCCCTGGCAGCGGCTCGCTCGTCGATCAGGGCTGCGGTCTCCGCGTCGAGCACCTCGTCGACATCGGGCAGGACCCCGAGCACCTGGTCAAGATCGCGCAGGGTCGCCAGGGCGCGACCCGCGTCATCGGTCGACAACCCGCGCGATTCGATCCGCCGGTTCAGGTCACGGACGAGGTCGAACACCACGGCAAGGCCCTCGGAGATGTTCAGGTCGTCGTCGAGCGCAGCGCCGAACGCGTCCCGCGCCATGGCCAGTGTGTCGGGGAGCGTCGGGTCATCGGCCCGCGTCTCCCGGTAGGCGTCGAGCGCGTTCACGACTGCGTCGAGTCGATCGACGGCCGCCCCGGCAGCCGCCAGCGAGTCCTCGGAATAGTTGAGGCTCGCCCGGTAGTGAACCGAGATCAGGGCGTAGCGCAGGGCCCGCGGCGACGTCCCGCCCGCGAGCAGCGCGCTCACGCGCTCGATGTTGCCCGTGGACTTGGCCATCTTCGAGCCGCTCATCTGGAGATGGGCGCAGTGCAGCCACGTCTCGACGAACGGCTGGCCGGTGGCGGCCTCGCTTTGGGCGATCTCGTCCTCGTGGTGCGGGAAGATCAGGTCCACGCCACCGGTATGGATGTCGAACGACGGTCCGAGCGTGGCCATGCTCATCGCGGAGCATTCGATGTGCCAGCCAGGCCGACCCGGTCCGATCGCCGTATCCCAGCTCGGTTCGCCGGGCTTGGGGCCCTTCCACAGCGCGAAGTCGCGGACGTCGTCCTTCGCGTACTCGTCGGCCTCCACGCGCTCGCCGACCCGGAGCTGGTCAGGGTCGAGTCGAGCGAGACGTCCGTAGGCGGGCCACGAGGCGATCCGGAAGAAGATCGACCCGTCATCGGTCCGATACGCGTGCCCGCGCTCGAGGAGCGTCTCGATGAGGCCGACGATCGCGTCGATGTGCGCGGTCGCGCGCGGCAAGACGTCCGGCGTGGTCATCCGGAGCGCCGCCGCGTCCGCGAGGAACCCCGCCAGGTGCTGGTCGGCGAGCGCCTCGATCCCGGTCCCGGCCGCGGCCGCGCCGCGGATGATCTTGTCGTCGATGTCGGTGATGTTCATCACCCAGCGAACCGCCAGACCCCGCCAGCGGAGGTGCCGGACGAGGAGGTCGGCGAAGAGGAACGAGCGGAAGTTCCCGATGTGCGCCGGGCCGTAGACGGTCGGACCGCACGAGTAGATCCCGACCTCGTCCGTCCGCGGTGCGAACGCGCGCGTCTGGCCGGTCAGGGTGTCGTGGAGCTGGATGCTCATCCGGGACGGCTCAGCGTGGCGACCGCGATGGCCGAGATCGCCCGGCCCGCCCCTTCGTCGCCGAGCAGGTTGCCCGTCGATGCCTTGACGTTCACCGCGCCGGGATCCGCGTCGAGCGCGGCGGCGATCGCGTCCCGCATGGCATCGAGGTGGGCGGCCAGTCGCGGGCGCGCGGCCGTGATCGTGAGATCCAGGTTGCCGACGCTCCAGCCGGCAGCCGAGACGCGACGCCGCACCTCGATGAGCATCGATCGGCTGTCGATCCCCTCGGGCGTCTCCGGGCCGGCCGGAAAGACCCGACCGAGATCGCCGAGGGCCGCGGCCCCCAGCAGCGCGTCGCAGATCGCGTGGACGGCGACATCGCCATCGGAGTGGCCGTGCAGACGCGGCGCGCCCTCGATCGACACGCCGCCGAGTCGAAGCGGCTCACCCGCGCCGAACGGATGCGCGTCCACGCCGATGCCCGTGCGAACCGCGGACGCGCCGGTGAGCGCAGCCGCGGCCTGACGAAGGTCGGAGGGGAGCGTCACTTTGAGATTGCTTGGATCGCCGGGGACCACATGGACGGCGATTCTACAGGCCTCCAGCAGGGCGGCCTCATCGGTCCAGGTCTCCGGGCCATCCGGCGGGAACCGCGCGTAGGCCGCCGATAGCGCCCCGCGCCGAACGCCCTGTGGCGTCTGCGCCGTGGCGAGATCCGAGCGATCCACGGTCGCGGCGACCTGGTCATCGGCGACACGCTTCACGGTCTCGGCGATCGGGACCACCGGGATCGCGGCGCCGTAGCGAGCGACCGCCTCGATCACCGCGGTGACCAGCACGGGCGTGACCAGCGGTCGCGCCCCATCGTGGACGAGGATGACGCGATCATCGCCGGCCGGGGGGAGGGCCGCGAACCCCGCCGCGACCGACGCCTGCCGCCGGTCCCCGCCGTCGACGACGGCGTGCACCTGCGCGGGCAGCCACGCGGCGGCGCGAAGGTCCGCGACGCGGTCCGATGCCGTGACCACGACGATCCGCTCGACACCGGGGGCGGCCGCCAGGGCGGCCAGTGTCCAGGCGAGCAGCGGCCGGTCCCCGATCCGGGCGAATGTCTTGTCAAGGCCGCCCATCCGGGTGGATCGTCCGGCCGCCACGACGATGACGTCCGCCGGCGTGGGCCCCACCGTCGGCGCGTCGTCCGCGGGCGCCCCGCTCAATCGAGGCGGGGCTGGGCGAAGATCATCCGACCCGCGACGGTCTGCAGGACGCGGGTCACGAGGACGTCCACGTCCTTGTCGATGTGCCGGGCGCCGCCTTCCACCACGATCATCGTGCCGTCGTCGAGGAACCCGACGCCCTGGCCGGCCTCCTTGCCTTCCTGGATCACGCGGACGCGCAGTTCCTCGCCCGGCAGCACGGCCGGCTTGACCGCGTTCGCGAGCGAATTGATGTTCATCACGCGGACGCCCTGGAGCTCGGCGACCCGGTTGAGGTTGAAGTCATTGGTCAGGATCACGCGACTGCGCGCCCGAGCGAGGGCAACGAGCTTGGCATCGACCTCGGCCACCTCCGGGACGTCGTCCTCGACGATCTCGACCGGGGTGGACTGGCCCTTCTGCATCCTCGCGAGGATCTCGAGACCGCGTCGACCGCGGTTGCGCCTGAGGGTGTCGCTGCTGTCGGCGATGTGCTGGAGTTCATCGAGCACGAACCGCGGGATCACGAGCGTCCCATAGATGAACCCGGACTCGACGATCTCCGCGATGCGGCCGTCGATGATCGCGCTGGTGTCGACGACGATGCGCGGCTCCCCTTCCGCGGCGCGGTCGCCGGTCGGATCCGGGCGACGGACCAGCCCGATCGTCTCGGCGGCGACGAGCAGATCCTGGCGCTTCGCGACCGTCAACCCGACCATGCCCAGACCGAGGAAGACGGACACGCCGAGTGGGAGCCACGTCCCGAACGGATCGGGGAGCCCGGCCAACGGCAGCCCAAGCAGCAGACCCATCAGCAGCCCGATGAGCAGACCGCCGACGGCGGTCACGAACTCGGCCGTCGAGAGTTCCTCGACGCGGCGGATCAGCCAGGTCGCGGGGACGATGGTGAGATAGGGCAGCACGCCGAAACCGACGACGATCCACGCGACCACCCAGAGCGCCACGAGCGCACCGGCCGCGTCGGACGCCCGGAAGAGCCCACCACCGGAGGTCGCAAGGACCAGCCCGATGGACCCGCCAAGCAGGGCGCCGAGGACACGGATGTAGCGGATCAAGGACTCCCTCGAGGGACGGACAGGCGTCCCGTGCCGAGATGGACCGGCCGGATCGGGCGTCAGCCTAGCATCGTGGGGACGGGCTCGCCACGCGGCCGAG
The DNA here is from genome assembly GCA_963764975.1 of uncultured Chloroflexia bacterium. Lineage (GTDB taxonomy): Bacteria > Chloroflexota > Limnocylindria > Limnocylindrales > CSP1-4 > SPCO01. The sequence continues at coordinate 376,117 of CAVXUF010000005.1, read as the reverse complement.
CGTCGCGGCTGAGGGCTACGCCGACCGCGTCGGCCAGCGTCGTGGCGTGGATGACCTCGATCCCCGGCACGTCGACGGCCCCGCCGGCTCCCGACGGGCGGGGGACGATGGCGCGCCGGAACCCGAGTCGGGCGGCCTCGCGAAGCCGGCGCTCGACACCCGCGACCGCGCGCAATTCCCCGAGCAGTCCCACTTCGCCGATCGCGACCGTCCCTGCAAGGACGGGATGATCCCGGTAGGAGGACGCGAGCGCGAGCGCGAGTGGAAGGTCCATGGCCGGCTCGGCCACGGTCAGGCCGCCGGCGACATTGGCATACACGTCGTGTCCACCGAGAGCGATGCCCGCCCGGCGACCGAGGACCGCGATCAGGAGGCTCAGACGGTTCGGATCGAGGCCGCTCGCGCGGCGGACCGGCGACCCGAATCGAGCCGTCGACACCAATGCCTGGACTTCGACCAGGAGCGGCCGACTGCCCTCGAGGGTCGGCGCGACGACACTCCCCGGCGCCGCCGCGTCGTGATCGACGAGGAACGCGCGGGCCGGGTCATCGACCTCGACGAGACCGGTCTCCCCCATCTCGAAGACGCCGACTTCGTCCGTGGACCCGAACCGGTTCTTCGAGGCGCGGAGGACGCGCAGCGACGCGAACCGCTCGCCCTCGAGGTTGACCACGGCGTCGACGAGGTGCTCGAGTGTCTTCGGACCGGCGATCGTGCCGTCCTTGGTCACATGTCCGGCGAGGATCACGGCCGTGCCCTCCGCCTTCGCGAACGCCATCAACCGGAGGGTGGCCTCGCGGACCTGGCCCACGCTCCCCGCGGCCCCGTCGAGTTCGTCGACGGTCGCGGTCTGCACCGAATCGACCACGAGGACGGCCGGGGCGCCCGCGGTGGCCGCGGCCACGATCGCCCCCACCTCGTGCTCTGCCAGGATGCTGACCCGGGTCGCCGCCGGACCATCCAGCAGGCCGAGTCGAGCGGCACGGAGGTGGACCTGGCTCGCGGACTCCTCCCCCGTCGCGTAGAGCGTTCCCCGATCGCCGGCCGGCCCACGGGCGAGGGCCGCGAGGGCCTGGAGAAGCAGCGTCGACTTTCCGATCCCCGGTTCGCCGCCCAGAAGGATGACCGAACCGGGGACGAGCCCGCCGCCAAGGACCCGGTCCAGTTCGTCGATCCCGACACGAAGCCGTGGTGTGTCCGTGGTCCCGATGCTCGCGAGGGGGATCGATTCGGGCGCGCGGGCCGTGGCACCTCGTGTCCGATCAGCTCGCTTCGGGGCGACCATGACGGTCTCGACGAGACTGTTCCAGGTCTCGCAGACGCGGCACTGGCCCTCCCAGCGGAGGTAGACCTCGCCGCAGGTCCCGCAGACGTAGCGGCTCTCGGGCCGCGCCACGTCAGCGGGCGGACGTCAGGGTCGCGGCCACGTCAGGCCTCGACCGGCGCGAGCGGCTGCTCCGCGGCGTGGATGTCGAGGCCAGCCTCGGGGTCCTTGTCGACCACGATCGTCGTCCCGGGCTCATACCGACCCAGCAGCAGATGCTCGGCGAGCACGTCCTCGACCATGTTCTGGATGACCCGGCGCAGCGGCCGCGCCCCGTAGGCCACGTCGTACCCGAGCTTGATGATGTGCTCCTTGGCGGCCTGGGTGACGTCAAGGTTCATCTGCTGCGCCCGGAGCTGGTCGGCGACGCGAGCCAGCATCAGATCGACGATCTGGGTGATCTCCTCGACCGTGAGGGATCGGAAGACCACCGTGGCGTCGATGCGATTGAGGAACTCCGGCCGGAAGCTCTGCTTCAACTCGGCCTGGACCTTCTCCTTCATGAGGTCGTAGGAGATCTGGGCCTTCGTCGCATCGGTGTCGCCGGTGACGCGGAAGCCGAGGCTCGAGTTGGTCTGGAGCTGCTTCGCGCCGAGGTTGGAGGTCATGATGATGATCACATTGCGGAAGTCGACCCGGCGGCCCTTCGCATCGGAGAGGTGCCCGTCCTCGAGGATCTGGAGCAGGATGTTGAAGACTTCCGGATGGGCCTTCTCGACCTCGTCGAGCAGGACGACGGCGTAGCTCTTGCGTCGGACGGCCTCGGTCAGCTGTCCACCCTCGTCGAAGCCGACGTAGCCGGGAGGCGCGCCGACCAGGCGGCTCACGTTGTGGCGCTCCATGAACTCGCTCATGTCGATCTTGATGAGCGCGTCCTCGCTCCCGAACATGAATTCGGCAAGCGCCTTGGCGAGCTCGGTCTTCCCGACACCGGTCGGCCCCAGGAAGATGAACGAACCGATCGGCCGCTTGGGATCCTTGAGCCCGGCACGCGCCCGGCGCACGGCCTTCGACACGGTCTCGATGGCTTCCTGCTGGCCGATGACCCGCCCGTGGAGCGCATCCTCCATGTGGAGCAGTCGCTCGGACTCCTCCTGCGCGATCCGGGTGACCGGGATGCCGGTCCACATCGCCACGACCTGGGCGATCTCCTCCTCGTCGACGACCGGCAGGTCGCCCGACAACGTCGCCTGCCATTCGGCGCGCAGCGTGTCGACGGTCTCGCGCGCGGTCGCCTCGGTCTCGCGCAGCGTCGCGGCCTCTTCGTACTCCTGGTTGTTGATCGCCGCGTCCTTCTCCTTGGTGATCCGGTCGAGGTCCTTCTGGGCCTCGCGTAGGGCCGGCGGCGAGCTCGAATTGCGCAGGCGGACGCGGCTCCCGGCCTCGTCGATCAGGTCGATGGCCTTGTCGGGGAGGTGGCGGTCCGTGATGTAGCGCGTGGAGAGGTCAGCGGCCGCCCGCACGGCGTCGTCCGTGATGGTCACCTTGTGGTGCTGTTCGTACCGCTCACGGATCCCCATGAGGATGGCGACGGTCTGCTCGAGCGTCGGCTCCTCCACCATGACCGGCTGGAAGCGGCGCTCGAGGGCAGCGTCCCGCTCGATGTACTTGCGGTATTCGTCGAGCGTCGTGGCACCGATGCACTGGAGCTCGCCGCGAGACAAGGGTGGCTTGAGGATGTTCGCGGCGTCGATCGCGCCTTCGGCAGCGCCTGCGCCAACGAGCGTGTGCAGCTCGTCGATGAACAGGATCGCGTCGTTGGTGTTCCGAAGCTCCTCGATGATCTTCTTGAGGCGCTCCTCGAACTCACCCCGGTACTTCGTCCCGGCCACGAGCGACCCGATATCGAGGGTCAGGACGCGCTTGTTGAGCAGCGTCTCAGGGACGTCGCCGGCGATGATCCGGTGCGCCAGACCCTCGGCGATGGCCGTCTTTCCGACACCGGGCTCGCCGATCAATGCCGGGTTGTTCTTGAGGCGGCGCGACAGGATCTGGATGACGCGCTCGATCTCCTTCTCACGGCCGATGACCGGATCGAGCTTTCCGGCCCTGGCGAGCTCCGTGAGGTTGATCCCGAGCTGGTCCACGGTGGGTGTCTTGCTGGAGCGCTTGGTCTCCTGGGCCGACGGGCCGGTGGACGAGCTCTGCGAGAGGACCCGGATGACCTCGTGACGGACCTTGTCGAGGTTGACCCCGAGCGACTCGAGGACGCCTGCAGCGATCCCCTCCCCCTCTCGGACGAGCCCAAGCAGCAGGTGCTCCGTGCCGATGTAGTTGTGGCCGAGCCGACGCGCCTCGTCGATCGCGAGTTCGATAACTCGCTTGGCGCGCGGCGTCAGGCCGACCTCACCGACGACCGGACGATCACCCCGGCCGATGATGAACTCGACGGCCGTCCGGACCTTGGCCAGCTCGACGTTCATGTTCTCGAGGACGCGCGCGGCGACACCCTCGCCCTCACGGACGAGGCCGAGGAGCAGATGCTCCGTGCCGATGTAGTTGTGGTTGAACCGCTGGGCTTCGTCCTGCGCGAGCGTCAGGACCTTGCGAGCGCGGTCCGTGAACTTATCAAACCGATCCATCGAGTCGAACGCCTGTTCCTTTCGCGAGCGTCACGAACGTGGCGCTCGGGCCATGCTAGCACCGACCACCACCCCGGGTCGCCTCCGCGGCCGCGGGCCTCCTGCCCGTTGATTCGCCCATAGGACGCCACCGGATGCGTGCCGGTGTCGTAAGGAATCGCAACGACCCGCCGGGATCCGGCGGGTCGTGTCGTTGGCGAGGCGCAGATCAGGCGTCCGTTGCGGGACGCTCCTCGTCCGCCGTCGCGGTGTCCGATGCGGCTTCCGCGGGAACGTCGACAGGCTCGTCGGCAACCGCGTCGGCTGCAGGTTCGTCGGCGACAGGCTCGTCGGCAACCGCTTCGGCGGCGGGCTCTTCGGCAGCAGTCTCGACCGCCGCTTCAGGCTCCTCGCCTTCTGGTTCCTCGGCCGCTGCTTCGGCGGCCGGTTCCTCGGCCTTCCTCCCGCTGTTCCTCGGCGATCGCATCGGCACCGGATCGCTCGATGCGGGTTCGTCAGCCGCGGGCTCGACGACGGCAGGTTCCTCGGCGACGGCCTCGGACGGTGTCACGTCGACGTCGACCGCGCTGGCCTCGGCCTGGGTCTCCTCGGCGGGGGCCACGGTGGCGACCTCGGTCACGTCGTCGCTCTCCGCCGCGGCGAGCTGCTCGCGCACCTGCGCAAACGCCGAGGCGAGAGTGTTGTCGATCCCGCCTTCTGGCTCCTGGACCGCGTCCGACATCGAGTAGCTGCGCTCGGGTCGCGGGCGGCGCTCCTGGCGCGGGGCCCCGGGCGCTGCCGGCTCGGGCGCCGGGCGGGCCGGCGGCTCTTCCGCCTGCTTGAGGCTGAGACCGAGACGATGGCGCTCCGAGTCGAGCGAGATGATCTTGAGCTTGAGCGCCTGACCCTCGTGGACGACGTCCGCGGGATGGACGACGCGCTGGTGGGACAGTTCGCTGATGTGGATCAGGCCTTCCAGTCCGTCGCGAACGCGGACGAACGCGCCGAAGTTGACGAGCTTCGTCACCGAGCCGTCGATGACGTCGCCCACGTTGAAGTCGGCGACCGTGGAGTGCCACGGGTCCGGCTGGAGGCGTCGGATCGACAGGCTGATGCGCCCGCGCTCGTGATTGATGTCGATGACCTCGGCCTCGACCTCCTCGCCGACCTTGTAGCCGGACTCGGGGTTATTGACCTTGTTCCACGACAGTTCGCTCTTGTGGACCAGACCGTCGATGCCGCCGAGGTCGATGAAGACGCCGAAGGGCGCGATCGAGCGAACGGTGCCCTTGACGCTCTGACCGACGAGGAGGCTGCTGAAGAGCTCGTCCCGCTTCTCGCGGCGCTCCTCGTACAAGGCCACCTTCTCCGAAAGGATGAGCCGGTTCGCCTTGCGGTTGACCTCGAGGATCTTCAAGCGGAGCTTGCGACCGACGAACGGCTGGAGCTTCTCGGCGATCTCCTGGGCCGCGTCGCGCGGCTGGTCGTTCTGCGGGCGTCGGGGGAAGTCGACGATCTGGCTGATCGGCACGAAGCCGCGGATGCCGCAATCGACGATGAGGCCGCCCTTGTTGTGGTCGATGACGGGGGCCTCGATGATGACCCCGGTCTCGAACTGCTCCTGCATCGCTCGCCACTTGCGCTCGAGTCCGGCGCGGCGCAGGGAGAGCACGACGTGCCCTTCGGGCGATTCCGGCTGGAGCACGTAGACGAGGACGGTATCTCCGATGTTCAGCTGCGGCTGTCCCTCGCCGTGTCGGCCGAACAGTTCGCGATTGCTGACGACACCTTCGCTCTTGGCTCCGATGTCGACGAGGATCTCGTCCTTGTCGATCCGGACGACGACGCCTTCGACGACGTCGCCATGCTTGAAACTCTTGATGTCCGAATCCTGCTCGGCGAGGAGCTCCTCCATCGTCGTCGGTTCGGGGCCGAGTTCGCGGACCGGCTCGGGCGCGTCATCCTCGTCAGCGGCGGCTGGGGCATCGGCGGTCTCGTCGTCCGTCACCGGATCGTGGCTGGGCGCGGCTTCGATGACCGGGGCATGGGCAGCCTCAGGCGCATCGACAGCCTCAGGGGCGGCGACACCCACAGGCGCGTCGACTTCTGGTGCAGGATCGTCGGCGGGCGGCGCCGGGACATCCACGGCGGCGACGGGATCCTCGGCCGTTGCCGCGTCGGCATCCCCCGTGGGTGCAGCCATGGCGTCGGCCGTCGTGGTGTCGGGCTCCGGAGCCGCGTCGGCCCCCTCGGCCGTCAGGCTCGTCGTGGGCTCGTCCTCGACGGGGGCCGTCGCGACGGCGGATCCGGTCGCCGGTTCATCCTCGGAAGCGATCGCTTCCGGTTGCGGCGCGGTCCCGCTCTGCTGCTCTTCGGTCAAAGGTCAGGTCTCCGATCGGTCAGGTGCTCCCGAGAATCACGAACGGCTTGAGCGATGCTCAAGCCGTCTCCGGGGCCGATCAAGTGGTCCGTGGCGATCGTTCCGCGGTCCGCTCCTTCGTGCGTGGAAAAGGTCTGGCTGGTCGCTCTTCTGCTGTCGCGCCCTTCGAGGCCGGGAGAGTCTAGCACACGGGTTCTCGCGGCTACAATCGGTCCGCCGTGCCTGAATCCCCCGATCTGACCGTGGTCGCCGAGGCCTTCCACGCCGCCCTCACCGGTCGCCCGATGGTCGAGGCGACAGCCCTCGCCCCACTCGCCATCCGAGGGACACCGACGGAGCTCGCGGCCCTCGTCGGCCAGCGTGTGAGCGCCGTCCGACGCCGTGGCAAATTCCTGTTGCTCGATCTTGATCGCGACGGGGTCGTCGTGAATCCGATGCTCACGGGTCGATTCCAGCTCGCGGCGCCGGACGTCAAGCACCCATCGAAGACCGCCGTCGTGTGGCGGTTCGGCCCGCGTGGTGCCGCGCCGCGGGATCTGGCGCGTTGGACTCGAGGGGCGGCCTGGATGCCGCCCGACGACCGGCCGGTCGAGGTCCGCTACCGGGACCCGACGCAGATGGGCAAGGTCTACCTCCGGCCGGCCGGCACAGACCGCCCGATTCCCGGGCTGGGTGGTGACGACCAGGGCCCGGACGCGGATGACGCGGCTCTGACGCTCGACGTCTGGCGCGACCGGATCCGGCGGCATCCGGGTGAGCTCAAGAACCTGCTCCGGAATCAGACATTCGTGGCCGGGATCGGCAACGCCTACAGCGACGAGATCCTCCACGCCGCCGGCCTTCTCCCGTTCCGGAAGCGGTCGTCGCTCGCGCCGGAGGAGGTCGACACGCTGTATGCCGCCACCCGGTCGACACTCGCGGACGCCGTCGCGATCCTGCGTCGGCGGGTGCCGCCGACGTTCGAGACGCAGGTGCGTGACTTCCTCGCGGTCCACGGCAAGGGCGGGCAGCCCTGCCCGCGGTGCGGCGCCCGGGTGAGTGAGGTCCGCGCGGGCGGGTTCGTCACGTCGTTCTGTCGAGGGTGCCAGCGCTGAGGCGTGCCGGCCGAAGGCATGCTCAGGGCAGGGTGAGGACTTGCCCGACGCGGATCCGCGATGGGTCGTCGATGCCGTTGAGTTTCGCGATCTTCTTGACGGTGGTCCCGAACCGGGCCGCGATCGCGCTCATGGTGTCGCCGCTCTTCACCGTATAGGTCGCCGGCGTCGAATCGGGTGTCGGCTCTGGCGTGGGCTCGGTCTCGGTCGGGACGAGCGTCGGGCTGGGTTCGGGGGTCGCGACGGGCGGGGCTGGTAGCGACGCGGTGGGCGTGGCACTGGCCTGCGCCCCGGCCGTCTCCGAGGCGGTGGGCGTGGGACTCGGGTTCGCGCCGACCGCCGGGTTCGCTGGCCCACCCCCACCGATGGCCAGTCGCGCGACGAGCACAGCCGTGAACGCCACAGCAAGGACGCCGATGAGGGCACCCTGCCCGACATGCGGCTTGGAGGCCATGACCGGGAGGGCGATCGCCAGGCGTCCATGATCGAGCACGACCGGCGTGGTCCGGGGCACGGGGCGGCCGCCGAGGCGTGGAGGCTGGATGGAGGCACGCGCCTCGCCTGCCGCCAGGAAGGTCGCGCACGATGCGTGCGTCGCCGTGAGGCACAGGCGGCGCTGCTTCTCAGCCGCGAGCGGGGCCGCGGGCGTGACGGCCGTACAGCGGTGATCGCGGAGCGCGCTGGCACTTCGCCAACCACCCTCCGTGGAGAGCAGGAACGGGCAGATCGCACCGGGTCCCGGGGCGACGTCGGTCGGCAGGCCGTCGTCGATCATCGGCGAAGGATAGCCCAGTCCCCGGAATGGCCAGCCCCGCGGAGACCCACAGCGGTGACGGCCGGAAACGCAAAAAACCCCGGCGACGACCTATTTTCCCGAAAGGCTGCCCTCTCAGTATCTTCGGCGCTGGAGAGCTTAACTGCCGTGTTCGGGATGGGAACGGGTGTGGCCTCTCCGCTGGAGTCACCGGGATCTCTTGTGCTTGCGCACTGGATGTGGTTCGGCAGATCGGATCTTCGATCTCGGAGTCGTCAGGGACGTGATCCATGGATCCCAGCCACTGACCCCTGGTCAGTTGCTGAAGAGGTCAAGCCCTCGACCATTAGTACCGCTCAGCTTCATCCGTCACCGGACTTCCACATGCGGCCTATCAAACAGGTGGTCTCCCTGCGGTCTTACCCGGTTGACCCGGTGGGGAACCTCATCTCGAGGCGAGCTTCGCACTTAGATGCTTTCAGCGCTTATCCCGACCGAACATAGCTACCCAGCGGTGCCCCTGGCGGGACAACTGGCACACCAGCGGTTCGTCCACTCCGGTCCTCTCGTACTAGGAGCAGCTCCTCTCAAGTTCCCTACGCCCACGGCGGATAGAGACCGAACTGTCTCACGACGTTCTGAACCCAGCTCGCGTGCCGCTTTAATTGGCGAACAGCCAAACCCTTGGGACGTACTTCCGCCCCAGGATGCGACGAGCCGACATCGAGGTGCCAAACGGTGCCGTCGATGTGAACTCTTGGGCACCATCAGCCTGTTATCCCCGGGGTAGCTTTTATCCGTTGAGTGATACCCCTTCCACTCGGAGGTACCAGATCACTAAGCCCGACTTTCGTCTCTGCTCGACTTGTAGGTCTCGCAGTCAAGCTCCCTTATGCCTTTGCACTCTACGGCTGGTTTCCATTCAGCCTGAGGGAACCTTTGGGCGCCTCCGTTACACTTTAGGAGGCGACCGCCCCAGTCAAACTGCCCGCCTGACACTGTCCCGCGCCCGGATCACGGGTCGCGGTTAGAAACGAAAACAAACAAGGGTGGTATTTCAACGTCGGCTCCACCGAGGCTAGCGCCCCAGTTTCTCAGCCTCCCACCTATCCTACACAAGCTAATTCCCAATCCAATGTCAGGGTGCAGTAAAGCTCCACGGGGTCTTTTTGCCCTGCCGCGGGTAACCTGCATCTTCACAGGTACTTCAATTTCGCCGGATCCCTCGTTGAGACAGCGCCCAGATCGTTACGCCATTCGTGCGGGTCGGAACTTACCCGACAAGGAATTTCGCTACCTTAGGACCGTTATAGTTACGGCCGCCGTTTACCGGGGCTTCGATTCAAAGCTTGCACCTCTCCTCTTAACCTTCCGGCACTGGGCAGGCGTCAGCCCCTATACGTCAGCTTTCGCTTTCGCAGAGACCTGTGTTTTTGCTAAACAGTCGCCTGGGCCTTTTCACTGCGGCTTCGATCGACCACTGCAAGCAGCAGCCGCGAAGCGCCCCTTCTCCCGAAGTTACGGGGCCATGTTGCCGAGTTCCTTAACGAGGGTTCTCCCGATCGCCTTGGTATTCTCTACCCGCCTACCTGTGTCGGATTGCGGTACGGACACTATTGATCTCGCTAGACACTTTTCTTGCCAGCGTGGCTCACTCGAATCGGGGCAGAAGCCCCTTTCATTCGCTGCTCGGGGTTTGGAATGATCAGACGGATTTACCTGTCCGATCCCCCTACCGGCTTAGACGCGTATAGCCAAAACGCGCTCGAACTACCACACCGTGTCATGCCATTGCTCTCACCTGGGATCAGATCCTGGACTCGACCGACTTTCGCCGGCCAACCTCCGCTCTCCTACCCCCAGGCGACACCTTGCGGTGCAAACGATCGTTAGTGGTTCCGGAATATCAACCGGATGTCCATCGCCTACGACGTTCGTCCTCGGCTTAGGCCCGACTAACCCTGAGCGGACAAGCCTTCCTCAGGAAACCTTAGGCTTACGGCGTGTGAGATTCTCACTCACATTGCGCTACTCATGCCGACATTCGCACTTCCGTCCACTCCAGCCGTCCTCACGGTCGACCTTCACTGCTGACGGAACGCTCCCCTACCAAACCACGACCGGCGAACCGGCCATGGAGTCCGTAGCTTCGGTACCAAGCTTGAGCCCCGCTGAATTTTCGGCGCAGATCCACTTGACCAGTGAGCTGTTACGCACTCTTTCAATGGTGGCTGCTTCTGAGCCAACATCCTGGTTGTCTAGGCGAATCCACATCCTTTACCACTTAGCTTGGATTTAGGGACCTTAGCTGACGGTCCGGACTGTTTTCCTTTTGACCACGAAGCTTAGCCCTCGCAGTCTGACTCCCGGGCTCTGAAATCACGGGATTCGGAGTTTGGTTGGGGTTGGTAAGCGGGAAGCCCCCTAGCCCATCCAGTGCTCTACCCCCGTGATTGAACGCCCGAGGCTAGCCCTAAAGCTATTTCGGGGAGAACCAGCTATCTCCGAGTTCGATTGGCATTTCACCTCTATCCACAGCTCATCCCCTAGCTTTTCAACGCTAGTGAGTTCGGTCCTCCACGAGACATTACTCTCGCTTCAACCTGGCCATGGATAGGTCACTCGGTTTCGGGTCTACAGCGTGCGACTGATCGCCCTATTCAGACTCGCTTTCGCTCCGGCTCCGTCCTTCGCGGACTTAACCTCGCCACACGCTAGTAACTCGTCGGCTCATTCTTCAAAAGGCACGCCATCAGGCTACCGGCGAACCGGCAACACCCTCTGACTGCTTGTAGGCACGTGGTTTCAGGTACTATTTCACTCCCCTTCCGGGGTGCTTTTCACCTTTCCCTCACGGTACTCGTTCACTATCGGTCGCCAAGAGTATTTAGCCTTGGACGGTGGTCCGCCCAGTTTCCCACATGAGAGACCTTCCACGTGGTACTCAGGTGGCTGATCGCGGAGGTCGGTCGCTTTCGCCTACGGGGCTCTCACCCTCTCTGGCCTGCCGTTCCAGGGCAGTTCGACTAGCGATCGACTTGGTAACTCCGCTGGGACCTTGCCGGGTCCCGCGATCGGCTCCTACAACCCCCACTCAGAAACGGCGGCAACCTATCGCGCTGAGTGAGTTTGGGCTCTTCCCTTTTCGCTCGCCACTACTCAGGGAATTGTCTCTTTTCCTCCAGCTACTGAGATGTTTCAGTTCGCTGGCTTACCTCTTCCTGGCCTATTTGATTCAACCAGGAGTGACTGGGCATGACCCCAGCCGGGTTTCCCCATTCGGACATCTCCGGATCACTGTCTGCTCGCGACTCCCCGAAGCTTTTCGCAGCCTGCCACGTCCTTCATCGGCTCTTGGCGCCAAGGCATCCACCCCGTGCCCTTTGTAGCTTGACCCCCTCCAGCCTCTGACCAGGTGGTCAGTCGCATGGACGGGATCCATATCGGGATCATTTCCTTGACTTAACTCGGCGAAATCGAAGATTTCAATCTGCCGAAACACATTCCAGTTGTTAAGGTGCGGCCGGCTCCGAAGAGCAGGCCTCCGACGTCGACCGAGGTCGTCGCCGCCCAGCGGTCCGCTGGTCGGTGACCTGCCTGAGACGGCAGGGCACGGATCAGAAGAGCGATCGGGTAGTGGTTCGTCCGCATCCGCCTCTCTCGAGCCTGTGGATGGGACCTGAGCTATTCGACTTGTGGTGACCGGTGATCGGGGGGAGTTGGTGGAGACGAGGAGACTCGAACTCCTGACCCTCTCCTTGCAAAGGAGATGCTCTGCCAACTGAGCTACGTCCCCTTGGACCGGTCGGGTGATGGTGGGCGTTTCTGGACTCGAACCAGAGACCTCTGCCTTATCAGGGCAGTGCTCTAACCAGCTGAGCTAAACGCCCGCCGTGGGCAGCCCTGCCGGTTCGGCGACCGAAGTCGTCGTCGGGCAGCTGCACCTTGACCCTTGAAGAGTGACAGCAAATCCGAACGCGATGTCCGAGTGGGTTCGGTGTGTTTCCAGGTCGCGATCGGTCTCCGTCCCGAACCCTTGCGGGTCGGTCCGGCGAGCTCCACCTGGCGGGGAGACATCGATCGACCGTGCGATCAACCCTAGGAGCCATCAACGCCTCGACCCCACCAAGGTCGAGACTCGGATCTCCCTAGAAAGGAGGTGATCCAGCCGCACCTTCCGGTACGGCTACCTTGTTACGACTTCGTCCCAATCACCAACCCCACCTTCGACGGCTGCCTCCTTGCGGTTGGCCCACCGGCTTCGGGTGTTGCCAGCTTTCATGACGTGACGGGCGGTGTGTACAAGGCCCGGGAACATATTCACCGCCGTATGCTGACCGGCGGTTACTAGCAACTCCGGCTTCATGCAGGCGAGTTGCAGCCTACAATCCGAACTGAGACCGGCTTTAAGGGATTCGCTCCACCTCGCGGTTTCGCCGCCCGTTGTACCGGCCATTGTAGCGTGGGTGTAGCCCAGGACGTAAGGGCCATGCTGACTTGACGTCATCCCCACCTTCCTCCGAGTTTCTCTCGGCAGTCCCGTGTGAGTGATACAACACACAGTAGGGGTTGCGCTCGTTGCGGGACTTAACCCAACATCTCACGACACGAGCTGACGACAGCCATGCAACACCTGTGGCCAGGCCCCTTGCGGGGAACCGACGTTTCCGCCGGGATCCTGGTCATGTCAAGCCCTGGTAAGGTTCTTCGCGTTGCGTCGAATTAAACCCCACGCTCCGCTGCTTGTGCGGGCCCCCGTCAATTCCTTTGAGTTTTAGCCTTGCGGCCGTACTCCCCAGGCGGGACACTTAATGCGTTAGCTTCGGCACTGGCGGGGTTGATACCACCAACACCTAGTGTCCATCGTTTACGGCTAGGACTACCGGGGTATCTAATCCCGTTTGCTCCCCTAGCTTTCGCGCCTCAGCGTCAAGAACAGGCCAGGAAGTCGCCTTCGCCACTGGTGTTCCTCCCGATATCTACGCATTTCACCACTACACCGGGAATTCCACTTCCCTCTCCTGCCTTCGAGTCGATCAGTTTCGAATGACCCTCCCCAGTTGAGCCGGGGGCTTTCACACTCGACTTGATCGACCGCCTGCGCGCTCTTTACGCCCAGTAAATCCGGACAACGCTTGTCACCTACGTATTACCGCGGCTGCTGGCACGTAGTTAGCCGTGACTTATTCGTCAGGTACCGTCATCATCTTCCCTGACAAAAGAGGTTTACAACCCGAAGGCCGTCATCCCTCACGCGGCGTTGCTGCGTCAGACTTTCGTCCATTGCGCAAAATTCCCGACTGCTGCCTCCCGTAGGAGTCTGGGCCGTGTCTCAGTCCCAGTCTGGGTGATCGTCCTCTCAGACCACCTACCGATCGTCGCCTTGGTGAGCCGTTACCCCACCAACGAGCTAATCGGACGCAGGCCCCTCCCGAAGCGCCTTGCGGCTTTACTGGTGCCCATGAAGGCACCACCACATGCGGTATTAGCCACCCTTTCGGGCAGTTATTCCCCACTTCGGGGCAGGTCACCTACGCGTTACTCAGCCGTCCGCCACTAACGATCAAAGCAAGCCTTGATCGTCCGTTCGACTTGCATGTCTCATGCACGCCGCCAGCGTTTATCCTGAGCCAGGATCAAACTCTCCGAAGAAAACTGCGTCGTCTTGCGACGACGACTTCTATCCGAGGGTCTGACCACTCGCACATCTTTGTCACAGATTTGCTGTCACTCTTCAATTGTTAAGGTGCAGCGTCCGAGGCATGACGGCCCGCGGCGCAGAAGCCTCAGTATGGGGCTTTGCGGTCGTTCCGTCAATCGAGACGACCCGGGCGGCCGAGCCTCGGCGGCCCGTGAGTTGCGACCTCCGGGGAGGTGGCACGAGGGCGAATGGTAGGGACCCACGGGCGTGCCGTCAAACCGCCGACGGTCCCGGGCCGGATGGCTAGATCGGGCTGGTCTCCACGAGGAGGACGAAGGCCGCCGCGCTGACCCAGGCGAGGAGGGCCAACTCCGCGGACCCCGCGATACCTAGCGGTCCGATAAGGATCAGATAGAGGACCAGGCCGAGGACGAGCGCGGCGCCGGCCTTCGCGAGCCGGAGCAGGATCTCGGACACGAGATTGCTCATCAGGTGGCGTCCATCTACACCGCGCGCCGGCCCTGGAGGGCCCGGATCAGCGTCACCTCATCGGCGTACTCGAGGTCGCCGCCGACCGGGAGCCCGCGGGCGATGCGGCTCACGACGCCCACGACGGATTCGAGCCGCTCCGCGAGGTACATCGAGGTCGCCTCGCCCTCGAGCGTCGGGTTGGTCGCGACGATGACCTCTACGAACGGTGCGCCGTTCCGCGCCGCTTCATCGGCGCGGGCCAGCAGCTCGCGGATCCGCAGCCGCTCCGGGCCGATGCCATCGATCGGCGAGATCGCGCCGTGGAGCACGTGGTACTGCCCTTTGAACTCGCCGGTGCGCTCGATCGCGAGCACGTCCAGCGGCTCCTCGACCACGCACAGGCGTGACTGATCCCGGGCTGGGTCCCGGCAGATCGCGCAGAGGGGTCCTTCACTGATGTTGAAGCAGCGGTCGCAGAAGACCACCTTGTCACGGACGTCGACGAGGGCGGCGGCGAGCGAACGGGCCTCGACCTCAGGTGCTCGAAGGAGGTGATAGGTCAGCCGCTGGGCGGTCTTGGGGCCGATGCCGGGCAGGCGCGCGAACGATTCGATGAGGCGCGCGACGGGCTCGATGAGGGGCGTGACCACGTCCGGTCCCGTCTACAGCCCGGGGATCTTCAGACCGCCGGTCACGGCGGCCATCTTCTGCTCGCCGAGTTCCCGCGAGGCGCGCAGGGCATCGTTGATGGCGGCGACCACGAGGTCCTGGAGCATCTCGACGTCCGATGGATCGACCGCGGCCGGGTCGATGGTCACGCTCACGACCTCCTGCTTCCCGGTGACCTGGGCGCTGACCACCCCGCCGCCCGCCGACCCGTCGACGATGGTCGAGGCGAGCTCGGTCTGGATGCGCAGCATCTCCGCCTGCATCTGCTGTGCCATCCGTTGCAGGTTGCCCATCCCCATCGCGTGCGCTCCTCTTCGTTCGGTTCGGTTCGGTTGCCGTCAGTCTGGCGGATAGGCGGGCCGACCGCCGCAGGTGATGCTCGCGCTGCCGCTAGCGGACCTCGCCGACGTCGGCGAGTTCATCGGCGAAGATCCGTCGCGCTTCGGCGACGAGGTCGTCACGGGCGGGCACCTCGATGTTGGCCACCACGCAGCGGATCCCGACGTCGTGGCCGACGACTTCGCGGATCCCGGTCTCGATCGGCCCGCGCTTGCGCTCGGCGACGTCGCGCAGGAACCCCTGTTCCTCCGGGAACCCGAGCGTGACGATGGCGCCGTCCAGCGACACGGGGCGGCAGGTGGTGATGAGCTGCTTCACGGCGGGCTGGCGGCTCAGGAGGTCGACCACGCGTGGCCACGCGCCGACGAGCTGCTCGAGAGTGAGCGGGGTCGCGTCGGTGGCGGCCGCAGGTATCGCCGGCGGAGCGTCAACAGGACCCGATACCGCGGGCTTCGGCGCCGATGGTTCGGGTGCCGTCCTCGCAGGCGGTCGAGGTGCATCGTCCAGCGGTTCGGGCGTCGGTCGCGACGCCCGCGTGATCGGACGGTCGGGCGGCTTCGCCGCGGATGTCGGGGGCTTGCTCGGCGGCGGCTCGCTCGGCGGAGAGGCGTCGGTGGTCGACGATGTGTCCGCGGTCGTCGGTGCTGTACTCGGCAGTGCCTGGGTCGGCGGTGCCGCTTCGATCGGCGGCGGTGTCTCGCGCGGCGGCTGGCCGGCGGTCGATCGAGACGTCGCCATCACGGGGATCGCCGCGGGGCCCGATGCCGTGGCCGCCGTGAACAGGGCGAGCTCGAGCTGCAGGCGCAGACCGCCGATCCCGGCTCGCTCCGGGTCGATGGCGGCGAGCCGACGAGCCGCATCGGTGAGGGCACTCGTTGATGTCACGCCCGGGCCTGATGTCCCTGTCAGCCCCTCGATCAGCCGCGCGCGGATCGTGTCGATCGCCTGGTCGAGCAGGATGCGGGCATCGCGGCCACGCTCCGCGAGGTCGTCGAGCAACGCGATCCCGGCGGCCGCATCGCCATCGACGAGGGCGGTCACGAAACGGTCGACGGCGTCCGCGTCGGCGAGGCCCAGGAGGTCGCGGACGCGCTGTTCGTCGATGTCGTCCTCGGCCGAGGCGAGCAACTGGTCCAGCATCGTCTCGGCGTCGCGCATGCCGCCCGCGGCGAGCCGGGCGATCAGGGCCACGGCGGCGGCGTCCGCCGTGCGGGTGTCGGCCTCGAGGATGCGACGCAGCTTTCCCTCGATCTCGGCGACCGTCAGGCGACGCACGTCGTAGCGCTGGAGGCGCGAGAGGATCGGCAACGGGAAGCCCGATGGCTCGGTCGAGGCGAACATGAAGTTCACGAACGGCGGCGGCTCCTCGATGGACTTGAGCAGGGCATTCCACGCGTCCTTGGTGATCTGGTGGGCCTCGTCGAGGATGTACACCTTGCGACGCAACTCGCCGGGCGGATACGCGAGCCGGTCACGAAGGTCGCGGACGGCGTCGATCCCGCGGTTGCTGGCGGCGTCGATCTCGACGAGGTCCAGCGTGGCGCCGTCGCGGATCGCGACACACGACGGACACCGGTCGCAGGCGTCTCCGTCCTGGAGGTCCGTGCAATTGAGCGCCTTGGCCAGGATCCGGGCGAGCGACGTCTTGCCCGTGCCGCGGGGGCCGACGAACAGGACCGCGTGGCTGACCCGTTCGAGGCGCACGGCGTTGCGGAGCGTCTGGACGACGGCTTCCTGGCCGACGATCTCGCCGAATGTCTGCGCCCGCCAGCGGCGGTAGATGGCCTGGTGCGGGACGGCTGACGTCACCGGTTCCTCCGGTCCTGGGCGAGCGGGGGCGAATTGCCGTGCACCCTCCGTCGACCGACACGTCCCCGTGCCCACCATGACGAGCGGCTCGGACCAGGCCGTTCCGCGGCACCCGGCGAGGGTCGCTTAGTGCTGCTTCCTTCCGGACCTGACACGGTTCGCGGTTCGCCGCTGCGCGGGACCCGATCCTCAACGTCGCATCGTCGGGCGGCGTTCGGAGACGGAGACCTCGGGAGGGGATTCAGCCCTGCTGGAGCGGATTGCAGGTACAGGGCACCGCTAGTTCCCCGCCTAGCACGGCCCGCGCAGTCTACCGCGGCCCGCCGGGCGACGACGGGAAGTGGCGGAGAGGGAGGGATTCGAACCCTCGATGGGTTGCCCCAAACCGCATTTCCAGTGCGGCGCCATAGTCCACTAGGCGACCTCTCCAGGGTCGGGTGCGTGCGACGTTCCACCATCGGTCCGACCGTTTTCATCGGGCGACCCCGTGGCCGAGCGCGCGGACGAGCCATCGCCGGCATCGGCCGAACCGAGGGGATCGTCAGTGGCGGAGAGGGCGGGATTCGAACCCGCGGTGCTTTCGCACACCGCTTTTCGAGAGCGGCACCATCAACCACTCGGACACCTCTCCGCGGGAGAGGATACCTCAGCCGACGGGCACGCCCGCGAAGAGCGCCTGCGCCTCATCGCGCCGGATCCCGCTGACGACCTTGATCCGCGTCGGCAGGGCCTCGTGCTGGGCGAGCTGGATGACCGATCCGGCGGCGCCGGCGATCTCGTCCGGGAGGGCGAAGACGAGGGCCTCGACATCGCTCTCCAGGAGGGCCCCGACGCACATGGAGCAGGGCTCCAGCGTCGCGAAGATCGTCACGTCGCGGAGGCGCGCGGTGCCGAGCTTCCTGGCCGCCTCACGCAGGGCGCCCAACACGGCATGCGCGGTGGGATCGTTGGTCTCCTGGACCCGATCACGAGCCCGCGCGACCATCGCCTCGTCGACCACGGCCACGGCCGCGATCGGCCGTTCGCCCTGGCTCTGCGCGATGCTCGCCTCCGCGAGCGCCTCGCCCATGAAGAGTTCGTAGTTCATGGGCCGATGCTAGCAGACGACCACCGCGGGACACGGTCCACGAGACGGGCACGGGCGGTCGGGTGTCACCGTGCCGCAACCCGCGGACGAGGCGATAGAGCGGTAGGATGACGCCCGCCATGACCGTCAACAAGCGGATCGCCATCCTGACTGGCGGCGGAGACGTCCCCGGTCTCAACGCGGTGATCAAGAGCGTCGTCTATCGCGCGAGCGATGCCGGTTACGAGGTCTTGGGGATCCGGCGTGGCTGGGAGGGCCTGACCCACCTGCGGCCGAAACACGTGACCGACGAGACCTACCTGCGCGTCCTCGACCGCTCGAACACGCGCGCCATCGACCGGACGGGCGGGACGATCCTCCACACCTCGCGGACGAACCCGCGAAAGATGCGGGCCGCCGGTCTCCCCGCCTGGCTGGACGACACCGAGCGCTCCCGCTACGAGGGCGAGGACGGGATCTTCGACCTGACCCCGCTCGTCCTGGACAACCTGTCGGCGCTCGGCGTGGACGTGCTGGTGACCCTCGGCGGCGACGACACCCTGTCCTACTCGCAGGTGCTGGTGAACGAAGGTGTCGCGCTGGTCGCGATCCCCAAGACCATGGACAACGACGTCCAGGGGACCGAGTACTGCATCGGTTTCTCGACGGCTATCACGCGGGCCAAGGAGGCGATCAACCGACAGCGGACGACGCTGGGATCGCATGAGCGCATCGGCGTCTTCCGGATCTTCGGGCGCGATGCGGGGTTCTCGGCGCTGTATACGGCCTATGTCACATCGGCCCGCTGCGTGATCCCAGAAGCCCCGTACGACCTCGATGCGCTTGCGTCCTTGCTGAAGGCCGACCACGCCGCGAACCCGAGCCGCTATGCGTTCGTGATCACCGCGGAGGGCGCGATCTGGCACGGGGCCGACCTTGCGGCCGTGGGCGAGGCCGATGCCTTCGGCCATCGACGGAAGACGAATGTCGGCGAGGCGCTCGCGTACGAGTTGCGGGCCCGGACCGGGATCGAGACGCTGGCCTCGGAACTGACCTATGACCTGCGGTCGGGCGAGCCGGACTCGATCGACTCGATGGTGGCGACGACCTTCGCGAACGTCGCGATGGACCTCGTGGACGGGGGAACGACGGGTCGGATGGTCGCGATCCAGGACGGGAAGTACGCCCACACCTCGCTGCCCGACCCGGCCCTGGGACCGCGCAAGGTGGACGTGCCGGTCATGTACAACGCGGCCCGATTCCGTCCGCGCTACGACGGCAAGCTCGGCGACCCGATGCTGCTCGTCGGGCTCGACTGAGGCGCCGCCCGGCCGTCAGTCCTCGAGGCCGGAGAGGCCGCGGATCGAGCGCGCGAGCGCGGACATGTCCTCGTCCCCGTGGCCCTTGGCCATGAGTCCGGATTCGAGTTGCGCGGCAATCGCGCTGACCGGCAGGACGGCTCCGAGTTGCGCGGCCAGATCAAGGGCGATGCCGAGGTCCTTGCGGTGGAGGGCCACCTTGAACCCGAGCGGGTAGTCGTTCTCGATCATCCGCCCCGAGCGATTCTCGAGGACCCAGCTCTGCGCGGCACCACCGCCGAGCGCCGCCACCACCTGTGCGACGTCGAGGCCGGCGCGGATCGCCAGGACGATCCCCTCGGCGACACCGAGATAGGCGCCCGCGAGGATCACCTGGTTGACGGCCTTGACGGCCTGCCCCGCACCGATCGGTCCGACGTGCGTGATCGTCTTGCCCATGGCCGCGAGCACGGGCCGCGCCCGTTCGACGTCGTCCGCATCCCCGCCGACGAAGATCGTGAGTGTCGCCTTCTGGGCGCCTTCGCTGCCGCCCGACACCGGGGCGTCCACCATCGAGAGCCCGTGCTCGCGGAGTCGGGCCGCGAAGTCCCAGCTGCCCGACGGCGCGATCGTGGAGCAATCGACGATCAGGGTGCCGGGACGGGCTCCCGCCACCACGCCGTCCTGGCCGAACAGCACGGCCTCGACATCGGCGGTATCAGACACGCAGATCACCGCGATGTCGACGTCGGCGACCGCGTCGGCGGGGGTCCCGGCGAACGCCACGCCAAGTTCACCCAGCTCCGGCGCACGACCGGGCGTCCGGTTCCAGGCCGCGAGCGGGAAGCCGGCCCGGACCAGATTGGCGGCCATGGCCGCGCCCATCGTCCCGAGGCCCAGGAAGGCGACCCTGGTTGGCCGGTCCTCGTCGGGCGGGTCGGCGGAAGGCGTCTGGCGGTCGGTCAAGGGGTCACCGTGAACGGGGCGGAGGCCAATGACGTGTAGCCGTCATCGAGCAGGTAGTGCGCATCGTACTTGCCCGCGGGGAGCGGCCACTCCCCTTCCCCGGTCTCATCGATGACGACGGAGCCCGCCACCGACTGGTCCGTGTAGACATAGAACAAGTAGTCGTCGTTGAGCGGGTCACCGCCTCTCGCGTAGACGCCGATCCAGTCCCAGCGGGAGCCGGGGGCGTCGCGCCAGGACACGCTGATTCCTTCGCCGGCCACGTAGGACGGCTCGTCCGCCGCCAGGACCGGCCGGGCGCCGACGGCGGCGATGGACAGCGGCGCCCGCGCCAGGACGTCGTCGCCGGCAAGGAGCATGACCTCGTAGGCCCCGATCGCCAACCCGGTCGTGGGGACCTGCCACGTCCCGTCGGCCGCCGCGATGGCCTGCGTCGCGACGACGGTATCGACCGCGTCGATCGACACGAGCTGCGCCGCGTCGGCCGGCCCGTGGAAGCGCACGGTGACCTGCTCACCGACGGTCACGAGGCGCTCGTCGACCGCGACGTAGGCCTCCGCGATGCCCGGGGAGACGGTGAAGGTCGTCACCACCGCGCGATGGTCCGTTCCCCACGGGTCCACGGAGAGGTCCACCTGGGGGCCACCGACCTCGCCGACGATCCTTGCCTCGGTGGGCGTCGCCGCACCGGCGGCATAGATGATGTCGATCCGGTCCTGCGGCTCGGACGGGTCCGGGTAGCCGTCGACCGGCGGGCGGGCCGCCCACCACGTCAGCCCGGGATGCGTGACCGGATCCGGGTGCAGCTCGCGGTACGAGTCGCTGAACCCGGCCGCCGCGATGGCCTTGGAGACCGGCCAGTCGAGCGGATACAGGACATGGGGTCGGAGGCCGACGGCGGCCGCGGTCCAGTCGAGATGCGACGGTGCGTTGAAGTCGCCCGTGAGGAACGTCGGGATCCCGGCCGCGACGAGCGCGGGAAGGACGTCGAGCCGCTCCTGGATCGCGGGCATCCGCGTGGCCTCTTCGAGCGCGATGACCTCCTCGGGCGTCCGTCCGTCGCGCACGTCGTAGGGACCGTACGGATCCGAGGGGAGGTGGACATTCGAGACGGCGACCACGGCGCCGGGCGCAAGCTCGATGAACGCGTACCGCCCGTTCGCACCCGGCGGATCGATGATGGGGAACCTCGAAATGAGCTGATGTCGGGCGCTGGCGAACGGGAATCCGGCCTCGTCGGCCAATCGTTGTGTGTTACCGGTGGCTTCCTCGAGTGCGATCACGTCGGCGTCTGCGAGCGTGGCCGCTTCGACGATCTTCGCGAAGTCGATCTGGAGCCCGCCGTACTCGATGTTGAAGTCCATGAGCGTGAAGGTCGTCAACGCAGGTGTCGGGACCGGGGTGGGCGTCGGCTCGGGCGTGGGCGTTGCGATCGGCGCCGGCGTGGCCGTCGCGGCGGCAGACGTGGCCCACGGGCTCTGGCTCGCGGTGGCCGAGCACGCGCTCAGGGCCATCGCCGTCATGACGACCAGGATCTTGGACCGCATCGAACCGACCTCCGTTCGTAGGCGACATCGTAGGTGGCCGGACGCGTCCGAATTGCCCCGTCGCAGCGCGCGGCACGCGAGCGCGCGACCTCGTCAGTCGACGCCGTTCCAGACGCTCGCGTATTTCTTTCGATAGGCGTGATCATCCTCGAGGTCGATCAGCCCGATCGCCGCAGGGTGGATCGATGGATCACCGGTCGCGTCATACACGTCGCGCATGACGCGCATGACGTCGTAGCGGACCAGCGTGCCGCTCTTCTCCAGGGCGCACTCGCGGAATCGCGCGTCAAGAGCGGCGAACAACATGGCGCGTTGGCGACGGCCGGCGACCCCGACCTTCCACATCGAGAGCAGCGCGTGGCGGGCCGTGACGAAGCGCGCGTCGCGCGTGACCGCGAACAACGCGTCGAAGTCCGCGAGGATCCGTTCGTCCGGGTCGCTCTTCGCGAGGGCCGCCAGGACCTGGGCGGCGATGGCGCGATCGTGGTTGTCCGGGCTGACCAGATGGGCGACGACGTCGGTCCACGCGTCGTACGCCCAATCGACGGGTTCGTCGGTGAGCGCCATGACGCGTTCGTACGCGGCGGTCTGGCGCGGACGGTCGCGCGACCACAGGTCGGCGATCTCCGGCGGTGCGCTCGAGGGTCGATCCATCGTGTCCGGTCACTTCCGATCGTCGTGTCTTCGCCATCGGGTCGTCGCACCAACGATACTTGGCCGACGCTCGGGCGGGTTCGTCGGGCGGATGACGGACACGGAGGTTGACCGAGCGTGAGGATCTACCTGGCGGGCCCGCTGTTCACGACCCCGGAGCGGGACTGGAACGTGGGTCTCGCGGCGCGACTTCGTGCCGGCGGGCACGACGTGTTCGTGCCGCAGGAGAACCCCGCGAGCGAGCGGACCGGGCGCGCGATCTTCCTCAAGGACCTCGAGGGACTCGACGGGGCCGAGGGCGTCGTTGCGATCATGGACGGCGCCGATCCGGATTCCGGCACGTGCTGGGAATGCGGCTACGCATACGCGCGCGAGAAGCCCGTGATCCTGTTCCGGAGCGACTTCCGTGGGACAGGCGACGCGGACGACATCCCCTACAACGCGATGCTGATCGGGGCGGCGACGTCGCACATCGAGCTCCCGCAGGCGACCCTGGACGAGGCGGCCGCGGCGATCCTGACGGCGCTGGCGGCGGTCATGCACGCCGACTGACCTCGTGAAGCGCTCGGCGCGGGCGCGAACGTCCGGCAAGCGCCTGGCGCAACTGGACGATGACGGGGTCGCCGTCCGCTGCGAGACTCCGAGGCGTACCGGGCGGTGTCGGCGACTTCGCCGCACCCATCCGGGGCGATCAAGGGGATCGATGTCTTGACCGACCGGCGGGCCATCGTCCTTGTGCTGTCCCTGGCGATCGTCGTCGGGGCGTGTGGCGGCAGCGCCCCCGGTCCAAGCGGGTCTGGCGAGCCGACGGGGTCGAGCGGCGCCGGCGCGTCGGTCGACCCTGCGTTCGCCATCCCGGCGATCGGGCTCGACGCCCTCGTGGAGCGCGACGAGCTGGTGGTCGCGGTGGGAATGGACGCGAGCGGCGCGACATCACTGCTGGGCCCGGAGATCGCGGGTTGGCTTCGCGACCAACGCCACGCCTTCGTGACCGAAGTGCTCGAGCGCGGTGGCGTCACGGCATCGAGTCCCAAGGTGGCATCGAGCGACCCCCGTGCGGGACTCGGCGGGCCACGAACGGCCCTCGCTTCCGGTGGCGTCGCGTTGTTCCTTGCCGGTGCCTTCATCCAGACCTTCGCGAATTCGGGCGACGGGTGAGCCTGGCGCGAACAACACCTTGTCGTTGAATGACGACACCACGCGCGAGGGCGAGTTCGACGGCCGCCGAGCGTCCGTCCGGATGACGACTTCCGTCGACTTCCAGGTCAGCGGGTCCCGGCTGGAGGGGACGGTCACGCTCACGCTCTTCGCGACGCTGCTCGACGCCGACGGCAACGCGACCGGCACCGTCGAGCTTTCGATGTCGGCCACCGTCGACGTCGATGCGTGTCCGGACCTCGACGGCGCCGTCCACGCCCACTTCGACGCAGAGACGGCGGTGAACGCGACCGGCGACGGGATGGCCGGCGGGGCGGGGTCGTTCAGGATCGCGACGAACGGGGTCGCGAGTGGCGACGTCGGCGACGATGCGTTCCTGCACGGCTTCCGGATCAACGGTGAGGCGGCGATGACATCGTCGGGCAGCGGGGGTCCGACACGGGACACGGCGGTCACCCTCGACGGTCGGTACGGCCTGTTTACGCCAGGTCAGGTGTCCTCGCTGACGTTCGAGGAGGGGACCGTCAACGGCGACATCGTGCGCGAGAACGAGAACACCACCGACGCCGACATCAACCTGCTCTACCGCGAGGTCGCCGGGATGGGAGTCGTGGTCGCGATGCTCCTGTTCGAGGCGGCCCAGGAGAAGTGGCGGTCCGGGTTCTGCGTGCGCATCGAGGCGACGGAGACGTCGCGCGACGTCGAGCCGGATGAGGTCGTGCCGTTCACGGCGAAGCCGTGGCACAACTTCGACGCGGTCGAGCTGGACGAGCCGATCGTCGCCACGTTCAGGGGCACGACGTCCGCCGCGCCCGTCGACGTGGCACAGGATCCACCGGCCAGCATCACGTTCACGGCCGGCCCGGACACCAACGACCGCGGCACCGTGTCGCTCAAGACCACGTCGAGGCGCGGGATCGGGACGCTGGAGATCGGTTTCAGGGTCCAGGAGCCGTTCGTCCTCGAACTGTCGATCGAGTCGGACATCACGATCACGAAGCTCGGTGGCGGCGGCTCATCGGGCACGACGAAGGCGGAAGGCACGATCCGGCTCGAGAAGGGTCCGACCGGGCTGTGGTCCGGCGTCGGCACCATCACGTCCACGACCCGGGTCCACGGGGGCTGTGGCGGCGTGACGATCCCACGGTCGGTCGGCACCTACGACTGGGTGGTCCGCGACGTCAAGGCCGAGGAGGGCAGCACGATCGACCTGTGGATGGACGCGGGTCCGACGTCCGAGTCGCCGGACGCCGGGGTCGTGCACATCTGCCCTTCGCTGGATGTCCCGACGACGCTCAACACGTGGGAGAACCTGTTCTTCGTCGCCCACAACAAGGACTACGGAGCCAAGGGTCTGCACGTCACGGGCTGGGATGCGCTCCGGCCGCCGTGGCTGCTCGGGCAGTCGTTCGCCAACGCGATCTGGACCGACGACTGCGGCGGCCCGTCGGCCGCGCCAGGCGCGAAGAGAGTGGTCGGCTGCACCGGAACGACCACGTTCTACCTGTCGCGGGTCAGGCCGTAGACCCAGGCCGTGGCAGATCGCCGCTCGGCTCTGTGCTGGGGATGTGGCGCGCCCGGCGGGACTCGAACCCACGACCTTTAGGTCCGCAACCTAACGCTCTATCCGCTGAGCTACGGGCGCCCGTGATACCGATCGGCTGACCAGGGGAGATCTGGCGGAGAGGGAGGGATTCGAACCCTCGATGCAGGTTACCCCACATGGCGGTTTAGCAAACCGCTGCACTAGACCTCTATGCGACCTCTCCGAAGCGTCGGCGGCCGACATCCTACCATGGGCCCTCGGCCGGACCCGGCGCCTCCGCGCGCGGCAACGACGCCGACGGGCCGCTCACGTTCCGCGCTCCGGACATTGACATCGGGGCGGGCGCTCGGCCACACTCCACGCACGAATGAGCCCCTTCTTCTACTTTCAACGCCCGGCATGATGGTTCTCGGTCGATAGGACCGGGGGCACGGGTCGTGCCGGGCGAACGAAGCAGAGGCAAGACCTCTGCTTTTTTGTTTCCCGGCCGACCGACGAGGAGACCCAGACCCGATGTTCGTCGTGATGGCCACCAGCGCCACCGAGGCCGAGATCCTCGGCGTGAAGAGCCAGATCCTGGCCGAAGGGCTGAACCCGTTCGAGCATGCCGGGGCCGAACACGTCGTCATCGCGGTGGTGGGTGAGATCGGGGCGCGCAAGGCGGTGCTGGTCGACCGGTTCGCGGCACTCCCCGGGGTCCACACCGTCACGCCGATCAGCCGCCCGTTCAAGCTGACATCGCGGGAGTTCCACCCGGAGCCCACAGTGATCCGCGTCATGGATGCCGTCATCGGCGACGGATCGCTCACGATGATGGCCGGGCCGTGCTCCGTCGAGAGCCGAGACCAGCTGTTCGAGACCGCGGACGCCGTCAAGGCCGCCGGCGCCACGATCCTGCGCGGCGGCGCCTTCAAGCCACGGACGAGCCCGTACGCGTTCCAGGGGCTGGGTGTCGAGGCGTTGCGCTATCTGGCCGAGGCACGGGAGCGGACCGGGCTGCCGGTGATCACCGAGGTGATGGAGCCGAACCAGGTGGACATCGTGGCCGAGTACGCCGACATCCTCCAGATCGGCACGCGGAACATGCAGAACTACTCGCTCCTGCGCGACGTGGGCCGGGTGGCTCGCCCGGTCATGCTCAAGCGTGGCTACGGCGCGACGGTCGAGGAGTGGCTGATGGCTGCCGAGTACATCGTCAGCTCCGGCAACCCCAACGTGATCCTGTGCGAGCGAGGTATCCGGACCTTCGAGACGTATACCCGCAACACGATGGACCTCGCGGCGGTGCCGCTCGTCCACCGGCTCTCCCACCTGCCAGTGATCGTGGATCCGTCGCATGCCACCGGGAAGCGCTGGCTCGTCAAGCCGCTCGCGATCGGCGGCGTCGCCGTCGGTGCCGACGGGGTCATGGTCGAGGTCCATCCGACGCCCGATTCCGCGCTGTCCGACGCCGAGCAGCAACTGACGCTCGAACAGTTCGCGGACCTGATGGCAGCGATCGTGCCGGTCCACGAGCACGTTCGCGGTTTGCATGACGGCCCGGTCCTCTCGAGCGCCGCGCTCGGGATCGGCGGTCCCGGCGGCGGCCTGGCGAGGCATTGAGCACGGTGATGGCGCCTGATCCCGTCGCCTCGGGCGACGCTCGCCTGCGGCCGGCCGCGCGGCTGCGCGGCGACCTGCGCCTGCCCGGCGACAAGTCCGTGAGCCACCGGGCCCTGCTCCTGGCCGCCCTCGCGGAGGGCGAGAGCCGGATCCTCGCGGCCGGTGACGGGGCAGACGTGCGCTCGACCGCCGGGATCGTGGCGAGCCTCGGCGCGACCGTCGAGCGGACCGCCGACGACGGTCGGACCGTCGACTACCGCGTGGTGTCACCCGGCGCGGACGGCCTCCGCGAGCCGACGACGACGCTGGACTGCGGCAACTCCGGCACGAGCCTGCGGTTGACGAGCGGCGTGCTCGCGGGCCTGCCGATGACGTGCACGCTCGACGGCGATGCGTCGTTGCGTGGCCGACCGGTGGCTCGTATCATCGAACCGCTGCGCCTGATGGGGGCGGAGCTCCACGGCCGCAACGACGATTCCCTCCCTCCCTTGACCGTCACGGGTCGCCCACCGCTGACGGCGATCGACTACGCGACGCCCGTGCCTAGCGCGCAGGTCAAGTCGGCGATCCTGCTGGCCGGCCTCCGGGCCGAGGGTCGAACGACGGTCCGGGAGGCGGTCGCCACGCGAGACCACACCGAGCGGATGCTCAGAGCGCGTGGTGTCCCCGTGGAGCGCGACGACAGGGATGGGCGAGTGAGCTGGACGGTGGAAGGAGGCACCCGGGTGGAGGCGATCGCGGCGCGTGTCCCGGCCGATGTGTCCGCGGCCGCGTTCTGGCTCGTCGCCGGAGCGATCCACGAGGATGCCGAATTGACGTTGCGCGACGTCGGCGTGAACCCGACCCGGCGTGCGGTGATCGACCTCCTGCGGCGGATGGGCGCCGACATCGAGGAGCGTCGAACCGATACGGCCACGGGCGACGACGACGAGGTCGGTGAGCCCCTCGCGGATCTGGTCGTGCGGTCCTCGGATCTGCATGGCATCGACGTGGCCCCCCACGAGGTCGCTGCGGCCATCGACGAGATCCCGATCCTGTGCCTGGCCGCCGCCGTGGCCCGCGGCTCCACGACGATCCGTGGCGCCGGTGAGCTCCGTCACAAGGAATCGGACCGGATCGCCGGGGTGATGACCGGCCTGACGGCCCTCGGAGCGGCCGTCTCGGTCGACGGCGACGACCTGCACATCGACGGTGGCTCCCGGCTGCGTGGCGCCGCCACGGACAGTCTCGACGACCACCGCCTGGCGATGACCTTCGCGATCGCTAGCCTGGTCGCCAAGGGCGACACCACCATCGGCCGCCCGGGCTCCGCCTCGATCTCCTATCCCGGTTTCTTCGACGACCTCGAAAGGGTGCGAGCATGACGAAGCGCGTCGTTCTCATCGGCCACCCGGTGGCCCATTCGCTCTCCGGCGCGATGCAGCAGGCTGCCTTCGACTCCCTCGGGATCGACGCAGCGTACGAGCTGTGGGACCGTGCGCCCATCGAGCTCGCTGACGCGGTCACGGAGCTGCGCACCGACGCCTTCCTCGGGGCCAATGTGACCATCCCGCACAAGGAGCGGGTCGTCCCGATGGTGGACCGCCTCACCGACGAGGCGCACGCAACCGGCGCGGTCAACACGATCACGCGCGAGGGCAAGCGGCTGATCGGCCACAACACGGATGTGCCCGGGTTCAAGGTCGCCCTGGACCGGCTGGTCGGCAAGCAGAAGATGCCGCGACAGGCCGTGGTCCTCGGCGCGGGCGGTGGGGCACGAGCGGTCGTCTACGGGCTCATCACCGAAGGCTTCCAGCGGATCATCGTCTTCAACCGCCACCTCCATCGCGCGGAGGGGCTCGTGAAGCACTTCGGCCGGAGCGCGGCCCACATGGAGCTGCGGGCGATGCCGTGGCACGAGTCGATCATCGAAGCCGAACTGGCGAAGACAAAAGTCGTGATCAACGCAACGTCGATCGGTCTGGTGACCGACGACAGCCCCGTCCCGGCGGAGGTCCTCCACGACGACCTGCTCGTGCTGGATCTCATCTACGCCCAGACCCGGCTGCTCCGCGAGGCTGCGGCCGCGGGCTGCACCATCGCGGACGGCGAGCTGATGCTGCTCCACCAGGGCGCCGCCGCGTTCACTTTGTGGACGGGACAGCCCGCTCCGCTCGAATTGATGCAGGAGCGTCTCGTCGCCGCGCGGGCCGGCGGGATCCGCTCCGCGGAGGGTGAACCGACCGGCGAGCCGGCGGCGGCCACGCCCGAGTGACCGCGTTCCGGTTCCTGACCGCCGGCGAATCGCATGGGCCGGCGCTCGGCGCGACCATCGAGGGTGTCCCGGCGGGCCTGCCCCTGACGGCGGACGCCCTGGCGGTCGACCTCGCGCGTCGCCAGCGGGGGTACGGTCGCGGCGCGCGACAGGCCATCGAACAGGACCGGGCCGAGATCCTGGGCGGGGTCCGCCACGGGCGCACGCTGGGGTCGCCGATCCTCCTCCTGATCCGCAACCGCGACTGGGAGAACTGGACGTCGGTCATGCAGGTCGAGCCGCTCACCGATGACCAGGCTGCCGCCCTCCTTGAGTCGGCCGACGCCGGCAACAAGCGCGCGACCCCGGTGACGCGCGTGCGGCCCGGTCATGCCGATCTCGCCGGGGCGATCAAGTACGGGTTCAATGACGTCCGCAACGTGCTGGAGCGGGCATCGGCGCGCGAGACGGCGGCACGTGTGGCCGCCGGGGGTGTGGCCCGGGCGTTCCTGCGCGAGCTCGGGATCGAGGTCTGGTCCTTCACGGCCGAAGTCGGCGGCGTGGCCGTCGATCCCGGCAACTGCACCCGGCCGCACGACGAAGCCGACGCGTCGCCGCTGCGCTGTCCGGACCCCGACGCCGAGGCGCGGATGATCGAGCGGATCGACGAAGCCCGATCAAACGGCGACACCGTCGGCGGGGTCTTCGAAGTCGTCGTCCACGGGCTGCCGGTCGGGCTCGGCTCGTACGTCCACTGGGATCGACGTCTGGACGCCGCGCTGGCCGCGGCGGTCATGAGCATCAACATCGTCAAGGGCGTCGAGTTCGGGCTCGGCTTCGAACAGACGCGCCGGTTCGGGTCAGCGGTCCACGATGTGATCGAGGGGCGCACGGGTGACGGGAGCTGGGTGCACCGATCGAACAACGCGGGCGGGCTGACGGGCGGCATCACGAACGGCGAGGCCCTCGTCATCCGTGGCGCGGTCAAGCCGATCTCGACGCTGGCCAAGCCGCTGCCGTCCGCGGATCTGGTCACCGGCGAGGCGGTCGAGAAGGCGCACTACGAGCGGAGTGACATCAGCGTCGTCCCGGCAGCGGGGGTCGTCGCAGAGGCCATGGTGATGCTCACCCTGGCGGCATCGATCTGCGAGAAGTTCGGCGGCGACACACTCGACGACGTTCGCGCCAACCTGGCGTCGTATCGAGCGAGGATCGCGCTACCGCTCGACGCCCCTGTGGCGGGGGGCCGGCGGGCACCCCAGAACGCCGGGCACGGGCTGACGGGGACGGACGAGGCCGGCTCCGGCGGGGACGACTGACCGTCGATGGACGTCGTGCTGGTCGGGCTCCCCGGTAGCGGCAAGACCGCGGTGGGCCGACGCCTTGCGGGACGCCACCGCGCGAGCTTCATCGACCTCGACGAGCGGATCGAGTCGGCGACCGGTCGATCGATCCCCGACATCTTCGCCGAGGACGGTGAGCCTGCCTTCCGGGCGCTCGAGCGCGACGCCGTGCGGGCGCTCGGTGAGCCGGACCAGGACCCCGACGTCCGACGCGTGGTCGCGACCGGCGGGGGCGCTGTCGTGGACCCGGGCAATCGGTGGGCGCTGTATCGGGGACGCGTCGCGGTCTGGCTGGACGGCCGGCCGGAGGTGCTTGCCCAACGGCTGCGTCGCTCGCCGAACGTGCGGCCACTCGTGGCAGGGCGCGATCCCATCGGCACGATCCGGGACCTCGCGGCACGGCGCGAGCGGTTCTACGCGGCGGCACCGATCCGAGTGAAGGGGATGGCTGAGGTGGGCGGGGTCGTCGAGGCGCTCGACGCGCGGCTGCGCGATCTCGGACCACCCATCACCGGCGGCCCGACGACGGTGCTGGATCTCGCGACTCCCATCGGCCGATTCGTGCTCGGAGACGGCGTGGCGCCAGTGGCGCTCGACGCCGCGCTGACGGCCCTTGGCGCGCGGCGGGTCATCCTGGTATCGGAGCCGGGCGCCTGGGAAGCGGCGGGTGCCGGGCTCGCCGCCGCCCTTGAAGCCGTCGGCTGGTCGACGGAACGCCTCCTGCTGCCGCAGGGCGAAGACGCCAAGCGGTTGCCCGTCATCGAACGCGCCGCCGAGGCGCTCGCGGGTCTCCGCGTCGAGCGCGGCGAGCCCATCGTGGCCGTGGGCGGCGGGGCGCTCGGGGATGCGGCGGGGTTCCTGGCGGCCACCTACCTGCGCGGGATCCCGATCATCCACGTCCCCACGACGCTCGTCGCGCAGGTCGACTCATCCATCGGCGGCAAGACCGGCGTGGACCTCGCCGCGGGAAAGAACCTCGTCGGCGCGTTCCACCAACCGGCGGCGGTCATCATCGACATCCGGTTCCTGCGGACGCTCCCGTCGCGCGAACGTCGGGCCGCGCTCGGTGAGGCCGTCAAGATGGCCGCGCTCGGCGATGTGCGGCTGTTCGAGTTGCTCGAGACCCATGGTCGCGAGATCGCGGACGGGGCCGAGACAGCCTTCTCGGGCGGGGCGGTCGCGGAGGTCGTCGAGCGCTGCGCGGTGGCGAAGGTGGACGTGGTCCTCGCCGATGAGCGGGAGCAGGGCGCGGCGGGTGGCCGGATCGCGCTCAATCTCGGGCACTCCCTGGGTCACGCGGTCGAGGCCGCCGCCGGGTTCGGGGGTCTGCTGCACGGGGAAGCCGTCGCCTACGGGCTGCGGGCGGCGTGCCGGATCGGCGTCGCCACGGGCGTCACGCCGGTCGAGCGGGCCGAGCGGATCGGTCGACTCCTCGACGCGCTCGAGCTGGGCCGGGAACCGCTGCCCTACCCCATCGGGTCGGTCCTGGCGCACCTCACGAGCGACAAGAAGCACGCCGGCGGACGACTCCGCTGGGTCCTGCCGACGGCGGACGGCGTCGTGATCCGCGATGACATCGAGCCGGGGCTCGTCGCCGAGGCGGCGTCGAGCCTGCTGGCCGCTGGGAGCCCACGATGACCTCCGTCCTCGTCCTGCAAGGACCGAACCTGAATCTCATCGGCACCAGGGAGCCCGAGATCTACGGGTACGACACCCTCGAGCAGATCCACGAGGGGATCGCGGCGCGGGCGACCGAGCTGGGCCTCACGGTCGGCTTCTTCCAGTCGAACCATGAGGGCGCGCTGATCGACCGACTCCACCAGCGGGACTTCGATGCCGCGATCGTGAATGCCGGCGGACTGACGCACACCAGCGTGGCTTTGCGCGATGCCCTGCTCGCTGTCCAGCGGCCGTTCGTCGAGGTCCATCTATCCGACCCCTCCACCCGGGAGGCCTTCCGGCACGTGAACTTCCTCCACGATGTGGCGCTGGAGTCGATCGTGGGCCAGGGTGCTCGCGGCTATCACCTGGCGCTCGAGGCGATCGCCCGACGGTTCGGTGGCGACGGTGCCTGAGCGACCACCCGAGTCGGCCGAACTGCGACGGCTCCGCCACAGGATCGACGCGCTCGACCGGCGGCTCGTCGCGCTGCTCAATGAGCGTGCAGAACTCGCGAGGGAGGCGGGACGCGCCAAGGCGGAGGCCGGCCGACGGGCGATCCGTGACGCGGAACGAGAGCGCGAGGTGCTCCTGCGCGTGACCATGGCGAACACTGGGCCGCTCCCGCAGGCGGACCTGATCGCGCTCTACCGACGGCTCATGCAGGCGACGCGCGCCCTCGAAGCGCGCGACCGAGCTCGACCCGATGGCGCCGACGCCGACGACTGACGCGCCGACGGCGCAAGCGGCTCGGTCGGGGCCGATCCGGACGCGGTTCGCGCCCGCACCGACGGGGTACCTGCACCTCGGCCACATCGCCAACGCGATCGCGGTCTGGGGGATGGCTCGATCCCGCGGCGGCGATGTCCTGTTACGCATCGAGGATCACGACCGCCAGCGCTGTCGGCCCGAGTACGACGCCGCGCTGCTCGAGGACCTCACCTGGCTTGGGTTCGTGGCCGATGCCGGGCCGGTCCGCCAGTCCGAGGATGACGGCCCGTACGTGGACGCCCTGTCGATTCTGCGGGCCGTCGGGGTCGTCTACGGATGCGACTGCTCGCGGGGGACCTTCGCGGACTGGGCGGCTGTCAACGGGCGCGCATGGACCGGGCCGGGATGCCCCGGCGGGTGCCGATCCCGGAGTGACGTCCCGGAGACCACGATCCGGGTCGCGCTCGGCGGCGGGTCCGAGACGTGGATGGATGATCTCGTCGGTCCGTGCGGTGGCGAGGTGGCGCCGGCGGGCGATCCGCTCGTGCGCGACCGCCACGGCAACTGGTCGTACGGGTTCGCCGTCGTGGTCGACGACGCGCGCCAGGGGATCGACCTGGTCGTCCGTGGGCTCGACCTGCTTCATGCGACGCCGCCGCAGATCCGGCTCGGTCGCCTGCTTGGTCGAGACCGGCCCCCGACCTTCGCCCATCACCGCCTGATCCGACGGCCGGACGGGCGCAAGCTGTCGAAGGCGGATGGTTCGACGAGCGTTCGAGACCTTCGGGCCGCCGGACGAAACGCCGAGGACCTCATCGGCGAGGCAGCCCACGCCATCGGGCTCATCACCGAGCCGCGGGCCATCGCCGCGAGCGAGGTCGGCGCGCTGTTCGAGCCGTAGTGGACGTCAGAGGTCGGCCCGGTCCTCGATCTCCCAGGCGTGGTCCAGCGCGTGCCACGCGATCCGGCGAGCGGCGTAGCGTGGGGGCCACGTCCGATCGGCCATCGGCGAGCCGTCGGACAGCGCGCGGAGCGCAGCCAGCATGGCGTTCCGAAGCGCCTCGATCGCGGCCCGGTCCAGGGGATCGACGCGCGGGCGCTTGATCCCCATCTCGCGCCCGTAGGCCTCGTCCGCTTCGATGGTGTGGGCGAACATCTTGTCCCGGTCGCGCCCACCGCCACGCGGACCCTTGCGCAGCGCCTCGGGTGCGACGGCCACGACCTTGTCCAGCGTTTGCCACGCCGCCTCGACCAGCGCCGCCTGACGTTCGGCCTCCTGGGCGTCCGTGGCGCGTCGATCCGCTGCGCTGACCGCCGATGGGACACCGAAGTCCGTGCCGCTGCCGCCGCCAAGCCGCTCCACGACGCGGAGATCGGTGACCGAGACAGTGGGGACCGTCAGACCGGCTTGCGACGCGACGGGCGCGTACCGCGCTCGGAAGGTGACGAGGCGGTCGATCGCCTCCTCCCCGGTCTTGCCCGACCGACACCAGCCCGGCCAGTCGATCACCCAGGCGAAGACCTTCTTGGCCCCGGCCTCGACGCCGACCTCAACGGACACCCGTCGCTCCCCGAAGGTCCTGCACGAGCGCGGCCAGCCGCCCGACGTCCGTGCCTTCCGCGCCAAGCGCATCCACGAGCGCGGACGCCACGATGACCCCGTCGGCGCCGGCCTTGGCGATCGCCCGGACATGCGTCGGCCGGCTGACCCCGAAGCCGACCGCGACCGGGACCGGTGACGCGGCCTTGACGGACCGGACCAGACGCCCGACTGACGCCGGAAGCGACGACCGCGCGCCCGTCACGCCAACGAGCGAGACGCAATAGAGGAACCCACCGCTGCGGCTCGCGATCATGGCTCGCCGGCCCGGGGCGGTGGTCGGCGCCACGAGGTAGACCACGGCGAGACCGGCCGCACGCGCCACGGCCTCGAAGCCGGCCCCTTCATCGGGCGTGAGGTCGGCGACGATCAGCCCGGCTGCGCCGGCGCCCGCCAGTCGACGGACGACCGCCTCGCCGTCACCGCCACCGATGATCTGGTTCGCGTAGGCCATCGGAACGAGCGGGAGGTCAGGTCGGGCTGCCCCGATGCGCTCGATCAGGCGAAGCGAGCCCTCGAGGGTGGCGCCCGCCGCGATCGCCGCCTGTGACGCCCGCTGGAGCGTCGCGCCATCGGCAAGCGGGTCCGAATAGGGCAACCCGACCTCCAGGAGATCCGCGCCGGCATCGGCGGCAGCCAGGGCCGCCAGCAGGCTCGTGTCCGCGTCCGGGTAGCCCGCGACCACGTACGGGATGAGCGCGATCCGGCCGTCGGCGCGGGCCCGGGCGAACGCGGCGGCGATACGGCGGGCGCCGGCCGTGTCGTTGGTGCCGCTCGGGGTGGTCGCGGTCGTCGTCGTGATCGTCACGCGACACCGTCCCAGGCCGGGACCTCGGCGAACCGTTCGAGCGCGGCGAGGTCCTTGTCGCCTCGTCCGGAGAACCCGACCAGCATCAGCACGTGGTCCGGCCAGCCGCCCGGCAGGCCCTCGACGCCAGCGAGGATCTTGGGGATCGCGGCCACCGCGTGCGCCGTCTCAAGGGCCGGAAGGATCCCCTCGGTCCGTGTCGCGGTCTTCATGGCCGCGACGGCTTCCCGGTCCGTGGCCGCCGCCACCTCGATCCGACCGGCTTCGGCCAGCGCCGACAGTTGCGGTCCGATACCCGGGTAGTCCAAGCCGGCCGAGGCGGAGTGCGCCTCGACGACCTGCCCGTCACGGTCCTGGAGCATCAGCGAGCGGGAGCCGTGCAGGATCCCGGGTGTCCCGCCGAGGATGGCGGCCGCGTGGCGCCCCGTCTCGAGTCCGTCTCCGGCCGCCTCCGCGACCGCGAGCCGGACCGACGGCTCGCCGATGAACCGTGCCAGCAGCCCGATGGCGTTCGACCCGCCGCCGACGCACGCCACCGCCACGTCCGGCAGGCGGCCTTCGATGGCGACCAGCTGCGCCGCCCCCTCGTCGCCGATCCGTCGCTGGAGGTCTCGCACGATCGTGGGGTACGGGTGCGGCCCCATCGCCGAGCCCAGGACGTAGTGCGTCGTCTCGACGTTCGTCACCCAGTCCCGCATGGCCTCATTGACGGCGTCCTTGAGCGTCGCTGTCCCCGACGTCACCGAACGGACTTCGGCGCCGAGCGCCCGCATCCGCAGCACGTTGGGGCCCTGGCGCCTGATGTCCTCCTCGCCCATGTAGACGACGCATGGCAGGTCGAGCAGCGCGCACGCGGTCGCGGTCGCCACGCCATGCTGGCCGGCGCCGGTCTCCGCGATCACCCGGGTCTTGCCGAGTCGCCGCGTGAGCAACGCCTGTCCGAGTGCGTTGTTGATCTTGTGCGCTCCGGTATGCGCGAGATCCTCACGCTTGAGATACAGCGCGAGCGCCGGGATCCGTGGCGAGCCCCCCGCGAGCCGCTCCCCCTCGAGACGGACCGCGGCCGCGAGTCGGTCCGCGCGATAGATCGGGGTGGGGCGGCCGCCGAATTTGGCCAACAGCTCCCGGAGCTCGGCCCAGAACACGGGGTCGGAGCGGAGGGCGTCGTACGCGGTCTCGAGGCCCTCGAGGGCCGCCATGAGCGTCTCGGGGACGTAGCGACCCCCGAAATCGCGCTCCATCCCCCATCGGCCGTGCCCATCTGCATCGAGCAGTCCTGGGTGGACCGGGGTCGGCCCGAACGCGATGTTCGGCCGGTCGTCTCGCGCCGCTTGGGCGCGCTTGAGGAACAGCGCCACGCGATACGGGTCCTTGACGGGGCGTCGACCCGGCTCGCGGGGGAATTCGACGCCCGATGCGACGTCCACACCGACCGCGGCGATCTCGCGCAGCGCCGGCCCGACGTTCGACGGGGTCAGACCCCCGGCCAGCGTGACCGGCACCTCCCGGGCGATCGCCGCGGCCAAGGCGGTCGCTGCGCGTTGCCCCGTGCCGCCGGGATGCGCTCCACCAGCGGTATCGAGCAGCAGCCGTTCGACGCCGGCGTCGAGATACGCCCGGCCGCGGGCGACCTGTCCCGCG
The DNA here is from genome assembly GCA_963764975.1 of uncultured Chloroflexia bacterium. Classification (GTDB taxonomy): domain Bacteria; phylum Chloroflexota; class Limnocylindria; order Limnocylindrales; family CSP1-4; genus SPCO01. The sequence goes on along the minus strand of CAVXUF010000005.1, from coordinate 339,243 downwards.
GCCGTCGCGGCCACGTCAGCGGGCGTCTCCGCCGGCAGGTGGAGCACCTTCCACGTCGCGCGGCCGATCGATGACGCATGCGCGACGGTCTCGCTCCCGTTGAGCTGGACCGCGTCAGGATCAAGGGCGGCGACGATCGCGGCCAAGTCACCAGCCGGTGCGTCCGCGGTGACCGCCACGATCCGGGGCGGACCGGATGCCCCGCCGACGGCGCGGATGGCCCGGGCGAGATCGACCGCCTCGTCAAGGGTGAGTGCCCGTGGCGTGCCGGGCACGAGGTTCAGCCCGATCGCGTCCGCGCCGAGTGCGACAGCCGCCATCGCGCTGCCGAGGTCACCGACGCCGCAGATCTTGACGAATGGCCGCCGCGCCACGTTGGCCGGGTCATCGGGGACCGAGCCCGCCGCGACGAAGCTCCGGGCCGCGGCCGCCGGGTCCGCCGACCGGACCAGCGCCTCCCCGACGAGGGCGGCATCGAACCCCTGCGCCCGCCAGCGCGCCACCGTCGCCGGGTCCCTGACGCCGGACTCGGCGATCGCGACGCGGTCGTCGGGGATCCGGTCGCGCAGGCGCCCAGCGCGGTCCGGGTCCACCTCGAGCGTCCGGAGGTTCCGGTTGTTGATGCCGATCAGGCGCGCGTCGGTGTCAAGCGCGAGTCGGATCTCGCGTACGTCGTGGGCCTCCACCAGCGGCTCCAGGCCGAGCGCCAGGGCACGGTCCACGAGGGCGCGCAGCGCCCGCTTCGTCGGGTGCAGGACCGCCAGCAACAGGACGGCGTCGGCGCCGGCCGCCCGCAGGATCTCCAGCTGCCGCGCGTCGACGACGAACTCCTTGGCCAAGACCGGGATCGAGACCGCGGCCCGGACGGCGCGCAGGTCGTCGATCGACCCACCGAACCAATGCGGCTCGCACAGCACGGAGATCGCCGACGCGCCGCCGGCCTGGTAGGCGCGGGCCCGGGCCACGACGTCCTCGTCGGTCGCTGCGATCCGGCCCGCCGATGGCGACGAGCGCTTGATCTCGGCGATCAGGTGCAGACCTGGGCGCACGAGACGGTCGACGATGGATCGGACAGGCGGCGCGGCGGCGAAGTCCGCGGCAGTGGGGACGCCTGCGTCGAACGTGGCTTCCAGGTCGACGCGTCGTCGTTCCGCGATCTCGTGGACGACGGTCGTCTGGCGGACCGCGGCCTCGGTCATCCCTGGACCCCGACAGCGCCGGCGACCCGTCGCTCCGCCCGCAGACGCTCCAGCAACTCGCGAGCGAGCCCGGCATCGATCGTGAGCGCCGCCCGCTCGATCCCCCCGTCGAGGTCGTCGACGACCCCCGCGACCAGCAGCGCCGCCGCGGCGTTGAGCAGGACGACATCCCGGCGCGCGCCGGGCTCGCCGCGAAGGACGGATTCGACGGCGCGCGCGTTCTCGTCGGCCTCACCGCCGCGGAGCTTCGAGGTGGCCGTCCGCGTGAGACCCAGCGCCGCGGCGTCCACCGCCTGGCGCTCGATCCCGTCCGGTGCGACGCGATAGAGCACGCCGCTGCCGTCGAGCGGCAGTTCGTCGATGCCGTCACCGTGGATGACGAAGGTCCGCTCCGTGCCGAGTCTCTGGGCGACCTCGGCCATCCGGGCCGCCGCGGTCGCGTCGCCGACGCCGAGCAGCTGCCGCGTGGTCCCGGCCGGATTCGTCAACGGGCCGAGCAGGTTGAACGCCGTCCGGACGCCGATCTCGCGACGCGTCGGACCGGCGTGCTTCATCGCGGGGTGGAAATTCGGCGCGAACATGAACGCGAACCCGATCTCGCGCAGCGCGTCGCCGGCCGAGACCGCGTCGTGGTCGATTCGGATCCCGAGGGCGTCGAGCACGTCCGCGGACCCCGCCTTGGACGTGATGGCGCGGTTCCCGTGCTTGGCCACCGGCACGCCGGCCGCCGCAGCGACGAGTGCCGCGGTCGTGGAGATGTTGAACGTGCCGCTGCCATCGCCGCCGGTGCCGACGACATCGATCGCGCCAGCGGGTGCCTCGACACGCACGACCCGGTCACGCATGGCGGTCGCGAACCCGGCGAGCTCGTCCACGGTCTCGCCACGCATCCGAAGACCCATCAGGAGCGCCGCCAGCTGCGCGGGCGTTGCCTCGCCGTCCATGACCGCCCCCATCGCGGCACTTGCGGTCTCGATCGACAGGCTCCCGCCCTCGACGATGGTCTGGAGCGCGGCCCGGACGTCGTCGCTCATGGGCCCGGCTCCACGGTCTCCGCCATGCCGCTGGTCGCGAAGGTCCCGCTCACGGCATCGAGTCGCGCGGCCTCCCCCTCCCCCGCTTGTCGCAGGAAGTTTGCGAGCAGGTGCGGTCCATCCGGCGTCAGCACGCTCTCGGGATGGAACTGGACGCCTTCGAGCGGGAGCGATGTGTGGCGGATGCCCATCACCACGCGATCGGTCTCGCTCATCGCGGTCACGCGGAACACCGACGGAAGGGTCGCCGGATCGATCGCCAGCGAGTGGTAGCGCGCGGCGAAGAACGACGGCGGCATCCCCTCGAGGAGCCCCTCGCCGTCATGGGTGACCTCCGAGGCCTCCCCGTGGACCAGCGTCGGGGCGCGGACGATCCGGGCCCCGAAGACCTGCGCCATCGCCTGCATCCCGAGACAGACGCCCAGTACCGGGATCTGACGATCGGCGGCCACCGCGATCGCGTCCATCGAGACGCCGGCACTGTCGGGGTCGCCGGGCCCGGGGGAGATGACGATGCCACGCAGGTGCGCCTCGGGGTCCGCTGCCATCGCCTCGACCCCGGCGCGATCGATCGCGTCGTTCCGCAAGACGCGGATCTCCGCACCGGCCGCCGCGAGCGCCTGGACCAGGTTGAACGTAAAGCTGTCGTAGTTGTCGACGACGAGGATCACGAGCGGCCCTCCGGCGACGGCGTCGCCCCAGCCCGAGCGGGTCCCTCGGCTTCGGGCACCTCGTCGGCGTCCCCGGCCGGGGCATCGGGGACCCCGGCCGCGATGTCGATGGCCCGGCGAAGCGCGGCGGCCTTGTGGTCGGTCTCCTCGAACTCGCGCTCAGGGACCGAGCCGGCGACGATCCCCGCGCCGGTATGGACGTGCGCCTGGCCATCCTTGAGGACCGCGCTGCGGATCGTGATCGCCGTGTCGAGGTTGCCGTCATAGCCGAGATAGCCGACGGCCCCGCCGTACAGCCCACGACGCTCGTTCTCCGCGGCGGCGATCAACTGCATCGCGCGGACCTTCGGGGCGCCCGACAGCGTGCCCGCGGGAAAGACCGCGCGAAGCGCGTCGAGCGTGTCCGACTCCGGGCGCAACCGGCCCTCGACGTGCGAGACCAGGTGGAGGACGTGGCTGTACTTCTCGACCTCCATGTACTTGCTGACGGTGACGGTGCCGGGTCGGGACACGCGGCCCAGGTCGTTCCGGCCGAGATCGACGAGCATCACGTGTTCCGCGCGTTCCTTCGGGTCGCGCTGGAGTTGCTCCGCCAGCAACGCGTCCTCGCGGGCATCCGCGCCACGCGGCCGAGTCCCGGCGATCGGGTGCGTGGTCAAACGGTCGCCCTGGACTTGGAGCAGCAATTCCGGCGAGGCGCCGACCACCTCGAACGAGGGCGTCCGGACGTAGAACAGATACGGACTCGGGTTGACCCGCCGGAGCGCGCGGTAGATGCCGATACCGTCGAGCGTCCGCCCCGTGGCCGGGTCCGTTGGCAGGTCGAACGACTGCCGCCTCGCGAGCACGACCTGGATGGCTTCGCCCGACGCGATGGCGTCCTTGGCCACCTCGACGGCACGCACATACGCATCGCGCCCAAGACTCGTCTCGACCGGGCGCTGCGGGGCCGGCGGCGTCGCCCCACCCGAGCCACGACCCGCGTACCGACCACTCCCGGCGATCTCCGCGGCGGACGGCCGGGCGGTCCGTTCAAGCGCCTCGAAGATGGCCGCCTCGGCGATCCGGTAGCGCCCTTCGAGATCGGGGGCCTCGGTGTGCAACGACGCGATGGCCGACAGGGTGTGCGTCAGGTGATCGAAGACGAGCACGAGGTCCGTCTCGATGAACGCCGCGGTGGGAACACCGATCGGATCGTGCGCCGGCAGCGGAACGCTGGGTTCGAAGGCGGCGATCGCGTCGTAGGCGAGGGCGCCGACCGCGCCACCGGTGAACCTGGGCATCCCTTCCACCGGCATGACCCGTCGTCGTGGCACGAAGCGCCGGATGGCATCGAGCGGATCGGGGGCATCGGTGACATCGACGGGCAGGTCAGGTGCATAGGTCGGCACCGTCACTGGCCGGGTCTGGATGCTTGCGCGGCCGTCACGGACCTCAAGTAGCCGGCGTGGCCCGACCCCGACGAACGAGTAGCGGCCGAGGCGCTCGCCGCCCTCGACCGATTCCAGGAGGTACGCTGGCCCACCGTCGTCCAGGCGCAGGAACGCCCCGATCGGCGTCTCGAGGTCCGCCGGTCGCGTGGCGCGCAGCAGGATCGTGTCGGCGTCCGCGGCCAGACGCTTCGTCTGGGCCAGGCTGAGCGGATCCATCGTCATCGCGGTTCGGGCCTCTGAATCAAACAACGACCAGTTCGTCCCGGGACGAAAGGTCGTGCCTTCCGCGGTGCCACCCTCATTCGGCGATGCCGCACTTCACATGACCGACGGGCCCGGTGTCGCCACCCTGCCGATCGGCGCTACCCTGTATCGCTGGCGCTCTGCGCCGGAGCCTACTGGCGCCTGCGGCGATGCCGCTTCGCGTTCGGTCCGGAGGCTCCCGGGGCCATTCCCTGCCGTCGTCGCTCCGGTTTCCACCAGCCACCGGATCTCTCTGCCGACACGCGACGGGTACTCATCCCGTTCATCGCCCGTTCTTCGTGATGTGGCGCGCAGTATGGCCGCGCCTCGACGACACCGTCAAGGGCGACTGGTGGCGGCGAGGTTGTCGGGGGACGGCGACTCTGTCACCCACGGTCTGGCCGGCGACGACGCCGGCGGCCACGGCACCTCGGGTCCATGTGCCGTGGGACGTTACGTGACGACGTTCGATGCACCAGGCCCACACCTTTGTGCCATCCCACGACCACCGGCGGACGATCGTGACGTGCAGCGGTCCAACATGACGTGGCCGGTGCCGTGCGCGTCGTCACGTACCGTGGGGCGTTACCGGCCCGGTGCGCCCACGTGCGGACCCACGTGCGGACCCGGTGCGCCGACGGCCGCGACACAGGCCGCCTCCCCTGCGCGGTCAAGATCAGGGTCCCGGACGGCGGTGGCGGAGAGGGTGGGATTCGAACCCACGAAGTCTTTCGACTCAACGCTTTTCAAGAGCGTCGCCATCAACCGCTCGGCCACCTCTCCGCTGCGCAGGATACCAGCGACGCTCAGGCGGTCTCGTTGCCCGATCGGCGACGGACGCCGATCCCGAATCCACCAAGCCGGCGCCTGACGAGTGGCAACCAGGCGAGGGCCCCGACCATCTGGGCGACCACCGCGGCGATGAGCAACAGTCCGGGGACCGAGAGGACCAGGCCCGGGACCGCCCAATCGAAGGTGTCCCCGAACGGAGAGAACACCGCCATGGTCATGTCGATCGCCGGCGCATCGCCGTTCCCACCGTCGTAGGTGTCGTCAAGCCCGGGGATGGTCAGGGCCGCCCCGGGTGGTTCCGTCGGTGCCACCAGCCCACCAACGACAGCTCCAGTCGGGTCGGGCGACGACGAAGCGGTCGTCGGCTCACGCGATGGAGCGGCCGGAGCGGGCCCAGCTGGACCCGTCGGGCTTGGGGTTCCCGTGGCTCCGGGTGACGCCGTCGCCCCCGAGGCTGTCGGCGAGGGCGTTCCTCCGCCCGGAGCGGGTGTCGACGTCGGTGTGGGCGTCGGCGTGGGCGTCGGCGTGGGCGTCGGTGTGGGCGTCGGCGTGGGCGTCGGCGTGGGCGTCGGTGTGGGCGTCGGTGTGGGCGTGGGTGTGGGTGTCGCCGGCTTGATCTGGATCTGGAGCGCGTTTGGCGCGTCGAACGGGGATTCACAGTCCTGGGACGCCCAGGCGTCCGCGAGCCAATCGTAGGTGCCGACGGTGGTGCCGGTCACGGAGATGGACGCCGAGACCGACTTGCTGTTGGCATTCGGATCAAGTCGATCGCCGCCGTTCGAGGCACGGATCGTGACCGTCGTGTTGCCGCTCTTCGACGCGAGCCAGGTCGTCCCGGCTGGCTGCGCGGTGACCGCGACGGCGCTGACGTCGAAGACGGACGGGATCGCGATCGTGACGCAGCCGAGGTCGTCGTCTCCAGACGGTCCGCCGCGATTGCTGAAGGTCACGCTGATCGCGGTCTTGTCGCCGTTGTTGACGAATCCCGGATTGCGGGTGATCGTCCAGGTCGGTGGAGCCGCGCTCGCCGCGATTGGCATGGCCAGGCCGACGACGACGACCGCGGCAACGATCGACGCAAGGATCGACCCACGCATCAGGCGACCCGCCCGTAGGGCGTCCAGAGCCGCATGGAGTGGGTGTCGGCCCCCGGGAGCGGCGCGTCACTCGCGGTCTCGATCCCGGTCACGAACGCCTCGACCAGCGCTTCATCGAGCTGCGTGCCGGACGCATCGACCAGCCGGTGGAGCGCTTCCGTCAGTGAGAGGGCCTTCCGGTACGGTCGCGTTGTCGTCATGGCCGAGAAGGCATCGGCAACGGCGAGGATCCGTGCGATGAGCGGGATGTCTTCGCCGCTCAGGCGATGCAGGTACCCCTCACCGTCCCAGCGCTCGTGATGGTGGCGGATCCCGGAGCGGATGGTCTCGATGCCAGGCAGGTCACGGACGATCATGTCGCCGAGCACGACGTGCTGCTTGACGGTGTGGTACTCCGCAGCCGTAAGCGTGCCCGGCTTGCGGAGGATGTGATCCGGGATGCCGATCTTGCCGACGTCATGGAGCAGACCGGCGATCCGGATCGTGTCCACGAAATCCGACTCGAGCCGGAGACGCTCCGCCAGGAATACGCTGTAGCGGGCGACGTCCTCCGAATGCCGCTTCGTGTATCGATCCTTTGTGTCGACCGCCAGGATCAACCCCTGGAACACATCGAAGGTGCGCGTCTCGGGCGCCTGTTCGTTCGTCGCTCCGGCCACGCGAATCACATCCCCACCGCTGGTCTTGGCCTCGTGGAGTGTCGTGGCGACGACCGTCAGGAGGCCGGTTGCCGAATCCGCGTGCGCGGGGTAGCCGCACACGCCGACGCTGACGGTCAGCGGCAGACGTTCGGTGCTCTCCACAGAGAGCGAGTGATCGACCAACGACGTTCGGAACCGTTCGAGCGCCGGTTCCAGATCGTGGACGACGGGGCCGGTGGCGACGATCAGCAGTTCGTCCGGGCCCGAGCGGCCGAACGCGACCCCGGCGGGGAGGGCGACCCGCAGCAGCTCCACGATGACGAGCAGCGCCTGGTCCCCGGCCTCATGGCCGTAGTTCTCGTTCAACAGGCGGAAGTTGTCGATGTCGACAAGCGCCAGCCCGATCTGGGTGTCCTCCACGCGGGCCTGCTCCACGGCCGCACCCAGGATCTCGACCAGGGCCCCGTGATTCAGCGACCCGGTCAGCGTGTCTCGCTGGGTCGCGTCGAGGAGCGCATCGGTCTGCCGGCCGATGCGCGACTGGGCGGAGCGGAAGACGAGATACAGGACGAACGCGGCGACGAGTCCGGCCACCAGGGTGATGATGACGATGGTCTGGCGCACCTCATCGAGCTGAGCCATGATCGGCACGGCGTCGCGCCAGACCCCGACGACGGCACGAACCTCCCCGCCCGTCACCAGCGGGAAGTACTCGCGCAGCACGCTCGTCGTCGCGAGGGCGGGCCCGGTCGCCTCACTCACTGCCACGTCGGCGATGCCCGCGGTCGCGGACAGCCCGGCCAGCGCCGTGGTGAAATCCTCGCTCGTCGCACCCACGGTGCCGCGTGACATCGGCTCGTCGGACACGAGGATCCGCCCATCGGGAAGCCGCACCTCCACTCGCAGGATCTTCTTCTCGTCGATCAAGAGTGCGAGGCGTTGCTCCAGGTCCGTCTGTCGAGCCGAGGTCAGACCAGAGGCCTCAAGGTCCTGCGGTGAGAGGGCACTGGTCACGAAGAGCCGCACGAGCGCCGCGTCGGCGCCGACGGTGGCGTTCAGCGATGCGGTCGAAAAGTGCGCGGAGACGACCACGGTCAGGACCACCGTGGTCATGCCCACCACGACCAGGAAGACCCCGTACACCAGGATCATCAGGATCAGACGCGGGAGACGTTGGATCGTCCCGAACATGGTTGTGATGCGGCTCCGTCTGAACGGGTCGTCGGTCCCGTGACGATAGGTGTCGTGGCAGCAGTCCCGGTAGGTGACGGAAGTCCTATCCGAGCCCGGACTGCCCGCTCGGCGGGACGCCGACGAGCTAGGTGGCGGCCTCGATGACATCCCGGCCCAGGTACGAGCGCAGGACCTCGGGGACGACGACGTTGCCGTCGGGCCGCTGGTAGGTCTCCAGGATCGCGGCGACGACCCTCGCGAGCGCTAGCCCCGAGCCGTTGAGCGTGTGCACGAGTTCCGGTTTGGCGCCCGCTTCCGGTCGGTAGCGGATCGCCATCCGGCGGGCCTGGAAATCACGGAAGTTGGAGCACGAACTGACTTCGAGCCAGCGTTCGACACCGGGCGACCAGACCTCGAGATCGTACTTGCGCGCCTGCGTGAAGCCCATCTCGCCCGTGCTCATGAGCAGGACACGGTAGGCCAAGCCCAGGCGCTGGAGCAGGATCTCGGCGCGTTCGGTCATCCACTCGAGCGCCGCCGGGCTGTCATCGGGACGCTCGAACAGGACCATCTCCACCTTGTCGAACTGGTGGACGCGCAGGATGCCGCGGGTGTCCTTGCCGGCGGCGCCGGCCTCGCGCCGGAAGCAGGGGGTGTACGCGGCGTAGCGGAGCGGCAGGTCGGCCGCCTCGAAGATCTCGTCGCGGTGCAGATTCGTGACCGGCACTTCGGCGGTGGGGACCAGGTACAGGTCGTCACGGGTGACGACGTACATCTGGTCTTCCTTGTCCGGGATCTGACCCGTGCCGCGGGCGCTGTCCGCGTTGACGACCGCCGGCGGCCAGACCTCGGTGAAACCGTTCTCGCGCGTGTGGATGTCGAGGAACCAGTTGATCAGCCCGCGCTGGAGCGCCGAACCCGCGCCCTTGTAGACGGGGAACCCGGACCCGGTGATCTTCGCGCCACGGGCGTTGTCCAGGATGCCGAGCGCCTCGCCCAGTTCCCAATGCGGCTTGCGGGTCCAGGTGGCGCCGCCCGCCGGCGCATCGGCGCCTATGTCGCCCCGGAGCGGCTCATCGTGCGCCAGCGGCGACCCCCACGTTCGGATCGTGACGTTCGCCTCCTCTCCACCGACCGGGATATCGGGGTCGGGCGGGTTGGGGATACGCAGGAGGAGGTCATCGAGCGCCGCCTCGGCGTCGACGAGGTCGCCGTCAAGGGCCTTGATACGCCTCCCTGCCTCGGTGGATGTCGTCTTGAGGGCCGCGATCTCGGGTCCGTCCGGCGCGGCACCGGTCTTGATCGCCTCACCCACCGCCTTCGATGCGGCATTCCGTTCGGCCTTGAGCGCCTCGCTCTCGCCGAGCAGGCGGCGACGCGTGGCGTCGAGTTCGAGGGCACGTTCCACGAGGGCCGGGTCTTCGCCCTTGGCGACCGCGCCCTGGCGGATGACGTCCGGCTCGTCGCGAAGCCGTTGTAGACCGACGCTCACGCCGCCGCCTCCCGCAGTCGACGGATCACGAATGCGACGTCCAGGCTGGCCAGCAGCCACCCGGCCCGCGGTCCGTTCGATCGACCCAGGAACGAACGATACAGGGCGTCGAACGCCGCCTTGGCCTCGATGCCGCGCTCACCCGCGGTCACGAAGATCGCGTCCTGCCACGCGTCGCCCGACGCCGGCGCCGACACCGACGCCCGCTCAGCGAGGGCGGCCAGATAGGCGCGCTGATCGTCATCGAGGCTCGACGCCTCACCGGGCAGCGCGTCGTGGACCCGGACCAAGGCCCGTTCGGGGGCGTAGGTGTCGAGCCATCCGCGGGCCGCGCCCGTCCGCTCCGCGAGGATCTCGGTCTCCCGGTGGGTCAGCACCGCGCCCTTCTCGCCCTCCACCCGTTCGTCGACATCCACGCCTGGGATCTGCAGCAGAAGCGCGAGATGCGAGAACGCCGGACGAAAGGCCGCGGCCTCCGCGGCGACGTCCGCGCCCGGATCGAGCAACGAGTACCGGAACGTGGCCGCGAACCCCGGCGGCAGGTCCCCCTTGACGTCGCGCCCGTCGGTCGCCGCGGCGAACTTGTCGAATTCGTCGAACAGCCGCGGGATCTGGTCCGTGCCATCGGGGTCGAAGTCGATGGCGTGGTTCGGCTTTGGGCGGAGAAAGAGGAACCGCAGCTGCTCCGGTGGCACGACCACGGCCATGGTGTGAGCGGCGGCCCCACGGCCCTTGGACGTGGACATCTTCTTGCCACCGATGTTGAGGAACTCGTAGGGCACGTTCAGCGGCGGTTCGCGCTCGAAGACCTCGCGAGCGATGGCGTCCGAGCGGTCCCGCGAGCCGCCCGCGGTCGAGAGGTCTTTGCCGCACGGTTCGATGGTCACGCCGAACAGCGACCATTGGGCCGCCCACTCGAGGTTCCAGGGAAGCTTGGCCGCCCCGCCGAACGGCGAGATCCAGCCCGAACTGCCGCAACCGCTCGCCCACTCGACGAGGCGGGGGCGGCACTCGTAGTAGACCTGCTCACCATCCCAGGCCGTCACGATGGTGGTCCCGACCTTGCCGCAGGTGGGACAGATGACGCCGGCGGGGTGCCAGGTGTCCGGGTGCTGGACGTTGGCGACGCGCCGGTAGATCTCGCGGACCTGCGCGGCGTGGTCGAGCGCGATCCGGATGTACGGATCCATGGCCCCGGTGGGGTAGATGTCGCTCATCCAGTAGTAGCGATCGGGGTGGATCCCGAGACCAGCGAACGTGTCGATGAAGATCCCGGCGAAGTGGCGGGCATAGCTCGGGTGACAGTCGCCGGCCGGGTCGGGGACGTGGGCGAGTGGCCGCCCCATCTCGCGCTCGATGGAGTCGGGTGTCAGGAGCGCCTGCGCGTCCATCGGGTCGAGGTCGTCGACGCCGTAGAGCAGCGTGGTCTCGATGCCGTTGGTGCGGAGCGCCCGGGCGATCGTGTCGAGGATGACCGGCCCGCGAAGGCTGCCGACGTGGACCGTGCCGGACGGCGTCTTCGAGTCGTTGACGACCTGCGGCCCGCGGTCGCGGACCGTGGCCGCGAGCTCGTCAGCCCAGTCCATGGAACGCTCCAGGCCTAGGTGATGCCGACGATCTTGTAGGTGAAGTCACCCGCCGGCACCTTCACGACGACCTTCTCGCCCTTCTTCTTGCCGAGGAGCGCTCGACCGACCGGGCTCTCGTTGGAGATCCGGCCCTCGGCCGGCTTGGCCTCCGCGGAGCCGACGATCGTGAACTTCTCCTTGCCGTCTGGGCTCTCGACGGCCACGGTGCTGCCGATCTGCACGTGATCCGTGGAGTGGTGCTCGTCGATGATGGTGGCGTTCTTGATGATCGCCTCAAGGGTCTGGATCCGGCCTTCGACGAACGCCTGCTCGTTCTTGGCGTCCTCGTACTCGGCGTTCTCCGACAGGTCACCATGCTCCTTCGCATCGTGGATGCGATTGGCGACCTCGGGGCGCTTGACGCTGATCATCTCGTCAAGCTCCCCGCGAAGCTTGTCGAGACCCTCTCGGGAAAGATAAGTCGGCTTGTTGTTCACGACCGGGACCCCCGCACTGCAGGTTCGCTCGATGAGTTACACCGGCGTGGCGGTCATGCCGGAAAGGAAAGAACTCCAGGCCTGCTGCGGGGTTGAGACCGCGCGCCTGAAGTTCTGACCGGGCCCGAATGGTAGTCGCGGGCGTTGTGGGTGTCAAAACATCGAGGCGGGCGGTGGTGGCCTCAAGACCTCGACGGATCGCCGCCCGCAAGTCGAAGCAGACGGGCCTTGGTGCGCGCCCGACCAGCCCGATCAGCGAAGGCAACGAAGACGGTGTCGTCGCCCGCCACCGAGCCCGCGACATCGGGCCAGCGGGCCCGGTCAAGCGCGGCGGCGATGGCGTGCGCCGAACCCGGCAGGGTTCGCAGGACCAGGAGCAGACCGGCGTCGTGGACCTCGAGCGGCAGGTCCGCCAGCAGCGCGCGAAGCCGATCTTCGCCGGAGGTCTCGGCCTCGATCAAGCGTGGTGACAACCCATAGGCCGCCGTCCCATCCCGAGCGACCTTGACGAGCCCCAGCTCGGCCACGTCGCGGCTGATCGTCGCCTGCGTCGTCCGGAACCCGCGCTCGCGCAGAGCCACCGCAAGTTCCTGCTGCGTCCGGATGGGCCGCTGTTCCACGAGATCGCGGATGGCCCGCTGGCGCAGTTGCTTCATGACCTCCATCGGTGGTCGCCCATCTCAGACCGGTCGGACGCCGGTCAAGATGAGGATACCCACCGCGATCGCCAAGAGGACCCGGTAGGCGACGAACAGGTCCAGGGAGTTGGACCGGACGAAGTCCAGCAGGACGCGGATGGCGACGATCCCCGAGACGAATGACGCGATCACCCCGACGATGAGCGGCCCGGCGCTGACGTCGATCCCGGTCTCCCCGGCGACCAGCTTCCGCACTTCGAACAGCGCCGCGCCGGCGGTGATCGGTGTCGCCATCAGGAAGCTGAACCGCGCGGCCGTGGGTCGGTCCAGACCGACGAGACGCCCGGCCGCGATGGAGATACCGGAGCGGCTGATCCCCGGCACGAGGGCGAGGGCCTGGGCCGCCCCAAGGGCCATGGCGATCGGGAAGGTGATTCCGCCGATCTCGCGCGTCCGGGGACCGACCCGATCGGCGATGAGCAGCACCGCGCCGCCGACCACCAGCATCACGGTGACAAGGACGATGCCACGGAAGGTCGTGGCGATCACGCCCTCGAGCGCGAACCCGATCACCGCCGCCGGGATCGTGGCCGCGACCAGAAGCCAGGCCAGTCGCCGGTCAGGGTCGCCGCGGAACGATCGATCGCGGATGGTAGCGAGACCGGCGGGCACGAGGCGAGCCCAGTCCCGGGCGAAGTAGATCAGCAGCGCCCCGAGCGTCCCGATGTGGAGCATGACGCTGAAGGCGAGTGAGTTGATGAACGCGTCATCCCACCCGAACAGGTGCGGGACGAGGATCAGGTGCCCGGACGACGAGACCGGCAGGAACTCGGTGAGCCCCTGCACGATCCCCATGACGAGTGCCTGGAGGAGCGTGTCCATCGCCTAGGCGTCGCTATCGAGCATCCGACGCGGATGGCGGTCCAGGCCAAGGTCGCCGCCGAGCATCCGAGCGAGCGCACTTCAAGGTGCGTGAGCGAGGACGCGGAGGCGGCAACGCAGGCATGGACCGTCAGGCGCGTCGGCTCACTTAGCGGATGAAGAGCGGGGCGAGGACCAGGGTGATCGTCGCCAGCAGCTTCACGAGGACATGGAGCGAGGGGCCGGCGGTGTCCTTGAACGGATCACCCACGGTATCGCCGACGACCGCGGCCGCATGCGCGTCCGAGCCCTTGCCGAGCACGTTGCCATCGGCGTCCTTGAGGTTGCCGGATTCGATGTACTTCTTGGCGTTGTCCCATGCGCCACCGCCGTTGTTGAGGACCGTCGCGAGCATGACGCCCGAAATGGTGCCCACCATCAGCATGCCGGCGACCGCTTCGGCGCCTAGCAGGAGCCCAACGACGATCGGCGTGGCCACCGCGACCAGACCCGGGGCGATCATCTCGCGCAGGGCCGCCTTCGTCGTGATGTCGACGACCCGGGCGTAGTCCGGTCGCTGCGTGTAGTCCATGATCCCGGGCATCTCCCGGAACTGGCGACGAACCTCGACGATGATCGACTGGGCCGTCTTGCCGACCGCGCGGATGGCCAGCGAGCTGAAGAAGTACACGAGCATCGCGCCGATGAGGGCCGCGATGAAGACGCTCACGTCGGCGAGGTTGACCGACTCGAGGAGCGGCTCGCCGCGACGCGTCTGGATGAGGTTGACCTTGTCGATGTACGCGGAGAAGAGCAGGAACGCGGCGAGCGACGCCGACGCGATCGCGTAGCCCTTGGTCAGCGCCTTGGTCGTGTTGCCGACCGCGTCGAGGCGGTCCGTGATCTCACGAGCGCCCTTCTCGGCCCGGCTGAACTCGGCGATGCCGCCGGCGTTGTCCGTGATGGGCCCGAAGGTGTCCATCGCCAGGATGTAGGCCGTCGTCATGAGCATCGCCATCGTCGCGACGGCGGTCCCGAAGATCCCGCCGACGTCGTGGCCGGCCTCGTTCGTGATCCCGGCCTGCGACCCGAGCCAGTGGCTCGTGAACAGCGCGACGCCGATCGTGATGGCCGTGACGAACGTCGTCTCGTAGCCCACCGCGGTGCCCGAGATGATGTTGGTGGCAGGGCCGGTCCGGGAGGCTTCCGCGATCTCGCGGACGGGCCGGAACGTGCCGGCCGTGTAGAACTGCGTGATGTAGACGAACGCGACGCTCGTCGCGAGGCCGACGACGCCGGCCGCGAAGTAGTACAGCCAGACGGGGATGCCCGACGGCGCGTTCCCCGTCGTCTGGAGCATGACGTTGGTGGTGACGAAGAGCGCCACCACGGAAAGGATCGTCGTGACCCAGTACCCGCGGTTGAGCATGTTCATCGGATCTTCGTCTTCCTTGCCCCGGATGAAGAAGATCGCGACGATCGTCGAGAGAAGCCCGAACGCGCGAACCACGAGCGGGAAGAAGATCCACGCCTGGGGATTCGGCCAGCCGGCCGCGAGCGCGATGGTGTAGACACCGACGCCCAGGATCATCGCGCCGATGTTCTCGGCGGCGGTCGATTCGAAGAGGTCAGCGCCACGACCAGCGCAGTCACCGACGTTGTCGCCGACGAGATCCGCGATGACACCCGCATTCCGGGGGTCGTCCTCGGGGATGCCCTTCTCGACCTTGCCGACGAGGTCCGACCCGACGTCCGCGGCCTTCGTGTAGATACCGCCGCCGAGCTGGGCGAACAGCGCTACGAATGAGGCGCCGAAGCCGAAGCCCACGATCAGAAAAGGCGCGTCCTTGGTCGCCTGGCCGCCTTCGAGGCCGCCGAAGAGCGAGAAGATGCCATAGACGCCCAGCAGCGACAGGGCGACGACGAGGAAGCCCGAGACGGCCCCGCCGCGCATCGCCACCTGGACCGCCTCGACGAGGCTCCGTCGGGCCGCGGCGGCCGTGCGAACGTTGGCCTTGACGCTGATGTACATGCCGATGATGCCCGACGCCATCGAGCACGCGGCGCCCACGAGGAACGCCAGTCCGGTGCGCCACCCGAGGTCGAGCCCGAAGACCGCCGTATCGGCGACGTCCTCGGTCTCGAAGATCGAGATGACCGCCGCGATGACGAAGGTGCCGACGATGGCGAGGATGCCGATCGTCGTGTACTGCCGCCGAATGAAGGCGACGGCGCCCTCGAAGATCGTCCCCGCGACATCCTGCATGGCCTCCGTCCCGGTGTCTCGGGCGAGGACGTCGCGCGCAAGGTAGATCGCGAAGAGCACGGCGATGATGCCCGAAGGCAGGATGATCAGTTGGAGCGCACCGGCATCCATCAGGGTCAGAAGGTCCTCCACGGCTGGGCTGTTGACCGCCATCTGACCGGGACGCGTGACAGGCGCCATTCGGGGCGGTGCTTCGGGGGGAACTGCCTGGGCCCGGCACGAGTTGCACCGTGTGTCAAGTCCCTGCAGACCGTCGCGGAGTGTAGCAAGCCACGAAACCGCGGGTCAAACAGCGCGACGGCGGGTGCCGGGAGCAGCCCCTATACTGCCGGTCTTGTGAGCCAGAAACGCGCTTCGTGACCAAACGCCCCGCGTTCGGGTGTCTCCTCGAGATCGTCGAGACGCTCGCCCTGACCCTCATCATCTTCTTCGTCATCCAGAACTTCGTCGCGCAGCCGTACAAGGTCAAGCAGCAGTCGATGGAGCACACCCTGGCCCCGGAGCAGTACGTCCTCGTCGACAAGCTGACGCCGCGGATCGATACCTACGATCGCGGCGACATCGTGGTCTTCGAACCCCCGGAGGACTGGGTGCAGCCTGACCGGACGCCGTTCATCAAGCGGGTCATCGGCATCGGCGGCGACACGCTCGAGGTCCGCGACGACGGCTTCGTGTACGTCAACGGGGTGGCGATCGACGAGCCCTACCTGTACGCCCCGGTCGAGGGCGACGAACCCGAGCCGACCACGGCCGATCCGGACCGATCCCGCTGGACGATCCCGACCGGCGAGCTCTTCCTCATGGGCGATCACCGCGGCAACTCGGCCGACTCGCGCCAGTTCGGACCCGTGCCCGTGGAGAACGTCATCGGTCGCGCCTGGCTCCGGTACTGGCCGATCGACACCTTCGGCGTGCTCCCCACGCCCACCTACCCGGAGCTGACCCCGGCGTCGCCGTGAACCCGGTCCTGGTGGCGGTCGCGATCATCATCGTCGTCGGCGCCGTGATCGCGGCCTCCGCGCACGACGCGCGCTCGGCCGTCATGGGCCTGGCGGCGCCACTCATCGGCGCGCCCATCCTGGCCGACCCCATCGCGGACCCGATCGGCCTCGCCGCGCGCGCCGTCGCGGCCGTCCTCGCCATCTATCTGCTCATGATCGCGGTCCGCGGCGAGGATGCTCTGACGGGCGGATCCCGACTCGGGTGGGCGGCCGAAGGAGCGTTGGCGCTCGCGGCGGCGATCGCCGGCGTCGCGGTCCACGGACTCGGAGCCGTCGGTCTTGGGCCATCTCTTGCGCAAGGCGCCGGATTCGCGCTGGCCGCCCTGGCGATCGTCCCGCTCATCACCGGGCGTGATGTCATCCGGATCGGGATGGGGTTGTTGCTGTTGACGCACGGCTCGCTCCTGGTTCGCATCGGGTTGGGCGGGACGCCATCGGCGCTCGAGCAACTCGTGACAGCGGGTCTCGTCGTGGGGCTGGCCGGCGTCATCGGCGTCCTGGCCTACGGAGCCCGTCGCGACGGCCCACATGGGTTCAGCCTCTCGAGCAGCATCGGCCTTCGCGATCCGGTCCGCGCCGGCCGACGACCAGAACGACGACGTCCGATCCACGCCGACAGCGAGCCCCTCTGGTCCGCGGACCACTTCCCGGGTGACCGGTCGTGACGCTCGCGATCTTCCTCGCGGTGACCGTTGGTGCGGCGGGCATCGCCCTTCTCAGCCGGGCCCGCGAGGGCGTGTCCGTGGCGGTGGGCCTCGTGGGACTGCTGGCAGCGGTGATCGCCGCGCTCGCGCTGGACCCGCGCGAGAGCATCGTGATCGGCGGCGCCACGTTGGCGGCGTCGGCGTACGTCCGCCTGTTCCTGGTCTTCGGTTCCGTCGTCGGGCTCGGCCTCGCTCTCGTGGGGCTCGCCGCCGGCTCGCGTCGGGACGTGCCCGCGGCCACCCTCGGGACGCTCGGCGCCAGCGCCATCGCGCTCTCGCTCCCGGACCCTCGCGTGGCGGTCATCGCCGCGACCGCCGGCGGCCTGCTCGGGGTCCTGCTCAGCCTGTCCCCCGCCGGTGGTCGAGCCGGGGCGACCGTCGGGATCCGCGTCCTGCGGGCCCTGGTCGTCGCGGGCGCCATGGCGATCGCCGCCACGGCCTGGATCGGTCGCGACCTCAGCGAGCTCGCCGCGCAGCCGGTCGTCTTCGGCCTGGCCTACCTGGCGTTTGCCCTGGCCGTGGCCATCCGGTTCGGCGCCATCCCGTTCCACGTGTGGGCCGCGCGACTCACCGATTCCGTGCCGGAGACCGCGCTCCCCGTCGTCACGGCCTGGGGACCGGCCGCGTTCGCCGTCGTCGCCCTGACCTGGACCGACGCATCGATCGCGCCATTGCTGCCGATCGTGGACATGGGGACGGAGCGAACGATCATCCTCGTCGTCGGCATCGTGTCGATCGTGCTGGCGGCGTTGGCTGCTTGGATCCAGGACGACCTGGAGCATGTCGTCGGCTATTCGATCATCGGTGACGCCGGGGTGGTGCTTCTGGCGCTCGCCACGCTCCAGACCGATGCGTGGGAGCCGGCCCGGGTGTGGATCCTCGCCTACGTCGTGGCGCGCAGCGCGTTCGCGGCCTGGGCCGGGGCCATGCGAGCGACCTACGTCACGAGTCGGATCGGCGACCTTCGTGGCTGGGCGCTCCGCTCGCCGGTCCTGGGGTTGGCGTTCGGCGTGATCGTCGTGGCATCCATCGGCCTGCCCGGTCTGGCCGCGTACGACGCCCGGTCACGTCTCGTCGACCTGGCCCTGGACGGGCCGGTGGAAGGCATCGTCTTTGTCGCCATGTTCGCGCCACTCCTCTACTACGGGCGGCTCGCGGCGATCGGCCTCATGCGCCCGGACCCGGGCCTCGTCAGGGATCGCGCGATGGCGGGCCTCCCGCGTCGCACGCCCGTGGACCTGACCGACATCGCGGGTTCGATCCGGGCATTCTGGGCCGGCAACCGCGCCGCATCCGCGCTGGCGGTCACGTTGCTGATGGCGACGATGTCCCTGGCGGTCACTGCCGGGGGCTTCGAGATCCGGGCGGCGGCCGCCGGCTTCGGCCCGAGTCCCGAGGGTCCCAGCGAGACCGTGGGTCCTGGGCCGGTGGACGGCGGTTCGGACGTGCCGTCATTCGAACCGGTCCCGTCGGGATCCTGATCGGGCTATTCGTTCGGCGCGAGGACCCAGCGATCCACGTCGCGGTCGTAGTCGAAGAGTTCGGACGGCGTGAACCAGAGCGCGAGTTCGGTCGTGGCCGCATCAGGTCCGTCCGACGCGTGGACGATGTTCTGCGCCGTTTCCAGGGCGAAGTCCCCGCGGATCGAACCGGGAGCCGCCTCGTGCGGGCGCGTCGCTCCGTTGATCGCGCGCACGACCGCGATCGCATTCGGCCCTTCGAGCGCGAGCGCGACCAGCGGCGCCGAGGTGATGAAGTCGACGAGACCGCGGAAGAAGGGTCGCTCGCGGTGCGCGGCGTAGTGCGTCTCCGCGATCGATCGATCGACATGGACCAGCTTGAGGCCGACGACCTTCAAGCCACGCTCTTCGTAGCGGGCGAGGATCCGGCCGATGAGCTGGCGTTGTACGCCATCGGGCTTGACGAGGACGAGGGTCCGTTCAGAGGCTGACATGGTGTCCTTGCATCGTTGGTCGTGGGTGGACGCGTATGGTACGCGATGCCTCGGACGCGACCGATCCGGCGATCAGAGCCCGCCGGTCGCCCGGTCATAGGCGGCGCGGGCGTCGGCCTCGCGACCGACCGCCCGCAGGGCATCGCCGCGAACCATGAGCAGCGACGGGTCGTCCGTGGCGCCGATCAGATCGATGACCGCATCGGCGAGCGATGGGGCGATCCGGACGAGCAGACCGAGGTGCAAGGCGGCACTCCCCGGGTCGTCGGACGCCAGCGCGGCTCGCGCGGCCGCGAGCCGGGCGGCATGGGCATCGACATCACGCGTGCCGGCGGGCGAAGCGCCCGGCGGCACCGGGGCGCCGGGCGAGGCCTGGTCGAGCAGGCCCACGTCTCCCCGGTCGTCGACATCCCAGAGGCCGGGGCCCTCCGGCGCGTCCGGCAACGCCGGGTCCGGATCGTCGCCGTCCTCGACCGACGTGACGACCTCGACGGGTGTCTGGACGGCGTGTCGTTCGGTCGGGAAGAGGGTGGCCGGCGGCGGGAGCGGTTCGGACGGGTCCGACGGCCAGACCGACGAGCGGGGCAGACCCGCGAACATCCGGTCGATGCCAGGCCGGTCCAGGTCGAGGGCCCGGGTCGCCAACCGGCGGGCCTCCGTCGGCCGACCGAGCGCCGCCGCCGCTTCCGCGGCTACCACCAGCGCCATCACCGGCTCGTCGCCGGTCGCGAGGATGGCCTTCGCGATCTCCCCTGCCCCGGCCAGGTCGCCGCCACGCCAGCGCGCCTCCACCAGGTCGACCCGCGCCGGAGCGTCCAGTGCGCCGGCGATCGCAAAGGCTTCGAGCTCAGCTCTCGCCAGCGCCGGCGAGCCGAGCCGAAGGTGAAGCCCCGCGAGGGTCAGGCCCGGGTCACGCTCGGTGGGCGCGGTCTCGGCCATGGGTCAGTCCGGCAGCCGCAGGCGCGCATCGAGCCCGCGCAGGTGCCTGGCCGGCGCGACCGCCGCCAGCCGCAGGGCGTCATCGCGGAACAGGCGACCGGCGAGGGCCTGGACGTCATCGGCTGTGACGGCGTCCACGAGCGCGAGGGCCTCCTCCAGGTCGAGGACACGGTCGTGGAGCGCCTCCTGCCCGCCGATCCACGACGCGACGTGGCGCGTGTCGTCCATGCGAAGCTCCATCCCGCCCTGGAGGTAGCGCTTGGCCTTGTCGAGCTCATCGGACGGGACCGGCTCATCACGGAGGCGCGCGAGTTCGTCGAGGATCGCCCCGAGCGCCTCGGGAAGCCCATCAGGGTCGACGCCGGCGGAGATCTCCAGGGCACCGGCATCTGCGTAATCCACCAGGCCGGACGAGACGTCGTAGGCGAGCCCGCGCTCTTCGCGGACCGAGAGGAAGAGGCGACTGCTCATCCCGTCGCCCAGCACGCCGTTGAGGACGGCGAGGGACCAGCTCTCCGGGTGGTCGCGATGGAGGGCCGGCAGGCCGAGGCACAGCTGTGCCTGCGCCGTGCTCCGTTTGCCCACGATCACCCTGGGCCCGGCCGGGAGAGACGGTGCCGGGGCGTAGCCTGGGACGACGCCGTTGCCCGTGCCAAAGGCGGCAC
This sequence comes from uncultured Chloroflexia bacterium, assembly GCA_963764975.1. Classification (GTDB taxonomy): domain Bacteria; phylum Chloroflexota; class Limnocylindria; order Limnocylindrales; family CSP1-4; genus SPCO01. Next base: position 318,375 of record CAVXUF010000005.1, on the reverse strand, counting down.
TCACGAGCTCGACGGCCTCCTCGTGTCCGAGGTCTCCGGCGACCGCCACCACCGTGTTCGCGGGGCGATACGCCGTCCCCCAGAACGAGCGGATCGTGTCGGCAGGGAGGGCTCGGATGCCGGCCTCGTCGCCGCAGATCTCACGACCGAGCGGGCCATCCCCGAACATCGCGGTCTGGAACAGGATCTGGCAGTACTCCGCGGGATCGTCGAGGTAGGACCGGATCTCCTCGACGATGACCGCCCGCTCGCCGTCGATCTCGGCGTCGGCCAGGGTGGGCCGGATGATCAGCTCGCCGAGCACATCGACGGCACGGCGCGTCTCGCGGCGAGGGACGCGGACCCAGTAGACCGTGGATTCGCGGTCGGTCGCTGCGTTGAAGGAGCCGCCGACGCCTTCGATGGCCTCGCTCAGGGCACGGGTCGACGGGTAGGCGGCCGTCCCCTTGAAGGTGATGTGCTCCATGAAGTGCGCGACGCCCATCTCTGATTCGGTCTCGAGACGTGAGCCGGCCAGGACGTAAGCCGCCAGGGAGACCGATCGCGCGCCCGGGACCCGGGCACTGATGACACGCGGCCCCGATGGCAGCGCGGTCCGTTCGAACATCGTCGCGGATGGTACAGGAACGACCGAGGCGCCTCGACCGATCGATCGAGGCGCCTCGGAACGCAGGACGGCGTCAGCCCTTGATGAGGGGCTCGATCCAGGACTGCAGGAAGAAGATCAGGAACGCGATGGAGACCGCCCACATCAGCGGATGGATCTCGCCGAACTTCCCACGGACGACCTTGATCACGGTCCACACGATGAACCCTGCGCCGATACCCACGGCGATGTCGTAGGTCAGGGGCATGAGGATCATCGCCAGCAGCGCCGGGATGCCCTCCTCTGGATCACTGACATCGATCCCGCCGATCTGCTCGAAGAGCAGGTAGCCGACGATGATCAAGGCTGGCGCCGTGGCCACGCCGGGGATCATCAGTGCCAGCGGCGCGAGCAGGATCGAGACCAGGAACAGGACGCCGGTGACGACCGACGTGAAGCCCGTCCGGCCACCTTCACCAACACCCGCTGAGCTCTCGATGTAGCTCGTGTTCGAGCTGGTGCCGCCCAGACCGCCGGCGACCGCGCCGATGGCATCAACGAGCAGGATCCGTCCCGTGTTGGGCACTTCGCCCTTCTCGTCGGTGAGGCCGGCCTGGTTGCCGACCGCCGTGAGGGTCCCCATCGTGTCGAAGAAGTCGATCAAGGCGATCGAGAAGATGATCAGCAATGCCACGAAGAACCCGAGCTTGTCGAAGACCTCGGTGAGGCTGACAGCGCCGATCGTCGAGAAGGTAGCGGTCGACGTGAACGAATTGGGGATCTTCGCCACGCCGGCGATCAAGGCGATCACCGTCGTGATGATGATGCTCAGGATCAGCGCCCCCGGCACCTTCCGTACCCACAGCCCGATCGTGATGAGCAGACCGACCAGCGCGACGAATGCTGATGGGGAGTTCGGGAAGATGAAGCGGACCGGCGGTGCGCCTTCGCCACCGGCGATCAGGCCGGCGTTGACGAAGCCGATGAACAGGATGAATAGACCGATGCCCACCGCGATCGCCCGCTTCAGTGAGCCGGGGATCGCGTTCATGACCGCCTCGCGAAGGCCCACGACGACGAGCACGGTGACGATCAGGCCTTCGAGGACGATGACGCCCATGGCGCCCTGGAACGTCAGGCCGCGACCAAGGACGAGACCGAACGCCACGAGCGCGTTGATGCCAAGGCCCGCGGCGATGGCGATCGGGAAGTTCCCCACCACGCCCATGGCGATGGTCATGATGCCGGCGATGAGCGCCGTGGCCGCCGCGGTGGCGACGGGGTCGACTCCGGCCGCCGACAGGATCGCCGGGTTCAGGAAGATGATGTAGGCCATGACCATGAAGGTCGTGGCCCCGGCACGGATCTCGGTCGTGAGATTGGTGCCTCGTTCGGCGAACTTGAAGTAGCTCGCGATGCCATCCACCGGGTACCGACCCTCCTCACCAAGTTGACGCGCCGGGCCTCTCGGAACGGGGCCTGGACCGCGCCGTGACAACTATCCCCCGGTCGCTTCCCCCCGGATCGGCCGTTGGGCCGACCCTCCGGATCCGCTACTCGTCCTCGTGGGCGTCGAGGCTGAGCAGCTCCATCTGGACGTAGTCACGCATCTCGAACGCGAGTTGCGTGGGCGCGAATGGGGAAGCGTCGTCGGAGCCTGGACCCACCGGGGCGAACTCGACGACGACACGCTCGTCACCCTGGACGAGGGCGTACACGAGGAGCTGATCGGGTCTGGTCTCGAACTCGAGGTGCTCGAAGGAGTCGATGTTCAGGGTGATCGCCAGCGGCGTGAAGTAGGTGGAGGTGTCATCGGCATCCACGACGATGCGCTCCACCCAACCCGTCCCGTGCGACACCACGTCGCGGCCGCGCAGATAGCGGTACGTGACCGTCTGCTTGAGCAATGGGCGCAGGAGGTGGAGCATATCGGTGCGGCTGGTCACCACACCGTGGTTCACGAAGAACTTGGCCGCCTGCGGCGTCGTCACGAAGCGTCTCCAGGGCAAGGAGGGAACGCGAGGGACCGGTCGGACGGATGGTACCGCAGGGCGGGGCGTTTGCGACGCGTATCATCGCGACCATGCTGCTCGCGATCGACATCGGGAACACGAACGTCACGCTCGGCCTCTTCCGGGCGGGCGCGCTCATCGTGACGCGTCGCGCCGCCACGGATCCCCGGGCCAGCGCCGACCAGTTCGAGGCGATGCTCGACGGCCTGCTGCGACTTGACGATGCCTCGCTCGCCGATGTCAGCGCGATCGTGGCGGCGTCGGTCGTGCCGAGCGTGACCGCGTCCGCCGAGGCCGTCGCGGCTCGACGGGAGCGTCCACTCCTCCTCGCAACGGCCGGGACGGTCCCGATCCCGATCCGCGTGGACCGTCCGGCCGAGGTGGGCGCCGACCGGCTGGTCAATGCGCTGGCGGCTCAACGGCTGCACGGTACGCCGGCGGTGGTCGTCGACTTCGGGACCGCCACGACGTTCGATTGCGTGGCCGCCGATGGCGCGTACGTCGGTGGCGCGATCGCCCCGGGTCTCGAACTGGGGCTGGAGGCGCTCTCGGCACGGACCGCCAAACTGCCACGGATCGAGCTCCGTGCCCCGGACCGGGCGATCGGCCGGGACACCGTGACCGCGATGCAGTCCGGGACGGTCTTCGGGTACCAGGCCCTGGCGAGCGGGCTGCTCGCGAGGATCCGGACCGAACTCGCGGCGATGAACGACGTCGCGGAGACGGACGTGAAGGCGATCCTGACTGGCGGGCTGTCGGCCGCGCCGTGGGCCAGCGCGCTCGAGGGTGTCGATGCGATCGACCCCGACCTGACGCTCAAGGGACTGGCGATCCTCCACGCCGAGGTCGTCCGCGGGGAGCGGCTCGAACTGGGGTTGTCGTGACCGCTCGTCTCGAGGGTCGCCTGATCGGGCTTGGCGTGACCGGCTCGATCGCGGCCTACAAGGCCGTCGAGTTGCTGCGACTCCTTCGCGCCGAGGGCGCCGACGTGGCCGTCATGCTGACGCCGTCCGCGGCGCGCTTCGTTGGGCCGCTGTCGTTCGCCGCGCTGTCTCGCCACCCCGTCGAAACAGATGTCCTGGACCTCCTCCCGGACGGCCGGATCGGGCACATCGTGGTGGCCGATAGCGCCGATGCGATCGTCGTCGCGCCCGCCACGGCGTCGTGGCTCGGCGGGATGGCCGCTGGGCTGTCCGGCGATGTCGTGACCGCCACGTGTCTCGCGTCGTCGGCGCCGGTGGTGGTTGCGCCCGCGATGGACGGGGATATGTGGGCGCACCCGGCCACCACGACCAACGTCGCCCGCCTTCGCGATGGCTTCGGGTACCTGATCGTCGGACCGGCGAGCGGATCGCTGGCGTCCGGCCAGGACGGTGTCGGGAGGCTGGCCGGGCTGGATGCGATCGTGGACGCGGTGGTCGCGGCGGTCGCCGATCGCCCGGTCCGTGCCGCCACCGCGGCGTCGCGGCCGCCCGTCACCGGCCCCGCGAGGGAACCGGACCTGGTCGGCCGTCACATCGTGGTGACCGCGGGCGGCACGCGCGAGCCCATCGATCCCGTTCGGTTCATCGGCAACCACTCGACCGGCAAGATGGGCGTGGCCGTGGTGATGGCGGCACTCGACCGCGGCGCGACCGTCACGCTCCTGGCGGCGAACGTCGCGCTGGCGCTCCCGGAGGATCCGGCGCTTCGTGTGATCGAGGTCACATCCACCGCCGATCTCGAACGCGCGCTCGACGACGTCGCTGGTTCGGCCTTCGACGCGCTCGTGATGGCCGCCGCGGTCGCCGACTTCCGCCCGGCGCATGTCGCGGAGACGAAGCTCGCCCGCTCCGACGGGCTCACCCTCGAACTCGAAGCCACGCCGGATCTCGTCGCCGGGATGGCGGCCACGGTCCGGGACCGCACCCCGCGACCGGTCCTCGTCGGGTTCGCGGCCGAGACCGGCTCGCTGGACCGAGCCGCGGACAAGCTCCACCGCAAGGGCGTCGACCTGCTCGTCGCCAACGACGTGGCCGAGCCGGGATCCGGGTTCGGTACGGACACGAACCGCGTCACGATCCTCGGCGCCGACGGGTCCCGGGACGAGCGACCGCTCCAGAGCAAGCGGGTCGTCGCGGACGAGATCCTCGATCGGGTCCGGCGAACGCTGGACGAGCGCCATGGAGCCGCGCAGACTGGGAGCCGCACGACCACCGCCCGGGAGCCAGCATGAGCGCCACCGCCGACAAACCTCGCCGCCTGACCGTCGTCGATATCGCCAAGCGCTATACCGACGGCGAGCGCCTGCCGATGCTGACCGCGTACGACTTCCCCACCGCACAACTCCTCGATGAGGCCGGCATCCCGATGCTGCTCGTGGGCGATTCGGTGGGCCAGGTCCTGCTGGGCTACGAGACCACGGTGCGCGTGACGATGAGCGAGATGGTCCACCACACCAAAGCGGTGGTCCGCGGCTCGAAGCGCGCGATGGTCATCGCCGACATGCCGTTCCTCTCCTACGCGACCCCCGAAGACGCCACGGAGAACGCCGGGATCTTCCTGCGAGACGCCGGTGCACAGGCGGTCAAAGTCGAGGGCGGCGTCCGCAGCGGGCGGATCATCGAGACCCTCGTCCGCGCCGGGATCCCGGTGATGGGGCACATCGGCCTGACGCCCCAGACGATCAACGCCATCGGCAAGGTCCGCGTCCAGGGCAAGGATCGCGACCAGGCACGGCGCCTGCTCGCCGATGCGCATGCGGTCCAGGAGGCCGGGGCGTTCGCCGTGGTCCTCGAGCTCATCCCAGAGCAGTTGGCCGAGGCCATCACCGATCGCCTGCGGATCCCGACGATCGGGATCGGGGCGGGTCCGGGGTGCAGCGGCCAGGTCCAGGTGATCACCGATGTCATCGGGCTCGGCGATTTCATCCCGAAGCACGCTCGACCGTATGCCGACGTCCGCCAGGCCATCTTCGACGCCGCGACGGCGTACGCCGCCGACGTGACGGCGGGCACCTTCCCCGGACCGACGCAGACCGTGCGCATGGATGAGGCCGTCCTCGACGACGTGCTCGGTCGCGGGTCCAGCGACCAGCCGTCCGGTTCGATGCCGGCCGGCGGGATCCCGCTCGACCGCGATCTCTAGGGACCCCGACCGAGCGTGACCCGGATCCTGCGGACACGCGCCGACCTGCGCGACGCGCTCGCGGACGCTCCGACGCCGGTGGGTCTCGTTGCCACGATGGGCTGGCTGCATGACGGCCACTCGGCCCTGATGCGACGGGCGCGCGCCGAGAACGCCACGACGGTCGTGACGATCTTCGTGAACCCACGCCAGTTCAACCGCCCGGATGACTTCACCCAGTACCCGCGCAACGAGGCCCGGGACCTGGCGTTCTGCGAGACCGAAGGCGTCGATCTCATCTGGGCGCCCCCGGTCGAGGAGGTGTATGTCCCCGGGTTCGATACGTCGGTCACGGTCGGGGCGATCGCGGAACCACTCGAAGGTGCCGCCCGGCCGGGACACTTCGAGGGCGTGGCGACGGTCGTCGCGGTCCTGTTCGGGGTCGTCGGCGCGGGGCGCGCCTATTTCGGCCAGAAGGACGCGCAGCAGGTGATGGTCATCCGGCGGATGGCGTTGGACCTGGCACTCCCGACAGACGTGATCGCCTGCCCGACCGTGCGTGAGGCGGATGGGTTGGCGCTGTCGTCACGGAACGTGCATCTGTCCGACAAGGAGCGCGCCGCGGCACCGGTGCTCCATCGGGCGCTGGTCGCCGCGCGTGAGAAGTGGGCCGGGGGTGAGGCGAGCGCTGAAGCCCTCCGAACCACGATGCGCGACGTGCTGGCAACAGAGCCCCTCGCGGACCCCGAGTACGTGTCGGTCGCAGATGGAGCGACGCTCGCGGAACTCGACCGCGTGGACGGGCCGGCGCTCCTGTCGCTCGCGGTCCGGTTCGGCACCACGCGGCTCATCGACAACGAGCCGCTCCCCTAGACCCGACCCTGCGCTGTGGTGGCCGCCCCGAGGATGCGGTCGATGAAGAGGTACTCCCAGACGAGGGCCTTGATCTCCTCGATCTTGCCGACGTCCTCCTGGTGGGTCTTGACCAGCAGGTCGTGGACCTCCGACGCGACGACGTACGTGTCCTCCGGGACCAGCGTCGCGAACAGGTCCGCGTCGCGGATGGCATCGATGACGGCGTCCGCGGGTCGATAACCGCCCGATAGCACGAGACCGAGCGCCCCGCCGGGCGCGCCGACGATCGCCCGGATCACGTCCTCCCGATCGCCCGGCACGATGACGAGCGTGCGCGACCCGACTCGTTCCAGCATGTGTTCGGGCTCCATCGCCCCGATGGCGACCCCGCCGATCACCTGGTCCAGATCGGGACCGGCGTGGAGCGTCTCCCCCTGGACGCCTTCGAGGACCATCGCGAGCGTCGGGTTCGACAGGATCGGCCGGTACGGCAGCACACCCAGCAACGGGATCCCGTGCTTCGCCAGCCCCATCTCGAGCGTGCGCGCGAGCCCCGGCTTCGCGTCGAGGTCAACCTTGTTGACGATCGCGCCCGGCCACATGGACGCCGTGCTGCTTGAAGAGCGCGGCATTGAGGACGATCTCATCGATCGGTCGACCGACGCCGCCCTCGGACACGATGACGGCGGGCGCGCCGAGCATCGAGGCGACGACCGCATTCGAGAGCCCGATGACCGCCCCGACCCCGGCATGGCCCGTGCCTTCGATAAGCAGGATGTCGCGCTCGGCCGTGAACGCCGCGTGCGCCGTCCGGATGCGCGCGCCGAGGTCCTCGACGACGTTGCCCTCGATGTACGACTGGGTGAACCCGCGCGGGATGTGGACCGGCGACATCCGCGAGATCGGGTCCGACAGCCCGAAGACGCTCCGCATCAGGACCGCGTCCTCGTCGGCGGGCACACCGTCCACGAGGACCGTCCGCTGACCGACCGGCTTCATGAACCCCGTCGAGAGACCCCGGCGCCCGAACCCGTCGAGCACGCCGAGACTCACCGTGGTCTTGCCTCGGTTCTGGCCCGTCGCGGCGAGATAGACGTGGCGCATCAGGCGCCCGATTCAGCCGTGGGGAGTGGTCTTGCGTTCGATCTGGGCGAGCCCGTCGCGCAGGCGCGACAGCGTCTCGGCGTCGACCGTATCGGGTTCGAGGTTGGGTCCCAGCCGCTCCATGAGGTCCGCGACCAGGCCGAGGAACACACTTGCGTCGGCGACGAAGAACTGCGGCTCGTTGTTGTAGCGGACCAGCGTCAGCCGGCCCTGGAGGACGCGCCGCTCCTCGACATGGGCGATCTGGGTCGCGAAGTTGTGCCCCTGGATCCCGTCGGGGTTGTTGAGGAAGTTGAGCGCGTTGTCGATGGCCAGACCGAAGCGTGCCCGCCACGCGACGAGGCGCTCGTGGACCTCGGGCGGGATGCGCACCTCGGCGACCTCGTCGAAGACCTCGGGCGCGACGGTCAACAGGCCGACCAGCGTCGTGCCGGCCCGTGGACCGAGCATGACCTGGAGGCTGCGCTCGAGCGTGAAGACCTCCGAATCGAACCGCGGGCTCGTGATGACGTCGGTCAGAAGATCTTCGACGTTGTCGAGCGCGCCGGGCTCCGCCGTCGCGTTGGCGAGGTGGAGGATCTCCTCCTTGAACAGGAACTTCTCTTCGTGGTCGAGCATGGCCCGAACTCTAGCATCGGCGTCGGCGGATGAACGGGGCGTGAGGCGGGGCAGGGAGCGGGGGGGCGCGGGGAGCGGCGGGGGGAGCGAAGGGGGCGCGGGGCGTTCGGGGCGTTCGGGGCGGGGGTGCGGCGGGGGGCGCAAAGGGGGTGCGGGGGTGCGGCGTGGGGAGCGCGGGGCGTTGGGGGAGCCTGTCGCGCCCGGCAAGGCCCCCAGACTTAGAACTGACCCATGGGCGCCGTACCGGGGTCGATCAGGCCCGCTGGCGTGCGCGACGGGCCGTGATCAAGCGTGGGCCGGCAGCGGGAGGGGCTCGTTAGCCGCTCGATGCCGCCGGGGTAAGACTCCAGGGCTTGAACCTGCGGACAAGGGTCGCTTGGGGCCGGTCGACTCCGGGCCGGATCAGGGCATGGGCCGGATCAAGGCGCTGGCCGGATCAAGGCGCTGGCCGGATCAAGGCATGGGCCGGATCAAGGCGCTGGCCGGATCAAAGCATGGGCCGATCAAGGCATGGGCCGGATCAAGGCGTGGCCGGATCAAGGCATGGGCCGGATCAAGGCGCTGGCCGGATCAAGGCATGGGCCGGATCAAGGCGCTGGCCGGATCATGGCATGGGCCGGATCAAGGCGCTGGCCGGATCACCTCGCGGGCGGGCGCGGCCGGATCACATCACGGCCGAGCGCGGCCCGATGCTCTACGGGTACAGACCGCGCAGCGCCATCGTGTCGGCGACGCGGCTCACCGCCAGCAGGTACGCGGCCGTTCGCATGTCGCACTGCTCGCGGCGAGCGATGGCCAGCGTCTCCTGGAACGCCTTGACCATGATGTCCTTGAGCTTGGCGTTGACCGCCGTTTCGCTCCAGTGATCGCGGTTCAGATCCTGGACCCACTCGAAGTAGCTGACCGTGACGCCGCCGGCATTGCACAGGATGTCCGGGATCATGAACTTGGAATTCTTGAACAGGATCCGGTCAGCGTCCGGCGTCGTCGGCCCGTTCGCGGCCTCGGCGATCAGGCGAGCCTTGATGTTCTCGGCATTCCGACTCGTGATCTGGTTCTCGAGGGCGGCCGGGATGAGGATGTCGCAGTCGACCTCGAGGACCTCGGCGTTGCTGATGTCCTTGGCGCCCGGGAACCCCTGGACGGTGCCATGCTCCTGCTTCCAGGCGATGACCTTGGGAATCTCGAGACCGCCCGGGTTGTGGATCCCGCCCGTCGAGTCCGACACCGCGACGACCGTCGCGCCCTCATCGGTGATGAGGCGGGCCGCGATCGAGCCCGCATTGCCGAACCCCTGCACGGCGACCCGGGACTTGTGGAGCTCCATCCCGAGATGGCGGACCGCCTCGATGATGCAGAAGACGGTGCCGCGGGCGGTCGCCTCATGTCGGCCCTCGGAGCCGCCGAGGCTGATGGGCTTGCCCGTCACGACGCCCGGGACCGTGTAGCCGGCGTGCATCGAATACGTGTCCATCATCCAGGCCATGATCTGAGCGTTGGTGTTGACGTCCGGCGCCGGGATGTCCTTCTCCGGACCGACGAGGATCTCGATCTCGGTGAAGAAGCGGCGGGTCAGACCCTCCAGCTCCTTCTTCGAGAGTTTCTTGGGATCGACGATGACGCCGCCCTTGCCGCCGCCGTACGGGATCCCGACGACCGCGCACTTCCAGGTCATCCACATCGCGAGGGCCTTGACTTCGTCGAGGCTGACGTCCTGGTGGTACCGGATCCCGCCCTTCGCCGGACCACGCCCCAGGTTGTGCTGGACGCGGTAGCCCGTGAACACCGCTACGGTTCCGTCATCCATATGGACCGGGAAGTGGACCGTGAACTCGCGACGCGGCTCGCGCAAGACCAGGCGCATCCCCGGGTCCAGGCCAAGACGTTCTGCGGCAAGGTCGAACTGTCGCTGCGCGACTTCCCATGGGTTGATGGCCGCGGCGACGTGCTCGGTGGTCATGTCTTGGAGATCCTCGATAGCGGGCGGCGCCCCGGCGCTGCCACGTCGGTGCGAGCCGTCTCCCGGACGACTCCACGGGGCGCATCAAGGGTGCTGGGGCGATGCCGCCAAGACCACGATGCGCGACTCATGCGCCGCGGAGTATATCCCGGGAGGTCACGTCATGACCGCCCGATGGTACCGGTCGGCAATGTTGGCGCAACCTGACCGCAACGTTGCGCGGCGACCAGGACGATCGCGGCAGGACGCGATGCCGGCGAAGAGCCGCGAGCGCTATGCCCGGTACAGCATCACCGCGCCGACGCACCCTGGTCCGAGGTGCGGCCCGACCGACGGACCGACGAGGCTCATGGTGACGTCCTTGGCATCGAGACCCGGCTGTCGCGCCAGGACCGCATCACGGAAGGCCTCGACGTCCGGGCTGATCGTGTGCAGGATCGCGAGCCGTTCGATCGGCCGGGCGGTGATGAGCTCGATCAGCCGCTCGCGAGCCTTGGCGCGGGTGCGGACCTTGTCGGCCTGCTCCACCACGCCGTCCTTGACGGCGATGATGGGCTTGACCGACAGAAGCGTCCCGATCGCCGCACGGGCGCCCGAGATCCGGCCGCCCTTCTTGAGGTACTCGAGGGTCTCGAGCGCGAGGTACACCTGCAGGTCCGACGCGCGGGTCTCGAGCGTCTCCGCGATCTCCGCCGCACCGCGGCCATCCCTCGTCATCTCGAGCGCCATCCGGCACAGGATCGTTTGCGCCATCGACGCGCTGGTCGAGTCGACGATGTGGATCTCGCGGTCCGGCAGCATGTCTCGAGCGATCTGCGCGCTCTTGATCGTCCCCGACAGGTCCGAGGAGACGTGGACCGAGACGATCGCCTCGGCGCCCGCAGCAAAGGCCGCCTCGTAGGCCTCCTTGAAGTCCCCGGGTGAGCAGGCGGCCGTCGTCGGGAATGGCGCGTCCGGGGCCACCATCCGCTTCCAGAACTCGTCCGCCGACAGCTCGACCCCCGCCTTGAACGTCTCCTTGCCGAAGCTGACGAGGAGCGGGATGAGACCGATCCCCTCAGCCTGTGCCTCCGCGGGACTCAGATCCGACGCAGAGTCGGTGAAGATGGCGATGCGGCTCAAGTCCGTCCTCCTCGCGGCGACTCCCGGGATGGTCCCGGCATCATACGTGCCGTGGATAGCCCCCCGGACGAGCGATCGCCACGAGGCACGCTCGACCGCGACGCGCTGATGCGCGCGGAGCCGCTAGGCTTCGTCGCGATGGATCGCTCGATGTGGGCCGTGCTGGCCGGCACGTTTACGCTCCGGTTCAGCACCGGGCTGACGGGTGCGATGCTGGCGGTCTACCTGGCCAAGCTCCCGGAGCACGGGGGCGAGCACGTCCCGGCCATCACCCTGGCCATCCTCCATTCGATGTTCTATCTCGCCGAACTCGTGCTGTCGCCCGTCTTCGGCGTCATCTCGGATCGTCTCGGCCATCACCGCGTCATGCTGTTGGGGCCGGCGTTCGGCGCGGTGGCGGTGATCGTGACCGGACTGACCACGAATCTCGCCTTGCTCGGCGGGACGCGCCTGCTCGAAGGCGCCTCGACCGCCGCGAGCATCCCGTCGATCCTTGGCTACATCGCCGCGGTCACCGCCGGCAACGAACTCCTCCGCGGCAAGGCGGCCGCACGCTTCGAAGGCGCGACGCTCGCGGGAATCGGCGCCGGATTCGCCGTCGCCCCGCTCCTCTTCGCGGCGCTCGGCCCGGTCGCGTTCTTCCTCAACGCCGGGTTCTACGGCGTCTCGTTCCTGATCTATCAGTTCGGGGTCGCGGATCACGATGCCGAGGAACGGGCGGCGCGGGCGAAGGCGACGCCGTCGAAGCGCCTGGGCCTGGGCCGCTACGGCGTCCTGCTGCGATCCGGGCACGTCTGGCTCCTCGCCCCGACCTGGATCGCCGTGAACGCCGCGATCGGGCTGTGGTTCAGCCAGTCGATCTTCCAGTTCTCCAAGGCGGACCCGCGCTTCCCGGATCAATTCCTGCTCCAGGGCTTCTCACCGGTCCAGATCTCGATCGCGGCCGTGGTCATCGGGATCCTGTTCGGAGCCGGGTTGCTCTACTGGGGCAACCGGTTCCGGAACATGCGCCGAACCACGATCATCCTGTACGGGATCCTCGGCGGGGCGGTCATGGTGGTCGGCGGCGTGGCCGTCAACCATGCGTCGATCGTGCCCTGGTTCGTGCCGCTCCTCGGCGCCGGGGGCGTGGCCTTCGGCCTGTTCGTGCTCGCGGGAGCGACACCGGCGGCGCTCGGCCTCCTGGCCGACATCTCCGAGCGCTTCCCCAACGATCGTGGCGCGATCATGGGGCTGTACAGCGTCTTCCTTGCTGTCGGGCAGATCGTGGGGTCGTTGCTCGGCGGGTTCGCCGCGGACTGGCGTGGCGTCGATGGCTTGCTCCTGGGCACGCTGGGGCTGCTCATCGTGGCGCTGATCCCGCTTCGGATCCTGCGCCGCGACGAGCATCACCTCACGCTCGCCACGTGACCGGTGTCGCGGCCCTCGGACCGTGGCCGCTCGTTCGCGGTGCCCGCGGCGCCGTGGTGGCGCCCCATCACCTCGCGACGGCCGCGGGGCTGGCGATCCTGCGCGAGGGTGGGTCGGCGGTGGATGCGGCGATCGCCACGAACGCGGTGCTTGGCGTGGTGATGCCGAGCGGCTGCGGGCTTGGTGGCGATGCGTTCTGGCTGACCTGGGACGCGGCGACAGCTCGGCAGGAGGCCCTGAACGGATCGGGCCGGGCCGGGTCACTCGCGGATGCCACCGCGATCCGCGCGGGCGGCCACACGGCCCTCCCCCGGCGGGGACCGCTGAGCATCACCGTCCCGGGCGCCGTCCGGTCCTGGGGCGACCAGCACCGGCGGTTCGGACGCCTTTCTCGTGACCGGATCCTGGCACCGGCCATCGAGCTGGCACGGGACGGATTTCCGGCATGGTCGGGGTTCATCGGTGCCGTCGAGAGGACGGCGGACGCGGTCGCGGACGATCTCGGCGCCGATGCCGGGTTCTTCGCCGTCTACCGTCCGCACGGGCGGGCGTGGCGACCCGGCGAGCGCGTGCGACTTCCTGCGCTGGCCGCGACCCTGGCCACGCTGGCCCAGGACGGGTTCGACGCCTTCTACGACGGTGACCTTGGTGACCGCCAGGCGCGCCTGTTCACTGATACGGGCGCGCTGATCACGCTCGATGACCTGCGCGGCCACGCGTCGACGACCGAAACGCCGATCGACATCGACTATCGCGGCGTCCGCGTGACCACCCACCCGCCGAACAGCTCCGGCGTGGTCGCGCTCGAGATCCTGTCGATCCTCGGGCGATTCGAAGCGCCGGACGCCGACGCCTTCGGGCCCGACGGGGTGCGCGACGCCGCGTGGATCCACCTTGGCCTCGAGGCGTCGAAGCTCGCGATGGCCGATCGCGACGCCTATCTGACCGATCCGACGTTCCGCGCCGTCCCGGTCGAGCGGCTCCTCGACCCGGCGTATGGTGCCGAGCTCGCCGCCCGGATCGATCCCCGGCGCGCCGCGCCCGCCCCTGCGGCCCGGAACCCGTCCGGTGGCGGGACGATCTACCTCGCGACCGTCGACGCGGACGGCAACGCCGTGAGCCTCATCCAGTCGAACTACCTCGGGTTCGGGTCGGGGGTCGTCGACCCCGGGACCGGGATCCACTATCAGGACCGCGGCAGCTACTTCAGCCTGGACCCGGCACACCCCAACGTCCTCGAGCCGGGGAAACGGACGCTGCATACGCTGCTCCCCGGGATGCTGTTCCGTGCCGGTGAGCCCGGCCCATGGGTGGTCGCCGGGTCGATGGGCGGCGATGCCCAGCCGCAGATCCATGCACAGCTGGTGTCGAGCCTCGTCGATGGCGGGCTGGATATCGCGACCGCGATCGCCGCACCGCGCTGGTACGTGGAACCGGACGACCACTTCGCGCCGCCGGTGCAGGTCCGCCTGGAGCCGCGACACGTCACTGGGATCGCCCGCGCGCTCACGGATCTCGGTCACCCGGTGACCCTGCTCGAGCCATACGACTCCGGGATCGGCCACGAGCACGCGATCGAGTTGGTGGACGGCGGCCCAGGGGTCGCGGACGGGTCGCTCGCGGCCGCCACGGACCCCCGCAGCGCCGGTCTGCCGGCCGTCTGGTGAGCGTGAAGCGATCGACCGGCGGGTATACTTCGCGTGCCGGTGGCAGGCTGCGCTCACACGAAGCCGCCACCGGCGCTGCCGTTCCGCAGGTCCGCGCCGGGAGAGGTCCGTGAGTTCGAACGTCGGTCAGAGTTACCCGTACTCCAGCGAGGACGAGAGCGACCGCGCCGCGCGGATCGCGACGCTGGTCGGCGCGCGGGACGGGCTGGCCGACACGCTGGCCGCGGAGACCACCCCGCTCGGCGATGGCGAGCGATGGTGGGTCTGGAAGTGCCCGACGACCGGCTGCCCGGGTCTGTTGCACGCCGCCGGGTACGCCCGCGACCTCCATGCCGTCTTCGTGGTGTGTGACGGGACCTGCGCGAAGACCTTCCTCCGCTGATCGCCGCGCCTGACGCGACGCTCCAGGCAAGCCGCCGGCACCTCGCGACCGACGCGCTGGGGATCGCCGTGTCGGCAGCCGGGTTCGGGTTCGTGTTCGGGCTGGCGGCGCGGGACGCCGGGTTCTCCCCCATCGAGGCGATGGCGATGAGCACGCTCGGGTTCGCGGGTGCCGCGCAGTTCGCCGCGGTCGGGTACGTCGTCAGCGGCCTCGCGTGGCCCGTCATCGTGCTGCTGACGGGCCTCCTCAATGCCCGCCACCTGCTCTACTCCGCGGCGCTGGCGCCGTGGCTCGACGGGGTGCCGCGGGTGCGTCGAGCCGTCATGGCCCACCTCCTCACGGACGAGGCGTTCGCGCTGACGATCAGTCACTTCCGGCGCCTCGGGCACGCCGACGAGCGTGGCTTCTGGATCGCCGGGATCGGCGCCACCTTCATCCCGTGGAACGTGGCCACGCTGGCCGGGGTCGTCCTCGGCGGCCAGATCCCGGATCCCTCGCGGTTCGGGGTCGACATCATCTTCCCGGCGGCCATGGTCGGGCTGACCGTCGGGCTGGTGACCGGTCGACGCGAACTCGTGGCCGCGTTCGCCGGAGCGGCCGTCGGCGTCGTCGTCGCGCTGGCCTCGGGACCGGCGATCGCGATCGTCGCCGGGGGCCTGGTGGGGCCATTCGTGGGGCTCTTGGTCCCGGCCAGGCTCGCGGCCGAGACGGCGCCGCTCGGCAGCCACGCGTCCGCTGAGCGCTACTCGATGCCGGGCGCGCCGAAGGATGAGCCGTGAACACGGATCTGGTCCCTCTCGCGGTGCTGATGTTCGCGGTCACGTATCCGACTCGGGCGCTCGGCCTGCTGACACCCGGGATGCAGCGACTGCCGCGCGTCGCCCTCGACTACCTGCAGTTGGTCGGACCCGCGGTGCTCGCGGCCATCGGGGCGGTGGCCGTCCTCGTCGTCGTGCCGGATGGTCAGGCGCCGCGGTTGACCGTCGGCGTCGACGCTCTCGCCGTCCTCGCCTGTCTTGGCATCGTTGCCTGGCGCCGGAACTTGTTCCTCGGGCTCATCGTCGCGGTCGCGATCGTCGTGATCACCCGCAACGTGCTCACCGACCTGGCCATCTGACCGCATTCGGTCAGGCGTGGCGGGCGTCCGCTTCGATCTCGATGAGCAGGCTCGGATCGATGAGCGCCGAGACCTCCACGAGCGTCGCTGCCGGGCGGATCTCGCCGAAGAACCGGGCGTGGACCGGCAGGACCTCGCCTGACCGGCCGATGTCGGTGACGAACATCCGCGTCCGGACGACGTCGGCGAGCGAGAACCCGGCTTCGCTGAGTGCCGCCTCGATGATCTCGAAGGCCGCCGCGGCCTGTCCTGCGATGTCGCCAGGGTGGCGCGATCGGCCGTCTGGCCCGGCGTCGGTCGTGCCGGAAACCCAGCAGCCGTCGCCGACCACGACGGCGCGGCTGTACCCCGCGATCGCCTCCCACGGGCCGCCCGACGAGATGCGTCGGCGCACGGTCATCGCGGCTGGTCGCGCCAGGCCAGGACCTCGGCGTCGCGGGCGATCGCGAGGAGGAGCCCGGCCAGGAGCGTCGTCCGCGGCACGATGGAGTCGACTTCGAGGTACTCGGCCGGCGCGTGATCGTTGCCGCCGATCGGACCCAGGCCGTCGAGACTGGGGATCCCGAGACCCGCGGTCGTGTTCGCGTCCGACGCGCCACCGGTGGCCGCGTCATCGATCGTGAACCCCAGCTCCTCGGCGACCACCTTCGCGTGATCCACCAGCCGGGCGCTTCGCTCGAGCTTCTCCATCGGCCACCAGCGAGCCATCGGCTCGAACTCGACGGTCACGTCCGGCACGACGGTCGCCGTGGCGATCGCGCGGATCTCCGCTTCGGCCGCCTCGAGGGTCGCACGCTCCACGCCACGAACGTCGACTTCGAGCGAGCAGCGCTCCGCGACGACGTTGGGCCGCGTCCCGCCACCGATGACCCCGACGTTGACCGTGACGCCCGGCCAGCGTCCGTTCAGCGCGTGGAGATCGCGCACCATGCGGGCGGCCTCCAGGATCGCGGAGCGTCCCTTCTCGGGCTCGACGCCCGCATGGGCCGCGCGCCCCGTGATCGCGATCCGCAGGTCCAGGATCCCCTTGCGCGACGAGACGATGTCGCCGTTCGCCCGAGCGCACTCGAGGACGAGCGTGGCGTCCATGTCCGGCGCGATCGCCCGGATATGCGGCGTGGACGTCGGCGACCCGATCTCCTCGTCCGGGTTCGCGATGAACACGAGTCGCTCGAACGGCAGCGTGCCGAGGCGGCCGATCAGCGCCCGGATCGCGTAGATCCCTGCCAGCAGCCCGGACTTCATGTCGGTGACCCCCGGCCCGGTCGCGATGCCATCCGTGATGGTGAATGGCCGGGCCGCGGCGGTGCCGGGATCGAAGACCGTGTCCATGT
The DNA here is from genome assembly GCA_963764975.1 of uncultured Chloroflexia bacterium. Classification (GTDB taxonomy): domain Bacteria; phylum Chloroflexota; class Limnocylindria; order Limnocylindrales; family CSP1-4; genus SPCO01. Next base: position 301,103 of record CAVXUF010000005.1, on the reverse strand, counting down.
GGCCGACGAGCAGGACGCGCGGCGCTCCCTGCACGCCGTCGAACGTCGCGATCACCGTGTCGCCGAGCCGCCCATCCGGATCCGGCCGGCGCTCGACCGTCGCCCCAAGGTCGGTCATGGCGGCCGCGGTCCACGTCGCGATCTCGTTGACCCCGTCGCGGGTATAGCTGCCGCAGTCCGTGTCCACGAGGCGTTGGAGATCGCGGAGGTAGTCCGGCAACGCGGCGTCGATGTCGGCGCGCAGGTCGTGGAGTTCGCGCAGGGTGGCATCCATGGCGGCGAGTCTAGCCGCGTGCTGGCTTGCTATCCTGCCCGGACCGTGCGACTGGTCGAGACTCGCCTGCTCGAGGGCCCCAACGTCTACCGGCTGGAGCCGGTGGTCAAGGTCGAGCTCGCCATCGGGCGCCGACGGACCTTCTACGGCCAGCGCGACCCCGGACGGCACGCGCTCGTCCGGTTGGGCGCCAGGATCCCGGCCCGCGGCTGGCCAGATCAGGTCGCGGGCCTCGTGGCCTGGATCCGCCGGCTCCGCACCGAGCACGAGGAGGGCCGGGGCGGAGTCGCGGTCCACCAGTCATCGGACCCGGGGCACTGGCTCGTCACGTTTCCATGGATCGGCGCCGAACGCGCCGAGGTCATCAGCGCCGCCGCCCTAGCGCTCGCCGAGCGTGACGTGTCGCCTTCGCGGTCCGCCCAGCTCACGGGTGCGCAGGCACGGTTGCTCGCGCGATGGACCGAGCGGATCGACGCGGCGCGGACGTCGCCACCGGGCTGGGTCCGCGACGCCGATCGACGCGTCCCGGTCGTGTCGATCTCCGGCACCAATGGCAAGAGCACGGTGACCCGGCTCATCACGCACATCCTGGTCGTCGCCGGGCGCCGTGTCGGCACGACCACGTCCGATGGCGTCCTCGTCGACGAGCGGATGATCGATCCGGGGGACTGGACCGGGCCCGGTGGAGCGCACCAGATCCTGGGTCGCCGGGACATCGACGTCGCTGTGCTGGAGACGGCGCGGGGCGGCATCGTCCTGCGCGGGATGGGGTATGAATTGAATGAGGTCAGCATCCTGACGAACGTGTCCTCCGACCACCTCGATCTCCAGGGGATCCACACGCTCCCCGAGCTGGCCGAGGTGAAGTCGACCGTCGCCCGGATCACGAAGCCTGACGGCTGGGCGGTCCTGAACGCGGACGATCCGCTGGTCGCCGCCGTCGCTCGCCGTGTGCAGGCACACGTCGCGCTGTTTTCGCTCGACCACCGCTCGCCCACCGTCCGCCGTCATCGCTCGAGCGGGGGGCGGGCCTACCTCGCCCGCGACGGGTGGCTGGTGGAGGCGAACGGGGATCGCGAGACGCGGATCGTCGAGGTCGCGCGTATCCCCATCACGATCGGCGGGCTGGCTCGCCACAACGTCGCGAACGCCCTGGCGGCGGCGGGCGGCGCTCGCGGACTCGGGGCCACCATCGAGCAGGTCCGCGACGGCCTCATCGACTTCCGCCCATCGACCGAGCGTTCACCCGGCCGACTGAATCTGTTCCGGCTGGGCGCACGGGTGGTCATCGTGGACTTCGCCCACAACGAGGCGGGAATCTCGGCCGTGCTCGATGTCGCGGAGGGGATCGCCGGTGGCGCCGCCGGGCGAGCGGCGCCGATCACGGCGATCATCGGGACCGCGGGCGACCGACCGGACGACACCCTTCGCGGCATCGGCCTGATCGCCGCGCGGCGAGCGCAACGCGTCGCGATCAAGCAAACGTTGAACTACCTGCGCGGCCGATCCGCGGCATCGGTCGTCGGCGAGTTGATGGCGGGCGTGGTCGCGGGCGGCGTCGATGCGGCCACGGTCCCGATCTACGACTCGGAGACCGTCGCCTTGCAGAAGGAACTCAACGGCGCGGCCGGGCACGGGACGCGCGGCGGTCGGGTCGACGGCGCGCGGGTCGTCGTGCTCATGTGCCACGAGGACCGTGACGGGGTCTTCGACCTGCTGAAGCGCCTGGGGGCACGGCCGGTCGACGTGGCCACAGAACTCACCGAGCTGGTGCCGCGCCTCCAGGACCGACCGCGGCGCGACTGATCGTCAGACCGGCGAACGGTGGGGCCAAGGGTCGCCGCGAGCGACCCCGACGCAGCAGCACCTTGTCGCGGGGCCGCGGACGGCGCATCATCGCCGGCGTGGGCGGCCATGACCGCGACACGCTGGTCGGAGGGTGCACTCGTGGAGATGTTGGTCGGCCTCGCACTGATCGTCATCGCGGGCGTGATGATCGTGGGCATCGTTCGAACGGTCCAGTCGAACATGCCGTAAGGCCGACCCCTGCCTGGCCGGGGCTGACGGCGTCCACGTCGCGGCCCATGCCGGCGGGTCGATCCGGGCGTGTCGGCGCTCCCCGTCCGCGCGACCTTCGCGGCAGCGGCGGGTGGCGTCGCCTTCACGCTGGCGCTCCTGATCGTCGGCTGGCGGTCGGGACAGTTCGGTCTCGGCGCGTCCGCCGACCTCGAGGTCTACCAGGCGGCTGGGCGCGCATTCCTCGACGGTGAGCCGATCTGGGTCATCCACGACGACCACGAGCGGACGTTCCAGTACGGCCCACCATGGGTCCTGCTCTTCGCCCTGCTCTCGCCGCTGCCGATCGCCGGGCTGCACGCGGTCGTCATCGCCGCCGGGATCCTGTCCCTGCGGATCATCGGCGGGTCATGGGTTGCGGCCGGGGTCCTGTGCTGGTTTCCGCTCGTTGCCTTCGAATTCGCCGGCGGGAACATCAACCTCATCGTGGCGGCTGGGATCGTGGCCGCCGTCCGCGGCGATCCGCGACTCGCCGTCGCGACCGCGCTCGCGAAGGTGGTGCCGTTCTTCGCCGTCCGGCCGCGCGATGGTCGGATCGCGCTCCTCACCCTTGCTGTCCTGGTGCTGGTCACCGTTCCGTGGCTCTGGCTGTGGCCCGGCTGGATCGGCCACCTGCTCGCCGCCCTCGGGCTCACGTTCGGCCCGCAGGTCCCGATCCCGTTCCTGCTCCGCTTCCCGATCGGCCTGGCGTTGATCGCGACTCTCCGCCCGTCGCTCGTGGCCCTGGGGACCGTGCTCGCGACGCCCTCGCTGTACTGGGGCGCCCTGGTCCTGCTTGTCGCGCCCGTCGCGATCTGGTGGCGCGGGCGGGCCGACTCGACGGTCGGTCGTCAGCCCGGTCCGTCAGCACTCGCCTCGACGGGGACGCCGGGGCCCGCATGACTCGGGCGTGGCCACCACGCCACGACGTCCAGTCGCGCCGCGAACCGCAGGTGCGGCGGCTCATCGGGAATCGCCAGGCCGTGAGCCGCGGCCATCGTCTCGACCTGGATCCGGGCGGCGGCCGGCTGGAGCGGCCACGGTCGGTGCCGGATCTCGGTCCGCATGATCCGCCCATCGGGCGCTTGCGCGAACAGCCGCCAGCGATCGGTCAGCCACGCCTCAAGTGACCCCGGACGGGCCAGCTCCACCGGACCGGTCGGTCGATAACGCGCCTCGAATTTCGCCGGGGCGCCACGCTGATCCACGCGGATGGAGCGGTAGTCGACGACGTCGCGGACCCGGCCGACCCGCATGTCGGCCTCGTAGTACGGGAGGTTGAACGCGGCGCGTGCGCCCTCCACCGCGACGCGGCTGCCCGCATCGAGGCTCAGGAACCACACGCCAGCGCGGTTCCCGTGCCGGACGTAGGTCCGGACGTTGAGTTCAGGGAACGCCCCGGCGACGGGTGGCGCGGGCAGGAAGCGGGCCCCGACGTCCTCCATGAGGAACGGGACGATGCCGAGGTAGGCTCGGCCCTCATACGTGTCCAGGTCCAGTTCGGCGGGGATCAGCGCGCGAAGTGCGTCCGCGTCGACGACCCAGTGGGCAAACAGCAGGTCCACCCAGCGCATCCGCATGACCCACGGGCGGGCACCGAGTGTCGCGCCACGAAGCAAGGGCACGCCTACGCCTCCGCGAGAACGACGATCCGGTCCGCCGCGCTGAACGTGACCGGGGACGACTTACGCGGATTGACCGTGACGCCGTAGGCCGCCGACGCATCGTCGGCCGTTGCCGCGATCCTGAAGCCGAAGGCGGTCTCACCCCGTCGGCGGGCGGCCTCGAGCACCGCCCCGAACGGCACGGCCCGATCCAGCACGACGTAATCGCCGGCCGGCTTGAGGTAGATCTCGGAACCGTTCGGGTCGAGCAGGTCCGCGAAGACCGCGTTGAGGTGTTTCGACTCGGCGACCTGGGCGATCATCAGGCTGATCAGGCGATCGCTGACGATGAAGTCATCCGCGCGCGCCACCTCCGCCAGGGCGCGGTCGCGCAGGTCGAGCATCTCGCTGACGATGGAGAAGTCGCGGTCAAGCCGCGAGGCGATGTCTCGGAGGTGGAGCAGCGTGACGAGCGTTCTTGCGTCGGCCCGACCCGCGTCGAGCGTGTCGTAGCACAGGACGATGATGTGATCGAAGGTCTCGACTCCCAACCCCTCGAGCGTCGCCCGATCCGTGGCGTCGCCGTGCTCGAACCGGATCTGCTGCGCGACCAGCGTCGAGCGGAGCTGGTCGATGTCGGCCTCGATGGTGGAGCCGTGGGCGAGGACCGCCGTCTCCGACCCTGAAGCGACGTACGCATCGAGTTCGCGGATGATCGACGGCGCCCGACGATTCCAGCCGAGGACGAGCGTGCGTTCGCGCGTCGCCGATCCTGGCGCGCCCGATCGCAGCCATGTCTCGTCGATGACCGGACGCGATCCGGCGAGGTTGATCCGATCATCGTCGCCGGCGATGACGATCAACCGGTCACCCGGCCCGACCATCGTGTCTGCCGCCGGGTTGAGATGGGGCGTCCCGCCGACCGGCAGCAGCCCGATGACCGATGCATCCTCGAACGCCGCGAGCGTCTCGCCATACGCCTGACCGGTCATGGACGGTTGTTCTGTCAGGTAGATCTCGTCGCCGGCGAAGTCGAGCAACTCCGAGTAGACGACGGATAGGCCGGATTGACGGCAGGTCTGCGCCGTGATCCTGGAGATGACCTCCTCGGACAGGATCAGCTCCACTTCGTCGCGGCCGACCATGCGGGCGACATCGAGGTTGGATCGATCCCGGATCTCGGCGACGACGTGGTACGGCTCGGGTCGCCGGTTCGGGTCGTTGGTGATCGCGAGGATCGACTTGATCACGTCGGCGTCGGGCTCGTCGCCCTCCGGAGCAAGGATCACGATGGACCGCGCCGACGCAAGGCTGGCGATGCGCAGGTCGTCGATGTCCATCGGGCTGCCGGAGCGACAGACGATCTTGGTTCGACCCGTCTTGCCGACCCGCGAGCGGATCTCCTCCTCCATCTCGACCTTGTCGCGATCGGCGAGGATCACGATCGCGCGACCCGACTGGTTCTCGTTCGCGGCGATGATCTCCGCGACGACCGTGTGGATCTGTTGCGACCACCCCAGGATCACCGTGTGGTCGCGCTCGACCACGGCCGAGCGACCCTTGCGCAGCTCCGCGAGCTTGCCCTCGAGGCCGGTGTTCAGGATGCCGATGAGCGTGCTGATCACGAAGATCCCACCAAGCGTGATCACGAACATCGAGAGCAGGAAGCCACCGGTCCCCTGGTCGCCGCCCATCGTCCCCGGGTCGAGCGTGCGCAACAGGCCATATCTCAGGAGTGCCGGGAAGTCCAGGTCCTGGTCGTCGGCGAACCCGGCGACCAGGACCACGATCGCCACCACGACGATCAGGACGACCGAGATGACCCCCAGCCCGAAGATGAGGGCGATCGTGCCCCGACCCATGAATTCGTCGAAGCGGTAGCGCAGCCGAGCCCGCCAGTCCACGCGCCTGACTCAGCCTTCGGGCGCTTCGAGTTCGCCCGGGTCCGCGAAGGCCGAACCGCCGCGCGACGAGCCCGAGGCGGCCATGGCCTCGCGATACACGCTGATCGCGTCGTCGACGCAGCAGACCACGAGATCGCCGGGGATGGCCCGCCGGAGCGCGACACGGACCGCCGCCATCTCGTCGAGGACCTTCTCGGCCCGGCCGGTGCGGACGCCGCCCGCGACCTTGGCGGCCTTGACTCCCTCGAGGACGTTTGACGCGGATTCCCCGGGCGCTCGACCTCGCAGGTTCTTGTCCTCGCGGACGATGATCTCGTCGAACGCGGTGGAGGCGATCGCCCCGTACTCGCGCTGATCCTCGTCGCGGCGGTCGCCGGGGATGCCCAGGACGCCGATGGCGCGGCCGCTGCGCTGTGCCTTGCCGGACGGCCCAACCCGGCCGGCCTTGTTCACCGGGTCGACCATCATCCGGTTCACGAAGTCGGACAGGTGGCGCATGCCATCCACGTTGTGGCAGTAGTCGATCACGACTCGAACCCCACCGACGTCGATCAGGTTGAGGCGGCCCGGCGCCTGGAAGAAGGACGTCGAGAACGTCCGCAACCCCTGACGGATGTCGTGGAGGTGCGCGCCCGAGGCCCACGCCGCCGCCGCCGCCGCCAACGCGTTGGCCACGTTCATCCGGGCGCGCCCGCCGAACGTCGCCGGGATCAGGTGCGTGTAGAGCACGGGCATCGTGCGAGACCCGAGCTTGAGGACGATGAGCTCCCCCTCGGGCTTCGCCTCCAGGCAGAACGCCGCTCCGCCCCGACCGGTGTGCCCGTCGACGCGGTCGAACCCGACGTCGCCCTTGGTCGTCGACATGCTGAAGAGCACGACCCGGCCCGCGCAATGCCGACCCATCCGATAGACGTGCGTGTCATCCGCGTTGAGGACGGCCGTCCCGGAGCGCGGCACGGCCTCCACGACGACACCCTTGACGTTCGCGAGCTGGCCGATGGAGTCGATGCCACCGAGACCCAGGTGATCGCCGGTCACGTTGGTGACGACGGCCACATCGTTGCGGTCGTAGCCGAGCCCTTCGCGCAGGATCCCTCCACGGGCCACCTCGAAGACCGCGGTGTCCACGGTCGGGTTCTGCAGGACCGTCAGCGCGGAGCGCGGGCCCGACATGTCGCCTTTCTTGATGAGCCGACCGTCCACCACGATGCCGTCGGTCGAGGTCATCCCGACACGACGGCCCATCAGCTTGAGGATGTGGGCGATCATCCGGACCGTCGTGGTCTTGCCGTTGGTGCCGGTCACCGCGAGGATCGGGATGCGGGCCGAGGACCCGGCCGGGAACAGGGAATCGATGACGGGTCGGGCGACGTACTGCGGCTCGCCTTCCGTGGGGTGGGTGTGCATGCGGAACCCGGGCGCGGCGTTGACTTCGACGATGGCGCCGCCCACCTCGCGAACGGGTGCGGTGATGTCCGGGCAGATGAAGTCGATGCCCGCCACATCCAGACCCACGATCTGCGCCGCGGTCTCGGCGATCTCGACATTGTCGGGGTGGGCTTCCATCGTCCGATCGATGGATGTGCCGCCGGTGGACATGTTGCCGGTCAGGGCGAGCTTGACTCGGACGCCGGCCTCCGGCACCGAATCGAGGGCATGGTCCTGCGCGAGCACGAGCGCGACCGCCGCCTCATCGATCTTGATCCGGGTCAGGACCTTCTCGTGGCCGATACCCCGCCGGGGGTCGCGGTTCGCTTCGTCGACGAGCTCGCGGACGGTGTGCTCCCCGTCGCCGACGACCGATGCGGGGACCCGTTCGGCGATGGCGGCGACCTTCCCGCCGATCACGAGACATCGATAGTCGTTGCCGGCGACGTAGCTCTCGACCACAAGGTCACCCGAGCGGCTCTCGCTCCGAGCGTCGTGGAAGGCGGCGCGGACCGCGTCGTCGGAGCGGAGATCCAGGTTGACCCCCCGACCGTGATTGCCATCGAGCGGCTTGACGACGCACGGAAAGCCGATCCGGCGCGCGGCCGCGACCGTGCCCTCCTCGGTATCGACGAGCTCGGAACGAGGGACCGGCAATCCCGCCGACTCGAGCAGACGATTCGTGAGGCTCTTGTCCGACGCGATGTCGACACCGATCGCCGACGTCCGCGAGGTCATGGTGGCCCGGATCCGCTGCTGGTGGACGCCATGGCCGAACTGGACGAGCGAGTGGCGATCGAGCCGGATGAATGGGATATCCCGGCTGACCGCCTCATCGATGAGCGCCTGCGTCGATGGGCCGAACGCGGAGCGCTCGGCGAGACGGATCAGGCGTTCGAGTTCCGGGGCGAAGTCGAAGAAGACCTCGGGGTCATCGGGCGCGACGAGGTGATTGACGAGCCGGACGGCCATCTTGCCCGCATCCAGGCCCACCTGCTCCTCGCGATACTCGTAGATGCAGTTGTACTGACCGTGCGGACCGGCGGACCGCGTCTTGCCGTGCCGGACGTCCGTCCCGGCAAGGTTCTGGAATTCCAGCGCGATGTGCTCGGCGATGTGACCGGTCCACGTCCCGTCGCGCAGCCGGCTGATGAACCCACCGCGCCGCCCGAGCGAACAGGCGTGATCCTCCAGCGTCGGGATGAGCGCGACCAGGGCGTCGGTGAAGTTCGGCAGCTTGTTCGAGGGGTAGTCCTCGAGCGTCCCGAGGTCCACCAGCATCCGGATGACGGGCTCACGCGCCCAGTAGTTCGGGCCGCGCAGGACACGCGTTTCGAGGATGCGCAGCGTGGGCAGCGGGCCGGCCGACGGCGCGTCGGCCGACGCGGCAGCGCGGCGGCGCTTGGCACGAGGCGCTGGAGCGGTCTGGGCCACGAAAACCTCCTCGATCGGCGAGGGACGTCAGCTGGAGGCGGCCTCGCCGCCGGGCAGGGCATGGAGCGTCGGGCTCTGGACCCGTTCGCGGTGGCGGATATCGAACTTGTAGCCGGCCGGCAGGGAGTGGAGGACGACGCCGCTGATCATCAGCGGGCGATGGCCGCGGACTTCCCAGGCATCAGTCTCCGACCTGGCGCCGTCGACGACCGTGATCGACCCCCGACCGATGACCTCGAGGACGCCGTCGGGGCCGACGACGCCCGCCGTGTCTTCGTCGACCCCGAGTCCGAGCAGCGACGGGTTCTGGGCGATCAGGCTGAGCAGCCGGCCCAGCCGGTTCCGCTGCTGGAAGTGCTGATCCACGATGACGCCCGGGATCACCCCGAGGCCGGCCGAGATCTGGGCCATCCGATGCTTCGGCGTCGCGCCAGACGCCCCGAACGCGATCATGTGGCTCGACATCGCCGAGGCGCCGGCCGAGGTCCCGGCGACCGCGGCGCCGGCACGGAATCGGTCCAGGATGGCGTCGGCGAGCCTGGTGCCACCGAGCGTGGACGAGAGGCGCAGCTGGTTCCCGCCGGTCAGGAAGATGCCGGTCACGTCGCGCATCGCGAGCACGGATTGTTCGTCGTTCGCCTGCGCCCTGGTGACCGCGTGGAGCGGCTTGACGCGGGTCACCCCAAGCTCCCCGAACACGGACTTGTAGCGCTCCCCGGCCTCGAGGCCCAGCGACGACGCCGTCGAGATCACTGCGATCGTGGCGTCCGGCCCACCGGCGAGCGCCACGAAGCGACTGAGGATGACCCGGTCCCGGACCTTGTCCTCAGCCCCGCCGATGATGATGACGGTCCCTTCGGTCACGGGCTCCACGGGCTGCGGCGCTGGATGGCGGAGAGGATAGCGCCTCGACCGGTCCTTCCGCGTCGATCGACCGCCGGGACCCGCCGGGCGTGCGAGAATCCGCCGCGACATGGCCGACCCCGACGAGCCCGTCACGCTCCGCCCGATCCCGGGATCCGCGCGGGGCCCCGGCCGGATCGTCGTCGACCTCTCCGACGTGGTGGATCGCCCGACGCGCCGGCGGGCCGGCGTGCTGCGACGCGCGCTGCGGCGCGAGATCCGGCGGCTGCGCGATCGTCGGCGGCTGGCCGCGATCCTCCTCGTCAGCGTCACGCTCACGCTGATCGTCGTCGGCCTCGCCGGTCGGGGCGAGCCGGCAGGCGCGGATGCCCGAGCCTATTGGGCCGGTGTCCGCCTCTGGCTCAATGGTGGCGATCCGTATCACCCGACGGGACCGTTCCTGCCGTATGTCTACGCCCCGTGGATGCTGCCCCTGTTCTCACCGTGGTCCCTGCTGCCGTGGGACGTGGCCTGGTTCGTCTGGCGCGGCGGCACGATCCTCGCGCTGCTCTGGACGTTCCACTGGGCGTACAGCCGACGCCCGCTCCCGACGGCGGTCGTCGTGGCGGGTCTGGCCTTCCCGTTCGGAGCCAACCTCGACACCGGCAATATCAACCTGCTGCTGGTGCTGATGCTCTGGGCAGCACAGTTCGCCGGCCCACGGACCGCGGGTCTGCTGTGGGCCCTGGCGACCTGGATGAAGTGGCTACCGATCATCCACTGGCCGATCCTGTCGCGCCGCGCCCGGTTGTGGGGCCTCGGCTGGCTCGCGGCGTCGGTGCTGCTCAGCTTGCTGACCCTGCCGCTGACGATCGTCCAGCTCCAGACGCTCTTCGGCTTCGGTGGCCGCCCCATCCGTCTCGATTTCCTGGTCTACCTGTGGGCGTTCATCCCGTGGCTGTATCGCTGGCGGGACCAGCGAGACGCGGCGGCTCGACGACCGGTCGCAACGTGAGCGCCGCGACCACGTAGTACACCGCGCCCAGGGCGTAGGCCGCCCGCGGGCCAGACCCGAGGCCCAGCGCGATGTTGACCGCGTCGAGGAGGAGCCCCCCGGTCGCGACCGCGATGAGGGTCGAGGCGGTCGTCGCCACGTTCGAGAGCCCCATATATCGCCCCGAGGCGGCCTTGGGGATGATGTCCGTCATCAACGCCCAGTCCACGGCGAGGAACGTCCCGGCCGACGCACCGAACAACGCGCCGCCCACGATCGCGAGAGGGATCGACGGCGAGAACGCCGCGAGCATGACCCCGATGAACCCGATGACACAGCTCGCGTAGATCACGGGCTTGCGGCCGATCCGGTCCGACAGCCTCGCGGACGGGACGATCGCGAGCACGTTGGCGACGACGATCGTCACGAGCATGACCAGGTTGGTGGTGTTCGCGGCTTCCTCGTTCAGGCCATGCGTCTGTTTCAGGTACGTGATGATGTAATTCACGAGCATCGCGCCGCCCATCAGGAAGAAGAAGCGTGACGCGAGCAACCACACGTACGAGCGCTCCTTGAGCACGTCCGTGCCCCACGTCTCTCGTGCGATGGCCGACCAGGACTTGCCCGCCCGCGGCCGGGGTGGCTGGCCTTCGCCGACGCGCGCGACCACGGCGATCATCGTGAGCAATTCCACGATCGCCACGACCGCGATCGCCAGCTCGATCCGACCCAGGATCACCGCGACGGTCACGGCCATGAACCCGGTCACGTTGCCGAGGATCTGCATCATGCCGACCAGCGCGCTGGCCAGGCCGACCTGGCTCGGAGCCACGAGATCGGGCACGTACCCCTGGAATGGGCCGCGGGCGACATTGGTGCTGATCGCCAGGAGCGCCGCGGCCGCGCCGAGGGCGAGGGCATCGTTGGCTGTCGCGATCCCGGCGAGGAAGATCAGATCCAGCAGCGAGCCGACGACGATGTACGGCTTGCGCCGTCCCCAGCGACTGACCGTGTAGTCGCTGATCGAGCCGATCGTCGGCTGGACGAGGATGGAGATGATCGCGACCGGGATCGAGAGCAGGAACGAGATCCGGCCGACCTCGAGCGGATCCGCGAAGCCGCCGAAGTTCAGCCGGTTCTGGATGAACAGCCCGACGGCACCATCGATCGCGGTGAGACCGAGCCAGTAGAGCGAGATCCGGATGAGCTGGCCGACCGGGAGCAGCGCCGTGGGTCGGGCGCCGCTGTCGCCGGGGATGGTCGCATCGGTGTGACCGATGGCCATGACATCGACCTCTCGAAGCCGGGACGATGATCCGCTCGCGGCATCGTACGCCTATGCGACGGGCGTGCCATCCCCCCCAAGCGAGACCGTTGATCCCAGCGGGATCAGGCGCCGCGCTTCGGCACCGGGCACCACGAACCGGAACAGTGACCGATCCAGTGAATAGATGCCGGTCGAGACGATCCCGAACCGGCCCATCCGGAACGCAAAGACGCGATTCTCCGCGTTCCCGGCGTAGTGATGCGTTCCGCCGTCGTCGACGAGGAGCGCGAAGTTCGCCTGCCCGCCGAAGCGATCGTGCAGGGACGCCAGCTGTGGTCCGGCGTCGTCGCCCGACTGCCAGGCATCTTCGAGCCAGCGAGCGCCGACCTCGGTATCGGCGCGGCCGCTGATGCGACCCTGGGACCGGTACGTGTCGCGCATCGATCGGTAGTCGCGCAGGTCGCCGTTGTGGCTGAACACGAACCGGCCCGCCGGATCGGGGAATGGCTGGGTATCCGCGAGACTCAGCGTGGAGAGCCGCGTCGGGCGACGGAGATGCACGAGCGCGGCCGTCGTCTCCTGGGCACCGACGGCGCCGCGACCAGGATCGTCACGGAACGCGCGAACGTCTCGGTACGAACCGAGGCGCCCATCGGCGTTCAGCCAGGCCGCGCCCCAGCCGAACCCGGCGATCCCGTAGCGCTCCAGCTTCTCGGCGAACGGCCACAGCTCGTCAAGCCGGAACGGCTCGCGCGCTCGGACGATGAAGTGCTCGCACATCGTCGGGATGATACCCGGGCGTCAGATCAGGGCGACACGGTCCCGGGGGTGGGACGTCGTGGGGACGCGCGACCGCCCCACGGTACCGGGCGACACGGGCGACAGCAGCTCGACGTTCGATCACCGTGCCGCGGCCGTTTGGGTCGATCCAACCGCTCCACGTCACGCCTCGACGCCTGACGCGCAGCCGACGTCGCCAGCGACCGCGCCACGGCACGAGACACAGGGTCCGGCGGCGGCCCGGATCAGGGCGACACCTGACACGTCGGGCACCAGTACGTGAGCCGGGGCAGGTCCGTGCCCTGGAGCTGTGACCGGATCGGGGTCCGGCAGCGGCGACACGGTCGACCGCCGCGGCGATAGGCGTACAACGGGCCTGGCGCGCCGCGGTCGCCGGCAGTCGTGACCCGCTCCGGACCGCGCGTGGAGGCCGCGTTCGCCAGGAGCAGGCGGCGGCCCGTCGCGATCAGGCGGTCGAGCGTCCCGTCGTCGAGGTCGGCGACCGGGGTGAACGGCGACACCCGCTCGATCCACAGGATCTCGCTCTTGTAGACGTTGCCGATCCCGGCGAGCGCCCGCTGGTCCAGCAACGCCACGGCGATCTCGACGCTGGCGCGCTCCGGGAGGCGCAACCGCCGGTGGGCCTCGTCGACATCGAAGTCCGGCTTGAGCAGATCCGGCCCGAGCCGCCCAAGTGCCGGGTGGAGCGCTTCGGCCCGCGTCTCGAGCAGTTCGACGACCGGGGCATCAAAGCAGACCGCGACCGCACCCGGGACCTCGATGACGAGCCGCGCCCGCGACGGCGGTCGCTTCCAGCGCTCCCCGGGTCGATAGCGATGCCACGACCCGTGCATGCGCAGATGCGTCCGGATCTCCAGCCCGCTGTCGAACCGGATCAGCAGGTTCTTGCCCATCGCCTCGACCGCGTGGATCCGCTGACCGATCAGCCGCCCCACCTGTGGCATCGGGCCGGGCCCGGAGGCACGTGCCGCCGTCACGGTCCGCCCGACGAGGTGCGGACGCAATCCGGCGGCGGTCCGATGGAGCGTGTCGCCTTCCGGCACTGCGGCCTCCTGGCCTTCGGGGGACGAGTCGCGTGACGGCGTGTATGGTCGCGCACGTACCTTCCGGACGCCAGGGGAGCACGGATGCGCGCCACACCGACCGCGATGATCGTCGCCGCCCTCGCGCTGCTGGTCGCGTGTGGCTCGACCGTCGTCGACTCCAGCCCACCAGCACCGGATCATCCACCGACCGTGGAACCGACGCCCGACGACACCGGGACCGCGCCACTCGACCCATCGCCGACGCCGACACCGACACCCGATCCGACCCCGACGCCGAGCCCCGCGATCGTCGGCGGGACGATCACCTGGCAGGCGACGACCACCGCCCGGACCTCGCCGGTGGCCGCGGAGATCTGGGACGTGAGTGGCCGCATGGACCTCGTCCTCGAACAGGACCTCGGCCAGTTCGTGGCCATGCCTGGCAAGAGCACCTATGCCTACGACCTCGAGCACGTCGGCTGCGAACCGGCGACGCACGAGGAGGGGACGCTCGAGACGGCGATCCAAACCACCGCCTACGACGGCATCGCTCAGGCGCTCATGTTCGGGCCGGTGGGCGCGGACTTCGAGCTTCAGGTCTTCTTCGACGATGCGTGGGGCGTCGCCTGCCCACCGGGTCCGTCGACCCTTGAAGACACCGCCGCCCACGCGTTCCCGGGCTGCGGCGACCGGCAGGGCGTCGTGACGGCGGTCCACGACGGTGCCGGCGGCTATCGGATCGCGTGCGACATCGACATCTCGCTCGACAACGGCGGGATCACGGTCACCGGCCGGATCGAGGGGACGCTCCTACCCCTGACGACCCCCTGACGAGCGGGCGTCCCGCCAGGTCAGGCCGCGGTAGGCGGTGGTGAAGCCCCCGTCGAGCAGCGCCTGGCGATGCGGTGATCCGGCGACCGGCAGGCCATCCACCTTGCGGATGACGAGTTCCCGCATCCGCGAAGATGTCACCAACCCGGAGATCGCGCGGACGGCGGTGGCGGCCGTCTCCGGATGGTCGAACGGGGCAAGGGTCTGGAGCGTTGACCCGCCCCGTTCCAGGTACAGCGCGGCGATCCCGTCGACCAGCACGACGTAGGCCCCGGCCGCGCGCTGGATCGGACGCCGGTCGTGGTCATCGCGGCGCGGCCACGCCAGCGCGGCACCGTACGGGTTGGCGGGATCGGCGGCGGCCAACAGGTGGACTGCGGGTCCCCGGCCGCCATCGTCGGGATCTCGGACGGAACGAAGTCGGTCGAGCGCGCCGGCCAGGGCGAATTGCGCGGCGCCGAGCCCATCGACGAAATAGCCGCGCCGGATCCGGCCGGCGTCCTCGAGTGCTCGAAGGACCGGATAGACGGCGCTGAAGCCGCCGTCCAGTCCCTCCGCGGCAACCGCCTCACGGGTCAGCACCCCGTGGCGCTCCAGCATCGCGAGCGACTGGGCGTGGAGCCGCTCCGTGGTGGAGCCGGTGGGCGGTTCGACGAGGGACCAGCGTCCGGCCGCCTCCGGTGGCCCGAGCGCGGTGAGGCGGCCCGGTCGACGCGGGCGGGTCGGCGTGCTCCCCGATCGCTTCCAGCGCAGGGCCCGCAGGGGTGCGAAGGTGTCGTTCGTGACCTCGCCGGCCCACACGAGGTCCCAGAGCGCGTCAAGCACGTCGCGGTCCGTGCCACCGCCCGCCGCCCGATGCAGGTCGCGATAGAAGGAGGCGCCGCGCTGGGCGAGGTGTTCGCGGATCGCGTCATGTCGCGTGCCGGTCGGACGTTCCGTGCCGTCGGGCAGGCCGGTTGGTCGGAGCAGGTCGCGACCCGGCCGCACGAGGACGACCCGGCCGTCGTCGCGACCCAGACTCCCCCGCCCCACCCACGTCACCTCGCCCAGCGACCCAAGTTCATCGAGCAGACGCGGCTGGTAGCCCGCGATCCGTGCCGGCAGCACGTCCCGTTCCAGCACCGAGGCGGGGATCGCCACGCCGGCGAGCTGGTCGACCACCTCCGCGAGCCGTTCGAGGGCCGCGGAGCCACGGAACGGGGTCCCGGCAGCGCCCGCGGCCATGATCCCGTGCCACTCGGGGAGGAACCGCCCGAGCGCGGCTGGATCCACTGGCTCCACCTCGCGCCGCAGGCGCGCGAGCGAGCGACGGCGCAATTGGCGCAGGACGTCCGGATCGCACCACTCGCGCTCGGCGCCACCGGGACGGAACTCGCCACGAAGGACGCTGCCGGCGGCAAGGAGTCGCTCGAGCGCGTCGCCGACGATCCCCTCCGGCAGACCCCAGCGCCTCGCCGGATCGGCCGTGAGGAACGGGCCGTGCGTTCGCGCGTAGCGGGCAACCAACCCATCGAGTGCCCCCACGACCCGCCCGAGGAAGGCCTCCGGCACGCCGACAGGCGCTGAAACCGCCACGCCGTCGCGATAGCGGGCGACGTCCTCGATCGCGATCCAGCGCTCCTCCCCGGCGATCCGGGTCCTGATCGCGCGGCGAGCGCCGGCGAGCGCGTCGACCCACGCCGTCGCCGTCTCGATGCCGCCGTCGACGCGAGCGCCGAGCTCGTCGATCGAGAGGTCGCCGAGTCGGCGGAGGAGGTCATGGACGCCGTCGACCGTCGTCGCGTGTCGGTCGTCGGTGAGCGCCTGGAGTGACAGTTCCAGATCGGCGAGGGCCTCCGGGTCGAGCAGCTCGCGCAGCTCCTCCTGGCCGAGCAGCTCGCGCAGCAGGTCGCGGTCCAGCGTCAGCGCGCCCGCGCGGCGCTCGGCGAGCGGGGTGTCGCCGTCGTACATGTAGGCGGCCACGTAGTCGAACATCAGGCTCCCCGCGAACGGGCTGGCCCGCGGCGTCTCGACGCTGTGGATGACGATCTCGCGCCGCTCCACGCCGCCGAGAACGTCACGGAGCGCCGACAGGTCGAACACGTCCGACAGGCACTCGCGGTACGTCTCGACCAGGATCGGGAAGCTGCCATAGCGCGAGGCCACGGCGAGCAGGTCCGCGGCTCGCTGCCGCTGCTGCCAGAGCGGAGTGCGAGTGCCTGGCCGCCGCCGGGGGAGTAGCAGCGCACGGGCCGCGTTCTCGCGGAACCGACTGGCGAACAGCGACGACGTCGCGACCGCGCCGACCACCAGGTCCTCGACCTCGTCCGGTTCGGGGAACAGGAGCGCCTCGATCCCGTCGAGCGGCGCGTCGCCCTCGGGCAGGCGGATGGCGATCCCGTCGTCGGACCAGATCGTCTGGACCTCGAGCCCGAGCCGTTCCTGGAGCCGCGCTTCGATGGCGAGCGACCACGGCGCATGCACCCGGCCACCGAACGGGGAGAGGATGCACAGCCGCCAGTCGCCAAGCTCGTCGCGGAAGCGCTCGATGACGATCCGGCGGTCGGTGGGCAGCGCGCCGGTGGCCTCACGCTCGTCGTCGAGATAGGCGAGCAGGTTGTCGGCCGCGCGCTCGTCGAGGTCGTGCTCCTCGCGGAGTCGCGTCGTGGCCGCCCGCCGACCCTTGGCGCCCTTCGCGAGGTCGGCCTCGAGCTCGCCGACGAACGCCCCCATCGCGCGGCCGAGTTCGATCGGACGCCCCACCGCGTCGCCCTTCCAGAACGGCAGCTTGCCCGGGACGCCCGGCGCGGGCGTGACGGTGACCCGGTCGTGCCCGATCTCGTCGACGCGCCAGCTGCTGGCCCCGAGGACGATGACGTCGCCGTGCATCCCCGCGCGGAGCTCGTAGACCATCTCCTCGTCGAGTTCGCCGACCCGCCGTCCGGGCGTGCCCGCCTCGCCGGTCATGAACACCCCGAACAGCCCCCGATCCGGGATCGTGCCGCCACTGGTCACGGCGACGACGCGGGCATCCCGACGACCCTCCACGGTATCGGCGACCCGGTCCCACACGACGCGCGGCTTGAGTTCGGCGAACTCATCGGACGGATAGGCGCCAGCAAGCATCCCCAGGACGCCTTCGAGCAGGTCGCGGCTGAGCGTCTCGTACGGTGCGGCCCGGGTGACGGTGGCGAGGAGATCCGCGACGGTCCAGCGGTCCATCACGGTCATCGCCACGAGTTGCTGCGCGAGGACGTCAAGCGGGTTGCGCGGGATGACGGTGGCCTCGATGGCGCCCTCGTGCATCCGCCGCGTCACCGTCGCGACTTCGAGCAGGTCGCCGCGGTACTTCGGGAAGATCACGCCCTTCGACGGCGCGCCGACCTGATGCCCGGCTCGACCCACGCGCTGGAGGCCGCGGGCGACGCTGGTGGGCGATTCGACCTGGATCACGAGGTCCACGGCGCCCATGTCGATGCCCAGTTCGAGGCTGGAGGTGGCGACCAACGCGGGGAGTCGGCCGGCCTTGAGGTCCTCCTCGATCGAAAGGCGCTGTTCGCGCGCGATGCTGCCGTGGTGGGCGCGGACCAGGTCCTCACCGGCGAGCTCATTGAGTCGCTGCGCGAGACGCTCGGCGAGGCGACGGCTGTTCGTGAAGACGATCGTGCTGCGATGGGCGCGGATGAGTTCGAGGATCCGCGGGTGGATCGCCGGCCAGATGCTGTTGCGGCCGTCGGGGCCGGTGGCCGGGCCGCCTGGCTGTTCGTCGAGCGGCAGGAGCTCGCCGATCTTCGACATGTCGTCGACCGGGACGATGACCTGAAGTTCCAGCGGCTTGCGTGTGCCGGCGTCCACGATCGTGACATCCCGACCTGGGCCCACGCCGGCGAGGAAACGGGCGATCGCGTCAAGCGGACGCTGGGTGGCGCTCAGGCCGATCCGTTGGAGCGGCGCGGCATCCGCGGGCCGCAGGGCCTCAAGGCGTTCCAGGCTGAGCGCCAGGTGGGCGCCACGCTTGGTGCCAGCGATCGCGTGAACCTCGTCGACGATGACGTGCTCGACGCCGCGGAGGACGTCGCGGGCCGCGCTCGTGAGCATCAGGTAGAGCGATTCCGGGGTCGTGATGAGGATGTCCGGCGGGTTTCTGGCGATCTTCCGACGGTCTTCGGAAGGGGTGTCGCCGGTGCGGCTGGCGACGCTGATCACGGGCGGGGTGCCGCCGAGTCGCTGCGCCGCGTGGCCGATCCCGGTGAGCGGTGCGTTGAGGTTCCGCTCGACGTCGTAGGTGAGCGCCTTCAGCGGGGAGATGTAGAGGACGCGGACCGTGCCGGGCGGCCCGCTTTTTGCGCCCGGCCCGCTCTTGGCGCTCGGCCCGCCCTTGATGCGCGGCCCGCCCTTGACGCGCGGCCCGCCCTTGACGCGCGCTGGTGTCGGGTTCGTCGCGAGCCGGTCCAGGGCCCACAGGAACGCGGCCAGGGTCTTGCCGCTCCCCGTGGGGGCGTGGATGAGCGTGTGGTGACCGGCGGCGATGGCGGCCCAGCCACGGGCCTGGGCGTCCGTGGGGGCCTCGAAGCTCGCCTCGAACCACGCTCGGACAGCCGGGCTGAAGGGCGCCAGCGGATCGGCGGCGGCGGGCTCACTCACGGGACGTGGAGTATAGGCATGTCCGCTCATTTCGACCAGACGTTCGGTTTGAGGTCGGATCGTGGCGCGGCGGCGCGCGAGTACCACGACCACGCAACCGCGGGCCGCGCACGGCGCCGCGCATCGCGCATCGCGCATCGCGCACCTCGCACGCTCACGGTCGGCGCTCACCGGTTAGCGCGCGGTGCCGCACCGCGTAAGCCTCCCAGTCGTATCAGCGGCCCATCGAGGGCATAACGGGCAAGCCGGCCCACAAAACGGCGCCACGAACGGACGGCCCACGCTCAAGATGCTGGTCAGATCGAGCCCATAACCGGCCCGACCCGTCGACATAAGGCTCTGAGACATATCGGGGCCCGCATCGGCGGCCAGGGGCCCGCATCGGCGGCCAGGGGCCCGCATCGGCGGCCAGGTGCCCGCATCGGCGGCCAGGGGCCCGCATCGGCGGCCAGGGGCCCGCATCGGCGGCCAGGGGCCCGCATCGGCGGCCAGGGGCCCGCATCGGCGGCCAGGGGCCCGCATCGGCGGCCAGGGGCCCGCATCGGCGGCCAGGTGCCCGCATCGGCGGCCAGAGGCGCGCATCGGCGAGCCGGCCCCCCCACATTCGGCACCGGACGGGCCGAATGGACCCCGACATTCCGGTCGTTAGGCTCGGGTCCTTGGCGCGCCGAACCCATCTAATGAGGACGGATCCATCGGTCGACCAGTATGGCGCCACCGGAGTGGCGTCGAGAAAGGAGCAGAGGGATCATGGACCGTCGAACACTGGCGAAGGCGCTCGGCGTGATCGCCGCCGTCCTCCTCTTCTACGCCGCGAATCCCTGGGTCGAGCCGCCTGAGGGCGCCGTCCACGACCTTGTCGTGTTGGGGTTCTGGGTCTCGTTCCTCGCCCTGCTCGTCGTCCTGTTCCAGGACCGCAAGTCGCCCGGCGGCGACGCCATCGAGATCGAGGGCCCGCGGTTCGCGACCTTCCTGTTCAGCAACACGCGTGCCGGATTCTTCTGGCTGCCGATCCGCGTCTTCCTCGGCTTCGCCTGGATCGAGGCCGGTTGGCACAAGCTCGCCGACGGCGGCTGGATCGATGGCGGCGCGTCGCTGGCCGGCTATTGGGCGAACGCGGTGCGCATCCCCGAGGCCGGACAGGGTCGCCCGCCGATCAGCTACGAGTGGTATCGCGACTTCATCAACGTCTTGATCGAAGGGAACCACCAGACATGGTTCGGGTGGGTCATCACCTTCGGCGAGCTGGCCGTCGGTATCGGGCTCGTGCTCGGGGCGCTGACGGGCCTCGCGGCCTTCTTCGGGGCGCTGATGAACATGAGTTTCCTGCTCGCAGGTTCCGCGTCCACGAACCCCGTCCTGTTCACGCTCGCCATCGGGCTGATCCTGGCCTGGAAGGTCGCCGGCTACTACGGCGTCGACCGCTACCTGCTCCCGATGCTCGGCACGCCCTGGCGGCCCGGCGTCATGACCGGACGGTCGACGCATCCGCAAGGGTCGCCGGCGGGCTGATCGCAGGGGGACCGAACGACCGGCCGTCGACTCGACCCGCCTCCGGGATCCTCACCCCGGAGGCGGTCCCATGTCGGGGGTCGGCTGATGCGGCGTCAGGCATCCCGTTCCCAGCGCCCGTCGGCGACCGAGCGGAACCCGGCGCCCTCGAGCAGTCGGCGTGCCACCCCGAGGCGGATGACCACGTCCATCGGTTCCACCGGGTCTCGCTCCGCGATCGTGACCTCGGCCCGCGTGCCGGCCGATGCCGCCAAAAGCGCCCGAGCGATCCCGCGACGTCGATACGCCGGCGCGACCCCAAGCGCGATCAGGTCGCCGTCCGCCCCGGCGATCGCGAGCCCGACGACGGTCGATCCGGCGACCGCCACGCTCACCGCGGCGCCATCGGCGAGGGCCGCGGCCACGATGCGATGCCCGACGACCGGATCGAACGGCGCGACGACGCGCGACGCGAGGCCCAGCCGATCCCAATGGGCGGCGTCGATCGACTCGATGAGGTCCGCCGTATCGCCGACGGGCGCCGCGACGTCGGTGGTCGCCCCCGGCCCGGTTGCGTCCGGATCCCACCACCCGCGGTCCCGAGCCACGCGCAGCAGACGCGGCACCACCGCCGCCCGGACGTGCGCCGCCGTCGCGAGCGAGAGCGCTTCGGCGGCCACCTGTGTCGCGTCGGGCGGACGTCCCGCGTTCGGCGCATCGTCGAAGGTCGTCGGGAGCGGCGCCTGCCCGTACCGCGCCGCTTCATCGGCCCAGCGATCCCGCCACTCGGCGGGCGTCGCCGATGGGACCTCCCGATGCGCGCCCGCGAGCCACACGTGGGCCCACATCCGCGGCACGACCCGGTACGCGTCGTACCCACCGCCACCGGTCGCCAGCCATCGGCCACCGGCGTGGCGATGCGCGACCGCATCCACCAGCCGAGCCACCGCCCCCATCGCCGTCGTGGTCACCCGCAGGTGCGCGAGGGGGTCCCAGGCATGCGAATCCGCCCCGTGCTGGCTCACGATCACGTCCGGCCCGAAGGCCGCCGCGAGCTCAGGCACGAGGAGCCGCACCGCGTCCAGCCACGCCCTCTCCCCCGTCGATGGCTCCATGGGCACGTTCACCACGGTGCCTGCCGCAACGCCGGTCCCCACATCGTCGGCGGCGCCGCTCCCCGGGAACAGGTGCCGCCCGGATTCGTGGATCGAGAACGTCAGCACGCCGGGGTCGTCGGCATGCAGGGCCTCCACGCCGTCTCCGTGATGGACATCGAAGTCCAGGTACAGGACGCGCAGCCCGCGCCGCCGAGCGAGCGCGATGGCCAGCGCCGGATCGTCATAGATGCAGAAGCCGGCCGCCCGAGCGCGCATCGCGTGATGGAGGCCACCGCCCGGGTGGAACGCGTGCTCATGGTCGCCACGCAGGACCGCTTCCATCGCCCGCAGGGATCCACCCGCCACGGCTGCCGCCGCCTCATGCATCCCAGCGAATGGCGGGTCGTCACCGCCCTCCCCGATCCCCGCCAGCGGCCCGCCATACGGCGCATCGGAGAACCGCCGCACCACCTCGATGTAGCGCGGGTCATGACACCACGCCAGCTCCTCGTCGGACGCCGGCTCCGGCGCAAGGCCCGGTGACGCCCCGACCGCACGAAGCAGGTCGATCCCGGGCCCGAACCGTCGCGGCGTGAGCGGATGCCCAGGACCGAAGTCGTACGTCGTGGAGCGAGGACCGAAGACCAGGAGCACGCATGGCACGATACCGGGCATGGACCGCGTCTACACCACCCCGCTCCTCGACAAGCTCGGCATCCGCCCGGGCATGCGGGTGGCGGTGATCGACCTCGACGACATCGACATCCGCCCCCTGATCACCGCTCGGACAGCCGACGTGATCGACGGCTGGCCCGAAACCGACACCGACGTCGTCCTGCTCGGCGCCGACTCGATCGCGGCGCTGGCGCCGCTCCCCGAGCTGGCCAGGCAGATCCGGCCGAACGGCGCCATCTGGGTCGTCTCGCGCAAGGGCAAGGACGCGACGCTGCGCGACGTCGACGTCATCGCCGCCGCACGGGCCTCGGGTCTCGTCGACAACAAGGTCGCCTCGTTCTCGGCCACGCACACCGCGCTTCGCCTGGTGATCCCGGTCGCTCTTCGCCGACCGCGATCTGCTGATCGCCCGGCTACTCGACGACGGTGATCGCCGCCTTCATGCCGCCGTTGAAGTGGCCGGCGACGTGGCATCCCGCCATGCTCGCGCCCGCGGTCGCGAACTCGTGGTCGATCCCCCCGACGTTCTTCACGACGAGTCGCAATCGGACGGAGCGAGCGCTCGGGGCCCCCGCGTACCCTTGGGACGTGGCGGCCCCGTCCATCCTCCAGCGGTTCGCGTCGATCGGCGTCGACGACGATGACCCGCCTGATGTCCGCGCGCAGAAGATCACACTGACGCTCGCCTCGTCGACGGTGACGGTGCTGGCCGTGGTCTGGGTGGCTACCTATCTGGCGCTCGGACTCCCCGTGTCGGCGGCCATCCCATTCGGCTACCAGCTCGCGTCCATCGGAAGCCTCATAGCCTTCGCCAGGACGAACTCGTACCGGGCGTTCCGGTTCAGCCAGATCGTCCTGATGCTGGTCCTGCCGTTCCTTCTCCAGTGGAGCCTCGGTGGATATGTAGCATCGAGCGTCGTGAGCCTCTGGGCGCTCATCGCGGTATTCGGGGCGCTCTTCTTCTACAGCCCCCGCGAGGCGATGCCGTGGTTCGGCATCTTCATCGCGTTGACGGTCGTATCCGGGGTCATCGATGGGCACCTTGCCGTGGCAGCGGCGCCCATCCCACCCGCCGTTCGGGTGGCGTTCTTCGTCCTGAATGTGCTCGGTGTCTCGGTGACGGCCTACCTGCTACTGCAATACGCCCTGCGCTCGCGAGACGCGGCGTTCGCCGTTTCTGACGGTTTGCTCCTCAATGTGCTGCCGCGGTCGATCGCCGATCGACTCAAGCGACATCCCGGCGTGATCGCCGACCGCTACGACGACGTGACCGTCCTGTTCGCCGACGTCGCGGACTTCACGCCCTTCGCCGAGCGGACACCCCCCGAGCAGGTCGTCGGGTTTCTTGACGACCTGTTCAGCCGCTTCGATGACCTGACCGCCGCACGCGGCCTCGAGAAGATCAAGACCATCGGTGATGCCTACATGGTCGCGGGCGGCCTCCCCGAACGGCGTGACGACCACGCCGAGGCGATCGCCGGGCTCGCGATGGCGATGCAGGAGGAGGTGTCCCGGATGGCGACCGAGCGCGGGCTCGACGTGTCGATCCGGATCGGGATCGATACCGGAGCGGTGATCGCGGGGATCATCGGCCGCCACAAGTTCGCGTATGACCTGTGGGGCGACACGGTCAATACCGCCGCGAGGATGGAGTCGCATGGCATCGTCGGACGGATCCATGTCACAGACGCGACCTACCTTCGTCTGCGAAGCCAGTTCGCGTTCGAGGCTCGAGGGGAGATCGAGATCAAGGGCAAGGGCCGGATGGCCACGTATCTCCTGATCGGCCGTTCGACCCCGCCTTGACACCGGCGCGGTACCATCCGCAGATGCCCGACCTGCTCGTGATCCTGCTCATCATCCTGGTGCTCGTCGTCATGTGGCGCGGACCCAAGACCCTCCCCAAGCTCGGCGAGGCGCTCGGCCGCGGCGTCCGCGAGGCCAAGGTGGAGGCCGCCAAGGCGCAGGAGGAGATCCAGGCGCGCGCCAGCGACACGCCCAACGACACGGATCGACCCGCCTGACCCCCGAAGAGCTGGCGGCACTCACCACCCGCCCAGACCCCGGCCCGCACCTCACGACCGTCGAGGTGGACGGCCGCCCCGTCCAGACGCTTGCCGATCTCCCGCCACGGCGCGACGGGCTCCTGTTCGTCGGCCTGAACCCGTCGCCGGTCAGCGTCGAGAGCGGCCACTACCACCAGGGTCGGCTCGGTCGAACGTTCTGGCGCCGGCTGATGCTCGCGGGAGTCCTGCCGCCCGGAACCGGCATCGAGACCGCGGACGATGCGCTCGTCCTGGCCGGTCATGGGATCACGGATCTCATCAAGGTGCCCACCGCGCGCGACGACGCCACCGAGGCCGTCCTGCGCGTGGGCGTCGGCCCGCTGTGGCAGAAGATCGCCCTGTGGCGGCCCGCCGCCGTGGTCTTCATCTACAAGCGAGCGGCCGAGATCTGCGCGGGTCGAGACCTCGCGGAGCCCTGGGGTCAGCTCAAGGGCGTCGCGATGGGTGGCCGGCCGTGCTTCCTGATGCCCGGTCCGTACGCGACCACGGAACAGGTGGACGAAGGGCTCAACCTGTTGCGGAACCTCGCGTCGTCGTTGCCGGTGGATCGGGCCTAGGCAGTCTCGTCCTCGATCGCCGGCATGCCGAGGGCGAAGGCGCCCAGCACCAGCAGGAACCCCGCCGCCCGGACCGCGACCGAGCCCGTCGCCAACGTCAGCGTCCAGTCGGCCTGGGCTTCCGGGCTCAGGATCAGCCAGCCGGCCACGCTCGCGATCGAACTCATGAGGTAGCCGACCAGGATCGTGAGCCCGCCCGTCGCCGCCAGCGCCCACGCGTTCGGCGGGCCTTCGCCGTTGACCGATCCCGTGGCCGCAACGGTTGCGACGTACGACCAGGCGACGACGATGACGACCGCCGCGCCGACCACGACAAAGAGCACGACCGCGTCGATCAGCCCCACGCCCGGAAGCCCGCCGCGGGCGATGGCCAGCGCGTAGGCGGCGAAGCCGAGCGCGGCGGCGAGGATCCCGACGATCCAGATCGGCGTCGTCGCCCACGGGCTGGACACCCACGATCGATCGACACGACCAGCTAGGAGACCCCGCGCCAGCAGCATGACGGCGACGACGGTGACGACACCGCCGAGGGCGCTCAACGCGAAAGCGGGCGTGTCCACGGCCGAACTGACCGAGATGTCCTGGGCAGGGAGCAACGAACGCAGGTAGGGCGCCGCGATGTCCAGCACCTCCACGCCAACGAGCAGGACGGCCGCGATCACGAGCTGGCGGTCGCTCGTCCAGGCCTTGCGGTGCCGAACGAACAGCGCGGCCCCGAACAGGCACGAGACCACGCCCGGCGTGATCTGCAAGGCGAACTGGATGAGATCAGGCCCGACGTCCGCCAGCTGGATCCGAGCGGCGGTCAGCCGGCCGAAGGCCACCAGCACGGCGGCGACGACGAACGACCACGCCGTCCAGGAGAACGGGCCGAGGAACCGGGTGAGCGCGTCCGGCAGGTGCGGCGGCCGTGCCTCTGCGAACGGCGGCGATCCGTCGGTGCGTTCCTCTTGATCCCTCATGTGAGCATCCTCCCCATCGTTCGACGGCCCGTCAATCAGGGATCGGGTGGCCCGGGAGTCGGAGGGTGTCGGGTGCGATCGCCGCGATCCGTGCCAGCGATGCGGCCCAGGCCGCGTCGTCGGACGGGCCGGGGACGACGCGCGCTCCCCTGGTCCCGTCAAGGTCGCCGGTCACCGTCGACGCCCCATCGCCGATGACGTAGGCGACGTGATCAGACCGTGGACCGGGTGTATGGACGGCACGGAGCGGCGTGTCGCCGGCGTCGAGGACCTCACCGTCGGCGAGCTCCCTGACCTCGAACGGCACCGACCGACCGGCACCGGGACCCGCGACGATCGGGATGCCCAGGACCTCCGCGAGCGTTTCGGCCCCACCATGGTGATCGGGATCGGCGTGCGTCAGCGCGATCGCCGCGATCGAGCCGCCACGCGCCGAGGCCTCCGCGACCGCACGGTCCAGCGCGGGTCCGACGGGATCGCCCGGATCGACGAGCACGAACGACCGGCGACCGACGAGGTAGGCGTTGACCGGCTGGCCGGCGACGCCGCCAGCGGCGGGCATCTCGATCCGAACCACGTCCGTCGCAGGGGCGTCCACGCGGATCGACCCGAGTCGCCCGACGGCGACCCGGTCCCGCACGACATCGAAGCCGTCCACATGTTCGAGCTGCTGGAGGGTCGCGCTGGTCGGGACCCACAACGCCATCACGCCGTCGGCCATCGCGGCCAGCGCGTCGGTCGGGCGGATCCAACGGTGGTCGACCACCTCGTCACCTTCGATCGTGGCGACTTCGCCGTCCGGCAGGGCGGCCGCGAAGAAGCGCGTATCGAACCGGCGCGGGAGCACCGGCGGCGTCACCCAGCGACCGATCGAGGCGAGCCGGTCGGTTCGAAGCGTCAGATCCAGCTGCTCGACGAGCGACGCGAATCCGATCTCGCCTCCCACCAGCGCCGCGCGCGCCCTCCCGAGAACCCGGCGGGTCGCGCTGGACCCGGCCGGCCCGTCCGCGAGCAGGACCCCGGCCTCCTCGAACGCCTCGCGGATGACCGCGATATACGCGGCGATCGCCGACGACGGCTCGAGGTCCCCGCCGATCGCCGAAGCGGCTTCGGACGGGGTCAGCACGGATCGCGTGACGAGTCGCGGGTCGGCGTCGCCGTCGTCCACCCGGCCGCCGGGGAAGACGTGGACATCCGGTGCGAACGCCATCGTCGACGGTCGCCGGCCGAGGAGGATCTCCGGCCCGCTCGACCCCGACCGAAGGAGGACGACCGTCGCCGCCGGACGCGGCTCGACGGCCGCACCCCGATCTGGCGGGATCACGCCGTCGGCATGCGGAATTCGACGTGCCCGCAGCTCGGACAACGAAACGCATTGAGCTTCAGGAGTTGCTCATTGAGATCCGCCCAACCGCCGAAGAGCACGCTCCATCCGCCGCTGTGTCCACCCATCCGGAGATCGATGACGCCCTCGGCGATGATCAGCGACCCGCACCGCAGGCAGTCCATCGCCTGGCCTCGTTCCTCGTCCGTCGCGGCACGGACCGGGATGTCATCGCTCATGTCACGACCTCCTGCAGCTGGGTGCGCAACGCGTCGGGGTCCGTGACGGGCAGCCGGCACACGAACCCTTGACAGACATAGGCGGTGGGTCGACCACCGACGGCGATCCGCTCGGCCAGGAGCGGGACGGCCGACGACGCGGGATCCGGACGCAGCGCCACGACCTGGTGCGGCTGGAAGCCGGTGCGGACCTCCTTGAGGAGCGCCCTCGTCGCCCGGGTCGTCGGGTCGCCGACGATGGCCACCTCGGCGATGGGCGCGAGGGCAAGGTCCGCGGCGGTCAGCCACTGGGCGAAGCCGGTCGGGTAGCGCGGGAGCAGATCGGTCACGGTCCGAAGCGCGCGCTCCGCGGCATCGCGGTAGCGGCCGTCCCCGGTCAGCGCCGCGAGCCGCAGCAGGACGAGTGTGGCCGTGGCGTTGCCTGACGGAACGGCGTTGTCCTGGACGTCCTTTGGTCGGGCGACGAGTCGCTCGTGATCGTCGGCCGTGTCGAAGAAGCCCCCGGCCGGGTCGGCGAACCGGACGAGGACCCGGTCCATGAGCGCACGCGAGATCGTGAACCACGGCTCGTCGAACGTGGTTTCGTAGAGCGTCAGGAGGCCTTCGGCGAGGTTGGCGTAGTCCTCGAGCACGCCCTGGCCCACCGCCCGGCCGTCCTTCCACGAACGGCGTAGGGACCCATCCTCGGCGAGCAGGCCGCCGGTGATCACCTCCGCGGCGCGGACCGCGGCCGCCGTGTACCGGTCCTCGTCAAGGAGCCGGCCGGCCTCGGCGAACGCTCCGATCGCCATCCCGTTCCATGCGGCGAGGGCCTTGTCGTCGCGAGCGGGTTGCGGCCGCTCCGATCGGGCGAGCAGCAGCCGCGCGCGTCCCCAGGCGAGCCTGGCTTCGAGATCCGCATCCGCGCGCGCCGGCGGCGTATGGACGTCCGGCCAGACCCGCGACAGGATGTTGCTCCCCTCCCAGTTGCCCGTCTCGGTCGCGCCGTAGGCGCGCATGAAGGCCTCCGCATCGTCGCCAAGGACCTCGCGGATCTGCATCGCGGTCCAGGTGAAGGTGGCTCCCTCGACGCCACCGGTGTCGGCGTCCTGGCTGGCCGCGAACGCTCCGTCGTCGGTCAGCAACTCGCGGAGCAGGTAGTCGAGGACGCCCTCGGTCACGGCGCGATCGCGGGCCTCGCCGGAGACCGCCCAGGCATGCAGGTAGACGCGGGCCAGTTGCGCGTTGTCGTAGAGCATCTGCTCGAAGTGCGGGACCAGCCAGATCGGGTCCGTCGCGTAGCGGTGGAACCCACCGCCAAGCTGATCGCGGATCCCCCCGTCGGCCATCTTGTCCAGCGTGAAGCGGACCATCGCGTGCGCGACCTTGTCGGCGGGGGTGAGGTGTCGCAGGAGGTAGTCGAGGGTCATGGGTTGTGGGAACTTCGGCGCGCCGCCCCAGCTGCCGTTTCGCGTGTCGAACGCCTTCATCAGCGCGTCGTCGACCGCCGCCAGCGTCGCCATCGATGGCGCGTCGCCCGCCGACGCGATCCGCTGCTGCTCGACGAGCGTCCCGACAAGTCGGGTGCCTGCCTCCTCGAGCTGATCGCGCTGGACCCGCCAGGCCGTCGCGACGCCATCGAGGACCTGGCGGAATGACGGCATCCCGTGCCGTGGAGAGTCCGGGAAGTAGGTGCCGCCGTAGAACGGCTTGCCGTCCGGAGTCAGGAACACGGACATCGGCCAGCCGCCGCTCCCGGTCATCGCCTGGACGGCGCCCATGTACAGCTGGTCGAGGTCCGGGCGCTCCTCGCGGTCCACCTTGATCGCCACGAACCCGTCGTTGAGGACTCGCGCCGTGGTCTCGTCCTCGAACGACTCGCGCTCCATGACGTGGCACCAGTGGCACGCCGCGTACCCGATCGACAGGAAGATGGGCCGGTCCAGGAGCTTCGCCCGGGCGAGCGCGTCCGGCCCCCAAGGGAACCAGTCCACCGGGTTGTTGGCATGCTGGAGCAGGTAGGGGCTGGTCTCCCCCGCGAGACGGTTCGGCATCAGGCCCGATGGTACGGCGGGGCGCCCGTCACAGTCGGCGATAGGTTCGTTCTGAGCGCCGAGCCACGCGTGCGACCACGATCTGGGCGTCGTCGATCCGATAGATCACGCGTAGCTCGCCGACCCGGATCCGCCACAGGTCCGTCCCGACGACGATCGCGGCCCCCGGCGGGCGCGGTTCGAAGGCCAGCTGGAGGATCGGTCGCCTAAGCCGAGCCGCGTCGAGCGGCGTCAATCGTTCGAGGTCCCGGGCGGCCCTCGGCGCGAAGATCACCGCATATCCCGGCGGTTCGGTCATGCCTCATCGCTGGAGCCGTAGGCCGCCTGCGTCTCCGCAGCGAGCCGGTCGAAGAGCTGTCGCGCATCGATGCCACCGTCCCGGTCGTACTCCTCCAGCGCGAGTCGTGCCCCGGCCGCGTCTTCCGCCTCTTCAAGCGCGACGAGCCAGCGATCCAAGGCCTCCGCCACGACGTCTCGAACCGAGCGGTCCGTGCGTGCCGCCTCCACCTTGATGGCGCGGTAAAGGGCTTCGTCCAGATCGAATGTGGCCTTCATGCTGCCAGCATACCAGTAATCCAGCAACCCAGCAATCCGGTTTCTGATAAGTGGCAGATACGCGGTCGTGGGTAGGGTCGAGGCATGCGCTCCATCGGCTCGACGCTTTCGACCTTGCTCGCGGCGGGCGTGCTCGCGCTGGCGGGGACGTTGTTGCCGACCTCCGCTGTTGACAGCGTGGCGGCGGAAGCTGATCCGGTCCCGAAGGTCGTCTTGATCGTCGGACCGTCCGGCAGGGCCACGGACCGGTATCGCGACGAGGCGCGCGAGGCCGCGGACGTGGCCAGGCAGTTCACGTCAGACGTGATCGAAGTCTACTCACCGGACGCGACCTGGCCGGCGGTCCGCGATGCGCTCCGGGGCGCGAACCTCGTGGTCTACCTCGGACATGGCAACGGTTGGCCGAGCCGCTATCGAGACGTGCCGTACCCCAGGACGCAGAACGGGTTCGGGCTCAATCCACGCCCGGGCGGGGGCGACGTTATGCATCAGTACTTCGGGGAGGGTCGGATCGCGGCCGACGTCCGGCTCGCCGATCAGGCCGTCGTCCTCCTCCATCACCTCTGCTATGCGAGTGGTCTGTCCGAGCCCGGACTGCCGGAGGGCTCGCTCGCAGAGGCGAAACAGCGGGTCGATAACTTCGCCGCCGGGTTCATCGCCGCCGGCGCCGACGCGGTCATCGCCGAGGCGTACGCGAGTCCGACGCGCTACGTGGCATCGATCCTTGGCGGACGGCGCTCGGTCGAAGCGATCTGGCGCACGTCGCCCACGGCGAACGGCCACGCGTTCGCGTTCGACAGCGTTCGAAGCCCCGGGTTCGTGGCGCAGATGGACCCGGCCCGCGTTGACTCCGGGTTCGAGCGGTCCATCGTGCTGCGACGCGGGCTCGTCCCGCCTGCGCGTAGCGCTCCGGCGAACGGGTTCATCGCCGACCCGACGCTGCCCAGTCTCGTCCAGACCGGGATCCGGCTCGACGTGCCAACGATGACCGGATCGATGCTCGCCGGGGGCACGAGCCGGCTGCGCATCCCATACGTGATCGACGAACGCCGACGCCTGCCAAGCGCGATGCAGGTCAGCGTTCGGTGGCAGCCGCTCGACCAGACGCCCGTCGACCCAGGGGTCGCGACGACGATCATCGTGCCTGAGGACCCGGGCGACGTCGTCGACCCGGTGCCGCTGGCGATCGGTCAGCGGCATCTTGCAGCCACCGTGGACGTGCCGAGCGTGCCCGGGCGCTATCGCGTGACGCTGACACTCCACGACGACATCGGGCAGGCGTTCGACGCCATCAGCCAGGCCATGCTGCCGACGATGCTGGTCCACGTCACCGGCGAGGTCGACGGGGCCGTCGTGGCCCCTTCCAGCGTGACGGTCGCGTCCGGGGATGCAACGTCCCTGCCGATCATCGTCTCGAACCTCGGGGTCATGCCTTGGGGCCGCGAACCGGTCGTCGCGCCACGAGGTCGGCCGGCGGTGGACGTCGTGGCCGCGACGCTACTCGGTCGCTGGGTCCAGCTCGGGCCGACTGACTCGGGCCAGCTCCCGCCGGACCTGGCGCTCGAGCTGCCGCCTGGACTCGGGCCGGCCACGTCAACGACGTTGACGCCCGTCGTCGCGGTCCCAGCAAACCCCGGCGACTACCTGTTGATCCTCGACATCCTCATCCCGGGCCAAGGGTCGCTGACCGCGCTCGGGATGCCACCGACGCTCGTCCGCGTGACCATCGCTCCGGAGCTGGAGCCGTCACCGATCGACGCTGACGCACCCGACGCTCGGTCGCTCTGAGTCAGCCGGCGCCGACGCGAGCCTCGGCGCGCAGCATCGCGAGGTAGGCGGACGCGCCCTTGTAGTCCGGCCACGTCACCTCGTGTTCGTACACCGCGGGGGACTCGGAGAGCTCTGGGCCCCCCAAGGCGATCGCCCGGCCGCCCGCCGCTCGGCGCAGGTCACCGTCAAACGTCAGGAGGTCGCCATCGACGGTCTCGGCAAGGGCGAGATATGCGGCGTCGTACGCCGTCAGCCCGAATTGCTCGGCGCGGTCGAGCGCGAGAAGCAAAGCAGCACGATCGGTCTCGATGGCGTCAAGTCCGACGTCATCAAGGGCATGGATGGCTTCGAGCACAGCCTGACTTCGCCACCGATACCGTCGAACGAGGGCGTTGACGACTTCGTGCCAGAAATGCGACGGCACCAGCAATGGTCGGGCCGCCGTCCGCCAGGTTTCGAGGAGAACGGCCGCCTCACGGCCGCCGGGTTCGTCGCGGATGATCGCGACCGCGACAGACGCATCGACCACGACACTCCTGACGGTCACGCCGACTGCCTCCGACGAGTCGGCCCATCGATCCCGCTCGCGGCCGCTCTGGCGATCTGCTCGTCGCGCCGCTCGTATTCCTGCTTGCGCCACTCGCTATAGGTCAGGCCATCGTCGGGATCGGGATACGTCTCGCGCATCCGCTTGCCAAACGCGACGAGCTCGTGGATGGCCGCGATCTCGCGCTTGATCCGCGCATCGCGGTCCGGATCGAGACGCTGACCGTCCTCGACGGAGACCAGGTACGCGAGGGGCTTGTGATCGCGCTCGATGAGGATCCGCTCCCCAGCCGATGCCATATCAAGGATCTCGCCGAGACGCTTTCGCAGGTCCATCGTCGTCACGGTTCTCATAGTCCATCATCATAGTGCCATCTGATAGTCAGTCAAGCGCGGACGAAGTCTCCGTGCGCCCGGTCACCCTGACCTCGTGCCGTGGTGCGGTACGTGACGACGCTCGATGAACCCAAGTGGACCAGGAGGACCGCCCCACGACAATGCGCGACGATCCTGACGTGGGGCGGCATGAGCCGACGTGGCTGGTGCCGTGCGCGTCGCCCCGTACCGTGGGGCGGTACAGGCTTGGCGGGCGTAGGACCGGCTTGGCGGGCGTGTGACCGGCAAGGCGTAGGATGCGCGGCGAGATGACCGAATCGAACGCGGTGCCGGGTTTTCGACCGTCGACACACGGGCTGCACTTCGCGAACCGGTTCCCGCCGGGCCCGACAGTTCGACTCGGCCCGATCGATCCGCGCTGGATCGGCGTCGGGAACGCCTCGGCCGGGCTGTGCGGCGGGATGTGCTGGCTGGTTCGGGAGCGGTTCGAGGCCGGGCAGCCGATCGCGGCGGACCGGGAGGCGCCACTGAACGGGTCGCCGTTGTTCCAGGCGATCGTGCGTCGGCAAGTGCTGTCGCTGGACTGGCTTCGGGTGCCGGTGCGCTTCTGGATCGCCGCGATGCGCGGCGCAAAGGACGCTGAGCGGCGGACGCGCGACGAGGTCTGGCCGAGCCTCAAGGACGCCATCGATGCGGGCCGGCTCGTGACGGGCGGGTTGATTCGGCACACCGGCTGGAACCCGTTCGCGCTCACGAAGGACCACCAGGTGCTCGCGTACGCCTACGCGATCGACGACGCCGGTGCCATCACGATCCGCCTCTACGACCCCAACTGGCCCGACCGCGACGACATCACGCTCACCCTCGACGCCTTCGGCCTGCGACAGAACTCCGGGGAGCGCCTGTTCGGGTTCTTCATCCTCCGCTGAGTTCCGGTCACTTCGTCGAGAGGATCTCCACGTCGAACGCCCGCAGGACGATTCCGCGCTCGAGGAACAGGCTGGACTGGAGGACCGCGGGCTCCCAGCGATACGAGCCGGGAGTCACCACCCGCGCGACGTAGTGGAGCCGGTGAACGGGCCGTTCTGGATCGAAGGTGACGCAGAACTCCACCCGTTGACCGGTGATGCGCCACGGACCTTCCGTGTTCCTGGAACTCCGGTCGTCGTACCACGTGGACGACCACGCGATCGGCGCGAGGCCAGACGGGACCAGGTCCGTGACCATCCAGCAGCCCGTGCCCGGATCCGTTCCGAGCTCCACCGTGAAGTCCACCGACACGACGGCATCAGCGGCGATGGGGCGGGTCGGGGCGCCCGTCCGCTCGAACCGGATCCTGCCGGCAGGCTCCAGCGAGGCCGCGTCCAGCGGCCCTTCCCACCGGGTCGAGACGAGGATCGCGCCGTTGGTGCTCGCCAGTCGTACCGTCGGCAGCTGCGCCGGGGTGAACGTCAGCCAGATCGGCGCGTCGGGCTCGACCTTCAGCTGACGCGTCGCCCCACCAACGGTCAGCGATGCCTCGGCTTTCTCCCCTGGGGTCCGCTCCACCCACGCCCGCGCGGCCAGCGCTCGGTGCAGGTCCAGCACCGTGTCCCGGGGCTGGTTCGCGTCGAGATACGTGTCGAGATCGGCGGCGAGAGGATCGCCAAGCCCGGCCGCCACGATGGCCAGGATCGCCGTCGTCGTGATGCTTCGCTCCCGCCCTTGAAGCGTCAGGCGGACCCATGGGCCAAGCCGCTGCCCGTGGTCCCGAAGCAGCGCCCGCTCCAGCTGACCGGCCAACCCCTCGTCGCCGGCAGCCAACGCCGCGAGGGCCAGCCAAGCTCGCTCGGTGGGCGTCAGCGTCGGCTCGGCGGCCGCGGCCGTGATCAGGTCAAGGACCGGCTCGCCGAGGGCTGCTTGACCGGCGACCGCCATGATCCGCCGTTCGCGGGTCGCCTCGGAGTTCGAGAGCGTTTCCTGGAATTCCCGCCCGAGCCCGGCGGGATCGATCCCCGGGTCATCGGCCAGCGCCGCGAGCGCCGAGAGCTCGAGGTCCGTGGAGTCATATGGCAGGAGGCCCACGCCACCGCCGGGGCTCTGGAAGGCGGCGAGATCGGTCCCGGACGTCCCGACGGAATCGGCAGACGATCCGAAGGAGTCCACGAGCACGCGCCGTGCCAGCTCGGCCGCGAGAGCCTCGTCGGCCCTGGCGGTCTCCTGGCCGGTCAGCGAGAGCAACAGCGGGAGGACGCGGCCACGGCCGGCATCGGACAGGAGGACCGTGGTCAAGCCCGTGGTTCCTCCCGTGAGCACGAAGCCGTCATCGAGGCGCTGGCTGGCGTTCCGTGCCTGTACGGAGCGGCTGAGGACGACCCTGATCGTTCGGATCAGCACGTCGCGTCGCTGCGCCGCGCCCGTCCCCGAGGTCGCCTCGATTCGGATCTCGTGGTCACCGAGCTTCAACGCCGGCAACGGGATCTGTGCTGCGGTGAAGGCCGCCGCCGAGCCCTTGGTGGAGGTCATCCCAAGAGATGGGGCCGAGACGGCAAAGGTCACGGCATCGCCGCCGGACAGCGCCGATCCGTAGCCGCGGAGACGCAGGATGGGGCGGTCTGCGAGGAGGTACTCGGGGGCGAGCGTGGCCTCCACGAAGAACGGCAGTCCGACCGGGATGTAGGCCGTTCCCGTTCCGGCACGAAGCGCTCCGTCCACGGCTCCAGCCGAGACGCGCCACGACGTGAGATCGTCCGAGAGGTCGAAGCTCACCTTGGCGCGGCCGTCGGCGCCTGTCTGGACCAGTCGGAAGACGAGGAAGTCCCGGAAGTCGCTGCGACCATCGTCGCCGCCGCCGGTGGTGTCGCCTCCCTCGAACGCCCGCATGGGCGGTTTGTGCGACCAGGCCGTCCCGATCTGCCCATTCGACACGTAGCCGTAGAGGGCGTGGAGCGGGTCGATGTCCGACGCCGCCTGGATGGCATAGAGCTTCTCATCGATGGCGCGGATGACCACGGACGCTGCCACCGGACGACCGCTGAGGTCCGTGGTGCGGACGGTGACCTCGGCTCGGCCACCGGGCTCGTAGCGGGTGGCATCCGGGGTGATCGTGACCTTGAGGCGCCGGTCCTCCACCCGGAAACTGGCCGTGTAGCCGCCCGGGACCTCGTACCCGGTCCCCGTGAACCGGACACCGTCGATCTGCTTGTTGGGGACCGACGCTTCGCGGAACATCGTCGTAAAGACCGGTCCGGGCTGGACGGCAGCGAACCCCAGGCCACGCTGCGAGACGAGGAAGAGGTAGCGGTCCTTCGCGGCGTCCGGGTGGCCGCCGCGGAGGACGACGCGGACCCGATCACCGATCGAATACTGCCGCTCGCCGGCCTGGTCGCCGTCGACGGCGAGGTACACGTCGTCGTCCTCATCGGAGGTCGAATTCGCGATGGCGTAGGCGTCGTCGCGGATCTCGCGACCCAGCTCGTCGACATAACGCGCGACGATCCGGTAATAGCGCTTGCCGGCCTTGACGGTGAGCGACAGTCGGAAGGTGCCGTCGTTCGCGGTCCTGACGTTCCGTCGGGCGACCTCCGTCAGGCGTTCGGTGTAGTCATAGACGGGCGTCGTCGTCTTCGTGATGAAGTCGTACTTCGTCCCGGTCTTCCGGGAGATCGGCAGGACCTCGGTGATGACCAGGTTGACCGTCGCCTTGGGCCGCGCCGCGCCGTACGGATCGAGGTCATAGCTGGCGATCGCGCCAGGTGCGTTCAAGCGCGCAAAGGCGACGTCGTTGACCGTGCCGGACACCGTCAGCTTTGAGCCCGCGAGCGTCGCGTCCGACCGCAACAACGCCGTCGAACGAAAGACCGAGACATATTCGGAGGCGCCGATGCTGGCCTCTTCGGGCAAGGTCGGGATCGCGGCCACATCGCGCAACCGCCATTGCTCGTACTCGTCCTGATCGTGCGGCGCGCGGATCGTCGCCGATGCGGTGCCGTCGAGCGCCGTCGTGGCGGTTGGTGTGGGCGACTCGTCTCGCTCGTCGTAGCCGTCGAAGCCGACCCAGAGGGCGGCGCCGGCCACGGGCGTCCCTTCGAAGAAGCGAGCTTGCACGGCCGCCGTGACCAGCCTCCCGGCCAGGACCGCTCGTTTGCTCGGCGTGATCGAGAGCGTGTAGCCGGGCTTGCTGATCGAACCGATGACCATCCATGTCTCGTCGATGATGGTGCCGTCGGCGCGCACCTGGATCCGGTACTGACCAGGTGGCAAGTCGCGGAACGCGATCTTCGCGATGTACGCCCCGGTGGCGGCCGGCTTCGGGCGCTCCGTGACGACGGTCTCGCCGACGTTCCAGTTCTCGTCGAGGGCCGCGAGGCTGACCTCGAGCGCCTTGGGCAACGCGCCACCGTCGCGGGCGCGGACGATGCCCCAGACATTCGCGGCGTCAGTCGGCCGGAACAGGTTTCGATCGAGGGCAAGGACATGCCACCAGGCGTCGATGTCGTCGCTGTTGGCTGGACCGAAGCCGTCGCAGTAGTAACAGGCGCTCCGTCGGTCGATCGGAACGAACATCGTCCGTCCGACCCCGGCGTCCACCTTGAGCACGAGCGGACCGGTGTCGCCGGGCAGGGTCTTTGCCGCGGCCGGCGTTGGCGCGGTGCGCAGCCCATCGGCGTTCGTCTGCCCGATCGAGACGGACCCAAGCGTCAGCTTCGCCGCAGCGATCGCCTTCCCGGTGCGGATGTCGTTCGTCCAGACCGCGGTCTGCGTCTGGGTCACCATCGCGTAGGTGGCCACGTCCGTGACCTGGATCAATGCCTGGTGGCGCTCGCCGGCGAACGTGAACGTGGCGATGTACCAGCCGGCCGCCAGTCGCGTCGGAAGGCGCACCCAGCCCTGGCCGTCATCGTCGTCGTTCGAAAATCGTCGGACCGGGACCGTGGCGCGAAGGCTCTCGGGGAGGCCTGCCGTGTCGATCGGGGCGCCGCCGGATCGTGCCCAGTCATCCGTTGTGACGAGTCGTCCGTAGGCGTTGATCGCCGCAGACATGCCGCCGAGGCGGTGGACACGGACGGCCAAGGTTGCGGGCGGCTTGGCATTCCCGTTCGGTCGGTAGAAGGTCACGCCGAGCACGGGCTTGTCACGAGTGCCCGAATCCGCGAGCTTGGCGGGCAGGTACATCCGGGTAGCGCGGGCGTCGGCGCTGCTGGTCTCAAAGCGGGCGACCACGTCACTCTCGAGGATCTGCCCGGTGCCTGGTAGCGGCAGGCCCCGCCGCACGGTCAGCGTGTAGATCGTGAATGGCTTGAGACGCGCTGACGGGACGAATGCGACGACGCGTCCGTGGACCTCGAAGCGACCGTCGACCTCGGGGGAGATGGAGAAGAAGCTCTTCAGGGCATCAGCCGTGATGCCGGACTGGTCGAACCGGATCTCGATGCCCGTGTTGCGAGGGACCTCCGTGCTGCGGTTGCCCGGAAGCGTGCCTACGACGTGAAGCGGCTTTGCGGCGGTGATCCCCCACGAGCCGGCAAGGGTCCCGTCCTCGCGAAGGAGCTTGAAGCGATAGGTGACCCCGGGTGCCAGGCCGGTCGCCGGGCGGAGGATCACGGTGTCGCCCTTGGGTGCGTCAGCGCGGAGGGCGACGGCGGGTTCGCTGACGAGCGCCGACGCGAGCTCGGCGACCGGGGTCCCATCGAGGCTCCGCAGTCGGAAGGCGGTATCGACCGCGGCGCCGGCCGGTCCCTGCCTGGTGGGTTCGAGCGAGGCCGTCGAGACCAGCGGCGGCAGATCGAGGGCGCCCCAGGCGGCATCTGGCGGATCGGGTGAGGGTTCCGGGATCTGGTCCGTCGGATCGGGGGTCGGCGACAGGCTCGGGGTGGTCGTGCCCGTCGGGGCGGGCGTCGGGGCGACTGTGGTCGGGGAGGTCGACGGGTTCGGCGGCGTCGCGCAAGCGCCGAAGAGCAGCGCGGCGACCACAACCGAGACGATCGAACGGGCTCGGCCTCCCGACGATAGGACCCACCATGACGTGGATGGCCGGAAGTTGCCCACGATGTCCACCTACCCTACCGGACGGCCGCAGCGCAGCCGTCCTGTCCCAGTACTAGGACGTGTCGGGGTGGCATCTCGTTACTGTGGATGTATGGGCTCGATTACTCAGGCTCGAAGAACGTCACGTCAATACGAACAAGTCGGAACGTGGACTCGGTGACGACTCCGACCTCGTTATCGATGAGGAGTTCTGCAAGTCGCTGGCCGTCGATCAGCACGATCCGCTTCCCGATCGTCTGAACGTACGCCCTCGCCTCGGCGGTGAATGTCGACGTCGTGATGAGGACGCCCTTCGTTGCTTTCTGCCCATCGAGGCTGCCAGCGAACATCTGCACGGCGGGGCGCCCAACCGGCCCATCCCACCGTTTCGCCTGGATATAGACGGCGTCCAGCCCGAGGCGATCCTCCTTGATCACGCCATCGATGCCTCCGTCGCCGGATCGCCCGACCGCTTCCCCTGCATCACGCCTTGAGCCGCCATATCCCATCGCCAGCAGGAGATCCACGACCAACTTCTCAAAGAAGGCTGGCGGCGCCGCCTTTATCCGATCGAGGAGCTCCGCAGCAACCGTTGCTCGCACAGCCTGGATGGCGGAGTCGATTGCCTCTGCTGGCGTGACATCCTCAAGGAGTGCAACTTGGGGCGCCGACGGATCGGACCTCGCTCCTGCCTTGAAGTCCTGGTATTCCGGGAACGAGTTGAGAACACCCATCGTGATCGGCGCACCATCGGTAAGAAGTGCGCGGCCTCGATCCGTAATCCGATAGCGGCCGCGTCCGACCCGCACTATTGCTCCAGCCTTGTGCAAGTGCGTGGCCGCCCACGCGACCCGATTCGTGAACTTGCCTTGAAAACCGCTGGGCAACATCTCGGTCCGCTCTTCATCGCTGAGGCCAAACTCAGCGGCCAGCGTGGCGATGACGTCCTGAAGTGCGTGTTCGTCACCATCAGCGGCCAAAGCAAGCCACGGACGCATGACTTGCTGGAAACTTGGGACCGGCATGGCGACTCCTTAGGTCGCCATGATCACCGATCTGGATGTCGCGGATCAACCGCAAGGCGGCCATGACGGCCGCCACGGGCTCTACCAGGCCAGATTCAGGCTCGGGTAGCGGTCGGCGAGTTCGTCGAGGGTGAAGGAGGCGACGCCGAGGCGGGCTTCGGTGCCGTCGAGGTCGGTGATGACGGCATCCGCCAGGAGTTCGGCGTCACCGGGTCGCAGCTCGATCCGGTCAAGGACCAGCCGGACGATCTTTGGCAGTGTCACGAGGATCTCGTCCCGCAGTTCCGGGCCATGGACGTGGATGACGAGATTGAGCGCCCATCGACGACTGGCCGATCCCATGCCGTCACCCTACGTCGATCCGAGGAGATCGTCGATCGGGCAGATCGCACAGATCGCATCGGACCCGAGGCTTGACTTGATGCAGTGACGATGTATACATACATCGTCATGGAGCGGACGCAGATCTACTTGAGCGAATCGCAGACGCGCGAGTTGGATCGGCGCGCGCGCGCCGAGGGAACCACGCGCTCACACCTTGTGCGCGAAGCGATCGAGAAGTACCTGGCGCCCGACTGGGATCCCGAGGCGTTCAAGGCGGCGCTGGACGGCGTCGCGGGCATGTGGGCCCTTCGTGACGACATTGACAAGATCCAGGAGGATCTGCGCCGCGCCGATCGCCGACGGCTGGCTCGACTGCATCCCGATCTGCTTGGGCCCGAGGGCGGATGAGCCTGATCCTCCTCGACAGCATTGTGATCATCGACGTGATGCGCGGGGTCGAAGCCGCGAGGTCGTACCTTCGGACCGTGATCGATGTCGATCGGGTTTGGAGCGTCACACCGGTACGGACCGAGCTCCTGGCAGGCGTTCGGGCTGGCGAGATCGATCGGCTGAGTGCCCTGTTCGATGAGATCGTCTGGCAGGACGTGACCGTGCCGATCGCCGATCGGGCGGGCGAGTTCGCCGCGCAGTACGCGAGATCGCACCAGATCGGGCTCGTCGACCTCTTCCTCGCTGCAGCGGCGGTCGAGCTTGGCGGGGTCGTTGCCACACGCAACGTCCGCGACTTTCCGATGTTCCCGGATCTGGAGCCGCCGTACTGAGCTTCAGACCTTGGGGAGTTCCTGGGCGTCGGTCTGGGCGGGTGCGAACAGGTCGCCGACGGCCTCGACGCGCTCCACGACATCGCGAATCGTCCAGCGGTCCGGGCGCAGGTCGGGGTCGTCGAGTTCGTCCCAGGTGATCGGCGTCGACACCGGCGCGCCGGGCGCCGGGACGGACCGAGTACGGCGCCACGAGCGTCTTGATCGACGCGTTCTGGGTGTAGTCGAGGCGGGCGCGACCCTTCCGAGCCTCCTTTGCCCACTCCCAGGAGATCAGGTCCGGCACGGTCGCACCGACGGCCTTGCTGATCCGCTCCACCCACGCGCTCGTCTCGCTGAAGTCGTAGCGCTGGACGATCGGCACCCAGATCTGGATGCCGCGCTTGCCGGTCGTCTTGGGATAGCCGCGAACCTTGAGGTGCGCCAGCGCCGCCCGATAGAGCCGGGCCAGCACGAGCGTCTCCTCCCACGTCGTCTTCTCCCCGGGGTCGATGTCGATCAATGCGAACGTGGGGTTCCAGGCGTCGGGGAGGCGACCGGTCCACGCGTGGATCTCAAAGCTCGCCTGGTTGCCGAGCCAGCACAGGGCCGCCGCGCGGTCCGCCAGCAGATGGTCGTTCGCGTCACGATCCGTCCGCCCGTCCACGCCGGTCTCGTGCCAGCGGTTGAGCCACTTGGGCGACGTTTCGGGCAGGTTCTTCTGCCAGAACCCGGGAGCGCCGGCGCCGTTGGGGAAGCGCTGGAGATTGAGGGGCCGATCCGCGAGGTGCGCGAGCATCGTCGGCGCGATCCGCGCGAAGTAGCGGATCAACTCGCGCTTCGTGATCGGGTTCGCGTCGGCGCCCTTCGCACCGGGCTTGGGGTCGAAGAGCGGCTTGTCGAGGTTCGTCAGCTTGAGCTCATCGGCACCCACCCGCCAGACACCCTCCTTGCCAAGGGCGTCGAGCGCGGCGAGTTCGTCGGCGGTGACGCGCCAGGCCTCGGGGATCGCGATGGGTTTCGCGGCGGTGGGTTTCGACCCGGCCGTCGCTGCGGCGGGTTTCGCCGAGGCGCTCTTCGATCTTCGTCATCGGCTCCTCCGATTCGGCGGCGCGAACCGCGGTGGTGGTCGCGACCGCGGTCTCGCGTGTCACGGTCGTCGGGTCGCGCCCGGGTTCGATGCCCTTGAAGGCCGACTGTCGAACGATGCCATCGCGCGACCAGCCGCCCAGCTCGGCGCGGATCACGATCTCCGGCCGCACCCAGTGGATGCCGACGAGGTCGCCGCCCCAGCGACCACGATAGTCGCGCGGTGGCGGTGGATCGAACGGCGGGTCGTCGGTTTCCAGCGGCGCCAGCTGCGCGAGCAAGGCCTTTCGGTTGACGCCGGTGAACCCGGAGCCCACCTTCCCCGCGAACCGCAGCCGCCCGTCCTCGTAGACCCCGACCGCGAGGGCGCCGAGATCGCGCGCGCTCCCCTCCCCTGGCGTCCAGCCACCCACCACGAGTTCCTGTTCCGGGCGGATCTTGAGCTTCAGCCAGGCGTTGGTACGGCGCCCCGGTTCGTAGCGCGACCGTCGAAGCTTGGCGACGACGCCCTCCACGCCGAGCCCCTTTGCGGCCTCGAAGAAGGCGATGCCCTCCCCGTCGACGTGGGCCGCGTAGCGGACGCGCGGGTGCGGCCGGATCACGCTCTTCAACAGCCGCTTGCGGTCCTCGAGCGCGACGTCGAGCAGCGACCGGCCGTCGAGATAGAGCAGGTCGAAGGCCTGGTAGATGAGCCCCGGCGCGCCCTTCTCGCCGAGCCGGGTCTGGAGCAGCGAGAAGTCCGGCCGCCCCTCATCGTCGATCGCCACGACCTCGCCATCCACGACGGCTTCGCGCGCGTCGATCCAGGACGGCGGGCTGAGGAGTCGCGGAAAGTAGGTCTCCGCGTCGTTGAGGTTGCGGGTCCAGATCCGGACCTTGCCGTCACGGACCACGGCCTGGACGCGATAGCCGTCCCACTTGATCTCGTACAGCCAGTCCGGATCGCTGAACGGCTTGTTGGCGAGGGTCGCGAGCATCGGCTCGATGCGCTCGGGGATCGGCGCGGCCTTGGCGCCCGTGAGGTCGATCTCGGCCGTGGCGGCCGGTGCCTGGCTGATCCAGATCGCGTCGCGGTTGGCCTTGACCTCGTCGTTCGTCCGGCCGGTCTTGACGCTCTGTGGATGGTCCTCGGCATCCCAGCCGGGGACGCTGGTGGGGCCCTTCTTGTGGATCAGGAGCCACTGCTCACCCTGGTCGTCTTCGAACGCCCGGGCTCCGGGGTCGTCGGCCTTCCGCTTTCGACCGCTCGTTCGGACGATCGTGAAGCGGCCATTCACCTTCTCGCCGTGGAGCGCGAACTTCAGCTCCCCGTCGTTGACGGCACGCCTGGGGTCGAGCGTCGGCGCCTCGGGTTCCCAGGTGCCCCAGTCCCAGACGATCACGTCACCGGCGCCGTACTGCTTGGCCGGGATGACGCCCTCGAAGTCGAAGTACTCGATGGGGTGATCTTCGACGTGGACGGCCATGCGCCGGATGGTCGGATCGAGGGTGGGCCCCTTGGGCACGGCCCAG
Organism: uncultured Chloroflexia bacterium; assembly: GCA_963764975.1. Classification (GTDB taxonomy): domain Bacteria; phylum Chloroflexota; class Limnocylindria; order Limnocylindrales; family CSP1-4; genus SPCO01. The sequence continues at coordinate 257,652 of CAVXUF010000005.1, read as the reverse complement.
CTGACCAGGACGCCATCGATCTCCAGGCGGAAGTCGAAGTGGAGCCGGGTCGCCCGGTGGCGCTGCACGACGAACCGGCCGGTCTGACCCGTGGCCGCCGTCGCCGCGACCGGCGCCGGCTCGGGCGTCTTGGCGAAGTCGCGCTTGCGACGGTATTCCTCGAGGGGCATCAGGCCGACAGTGTGCCCGACGGGTCGCTAGGCGGACTTGCGCTTTCGGACCGGCTTGGCGCGGGCTTCCGACTCGTCCTCGTCGTCGTCGGCGGCGTCAGCGTCGTCGGCGCGAGCGGCGGCGGCGCTCTTCGACTTCGATGCCTTGGCGCCGGCGGCCTTTTCGGCCTTCGCCGCTTTCGCGTCGGCGACCGACACGGGCTCCGCCCCCGACGCCACCCGGGACGCCTTGGCCGCATTGACCGAGGCTTCGAGCGCGGCCATGAGGTCGATGAGGTTGCCCGACTCCTCGGGCTGCTCGATCTCGACCGTCTCCTTGCCCTCCACCTTGGCCTGGATGATGGTCTCGAGCGCCTCGCGGTACTCATCCTTGTACTGCGCCGGGTCGAATTCCATGGTCATCGCCGAGACCAGCTGCTTCGCCATCGCCAGCTCTGCGGGCTTGTACGAGAACTCCTCGTCCGGCAGGTCCAGCTCGCCGGTGGAGCGGATCTCGTCGGGCCAGTGGAGGGTGGTCATCAGCATCGTGTCGCCGAACGGATCGATCGACGCGAGCGCCTCGCGGTCCTTGATCACGACCTTGCAGATGGCCGTCAGGCCCTCGTCTTCGAGCACGGACTTGAGCAGGTAGAAGGCCTTGCGGCCGATCTTGTCCGGCTCGAGGTAGTAGGCGCTCTTCGAGAAGCGGATCGCGGCGTCATCGCGCTCGGCCTTGGTGAACTGCTCGATCTCGATCGAGCGGACCGTCTTGAGCGGGACGCGCTCGAGGTCTTCATCGGTGATGACGACGTACTCGCCGGGGCTGTACTCGTAGCCCTTGACCGTGTCGCCGCGCGAGATCGGCTCGTCCTCGACGGGGCACCAGACCTTCATCTGGATCCGGGACAGATCGTCCTTGTGGAGCATGTTGAAGCTGATGCCCTTGGATTCGGTCGCGAGATACAGCTTCACCGGGATCGTGACCAGCCCGAACTGGATGGCCCCCTTCCACATCGCACGCGCCACTGTCAGACCTCTGGCTTCCCTTCGGGTGCGGCGGTCTCCGGCCACCGCGTCCGGGTCGTCACCTTAGCGCACCCGCGCAAGACCGGAGGTTGCGGCGCCGCGCGCGGTCTTGCGGGAGCGTGACGCCCGAGTGAGCGTGGGGCCCGCGGGAGCGTGGGGCCCGCGGGAGCGTGAGGCCCGCCGCCGGATCCCCTACTTGGCGACGATGAACGCGTCCAGCTGGACCTTGCCACTCGACACGATCTGGAGCGTGATCTTGTGGGGGCCGCTGAACGAGAAGGTCTTCGCGAAGATGATCCGCCGATGGTGCGTGGACTTTGCCTTCAGGCTGACCGTGCTGACCAGGACGCCGTCGATGCGGATCGCGAGCTTGGCGCGACCAGGTCCCTTCGGGGCGACGACGCTGATGCCCCGACCGGTGAACGAGTAGCTCACCGACGCGCCGTAGCTCGACGACCGATGCAGAGTGTCGCCGACCGCTGGCCCCGACGTGGTCTTGACCCAGGCCGAGCTGTACTTGACCGCGCTTCGGCGGTCATCGACGACCGTAGCAAGGAACGGGATCGGGCTCTGGACCCAATCGCTCCAGTTCCCGGCCGCGTCCCGGGCGCGGACCCGGACGTCGTACTCAGCGTCGAACGCGATGTAGCGCGTCACCGAGCGAACGGAACTCCCCGTCGAACTGACGCTCCCCCACGCGCCGCCGTCCTTGCGAAGCTGGACCTCGTAGCCAGCGATGAGACTGGACGCGTCGGTGGCCGACGGCCATGACAGCCTGACCGGCGCCGAGATCGACCCGAGCTTCTTCGGAGCAGCAAGCGTGGCGACGACCGGCTTGGCGACCGGCTGGTCGTTCTCGACGACGACGTCGACCGTGGTGCTGTCGCTTTGGTTCTGGTTGGTGCCGGTCACGGTGATCCGGTACGTGCCGGCGGGCGTGGGCTTGGGCAGGGAGAGTCGAAGGTTGGTCCTCGTGGCCGTCCAGCCGAGCAGGCTCGTGGCATCGAGCGACGCGGTCCAGCCACTCGGCACGCCACTGACCGTCAGGGCGACACGCTCGAAGAAGGTGCTGCTCCGCCCGACGTTGATCGGCACGACCACCGCGCCGCCGGCCTCGCCGACCGGAGCCGGGGTCGCGTCGCTCACGTCGAAGGTCCCGAGCGGTCCGAGCCGCGAGACATCGAGCAGCTTCTCGTGCGTGTTGTCCGGATCCGTGGAGACCTTCCAGTCGAGGTTGCCGAGGTACTGGAGCGCTTCCTTGACCTGCGCCGGCGTCGCGTACGGGCGGCTGGCCTTGTAGAGCGCGACCGCGCCGGTCACCGCGGGCGCCGCCATCGACGTTCCCGACGAATAGGAGTACGAGCTGTTCGGCCGGGTGGACCAGATGCACTTGCCGGGCGCGATGAGATCCACGTCGTGGCCGAAGTTGCTGAAGTTGGCGAACGTGTCGTCCTTGTCGTAGCTGCCCCACGAGTAGCACAGGTTCCCGCCAAGCGCGCCGGGCTTGCCGTCCGTATCGGCGAGGGCCGACACGGTGATGACCTCGTTGTACGAGGCAGGGACGCGATGGGTGGCGCTCGCGCTGTCGTTCGCGGCCGCGGCAACCACGGTGACCCCACCACTGACAAGGCGACAGATCGCGGCGTGCAGGATGTCGTCGTTGGCCGTGCCGCAGGCGCCGTCGTCGGAGCCGGACTTCGTCACGCTCATGTTCACGGCTTCGATGAGGGGTCGGCTGGAGTCGTTGGGATCGCGTTGCGCCAGGATCCAGTCCAGACCGCAGACGTACCACGACAGATAGCCGTACCCGTCGCCGTTGAGGATCTTGACGGCCCAGATGCGCGCGCCCGGCGCGACGCCCACGACCCCGATGCTGTTGTCGAGCGCGGCGACGGTGCCGGCGACATGGGTGCCGTGACCCTCGTCGTCCTGCCAGGCGGCGCGGTTCGAACTCGAGCAGTTGTACCCGCCGACCACGTTGAGGTCCGGGTGATCGGCGACGCCGGTATCGACGATCGCGACGTCGGCATCGACGCGCTGGTCGCTGCCGTCGATCGCGGAGATCCCGTTGGATCGCGCGCCGACGCGCGACACGCCGGTCGGGATGGTCTGGGCGGTCAGCTCGATGATCTCATCGGGGACGACGGCGAGGACGCTGGGGTCGTCGAGCAGTGCTTCCTTCTGGTCCGCGTCGAGCTCCGCGGTGAAGCCAGTGACGGCCCGCTTGAACGTCCGATCGACGTCGACGGCGGCGATGTCCGCATCCTCGACGCGCTCGACGACGGCCGTCGTGTCGGCACCGGACGTGAGCACCACGATGTAGCGACCAGTCGGGTCGAGACCGCCGGTCTTGTCGGGGAGTGGCGGGGTGAGGTCGGGCTCCGCCGGGTCCGCGGGTTCGGGTGCCCCCGCTTCGGGTGCCGCCGCTTCGGGTGCCGCCGCTTCGGGCGCGGCCGGCGGGTCGACTCGCGAGGGATCCGGCTCGGGCGGCGGCTCGGCTTCGGGGTCGGGCGAAGGCGAGAGCCATACGTCTGGGTCAGGCGAGGCGCCAGGGTCGGGCGTCGCGTTGGGCGAGGCGTTGGGCGAGGCGTTGGGCGTCGCGTTGGGCGTCGGCGCCACGACGATCGAGGGATCGGGGACCGGGCTCGCCTCGGGCTCTGCCGCGATTGCCGGCACGGCCGGAAGGAGGACAAGAGCGGCAAGGAGGAGAGCGGTGAACCGACGACGCATGAGGCTCCCATCGTGGGTGGCGGAGCGCGGGCCGGTGTCCGACCCACCCTTGGTGGTCGCGCCAGTCTCACCCATCTCACCGATTTCGCCAACCGCCCCTTCGTCCGGGGCCTCCGTAGCCCGTTTCGCGTCGACGCTCGCCGGCTGGTGGGAGGCGGGACCTTAGGGCACGGCACGCTCGGGAGCGCGCGAATGTCTCGGCCTCGGCCGGAGAGAGCGCGGTGACTTCGCCAGATTGCCACCACATGACCGTTAGGCACGCTGTTCGGGCGACTTGCTCGTTCCGGCGTGTTGTTTGGGTTCGGAGCGTGGCACCGGTTCGTGGTTTCGTGCGTGAATGCCGAACGACGCCGGCCTCGATGAGTCCTGGGGGAACGATCGGGCCTGGCCAGTCGACTGCGAGAGCGCCTAACGGTCACTCCATGAGAATCTGGCGGGGTGGTCAGGGCGGGGCGGGGTGGTCGGGCGGGGCGGGGTGGTCGGGCGGGGCGGGGTGGTCGGGCGGGGGTCATGGTCAGAGAGCGGGCACGGTGCCGCGGATCGGCGGCTTGGCCAGGCGCTGGCCCGGGCGCGATCGGCTGCGCGGCCCGGGCGGTGGCCTGGCCCGGCCAGGGCGCGATCGGCGGCGCGGGCCAGCCGCGATCGGCGGCCCGGCCTGGCGCGGCCAGGCGCTGGCCCGGGCGCGATCGGCTGCGCGGCCCGGGCGCGGCGCGGCGGCTCGGCGGCCCGGCCCGGGCGCGATCGGCGGCGCTGGCCCGGGCCGCGATCGGCCCGGCCCGGCCCGGGCGCTCGGCACGCGACGGGCGTGGCGACGACCAGCGGAACGGGCGACCGTGGGAGCGGATCAGGCGGGAGCGGCCGCCTTGATCTCGGCTTCGGCTTCGACGACGCGCGACAGGATGTTGGAGCGCATGGTGTCCAGTCCGGTCCAGACGGCCTTGGTCGCGGTGGAGATCGACGTCAGCTGGGCCTTGAGCGTCCGAACCAGTTCGAGCTGCTCGCGGATCGCGGTCAGCGCCGCCGCGATCGCGGCCGGGTCCACCTCGACCTCGCGCTCGGCGAGCGACGCGAGCGCCAGAAGTCGTGCCAGCTTGACGGCCGCCTCGAGGGTCGCCGGTTCGGGTGCCTCGGGGTCGATGACGCAGTAGACATCGTCACCGACGACGTGGAACGGCGCGACGCCACTCGGCGCGTGGGCCGGCGTGAACACCACGAGCCCGACGGCCGCGCCGCGGTTCTCGCGGGCTTCGCGCAGTTCCTCGCGGATGGCGCGCATCGACATGGGGCGGTCCTTCGCCTCGATCACGACGCGAACGTCGCAGCCGCGCGCGATCCGCGCGTCCAGGGTCAGGACGAAGTCCCCTTTCTTTGACTTGAGGACCGCGCCGGGCTCCAGTCCCGTGCGATCCAGCAGATCCCCGGCACCGCGGGCGAGGTCCGCGAGCATCCCCTCGAGCAGATCCTCGAAGTCGGCGCCCTTCGCCGCGGACTTGGCTCGCTCGGCACCTCGAGCGGCGGCCGCGGCCTCGATCGCGATGAGCCGCTCCTCGATCCCCTTGAACCCGGACGCGATCTCCTCGCGGAACTGGTGCATCGGCGAGTTCATGCGCGTGGGATCCAGGAGCCGCGCGAGCTTGGACGCGTCGCCATCGAAGTACGTCTCGAGCATCCGGCTGATCCGACCGATCGCGCTGTCACGCTTGGTCTCATCGAACAGCTCGTCCACCATGCCCCGCAGTGCGCCGCGATCGCCGAGGAATCGCTCCAGGGTCCGCGGCAGTCGACCGTCACCGTCGGCGAAGTTGGTTCGAAGCGTCTGTTCGAGTGCGGCGGCCGCGCGTTCGTTGGCCTGTTCGGATTGGCGGAGGAGACGCTCGAACTCGGTCTTGACCACGTCCACGTTCACCGTCACGCCGGCGTCCTGCAGCGCGACGAGGCCGATCTTGAGCGCCCGCTCCATCAGGGCGGGCCGGTCATCGCCGGGTCGCTCGGCGACGAACGAGGCCAGGCCAGGGTCCGCGACGACCAGCCGCTCGACGACGATCCGGTCCCCGTCGAGCAGGACGCGCGTCGGCATCGTCGCCGGACCTGCGAGCGGCGTTGGTACCGGTAGTGAGCGGATGGTGGCGGTCTCCATGGGCCGAACGGTGACACCGGACCGTGACAACTAGGCTGTCACGACACCGACCGTGCGCCCGTACGATGGTCGCGATGTCACCCCGCAAACCCGGTTCGCCCGGTTCGCCCGCTGCGCCCACCACGCCCAAGCGCCTCACGACCCTGACGGCCCTGGCGATCGCGATGGCCCTTGTCGCGCCCAGTGCGGCCCTGGCCACCGATCCGCCGAGCGGCCTCGGGGAGTTGCGGGACGTTCGCCCGGCATGGGACCGCCAGCCATCGACACCCGACGACGGCGACACCGACACCCAGCGCCTGATCGTGCGGTTCAAGCCCGGCACGAGCGCCACGGAACGGCGAACCGTCACGGGACGGGCCGGCCTCAAGCGCATCGAGGATCTGCCGCGTGCCGGCATCGCGGTCGTCCAGCCCGCCCGTGGCACCAGCACGGCCACCGCCATCGCCCGGCTCCGCGCGGATCCCAACGTCGAACGCGTGAGCGTCGACCACCGCCGCTATCGCGACCTCGATCCCGAAAACGAGCCGGGCTGGGTGGAGCTGTGGGGGCTCGACAACCACGGACAGCCGCTCTACCAGGGCCTGTCCGGCACCGAAGGGACGAACGACGTCGACATCGACGGCCTCCAGGCGCTGGGCGTCACCACCGGCGACCCGAACCTGGTGATCGCGGTCATCGACGACGGCGTCGACTTCAGCCATCCCGACCTCGCGGCGCGCGCCTGGACGAACCCGGGCGAATCGGGCGATGGCAAGGAGACCAACGGCGTCGACGACGACTCGAACGGGTTCATCGACGACGTGAACGGGTGGGACTTCTGCCACGACGACAACACGGTCCACGACTTCGACGATGACTTCCACGGGACCCACGTGGCCGGCACGATCGCGGCCTCCCTGGACGGTGGAGGCATCGTGGGGGTCGCCCCGTCGGTCCGGATCATGGCGCTCAAGTTCCTCGGCGACGACCCCGCGTGCGGCTTCGATTCGCAGGCGATCGCCGCGATCGAGTACGCGGCGTCATTCGATGTGGCGATCTCGAACAACTCGTGGGGCGGGCGTGGGGCGCTCGACGAGGCCCCGGAGCTTTACGACGCGATCGCCGATTCGGGGATGCTGTTCGTGGCCTCGGCCGGCAACGACAGCATCGACAACGACCACGACGCGCTCCCGTCCCTGCCGAGCGCGTTCGACCTCCCCAACATCCTGGCGGTGGCCGCGATCGACAACGAGGGCTTCATCGCGGACTTCTCCAACTACGGCGCGACGACCGTGGACATCGCGGCACCCGGCGAGGGGATCCTCAGCGCGCTGCCCGCCGATTCGGAGTACCCGACACCCGGCTGGGGGTGGCTGGATGGGACGTCGATGGCCGCCCCACACGTGACCGGGACTGCCGCGCTCGTCGTGTCGATGTCACCGGAGCTGGCCGATTTGCCTGCCGCGCTCCGGGCCCGCATCCTCGGATCCGGGAAGACCATGCCGTGGACGGCCGGCGCGACGGCGACCGGTCGGACCGTGGATGCGTTCGGCGCGCTCGACATCGACCCGCCACAGGGCGCGCTGCCGATCAAGGTCGGCTGGGTGATCGGCTCGCGGATGGGTCGGACCACCGCCCCGGCCCGTGTCAGTTGGCCGGCCGGCACCGACGACCTGACGGGCGTGGCCGCGTACGGCGCCCTGGTCCGGGTCAACGAGGATCCGTGGACGACGCAGACCAGCGCCACGTCGAAGCGGTACACGGACCGCACGTTCAAGATCGGCCGCACGTATGCCTTCAGGGTGCGGCCCCGGGACGGTGCCGGGAATTGGGGGCCGTATCTCGCGAGCCCATCCGTCACGCCGTACCGGCATCAGGAACGGACGTCGCTGGCGACCTGGAAGGGTTCGTGGGGCACGTCGCGGAACAGTTCGTGGTCCGGGGGCAAGACCCGCTACTCGCGCAAGGCCGGCGCCAGCGTCACGTTCAAGTTCACCGGTCGGGCCTTCGCGCTCGTCGCACCGAAGGGTTCGACGCGCGGCAAGGCGAAGCTCTACATCGACGGCTTCTATGCCACGACCATCGATCTCTACCGCAAGACGTCGCAGTCGCGGATCCTGGTCGCCGGACGGACATGGACCGATTCCGGGACGCACACGGTCCGAGTCGTGGTCGTCGGCAAGGGGTCGCACGCGCGCGTCGACATCGATGCCCTGCTGGTGATGCGCTGACCGGACGTCGCGCTCAGCCCGGAGGTCAGGTCCCCCGGTAGGTCGTCATCGAGTACGGCGCCAACAGCATGGGGACGTGGTAGCTCCGCGTGACGTCGGTGATGCGCAGATCGACCGCCAGCCGCGTGAAGAACGCGGCATCCTCCGCGGCCAGGCTGAATTCGAGGCGATAGTGACCCGCCATCAGCGGACGCTCGAGCAGGTCGCGGACGCGCCCGTCGTCGTCGGTGAGGGCCTGGGTGATCCGGATGGGGCCGTCGCCGACATCGAGTCGATAGAGCGTCACGCGGACGCCGGCGCCGGGGACACCGCGTTCGGTGTCGAGGACGTGCGTGGAGATCGTGGGTTGCGGTGCTGCTGGCTGGACCGCCACGCTATCCTCCGCGGATGGGAATGCTGCGAATCGAGGTCGGTGACCTCCACTTTACCGCCCGCTGGGACGCGGCGGCTCCCCGGACGATCGAGGCGATCCGGCGGATGCTGCCGATCGACTCGAAGCTCATCCACTGCCGCTGGACCGGCGAGTCCACATGGATCCCGTTCGGGGACTTCCGGCCCGGCCTCGACTATGAGAACCACACGTCGCATCCGGCGCCCGGGACCCTGGCGATCTACCCGGGCGGCATCAGCGAGTGCGAGATCTTCTTCCCGTACGGCGGGTGCATGACCGCCTCGAAGGTGGGGCAGCTCGCGGCCAACGTGTTCGCCGCGGTGGTGCCGGACGACGGCTGGGATGACCGATTGCGCGAGGTTGGCCGGCGCTGCCTCTGGGACGGCGCGCAGTCGATCCGGATCAGCGAGATCGACGCCTGACGCCGGACCTGGTGATCCGCGGCGGGACCGTGGTCACGGCCAGCGGGTCGCGCCGGGCGGACATCGCGGTCCGTGGCGGCACGATCGAGGCGATCGAGCCAGACCTCAGCGGGCCGTCGGCCGGGGCGGCCCAAGTGATCGATGCGACCGGGCACCTGCTCCTCCCGGGCGCCGTCGATGTCCACACCCACACGCGTGTCGCCACGGACGCTGAACCGGATCGGTTCTTCCAGGATTCGGTGGCGGCGGCCTTCGGTGGCACGACCACGTTCCTCGCCTTCAACAACCCCGGGACCGGCTCCTCCCCGGCCGCCGAACGCTCGCTCCAGACCGGGATCCGCGAGTGGCGCGCGGCAACGGCGGCGGACAGCGCCATCGATGTCGGGCTGAGCCTCTCGATCAGCGGACACGCGGACGACCCCATCGGCGAGCTGCCGGCCACGTTCGACGCGGGAGTGGCGACCTCCAAGGCCTTCATGGTGTTCGACTTTCGCCTCGACGATCGCCGTCTCTTCGATGCCATGCGAACCCTCGGGGCCTGCGGCGGGATGCTCCAGGCGCACTGCGAGGACCCGATCCTGCTCGACGCGGCGGTCGCGGACCTCCTCGCCCGTGGCGAGATCGCGCCACGCTTCCACGCGACGTCGCGCCCGCCCTATGTCGAGGCCGTCGCCACGGCGCGCGCGCTCGCGTTCGCCCGTCAGGCAGGCGCGCCGATACATGTCGTGCATCTCTCGTCGACGGCCGCGCTCGATGAGGTTCGCCGTGCGAAGGCAGCCGGTGTCGACGTGACCGCCGAGACGTGCCCGCACTATCTAACCCTGACCGACGACCGCTACGACGACCCCGACCCGGTCGCGTGTGCCTGCGCGATCATCTCGCCGCCGCTCCGTTCCGCGGCGGATCGCGACGCACTCTGGGCTGGTCTCGCTGACGGGACCCTGGACCTGATCGCCACCGATCACGTGCCGGATCGACGTTCCGTGGAGAAGGCCGCGGCCGGGCAGGGCGTCGCGTTCGACCAGATCAGCAACGGAGCGCCCGGCATCGAGACGCTGCTCACGATCGCCTACAGCGAGGGCGTGGCGACGGGCCGGATCACCCTCGAGCGGATGGTGGACCTCCTCGCGACCACGCCGGCGCGGCGCTTCGGCCTCGCATCGAAGGGGGCCATCGAGGTGGGCCGCGACGCGGACCTCGTGCTCTTCGACCCTGCAGCGACTCGAACCATCCGCGCGACGGACCTCCATCACACCAGCGACTACACGCCCTATGAGGGCTTCGAGGTCGCCGGCGCCGTGCGCTCCGTCTTCGTCCGCGGCGAGGCCGTCATCCGCGATGGCACGTTCGTCGGTCGCCGGGGCTATGGGAGCGACGTCGAGCGAGGACCAGTCAGCCGCTGACCGGTCCGTCGCGGAAGAAACGCTCGGCGGCCGCATGCGCCGCGGCTAGTCGTCCCCGTCCGTTCGCACGATCACCCCGCAAGCGGCCCGGCCGCCCGCATCCCCGGTCGCGAGGGTGGTCGCGTCAGGCCCACCGGCGGCGTATCGGGTCGGGATGTTCGCGTAGTTGTCCGGGCCGGCATGCACGATCAGTGCCCGGCCCATGACGTCGGCCAAGTCGTATCGGTCGGTGACGAACCTCGCCTCGCCGGTCCCGTCAGCGTTCACGAGCAGAACGGGCATGTCGCCGGCATGGGCCGCGTGGCCGGCCGCGTCGGGGTTGAAATGGCCGGTGGCCGACGTGAAGGGCGGGATGCACTCGCCGACGGCGTGCACGTGGAATCCGTGGAACCCCGCCGCCAGGCCGCTCACCTCGACGCGCACTCGGACCCCGCCTCGGTGCTCGGTGAATTTGACGATCCCGACCTTGGCGCCAGTGGCGTCATGGAGTACCGCCTTCGCTGCCCGGCCCTCGCCGCCCTGACCGACGGCGATGCCGGCCGTCATCGCGAGCAGCGAGACAGCTGCGACCGCAAGAATAACGATCCGCCTGAGCATGATCATGGTCCTCCTCCGTGTCTTTCCGATCGACCCTTAGTACGCGAGACGGTATAGCGGCACACGATATATACAGGGCGGATGCCGCGGCGTCAAGCGGTCGCACCCGCCTCGCGGAAGAGGATCCGGATGGATCAACGGGCGACGCCGCCGGCCGACGGGTGCCGAGTGACGTGGCATCACGCCGGATTGGACGCCGGGGCCGGCCCGGCTCGGATGGCCTGGATGCCCAGGACGAACCAGCCGATCGCAAAGAGGGCGAGCCCGACGGCTATGACTTGGAGGAAGATCACGACGCACCCGACGGCGATGAGGAATGCCCCTGCCCGCGAGAGCGCGCCCGTCTGGAAGGTGACGACGGCGAACAGGAAGCAGCCGGCAAACCCGGCGACAACGGCGAGGAAGAAGACCTCCCACAGCCCGTCCGGGAACGGCTGCTGGAAATTGAGGATCATCGTTAGCGCGGTCCCCGCGGCCGTCAGGCCGAAGCCCGTCCAGACGAGACGCGGGTGGGCACGAGCCTGGAATGCGCTGAGCCCGGCGAATGCGATCAGCAGGACGGGCAGGCCGGTCAGGAAGAGGGCCTGCGGGATCGCGCTCGCGACCGTGGTCACAAGGCCGGAGTTCAACACCCCGGCCACGGCCCACAGCGAGGCGCCGATGATGGCGGCGATGCCGCCGAGGCGAAGCGACATGATGAATCCCCTTCCGTGTTGCGTCTGGGCGCCGCGTCCGCGCGACCGGAGACGCGCATCAAGGGCGCCGAGGAGGATGTCGGCAACGTCGAACGGGCCGAGCGGTCGCTCCTCGAGGATCGCGAGGAACTCGGCGCCGTAGCGAGCCCGCCACGTTGCCGGGTAGCAGCGGATCAGGAGCGATCTCATCGCTCGGTCTCTCCGAGCTGGCGAAGAGCGTTCTGGGCGAACGCCGTGAGGCCGCGGAGCCGTTCGGCCAGCATCGACGCGCCGATCGCCGTGAGGCGATACGGGCGGCGGCGGTCGACCGGCGTAAGTGGCTCGACGAGGCCCTCCTCCTCGAGGCGGACCAGGGCGGCGTAGAGGGTGCCGGCCCCCATAGGCCGGCCAGTGCCCTGTTCGACGTCCTGCATGATCGCGTAGCCATGCTTCGGGCCGTCGCTCAGGCTGACGAGGATGAGCAGCGACGGCTCGGCGAACCGCCCGAACTCCGGGGTCTTGCTGGTCATCTGGTCTCCACTCTTACGATTGTCGATATATCGACAATCGATATATACGCCGACGGCGCCGTCGTGTCAAGGGGGATTCGAGCGGTCCGCGGCAGTCCCGATCGCTGGCCGAACGTCGTCTGGCGGACGGGGCGATGGACGGACGTCAGAAGGTGGCCAAGCGCCCGCTCCGGCGCTGGCGCAGCGCGACCAGCGTGACGGCCACGTAGCCGCCGGAAACGACACGCCTACTCCAGCAGGGCGTATGCCCGGAGCGTCAGGAAGTCGCTGAAGTCGTCGTCGAGGACGAGCCGGTCGAGCAGGTCGGCGGCCTCGGCGAGCCGGCCCTCGCCGAGCCCTCCGAGTCGGGTCAGCTCTTCGTCCCTGATCGTCGTGTAGCGGGCGCCGTCGAACGCCGTCCCGTCGTCGAGGACCACCGACTGGGTGATCCACAGCCACAGCTGGGAGCGGCTGATCTCCGCGGTGGCCGCGTCCTCCATCAGGTTGTCGATGGCCGCGGCACCCACGCCGCGCAGCCACGAATCGAGATACGCCAGCGCGACCCGGACATTCGCCCGCACGCCGGCCTCGGTGACCGCGCCGCCCTCGACCGACAGGTCCAGCAGATCCCCAGCGCCGTAGGGCACGTCGTCGAGCAGGCGGTCCTTCTGGTTCGCGGCTGAACCGAGGACCGCGTCGAAGATCTCGGTCGCGAGGGGGACGAGGTCCGGGTGCGCGACCCACGTCCCATCGAATCCGTCGCGGCTCTCGCGCTCCTTGTCATCGCGGACCTTGGCCATCGCCCGCTCGGTGACCTCGGGGTCGCGCCGGTTCGGGATGAACGCCGCCATCCCGCCGATCGCGTGCGCGCCGCGACGATGGCAGGTCCGGACGAGCAGCTCCGTGTAGGCGCGCATGAACGGCTGGGTCATCGTTAGCTGGGCACGGTCCGGGGACTCGATCCAGGGCGCGGTGCGGAACTTCTTGATGGCACTGAACAGGTAATCCCAGCGGCCGGCGTTGAGGCCCGCGGCATGCTCGCGCAACTCGTAGAGGATCTCGTCCATCTCGAACGCGGCGAGGATCGTCTCGATGAGGACCGTCGCGCGGACCGAACCGCGCGGGATCCCGAGCGCGGTCTGGGCGTGGATGAAGACGTCGTTCCAGAGCCGCGCCTCGTGATGCGACTCGAGCTTTGGCAGGTAGACGTACGGACCGCTCCCGGCTGCCAGGGCGGCGGCGCCCGAGTGGAACAGGTACAGCCCCATGTCGAACAACGACGCCGAGACCGGGGCGTCGTCCACCAGCACGTGGGACTCCACCAATTGCCAGCCGCGCGGCCTGACGCACAACGTCGCGCGCGTCTCGTTGAGCTGGTACGCCTTGCCCTCGGGCGATTCGAAGGTCAGCGTGCCGCGCGTCGCATCAGCGATCGCGGCCTGGGCTCCGATCACATTGGCCCACGTCGGTGACAGCGAATCCTCGATGTCGGCCATGAACACGCGCGCGCCCGAGTTGAGCGCGTTGATCATCATCTTGGGCTCGGCAGGTCCCGTGATCTCCACCCGCCGGTCGTCGAAGTCTGCCGGCGCCGGTGCCACCCGCCACGAGTCGTCGTCGCGGATGTGCGCGGTCGCAAGCAGGAAGTCCGGGCGCACGCCGGCATCGATCTCCGCCTGTCGATCCTGGCGACGCCGAAGGAGGTCGAGCCGCACGGGTCCGAACCGTCGCTGCAGGTCGGCGACGAACGCGAGCGCCTCGGGTGTCAGGATGCGATCCGAACCTGGGACGGCCGCGCCGGTCACGACCACGCCATCGATATCCATCAGTCGACCTCGCTACGTCGGACCGTCGCCTCGATCAGCCCGTGGGGTTCGCTCGTGGCCACGTAGACGAGCTTGTCGTTGGTCATCCCGAACGGGGACAGATCCGCCAGCCAGTGGTGCAGGTTCGGGAGCGCGAAGCGGATCTCCTCGAGCTCCTGGTGGCGTTCGAGCATCGCCCGGCCCATGATCCAGATCGACGCCTGGACCGATGCGCTGTCGTGATCGGCGAAGACCTCGAGCATGGTGGCACGGACGGCGTGCCACTCGTGGTCATGGTCGAGACCCGGGGCGCCGTAGCGCCAGATGGCGGTCAGTTTCGTCGCCATGATCCGGTCGTCCGTCTCGGCGAGTGTCGTGTAGCGGTCCCGCGGGAACCCGCTGAACGCCGAGCGCGTGGTCTTCATGACGACGAGGTCCTCGATCCCCGACTCGACGACGACCCCGGGGCTGGTCGAGATCACGGTCGTGACGCGCGTCCCTTCAGCGGACCGGACGAAGGCGTCGGGCGAGGGCAGACCAGCCACATCGACCGGATGCCAGGCATGCTCGCGGACATTGACGGTGGCCCGCTCGACGGCCGACTCCTTCAGAAAGTGCTGGCCCAGCGCGGTCGCGTAGTGCTCGATCGACCCGACCAGGTGCTCCGCCGCGAAGGCGTACGCGGTGTTCTTCATCGTGTCGGTCGCGACCACCGCGCGGTTGTCGCCATCGGTGTGGGCGGTCTCGAAGTCGCCGTCGAGAGCGATGGCCACAGTGACATCGCGCAGCCGGTGCGGGGTCTCGCCGCGCCCCACGCGCACGATCCGGATGGCGGCCTTGCCGTACCGATTGGGCCCGAGTTCGATCACCGGCGCGACTCCTTCGGCTGGCTCGTCAGTCTGCCATGCCGGTCGGCGGCGATGTCGATGACCGCGTCGAGCGCCCGTCGTCGCTCGGCGTCCCGGTCCTCCGCCCCGAGCGCCGCTTCGAACCCGGGGAGAAGGGCCGGCCGCGACCGACCGGCCACAAACACACAGTATCGAAAGCCGAATCGCGCCTCGTAGGCATCGTTGAGGCGCTCGAACGTGGCGCCGAGATCGTCGACGGACGTGTGGTCATAACCCTGTTCGCGGAAGGACATCGCGGACACCGTGTCCGGCGGCGCGCCGAGTCGCGGATGCGCGTCGATCAGCTCGATCTGCTCCGGTTCGGGCATGGCGTGGGCGATGGCGCGAGCCGTCGCGAAGAGGCGGTCCGGATCGTCGAGCGGCGGCTCGGCGGCAACGAAGCGGGCGATGAAGGCCGGAGCCCCTTCGAAGAGCGGCGCCAGGTCCGCGATCGACGAGGCCGGCCGTTCGTTCGTCACGAGCCCGGATCAGGCTGCCACGCCGGCCACAGGTCGAACGCGCCGTCGGTCAGGTAGAGCGGTTCCTCCGTCCCGTGCACGATCGCGATCCGCGACGCCTTCTCACCGATGTCGTGCGTGTACGTGAACCAATCACCCGACGTCGACCAGGACGGTGGCCAGTGATCGTTGCCGGTCGTGTTCGTGATCCGGATGGGCCCACGCACACCGTCGGCCCCGATCGTGTAGATGTCCTCGTTCCAGGTCCCGACGTCTCCGGCGTAGTCGTTCGCGCTCGAGACGAAACCGATCACTCCCTGCGAGCTGATCGACCCCTCCGACGCGTTCGGCGTCTGGATGGGCAGGTGTTCGAGCTCGCCGCCATCGATCGACACGTAGGCGAGCGACGTGTCCTTGTAGTCCTGTCCGAGGGTCACCAACAAGCGCTGGCCGTCGGGCGTCCAAGATGGCCAGTTGCCGTCGGTGACGTGGCGCGGCTCACCGGAGCCATCCGCGGCGCGAATCCAGATGCTCGCGGCGCCCTGCCAGTCGACGACGTAGGCGATCTCCGCCCCATCAGGCGACCAGGCCGCTGCCGCCTCCATCCTGGGTTCATCGGTCAGCTGGCGAAGGTGACGATCCGGCGCCGCTGGATCCGCGTCGATGATCCAGAGGTCGCCTTCGGACTCACTGGTCATGCGCGTGAAGGCGAGGTGCTGGGCATCCGGTGCCCAGGCCGCGAAGCCCTTGAGGTCTGTCAGGTCCGTCAGTCGGACGAGATCCGAGCCGTCCGTCGACACGCTCCAGATGTCGGACCCGATGGGTTGATGCGTGGCATCGACCTCGAGGCGGGTGAAGGCGATGCGGCCGGCGGGTGGCTTGGTGGCGGTGGTCTGGGCGGCGCCCGGTGACGGGGTCGGCGTCGTGGTGGGCGCCGCACAGGCGGATTGGACCGCGGCGATGACGATGACCGCGATGCGCGCGAGGTGGCGCCTCCCTACCAACCTCCCGCCTCGCGGATCATCCGATGCAGGACACGGGCGGCCACCACACGCCGGTACTCGGCGGTGGACCGGACGTCATCGATGGGCTGCAGTTCTCCGGCGAGCGTCTCGGCGGCGCGATCGGCGGTCTCGGGCGTCGGCTGGCGGCCCTCGAGGATCGCCTCCGTGGCCTCGGCACGGATCGGGGTGGCCGCCACGGACCCGAGTGCCACGCGAACGTCGGACCAGGTCCCGGTCAGCTCCCCGTCGCGGTAGGCGAGGGCCATGACGACCTTGCTGATCGACTGGGCGCGGCGCGTCCCGACCTTGCGGAACCGGACCTCGCGACCGGGCGCGAACGGGAACCGGATCCGGACGATGAGCTCGTCGGGTGCCATGGCCGTCACGCGATACCCGGTCCAGAACTCGGCGGCCGGGACCGTTCGCTCGCCCCGGACCGAGCCGAGGATCGAGTTCGGCGTCCATCGCGAGCAGCACCGGGAGTGTGTCGCCGGCGGGTGAGGCGTTGGCGGCATTCCCGCCGAGCGTCCCGCGGTTCTGGATCTGGGCGGCGCCGATCGTCGCCGCGGCTTCCACGAGCGCCGGCAGGTGTTCGCGGCACAACGGGGAGCGGCGGATCTCCGTGTACGTGGTCAGGGCGCCCAGCGCGATCCCTTGCCCGTCGAGCGAGATGCCGCGCAGGTCATCGATCCCCCACAGGTCCACGACCCGTGCCGGGGGTTCGCCGAGCTCGCCGGTCAGCGCGACCATCAGGTCCGTGCCGCCCGCGACGGGTCGGGCGCTGCCGTCCGGGTCGGGGGCAAGCGCCGCGTAGGCGGTGGCGAGGTCGCGCGGGCTGACGACCGGGGGTTCGATCGGCACGCGTCAGGGCTTCCCGCGTCGGCGGCGGACCAACAGCAGGATCAGCGCGGCGAGGATCCCGAATCCGACGGTCAGCTGGGTCGGCGTGAACGCCACCGTCTGCACCTCGTCGACCGCGTCAGCGGCGTCGACGGACTCGATGGCATCGTCGTCGGCGGCTGGCGTCCCGGTCGACGTCGGTCGGCGACCGTTGGTCCGGACCACGGCCCGATCGGCGTCACGCGTCATCGCATCCCTCCTGCGGCCATCGCGATGGCGTCGATGATCTTGGTGTACCCCGTGCACCGGCACAGGTTGCCCGCGATGGCCTCGCGGATGGCGTCCTCGTCCGGGCCACCGCCGGCATCGATATAGGCGCGGGCGGCCATCAGCATCCCCGGCGTGCAGATCCCGCACTGCGCGCCACCGGCCACGAGAAACGCGTGCTGGAGCGCATCGAGGGTGTCCGGTCCGGGCGCCAGACCCTCAACGGTGCGGACGTCCGCTCCACCGACCTGGCAAACGGGGACCAGACACGCATCGACCGGGGCGCCGTCGATCAGGACCGTGCAGGCGCCGCACTCGCCCTCGCCGCACCCCTCCTTGGTCCCCGTGAGGGCGAGGTCCTCGCGCAGGACGTCGAGGAGGCGCCGCATACCAGGCACGTCCACCTCGACCGGTGTTGCATTGACGGTGAAGCGGTAGGCGGTCATGCGGCGGGCGGCCGCTTCGTCGCCGGCTCGGAGGCACCGGGGGCCGGCGTGGATGCCCCGGGTCGCGGAGGCGCCATCCCGGGTCGCCCGGCGATCGCGGCAAGGATCCGCTCCGGGCTGGCCGGCAGGTCCCCGATCCAGACGCCGGTCGCGTCGGCGATGGCCGCGATGACGGCCGGCGCCCCGACGTCCATCGGCAGTTCGCCCACCCCCTTGGCGCCGTGCGGTGCCCCGGAGAACGGCGCCTCCACGAGGATCGTGTGGATCCGGGGCGCGTCGAGCGCGGTCGGGATGATGTAGGTGGCCAGCCGGTCGTTGAGATATCGGCCGTCGCGCAGCTTGATCTCCTCGATCGTCGCGTAGCCGACCGCCTGGAGCGTGCCGCCCTCCACCTGCCCTTCCGCGAGGACCTGGTGGATGACGGCGCCGATGTCGTCCGCCGCGACCACGTCGCGGACATGCACCTCGCCGGTGTCGAGGTCGACGTCGACGCGGGCGACGCAGGCGGCCCACCCGAACGCCGGGTAGGCGTCGCCGCGGTAGGTGTCGTCGTCGAAGTGGATATCCGGATACGGTTCGAACCGCTCGTCGATGCGGAGCGCGCCGTGCGTCCCGGCGTGGTCGCGGTAGGCGTCGGCGAAGGCGACGCTCGGGGTGGTCTCGACCGTCTCGCGCAGCTTCCTTGCCGCCTTGATCAGCATCCCGCCGACGACCATGGCCGTCCGCGACGCCACCGTCGGCCCGCTGTCCGGGACGAACGCGGTGTCCTGGGCCGCGATCTCGACGTCGTCGACCGGGACCCCGAGTTCCTCGGCGACGAGCTGCGGAAAGATCGTCTTCGTTCCCTGGCCCATCTCGGTGGAGCCGGTGAGGATCCGGATCCGTCCTTCAGCGGTGAGCTCGAGCGACACCACGGACGCGAGCTTCACCTCGCCGGAACCCGTGAACCCCGCCCCGTGCCAGGCGAGCGCCAGGCCGATTCCACTCGCGACGCGCTGTCGCTCCGTGCGCAGCGCGGACCCGGGGATCGTCCCCGACCCCTGCCGCCCGACGCGGTCGCGGGCCGTGGCCTCGCGGATCCGCTCGAACTCGGCGGCCTCGGCGGCACGTTCCAGGACTTCCTCGCCGGCCACGCTCTCGCGCAGGATCTGGCCGGTGGGCGTGCTGTCCCCGAGCTGGTAGACGTTCCGGCGCCGGATCTCGAGCGGCGAGATCCCGAGGCGCTCCGCGATCCGGTTGAGGTGCGTCTCGGTGGCGAATTCGACCTGCGGGGCGCCAAAGCCACGGAACGCGCCGTTGGGCGGGGTGTTGGTGCGCGTGGCGGTCGCGCGGATGCGGACGTTCGGGCATCGATAGGGGCCGCCCGCGTGGATGGCGCCGCGGCTCAGGACGACGGGAGTGAGCGTGCAGTACGCGCCACCGTCCATGACGACGTCGATGTCCTGCGCGAGCAGCCGGCCGTCCGCGGTGACGCCGGTCCGGTGCCGAACGATCGCCGGGTGGCGCTTGGTGGTGGCCGCGATGTCCTCGTGCCGGTCGTAGATCATCCGGACCGGCCGCTCCGCCTTGCGCGCCAGCAGCGCCGCGTGGAGCGCGATGACCGACGGGAACTCCTCCTTGCCACCGAACCCACCGCCCGTCTCGGCCTGGATCACCTGTGCCTGCGTGTCGCTGAGCCCGAGACCGCGCTTGAGCGCGCCGTGGACGTAGTACGGGCACTGGAGCGACCCCGTCACGGTCACGCCGCCGTCGTCACGAAGGGTCGCGATCATCGCGTTGTTCTCGATGTACAGCTGCTCCTGGTGACCGACGCGGTACTCGCCTTCAAGGACCAGGTCGGCGGCGGCCATGGCGCCCTCGATGTCGCCGGAGCCGATCTCGTATGTCGCGAAGACGTGGTCGGAATCCAGGGGGTCGAAGATCGCGCGCCGCGGCGTCACCTCGACGTTGATCGCGTGGCGGGCGGCGCGGAGGGTGGCGCGGTCCGGGGCGGCGATGAGGGCCAGCGGTTCGGCGTGATGCATGATCTCGCCGCCGATCGGGACAAGGATCGGCTGATCCGACTTGATCGACGCGACGATGTTGTCGCCCGGGATGTCGGCCGCGGTGACGAGCACGACCGACGACCAGTCGAATGCCGGGTCCTGGACGAGGCCGTCAAAGCGGGCGCGGGCGCGGGTCGAGCGGATCGTGGCGCCATACCAGGCGCCCGGCACGACCATGTCGTCGGCGTAGAGCGCCGCGCCGGTCAGCTTGGCCGGACCCTCGCGTCGAAGCGGGGCCGTCGCGCGCGCCCGACCGGGCGTGGTGGTGCCGGGCTGGACGATGAGTGCGTCCACGGTCTCGGTGCGTGACGTCATGGGCAGCTGACGACCCTCCTCGTGGGCTGAGCGTACCATCGGGAGGGAACGCGGGGAGGGTCTCCACCAGACCCATCCAGACCGCACCAGACCCCACCCCGCGGTGCCAAAGGTCACCACCAAGCCGTCCTACTTACGTCCTATACCGGCGGGCTCGGCGAAGGCTCAACGTATAGGCGAGCGCACCCGGTCCGCCCTGGGCGGTCCGCCTCGCGCGTCGTCGCCGTCCTCGATGGGGAGTCTGCACGGACCATGGAACTGAGTCAGGACACGCTGCTCGCGATCCTCGCCGCTGTCCTCATCGCCGACGTCCTCGTCGTCCTGATCGCGCTCGTGTGGACCCAGATCCAGAAACGACGCCAGCGTTCCGCGCCACCGGTGGTCACCGGACCGGGGAGCGGCGCCGGCCCAGGGTTCGCCGGACAGGGTGGCTCCAGCGGGGCCACCGCTGGCGGCGGGATCCATGGCGGCGGCTTCTCCGCGACGGCCGTCGCGATGCCGCGGCCCGGCAGCGGGATGCCCGCGCCCCCTTCCGCGCCCCTTTCCGGGGCCGAACGCCAGGTGCCGTCATCGACGTCGGATACCGCCACTGATCCGCTGACGGGGCTCCTCGTGCCGTCCGCGTGGTCACGGATCATCGCCGACGAAGAGGCGCGTATCCGTCGCTATCACCGGCCCGCCACGGTCGTCCTCATCGAGATCGAGGGGCTGGAGCGCCTGGCGTCGCGATTGGGTCCGGCCTCGGTCGACCGGATCGTGCCCGCGGTTGCCGACACCCTGCGTCGCGGGACGCGAGAGGCGGACCATGTCGCTCGCCTGGCCACGGGGCGGTTCGCCATCCTGATGCCCGAGACCGACGAGGTCCTGGCGATCAACTACGTCGAGCGGGTCCGCACCGCGTGCGACCTGTGGCTCGAGTCCGGGGCGGTTGCGCTGCGGCTGGCTGTCGGGTGGGCCAGCTCCACGAACGACGGGTCCCTCGTCGATGCCGAGGCGATGGCCACGGATCGCATGTACGCGGAGCTCCGACGAACCGCTCGACACGCCGCGTCAGGCGGACCCGCGACGGACGCGGACGGCGGCCCAGGCCCGGAGCCCGCGTTCGGTTCGTAGGTCCGGCTTGTCGGGTCCGGGGAGGTCGGTGAGCCCCGAGGTCTGTGAGCCCCGAGGTCGGTGAGCCCCGAGTTCGGTGAGCCCCGAGTTCGGTGAGCCCCGAGTTCGGTGAGGGGCTCCCGCAAGTTTCCTGAGCCCGGATGGGACCGGTCCGACGCACCCGCTCTGTCGATTCTCGTGCCCCGGGTGCAAGAACCCGGTCCGGTTTGCACCACCGGCACACAACGAACGCATCGGGCCATTTGGTGGCTCCTCCCGTGCTCCGCGTGCACGAGCCCGACGCGATCCGTCCCGATCGGCCCCGATCGGCCCCGATCTTGCATGGGGTGCACAGGATCGGACCGATTCGCGGGTCCGGGGCGCCCGTCGACGTCGTTGTGTGCCCCCGGTGCAAACGGCAGGGTCCGGCGCGGGTCCGGCGCGGGTCCGGCGCGGGTCCGGCGCGGGACCGGCCGCGGGACCGGCCGCGGGACCGGCCGCGGGATCGGCCGCGCGGACCCGGACGCTAATCCCGCCCGAGCCGGATGCCGCGGCCCGGTGTCGCGCCCGTATGCACACCCCCGTCCACGACCACGACCCCATTCACGATCACGTGCTCGATGCCGTCGGGGAAACGCCGCGGTTCGTCGTAGGTGGCGTTCGAGCGGACCGTGGCCGGGTCGAAGACCACGACATCCGCCAGCATCCCGTCCCGCAGCAACCCCCGCTCCCGCAACCCGAGACGCGCGGCCGCGGCGCCGGTCATCTTGCGGATCGCCTCTTCCATCGAGAGCAGCGTCTCGTCGCGGACGAACTGCCCCAGGATCCGCGGGTAGGAGCCGTACGTCCGCGGCGACGGTTTGCGACCGACGAACGTCGAATCCGTGCCGACCATCCCGGCCGGGTGGGCCACGAACGGTCGCAGCGTCTCGGCCCAGGGCCCGCTCGTCACCTGGTTGACGCCGAGATCCTCCGCGATGAGCAGATCGCAGATGGCGTCCACCGCATCCACGCCCAACTCGCTCATCACCTCGGCGATGGTCCGGGACTCCCAGCGCAGCAGGTCTCGACGACGGAACCCGCCGAGCCGGATGTCGGCCCAGCCTGACGGACCGGTGAGGGTCGCGCCACGGACCGCGAACTCGGCCCGAAGCCGCTCCCGGACCGAACGCTCGGCGAGCCGCTCCTTGAGCTTGGCCGGGCCGCCGGCCTGGACCCAGCCCGGCAACTGGATCGTGAGACGCGTGCTCGCCCACTCGGAAGGGTAGGTATCGAAGGTCACATCCAGTCCGTTCGCGCGCGCGCCGTCGACCAGGTCGAGCAGCGGACCCGCCGGTCCCGGAGCGGTCTCGCGGTGATAGAAGTGGGTCAGGTGCGCGGGTGCGCCCGAGACCCGGCCGATGTCGATGGCCTCGCGGAACGGGTCGAGGTACTTGTCGCCGAGCTGGTAGCGGACGTGCGTGTGGTAGAAGCCGCCGGCGCGTCCGGCCTCCTCGGCGAGGGCGGTCAGTTCCTCGGTGGTCGCGAAGGAACCCGGCGGGTAGTCGAGGCCTGATGACAACCCCACCGCCCCCTCGGCCATCGCGTCGCGGAGCTGCGCCCGCATCCGGTCGATCGCCGCGTCGTCGGCGGGGAGCGCATCCCAGCCCAGCGCCGCGATCCGGAGCGCGCTGTTGCCGACGAGCGTGGCGATATTGACGCTGACCGTCCCGTCGTAAAGCGCGAGGTAACTGGCGACGTCGGACCAATCGAATCCTCGGCCGCCACGAAATCCATCCGGATCGAGGAACAGCGGGCCGTCGAGGCCGCCATCGAACTCGACGAACGCCGCCAGATCATCAGCGCGGACGAACGGCGCGAAACTGTTGCCATCGACGCCGACCACCTCGGTCGTGACACCCTGGCGCACCTTGGGCTCGTGCCGCGGGTCCTCGAGGATGACGAGACCGCCGTGGCTGTGCAGGTCGATGAATCCGGGCGCGACGACCTTGCCGGTCGCATCGATCCGGCGACCGACGTGGCTCGGCTCGGCGGCGTCCGGATCCAGCAGCCGCAGGCGCTCCCCGTCGACGACGACACTCCCCGGACGCCCGGGTGCCCCGGTGCCATCGACGAGGGTCCCCCCGGTGATCAGCAGGTCCGCGTGGTCAGCCATCCAGGACGCCATCTCCGACGAGTCGACCCGCGACCCGCGACCCCGGGCCGTCGAGGCGGCGGCCGCGGACCCAGGCAGCGCGGACCATGTCCGGGTGCGACCGGAAGACGAGCCGACTCGCGAGGTCGTCGGGGTCCGCGTCCTCCATGCCCGGGACCGGCACGAGGTACGACGGGTCGATCGCGATGACGTCCGCTTCCTTTCCGACCTCGAGCGACCCGACGACCGCGTCGATGCCGAGGACTTGCGCGCCGCCGAGCGAACCGAGCCGGAGCCAGTCCATCGGCGTCATGGCGGCGGCCCCGGAGCCTGACGGACGGGCACCCCCGGCCACCTCGAGGGCGTTTCGGGCGTAGGCCCCCACGCGCATCGTCGCGAACATCGACAGCTCCGGGCCGCCCGCGACGTCCGAACCCAGACCGACACGCAACCCGGCCTCCAGATACCGCCCGAGCGGCATGATCCCCGACGCGAGGAACAGGTTCGATGCCGGGCAGTGGGATACGCGCGTCCCGGTCTCCACGAGACGCCCCAGCTCGCGGTCCGAGAGGTGTACGGCGTGCGCGAGGATCGTTCGCTCCCCGAGCCCGCCGGCGCGGTCGTAGACGTCGACGTAGTCCCGCGCCTCCGGGAAGAGTCGCGCGACCTCGGCGATCTCGCCGCGATCCTCGGACACGTGCGTCTGCCAATACGCCCCCGTGCGGGTCGCGAGTGCGGCCGATTCACGCAGGAGATCGGCCGTGCACGACACGGCGAACCGTGGCGTGACGGCGTAGCGGAGTCGCCCGTCGTCGCGGCCGTGCCAGCGGTCGATGAGCGCTTCGCTCTCGCGGAGGGTCCGCTTGAGGATCGTCGTCGGGTCGATGGTGGCGTCGTAGGTGATCCGATCCATCATCACCTTGCCGATGATCGCGCGGATCCCGTGCGCCTCGGCGGCCTCGAAGGTGGCATCGAGGCTCGCCTCGTACACCGCGCCGTAGACGAGCGCGGTGGTCGTGCCGGCGGCCGCGAACGCCCGCCACGCGAGCGGCGCCAGGCGGGCGGCCGCGGTCGCGTCGAAGCCACGCTCCAGCGGGAAGATGTAGCGGTCGAGCCACGTGAGCAGATCCAGCCCGGCGCCGAGGCCCGCGTTCGGGAGCTGGGGCAGATGCGCGTGCGTGTCGATCATCCCGGGGAGCAGCACGAACGGCCGAAGATCGAGGGCGCGCGCGGCGGCGTCGGGCCGCTCGCTGGCGGGTCCGGCAAAGGTGATCCGACCCGCAGCATTCACCTCAAGCAAGCCATCGGACTCGTGGCGAGATCCGCCGGCGTCGAGCGGCGTCAACAGGCGGGCGCGCAGGGCGAACGGCGGCGTCGTGGCCGAAGCGTGGGGCAGGGTCGATGGCACGGCGGCGGCGGTCACGCCCGGAAGGCTAGCAGGGCGCGAGTCTCCGGCAACGAGCGGTCCCGGACGTGAAACGACCACCGGGCCCATCGGCAGCCGGTGGTCGATCGAGTCGACGGTCGAGCGGCCGCTCGACGCGGCCAGCGGGGTCAGCGCTTCTTGCCGCGAACCTCGAACAGGTGCGCCGTCCACTCGGAGCCGCCACGATCGATGGTGGCAGAACTGCCGTGCCAGCCACACGTGCACGTGATCGTCTGATCACGATGCTTGTACTCGTCGATGACGTGCTTGAACGGCTCGACCGTGGGGGTGGCTGACTTGAGGGGCGGGCGGCTATTCAAGGGAGGCTCCTGCACGTCAACGAGTGGGCACGCGGCGCGTGTGGGGAGGCTGCAGTGTACTCCAGTGGGGCGATCCCTGCCCGGCCCGGGGTGGTGACAGAACGCACCATCCGCGCGCGCGATCCGCCCCGCCCGGTCAGTCAGGCGAGAGGTGATACCCCATCCGGCGCGGGATCCGCGTGACTTCGCGGAGGATCGGGTTGACTCGTTCCCCACGTTCCTCGGCCTCCTCGCGACGCACGATCGCCTCCCGGATGACCCGGGCGCCGGCATACCGGAATGGTTCGGGCGGGAATGCGCGCGGGCTGTGCCGCGGCGCCAGGAGCGTGGGAGGCGCGAGGACGTCGTCGGTCGCCGGCTCCTCGCCGAGCGCGAGGCTGGCAAGCAGCCGCCCGGCGACGACCGACGGACCGACCCCATTCCCCGAATACCCGTGCGCGAAGTGGATCGGCCGCCCGCCCGGGAGCGTCCCGATCATGGGCAGGTGGTCGGCGGCGATGTCGATGGGGCCGCCCCACGCATCCTCGATGCGAACCTCCGCCATCGACGGGAACAGCCGCCGCAACCCGGCTGCCGCGCGAGCCGCCGACGCGACATCCTCGGTGAAGGCAGCCCCGATCCGACCACCGAACCCGGCCCGGCCGCCTCCGCCACCGATGGCGATCCGACCGTCCGGGGTGGTCCGCAGGTAGTGGAGCGTGAAGCGCGCATCGGCGAGGCCCTCGCCTCCCGTCCAGCCGATCTCGGCCAGGTGTTCGGGGATCGGTTTGGTCAGGGCGATGTACGACGACCACGTCACCAGCCGACGCCCGAACGACGGCCAGGCCGCCGCCCAGGCGTTGAGCGCCACGACAGCCGCACCTGCCAGCACCTCCCCGGCGCCCGCCGCCGATGTCGTGACGACGCGGACCGGTCGACCGGAACGGGACGGGGCCGCACGCCGCCCGTCGGCGCCCACGTGCCCCAGCCAGCCGGGCCGCTCGCCGTCGATCTCGATGACGCGCGTCCCCTCGTGGATCACGACACCCCGTTCGAGTGCCACGCGACGAAGGCCACGGGCCAGGGTCGCGGGCTGGACCGTGGCGGCCCCGGGCATGAAGACCCCGCCGCGCAGGACGGGCGACTCCACACGGGCCTGGACGTCGTCTGCGCCCAGCGCCTGAAGCCGCTCCCCTTCCCCGATGACCCGGCACGCCTCCACGGCGGCCATCCCCTTGCCGTCCTGGGCCGGCGCCGCGCTCGCGGTCAGGGCGCCGGACTTCGTGAACCACGCGTCCACGCGATGCTCCTGACACCACCGGCCGATCTCGTCGACCGCGGCATCCATCGCGCGGCACGCCGCCAGGGCCCCGACCGCGCCGTGACGTTGGGTGAGCGTCGGGAGCTCGTCCCACCACCCGGTCACGAACCCGCCGTTGCGCCCCGACGGTCCGCCGCCGCAGATGTCGGCTTCGAGCAGGATGACTCGGGCGTCCGGCGCCAGTTCCGTGACGCGCAAGGCCGTCCACAGTCCCGTGTACCCGCCGCCGAGCACGACGACGTCGGCCGTGCTCGTCCCGATCAGCGGCGGGGCCGCGCCCGCCAGCCCGGGGTGAGCGAGCGCTTCGGACTTGAGTGCCTCGCGCAGCCACCAGGACCGGCGAACCGCGCTCGGCCGGGCGTCCGCCGTCATCGAGCCGGCGCTCGTCAACCGCCGCGAGACAGCAGCCCGGGATCGAGCAGGTCGTCGATGGTGACGGGGTTCGGCACCAGCCCCAGCTCGGTCATGTACGCGATCGACGCCTGCCAGCCGTCGGTATCCAGCGCGCCCAGACCACCTGCCGCCTGCGCCGACCCGGACCACGACTCGATGGTCGCCGCGAGGATGGCCGCCTGGGCGTCGCGCGCCGAGGCCAGTTCGGGAACGGCGATGAGCGCCGCGTCGAGACCGGCCGTCGGATCGGCGGTGATCTCGGTCATCGCCCGCAGCGTTGCGTCGACGAAGGCCGCGATCGCGTCGCGCTTGGTCGTGAGGGTCTCGACACCCGCGATCAGGCCGGGGCCCGGGAGCGGGGTGATGGCGTCGATCCGCAAGATATTGACCGCTTCGCCCGCGAGCTCCAGCTGGACCGGTTCGTTGTTGGCGAACCCGGTTGCCGCCTCGACGGCGCCCTGTGCCACGGCGCCACCCTGGCTGAAGTCCGGGTACTCGACGACCGTCAGGTCGTCCGGTGTCAGGCCGGCCGACGCGAGCAAGGCCTGGAGCATGATCCAGGACGATCCGTACTTGCCCGGGATGCCGAGCGTCCGACCCTCGAGGTCCGCCGCGGTGGCGATCCCCGAGGACGGCCTTGGCGAACACGATCGACGGGAACCGGCCGTAGATCGTGGCCACGTAGCGGATCGGGATGCCCTGGCTCACCGCGGGAATGACGCTGGTCCCGTCGCTGATGCCCACATCGATGCTGCCCTGGCCCACGAGCGTGATCAGGTCCGGGTCGATCTTGTTCTGGAACGTGACCTCCAGCCCGGCGTCGGCGTAGTAGCCCGCCTGCTGGGCGAGATAGAACGGCGCGAACTGGACGCTCGGGATGAACCCGAGACCCACGTTCAGGGCGACGGGCGCGGCGCTCGATGGCGACGACGACGGGACGCCAGTCGAACAGGCGGCGACGAGCAGGCCGACGACCAGACCGACGACCGATGAACGGATACGGGATGACACGGGAACCTCCGGATTGGACCGATGGGTCATCGGACGCCGACCAGCCGGCGTTCGACAAGGACGACGAGGGCGTAGAGCACGATCCCGAGCAGCGCGATCGTCAGGATCGTGGCGAACATCAGGGGGTAGTCGAACATCGACCCGCGCGCGAGGTTGATGAGCAGCCCGAGGCCGCGATCGGCGCCGGCCCACTCCCCCACGATCGCGCCGACGACAGCGAGCGTGACGCCGACCCGGAGTCCGCCGAGGATGCTCGGCAGCGCGGCCGGGATCTCGAGCGTGGTCAGCACCTGGCGACGCGTCGCGCGGAGCGACTGGCCAAGCTCGAGGAGCCGCGCGTCCACGGCCCGGATCCCGACCATCGTCGCGATCGCCACCGGGAAGAAGACGATCACGGCACAGATCAGGACCTTGCCGAGAAGCCCCGGCCCGAACCACAGCGCGATCAGCGGCGCGAGGGTGAGGATCGGCGTGGCCTGGGCCGCGACCAGATACGGCGACAGCACTCGCTCCACGAGCGAGCTGCGAGCGAGCGCATACCCGATGACGACGGCGGAACCGGCGCCGATGACGAACCCGAGCGCGACCTCGCCCAGCGTGGCGGCGAAATGCGGTGCGATGGTGCCGTCCGCCCAGGCCGTGACGAACCGGGCGGCGACGGCTTCGGGCGGTGGGAGGATGAAGGGCGGGATCGCCGCCGCGACCACCAGCGCCTTCCACGCGGCGAGGAACAGGACGAACACGCCCAGCACCGGAATCAGGGTCGTGCGCGTCATGACGCGAGCTCGAGGTGCGAACGGATCTCGGAGGCCGTCGATGACGCGATCGCGCCGTCGAGCGTCTCGATAGACCGGGGCCGCGCTTCGTCGACCGTGATGTCGGCCACGATCCGACCCGGCCGCGCCGACATGACCACCACGCGATCGGCGACGAGGATCGCTTCGGGGATCGAGTGCGTGACCATCACGATGGTCGCCGCCGAGCGTTCGCCGAGCCGGAGCAGCTCGAGGTCGAAGCGTTCGCGAGTCAGCGCGTCGAGCGCGCTGAACGGCTCGTCGAGCAGCAGCACCTCGGGCTCGAGCGCGAGGGCGCGGGCCAGCGCGACCCGTTGCTGTGTCCCGCCCGACAGCGTCGAGGGGACCGCGCCAAGGGCCGCCTGGTCGAGTCGGACGAGATCGGTCACTTCGGCCAGCCTTGTCGTACGGCGCGGTTCGCTCCAGCCAGCAAGCTCCAGCGGGTAGGTGATGTTCGCCGCGGCCGTCCGCCACGGCAGCAGCCGCGGCTCCTGGAAGACCATGCCCACGCGCGGGTCCGGGCCGGCCAGCGCCCCGCCGTCGAGGTTCACCGTGCCGCGGTCGGCAGGAAGCAGCCCGGCGATGACCCGCAGCAGCGTCGATTTGCCGCATCCGTTGGGACCGATCAGCGCGACGATCCCGCCACCGGGGACCTCGAGATCCACACCGGCGAGGGCCGGATGCTCGCGGCCGTCCACAGCCCGGAACGAGACCGCCACGTCGGTGAGCGCGAGATCGCCGCTCACTTTGGCTCTCCCGGGGCGACGAGGTCGCGCAGGATCGGCGCCGTGGCCGGGTAGAGCGCGACGTACGCCTCGAACAGTCGCTCATACGTGTCGGCGTGCTCGGGGCGTGGTTCGAGTCGTCGGTCGACATGGGTCATCGCGGCCACGGCGGTCTCGATGTCGGGCTGGGCGTCGATGGCCGTCGCGGCCGTGATCGCCGAGCCAAGGACGGCCGTTTCAAGCACTGACGGGATGAGGACCGGGAAGCCGGTGACGTCCGCCTTGATCGCGTTCCAGGTCTCGCTCCGGGCTGGACCCCCGCAGGCGCGCATCGCGTCCACGCGCACGCCGGCCGCGAGCATCGGGGTGGCGACGTGCCGGATCGCGAGCGCCGACGCCTCCAGGATCGCCCGCGCCAGGTGACCGCGGGTATGCGAGAGCGTGAGACCCGCAAAGACGCCGCGTGCGGACGGATCCCACAAGGGCGAACGCTCGCCGGCGAGGTATGGCAGGAAGACCAGCCCGTCCGCGCCGGGTGGTGTGGCGGCGGCCTCGGCGATGAGGGCCTCGGTGCTGATCGCGCCGCCGAGGATGCCATCCCGGAACCAGTCCAGCGCGCGCCCCGTCGACGCCATCGCCGCGCCCACGCTGTAGCGCCCGGGGAGTGGCGCGGGCGTGACGAAGGCCCCGGGGACCTCGACCGGCGTGTCCCAGTAGACGCCAAAGCCACCCGCGGACCCGCCCGGATCGTAGGCATCACCGGGGTTTAGCAGGCCGGCCCCGAGATAGCTCGCGAAGGCGTCATTCGTGCCGCCCGCGACCGGGATCCCGGGCCGGAGACCGAGCGCATCCGCGGCGGCATCCGCGAGCGTGCCGACGACCGATCCCATCGAACTTGGTGCCGGTCGGCGGTCGGCGTGCAGCCCGGTCGCCTTGGCGATCGCCGCCAGATCCGGGTCAGCTTGCCCAGCCACGAGCGGCGCTGCCGCTTCGCCGGTCAGCCGGAACGCGAGCCACTCCCAGGTCGCCAGATACCAGCGGGTCGCGGCCGCGGTCGCGGGTTCATGCCGTTCCAGCCACAGCGCCGCGGGGAGCGGTCCCAGCGCCCAGCCGCGCAGACCGGTGATGGCCTCCAGGATCTCGAGCTCCGCGCCGGACCGCGCGTCGAGGAAGGTGATGGCCGGCCGCGTGGCCTCGCCCCGGTCGTCGACGGGGACCAGGGTCGGACCGTGCCCGTCCACGCCGATCCCCACGACCTCGACCGGTGTCTCGGGACGGAGCGCGCGGATGGCCCCCACGACGGCGGACCACCACCCACCCGGATCCTGCTCCGCCCACCCCGCTCCGTGGCCGACGGTCAGATCATGCGGCGAGCGGGCGATGGCGAGCAGCGCCCCATCGAGCCCGATCAGCCCGGCCTTGACCTCGGCCGTCCCCAGGTCGATGCCGAGGAGGGCCGGCGTCGCGGCGACGCGAGCGGACGCGCTCATCCGAGGGTGACCGCGTCGAGTGCGACCACGGCCTCCGCCGTCTCGACATCGGTGACGAGCGTTCGCACGACGCCCGCCCGAAGCGCGCCGAGGACCGGCCGGACCTTGCCCTCCCCCGCCGCGACGCCGATGGACGCCGGGACGCGACCGAGGGCGCGAGCATCGAAGGCGATGACACGCTGGCGCAGGTCCGCGCAAACGAAGGCGCCGTCGAGGTCGAAGGGGGCGATGAGGATCTCGCCGACCGCGTCGGCCTCGTCAAGCTGGCGAACGACCGCATCACCCACCGAGGCCGCGCCCCAGCTCCGCCCGCCGATCCCGAACAGCGCGACGTCGAGCCGATCCCAGAGGTCGAGGATGGCGCGAACACCGGCGTGGGCGATGAGGGCCGTCCGCGTGGCGGCGTCATCGACCAGACCCGGCGCCATCAGGCCGTGGACCTGGGCGCCGAGCGCATCGGCGATCCGACGGAACGGCTCGCGCTCGGCGCCGGGCGCCCAGTAGCCGCCCGCAAGTGGGACCACGGTGGCCGCGACCGGCGTGGCCGTCTCATCGAGGCCGTCGGCGACCGCGGAGATCGTGGCGCCGTCCCCCACCCCGACCGTCGCCCCGCTCCGGACCGCTGCGGCGAGGACCTGGGCAGCGAGCCGTCCGACCATCCGGCGGGTCAGCTCCTCCGGGCCGGCGATCGTCGGTGCGAGGTGGACCGCATCGAGACCATAGCTCCGTCGGAGGGCATCGGCGGCCGGAGATTCGGCGGTGACCCGATCGATGATGCGGATCTCGACGATCCCCTCGGCCCGTGCCCGCTTGAGCAGGCGCGAGACCTGCGGCCGCGTGACGCCGAGCTGTTCCGCGATGGCGTTCTGCGTCTCACCCAGCTCGTAGTAGAGCCGGCTAGCACGGACCAGCAGCTCGAGGTCGCTCACCGTCCGTCACCGCACCCTGGGGCGCGACGCACAGATGTACTGAACAGATGTGCACGCATGTGCGGCCGATCATAGCGCGTCAGTAGGTTCGACGTCATGTCTCACGCGTGATACAGTCACCGCCATGGCAGAAGTCACGATCAGGGAGTTGCGCAACCGGGGCGGCGACGTCGTCGACCGGGTGGCGGCGGGTGAGCGTCTGACCGTGACACGCGATGGACGTCCGGTGGCTGAGCTCAGGCCGTTACGGTCGACGCCTCTGAGCGCCGCGGTCCTGTTGCGGCGATGGCGTCGCCTCGCCGTGGTGGACGTTGAACGCCTTCGCCGCGACGTGGACGTCGTCGTGGATGCGCGACTGTGACCAGTCATCCAACGGGTCTGCTGGACACGAGCACGGTCATCCTGCTCCCTCGCCTCGACGATCCCGCCCAGCTGCCCGACGCCCCGCTCATCTCGGCGATCACGCTGGCGGAGTTATCGGTCGCCCCGCTCGTCGCGACGACCGACACGGAACGCGCCGCTCGACTTGGCCACCTCCAACAGGCCGAGGCCGACTTCGAGCCGCTTCCCTTCGATGCGGACGCGGCCCGCGCCTTCGGTCAGGTCGCCGCGTCGCTCCGGCGAGCCGGTCGCAAGACGACGGCGCGCGCCTACGACGCGATGACCGCCGCGATCGCCATCGCCAATGACCTGCCGCTGTACACCTGCAACCCTGACGATTTCAGCGGCATCGATGGACTCGTGGTCGTCGGCATCCCTCACCCGGACACGCCGGGACCAGCCACGGAGTGACGTTGGCGCCGGACGAACCGGTGGAGGGAGAGTTGACCGGGGCTCGGCTCGGCTAGTCCGATAGGATCCAACGTCGGAGTGATTCGTTGGCGATCCTGAGATCGTGCGCGACCTGGCGGATGGAATGGCCTGGCTGACGGGCCAGGCGGACGGCTTCCGCCCGGAACTCTGGCGGCTGTGGCGGCTTGGGGTTCGGCATGTGGACTCCCGGTTCGGGACGTGATCGTCCCAACTGTTGGGTTCCACCAAACCGGGTCAACTCCACCAGCTGCTGACCGGGGCGCGCGGTCAGGCGGCCGTCATCGTCGCTGCTGAAGGCTTCGCTGGGGTTGGCGCCCGAGGTCGGGCGGTTGGCGCCGTTGAAGGCGGTGGTGGCCGGGGTCCCGGCCGTGTCGTAAGCAAAGTCGGTCGTTGTTGCCGTTCGTCTGGACGGACGTGGCCCGCTGGCCGTCGGCCCTGTAGGTCGTGCCGGCTGTGCTGCCATCAGCCAGGCTCCGAGCTCGGCGACTTCGTCGACCCACACTCCCCACGCAGCTCCTCGGGTCTTGGCACGTCATCGTTCGCCCTGAAGTCCGTTTGTTCAGCCGTCACGTTCAGAAGCCCATCGATTGTGACTTGAACGGCACCGATGTCCGGGGTTTCCGTCGAGTCAATGACCCTGCAGGTCTCATCGAGGAGTTCAATCCAAGCATCCTCCTCTCCGCCCCTTCCGCCGAGATAGCCATCGAAGCCCGGAGGTAGACGGAATACCGCCACGTCGGATTGCGTATACACGACCCGTAGGAGCACGGTGTCATCAGACGCGTTGCGAGCGTACAGGAACCAGTCCAGAGAGCAGGCCACTGCCAGAACTCCCATGAAAGTGGCCAATGAGATCGAGCGGACTATCCGACGCGTGTACTCGCCCAGAGCAGGCATCACTGGTAGTCCTGAGCGTCGCAGAAGTCCCAACCCCCTCCGACTGGTGTGAAGTAGCACCAGGGCTGGTTGTCCCCGTAGCTGCCAAGGGCATCGATGCCGTAGGCCCGGATATAGCCCTCCCAGAGGTACCCGATAGCCTCCGTGCGATTGCTGGGACCGCCACCGCCTTCTATGAGGGCGTCGATGCCGTACAGGGGCCACAGCAGGATGCCGCGGTCCTCACCCTGGAGCACATGGATGTACTCGTGGGCAGTAAGCCAGTCAAGACTGAGGTCATCGTCCGTGTCCAGAAAGACGGTGCCGCCGATCGTGATCGCTCGCTGACCCGTAGGCGGGAGCAGAAACGATGGGTGACGCGCCACCCACTTGACGCCGCCCACGGTGCCAACCGTCCGGCCCCGATCCAGGTCGACGACGTTTCGGTCAACGAACTCCTCGATCGAGTTGGCGTTCTTCTCGTACCACCAGGCAGAGATCCCTGACGGATTCGCCTCTCGATCGATCTCCTTTTTCGTGATCGCGATCAGCCCTCGCCACGTGAGCGTGCGCAGGTCGGCACCCAGTCGGCTGGCCGCCCTGACCGAGTTGCGATCGAAGATGCCTGTGATGGCCCTGCGCGGCTCGCACGCATCATTCCCAAACGGTCGTGCCGTTACCGGCGTGATCCACAGACACCAGCCGACCTGGATCCGATCGGGATGCTTGATGCGGTTTCGGTTCCGGTTCCAGATCAGGCGCCAGTTGCCCCCTTTCATGAAGGCGCTGGCGATCGAGGTCAGGGTCTCACCGGCGACGACCTTGTGCCACCATCGTCCGTCCGGGTCCCAGCGCCCGATCGGCTCGCCCTGCCCATAGGCGTAGAGATGGCGCGACGGCGGGTCGATCGGGTCGCCGAGCAGGGAGTCCTCGGACACGAAGCGCCCGAGTCCCTGGGCATACCAGCGGGTGACGACCCAGCTGAGGCTGGTGACGTCGTCGAACCAGCTGCCCTGGAAGCGGAACGGGCTGTAGCCGGAGGGAACCGTGGCACGCGGGTTGCCCCACGGGTCGTAGCGGAGGGCCTGGCTGACGGTCCCGGTGCTGGACGCCAGCCAGGTGACGTCGTGATGGGCGTTCTCGCCGTAGATCCGGATGTTGCTGCCCGAGCCGGTCCAGTCGAGCAATCGCTCGCCGCTCCAGCCGGTGCCGATGCTGCGAGTGACGGTGCTGGCCACGTCGTCGAGCCACTGGGCGGCCGACGTGGTCAGCCCGACGTAGCGGAAGCGGATCCGGCCGACCCCCGGCGTGTCGACCGTGCGCAGCCGATCGAGCGGATCGTAGGTGTAGGTGGCGACGACCGTGCCGCCGCCGTTCTTGACCTGCGTGAGCCGGCCGAGGCGGTCCCACACCAGTTGCTGGTTGGGGCGGGTCAGCAGGCGACCGTCGTCATCGCTGCTGAAGCTCTCCGTCGGGTTGGCGCCGCTGATCGGACGATTGGCGCCGTTGTAGGCGGTGGTGGCCGGGGTCCCGGCGCCGATCTGGACGCTCGTCCGGTTGGTCGTGGCGTCCCAGCCATAGGCGGTGGTCGTGCCGGCCAGGGTCGAGCCGGTCAGCCGGCCGAGCGGATCGTAGGCGTAGGTGACGAGGCCGTTGCTGGCGTCGCCGCTGATCGTGCTGGCCTCGGTCAGGACCTGTCCGGCCCGGTTGTAGGTCCAGGCGTAGACGGCCCGGTCGGTGCCACCCGCGGTGTCGTCGTCCGAGCCGGTCAGGTGCCCGGCCGTGTCATACGTGTAGTCGGTCGTGTTGCCGTTGGGCTGGGCGAACGTGGCGCGCTGACCGTCGGCCCGGTAGGTCGTGATGAAGTTGGCCGCATTGACCGGGTCGTTGATCTGGAGCGCCCGGTCGAACGTGTCGAGCGTCACCCCGTAGGTGCCGGTCACGTCGGTCCAGGCCGGGGCGGTCAGGCTGTACGTATAGGTCGTGTCGGCCGTGGTGCCAGCGTCCTCGTCGTCGACCGTCAGCGGTCGATTGAGCCGATCGTAGGCGGCGTTGATGAGGTAGGTGCCGTCGCCGACGGTCAGGCGGTTACCGTTCGCGTCGTAGGTCGTGGTCGTGGTGACGCCGTCCGCGGTGCGGGTCAGGATCCGCCCGGCGCCGTCGTGGGTCCAGGTGACGCTGGCGGTCATCGGGACGTCGGTCCGGTTCTCCTGGCGGATCCGGTTGCCGAGCGCGTCGTAGGCCCAGACCAGGGTCTTGCCGAGAGCATCGCCGAGGCTGGTCATCCGCCCGGCGGCATCGTAGCCGTAGGTCGTGGTGTTGCCGCGGGCGTCGATCATCGACACCAGCCGGCCCGGGTCGTCGTGGGTGTAGCGGGTCGACACGTTGGTCGTGGCCGTGCCCGCGGTCTGTGTCGCGGTGCTGCATGGGTCGGCCAGAGCCTGCAGATCGGTAGTCCCGGTCGCGTTCTCGACGACGCGACACAGCCGATCGGCGATGTCGTAGGCGTACTGCGTGGTGACCGTCGTCGTGGCCGTGCCGGACGTGGCCGCCGGGTCTGGTGCGGTCATCCGAGTCCGGTTGCCGCGCGCGTCGTAGGCGTAGGTCGTCGAGAGGTTGGTCTGAGCGTCCTTGGTACCGGCTCCGGTGCAGGTCCCGGGCACGAGCGGGACGGTCGTGCCGGTGTCGGTGCAGTTGTGGATCTCGGTCTCGAGCCGGCCATTTTCGTCGTAGACGAACTGGGTGACGGCGTACGTCGTCGCACTTGCCGTCGGCGCCTTGATCCCACTCTGGCGGCCCGCCTCATCGTAGGCGTAGCTCGTGATGAGGTCCTCGAGCGTCGTGCCCGAGGCGATGCCGTCGACGAAGTTCTCGATGCGCGTGATCAGCCGCTCATCGTCGTCATAGAGCGACTTGGTGATCCGACCGTTGGGCGCGGTCACGGTCGCCTGATTGCCGTGGCTGTCGTAGGTGTAGGTCGTGGTCAGGTTGTAGGTGCCGTTGTTCGTTCCCGCACCGGTGCAGTTGACCCAGTCGAACGGGACGATCGTCGAGGTCGTCGTGCAGTTCAGGACGGTCTTCGTGAGCTGGCCCGAGGTGTTGTAGAAGGACCGCGCGATGGTCCCCATCGGATCCTTGCTCGCCTGGACTCGACCGGCGGCATCGTAGGCCGTGTAGCTCGTGGCGTTTCCCGCGACACCGACAGCGACGATGGTCGAGACCGCGGCGCCTTGCCCGTCGTAGGTCATGGTCGTGTGGACGTTGGTGACAGTGTCCTGGGTCCCCGGAGGTTGGCCCGTGCACGCCCGCGGGTTGGTGGTCGGCGTGCTGCCGCTGTCAGTGCAGTTGGCGATGGTCTCCTTGGCGAGGTCGCGGACATTGCTGATGGTCCGGCTGCTGATGCCCTTCGGATCGGTCACCGCGATGACCGTGCCGTTGGCGTCGTAAGAGGTCTTGGTCGTGAGATTGGTCACGGCATCAACGCGCGATCAGCGGCTTCCCCACCGCACCGACACGGGATGCATCGGCTCCGTGGAGTCTGCGCTTCGGTCGCGTCCAGGGTCAATGGGAGTTCTCCACCAGATTCGGGTCGTGGGAGCCTTGGTGTCCACGCTCGGCGCCGTGGCGCACCGGCCCTTATGGCAGATCCGCGAGGGTCTCCATCGCGCGTCGCACCTGGAGCGGGTCGAAGCTGGCGTCGAGGTCGAGGGCGGCTTGCAGGTTGGTTCGGGCACTCTCCGTGCGACCGAGGGCCGCGTCGATCATGCCGGCGTGGTACAGCAGCTTCGCGTCACGGGTGCCGAAGGCCAGGGCCTTGGCCATGAGCGAGTCGGCGGCAGTCGCCCGGCCGGCAGCCAGCATCGCCCACGCCGCCGCGTCGTAGCCATAGACGTCCTGGCGGACGGCGAGCTCGGTCTCGGCCAGGCGCACCGCCCGCTCGGGATCCAGACCGTGGTTCGCGAGATACAGCACGAGCCCCCGGTCGTAGACGCCCGACGCCTCGCCGGCCAGCGTGGCGATGACCTCGACGGTGTCGTAGTCCGTCGTGGCGCGCTTCGCGTCACCGGCGCCGTCTCGCAGCGCATAGAGGTCGCCGCGGCGAGCCAGGAACTCCGGTTGCGGAACGATGGCGATCGCGGCGCTGAGCGCGTCGATCGCTCCGTCGAGGTCTCCGTCCGCGGCCGCGACACGGGCGAGACCGCTGTGCGCGAGGAATGAACCCGGATCCGCGGCGAGGGCCTGTCGATAGGCCGCCTCGGCGCCGGCGCGGTCCCCGGTCGAGATCAGGACGTCCGCGAGCTGGTAGGCGTAGAACGCCGCTCGCTCTCCCTCGGCGCCTTCGTCGGCAGCGGCGAGGACGGCGGCCCGGGCATGCTCGATGGCGGCGACGGTGTCGCCGGTCACGAACGCGAGATGGCCGAGCCGAACCTCGGTGGCCGCCGAGCCCGCGATCACGTGCACGCGTCCGTAGGCGGATCGAGCGGTCTCGATGTCGCCGATCTCGAGCGAAGCGTCGCCCAGCGTGGCGAGCGCGACCGGGTCGTCGGGTCGGCGCTCGAGCACGGCGCGCGCCTGGGCCGCCGCGTCGGTGAATTGGTGGAGCGAGACGAGGACGCTGCCGCGGTAGCCGAGCGCGGCGGCGTTGGTGGGATCGCGATCGAGGGTGGTCGCGAAGGCGGCCTCGGCGCGAAGGTAGGCCGTGACATCGCCGGTGGCGCGCGCGATGTCGATCTCGGCGATGCCCAGACGGTTCGAGCTGACGAAGTCATCGGGATTTCGCCTGACGCGGTCGGCCCAGAACTCGACGTTGGCCCGGATCCGGGCCAGATCCGCGGAGGCGCTCAGGCCAGCGCCCGCGCCGTCCCCGTAGCCCGCGCCGGAGCCGACCGAACCCGCATCGAGGTCGCCGACGGTCGGCGTGAACGGGGCCGCCGGTGCCTGGACCGTCGGGGTCGTGGGTGTCAGGCGAACGACAACCTGGCTGGCGACCACGACGACGAGCATCATCGCGATGATGGCCACGAGGCGGGTCATGAGCGGCCGGTGCGGGCGGATCGTGCTGGTGGTCATGTGGTCGTCCCTGGTCGTTGGCTTGAGGTGGAGGAGGGAGTGCCTGGGACCGAGCCGGTGGCTCGATCCCAGGCTGTTGTTACTCGGCGCGACCGCTCAGTGCGGGGCGGCGAGGTACGGGAAGCTGCTCATGAAGGGCACGTCGTTGGCGTCGACGCCGTCGCTCGTGACGTTCCCCTTCGTGACGAGGGAGAACTCCGCGTTGATGACGTCATCGGCCAGCTGGCGGCCATTCAGGAACCCGGCGGAGTCGCCGAGCTTGATGGTCAGCGTGTCCGGGAGCAGGACCTTGGCGAGACCGTTCACCTCGGATGGGGTGTACGGGGTCGCGCCGGCGTTGGTCAGGACCGCGCCGAAGGCGTTGAGGACCGCGACCGTGGTGTCCTTCATGGATGATCGATCATCCTTCGGGTCGAGCAGGTTCGAGAGATCCTTCTCGCCGTCGGTGATGTTGAAGACCGTGTTGATGGCCGGGCGGCCCATGCGATCGATCCGCTGGTAGCCCGAGTCCTTGGCCATCGAGGTGGTGGCCCAGATGCCGACGGTCTTGCCGGTGCCGCCGAGCTGAGCGTTCGGCAGCTTCAGGACGATGCTGCTGACGTTGGTCCCGGCGAACGTGTCGGTGCCGGTGAAGCAGCTCAACAGGTTGGCGGCCGCGTCGTCGTCAGCGAGCGCGCAGTTGGTGGCGTCGCCTGCCGTGCCCAGGTCGAGCTGCCCGTTGAGCAGGCGCGACTTGAGGTGCTGGAATCCGACGAGGTCGAAGAAGAACGGGTCGTCGCGCGGACCGGCGAAGGCCTTGCCCCCACCGTCGACGTCGGCCACGCGGACCGTGCCGCCATAGCGGCTGGTCTTGCCGGTGGCGACCCGTGTCCCGGACCACTCGCTGCGCTCGGCCGCGGCGCCCGTCGCCCGCAGGATGCGGAACGTCTGGTTGTTGGTGCCGTCGGGGAACTGCTGAAGGTCGTTGAACTTGATGCGGTACGCGATATCGGCACGGGCGTCACCGTTCGTGTCGATCTTGATCTCGTACAGCGCGCCCTGGCGGAACCGGGCGGACTCGGCGTCGGCCGGTGACGTCAGCGGATTGACGTTGAGGACGAGCGCCGTCTTCGACGGGCTGGCCCGGAACGCGTAGATGTCCGTGATGTCGAGCCGCGCGTCGGTCTTGACGAGCGGTGAGTCGAGATGGTCGGCCGCGCCGACGAGGAGCGGACCGGCGCCGACGGTGGCGATGACGCCCGCCATGGCGAGCGCTCCGGTCGCGCCGAGGAACTTCTTGGGTGAACGCATGGGGCTGGATGCCTCCAAAGGCTGGGAGTGGGCACGTCTCGGGCCCTGGACTGGACAACGGATGGGCGCGCTTGGCGCGCACGCGTCTACGGGGTGCGCTCGGCCATGGGCGGTCCTCCATCGGCCCGTCCGCAGGGCGGTTCGGGCGGTCCGTGCCGGGTCTGGGGGACTCGGCTGGTCGACCCGGGTACGCAGGGTCGACGCGGATGGATGACTCGCGCGCGGGGAAATCTAGAGGACGCGGCCCGGGTTCAGGATCCCATTCGGATCGAGGGCGTCCTTGATGGCGCGCATGAAGCGGACCGCGTCGGGACCTCGCTGACGCTCCAGCCAGTCACGCCGCGCGAGCCCGATCCCGTGCTCCCCGGTGACCGTCCCGCCCATCGACAGGGCGACCTCGTACAGGTCGTGCTGGACGGCCTTGGTCAGCTCGCGGGCCCGGGGATCACCCCGCTCGAAGACGAGATCCGGGTGGAGGTTGCCGTCGCCGGCATGCCCGAACGCCCCGATCCGCACGCCGTGCTTCTCGCCGATCGCCTCGATGGCGCGCAGCATGTCGGGGACGCGCGAGCGCGGCACCCCGATGTCCTCCATCCGGACGTCACCGATCTTCTCGAGCGCGAAATGTGCCCCGCGGCGGGCCTGGCGGAGCAGGTCCGCCTCGGCGGCGTCCTGCGAACGGACCGTCATCGTGGCGCCGGCGCCCTGACAGGCCACCTCGGCGCGGGCGAGTTCGTCCGTGGCCGCGCTCCCGGGCATGTCCGATTCCACCATGAGCATCGCGGCCGCCGTGCGGTCCAGCCCGAGGCCGTACATGTCGTCGACGGCGCCGATCGTGTACCGGTCGAGCAGCTCGAGCGTCACGGGCGCGAGTCCGGCCGCGGCCATCGCGCTGACGGCGTCCCCGGCCCCGTCGAGCGTCGGGAAGAACGCGAGCATCGTGGATCGTGGTGGCGGCGTGGGTCGCAGGCGCAGGGTGGCCTCGGTGATGATCCCGAGCGTCCCCTGGCTGCCGATCAGCAGGTGCATCAGCGAGTACCCGGCGACGTCCTTGATGTTGCGGCCGCCGGTCCGGATGACCGAACCGTCCGCCATGACCACCTCGAGCGAGAGCGCCGAATCGCGGGTCTGCCCGTACTTGACGCAGCACAGCCCGCCCGCGTTCGTGCCGAGATTCCCGCCGATCGAGCACATCTCGTACGACGCGGGGTCCGGCGGGTAGAAGAGGCCGTGCTTCGCGACCGCTTCCTTGAGCCGGGCGTTGATGACCCCGGGCTGGACGACGGCCACGAGGTTGGCCGTATCGATCTCGAGGATCCGGTCCATCGCGGTGAACGCGATCGTGAGGCCGTCAACGATCCCGGCTGCGCCGCCGGACAGACCGGAGCCGGCCCCGCGCGGGACGATCGGGACGCGGAACTCGCCGCACAGCCGCACCAGCGCGGCTACCTCAGCCGTCTCCGTCGGCAGCGCCACGGCCCCCGGCAGGCCACCTTCGAGGTAGGCGGTCTCATCGTTCCGGAACGACTCACGGTCCGTGGACTCGGTCAGGAGGCGGAGCGTGGGAAGCTGGGTCCCGATGGCGTCGATGAGCCGGCCGATGGTCATGGCTGGCAGTGTACGGGCGCACGGGTAGGATTCGGGTGATGCGACCCCTGCTCGCGATCTTGCTCGCCGTCGCGGCACTCGCCTGGCCGTCCCCCGCTGTTCCCGTCGCCCACGCCGCGTCGCCGGTGGGTGTCCGGGACATCGTCGCCGGGAGCGTCGGGCGGTCCAGCCTCGCGCTCGATGCCACCTACGACGCGCGTCTCCGGCTCTCCTGGGCGAACGCGCGCATCCGCGTGGACGCCAGCCTGACGATCCGCAATACGTCGGGCGCGGGGATCGACCGGGTCGAACTCAACACGATCGCCGCGAAGCTCGGCTCGATCCGCCTGGACCCGGTCACCGTCGACGGCGTCGCGGTCCAAGCGTCGCGGCGCGGCCAGACGATCACGGTCCCGCTCGGCGGCGTGCTCCCGAACGGCGGGACCACAGTCATCCGGGTGCGATTCGGGGCGGATCTCCGGTCCTCGCTGTCGGGGTCGAACTGGCTGTTCGCCAAGGCGAACGGGATCGTCGACCTCTATCGGTGGCTGCCATGGGTGAGCCGCCGGACCAAGTTCGAGCGACCCAACCACGGCGACCCGTTCGTGACGCCATCGTCGCGGCTGGTCCGCGTGAAGGTCGTGACGGATCGTCCGCTGGTGCTCGCCA
Organism: uncultured Chloroflexia bacterium; assembly: GCA_963764975.1. Lineage (GTDB taxonomy): Bacteria > Chloroflexota > Limnocylindria > Limnocylindrales > CSP1-4 > SPCO01. Next base: position 215,418 of record CAVXUF010000005.1, on the reverse strand, counting down.
CGTCGGGTGACCGGACATCGAAGAGCGCGGATGGGCGGACGCAGACGTTCGAAGCGCGAAACGTCCGCGACTTCACGGTGACCGCGGCCACGGACTATCGCACCAGGTCGCGGTCGGTCGGCGACACCGTGGTCCGGGTCTATTCGCGGTCTGGCGCCCCAGCCAGCGCCCTGCTCGACGCCGCCTCGGATGCGCTCGCGGCGCTGGAGGCTCGCCTCGGCCCGTATCCGTATGACGTGTTCAAGATCGTCCAGTCGGCGGGCGCATACGGGATGGAATCACCGGGGCTGATCTGGATCCCGACCGGCGTTTCGACCGCGAACCTGCGCTACCTCGTGGCGCACGAGACCGCCCACCAGTGGTTCTACGGGCTCGTCGGGAACGACCAGGCCCGTCAGCCGTTCGCGGACGAAGCGGCGGCAGACTTCATGGCGCGGTACGTGACCAGTCTGCAGCGCGGCAGCCGATGTCCGGACGGGCGGCTGGACCGCTCGATCTACCGGTACACCGCCCGTTGCTACTACGAGAAGATCTACATCCAGGGCGGGAACCTGCTCGACGACGCCCGCAAGGCGATGGGATCGGGCGCGTTCTGGACCGCGCTCCGCGGCTACATCGACGACCACCGCCACGGCCTGAGCACGAACGCGACGCTGCTGCGAGCGCTCGACGACGGGACGCCGAAGGACCTCGATGGGCTGCTGTTCGGGGCTCGCTTCCCGTCGGTCGACCTCGATGCGGCGGCGCCCCCGTCGAGCCCGTGGAGCCCGACGCGGCGATCTGCGGCGAGGGCCTGCGGCATCTGACGGAAGGTCTCGGGGAGGATCGGGCGCCATGCTCGCCAGCCGGCCACCAGCCACCCACTGACGATCCGCTGGCGGCGCTCCCACGGGAACCCATACGCCTCGCGGACGCTCGCCGGAAGCAGCCCGATCGCGGGCCACAGGGTCCAGTCGTACGTGGCAGTCGGCAACGGGAGGCGACCGAGGGGGCCGGGCAATGGCGGCCGGAGGATCTGATCGGCCAGCTCCTTCGCGAGCGCGCCCACCTGGACCGGCCCGTCCGGCGCCAGCTGCTCCGCGAGGTACGCGTCGAACGCGTCGACGTCCCGAGGGAGCATCTCGTCCGGGACGCCGAAGGCGCGCCCGATCGGCCGGGTCTCGGTATAGAACGCGGCCCGCCGCTCGCGCGACAGGGGCGCCACCCATCGGTCGGACGCGACAAGCGTGGAGTCAACGAGCGTCGCGTGGACCCAAAGCGACAGGTCGGGATCGGTCGCCGCGTACCCAGTCCCCACGATCGCCCGATGGAGCTGGTGGAGTCGGCGGATCTCGGCGCGCGCGACCGGCGTGGAGCCGTACACGATCCGGAGGATGCTGCGCAGCGTGCCCTGGAGGCGTCGCCAGGGATCGGCCCGGAAGTCGGAGTGATCGGCGACCCCCGCCGCGACCAACGGGTGGGCGATCTGGAGCAGCAGCGCGCGTGGCCCGGCACCCAGCAGCAGCATCGCTTCGCGGTTGAGCCGCCATGCCTCGGACTCGGGGCCGTACAGCCCGTGGCGCCCGTCGATGTCGGACCGACCCGCCAGGGGACGCCTAGCGGTCGTCCGGGCGGCGGCCGATGGCGAACCAGGCCACGGGGAACAGGCCGCCGGCGATCGCGACCTTGGCCAGGTCCCAGATCAGGAACTTGGTCATGCCCTCAGCAACGGCCTGGGCCCAGGACCAGTCGAGCACGATCTTGAGCCACGGCACGCCGAACGCGTAGATGATCGTGGTCCCAAGGAGCATCGCGCCGAGCGCGCCACCGATGCGGCGATCCCAGCCGAGTTCGGCCAATCGCCCGACGACCGCCGCCGCGACCACGAATCCGACGAGGTAGCCACCCGATGCGCCCTGGAGTTTGGCGAGCCCCGAGGAGCCTTCGGCGAAGACCGGCAGACCGACGAGCCCGATCGCCAGGTAGAGCAACAGCGCGAGCGCGCCGCGCCGGAACCCGAGCGCCGCGCCGACCACGAGGACCCCGAAGGTCTGGCCGGTGAACGGCACGGGTGTCGTCGGGATGACGATCTGCGCGGAGACGGCGACGATCAGGGCGCCCGCGACGATCAGGGCGATATGACGCACGCGCGTGCCGGTGCGCTCCCCGATCCGGATCGGGACGAGGAAGTCGGCGAGGGTGATCCCGCGTTCCTCGGCGGTGCTTCGGTCGAGTCTCGGGATGGCGATCGTCATCGAGGCTCCGTGGGTGGGGTCGCTGCCGGCGACCGACGGCGCAGCTCGGTCTTCGGCGACCGACGGCGCGAGTCTAGCACCCACCTTCAAGCGTGCGGAGCCTATTCGTAGGCGACCGCCCGCACGATCGACAGGCGAGCAGCCAGTCGCGCCGGGTACGCCGCCGCCAGCATCGCGAGCACGACACCGAGTGTCAGCGCGACGCCGACCGCCGACCACGGCACCAGATCCTCGGGCGTGAGGCGCCCACCCGCGAGTACGACCATCAGTGCCCCGGTCAGCAGCCCGCCGACGATACCGACCATCGCACCGGCCAGACCGATGACGCCGGCCTCCACCACGACCGAGCGCCAAACCTGGTGACGGGTCATCCCCGCCGCGCGCAGGATCCCGATCTCTCGAACGCGCTCCATGACGTTCATCGAGAGCGTGTTCGCGATCCCAAGGGCCGCCACGATGACCGCGATCAGGGCAAGGGCGTCGAACCAGCCGAAGACTCGGAGGAGGGCGTCATCGATGGCGCCCCGGATCCGGTCGACCGGCACGACCTCCAGCGCCGCGAGGCCCGCCACGGTCGTGAGCGCGGTCGCGGCGACGCCCGCCTCGCTCGGCTCGAACCGGATCGCGAACGCGTCCGCGCCGACCACGCCGAGGTGCCGCGACGCGTCGCTCCAGCCGACGATGACGGCCTCGCCCGTGCGACCGGGCAGGGTCCGCTCGGCGATCCCGACGATCTCCAGAGCCACGATCGAACCGTCGATCGCGGCCGCCGTCAGGCGATCTCCGACCGCGAGGTCGCGCCGGTCGGCGAGCGAGCGCGGGACGATCGCGGCGCCACCCGCATCGATGGCCGCGAAGGCCGTTGCTCGATCCCCGGCCGTGAGCGTGAGCCGGCCGTCGGCCGCCAGGTCCGCGCCGACCATCGCGGCACCATCGCTCGCGATCCCGCCGATCGCCAGGTCGAAGGTGGCGACCGGACTCACAAGCCGGACGCCGGCGACCGCTTCGAGGTCCGCCGCGACGGTCTCCCCGGGGCCCACGGGCCGGATCGAGGTGACAAGCACGTCCCCGGGAACGACGTCCGCCACCCAGGCGCCCGCCACTGCCCGGGCGTTCTGGCCCACGGCGCCGAGGGCGACGACGATCGCAAGGCCGACACCCAGCGCGCCCACGGTCAGTGCCGCGCGACCGCGATCGCGGACGAGGGTGGCGCGAGCGAGGCGTTCGTCAAGGCGGAACGGGAGGCGGAATGGGAGACCGGCCAGTCGGGCGAGGGCCGGCACGAGGATCGGGACGAGCAACGTGAGCGCCAGGAGCGTCCCGTAGACGGCGACGGCACGGGTGGCCGATGCTGCACCGGCGTCCCGGGGCCATGCCACGAGCCCACCGACGCCGACGACCACGAAGACGACGATGAGCCACCGGATCCTCGCCCCGCGCGTCGAGCGACGCTCGACCATGGGCCGGAGCGCCTCCACCGGGGGGATGCGGGCGGCCCGTCGGGCGGGTTCGATGGCGGCGGCGACCGTGACGGCGAGTCCGACGAGCACCGCGACGATCGCACCGTCGACGGGGAGTGCCGGGACGTCGAGTGGCACCGTCCCCACCGCGCCGAGCGAAGCCGCGATCGCACGGGCAAGCAGGACCCCGAGCCCGAGACCCAGCAGCGACCCGACCGCGCCGATGGCGAGGGCCTGCCAGAGCATGTAGCGGGTCACCTGCCCGCGGTTCGCCCCCACCGCTCGAAGCAGACCGACCTCGCGCGTCCGTTCCGCGACGGTCATCGACATCGTGTTGAAGATCAGGAACGCGGCCGCGAACAGCGCGATGGCGGCGATGAGCGCGGTGGTCGCGGCGAACTCCGCGGTCGAGGCGCGGAGCGAGGCGGCGACGTCGGCCGAGGACGTGACCACGTACGGTTCCGCGAGAAGGCGGGCCTCGAAGGCCCGGATCACGGCCGCCGGGTCCGTGCCGGGCTGGAGTCCCACGTCGACCCGGCGGACGCCGATCTCGTCGAAGGTGGCCTGCGCGTCGGCGAGTGACACGATCACGGTCCGCCCGAACCCCGCACCGAGCGGGCCATCACCGGCCAGGATCCCCACGACCGTCGCGCGGACCGGAGCCCCGGCACCCAGGATCGTCAGCGTGGACCCCAGCGCGTAGCCGTCGGTGGTGGCCAGGTGCTCGGTGATGAGCGCGCTTGCGGCACCGGGTGCGGCGTCGGGTCCGGTGCCGGGGGCGGCCTTTGGTCCGGCTCCGGCCAGGCTGGTCCCGGCGATCACCGTGGCGTCGTGGAGCCTCGCGTCGGCCCCGGGATCGATCCCAAGGACGGTCACGGCCGGCGGGAGGCCCCCGCTCGTGGAGGCGGCGCCGAGGAAGGTTCGTCGCTCGAGCACGGGCGCCGCCACGACGACGCCCGGGGTGGACGCGATCGCCGCGACCGTCTCGGGCCCGAGGCCGCTCTCGCCGAAGGCCGTCACCCGCAGATCCGCGCGACCTACGAGGTTGGCGGCCGTCCGTTCGGCGGAGGCGGCGATCCCGGCGTTCGTCGCGAGCGCGGCCACGAGCACGGCGACCCCGAGGGTCACGCCGGCGATCGTCAGCGACGTCCGCAGCCGGCGGGCCGTCAGGCTGCGCCACGCCAGCCGGGCCAGGCCTCGCATCCGGTCGCCCCTACAGACCCAGCTGCGCCAGCCGGGCGATGAGCGGGGTCGCATCGTGCGACGCCCGGCGCCCGAGGACGATCGTGTCGCGGACGCGCCCGTCGCCGATGACCAGCACTCGGTCGGCATACGCGGCCGCCTTCGAATCGTGGGTGACGAGGACGACGGTCTGGCCACGCTCCTCGCTTGACCGCCACAGCGCGTCGAGGATCTCGGAGCCGGTCGTGTAGTCGAGGTTGCCCGTGGGCTCGTCGGCGAGGAGGAGGGCCGGGCGGGTGACGAGCGCGCGGGCGATGGCGACGCGCTGCTGCTCGCCGGCCGACAGCTGGTCCGGCCGATGGCCCGCCTTGGCGGTCAGGTCGACGAGGGCGAGGACGTCGCGGATCCGGTCCTGGAGCTCGCCACGTGACGGGTCACCGCCGGCGATCGTGAACGGCAGCGCGACGTTTTCCTTGACGTCGAGCAGCGGGATCAGATTGAAGGACTGGAACACGAACCCGGTCCGGTCACGGCGTAGCCTGGTCGCCGCCTCATCCGACAGGGCACTCACCAGTTCGCCGTCGAGGACGACCTCGCCGCTCGTCGGCTGGTCGAGCCCACCCAGCAGCTGGAGGAGCGTGGACTTGCCGGAGCCCGAGGGCCCCATCAGGGCCACGAACTCGCCGGGGGCCACCTGGAGCGTCACGCCGCGGACGGCTTCGACCATCGATGCCGACCACGGTGTACGACTTGACGAGGTCTCGCGCCTCGAGGATCGGCGGCGACGGGGGCGACGAGCGCGACCTGGCCGGAAGACGCGATCCGGTGCCCGGAGACGGCGACCGCAGACGATCGTCATCGGGTCACCCACCGAGGAAGAAGCTTGAGACGCCGCCGACGATGGCGTCCAGAAGGCTGGGCGGGTCGGCGGCCGGAGGACGCGCCGCCCGTGGTCCTCGACGTCGTCGCGTCGGTCGGACCCGCCGGCCCGACCGAGTTCATCGATCGCGTCGAGGTCGGTCGGGAGCGGCTCAGGTGGCGGGAAGGTCCGCCCGTCGTCCGGCTCGGCGGGCCCGGTCGGTTCGGTCGCCGCGTCGGTCGTCGCTTCGGCTGTCGGCGTCGCGTCGTCCGTCGGTTCCGCGGTCGTCGCAGCGCTCGGCTCGGCGGTCGGGCGCGGGGTGCGCGTCGGTCGGGGGGTCGGTTCGTCGGTCGGCTTCGGTTTCGCCGTCGGTTTCGGCGTCGGCTTGGGTGTCGGTTTGGGCGTCGCGGCCGGAGAACCGCATCCTGCCCGATCGGCGAAGAGGACCGTCCACATCTTCTTGCCATCCGAGCCCTGATAGGCCCCGACACCGATGACGTCCCAGGACTTGCCGAGGATGTTGGATCGGTGGCTGCTCGAATCCATGAACAGGGTGTGGATGCGGGCGGTCGCGACGTCGTCGGCTTCGTTGTTCCAGCCGATGTTCTCGCCCGCGAGTCGGTAGCAGTAGCCCTCGTCGTCGAGGACGTCGAAGACGTTCCCGACCCCGGGGATCGAGTGGCTGAAGTAGTCGCGCTTGATCATGTCCTTGCTGCGCCAGCGGGCGATCGATGTCAGCGTCGAGGACACCTTGAGCGAGGCGCGGCCCGCCGCGGCACGGCTCTGGTTCGTGAGCGCGACAAGCTCCGACTCCGACGCCGCTGAGTAGGCGTTCTCGCTCCACGCGACGGTCGGGCCCGGGGTGGCGAGCGCCACTGCCGACGTGGCGGCCACGCACAGTGAGACCACGAGGGCGAGTCGACGATGTGCCGCGAGCGACGGACGGTGGGACATGCGGCCTGCTCGAGCTCCGATGTGCAGATCCCGGCCTGGGGAGCCGGTGAGGCCTCACCGTACGAATCCGCGTTGCACAGGTCCCCCGCGCGATGGTCCCGGTACCACGCTGCGCAGGTACCGGTGCGGGCGCGTTGGTGCGTGCGCGGGCGTGCAGTGGTCGTGCGCGGGCGTGCGTGGGCGTGCGGGTGTGCCGCCCGTGCCTTGCCCGTCCCCCGCCCAGGCCAGCCGACGCCCAACGGGACGTCGCCACGCGACGTCGCCACGCGACGTCGCCACGGGACGTCGCCACGCGACTTCGCCAGATTCTCATGACATGACCGTTCGGCGCCGATGCTCGGGTCGCGCACGTCCGCCGGAGCGCGACTCCCGGGATTCCCACGCTCGGCGGGGACAGGAAACCACGCCAAACCAAGCACGGATCGCGGCGCTGGGGCCGCCCGACCGCGGATTCGTGCCTCCTACGTCGACCCGTCCCTGCCTAACGGTCATGTGATGACCATTTGGCGGAGTGGCGACGGGGGACTCAACCACCGGGCCCGGCCCGGTCACGCCCAGGCACGGCCCGGCCACGCCCGGCGGCACGGCCCGGCGACGCGCCGGTCTCCGTTACGTGCCGGCAGCCGCCAGGGTCGCACTCACGAGCGCTTGCGCCTCCTCGATCAGCTGCTCGAGATGGCCCTCTCCACGGAAACTCTCGGCGTAGACCTTGTAGACGTTCTCCGTGCCGGACGGTCTCGCCGCAAACCAGCCGTGGTCCGTGGTGACCTTGAGACCGCCGATCGGGGCGTCGTTGCCGGGCGCGCGAGTCAGGATCGCGGTGATCGGGTCGCCGGCGAGGGTCGTGGCCGTCACGGCTTCGGGCGTGAGCTTCCCCAGGACCGCCTTCTGAGCCGGCGACGCCGGGGCATCAACGCGCCGATACGACGGGGCCCCGTACCGCTCGGTCAGGGCCGCATACGCCTGGCCCGGATCGCGCCCGGTTCGGGCGGTGAGTTCCGCGGCCAGCAGGTCCGCGATGATCCCGTCCTTGTCGGTCGTCCAGACAGACCCGTCGCGGCGCAGGAACGAGGCCCCGGCACTCTCCTCCCCGCCGAACCCGATCGAGCCGTCCACCAGCCCCGAAACGAACCACTTGAACCCGACCGGCACCTCGATGAGCCGACGACCCAGTCCGGCGACCACCCGGTCGATCATGCTCGACGACACGAGCGTCTTCCCGACGCCGACCCCGCTCCCCCAGTCGCGTGCGCCGCCGAACAGGTACTCGATGGCGGCCGACAGGACGTGATTGGGATTCAGCAGGCCGGCTTCAGGCGTCACGACCCCGTGTCGGTCGGCATCGGCGTCGTTGCCAAGAGCAATGTCGAAGCGATCACGAAGGGCGACCAGCCGGGCCATCGCGAATGGCGACGACGGGTCCATCCGGATCTTGCCGTCCCAGTCGAGGGTCATGAACCCGAACCGTGGGTCGACGGATTCGTTCGTGACGGTCAGGTCCAGCCCATGCCGGCGCCCGATCTCGCCCCAGTACGCCACCGACGCGCCACCCATCGGATCGACACCAAGCCGCAGACCGGACGCGGCGATCGCGGCCATGTCGATCACCGAGGGCAGGTCGTCGACGTAGCGGCCGAGGTAGTCGTAGCTGGTCGCCCTGGACCGCGCCTCTTCGAACGGCACGCGCTGGATGCCGTGGAGCCCGTCGTCGCCCGACGCCGCGAGGATGCGGTTCGCCTCCTCCTCGATCCAGCGCGTGATGTCGGTGTCGGCAGGACCGCCAGTCGGCGGGTTGTACTTGAACCCGCCGTCGTCGGGCGGGTTATGCGACGGCGTGACCACGATGCCGTCCGCCAGCGACGCGCCGGGCGCCCGGTCACGGTTGGCCACGATGATCGCGTGCGAGATCGCCGGGGTCGGCGTGTAGCCGTCGGCGGCATCGACCCGAACGTCGACGCCGTTCGCGATGAGGACCTGCAGCGCCGTCCTTTGGGCGGGGTCCGAGAGCGCGTGCGTGTCACGTCCGATGAACAGCGGCCCGTCGTAGCCCTGGACCCGCGCGATAGCGACAGATCGCCTCGGTGATCGCGAGGATGTGCGCCTCGTTGAACGCGGCACGGAACGACGAACCGCGATGCCCGGAGGTCCCGAACGCCACTCGCTGCGTCGGCTCCGTCGGGTCCGGGCGACGATCGAAGTACGCGCCGATCAGCGCATCGACATCGACGAGCGTGGACGGGTCAGCCGGCAGGCCGGCACGATCGCTCTGGGCCATGCACGGAGCATAGCGAAGCGGTCGTCGCTATCGAGCCGAGTCGCCCTAAACCGGCCGCGGCGTCTCGCCGAGGGGGGCCGCCGCCGCGATCCGGCGCGGGACGACCACGAACACCCACAGCGCGCCGGCCGTGTAGATGAGCGCCAGCGCGATCTGGGCAAGGATGGTTTCGAGCGTGGGATGCCACCCGGTCAGGTCCGCGAGGAAGATCGGCAGCCGCGGAACGTCGTCAAGGAACGTGACCTGGACGATGGCCGACTGCTGCAGCGCCCGGACGGCGTTCCCGGCGAAGGCCACCGACAGCGCGATGACCAGCGTGACCGCCACCTGGAGGAACCGCTTGACCGGGATCTGCCGGCCCATCCGCATGATGAACCAGGCGGCGAAGCCGAGGACCACGAGCGCGATCCCGAACCCGAGCGCGACGTACGCCTCCAACCCGCGCGCGAACGAGAGCAGCGCCTGGTAGAAGAGCGCGGTCTCGAGACCCTCGCGGAAGACGATCGTGAACCCGAGGGAGAACAACGCCATCGTGGATCCCGTGGCCGCGGCCGCCCAGACGCGTGCCTTGACGAACTCCATCCAGCGCCGCTGGTCGAGCCTCGAGATCATCCAGAAGGACACATAGAAGAGCAGGACCACCGCGCCCACCGCCATCGCGGCCTCGATGACCTCGCGATACGCCGGGGCGAGATCGAGGACCGCCGACACGAGGATGAACGCGAGGACCGAGGTGAGGAGGGCTGCCGCCACGCCCCGAAGGACCGCACCCTTGAATGCGCCAAGCCGGCTGGCTTCGAGGTAGCCGAGCACGCTCGCGACCACGAGCACGCCTTCGAGGCCCTCGCGGAACAGGATCGTGAACGCCGAGAGCGTTGCGAGGAGCGGGGCCGCCAGTCCGGGCGTCGCGAGGGTCCGCTCGACGTCATCGAGACCTCGTTGGGTCGCGGCGGCCAGACCGCGGACCTCGTCCAGCGGTGCGCCACGGTCGATCGCCGTCCGCAATCGCGCGAAGTGTTCCTCGAGGATGAGCGTCAGCGAGTCATCGCGGACCCGAAGGGGGATCTCGACGACCTCGAAGTGGTCCAGGTAGGCGCTCCGCGCGGCCTGGAACGCGGCCGTCGCGTCACCGGCGGCATACAGCGCGACGCTGTCTTCGACGAGCGACCGGGACTTGTCGATCTCGGCCAGCGCCTGGGCATCGGTGACCTCGGCGGCGCGCACCGTCGCGGGGGCCAGCGCGCCGACCCAACCCAGGAGCACGAGCGCGAAGACAGCAAGGGTCAGGGGCCGGGCGTGCGTCAAGGGGTCTCCGAAGCGTCGGGATGGGGCTCCGCGATGCTACGACGCGGCGCGAAATCGTGTCAATCGCCCTTGGGTCTCGGGTGCAAGGCACCTTGCGAGGACGACCCGCGTGATGTCGGCGCGGTTCCGGGTACACTCCGCTGGCCCGTCCGGTCGTGCGCGCGTCGACCGTCCGGAAGCGGCACCGCGGTGGCCTTAGCTCAATGGCAGAGCAGCGGAATGTGGATCCGCAGGTTATGGGTTCGAGCCCCATAGGCCACCCCAACTCCCCCGCCGCGGGATGGTTCGTCGCCTGACCGGCCCTCGTTCAGCCGGCGGCGGCCAGGGCGGCGACCTGCGCGGAGGCGCGGGTCAGGATGGGCTCTCCGTGACCCACGAGGAGTGTCTCGAACGACAACGCGCCCATCTTCGCGATCGACGCCTTCGCCGCGACCGGGTCGGCGGTGAACTGCGGGCTCGATCCGGTCAGTGATCCACTCGAGGTGTTGAGCGCGTCGCCGGCGACGAGGAACGATCCGAGCTCGTCGAGGACGGCGATGTGGCCGGCCGTGTGGCCTGGCGTCGCGACGATCCGGAGACCGAAGACCGAGTCGCCATCGGCGACGGCCGTCAACGCCCGTGGCGACGTGATCGCGGCGAGATCCTCCGCACCGGCGTACCCGGTCGCGCCGGCCGCAAGGTCCATGACGGCGCTGGCGCTGCCGGCGTGGTCGGGATGCATGTGGGTCAGGATCACGTGACCGACGGCGTCCCAGGCCAGCCCGACGGCTTCGAGCGAGTCGCCGATGGCACCGTCACTCCCCGAAACTCCGGTATCCACGATGGCGGCTTCCCCGCCTCGCACGAGGATGTAGGCCGAGACGAAGCCGAGATTGACGCGCTCCCAGGCGGTGGTGCCGCTGGGTGGGGTCGTGGCCGCTGAAGACGACGACCCCGCGGTGGGTTCGGGGGTCGGCTCTGGGGTTGCAGAGGCGTCGGCCGAGGACGACACCGAGGACCCGTTCGGGGCGGGCGCACACGCGACGATCCCGACCACCGAGATCGCCAGGGTGCCGCGACCCAGGTCGGTCAGGAAGGCGCGCCTCGAGAGCATCGATCGCCAGTCCATGGTCGCCACATGGTACGACCCATCCTGCCGACCGGATCGCATCGTGGCAGGATTCCGGCATGGCCCCTGCCGATCCCGTCGTCCTGATCACCGGCGCCACGGGCGATCTCGGTCGGGTCATCGCGGCGACTTTCGCGGCCGACGGGGCACGACTCGGGCTCGTCGGCACGGATGGAGGGCGCCTCGCCGCGGTGGCGGCCGACCTCAGGCTCGCCGACGACCGCTGGGCGCCCGGCGTCGGGGATCTCGGTGACCCGGCGGGCGCGCGGGCCGCGGTCGATGCCGTGGTCGATCGATTCGAACGCATCGATTCGTGGCTCCACGTCGTCGGCGGGTGGGCCGGCGGGACGGCAGTGGCCGATCTCGACCCCGCCGAGATGCGCTCGATGCTCGATCAGCACCTGTGGACCACGCTCCATGTCGCCCAGGCCGTCGTGCCGGGCATGGTGGCCCGCGGCTGGGGCCGGATCGTGGCCGTGACCACGCCATTCGCGCTCACGCCTGGTGCCAAGGGGGCGTCCTACGCCGTCGGCAAGGGCGCCAAGGATCTACTGATCCGAGCGCTCGCGCGCGAGGTCGCCGGAACGGGCGTCACGGCCAATCTCGTCGTGGTGCGCAAGATCGGCGAGGGCGGGACCAGTCCCGAGTCGATCGCCGCCGCCATGCGCTACCTCTGTTCCGATGACGCCGCGGCCATCAACGGGGGTCGGATCCCGCTCGACGCGGCGTAACGTTGGGCGACCGAAGCCGGGCGCTGCGGCCACGCATGTCTATACAATCGGGCCGTTCGACGATCGAGGAGGTTCGCGCGATGCAGCAGCACCAGATCACGATGCTCGGCACCGGGCTCATCGGCGACTTCTACACGATGACCCTCCACGGCCAGCGAAGCCGGGACCGGGTCCGCGTGGTGTATTCCCGGAGCGCGTCCCGTGGCGAAGCCTTCCGCGAGCGCTGGTCGATCCCGGAGTCCACGACGGACATGGCGGCCGCCGTCAACCATCCCGACACCGATGTCGTGGTCGTTGCGCTGCCGAATTTCCTGCACGAGGAGGCGGTCGATCTCGTCGCGAAGGCCGGCAAGGCCGTCCTGTGCACGAAGCCGCTGGGACGAACGGCCGACGAGGCCGCCCGGATGCTCAAGATGGTGGAGGATGCCGGCATCTTTGCCGGTTATCTCGAGGACCTGTGCTACACGCCAAAGACGCTCAAGGCGATCGCATCGGTGCAGGCCGGGGCGATCGGCCAGGTGACGTGGGTCCGCTCCAGGGAGACGCATCCCGGTCCGCACTCCGCCTGGTTCTGGGATGGTCGACTGACCGGCGGCGGCGCGATCATCGACCTGGGCTGCCATTGCATCGAGATCATCCGCAACTTCGTCGGCAAAGGGAATCGGCCGGTCGAGGTGCTGTGCCACACGGACACGCTCGTCCACCCCATCGCCGATGAGGACAACGCGGTCGCGCTCATCCGGTTCGAGTCCGGCGCGATCGGGCAGTTCGAGGTCAGTTGGACGTTCCGTGGCGGCATGGACCTGCGCGACGAAGTGGCCGGCACCCACGGCACCATCTGGATGAACCACTTCCTGCGCACCGGGTTCGAGATGTTCACCGCGGGAGGCGGCGGCGGGTACGTCGCGGAGAAGGCCGAGACGAGCGCGGGCTGGCTGTTCCCCGTCGGCGACGAAGTCTCGGAGCTGGGCTACGTCGACATGTTCAGCGACATGTTCGACGCGATGGAAGGTGGGCGGGCGCCGCAGGAGACGTTCTACGACGGGTACGTGGTCAACGCCGTCATGGATGCCGCCTACCGATCGGCGAAGAGCCGGTCGTGGGAACCCGTGACGCTCGACTGGCGCGGCGGGACGACGGAGCGCATCGCGGCGAGCCCAGAGACGTATGAGGACCAGGTCGTCATCAAGCGCGAGGTCCTCCCCGACGGGCGGCACAAGCTGATCCTCAAGGACCCGGTCACCGGAGACTTCACCGACCGCGTCGTCGCGGGCGGCTGAGGCACCGTCCAGCGGCATGGCCACGCTCCCGGACACGGTCGTCGACGTCCTGCCGGAGGGTCTCTGGTTCTACGGCAATCTCTACCGCGTGTTCGGGCGCGACGTGCACTTCTGCGTCGCTGACGATGGGCTCCGGACGGTCGAGGTCGACGGCGACGAGGTGGGCCGGGGACGTCCGATCGGCGACGTCCCGGACGCGCCGGACGATCCCCGCGTGTCGGACTGGCTGTATCGCCTGGACGTCGGCTGGCTCGCGTCCGCCGTGGCCGCGAGTCTGGTGACGGTCGTTGCCATGCGGGTGCGCCGGCGCTAGACCGACGGCGCCGCCTCGAACCCCAGCGCGCGCTCCATCCAGGCCGCCGCGCTGAGCAGTGGCTCGAGCCTGTCGGGGCCACCCATGAGCTGGATCGCGAACGGGAGGCCATCCGCACTCACGCCGCTTGGGAGACTGATCGCCGGCACGCCCAGGGTGCTCGCCGGCGCGCACAGTCGTCCGTCCCCGGTGCCCTCCTCGAACGGCGGGGCCGCGTCCGGCGCGACCGGGAGCAGGACGGCGTCGTGGTCGGCGAGGATCGGACGCAGCGCGTCGAGCATGTCGGCTCGCGTCCGGAGCGCGGCGGCGAGCTCCGCGTCGCCGCGCGCGAGACCGGCCTCGATGAGCGCCCGGATCGTCGGGGCGTAGTCGGCGGCATGGTCCGCGAAGGTGGCGCGGTGGAACGCGGCGGCTTCGGTCTCGAGGATGACCTGGCCCGCGGCCGCCAGGCGATCGAAGCCCTCCGGGAGGTCGATCCTGCGGACGATCGCGCCCGCCTTGCGCGCCCGATCCAGGACGTCGTCCAGGTGCTCACGCAGGACCGGTGCGGCACGACCGAGCAGCGCCTCGCTGACACCGATCCGTGGCGCCACGGGTCCCGGAGCCGTGATCGGCACGTCCGCCATCACGGACAGGAGCGCCACGGCGTCGGCCACGGAACGGGCGATCGGCCCGCCATGGTCGAGGGACGTCGCGAGCGGCACGACCCCGTCGAGCGGCACGGACCCATACCGCCCCTTCAGCCCGACGACCCCGCAGTACGCCGCCGGGCGCAGGATCGACCCCACGGTCTGCGTTCCGATCGCGCCCGGGATCATCCGTGCCGCCACGGCCGCAGCGGATCCGGACGACGAGCCACCCGGGGTCCGCGCGGCATCCCAGGGGTTCCGGGTGGGCGGCGGGTCTCGATAGGCGAACTGGGTCGCCACGGTCTTGCCGACGATGATCGCGCCAGCCTGGCGGAGCCTCGCGACGAGCGGAGCGTCGTCCGTCGGCTCGGTGTGGGCGAAGGCCGCGGCGCCGGATCGGGTCGGCATCCCGGCCACATCGATGATGTCCTTGACGCCGAGCGGCACCCCGTGCAGCGGCCCGAGCGATTCGCCGCGCCGCTGTGAACCGTCGAGCGCCGCAGCGAACGCCCGCGTGCCCTCGGTATCGATGAACGCCCACGCCCGAAGGCTCGGCTCGAGCGCCTCGATCCTGGCCAGCGACGCGTCGAGCAGCTCGGTCGCCGAGGTGTCGTGGCGACGGATCGCCTCGACAGCATCCACCACGCCCAGGTCCGTGAGTCTCGTCACGCGGCGCGACTCACCCGGCTCGCCCTCGAACGAGATCCCGCCCGGACACGAGTGCCGCCAGCTTGGCCGTGGTCGCCCAGCGAGCGGTCTGGCTAAACCCGCAATCGGGGACGAGCGTCAGGCGCTCCTCGGGGACGCCGGCCGCGAGGACCAGGTCGATCCGCTCGGCGATCTCGTCCGCCGACTCGAGGTGGTAATTCTTGACGTCAACGATGCCCGCCGCGACGTCCCGGCCGGCCGCGGCGATCTCGCCGAGGATCCCTACTTCGGCCATCTCCCGGTTCGCGAACTCCAGGACCAGCTCATCGACGTCGAAGCGCAGCATCGCGTCGAGGACGGGCCGATAGGTGCGCCGAGCCAGCGGCCGCCCGAGATAGTTGCCGAAGCACAGGTGGGCTCCGAGGCGCACCTTCCCAACGACCGGCGCCACCGCGGCGTTGAACAGGGCCGCGAAATCCGACGGCGCGTCGGGGTGGATCGCCGGCGAGGGGTCGTCGATCTGGATGAATCTCGCACCGGCCGCCACGAGTGCCTCGAGCTCGGCCCGCAGGATCGGCACGAACGCCTCAGCCGCATCGTTGCGGTGCCCATACACCTGCCCCGGGCCGAAGGTCAGGCGACCGGACAACGTGTAGGGCCCGGGGATCGTGACCTTGAGCGGACGCGTCGTCCTCGTCACCGCATACCGGTACTCGGCCACGACGCCAAGACCGTCTGGCGCCGCGATCGGTTCGAGGACCTCGAAACGGTGCTGCTGGTCGTGGCCGCCCGCTCCGAGCAACCGCGCCGCCGGCAGAGGCCGGACGCCAGTGAGGTGCTTGTAGAACTCCGCGGTGAAGAACCCAGCCCGTCGCATCTCGCCGTCGCACACGATGTCGATCCCCGCGGTCTCCTGGTCGCGGATGGCCAGGTCCACGGCGTCGTCGAGCATCTCGGCGAGGTCCGCCGGCCCGAACTCCCAGCGCGCGGCGGCATCGATCCCCGCGACGAACCAGGACGGCCTCGCGTGCGAGCCCACCACGCTCGTGAGGAGGCCCGGGCCGCTCATCGCCGTCGGCTCAACTGGCTCGACCAAGCGCGACGGCCGGCACGCCCGCCGGATCTCCGGCGCCGATCCATCGACCGATGCATTCGCGGGCGAAGAGCTGATCCACGACCATCGACGCGGCGCCGGTCACGCCGGCCAGGCCGCCCAGCGACGAGCGCTGGATCTGGAGGTCCCTCGTCGCGAGCGGGAGCGACCGGCCGTAGATCGTCTCGCGGATGGCGGCGAGGAACTGGTCCGGACTGTTGGCCACGCCGCCGCCGATCACGATCAGCGACGGGTTGAAGAAGTTGACGACGCTCGCCAGCATCGAACCCACGCGCCGGCCCGCGCCCTGGAGCAGGGCGACCGCGACCGGGTCCCCGAACGACGCCGCGCGGGCGACATCGAGCGCGGTCACCGACCCGTGCTGGTCCAGCGCCAGCCGGAGACGCTCGCTCCGGCCGTCCGCGGCCGCCGCTTCGCCGGCCCGGCCGATGGCGCCGCCACCCGCGATGGCCTCCAGGCAGCCCACGTTGCCGCAGCGACAGATCACCTTCGGGTCGTCGGTGACCTGGATGTGCCCGACGTCGCCGGCACTGCCCTGCGCGCCGCGATGGAGGTGACCGTCCGAGATGATCCCCGCGCCGATGCCCGTCCCGACCTTGATGACCACGACGTTATCGTGACCGGCCGCCACGCCGGACCGCCACTCGCCCAGGGCGAGGACGTTGACGTCGTTGTCCACCCAGACGGGTGCATCGAAGCGGTCCGCGAACCGCTCGCGGATCGGGTAGCCGTCCCAGCCGGGCATGATCGGCGGGGAGATCGGGCGACCGGACTCGAACTCCACCGGTCCCGGGACGCCGATGCCGACACCCCACAGCCGGCCCGGGATGGACGTCGTGGTGCGAAGGAGCGTGTCGAACAACGCCTCCACCCGCGACAGTCCGGCATCAGGGCCGGCCTCGATGGATGCCGGCTCGTCGTGATGCGCCAGCACCCGGCCGTCGAGGGTCGTGATCGCCACGTCGATGCTGGTCGCGCCCAGATCCGCCACCAGCAGGTGCCCGGCGTCCGCGCGGAAGGCCAGGCGACGCGGTGGTCGTCCGCCGGTGCTCGGCCCGACATCTCCCTCGGTGATCAATCCGCGATCGATGAGCTCGCCGACACGCTGCGCCACGATCGCCCGGCCGAGTCCCGTCCGGGCGACCAGTTCCGACCTGGCACGCGAGCGACCGAGGCGGATCTCGTCGAGCACCATGACCAGCGCGTCAAGCGATTCGTCTGCCAGCGTCGAGCGAGAGAGCGTGCGCATCGTGCCGTGCATGGTACGCGTCTTTGCCCGCCGCTCGGGAGACTTTTGCTCTTGACAGGTCAAAGTATGATCGTGCTCAGCGGTCCCCCGACCGCGAGTGCCCGTTCCCGCCCGAACCCCGCGAGTCCCAGGGTTCGTGCGGTGTAGGATGTCTAGACAGGTTCCCGCCCTGAGATGGTGATGCGCGAAGGCATGACGAGAGGGATCGCCGACGTCGGGTCGGCCGTGATCGGCACCGGGTTCATCGGCACCGTCCACGTGGAGGCGTTGCGTCGGATCGGCGTCCAGGTCCGTGGCGTCCTCGGCAGCACGCCGGAACGTGGTGCGGCGCGGGCCACGGCCCTCGGGGTCGCGAAGGCCTACGACTCGCTGGACCACCTCCTCGATGATCCGCAGGTCGATGTCGTCCACGTCACCTCCCCGAACGACCTGCACGTCAGCCAGTCGATGGCGATCCTCGCCGCCGGACGTCACGTCGTCTGTGAGAAGCCGCTGTCGCTGACGGCGGCCGACTCGCGCACGCTCGTCGAACGAGCGGCCGAAACGGGCCTCGTGAATGCCGTGAACTTCAACATCCGCCACTACCCGCTGAACCAGCACGCCCGCGATGTCGTCGCGACCGGTGCGCTGGGCGACGTCCGGCTCGTGACCGGGCGCTACTTCCAGGACTGGCTGCTCCTGCCGGGCGACTGGAATTGGCGGCTGCGTCCCGATGTGGGCGGGGCCCTTCGCGCGGTCGGCGACATCGGGTCGCACTGGCTGGACCTGATGGCCTTCGTGACCGGGCAGCCCATCGTGTCGGTGATGGCGGACCTCGCCACCTTCATCCCACAACGCGAGGAGCCCACGGGACCCGTGGAGACCTTCTCGACGAAGCGCTCCGCCGAGACCGTGACCCGAACCATCCAGACCGAAGATGCCGCGACGATCCTCCTGCGGTTCGCGAACGGGGCGCGCGGGGCCGTGAGCATCTCGCAGATCAGCCCCGGTCGGAAGAACTCGCTCCAGTGGGAAGTCGACGGCTCGGAGGCGGCCCTCGCCTGGGACTCGGAGAATCCGGACCAGATCTGGCAGGGTCATCGCGAGCGACCCAACGAGATCCTGATCAAGAACCCGGCGCTCATGTCGGCCGGCGGGCAGGCGGCGGCGGCCCTGCCGGGCGGCCATGTCGAGGGGTTCGCCGACACGTTCGCCGCGCTCTTCCGCGCGATCTACGCGGACGTGGTGGCCGGCCAGCCGGCGCCTCGGCCCGCCTATCCAACCTTCGCGGACGGCCACGACGAGATGCTCGTCAACGACGCCATCGCCGAGAGCGCCAGACTCGGCCGCTGGGTCGATGTCGTCCGGACACCCGTCTTCGCGGGAGCCACCGCATGAGACTCGGCCTGCTCACTGCCCCGTTCCCTGAGACTCCGCTTGACGATGTCGTCGACTGGACGGTCGCCAACAGCTTCGACGCCATCGAGATCGCGTGTTGGCCGCGCGCGAGCGGACCCACCCGACGCTACGCCGGCACCTCGCACATCGACGTGGCGACCATCGACGCCGCCGAGGCCCGCGACCTCGCGGCCGGGATCCGCGCGAAGGGCCTGACGATCTCCGGACTCGGGTTCTATCCCAACCCGCTCCATCCAGACCCGGCGCATCGCGCGGCGGTCATCGCCCACCTCAAGCACGTCATCGTCGCGGCCGAGCGGATGGACGTGGCCCTCGTGAACACGTTCATGGGCGCCGACGCTTCGAAGGATCCCGATGCCAACTGGGCAGACGCCCTGACGATCTGGCCGGACATCGTGGCGTTCGCCGCCGATCACGGCCGGAAGCTGACGTTCGAGAACTGCCCGATGCTGTTCAGCCTTGACGAGTGGCCGGGCGGACACAACCTCGCGACCACGCCGCGGATGTGGCGACGCATCCTCGAGACCTGGGGCGGCACGGTCGGGCTCAACTTCGACCCGTCGCACCTGATCCTGCAGATGATCGACATCCCGCGGTTCATCCGCGAGTTCGGGCCGCACATCCTCCACGTCCAGGCGAAGGACCTCACGATCGACCGCGAGGGCCTCTACGAGCGCGGGATCTTCTCACAGGGCATCGGCTGGCAGATCCCGAGGCTCCCCGGACTCGGGGATGTGGACTGGGGTGTGCTGTTCGCGGCGTTGTGGCGGTCCGGCTACGACGGCGACGTGATCATCGAGCACGAGGATCGGGACTTCGAAACGACCGATGCGCTGGTGAAGCGGGGCTTCCTGCTGGCGCGCAACGTGCTGCGCCCGTACATCGTGTGACGCCCCGGCGGGCGGTGCGCGTCAGGCGGCCCACGACCAAGACACCTGAGCGATGATAGAGAAGGAGGAAGTTTGGCAGGACACGGGCAACGAGACCCAAGACCCCTGAGGCAACCAACGTCGACGCGTCCGGATGTGTCCGTCGACCGGCGAATGGAGGACAAGGAATGACCAAGGGATCAGCCCGCACGGTGCTGGTCGGGCTTGCGGCGATCGCGATCGTCGCAGCGGCCTGCTCCAGCGGCACGGCGTCCTCGGCACCGCCCGAGGACATGACCTACACGATCGGCTACGCGAACGGCGGCGGCGTCGGCAACGGCTTCCGCGAGGAGCAGGTCTGCACCGCCAAGGCGCAGGCGAAGGTCTCCGGCGAGGTCTCCGAACTGACCACCATCCACCGCGACACGGACGCTGCCGGGCAGCTCCAGGACCTTCGTGACCTGATCGCCAAGGGTGTCGACGCGATCGTCTTCAACCCGAATGATCCGGACGCGCTCAACCCGGCGCTGGCCGAGGCCAAGACCGCCGGCATCAAGACCGTCTCGGTCGACGCGTACGTCACCGACCCGGACACCTATAACCTCTACAACAACCAGATCAAGTACGCCGAGCTCGGCGCGACGTGGCTGTTCGAGCAGCTCGGCGGCAAGGGCAAGGTCTACTACATGCGCGGCATCGCCGGTCATCCGGCCGACAGCGACCGCGACATCGGGTTCAAGAACGCGCTGGCCAACTTCCCGGACATCGAAGTCGTCCCGAACGCGGACGGCGTGCACACCGGATGGGATCCGGTCCAGGGCACGACGCTCATCAACGACTTCATCGCCAGCGGGCAGTACGACACGATCCAGGGGATCTGGACGTCGGGCATCGATTCGGTCGTCGTGGACGCCATCAAGGCGGCCAAGAAGCCGTTCGTGCCGATCGTCGGCGCGGACCTCGGCGGGTTCGTCGCACAGCTCCTGGACCCGGTCGGATACCCGGACCTCAAGGGCGTTGCCGTCACCAACACCGCCGCCGTCGGCGGCGCGGGCATCGGCCTGGCGCTCAAGCTCCTCAAGGGCGAGACCATCGCCACCGGCGGTGACCGACCCAACACGGTCCTGCTGGATCCGGTCCCGGCCGACAACACGACCGATGCGGGCAAGGCGCTCCTCGCCTCGTGGCAGGTCGACGGACTCGATCCGAACTGGCCGCTCGGCCTCCAGGTCGAGGGGTACACCACGTACACCGGCGCCGAAGCCGTTGCCTGCAAGGGGCCGGGCGAGTAGCCTCCCCTCTCTAGCGACCCTCAAGGGGGATGTCGGTTCCGCCGACATCCCCCTTCGTCCACCCCATCACAGCCGGTAGCGATGACAGTCACCAGCACGGACCTCATGCTCGAGGCCACAGGCGTCGCGAAGACCTATGGCGCGGTCGTCGCGCTCAAGTCGGCCTCCCTGTCCGTCCGTCCCGGCGAGGTCCATGCGCTCATGGGCGCCAACGGCGCCGGGAAGAGCACCCTCGTCAAGATCCTGACCGGCGTCGTGCAGCCGGACGCCGGGCGGATCCTCATCCGTGGCCGGGAGCGGATCGCCCACTCTCCGGCAGAGGCCCGGCGCGGCGGTGTCGTCTCGGTCTATCAAGAACCGTCCCTGATCCCTGATCTGGACATCCGGTCCAATCTGCGACTGACCGAAACACCGATCGAGGCCTTCCGGCACGCGGTCGACGAGCTCGGACTCACGGATCTGAACCTGGCCGACCTCGCCCGCGACCTGCCACTCGCCTCGCTTCGGATCATCGACCTGGCCCGAGCGCTCGCGATCGAACCGGACGTGCTCCTGCTCGATGAGATGACGGCGGCGCTCCCGGCCAACCTCGCCGAGCGCGTCCTCGAGGTCATCGGCCGGATGCGCGGGGGCGATCGGTCCGTGATCTTCATCTCGCACCGCATGATCGAGATCGCCGCCGTGTGCGACCGCGCGACCGTCCTGCGAGAAGGCGAGACGGTCGGGATCGTCGATGTGACCGAAGGGTCCGAGGAAGAGATCGTCGAGCTGATGCTCGGCGAGATCGTCCAGAACATGTCCGGTCGGTTGCACGATCTCGTGTCGTCCGCGCCGGTCACCGCGCGAGCGAACCCTCGCCTGACGGCACGGGGCCTGAGCCTCGGGACGAAGCTCCACGACGTGACCTTCGAGCTCCACCAGGGGGAGGTACTCGGGGTCGTGGCGCTGGAGGGCCAGGGGCAAGACGAGCTCTTCGACATCCTTGCCGGTGCCGAGCGGCCGAGATCTGGCGAGCTCCTGGTCGACGGCACGCCGGTGTCGTTCGGACACCCGGCCGACGCCATCCGGGCCGGCCTGGTGTACGTGCCGGCTGACCGCGCCGAGGCCCTGCTCATGCAACGGTCCGTGGGCGAGAACATCGCCCTGCCGTTCATCGCCCGGGTCGCCCGCTGGGGTCTGATCGACACGAAGCAGGAACGCGAGACGATCGACGGGGCCGTGGCGATGCTCCAGATCGATGCTCGCGCTGGCGGTGAAGTGCGCCGCCTGTCCGGCGGCAACCAGCAGAAGGTGACGATCGCGCGCTGGGTCGCGGGCGGCGTCCGCACGATGCTCTGTTTCGATCCGACCCGCGGGATCGACATCCGGACGAAGCACCAGATCTACAAGCTGCTCCGCGAGCTCGCCCAAGAGGGGGCCGCGGTCCTGTTGTACACGTCCGAACTCAAGGAGATCCAACTCGCCTGCGACCGCGCGATCGTGATCTTTGGTGGCCAGGTGGTGGCCGAGCTCGACGCTGCCGACGCCGACGAGGCGGCCCTCATTCGCGCCGCGCACAACCTCAAGCCCGAGACGCCGACGAACGATGTTGGATCGTCCCGCGCCGATCAAGCGGTCGTCCAGCCGTGAGCGAGTTCGGCCGAACGGTCACGGCCTGGCGCGCCGATCCGATGTCGGAGCTCGTCGGGTGGGCGCGACGGAACGCCTGGGCGCTCGGACTCATCGGCTTCCTGGTCGTCCTACTCGTCTTCACCAAGATCATCCAGCCGCGGTACGGCGTCGCCGGCATCCAGGGGCTCGCGATCTCGGTCCTCCCGCTGGCCCTCGCGACCGTCGCGCAGGCGGTCGTGGTCATCGGTGGCGGCATCGACCTCTCGATCGGGTCGATCATGGCGCTCACGAGCGTCATCTCCGCGACGCTGATGAAGGGCCAGAGCGAGGAGTTCGGCGTCGCGGTGGTCGTCGTGGTCCTGATGCTGGGCCTGCTGATCGGTGCCATCAACGGCGCGCTGATCGTCGTGACCCGGGTGCCGGACATCGTCGTCACGCTCGCGATGTCGTTCGTGTGGGCCGGGTGTGCCCTCCTGGTGCTGAACACGCCCGGCGGCGGCGCCGCACTCTGGCTGAAGGCGCTTGTCATCGGCTCCGTCGGCAGCGAGTGGATCCCCAAGGCGTTACTGGTCCTCATCGTGGTCGTCGCCGCGGTCTGGATCCCCGTCCGGTCGTCCACGCTGGGCCTGTCGATCTATGCGATCGGCAGCAACCGGCTCGCGGCGTTTCGCAGCGGCGTGGCGGTCAGCCGGACCAAGATCCTGTCCTACGCGCTCATGGGCGTGTTCGCCGCCCTGGGCGGACTGAGCCTGACCGCAAGCACCGGGATCGGAACCCCGGTCCCCGGGCCCTACACCCTGCTCAGCGTCGCGGCGGTCGTCCTCGGGGGCGTCAGCCTCGCCGGCGGGCGGGGCGGGCTGTTCGGCCCCGTGGTCGCGGTCTTCATCCTCTCGCTGATCCGCACAGACATGACGTTCCTGAACATCGACACGAACCTTGCCGTCGTGGTGCAGGGGGTCATCCTGATCGGCGTCGTGATGTTCGGTAGCCTGATCCAGATGCGTCGGAGCCGACCGTCATGAGGCGGCTCTTCCGCGAGCGTCCCATCGTCCCGCTGACGGGCCTCCTCGTCCTGTTGATCATCCTGAGCGAGGTCACCCGGCCGGGACTCGTCAGCGTCGACTGGGCCACGGTCATCATCCGCGCGTCCATCCCGCTCGCGATCCTCGCCGGCTGCCAGACCCTCGCGATGCTCACGGGCGGGATCGACCTATCGGTCGGCGCGGTCGCGTCGATGTCCGGGTTCGTCGTCGCGACGCTGGTCAATGGGCCAGGGCTGCCTGCCGGGATCGCGGTCGCCCTGCTGATCGCCGCGCTCGTCGGGCTCGTGACCGGCGTGGGCGTGGGCATCTTCCGGGTCCACCCGCTGATCATGACGCTGGCTATGAGCCTGGTCGTGCTGGGCCTGGCGAACGTCTGGCAGATCGTCATGGTCCAGACGGGCGTCGGCGTCCCCGACGCGATTCGCTGGATCGGGTCCGACAGCTTCGTCTGGATCCTGCCGAACAGCCTGTTCGTCTTCATCCCGCTCGCCCTGCTCATCCTCGTCGGCCTGCGGCGGACCGGCTATGGGCGGCTCCTGTACGCCGTCGGCGACAACCCGGTCGCGGCTCGCCTCGCCGGCGCGCGCGGCTGGCAGGTCCTCATCGTCCTGTACATCATCTCCGCGCTGTTCGCCGCGATCGCCGGGTTCCTCTACGCCGGATTGACCAACGTCGCGAGCGTCACGCTCGTGGACTCTGCGGTGCTGCCATCGGTGGCCGCGGCAGTGATCGGCGGGACGTCGATCATGGGCGGTCGTGGTGGCTACAGCGGAACGATCGTGGGGGCGCTCATCCTCACGGTGCTCACGTCGCTGCTCTCGTCGCTCGGCTATCCGGAAGCCGTCCGACAGGTCCTGTTCGGGGCGATCATCGTCGCGGTCGCGGCGGCCTACACCCGGGTGACCGGCGAGAGCTGATGCGATGACCGCGGCCGGCGTCCATCCCGCCGAGACCGTGTCCGGTCGACTGATCCTCGACGCGCGGGTCGTCGATGGCAGGCTCTCGATCGCGGACGGGGTGATCGTGGCAGTCGACGTCGACGACGCCGAAGGCGCGCGGTCCACCACCCCGGGCGTGGGCGGCGCGACCTACATCGCGCCCGGTTTCGTGGACGTCCATGTCCACGGCTGGGGTGGTCACGACGCCATGGGCGATCCCGACGCGCTCGGCGGCATGGCGCGCGCGTTGCTCCGGCGCGGTGTGACCTCCTTCCTGCCGACGGCCGTGACGGCGCCGATGCCCTCGCTCGCCGCCTTCGCCGACAGGGTCCGGACGTGGATCCCGACGGCCCCGACGGACGGCGCCGAGCCACTCGGGTTCAACCTCGAGGGTCCATTCCTCGCCGAGGCGCGGCACGGTGCCCACGACCCGGCGCTGTTGCTCGCGCCGGCGGATGTGGCGGACGAGGCCATCGATCCGCTCGTTGACGGGCTGCGCCTCCTCACCGTCGCCCCCGAACTCCCGGGCGCCCTCGAGATCATCGGCCGATTCCGCCAGGGCGGGGCCGCGGTCTCGATCGGCCACTCCGCGGCCACCTTCGACGAGGCGCGCCGCGGCTACGACGCCGGCGCGACCGGGACGACCCACCTCTTCAATGCGATGAGTGGACTCGATCACCGGGCTCCCGGCGTCGCGGCCGCGGCTCTGCTCGACGACGCGGTCTACGTGGAACTCATCGCCGATGGCATCCATGTGCATCCCGCGCTCTGGTCCCTCGTGACGCGCCTCAAGCCGGTGGACCGGCTCGTCCTCGTCAGCGACGCGATCGCGTTGGCCGGGACCGGGGACGGCCGCGGGACGATCGGGCGGCTCGAGGTGGAGGTTCGGGGGGACCGGGTCACACTGGCCGGCACCACCACGCTGGCCGGCTCGGTCCTCGCGCTCGACACGGCGCTCCGCAACATCGTGGCATCCGGGATCCCGATCCCGGCCGCGGTGGCGGCCGTGTCGCGCAATCCGCTGTCCCTCCTCGGGATCGCGGACCGGGGGCGCCTGGCGGTCGGCCAGCGCGCCGACCTCGTGGAGCTGGACGACGATCTTCGAGTCCGCCGCGTCATGCGCGCCGGCACCTGGTTCGAGGTGGCGGGGCCCTGATGACGCCGCGACGGCACCGGGACCGCGGTCAGCGCGGGGGCATCGCAGCGAGCGTGCGCTCCATGTCGTCGAACATCCGCACGGTCGCCTCGGTCACGACCTCGAGATAGCGCTCGCCGTACTCGGCGGTCGACTCGCGCGCATCGCCCCACGTGCCCGAGTGGGTCGCGCGATGGACGGATCCGGGGGCCGAGAAGAAGAAGGCGGTGTGGACGGGCGCCTGGTTCGTGACCTCGGGGAACGGCGGCATCTCGGCGTTGGCCGCCTCCATATCGACCAGGGCCGGGTCGATCGCGAGGACGGCCGACGTCTCCCCGCGGTTCGCGTGCAGGCCCGTGCCCGGCCCGAAGAACTCGCCGGCCTCGTCGGGCGTCATCCCGTCCCAGTAATTGAACGGGAACGCCCGGGCGTCCGCGGGCATCCGGTCCGCGGCGTTCGCGCACGCGTAGGCGATCGCGTACGTGTTGTCGTAATGGCCATTGAGGAACACGACGCGCTTGAAGCCGATCGCGGTCAGCGACGCGCACAGGTCCTCGATGAGGGCCATGAATGTCGGGATCCGGATATGGACGACGCCGGTGAACCCCACGTGCGGATACGAGAGCGAGTAGTTGATCGTGGGGGCGACGAGCGCACCGACCCGCGGCGCGACCCGACGCGCGACCTCGGTGGGGATCAGGGCGTCGGTCAGGAGCGGGCCGTGGGGGCCGTGCTGCTCGGTGGACCCGGTCGGCACGATCACCGTCTGGTGCTCGCGCAAGAAGGCCGCGACCTCCGGATCGGTCATCTCGCCCATGAACACGGTGGCTGGCTTCTTGGTCATCGTTTCGCTCCTGGGTCGCCGTCAGGCGATGGTCGTGGACAGCCGTCCGATGCCTTCGATCGAGATCGTCACGGTATCGCCCGCGCGCAGCCGACGTCCCGGACCGGGTGGTGTGGCCAGACGGACCGGTGTGCCGGTCGCGATCAAATCACCCGGCCGCAGTTCCAGGTGCTGGCTGAGGTGGGCGACGATCTCCCCGACGCCGAACCGCATCGACGTCGTCCGGCCGTCCTGGATCGGTTCGCCATCGATCGTGCAACGGAGCGCGACATTGGCGGGGTCGAAGGCGTCCGCGGTGACGATCCACGGGCCCACCGGACAGAACCCCGGCATGGACTTGCCGAGCAGCCACTGATCGCCGTCGAGCCGCTCGTCGCGCGCGGAGATGTCGTTGATGCCGGTGTACCCGAACACGTGGCCCATCGCCGCCTCCGGCGTCACGCGGAACGCCGGCGCTCCGATGACGACACCCAGCTCGACCTCGGCGTCGACGTCATCGGTGACGGTCCGATCCCACGCCAGCGTGGCGCCGTGGGCGGCGACCGAGCTCGCGGCCTTGCCGTAGATCATCGGGTGGTCTGGCCGGGACGCGGCACCCGGCCCGTCGTAGTTGAGCCCCACGGTATAGATCGCGCCCGGATCCGGGACCGCCGGTCCGAGGATGACCGTCGACAGCGCCGTCCCGGCGTCGGTCGGCTGGCGGTCCAGCCACGCGCCAAGCCGCTCCATCGCCTCGTCCCCGCCGGCCGCGATGGCGCGGATCCCGGGCAGTCCGGTCGCGCGCGTGTCGATCGGGACGACCGTGTCGTCGTCACGCACGACGGCGGGTCGGGGTCGCCCATCGACCAGGATCGTCGCGAGGCGCATCGCGTCAGGCCCGCACGGTCGGATCGGCGAGGAGTGGGGCCACGGCGTCGCGCATCACGTCCGCCATCCCGCCCACCCCGGTCCAGCGCTCGAAGGCGATCGCGGCCTGCGCGATGAGCATCTCGGCGCCGTTGGCCGCGCGCAGTCCCCGAGCTCGAGCGGCGGCGATCAGCGGCGTCTCGGCCGGCACGTAGACGAGGTCGAAGACCGTCGCGTGCGCGGGCAGGGCGTCGACCGGGATCGTCACCCCTGGGTGGAGCATCCCCACGGTCGTCGCGTTGACGGCGAGATCGGCGCTCGAGAGGGCAGCGACGAACCCGGGGTCATCGATCGCGATGGCCTGCGCGACGCCGGTTCGGGTCGCGGTCAACCGCTCGACGAGCGACGCCGCCCGTACCACGGTCCGGCTCGCCACGGTGACCCGCGCCGCGCCGGCATCGAGGCAGGCGAAGACGACTGCCTGCGCGGCGCCCCCGGCCCCGACCACGACGACCTCGGCACCCTCGAGCGAGCGGCCCATCGCGAGCTCCGCGCCGACCCGGAACCCCGGGGCATCGCTGTTGAACCCGATCAGCCGCCCGTCATCGGTCCGGACCACGTTGTTGACCGCCCCGATCGCCGCCGCGTCGGGTTCCACCTCGTCCACGAGTGCTGCCACCACCGGCTTGTAGGGCGCCGTCACCCCCAGGCCGAGCCAGCCCGCGCCACGCGCCTCGGCCACGGCCTGGACCACCGCGTCGGGCTCGATCTCGAGCAGGACGTAGCGGGCGTCGATCCCCGCGGCAGCGAACGCGGCGTCGTGCATGACCGGAGAGTGCCGTCGCTTGAGCGGCATCCCGAGCAGCCCGACGCGGCGGGTCATCGCTGCCAGGGGGACGGCGGGCGCCGCACGGGTCCGACCGTCGCCGGGAACCGGACGTTGGGGATGATGTGGTCGACCCACAGCTGGAGCTGGGCCGGATCGGGGGTCATGGTGTGCAGGAAGAAGTACTCGACGCCCGCGTCGACACGGGCCTGGAGCGACGCGATGATCTCGTCCGGCGTCCCGAACAGATAGACCGATTCGAGGTAGGCCGGCCCGCGCTCGTTGCTCATGACCTTGAGGAAGGCTTCGTGCTGTTGCCGGCGCGCCTCGGCCGGATCATCGGTCATGACCAGATGCAGGAAGTTCTCATGGG
Source organism: uncultured Chloroflexia bacterium (assembly GCA_963764975.1). Lineage (GTDB taxonomy): Bacteria > Chloroflexota > Limnocylindria > Limnocylindrales > CSP1-4 > SPCO01. The sequence goes on along the minus strand of CAVXUF010000005.1, from coordinate 186,902 downwards.
CCACGAGGCAGTCCGACGGGTCCTTGCCGGCCTCGCGCATCGCGGTCTGGAGTTCGTCCCAGTCACGCGCGATGTCCGGCGGCGGGCAGGTGGGTCGCGGGATCCAGCCGTCGGCCTTGACGGTCCGCGTCTTGACCGACTTGACGAACTTGGGGACGTCGGGGGACTTCGGGTCGGCGAGCTGCGAGCCACCGCCGATCCAGAGCAGCGGTCGCTGCGACGTGCGTGGCTCGATGAAGACGTCATCGACGTCGTAGAACTCGCCGTGGTAGGTGACGCGCTCGCCCTCGAGCAGCGGCATCATGATGTCGAGCATCTCGTCCGTCCGCTTGCCGCGCTCGGACTTGTGAACGCCGACGGCTTCGTACTCGACCTCGTTCCAGCCCACGCCGGCGCCGAGGATGACCCGGTTGTCCGACAGGAACTGGAGCGTCGCGAGTTCCTTGGCGAGGATCACCGGGTTGCGCAGCGGCATGATCAGGATGGACGTCCCGAGGCGGACCCGCTCGGTCGCGCCGGCCGCCACCGCGAGCGTGATGAGGGGCTCCAGCCAGTCCACGCTGTAGAAGCGCTTCGCCGCGAGCAGGTGGTCCGTGATGAACAGCGAATCGAAGCCGAGCGCCTCCACCTGCCGAGCGAAGGCCTTGATCCCACGGGCACGCTCCGGCCCGTCGCCCTCCCAGACGTACGAGGGCAGGAACACGCCGAAACGGCCGACATCAGTCATGGACGAACGGACCTCCGATTAGCTCTGGAGCGAGTCATCGACCGCGATACTCCGGGTCGCGCTTGGCGAAGAACGCGGCGGCGCCTTCGAGCATGTCCTCGGTGGCGAAGACGCGATCGGACGCGTCGAGCTCGGCGGCGAGGCCGGCGTCGATGTCCGTGTCCGTCGCAAGATCGATGAGCCGCTTCGCCTCGCGGACGGCGATCGGTCCGCGCTGCGCGATCTCGGTGGCGATCTCCGTGGCACGCGCCACGGCCTGGCCCGCCGGCACCACTTCGTTGACGAGCCCGATGCGCTCGGCTTCCTCGGCGGTCAGGACCTTGCCGGTCAGGATCAGTTCGCGGGCCCGTGCCGGACCCACCACGCGCGGCAGCCGCTGCGTGCCGCCGGCCCCCGGTGTCACGGCCAGGCGCACCTCGGGGAGCCCGATCCTGGCGCGCTCCGACGCGATCCGGAGGTCGCAACACAGCGCAAGCTCCAGGCCGCCACCGAGCGCATTGCCCTCGATCGCGGCGATGGTCGGCATCGGCAGCTCGGCCAGTCGCCGCGCGACCCCGGATTCGAGCTCGTGTCGGGCGCGACCGGCCGGCCCGCGCTGGGCCTCGAACTCGCCGACGTGCGAGCCGGCGGAAAAGGCTCGATCGCCGCGGCCACTGACCACGACCGCGCGGACCTCGTCCGGCGTGGCCGCTTCCAGCATGGCGAGCGCCGCGGCCAGCTCGTCGAGCAGCTCGCGGGTCACGAGGTTGAGCGGCGGGTTGACGAGTTCCAGATGAGCCACCCGGCCTAGCTCGAGCGTGATCAGACCGATCACGAGGCGGCTCCCGACCCCGCCGCGAAGTCCGCCGCGAGGCCCATCGCGCCCGTGGCGTACAGCCGGGCGTCCATCGTGCCGAGCGGGTCGGCGACGCGCGGCCGGAACCCCATCTGACTCAGCACATCGCGCTCGAGGTCGATGCCCGGCGCGATCTCGATGAGCACCAGTCCGTCATCGGCGAGCGCGAAGACGGCACGATCGGTGATGTAGCGGACCTCCTGACCACGCTCCCGGGCGAGCTGCCCGTTGAACGAGATCTCGCGGACGGTCGGCACGAACTTCTGGAGGCTGCCTTCGTGGACCACGCGCACGCCGCCGTCGATGGCGAGGTCAAGACCCTGTGCCGTGAACGTGCCGACGAAGTTGATCTTGCCGGTCTTCGCGCTGATGTTCGGGAAGCCGCCCGGGCCCCGGACCCGGCCCTCGAACGCGTGGACGTTTACGTTCCCCTCCGCGTCCACCTCGGCGAACGACAGGCTGGCGACGTCGAGCCCGCCGCCGTCGTAGAAGTCGAACATGTAGGGCTGGTCGATCATCGCCTGGTAGTTGAACCCGGCGCCGCCCTCATTGCCCGCGACCGGCGCCCCACCGAAGATCCCCTGCTCCACGGTGAGGACCAGCTGGTCGATGATCCCCTCCTCCCAGGCCACGCGGCCGATGAGCTGGCTGATCCCGAACCCGAGGTTGCAGATCGCCCCGCGCGGGAACTCCAGGAGTGAGCGGCGGGCGATGATCTTGCGGACGTCGAGCGGCAGGGCCGGCTCCGGCGTCACCGGCTTGCGCAGCCGGCCCGCGTAGTACGGCGAGTCCTGGGTGATGTACGTCTGCCACTGGTCCGGATCCACGTAGACGTGGTCGACGAGGGCGGCCGGCACCTTGACGTCGCGCAGCGGCAGGCTCCCGCGTCGAGCGAGCTGGCGGACCTGGGCGATGACGATCCCGCCGCTGTTCCGCGCGGCCATGGCCATCGCGAGCATCTCGCCCTGGACGGCCTCACCCTCCATGGTGATGTTTCCGTCCTCGTCGGCGGTGGTCCCGCGGATGACCGCGACATCGATGGGGAACGCGTGGAAGAGGAGCCACTCGCGGCCACGGAGCGTGATCACCTCGACGAGATCCTCGGTCGTGACCGCGTTCTGCTTGCCGCCGGTCTGACGCGGATCCACGTACGTGCCGAGACCCACAGCGGTGACGAGGCCCGGGCGCCCGGCGGCGATCTCGCGCATCAGCTGCGAGAGCACGCCCTGCGGGAATGAGTACGACTCGAGCTCGTTCGCCTCCACCAGCGCCCCGAGACGTGGCTCGTTACCGATGTTGCTCCCGATCGTGCGGCGCATCAGCCCGGGCAGCCCCAGCTGCGAGAACCCGCGATCGGCGAAGTCCCCGATCCCCACGACACGGACCGTGGTCAGGTCACGCGGACGCGACTCCGCCGTGTAGACCGCGGCGAGTTCGTCGATGAACCGTTGCGGCAGCGCGTGCCCGGCCCCGGATCCCCCGATGACGATCGTGGCCCCGTCGCGGACCAGCCCCACGGCCGTGCGGACGTCGATGACCTTGCTCACGGCATGTAGCCCCCGCTATTGGGATTGAGGGTCTGGCCCAGGTAGAGGCTGGCGGCGTCCGACAGCAGGAAGATGACCGAATCAGCGACCTCATCGGCGCGACCGAAGCGCCCGAGCGGCATGTCACGAAGCCGCCGACGACCCTCCTCGCTGTCGACGAGGTCGGCGGTCATCTCGGTGACCGTCACCCCCGGGGCCACGGCGTTGATCCGGACCCCGTGCGGACCGAATTCGCGCGCGAGCGCGCGGGTCAGCCCGAGCAGACCGGCCTTCGCGGCGCTGTATGCCGCCGTCTCGGTCACGCCCATCTGGCCGAGGCGCGACGCGATGTTCACGATCGACCCGCTCCCGCGCTCCACCATCGGCGGCAGGACCGCCCGGCAGGTGTGGTACGCGGCGCTGAGATCGGTGGCGATGATCGCGTCCCAGCGCTCGGGCGTGGTCTCGAGGAACGGACCAACCAGCGTCAGCCCGGCGTTGTTGACCAGCGCGTCCACCCGCCCGAAGTGCGCGATCGCCTCCCCGACGAGACCCGCCGCCTGGCCGCCGTCGGCGAGGTCGGCCCCGAACGCGTGCGCGGTCCCGCCGGCGGCCCGGATCCGCTCGACCACCGCCGTCGCCGCCGCAACGGCTTGGTGGTAGTGGACGGCGACCTGCGCCCCATCGGCGGCGGCCTTGACCGCGATCTCGGCGCCGATCCCGCGACTGCTGCCGGTGACCAGGACCACCCGGTCCGCGAGGAGGGGGCCCATCAGGCCACGACCGCGGCGGCGGGCCGTGGTGCGGGACTGGTCTCGGCTCGTGGGGCGCCCGTCGAGCCGCGCAGGACCAGGGTCGTCGGCAAGACCTCGTTCGGCGGTGTCTCCCCGGCAAGCTGGCGCTCGGCGTGGGCGAACGCCCGGCGGCCGATCTCCTGGAGCGGGAGGCGGACCGTCGAGAGGCCCGGGGTCGCCATGGCCGCGGTGGGGATGTCGTCGAAGCCGGCGACCGAGATGTCGCGCGGGACGTCGATCCCGATCTCGGACAGTCGGCCGATCGCGCCGAGGGCGAGCAAGTCATTGGCCGCGCTGATCGCGGTGAACGGCACGCCGCTCGCCAGCAGGGCGTCGACCCCGAGCGCGCCGGCCTCCCGGTTGAACCCGGTGCGGACCACGAGCTGCGGATCGAGCGCGAGACCGGCCGTTTCCAGCCCCCGCCGGTACCCATCGAATCGCTGCTGCGACACGTACAGCGACGCCGGGCCAGCCAGGAACGCGATCCGGCGATGTCCGAGTTCCGTCAGCGCTCCGACGATCCGCGCGATCCCGGCCGCGTTGTCGATCCCGATGTCCGCGTCGCCGTCGGCGTGCGGTGAGAGATGGACGACGGCGGCACCGTACGCACGCATGGCGGCGAGATGCTTGGCGACCTCGGCGTTCAGGGCCGGATCGACGAGCCCACTGCCGGCGAAGATGACCGTTGACGCCCGCATCGAGCGCAGCAGCCGGACATACGAGTGCTCGCGCTCGGCGATCCGGTCCGAGCTGCAGGTGATGACCAGGAACCCGCCGACCGATGCGGCGTCCTCGACGCCGCGGACCACCTCCGCGAAGTACGGGTCCGTGATGTCGTGGACGATCACGCCCACGACGGGGAGGTGACTCTTGTGCAGCCCACGGGCCAGGGCGTTGGGGACGTAGTCCAGCGCGCGGGCCGCCTCGAGGACGCGCTCCCGCGTCGCCGGGCTGACCGCGTACGGTGCGAGCGAGACGACCCGCGAGACGGTCGCGGTCGAGACGCCGGCGAGTCGGGCGACGTCGGTGATCGAAGCCATCAGGTCCCGGCTCAGAACGGGAACGTCGGGGGTTCGTCGCGCACCGTGACCCACTGCCACTCGGTGAACGTGTCCAGGCTCGCCTCACCGCCGTAGCGGCTGCCGTTGCCGGAATCGCCCATCCCGCCGAACGGGATGATCGCCTCATCGTTGAGCGTCCCGTCGTTGACGTGGACCATCCCCGTGCGCATCCGGTCCGCGATGGCCATCCCCCGCCCGATCGAGCGCGTGTAGATGGACGCGACCAGGCCGTACGCGGTCGAGTTCGCGAGCGCGATCGCCTCCTCGTCGGTCTGGAACGTGACGACCGGGGCGACCGGCCCGAAGATCTCGTCGGTCCACGCCGGCGAATCCGTCGTGACATCGGTCAGGACCGTGGGTCGGTAGAACAGGCCCTCGTGGGTGCCACCCTCGACGAGGGTCGCGCCGCCGGCGACCGAGCGCTGGACGATGTCGTCCACGCGACCCAGCTGCTTCTCGTTGACGATCGGCCCGAGGTCCACGTCTTCGCGATACGGGTCACCGGTTCGCAGCCGCTTCGCCTTCTCGGTGAGCGCCGCGGTGTAGGCCGCCGCGACGTCGCGATGGACGAGGTGACGCCCGGCCGCGAAGCAGACCTGACCCTGGAACTGGAACGTGGTGTAGGCACCGGCCGACGCGGCGGCGTCGATGTCGGCGTCCTCGAGGACGATAAACGCGTTGTTGCCGCCCAGCTCGAGTGACATCTTCTTGAGCAGCCGCGCGCCGAGTTCGCCGACATGCCGGCCGACCGCGGTCGACCCGGTGAAGGACACCACGGGGATGTTCGGATCGGTGACGATGGCCTCACCGACGTCGGCGCCGCCCACGACCACCTGGAGCAGCCCCTCAGGAAGTCCCGCCTCGGCGAAGACCGCGGCGAACATCGCGCCGCCAACGACCGGGGTCTGCGGATCCGGCTTGAGCACGACCGCGTTGCCGAGCGCGAGGGCCGGGGCGACCACCCGCATCCCCAGCACGGATGGCGAATTCCACGGCGTGATGGCGCCGATCACCCCGGCGGGGACGCGCCGGACCATCGAGAGACGCCCCTTGACGGCCGACGGCATGAGCGATCCGTACGCCTGCGAGGGCAGCGTGGCCGCGTTGAGGATCTCGTGGTACGCGAAGTTGGACTCGTGATGCATCTTGCCGCGGACCGCGCCGGTCTCGCGCTGGGTCCAGGTGCCGAACTCCTCGCGATGCGTGTCGTAGATCTCGGCGGCCCGGCGCATGACCCGGGCCCGCTCCTGGTAGCTGGTCGCGGCCCATGCCGGCTGGGCGGCCGCTGCCGCGGCGGCGGCGCGGGCGACATCGTCGGGAGTCGACCCGCTGATCGTGGCCAACAGCCGCCCGGTCGCGGGCTCGCGGTCCTCGATCGGGGCACCCGTCCCGGGTCGCCAGGTCGCGAGGAAGGTCTCGAGCCAGCCCCGCGTCGAGGATGTCGTGGGCTCAGGGGCGATCGTGGCCATCGGGTCCTCCTTCGTTCGACGCCGCCGTCGTGGCCCAACGCTCCGCGTACGTCCGCGGCGCATCGGTGGCGACGGCACGCTGACCGGTCGACGGATCCCGCCAGACCGGACCGCGCGCCAGCACCGCGTCGATCAGTCCTTCGTCGAGGTATGGGGGGTATTCCCAAGACCGGAGTTCGAGCGCCACCTGGCCCGGATACTCGATGAGCTCCCGGACGTGGCGGTCCGTGTAGTACCCGGCGACGATCGCCAGTTGCAACGCCCCCAGGGCAGCGGGGTCGTCGGTCGCCAGCGTGTCCAGGCGGGCACCGACGTCGTCGCCGAGGTCGGCCCGGAGGGCCGCCCGGACGGGGTCGAGAAGGTCCGGTCGCGCGGTCAGCACGAACCGCAGTCGGTCGTCGGTCACGACGTCGGCGGCCGACGGCATCCCGCTCGCGGCCGGGATGAGGCGATCGGCGACGGCTCGGAGCGTCGCGCGCTCCCCCGCCTCGAGACGCTCGAGCGGATCGCGGGCGTCGTTCGAGCCTGCAGCGCTCACACCGGCACCTGCTGGTCGAAGCGAGTCTCGATCATGTGGTCCGCGGCACGCAGCGCGATCGCCACGATCGTCGACGTCGGGTTCACGCCGGACGACGTCACGAAGCACGACCCATCCACGACGTACAGGTTCGGGACGTCGTGCGCCCGGTTCCAGCGGTCGAGCACGGACGTCTTCGGATCGTCACCCATGCGAGCCGTGCCGAGCAGATGCCACCCGGAGTACCGCATCAGCCGATCGACTTCGATCTTGTAGGCGCCCGCCGCCTCGAGCGATTCCTTCGCCCGTTCGATGTGGAAGTCCAGCATCCGTCGGGAGTTGTCCGACATCCGGTAGTGGACCTCGGGGGCCGCGATCCCCGACGAATCCGTCACGGACCCCGACAGCGTGATGTGGTTGGCCTCGTCGGGCAGGTCCTCGGCGAACAGGCCCCAGTTGGCGCCGTGGCCCAGGTGCGTCTTGACGTGGGCGTGGTGGTCCGGACCCCAGGCCTGTTCTCCGGCGCGGCTCGGGAGCGCGGTGTTGATCGGCCCACCGGTCGGCGCCAGGCCCCAGCGCGCACCGCGCACGAACCCGCGCTTCTCGTCGGTCTCGTAGAACTCGAGCGACTCGATAAGGTCCCCGAACTGGCCCTGCCAGCTCATCAGCGGGTCCTCGAAGAGCCCCGCGACGTTGGCGAACGGATGCATCATCAGCCGCTTGCCCACGAGCCCGGACGAGTTGGCCAACCCATCGGGATGGCGAGACGAGTCCGACAGCAGCAGCAGTCGCGGCGTGCCGATCGCGTTGGCGGCCAGGACGACGACCTTCGCGGTCTCGAGGTGCTCGGCGCCGTCGCGGTCGATCCAGGTGGCGCCGGTCGCGAGACCGCGCGCGTCGGTCTCGATGCGGCTCACCCGCGCCCCGGTCACGAGCCGCGCCCCGAGCGCGATCGCCTTCGGCCAGTGGGTCAGGTCCGTGGACGCCTTGGCGCCCTCGTTGCAGCCGGACTGGCAGGTGCTGCGCTGGACGCACGCGCGTCGGCCGTCGTAGGGCGTGGAATTGATCGAGTTGAACTCCGGCCACCAGTGCCAGCCCAGGTTGGTCATCCCGCGCGCGACCTTCATCCCTGCCGCACCGATCGGCAGCGGTGGCATCGGGGCGTCCTCGGTGTCGGGCGGATAGGCGGGGTCCCCGGGCAGCCCGGAGACGCCGAAATCGCGATCCGTCCGGTAGAAGTAGGGCAGGAGCTCGAAGTAGTCGATGGGCCAGTCGTCGGCGACGCCATCGAGCGAGCGGACGCGGAAGTCCGATGGCAGCGCGCGCGGCCACGCCCCGGCGAAGATGATCGTGGAGCCGCCGACCGCGTTGTACATGAGCGGCGAGACCGGCGTGTCGTCCTCGACGATGGGGTAGTCCTGCACGAGGCCACGCAGGTTCGGGCTGGTCGCCCAGTCCTTTCGGGCCTTGAGCTCCCAGTCAAGCTTGTTGCCCGGGTAGTCCGCCCGATCCAGCCAGTCGCCCTGCTCGAGACACACCACCTTGAACCCGGCCTGTGCGAGTCGGAGCGCGACGACCCCACCCGAGGCGCCGGCACCGATGACGAGGACGTCCGCGGGTTCGACGCTCATCGAGCGGCCACCGGCTCGGTTGCGGCCTTGGGCCGGAGCCCGACCTCGGCGAGGACGCCCGCGAGGAAGGCTCGTTCCGTGTCGCTGATCGGCAGGAGCGGGAGCCGGACCGTGGCGTTCTCCAGGACGCCGAGGATCCGGAGGCACTCCTTGAGCCGCACCCGGTAGTCGCCGACTGGGGCCGCGAACACGACATCGGCGAGGCGCTGGATACGGCGACCGAGCGCCATCGCGGTCTCGGTGTCGCCCGCCTGCCACGCGGCGATCATGTCGACCTGCTCGCGGGTCATGACGGCACCGAACCCGATGAGCGCGCCGGTGGCGCCGAGCAGGAACGATTCGAGGATGAAGTTGTCATTGCCGGTCAGGAGCGTGATCCGGCGCGGCAATTGCTCGAGGAGCCGGGCCGTATCCACGAACCGGCGGGCATCGAAGGACGCCTCCTTGATCGCCACGACCCCGTCCACCGACGCCATCGCCTCGAGCGTGTCGGTGTCGAAGTTGACCCCGGCGAGCGCCGGCTGGAGCTGGAACAGGATGAGCGGCAGCCCGACGTCCGCGATCGCCTCGTGGTAGGCCACCGGCACGCGTGGATCGAGCGGCTGGCTCAGGTACGCCGGGATCGGGAAAACGAGCAGCGCGTCCGCACCGGCCGCCCGGAAGTCGCGTGCCTGGCGGACGGCGGCCTCGGTGGATGGGCCTGCCAGCCCGGCGACGATCGGGACGTCGGTCACGTCGCGCACGATCTTGAGGATCCGGACCTTCTCGTCGTGCGTGAGATGGGGCCCCTCGCCGGTGTCGACGTTGATCGCGAGGGCCACCGGCCCCTGGGCGACCACCCAGCCGATGTACGAGCGCAGTGCCGGTTCGTCGATCCGGCCATCGACATCCATCGGCAGCACGGTGGCGGGGATGAGGCCGTCCAGGTTCAACGCCATGGCACGCTCCGTCGCTCGGGGATCGGGGTCCAGTAACCGTTTACTATCCTACCGCTCGAAGGCGGTCCGCGCCGGCTCGCCATGTCTTTGACGCGTCGATCTCGGCGCGGCTATCCTCGATCATCGATGATGTGGACCGCCCCAGCCACCGGGTCGGGGATCGCGCGCACGAAGGGACCACGATGAGCCAGCTCGACATCTTCCGCCTCGACGGACGAGTCGCCCTCGTCACGGGCGGCGGGGGCGCGATCGGGTCGGCGCTGGCGGAGGCGCTGGCCGGCGCCGGGGCCCGGGTCGCGGTCGCTGGCCGGACAGCCGAGACCTGCGAAGCGACGGTCGAACGGATCCGCGCGGCCGGCTCCGAGGGACTGGCGATCACGGCCGACGTGACCGACGAAGCCGACAGCCAGCACATGGTCCGAACGGCGATCGAGCGGTTCGGGCGGGTCGACATCCTCGTCAACGCGGTCGGAGGTGGCGCCGGGAAGGCCCTCCACCCGGCCGAGGCCTATCCGCGCGACCAGTGGGACTGGATCATGGAGCTCAACGTCCGGAGCACGGTCGTCCCCACCCAAGAAGTCGCCGCACAGATGATCGCCCAGGGGGCCGGTGGCCGGATCCTCAATCTCTCGTCGGTCCGCGCGAACCTGGGGATCAACGCCGGGTACTCCGCCTACGTCGCGGCCAAGGGCGCGATCAGCTCGCTGACCCGCCAATGGGCCACCGAGTGGGCGCGCTACGGCATCCACGTGAACGCGATCATGCCGACGTTCGTGGACACGCCCCAAGTGGCGACCATGCTCGCGGATCCCGCGTTCAAGGCCGGGATCGTCAACCGCATCCCGCTCGGCCGGGTCGGCGAGACCCGCGACCTCGTGGGGCCGGCCATCTTCCTCTGTTCCGACGCCGCCTCGTTCGTGACCGGCCAGATCCTCGGGATCGATGGCGGTCTCACGGCGACCCAGTAGCCGGGGAGAGGCCGGCATGTCGTCCGCGGCGATCGAGCTCGAACGGGTCACGGCGAACATCTTCACGACGACGAAGCTGCGCGGCTGCAACCCGAGCTTCGTGACGACGGCGGATGGCGTGGTCTGCATCGACACGCCGCAGCTGCCCACGCGCGCCGTGGCGATGCGCGCGGCGGCCGAGGCTCACGGCCCGATCCGATATCTGATCAACACCGAGCATCACGTCGACCACATCTTCGGGAACTACTGGTACAAGGGCGTCCCGGTCGTCAACCACCAGGGGCTCTACGACAACTTCATGGACCCGAACGCCGCGCTCGATCCGTTCGCGTATGCGCTCGAAGCGATCCCGACCGATGACCCGGACGCCGCCCCGCTCATCCCCGACCGCGACGTCTACTACCAGGACCCGAACAAGGGCACGATCGTCTTCACCGGCGATCTGACGCTCAGGGTCGGCGATCACGCGTTCCACCTGCTCCACACGCCGGGGCATACGCCAGGCCAGCTCGCGATCCACGTCCCCGAGGAGCGCGCGGTCTTCACGGGCGACACGATCTTCAGCGAGTGTCAGACGTGGCTCATGACCTCGGACGTGGACCAGTGGCTCGAGGCGCTCGAGCAGATTCGCGCGCTCGATGTCGATCACCTGATCCCGGGTCACGGACCGGTGCAGCCCATCAAGTACGTGGATACGCAGCGGTCCGTCCTGCTCCAGTGGAAGACCGCCGTCGCGGACGCCGTGGCCAGGGGCTGGTCCCGAGACGAGACGGTCGCGCGGGTGCGCTTTGACGACGCGTTCGGTCCAGTGGACGTGGGACAGGCGTACATGATGGATCACATCCAGAGCAACAACGCCGGCACGCTCTGGGACAAGCTCACCGCCCGGGGGTCTGCCAAGGGCCGCTGAGACACCGCCCTGGCAGCTCAGCGGAAGCGGGCGAGATCGAGCCCGGCGAGCCGATCCGGGTCGGCGAGGATGTCGATCGCGACGATTCGGTCGCTGTCGAATGCGAAGCCCAGGACGGCGAACGGCCGCTCGTCAGCGAACACGACCAGGCCCGCCGATCCGTTGACCAGCGCCGCGCTGGCTCCCTGCGCGAGGACGCGGAACCGCGAGGCTTCGGCGAGTGCCGCCGATGCCCCGCGGACCTCCCCGGACAGACCGCGATGACGCGGACCGCCATCGGAACGGATGACGACGTCGGGGTCCAGGACCCGGAGGAGCGCGTCGAAGTCGCCGGCTCTCGAGGCGGCGAGGAAGGCGTCGACAACCTGGCGCTGGCGGCGCTGGTCGACCGCGCCCGACGTGGTCCCGGCGGCACCGCGAACGCGCCGACGTGCCCGGCTGGCCAGTTGGCGCGTCGTGGTCGGTGAGCGGCCGACGATCGGCGCGATCTCATCGAACGGGACCCCGAACGTGTCGTGCAGCACGAAGGCGAGCCGCTCGGCGGGCGTGAGCGTCTCGAGCACGACCAGCAGCGCCAGCCCGACCGAATCGGCGATCACGGCCTGTTGCTCCGGGTCGTCGGTCTCGGGGCTCGCGACGACCGGCTCCGGGACGTGAACGTCGAGCGGCTCCTCTCGTCGAGATCGTCGTGACCGGAGGGCGTCAAGGCAGAGCCGGGCGACCACCGTCGTGAGCCACCCGCGCAGATTGACGACCGACGTGGTGTCGGAGCGGCGCATCCGAAGCCAGGCGTCCTGGACGACGTCGTCGGCCTCGGCCATCGAGCCCAGCATCCGGTACGCCACCGCCCGGAGATGGGGGCGGTCGGCCTCGAATCGCCGGGCGAGCCAATCGGCGTCGTCAGTCGGTCGGTCGGTTACATCGTCCATCGGTCACGTCCTCGTCCCACGTTCCGTTAACCGGTTGACGAACGCAACCCACCCAGTCGTGACCGAGGAGGCCATCGTGACCCAGGCGCCCGCACTCATCCGCCACTCTCGCCCCATCGCCAGTCGCCTGCTTCGGCTCGGGATGCCGATGGGCCCGAACCAGCTGCTCACCGTTCCCGGCCGGACGAGCGGGCTCCCGCGGACCGCTCCGGTCGCGGTCGTCGATGTCGATGGTCGGCGGTGGGTGGTGGGCACGTTCGGCGACGTCAACTGGGTCCGCAACCTGCGAGCGGCCGGCCGGGCCGAGATCCGGATCGATGGCCATGGGCATCGGGTCACCGCCCACGAGTTGACCCCGGACGAAGCGGCCGTCTTCTTCCGCGACACGATCGCCGCCTTTCGACGCGACCTGCCACGGCTCTGGCGCCTCGGCACCGGCCTGCTGCTTCGCCTCGCCGCACCAGACGTGCTCGCCGATCCCGTGGCGGCGGGGCGGCGTCTCCCGGTCTTCGAGCTCCGACCGGAGCCGATCGACCATCGGTCTGCGCGTCGCGCCTAGGCTCGGCCAGCCGCCGCCTCGTCCTCGCGGGTCGAACCAGCGAGACGGATCAGGTCCTCGTGCAGTTCGAACCAGATCCCGTGGTAGCTGTCGACGCGCGGTGACGCGATGAATCGTCCGTTGCCGCCGGCGACCGCGTCGAACGCCCGAGTGAGCCGCCGGCGGTAGGTCGTGAGCCGAGGCAGACCCGTCTCCTGCCGGGCAAGCCACGCGGCCGCATCGGCGTGGAGGTCCGCCAGTCGGTCGAGCACGGCGCGGTCGTAGGCCTCGTCGGCGTGGTCGTTGACGACGGGCCCATCGGGACCGTCGCGCATCTGCCAGGCGGTCACGACCTCCTTCAACCGGAGGTCGAGCGGCAGCAAGCCCGTGAGCGCGGCGGCGGCCGCGTCGGGGCCCCATGCGTCGCGGTCGGCCGCGAGAAGCTCCGCCGCCCGCGCAGATCCCGCATCGGTCAGCCGGTAGGCGCCCGCGGCCGACGCGACCGTGCCCCCCTCCAGCAGCGCGTCGACGGCCGGCTGGACGTTCTCGGGCGACGAGTCGACGGCATCCGCGACACTGCCCGCCATCGCGAACCCCTTGATGGCGAGCGCCCGGAGCACGTCATCGGCGCCGACGACTGGCCAGCCAGCGGGCTCCGGGGCCGAAGGCGGTTCGTCGAGCCGACCGATCGGGATCCCGAGCTCGTCGGCCCAGGCCCGAAGCTCGCGGGCTTCCGGGACCACCTCGGTCGTCCCGGCGACGGCGCCATCGAACACCTCGCCGGTGCTCCCGTCGATCGTGATGACCTCGCCGGCGTGCAGGGTCCGGCCGCCGACGACGACCTCGCCGTCGCGGACCTCGACCCCGGCGGCCCCGACCACCGCGGGGATCCCCCACCCCCGTGCCACGACCGCGGCGTGGCTGGCCAGACCCCCGCGCGCGGTGAGGATGCCGGCCGCCCGGGCCATCCCATGGACGTCGTCGGGTGAGGTGTCCATGCGGACCAGGATCACGGACCGGCCGGCGTCCGCCGCCGCGACGGCCGCGTCTGGGGTCGTCAGGATCTCGCCGCTCGCGATCCCTGGAGACGCGGGCAGACCCCGGGTGATCGGCGTCCCGAGGTCACCACGCGCGATCGAGATCCGTGGCGGGTCCGCAAGGAGCGTGGCCACGCGCGCCACCGCCTCTGGACGCGACAGCGGGAACGACTCGTCAACGGCCATGTCGCGGGCGATGCGCAACGCGGCCTGCGGGCTCCGCTTCCCGACCCGGACCTGGAGGAGCCACAACCGACCCGACTCGATCGTGAACTCGATGTCGCACAGGTCCGCGTAGTGACGCTCCAGACGGTCGGCGTGGGCGCGCAACTCGGCGGCGACCGACGACAGGCGCTCGTCGAGGACGGCGAGGGGTTCGGTCGCATGGGTCCCGGCCACGACATCCTCGCCCTGGGCATCGAACAGCACGTCGCCGTAGAGCCCCGGCTCGCCGGTGGCCGGGTCGCGGGTGAACAGCACGCCCGTCGCGGAGGTGTCGCCGCGGTTGCCGAAGACCATCGCCTGGACCGTGACCGCGGTCCCGAGATCGTCGGGGATCCCTTCGCGCGCCCGATAGGCGCGGGCGCGGGCGCCGTCCCACGAACGGAAGACCGCTTCGATCGCGAGCCGCAGTTGCGCCCACGGGTCGGCGGGGACGTCGTCCACGCCCACGATGGAGCGGAAGCTCGCCACGAACCGCTCGTGACAGGTTCGCGCGAACGGCTCGTCGCGGGCGGCCCGGGCGAGACCCGCGGCGGTCTCGTCGTTCAGGCCCAGGTTCAGGATCGTGTCCATCATCCCGGGCATCGAGACCGGCGCACCGGAGCGAACGCTGACGAGGAGCGGGTCCGTCGGATCGCCGAACCGACGACCGACGGCGACCTCCAGTCCGGCCATCCGCGCTCGAAGCTCGGCATCGAGCCCGGCTGGCCAGCCACCGGACCGGAACGCCCGACAGGTCTCGGTGGTGAGCACGAACCCGGGTGGGACGGGCAGTCCGAGGTCGCGCGACATGACCCCGAGGTTGGCCGCCTTGCCGCCGAGGAGCGCCCGGGCATCGGACGGGCCGAGGCCGTGCGGCGCGTCGAGCGCCATCGAGAACGTCATGGCGCGGACGATCCCTCGAGGTCGCGCAGCGCACGCCACACGCGCTCCGGGCTGAGCGGCAGGTCCCGGATGTCGGCCCCGGTCGCGTCGCGGACAGCCTCGGCGACCGCGGGCGCCACGCACAGCAGCGCGCCTTCGCTCATGCCCTTCGCGCCGTACGGCCCGGGGCCGTCGCCGTTGGCGATGATGTCGCTCTCCATCCGGAGGGGCAGGTCCATGCTCGTCGGGATCCGGTAGTCGATGGCCCCGAGGTTCCGGATCCGGCCCTCGTCGTCGTGGATCAGGCGCTCCATCAGCGTGTGGCCGAGCCCCATGATCGCGGCGCCTTCGTCCTGGCCGCGGACCTGCATCGGGTTGAGCGCCGTGCCCACGTCGGACACCGTCACGTGCCGGGTCACCGTCACGTCGCCGGTCTCGCGGTCCACCGCCACCTCGACCGCGGTGGCGTTGAACTCGAAGAACGCCGACGACCCGCCCAGCGGATGGGTCGGATCCGGTTCCTTGCGCGCCTGGCCGACCCCGACGACCTCGCCAACGAACGGCCCCAGTCCGCGGGCCGCCATCGACTCGACCTGCGTCTGGATCTCGCGACACGCGTCCCGGATCGCGCGCCCCATGAACACGGTCGATCGGCTCGCCGACGTCTGCTGGTCATACGGCACGATGGCCGTATCGCCCATCACGACCGTGATCGAATCGTTCGAGATCCCGAGCTCCTCGGCGACGATCTGGGCGAAGATCGTTCGGGCGCCCTGGCCCATGTCCGAGGTCCCGGAATAGAGGACCGCGGTGCCATCGGCGAGGAGGTGGACGCGTGCGTTCGAGAGCGCCGTCGTCGGGCCGGCCTTGAGCCCGACGGCGATCCCGCGACCACGACCCGGTGGCACCGGCTCGCCCCAGCCGATCATCTCGGCCGCCCGGTCGAGTGACGCCCGCCAGTCGCCATCGGCGGGCGTGTCGCCGGGGATGAACGGGTCTCCGGGGCTGGCGAGGTTGAGCCGCCGAAGCGCCACCGGGTCGATGCCAAGGGTTCTGCGCCGCGTCGTTGAGGTTCGACTCCACCGCCCAGATCTGCTGCGGATTGCCAAAGCCGCGGAACGCGGTCGATGGGGTCGTGTGGGAGAGGACACTCCGGGCGAAGATCCGGACCGCCGGGACCAGGTACGGCCCGTTCGAGGTGAAGCTCCCCTTCCCCACGGTCCGGTCGGCGATGTCCGCGTACGCGCCGATGAGGTAGTCGGCATGGATGTCGCGGAAGGCGATCCGGCCGTCGGGGCGGAATCCGGTCCGGACGTGGACCTCCGATGCGCCGCGGCGTACGGCCTGGAACGTCTCCTCCAGCGACAGGACGAGCCGGACCGGCCGACCCGTGCGCAGGGCCAGGAACGCGACGAGTGGCTCGTACTTGGCGTGCTGCTTGCCGCCGAACGCCCCGCCGGGGTCCGGGGCGTGAACGCGGACCCGCTCCAGCGGCAGGTCCAGCACACCGGCCACGATCCGCTGGAGCCAGTAGGGATGCTGGATCGAGCTCCAGATCGCGATGCCGTCACCGTCCGGCGCCGCCAGGAACGCGTGCGGTTCGATCGCGAATTGGGTGACCATCGGGAACGCGTACGTCCCCTCGATGACGCGGAGGTCAGGTTCCGCCGAAGCGGCCTCGACGTCGCCCCAGCCGTAGCGGTGCTCGCGCAGGACGTTGGTCCCCGCAAGCCGATCATCCGGGCCGCAGGGACGGATCCTGGACCAGCGGCGCGTCCGCGGCCAGCGCCGCGGCGAGCGTGACGACCGCCGGCAACGGCTCCGCGTCAACCCGAACAAGGCGTGCCGCTTCCTCCGCGGCATCCGGCGTCTCGGCCGCGACCGCGGCCACCGGCTCTCCGTGGTAGTGCGTCTCGTCGACGGCGATGACCGGGCGATCCGCGAACTGCGGCCCGAAGCGCGGCATCGGCGAGGGCAGGTCCGCCGCCGTCAGGACAGCGTGCACGCCTGGGACGGCAAGCGCGGCGCTCGTGTCGATGCCAAGGATGCGTGCCCGCGCGTGGTCGAGGGTGACGAGCCGGACGTGGAGTTCACCCTCGAGGTGGATGTCGGCGACGTACACCTGCTGACCGGTGACTCGCTCGACCCCACCGACGCGCGCCGGCGAACCGCCGATCCCGACGATCGTCATCGCGGTGCGTCTCCAGCCCCGGCCTCGGCGGCCATCAGTACGGCCTCGATGATCTGCTCGTACCCGGCGCAGCGGCACAGGTTGCCGGCGAGGCCCTCTTCGACGTCGGCGCGGGTGGGGCGCGGGCGATCGGCGAGCAGCGCCGCGGCGGCCATCAACTGGCCGGGGATGCAGAACCCGCACTGGGCCGCGCCCGTGTCGAGGAACGCCTGCTGGAGCGGGTGCAAACGACCATCGACGGCGAAACCATCGCCGGCGAGCCCCTCGACCGTGGTCACGCTCGCGCCGTCCGCCTCCACCGCGAACATGAGGCACGAATCCACGCTGACATCGTCCACGAGGACCGTGCAGGCCCCGCACTCCCCGACGAGACAGCACTCCTTCGTGCCGGTCAGGCCGAGATCGTCGCGCAGGACCTCGAGCAGCGTGTGATGCGTCGCCACCTCGACCGATCGCGCGCGCCCGTTGACCGTGAGATCGATCCGGCGCAGCCCCGGCGTGATGGTCATGCGGGCTCGCCTTCGCCCGCCAGGCGGGCCGCCGCCGTCCGCACGGCCCGCAGCCCCAGGACGCGGAGCATCGACAGCCGATAGTCGGGGCCGGCCCGCATGGAATTCACGGACGGACGCGCATCGACGAACAGGTCATCGAGGCGCTCGAGCTTCGCCGTGTCTGGAGCCCCGGGATCCGCCAGGATGCCCATCTCGTCACGGACAAGGAGCGGCCGCGGCCCGACGCTGCCATAGGCGATCCTGGTCACCCCGTCGGGCCCGATCGCGCAGGCGAGCGTCACCGAGGCAAGGTCGTGGCCGCGTCGGCGGGTCCGGCGGACGTGGACCGTGCCCAACGCCCCCGCGGGGTGCGGCAGTTCGATCGCCGCGATGAGTTCCCCATCGGCGAGTGTGGTGACCCCGGACCGGACGAACACCTCGTCGATCGGGATCCGGCGACGACCCGCAGG
Source organism: uncultured Chloroflexia bacterium (assembly GCA_963764975.1). Classification (GTDB taxonomy): domain Bacteria; phylum Chloroflexota; class Limnocylindria; order Limnocylindrales; family CSP1-4; genus SPCO01. The sequence continues at coordinate 168,784 of CAVXUF010000005.1, read as the reverse complement.
CCCAGCCGCGATCACGATCGCGTCGGCGACCAGGAGCGCCGGGACGGTGTCGGCGGCCGGTGACGCGTTGGCGATGTTGCCGCCGAGGGTGGCGCGGTTGCGGATCTGGGCGGAGCCCACCACGGCCGCGGCCTCCGCCAGCGCGCGGTGCTCCAACCGGATCCGCGGATGGGCCGCGATCGCGGTCATGGTCACTCGCGCGCCGATGACCAGGCGGTCGTCGGTCTCGATGATCGCGTCGTCGAGGTCGGTGATCCCCTTGAGGTCCACCACCACGCGTGGGCGGATCGACCCGTCGCGCATCCGGATGATGAGATCGGTCCCGCCGGCCAGCGGCCGCGCATCGGGCCCGTGCTCGGCGATCAGCGCGACGGCAGCGGCGATACTGGTCGGCCGCTCGTAGGCGAAGGCTCGCATCATCCGGTCGCGCGGACCGGCTCCGGATCGTCCGCCCAGACCCGAGCCATGTGGTCGCGAACCTCGTCGAAGTGGTGCTCCAGGGCCGACGCGACACGCTCGGCATCGCGCGCCAGGAGCGCATCGAGGATGGGCGCGTGGAGGTCCGCGGACCAGTGCGGATCGGCACCCGGGGCGACGAGGGTGAGGTACGTGCGAGCCACCGGCTCGAGGGTCGACCACACCTTCGCGAGCGTCGCGTTGTCGGCCAGCTCGACGATCCGTGCATGGAACCCCGCGTCGGCCGCCGCGACGCCGTGCCCATCCCCGTCCCTCGCGGCGGCTTGCATGGCCCCGAACCGGGCCGTGAGGTCGTCGAGGTCCGCCTCGGACAGCCGCGGCACCGCGGCTCTGGCCGCGAGACCTTCGAGCGCGGCGCGGACGACGTACGCCTCCGTGATGTCCCGGCGTGACGGCCGCCGCACCCGCGCCCCGCGGAACGGCGTGATCTCGACGAACCCAAGACCCTCGAGGCCGCGGAGGGCCTCGCGAACGGGCGCCTGGCTCGTGCCGAGATCCCTGGCGACCTGGGTCTCGATGATCCGCGCGTCCGGTGGATACCGACCGGACAGGATGTCGTCGAGGAGCCGGTCCTTGACCTGGTCTGCCAGGACCGTCCGGGACAGCGCGCCGCCGACCGTCACCCGCGGGACCTCATCGCTCGACCGGGGCGAGCACCGTCACCTCGCCGGTCGTGCCGTTCACGACGATCCGGTCCCCGGTCGAGATCCGGTGCGTCGCGTTCGACGTCCCGACGACCGCCGGGATCCCGAACTCGCGCGACAGGACGGCCGGGTGCGAGGTGGTGCCACCGGTGTCGGTCACGAGCCCCGCGATCTTCGTGAAGAGGACCACCCAGGCGGGGTTCGTCATCTGGCAGACGAGGATGTCGCCGTCGCGGACGTCGTCGAATTCGTCGACCGTCCGGACGACCCGGGCGACCCCTTCGACCTGACCCGGCGAGGCGGCGATCCCGCTGATGGTGGTGCGATCGTCCGATGCGGCGCGGTGGAACCGCTCCGGGTAGCCCCAATTGACCAGGTACGGGAACGCGAGCTGGGACGGCGTCACCGTCCCCACCCAGTCGCGCGGGGGCCGCCGCGCCGCCGCCGCGCGCTCCGCCCGTCGCGTTTCCACCAGCTCCCGGGCCGGGATCGCGTCCTTGGCGCCGATCAGCGCCCGAAGCTCGTTGTAGCGGAGGAACAGCACGTCGTCGGGCACGTCGAGCCGACCCGCCGCGACGAGCTTGCGGCCGACCTCGAGCAGGACCAGGCGCAGGTGCGCGTTCGCGCCCTGGTCGATATAGAAGTGGTGGTCCGGGGTCAGCGGCGCCATCCGCAGATTGACCTCGTTCGCGGCCCGCATCGCGTCGAGGGCCTCGCCCGAGAGCCCCTCGAGGATCTCGCGCGACGCCGCCTCGATGTCGAGACGCATCGCCTCGATCGCGCTCGGGTAGTCGTAGTCGTTGTCGAGATAGCCGCGGATCAGCTCCAGGATCGGCTCCATCTGCTCTCGCGCCGTCGGGAAGATGAACTCGTGGCTCCAGACGGCGTGCCAGCCGTACTCACGCTGGTACGGCTCCATCCGCTCGGCAAGGAACCGCCGTCCCCGATCATCGGCCCGCAACGCCCTGGCGATCTCGGCGACGTCGGCGGAGGCGAACGCCGCGCGCAGCGTCGGGTCGTCACGCACCTCGTTCTTCATCTCGCCACAGCGCCTCGATCGAGTCCCAGTTGCGGTCCGACGCCGAGTTCTGGAGTCGACCGAGCAGTGGCTCATCCACCGACCCGCGCGTCCGCTCCATGACCGCGCGCAGGTCGAGCGTCGCCGACAGCTGGGCGAAGTTGAGCATCCAGTGGATCTTCCAATGGCGATCGTGGATGTCGATGGCGTCCTCGAGCAGGACGGCGACGTCGGCGAGGCTCATGGTCCCGGCGGCATCAAGGCGCGCCTCGAGAAACGCGAAATTGCGCTCCATCTCCGGGCGCAGCCGGTCGCGCCACCAGTCGGCGAAGTCCCGCCCGTAGACCGGCAGGACGGTGTCGAGGTACGGCCCGATCGTCGTCGCGAAGTCGGCGTCGCGCGGGACGCGGGCGCCGTAGCGGGCGCTGTATTCGGTGCCTTCGATGCGCAGGTCGGGATCGGCGGGGATCGCGGTCGTGTAGACGTACCCGTTGATGTTCTTGGCCAGCCAGTCGACCGCGAACGGCGTCCCGAACCGCCGGAACATGTGGTCGCAGCTCAGCCACCAGCCGCCGATGTCGAAGAACATCGGGCTGACCGGGTGCGGGATGTGCAGGTCGTCGTAGACCCAGAAGAGGTCCCGCTCGGCATCCGATTCCCAGGTGACGGGGAACGCCTCGTCGCCGAGGAACTGCCCGAGGATCTCCTCTGTCACGGCCATCGCGCGTCCTCCACCGTTCTCCGGCATCCCGCCGGACCCAGACTGTCATCGATGATCGATTATGATACGGATCGCAGCGCGAACCGACCGCGCGAGGGAGACGACCGATGACCACAGCCGCTCCATCGGGGTTCGTGGACGGCCCCATCTGGCGGACGGTCGGCGACGGTCCCACCGACATCTGGAACGATTCGTGCGCCATCGACGAGCTCGACTTCGCGATCGCGCGGGGCGCCACCGGGGCCACATCGAACCCGAGCATCGTCCTCGACGTCCTGCGCAAGGATCGCGACCACTGGCTCCCGTGGATCCGGCGGGCGATCGAGGCGGACCCGTCGGCCAGCGAGATCCAGATCACGTGGTCGCTCATCGAGGCGATGGCGATCCGCGGCGCGGCGCGCCTCGCGCCCGTCTTCGAACGCGAAGGAGGCCTGAAGGGCCGACTCTCGATCCAGACCGACCCCACCAGCTACCGCGATGCGGACCGGATGCTCGCGCAGGGACGCCGGTTTGCGGACCTTGCGCCGAACATGCAGATCAAGTTCCCGGCGACGCGCGCGGGGATCGAGGCCATCGAGCGCGCGACCGCGGCCGGAGTCAACGTCAACGCGACCGTGTCCTTCAGCGTCGCCCAGGCCGTCGCGGTCGCCGAGGCGGTCGAACGCGGTCTTGATACCCGGGTCGCCGGCGGCGAGGACATCGCGGGCATGACCCCGGTCTGCACGATCATGATCGGGCGGCTCGACGACTGGATGAAGGTCCTCGTCGAGCGCGACTCGATCGCGGTCGACCCGGCGGCGCCGGACTGGGCGGGGATCGCGGTCTTCAAGCGCGCGTACAGCCTGTTCTCGGAGCGCGGCTCCCGGACGCGGCTCCTCGCCGCCGCGTACCGCCACCGGCGCCACTGGACAGAGCTGGTGGGTGGTGACGTCGTCCTGACGATGCCCCACGCCTGGCAGGTCCGGTTCGAGGGCAGCGGGATCACGCCGACCAGCCGGATCGATGTCCCGGTCGACCCGGCGATCGTCGCCGAGCTCCGCGAGCGACTGCCGGACTTCGGGCGCGCCTACGAACCGGACGGGCTGGCCATCGACGAGTTCGACGGGTTCGGTCCCACGGTGCGCACCCTGCGCGGGTTCATCGGTTCGTACCACGAGCTGATCGCCGCGGTCCGCGACGTGATGCTCCCCGACCCTGACGTTCGCCGACCCGGCTGACCGACCCGATCTGGCGCGAGCGGAGGGGCCGCATCCCACGTCCGCCTACGTGGCGGGTGCTCCGCTGGACTCGGACGGGCCGGGGTCGGCACCGGACAGGATGCCGCCGACCCGCCGGGCGTGCTCGCGGTAGGCGGCGTCGAACAGGGCGGCCGACCGCTCCGCCCCGACGATGGCGGCGCTCGTCAGCACGGGCGGCAGGCGTCCTGCCGCGAACAGCTTCGAAGCGGCCTGGACCTTGATCTCGTTGACGATCGCCGCGTTGGCGATCGTCGATCCTGGCCCGATCGGCGTGTCGAGCCCCTCGAGCGTCACGAGCGCATCACCCGCCGGCGTGCACAGGTCGATGACGACGTCGGCATGGTCCAGCAGCCTGGTGCCGCTCGGGTGGTCCGGCGGCCTCGCCATGGATTGGGCGACCGATGTCACCGCGACCACCGGAAGCCCGCGGGCTCTGCTGCCCATCGCCATCTCGATCGGGACCGCGGTGAGGCCGCTGGCGGAGAACACCACCATCACGTCGCTCGGGCCGAACTGGAAGTTGGCGAGGATGACGTCAGCCAGGCCCTCCATCCGCTCGATGAACATCGCCTGCCGCTGGCCGTTGGCTCCCGCGACCTGGGTATGGAACGTCATCGACAGCTCGGCGATCGGGTGGAACCCCGGGTACGAGCCGTAGCGCGGGAACATCTCCTCGAGCGGGATGCGCGAATGACCCGTCCCGAACAGGTGGACAAGGCCGTCCGCGGCGATCGCCTCGGCGGCCAGGTCGGCCGCCCGGGCGATGGCGGGCATCTGGGTGGCTTCGAGCCGGTCGAGGATGCCGCGAGCCTCCGCGAGCCAGGCGCCCGCGATCGTCATGCCGGCACCAGGCCGACCGGCGTCACGGACCGGGGTGGTCGGGGAAGATGTCTAGACATGTATGCCATCCTAGGCACGCCATCATGACGTCGTCAATGTCCGCCGAGCCGACGCCCCGCTATCAGGAGATCGCCGCCTACCTGCGGCGGATCATCGCCGCTTCCCGCCCGGGCGACCGCCTGCCGTCGGAGGCCGAGTTGTGCGAGCGGTTCGGCGTCAGCCGGATGACGGTCCGGCAGGCGGTCCAGGTGCTCGCCCACGAGCGGTTGCTCGTGCGGCGCCGGGGCGAGGGCACGTTCGCCGCACCGCGGATGGTCGCGCGGTTGCTGGGGTCGCCGCTGTCCTTCACCGAGAGCATGCGTCGCCGCGGCCTGCGGGCCTCCTCGCGGCTGCTCCACGCCGGCTGGATCGACCCATCGATCGAGGATCGAGCGGCGCTGCATCTGTCGGTGGGCAGTCGGGCCATCGTCGTCGAACGGCTGCGGCTTGCGGACGGCCGCCCGATGGCCATCGAGCGCGTCGTCGCGACACCGACGTGCGCCGGCATCCTCGAGGACGACCTCGAGGGCGGCTCGCTCCACGAGGCCTTCGAGCGCCTGGGCCGGATCCCGTCACGGGCGCAGGCGCGCGTTTCGGCCAGGCGGGCCACCGACATCGAACGGCGGCTGCTCGGCCTCGACCCGGACGGTGTCGTGCTGAGCGAACGACGGACCATCGACGACCAGGACGGCGTGCCGATCGAACACACCGAGACCCTCTACGCGGCCGAGCGCTACGAGTTCGAGGCGGTCCTCCAGCGCGGCGAGGACGCGGAGGTGTCATGACGGCGACCCGCCATCTCGGTCTCGACCTCGGCGGGACGAACATCAAGGTCGCCGTCCTTGAGCGCCTGGACACGCTCGAGGCTGTGCCGCATCTCGTCGCGAGCACCTCGGTCCGCACCCACGCCGAACGCGGGCCCGACGGCGTCGCCGAGGCCCTCGTGGCGGCTGGTCGGGCGGCCGCCGAACGCGATGGGCCGTTCGACACGGTTGGGGTCGGGGTCCCCGGCTTGTTTGACCGGACTGCCGGCACGATCACGCTCTTCCCGAATTTCCCGGGGCCATGGGCCGCGTATCCACTCCGCGACCGGATCGCCGCGGGTCTCGGTCAGCCTGTCGCGTTCATCAACGACGCGCGGGCGCACACGCTCGCGGAGTCGCGACTCGGGGCCGGGCGGGGAGCCGCGACGATGGCGATGCTCACGCTCGGGACCGGGATCGGCGGCGGGCTGATCATCGAGGGCCAGCTCCATCTCGGCGCGACCGGGACCGCGGGCGAGATCGGTCACCAGACCGTCCAGCCTGACGGCCCGGTGTGCGGTTGCGGCAACCGCGGCTGCGCCGAGGTCTTCGCCCAGGCCGGTGCATTGACCCGGGCGGCCGGCGTCGAGACCGTCGAGGCGGTCATGGACGGCGCGGCGGCGGGGGATCCTCGTTGCCAGGCGGCCATCGACACGGCCATCGACGCCCTCGCGATCGCGATCGGCAACATCATCACGGTGCTCGTTCCGGATCGGGTCGTGATCGGCGGCGGGATCGCCGAAGCCGGCGACATCATCATGACGCCGCTGCGGGCCGCAGTCGCCGAGCGGACCCCGTTCGTGCCGGATTCGCGCGGGATCGCGCTGGTCTCGGCGGAACTCGGGCCGATCGCGGGGGCCATCGGCGCCGCCCTGGCGGGCGCCGAGCACCTCTAGCCGAAGGCGATCACCGGCCTGTGGCGGCCTCCGCGGCGGCCTTGCGCGCCACGAACTCGTCGAGCATCTCGGCGGTCTTCGTGGCCCCGGAGCGGTCGGTCCCCACGGCCATGACCTCGATCAACTGATCGAGCGTCCGCACGCCGCCGGCTGCCTTGACCTTGACCTTGGGCGAGACGCTGGCCCGCATCAGCTTGAGGTCATCGATCGTCGCGCCGCTCGGGGCGAACCCCGTCGAGGTCTTCACGTAGTGGGCACCCGCACGCTCGACCGCCTGCGACCCGCGCACGATCTCATCCTTGGTCAGATACGCGTTCTCGAGGATGACCTTCACGATCCGACCGCCGGCGGCGTCCACCACGGCGCGGATGTCGGCCTCGACCTGGTCGTCGAGCCCGGAGCGGAGCCAGCCGATGTTGATGACCATGTCGAGCTCGGTGGCTCCGTCGGCGACCGCACGTTCGGTCTCGAAGACCTTGGCGGCCGTGGTCGACGATCCGTGCGGGAAGCCGATGACGGTGCCGACCGCCACGTCCGAACCAGCGAGCAGCTCGGCGCACAGGGCCACGTCCGCGGGCCGGGCGCAGACCGATGCCACGTGATATCGGGCGGCCACGGCACAACCCTCACGAACATCGTCGAGGGTCAGCTCCGGCCGAAGGAGCGAGTGGTCGATGGTCTTGGCGACGCGCTCGTAGGTGAGGTCGTCGATCGTCAGGGGGTGGTCCATGCCGTCATGATGCCATCGTCGCGCGAACCTGTCTAGACAACTTGGTCAGGCGCCGGCTTCTGTGACGCTCCAGCCGCCATCGACCGCGATGCGCTGGCCCGTGACCTGCGCTGCCTCGTCGGAAAGCAGGAAGGCCGCGACATCGGCGATGGACGCCGCGGTCAGGAATCCGCCAGCGAGCGGCTGCTTGCGCGCGATGTAGGCCGTGGTCGTCTCGTCGCCCTGGGCCCGCGCCGACATCGGCGTGGCCACCAGACCCGGGGCCAGGGCGTTGACCCGGATCCCATGTGGTGCGTACGTGGCGGCCATCGTCCGGGCGAGCGCGTCCTGCGCGCCCTTGATCGCCGCGTAGGCATGGGTCGCGAACAGGTCCGGCACGGGATCGCTCGCCAGCACGCTCGTGACGATCACGATCGAACCGCCATGGCCGCCGGGTGGGAGCATCGCCCGGACCGCCTCGCGCGCCGCCAGGAACGTGGGGACGCCGTTGAGGTCGAGGGTTTCGCGCCACCCTTCGAGCGACGCCTCGTGGATCGGGCCGTCGCCGAACCGCCGGCCAGACCCTCCGGCCACCGCGAACAGGCCATCCGGGGGTCCGATCGCGGCCCGGAGCGCGGCGAATGCGGCCGTCGTCGCCCCCTCGTCCCGGAGATCCGCCACGGACCAGGCAGCCCGCCCGCCGGCCTCAACGATCGAGCCGGCAAGCGCCTCGCATTCGTCCGCATCCCGGGCGATGACGCCCACGACCGCGCCGTCGAGGGCGAACCGGCGAGCGCCGGCGTCCGCGATCCCGCTCGATCCCGTCACGTAGATGGTTCGGCCGCCCAGTCGTTCGCCCACGGACCATGTCTACCACAGCCGTTCGTGGTTGCGTCCGGTCCATCCGACACCTACCATGCCCAGACCCCGTGGTACGCACGTACGGGGCCCGTCCACGTTCCACTTCGGTGGCTGGATGCAAGGGCCCGCGATGCGTTCCGGGCGTGGAGGTTCGCAATGGCGACCGTGACGTTCGACCACGTCGTGAAGAACTACGGCGAGGTCAACGTCGTCAAGGACATCAGCCTCGAGATCGCGGACGGCGAATTCATGGTCCTGGTGGGACCATCAGGCTGCGGGAAGACCACCTGCCTGCGGATGATCGCCGGACTCGAGGAGATCACCGCGGGGACACTCAAGATCGGTGACCGCGTGGTCAACGACGTCCCGCCCAAGGATCGCGACATCGCGATGGTCTTCCAGAGCTACGCGCTCTACCCGCATATGTCCGTGCGGGAGAATCTCGCGTTCGGGCTGAAGCTGCGCAAGGTCCCCAAGGACGAGATCGAGCGCCGGGTCAAGGAAGCCGCCGAGACCATCCAGCTCGATCAGCTGCTCGACCGCAAGCCCAAGGAGCTCTCCGGCGGGCAGCGGCAGCGCGTCGCCCTCGGCCGCGCGATCGTGCGCGAGCCGGCCGTATTCCTGATGGACGAGCCGCTCTCGAACCTCGACGCGAAGCTGCGCGTCCAGACGCGCGCCGAGATCGCCCGCCTCCACCAGCGCCTCAAGACCACCGTCGTCTACGTGACCCACGACCAGGTCGAGGCGATGACGATGGGCACGAGGATCGCCGTCATGAACGAGGGCATCCTCCAGCAGGTCGGAACGCCGCAGAACCTCTACGACCACCCGGTCAATCGGTTCGTGGCCGGGTTCATCGGGAGCCCGTCGATGAACTTCGTCGAGGTCACGCTCGCCGATGGTGGGCGGCTCGTGGGTCCCGAGGACTGGTCGATCCCGGTCCCGCCGCAGTTCCGCGACGCTGTCGGTCCCACCACCGGTCGAGCGCTGGTCGTCGGCATGCGGCCGGAGCACCTCGACATCGGCGAGGGCGGAGCCAACGCCGCCCCGTTCCGCGCTCGAGCGGACGTCGTCGAGTACCTCGGCAACGAGGAGCTGCTGCACCTCAACGCCGCGGGCCAGGACATCGTCGCGATCGTCGGATCAGAACACAACGTGCGCTCCGGCGACATCGTCGACCTGATCGCGCCGCTCGACAAGGTCCACCTCTTCGATGCCACGACCGGTCTCTCGGTCGCGGTGGATCGCGTGGCGGTCGCGAGCTGACCCGCGAGCCTGAGCCTTCGCGCTTGCCGGCTCCGGAGCCCGTCTCCGGGGCCGATCTCGTGGAACGCGTCGTCTCGTCGCGCGTGGTCCATCAAGGCCGCTACCTGACGTTCCGCGTCGATACCGTCGAGCACGCCGACGGGTCGCGTTCCGAGCGCGATATCGCCGGTCACCCGGGAGCCGTGGCGATCGTTGCCATCGACAATGAGGATCACGTGCTGCTGGTCCGTCAGTTCCGGCTCGCGACCGGCGACACCCTCCTCGAGATCCCAGCCGGGACCCTGGATCGTGACGAGACGGGCGCCATCGAGGCACCGGATGGGGCCGCCCGTCGCGAACTCGAGGAGGAGACCGGGATGCGGGCCGCGACCTGGCGGCACCTGACCGAGTTCTACACCGCGCCCGGGTTCACCGAGGAGCTGATGCACCTGTACCTGGCCACGGACCTCTCGCCCGCGGACGGTGACCGACTGGGTCCCGATGAGGACGAGCGCCTCCTGCTTGAGCGACGTCCATTCACTGACGCGCTGGCGGCCGTTGAACGTGGCGAGATCCGGGACGCGAAGTCGATCGTGGGCCTGTTATGGGCCGCGACGATCCGCGGCCGCGCCGATCACGTCGCGACCCTGGCTGAGGCGCCGCCGGTCGCGACGACCGGCGAGTCCGTCACCGTCCGATTCGCATTCACCCTGTCCGACCTGATCCGCGCCCAGATGTCGCTCTGGCGGCGCTCGAAGGTGGCGTGGCTCTTCGTGGCGCTTGGCGTCGTGACGGCGTTGCTTGGCTACCTCAACGGTGACCCTCTCTTCAGCGTCGTGCTCTGGGCGGGGTTCGCGGCCGTGATGGCGAGCGGGTTGTTCATGATCCCGATCGTCTGGTGGCAGGTCAGAAAACGCCCCGACATCTTTCGCGCGGAGACACGCCTGACCGCCGACCCCGTGGGGATCCAGTACGCCACGCCCCTGACGAACTCGCACGGGGGTTGGGACACGTTCCGACGGGTCCGGGACATCGGTGGCTTCTTCTTCCTCGACACCGACGGTGGGATCCTGCAGATGGTGCCGAAACGCGCCTTCGGCCCCACAGAACTCGCCACGTTCTACCGCCTCGTCCGAGACGCGGGCCTCCTCAAGGGCGGATGAGTGATCCTGCGCCGGATCCCCGAGCCATGGTGATCGCCCAGGTTCGGGAGGCCGCGGTCAGTGACATCCCGGAGATCCGAACGATCATGGAGGCGTCACTCGCGCAAGACGCCATCCCGGGGTTCACGCGCGCCGACATCGAGCGACAGCTCATCCGGATCGTGCCCGACGTCGGGGGTACGCTCGTCGCGGTCGAGGACGACCGGGTCGTGGGGTACTGCACGCCCGATCACGACGACCTGACCGTCCACCCGGCCCACCGTCGGCAGGGGCACGGGCGTCGTCTCGTCACCTCCGCGGTCGACCTGGTCCGCGTCCGAGGACGCCACGCCCTCCAGCTCTACGTGCCGCCCCATCTCCCGGCGTCCGTGGCCTTCGCCGAGGCGCTCGGATTCCGGTACCGGTCGAGCCTCTGGCGGTTCGAGCTGGCCGACGGCGAGCCCGTCCCGCCACCGACCTTCCCGGCCGGCGTCACGACGCGCCACTTCGACCCACGGGACGGGGGCGATCTCGACGCGTGGGTCGCCTTCATGCTCGCGGCCTTCGAGGGCCACCCCACGCCGATGACCTGGACCCCCGCGGTCATCGCCCACGTCAACGCGGCGCCCGACTTCGACCCGACGGGCATCCTCGTCGTCACGCCGGCTGACGCTCCGGACCAGCCGATCGCGTTCACCCGGATCGAGCTCTTTCCTGACGATGCGGGTGTGGCCGGCGACGTCGGACTGCTCGGCGTCCTCCCCGAGTGGCGCGGCCGCGGCCTGGGGCGTGAACTCCTGCGCTGGGGCATCACCGAGCTCCGCCGACGCGGCGCCGGGCTCGTGGAGCTTTCGGTGGAGGCGGCCAACGACCGTGCCACCAGGCTGTATCGGGCGCATGGCTTCGAGCCGGCGATCGAGTGGCCGCACTGGGTGCTGCCGGCCGGCTGACGGCCCGCGGCACCCCAGCCGAGGGGTTCGGCGGGGCCTCAGCCCAGTCGTCTGAGCGCGTCGCGGTAGAGACGGGTCTCTGGGCTCAGGGCGACGGCGAGTCGAAGATGCGTCCCTGCTTCCGAGCGCCGCCCCAGCTTCTTCAGGCTCTGACCGAGCGCGAAATGGGCGTAGTGCGCGGATGGATCGAGCTCGAGCAGCGCTTCGAAGGTGGTGCGAGCCCGCTCATGCTGGCCGGAGTTGAAGTACGCCTGCCCGAGGGCTTCGAGGATCGACGCCTTGCCCGGCTCGAGCCGGTCCGCCCGCTCGAGGACGGTCGCCGCTTGCGCGTGGTGGCGCCGCTCCAGCAGCTGATGACCACGCTGGAGCAGGTCATAAGCGCTGTCCCGATCATCGGCGGCGCCGGCGGCCGGTTCGGCGGACGACTCCCGCCGATCGGTGTCTGGCTCGCGTTCCTCCTGCATCCGGGGATGGTCGCACGAGCCGCCGAACCTAGCCCTCGCGGTAGGCCGCCAGGTCCACCGTCTTGAGTCGCGGTGAATCGGTCAGGCCGGGGATGCGGCCGCGCTTCGCGATCGGGGTGCCGTCGATCTCCTTGATGTCGCCAGTGAAGTCGATGGGCGTCGCGCCGCTGATGTGGGACCCCACGGCGAACGAGTCGACGGGCGCACCGGCGTCCTTGAAGTACGCGATCCGCTCCGGGTTGAGCCCGCCGCTTACGGTGATCTTGACGTGGGTGAACCCGGCCTGGTCCAGACGAGCGCGGACCTCGTGAACGAGATCCGCCGTGACCCGGCCGCGCTCCGACGGGGTGTCGAGTCGAACGCCATACAGTCGGTCGCCGAGCGCCCGCGCCACGCGCAGCGCCTCCTCGGCCTCGTCCTTGAACGTGTCGATGAGCACGATCCGGGGCACGTCCGGCCCGATGTGCTTGTCGAAGGCCACCGCCGCATCCACCGTGTCGCCGAAGATCAGGACGAGGGAGTGCGGCATCGTGCCGGTCGGTGCCAGACCGGCGAGCCGGGCACCCGCCGGCGTCGAGGCGCCCACGCACCCGCCGACGATGGCCGCGTAGTCGAGGACATCGGTGATGTCGGGGTGGATGTGGCGGGCCCCGAAGCTGATGACGGGCTCCGGCGCGGCGACATCGACGCACTCGCGCGCGGCGGTCGCCCAGCCCGTGGAGTGGGCCATCATCCCGAGGAACGCGGTCTCATACAGCCCGAACGCGCGATACCGTGCCCGGATCCGCAGCACGATCTCCTTCGGCCCGATGGTGTCGCCGTCGTCGAGCGCTTCGAGGCTCGTCTCCGACGGATCGGCCGAGGCCAGCACATGACCGAGCAGGTTCTTGGCCTCGTCGATCCCGCACAAGACCGCGTGCTGACGGGTGAAGACCTCCATCGTCACGACCGGATCGAGCCCCTCGCGCTCGAGGATGCTCTCCGCTCGCGCGAAGTAGACGTCCGCCGAATCGCCCGACAGGATCTCGTGCGACGGTCGAGCGCGCTTCAGGCCCATCGGTGCCTTCGACTCCAGGTGACGGTCCGTGCCTCGGACGTCGACCGGCGTTCGAGCCGGCTCCCGTGGCGACGATCGGCGCCGCCAAGGTGGCGGCGAGTGTAGCAAGCCCACACCGCAGGCGGTCGCGAGCCGTCAGGAATCGAGCCGATGCGCCTGCCGGTAGGCCCGCCGCCGCCGCCGACCGATGCGCCACAGCAGTCCCAGGATGATCGCGAGCAGGGCCGCCACGCCAAGGGCGATCAGGCTGATCGCTCGGCCTCGCCCCAGTTCGGTGGCTCCCGCCCACACGGCGGCCGCATGATCGGCCGACTCGCGCCGAACCTGACAGGTCCCCGCTCGCGAACGCCGCGGCGGCGCGCGCCAGGTCCGCGTCGGGCGACTCGTTCCAGAGACCGAGGGCGGTGATCTCGTCGATCTCTCCGGGGCGGCTCGCGACCGCCTCCCGGTATCGAGCGATCGTCTCGATCTCAGCCGCCGCCTCGTCGACGGCGTCCTCGAACCCGTCGGCACCCTCGAACGCGATCCGCAGGGCATCCGGCGGGGTCAGACCGGCCGCGTCCGCGGCGCCATCCACGATGGCGCGCTGTTCGAGGATGTCGGCGGCCTGGTCCAGCAGCGCCCGCGCGTCCTCGAACTGCCAGGCGCGCATCGCCGCGCGGACCGGCGCCGGCAGCTGCCACTCGCCGGCCTCGGTGAGCACCTCGTCGTAGCGCAGCCGCGCCGCCGCGCGAGCATCGAGCAGCGGCAGGTCCTCGTCTCGTGCCACCCACGTCCTCCACAGGTCGTCGTAGGTGGCGTCCGTGTTCGCCTCGAGCAGGTCCAGCAGGCCACGCCAATCGGGCGGCGGGGCCAGGACCGCGACGGGTGCCGCCTGGAGCGGCGTCCCGGTCGCCGGGTACGCAGGCTCTCCGGTCGCGGCATCCGCCCAGACGGCCCGCAACCCGTCGGCGCCGGCGCGTGCCGCGACCTCGTTCGCGAGCTCGAGAGCCGCGGCGTAGGCATAGTCCTCCACGCCGGTCGGCTCACGCCCCACGCCGCCCCACGCGTTGAGCGCGATCCGGTCATCGGCCATCTCGGGGGTCAGGGTCTCGCCAGATGCCTTGATCTTGAGGGCCGCGGCAGCCTCGAGCGCGTAGTAGGAGGCGAACGCCTCGTTGGCCCAGCGGTCGGCCAGGAGCGACCCGTTGAACCAGGCATGCGCCGCCTCGTGGAGGACCACGAAGTCGCTGGCGTAGTAGGCCACCTCGACGAGCCGTCGCGTCGGGTCGAAGAGCCCCGCGTAGCCTCTCGTGGACCGGCTCACCGCCTCCTGGACCGTGAGCGGCTCGCTGTTCGGCCAGGGCAGCCCCACCCCGTCGGCGAGCACGGGCAGACCGCGCTCCATGAGGCGTCCGATTCGCTTGTCCCACGCCGGGTCATCGGGCCAGGCCCGGATGGTGATCGATGCCGTGCTGTCCCCGACCGCTGGTGTGATCGTTCGCTCCGAGTAGGCGCCCGGACGATCCCCGACGAGGAACGCGAAGAACGTCAGCGGCTTGGGCAGCGTCCCGGATCGGAACACCGTGCGGCCCTCGGCATCCTGCTTGGGCGCCGGGATGGACCCGCCGGCCACGTCCACGGTGAACCCAGCCGGGAATGTGACGGTGACGGTGCTCCCCGGAGTGTCGTCGCTGGCGTACGCCCAGACCGGGAAGGACACGAGCGAATCGCCGACGCGCAGGTCGCGGGTCGCCGTGCCGCCACGATCGACGAGATCGAACCGAAGGGTGTAGGTGGCCGACTTCCCGCCGTAGATCGGGCGGGGCAGGTCGATGCGCAGGATCGTGTAGTCCTTGGTCCGCGAGGTGGCCCGGACCGTGGGCGTGCCGCTTCCCTCCCAGCTGACGCGGTATCCGGAGCTCTCGGGCAGGACCGCGAGGAACGCCCGGTCGAAGTAGAACCGTGTGGTCGCGGTGTCCTGGAGCCGGTTCCGCAACGTCAGCTGGAGCGTGACCCGAACGCGGCCTTCGGCCGGCTGGACGACGTATCGAGCGTCGCTCGTGATCGTCAGATCCGGGGTCGCGGCGCGGACGTCGGTCGCGGTCGGTGGCGCCACCAGCAGGCTGAGCGACGCGAGGAGCGCGAGGATCGCGGGCGAGGCCCGCCGAAGCATCGTCATGCGTCGAACAGGTCCGGCAGCCGTGCCTCGAACCGGGTCAGGAACGCGCCGTTGCGCCGGGTTCGCGCGGACTCGTCTGGCCGGCGCCCGCCCAGCCAGAGCCAGTCCACCGATTCATCGAGGAGCCGGTCCGCGATTCGCACGATCCGCGCCAGCGCGGTCCCGAGCGTCTCGACATCGACGCCGGGGAGGGGCAGTTCCACGGCCAGCGTGACGGCCTCGTCCTCGCCCAGGCTGAACTTGATGAGCGGGAACTCGTCGTTCCAGCGAAGGAGCTTGCGATAGGACTTGCGGAACATGTCGTTGATCGGCGGGGCGTACTGGGCCCAGGCGATCACCGCCAGCCCGGGATCCAGGATGACCGTGATTCGCAGATCGAAGCGGCGGCGGCCGTCGAGTTCGAGATCCCACGAGGCGATCCCGTCGCGCTCGGCTCGTCCGACGGTCTCGAGACCAAGGTCGGCGATCCAGCGTTCGACATCGGCCGGGCGCACCGATGGTGCCCCAGGATCGGCGGGTGGCATGGCCCGGGAGTCTAGCCCTTTCGCCGGCCGCGGGCCGTCCCGGTGGCCTCGTGCTCATGATGCGGCGCGCTCGGACTGTGGTCGTGCGCTCGACGGCTGCCGGCGCGCGCATCCACCGAATCGCCGCTCTTGACGACCTTGCCCACGAAGTCCGAGGAGCGGATGTCGGCGGCGACCCGGACGTTCCGACCGATCCGTACGCCGCGAGGGATCACCGCCCGCTTCCCAACGACCGTGATGCCGGTGTTGAGACGGCCGGGTTCGGCCTTGTTCGGACGGTCATCGTGCGGCCCGTCGCCGACGATGGCCCCCTGCCCCACGAGGACCTCCTTGTCGAGGATCGAGCGATCCACGACCGCGCCCGAGCGGATGACCGTGTCGAACATGACGATCGAATCGCGGACGACCGCACCCATCTCGACCCGCACGCCCGGCGAGAGGACGGAGTTCACGACGGTGCCGTTGATCACGCAGCCGTGGCTGATGAGGCTGCGGTGGACCTGGGCCGTGGAGCTGACCTTGGCCGGCGGGCGTTCCTCGGAGCGGGTGTGGATGACCCAGCCCTTGTCGTACAGGTCCAGCTGCGGCAAATCCTCGAGGAGTGCCATGTTGGCTTCCCAGTAGGACTGGATCGTGCCGACGTCCTGCCAGTAGCCCCCGTAGCGGTAGCCGAAGACCCGGGCGCCGCCCTCGATCATCGCCGGAACCACGTGCCCACCGAAGTCCGCCCGGTCCTCGGACAGCCACAGGCGGAGGGCCTTCTTCGAAAAGACGTAGACACCCATCGACGCCAGGTCGCTCTTGGGGTGCTTGGGCTTCTCCTGCCACTCGGTGACGCGATCGTGCTCGTCCATCGCCAGGATGCCCATCCTCGGCGCATCGGCGATCGGCACCTGGCGGACCGCGATCGTCACGTCCGCCCGATGACGCCGGTGAGCGGCGAGGAATGGCAGGTAGTCCATCTTGTAGATGTGGTCGCCCGCGAGGATCAGGACGGTGTCCGCCGGATCGTGCTCGATGACGTTGAGGTTGCGCAGCACGGCATCGGCGGTCCCGCGGTACCACTCCGCGACCCGACCGCGGGCGATGTAGGGCTGGAGGAGCTTCACGCCACCGCGGTTGCGGTCCAGGTCCCAGGGCCGGCCCAACCCGATGTGGTCGTTGAGCGATCGCGGGTTGTACTGGGTCAGCACGACGACGTCATCGACGTCGGAGTTGATGCAATTCGAGAGGGTGAAGTCGATGATCCGGTACTTGCCGCCGAACGGGACGGCCGGCTTCGCCCGCTCCTGCGAGAGGATGGAGAGCCGTTCGCCTTCACCGCCCGCGAGGATGACGGCCATCGTTCGTTTCACGGGTCGGCCTCCCGAACGTGGTGGTGACGTCCTTGAGGTCGATGCTAGCACGGCCGGTCGTCCGGCCCCGGGTCACAGGAACAGTCGAGGGTTCGCGAAGGACCCGTTGAACATCACCGCCCAGTGCAGGTGCGCGCCGGTGGACCGCCCGGTGTTGCCCTCGTACCCGATGACCTGACCGGCGTCGACGCGGCTTCCCTGGCGGATGCCGCCCGGGTATTTCGGCTGCATATGCGCGTACCAGGTCTGGAGCCCGCTGCTGTGGGCGACGATCACGATCCAGGCCGGGTCGGCGCCGTCGGCGTAGTTCCAGCCGATGTAGGCCACGACGCCGTCGCCGGACGCGCGGACCTTGGTCCCGTACGGCGCCACGATGTCGATGCCGCGGTGGAAGTGGTCGCAGTCGCCGAGCGGCGCTTCCCACTCGAACCCGGTACACCCGAAGTTCTGGGTCACCGTGCCCGGCATCGGCCATCGGAGCGTGCCGTTGTACTCGGACGGGATGTTGCCTTGCTGCGCCTGCGCCGCGACGATCTTGGCGATCTTGCCCGCGAGCTTCTTCTGCGCGGCATCGGCCGCCGCGAGCGCCTTGGCGGCATCGCGCTTGTTCGCCAGGACCTGGGCATACAGCTGACGTTGCGCGTCGAGCGCTCGCTTCGTCGCCTTCTCGAGCTTGCGCAGCTCGGCCTTGGCCGCCTTGAGTTCCTTGAGGCTGGCGTCGAGTTGGACCTTGCGAGCGGCGGTCTCGAGGCGGAGCTCGTCCGTGCGCACCCGCGTGGCCTCGGTGTTCTGGTGCATGACGGCCAGGGCTTCCTGATCGCGCACGATCTGCTCGGCCAGGGCCTTGTCCTGCTGCCCGACATCGATGTAGTAACTCATCTCGGTCAGCAGGTCGGCGAACGTCCCGCCGGACAGGAAGGCCTCGAGGAGGGAAGTTCGTTCGGTGTCGTACGCCGCGCGGATCCGCTCGGCCAGCAACGCGCGTCGAGATCCGAGTTCGGCGCGCTTGTCCCGTTCGGCAACGATGAGCGCGGCCAGCTCCTCGTCGAGCTGCCGCACCTGCGCGACCAGGCTCTCGTAGTCGCGCTGGACCAGCTGGATCTTCGTCTGCATGTTGTTGATCTTCTTGCGGACGGCGCCGAGGTCCGCGTTGATCCCCGACAGCTCACGACGGGTCGAGGCGATCTCCGATGCCAGCCCGGATTGCAGGGCGTCGAGGGCCTTCACCTGGGCCTTCTGCTCGGCGATCTCCTTCTTGAGCTGCGCCTGCTTGGCCTTGGCGTCGGCGAGTTCGTCGGCGTGCACGGACGGGGTCGTGGCGGGGGTGCCGATCAGGCCCAGGAGCAACGGGAGCATCAGCAGCGACACGATCGCTCGGCGACGCGTCGGTCGACGGCGTGACGGCGCGCTGGACCACCCGGTCGCGACGGCGGCCCGGTCGTCGAGATGTGGGCGGATCACGCTGGCGAGGTCATCGTGCGAGTGCTCCGTGGTTCGTCGCCGGGTCTCGGGACCCGGTGCCGTCTGACGGCGGCGCCCGCCGGTCCATCGCCGAAGGGGCACGACCAGGTGGCGAACCGGCTTGACGGCATCCTACACCGGGGAGTCTAGGGGCCCTCCCGGGCGTGCCCGTATCCCACGATGGTCCCAGCGCCTCGTGGCCGGGTCGGGGGCGTGCCGTGACGCGCGGTCAGGGGCGGACGAGCACCGCCCACAGCGCGCCGAGGATCAGGAACGGCCCGAACGGCACGTACGAGCGTCGACCGATGCGCCGGGCGACCAGCAGGATGACGAGCGTGAACCCCGCGATCACGAGCCCCATGAGCACCCCGCTCAGCGCCCGCTCGCCACCGGCCATCAGCCCTACCCCGGTCAGGAGCTTCACGTCGCCAAGGCCGAACGCGCCGGCACCGAACGGGATCGAGGGGAGGTACAGGACGGCCGGGATCGCGATCGCGGCGAGGATCGCCAGCCCCAGCTCCGAGCCGACGAGCGGGTTCTGGCCGCTGATCGCGTAGAGCAGCGCGATCGGAATCACGGGGAGCGTCAGTTCGTCGGGGAGCACCCGCTGGTCAAGGTCCGTGCCGAGACCGATGACCAGCGTGACGAACCACGCCCCGAACAGCCCCACTGCCAGGAGCCCCGCCGATCCGAACCGGATCGTCAGCAGGCCGAATGCGGCCGCACCCACGGCGACCGTGACGATCGTTCGCCAATCGATGCGCCGTCCGGGGGCATGCTCCTCGTCGTGTTCCGGCCAGCGCGTCGCGAAACGATCGGCCGCGAAGCCGAGGGCGCCTCCCGCCGCCGCGAGGGCGACGGCGAGGACGATCGGGTCCACCCGGTCGCCTGGTGGCCGGTCAGTCCGGGCTGGCGCCCGCGAGCGCCAGTTCGACGAGCGTGGCGTGGGTGACACCGGTGGCACCACGCGCCGCGTACGGCATGGTCTTGCGGAAGTAGCCGGTCCCGCCGATGTCGAGGTGCGCCCATGGCACCGTCCGGAACTCACGCAGGAACAGGCCGCTCTTGACGAGCGAGCCCTCGGCCGAGCCGGAGTTCTGGAGGTCGCCGTACCAGCTCTCCATGTCCGCGACATAGTCATCCACGAGCGGGACCTGCCAGTACCGCTCGGCCGCGCGGTCACCCGCGGCGATCACGTCGTCGTAGAACGACTGCGGCGTCCCGAAGGCGCCGGTGACGAGGTGGCCGAACGCCCTCCCGACCGCACCCGTCAGGGTGGCGACATCCACGATGTGAGTGGCGCCCAGCTGCTCGGCGTAGGTCATCGCGTCGCCCAGGATCAGGCGACCCTCCGCGTCGGTGTTGGTGATATCCACCCATTTGCCGTTCATCGCCCGGACCACGTCGCCGGGGCGCGTCGAATGCGATCCGGGCATGTTCTCGACCGCCGGCGCGATCGCGAGCAGCGGCGTGCCGGGCGCGAGGCGGGCGACCGTCCCGATGGCCGCGATCACCGTGCACGCGCCGATCTTGTCCATCTTCATCTCTTCCATCCGGTCGGATGGCTTGATGCTGATGCCGCCGGAATCGAAGCAGACGCCCTTCCCGATGATCGCCAGGTGTCGATCGAGCGCATCACGCTCGCCCGAGCCGCCGGAGCGCATGACGATCATCCGTGGCGGGTTGTCGCTCCCCTGGCCGACGGCCATGAACATCCCCATGCCGAGCTCGGTGGCCCGTTCGGGTTCGATGACGTCGATCCACAGACCGTGTCGCTCCGCCACGGCACGCGCCTCGTCGGCGAGGACCTCGGGACTGATGTCGTTGGCCGAGCGGTTGGAGAGCGAGCGGGCGAGGTTCGCCCCCTCCCCGATGATCACGCCACGTTCCGCTGCAGCACGGACCGCGGCGCCATCGGCGCCGGGCGCGATGAGGATGAGGTCGTCGATGATCGGCGGGGCGCCCTTCACGTCCTCGAGATAGAGCGTCTTGGGGTCGAAGCTGCCCTCGACGACGCCGCGGGCGACCAGCTCGGCCACCGCTTCGACACCGTCGGCGAGGGCATCGGCGAGGGGCGTGAGCCAGATGGCGAGCGAACTCGCCTGTCGACCGCCAAGACGGTGTTCCGCGGCCGCGCCGACGTGCAGGACCGTCTCTCGATCGAGGTCATCGGCCGGTCCCGCGCTGATCGTCAGCACCCGGCCGGCGACCACCTCGCCCGACGCCGCGACGGCCGAGGTGAACCGCTTCGCTCGCAGCTCGCCGAACGCGAACAGCGCCGCGAGCTCACCGCCGGTCCGGCGATCGAGCTCGCCGAGGGGGCCATCGAAGGCGGGCTCGCCCACGATCGGGACGACGAGGACGTCTGCGGCGACATCCCAGGGCTGGTCGTTGACGACGCGCACATCCACGTTCGCAGGGTCCTCCCGGAGGGGCCGGCCGACGCGCGGAGATATGGCGACGGCGAGCTGGTGATGGTTGCGGGCAGTGTACCGTCCCGTCCGGACCGGTTTCCGGGGGCGTCGGGCGTCAGGAGGGGGACGGCTCAGGCTCGGGGGCCAGAGCGGTCGCCAGGGCCGCCTTCGCGTCCTCGATGGCGATCACGGCGCTGTTGAGTCCACCCTGCCCGATCTCGGCCATGATCAGCGTGAAGCTTCGCGAATCTGGTGGCAGTCGTTCGCGAGCGGCCGCCTCGCCGGCGATCGCGTCCTTGATCGCCTTGGTCACCTTCGCCGGGAACGGCGACAGCTCGTACAGGGCCGTCAGGGCGGCGTCGTACGCTTCATTGCGCGACAGCCATTCGTCGAGGACGGTCACATCCACCGTGGCGGCAAGCCGATCCCGGGCCGCACGGCTGGCGTCGAGGAGCGCCGTGGCGTCCTTGAGCGTCGCGATCGCCGTCTTGTACTTCGCGTCGCGACCCTGGGCCGCGGCCTGACCCACGAGTCGATCGTGGTCGGTCATCTGGGCGGCGAGGCGCCCGGCGGCCGCCGCGCCGATCGCGAGTCCCTGCCAGGCGTCGGCGAGGCCGGTGGTCGCGCTCAGGGCGCCGATCAGGCGCGCGTGCCGTGCCTGGATCGCCGGGGAGAGGTAGAGATCCGCGGATGGTGTCCCGGCATAGGGCACGCCAGCGAGGTCCGTCGTGATCGCCGCGGTTTGCGCCGCCATGCGGGCGAGGACCGCGTCACCCTCCGCGAGCGTGGCATCCACGGTGTCCGGCTGCCCGGCGACCATCGCGGCCAGGGCGCCCCGGGCCAGGGTGCCGAGCGAGTCGACGTCGTCGCCCAGACCCGCGATGCTTGCCTCGGCCGCGTCGAGTCGGGGCGTGACGAGGGCATCGGCCCCGAACTCGAGTTCCGCCAGCGCGATCCGGGTCGTGCCCGGGTCCACGGCGGCCACGAGGCCCGCCCCACCGAGACCGATGGCGATCACCGCGACCAGCCAGGCGCCGGCCGTGGCGAAGCGGGTGAGAGCTCCCGTCACGCGGACCCGGCCGGGACTCGGTGCGTGGTGGCCTCACTCCCACCGGCCGCATCGCCGCGGGCGACCTGGTCGCGCGGCTTCGATCGAAGGTAGCCGAGCGCCCCTTCGAGCGGCCTCGGCTCGAAGCCGAAGCGGGCCTTGACGACCCCGAGCGGGCCGATGTTGTCGAGCCGCAGCTGGCGAAGCTGGTCGGTCGCGACGGGGAACGGCAAGCGGAGGAACTCCGCCGACCCGGCCACGAGCCGGATCAACGGCACGGGCATCGGGACGATCACGCGACGCGCCCCGATCGCGCCGAGGACTTCCGCCGTGATCTCGCGATACGTCCAGTAGCGCGGGCCGCCGACATCGATCGCCTGACCGATGGTGCCCGCCGGATCGGCCAATGACGCGACGACGGCCCGCGCCACATCGCCGGCGTGGACCGGCTGGAACCGGCTCGTCCCGTCGCCCGGGACCGGGATGAGCCCCGGCGACAGGCGCGCGAGCCCCGCGATCACGTTGAAGAAGCCGTCTCCCTCGCCGAACTGGAGTGACGGCTTGAGGATCGTCCAGTCCAGCGCCGACGCGGACACGAGCGCTTCCGCGCGGGCCTTGGAACTGGCGTAGTGGAGCGCGGGATCGTCGGCGACGCCCATCGCGCCCAGGTGGATCAGGCGCTTGACACCAGCATCGGCCATCGCGACGAGGACCGCGCGGGTGCCCTCGGTGTTGATCAGACGAAGGTCGGCGCCGCGACTGAAGTCGCGCGGGATCGCGACCAGGTGGACGACGGCATCGACGCCGGCCAGCGCGGGGCCGAGGGTGGCCGGCTGGGTCACGTCACCGAGGCGAACCTTGACGTTTGCCTGGCGTGTCGCGCTGAGCCGGGCGAGGACCTGGTCGCCCGACGTCGTCGTCCGGGCCAACGCGACGACCGTGTGGCCGGCATCGACAAGGGCTGGCACCGTCCAGCTTCCGACGAACCCGGAGGCGCCCGTGACCAGGATGGTGGACATGCGTCGCAGTCGCTCCGGATGGGTCGCGAGACGCTCGGCATCGTACCATCGCGCCATGGCGATCCCCGGTGACCCGACCCTGCGCCGCCTGACCTGGGCCATGCCGAAGGCGGAGCTCCATCTGCACCTCGACGGATCGCTACGCGTCGATACCGCGCTCGAGATCGCGCGCACGCGCGGGGTCGATGCTCCGTCCGACTGGACCGGGATGTCGGGCGCACTCATCGCGCCGATGCCGACCTCGAGCCAGGCCGAGCTCCTCAAGGCGTTCGACCTGCCGATCGCGCTCATGCAGGACGCCGACGCACTCGAGCGGATCGCGGCTGAACTCGTGGCGACGAAGGCGGCCGAGAACGTGCGGTACATGGAGATCCGCTGGGGACCGCTGCTGCATGTCGCGGGCGGACTCTCGTTGTCAGATGGGATCGCCGCGGTCTGTGCCGGAGCGACGGCCGCGGCCGCGCGTGCGGGCGTCACGGTCCGGCTCATCTGCACGGCGCTTCGCTCGCATGACCCGGCCGCGAACGTGGAGCTGGCCGAGACCGCAGCACGCTTCCGCGATCAAGGATTGACCGGCTGGGACCTTGCCGGTGCGGAGGAGGCGTACCCGGATCCGACCCTGCACAGGGAGGCGTTCGACGTCGCGCGCGCCGGCGGTCTCCGGATCACGCTGCATGCCGCGGAGATGGGCGGGGCGTCACAGATCCGTCGCGCGCTCGAGATGGATCCCGAGCGGATCGCGCATGGCCCGACGGCCATCGAAGACCTCGCGGTCTGCGAGGAACTGATCGCGCGAAACGTCACGCTGGACCTGTGCCCGACCTCCAACTGGCAGGCCTCGATCGTGCCGAGCATCGCGGACCATCCGCTCGCTCGACTTCATCGCCTTGGTGTGCCGGTCACGCTCAACACGGACGATGTGACCGTGTCGGACATCCTGCTCTCGGAGGAGTACGTCAACGCGGTCGAGATCATCGGTCTGACGCTGCCCGAGCTGTGGGCCATCGACCGCCACGCACTCGACGTGGCCTTCGCGGACGAGGCGACGCTTGACCCGATCCGTGCCTCGTTCGACGCCTGGGCGGCGGGGATCCCGGAACTAGAGGCGTAGGGCCGGGCCAGAGCGCGAGCCGACGTCCCGCGGCCCGTCGGCTCGCGGCCCACGCGCCAAGGATCTTCGCCAAATGGTCATCAGGTGACCGTTAGGCACCGTCACCCCGCCCGGATCGGCCCGAATCACGGGTCACGCGCCAGGTGACGCCGCAATCCGAGCGTGCCGCCGCACGATCAAGCGCGCGGGGAGTCGTCAGATCACCTCGGACCGACCCATGACCGCGCCTAACGTGCATGTGATGGTGATCTGGCGGAGTCGCCGCGCCAGGTTGCCGCGCCAGGTTGCCGCGCCAGGTCGCCGCGCTAGGTTGCCGCGCCGGGCCGCGTCAAGCGCCAGCACGACCCTCACCCCGCCGGTCAGCCGGTCAGCGCCCCCAGCACCGCCGCGAGTTCCTCGGCATCGGCGGCGATCGCGGTCGGCCGATCCTCGACGGCCAGCGCCTCGACCTGCTCGCGGGTGGCCACACCGGTCAGCATCAAGATGCAGCGAGCACCCACGGCCCGGGCCGCCGCCAGATCCGTGTCGATGCCGTCGCCGATCATCACGGCATCCCGCGGGTCCCGACCCACGGCTTCGGCCGCGAGCTGCAGCAAGTGCGGCTCGGGCTTGCCGATCGACAGTGGCGTCACGCCAGAGGCTGCCTCCACGGCCGCCGCCACGCTCCCCGCTCCCGGGCGCAGTCCCCGTTCCGTGGGATAGACCGGGTCGCGGTTGGTGGCGATGAACGTCGCGCCGGCACGGATGCAGTCGGTGGCGGCCGCGAGTCGAAGGTAGGTCAGGTTCGGGTCGAGCCCGGTCACCACGGCGTCGGGTGCCCCGGCCGCCGTCCAGCCATCGACGCCTTCCTGGTGCATCCGCGTCGCGGCATGGGCGGCCGTGACCACGTCGAGTCCGGCGTCGCGCAATTCGCGTTCGAGCCCGCTCGCGCCGAGAACCAGCACCCGGCGGATCCCCGACGCGTGGGTCGAGACGTAGAGGGCGGTCGCGCGCGCCGACGACACCACCCGGTCCGGCGAAACGGGTGCACCCATCGCAGATAGTCGCGTGACGTAGTCGGCCCGGTAGTGCATCGAATTGTTGGTCACGTACACGACGTCATCGCCCCGCGCCGCGCGATCCGTCAGGACGGCGGCGACCCCGGGCACCGGATCCGAGCCGCGATAGACGACCCCGTCGAGGTCGACGAGCAGGAGGAGAGACACGGGCCGATCGTAGCGGCACGAGCCGCGGACCGGGCGGCGCGACGAACCGCAAGGCGCGGACCGACCGGCACAAGGCGCGAACGGCGACACGCGCGCGACGCGGGCTCCCCAACACGAGCCCGCGTACGATGACATCGATGGCTCCCCTCCCCGCCGACCCGCTCGAGGACACGACCTGGCTGCTCGTCGACGGGACGAACCTGATCCACCGGCTCTCGTCGTCGCCGGGCGGCGCCCCGCGGACCGCCCTGATCGGACGGCTGCGCGGCGTGGTCCCGGCGTCGGTGATCATCGACGTCGTCTTCGATGGTCCGGCCGAGCGAGGCCTGCGCGGGGAGCGCGTCGCGAGCGGCCTGCGGGTGCGCTACAGCGGCGCGCGAACGGCCGACGCCGTGCTCCTCTCGCTTGTGGATGAGGTCCGTGCGGCGGAAGGACCGATCGCCACGGCGGCCCTGCTCGTCGTCACCGACGACCGCGATCTTCGGCACGCTCTCCGGCTCAAGGGCGCGCGGACCGCCGGCGCCGCGTGGCTGCTCGGTCGGCTGGAACGGACGGAGCGATCACGGCCGGGTCGACCGTCGAGTCCGGACCCTGGGAGCGCCATCGGCACCGGACGGAAGCGACCGACGTCTTCGCCGGGCATGACAGGACCGAACACGACCGTCCGACGATCCAAGACCGACCCCGACAGCGGCCGCCCGACCGACCGCGACCCCGCCATCGACCCCGCGTCCGACGCCGACGACATCGACGACCGCCCCGGCTGGCAGCCCGGACGCGGCGCGACGACGAAGCGCGGCAACCCCCGTCGGACGCCTCGACGACGGACGGGCTGAGTCTGAGGCGGACTGCTAGGATGCCAGCGTGAACCTCATCGACGTGCTCAACGAGATCTGGGCCACGATCCTCCGCACGCTGGAGCTGTTCGTGATCCCGGACTGGGGTGCATTGATCGGCCTGCTGCCGGTCTTCATCTTCGCGGGCATCGTCGGGCCGTTCCTGACGTTCACGGCGCTCGGGATGGTCATCTACCTGATCCGCAAGCCCCGCACGAAGGTGCAGTTCCAGGAAGGCCCACGCCGCGCCGATGTCGGTGCCGACGGCGAACCGATCTTTCCCCCGGGTCTGCCCTATTGCCGGGTCGATGCGATGGTCTACCCGTCCGGCACGAGCCGGTGCGACACGTGCCGCAACGAGTTGGCGGTGAGTTGCCCGATGTGCGGTCTCGGTCGCGCGGCCATCGTCGACACCTGCACGAACTGCGGTCTCGTCCTCAAGGTCAAGCCCCGCGCCGTCGCGGTCCGATCCGCGGGCCCGAAGCCCGGCGGGGCCGCCGCGGCCTGACCGGACGAGGACGATCTCGATGTCGCTCGAACTCCTGTCGTCGACGCTCTTCTCGGTCGGGACCCTGCTCGTGGGTCTCGGCTTCGCGGCGCACATCGGTCACGCGGTGATGCTCGCGAACGGACGTCGAACCCTGCCCGTGCTGGCGGCGGCGAATCAGCCGGCCTACGCCGGCGTGGTCACCGGGTCCTTCGTCACTGAGGGGACGCGTCGCGCGGGCGACGGTCCGACGACCGCGGCCTCGCCGAGTCCCCTGTCGCGAGCGGCCACGTGGTTGACGCTCGCCGCCGTCATCGCGCTCGGCGTGTCGCTCACGGCTCGAGGCATCGCCGTCGGCCGGGGTCCCTGGGGCAACATGTTCGAGTTCACGGTCGCCTTCTCGTTCTCGATGATCGGCGGGTACCTGTTCCTCGGCCGGCGCTACCCGATCCGCTCCATCGGGTTCATCCCGACCGGCGTCGCGCTCGCGATGCTCCTGTACGCGTCGAGCCTGCCCGGCGACATCAAGCCGCTCGTCCCGGCTCTCCAGAACGCGCCACTGCTGACGATCCATGTCGGGATGGCGGTGCTGTCCTACGGGATCTTCGCCACGAGCTTCGCGGCCGGCGTCGGGTACCTGATCCAGGGTCAGGCGGATCGAATTCAGCTGGCTGCCATCGCACAAGGTCCTCGATGAGGTGGCCTACAAGGCCGTGATCATCGGCTTCCCGATCTTCGCGACGATGATCATCCTCGGATCGTGGTGGGCGGCGATCGCCTGGTCCCGCTACTGGGGCTGGGACCCCAAGGAGACCGCGGCGCTCGTCACGTGGCTGGTCTACGCGATCTACCTGCACGCGCGCAATCAGCGCTCGTGGTCCGGGCGCCCGGCGGCGCTGCTGCTGGTCGTCGGGTTCGGGATGGTGCTCGTCACGTACTCCGGCTCGCTGTGGTTCAGCGGCCTGCACGCCTACAGCGGGCTTTGACGATGGGCGGGGTCATCGGTCGGACGGTGCGTCGGACGGTCCGTCGAACGTCGCAGCGAGCGTTGCGGTCGTCTCGGCGCGTGTCCATCCTCGCGATCCTGGTCCTGACCGCGACCGTGACGTCCGGGTGCGAGTACCTGCTCTACGGGTCGCCGCTCTACCCGGTGCCTTCGATCGACCCGGAGGCGTCCTTCGACCCGTACGAGTTCACGAAGCCGCTCGCGACGTACACGTCGGGATCGGCCACGCTGGCGATCGATGGCGGGACGCCGATCACCCTCTCGACGCTCAAGGCCGGGCCGCACCTGTTCGAGTATTACGGCGCCGATGTGGTCTGGACCGACAGCGACGGGTGGTACCTGCACGTCACGGCGTCGGAGCCTGGCGGCCTCGACTCCTACGGGTCGGTCATCCTCGACCGCGTGTCCGGCAACCGGCACTGGACGGTCTTCGACGCGTTCGGCAAGTGCAAGGTGGACGTCACGTCCGGGCCCGATGCCGACGGGATCACCGGCACGGCCGACTGCTCGAACCTGCGCTGGTCCGATGCCGTCGCCACCTCCACCCTGACCCTGGCGCCGAGCTACGTGGAGGGCGAGGACCCGTTCGACGTCCTCGTGACCTTCGAGGCGAAGCGCTAGCGGGGCACGCTCGCGGCGCACCGTCAGCGGGTTCGCGTGACCTTGACGATGTTCCGCGGCGCCTCGGGATCCAGTCCGCGGGCACGCGTGAGGTGCATCGCGTAGAGCTGCCCCGCGACGATGGTCGCGATCGGCGCCAGCCACTCCGCGGCCACGGCGGGGAGTGGCACGGAACGGGAAGCCGGCACCAGCGCCGACGGCACGTCCGACAGGATCGTCAGGTCCGGATCGAGGTCGTCGCGCAACCGGACGAGCTGGTCGGTCAGCCCGGCCGCCGTCGGCCCCTCGCGGACGATCGCGATCACCGGCACCCCCGGCTCCACCAGCGCCACCGGCCCGTGCGCGAAGTCTGCCGCCGAATACGGGTCGAAGAAGACGTGCGCGAGCTCCTTGACCTTGATCGCCCACTCGCGTGCGGTGGCGTACTCGTAGCCACGCGCCAGGATCAGGGCCCGCGTCGCGCCCGCGTGGGCTTCGGCGATGGCGGCCATCGAGTCCTCGAGCCCGAGCGTGGCCTCGATCGTGGCCGGGACCGTCGCCAGGGCGGCCCGGTCGTCGGGTTCGTCGCGCAGCGCCGCGGACAGGGCCGCGATCGCCAGCAGCGACGTCGTGTACGACTTGGTCGCGGCGATCGCCCGTTCCGGACCCGCCGACAGCGAGATCGTCCAGTCCGCGGCGTCTGCCAGCGGCGAATCCGGGGCGTTGATGAACGCCACCGTCGGGGCCCCCTGGCGACGCGCCGCATCGACGACGGCGCCGATGTCGGGCGACGCCCCCGATTGGCTGATCGCGATCACGAGCGTCCGGTCGAGCCGCGGGTCCGCGCCGTACACCGACACGACCGACGGCGTCGCCAGCCCTACGGTCAGCCCGTGCCGGACGCCGAGCACGTACTGGGCGTAGATCGCGGCATGGTCCGACGACCCGCGCGCGACGATGACGACGTGTTCGATGTCGCGGCTGCGGATGTCGCGCGCCAGCGCATCGATGGCGGCACCCTGCGAATCGAGGAATCGCGCGGCGGCGGCTGGCTGTTCCCGGATCTCGTCACGGAGCGTCATGCCGTGATGGTCGCATGCAGGCGCTCGCGCGGGCGCCGGCGCTGCGCCCGCCGACAGCGTCAGGCGACGGCGTCACCCCGCTGCCGCACGCGTCGCGTCGGCGCCACCCCGGCCTGGCCCGACGGCGCCGGCCAGCTCGACAACGCCGCGATCGAACCGGCTGGATCCGATAGCCAAGCACTCATCCGACGGCCGTCGTGTGGATACGCGGCTCGCAGCGTCGCTCGGTGCTCCGCGATCCGTCGCTGATTCGTGCGGTTCTCGGCGATCACGATCCAGGACGAGATCGTCGCGGGATCCCAGCCACGGTCGCGAACGATGTCGCGCGCGAGTCGCCGCTTCCGATCGAGCGTGCCGAGCATCTCGCCGACATCGACGATCTCGGTCTTGACTTCCACGATCAGCAGTGCCCGCTGCTCCGGGTTCCAGGCCACGATGTCGATCACGCCGCGCTCGCCGTAGATCGCGAACGAGACTTCGGGCACGACGATCCATGCGGGATGTTCGGCGGCGAGCCGCGCGATGATCGACTCGATGAGCTTGGCGTGTCGGGCGTTGAGCATCCGGTCAAGGTCGGCGCCGCGAGATCGGATCCGAACATCCACGCGGAGCTCGAGGCGAAGGCAGACTTTTCGCAAGGTGCCGAGCGACACGTCGTCGATGCGCCCGCGCTCGATGCGAGAGATCGTGCTCGGCGACACGTCCGCCTCGTCAGCGACGTCCCGCTGCCGTTTCCCGCGCCGAACGCGAACCGTCCGGATCGCCATCCCGACCTGCTGATCATCCATGCGAGACGTCGTCCATGGCTTGCATCGTGGCGAGATCGGCTCACTCGCGGCGTATCGCCGGCTTACTGCGAGGGGAGGACCGGGGTGGCGGGGGCGCGGCGGCCGCGGGTTGCCGCGGTGCCGAGGTGGCCTGACCCGAGCACACCGCCAGATTGCCATCACATGACCGTTAGGCGCTCTGTCCGGCCGCTCGTCGACGGCTCGGGGTCCCCGCAAGCCTCCGTCGACGCTGTTTCACGCTCAGCGCGACCACCTCCCAGTGACTGCGACCCACGCCACGAGCCCAGATCGGCCGTTTCGCGGTCAGGAGGGCGCCTTACTGTCACCTGGTGGCCGTTTGGCGGAGTTCCGGGCGCCGAGAGCGCCCCGAGGAGGAACCGGCGCCGGAGCGACACCCACTCCCAAACAGAACACTTGTCCTATCTGGCATGATGTACACGGAACGTGGACAAGTCCCGCCCCAGGGTGCATAACCCACTCGCCGGTGTGGATGAACCACCCTCGGACGTGGATGATCCCCAGCTGGCTGTGGATTCCCTGTACCACCATATGTTGCGACGCGGGCCCCGAACGTACCACTAGATGTTGTGTTTTTGGGCTTGACTGGCCCCTCGCTCCCGCGTATCGTTCTCGGGGTCGCCTGCTCATACCGAGTCGCCCACGCGCTCCCCACCGGCACAGACAGACCGGTCCGGAACGGCCCCCAGGACCCCTCGGCAGCACGACGAAACAGGGGTACGCCGCAGCTACGGATGTCGCGGCGTCGAGAAGCGGACGAGGAGAGGTCGATGGCTCGAGGGAATGGCGCCACCGTTGCGGTCAAGGATCAGCCGGCGAAGGATCAGGCCGTCAAGGCCAAGGCCACCACGCCCACCAGGGAGCATGGCCGCCACGCCGGTCCGTGGGGCGCCTCCTTCGACGGCACGGAGCCCAACGGCAAGACGCCGGTCAAGGGCCTGACCTTCGAGCGCCGCTGGACCCGCCCGGGCGTCCATCCCTACGACGAGATCACCTGGGAGTACCGGACGGCCGGCATCGCCAACGAGACCGGCAAGAGCGTCTTCGAGCAGAAGGATGTCGAGGTCCCGGACTTCTGGAGCCAGCTGGCCGTCAACGTCGTGGTCAGCAAGTACTTCCGCGGCCATCTCGGCACGCCGGAGCGCGAGACCAGCGTCCGCCAGCTCATCGACCGTGTCGTCAACACCATCGCGTCGTGGGCCGAGACCCAGCACTACTTCGCCACCACCGAAGACCTCCAGGCGTTCCAGGCGGAGCTCACCCACCTGATCGTCCACCAGAAGATGGCGTTCAACTCGCCGGTCTGGTTCAACGTGGGGATCGAGCCGCAGCCGCAGTGCTCGGCCTGCTTCATCAACAGCGTCCAGGACACGATGTCCTCGATCATGGACCTCGCCAAGACCGAGGCCATGCTCTTCAAGTTCGGATCCGGCGCCGGCAGCAACCTCTCCACGATCCGCTCGTCCCGCGAGAAGATGGCCGGCGGCGGCACCGCCAGCGGCCCCGTCAGCTTCATGAAGGGCTACGACGCCTTCGCCGGCGTGGTGAAGTCGGGCGGCAAGACCCGTCGCGCGGCCAAGATGGTCATCCTCGATGCCGGTCATCCGGACGTCCTCGACTTCATCGATTCGAAGGCGCACGAGGAGCAGAAGGCGTGGGCGCTCATCGAGGCCGGGTACGACCCCAGCTTCACGGGTGAGGCTTACGGATCGGTCTTCTTCCAGAACGCCAACCACAGCGTCCGCGTGACCGATGCGTTCATGCAGGCCGTCGTGGACGACGGGGAGTGGACCACGCACGCGGTCGTCGGCGGCGAGCCGATGGACACCTACCGGGCCCGCGACCTTTTCCGCAAGATGGCCGAGGCGGCCCACCTGTGCGGCGACCCGGGCATCCAGTACGACACCACCATCAACGACTGGCACACCAGCGCGAACACGGACCGGATCCATGCGTCCAACCCGTGCTCGGAATACATGTTCCTCAACGACACCGCGTGCAACCTCGCCTCGCTCAACCTCATGAAGTTCGTTCGCGACGACGGGGAGTTCGACGGCGACGCGTACCGCTACGCGGCCAAGCTGACCCTCACCGCCCAGGAGATCCTGGTCGACAACGCCAGCTACCCCACCCCGCAGATCGAGCAGAACTCGCACAAGTTCCGGCCGCTCGGGCTGGGTTACGCCAACCTCGGCGCGCTGCTGATGAGCCGGGGCCTGGCCTATGACTCCGATGAGGGGCGCAACTTCGCGGCCACCCTGACCGCGATCATGCACGGCGAGGCCTATCGCCAGTCGAGCGTCATCGCCCGTGACCACGGCGGCCCGTTCGCCGAGTACAAGACCAACGAGGCGCCGTTCCTGCGCGTCATCAAGAAGCACCGGACCGCGGCGTACAACATCCCTACGGCCGGCGTGCCCAAGGATCTCGCCCGCCTGGCCACCCAGGTCTTCGACGAGGCGCTCCAGCTGGGCGAGCAGCACGGCTATCGGAACGCCCAGGTGACCGTGCTGGCCCCCACCGGGACCATCGCGTTCATGATGGATTGCGATACCACCGGCGTGGAGCCGGACATCGCGCTCATCAAGTACAAGAAGCTCGTCGGCGAGGGCTTCCTCAAGATCGTCAACCAGACCGTCCCCGCGGCCCTGCGCAAGCTCGGCTACGGCGCCGAGGAGGTCGACGAGATCCTCGCCTACCTCATGGAGCGCGAGACCATCGAGGGCGCCCCGCACCTTGCGCTCCAGCACCTGCCGGTCTTCGACTGTGCCTTCAAACCGGCGAACGGCGTACGGTCCATCCATTACATGGGCCACGTCCGGATGATGGGCGCGATCCAGCCGTTCATCAGCGGTGCCATCAGCAAGACCGTCAACATGCCCGAAGCCGCCACGGCCGAGGAGATCGAGAAGGTCTACCTCGAGGGCTGGAAGCTGGGCCTCAAGGCGATCGCCGTCTATCGCGACAACTCCAAGCGCAGCCAGCCGCTGTCAACCGGCAAGAAGAAGGACGGCGAGGCCGCCGACGTCGTCGATAGCGAAGTCGTCGAGAAGCTCAAGAAGCAGCTGGCCAAGGCGCAGGTCGAAGCCGGTCTTCCGCATCGACGCCGACTGCCGTCGGAGCGCGCCGCGGTCACCCACAAGTTCGAGATCTCCGGGCACGAGGGCTACATCACCGTGGGCCTCTACCCGGACGGGACCCCCGGCGAGATCTTCATGAAGATGGCCAAGGAAGGTTCCACGGTGTCGGGGCTCATGGACACCCTGGCCACCACGGTCTCGGTGGCGCTCCAGTACGGCGTGCCGCTGCGCGACCTCGTCAACAAGTTCGCCCACGTCCGGTTCGAGCCCAGCGGCTTCACCGGCAACGGCGAGATCCCGATCGCCAAGAGCATCGTGGACTACATCTTCCGCTGGCTCGGGTCGCGCTTCCTGTCGGACGACGACAAGGCGATGCTCGGCCTGATCGATCGCTCAGCGGTGGTGGACGAGCCGCCGAACCCGTTCGAAGTCAACGCGCCGATCACGGGCACCACGCCCGCGGTGGCCGATGCGCCGGCGCCTGCGCCGGAGGCGAAGACCATCGACACCGACACCCCGAAGGCGACCGCCGTCATGGCGGCCCCCGAGGTGGCGCCGGCGGCGAAGGAAGAGCTGGCGGTCATCGCGACCAACGGCCACGCCACGAACGGTCACGCGGCCAACGGCAACGGCAAGCCGGGCAACTCGGCCGGCGCGGTGACGCTGAACCTCGGCAACACCAAGGTCAGCTTCCAGACCCAGGCCGACGCCCCCAGCTGCGCCGACTGCGGCTCGATCATGGTCCGCAACGGCAGCTGCTACAAGTGCCTCAACTGCGGGAGCACCAGCGGCTGCAGCTGACCGTCTGCGGTCAGGCATCGGAGCGCCGCCGCAGCGCTGCTTCGGGCTTCGAGGATCTGGTCGCCTGACGACGGTTCGAAGCGGTTGACATCCGTACTCAGGTTCGAGTACACCTGTACTTATGAATATGGACGGGCAACTCACGCTGCTCCTCGGCAGATCGAGGATTCGCCGACACATCCTCGAACTCGTCATGGAATCGCCCGATCGACGGATGCACCTGCGCGGCATCGCGCGAGCGGTTGGCACCAGTGCCGGCACCGCGGCTCGCGAGCTCGGACGACTCGAGGATGCATCGCTTGTCCGACGAACCAGGGACGGCAACCAGGTCTACTTCGAAGGTCGGCCGAACGAGCCGAACTACACCGAGATCCGGCAGGTCGTTCGTCGGCTCGCCATGGGCACACCACGATCGGCAACACGCTCATCCGCGGACCCGTTGGGGATCGCCGTCGCGAAGCTCATGCACGCGGGGCTGCGCAAGCTCTACGGCAAGCGGCTCCGCGGCGTGTACCTCTACGGGTCTCGAGCTCGTGGCGACCAAGCGTCGGACTCGGATGTGGACATCCTCATCGTTCTGGACCGAGTCGGTTCGTATGGCGAGGAGTTGGAGCGGACGAGTGCCTTGGCCTCAGATCTCTCGCTCGACCTTGGCGTCCTGATCAGTCGAGCGTTCGCCTCCGAGTCCGACTGGCGATCCGGGGCCAAGCCATTTCTGGTCTCGGCGCGAACTGACGCCATCGAGGCGTGATCAAACAGGCGGCGGCGCACATCGCTGTGGCGAGAGAGATGCTCGACGACGCACGGAACGCGGCCGAGAGAGGTCGCCTGCGAACGGCCGCCGATCGGTCCTACTACGCCATGCTGCACGCCGCATCCGCCCTGCTCGTCACTGACGGGGTCAGCGTGCGAAGCCATCGACGTCTGCTGGCGGCATTCGGCGAACGGTTCGCCAAGTCGGGACGGCTCGACGCGGTCCATCATCGTCGCCTGCTGGACGCCTTCGATCGTCGGTCACTGGCAGACAACGATCCGATGGCGGAGTTCGACCTCGAGGACATCACTGGCGCCATCGTCGCCGCTGACGCGTTCATCCAGGCTGCCACCCGTTTGATCGACACCGAAGAAGCACGGCTCCGCGAGTCTCGCTAGCGTCTGAGGGCACCGATCGGGATCTGGAGCACCCCGTCCTTCCGGACCAGTCCGTAGCCGGAGCCTGTGATCACCCCGAGCGCGACGGGCGGCGGGGCATCGACTTTGGCGCTCAGCTTGAGCAGATTCGCGGCCGCGGCATCGACGACCGCAGTACTGGCGCCGAGCTTCACCTCGAATGCCGCCCACCCGCCGTCGGGCATCTCGATGATCGCGTCGGCCTCCAAGCCGTTCTCGTCGTGATAGTGGAAGACTTCGCCCCCGACCGCGGACGCGTACACGCGCAGATCACGGACGACCATGGACTCGAACAGGAGGCCGAACGAGTTGAGGTCCCCGAGCAGCTTGCCAGTGGTTGCTCTGCCCACGGCCATGGCGAGAGCCGGATCGGCAAGGTGACGGATCGACGCCTGTCGAAGGCGAGTGTTCGAGCGGAGGCTCGGGTTCCAGGCCGGGACGTCATCGGTGATATGCAGTCGGGCGAGGACGTCCAGGTAGGCACGGCCGGTGTCGATGTGCATCGACCCATCGGTTCCGTTGGCATCGGTCACGAGGGTCTGCAGCTTTGCCGGAGTTGCGGTATTTCGGGCGATCGACTGGATGAAGCGCATGACGGACCTGGGATCGCGCTTGATGCCGTCGAGGCGACGAATGTCGACGTTGCAGATCTCCCCGAGGTATCCCCGCATCGCGCGCTGCGCCTGCTTGCTGTTGAGACCGAGATAGGCCGGCCACCCACCGATCGCGAGCCGCTCAGCGAGGTCCTGGACCGTAAGGCCCGGTTCGGGGCAGGCCACTGACCTGCCCGCCAGGACATCGGCGAGGGAGACGAGATCCGTCGAGTTCCCGGTCTCAGAAAGGGTCATCGGGCGCATCCGCAAATGCGTGAATCGTCCAGCTCCGGTATGCCGGATCACATCGTCTCGCGGGACGGCGGAGCCGGTGAGGATGAACTGTCCAGGTTGGCCGCGGTCGTCAACGGCGCGCCGGACGTGGTTCCAGATGTCGGGTTCGGCCTGCCACTCGTCGATCAGGCGGGGAGTCGGTCCGTCCAGGACCAGTGACGGAGCGATCGCGATCGCCTGACGCGCCGCCTGGTCGACATCGAGTCGGACTTCGCTCCTGGCAAGTTGGCGTGCGGTCTCGGTCTTGCCGCAGGCCTTGGGACCCTCGATGACCACGGCGCCGACGCTTGCGAGGGAGTCCGCGAGTTCGCCGTCGATCACCCTGGCTCGATAGACCACGCGCTGACTCCTGCGCTCTCGGCTCGCTGCTATTGACAGCGATCATTGTCCATCAGCAGATGTTGGCGCGTCAATGTCAGGTGGGTATTTTGCGGGTTGTCCAGGTGGGTATTTTGCGGGTTGTCCAGGTGGGTATTTTGCGGACCTCTTCGACAACGTCCGACTGGCGTACTCTCCCATGGTGACCGTCGCCCCTCGCCGACTCGCCACACCCTCGTCGGTGAACGCCGCCATCAAGCAGATCGCCGACGTCATGCGCCGGGCGAACTACGCGGGCGCGCTCCAGTACGTGCCGGAGCTGTCGTGGATCCTGTTCCTGCGCATCCTCGATGAGCGCGAGGAGCTGGAGGCGCAGGAGGCCGAGGCGCTCGGGGTCGGGTTCGATCCCTCGCTGGAGGCGCCGTATCGATGGCGCGACTGGGCGGCGCCCGACTGGTTCGAAGCGCGTGGCGCTGAGCGAGGGCGCGATGGGCGCGTTCCTGCCGTTCGTCAACGCCGAGCTCCTCCCGTACCTGCGCGGGCTGGAGGGGCGGGTCGACGCGTCGGCGCGCCAGAAGGTCATCAGCGAGGTCGTGTCGCGCGGTCGACAAGATCGGCGTGGACACCGAGCGGAACCTGCTCGACATCCTCGACCGCGTCGACGAGATCCGCCTCGAGGCCGTGGACCAGACGCATCTCTTCACGCTGAGCCAGGCCTACGAGGGCCTGCTCCAGAAGATGGGCGAGAAGAACAACGACGGCGGCCAGTTCTTCACGCCGCGCGAGGTCATCCGCGCGATGGTCCGGGCGATCGACCCGAAGGTCGGCGAGACCGTCTACGACCCGGGCTGCGGGACCGGCGGCTTCCTCGCCCAGGCGTTCGAGTGGATGCGCGTGGGGCTGGGCGCGGGCGCGACGGCCGAGCAGCTGCGCATCCTTCGCGAGGACACGTTCTTCGGACGCGAGAAGGCGGACCTCGTCTACCCGATCGCGCTTGCCAACCTCGTCCTGCACGGCATCGACCGCCCGCACATCTGGCACGGCAACACGCTGACCGGCCAGGAGACCTACGGCGGGCTGTTCGCGGGGGCGCCGGCGACGTTCGATGTCGTCCTGATGAACCCGCCGTTCGGTGGCAAGGAGGGCAAGGAGGCGCAGACCCACTTCGCCTACAAGACCGGCGCGACGCAGGTGCTGTTCCTCCAGCACGTCATCGACGCGCTGAAGCCGGGCGGGCGCTGCGGGATGGTCATCGACGAAGGCGTGCTGTTCCGGAACAACGAGACGGCGTTCGTCCAGACCAAGCGCAAGCTGCTCAACGACTGCGACCTGTGGTGCATCGTGTCGCTGCCGCCGGGCGTGTTCTCGTCAGCGGGCGCCGGCGTGAAGACGAACCTGCTGTTCTTCACCAAGGGCGGCCCGACCGAGAAGGTCTGGTACTACGACCTCTCGGACGTCAAGGTCACGAAGAAGCAGCCGCTGACGCTGGATCGGTTCGAGGCGTTCTTCGCGCTGCTGCCGACGCGCGCCGACTCGGATCACTCGTGGACGCTGTCCCGCGAGGAGATCGAGGCCCGCAACTTCGACCTCAAGGCCGTCAACCCGAACGCCAAGTCCACCGAGGACACGCGGACGCCCGAGGAGCTGCTCGACATCATCGAGGCGAAAGGCCGCGAGGTCGATGCGGCGATCGCGACTCTGCGTGGACTCCTGGCGCAATGAGCGTCGAAGACTTCCAGGGCCTACCACTAGCCCAGAGCGACGACCGCGGATGACGCTCTCGCAGTTCTGTCCAAGATGTGGTCACGCGGCCTCCGGGGCCGATGTGTTCTGTCGCGACTGCGGGTTTCGGCTCGAGCCGTCGCTCACTGACAACCCCTCGGGCCAGCATCAACCTCCCATCGTTCGCCGACGGCGTCAAGGTTGGGGCCGCATCGCCATCGAAGTGCTCGTTGCGACGATGGTTGTGTTAGCGGTCGGCGGCCTCGTGTGGGCGGGCGTAGCCGGGACCTCGCCGTTCACTGCGCAGCTGAGCGAGACGGAGCGAATATGGTGCGAAGCCAACGCCTTGCCGGTTGTTGGAGCAATCATGCGCCAAAGTCCGCGACCCGCACCGCCAATCTTCTCATTCGATATCGAGCTACCTTGGGAACAGGTCCAGTTTGCTCTTCAGTCGGACTCGACCGATCCGATGTATCCACGTGCCGTTCGATCGTTCAAGGACTGGCGGTCTTTCCACCAGGACGCTTATCGAATTGGTTGCCTACTTGCCTTCGCCGAACGTTGACTGCCTCGATCAGCGTCGCGGCGCGCTCGGGCGGCTAGCATCGACGTCATGACCATCCCCGCCATCATCGATTGCGATCCCGGGCATGACGACGTCATGGCCATCCTGCTGGCCGCCCGCACCCTGGACCTGCGCGGCATCACCACGGTCCACGGCAACACCTCGCTCGCGAACACCACGACGAACGCGCGCAAGACGGTCGAGTTCGCGGAGCTGACCCATATCCCGATCGCGGCCGGGATGCCTCGTCCGCTGGTCCGCGAAGCCCACTACGCACCCGAGGTCCACGGCGAATCCGGGCTCGATGGGCCGACGCTCCCCTCGCCCACCGTCTCGGTCCTCGACCAGCACGCGATCGACTTCATCCTTGATCGCTCGCACGACGTGGCAGACCTGCATCTCCTCCCGGTCGGGCCACTCACGAACATCGCCTCGGCGCTCATCAAGGACCCGACGCTGCCCCAGCGGATCACGCAGATCAGCCTGATGGGCGGCTCGCTGACGTTCGGCAACGTGACGCCCGCGGCCGAGTTCAACATCTGGGCCGATCCGGACGCCGCGCACGTCGTCTTCACGAGCGGGATCCCGATCAAGATGATCGGCCTCAACGTGACCCGCCAGGTGCTCGCCCTCCGCCCGCGACGCGACCAGATCCGATCGATGGGCCGCGCGACCACCACTCATGTCGCCGACATGCTCGACTTCTACGCCCACGGCGAGGGTCAGTACTCGGGCCTCGATGGCGGCGCCATGCACGACCCGCTCGCGGTCGCCGCGCTCGCCGCGCCGGACATCCTCACCTTCGAACCGATGCACGTCGCGATCGAATTGACCGGTACCCACACGGCCGGCATGACCCTGTGCGACGGCCGACGCCTCGAGCCGACGACGTTCCGGCTCGAAACCGGGCTCGCGCCCGCCGTCGAAGGCGACGGCATGAACGAATCCGGCCCGCCGCCGAACGCCGAGGTCGCCGTGGCCGTGGACGCGGACCGGTTCTGGGAGCTGTTCCTCGACGTGCTGGCCACGTATCCGTAGGCGGTCCAAAGCTGATCGTCTCCCTCGTCGTCTCCATGAGATCGAGGGTGACAAAGTCGCTGTCCCCTTAGCCCGGACAGAATCGCTGTCCTCCGACACGGAGATCTTCGACGGTTGACATCCGGCGGCGTCTCAGGTACACGCGTACCTATGCGCCGCTCGTCGTTGACCGGTCTCGGGACAGCCGCGCTGGCGGTCGCGCTCGTCACGACAGGGTGCGGCACGACCCAGCCGACCACGAGTCCCACCGAGCCATCGGCCAGTGAGCCGGGCCAGACCGGCGAGCCGACGCAGCCTGGCACGACCGACCCGCTGGCCAGCGGCGAGCCGGGACCGTCGCTCGGGCCGGCGCCGTCACTCGAGCCCGCACCTCCGGCGGAACCACTGCAAGAACCGGAGCTGACGACTCCAGACGAGATCGCCGAGGCCTCTTCCGTCCCGAGCTGGCGGAGCAGGCCGTGGTGTCGATGCTGGAGGAACTGGGCATCGGGCTCTACAAGGACGACGGCACGCCGATCCGCCCCGGCGCGGAACAGTCGGACGCTGGCTTCTACGTCTTCGAGTCCGAGGCGCGCGGCCTGATCGCGATGCTCCAGGAGCAGGACGAGCCGGAGGACTGGCTCACGTTCCGCGAATACCACGAAGCGCTGGTCGGGCTGGGGTTCCAGGGATCCCTCGAGGAGCTCGCCGCCGCGTATGACGATGCCTATGCCGAGGCGCCGGACGACCCGATCGTCAAGTTCGTGAGGACCGTCGCCTCGACCGACCCCGAGGCATCGTTCTCGCGCTTCGGTGCCTGGATGCTGTTCCTCGACGGGTTCGTGCCGCCCAACGAAGTCGGCCGTCAGGCCGCCGCAGCGGTGGCTGATGGCGGCGGCGGCATCGCCCAGGCATCGGCGTCGACCGGTCCGCACTACAGCAGGTACGGCAGGGCGCGCGACCGTCTGGGCAATGGACGCGCGAATCTGAACGTCGACCCGGCGGTCATCGCGCGCCTGGTGAGCATCCTCGCCAACTTCTCGATCGTCGTGGCGGCCATCCCACGCAAGGTCCACGAAGGCCACGGTGGCAATGGATCACCCACGAACGTCGTGGCCCATGTCGTGGCCGCAGCGGGGGCGTTCGTGTCGCCATTCACGGGACTGTCGATCGTGCCGGTGAACAACAACCCGGGTGCCGGCGTGACGGTGACCTGGGAACTGGATTCCACGCTGACGCGACACGGGTCGGTGGATCCGTCGACGCAGACGACGGGTCTGCTGCCGTCGGCGATGACCGCCTACACGCCACGCCGAGAACCGACGAACGGCGTCGGCAAGCAGATCACCCAGTTCGGGACCATCACGGCATCGGTGCCGGGCTCCGAGTTGATCGACTCGCTCTACAACCTCCCGAACCTGGGCGTCCTGGCCCCGGGCAAGGTGTCCGGTGTCGGAGAGATCCTCGTGGAATGGCACGACGAGGTCATGGAGGTCGACCTGACCAACGCGTATGACGTGACGATCACCGAGATGGTCGGCAAGGCGCACACCGACGGCAAGGATACGTTCATCGGCGACCTCACTCGCCTCGAGGATGGACGATGGGTGGGCTCCGTCGCCGCCCACGCCGAGGGCAAGTTCAGTGGCGGGGCGTTCGGGGTAGGAGGCTGCCGGACCAGTTGGAACGCCACTCAGCAGATCATGATCGTGGCCACCGAGGACCCGACCCGGACCACCGACAACCTGACCTTCCAGTTCTATCCTGCCGCCCCGGCGGCCGGGGACATGGGCAGGGGCCGGTGCCCACCCACGCTGCGCAAGCGCGACGGCGTCTACTACGCTCCGTTCAACGACCTGCGCGTCACCACGCCGGACGAAGGCGGCGCGCTGGTCGTGACGATGCCGCCGAGACCGGGCGGTACGGTGACTATCCGGGTCCCGTCACTGCCCGCACTCGGCCTGGCCATCGACGCGACTTGGGTCGTGACGGTCAATTTCCCCGCACCGCCATGACGCGGGTCGCCATTGCCGGATGGCAACGCGTTGCTGCAGCCCCTTCTCCGTGGACAGGGCCGACCTCGCTCAGCGGAGCTTCGGCAGCGTCGAGAAGCGGGCCATCGCCAGCGCGACGATCACCAGGAGTGAGCCGCTGACGGCTTGCACGATCGGCGCGCCGAAGCCCTCCGCGGCGGCACCGAGCGCGAGGACGCCGATCGGCCCGAAGCCGATGCTGACCACCCAGATGCCCATCGCCGCACCCCGCTCGTGGTCCGGCGCCGTTCGCTGGAGCAGGACCTGACCGAGGCTGTCGAGGGTCGCGGCCGCTGCACCCGACGCGAACATCAGGACCACCGAGACCGCGAACACGGTGCTGACCGCGAACGTGGCCAGGGCAAGCCCGAAGACCGCGGTCGCCACGATGATCAGGGCGCCGGCGCCACGGCTCGAGCCAAGCGTCGCAAGCCAGGCCAGCCCGGCGACGCCGCCGATCGACCGCGCGGCCACCAGCAGCCCCAGCCCGGCCGCGTCCACGAGGAGGATCTCCTTTGCGAACGTCGGCACGAGGGCCGTGGTCGAGAACCCGAAGACCTCCGCGAGGATCACGATGATGGCGATCGCGGCGACGCCCGGGCTGCGCAGGAGCAGCATCACCGTCCGCCGAAGATCGAGGGTCGGGCGCGCCGCGCCATCGGTGGTCGAAGACGGCGACCGAAGGAGCAGCGCCGCCCCCACGAGCCACGCGACCGTCGCGATCAGGAACGTCTGCGGGACGCCGGCCGTCGCAAGAACCGCACCGCCGACGAACGCGCCGAGTGAGGATGCCAGCTGCGTGCCGAGGTTCGACAGCGCGATGCCGCTCGTGGCGAGCCGCGTGCCGACGATGTCGTAGACGTACGCCTGAGCGGTGGTCGTCCGGATGGTGTCGATGACCCCGAACATCAGGCTCACGACGAGGATCACGCCGAAGCCCAGACCCCCGGCGATCGCGACCAGCGCCACCGCCCCCGACGCCGCCGCGCCGATGAGATCCGCGACGATCAGGAGTCGACGGCGATCCACCCGATCCGCGAGCGAGCCGATCGGGATCCCAAGGACGAGGAGCGGCAGCAACCGGACGGCCAGGGTGGAAGCCACCGCGAACGGCGAGTTCGTCAGCTCCAGCGTGACCCACGCCACGGCCACGTGACCGACGGCCGTTCCCAGGCCCACCGCGGACAGGCTCAGCCACAACGAGCGGAACCCCGGGACCTCGAACGCCGGCGACCGTCTCACGGGCGAAGGTCGAGCCAACCCTCGCGATCGGCGCGCAACGCCAGCTCGGTCCGGCTGCCCACCTCGAACCGGGCGTACATCCTCGCGAGGTACATCTCGACGGTCTTGCTGGCGAGACCCAGGCCGAGGGCGATCTCGTCGTTCGACTTCGAGGCGACGAGGAGCCGCAGGATGGCCCACTCGCGGTCCGACATCACGATCCCGGCCGTCCGCGCCTGGCGGAGCTGATCCGCGGTGAACGCCGTCCCGCCAGCACCGACGATCCGGATGGCCGCCACGACGTCACCGGTCGGGGCCGTCTTGAGCAGGAACCCCGCGGCGCCGAGCCGGACCGCGGCCGCGACATACGCCGCGTGGTCGAAGCTCGAGAGGACGATGGTGGCCGGTCGATCGCGGGTCGCCGCGGCGGCGATCAGGTCCGTGCCGGTGCCGTCGGGGAGCCGCAGATCCACGATCGCGACGTCCACGTCGTCCCGTGCCAGCAACGCGGTGCCTGCTGCCACGCTCGACGCGACGGCGACGACCTCGATCCCCTCGACGGCGTCGATGGCCCGTCGAAGCCCATCGAGGACCACCGGGTGGTCATCGACCAGCACGACCCGGATCGTCATCGACGCCAGCCGACCTCGACCGTCACGCCGCGCCCGGGGCCGTCGGACGATGTCGACACCGTCGCCCCGATGGTCGCGGCACGCCGGCGCATCGAGACGAGGCCCAGCCGGCCGGCACGCTGCGCCCGTTCGATCTCGTCGGCCGCGATCCCGACGCCGTCATCGCGGATCCGCAACCGGACCTCGTCGGTCGAGACGCGGCCGCTGATGTCGATCCTGGTCGCGCGCGCGTGCGTCACCGCGTTGTTGACCGCCTCCTCGCAGATCCGGTACAGCTCGAGCTCGACGTCGGGGGGAACGCGCTCGGCGGATGCGATCCCGGTCGAGTCATCGATGGCGACCCGGACGGTTCGGTCCGGTCGGGCGGCCCGGTCGG
Organism: uncultured Chloroflexia bacterium; assembly: GCA_963764975.1. Classification (GTDB taxonomy): domain Bacteria; phylum Chloroflexota; class Limnocylindria; order Limnocylindrales; family CSP1-4; genus SPCO01. Next base: position 124,743 of record CAVXUF010000005.1, on the reverse strand, counting down.
CAAGATAGCCGAGGGCCGGCACGAACCCAAGGTCGTCCAGCATCGGCGGGCGCATCCCGGTCGCCACCTCGCGGAGACGTTCGGCGACGTCGCGGAGAGCGTCGCGCTCCGGGCCTGCCTCGGGGAGCCGCTCGAGCTGGCGGATGATCCCGCTCAGCTCCTGCATCGACGAATCGTGGAGTTCGGAGGCCATCCGGGAGCGCTCTCGCTCCGTCGCGGCGATCGCGGCGGTCTCACGGACGCCACCGAGGACCAGCCGATCCGCGCCGGCGGTCAGTCGGTGGCGGGTCGCCGGATAGATCGCGAGACCGGCCACGAGGATCCCCGCCACGATCAGTTCGGGCACATAGAGCACGTTGAGCATCACCACGCTGCCGCCGAACAGGACGCCGAAGACCAGCACGTCGAGCGGGCGGATCCGGATGGCGCCGCGGGTCCCGCGGGCGCGCCACGCGGGGAGGAGCAGGAGCGCGACCGCCGCGACGAGCGTGAACCCAAGACCGACGGTCGACCGGAGCCCGTCGAGCACCGAATGGGCATCAAGGCCCAGCAACCTCGTGACCGCCCAGGCACCGAGCGCGACGAACGCGAGCGCCGCGGCGACGATCCGGACGCGGCGCCAGCGCAATCGGGCGATCCCCCAGCCGACCGGCACGATCGCGGCGGCCGCGAGGCCCGCGGTGGATGCCAGCGGATCGCCCTGCACCGACAGCGGGACCGATGCCAGCGGGAGGGCGATCATGGCCGCCAAGGTGCTCGCGCCAGGGGCGGCCGCCCGGCTCGCGACGGCGACCGCGGCCAGGATCAGGGCGATGATCGCGATCCCGACGGTATTTCGGAGGATGCCGGTCTGGAAGCCTTCATCGACCTCGATCGGGCCACCCGGGCCCATGACGCTCAAATATGCGCCCACCGGTTCCGCCTCCACGTCACTCGCGACGACCGACTGTCCGACGCGGACGCCGAGGTGCCACGCGAAGCCCGTTGGCACGACGCTGACGACGCGATCGCCGGCGACACCGATACCCGATGTCGCCGACCCGACCGATGCCGCCGAGAACGCGCTCATGGCGATGACCAGCGCCGTGAGGCCAGGCAGGAACGGCGCGAAGTGCCGTGCCCACGAGAGCCGGTCGAGGACTGGGCGATAGGGATTTCCCTGCCATCGCAACAGGGTCCTTTCGGCTTGGTCGCTCGGGATAGCTCCCATAGGCTGGGAGCCTAGCAGAGGCCCGGTTCGGGATCGTCCCTTGAGGGAAAGGAGAAGGCACAAGTGCATGCACGTCCCTGGCTGGTCATGGTCGTGTTGCTCGGTCTTCTCCTAGGGACGGCCCCGTCCGCACTCGCCGGCGCGATGGACGACGGCCCGCGTTCGGCGGACCTCGACGGCAAGCCGATCCCGTTGATCAGCGTCGGCGAGTACCACTGCCATGACCTCGACTTCCCGGTCATCCATTGCTTCAGGACCGCGGAGGCCCGCGATGTCGCGTTGGGCGCGGTGCGCGCACCGGCGGGCGCGACGGCTGCTGCGGCGGCGGTGGTCTACGTGACGTTCTATGAACACAGCTCGTACGGCGGCGCTTCGATCGCCGCCTCGCAGGACTACGACATCCTCGCGACCATCGGCTGGAATGACCGCATCAGTTCGTACAAGGGTCGCAACTCCGAGACCGGGCGGTTCTACGTCGACTGGTTCGGCGGCGGCGCCAACGACTCGTTCTGCTGCAACCAGTGGGTCTCGTCGCTCGGCTCGTTCAACGACGCGTTCAGCTCGGTCTACCGAACCTAGGGCGTCGGCTCGATCACGATCGACTCGACGATCGCCTCAAGCGCTGCGACATCCGCCGGCCGACGTCCCCGGGAATGACGCCGCATCGATGACGATGACCACCCCGTCGACATCCACGACCGCGAGTCGATGGAGCTCGCCGCGGCCCAGCCCGTAGCGGACCTGGCCGTCGGACGCCCGCCACAGCACAAGTTGGGCCCCATCGCACGCGTGGAAGTCGAAGCCTCGTAGGACAAGAACCTCGAGGTTCCAGGCGTCGAAGCCAAGGAACGGCGCCGGCGACGGCCGGGTCGCGATGGGCGCGATCGAGACGTTCGATGGTGGCGGGGCGCCTGGATCCTGCCCCCACCACGCGGTCAGCGCGCGGGCCTGTCCCGCCGCCGTAAACATCAGCGCCGGGTCGACGAAGACGTCGCTCGACCATCGACACGGGAAGACGAAGACGTGCTCGATCGTCCAGACGCCGAGCGAGGCGCCATCGGGCGCCCCACCGCCTGACCGAACGACCATGCCGTCGCCCGCCCGGGCCCAGCCAGCCGGCAGGTCCACGGTCACCCGGATCGGCGGTCCACCCGGCGGTATCAGGGTCGTCGTGCCGGCGTCGACCGGTTCCACGACGAACGTCGGGTGTGGCGTGACGCGCGGGTCGCGTTCGGGCGCGCCGGGGGTCGGTGTCGGTCGCGGCGACGAGATCAGGCTGTCGCCGAGCGATCCCTGTGGCGACGCGCTGGAGACCGCGATCGGGTCACGATCCGGCGGCGCGGACTCGCGGGTCAGCAGCGCGACACCCAGGATGACGACCGCCAGTCCCAGGATCACGACCGCGCCCCGCCGATCGGATCGGGCGACGGCTTGAAACGCGACGCCCTCCGGGTCGGGTCGCGCGTCCGGTTCGAGTCGCCCGCTCGACACGGGGTCAGTCGGACAGGGTGTCGGCGCCGGCGGCGATCTCGCCGAGCCAGCGGCGGTAGTCGATCGAGACGCGGTCGACGCCCTTGATGTGCAGTTCCTCGGACAGGTCGATCGGCAGTTCTTCGGGTCGCTGGGACTCCACGACGACGCGGTCCTGCTCGAGGATCAGCTGCTGGAAGTCGACGAAGCTCTGGTCCCGCGCCGGGTCCAGGTCGTAGTTGCGCGCGTTCCAGGTGAAGTTGCGGGTCTCTTTTGCCGAGAGCGGGCAGGACGCCACGAACAGCACAAAGTGCCGGTCGCCCTCGAGCGGCTGATCGAGCCGGACGGTGAACGGCATGGACACCGTGTAGTGCGACGGGTCGCGCTGGATCCGGTCGGTGGCATCGGTGTCGCCCTTGACCTCGGTCGCCGGCTCCTCGATGCCGAGCCGGAACCAGAGCGTGGTGTCGGTGCGGATCACGTCATGGTCGGGGATCTCGGGCTTCGAACGATCGCCGAGGATGCCCTCGTGGACCCACGCGAAGTGGCTGAAGTCCACGAAATTCTCCACGCGACGCGCGGCGCTGCAGTGCCAGTCGTACTGGGGGATCGTGATCTTGCGGTAGGTGGCGTCGTCCCATTCCGGGAACTCGGGGAGTGGCAGCGCGGGTTCCGAGGTGCCGTCGCCGCCGGTCGCGTCGTCGCCACCCAGGCAGACCCAGATCAGCCCCGCATGCTCGGCGGCGGCATAGGACGTGATCCGGGCCTTGCGCGGGATGTTGGTCCCGTGGCTCGACGGGATCCGGACACAGACACCGTCGGGGTCGTACGTCCAGCCGTGGTAGGCACAGACGAGGCGCCCATCATCGACCCAACCCAACGAGAGGGCCGTCCCACGATGGACGCACAGGTCCTTGAAGGCGCGGACCTGCCCGTCGAGACGGACGAGGGCCAGGGGCTCGTCGAGCAGGCGAGCGGCGATCGGTCGATCCGTGACATCCGACGCCCATGCCACCGGGTGCCAGAACCGCCGCAGCGCCCGATACAGCGCCGCCTCCCCGCTCCGGTCGAGGACGTTCTCGGTCATGGGCGGACGGTACAGGCGCGGCGGATTCCCGTCACGTCCCGTGGCGAGCGTCTCGCACGCGGTCGGTCCGGACCACCGATACTGAGCTGGAAGGAGGCGCACATGGACTTCAACAGCATCCTCATCGGGTCCGAAGATCCGGATCGCCTGGTCGAGTACTACACCCGCGTCCTCGGGGAGCCCGGGTTCTCGGACGGCGGCTACACGGGCTGGCAGCTCGGTTCGGGGTTCGTGACCGTCGGGCCGCACTCCGAGGTCAAGGGCAAGAGCACCGCCCCCGGTCGGATCATCTGGAACATCGAGACCAAGGACGTCCAGGGCGACTTCGACCGGATGAAGGCCGCCGGCGCGATCGTCATCGCCGAGCCGTACGGCTTCGACGGCCAACCCGGCTCGTCGATCGCCACGCTCGCCGATCCGGACGACAACTACTTCCAGCTCATGAGCCCGATGGAGATGTAGCCATCGCCGTCCGACATCGAGCCACGGTGTCAGGCTGTCAGCGAATACCACTAAGGGTGACCTCGAGGCCGTGCCGGGCGGCGAGGTCCGGGACCCAGGCCATGTCGATCGTGGTCCCGAATTCGACCGCGAGCGCGTCGAGGCGATCGTCGGACAGCTCGTCACGGATCCAAGATCACCACGCCGGCGACATCGGCGACGGCGCGCTCGCGAGCCGGAACCGGATCGCTGTCGGGTGGCGTCAACGACACCCGACGTCGCACGACCGGACGATCAGAACGGGCTGCCGAGCGCTCCGCTGAGAGTCGCCACGCCGATGAACCAGACGACGGCCAGGGCGGGGATCGAGATCACCAGGTATGCGATCCACCCGATCGCGCGTCGAAGGTCCGCCCCGTACCCGCGATGGAAGGCTCCTAGCGGATGCCGAGGAAGATCTCGGTCAGGGCGATCGAAGTAGAATTTCATCGTGTCGGGGCATCGACCTTCACGGACCATCGGCCCGTCGCGGACCACGATCAGCGCGATCGCGGCGCGAGCCGGGTTGCAGCGACACACGGTCTACGCGCACTTCCCGGACATCGATTCGTTGTACGAGGCCTGCACGACGCACGGGATCCACGTCTGCGTGCCCGACCGGACGGCTGGCGTTCGATCGCCTCAGGCCAGGAGCGACTCGACCGCGGCGTGCGGGCGATGATCGCGTGGCATCGCGCCAACGACGCCACCCGGCACGCCTGCTCCTCGACGTCGATCCGGTGGCCCTGCCTATCTCGCCGACCCGTTGCGTCGGACGCATGCCTAGACGACGCCGTCGGGTTCCAGGGCGACGCCTCGAGGCCCTCTCGACGCCATCGTCGGGCACGCGATCGACTTCACGACGTGGCGATCCCTGGCTGCCGGCGGCCTCGACGACGACGCGATCGCGCGGATCCTGGTCGGGCTCATGGAAGGCATCGCTCGGGGCTCGATCGCGCCCGATGCATGAGGGTCCCTGTGACACGACCGGAACCCGATGGCCGCGCCGCCCGTCCCGGGGCCATGCACCGACCACTTCGATTCCGACTGTTCGTCCTCGCCGTCCTTGCGCTGGCCGCCTCGACGACCGCGTGTACGTCCGGTCCGTCGGCCACCCTCGACGGCCACATCTACCTCTCGACCGCGATCGCTGGAGCGGACCTGGTTCCAGGGTCCCGCATCCGATTGACATTCCAGGACGGCAACCTGGGTGCCTCGGCCGGCTGCAACTCGATGGGCGGCACCTACCGGCTCGAAGGCGATCGACTCATCACGGGACTGATGTCGATGACCGAGATGGCCTGCGAGGAACCCCTGATGCAGCAGGACACATGGCTCGAGGCGTTCCTGGGTGGTGCCACCGTCGCCCTGGACGGGGACACGCTGGTCCTGACGAACGGCGCCGTCTCGGTCACGTTCCTCGACGCCGAGGTGGCGACGCCGGACAGGCCGATCGAGGGGACGCTTTGGGTCCTCGACGGGATCGTCACGGGTGACGCGGTCTCCAGCGTGCCGGTCGGTGTGGCCGCAGCCATCCGGATCAACGGGGGCCGCATCGATGTCGAGGCCGGCTGCAACACCGGCGGCGGGGCGGTCGACGTGACCGCCGACACCCTGACGTTCGGTCCTATCGCGCTGACCAAGCGAGGCTGCGAGGCCGGTCCTGCGGCGGTCGAACAGGCCGTGATGGCCGTGCTGTCCGCAACAGCGGACTACCTGATCGAAGCCGACGTGCTCACGCTCGACGCCGGTGCCTCGGGGCTCATCTTCCGCGCCTCGCCGTAAGGTCCGTCGCCGGGCGTGATGGGCGCTCGCTTGGCGCTCGCGAGTGCCGCCCGTCGGTGCCGCCCGTCGGTGCCGCCCGTCGGTGCCGCCCGTCGGTGCCGCCGTCCGCCGCCGTTTTCAGGTCGATTCCGTGCTCCCCGTGCACATGTTGCTCCTCATGCACACAAACGGCCGCCCAAGCCGTCCAACTGCGCGTCTTCGTGCACCCGACGCAAGAACTCGAGGGGCACCGCACCGACGACGCCAATTCTTGCACCAGGGGCAAGGAAGCGACGCGTAGCCGCCGTCCCAGACCGTCTCGACGCTGTTGTGTGCTCCTGGTGCAAGAACGTGCACCGGGAGCAAGGACCGGGCACCGGGCGCAAGGACCGGAGAAAGGACCGGGGACCGGGCGCAAGGACCGGGGCAAGGACCGGGCCTGGGGGCTGGGACCTTTGCGCCGACCCTACCCGCGCTTGCGGTCCACGAATGCGCGCATGTTCTCGCGCGTGGCCGGATCCCGGAAGGAGGCGAGTTCGGCGTCGGCTTCGCTCCGGGTCGCGTCCTCGAACGAGCCGTCGAGCGCGCGATGAAACCCGAGCTTGGTCCAGGCGACGCCGACCCGCGGGTACCCGGCGATCCGATGCGCGAATGCCTCCGCCTCGGCCAGCAGGGCATCCGGCTCCACGACCCGATCCACGAGCCCGATCCGCTCGGCTTCGAGCGCGTCGATGCTGTCGCCAGACAGGGTCAAGGCCATGGCCCGACCCAGTCCGATGATCCTGGGCAACAGATACGTCATGCCACTGGTCGGGCTCAGTCCGAGGGGCGTGTCCGGCAAGCCGAACTGGGTGCCGACCGCCGCGAACCGCACGTCGCACAACAGCGCCAGCTCGAACCCGCCCGCCAGGGCGTAGCCATGGACCGCCGCGATGATCGGCTTCGGGCAGGTGTGAAACGCCGACGCGACCTGCTTGTATCGGGCGATCGTCGCGGCGAACGTCTCGTCATCCATCCCGGACATCGCCGTGATGTCGCCACCGGCGGAGAACGCTCGACCGCGACCGGTCAGCACGGCCGCCCCGATGGCGTCCGAGCCGGCGACGACGCCGATCGCGTCCAGCAGACCGTCGAGCAGCTCGGCATCGATCGCGTTGAGCTTCCCGGGGCGGTCCAGCGTGACGATCGCGACGTCGCCGCGAACCTCGAGTCCGACCGTCGTCATGCGACCTCCCCTCGATACGTGCGGATGACGCGACGGGTCTTGCCGTCGCCCGCGATGGTCCCAGGCTCGACCAGCGTGACGGCCGCCGTGAAGTCGAGCGCCGCTTTCAAGCGAGCGGTGACCTCACGAACCAGCGGCTCCCGGCGCTCCTGCGGGACCTCGCGAGCGACCTCAACGGTGATCGGCACCGGATAGTCGATCGGGGGCGGACGGTCGATGACCACGCGGAACTCCCCGGTGAGCTCTGGCACGAGCGTCATGAGCACCGTCTGGACCGAAAGCGGGAAGACATTGACGCCCTTCACGATGAACATCTCATCGGATCGTCCGAGGATGCGGAATCGGAAGCTCGTGCGACCGCACGGGCATGGGTCCGTGAACACCTGCATGACGTCGTGCGAGCGCATGCGCAGGAGCGGGCTGGCCTCGCGATGGATCGAGGTGTAGACCACCTCGCCCTGCTGGCCGTCGGTGAACGGAAGGACATCACCTGTGTCCGGGTCGATCAGCTCCGCGATGGCGATCCCGACCCCGCCGTAGTGGACCCCGTCCTGCGCCTCGCACTCGCCGGAGTGCAGCCCCAGCTCGCCGGTCCCGTACTGGTCTCGCGCCACCATCCCCCACGTCTCCTCGATCCGCTCGCGATAGCCCGGGACCTGCATCCCCGCCTCACCCGAGAAGAACCCCTTGCGGAGCCCGATCGTCCGCGGATCGAGCCCGAGCCCCGCCGCCACATCGGCGAGGCGCACGGCATAGGAGGGCGTCGCCCAGATGCCGACCGGCTCGCGGAGCCCGGCCATCATCGTGAGCAACCGCTCGCTGTGCCCGACCCCGAACGGGATCGTGGCCGCACCAAGGGTCTCGAACGTCAGATGGTCGCTGAGGCCACCCGAGTACAGGTTGTAGTTCATGCACTCGAAGACGATGTCGCCCGGCCGGCAGCCCATCGCCCACAGCGCCCGGGCGCCCATCTCGCTGTAGTCAGCCACATCACGTCGCGTGAGCCCGATCCGGATGGGCTGGCCCGTCGTCCCGCCGGTGGCCTGGATGCGGACGATGCGGTCGAGCGGCGCACACTGGTTCAGGCCGAGCAACGTGCCATCCGCCTGGGAATCGGCCACATCCCGCTTCTCCATGAACGGGACCCGGGCGAGGTCTTCCACGTCACGGATGTCGCCGCGTCGGACGCCGGCGGCGTCGAGCCGCGTCCGGTATGACTCGCTCGTGGCATGGTCGTAGGCGATCTGCTCGACCAGGCGCGACGCTTCCAGGCGACGCCGTTCGTGCGCCGAGAGCGTCTCGATCGCCTCGTTCCAGAGTGGGCCAGTCAGGACGGTGCCTCCCGGATGGTGGCGTCTTCGGCGGCTCGACGATAGCGGGGTTCGGGTCGAATCGCACATCCGTGCTACGCTCTACGCCTTGTCGCAACTCGCGACGCTCCGTGCGGTCGGCCCTTTCGAACAGGCCGTGCGACTGCCCATCCCAGTTCGGGAGTGTAGGAGGTCGCAGATGACCACCGGAACCATCAAGAAGGTCATCGCCGAGCGAGGCTTTGGCTTCATCACCGCCGACGATGCGAAGGAGTACTTCTTCCATCGCGACGGACTCGACGCTTCCCTTGATTTCGACCGCCTCCAAGGCGGCGAGCAGGTGGAGTTCGAGATCGAAAGCAATCCCAAGGGCCCGCGCGCTGCCAAGGTGCGCGCCGCCTAATCCAGCGGTCGGCCCGTCCATCCGGGCGGGCCGTCCGTCAGTTGCTCGATCGTCCGCGTCGCGACCTTCCCGGGCGCCCCGAACTTGGGGCTAGCCAGATCGAGCGAGAGCGCGTAGGATGCGCGGCGTAGCGCCGTGAAAACGTTCGCGGCCACATACGTCGAAACGACGCACTCGGACTCCTCTCACGACTGACGCGAGAACCCGATGAAGGGATCGCGTCGGATCGCCGAGAGGAGTTTCTGTTTCCGTGTACAACGACAAGAACCTGACCTGTGCGGACTGTGGACAAGAATTCGTGTTCACCGCGTCCGAGCAGGACTTCTATTCACAGCGCGGCTTCACCGAGCCGCGCCGTTGCCCGTCCTGTCGCGCCAGCCGCAAGGCTGCCCGCAACAGCGAGGGTGGCGGTTCCAGCTACGGCGGCGGCTATTCGAGCGGCGCCGGTAGCTACGGCGGTGGTGGTGGCGGCGGTGGCTACGGCGACCGCGACCGCGGTCCTCGCGAGATGTTCGCGGCGACCTGTTCATCGTGCGGCAAGGAGGCCCAGGTCCCCTTCCGTCCAACCAGTGGCAAGCCCGTGTACTGCAGCGACTGCTTCCGCAGCCAGCGCGGCTAGTCCCCTCTCGGCGCGGGCCGAACGTCGGCCCGCAACACCCGTGCGATCCCCGACCCGAGTCGTCAGTCGACTCGGGTCGTTCGATTCCCGGGGACGTGTCAGAATCGCGGCCATGAGCAACCTCGTCGATATCAGTGATGTCCCGGCACTCGATGTCTGGGGCGAGACGGTCAAGGCTCGCGTGATCACCGGATCCAACGCGAGCCTCGCGGTCCTCGAACTGGCCCCCGACGCCGTCGTTCCCGAGCATCACCACGTCCACGAGCAGATGGGGATCTGTCTGACCGGCAGCATCACGTTCACGATCGACGGCGAGCGGCGCACGCTTGGGCCGGGCGGCACGTGGCGGATCCCGTCGGACCAACCGCATGACGCCGTCGCGGGTCCGGACGGCGCGGTCGTGATCGACATCTTCTCCCCGGTCCGAGCCGACTGGGCGGACCTGCCCCGTTCCGCGCCCGCCCCGGCGCGCTGGCCGACAGACCCGGCGTAGCGAGCGATCCCGGTGCCCCAGTTCGACCTGCCCCTCGACCAGCTCCGCGCCTACGATCCGGCGCTGCCGGCGCCTCCGGACCTCGACGCCTTCTGGGCGACGACCCTCGCCGAGGCGCGCGCCATCGATCTCGCGCCCACCTTCGACCCGGTCGAGAACGGTCTCGCGACCATCGAGACGTTCGACGTCGCCTTTTCCGGGTTCGGTGGTCACCGCATCCGCGGCTGGCTGCACCTGCCACGCCATCGGGCCGACCGGCTGGCGGGGGTGGTCGAGTACATCGGGTACGGCGGCGGTCGCGGCCTGCCACACGAACGCGCCTTGTGGGCGGCCGCCGGGTATGCCCACCTCGTGATGGATACGCGCGGCCAGGGGTCGTCGTGGTTCGTCGGCGATACCCCCGACCCCGGCGCCGGTGGGGCACCGTCGAGCCCGGGGTTCATGACGGCGGGGATCACCGACCCGCACAGCTACTTCTACCGGCGCGTCTACACCGATGCCGCGCGCGCCATCGAGACGATCCGCTCGCATCCGGTCGTTGATGGCGCCCGCGTCGCGGTCACCGGCGGGTCACAGGGGGGCGCCCTGAGCATCGCGGCGGCGGCGCTCGTCCCGGACGTGGTCGCGGTGGCCACCGATGTCCCGTTCCTGAGCGACTTCCCGCGCGCGATCACCCTGGTGGCGACCGAACCCTACGCGGAGGTCGCTCGCTACCTGAAGGCCCACCGCGATCATCTCGACCTCGCGCTCCGGACGCTGTCCTACATCGATACGGCCGTGCTCGGCCGGCGGGCCGTCGCCCCAGCGCTGTTCTCGGTGGGACTCATGGACGACATCACGCCGCCGTCCACGGTCTATGCCGCCTACCACGCGTACGGCGGACCGAAGCGGATCGTGGAGTATCCGTTCAACGGCCACGAGGGCGGCCAGGGCTTCCACGAGCAGGCCAAGATCCGGTTCCTGGCCGAGCACCTGGGAGGCTGAGGGAGGCGTCGTGCGCGAACGTGGTACGCAGGTCCGACGGGCGCGGCTCGCTGAGGCGGGTGATCCGCGGCCCGAATCGCGTCCGCCCGGGGGCGGATCCTTCTGGCCGGCGCTGGCGATCGCGGCCATCATCATCGCGACGGCGGGCTGGACGGTCGTGGCCGTGATGGTCCTCAACGACGGGGCGACGATCACCGCCCGGGCGAGCGACACGCCCGACCCCGACGAGTTCATCGACGAGGAGCCGATCGAGGCGAGCCACGAATTCCCGGAACTCGAAGCACTGCTCCCGAGTGCTGCCGACGGCTACACGCTCGAGAAGCAGAGCTGGTCCGCGGGGCTGTACGGGCCGGACGACGGGCTGACCGAGGAGATCGTCGCGGCCCTCGAGGCAGCGGGCAAGACCGAAGCGGACCTGCACGGGGCGACCGCGGCGGATGCCGACTTCGAGCTCGACGGCGTCGTGAGCGTCTACCAGGCCGACGGGCTGGCTCCCGACGTGATCCGTGATGCCTGGATCGCGGACATCGTGGCCTCGTTCCCGGAGTTCGTGACCTCCACGGTGACCATCGGCGACAAGACCGTCACCCGTGGCGGCGAGGCCGAAGGCGAGTCGTTCTGGTGGGCGTACATCATCGAGGACTACCTCTTCGTGATCGACGGCGGCGACGAGGATCTCGCGGCACGGTTCATCGGCACGCTCTCGGCCGGCCCGGCGGGCGAGGTGCCACCGGCCTCGGCGGCTCCGTCGCCGTCCTGAGCCTATCCTTGCGGGGTGAGCCTGTTCCGCCTCGATGATCCAGGCGACCTCGTCGCGCCGACAGTGGTGGCCGCGTTCGACGGCTGGGTCGATGCCGGCTCCGCGGCCACGACGGCGCTCGGACAGCTCGCCGCGGACGCGCCGGCGATCGTCACCTTCGATGCCGACCGGTTGTTCGACTATCGCGCTCGCCGACCCCCGCTCGAGATCGTGGACGGGCGCCTGACCGAACTGACCTGGCCCGAACTCGTCATCCGCCACACGCGCGCCGGCGATCGGGACCTCCTTATCCTCGTCGGCATGGAGCCGGACTACCGCTGGCGCGAGTTGGTGGCCGCGGCGGTCGACCTCGCTCATCGGCTCGGCGTCGCCGAGTGGGTCAGCCTCGGCGCGATCCCCGCCGCCGTGCCGCATACCCGGCCCGTGCCGATCCTTGGCACGGAATCGGCCCCGGGACTGCTCCGCGCCGATGTCCCGGCGGGCCCGGCCGGCACGCTGCGGGTCCCGTCCGCGCTCGTCTCGGCGCTCGAGATCGAGATGGCCCGGGCCGGGATCCCGGCGCTCGGCTACTTCGCCCAGGTCCCGCACTACATCTCCGGGCCGTATCCGGCGGCCGCCCTCGAACTGCTCGAGACGTTCGGTCGACACCTTGGCGTCCCCCTGCCCGCGGGTGACCTCGCGGACGAGGCCCGCCAGCTCCGCACGCGTCTCGACACCGCGACCGCGGTGGAGGAGACGACGCGCTCCTATGTCGAGCGGCTGGAGGCCATGGTCGATGAGCAGCGGCTGCCCGCCGGCGACGACCTCATCGCGGATATCGAGCGGTTCCTCGCCGACCGCGGGACCGACAGCCCTTCACGCTGATCCGTGGCTCCCTGAGGCCGGCTCCACCGTCCCGGTGCGGGCGCCCGGTCAGGTCACTGCTCGTCCGTCGAGCGCCTGGCCCCAGTGGAGCGCCCGGACCGCGACCAGCACACCGAACGCCGCCAGGATCAGGATGGCGGCGGCCGCGATCGAGGCGTCGAGCCCGCCCGCCTGGAACTCGCCGTAGACGACCAGCGGCAGGGTCTGGGTCCGGCCGCCGATGTTGCCCGCGAACATGATCGTGGCGCCGAACTCGCCCAGCGACCGCGCCCAGGTCATGACGAGCCCTGCGGCCAGGGCCTGGGATGCCAGTGGGACGGTGATGGTCCGGAACAGGTGCAGGTCCGACGCACCGTCAACCCGTGCCGCGTCCTCGAGGTCGCGGTCGACGGTGGCAAGACCCGTGCGGGCCGCCCGGATGAAGAACGGGGCCGACACGAAGGTCTGGGCGAGGACGACCGCGACCGTCGTGAACGGGATCGCGAGTCCGAGGAGGTCGAGCGGCTCGCCGAGGACGCCGCGCCGACCGAAGACGAGCAGCAGCGCGAGACCAGCGACCGACGGAGGCAGCACGATCGGCAGGTCCACGATCGCCTCGACGAGCCATTTGCCCGGGAACCGGCGACGGGCCAGCACGTAGGCCAGCGGCAGGCCGAGGGCGACGCTGAGCACGAGGCTCGCCGCGGTCGTGGCGAGGCTCAGTGTCAGCGCGTCAGCGACGCTCGGGGAGCCCAGCGCCGTCCCGAGCGACCCGTCGAGCACCGCCCGGACGACGAGGACCGCGATCGGCAGCGCGAGGAAGCCGGCGAACAGCGCCGCCACGGCCGAGAGCGACCGACCACCCCAGGTCGCGGTTGTCGAGCCCGTCATGGCGGCCCCCCGAAGCCAAAACGGCCAAGGATCGCCTGGCCGTCCGGCCCCGCGACCCACGACAGGAATACGGCGGCTCCAGGCTCGTCCGCCGCGGTCGCGATCACGACACCGTCATAGGTCGCGACGACGCGAGCGCCGTCCGGCACCTCCACGATCTCGATGGCCGACGAGGACCGGGCGTCCGTGATGTAGACGATCCCCGCGTCCCCCTCCCCGAGTTCGATCTTCGCGAGGACCGCGCGGACGTTGTCCTCGCGTGACGCGATGTTGGCGGCGTAACGCTCGGCAAACCCCGCCGGATAGCCGGGCAGGGTCGCGAGTCCGGCGACGAGCTCGGTGGCGTAGCGGGTGATCGGCACCGCGTCGCCGGCGGCGATGATCCTGACCCCGGGCGCCGCGAGATCGGCCGGCGTTCGGATCGCGGCAGGATTGCCGGCCGGCACGACGACGACGAGGGCATTCGACGCGAACGTCACCGCCCGCCCGATGGCCGACCCGTCGTCGAGCAGCGCGCGGGGCGTGCCCTGATCCGCGGCGAGCAACACGTCGGCCGGCGCGCCTTCTCGGATCTGCGCGGCGAGGGCCGCGGACGAATCGGTGGACACCGTCATCTCGAGACCGGGCACGGCCGCCTCATACGCCGCCCGGATCTCGACCATCGGGTCGGTGAGCGACGCCGCGGCGTAGACGGTCAGGGTCGTCGACTGGGAGCCGTCGCTCGAGCAGCCGCCAAGGGACATCGCGAGGGTCGCGGCGACGACGAGCAGGACCGCGACGCGACGACGCACGGGCCGGACCTAGGACGACGGGATCTCGACGACGACGTTGGTCGCCTTGACGACGCAGACCGCCTCGTCACCCACCTTGAGGCGCAGTTCATCGACGGCCTCGGCGGTCATCAGGCTCACGAGGCGGTGCGGGCCGGCCAGCACCTCGACCACCGCGGCGACGCGATCCTGCTCGATGCGCGTGACGATGCCCGGGAAGCGATTGCGCGCGGACTGGGCCACGATCGGACGATCCGCCGACCGACCGCGTCGCTCCGCGAGCAGTCGGGTGACGTCCGAGATCGACACCAGGCGCTGTCCGCCGGCCGACCGCTCCATCTTGAGGCGACCGTCCACTTCCCACCGGCGCAGCGTCTCCACGGTGACGCCGAGCATCTCGGCGGCCTGTCCCACCCGCAGGGCGTTGGGTCCGCCGGCGTCTCTAGCATCCATAGATAGGAAGTATCAAGATTTCGAGGCATCATGTCTAGAGACCTAAGACTTCGCCGCAAGGTCGACTTGCCTGCGTCGACTCGACCTGTGAGCTCGATGAAACGGGGTCCATCGGTCGTGCGATGGCGCTGTCCGGGGCGAGTCCGTAGGATGTCGGTCTACCCGCGTCCCAGTGCGAGGCTTCCATGACCTTCGATCCCGGTGCCAGGCTCGACCCCGGCCAGATCTCGGACCGCCGCGGCATGGGTGGTCGCGGCGGCATCGCGATCGGTGGCGGCGGTCTCGGCCTGATCCTGCTCCTGGGCTACGTGCTCCTCGGTGGCAACCCACAGGATCTCGGACCGCTGCTTCAGCCGGGCAATGTCACGGGGCCGGAGAGCTCCGCCCTCGCGACGGAGTGCCGGACCGGCGCCGACGCGAACGAGCGGGACGACTGCCGCATCCTCGGGTACGTCAACAGCGTGCAGACGTACTGGACCGGGGCGTTCGACGCGGGCCAGTACAAGCCCTCGAAGACCGTGCTCTTCTCCGGCTCGACCCAGAGCGCCTGCGGGCCCGCCAGCGCCGCGAGTGGCCCGTTCTACTGCCCGAGCGACCAGCTCGTTTACCTCGATCTCGGTTTCTTCGAGGTCCTCCGCGAGCGGTTCGGGACCGATGCCGGACCGTTCGCCCAGGCGTACGTCGTCGCCCACGAGTACGGCCACCACGTCCAGGACCTGACGGGCGTGCTGGGCAGCCCACAGTCCAAGGGCGCTGGGCCGGAGGGCGGCTCGGTCCGCACGGAGCTCCAGGCCGACTGCTATGCGGGTGTCTGGGCGGCCCACGCGGAAGCGGGCATCCTGGCACCGGTGACGCGCGTGCAGATCGCGGATGCGCTCGAGGCGGCCGCGGCGGTGGGCGACGACCGGATCCAGGAGGCGAGCGGTGGCAGCGTGAACGAGAGTGCCTTCACGCACGGGTCCGCGGAGCAGCGCCAGGCATGGTTCTCCGCCGGGTATGAGGGCGGTGACCCCGCGAGCGACTGCGACACGTTCTCGGGCGGGATCTGACGGACCGGGACCCCTCGCGCTACGCCGTCGACGAGGTCGGGTGCCGTCCGAGCGCCTCTGCGAGCCGGCGCTCACCGTCGGCCAGCGCGTCGATCGGGTCCATGCCCCGGCGCGGGATGACGATCTCCATGTGCAGCTCGCCCCCGCCGACACCGTCCTCGGTGGGGGCACGGAACGCGCGCTCGATGCGGGTCGCAAGGTTCGCCGCTTCGTCCTCACCCGTCTCCGGGAGCATGACCTGCAAGCGGCCGACGGCGACCCGCGCGGCTCGGTCCGTCTCGCGCACCTCCCGACCGACGATCTCGCGCAACCGGCGGTCCGCCGCGTCGGCGGCGCCCAGCACGAACCGGTCGGTCAGGACCGCCATCACCAGCACGGCCATCGGCCGGCCATAGCGCGCCTGGCGAGTCGCTTCACGACGGAGTTCCGCCTGGAGGTCGGCCGGTGAGCCGAATTCGATCGGCCGACGCTTCGCGTGGCGCGGCGGACGCCGACGCCGGGCCGGAGGCCCGTCGAGGAACGCCTCGATGCGGTCTCCGACGGTCTCCTCGTGATGGTGGTCCGGGAGCGAGAACTTGCGCTGGCGTCGTGTCGACTTCGGCGCCGGCGGCCCATAGACGAGGGCCTCGAACGTCGCCGTCGGTGTCTCGTCGAGGTCGTGATCGGGCAGCGTGAACTTCGGTCGCGTTCGCCGCGGGGTCGGCTCCTCGGTCACGCGGCCGTCGCGACGCTCAGCTCGGGGCGGCCATCCGGGTGACCCCGGACGCGGCGAGTCGGGCTTCGAACCGCTTGGCGGCCTCGTCGAGCTTGGCGAGGTGCGCGGCGAGGACATCGAGGGCGGCCTTGGCCGACGCGTCGAGACCCGGGAGCTCGAACAGGCCCCAATGCCGGATGATCGGCAGGAGGACCTCGTCGCGGTGGACGCGCATGTCGTAGATGCCAGCCTTCGCGATCGCGGCCGCCTTGCGCATGAAGCCCGGGATCCCGTTGCCCGGCATCTCGAAGGCGAGGATCTCATGGACGATGGCGCGGACCGCCGCCGAGGGCTGGAGCTGGATCGCCGCGCCGAGGATGTCCCGGTAGAACACCATGTGCAAGTTCTCGTCGGCCGCGATCCGGATCATGATCTTGTCGGCGACCGGGTCGTCCGAGTAGCGCCCGGTGTTCCGGTGCGAGATCCGCGTCGCCAGTTCCTGGAAGGCCACGTAGGCAAGCCCGCGCAGCGGGTCGATCGAGTCGCGGTCGTAGCCGGTCTGGAGCTGCGTCATGCGGCCCCGCTCGATGAGGATCGGGTCGATGTTGCGAGTGACGGTCAGGTAGTCGCGCAGCACGATGGCGTGACGACCTTCCTCGGCGGTCCAGCGCCCGATCCAGTTGATCCACGCTCCATCGCCGGATCCGAACATCCCGTGGATGAGCCGGTGATAGGAGGGCAGGTTGTCTTCGGTGAGCAGGCCGATCTCGAACGCGGTTTGGGCGACCCCGGTCAGGCGCGGCTGATCTGGCGTCCAGGGCTCCTTGTCGAAGTCGCGTCCGAGGCGATACGGAATGTAGTCGTGGGGGAACCACTCCTGCGCCACCTTGGCGTGGCGGTCGTAGAGGCGGCCTGCCTCGGGTTCGAGGTCGATCAGGAGCCCCTGCTCGTCATAGTCGGTCATCCGCGGAGCGTAGTCGCCCGCGGCGGAAACCGCTCGTCGGAACGGTGCGCACCTGCACGGGCAGCACCGATCGTCGGGTAGGCTTCGGCCGATGCGGATCGTGACGGCGACGCGCTACGTGACCGCCCTCCGCGAGGGAGGGTCCTTGCCCGGGCTCCTGGAGGCCGATGACGACGGGCTGTACGTGGTCAAGTTCCGGGGCGCCGGACAGGGGCCGCGCGCGCTCGTGGCCGAGTGGCTCGGTGGTGAGCTCGCGCGCGCCGTTGGCCTGACGGTCCCCGATATCGTCGGTGTCGAGCTCGACCCGGCGCTCGGCGACGCCGAGCCGCACCAGGAGATCCAGGACCTGGTCCGGGCCAGCGGTGGCCGGAACCTCGGCCTCGACTTCCTGCCGGGCGCCCTGATGTTCAACCCGGCCGCCTCCACATCGCTTGCCGCGATGGACCCCGACACCGCTGCCGACATCGTGTGGCTCGACGGCCTCATCACGAACCCCGACCGGTCCGTGCAGAACCCGAACCTGCTCGTCTGGCATGGGCGGACCTGGCTCATCGACCACGGCGCGGCGCTCTTCGTCCACCACACGTGGCGCGACCCGGACGCGCACGCCCGGCGCGGGTTCGACCGGCTGGCCGAGCATGTGCTGCTGCCGTTCGCCGGCTCCATCGCGGCGGCCGACGATCGCCTGGCCGGGCGCGTGGACGTCGCGCTGGTCGAACGGCTGGTCGAGGCGGTACCGGATGCTTGGCTCCCGGCGGATCCGGTGATCGGCGATGCCGACGCGCAGCGATCGGCGTATGTCCGGTACCTGGGTCGTCGGCTGGAAGCGCCGCGCAGGTTCGTGGAGGACGCCGACCGTGCCCGCGCCGCGTGACGTCTACCAGTACGCGATGGTGCGGGTCGTGCCGCGCGTGGAGCGCGGTGAGCAGATCAACGTCGGCGTGGTGCTGCTCTGTCGGTCACGCGCGTTCCTTGGTGCCCGGGTCGCGCTGGATCCGGACCGGATCGCGGCGATCGCGCCGGGTCTCGACGCGGAGGGCCTGCGTCCGCACCTCGAGGCGATCGAGCGCATCGCGGCGGGCGACCCCGCCGCCGGACCGATCGCCCGACTCGGGATCGCGGAGCGGTTCCACTGGCTCGTATCCCCGGCAAGCACCGTCATCCAGCCATCCGAGGTCCACACCGGCCTCTGCGACGACCCGGCCGCCGAACTCGAGCACCTCGTCGCGACGCTCGTTGGCTGAACGCGGGCCGGCGACCGTCACCGGTCAGCGGCGGCTGAGCGGTTCGCTTCCTTCGCGGCGCGCGCCTCGGCCTTCTTGGCGCGTTTGCCGGCCTGGTACGCGGCCAGTGCCTCGGGTGAATCCACGTCGCCCAGCGTCGGGTGCGGCGGCAGGACGTCCTCCCATCCCGGAGGGCGGACACCGAGGCGTTTGGTGATGATCGTGATCAGCGCCCGGGCCTTCATGTCGCCGATCCCGGGGAGCCCCCGCAACCGGGCCTCCAGGTCCTTGCCGGTCGCCGCCTCGGTCCAGACCCGCGCCGCGTCATTGGCGTAGTCGGTGGCGATCGCCCGGGCCAGGTCCTGCACACGGACCGCCATCGCACCGGGGAATCGATGGAGCGCCGGCGGGGTCCGGAAGACTCGGTCGAGCTCGGCCGGATCCATCGCGGCGAGCGTGGCCGCGTCGAGGTGGCCGACCCGGCGGCGCAGTTCGGCCGGGCCGGAGAAGGCCTTCTGGACGGTGACCTGCTGATCGAGCTCGAACCCGATGAGCAGCGCGAGCGGGTCGCTGACGAGTAGCTGGTCGGCCTCGTCGTCACCGGTGAATGGCAGTCGGACGGTGGGATCGGTCATGGGTGCATGGTAGCGAGCCTGCTAGGCTCGGGCCATGGTGCCGATCCGGTCCGTGCTTCATGCCCGCCACCTCCTGGACGTGGCGACAGGCACCTGGCTTGATGACCGACGGCTGTTCGTGGACGATCAGGGCCGGATCGCGGCGGTCGTGGCCCCGGGCGATGGCGGACCGGCGGCCCCCGAGGCTGTCGCGATCGCGGGCGACTGGGTGATCCCTGGGCTCATCGACTGCCACGCGCACCTCGTCGGTCTCGCGCAGGACGCGGGCATCCCAGCCATCGACTCGACCGCGGTCGCCGAGGTCCTCAGCGGCGTCAGGAACGCCCGCGACACGCTCCGGGCGGGGTTCACGACGGTCCGCGACGTCGGGGCGTTCTGGGCCTTCACCGATGTCGCCCTGCGCGACGCGATCGACCGCGGCTGGACGCCCGGGCCTCGGATGCAGTGCGCCGGAGCGTTCATCACCTCCCCCGGTGGTGGTGGCGAGGTGTCCTCGGATGCGCCGTCGATGGGGTTGCCCGACGCCCTGCGGTTCGGCGTGGTCCGCGATGAAGCCGAGGTCCGGGCGAGGGTCCGCGCCCTCGCCGATGGCGGGGCGACGGTCATCAAGCTGATCGTCACGGGCGCGGTCCTGACGCTCGGCACGGATCCCGGGGCGATCGAGTTGCCGGAACCCTGGATCCGCGCTGCGGTCCAGGAGGCCGGTGCCCTTGGGCTGTTCGTGGCCGCCCACGCGCACGGTGCCGAAGGCATCAAGGCCGCCATCCGCGCCGGCGTCCGATCCGTGGAGCACGCGTCGCTGATCGACGCGGACGGCATCGCGATGCTCGTCGAGCACGGCACGTACCTGGTCGCGGACGTCTACGACGGCGACTGGATCGCCGAGGAGGGGCGCCGCGCCGGCTGGCCGGCGGAGACGCTGGCCAAGAACGACGCCACGACCCAGGCCCAGCGCGACGCGTTCAGCCTTGCCGTCCGCGCCGGGGTCCGGATCGCGTACGGCACGGACAGCGGGGTCTACCCGCACCCGATGGTCGCGACCCAGCTGGGCTACCAGGTCCGCCTCGGGCAGACCTCGCTCGAGGCGATCCGGTCGGCCACGCTCGTCGCGGCGGCCTGCATGGGTTGGGACGACCGCGTCGGTTCGCTCGACGTGGGCCAGTACGCGGACCTGGTCGCCATCGACGCCGACCCGCTGGAGGACATCGAGATCCTTCGCCGCCCCGCCAGCGTCATGCAGGGCGGCACGATCGTCAGCTAGCGGGTGAACGCATCGCCCGCAGTGACCGGCGTCGTCCTGATCGCGCGGCCGAGGGTGATGAGCCAACCACCGATCGTCCAGCGCATGCCTGGGACGATCGTGGCCTCGCGGGACACCAGTCGCTCCTGCGCGGCACGCTGCCGTTGGTCGTCGAGCCGCGCCGCGGCCAATTCGAATGTCGGGTCGCCGCGGCTGGGGTCGCGGTTCCACTTGGGTCGCATGTCTCTTCTGTCCTTTCCTACTCGATGACGATCCGGACGCCATCGCCGTCGTCGTCGATGTCGACGATGGGTCCCTTGTAGCCGTTGGTGAGGGCCTCGCGGACCCGATCGGTGATCGACTCGGACAACCCGGGGATCCGGTCCAGGGCGGCGCGACCAAGGGCCAGCGGGACCCGAAGGTTCACCACGGATCGGCCCTTGTCGCTGACTTCGATGCGGACCGCGCGGGCGGGCGCGTCGTCGGAGGACGCCTTCGACGCACCCGCCGCGGGTCGAGCGCTCGCGCGGCCGATGGTGTCGCCGACCGTCGACGCTGTCTCCGCCCGGTCGAGGGCATCGAGGATGGGGCTCGCCTCCTCAGCACTCAGCCGACCGGACGAGACCAGATCGAGGATCCGGCGCTGTGCGGCGTCCGTCATCGCAGACTCCCTTCAGACGCGGCGGCCTCCCGCGCGTCGATGGCGTCCAGACGGGTTCCCGCCTCCGACGCGTCGATCTCGCCGTCCTCGAGGGCTCGCAGGACGCTCCGGCGATCCGCCTCGATCATCGGGGACGACGGCCGAGGGGATAGCGGTGGTGATAGCGCGAGCGGGGCCTCGAGGGCGGGGGCCGCGATCGGACGAGCGAGCCGGACGTCGCCCGACAGCGTCTGGACCCGCATCGATGGCCCACCCCGTCCGAAGGTGATCGTGCGCCGTCCGGTCTGGCCACTGCCACCGGTCTGTTCGACGTCCGCTCGGATCCGGCCGGCCGCCGATCGTACTTCGACGACCGCGTCGCCGGTGAGGGCGATGGCCGTGTCGCCGCTGACCGACGTCACGGCGAACGGACCAGCACCAGCGAGCCGGCCCGCGACCAGGATGTCGCCGCTCGTCGTGATCGCGTCGACGGCCACGAGGTCCGCGGCACGGATCCGTAGATCGCCGGAGACCGTGCGCGCATGGACCGACAGGGGCTCGTGCGCCGTCACCTCGATATCGCCGGAGATGGCATCGGCGGTGACGTCGCCACGCGCATCGTGAAGCGTCACGTCACCGGACACCCCTCGATAGCGCTGCACGCCCGCCAGGGCCGTCGCGTCGATCGCGCCGGACCCGTTCTCGACGATCACGTCGGCCCCGAACGGGACCTCGATGAGGAGGTCCGGCGTCGGCTTCGCGCGTCCACGGAGTCCCGCGAGGACCAGCCCGCGGCCGGCGCGGAGCATCAGCGATCCCGGTGTCCGAGCGACATCGACGCTTCCCTCGAACGCCTCGGGTGACGCGAAGACGCGCACGGTGTCGCCCAAGACGCCGCGGAGGCGGACATCGGTGATCTGGAGCCGGACCGTCAAGCGGCCGACCTGGCCGATCACGTGCTCGAGGACGGGAGCGGCGATCGATGTCGTCATCGCTTGCTCCGCAAGGACACGATCGCGGCCGACGCCTCATCGGTCCCGATCTCGTGCTTGGCCAGCGCCGCCAGGACGTCCGCTCGCGTGGCGAAGCGCGGTGTGGCGACGGTCGGCGCGCCGTCATCGACCGCCGGCGGTTCCGGCACCGCGTCGCTCTCGTCGTCTGTGCGGGGCCCGAAACCCAGGGCCCGGACGACGGCTTCGACGCGCGAACGCACGGTCGGATAGCTGATCCCGAGTTCCCGCTCCATGTCGCGCAGGTTGCCGCGGGCCCGCAGGAAGCTCTCCAGGACGGCCAGTTGTTCGCGTGTCAGGCGTCCGAACCGGCCGACGCTGAAGTCGCCCTCGAGTGTGGTCCCGCACGCCGCGCAGTGCAGCCGCGTGACGGCCAGCTCCTCCGCGCAGACCGGACAGGTCGCGATGACATCGTGTGGCATGTGCGTGGCTCCATCAGGTGATGTGATGGATGGTTTGTAGCGTATGCCTTTCTCTTTGTCAATACACGCTTGCTATTTATGTAGATGTAGGTCGCCGTTGTAGCAGCGGCACGGATCGGGGCCGGCAGAATCGGAACACGTCGGCGCATGCCGGAAGGTGGGCGGGGAATCAGAACGGCCCGGCGGATGCCGGGCCGTTCACTCGTGGCTAGGGGGCGTCAGTCCCCGGCGCGCACCGCGCTCGCGTCGAGGCCGAGCTTGCCGCTGACCGCGTGGTAGTAGCGACCCTTCGACTCCGGATCCATCCAGACGGTCGAGAACGACGTCTTCGCCGATCCGAACTTCCAGTCCCGGCCGCCATCGTAGGCCGGGTCGTCCTGGAAGATCTGCCCGACATTCTTGTCGCTCGTCAGGAGGTCCACGATGATCGACGACAGGCTGCCATGCCCGTTGGCGAAGACCGCGCGGGCGCCGGCGCGGAAGAAGCCCGAGCCGTACCCGTCAGCTCGCTGCTTGGCTGTCGAGGTGCTCGGCAGCTTGCGACCCGGTTCGGAGTTCCCGGACGCATAGCAGAGGTGGTTGAGCAGCACGACCGAGTCCTTCGCGAGGTCGAGGCGGTGGTTCATCCACCACTGGCCGTAGTACTTGACGTTCCGGTTGCCGTTGCCGGCCGTCGCATTCAGCCCCATGCCGTTCCGGCGCAGCGGCGAGAAGGCACCGTAGGGACTGGGGGACCCGTTGCCGTGCCCGAGGTAGATCAGGATGTTGGCGCCCCTGGCCGCGGCCTTGACACGCTTCCATGTCGCGTTGGGGCTGTACACCTCGACCACGGTGGCGCCCAGTGATCGTGCGAGATCGGCATAGCCGCGGGCGTGATCGCGGTAGCGGTCGGTACTGGACTCGACCGGCCCGACGATGATCGTGACCTTGACGCCGCCGGCGGTGGCCGGCTCGGGTCCGGTCGCCAGACCCGTCATGGCCAGCGACAACGCGAGGGCGGACATCACCATCAGCCGGATGGTTCGATGGCGGGACGCCCGCTGGGCGCCGTTCGTGGGGACCTGCAACGCTCTTGCCTCCTCCCTGCCGGAACACCACGCGACCGCGCGGTGACGGAGGGTCGTGCCGCCGACGTCAGGAACGTGGTTGAGCGCAAGGGAACGGCGACCGGTGCTGCGCGTCGGTCGCCATCGAGCCGGGTGAGCCGGATCGGTGGGCCGTCGGTAGCGGTCACCTGACGAGATCGACAGGGTCCTGCCGTGGGGGGCGGCGATCTTCTGTTTGGCCTGTCTGTCAGGGATGGACGTTTCGGGGGTCGGGGGCCAGTATGCCAGCGGTTCGACATGACTGCCCAGCCCGACGATTGGGGCAGTCGCACGCGGAGGATGGGTCAGCGCGTCGGCGCACCACGGATATGGGCTATGCTCCGGTCGGCCCGCGACCGATGCGCCCGTTCCGCCATCGTCGATCGGTGCCACCGTCGCGCTCCCGGCCCCGGCGCCTCGCGACGGGATCCATGCAGGAGCAACGCTTGACCTTCGATACCCTCGGCCTTTCGGCCGATCTCCTCCGCACCGTGGCCGAAGAAGGCTACGAGACCCCGACTCCCGTCCAGGCGGCGGCCATCCCCCTGGTGCTCGACGGGCGCGACGTCCTCGCCGCGGCCCAGACCGGGACCGGCAAGACCGCCGCGTTCGTCCTCCCCATCCTCGACCGACTGCGGGTGCACGCCAACACGAGCTTCTCGCCAGCCCGCCACCCGGTCCGGTCCCTGATCCTCGTGCCGACCCGAGAGCTGGCGATGCAGGTCGACGAGAGCGTCCGGACGTATGGCCGGACCGTCCCCCTGCGCTCGACGGTCGTCTACGGCGGGATCCCGATGGACCCGCAGATCAAGGCCCTCCGGTCCGGCGTCGAGATCCTCGTGGCGACGCCCGGCCGCCTCCTGGATCTCGTCGGCCAGAAGGTCGCCAACCTTGGGATGGTCGAGATCCTCGTCCTCGACGAGGCCGATCGCATGCTTGACATGGGGTTCCTCCCGGACATCCAGAGGATCATCGCCCTGCTCCCGGCGAAGCGGCAGAACCTGATGTTCTCGGCGACGTTCTCCGACGACATCCGGCGCCTGTCGGGCACGATCCTGCGCGATCCGTCAACGGTCGAGGTCGCGGCGCGCAATATCGCCGCGGAAGCGGTCAAGCAGCTCGTCTACCCCGTGGACCGGGACCGCAAGGAGGCCCTCCTCGCCCATCTCGTACGGGCCTACGACCTCCGTCAAGTCCTCGTCTTCACGCGGACGAAGCTGGCGGCGAGCCGGCTGGCATCTCGGCTGGACCGCGAGGGCATCAACGCCGTGGCGATCCACTCGGACCGCTCCCAGCCCGAGCGGACGCGCGCGCTCGAGGGGTTCAAGTCCGGCGAGATCCGGGTCCTCGTGGCGACCGATGTCGCGGCCCGCGGTCTGGACATCGAAGACCTGCCGGTCGTCGTGAACTTCGAGCTGCCGTGGAACCCGCAGGACTACATCCACCGGATCGGCCGGACGGGTCGGGCCGGCGCCACGGGGGAGGCGATCTCCCTGGTCTGCGCCGACGAGGTGGATCTGTTGCGCGGGATCCAGAAGATGCTCAAGCGTGCGATCCCGTGGACCGTCGAGGAAGGCTTCGTGCCCGATCGCAACGTCGAGGCGCGACCGCTGTCGATGCGGGCCGGCCACGCTCGCACCGGGACGGAGCACCACGCTCATCGGAAGCCGGTTCGCCGGACGGGCGGGGTCGGGAGCGGCCGCAGCCGCTGAGGGACTACGCGGTCGCGGTCGTCGGGGCCGCGTCCGGCGCGGTCGTCGTCGAGGACGGCCCGCTCGCGGGCGTCGGCATCTCCATGACCGCGCCAGGGAAATAGAACCCGAGCATGATGTCCGCGTCGACGCGATCCACCCCGTAGCGGTTCACGAGCGCGTGGGGAACGTCGATGGTCTGCTCCGGCAGCGCCAGGAAGCCGAGCCGGACGTCGCGGAGCATCACGAACTCGCCGCTGGGCCGTGTCAGCGCGCGGCCCGGGTCGAATCCCGGGAGCGTCGGCAACTCCCCGGTGAGCAAGTAGGGGCCCATCTCGAGTCGGACCGCGTGCCACGCGGCGTGGACGGCGATGAACGGGTCGTCATCGGAGGTGACGATCAGGACGTCGTCGATCGGGAGGATCATCTCGGCCTGGACCGGGCCGCCCGGGGCGCCCATCGCCTGCCAGCTGGCACGCGCGAGCGTCAGCGAGGACGAGGTCTCGAGCGTGTCACGCAGGGCGCCCGGCCGCTCCACCGACCCGGTGGCGATCCCCTCGGACGTGTATGCGTCGACGCGGAGGGCCATGACCCGACCTCGAAGCGTGACCGAATGGTGCACGTCGCGCGCGCGCCCGGGAACGACCCGCTCGTACCGTCCGGCGGCATCCGGAGGTCCGGTCAGAGATGATCACGTCGCCCCGCGCAGCGCACGACGGGCGTCAGGGCCAGGCGCAGGAGGGAACGCGTGATGGCGGCAGGGTCGGCACGACTCTGATTCGTCAGGGTGGCGATCGTCACCCGCTCGTGCGGCAACCAGCGCATCACGGAGCGGAAGCCCAGCAGCCGGCCCGAATGCCCGAGCGTCGGACGACCGTCGACCGTCACCGCCTGGATCCCCAGACCGTACGGGACGGTCGCGTTCTTCGTCGCTTCGCCGGCGATGGCCAGGATCATCTCGGCGAGCGTATCCGGGGGAAGCACGGAGCCCGTGTACAGCGCCCGCGCCCAGCGCACGAGATCGCTCGGGGTCGACGCGAGCGAACCCGCCGCGCCGGCGGCGGTCACGACGGACGTGAACGGCGCCGTGGTGGTGCCGTCCGAGAGGTCGACGGGGTCGTCGTCGTCCGCGGTCCGCAGGCGATACCCATGGGCCACGGGACCGCCCGGCGGTTCGCCCACCTGCTCGTACGTGTGGTCGAGCCCGAGGGGGTCGAAGAACCGCTCGCGCAATTGCTCGCCGAGGGTCGCCTCCCCGACCCGCTCGGCGATGAGGCCGAGCAGCAGGTAGTTGGTGTTGGAGTAGTGCCAGCCCTTGCCCGGTTTGAAGTAGGGCTCGCCGAGATACGCCAGCGCGTCCGCCGCGGACCAGCCCCGCCCGCGATCGTCGAGGAGCGCCTTGTCGATCCGCGGGTCGAAGAAGAAGTCGTGGAGGCCGCTGGTGTGGTCGAGGAGCTGGCGGACGGTGATCCGCGCATCGAGACCAAGGTCCGGCAGGTAGACCGTGACTGGCGCATCGAGGTCCAGGACACCGTCGTCGCGGAGGGCCAGGATCAACGCCGCGGTAAAAGTCTTGCTGATGCTCGCGATCGCGAAGGCCGTCTCGGTCTCGACGGGCTCGGCCAGGGCGACGTCGGCAAGACCGCTCGTCCCAGACCAGGTGGTCCCGTCCGGGAACATGATCGCGACCGAGATCCCCGGGATGTGGGCCCTCGCCCGCAAGCGTTCGAGCCGCCGCTGCAGGGCCGCGCGCCGCTCGGATGTCAGGGCTGGCGGGGCAAGGAACGGCGTTCGGCAACCGGGCCGGATGGCCGGGGCCGCGGGGACGACCAGGATCGGCGGGGACGGTGGATCCGGCGGGAGGCTGGGCGGCTGACTCGTGGGTGACGCGGCCGATGCGGGCGAGATCATCGCCGGCAGCAGCAGGAGCACGAAGGCGAGGCCGGTTGCGCGACGCGGGCGGGCCATGATGCGCGCACCATAGCCTGAGTCGAGGCCGGGTACCATCAGGGGGTGACCCCCGACAGGACTGCCCCCGGGCTGCTTCGTGCCGTCGACCTCCTCGCGGATGGACCGGTCGTGTGGGGCCGTCCCCTGCCACCGGCCGGACCGGGCGTCTTCCTGATCGAATTGGCTGAGCCATTGCCGCGCGCGCCGATCGAACTCACCCGCGTCGGCAAGTGGGTGGAGCGGGTCGAAGGGCTCGACCTCGACGGCGAACATCCGACATCGAAGGCGCTCGCCGCCCGACTCGGCGCGTTCTGGCTCCCGAGCCAGCCCGTCCTGTACGTGGGGGCCACGGACGTGTCGATCAGTCGCCGGGTCGCCGCGATGCTCGCCACCCCGCTCGGCGATCGACGCCCGTATGCGGGCGGTCACTGGCTCGCGAGCCTGCGGATGCCGGTGGGGACACGCGTCTGGTGGGCGACCACACCGGCCGTCGAGGAATACGAGGACGCGCTGCTCGCCGCCTTCGAAGCGGGCGTGACGGAGGCGGAGCGCACGATCCTTCCGGATCAGGACGTGGTGCTGCCGTGGGCGAACCTCCGGCGACCGACGGGCGAGCGCAAGGCGACCGGTCTGCGCGGCGCCCTGATCCCCGAGCCGACCCAGGCCCCGGCCCCGCCGACGCGCGTCGTCCGCGTCCCCGACGGCGACGCTGACGGGGCTCGAGGCGAGCCATCCACCGCGCGACGACGAACGACGACCGCCATCGGGTCCGGCCCCGGTCCCCGAGCCCGAGGCGCCGCGTCGCCCCGATCCGCTTCGGCGGTGCCCATCGTGGCGGCCGACACGCCGCTCCCGGCGGGTGCCGAGGCGATGACGTCCGACGGCGCGTCGCGGCTTCGCGCTGAACTCGAGGAGCTGACCCGCACGCGGCGGCCCGAGGTCATCGCCCGGATCCGGGCCGCCAAGGAGCTCGGCGACCTGAAAGAGAACGCCGATTACACGTCGGCCCGGGAGGAACAGTCGTTCCTCGAGGGTCGGGTCCAGCAGATCGAGGCCCGCTTGCGGACCGCGGTCATCGTCGCCGCCCCCGCGGCCGGCGCCGGCGTGGGGCTGGGGTCCGTGGTCACGGTCGATGTCGACGGGGAGGCCGTCCGCTACACGATCGTCGGATCGTCCGACTCGGATGTGGCCGAGGGTCGGATCTCGTCCGCGTCCCCGGTTGGGCGGGCGCTGATGGGCCATGACGTGGGCGATGACGTCTCGGTGGTGACGCCGGCGGGCGCTCGTCACTTCCGGATCATCGGCGTCGAGTAGCGCACCCACGCAACGGGGATCCTGGGATGCTCGACGTCGTCGACCTTGCGAAGCGCTACGGCCCGGTGGTCGCGCTTGACGGCGCGACGTTCAGCGCACGACCGGGCCGGATCGTGGGCTTCCTCGGCCCGAACGGCGCTGGCAAGACGACGGCGATGCGCTGCATCTTCGGGCTGGCGCTCCCGGACCGGGGGTCGGTCCGCTGGAACGGCGCGCCGATCGATCGCGCGGCGCGTCTGCGGTTCGGGTACATGCCGGAGCAGCGCGGCCTCTACCCGCGCATGCGCGTCGGTGAGCAGTTGAGCTACTTCGCCCAGCAGCACGGTCTCGCGAGCCGCGACGCCGACGCCGCGGCGACGCGCTGGCTCGAGCGGATGGGTCTGGGCGACCGGGCGAAGTCCAAGCTCGAGGAGCTGTCGCACGGCAACCAGCAGCGTGTCCAGCTCGCGGTGGCCCTCGCCCATGACCCGGAGCTGCTCGTGCTCGATGAGCCGTTCTCCGGTCTGGACCCGATCGGGATCGCGACGATGACCGACGTCGTCCGGGAGCGGGCGGCGGCCGGGGTCGGGGTGATGTTCTCCAGCCATCAGCTCGATCTCGTCGAGGACGTCTGCGAGGACGTCGTGATCATCGCCCGTGGCCGGATCGTCGCGGCCGGTGGCATCGAGGAGCTCAAGGCGGCGTCCGGCCGCCGCCATCTCGAGGTCGAGGTGGCCGAGACGGACGGATCGTGGCTCCAGCCGGAACCCGGACTGACGGTGCTCGAGCGCAGTGGCGCCCGCGTGAAGGTGCTCGTCAGCGGCGACGTCAGCCTTGATGGGCTCCTGGCCCGCGCCAGCGCCGTGGGCGAGGTCCGCCGGTTCGCGTATCAGCCGCCGAAGCTCTCCGAGCTGTTCATGGAGGCCGTGAGCCCGGCCGAGCCGGCGACCGGGTCCGCGGCATGACCCGGACACGCAGCATCTGGCTCGTGGCGCGGCGCGAGATGATCGAGCGCGGACGGAGTCGCGGGTTCGTCCTTTCGGTGCTGTTCACGACGCTCCTCGTGGTGGGCTCGTTCGTCGTTCCGCCACTGCTGATCGGGGACAGCGATCGGACCGTCGTCGGCGTCGTGGAGCCGGCGCCGGACGGGCTTGCGGCGGGGATCAAGGCCGTGGCCGCGCAGTTCGAGCGCGAGTTGACGCTGGAGTCCTTCGACACCGCCGCGGACGCCCAGGCCGCACTCACGGCGGGCACGATCGATGCCGTCGTCGACGTCCCGGCCGACCTGACGGCGGCCGGGAGCGTCGAATTCGCCGAGACCACGGATCAGGGGCTCGCCCAGATCGTCTCGGCGGCCGTCGTCGGCCTGCGCGTCAACGTCGTCCTTGAGGCGAGCGACGTCGACCAGGTCGCGCTGGCGGCCGCGCAGCAGCCACCGACGATCCGGGCCCTGGATCCCCAGACCGAGCTGGACGAGGGCCGATTCCTCGTGGCCAACATCGGCGCGGTCCTCATCCTCGTCGGCATCTTCAGCTTCGGGTTCACGGTCCTGACCGGCGTGGTCGAGGAGAAGCAGAGCCGCGTCGTCGAGGTGGTCCTCTCCACGGTCCGGCCACGGGACCTGCTGATGGGCAAGGTCCTCGGGATCGGCGTCCTGGGGGTCGTCCAGCTGTTCGTCTTCGTCGGGGCGGCACTCGGCGCGGCGCTGGCGATGGACAGTCTCACCCTGCCCACGACCACCCCTGGGGCGCTGGTCCAGCTGACCCTCTGGTTCGTCCTGGGCTACACCCTCTATGCCACCGCGCTCGGGTTCCTGGGCGCCCTGGCCTCGCGCATGGAGGAGGCATCGAACGCGTCGACGCCGGTGACGACCGTCGCGATCGTCAGCTACTTCGTGGCGATCTTCGGCGTCATGGACGACCCGGATGGTCTCGTGGCGACCGTGGCCACGTTCCTGCCGCCGTCGGCGCCGTTCGTTGTCCCGTTGCGGGCCGCCTTCGATGCGATCGCGCCTTGGGAGATCGGCCTGGCGGTCGTCACGACGCTCGCCGGGATCTGGGTCCTGTTCACGGTGGGGGCTCGCGTCTACGCGGGAGCGGTGCTCCAGACCGCCGGGCGGATGAAGATCCGCGACGCGTGGCGGTCGGCCGGGGAGTAGCCGCTCGGCCGAGGGTCACGCGTTCCGCCGTCCATGGCGCGTCAGGCCGGGGCGGCAAGGTCCCGGCGCGGGAAGAGCCACAGGGCGGTCCCCACCGCGATCGCGGTCACCGCCCCCAGCACCAGGAAGTCCTCGCCCCGCGGCAGGCCCGCCAGATCCGCCTTGGCATGGACGTAGTGGAAGAGCGAGTACGGCTGGAGACCCTTGGCGTCGGGCCACAACGAGCCGAGGACGTCGAGGAAATACGACACCAGGACGATCGCGAGGGTCACGCCGAGCGCCGGCGTCAACCGGTCGAACGCGACGGACGCCAGGAGCGCGATCGCGCCGATGGCCCAGTACATGAGCGTGCCGTTGAACCACAGCAGGGGCAGGTTGGCGACCCCCAGCTCGGCGGTCCGCCCGACGAGCGCCGAGCCGATGAAGGCGCCCGCCGTCATCCCGGCCACCGTGACACCGATGGCGACGGCACCGGCGAACGCGAGCGTCGCGTAGAGGCGGCGGCGCGAGATCGGGCGCGACAGGAGGACCTCGAGCGTCCCCCGTTGCCGCTCACCGGCCACCGCGGCGGCCGTGAACCCGACCGCGAAGACGAGGTTGAGCCCCACGGCGATCGGGTGGACGAACCCGAGCGCCACGGCGCCGGTCAGGCTGAAGATGTCACCGCCACCGAACTGGGCGAACTGGGGCGGGATCGCGCCACTGTCGAACATCCCCTGGAACTGGACACCGAAGGCGTCGTAGACGACCGGCATCAGCGACCCCCAGACGACCAGGGCGGCCGTCACGATCAGGAGCCGCCACCGGTTCGACCGCCACGTGTGGGCGAGGAGAGCCAGGTTCATGCGCCCGCCACCACGGGCGCCGGGCTCGCGTCAGGACCATCGGCGGTCGCGTAGAACTCCATGAACGCCTCCTCGAGGCTCGAAGGTTCGATCGTGAGGTCCGTGACCGTCGCCGACCGGATCGCGTGGAGGAACGGACCGACGTCGCCCTCGAGTCGGCACGTGAGCCGACCGTCCGCCACGCGCCACTCGGAGACCCCGGCGACTCCGCCGAGGTCCGGCGCCGGGCCGGTGAAGCGCAGTTCGACGTTCCGTCGGCGACGCGCGAGCAAGGCGGGGATCTCCTCGAGCGCCACGAGACGGCCCTCGCGGACGATGGCCACCCGGTCGCACACGCGCTCCACCTCGGAGAGCACGTGCGAGCTGAAGAAGATGGTCCGGCCCGCCGCCCGCAACTCGTCGAGGATGTCGTAGAACGCCCGCTGCATCAGGGGATCGAGGCCTTCGGTGGGCTCGTCGAGGACCGCGAGTTCCGGATCGTGCTGGAGCGCCTGGATGATCCCGACCTTCTGGCGCATCCCACGTGAGTAGTCGCGCACGCGTCGACGCAGGGTCGCCGGCGACAGTTCGAGGCGCTCGCACAGCTCGGCCCGGCGGACCGGCGGCCGGCCGGAGAGGGCGGCGAGTTCGTCCAGCAGGCGCACACCGGTGAGGCCGTCCCAGAAGGCGATCCCGCCGGGCAGGTAGCCCGTCCGCCGCCGGATCGCGACGGAATCGCGAACGATGTCGAGTCCCAGGACGTTCGCGGACCCGGTCGTGGGATGGAGGAACCCGAGCAGGAGCCGGATCGCCGTGCTCTTGCCCGCCCCGTTCGGGCCGAGGAACCCGAAGATCTCGCCCTCGCGGACGTCGATCGTCAGGTCGTCAAGCGCCGGGGTGCGCGTGCCCGAATAGACCTTGCCGAGGCCCTGGGTCGCGATGGCGCTCACGCGATGGTCCGCATCAGGGCACAGTATCGGGGACAACGTCCGATGGAGGTGCCCCGTGCCGAAGAGCGTCCCGACCCTGCCAGGCGTCGAGCCGAACGAATTTCCCTACAGCCTGGTCGTCGAGGCCAACGGCTTCGTGTTCGTGGCCGGCCAGGTCGGGAACGCCCCCGGGTCGAAGGGCCCCGTCCCGGGCGGCATCGAACCCGAGACCCGCCAGATGCTCGACAACGTGGGGCGGCTGCTCGAGTCCGTCGGCCTCGGCTACGCCGACGTGGTCAAGGCCACGGTCTACCTGCGCGAGTTCAGCGAGTTCGCCGCGATGAACGCGGTCTACCGCGAGTACTTCCCGACCGAACCGCCCGCGCGCGCGACCGTGGGCGTCAGCGCCCTTGCGGCGGACTACCGGATCGAGATCGAGGTCATGGCCGCGCGCTGACCCGCGACCCTATCGGCGGACGACGAACTCGTCGATCGCCACCATCGGGCGGGCGCCCGACCCGAGGACGGTGATCGTGATCGAGTGGGCGCCGGGCTTGGACCACGTGCGGCTGAAGATCGCGGCGCGCGCATCGAAGGACCGTCGGCGCAGGTCGATGGTCCGCACGACCTTGCCGTCGATGGCCACCGTGGCCTTGCCGCGGGTCGGGCCGAGCGGGCCGTACCAGATGACCTTGCGACCGGTGAATGTCAGCGTCGCGGTGGCCCCGGCGACCGTCGAGTACCGAACGCGGTCCCCGGCGTACAGCGCGTGCCGTGCCGATCGCCACGGGCCGGTGTACGTCACCTTGGCGCTCCGCTCCGAGTAGTGCTTGAGCGACACCGTCGAGGGCGCCCCGGACCCGGTGGGGATCCTTGGGCTCGCGACGCGGTAGCGGCCCATCACCCGGTTGACATAGCTGACGGCGTAACCGGACCAGGCGGTGCCCTGCGAGGAGCCGGTCAGCCACCAGTACGCGACGCGGCGCCAGCTCCCGAGCCCGCGATAGAGGCTTGTGAACTTGCCGCGAGCGACGCGCTCCTGGTTGATCGGCGTCTGGGGCGCCCGGCTGTTGCCGAGGTACCTCCGGGCCCACGAGGGCCAGTTCGCGGGCATGATCTGGTACTTGCCGTACGCGCCTGACGTCGCGTTGCGGGCCGTGTACCGGCCACCGGACTCGACGTGGCCGATCGCGTTCATGAACCGCCCGAGGCCCGGCGGTGTCGCCGCGCGGGCGACCTCGGGGCCGACGATGGAAAGCATGAAGATCGTCGCCATCGCCGCGACGGCGATCGTCCGCCGACGGGTCGTCCTGACGTGCAATACAGCTCCTTCCTGTCGGGTGCCACGCGTGGTCGTGACGCGATCGCGACGGGGGATCGAGGCGAGCCTCGGCTTGGGGACCGCGGGTCGCTGGGGAGTGGCCAAGGATACGGGCCTCGCCGCAAACCGACAAGGCGAGCGATCACACCGTAGCGGACGGCACGTAATCCGGGGCTTCACGGGCGCTGCACGGACGATCGACCGGCGATCACCCGCTGGTCTTGACCGCCGCGAGGAAGGCCGCCACACGATCGAGGACGTCCTCGAGGACGGGCTTGAGCCCGTGACCCAGTCGTGGGTAGGTGACGAGCTCCGCCTGGGCCAGTCGCGGCACGGCGGCGCGCAGCAGGTCGATCCGGGCGAACGGGTCGGATTCGCCGGAGAGCAGCAGCACGGGCGCCGTGATCGATGGCCAATGCGCGATGCGGGCGTCGGTGCGCTCCGGCGCTCCGGGTGGATGGAGCGGGTAGCTGAAGAGCACGAGCGCGGCGTACGGCGCATCCGGCTCGGCGGCGGCGAGACTCGCCACGCGCCCGCCATATGAGTGGCCGCCGACCGCGACATCCGGCTCCCCGGGCACCACCAGGTGGAACGCGGGCACGGCGTCCTCCGCTCGACGCTTCGGAAGATCGATCGCCTGGGCGTCGATCGCGCGGGCCAGCAGCCCGTCGACGAACGGCGCCATGCTCGCGGCATCGCCGCTGGCGCCATGCCCGAGATACAGGCGAAGACCCATCCCGAAAGGGTAGCCTTCGCGTGGGTCGTTCGGATGGCCGCGGCGTGGTCCCGTCGGGTCATGGCGTCGGCCGGACGCTCCGGGCATGGTTTGGGTCCTGCCACTCGAGGAACCCCATTGGCCGACGCTCGCCGCTCAGACCGATCCGCGCCACGCCAGACCTCCGTGGGCGTCGCGCTGGTCATCGCCCTGATCGTGTGCGGCGCGGGTCTCGCCGGGGCCGCACCCACCCACGGCGCCGACGCCAAGCCGATCCCGGTCCTCCCGGCTGACCCGACACCGACACCCACGCCGACCCCCTCCCCCACACCGGATGGCCCGACCGTCCTCGGCGCCACGGTCACGTTGGCTGGTCGCGGCTACGGTCACGGTGTCGGGATGTCGCAATACGGGGCCCGCGGCCGCGCGCTCGACGGTCAGGACGCGCCTGCGATCCTGGCCCACTACTACCGGAAGACCACGCTCGGCGCGCTCCCGGACGCCCCGGTGATCCGCGTCCTGGTCCTCGACGACTGGCGGTCCTCACCCACCAAGCCTCTGACCATCTATGGGCGGACCACCGAGTGGACCGTCAGCGGGGTCGAGGGCGTCTTCCCGCCGGACGCCAAGCTCACCCTGACACCGGCGACGAGCGGGACCGGGGCCACCGCCTCGACCGCGTGGCGGATCCGCGTCACCGCGCCCGACGGCTCGGTCCTCGCGGACCGCGCGGCGCCGCCGACATTCACCCTTCGAGGGGGCGCGGACGACTGGCGGGTCCACCTGCGCTCGAAGCGCGGGACGCGCGACGTCTACCGCGGGGCCCTGCGCGTCATCCCGTCGACGTCGAGTCCCACCGTCGATGTCGTGAACCGCGTGGATCTCGAGGCTTACCTGCGCGGCGTCGTCCCGGCCGAGATGCCGTCGAGCTGGCCGACGGAGGCGCTTCGGGCGCAGGCGATCGCCGCGCGCTCGTATGCGGTCCGCAAGCTGCGCCCCGGCGTCGGGGCGTTCGACGCCTACGACGACAGCCGGTCGCAGGTCTATCTCGGCGCCCTCGGGGAGCGCATCGCGACCGATGCCGCCATCGCGGACACGGCGGGGATCGTCCTGTGGAGCAGCTCGACCGTGGCCAACGCGATGTTCCACTCGACCGGTGGGGGCGGCACCGAGCACAACGAGAACGTGTACGTCTCGGCGACCGGCGCGCGGGTCGCCGGCAAGGTCAGCTACCTGCGCGGGTCGTCGGACCGGCGCGAGGACGGGACGGCGTTCGACGAGGCGGCGCCCTACGCCACGTGGACGATGCGCACGTATACGCGAGCGCAGTTGTCCGCCTGGTTCGGGGCGGACCATCGCACGGATGTCGGCGCGCTGACTGCGCTCGACCTGCGGGCGCGCGGCGTGTCCGGTCGTCTGATCAAGGTGACGCTCATCGGGACAGGTGGGGCGAAGACGGTCTCGGCGACGGTCTTCCGGTCGGTCCTGAACGCGGCGATCCCGACCGGTGATCCGATCATGCGAAGCACGCTCTTCGACACCCAGCCGCTGCCGTAGGCCCGCTATCCTGCGGGCATCGTGCCCGAGATCGTCGATCGCCCACGTTGCCCCTGGTCGAGCGCCTCGGCGCCGAACCCCGACGCGCTGATGGTGGCGTACCACGACGACGAGTGGGGCGTCCCGGTCGACGGTGACCTCGAACTGTTCGAGCGGCTCGCGCTCGAGTCGTTCCAGGCGGGGCTGTCGTGGTCGACGATCCTGCGCAAGCGGGAAACGTTCCGGGCGGCGTTCCACGGGTTCGATCCCGCGACGGTGGCCGCCTTTGACGACGCGGACCGGACGCGCCTGATGACCGATGCGGGGATCGTCCGCAACCGGGCAAAGATCGACGCCACGATCCGCAACGCGGCGCTGTTCCTCGACATCGTGGCGTCATCCGGGTCCTTCGCGACGTATCTGGCGACCTTCGCACCCGGACCGCCCACCCGACTGGGACCCGGGTCGACGATGGATGACATCCCCGTGACCGCGCCGGCCTCGGACGCGCTGTCGGCCGACCTTCGTCGTCGCGGGTTCAAGTTCGTGGGGTCGACGATCATCTACGCGTTCATGCAGAGCGTCGGGCTCGTGGACGACCACGTCGCCGGCTGTTTCCGGTACCGCGGACCGTCGTGACACGGTAGCTGTCACAGCCGGCCTCCAGGATGCGCGCAGAAGGCACCGTTCTGGAGGCGAACCACCGTCATGACCACCATCGAATGCCCGTTCTGCGACGGGCTCCTGCCGATCGAGGCGATCGGCGACGCCGTCGCCTGCGACGGCTGCAACGTCATCGTCGACGTCGCGCCGGATCCCGCCATCGAGCTCGCAGCCGCCGCCTGACCGGGCCGTCCACGGGAGCCGGGGCACGCGGGGGCCCGGTCGCGGCCGGTACGATGCCCGGGTGCGAACCGCGGACGCCGCCCAGTCCCTCATCGACGCCGGCCGGCGCCTCGGTGCGCGCGGGCTGATCGCGGCCGGGGAGGGCAACGTCTCGATCCGCCTCGACGCGGATCGAATCCTCGTGACGCCGACCGGTCGGCGGAAGGACGAACTCACCTCCGACG
Source organism: uncultured Chloroflexia bacterium (assembly GCA_963764975.1). GTDB lineage: Bacteria > Chloroflexota > Limnocylindria > Limnocylindrales > CSP1-4 > SPCO01. The sequence continues at coordinate 87,532 of CAVXUF010000005.1, read as the reverse complement.
ACCTGGTCATCGTCTGGGCCGGTCACCCGGAGCGCGAGGCACGTTCTCGGTCCGGGCTCGCCCCAACGTCGGACCTCGCGATCCATCTCGCGGTCCATGCCGCGCGACCGGACGTGCGTGTGGTGGCGCATGCCCACCTGCCATCGGCGATGGCGCTGACGCTCGCCGGCGAGTCGGTGGATCCGGCGGCCCTCCCCGAGACCGCGCTGCTCATCGGGCGGCTCCCGCTCGTCCCGTTCGAGGCGATGGGGAGCCAGGCCCTCGCGGATCGGATCGTCGCGGCGCTCACGGAACCGCCGGAGTCGCTGGCCACGGTGGCGCTGCTCGAGCGGCACGGGGCCGTGTCCGTGGGATTCGATGCGTCGACCGCGGTCGACCGGCTCGATCTCGTCGAGGTCCTATGCCGGGCGACGGCCCAGGCGCTCCTGTTGCGAGCGGCCCGCGCCGCGCTGGACTGACCCGCTATCGTGTGTCCGCCCACCGCGACCCGGTCCATGTTGTCTCATCGGAGGGAAGGATGAACACCCGCGCGTACCTCGCCGAGCTGGTCGGCACGTTCCTGTTCTTCACCATCGGCTACGCGTCCGTCGCCGCGATCGGTGCCTCGGGCGGCGCGCCCGGGCTCCTGGTCGTCCCGTTCTCGTTCGGTCTCGGCCTGATGGCGGCGATCTTCGCCTTCGGGCACATCTCGGGCGGACACTTCAACCCGGCGGTCACCGTGGCCATGGTCCTCGACAAGCGCACGACACCGTCCGATGCGGTCGGCTACATCGTGGCGCAGGTGATCGGGGCCATCGGCGCAGCCGCCGTCATCGTCATCGCGGTCAACCAGGGCGCCGTTGCGAGCGGCATCACGAAGCCCGGCGGCGGCGTCACCGACTTCGGGGCGCTCATCCTCGAGGTCATCTTCACCGCTGGCTTCCTGGCGGTCATCCTGACCGCAACGAAGCGGGCTCCGTCGCTCGCTCCGCTGGCCATCCCCCTGACCCTGGTCGCCATCCACTTCGCGTCCGCGACGCTGAGTGGCGCATCGGTCAATCCGGCGCGGTCGATCGGCTCCGCGGTCGTCGGCGGCGACATCAGCGCGCTGTGGATCTACCTCGTCGGGCCGATCGTCGGCGCGGTGCTCGGCTGGGCCGTCTACCGCGCGGTGGATGGCGGGGGCGAGACCGCCTGACCCCGGATCCCCAACCTCAGGACGAGCTGAGCGCGCCTCCGACCGGGGGCGCGCTCGTCTGTCCGGGCAGGATCGGCGCCGCGGCCGAGACCGGCATGACCGGCAGCGACCGACCGCCCTCGGCGAGCCAGCACGCGGCCTTCTGACCCTCCCCGACGTCGAACAGCGGCGGTTCCTCGGTCGTGCACCGCTCGAACGCCAGGGGGCAGCGCGGGTGGAACCGGCAGCCCGCGGGGACGCGTGACGCATCGGGTGTCTCGCCGACGAGGATCGTGCGCTGCGGTCCGTCACCCGTCGGCGGTTCCGGCGTCGGCGACACGGACACCAGGGCCGCCGTATACGGGTGGTGCGCCTTGCGGATGACCCGATCCGCCGGGCCTACCTCCACGATCTTGCCGAGGTACATGACCGCGATCCGGTCCGCGATGACCCAGGCCAGCGACAGGTCGTGGGTGATGAACAAGTAGGTCAGCCCGCGCTCCTGCCGAAGATCGAGCATCAGCCGAAGCAGCTCGGTGCGGATCGACACGTCGAGCATCGAGACGGGCTCGTCGGCCACGACGAGTTCCGGACCCATCACGAGCGCGCCGGCGATCACGACGCGCTGGCGCTGGCCGCCGGACAGTTCGTGGGGATATCGGAAGGCGAAATTCGCCGGCAGCCCGGCGGCCTCGATCGCCGCCCGGACCTTGGCCTCGCGGTCGGCGAGCCGCGGCGCCAGGCCGTTGACCTCGAGCGGCTCCGCCACGAAGTCGTGGATGCTCTGCTTGGGGTTGAGCGTCTCATACGGGTCCTGGAAGATCAGCTGCACGCGCCGCCGGTAGTCACGGAGGGCCTTGGTCCCCCACAGGTGCGTGACGTCCTGGCCGTCGAAGGTGAGCGTTCCGGCCGTCTGGCGGGTGAGTTTCACGATGACGCGACCGGCCGTGGTCTTGCCGGACCCGGATTCACCGACGAGTGCGAGGACCTCGCCACGCTCGAGGGACAGGTCGATCCCGTCCACGGCTCGGACGAATCGGGGCGGCGAGCGGCGCAGGACCGCACCGGCACCGCCACGGATGGGGAAGTGAACCTGCAGGCCCTCGGCGCGATAGATCTCGCTCATGCGGTCGCCCGTCGCGCGGCGACATCGGCTGCGCTGATGAGCGCCCCCCCGTCCTTGCCCGCGGGAAACAGGTGGCATGCAACGCGCACACCATCCGGGAAGACGACCTCTGGCGGGACGACGTCCTTGCACACGTCCATGGCGACCGGGCAGCGCGGATGGAACCGGCAGCCGGTCGGAGGATCGCGCAGGTCCGGCGGATTGCCCGGGATCGTCTCGAGCGTCCGCCGATCGGCCTGGATGTTCGGGAATGCCCCGAGGAGCTTGGTGGTGTACGGGTGGCGCGGCGCGGTGAAGATCCGCTTGACCGGACCCTCCTCGGCCACGCGGCCGGCGTACATGATGAGGGTCCGGTCGCACGTCTCGGCGATGACCGACAGGTCGTGCGTGATCAGGATCAGTGACAGGCCCAGGTCCTTGCGGAGCCGTTCGAGCAACTGGAGGATCTGCGCCTGGACCATTACGTCGAGCGCGGTGGTCGGCTCGTCGCCGATGACGATCGCCGGATCACAGGCGAGGGCCATCGCGATCATCGCCCGCTGGCGCATCCCTCCGGACAGCTCGTGCGGATAGGCATCGGCCCGCTTGCTTGGGATGCCCACGAGCTCGAGGAGTTCGCGCGCTCGCTTCCCGGCCGTCTCGCGAGGCTCGCCGAGACGGATCTCGATCGGCTCGGCGATCTGCTCACCGACGCGCCGCACCGGGTTGAGCGCGTTCATCGCGCCCTGGAAGACGATGCTGACCTCGCGCCAGCGGTAGCGCCGGAGCTGGTCCTCGGTCTTCGGCACGAGATCCGTGCCGAACAGCTTGATGCTGCTGCCCTTGCGGATCCTGGCGTTCTCCGGGAGGAGCCGAACCAGCGACAGGGCCGTCGTCGTCTTGCCGCACCCGGATTCGCCCGCCAGCCCGAGGGCTTCGCCGTCGTTGAGTCGGAAGCTGACGCCGTCGACGGCCTTGACCCACCCGTCCGGCACCTTGAAGTGGGTGCGCAGTTCCTCGACCACAAGGAGGGGCGCGGACGGGTCGGCCGACTTCGGCAGCGGCCACTGGCGACCGCCACGGATCGTGGCGAGCGCCGCCCGCTCGGCGTCGTCGGTCGGCAACGTGGTGGCCGGGCGTTCGCCGGTCGTGTCCTGCATCGCTTCGGTCATCGACGGGTCCCCGACTTCGGATTCAGGATGTCGTCGAGGGCGTTCCCGACGAGCGTGAACGACAGCACGACGAGGACGACACAGACGGCCGGCGGGGCGATGTACCACCATGCGCCCAGACCCGGGGCACCGGCGCCCTGGGCCGAGTCGAGGATCTGGCCCCATGACGGGGCGAACGGATCGCCGAGCCCGATGAACGCGAGGCTCGTCTCGGTGAACACCGCGGTCGCGAACGTGATCACCGACTGCGCCACGATGAGGTTGACGACGTTGGGGAAGATGTGGCGTCGCATGATGTGCCCCGGGCCGCTGCCGATGACGCGCGCGCGGTCGACGAACATCCGCTCCCGGATCGACAGGGTCTGCGCTCGGATGATGCGGGCGGTGGTCGCCCACGATGTCACCCCGATGACGACCACGATGACGACCAGCGTGGCGCGGAGCCCGAAGAAGGACGCCTCGACGCCGATGATGTCGAGGATCACGGGGGCGAGGATGATCGCGAGGACGAACGTCGGCAGCACGAGGAAGAAGTCCGTCAACCGCATGAGCGCGCCGTCGACCCGACCACCGACGAAACCCGCGATGACGCCGATCGCGGCGCCGACGACGATCGTGATCAGGGTCGCCAGCAGGCCGATCATCATGGAGATCCGGGCGCCGTGGACCGTCCGATTCAGAATGTCGCGACCGAGCTCGTCCGTGCCGAGCAGGTGCGCGCTCGACGGCGGCTCGAGGCTTCGGCCACTGGCGGTGATGACACTCTCCAGCGGGCCGACGAAGAGCTCCGGGGCGAAGGCGAGCGCGCCGAACATGGCGAGGATGACGAGCCCGACGACGCCATCACCGCGCGACCCGTAGCGGCGCGCGAATCCCCTCATCCCCTTGAGCCGGAGGCGCCAACGCTCGGCCCGAAGACTGGTGTCGACCGCCTCGGGCGGTGTCGCTGGCGCCGCGGCCGTCACGCCCGCACCCGGGGATCAAGGAACCCATAGATCAGGTCCGCCGCCAGGTTCGCCAGCACGACGGTGATGGAGAGCAGGAGGAAGACGCCCTGGAGGACCGGGTAGTCGCGCGACGCCAGGGCGTCTACCGAGAGCGTGCCGAGCCCCGGCCAGTTGAACACCACTTCGGCGGTGATGGCGCCGGCCACCACGTACCCGACGTTGATCGCGATGATCGTGACCATGGGCAGCATGGCGTTCGGGAACGCGTGCTCGCGCAGGACGCGGCCATCGCGTAGACCCTTGGCGCGGGCCGTGGTGATGTAGTCCTCGGATCGGGTCTCGATGATCGAGGAGCGCATGATGATCGAGTAGCCACCGATGAGCCCGAGTGACACGGTGGTCAGCGGCAGGACGAGGTGGCGGCCGAAGTCGATGAACCGGTCGACGAAGGAGGCGTAGGTCGCGCCGACGGTCAGCATCCCCGATGTCGGGAACCATCCGAGTCCCGCGGCGAAGATCATGATCAGCGGCAGGCCGATCACGAAGTACGGCATCGAGTACAGGATCAGGCTGACCCCGCTGCCGATCCGGTCACCGAGACCGCCCCGTTTCCACCCCGCGTACGAGCCGATCGCCAACCCGACGAAGATCGAGATCAGCTCGGCGATCCCGATGAGCAGGATCGTCGGCCAGAAGCGCTGGCCGACCACCTCGGTGACCGGCGTCCCGCGGAAGAAGAACGAGTACCCGAGGTCGCCCTTGAGGGTCGCGTCGACGTACCCCACGAGCTGGTCCGGGAACAGCGGCTTGTCCAAGCCCCACGCGATCCGGACCTCGTCGATCTTCTCCTGCGTGAGGTACTGATTGCGCAGGAGCACCCGCTCCGGTGAGCCGGGCATCATCCGGAACAGGATGAAATTGAGCAACACGATCGCGACGATCGTGACCATCGCCTGGGCGAACTTTCGCCCCAGGTACCGGCCGCTCATCGAGGCTGGTCGCTATACCGGTCGTGGAGCCACGCCGCGGCGGCCCGTGACGACCGGGTCAGGGACGGCCGGCCGGCCGGCCCTGCTCACTCGTCGTCCTCGTCGGTCGCCATCCGGCTACTGCGGCGGCGAACGCCAAGCACCACGGCCACCACCGCCACGACGGCGAGGAGACCGAGGATCAGGGGCATGGAGGACCCGGCGTCGCCGGAATCGCCCGGGGTCCCGCTCGGGGCCGGGGTGGGTGCCGTCGTCGGCTGACCCGAGGCGTCCGAGGAGGCGGCGGGCGTCGGTGTCGGCGGCGCGATCGTCCCGTCGGTGAGCTTCGTGTACTGGAGGGTGCTGTAGGTGAAGAACGGTGTCCCGTTCGCCGCGGGTTGGTTCGCCCACCCGGCGAACCGGTCGGTCCGATAGGCGATCAGGTTTGCGTCGTAGTAGAGGATGTCGTAGACGGCATCGTCATAGACCACGTTCTGCATGTCGACGAGGATGGCCTTGCGCTCCTCGGCGCTGGCGGCCGCCAGCTGGTCGTCATACATCTTGTCGTAGGCCGGGTTGCAGTACTGGCTATCGGACGAACTGCCGATCGCGTCGCACTTGAAGACGGAGAGCAGCCCGTTTGGGTCGATCCCACCGGACCAGCCCCATAGCTCGATGTCGTAGTCGGCCTTGTAGCCCTTGCCGGCCTCTGGCGGGTAGATGAGTTCGCCGAGGGTCGCGGAACTCAGGACCTGCGTGGTCACCTTGATCCCGAGCTCGCCGTACCAGGCGGCGACGAACTCGGCGGCCTTCGGATAGTTGTCATCCGAGTCCGGCATGAACAGGCGGAGATTGATCCGCTTGCCTTCCTTGTCGAGGCGCTGGCCGTCGGCGTCGAGCGGGTAGCCGGCCGCGTCGAGCTTCTGCTTCGCGAGCTCAAGGTCGAACGTTCGCGGTGTCGTCGGCTCCACGTGCCACTGCGTCAGGACCGGCGGCACGATGGTGTTGCCGACGTCCCCATACCCGCCGAGGACGCGGTCTACGAGCGCCTGGCGGTCCACGGCGTAGCCCAGCGCGTCGCGGAACTTGGGATCGAGCAGGGCCTTGGTCGACGGCCCGCCATTCTTGATGGTCTTGCCGTTGCTCGCCCCGTAGCCGTTGAAGGCGAGCTGCGTCCAGCCGTTCGCGCTCCCGGCGACGGTGGCGATATTCGGGTCCGTCTGGAGCGCGTTGAGCTGCTCGGCGTTGACGCCGTGCGCGTAGTCGAGCTCGCCCGCCTTGAGCGCCTGGACCATCGTGTCCGCGCCCTTATAGATGATGATGTCGACCTCGTCCTGGAACCCGTTCTGCTCACCCCAGTAGTTGGGGTTGCGCTCGAGGCGGATGAACTGGCCCGTCTGCCATTCGACGGCCTGGTACGGGCCGGTGCCGACGAGCGGCGCGTCGAACTTGGCGTCACCGATCGTCTCGTACGTCTCGTCGCCCCAGATGTGCTTGGGGATGATCGGGATGGCGATCTGGAGGACGCGATCAGAGGCATCGTCGGTCGTCACGACCACGGTGGACGCATCCGGGCAGCTGACGGCGGTCACGCCGGCGTCGACCATCGTCGGATCGAGGTATCCGGTCCCGAGGGACACTTCGTTCGCGATCGCGTCGACCCCGAGCTGCCACGAGAAGCACGCGTCGGCCGACGTGGCCGGCGTCCCGTCGGACCATTGCATGCCGTCCCGGACGTGGAAGGACCACGACTTGCCGTCGGCGGCCCGCTCCCAGCGATCGGCATACCCCGGGACGGGCTCGAGATCCGGCCCCGAGTCGACCATGTAGTTGTAGGTCAGTCCGAAGACTTCGTAGCCGACCACGAGGATCGTGGCGAACGGATTCAGGGAATCCAGGTCCTGCGTGGTGCCCACGCGAAGGACGACCGGGTCTGCCGCCGCGACGGGCGCGGCGCCCGGAAGGATGAGCGCCGCGGTCAGGCCGGCCGCCGCCAGGACTCGTGCCATCCGCACGCGCAGGGGTCGTCGCATCGAATCCTCCTCCACGAGGTCCGTCGCCCTCCGCTGGACCCCTGTCGCTCCTCGGTCGAGTGGCGGTACGGTGGCACACGACGCGGTCCGGTGCAAACTTCGTGCCACAGGGTGGACCCCTCGACCCCGGTCCGGTTCGAGACCTACGAACCCTCGCGCCTCGCCTGGAGGCGGCGGAGGGCCACCCGCTCGATCCCGAGGACGCTCATGACGTCGGTGATCCGCCCGTCCGCGGTCATCTCGAGCGCCTCGTCGAACGGGACCCAGCGGACGGTCAGGGCTTCCGTGGCGTCCGGCTGGGCGTCGCCGTGCGTCAGGTCCGTGGCGAGATAGAGGACCGCTTGCTCGTCCGTGACCGAGTTGGACAGGTCCACCCGGACGAGTTCCTCCCAGGTCGACGCCTGGACCCCGGTCTCCTCGCGGAGTTCGCGCTGGGCGCCGGAGAGCGGATCCTCATCGGCCGGGACGCCGCCCTCGGGCAACTCCCACGAGTAGGCATCGAGCGTGTACCGGTGCTGGCCGACGATCACCACCCGGTCCGCCTCGTCGATCGCCACGACCCCGACGGCCAGGTTGGCGAGATGGACCACGCCGTAGATCCCGTCGCTGCCGTCGGGTCGGATCACGTCGTCGTGCCAGACGGTGATCCAGGGATTCTCATAGGCAGTCCCCCGGCGGCGGCGCGCCCAGTCGCCGACCGGCTGGGGCGATCCCGTCGTGGTGGCGGCGTCGTCGGCCCGGGCGTCGGTCGCGTCGTCCGTCATCGGGGTCATCGTCGCATGCGTTGGGCGCGCCCGTCGGCTGGGCTCGACGAGAGCCTAGACTCGGGTGCGTGACCGCCGAGCGACCCGCCAGCCCACCCACCAGGGAGCCCGCCCTCACCCTGGACGTGCGTGTCCCGATGCGCGATGGCATCGCGCTGTCGGCGAATGTCTGGCGTCCGATCGACGCCGGCGACGTCCCGGTCCCGGCGATCCTCGAGATGATCCCGTACGGCAAGGACAACTGGCGACGCAACGCCGACACCGCGACCGGCGAGTGGTTCGCGGCGCGGGGCTATGCACTCGTCCGGGTCGATGTTCGAGGCACGGGGTCATCCGAGGGCGTCGCGCTCGACGAGTACACGGCCGACGAGACGCTTGATGGCGTCGAGGCGGTCGAGTGGCTCGCGACGCAACCCTGGTGCACGGGCGCTGTCGGGATGTGGGGGATCAGCTACGGCGCCTTCACCGCGATCCAGGTGGCCAAGCGGAGGCCGGCGAACCTGCGGGCGATCGCGCCGTTCATGGGCACGGACGACCGCTACCGGACCGATGTGCACCTGATCGGCGGGTGCATCACGGCGAGCGAACTGTCGCAGTACGCCGTCAGCCAGGTGGCGATGAATGCGATGCCGGCGGATGCCGGCTTCCGCGGCGACCGATGGCTTGCCGAGTGGCGGGCACGCCTCGACGCGACGCCCCCCTGGCTCATCGTGTGGCTGCAGCACCAGGTGGACGGACCCTACTGGCGGCAGGGGTCGCTCGCGCCGGACTACGACGCCATCGAGGTGCCGATCCTCAATGTCGGCGGCTGGTGCGATTCCTACGTCGACGCGGCGTTCCGCATGCAGGCTCGATGTACCGCCCTGTCGAGGACGATCGTCGGCAACTGGGTCCACGGATGGCCGGCGGACGATCCGCCCGGTCCGAACCTCGATCACCTGCACGAGGTCGCGCGGTTCTTCGATCGCTGGCTCAAGGGCGAGCCGAACGACGTGGACCGAGAGCCGGCGATGGTCTGGTTCGAGCGCGACTACGCAGAACCCGAGCCCTTCCCGGCGGCGTGGCCCGGTCGCTGGCGGGCCGCCGACGCCTTTCCGCATCCGGCGACGACGATCCGGGCGTGGCGGTTCGCCGGCGGCGACGTCCCGCTCCAGGGGCGACTCATCGTGGACGGCGCGGCCCGAACCGGGGCCGAAGACCTGACCCCTGGGCTGGACACGTACAGCCATCTGGCGACGGTCGGGACGCGCGGCGGGCTGTCGTGGGGCGCTGGCGGGATGCCCAACGGGCTCGCCCGCGACCTCCGACCGGACGAGGCGTTCGGTCCGGCGTTCACGACCGAACCCCTGATCGAGCCCGTATCGATCCTCGGCGAGCCGATCGCCGTGCTCCACCTGGCCGTCGATGCTCCCGTCGCGACCGCCGTCGTGCGGCTGTCGGACGTGGCGCCCGACGGGACCTCGGCGTGGGTGAGTGCCGGGATCCTCAACCTGACGCATCGAGACTCGGATACGGACCCACGGCCGCTCGTCCCGGGCGAGATCGTCGAGGTCCGCGTCCCACTCCGGCACGCCGGGTACCGCTGGGCGCCCGGGCACCGGATCCGGGTGTCCGTGGCCTCGGCGGCGTGGCCGGTGATCTGGCCATCCCCGTTTCCCGCGACCTTCGAGCTCCACCGGGGCGGGGCGACGCCGTCGCGGATCGAGCTACCGGTGATCCCCGAGGCCGGTGGACGCGACGACCGACCGGTCCCCGCGTTCAAGACCACACCGCCGGACCTTCGGGACGTCGGCGGCGAGGGTGCGACCGACACGCCCATCTGGCAGATCGACGAGGACGTCATCGCCGGGACGGTCACGGTCACGATCCACGACGGCGGCGAGGCGGTCCTCGAGGACGGACGCCGGCTGTACGCCGCGGAGACGCTCCGGCTGACGGCGTCCGACGCCCGGCCGGCGGTGGCGCGCCTCGAAGCGGATGTCGTCTACCGCTGGGGCGAGACCGGTCACGCGATCGAGATCCGGGCGACGAGCCGCCAGACCAGCGACGCCGATGCGTTCGAGCTGTCGGTCGATCTTGAGGTGGACCTCGACGGCGCCCGCTTCTTCGAGCGGGCCTGGCACGAGCGGATCGCGCGCCAGCTGGTCTAGCGCGCGGCGGCTTCGCGCGGCGAGGCGAATCAGGAGGCCCCGGGCGATGCCCGGGGCCTCCTGCCTTTGTTGCGTGTCCTGTCGGGTCAGGCGCCCGGGATCTTGAGCAGCACCAGCTGCCCGCCCTCCCGCTTGTCGACCCAATCCGGGAAGCCGTCCGGTCCGGCTGACCAGTTGCCACCCACCCGGGTCATGGTGTCCGAGACGAACCCACCGTCGACCCACAGGCTGTGAGCCTGGACGGTGACGAGGAACGAGCCCGGGCCGAACATCGACGAGACGTCGATGATGCCGCTGGCCTCCCAGAAGCCGTGGGTCCCGGCCGGGACCGGGTCGACGTCACCCGGTCCTTCGTCGGCCGACTGGTTGACGACCGCGACCGGGGTGATCGCGCCATCGCTGAAGCGGTACTGCATGATCCGGGCGTTCGTCGCGCGCACGTCGAAGTTCCCGGACGCCGGGTCGATGGAGCCGAACGGGAAGTTCTGCTGCGATCCCGGGTCCTCAGTGATGTACAGCCCGTTCGTCGTCGACTCGATGTTGTCGGGCTGGTGGATGGCCAAGGGATCCTTGACTTCCCGGGTGTCGCCGTCGATCAGGATGCTCAGGGCGTCCACCTTGGTCGGGTCATTCGCGTTGAGGACCATCTTCCAGACACGGCCGTTGGTGGACCGACCGGCCTGAACCACGCCGGCGGAGCCTCGCCCGGAGTCGACGAGATACAGCACCTTCGGGTCGGTCCGGTCGTACGCGGTGTCCTCGATCCGGATGAACCCGAAGGCATCGTTCAGTTGCGACCACTGCTCGAGGACCCACTGCGGGCCGTCGATTCCGACGTTGTTGAAGCGCTGCCAGCTGCCGTCATTCGGCGGCGCCGTGTATGGCGCTCCCAGCTGCGCCGCGGTCACCTCGGACCCGTCGGGGTTGCGGCCCGTCGCGATGAGCTTCGGCACCTTCTCGAAATGGCCCGCGATCGGGGTCGTGTCGCCCGGCGCGAAGTCCTCGTACTTCTGCTTGGTCGGATCATCCGAAACGAAGGCCCACAGGTCGCCCTTGTCATCCCACACGTCATCGCCATCCTTGGCGATGTAGGAATAGAGCTGGGATTGAGCCGGCGTGTTCGTGAAGGTGTCGTCGCCGGTGATCAGGACCGGCTTGCCGTACCCGGGCACAGCCATCGTGTTCTCGTGATTGAGACGGCCGAGACCCCAGATCGGGCGATGCTTGCCGCTCTTGATGTCGTACGCGACGACCACGCCGATCTGGCGGGCTCCAGCGTCGCCGGGGAATGCCGGGAAGGCCGGATCGGTCTTGCTGACCCAGTCGACGCCCTCTTCGTTGGCGAAGAGCAGCGAACGCTTGAACCCGTGCTCCTTCGTCGCGAGGAAGCTCGAACAGAAGCGCTGGTAGAGCGCGTCGCTGTCGATGGCGAACTCGGCGTCAAGCACGCCGGCCGTTCGCTGCGAGAGCGTGAGCTTGCTCACCTGCGAGTTGAGGAAGTCGTTCTGGTTGCCGTTGGTGTTCGATGTCGGCAGCCACGAGGAGCCCGCCGCCTGGAGCGGGAACGGCACCCGCGACGTCTCGTGGTTCACGTAGACATCGACCGAACTGTGACCGTTGGGGACAACGACGATCCCGTCCGGGATCGACTCGAACTGGTAGTGACCGATGCCATCGCCGGTCGAGATGATCGGCGTGACCGACCCACCCGCGACGAGCGCCTTCAGCATCGCCGCCTGGGACGTCTTGAACCCGGCGTTGCCACGATCGTCGCGGCCGTGGCCGGAGGCCGACGTGCCGACGGACGCCAGTAGCAACCCGCCGATCGCGAACGCGGTCACGATCCTGCGGGTACGAGGGATGGGGCTGGGGTCGCGCATCGGTACTCCTCCATGGGTGACCTGGGGCCGATCGGAGCCCGTATCGTAGTCGCGGCGATCGGTGCCAGACGAATCCCGAGATCGTCTCGCCGCCGAGTGTTCGGTGCGCCGACGCACCGCATTCGATCCGCGATCCCAGGTTCAGCCCGGGGGCTCCAGGACGAACAGCGGGATGCGCCGCCTGGCCTTGCGTTCGTACGACGCGTAGTTCGAGAACCCCGCACAGACCATCGCCCAAAGGCGATCCCGCTCCTCCCCATCGACTTCCCGGGCCCGGACGCGGCGCGTCCCGCCGACGTGATCGACATCGACGAGCGGGTCCGCGCGCAGGTTCTCCGTCCAGGCCGGATCCTTCGGAAACCCGCCCTTCGACCCGACGACGACGAGGTCCGCGTCGCCATCGTCGAAGGCGTACAGGGTCACCGGACGCGGGCGCCCGGTCCGGCGACCGGTCGCGTGGAGAGTGATGAGGTGCCGGGCCAAGTCCGGGCTCAGACCCGGGCGATGGCGGCGCCGACCGCCCGCCGGGCGTCGAGCACGTCCAGTCGGCTGAGCGGGTCCGTATCGATTCGCTGCTCGGCGGTTGATCCGCCCTTCCTGGAGAACAACACCGGGTAGATATCGCCGGTCCCGTCGGCTTCGAGGGTGGCGACGATGCCATCCCCACCCGCGTCGAGGATGTGGGCAAGCGGCAGGATCCCCTCGTCGACGAACCCGCCGCTCGCGTCGGCCGACATGAACCGCGCCAGGTACCCGCGCTGGTGGAAGAGGTCCGCACCATCCACGAGTTCCGCGACGAGCCGGTCCACGGCGGCCTCGCGCGACATCATCGGCCGTTCGAGCGCGACCCCGAACCGCGTCGAGGCGATATGCCGGGCCAGCACCCGGGCGTTGTAGCGCGCCCCGTGGACCGCCCCGGAGTTCGCGGGCAGGCCATGACGCTGGAGCCCCTTGGCCGCCTGACTGAGCGTCCCCGCGACGAAGATCCCTGGGAGCGTCGTGCTCTCCCACCATGGCGAGATGGCCGGCAGACCGCTCGCGCCGAACGTCATCAGCCCGAGCGATGGGAGGTCCCCCAGTGGGGCCACGAACCCGGTCGCCGAGATGACGTCATCGACCACGACGCTCAGATCCCCGCCCCCGTCGGTCCGGCGCAGGTGGACCGTGAGCGCGCCGTCCGAGCCCCGCTCGATGCGGTCCAGACCGGCGTCGAGGATCGAGACCCCGCCGCCGAGGACGTGATCCTCATAGGGCTGGACGTACCGGGCTCGGACGCCCACGAGCGATCGGGTGTCCACCGAAAGCTTGGCGTGTGACGGCGAGACGAGGACCAGCTGGCAGGCCCACGGGAGCAGGCCGTTCGCCAGTTCGAACCCGGAGTTCTGCTTGCCGATGATCAGCACGCGACGCCCCGCGTACGTCTCCGCCGGGCGCACGTCCGCGTAGTGGTAGGCGTGCTCCATCCCGAGCCCGGGCGGCGTGAACGGCTCCGCCACGCCCACGGCCAGGATCAGGGTGCCGCACGTGTAGACGCCGTCGGTGGTCTCGAGCTCGAAGCGGTCACCGCCGTCCGGCCCATCGAGTCGGCGCGTGGCGGTCCAGCGACAGTCGAAGCGGACCTCGATCCCGGCCCGCTCCGTGAACGCGACCAGGTTGGCCTCCATCTCGGGTCGCGACGGGAAGTACGAGGTCCCGTCCATGAACTCCGGCGCGATGGCCCGCGTGTCGGGCTCCTCGCCCAGGAGGCTGTTCCAGTCGTAGCGTTCGTAGGCTCGCGACCCGCGCTCGACCGGCGCGTGCGGCTTGGTCCACGACAGGAGGCGCTGGAAGAAAGGCCAGCGTCGGAACATCCCGCCCGGCGACGGGTCGGCGGACAGGACGGCGTGCGGGACGCCCAGGCGCCGCAGCGAGTAGGACACCTGGAGACCGCCCGGACCGCTGCCGATGACGATGACCGGATACGACCCGGGCGGGAACGGGCGGGTCAGCTCCGCCATCGGTTCGCGGCTCGCAGCCGACGCGCCTGCGCCTGGAGCATCCGGTACATGACCCGTGGGTGCGCGACGAGGAACGCCTCCACATTCGGTCCGGCCAGGACGAGACAGCGCAGCGGACGGAGGGCGACGACGTCCGCGATCGGGGTCTCCCCGAGCAGGATCGAGACCTCGCCGAAGAAGTCCCCGCGGGCGAGCCGGGCACGCTCGGTGCCGTCGACCAGGATCGCCGCTTCGCCTTCAAGGATCACGAAGAACCCGGAACCACTGATGCCCTGCCGCAGGATCCGTTCGCCCTCGCCGAAGACGGCCTCGTCGAACGTGTGGGCGATGCCCTCAAGCTGCGGCGCGGTCAGGTCGGCGAACAGGCCGAAGCCGGCGATCGCGTCGATGAGTGCTTCACGGCCCGGCATCCTGCCATGATGACGGAGTGACGCGTGACGCGCCACGTGTTGACGCTGACCATCGCTCGGCGCAGCATGGCGGCCGAGCCCACCTGGAGGATGCATGAGCCTCTCGCCGGACCGTCGCGCCGAGCTGATGGCCGCCACGCCGCTGTTCGCGGATGTCGACGACGAGGGCCTGGCCAGGATCGCCGAGCGTGCCGTCGAGGTCGACTTCCCGAACGACCACGTGATCGCCCGGCAGGGAGACATCGGGACCGGCTTCTTCGTCATCGTGAGCGGCGCTGCCCGCGTCGTCCGGGGCGGGTCGGTGATCGCTCGTCTCGGGCCCGGCGACTTCTTCGGCGAGCTGTCCGTGCTCGACGGGAAGCCGCGGACCGCGCAGGTCATCGCCGACGGTGCGACCACCTGTCTTGCGCTCGCCACGTGGGACTTCGAAGCCGTCGTCAACGACATCCCCGGTGTCGCCCTCGCGGTCCTCCGGGGGCTGGCCGGCCGCCTCCGCGAGCTGACCGAGGGGCCACACCACTGAGCGACGCCGAGCGCCGGCCGTGACCGAGCCGAGGCCCTTCCCGACGGGAACGGTCACGTGCCTGTTCAGCGACATCGAGGGATCGACACGACTCGAGCTTGACCTCGGCACGGCCGCCTACCGCACGCTGCGCGAACGGCACCGCGACCTGCTGCGCGGCGCGTTCTCCGCGAACGGCGGGGTCGAGCAGAGCACGGAGGGGGACTCCTTCTTCGTCCTCTTCGATGGCGCTCGAGAAGCCGTCTCGGCCGCGGTCGACGCGCAGCGCGCCATCGCGACGGAGCCATGGCCAGACCACGCGACCGTGGCCGTGAGGATGGGCCTGCACACGGGCGAGGTCGAGCGGGTCGGCGACGATGTCATCGGGATCGCCATCAACCGGACGGCGCGGATCGCGTCGGTCGCCCACGGCGGACAGGTCCTGCTCTCGGAAGCGACACGCGCGCTGGTCGCCGACGGGCTGCCGGACGGCGTCACGATCCGGGACCTCGGAGAGCACCGCCTGAAGGACCTGCGAGCACCCGAACGCATCGCCCAGCTGGTGATCACCGGCCTCCGCGCCGAGTTCCCGCCGCTGCGCTCGATCGACGCGCGGCCGAACAACCTGCCGATACAGCTGACGAGTTTCGTGGGGCGGGAGCGCGAAGTCGCCGAAGCGACGGAGTTGCTGGCCCGGTCACGACTGCTGACCCTGACCGGACCCGGTGGGACGGGCAAGACCCGGCTGTCGCTGCAGGTCGCCGCCGCGGCGGCCGACGCCTATCCCGACGGGATCTGGTTCGTGCCGCTGGAGACGGTGCGCGATCCGGCGCTGGTGGGGCCGACGATCGCCCGGGCCCTGGGCTTGACGGACAGCCTGTCCCGCCCGGCGGCCGATGCGATCGCTGACGCCATCGGCGATCGGCCGGTGCTCTTCGTCCTCGACAACTTCGAGCAGGTGGTCGAGGCCGGACCCATGGTCGCGGACCTGCTGCGGCGCTGCCTGGGACTGACGGCGATCGTGACGACGCGCGTGGCGCTGCGGGTCTCCGGCGAGCAGGAGTACCCCGTCCCCGGCCTGCCATCTCCGCCGGACACCAGGCAGCTGTCCGAGATGGAACGCCTGAATCTGCCGCGCGGGTTGCGCGACGGAGCGCTCGAGACGGTGCGGACCTTCGAGGCGGTGCGGCTGTTCGTCTCGCGGGCGACCGCCGTCAGGCCGGGGTTCGTCCTGACCGACGCCAACGCCCCCGCGGTGGCCGCGATCTGCGCGACGCTCCACGGGATGCCGCTCGCGATCGAGTTGGCAGCGGCACGGATCAAGCTGCTGACGCCGGAACAGATCCTGACGCGGCTGGAGCACCATCTCGATGCCCTGACGGCTGGGTCGCGCGACCTTCCGGAGCGACAGCAGACGCTCCGTGGGGCGATCGCCTGGAGCTACGACCTGCTCGACGATGGCAGCCGCCGCCTGCTCGATCGCCTGTCGGTCTTTCGGGGTGGCTTCGAGCTCGAGATGGCGGACGCGATCTGCGGTCCAGCGGCCGAAGTCGGCGGCGACGTGGTGGACCGCATCGGTGAGCTCGTCGACCAGAGCCTGGTCCGCATCGACGAGGAGCACACCGAACCGCGGTTCACCATGCTCGAGACGATCCGCGAGTATGCCGCGGAGATGCTGGCGGCCCGCGGCGAGACCGTCGCGATCGGCGCTCGTCACGGCGTGGCCATGCTCGAGCTTGCGGAGGCGGCCGCCCCCAACCTGGGTGGCGTCGATCAGCGGATGTGGCTCGATCGCCTGGAGCGAGAGCACGACAACCTCCGCGCGGCGCTCGACCGGGCGACCGCTGGACCGGAGCCGGAGCTGGCAGCGCGACTCGCCTACGCGTTGTGGCGCTTCTGGCAGCAACGCGGCTATCTCACGGAGGCGCGGGCGCGGTTCGAGTCGATGGCCTCGATGGACTGGTCACTCGAACCGGTCATCCGGGCTCGATTTGCCGAGGCGTTCGGCGGGACCGCGTACTGGCAGTCCGATGCACCGGCGGCGAGGCGCTGGTATGGCGAGGCGCTGGCGATCTGGCGGTCGATCGGCGACCCGCGGGAGATCGCCAATGCCCTCTACAACCGGTCGTATGCGGATCTCATCGTGATCATGGATGGTACGTGGGTGCCCGGGAATCTCGAAAACGGGCGGGCGATGCTCGAGGAGGCCCTGGCGATCTATCGCGAGCTCGGCGACGGCGCGGGCGAGGGGAACATCGTGTGGGGACTCGGCAGCTACTACTTCTTCACCGCGGACGCGACCAGCGCGGAACCCTGGTTCCGGCGCGCCCTGGAGCTCCATCGGGCCGGCGGACGGCGAACGATGGAAGCCTGGTCGCTCCATATGCTGACCCTGGCCCTGGTCGGCCAGAAGGACTTCGTCCAGGCCCATGAGACCGGTCGTCACGCCCTGCGGCACTTCCAGGAGGTCGGTGACATCTCCGGGCTGACGCAGTCTCTCGACAATCTGGCGATCATCGCCACCGCCGAGGGGGACATGGATCGCGCCGGGCGTCTGTGGGGCGCGGCTCGACAGCTCCAGGCATCGAGCGGGGCGGACCTGGCCGGCTACAACCAGCAGGTCTTCGAGATCTTTCACATCCCGACCCCGGTGCAGGCGCTGTCGCCCGACGTCCTGGCCAGACTCGCTGCCGAAGGGGCGGGCATGAGGCTCGACGCCGTGTCCGCCTATGCCCTCGGCGACGAGGCCGTCGCACCGGTCCGTCCCGAGGACCGGCCCGCACCTTGACCATCGCGTTGAGGGTGCACGGCGGTCGTCTCGGCTAGACTGGCGCTCCGATGAAGACGCCCGCGACACCCTCCGCGATTCCCTCCGCGACACCCTCCGCGATGCCCAGGAATCCTGGCCGGCGCGAACTCGGGATGAAGGTGACGCTGCTCTTCCCCGACCGCGACGTCGTCGAGCGAAACTACGTACCGATCATCTATACCGCCTGCCGGACCTGCTACTCGGAAGAGGCGCCCGAGGAGATCTTCAAGCGCGCCGTGGCCGGCGACTTCGACCCGATCAAGATGCAGAAGCTGATCTCGTCGGTGATCGAGTCCGGACACGGGTCGACGATCGAGCACGTGGTCTTCACGTTCGCCATCACCGGCGTGTCGCGGACCCTGTCGCACCAACTGGTCCGGCATCGCGCGGGCGTGGCCTTCGACCAGCAGAGCCAGCGCTACGTCAAGTTCAAGGGTCAGGCGACGATGCTCCCGCACTCGATCGCCGAGGGTGATCCGGCGCTTCGCGCGCGCTATGAAACGCAGATCGAAGGCGCGTTGGACCTCTATGGGGAGATGCTCGAGGCCGGCCTGCCCGGCGAGGACGCCCGGTTCGTGTTCCCGAACGCGGCTCGAACGAACCTCGTGATGACCACCAACCTCCGGGCGCTCATCCATATGTCCGGTCTCCGGTTGTGCACCATGGCCCAATGGGAGATCCGGCGGCTCTTCCAGCTCGTTCGCCACGAGATCTTCACCGTCTCCCCGTTCCTTGGTTCGTTCCTGGCGCCCAAGTGCGTCCCGCTGGGTTACTGCGACGAGTTCAAGAACCGCGACGAGCACTGCGTCATCCGGCCGCACAAGGACAACGTCCTCGCGGCCTGGGCCGAGAAGGCCGCGGCGGCGAAGGCCAGGGGCCGGGACCTGCCGCAGGTCTGACGCCGACGCTCAGCGGGCGGCGGGCGGGCGGGTGAGCGGAGGCGGGCGGGCGGGTGAGCGGAGGCGGGCGGCCGCTTCGCGCAACGGGCCGCGGCGGTCGCGCTCAGGTCAGCTCGAGGTCCGCCACGAACCGAGCGATGACGCGCGCGAGCCGCGGTCCGGCCACCGCGCCGGCCTCCATCACCTCCGCATGGGTGAGCGGCTCCCCGCTGTATCCGGCCCCGGCGTTCGTGACGAGCGACACACCGCAGACCTCGAGCCCGACCCAGCGCGCCGCGATGCACTCAAGCACGGTCGACATCCCGACCGCGTGTCCGCCCAGCGCCGCGAGCATGCGGACCTCCGCCGGGGTCTCGTAGTTGGGGCCGGTCAGACCCACGTACACGCCCTCGGCGAGATCGACGCCCTCCGCATCGCCGGCGGCCCGCAGCCGCTCGCGAAGACGTGGACTCCACGCGTCCGTGAGATCCGGGAAGCGCTCACCCAGCGCATCGGCATTCGGTCCGATGAGCGGGTTCTGGCCCGTCAGGTTGATGTGGTCCGACATCATCATCAAGGTCCCCGGACCGAAGCTCGGATCGAGCCCGCCGGCGGCGTTCGTCAGGATCAAGACCTGCGCCCCGAGGGCACGGAACAGCAGGATCGGCTCGATCACCAGCCCGGGATGATTGCCCTCGTACAGGTGGAATCGGCCCTGGAGCATCACGACGGGGGTCCCCGACAGGTGTCCGAGCAGCAGGCGGCCGGCGTGGCCGGGAGCGGTCGCCGCAGGCCAGCCGGGGAGGTCCGCGAACGGGATCGCGACCGGCTCCTCGAGGTCGTCCGCGAGCGCGCCGAGACCCGACCCGAGGACGATCCCGACCGACGGGGTCAGCGACGTGCGAGCGCGGACGGCCGCGGCGAGGGCGGCGATCCGGGCAGGCTGCTCGGCCGGTGTGATCGGGAGTGAAGGGTCCAGGCTGATCGACATGCGGGCCTCCAGGAACGCGTCCAGGGAACGACGGCCGACACCCGCAAGGACTTCGTCGGCCCGACGGAAGTATCGACACCGGGATGCCGATCGCATCCCGTCGGGCGCGAACCCGTGGGCGGGCCGCGGTGAGACGGCCACCCGAGGCGGGCAACGAAGCGCCCGAAGCGACCGGCGGCGGATCGAAGGTCCTTGATGCGATCTCGGGTCCTGCAGTCCTGTCGGCCCCTTCGGGCAAGACCTACGGTACGGGCCGGGCGATCGTGGGGTCAACGCGGTTATCCACCAATGTCGATGCGGGTGCGGCCGAGCTTTCCACCAAGTTCCCGCCGGGTGTGGACGAGTTGTGGACGAACCGGGTCCCGCGCCGGCCGGGGCGCGCGCTGCGGTGGGCGTCGTCGTCGGCGCGGATTTCCGCCAGATCACCATCGGGTGACCGTTAAGCGCTGGATCGGGCCATGCGATCACCTCTGGCCGTGTCGCGGCCCGCCGATCGCGCCGATCCGAGCGTGGATGGGGCCGGAATCGCGGCTCTCGCTGCCCTTCGGCTGGCGACGGCGCCGCCGAGCGCGCCGAACGGTCATGTGATGATCGTTTGGCGGACTCGCGTCGGGCCGCCGAGCCGAGTCGAGACGCGCCGTCGGGCCGAGTCGAGACGCCGAGCCGCGCCGCCGAGCCCAGTCGAGTCGCCGAGCCGAGTCGAGACGCCGCGACACGCGGCCTGGCGTCACGACCGCCGTCAGCCGCCCATCGCGAACATCTCGATCTTGGGGAGGGTCGAGGTCGCGGCGCTCCGCAGCTCCGAGTACCGATCGGACCGGCGCGACCAGATGTCGGCGAGGGCATCGGCCAGGGCCTCGTCCGTCGCGCCACCGCGCAGGACGGCCCGCACATCGCGCCCCTCCACGGCGAACAGGCACGTGTACAGCTTTCCCTCGGCGGAGAGGCGAGCCCTCGTGCAGTCCCGGCAGAACGGTGCCGTGACCGACGAGATGACCCCGAATTCGCCGCCACCATCGACATAGCGCCAGCGGTCGGCGACCTCCCCTCGATAGCTCGCGTCGGCGGGGGCGACCGGCCAACGGGCATCGAGCAGGGCGATCAACTCCTCGGCGGGGACCACCTCGTCGAGACGCCAGCCGTTCGAATGCCCGACATCCATGTACTCGATGAACCGCAGGACCACGCCCGTGTCGCGCGCCCACTCGGCCATCGGGAGGATGCTCGTCTCGTTGATCCCGCGCCGGACGACCATGTTCACCTTCACCGGAGCGAGCCCGGCTTCGAGCGCGGCGGCGATGCCGTCGAGCACCCGCTCCACGGGGAAGTCGATGCCATTCATCGCGCCGAACACGGCGTCGTCGAGCGAATCCAGGCTCACCGTGACCCGCTGCAGGCCGGCATCGGCCAGCGGGCGCGCCAGCGCGCGCAAGGCGGAACCGTTGGTCGTCAGCGTGAGGTCCACCGTGCCGCCGCCAGGGCGCCGAAGCGCCGCCAGCTGCTCGATGAGCGATGGTAGGTCACGCCGGACGAGCGGCTCGCCGCCGGTGATCCGCAGCTTCTCGACGCCGAGTCCGACGGCGACGCGTGCGACCCGCTCGATCTCTTCGAACGAGAGCACCTGGTCCTTGGGCAGGAAAGCGTAGTCGCGCCCGAAGACCTCCTTCGGCATGCAATAGGTGCAGCGGAAGTTGCATCGGTCGGTGACGGAGATGCGCAGGTCGCGCATCGCCCGGCCCATCGTGTCCGTCAGGCCCGGGCGTCCGTCGAAGTTGAGCGGTCGGTCCACCGACACATCCTACGGCGTCCGGGTCGGAAGGCTGTCCCGGGCCGGGTCTTCCCATGCCTGACGACCGTCCCCGCACGGCCCGGTACCACCGGCGCGGACCGCTGGTACCTCTAGCGAACTGCACCGGACCGACCACCGCAGGCAGGATGTGCACACGTCCCGGATGCCCGGCCCCCCAGGCCGTCCGCCTCGATGGACCGGGACCGAACCGCCACTTCGATCAGACCGCTCAACGAGGACCATGACGCATGGCACAGACGGACACCCGACCCGGCTTCCGGCTTCCGTGGAGCTCGGATCGTTCCGAGACCGATGAGGCGACGAACGCCGCCGCCAGTGACGCGACCGCCGTCGACGCTGTCGTGACGACCGAGGCTGCCGATGCGACCCAGCTCGTCGACGCGGCTCCGGAGGCGCAGCAGGAGTCCGCGCCCGAGGACACGGTCGCCGGCGCCGAGGCCACCAACGAACCGAGTGCGAGCTCGATCGAGGACGCCCCGGTCGCGAGCGCCGATACGGCCCCGCCGGCCGGAGCCGACGCCTGGGAGGCCGCGGCCGTCGACGCCAGCGCCCGAGGAGCCGGCGCCCGCGCCCGTGAAGAAGCCGACCAAGTTCCTGGCCGACCTGACCAAGGCCATGCAGTCGACGGCCAAGTCGGCGCGCAACGAGACCCGCGAGCGGTTCACGGCCGACGCCAAGGCCGCGATCGAGCGCGTCCACGCCGCCGCGGCCGAGGAAGCCACCGAGCTCCGTCGGCTGGCCGACGAGGACATCGCCGGGGTGCGCGACTGGTCGAAGGCCGAGATCGCCCGGATCCGCGAGGCGACCGAGGGTCGCATCTCGGGTCGCAAGGCCGACCTCGAGCGAGAACTCGAAGCCCACGCCGGGACCATCGAGACCCGGATCGAGCGCGTGAACGCGTTCGTCGCTGACTTCGAGACCGAGATCGGCGCGTTCTACGACCGGCTGTTCGCCGAGGAAGATCCGGCTCGCTTCGCGGCGATGGCGGAACATCTGCCCGAGGCACCGACCCTGGAGCTGGCCGAGCTCGACGCCGCCGCCCGCCTGGTCGCAGAGGCCACCGTCGTTGCTGAGGCGTCCGTTGATGCCGAGGCGTCCGTCGATGCCGAGGCGTCCGTCGTTGCTGAGGCGTCCGTCGTTGATGCCGAGGCGTCCGTCGATGCCGAGGCGTCCGTCGATCCCGTCGACGCGACCGCGGAGACCGTGGCCGACGGCGCCGTGGCGGCCGAAGCCTCCGCCGAAGTCGAAGGCTCGGTCGAGGTCGAGGTCGAGGTTGAGGTCGAGGCCGTCGCTGAGGCGGTCGTCGAGAGCGACGCCACGGCCGGGGATCCGGCCAGCGCGACCGCCGAAAGCGACGCCGGTGCCGCGACCAGCGAGTCGACCGACGTGGCCGCCGATGATCCGCGCCTCCAGGCGCTGGCCACGGGTCCGAGCGACTTCGCGGCTGCCGAAGCCGAGGCCGCCGTCGACGCCGCAGAAGCGGGTGAGAATCGCGCCGACGCCGACGACATCCCGGTCATCGCCGATGACGTGCTCGCCGCCCGGATCGCTGGGCTCGTGCCTGACGAGACCAACAGCACGAATCCCCTCGTGACGACCAAGGTCATCGTGAGCGGTCTCGTGAGCGTCGCGAGCATCGCCGGGTTCAAGCGCCACCTGAGTCGCCTCAACGGGGTGACCACGGTGGGCGTGTCCTCCGGTCCGGATGGCGAGTTCGTCTTCGCGGTCCACCACCTGCCGACCGTCGACCTTGAGGCCGGTATCACGAGCCTGCCCGGCTTCGACACGCGCATCACCGGCCAGGAGGACGGGACCGTGACCGTCACGGCCCGCGATCCCGAGTCGCATGACTGACGATCGATCGGACCTGAGAGGAGCAACCGCGTGACCCGTCCCGCTGTCGTCGTCGCCCTTCCGCCGGGCGAATCCGGCCCGGTGATCTCCGAGCTGGCCGACGCCGGGTTCGAGACCTTCCCGGTGACCACGGTCGCCGAGCTCGAGACCGTCCTCGAGGCGCACACCGACATCGGCGTCGCCATCCTCGATGGCGAGACCGATCTCGACGCGTGGCTCGAGATGTATTCACTCATCGGCGACGCCGGTCGGAAGATCGTGTCGCTCATGGTCGTCTCGCCGAGCTCGTTCGACCGGCTGGTCGCGGGCGCTCCGGAGAGCGCCGCCGACGAGTACTTCACGCGCCCGTATACCGCCGACGCGCTTCGCTGGCGCGTCGAGGCCATGTGTATCCGCCTTCAGACGATCGACGACGGCAGTGGACCCGTGCTGACCAACGGCTCCGTCTCGCTCGGGGGATGGGACCGACGCGCGACCGTCGTGGCCATCTTCAATCCGAAGGGCGGCGTCGGGAAGACCACGATCGCTACGAACCTCGCCGCCACGCTCCAGATCCGTCGCGGTCGGAACGTCCTGCTCGTCGACGCGGACACCGTCACCGGACACGTGACGACCTCGCTCGCCATCGAGGCCGGTCGGACCGTCGCGGACAGCTGGCGGGACGAGGCCGAGGGCGGCCCGATGGAGACGCTCGCCGAGATCGCGGCGGTCCATCCGTCCGGCATGCGCGTCGTCGCCCTGACCGACTCGCCGCTCGAGAGCGAGGTCCTGGACCCCGCCCGGGTCGCGGCCGAGATCAACGCGGCACGAGGCGCCTACGATGTGATCGTGGTCGACCTCCACCCGTCGTACAGCCTGATCAACCAGGCGATCTTCGAGATCGCCGACCGAGTCCTGGTGCCGGTCACCCCGGACGTGCCGGCCATCCGGGCGGCGGTCCAGCTGCGCGACGTGGCCGTGGAGCAGGGGTTCCGCGACAACCTCGCCATGATCGTGAACCGGGCGAACAGCGGTGTCGGCGTCGCCGATATGGAGCGCACGGTGGGCATGCCCGCGCTCGCCCAGGTCCGCTCCGGCGGACTGCTCTTCGTCCGTGCCGCCAATGAGGGACGGACCGTGATCGAGATGTTCCCGAAGGAGCGGATCACCACGGACTTCGACAGCCTCGCGGACGCCCTGTTCGGGATCGCGCCGACGGCGAGCCAGCCCGTCAAGCCGGGACTGCGCCTGTTCACCCGCCAGAAGGAAGCGGTCGGCGCCTAGCCCTCGAGGTCCTCGTCGCCCCCCGTCATCGGACGCCCGGGGCTCCCCGGCGTCAAGCCGGGGATCGGCTGGGCCCGTTCACCCGTCCGGGTGTCGACCTGTTCGACGGCGCGCAGATAGAACCGGTTGACCAGGATGTCTTCGACCTGGCCGGTCTCGATGGGCTGATCGCGCAGGGTCGCCCG
This sequence comes from uncultured Chloroflexia bacterium, assembly GCA_963764975.1. GTDB lineage: Bacteria > Chloroflexota > Limnocylindria > Limnocylindrales > CSP1-4 > SPCO01. The sequence continues at coordinate 62,658 of CAVXUF010000005.1, read as the reverse complement.
CGCGCCGACGACTGGGACGAACATCTCGCTCGAACGGTCCAGCAGGCGCATCGGGTCCGCGCCCGGGTACATCGCCACGGTGCCGTACACCTTGAACGGCGGCGCCTCGAGCAGCAATTCGTAGGTGACCTTGTGGATCCGGTGGGCGGTCCGCTCCTCGTCGGTCATCGGCGGCAGCGTGTCCTGGCCCACGATGACGATGATCAGGTCGTAGGGATCGATGCTCTGCAGCCCCGGGGCCTCGGCGAACGGGGCAGAACCATCGATCGGCGCCCACCGGACGTCACTGATGGTGATCGGCTCGCGCCGATTGAGCGCGTCGGACATCCGGGTGTCCACCGCCATGCGACCGACGAGTCGCCACTCCTCCGTGTAGCCGTCGAACACGGTTCCCCGCGTCGCTGCGGGACCTTCGGCCAGGGGAGACGAAGGGGCGACCGGCGTCGGCTCGTCCTTGTTCCGTTTCAGGAAGTCGAACGGCATATCACTCCTCCGCGGAGCCCGAATTCGATCGGATGGTCTCCACCACACCGCCATCGGCGAGCGTCGTGGTGTCGCCGAGCGTCCGCCCTTCGGCGATGTCGCGGAGGAGCCGGCGCATGATCTTGCCCGAGCGGGTCTTGGGCAGGTCCGGCGTGAACATGAGGAACTTGGGCTTGGCGATCGGCCCGATGACCTTGGCGACGTGCTCGCGAAGCTCGCGGCCGAGCGCGTCGTTCGCGTCGATGCCCACCTTCGGGATGACGAACGCGAAGATGGCCTGCCCGGTCAGGGCGTCGTTCTTGCCCACGACCGCCGCCTCGGCGACCGACTTGTGGTCGACGAGCGCCGATTCGACCTCGATCGTGCTGATGCGGTGCCCGGACACGTTCATCACGTCGTCCACGCGTCCCAGGAGCCAGAGGTAGCCGTCCGCGTCACGCTTGGCGCCGTCGCCGGCGAAGTACTTGCCGGGGAAGCGACTCCAGTATGTCTCGCGGTAGCGCTCCGGATCCCCATAGATCCCGCGCAGCATGGCGGGCCACGGCCGGGTCAGGACGAGGTAGCCACCACCCCCGAACGGGACGCTGACGCCGTCGGCGTCGACGACGTCGACCCCGATACCCGGGATCGGGAACGTGGCACTGCCGGGCTTCGTCGTGGTCACGCCGGGAAGCGGCGAGATCATGATCTGGCCGGTCTCGGTCTGCCACCACGTGTCCACGATCGGCGCGTTGCCGGCGCCGATGTGCTCGTTGTACCAGAGCCACGCCTCGGGATTGATGGGCTCCCCGACCGAGCCGAGGACGCGCAGCGACGAAAGGTCGTGCGCCTGGGCGTACTGCGGGCCCTGCTTCATGTGGGCGCGGATGGCCGTGGGGGCGCAGTAGAGGATCGTGACCTTGTAGTCCTCGATGATCTGCCACCAGCGCTCCCACGTCGGGGAATCCGGGGTGCCCTCATAGAGGACGCTGGTTGTCGCGTTCGCGAGCGGGCCGTAGACGATGTAGCTGTGGCCCGTCACCCAGCCGACATCCGCCGCGCACCAGTACACGTCGTCGGGCTTCACATCGAACACGATCTCGTGGGTGTAGCTCGCCCCGAGAAGGTAGCCCGCGGTCGTGTGGATGATGCCCTTGGGCTTGGCAGTGGTCCCCGACGTGTAGAGCAGGTAGAGCATGTGTTCGCTGTCGACCGGGACGGGCGGGCAGTCCTCGGATTGGCCATCCACGATGTCGGACCACCAGACGTCGCGGCCTTCCACCATGGCCGTTCCGCCGTCCAGGGCATCGCCGACGCGGCGCGCCACAAGGACATGTTCGATGGTCGGGGTCAAGGCCAGGGCCTCGTCCACCGCCGGCTTGAGCGCCGCTGGCTTGCCGCGCCGCCAGCCGCCGTCCGCGGTGATGACGAGCTTCGCCTGGGCGTCGTTGATCCGGTCCGACAGCGCCTCGGCCGAGAACCCGCCGAAGATGACCGTGTGTGGCGCGCCGAGGCGGGCGCACGCGAGCATCGCGATGGGGAGCTCGGGGATCATCGGCATGTAGATCGCCACGCGGTCGCCGGTCCCGACACCGAGCGCCTTGAGCGCGTTCGCGGTCTTGCTGACCTCGCGGAGCAGGTCCGCGTAGGTCAGGGTCCGGGTGTCCCCCGGCTCCCCCACCCAGTGGTAGGCCACCTTGTCGCCGAGCCCGTTGCGGACGTGGCGGTCCAGGCAGTTCTCGCTGATGTTGAGCTTGCCGCCACCGAACCACTTCGCGAACGGAAGGTCCCACTCGAGCGTGGTGTGGAAGGGCTCGTTCCAGTCGATCCGCTCGCGGGCCAGCCTGGCCCAGAACGCCTCGACGTCCGCTTCGGCCTCGGCGTAGAGGTCCGACGTCGCGTTCGCCTGCGCGGTGAAGGCCGGGTCCGGCGGGAATCGGCGGTCCTCGGCGAGAAGGTTCTCGATCGCGGCGTTGGCGTCGGCGGGTTCGATGCTCACGAAGGCCTCCCAGGGGTCCACGGCTGGCCAGGTCATTCTAGTCACGTGACACCGTCGTTGGGCCCGCACTGGGTGCCGAGACGCACCAGTCGGGCGAGGCTCGGTCGGTGGTGAGCGGGGTCAGGCTGGGCGCGGCGGGTCCGGGCCGATTCCTGAACGCGTGGCGGGGTCCGCGTGGGCCGGGTGCGGCGGGTCCTGATCGCGTGGGCCGGGTGCGGCGGGTCCTGATCGCGTGGGCCGCGCCGGTTCCTGACATCTGGCACTCAGCTGAGCGATCGTCACTCGCACTCGGCACCGAAGGGGCGCGAGGGAGCGTGGGCCTGACGACCTTTCCGGCAGACGTGGCATCAGCCTGTCTTCTGCCGGGAATTCGGTGACCGATGCTCATCGCAGTGACATCTGACAGAAATGCCCGAGGATTGCCCGAGGATTGCCCGAGGATTGCCCGAGGATTGCCCGAGGATTGCCCGAGGATTGCCCGAGGAGTGCCCGTCGATGCGGCGCGTGGCGCGGATCGCCCGCGCCGGCACCGGGAGCGTCACCGGCAGCGCCACGATCGCGACGCTGGCACCGGCGGCGACGCAGCACCTCGTCCTGGCAGGTGGCTGACGGGCCGCCGGGACAGCCGCCGTCACTCCTCGGGCGCGAGATCGTCCTCGGTCGGCGCGCCAGCATCTGCCGGGTCGCGCGTCAGGATCACCCGTTGTGGGCGTGGGATCTCGATGCCGTGCTGCCGGAACGCCACGAGCAGACGCTTGCGTAGGTCCCCGGCGGCCGCCCACTGATCGGGGGCCCGCACGGATCCGAGGATCTTGAGCGTGATCCCGTACTCCGCCAGCGCCTCGATCCGTTCGACGCGCGGCGCCTCCAGGACCCGACGCGTCCACAGTGGGTCCCCGGCCATCTCGCGGCCCACAGCGTCGACGACGTCGATGGCCTTGTCGATGTCCGTGCCGTAGGCCACTGTCACGTTCTGGTTGATCCGGGCCCAGATCCGGGTGAGGTTCGAGGCGACCTTGATCTCGCCATTCGGGATCGTGTGGACCGCCCCGTCCAGGTCACGCAAGGTCGTCCGCCGTAGCGTGAAGTCCTCCACGGTGCCGGAGACCCCGGCCAGCTGCACGACGTCACCCTTGCCGAACTGGTTCTCGACAAGGATCAGCGCGCCGTTGAGATAGTCCTTGACCATGCTCTGGGCACCAAAGCCGACGGCGATTCCCACCACCCCGAGACCCGCGACCGCGGGGCCGATGTCGAGACCCAGCCGCCCCAATGCCATCAGCCCCACGATCACGATCACGAAGAACCTGACGGTCCGACCGAGGAGCGCATCGAGCGTGTCGATCCGCTTGCCGATCTCGACCGCGCTGAGCTCCTGCGCTGTGCCCTCCGCGACCTCCCGATCCAGCAGGGCCTTCACGAGGCCGTGGACGAACAATCGAGCGAGGCGGATCGCCACCAGTCCGATGGCGAGGATGACGACCACCGGCAGGATCGGGTCGACGAGGAACCCGATGATGTCCCGCCATGGCGCCTTCTCAAGGTCCGGCATGGTCACAGCGTAGCGCGCCAAGGGTGCAACAAGCCCGTGGCTCGTGCGTCTCACGCCGGGACATGCAGCGGTCGCAGACCGGGCCCGCTGTCCCCGATGTGGCGCTCCGTCGCGTCTTGGGAGGCGGCCTCGGGACGCCACCCCGCCTGCCGGATCTTGAGCTTGGGAGTGACGACATGAACCTCGGTCGACGGCGTGCACCGGTCCTCTTGGCTCTCGCTCTCCTGTCGATGGCCTGCGGCGCGGGTAGACCCGGCGCTGCGGCGAGCCCGACGCCGGCTCCGAGGGCGACCTCCTTCGAGGAGTACGCCACGAGCTTTTGTGCGGCGTGGGATGCGCTGTTCCGGGCGGTCGGCAACCCGGATACCGCGATGGGATCGGTCCTGAGCAACGCACTCGACGATGCGGTCGTCGCCGGGGACGGGCCGGAGGCAGGGCGGCTGGCGACCGAGATCACGGCCGAACTCGAAACAGGCCGAAGACACGCGGCGGTCGCCGGGGGCTGGCCGCCGGCTGAGCCGGCGATGACCCAGCTGGATCGCCTGCTGGTCGCCTTCGAGGCGATGATCATGGCCAAGGCGGCGGCCGCGGCGGGCAGCCCGGGGGCCGTCGGGCCGCAGGCGGCGTTCGAGCAGGCCGGGGGCGTCGAGGCCTACTTCGCGATGATCGAGGCCATGCAGGCGCGAGCGAGTGCGGGCGAGACCGGTGGACGGCCGTGCCCGGGCCTGCCGATCGGTCCATAGGCCCGCGACCCGGGGGCCCGCCGCCGCGCTGCCGATGCGCGACGCGACCGCGCCGCCGAGGAGCTAGGCGGCCGCGCCGCCGAGGCGCACGGAGATGGCCGAAGCGGTCTCGCGCGCCTGCGCGGCGAGCTCCGGGACCCGACGCGGGGTGAGACGGAACGCCGGTCCCCAGATGTCGACGGCCGCGATGACGTGGCCGCGGGCGTCATGGACGGGTGCGGCGACGGCATTGAGACCGAGCTCGTACTCACCGATCGCGGTGGCGTAGCCGCGGCGGCGGATGCGGGCGAGTTCTTCGAGGAGCGGCTCGAGTTCGGTGATCGTCCGCTCCGTGCACGCCGCGAGGCCGCGCCGGACCATCCGCAGGACCTCGCGCTCCGCGAGGGCGGCGAGCAGCACCTTGCCAGAGGCCACGCAGTGGAGCGGGGTGGATCGTCCGGTCCAGTCGCCGACCGCGATCAGGTTCGGGCCGTCGACCTGTGCGACCGCGAGCATCTCGTTGCCATCGAGGACGCCCAGGCCCGTCGTCTCGTGCGTCAGGCGTGCAAGGCGTTCCAGTTCAGGGAGCGCGATCCCACGCAGGTCCAACGTCTTCTCCGCTCGCTCGGCGAGCCGGATGACGACGAGCCCCAGCCGATACTTGCCGGTCTCGTCGTCCTGCTCCACGAGGCCGCGCCGCTGGAGCGTCGCGAGGAGCCGCGAGGCCGTGGACTTGTGCAGACCGAGGCGGCGGGCCAGCTCGGTGACACCGGCCTCTCCCTGGCTCTCGCCGAGGGCGAGGAGGAGGGCGGCCGCCCGATCGACGGAGCGGACCGCGTTGCCGTCAAGGACCATCGTGTCGTCGCTTCCGCTCAGCCGGCGCCGGACGACGACATGCCGCCGTGCGGCGTCGGCGCGGGCACGTGGTGGGCTCGATCCTCGAGCGCCGCGTCGAGCGAGTCGCTGAACGACGTCAGGACCTTGTCGATGATGTCGGCGTCGGCGTGCGCCTCGCACATGAACCACGGCTCGCGCGAGTCCGGCTCGGGCATCGCGCCGCGGGCGTGCATGCCGATGGCGATCGCGTCGTACAACTCATGGTCCGTCTGGGCCCAGTCGCGATATTCGGTGGCCTCGGTCTCACGGAACATGATCCCGAACATCGAGGGATGCCCGGTGAAGTGATACGGGATCCCGACCGGGTCGAGGATCTCCTTGAGCCCGCTCTGGATCGTCCGGCCCGTGGCGTGGATCGTCTCGAGCGCGTTCGTCTCCTTGATGATCGACAGCGTCTTGACGGCGGCCGCGGCGGCCACCCGATTGCCGGCGTAGGTGCCGCCGTGGCTGACCTTGTCGGGCAGCACGCTCATGACCTCGCGTCGCCCACCGAAGGCGGCGGCCGGGTAGCCGTTGCCCATCGCCTTGGCGAACGTACCCAGATCCGGCGTGATCCCGAAGAACTCGGCGGCGCCGCCGCGGGCGAACCGGAACCCGGTCTTGACCTCGTCGAAGATCAGCAGGATCCCGAACTCCTCGGTGAGGGCGCGCATCTCCTGGTGGAACCCCGGTCGGGGCATGATCCCCTGGGCGTTGCCCAGGACCGGCTCCACGATGATCGCGGCGATCTCCTCGCCCTGCTGCTCGAAGATCGTTCGCAGACCCTCGATCCGGTTGTAGCGAGCCGGGATGATCGTGTCCGCGACCGCGCCCGGGATCCCGCGGCCCCAGGCCAGCGCGACCGGCGCATCGGGGTCGCCCAGTTCGGACATGTCGTCCGGGCCGACGCTGATCAGCGCGTAGTCGTGAACGCCGTGGTACTGGCCCTCGAACTTCACGATCTTCTCGCGGCCGGTGTAGGCGCGCGCCACGCGCATCGCGTGCATCGTGGCCTCGGTGCCCGAGACCGTGAGGCGGGCCATCTCGACCCAGCCGGTCAGCTCGCACAGGAGCTCGATCGCGCGGACCTCGTCCTCACTCGTGAGGCTGAAGCTGACGCCCTGGCGCATGCGCTCGTTGACGTAGTCGTCCACGCGATCGTCGCCGTGACCGAGGATGACGGGCCCGTAGCCCATCCGAAGGTCCACGAATTCGTTGCCGTCGACGTCCCAGACCTTGCCGCCCTTGCCCCGGTCCACGTAGATCGTGTCCTCGCCCCACGCGCGGAAGTTCGAGTCCGTCCCGCCGGGCATGTGCTGCAACGCGCGCCGGTACATGCCGAGCTGGCGGTCGCGGGCGATCGCGGGGGTCGTTCGAGCGGCGGGTTCGGTGGCCATAAGGTCCTCTGATTACGGGCTGGGCTCGCGCCGACCCGGTCCGTGGGACAGGTGTTGCGCGATACGGGACGGGCTCGCCGGATGGTGCCATACCGGTCGAGGTCGCGTCAACGCGACATTCGTGGCGAACAGGCCTATCGGATACGAATCCCGTTGCTGGGACGCACGGGACGACGGCGATACGTCGCCCACCCGGACCATGGCACCATGCCACGATGACCGAGGCCTCCGACGCGATCAGCTACTGGCTCCGCGAACCCGGCCCGACGCTGGATACCCCGCTGTCTCCCGGGAGCACGACGCCGGTGGACGTGGCGATCATCGGCGCGGGGTTCACCGGCCTCTGGTCGGCGATCGCGCTGACCGACACCGATCCGTCCCTGCGGGTCGCGGTCCTCGAAGCCGAGACCGTGTCCTTCGGCGCGTCCGGCCGGAACGGCGGATTCTGCGAAGCCAGCCTGACCCACGGCCTCGCCAACGGGATCACGCACTTCCCCGATGAGCTCCCCCGACTCGAACGCGAAGGCATCGACAACCTGCGCGACCTGATCGCGTTCACCCGGGCGCACGACATCGACTGCGACCTCGAGGAGACCGGCACCCTGTCGCTCGCCGACCAGGCCTACCAGGTGGACGAGTTCCGGGCCTGGGTCGACGAGGCGGCCGAGCACGGCGAGCACCTCGAATTCCTCGATCGGGCCGCCTCCCAGGCGGAGGTCCACTCCCCACTGTGGCACGCCGGGCTCTACCGGCCGCCGGGTCGCGACATCCTCGTGGACCCGGCCAAGCTGTGTCGCGGGATCGCGCGTGTCGCCCGGACTCGCGGCGTGACGATCCACGAGCACGCGCCGGTTAGGCGCCTGGACCGGGTGGCGGGCGGTGTCCGGGTCACGACCGCCGACGGGGCGACGGTCCGGGCCGACCAGGTGGTCGTCGCGACATCGGCCTACTCCGGGTGGCTCCGCCGGCTCGGCTCGCTGTTCGTCCCGGTCTACGACTACGTGCTGGTCTCGGAGCCGCTCGATCCCGCGGCCCGCGCCTCGATCGGCTGGGCGCGTCGCCAGGGCTTGTCGGATTCCAACAACCAGTTCCACTACTTCCGCCTGACGGCCGATGACCGGATCCTGTGGGGCGGCTACGACGCCATCCACCACTTCGGCAGTCACGTCAGCCCGGCGTTCGACCGGCGGCCGGCCACCTTCGACAAGCTCGAGGCCCAGTTCTTCCGGGCGTTCCCGCAGCTGGAAGGGCTTCGTTTCCCGTACCGCTGGGGTGGCGCGATCGATACCACGTCGCGGTTCACGGTCACGTTCGGCCAGACGATGGGCGACCGGGTGACCTATGCCCTCGGCTACACCGGGCTTGGGGTCGGCGCGAGCCGCTGGGCGGCCGGCGTCGTCCGCGACTTCATCCTCCGCCCCGACGAGGATCGACTGCGGCTTCGCCTCGTGCGGAGCGCGCCGATCCCCTTCCCGCCCGAGCCTCTGCGCTCGATGGCGGTGGAGACGGTCCGACGCGAACTCGACCGCGCCGACCGGAACGAGGGTCGTCGGAGCATCATCCTCCAGACCCTCGACGCGCTCGGGATCGGCTTCGACTCCTAGGTCAGGCGGACGTGGTCGGCGTTCCGCGATCCGACCGTGCCGTGCCCCGACCTGATCAGACCGGTGTCGCCACCCAGGTGGGCAACTCGCGCGCAAGCGTGGCCAGTGGCAGGGACCCGTGGCCGAGGACGGCGTCATGGAACGCCTTGAGGTCGAACCGGGATCCGTCACGGGCGCTGATCTCGCCTCGCAGCCGCTCGATCTCACGCTGGCCGACCTTGTAGGTCAGGGCCTGCCCAGGCCAGCAGATGTAGCGATCGGTCTCGATGATCGCGTCGGTCTCGGACAACCCGGCGCCCTGGAGGAAATCCACGGACCGCTGCCGCTCCCAGCGGAGCGCGTGCAGCCCCGTGTCGACGACGAGGCGGGCCGCTCGCCAGGCCTGGCCGTCGAGCATGCCGAACCGTTCGCCCTCGTCCCGATACAGGCCCATCTCGTCCGCGAGCCGCTCGCTGTAGAGGCCCCAGCCTTCGACATAGGCGCCGCCGACCATCCGCGCGCCGAGCCGGCGGAACCGGTTGAGGTTCGGGTTCTCCATCTCGAGGGTGATCTGGAAGTGATGGCCGGGAGCACCCTCGTGGTAGGTGGTCGACGCAAGCTTGGAGTACTTGCGACTCGGCAGGTCGTAGCCGTTCGCGTAGTAGATGCCGGCGCGCGAGCCGTCGGGCGAGGGCGGGTAGTAATAGGCGAACGGCGCGTCGCGTTCCTTGTACTCCTCGACGGACCGGACGTCGCACGGGGCCATCGGCAGCACACCGAAATACGCCGGGGCCAGCGCCATCGCCCGGTCGATGTCCTCGGTGGCACGGTCGACCAGCTCCGCCTTGCTCGCTGGGGTGTTCCCAGGCGCCGAATCGAGCGCCCGCCGAAAGGCCGCCGTGTCGTCGCCGAACCCGGCGCCGCGCGCGATCTCCCGCCGCTCCGCCTCGATGCGATCGAGTTCGTCGAGCCCCATCTGATGGACGTCCTCGGGGTCGAGGTCGAGGGTGGTCCAGCTCCGGATCGCGGTCCGGTAGATCTGGTCGCCGTTCGGTGCGGACCAGATCCCCGGCTCTTCCCGGCTCGCATAGCGGTATTCGCCGCGGAGCACGTCGAGGAACCGCCGGTCGGCCGGCAGAACGACGTCGCGGACGATGTCGCGGATGCGTTCGCGGTCCGCGTCTGACGCCACCTTGACCATGGACGGGATGAGGGCGGCCTCGACCGGGATCTCGGCCATCCGCTCCATCTGGGCGATGGTCCGCTCGGTCACGATGCGCGGCGCGGTCAGCCCGGTGTGCATGCCGTCGACGAGGAGCGCCGCGTTCGCGGCCATGAACGCGGGGTAGGCGTGGAGCCGCTCGACGTACGCCTCGAAGCGCTCGGGCGTGTCCGCCGCCTGGAACTGGGTCATCTGGGGCAGGAGCTGCTGCGGACCATTCATCTGGTCCACGACGCGCAACTCCTGGAGATGCTGATCGTCCTCCTCGAGGGTCAGCTCCGAGACCACGAGCAGCATGTCGCGCGTGATGCGCTCCTCGGTCGGGAGGCCGTCGACATCGATGGCTCGCGCGGCATCGGCCGTGCGCTCGGCGAGCGCCCTCGCCCTGGCCCGACCGTCCGGCCCCGGGTCCTCCAGCCGATGCGCATAGCGGTCGTCGCCGTAGAACGACGCAAGCGTGGGATTGAGCTCCAGGATGGACTCCCAGAACTCGTCAGCCAGGTCCTCGACGGGCGAGCCGACGGGCTCTTCGGGCAGGGTCACGGTACGCCTCCAGCGCTGGTCTCCCCGGGCGGCGCGAAGGCCGCATGATCATCGCGGTACAGGGTAGCGCCGGGCACACTCACCCACCGAAGAGTGGCATCTGTTCCCCGGAGCGCTCCACCACCGGATCGAGGCCGAGCAGGGGCTCGAGGTCAGCCAGGTCCGGGCGGTCGTCGGCGAGCCATCGACGGAGGTGATCGGCCTTGATGATGTGGAAGCCGCCGGCCTCGAGGGCCCCGCGGAGCAACGGCGAGCGACCCAGCTTGTAGCGAACGAGGTCGGTCCGCTCCGGCGCGATGACGAGGAACCGGACGAGGTTCGGGTCTGGCTTGATCCGGGCGTGACGCCGGAGCAGCGGCTCGCCGAGCATCGCGGTCCATTCGACCTCGAAGAGCAGCGCGACCTTGCCACGGATGTACCAGACGCAGTCCACATCCCCGAGCTCCGCCGACCGGCTGACCGCCCCGAGATAGGCCCGGGCTTCGCGGTCGGTGAGGCGGTCGCCGAGGAGGGCCCCGCCGCTGCGTCGCGTCTGCTCCTTTCGCGCCAGCCAGACCCGCATCCCGATCCGATGCCCCGCGTCCGCGAGCGTGGCGAGGAGGTCCGTGTGCTCGTGGCTGCGGCGCAGGAGGTCGTCCGTCGTGGCCAGTCGGTCCTTCGTGCTCGATGGGCTGCGATAACTCTCGAGGCATGCCCGGACCAGACCCTCGTCGGGCAGGTCGTGCCCCGTGAACAGCGTGGCGATCCGCTCGTAGAACGCGGCCTCGGTCAGCGGTCCAGCGGTCGACATCAGACTGAACACGGCCCACTCGACGCGGTCGGCGAGCGGTGCGGCGGCCGCGGCCTGGTCGACCGGATCGCCGAGCCACCAGCGCCCAGGCTCGATCTCGACCAGACGACCGTTCGTCGGCCGCGACATCTCGCCGCGGATGAGCTCGAGCAAGCGGTCGACCGGGTCATCCGCCCCGTCACCGTCACGGTCGGCCCGCGCCACGAGCGCCGGGTCCGTCGGGCGCTCCGGCGCCGGTGATCCGTCATCGGTCACCCCGCCCATCGCTCCGGATGCCAGCCGCCGGAGCTGTCCGGCACGGTCGAGACCCACGAGCACTTCGCCGAGCAGGCGTTCGAAGCGAGCGGGCTCGCCGCGGGCGCGCAGGGTCTCCACGGCGATCTCGGTCACCGTCTTGGCCGCCTCGACCATCGAGAACGCGCGCTGGTCGAACCGCTCGGGAGCGGAGAACAGGCCCTGGCCCGGGACCATATCCGGGTCGCCGGAACCACCCGGGACCGAGGGCAACGCCACGTTGGAGCGCGTCCGCGGACCAGGCGGTCGCGCGGTGCCGGGTGGCAGGAACTCGATGGTCCCGCCGCTCTCGTCGTCCCCGTCGGCCAGCCGAGCGCTGTGCAGTCGATAGCCGGCCGCCGCACCACCGAGCGCGGCCGCCACCAGCGACTCCGGGCCGCCGTCGACGAGCATCACGGCCCGGCCGTCCCTGGCCAGGGCAGGAACGGCCGCCTCGAGCGACCGACCGATCGCGACCGCCTGCCAGTTCCACGACGCGCGCAGCGGCGGTCCGGCCAGGGCGTCGATGGGCAGTTGCGCGGCCGCGTCGCGACCGAGGACCCAGGCCGTCGCGTGGTAGGTGGCGGCGAGACGTTCCAGTGTCGGACGCACGGGCGGCTGCCCCAGGAGGAGCCGCACCCGTGGCATCGGGCCACCACGACCCTGGCCGGCGTCGTCGTCGTGAAGCAAGCGAAGCCCGGACGCTCCCGCGAGGCCGAGGACCGCCGTCGCCGTCCCCTCCCCCAGGCTCCGCAGGTCCAGTCCGAGACGTGCCTGGAGAGGACCGAGCGCGCCACCCTCCAGTCGCTGGACGAACCCACGGACGAGCCGGAACGAGTCCTCGAATGCGAGCCAGGCGTTGCGCTCTCGCCACTGCGTCGCATTCGGGAGGCGAACGTGGCCGTTGGAGATCCGCAGGTTGGCCGTCCGGCCGGGCGTGACGAGCAGTCGGCTGGCCGGCAGGATCGAGTGGAGGAACGCCAGCCGCAGGGCCGCCAACACCGGTGCCGCGCGCAAGTCGGTTTCGATCCTGTCGATGATCGCGGTCAGTCCGACCAGCTGGCGCGGCGTGTGCAGCGCGAGCAACTCGTCGACGAGCGATTCGGCGCCGTCCACCGGCGGGAACCGATTGCGCAGCTCGGCGCGCACCTCGGCTTCACCGACATCGGCGTGAAGCCGCGCCAGGTCGTCGGCGTCGAGCGGACCGGAGCGATGCTCGGAACCCCCACGCTGGTCACGGCAGACCGTGCAGCGATAGAGGCGGGCGATGGGCCGGGCGTCGCCGTCGACCGTGGGCTCCGCGGCCCGCTCCGGATCGTCGTCGGCGTCGGGCGGCGGCGCGTCCGTCGACCACAGGATCTCGTCGAGGACGAGGGTCCGGGCGCACGTGGCGCAGCGTGTCGCATACAGATCGCCCAGCGAGACCTTCAGGCTGGATTCGCGGCGTGGGGACGCGGCCATGCCCTGGAACGCGGCATCGAGGTGCCGGACGTCGGGTGGTCGAAGCACGACCTCGGCGAGCATCCGTGTCAGCGGGCTCGACTCGAGCGAGACCGCGCGACGCTGCCGGTCGACGGCGGCGCGGGCGATCCAGCCGCCGCGTCCGAACAGGTCCGCGACGATATCTCCAGCACTCGTGTGCAGATCGATCCGGGCGGCCACGACGGCCGGTGGCGGGGCGGGCGACGCCCGGTCGAACGCCGGCAGGGAGATGCCGGCATCGACGTCCGTGGTGATGACGCGACCTGCCATCGGATGATGCTAGCCCACGAGGCCAGCGAAGCGCCCCATGGGCGCCGGCGCCTTACGCCTCGTCGAGCTCGTCGTTCTCTTCCTCGAAGGCCTCGTCCGTCGTGGACTCGGGCGGAAGGACACGATCGAGATCCTCGATCTCGTCGTCCTCGTCGTCGTCTTCGAGGTCATCCTCGAGGTCCAGCTCCTCTCGGACGAGGGTGCCCTTCGTGTACGGCCGGAGGTCGGTCGACTTGGCCGCGGTCGGGAAGCTGACCTTCCCGTAGTTGGCCGGGTCCTGGAAGATCTCGCGGATGATGATCCGGACGTCCTTGTCGCCGAGCGAGGTGACGCCGGCGGCGTACTTGTTCCCGTCCGCGATCAGCTTGAGGAGGCGGGCGGCGACCCGCGGCTCGACGATCCCGACACGCACGCCATTGCTGTTCGCGATGAGGCGATTGCGCTCCGGGACGAGCTCCACGTAGTCACCGGGGTTGACCTGCGCGAGCGCGCGCGGCGGCGCCAGGTCGGTCAGGAAGGCGAACCCGGTCTTGCCGGTCTCCTCGACGAAGATCCCGACCGGAGCCTTGCTCCCCGCCTGGGCCGGCACGGTCTTCTCACCCGCGGCGACGAGGAGCATCTTGAGCCGGTCGATGTTGCGCTCGGCGATGCGGTTGGTGGGGTCCAGCGCGAGCGCGGTCTGGTAGTGCTCGCGGGCCGCGGACAACTCGCCGAGCTCCCAGAGCGACTTGGCCAGCCGGTTCTCCGCCTCGGCGTCCGGGCCGAGTTCGAGGAGCTTGCGGTTCGTCGCGGCGGCGTCGGCCCACTGGGCGGCGGCGGCCTGCGCGATGGCCTGACCGGCGAGCTGGCGCTTCGTGCGCGTCAGGTTGACGGGACTCTGGTCCTTGATCTCGACGTCGGGGAAGGTCACGTGGCGGTACTCCGTTCGGGCAACGCGACGTCGGGGGAAGGTCGCGGGCGAGGGGCGCGCGACCACGGACGGGCCACGACACGAAGCTCGTTTCTAGCACCCATCGTGCGACACGTCAAACGCCGCGCCCGAAGATGCGTCAGACACCGGACCGGTCGGCGGCAGGAAAGGGCCTGCGGGCGGGCTGACGGGTCCTATCCGCGCAGCAACAGGTTCCAGGCGACGACGACCACGCCCAGCACCACCAGCAGCGCCGTCTGCCAGACCCAGTCGAGATCGCGGCGACGGACCGGCGTCGCGCCAGCGAACGCGTCCCAGAGGTAGAACGCCAGCGTGAGCAGTGCCGGCCCGATGAGGCGCGGGATGGCCATCGCGCGGAACGCGGCCGCGCCGATGGCGATCGCCGCGGCGTACGTGACGGCGGACCACAGCGCCTCGCGCAAGGTCCGGACCCGCAGCGCGGCCACGCGATACCCGAGGAGGCCGGCGATCAGCGCATCCCCGGCGGCAAGGCCGATCAGGGAGGATTCCGGGATCGGACGAGGGGCGACACCGGGCGCGGTCGCGACGAGGCCTCCCGGGATCATCGCGGCGACGCCGGTGAACCCGAGGAACCCCACCAGCAGCAGCGTGACGAGCAGCGAGGTCCGGTCGCTGCTGCTGAGACCCTCGGGCGATGCGTGGATGCGGCCCTCGATCTCGAGCGTGCGCGCCACCAGCAGCCCGGCGACGATCAGGGCCGGCACCAGCCACAGCCCGAACGGTACGAGGCGGATGGCGCCGACGCACGCCACGGCGGCCACCGCCGGCAGGATCAACGATTCGATCGGCACCCCGGCCACGGCGTCCGCGGCGGACGCCTCGTCGGCGAGGACCTGGAGCGTGCCGAACAGCATCGCGCCGAGCAACAGGATCGCGACGAACCAGACCGCGGGCGGTTCGAGCAGCCGCGACAAGCCGACCACGGTCACGGCCGCGAGCGCGAGGTCGATCCGGGCCGTACGGTCTTCCATCGGCGCGATGGTACGCGAGCCGATCACACCCGCCCCGGCTTGCCGGCGGTCCAGCGCAGGAGATCGTCGCGCGAGCGGGTGTTCACGACATCGCCGGCTGTGACCCACCCCCGGCGGGCCTGGCTGACGCCCCAGATGATCTGGTCCAGCTCGGTCGTCTTGTGCGCGTCGGAGTCGATCGACAACACGCAACCATCGGCGACCGCGCGTCGGGCCCGCTCGGCCGCCAGATCCAGGCGGTGCGGCGAACCGTTGACCTCGAGCGCCGTCCCCGTTCGGGCGGCCTCCGCGTAGACCGCATCCCACGCGAGGTCGAGGTCGTCGCGCGTGTCGATCATGCGGCCGGAGGGATGGGCGATGACGTCGACGTGCGGGCTGCGGATGGCGTTGAGCGTCCGGCGGGTCAGGTCGGCCCGGGACTGGCGGCGGGCCACGTGGACCGACGCGACGACGAGGTCGAACGTCGCGAGGAGATCGTCCTCGTAATCGAGCACGCCGTCCGCGCGGACCTCGAGCTCGCAGCCGTGGAGCAGCCGGAAGCCGCCCGCGGGTGTCTCGGGGGGCGCGCTGCCCGCGGCCTCCTCGGCGGCGAACCGGCGGTTGAGCGTGGCGATGATCTCGCGCTGTTCGGCCACCTGGTCCGGCGCGAGGCCGCGCGCGATCGCGAGCGACTGCGTATGGTCAGTGAGGACCTGGTAAGCGTACCCGCGACGGCGCGCCGCCTCAGCCATCTCCTCGATGGTGTGGGTCCCGTCGGTCCAGTCGGAATGGGTGTGCAGATCGCCGCGCAGGTCCGCGAGATCGACCAGGGTCGGCAGCGTCCCGGCGAGCGCGGCCTCGATCTCGCCGGCGTCCTCGCGAAGCGCCGGGTCGATGGGCGGCAGACCGAGGAAGGCGTACGCCTCGGCTTCGGTCGCGAAGGTCCGCAGTTCGGCATCCTGCCCGGTGAGCGGCGCCCCGTCCTCGCCGATCCGCAGAAAGCCCTTCTCGGACAGGCTCCACCCGAGGTCGCGAGCCATCGCCCGCAGCCGGACGTTGTGCTCCTTGGACCCGGTGAAGTGGATCCGGTACGTGCCCGCCTCGCCGGGCGGCATGATCATCAGGTCCACCTGTGGGCCGCGCTGGAGCCGGACGGCAGCCTTGTAGCTGCCCTGATTGACGACGTGATCGACCAGACCGAGTCCCGTGAACCGCTCGATGAGATCTCCCGCGGCATCCGTCTCGGCGAGGAGGTCCAGGTCGCCGATCGTCTCGCGGCGGCGGCGGAAGGACCCGGCGGGCTCGATGCCCAGGACTCCGGGCGTATCAGCCAGCATCGCGACCAGGTCATCGACGATCGACGCCGCCCGGTCGAGCAGCATCCGGTCCGGCGCGGCCGCCAGACGGGCGATCCCCTCGAGGATCAGCGACTCGGTCTTGGCCGAGAGGCCGCGCAGGTCGCGGATCCGGCCCGCCTCGGCGGCCGCCTGGAGATCGGCGAGGGACGCGATCCCGAGTTCGCTCGACAGCTGGCGGACCGTCTTGGGCCCGAGACCCGGGATGCGCAGCAGCTCGACGAGCGCGGGCGGGACCTCCGCGCGGAGTCGGTCGTAGAACGCCATCCGGCCGGTCGTCGCGAGCTCCGCCATCTTGTCGCTGATCGCCTGACCGACGCCCGGGACACGCGGCGGCGACCCGCTCCGGTAGGCACTGACCAGGTCCACCGGACTGCGGCCGATGGCATCGGCCGCTCGGTGGTACGCGACCGTCTTGAAGACGAGTTCGCCCTTGACCTCGAGCATGTCCCCGATCTCGTGGAAGATCCTCGCGAGGTCGCCGTTCGACAGCGTCGCGGGCAGATCGGGGAGGTCGTCGGCTGGGTCGTGGGTCACGGCCCGATGGTAGCGGCGCCCGGCGATCCCGGGCAGCGGACGCTCAGACCGACGGCGCTCGGGCCGTGGGCTCAGGCCGCGCCGCGACCCGCGGGTGCCACCAGCTCGACGGGGAGCCCGGCCGACCGCCAGGCGGGGAAGCCGTCCTCGACCCAGACTGCACGCTCGAAGCCGGCCGAACGGAGCAGCGACGCCGCGATCGACGACCGGAACCCCGCGGCGCAGATGCACGCGATGTCGCGGTCGCGCGGCAGGTCCGCGAGTCGGTCCGGGAGCGACCCCCCATTGATATGCCAGGCACCCGGCACGTGGCCGTCGTCGTACTCCGATGCCTGCCGGACATCGATGACGAGCGGCGTGTCGCGCCGATCGGTCGACGCCAGGGCGGCCGCGAGTCCGCCCGCCGTCAGGCGCATCGTCGTCTCGATCGGTCGGCCCGACGCCTCCCAGGCGTCGACGCCGCCCGCCAGGTGCCCGGCCAGCTCGTCATGACCGATCCGCACGGCCTGGCGGACCAGCGGGTCAAGATCCTCGGGCGCCCCGAGGACGAGGACGACAGGGCGGTCCAGGTCGACGACCCAGCCGAGCCATGTCCCGAAGGATTCGTCGAGCGGGATCGAGATGGAGCCCGGGATATGGCAGTCGGCATGGCGGGTCGCCGGCCGCGCGTCGACGATGACGCCCCCGCGGTCGACGACGGCCTGGACCTCGGCCGGCGACAGGGGGGCGGGCATCGGGATCGTCTCGCCGAGCAACCGCGGCCCCGCCTGGTTGATCGGGCGCATCCGGGCGAAATAGCGCGGGAAGGCCGGCTGACCGGTGAGCAAGGCCCGGGCGAACGCGTCGGGGTCCATCGGGGCGAGCAGCGGATCGTGGCGGCGTTCGAACCCGATCGTCGTCGTCGGCGCGTCCCCGATGCCCGTGGAGCACAGCGAGCCGGCGCCGTGGGTCGGATGGACGACCACGTGATCCTCGAGACGGAGCAGGACCTCGTGCAGCGAGTGGTGCATCGCGTGCGCGAGCGGCACGGCCTGCTCCGCGCCGAGCAGGTCCGTGCGCCCGACGGACCCGACGAGGAGTGAGCCGCCGCTCAGCACCGCCTGCGGTCCGTCGTCCCGCATCGTGTCCGAGACCGCGTAGCTGACGTGCTCGGGCGTGTGTCCGGGGGTATCGAGCGTGGCGAACCGGAGCCGGCCCACATCGAAGGCGGCCCCATGCGTCAGCCCCCGGTGCTCGTAGCGCAGCGCCGCGCCGGCCCCGATGACGTGCGTCGCCCCGGTCAGGGCCGCGATCTCGCGCCCGCCAGAGACATAGTCGTTGTGGAGATGCGTCTCGACGACGTGCGTGATCCGCCACCCGGACGCGCGGGCGACGGCCAGATAGCGGTCGACGTCGCGGCTGGGGTCGATGACGGCCGCCGTGCCGGCGGCATCGTCGGCGATCAGGCTCGACTGGTGGCCCAGTCCGCTGATCGAAAACGGCTCGATTCGCATCCCTCAGAGCGTAGCACCGGCCCCATCGGCGGCCGCCGCAACGCCTCCTACATCATCACCAGACCGCCGTCGACGGCGAGGACCTGACCCGTGATGTAGGCCGCCTCGTCGGACGCGAGGAACGCGACCGCGTCGGCGATCTCCGCGGTCGTCCCGAACCGGCCGAGCGGCGTCCGGTTCGTGATCTCCGTCATCAGGGCCGGGGCGAGGTCCTTGGTCAGCTCGGTCAGGACGAACCCCGGCGCCACGGCATTCACGGTGATCCCGCGCGATGCCAGCTCGCGGGCGGTGGCCTTGGTCAACCCGATCAGCCCGGCCTTGGCGGCGCTGTAGTTCGCCTGGCCGGTCTGACCGGCCTGGCCGGACACCGAGGTGATGTTGATGATCCGGCCGGCGCGGGCCTTGAGCATCGGCCGGGTCACGGCCTTGACCATCCAGAAGGCACCCGAGAGGTTGGTCTCAAGGACCTCGCGCCAGGCCTCCTCGGACATGCGCATGATCAGGTCGTCCCGGGTGACACCGGCGTTGTTGACGAGGATGTCGACCTTGCCAAAGGCCTCGAGCGCGGCCTTCACCACACCATCCGCGGTCTCGGGTGCGCGGGCGTCGCCCTGGATGGCGACCGCGCGTCGGCCCAGGCCCTCGACGATCGCGGTCACCTCGGCGGCGGCGACGGCGTTGCCGCGGTACGTGAAGGCGACGTCGGCGCCTTGCGTGGCCAGCCGTGTGACGATCGCCCGGCCGATGCCGCGCGAGCCTCCGGTCACGAGCGCCGCCTTGCCGGACAGGTCGATCATGCGTGGACCTCATCGTGCGTGGTGGGAGGGTCGCCCGGGACGACATCATCGAGCGGCACATCGATGGGACCAGGCCGGGCCATGATGGCCGCGAGGGCGTCGGGGATCGGATCGACCGAATCCCAGTCCACGGGGAGCCGGACCCTCACGTCGTCCGGGTCGACGGCCGCGTCACCGGCGATCCCCCGCGCCGGATCAGTCGTCCATCGAGCGGTCACGGCCCCGGACGTGAACCCGGCCCCGAACGCCACCATCACGACGTGGTCCCCGACGCCGATCCGCCCGCTGTTGGCGGCCTCGGCCAGGGCGATCGGCACCGACGCCGCCGACGTGTTCCCGTAGCGATCGAGGTTCATGTACATGCGCTCGAGCGGCAGCCCCAGACCCTTGGCCACGGCCTCGACGATGCGGACATTGGCCTGGTGCGGGATGACCAGGTCGATGTCGGCCAGCGAGAGGCCGGCGCGTCGGACGGATTCGAGGGCGGTCGTGGCCATCGTCCGCGTCGCGAACCGGTAGGTCTGGTTGCCCTCCATGCGGATGTAGTGCTCACCGCGAGCGATGGTGGCCGCCGAGGGTGGGCTCTTGGCGCCGCCCGCCGGCAACCAGATCATGTACGCGCCCTGCGGCTCGGTCGTGAGTTCGATCCCGAGTCCGCCGCCGCGCTCGTCCGACGCCGACAGCACCACGGCCCCGGCGCCATCCCCGAACAGGATGCAGGTGCTCCGGTCCGTGTAGTCGAGGAAGCGGGTCAGCAGCTCTGCCCCGATCACCAGGACGTGTCTGGCAAGCCCGCTCGTGATCCAGGCTTGCGCCGTCGCATACGCGTAGACGAACCCACTGCACGCGGCCGCCACGTCCATCGCGGAGGCCCGCGTGTTCCCGATGGCCTCCTTGACGAGCGCCGCCGTGGACGGCATCCAGTAGTCGGGCGTGAGCGTGGCGAGCAGGATCAGGTCGATGTCATCGGGGTCAAGACCGGCCGTGCGGATGGCGCGCAACCCGGCGACGGCGCCCATCGACGCGGTCGTCTCGTGCGCAGCTGCGACGCGACGCTCGCGGATCCCGGTCCGGCTGACGATCCACTCGTCCGACGTGTCCACCATCCGCTCGAGGTCGTGGTTCGTGAGGACCTTGGTCGGCGCGTAGCGGCCCCACCCCGTGATGTGCGCGTAGCGCGCCGGCTCGCTCACAGGGGGTCGACCTCCACCAAGGGCTGCTTGGCCTTGACCAGCGTGCCGCCCTCCGGGATGACCTTGACGACCCGCCCGGCGAGATCCGACTTGATCTCGTTGAAGAGCTTCATCGCCTCGATGAGCCCGACGACCTGGCCGACCGCGACCTCGCCGCCCACCTGGACGTACGGAGCTGACCCGGGCGCCGGCGAGGCGTAGAAGATCCCGGTCAACGGCGCCTTGACCGAGGGTCGGCTGGCCGGACCCGGCTCGCGGCCCGGCGTCGACGGCTCGCCCGCGGCATGCCGCGCTTCCGGGCTTGCGGGCGCGGGCGCGGGCGCTGCGGCGACGGGCGCGGCGATCGCGGCGGCCTTGCGCAGGACGATCCCCGTGCCGCCGCTCTCGACGGCGAGCTCGGTCAGATCGGAGCGGTCCAGCAGCGACGACAGCCGATCGATCAGGGCCAGGAGCGACCGGTCGCCGTCGTCCTGCGGCTCGGCCGACCCGAGCGCCGCGGTTTCATCGGTCACGATGATCTCCGGTTCGACGGCCGTGTCGTCGAGAGGTTCCGGCGTCTCGTCGGTCATCCGAGCCACCGGGTGAGGATGAGCGCGGTGTTCTGCCCACCGAACCCGAACGAGTTGCTCAGCACCGTATCGATCGAGCGGCGCGAGGCCGTCACGGGTGTCAGGTCGAGGCCGTCGGCCTCCGGGTCTGGATCGACCAGGTTGATCGTGGGCGGGATGCATCCGTCGCGGATGGTGAGCACCGAGACGATGGCCTCGATCGCACCGGCTGCCCCCAGCGTGTGTCCGAGCATGCTCTTGTTGGCCGTGATCGGGACCTCGGTGACGCGGTCGCCGAGGATCGTCCGAATGGCCTGCAGTTCGGCCTTGTCGCCCTCCGGCGTGGACGTGGCGTGGGCGTTGACATGGTCGATGTCCGCGGCGGTCAACCCGGCCTTCTCGATCGCCCGTCGTGCGGCGCGGACGGCGCCGATGCCACCCGGGGCCGGGAGGGTGATGTGCGAGGCATCGGCGGTGGCGCCATAGCCGACCAGCTCCGCGAGGATCGTCGCGCCTCGGGCCTCGGCATGTTCGAGCGCCTCGAGGATCAGGACGCCCGCCCCCTCGCCGACGACGAACCCGTCGCGGCCGCGATCGAACGGTCGAGAGGCGCCGCCGGGATCGTCATTGCGCGTCGAGAGCGCGCGCATCGCCGCGAACCCGCCAAGGAGCGCCTCGTAGATGCCAGCCTCGGTCCCCCCGGCGACCATCACGTCGGCGTCGCCGCGGCGGATGATCTCGGACGATTCGCCGATCGCGTGGCCGCCCGTCGCGCAGGCCGACGACGTGGTGAAGTTCGGTCCGGTCATCCCGAACGAGATCGCGACCTGCCCCGCCCCCACGTTCGGGATACCCATCGGCACCAGGAACGGGCTGATGCGGTCGGGGCCGCGCAGGGCGTTCGTACTGAACCCGTCGATCAGGGTGCCGATACCGCCCATCCCCGTGCCGAGGATCACGCCAGTCCGCTCCGCAAGCTCGCCCTCGAACCGGTCCGGCAGTCCTGCCTGGTCGAGCGCCTGACGCGCGGCGACAAGGCCGAACTGGATGTACCGGTCCGTCCGGCGCTGGTCCTTCCGGTCGAGGACGCCGCTCGAATCGAAGTCGCGGACCTGGCCCGCTATCTTCGAGGTCACGCGCGAGGGATCGAAGACGTCGATGGTGCTGACGCCCGGTCGGCCCGCCACGAGGCCTTCCCATGTGCTGGCCACATCGTTGCCGAGCGCCGTGATCGCGCCCATCCCGGTGATCACGACGCGCCGTCGGTCGTTCATCGGACGAGCTTGCCCGTGCGGACCGTCGCGGCGCGATAGACATCTCCAGGCAACCCACGCGACGAGATCGCATCGGCGACGGCGAGCGCGTCGAACGTCGCGCGCTTGATCTCGGCGGTGACGGTGCCACCGGCCAGATCCACGAGGGCCCAGCTCGCGGTCGGATCACCGTCGAAGGTGTAGCCCGCTGAGCCCGGGTTGACGATGACCTTCCAGCCGAAGTCCCGGACATCGGGGATGTGCGTATGACCACAGGCGATGACGCGGGCATCCGTGTGCGCGACCCGTTCGACGACGACCGTGGGGTCGAGCTCGAGATCGAACCCGGCGGTCTGGGATCCGGGTGAGGCGTGACACACCAGGGTCATCGACCCATCGTCGGCATGGATGCGGCGCTCCGAAGGCAGCCGGCGCAGCCAGGCGATCCGCTCGTCGCCAAGCGCGTCGTGCGCCCATTCGGCGGCGGCCCGGACCGCGTCGGGGACGCCGTCAGCCATCCACGGAAAACCTGCCGCGTAGTCGAAGTCCGCCACGACGACATCGGTGTTCCCGCTGATGATCGCCGCGCCATCGCCTTCCATCTCGCGCAGGAGGTCCACGGTCGCGGCCGGGTCGGGCCCGTTGAGGACGAGGTCTCCGGCGACGGCCACCGCGTCAGGCCGGGCCGCCCGGATGGCCCCACGGACCGCCTCGAGCGCGAGCGCGTTGCCATGGACGTCGGACAGGACGGCGAGGCGGGTCATCGCAGGACTCCTTCGCCCGGGATGATGAAGGACAGGGTGGCCTCGCAGGCCGTCTCGCCGTCGACGCTTGCGATGCCTCTGGCGCGGCCGAACCGACCGCCGAGCTTCTCCATGGTGATCTCGAGCCGGAGCGTGTCCCCGGGCGCCACGATCCGCTTGAAGCGACAGTCGTCGATCCCGGCAAACAGCCCGATCCGGTCGCCGAACCCTGGCTGCTTTGCCACGTAGACCGCCATCGTCTGGGCCAGCGCCTCCACCTGGAGCACCCCCGGCATGACCGGCAACCCGGGGAAATGCCCCTGGAAATACCACTCGCTGGCAGTGACGCCCTTGATCCCGACGATCCGTTTGGCTTCGGCGTCGTACTCGACGATGCGGTCGACCAACAGGACGGGCCAGCGATGCGGGATCAGGGCTTCGATCTCGCGGGTGGTATGGATGGTGGCGTCGGTCACGGGCAACTCCTGATCAGGCGTCGGGGGTCAAGTCTCGCCGTTCGGCGAGGGACGATGCGGCGCGGAATGTGCAGGCCTGCATCGCGTCCGGTCGACGCGGCGAACGCACGCGTCACGTGCGAGCGGCGGCGGCCAGGATCGCGGCGCCACCCACTCGATCGAGGAGGTTGGTGGTGAACCCGCCCTCGAGGAACGTCTCGTTCGCCAGAAGCGCCCGATGGATGGCCACGTTCGTGACGAGACCATCCACCACGAGTTCGTCGAGCGCCACCGCGCCACGCGCGATGGCCGTCGCCCGATCGGGGCCCCAGACGATGAGCTTGCCGAGGAGTGAGTCGTAGAAGGGCGGGACCTCGTACCCGCTATAGAGATGGGAATCCATCCGGATCCCGGGGCCTCCCGGCGCGTGATAGCGCTCGACGGTGCCGGCACCCGGCCGGAACTCGGCTTCGGGATCCTCGGCGTTGATCCGGAACTCGATGACATGACCGCGGAACTCGACGTCGGCCTGCGAGAACCCGAGGGGCTCGCCCGCGGCGATGCGGATCTGCGTCGCGACGAGGTCCATCTCGGTCCGCATCTCGGTCACCGGGTGCTCCACCTGGATCCGGCAGTTGATCTCGATGAAGTAGAACGCGCCGGAGCGGTCCACGAGGAATTCGAGTGTGCCGACGTTCTCGTAGCCGGCCGCGACGACGGCCCGCACCGCGAGTTCCGCCAACTCGGCCCTGGCCGCGTCGGAGAGGGCGAGCGTCGGCGATTCCTCGAGGATCTTCTGGTGACGCCGCTGGACGGAGCAATCGCGCTCCCCGAGGTGGACGCCGTGCCCGTAGCGGTCGATGGCGACCTGGACCTCGACGTGGCGCGTCTCATCGAGCCACTTCTCCAGGTACAGCGAGTCATCACCGAACGCGGCCTTGGCTTCGGAACGGCAGACCTTGAGGACCGACTCCAGCTCGCGCGGCGTCCGCACCATCCGCATCCCCTTGCCGCCGCCGCCCGCCGAGGGCTTGATCAGGACCGGATAGCCGATCCGTTCGGCCTCGCCGAGCGCGTGGACCTCGTCGCGAAGCATCCCGTCGGATCCCGGGATCGTCGGCAGGCCGTGGGCGCCGAGGAGACGTCGGGTGCCCTCCTTGCTCGCGAACCGCTCCAGGACGTTGGCCGACGGTCCGATGAAGGTCAGCCCGTGAGCGGTGACGACGTCGGCGAAGCCATCGTCCTCGGACAAGAAGCCGTACCCCGGGTGGATCGCGTCACAGCCGGTGATCAGCGCCGCGGAGATGACGGCAGGGGCCGAGAGATAGGACCGCTTGGCGTCGGCCGGGCCGATGCAGATGGCCTCGTCGGCGAGGAGCACGGGCAGGGAATCGCGATCAGCTTCGCTGTAGGCGACGACCGCCTCGACGCCCAGCGTCCGACACGCCCGCAGGACGCGCAACGCGATCTCGCCACGGTTCGCGATCAGGATCTTGCGGAACACGTCAGCCCTCCCCGGTCAGCTGGGCGACGAGTTCGATGACGACGAGTTCCTGGCCGTATTCCACGGCATCCCCGGGCTCCACGAGGCTCGACCCGACGACGCCGTCGACGGGTGCGACGACCTCCTGCTGGACGCCGAGCACGTCGACCGATCCGAGCCGGTCGCCGGCCCGGACCGAGGTCCCGACGCGGGCGTCGGCGCGTGGCTGGAACGTCCCGACCGCGGGGGACGTCGCGACCACGCGGCGACTGTCGGCGCCCGCGTGACCGTCGCGACCGTCGCGACCCGGTCCCACCGGGGTCAGACCGACGACGACCGCTGCGTGGCCATGCGCACCTCCGGCGCGGGTGGTCCGGTCGGTCTTGCGCTCTCGCGCGGACGCTGCGTCGGCGGGTCGGCGAAGGCGGACCTTCCAGGTCCCCTCGCGGACCTCCAGCTCGCCGAGCCCCGTCGCGGACAGCTTGACCATCAGGGCGGGCAGGAGCTCCCCGGTCAACCGCTCGATGGCGGCGTGATCCGCGGCGCGGTCCGGGTCGGTCCGAGGCTGGGACTTGTCGGGCGGGAGCGATCCAGGCACTCGCTACACCTCCTCGCGCGCCGGCGGTTCGTCGCGGGTCCACGACGTGACGGTCCCGCCGATGACCCGGCGACCGGGATCCAGCAGCTCCCTCAGCCGATCGCCCAACCCTCGACCGACCGGCGGTCCGATCTCCGGCAGCTCGGCTTCAGTGTAGGCGCCCAGGGACCGGTAGCGTCGGTAGCGGGACTCCAGCAGCTCATCCACCGTGAGCGTAGACAGCGCGTCGAGCCGATCCACGATGATCGCCCGCAGGCGCCGCGCCGTTTCGGCGCCGTCGGTGTGGGCCCCCTCGCCCGGTTCCGGCACGACGATGTCGACGACGCCAAGCTCGTGTTGCTCGGCGGCGGTCATGCGCATCGCGGCGGCCGCCGCGGGCGCCTCGTCGGGTGTCCGCCACAGGATCGACGCGCAGCCCTCCGGGCTGATCACCGAGTAGACGGCATTCTCGAGGGCGACCACCACGTCCCCGACGGCGATCGCCAGCGCACCACCGGACCCACCCTCCCCGGTGATGACCGCCACGATCGGCGTCCGCAGCCGGGTCATGAGCGCGACGCTGCGCGCGATCGCCTCGGCGATGCCCCGTTCCTCCGATTCCGGCCCGGGGTGGGCGCCAGGCACGTCCACGAAGGTCACGACGGGCAGGCCGAAGCGCTCCGCGAGCTCCATCACGCGGATCGTCTTGCGGTAACCCTCCGGGTGGGGCATCCCGAAGTTCCGGCGGATGTTCTCGTCGGTGTCAGCACCCTTCTGCTGCCCGACGATCGCGACCACGCGCCCGTCGAGGTGGGCGAGTCCCGCGACCATGGCCTCGTCGTCACCGAACAGCCGGTCGCCGTGCAGCTCGACCCACGCGTCGGTCATCTCGTCGATGAAGTCGAGTGTGCGCGGGCGGCGCAGATTGCGGGCCGCCTGGACGCGCGCCCAGGCGCCATCCTGGCGTGCCCCCAGGACCGTGGTCGTCCCGCCGTTCGTCGGGGGCGGATCGATCGTCGGATCCGTGATCGCCATCTCGTTGACCCGGTCGGCGAGTGTGGACAGGAAGGAGAGCGGCCGGAAGCCGGGCAGTTCCGCGGCCGGCGGCGGGGCCGCGGGCTCCGGCGCATCGCGGACGGGCAGCATCCCCAGCAGGGTCACGAGTTCGTCACGCAGGGCGAGCCGGTCGACGACCCGATCCACGAACCCGTGGCTGAACAGGAATTCCGCTCGCTGGAATCCCGGCGGGAGTTCCTGCGAGATCGTGCCCGCGGACACGCGGGCCCCCGCGAACCCGATGAGCGCGTTCGGCTCGGCGACGTTGACATCGCCGACGGCGGCGAACGAGGCGAACACCCCTCCGGTGGTGGGGTCCGAGAGCACCGAGATGAACGGGATGCCGGCGGCCCGCAGGCGATCCACCGCCGCGAGTGTCTTCGCGAGCTGCATCAGGGCCAGCGTACCTTCCTGCATGCGGGCGCCACCGGACGCGCTCACGACGATGAGCGGCACCCGTGCCGCCAGGGCGTGCTCGGCCGCCCGGGTCACCTTCTCGCCGACCACGGCGCCCATCGAGCCGCCCATGAACCCGAAGTCCATGACGCACATCGCCACGGCCCGTCCGCCGATCGCACCGGTCCCCCACAGGGCGGCGTCGCGCATCCCGGTCGCGTTCTGGGCCGCGGTCAGGCGGTCCGGGTAGCTCTTCTGGTCCACGAAGCCCAGCGCGTCCACCGAGTGGAGGCCGGCGTCGCGCTCGCTCCACGTCCCCTCGTCGAGCAGCTGCTCGAGGCGTGCCGCCGCGGACAGCCGGAAGTGGTGACCGCAGGTCGCACACACGCGTCCGGCCTTGTCGAGCTGCTTGTTGAACAGCATCGTCCCGCACGAAGGGCACTTCGTCCACAGGTCCGCCGGGTAGGCGTCGCGGCGGGCACGGAACGACGGCAGCTTGAGCGGCATCAGATGACCGTCTCGCGGTTGACGGCACCGGCCAGGGGCGCGGACGGACGGCGTCGACGCCAGGCGACGAAGGCCGCCCCGGCGATCGACAGCGCGGCCGACGTCAGGGCTCCGCCGATCAGCAACGGGCGCACGCGATCCAGGTCGTCGGGATCCGAGCGGGGGCCGTCGACGTACGCCGCCAGCGCCGGATCGTCGAAGTGAGGATCCCGCTCGAGGGTGATCACGCCACCCTCGGCGCCGGCCGCTGCCGGGAGCCGACGCGCGTGCGCGACGGACGCGAGGCGGGTGGCGAGCGCCTCCTCGAAGCGGAACGACGGGTGCGTGCGCGGGAGCGCGCGGGTGAGGAGGTCGGCCGCCTCGCGAATGCGGCGGTCGAGGGCGCTCGGCGCGGGTGCCAGGTCCGCCCCCGACGCGTGGGCCGCCAGGAGCGAATCGAGATAGCGGTCCGTCAGCAGCGCCTCGACCTCGGCCGCGTCACGACCGCCCATCGCGGGCATCATCACCGTCGGCGTCCGCCGAGATCGCCCGCCACGCTCCGCAAGGCGCGATGGATCAGCACGCGGACCGCGCCCTCGGATCGGCCGAGGACGCCGGCGATCTCCGCCGTGGACATCTCGTCGACGAACCGCAGGATGAGCGCCTGTCGCCGATCTCCCCGGAGCCGGGAGACCGCACCCAGCGCGGTCCGGACCTCGTCGCGTCGCTCGACATCGGCCTCGAGATCGGCCGCGCCGGCCAGGTCCGCGGCAGCCTCGAGCGAGATCTCGGGTCGTCGGCGGCGCAGGCGGCGGCGCTCGGCGACGACGTTCCGCGCGATCTGGAAGAGCCAGACGCGGAACGTGGAGGCGCCGTCTCCATCCTCCGGGCGGGCCCGCTCCTCGAACCGTCCGACATGCGCGAGGGCGGCGAGGAAGGTCCGCTCGGTCGCGTCTTCGGCGTCGTGGCGGTCGCGGAGCTCGTGGATCGCGTAGCTGTACACCTGGGCGACGTACTTCCGGTACAGGGCGTCGAACCGTGTCGGGTCCGTCTGTGCCGCCTCCACCAGGGGACGATCCCGGTCGAGATGCGCCAATCGACGGTGCCCGACCTCGTCGGGTCGACCTACCTTCCTCAATGCCGGACGGGCCATCGCGTTACACCCCACTCACGACCGGGGAGGCCAACCGGACGTGCGTGACCTCGCCGACCGCCAGGAGCCGGCGGGCGTCGGGGGCCGACGCATCCGCGACCACGAGCGCCCCGGCGTCGATGTCGACGTCGAGCGCGACCACCAGCCGCTCGGTGCCGTCGGGTTCCAGCAACCGGATCTCGCGCCCGGTCGTGACCTGTCGGTCGCGCCAGGCATCCGCATCGAAGCGCCCGCCACGCAGCCGTCCGACGGCGGGCTTGAGACGTTCGACGAAGGCGGCCGCCAGCGCGATGCGATCCACGGGCCGATCGTGCGCCTCGGCCCGGAGCGACGTCATCGAATCGGCGAGGTCCGCCGGGAACGCCGCGGCCGGCCAATCCACGTTGATCCCGATCCCGACGACGGCTCGCGGGTCGCGGGTCCCGAGACCCGTCGTCTCGCCGAGGACCCCAGCGAGTTTGCGGATCCCAACCGCGGACCGCGACACCACGAGGTCGTTCGGCCACTTGAGCCCGATGGTGCCGGGCTGGAGCGCCGCGACCGCCTCCGCGGCCTCGGCCATCGCCAGCGATGTCACCGCGGCCAATCGCCAGACATGTTCGGGCGAAAGCCACTGCGGCCGGAAGCCGAGTGACAGCAGCAGGGCCGCGCCGCGCGGCGCCACCCACGATCGGTCCTCGCGGCCGCGACCCGCCGTCTGCTCGTCGGCGATCGCCAGGCAGACCTCGGCGACGCCGTCCTCGAGCCACGTCCGAACGACGTCGTTCGTGGAGCCAACGACCTCGAAGCGCTGCGAGCGTGCCAGGAATCGATCCACGGCGGGTCAGCCCACCGCGGCGACGTCGACCGGCTCGGGACGTTCCAGTTCGAAGGCGTCGTGGAGCGCGCCGAGGGCGGTCTCGAGTTCGGCCTCGGCCACGATGCAGGTGATCCGCACTTCCGAGGTCGAGATCATCTCGATGTTGACATTCGCGTCCGCGAGCGCCCCGAACATCCGGGCGGCGTAGCCGGGGGCGTTGTGCAGTCCCGCTCCGACGATGGACACCTTGCCGACCGAGGCGTCCGTCGTGAGCTCGCGGGCGCCGAGGTCGCGGACGATCGGCTCGAGGACCTTCTTGCCACGCGCCAGCTCGACGCGCGGCACGGTGAAGGACATGTCGGTCGCCCCGCCATGGCCGACGTTCTGGACGATCATGTCGATGTTCACGCCGGCCTCCGCCAGCGGTTCGAAGATCGAGCGCGCGACCCCCGGTCGATCCGGGACGGCGACGATCGTGACCTTGGCGACGTTGCGGTCGTGGGCGAGGCCGCGGACCTTGTTGCGCTGCTCCACGAGCGGGTCCTCCCTGATGAGCGTGCCGGGGGCGTCCTCGAACGAACTGAGGACCTCGATGACGACGTCGTTGACCCAGCCAAGCTCCACGGCGCGAACCTGCATGACCTGGGCGCCCTGGTGGGCGAGCTCAAGCATCTCTTCATAGCCGATCACGGGGAGCTGGCGAGCCCGGGGGACGAGGCGCGGATCGGCGGTGTAGATGCCGCGGACGTCCGTGAAGATCTGGCAGCGGTCGGCGCGCAACGCGGCCGCGAGGGCGACGGCCGTGGTGTCGCTGCCGCCGCGACCCAGGGTCGTCACCTCATTCTGGCCGACCGCGGCGGCGCTCTGACCCTGGAACCCGGCGACGATGACGACCTTGCCGCCCTCGATCTCGGCGCGGACCCGCGCGGGCTCGATGTTCGCGATGCGGGCCCGGCCGTGACGACCATCCGTGGTGATCCCCGCCTGCGCGCCGGTCAGGCTGATCGCCGGGACCCCGAGCGCGTGGAGAGCCATCGAGAGGAGCGTCGCGGACTGGTGCTCGCCGGTGGCGAGGAGGACGTCGAGCTCGCGGGCGTCCGGTTCGTCGGTGATGGCCGCGGCAAGGCCCAGCAGCTCGTCCGTGGCATCCCCCATCGCGGAGACGACGACGACGAGGTCATGGCCTGCGGCGCGCTCGCGCGCGATCCGACGCGCGACGCGTTTGATCCGGTCGGCGTCGGCGACGGACGAGCCACCGTATTTCTGGACGACGAGCGGGGCGGACATGACGCGGCGCATTCTACCGCCACGCCTGCGTGCACCCGGATCGTTCCCGGGTAGGCGTTCAGACGAGGGAGACCACCCGCGCGCCCTTGTTGCGAGGCTCCACGACCGTGACGCGTCCCGGGAGGTCGAGATCCGCGGCGGCCGCCGCGAACGCCGCTTCGATCTGGGTGAACGCGGCCATGTTGTCGGCAAACGCGATGATCGTCGAGCCGGCACCGGACAGACACGCCCCCAGCGCCCCGGCCTCCCGGGCGGCCGCGAGCAGCCGCGGCAGCGCGGGGAACGCCTTGGCGCGGTACGGCTCGTGGATCCGGTCCACGGTGAGGAGGCGCAGCAGGTCCGTGCGGCCCGTCGCGAGGCCCGCGACACCGAGACCGACGGCCCCGATGTTGGCCACAGCGTCGGCGAGCGGCACCTTGAGCGGGAGGGCGTCGCGCATCGCGTCGGTGCTGAAGCGCTGGTCCGGGATGAACAACACCGCTCGCAACTCGCGCGGCACGTCGAATCGGACCGCCTCCACGACATCGCCGACGATCGCACTCACCGTGAACCCGCCGAGGAGCGCGGCCGCCGCGTTGTCCGGGTGTCCTTCGATGTCAGTCGCGAGGCGGAGCAGGTCGGTCGTCGACAGTGGGCCGCCGAGCAGGGCGTTGCCGGCGACGAGGCCACCGACCGTCGCGGCGGCGGACGATCCCAGACCACGCTCCAGCGGGATGTCGTTGTGCATCACGATCCGCCACCCGACACCGTCCGGCAGGTCGCCCCGGGCGGCCTCGAGCGCGGCCTCGAACCCGGCCACGAACCGGTTGTTGCGGTCGCCCGTGAGCTCTCCACGACCCTGCCCCTCGACGGTCAGCTCGATCTCGCTCCGGCTCCAGCCGCGGACCTCCAGCTGGACGGTGTCGGTCATCGCCAGGGCGACGCCGAGGCAGTCGTATCCGGCGCCCAGGTTCGCCGAGGACGCCGGGACCTCGACCGTGACCTTGCGACCATCGAGCTCCGCCAGCCAGTGCGCGACCATGGATCCTCCTACCACCCCAATGCCGTTGCGACCGCGCCGACGCTCGGTGCGGAACCGATGATGCCGCCGACCTGGGCCTCCGCCGTGGTCGGGTCCTTGAGGCCGTGTCCGGTCAGGACGCAGACCACCGTGGCCGAGCCATCCAGCTCACCGTCAGCCGCCGCGCGGCGGATCCCCGCCACGCTCGCCGCCGATGCCGGCTCGCAGAAGATGCCCTCGAGCCGGGCCAGGTCCCGGTAGGCCGCGAGGATCTCCTCGTCGGTGACCGCGCTGATCCGGCCTCCGGACGCGTCGCGCGCAGCGATCGCCAGGTCCCACGAGGCGGGAGCGCCGATCCGGATGGCGGTCGCCACGGTCTCCGGATCGTCGACCGGCCGTCCATGGACCAGCGGCGCGGCACCCGCCGCCTGGAACCCCCACATCCGGGGGGTGGCGTCGATGAGCCCGGCCTCGGCATAGGCGCGGAACCCGGCCCAGTACGCGGAGATGTTGCCCGCGTTGCCGACCGGGATCGCCAGGATGTCCGGCGCGCGTCCCAGCTGGTCGCAGACCTCGAAGGCGGCGGTCTGCTGGCCGTCGAGTCGGTACGGATTGACCGAGTTGACGAGCGTGACCGGGTGATCGTCCTGTTCGGCGAGTGCCCGCACGATGGTCAGCGCCTGGTCGAAGTTGCCCTCGATGGCGACGACCCGGGCGCCGGCCATGAGCGCCTGCAGCAGCTTGCCCACCGCGATATGCCCCTTCGGGAGGACGACGATGACCTCCATCCCGGCATGCGCGCCGTACGCGGCCGCCGATGCCGAGGTGTTGCCGGTCGACGCGCACACGATCGCCCGGGCGCCGGCTTCGGCCGCCTTCGCGACCGCGACGACCATGCCGCGGTCCTTGAAGGAGCCGGTCGGGTTCTGGCCCTCGATCTTGAGATGCAGGTCCGGCACGCCGATCGCCGCGCCGAGTCGAGGTGCGTGGACCAGCGGCGTATCCCCTTCGCCGAGCGTGAGCATCGGCGTCCCCTCGGTGACCGGGAGGAACCGGCGGTAGCGCGCCATCAGCGTCAACGGACCGTCCGCACCGCCGACCCGCGGATCAGTCATCGATCGGGTACCGAATGCCGCTCGCGGCCGTCAGGTGATCTCGATCCGGCGGCTCGACCCGGTCCCCGCCAGCGTCACGCGCCGCGGGTCGTGCCCCCCACGTCGAACCGGCGGACCGCGCGATCGCGAGAAGGTCGCCGAGCACCGCCGACGACGTCGCCGCGCCCCCGGCGCCCGGGCCATCGAACCCGACGTGTCCGACGGGGCTCGCGTCCACCTCGATGCGGTTGCGCACGCCCTCGGTGCGACCGAACGGGGTGTCGCGCGGGACGGCCGTCGGGAGAACGGCCGCGCGCAGCTCGTCGTCCGGGCCGCGCTCCGCCACGGCGATCAGCCGGATGACGCGTCCCACGGCCGCCGCGTCGCGCGTATCCGCCAGGCTGACGGTGGTGATCCCGGGGCCGCTCGCCGACCCGGGGGTCGCGTCGGGGGTCGCGACGATCGAGGCCGGGTCGAGCCACCGATCGAACGCCAGCCGGGCGAGGATCACGAGCTTGTTGGTCGCGTCGAGCCCCTCCACGTCGCCGGCCGGATCGGCCTCCGCGTAGCCGCGCTGCTGGGCGTCGGCGAGCGCGGCCGCGTACTCACGGGGAGCTGCCGGATCCGTCATCGCGGTGAGGATGAAGTTGGTGGTCCCGTTGATGATCCCGCGGATCCGCGTCACTCGGTCGGCCGCCAGATCCGTGGCGAGCGGTCCGAGGATCGGGATCCCCCCACCCACCGCCGCCTCGAAGCGCAGCGACGCCCCGGTCCGTCGCGCGATCGCCTCGAGCGCCTGCCCGTGATGGGCGATGACGTGCTTATTGGCCGTCACGACGCTCTTGCCCATCGAGAGCGCGGCCGCGATCAGCGTGTGGGCCGGCTCGTCGCCGCCCATCAGCTCCACGATGATGTCGGCCTGGTCATCGGCGACGAGATGGGCCGGCGCATCCGAGACGAGGTCGGCCGGGATGCCTCGCGCGACCGCCTTCGGGACGTCGCGCACGGCGACCCCGGTCAGTCGGAACGGCGCCGAGTCGGCGGTCCGGAAGGGCGCTGCGGGGTCGAGCAGGGCGCAGGCGACCTCCACGCCGACGGTCCCGGCGCCGAGCACCGCGACGCGCAACGGCGGGCGGGTCATGGGTGGCGACGGGTCGGCATCGACATCGGCGGAATGGTAGCCGACAGGCCGGACGCCCCGGCGGTGACCGAGCGGTGAGGGCCGTCGGCTACACTCGCCGACGATGACCATCGACGTCGCTTCGGCGCCTGCATCGGCCCCGGGATCGAGCCCTCGCCCGCGCATCTTCAGCGGCATCCAGCCGTCCGGCGCGCCGCACATCGGCAACGACCTCGGGGCGATCCGCAACTACGTCCGACTCCAGTGGGAGTACGAGGCGATCTACGGGATCGTGGACTACCACGCCCTTACCAGCACGCACGATGCGGAGCGACTTCGCCGGCAGACGCGAGAGATGGCCGCCTCGCTGCTGGCCCTGGGGCTGGATCCGGAGCGCTGCACGCTCTTCGTCCAGAGCCACCGCCCGGAGGTCACGGAGCTGGCGTGGCTGCTCATGACCGTGACCCCCGTCAGCTGGCTGGAGCGGACGCCGACCTACAAGGAGAAGAAGCTCAACCAGCCCGACGACATCAACCATGGACTCCTGACCTATCCGGTCCTCCAGGCGGCGGACATCATCATCTACAAGGCGTCGCTGGTCCCTGTCGGCAAGGACCAGGCCGCGCATCTCGAACTCAGCCGGGAGATCGTCCGCGCGTTCAACGCGCGATACGGACCCACGTTCCCCGAGCCCCAGGCCGTCTTCACCGAGTCGCCGGTCGTCCTGGGGACGGATGGCGTCCGCAAGATGAGCAAGTCCCTCGCGAACACGATCGACATCTTCGCCCCGGACGACGTGGTCCGAAAGCAGATCATGTCGATGGTGACCGACACCAGGCGCATCCTGCGGACCGACCCGGGCCGCCCGGAAGTCTGCAACGTCTGCCAGCTCCACCGTTCATTCGGCGACGACGTCGACGAGATCTGGGAGGGCGAGCGAACGGCCCGGACGGGGTGTGTGGACACCAAGAAGCTGCTCGCGGAGCGCGTGATCCGGCAGTACGCCGAGGCTCGCGAGCGCTACGCCGAGCTCATCGCGGACCCTGGGCGCGTGGACGAGATCCTGGCGGCCGGAGCGGACCGCCTGCGACCGATCGCCGAGGCGACCATGGCCGAAGTGCGCGAGAAGATGGGCCTGCGCTGACCATGCTCGAGGTGGCGCCGGGCGGACGGGACCGCCGACTCGTCGGCATCATCCTGGTGCTCGGAGCCACGGCGCTCTTCTTCGTCGTCGTTGGCCAGCTGGCCAACGTCTTCGCCGTCTTCGGCGACATCCTGCTGACGTTCTTCCTGGCCTGGCTGCTCGCGTTCGTCATCAGCCCGGTCGTCGCTCGCATCAGCGGCGTGATCCCGCGGCTGCCACGGGTCGTGGCCACGGTCCTCGTGTACACGATCCTCGTCGCCGCCCTCGTGGCGGTCCTGGTCGTGGTGGCCGGGGCGCTCGCGAACTCCATCGGAGAATTCATCGCGTCCCTACCGCGGATCCGCGCCGATCTCCCGACGATCCTGCGGCCGTGGCAGGACCGCCTGGCGGCCATCGGGTTCGGCCAGGTCGACCTGACCGCGCAGGCGCTCGCGGTCCTCGACAACCTCGACGAGATCGCCGCGGCGCTGACCCAGCCGCTCCAGCAGATCGCGGTGGCCAGCATCAGCGTCATCGGGACGATGCTGATCGTCTTCTTCCTGTCGATCTACATGGTCCTCGATCACGACCAGATCCTCGCGTTCCTGTTCCGGGTCGTCCCCCCCGCCTACGCCGACGAGGCGCGTCTGCTGCAGACGTCGGTGTCACGCGCGTTCGGTGGGTTCCTGCGTGGGCAGGCGGTGATGGGTGTCACGTTCTTCGCGATGACGCTGGCGATCAGTCTCGCATTCGGGGTCCCGTTCGTCGTCCTGACCTCGGTCACCGCAGGACTCCTGATGGCGATCCCCTTCTTTGGGCCGTTCCTCGCGTGGGCGCCGCCGGTCGCTGCGGCCCTCCTCCTCCAGACCGATGCCGTCTTGCCGACGCTCATCGCCACGATCGCCGCCTGGATGATCGTGATGAACGTCCTCCAGCCACGGATCATGCTCCACTCGGTCGGGATCCACCCCCTCGTCGTCCTTGGGTCCGTGCTGGTGGGCTCGCGCATCGCGGGCATCCCGGGCGCCATCTTCGGGATCCCGGTCGCCGCGGTCGTGTCGGCGTTCTTCTTCTTCTACCTGCGGCGGTCGTCAGCCGACCGAAGCGTCACGGGCCGCGCCGCCCGACGCGTGTCCGAGCGAGAGGGCCGCACGATCCGGGTGCCACGGGAGCCCGAACCTGGCAGCGAACCGGACGTCGAGGATGGGGGCGAGGAAGATCGATGAGCGACGAACGGCCGGACATGACCCGCGAGCGCGCCCGCGCCGAGCGCCGCGACGTCGACAAGGAGCGGGGCGAACCCCTCGCCGGCCCGTCGGAGCGCGGTGGACCCCGAGCTCTCCGGTCGGCGGCACGACCGCTCGGCGAGTGGACCAGCCGCCCCCGGATCCTCGTGACCAATGACGACGGGGTCGAATCGCGCGGGCTGCTCGCGCTCAAGACGGCGCTCGATCCGATCGGCGACGTGACGGTCGTCGCGCCGGACACGAACCAGAGCGCGGTCGGACACACGAAGACCCTCATGCGGCCGCTGCGCGTCCGCGAGCGCACGCTCGGCGACGGCTCCATGGCCTATTCCGTCGATGGATCCCCGACCGACGCGGTCAGCCTCGCCTTCCTCGGGTACTTCGGCCACGGATTCGACCTGGTCGCGTCCGGGATCAACTACGGCGCCAACCTCGGGGATGACATCACGTATTCCGGCACCGTCAGCGCGGCGATGGAGGCCGTGATCAATGCGTGCCCGGCGTTC
The DNA here is from genome assembly GCA_963764975.1 of uncultured Chloroflexia bacterium. GTDB lineage: Bacteria > Chloroflexota > Limnocylindria > Limnocylindrales > CSP1-4 > SPCO01. The sequence goes on along the minus strand of CAVXUF010000005.1, from coordinate 25,884 downwards.
GCGATCTCGCAGGAGTACTACGAGCATCCCGACTTCACGCTTTCGGGGATCGCCGCGGGGATCGTCGCTCGGAACATCCTGGAACACGGTCTGTCGCCGGGCGAGCTCATCAACGTCAATGTCCCGGGCGTCACCGTCGATGAGTGCAATGGGTTCGAGGTCACGCGGCTGGGCAAGCGCGTCTATTCGGACGAACTCGTGGAGCGCCTGGACCCGCGCGGGATCCCCTACTTCTGGATCGGCGGGCAGCCGCCGTCCGGCCTCGCGGTGGAGGGCACGGACTTCCATGCCGTCATCAACCGCCGGATCGCGATCACGCCGATCCACCTCGACCTCACCGGGCGGCGGCTGCTGAAGCGGCTCCGAACCTGGACCTGGGCCCTCGATGGAGACACGCCGACGGACCCGGTCTGACCGCGGCGGGTACCATCGCCATCCCCGCGACCGCGGCCCCAGGAGGTCCCGACATTGGACGATCTCTCGAAGCTCATGACCCAGTTGGGTGGCGCGGGTGGCGCCTCGGATCCGGCCGGCGCGATCGGCGGCATCGTCGGGTCGCTCCAGGCCGAAGGCGGGCTCGATGCTCTCGTCGCGAAGCTGCGCGCCGGCGGGCTCGGCGATGCCGTCGATTCGTGGACGTCGACCGGCGCCAACCAGGCGGTCGAACCCGCGCGCCTCGGGGAGGCCCTGGGACCCGACACCGTCTCGCGCCTGGCGTCCGGCGCGGGGATCGACATCGCCGCCCTGCTCCCGATGCTGGCGGCGTTCCTGCCCCAGATCATCGACATGCTGACACCGGATGGGACGACCCCCGCGGGCGGACTCGAGAGCGCGATGCCCGATCTCGGCGGCGTCCTCGGCGGGCTCGGCGGCCTCTTCGGCTGAACGCGGCTTCGTGCGGTGAACGCACTGCCGCGCCTGGCGCTCGAACGCACCCGGTGCTGAGATAGGCTTGACCGGTGACGGAACTCCATGCCGAGATCGCGCAGCGGGTCGACGCATGGCGCGCCGGTGGATATCCCCATGATCGGTTCCCGGCGATCGGCGAGATTCTCGACTTCGCCCTCGAGGCCGAGACCGCGAGCACGGCGAGCACCCCGCGCTATCTCCGGGCGGCGCAGCTGCGCGCCCTCGAGACGTACTGGTACCTCCGCCTCGTCGAGGGCACGCCGCACATCGCCGAGCTGTATCGGCGCCTGTTTCCGGGCCCGGAGCGGCTCGACGCGCTGGGGCTGACCGGCGAGACGTTTCTTCGCGAAGCCCTGGCGGGCGGCGGGATCGACGGCCTCATCGAGCGAATCCGGACGGACGACGCCTTCGCCGCGACGCACCGACTTGACGCGCTGCGCGAGACCCTGGACCTCGACTACCCGAGCTACATCCTTGCCCTGGCGATGGGCGCGGGCAAGACGGTGCTGATCGGTGCGATCATCGCCACCGAGTTCGCGATGGCCCTGGAGTACCCGGATCCGCCGACGCGCCCTTCATCGAGAATGCCCTCGTCTTCGCCCCGGGCCTGACGATCCTCGAATCGCTCCGGGAACTGTCGCGCATCCCGTTCGATCAGATCCTTCCACCACGCCTGTACGAGACCTTCGCGCCAAGCCTGAAGCTGGTGTACACGCGCGATGGCGAGACGGGCATCGCGGTCATCCCGGGGAGCCGCTTCAACCTCGTGGTCACCAACACGGAGAAGATCCGGATCCAGGCCAGACCGGCCCGACGGGCTCGCGTCGGCGCGCCGCTGGCGGCCCTCTTCGACCGGAGCGACGAGGAGCGGCGAGAGGTCGCGAACCTGCGGCTCCAGGCGATCGCGTCACTCCCCCACCTCGGGGATCTTCAGCGACGAGGCGCATCACACGTACGGTCGGGCGCTCGGCAAGGACCTCAAGCGCGTCCGGCAGACGGTCGACTACCTCGCCGCCGAGACCAACGTCATCGCCGTCGTCAACACCACCGGCACGCCGTACTTCGAGCGCCAGCCGCTGCGGGACGTGGTGATCTGGTACGGCCTGGGCCAGGGCATCGCCGACGGAATCCTCAAGGATGTCGCGAACAACATCCGCTCGTACGACTTCGATCCGGCGCAGGCCGACGAGTTCGTCGCCGACGTGACCCGCGACTTCCTGGCCGACTACGGCGAGCACGCGCTGCCAGACGGCTCGCCGGCCAAGCTCGCGATGTACTTCCCGAGCGTGGAGGACCTGCGCGAGCTGCGCCAGCACGTGGAACTGGCCGTCGTGGCCGCGGGTCGCGATCCCTCCATCGTCATCGAGTGCACCAACGCGTCCGGGCCCGATGAGCGCGAGGCGTTCAACCGGCTTCCGCTTCCCGGACTCACCGCACCGCATCGTCCTGCTGGTGAACATGGGCACGGAGGGCTGGGACTGCCCGAACCTGTTCGCCACCGCCCTCGCGCGCCGCCTCCGAACGAGCAACAACTTTGTCCTCCAAGCGGCGTCGCGCTGTCTCCGCCAGGTCCCCGGCAACGACCGTTCGGCGCGCATCTACCTATCGGAGGCAAACCGGACGGCCCTGGACAATCAGCTCAAGGAGACCTACGGCGAGTCCCTCGCCCAGCTGGACCGTCGAGCCCGCGCGACCAGGCAGCGAGTCATCCGCGTCCGAAAGACGGACCTGCCGACGATCCGCCTGCGGATGCCGCGTCGCACGGTCACGAGGGCGGCCGCGCCGACGACCCCGCTGCGCTTCGATCCGCCGCCCGACGCGAGCGCCGGCGCCGTCACCGTCCGCTGGCTGGAGATCGGCCTGTCGGCGGCGAGCCGCCGGGTCCTGAGCCAGGTCGGGGATGGGATCGCACTTGGGGCCAGTGTCGACGCCGTCGACCACTACGCCGCGGCTGCCACGCTGGCGGCGAACCATCGAACCGATCACTGGCTGGTCGTCGATGCCCTGCGGGCCGCCTATGGCGACGGCGAGATCCCGGTCCCGCATCTCTCCGTCTTGTCCGGGCAACTGGAAACATGGCAGGGCGAGTACACGACAGTCGAAGGAGAAGAGGAGCGCGAGCTCGCGATCATCCGACCCGAGGGCTTCCAGCGCACGAGCGGCGACGACGGCGACATGCTGTCGGCCACGATCAGCTATCCGGTCGATCGTGAGGGGTTGGTGTGGGACGTCGACCGCGTCGGCGAGAACGCGGGAGACTACGGCTTCCACTACGAGCCCTACAACTTCGACTCCACGCCGGAGGCGGACTTCTACGAGCGCGTGCTTCGCCAGCTGAACCTGCATCGCGACGACGTCCAGGACGTCTACTTCACCGGGGCCATCACCGATCCGAGCAAGACCGACCTGTCCTTCAGCTACCAGGGCCTCGACGGTCGCGAGCATCGCTACACGCCGGACTTCGTCATCCACGCCAGCGGCGATCGATGGATGCTGGTGGAAGTCAAGATGACCGCCCGCCGCGATGACCCGATCGAGGGCCGTACCGGCCGAAAGGCCGCCCGCCTCCAGGACCTGGCGGCCCGCAACCCGGGCCGCATCGTCTATCGGATCGTGTTCGCCGATATCCAGACGCCCGCGGCGGACCTCACGGCCACGAAGGAATTCATCAACTCTGGCCGCAGCGGCAGCTAGAGTTGATGGTATAGTACGATACATGTTCCGACCATGTGATGGTCGCTTAGGCGAGTCCGATATATGAGAACCTCCGGGATCACTGCGGCAAACCGCGGACGCCTGGAGACGTTGCATCGCGACGGCGCCGCGTCGGTGACCATCGCCGATGCCGCGGCGCTCTGGAATCTGCCCACCGAACAGTCGGGGCGACTACTCCGGTCGATGTTGAGGGGCGGCTGGCTCACGCGTCCTCGCCGAGGGCTGTACGTACCGGTACCCCTTGAGGCGGCGAACTCTGGCGAATGGCATGAGGACCCGTGGGTGATCGCCGTCAAGCTCCACCCTGCGGGCTACATCGGCGGATGGAGCGCCTGTGAACACTGGGGTCTGACCGAGCAGCTGTTCCACGAGGTCCTGGTCTTCGACCCGTCGCGAGTGTCGGACCCGGAGGTCATCGTGAGCGGCACGACGATCCGGACCAGAAGGACCGCCATCGACAGGGTCTTTGGTCTCAGATCGGTCTGGCGCCGCACGGTCAGGGTGCCCGTATCCGATCCGACCCGGACCATCATCGACCTCCTGGATGATCCCCGGAACGGTGGCGGGATCCGTCACGTCGCCGAGGTCGTCGGCGAGTACTTCCGCGGCGAGCACCGCGACGACAACCTCCTGCTCGCCCACGCCGACCGCTTCGGGAATCGGACCGTCTTCAAGCGCCTCGGGTACCTGGTGGAGACGATCGGGGTGGACGCGCCAACGCTCGTCGAGGAGTGTCGTATGCGGATGAGTCGCGGCGTAAGCCTTCTGGATCCCGATCTTGGCCCTCGGGGCCGGATCGTCAGCCGGTGGAATCTGCGCGTGAACGCGACGGTCGATCGATGATCGGTCGACCCGCCATCGTCGAGCGGGTCGCGGAGTGGGGCCTCCGAGAGGACGTCATCGAGAAGGACTACGTGCTCGGATGGCTGCTGTGGGGCATCGGCTCAGACCCGATCTTGGCCAACGGGTGGGTCTTCAAAGGCGGGACGTGCCTGAAGAAATGCTACGTGGAGACGTACCGGTTCTCCGAGGATCTCGATTTCACCGTCATCCCGGGCGGTCCGGCAGATGAGGACAGCGCGAAGGAGGCCCTGCAGCGAGTCGTCGCTCGCGTACAGGAGGAGTCAGGACTGGACTTCTCAGCCAGACCGATCGTCATGCGAGCTCGACCGGGGGGTAGCTCGCTGGAGGGCCGCGTCTACTATCGCGGCCCTCGCGGGGCGCAGGAGCCAGCGAGCATAAAGGTCGATCTGTCGATCGCGGAGACCGTCGTCCGGCCACCGGTCCTGCGCGCCATCGGCCACCCATATCCGGACGCTCTGCCAGGCCCAGCTACCGTGCGCTGCTACTCGTACGAGGAGGTCTTCGCGGAGAAGTTGCGTGCGATGGCTGAGCGAGGCCGACCGCGGGACCTGTACGACATCGTCAACCTCTATTGGCGGCCGGACTTTCGCGACCACGCGGACCTCGTTCGTTCGACCCTCGAGGAGAAGTGTCTCGCGAAAGGCATCCCGATGCCGACGGCGGACTCCATCGCCGCAGCCTCCACTCGGGTGGAGCTCGAGTCTGAGTGGGAGCACATGCTGGGTCACCAGCTCCCGACGTTGCCGCCCTTCCTCCACTTCTGGTCCGAGCTGCCGGGCCTGTTCGAGTGGCTCGACGGTCGCGCCGGTTCGCCGATGCTACCGCTGATCGCGCTCGCTGCCGACGACGACCCGACGTGGTCGCCACCACCGACGGTCGCGACATGGAAGAGCGGGATCCCGCTGGAGAGCGTTCGGTTCGCCGCAGCGAACCGCCTGTGCGTCGAACTTGGCTATCAAGGGAGCACGCGCGTCATCGAGCCGTACTCGCTGCGGCGAAGCCGCGATGGCCACCTGTTGCTCTACGCGATCAAGGCCGAAACTCGCCAGATCCGCTCCTACCGCGTCAACCGGATCCAGACCGTCCACGTCACGACGAGACCATTCCGCCCAGTACGACCGGTCGAGTTGCCGTCGCGTGGCCCGTTGTCGGCGCCTCCGACCTCCCGCCGTGCCAGTCGGGGCCGCCTGACAGGCGACGTCTACATCCTCGAATGCGCATCATGTGGTCGACACTTCCGACGGACCCGTCACACGACGACGCTGTCTGCCCACAAAGATGGCTACGGCGAACGCTGCTTCGGTCGATACGGGTCCATCGTGGCCGACTGGTGACGACGAAATGGGGAGGGACGATGGCGAAGACGGGTGATCGAGTCGAGGTCGCGAAGGCCAAGGGCCGCCCCATGCTGTCGTGGGTCGGCAAGCGGCCGCTGCGCGAGGTCCGGGCGTTCCCGTCGCAGCTGGTGGAGCGGTTCGCGCCGGCTGCGCCGGCCGGTGTCATCGCGTCGGATGTCGACTGGACGGACTGGCCGGAGCGCTTCGATCGGGGCGGGCTGCTCTTCCACGGCGACAACAAGGAGGTCCTGGCGCACCTGCTGGCCAGCGGGTTCCGCGGCAAGGTGGACCTCGTGTACATCGATCCGCCGTTCGATTCGGGCGCCGACTACGTGCGCAAGGTGCAGCTCCGCGGCGCGTCCGGCTCGGCGCGCATCGACGGCGAGACCTACACCCTGGGCGAGCAGATCCAGTACACCGACATCTGGGCCAACGACACCTACCTCCAATTCATGTACGAGCGCCTGCTCATGATCAAGGAGCTGATGGCTGTCGACTCGAACGTGGTATTGCACTCGGACTATCACCGCACGCACCAATTGCGGATGCTGATGGATGAAGTCTTTGGTGCCGACTCGTTCGTGAACGAGCTCATTTGGCACTACCCCGACAACTTCCAAGGCAACGTCCGGGGCTTCGCATCTAATCACGATGTGTTGCTCTGGTATGGGATCGGCCGGTACCCATGGAACAAGCCGGAGCGCGAACTCGAGAAGACGGTGCGGCGCCCGACGCGCGTGTGGGATAGCGCCAACAATCGACTCGTGATCGACCGCGACGCGGAGGGACGGCCTCTGTATCGGGACTACACAGAGGCCAGCTTCGATGATGTCATCCAGATCGCCCAGCGCTCTGTCGTTGTGCCCGGGAACGCCGACTACACGGGATTCCCGACGGCCAAACCACCGTCCTTGATCAGTCTGTTGGTTGGGGCTCTCTCCGACCCCGGCGACCTCGTGCTCGATTGCTTCATCGGGTCTGGCACCACGGCGGCCGTGGCCCAGAAGCTGGGGCGACGCTGGATCGGGGCGGACATCAACAAGGGCGCCATCCAGACGACGACCAAGCGGCTGATGGGCATCATCGGCGAGCAGATCGCGGCCACGAACGGGCAGCTGGGCCTGGCCGACGACGCGGAGGCGCCACCCAAGCCCGCCCAGACCTCGTTCACGGTCCGTCGGGTCAACGACTACGACCTCCAGATCCAGCACAACGAGGCGCTAGACCTCGCCGTGCAGCACCTGGGCATCCAGCGGACCCGCGCCGACACGGACTTCCACGGCACCCTCGGGCGCGAGCTCGCCTCCATCGTCCCGTTCGATCATCCGGCCACGGTCCTGGACCTCCAGGCCGTGGTGGAGGCGCTGGAACGTCGCCCCGGTGAGGAGCGGGACGTCGTCGTCGTCGCACTCGGCCGAGAGCTCTCCACGGTCGCCTGGCTGGAGACCCATAACCGACACCGACCGGTCAACAAGATCCGCCTCATCGACCTCCGGACGGACGAGAAGCACGGCCGCTTTTTCGAGCACGCGCCGTCGAGCGCGCGGGTCACGTTCCAGCGCTCGGACGGCCGCCTGCGCGTGCGCATCGACGACGTCCTCTCCCCGTCGATCATGGAACGGCTGTCCGGGCAGGAAAGCGTTCTGACGCCGCAGATCGCGGACTGGCGCTGGGTCGTCGACTCGATCGCCATCGACACTGCCTATGATGGCGAGGTCTTCGACGTCGACCTCATCGATGTCCCGGTGCGCCGGGCGGACCTCGTTGACGGCACCTACGGACTCGACGCTCCGAACGGCGCTGCGCCGGCCGCCGTGCGCATCACCGACATGCTCGGCGAGGAAATCCTTGTCGTGGAGCCGCGATAACGAGCCCGGCCGCCTCGGCGGCGTCAGGTCGATAGAGGAGCGCCGGCCTCGGTTGATCAGCCGACCGATCGCCACGTGGGGCTCCTCGTGAGCGCCTGGTGCACGCGGTCCGGTCCCGCCGCCGCTAGCCTGCGGGTCAGCGGAGCGTGGCCACCGCGAATGGACTCCAGTCGTGCGAGGGCGACGGGCAGATCCGTCCGTCCGAACCCGATCCGAAACTGATTGCCCGGGTGGTCCAGCTGCGAACCCGGCAGGATCAGGACGCCCTCCGCCTCCACGAGCGACGCGGCCCAGTCGTCGATCCGGACGCCCGGCACCGTCAGTCGCGGGAACCCGACCGACCCGGCCCGCGGCCGGACCCAGCTGAACCGGTCCGCCCAGTCGTCGAAGAACGCGTCGAGGTGGTCCAGATTCGGCCGCCACGATGTCCGGCGCGAGCGCGCGAGGACAGGCTCGCGGGCCCGCAGACCGATCAGCGCCAGGACCTCCGCCGGGGCCGACGCGCAGATCGTCGTGTAGTCCTTGAATGCCGCGCACCGTGCGAGGAGCTCCCGATCACGGGTCGCGAGCCACCCGATGCGCAGCCCCGCCATCGCGAACGACTTCGACATGACCCCGAGCGAGATCCCGCGTTCGAAGGTGTCGGCGCCAGCCGGCAGGCGGTCGGCCTCGTCGAATTCGAGGTAGCGATAGACCTCGTCGGCCAGCAGGTGGATCCCTTGATCGGCCAGGGCACCCGGTCAGGGCTGCCCACGAAGCGTGGCTCGGGAGCATCCCGGTGGGGTTGTGCGGAGCATTGACGATGACGAGACGCGTCCGGGACGTCAGCGCGGCGAGCAGCCTCGGGACATCGAGGTCCCAGCCGTCGTGCTCGAGCAGGACGTGGAGCGTGACGTCGGCACCGGCCGCGCGCGCCACCTCGTAGAGGCTCTGATAGCCGGGCGCGGTGACGATGACGTGATCGCCCGGCTCGACCATGACGTTCGCCAGGCAGAAGATCGCCTCCTCGGCTCCCGAGAAGACGAGCACGTCGTCCGGCTCGATGCGTCGTAGAGGCCCGCGATCTCGCGGCGAAGGAGCGGGTGTCCGGTCGACTCCGTGTAGCCGAGCGTCAGGCCGTCCCAGAGCGCCCGCGTCTCGTCGTCGGCGAGCGCGAGGACCTCGGCCATCGGCATGCCCTGCACGTCCGACGCGCAGAGCAGGTGCTCGACGGCGAACTCCCACCGGGCGAAGAACCGCTCGAGGGCGAAGTCGGGAAGGCGCATGCCCGCATGATGCCCCACCATGCCAGGCGCATGGGCGGCTGGCGATCGCGCGGCCGGCGACGGCTCTAGCCGCCCACCTCGATGAGGGCGGCGGCGATCGCACGGACCTCGGTCTCGTCGAGGCCGGTCGCGGTCAGGAGCCAACTCGGGTTCGACCCCTGGTCGACCACGACCGCCCACGATCCGTCGTCTGCGGCGACCAGCATCGCGGTCCGGTCGGCGAAGGCGGTATCGCCGATCTCCGTGCCGGGTGGGACGCAGCCGTTGGCGTCAGCGCAGAACGCGCCTTCAGCGAGGTCGATCCTGGCCCCGCCGGGGCCCTTGTATCCGATCTCCATGCGCCCGCCCCCGGCCTGCCGCCACTGTCCGGCGGTCACGTTCCAGCCGGCCGGCAGCACCGGGCAGTAGAGCGGCCAGGCGACCGCCTCGGCGACGAGCACGAAGAACTCGCGGTTCTTCGTCGTGCCGGCACAGGCCGCAGCAATGTCGGGGCTCCCACTCGCGTCCCCGGATGGCTCCGCGCTCGGCTCTTCGGACGGCGATCCAGAGGGTTCATCCGACGTCGTCGGCTGCTCGCTTGGCTCCGCCGAGTCGGACGGCACCACGCTCGAACCCGGATCGCTCGACGGCGCGACGGACGGGGCGCCGGAGGTCGATGGCGCGCTCGAAAGCGTCGACTGGACGGCGCCGTCGCACGCGGCGACCACGAGGCCGATGATCAGGAGTGAGACGAGCGCCCGCGCACTCGATCGACGACGCGTCACGTCCGGGAGCGTAGCACGGAGGAGCCTCCGGTCCCGCCTCGCCCTCCTACGCCGGATCCGCCTCAAGGGACGGTGGGCCGCCCGGCGGGACCCCGAGGATGCCCGGATCCACACCGAAGAACGTGCGGACATGGTGGCGATCGAGCGTCGTGGCCGGCGGCCCGTCCGCGACGATCCGGCCGTGGTCGACGATCACGATCCGGGGGAAGAAGTGCGCGGCGAGCGCGAGGTCGTGAAGGACCGCGACGACCGTCGTCCCGTCGCGTTCATTCAGGTCGGAGAGGAGCTCCATCGTGGCGACCTGGTGCCGCAGGTCGAGGTGGACGGTCGGTTCGTCGAGCAGGAGGATCGGCGTGCGCTGGGCCACGGCCATCGCGATCAGCACGAGCTGGCGCTCTCCGAGTGAGAGCTCGCGCGCGTCACGACCGACCAGGTCGGCGATCCCCACGCGATCGATGGCGGCCGCGACCGCCGCGTGATCCGCCGGGCGCGGTCCGCGGAACGGGTCCTCGTGCGGGATCCGACCGAGCGCGACGACCTCCTCGACCCGTGTCGCGAACGGCAGGGCCGTCGCCTGGGGTACGACCCCGAGGCGCCGGGCGATCGCGAGCCGGTCCAGGGTGTCCAGCCGGTGATCGAGGAGGTGGACCCGTCCGGCGCTCGGCACCACCGTCCCGGCCGCGACACGCAGGACGGTGGACTTGCCCGCCCCGTTGGCGCCGACGAGTGCGACGCGCTCGCCGACGTCGATCGCGAGGTCCAGATCGGTCAGGGCGACGCGGTCGCGGTAGCGGGCCTCGACGCCCTCGAACCGCAGCGCGGTCCCGGACCCGGTGTGCACCGCGGCCGGCACCGCGGCCGGCACCGCGGCCGGCACGCGCCGCTGATCATCGTCACAGGTCGTACCCGGCGCGCACGCGCCGCAGCAGGATGAGGAAGAACGGCGCCCCGATCACGGCCGTCACCACGCCGACCGGGATCTCGCCCAACAGGCGGGCCGCCAGGTCCGCGATGACGAGGAGCGCCGCGCCGCCGACGGCCGAGAGCGGCAAGACGGCCCGGGCGGACGGACCGACGAGCAGGCGGACCACGTGGGGGACCACGAGGCCGACGAACCCGATCAGCCCGCTCACGGCGACGGCCGCCGCGGTGATGAGCGACGCGAGCGCGAGCAGGATCGCGCGTTCGCGGCGGACGTCGATCCCGAGATGGGCCGCGGTCTCCTCGCCGAGCAACATGGCGTTGAGCGACCGCGCGCGCGTCGCGATCACGATGGACCCGATGACGACGATCGGACCGGCCCCGGCCAGTCGCGCCCACGAGGAACCGTCGAATCCTCCGAGGAGATACGAGAAGATCTGACCGAGCGCCGAACCGGACAGGTACATCGCCATCGCGAGCCCGGCGGCCAGCAGCGACCCCACCGCATAGCCGGTCAGAAGCAGCCCGGTGAGCGGCGCCAGCCCGCCGGTCTGTGCCAGTCGATACACCGTGTAGACGGCCGTGAGCGCGCCGACGAAGGCCAGGCCGTGCAGCAGACCGAACTGGAGGATGACCACCCGGACGGGAATGAGCACGGCGATCGCCGCCCCGAGCGCGGCGCCGGACGCGGCGCCCAGCACGTACGGGTCGGCGAGCGGGTTGCGCAACAGGCCCTGGAACGTGGCCCCGGCCACCGCGAGCCCCGTGCCCACGACCATCGCGGTCAGGACCCGCGGCAGCCGCAGATCCAGCACGATCGTCTGGGTGGCCTCGGACCAGGTCCGCGGCAGGTCCAGCCCGATGGCGCGAGCGAGGATCGCCACGGTGTCACCGGGAGCGATCGACACCGAGCCGAGCGCGACACCCAGGACGACGGCCAGCGCGAGCGCCACGAGACCCGCGACGAGCAGCACGAGCGGCCGGCCACGCCGACCTGCCGCCCGTCGGACGGACGGACGGATCGTGGCCAGCGGCTCGGTCCTGGGGGCCATGCGGGTCAGTGGCTAGGGTGCCGCGGGCTGCGGCGTCGGCACGGCCGCGTCCGGGTGGATCGCGAGCGCCAGCTCGCGGAGGCCGTCCACGAGCCGCGGGCCCGGTCGGGTGATGACCAGGTCGTTGACGCCGCGGATCGCGCCCGTCTTGACGGCGGTCATCACGGCCCATCCGGGTCGCTCGGCCACGGCGTCGGCGGTCACGCCGTAGGCCGCGTCACCAAGGAGGATGATCTCGGGATCCGCGGTGATGAGCTTCTCGAGCGAGATGGCGAAGTCCGTGGGACTGCCGGTCGTGATGGCGTCACCTCCGGCGAGGGTGATCATCCCCTCGACGAACGAGTCGTCGGCCGCGGTGTAGATGTCGGTCGTGGCGTCCAGCTCATAGAAGACTCGCGGTCGAGGCAGGCCGGCCGTCGCGGCGGCCACCTGGTCGAAGCCGGCCTGCATCGAGGCCGTGAGATCCTTCGCGTGGTCGAGCCGGCCGACGGCGGCGCCGACGAGCTCGATGTCTCGCAGCACGCCGTCGAGATCGGCGGCGTACACGACCAGGACGGCCACGCCGAGGTCGCGGAGCTGCTCGATGGCGGCCGGGTCGTTGAAGAAGTTGCCGCCGGCGATGACGAGGTCGGCCTCGAGGCCGACGATCTTCTCGACGTCGACCGCGGTGTAGCTGGCGACGTCGGGGAGGGCGACCGCTTCGGGCGGGTAGTCGTCGAACTCGGTGGTGGCGACGACGCTCGAGCCGGCCCCGATGGCGAACAGGATCTCGGTGGTCGCGGGTGTCAGCGACACGATCCGCCGGGGCTCGGCCGGGATCTCGACCGGCGTGCCCTCGTCATCGGTCAGGGTGACCGGGAACGCGGGAATCGCGGTCGCCGCGATGGTGGGTGTCGCGGCAACGGGGGCCGGCGTGGCGGTCGACGTGGTGGTCGGGATCGGGGATGGGGCGGCGACCGAACACCCGGCGAGCAGCACGAGGACGGCGCCGAGGGCGAGGAGCGACCCGCGGACGAGCGGGCGACGGGCAGACACGAGGAAGACCTCCGGACGGAACAACGAGGACGGTCGGAGGGGACGCACGAATCGCGAACCCCTCCGGTCGATGGATCGACGGAGGGGCCTCAAGCGGTCGAGTGCACGGTCCTGCCTACCTCTCTCTCGAAGGTTCGAGCATGCACCGTGGGGTCGGCGACCGGACTTGCGCCCTCGAAAGGGCGGTCACCGTAGCGGGACTGTGCCGGAATCGCACCGGCTTCGCGACCACGCGGTGTGGGTTCTCGGTTGTCTGTGGAGCCTAGCACAGGCACCGCCGCCGGCAGGCCGCCTGGTCCCTGATAACCGGCAGCTAAGCGCTGCCTGCGACCATGGCCGCCTCGCCTCCCCCGCCAGTCCGTTCCGCCGGAGGAGGTCCTTGATGGTGGGACGACGATGGCTTCGGATGCTGGGACCGGGAATCATGGTCACGGGCGCGCTGGGCGCGCTCGGGGCGACCGCGCCGGCCGGACCCGGAGGGCCGTGGGGCCCGGCCGAGTGTGCCGATGGCGGCCGCGCCAGGATGGCGGCGGCGTCCGTGGCGGCGCCGGTGAGCGTCGCCGAGGTCGCCGGCGCGCCGTGGTTCCGGCTCGATCCGGTGATCGATGCAGGCGGGACGCTCACGGCCCAGCGGCTCACCGTCGGGATCAATGGGGCCCGCCTCGATCGGACCCTGGTGCTGCCCGTCGCGGCCTTCGCGGCCGGGCCGTTCGGCGGTCTCGTCCTCATCGGCAGCGATGACGGCCAGCGATCGCGTCTGGCGTCGATCGATGTGGCCCGCGGATGCCGCTCGAGCATCGCGGAGTCGACCGACGTCATCCGCGGGGCGACGATCGATCCAGCGGCCCGGTCGATCTTCGAGCATCGGGTGGACCGGTCGAGCCGGGCCGATCTCGGCATCTGGCAGCGACCGCTTGACGGCACGGCGCCCGCCCGCCAGGTCCTTGGCCCCATCGCCCCGGACGCCCGGTTCGGGCGAACATGGACGACCGGCCTGCTATGGTCGGCCGAGGGCGATCGCCTCGCGGTCCAATCGTGCGCCGCCGTCGCGTGCCGGACTCGGATCCTCGACATCGCGGCGGGTCGCGCGACGATGACGGACGATCCACGGCTGGGTCTGCTCGTCGGCGTGTCCGGAGATCGGCTGGTCGCGCATGGCGCGTGCCGTGGCGTTCCCTGCCCGCTGCATGCCGTCGATGTGGCCAGCGGTCGCCTCGAGACCATCGAGGCGGATGGCGGCGCGGCGGTCCTCGTCGGGGAACCTGGCGAGGTCTCCGTCGTGGTCGAGGCGTTCGGCGCCACTGGACCGCGGCTCCGCCTCGTGACGCTCGATGGTCGCCGCTCCCGGGACCTCGGGACGCTCCCGATCGACACGCGCCTTGGCGGCGATCCGGGATCCTCGGCATGGGGCATCCGGCTCACGCCCGATCACGTCCTGCTGGTGCCCGGCGGCCAGCTGCCCGACACCGGAGCACGCTCCCAGACCTCCCTGCTGTCGCTCAGCGACGGGCGAACGGCCCCATTCGACGAGGTGACCCGATGAGACCCGGATCCATCATCATGCGAAGCACCCGCCGCCCAACGCGGCGCGCGGTGCTCGCCGCGGCGCTCGTGATCGTGGCGGCCGTCCCGTCATCGGTCGCGGGGCACGCGCCGGACCCCGTCCTCGGCGGGTTCTTCGACCAGGGCCAGGTCCTCACCTTCGACTGGCGGGCCGGATCCGTCCCGCCCGACGCCGTCAAGACCGCGATCAAGGCCGCCGCCGCCGATGTGGACGCGACGCGGGCGTCGCAGGCGGCGACGTTCACGTTGAAGGCCGGCGCGCCGAACCCGATCGGCTATGGCGTCGGCGCGACGTGCGGCGTCAACGGCATCGCCTGTTTCACGAGGAACGCCCCGGTCGGGTTCACGATGTGGTTCCGCGAGCATGGGCATCAGTTCGACTGGGGCACGCTGAAGTGGTGCCAGAGCCAGGCGAATCCGCAGAACGGGTGCTTCGACGTGGAGACGGTGGCACTCGATGAGTTCGGCCACATCGACGGTCTCGGCCACCACGCGAACTTCGCGGATGACTCGGATTACCTCGACGCCGTGGTCCAGACCATCTCGCATGCCAAGCCCGCGGTGGGCTGGAACATGCACACGTTCGGAGCCTGCGACGTCGCCACGCTCCAGCGCGGATACGACGTGCCCAACACCTCCACCCTGATCTCGACCTGCCTGGATCTCGAGACGACGCTCACGATCGCGGTGACCCCGTCCGTCGTCCCGGCCGGCTCCACCGCGACGCTCAGTGCGACCCTGAAGGTCGCCGGGAACGCCGCGTATGACCGCCTGAAGAACAATCCCCTGTCGGGACGATCGGTGACCCTCCAGCGACGCACCACCGGGACGACGGCGTGGATCGCGGTCGGCACGATGGGTGCCGGCCCCACCAGCGGGACCTACGTCCAGACGCATCGGCCCACCGCGCCCACGCAGTACCGCGCCGTGTTCTCGGCGCCGGCCGATGAAGGGCTCGACGCCAGCACGTCGACGGTCGTGTCGATCACGATCGGGGCGTGCTCGGGACGCGCCTGTCCCACGGTCGTCTCGCCCGCCGCGCGCGGGAGCGTGGCGCGATGACCCGCTGGGCGCTCCTCCTCGCCGGGACTCTTGCCGCCCTGGTCGTCGGGTGCGATCCGGCGACCGGGACACCCGCGTCGCCGCCGTCACCCGCGATGGGTTCGGCGTCGTCGTCGATCGCCGTCGTCCCGTCCCCGTCGCCCGAACCGTCGGCCGCCCCTCCGGCGGCCGCCCTCGCCGCCGAGGGCGGGGATCCCGCCGTGGGACAGCTCGGCAGCTACACGTGGGGTGACGGCGGGTCCGACAGCCCGTGGCTCCCCGGCACCCCCATCACCGTCGGGCTGGGTGAGCCGCTCGCGGTGGCGTTCCCCGGGTCGCCCGCGATCGGGTCGTGGCGTGTCCAGGCACGACCCGCGGCCGCAACGGGCCCGGTGGTCGGTGTCGCCGAGGGCGACGGGGAGATCGGGTTCACGGCGCCGGATGTCGGCACGTGGTCCATGGCCATCATCGTCACGTTCGGCGGCGGCCCGGACGCCGCGACGTACTACTGGGAGGTGCGTGTCCGCTAAGTACGGTGCGGATCGGGCCGCCGACGATCCGCCGCCGCCCGAGCGCGGGACCCGCTGATGCGGCGGGTGGCACACTCTGGGCCACGATGCCATCCGAACCGACGACGATCCGCGCCGCCGCCATGGCCCTGCTGCTCGCCGTCGGGGTGGTCGGGTGCGGGAACGACGCTTCGACCGATGCGCGGCTCGGTGGTCTGCTCGTCCTCGCCGGCGACACCAGTGGCGGCGAGCTACGGGCGTGGGGCGACGATCCAGAGGACATCGATGGCGCGTTCATCCCGACCCCGAAGTCGACGGCCTGGGTCATGGCCGGGCGGGCGGACGTCCTCGTGGCCGTCGTCGGCGAAGGGTCACTCCGGATCAGCGAGCCGCTCCGACCGGACCGCGAGGCCAGCTGGAGCCGACCAGAGGCGCTCGGGGTCGATGGCGAGCCCGCCAAGGGGCCGTTCTACTTCCCGACCTGGGATCCGGAGGGCGGGCGGTTCGCGGCGCTCGCGGGCGATCTCGATGCCGAGGCCCGGTTGACGCTGGTCGATCCCACCGTCGGCAGCGCCCTCGAGGTCGACCTCGGTCGTGCCGTCGCGGCCGCGCCACCGGCGTGGGTCGGGGACGATCTCGTCGCGGTCCTGACCGGGACGACCGACGACCCCGGCTCCATCCTCGTTGACACGACGACGAGCGAGGTCGTCGTCGGCCCTCGCGGCGCTCGACTGATCGCGACGTCGTCCGATGGGGCGACGATCGCGGTGGTCGGTGACGAGGGTGACCCGGTGACGATCCGGACCACCGACGCCTGGCTGACGGACGACGGGTCGGCGATCGGGTCGGTGGACCCGCCACCGGACGCCATCACGGCGTCGGCGATCGCGCTCGATCCACAGGGGGCGCGGCTCGCCATCGCGTGGCTCACCGACGCCGGCGTCATCCGCGTCGCGATCCACGATCGCGCGCTGGGTTGGCGGCGCGTCGCCGAACCGTCGATCGGCGATGCCCCGGCGGCCGTGGTCGCCTGGCGCCGCTAGGACGGCGGAGCGGCCAGGGCTGGGCTGATCCGTGCGACCGTCGTGGGTCGCGCCGGGTCAGGCGGGGACGGTGGCCGCCGAGAAGATCGAGACCTGCGCCTCCTCAGGCAGCATGACACCGAAGACCTTCTGGAGCGTCAGGAGATGGACGCACGATCCCCAACTCTCGAAGTAGTGGCAGGTGCATCGCCACTGACCAGCGTCGAGGCCCACATGGTGGGTGTCGTTATCGCCTCGGAACGTGAGTGAGAGCCGATCCACGGTGATGCGATCGAGCTCGCGGGCGTACCGATTGGCCTTCTCGACCTTGCCGATCAGTGAGCTGTGCATCGTGGTGCTACCTCCGTCGCCCTGGGGCGCTCGCGGGGGTCGCCGTCCGGTCGTTGCACCTCGACCGGTGATGGCGGTCGCGTATCGACAGGGTACACCCACCGGGAGGTCCCGACACCCCCCGAACCACCTACGGGGCGCTGGTCCCTTCGCGGCCGAAGTCGTCCTCGAGACGGACCACGTCGTCGAGCTCCGGGGTGGACACCTCGACCAGTTCCGTCCGCTCGATCGCCTCGTAGCGGTGGATCCGGCCGGTCGGCACGTGACGTGCCTCGCCGGGACCCAACTCCTCGGTGTGGACGACGCCGTCGTCCCCTTCGATCCACAGGCGCAGCCGCCCGGACGAGACGAGGATCGATTCATCCTTGATCTCGTGCTTCTGGAGGGAGAGTCGCTTGCCGGCCTCGATGACGAGGATCTTGCCGACGTAGGTAGCCGTGTGCGCCCAGATCAGCTCGTGGCCCCAGGGCTTCTCGACGCGTCGGTTCAAGGTGGGGCCGCTCATCCCCGCACCAACCGCTCGCCGGCGGTGAGGAGCGCGTCGCGCAGGGTCTCGGATGTCGCCTCGGTGTAGATCCGGACGAGCGGTTCCGTGCCGGATGTCCGGACCAGCAGCCAGGAGCCGTCCTCGATCCAGAATTTGAACCCGTCATTCGTGTCGAGCGCGACGGTCCGGACGACGGGCCGTCCGGCCAGCTCGGTCGGCGCCTGGGCCGCGATGTCGACGAGCAGCCGCCGCTTCGTCTCGGCGTACTGCGAGCGCTCGACGTGGACGTCGATGCGCAGGTACCACGACGGCCCGGCGATCTCGTGGAACCGCTCGATCGCCGACGAGACCGGCCAGCGTCCCGCGGCTCGCTCGCGCAGGAACAGGTCCAGGAGCATCAGGTCCGCGTAGATCCCGTCGCGCTCCGGGAGATGCATCCCGAACCCGAAGCCGCCGGATTCCTCGGCGCCCATCATCGCGCCCGTCTCGATCATCTTCGGGGCGATGTACTTGAAGCCGACCGGTGTCTCGTGCGTCTCGATGCCGTACTTGGCCCCGAGCCGCTCGGCCATGGAGGTGTTGTTGATGCTCACGACGACCGGATCCCGCCAACCGCGATGCTCGGCGAGGTAGTACATGAGCAGGCCCGTGACCTGGAGCTGGTGGATGAACGTGCCGCGCTCGTCGGCCGCACCCGCACGGTCCGCGTCGCCGTCGAGCAGCAGCCCGAGGTCGAACCCACCCGCCGCGATCATCCCGAGCGCCTCGTCCACGTTCGGTCGGATCGGCTCCGGGTTGACGCCGCCGAAGTACGGGTTGCGCTCCTGGTGGATCTCGGTGACCCGGATGCGGCCACCGGACAGGAGCCGGCTGATCCACCCGGCCCCGGCACCGTACAGCGGGTCGACGAGGACCGCCACGTCGGCCGCCTTGAGCGCATCGAGGTCCAGCGTCCGGGCGACGAACCGCTCGTAGCCGTCATAGGGGTCGAACCGCTCCACGAGTCCGGCCGCCTCCGCGTCCTCGAGTGGGCGCCGCTCGATCGCGACGCCGCCGTTCTCCGCGAGACGCGCCTCGACGACCTTGAGGATGTCCGCACCGGCGGCCGCGCCCGTCGGCGCCTTCACCTTGAACCCGTTGTCGACCCACGGGTTGTGGCTGGCCGTGATCACGATCCCGGCCGCGGCACCGCGTTGGACTACCTCGTACGAACTCATCTGTGTGGGCACCGCGCGCACGGACAGCGCGACACCGATGCCGTGGGCGAGGAGGACCTCCGCGGCCGCGGCGGCGAAGTGTTCGGATGCGAACCGCTGGTCGTACGCGACCACCACCCCCTTGGCCTGCTCGCCCCGACCCACGACGTAGGCCGCCACGCCGTCGGCGCAACGGCGGACGTTGTCGAACGTGAAGTCGTCCGCGATGCGGGCGCGCCACCCGTCCGTCCCGAAGACGATGGTGGAGGGCGCGAGGGACGGGCTGGTGGTCGTCAAGTCATCCTCCGGAGACGGCGCAGCGGGCGATCAGGTCGTCGATCCGCGCCCGATCCGGCGCGGCGCCGCGAAGGACGGCGAGCGGCTGCGTCGCGGTCATGCTACCCCGACCGAGCGGCGCGATGACCCCGAGGCGGCCGTCCTTGCGACGGATCACGAGGTCATCGGCTTCGACGTCGACCGTGTCACCGGCCTTGACGACGGCGCCGGTCCCCCGCGCCCCGATCGCGGCGAGCAGCTCGGTCCAGGACCCGAGATCGGACCAGCCGACGTCCATCGAGGCCATGACGACCTGGCCGTCGCGAGCCGCCCCTTCCATGACCGCGTAGTCGATGGACAGCGGGCGCTGGATCGATTCATAGGCGCCCTGGAGCATCGTCGGGGACGAGATCATCGGGCCGAGGGACTGGACGAGCCCGGTGTAGCGCTCGAGGGCCGCGCGGATGGCGCGCCGCCGCCACAGGAACATGCCGGCATTCCAGGCCGCGCCGCTGATGCGCAGCAGGTCCTCGGCCCGCGCGGGGTTCGGCTTCTCCTCGAAGGCCCGAAGCGGATAGGCGGTGATGCCATCGATCGTCTCCGCGCGGTCCGTGACCGGGAGCAGGTAGCCGTACTCGGTGGCGGGTCGGTCCGGCCGGACTCCGAGGGTGACGAGCGGGTCGCCGAGTCCGAACGACCCCGTCGCGAGGCGGTCGGCCGCGACCGAGATGACGTGCTGGAAGTCCTCGACCCGTTCGATGGTCTGATCCGCCGGCAGGACCAGCATGACCTCATCGTCGGGCTGGTCGATGGCCAGGACCGCGAGCGCGATCGCGGCCGCGGTGTTGCGCCCCATCGGCTCCTCCAGCAGCGTCGCTGCCGGGGTCTGTGACTCCACCAGTCGTCGATACCGGCCGTCCGCAACGACCCAGATCCGACCGTCGGTCAGCTCCGCGACACGGTCGATCGTCGCCTGGAGGAGGGTGCGCTCGCCCGTGAGCGGCAGGAACGGCTTGGGGCACTCCGGGCGGCTGAGTGGGTGGAGGCGGGTGCCACCGCCCCCGGCCATGATGACGGCGTACATGCGCCGCACATTCTAGGCGTGCGGCGAACCCGAGATCAGCGGACCGGTGGGCGCCCGACCCGTGCCGTCGCCCGGTCAGTCGCTGACGAGCACGTACTTGCCTTCCCAGACGACCCTGCGCTGCCACTCGTGGTAGTAGCCGAACTTGCGGCGGAAGGTCTTCATCGAGACGTATTCGTACTTCCACGGATCGGACGACCGCGCGCCCAGCGGACCACTCACATAGAACCCGAGGACCTTGGGGTCGTCGGGGTCGTCCGGGTCGACTGCCGACCGGTAGCCGAGGACGATCCAGGCGTGGCGCCCGTGACTGACGGTGATCCCGACAGGGTGACCTGTCCGGTCGAGCGACGCCGAGATCTCCGCGATGGCGTCATTCTTCGAGTCGAACGAGCGGACCTGGTAGGGCTCACCCGTGTAGGTCCGGAGCGCCCACGCCCAGCCCTGGAAGTCGTTGCCGAGCGTCCGGTAGCGATACCGGTTGTGGGCCCGGATCTGGCGATACAGGATCTTCTGACGGGTGAACGAGGCGTTCGACGTGCCCTTGATCAGGTTCGTCATCGTCTGCGTGACCGCGGGGACGCACCAGCTGTTGCGGTACTGGCGGACGACGCCGCTGGCCCGGAAGGTCAGGACCCGTCGGATCTCCGGGGTGGGTTCGGGGGTCGGCTCGGGGGTGGGCTCGGGGGTCGGATCCGGCTCCGCGGAGGGATCGGGCGATTCGTCGGCCGCGGGCGCGACGGGCGGGGCTGCGCCGGACCCGCCGCCGAATGCCGCCGCAGGCAGCGGCAGGAGCGCGAGGAGGGCGAGCGACACGATGGCGGCCCGGATGAGGGCCGCGGACCGCGCGAGGGCATCACGTTCGATCATGGGTCGCATGGCATCCGGTGAGCGGGGGCCACCCGACGGTCGGGCAACTCGGTCGAGTATGGCCTATCGCGGACGGCGTGAGAACGCGCCGATGGTCCGCCATCCCGTCGCTCCGGTGGTCCGGTGCACCGAGGCACACGCATCGGCTGGACACGACCGTTGCGATCAGGCCGACGACGCCTCAGCCAGGCTACGGCGGCGGCGATTTACCGGGCGATCGACCGGTCACGCTGGCGACATCCAGCGGGGTGCACGCGACCGTTCGTGCGAGATTCGCACGAATCGGTCGTTGACGACGCGACAATCCGCGCCTACCATCGGCCAGCCTAGCGCGCGGCCTGGAGGAGGCCGCCGATCAGTGCCGGATCGCCCGCCCCGAGGACCGCCGTTGACCACCTCCGTGAGTCCCGTCGCGCCGACCTCCCGTACGCCCACCAGGGATGACGCCGCGCCAGACGTCGAGATCCTCGATGTCACGAAGCGGTTCGGAGCGGTCACCGCCGTCGACCGCATGAACCTGCGCATCGAGCGCGGCGAGTTCTACAGCCTGCTGGGTCCGTCCGGCTGCGGCAAGACCACGACCCTGCGCATGATCGCCGGCTTCGAGCAGCCGACCGAGGGCGAGATCCTGCTCGCCGGTCAGCCGATCGCCGGCGTCCCGCCGTACCAGCGCAACGTCAATACGGTCTTCCAGCACTACGCGCTGTTCCCGCACATGGACGTCGCGCGCAACGTCGGGTATGGGCTCCGCCAGAACAAGGTGGGCAAGGCCGAGGAAACGAAGCGGGTCGCCGAGGCGCTGGAACTGGTCCGCCTCGCCGACTACGGGGAGCGCCGGACGTGGGAGCTCTCGGGTGGCCAGCAACAGCGCGTGGCGCTGGCGCGCGCCTTGATCAATCGTCCCACGGTGCTGCTCCTCGACGAGCCGCTCGGCGCCCTCGACCTCAAGCTCCGCAAGGAGATGCAGCTCGAGCTCAAGGCGCTCCAGCGCGAGGTCGGGATCACCTTCGTCTATGTGACCCACGACCAGGAAGAGGCGCTCACGATGAGCGACGTCATCGTGGTCATGCGCGATGGGTTGCATCCAGCAGATGGGCGGGCCGACCGAGCTGTACGAGCGACCGGTCAACCGGTTCGTCGCCGACTTCATCGGGACGTCCAACTTCATCGAGGGGACGGTCGAATCGGTTCGAGGCGCCCGCGTGGCTCGCGATCGTCCGGAGCGAGCGCGGGGTCGATCCTGCGCGGCGTCGGGACGGATCGCGACGCGCCACGCTCGGCCCGGGTCAGGCCGTGACGGTCGCCACGCGACCCGAACGCCTCGATGTCGTGCCGCAGGGCACCAGCGATGGCCCGGAGACCGGGTGGTCACCCGTCGACCGGACGGATCCAGTCAGGGCACCTACCTCGGCGACCAGACCGAGTTCCGCAGTCGACACCGAACAAGTCGGCGAACTCATCGTCCGCCGACAGAACGCGACGGGGGCTGCAGCGAGCCTCGGGCTGGGCCCGGGCGATCCGGTCACGGTCCGCTGGCGTGACGAAGCCAACCTCGTCCTCGCGGGCTAGGATCGGAGGGGCCCCGACGAGTGCGCGGGACGCCCGACGCAGGCAGGAGGAGCACGTGAACCGAGCGAGATCTGACGCGACCATCTGGCGAGGATGTCGAAGACCAAGGTCAATCGGCGCAGGCTTCCTGGCCGCCGCCGGGCTGACCGCGACCGGCGCCGCGCTGGCCGCGTGCGCGAGCCTGCGCCGGGCGCCCAGCGTCGCCGCGTCCACGGCGCCGTCCGCGAGCCCCGACGGCGCCGCGCGGCCGCCTCGTCGGCGTCCCGGCGCGACATCGAGAAGGAACTCTTCATCTACAACTGGAGCGACTACATCTCCGAAGAACATCGAGGCGTTCAAGGCCGAATTCGGCCTGTCGAACTTCGTCTACGACATCTTCTCCAACAACGAAGAGCTGATCGCCAAGCTCCAGGCCGGCGCCTCCGGGTACGACATCGCCGGCCCGACCGCGGAGTACGTGCCCGGGATGGTCGAGGAGGGCTTCCTGCCAGAAGCTCGACCTGTCGCGGATCCCGAACGCGGCGACCATCAACACGACGTTCATGAACCTGTGGTGGGACCCGAACGAACGAGTACCAGGTCCCCAAGGACTACGGCACCACCGGCATCCTGTAGCGCAAGTCTGCTCCCGGCGGTCCCGACGTGCTGGCAGGAGCTTCTACGACCAGGTCAAGGGCGCCGGTGTCGGGCAAGACGATCTTCGTCAATTCGAGGGGCGATGTCTTCGTCTTCCCGCTCAAGATGCTCGGGCTACTCGCTCAATACCGATGTGAAGAGCGAGCTCGATGAGGCGCGCGACATCCTGCTCGACTGTCGCCCCGCACATCCTCGGCGCTCGACTCGGACACCTACGGCGACAAGATGGCCGCCGGCGAGGCGTCGCTGACGCTGGGCTGGACGGGTCCGCTCGGGCAGGAGCTGGCCGATCTCGTCGCCGAAGGCGACGCCGGGTACGTCGTCCCGACGGAGGGAACGCTGTTCTGGATGGATGCGTGGGTCATGCTGGCCGACGCCCCGCACCCGAACGCCTCGTACGCCTGGCTGGACTTCATCCAGCGACCCGAGATCCAGGCCGAGGAGACCAACTTCAACCTGTACGCGACGCCGAACGACGCGGCCAAAGCGTTCGTCGACCCGGCGATCCTCGACAACCCGGCGATCTTCCCGCCCGATGACGTCATCGCCAATCTGGAAGGCGCCGAGGATACGTCGGGCAACCCGCAGCGCATCGACATCTGGGAGGAGTTCAAGTCCAAGATCGGCGGCTGAGGAGAGCGTCGGGAGGCCAGGGCGTGACCACAGCGGCGCCCCGACCTGCTCCGGACAGGGCCCGCGAGGGCAAGGTTCGGAGCAGGCTCCTGACGGCGCTGCTCCTCGGGCCGGCGGCGATCTGGTACGTCCTGCTGCTGGTCGCCCCGCTGGCGATCGTCGTCATCTTCTCGTTCGGCGTCCGCGCCAAGAACGGTGGCTACGAGCCGGCGTTCGTCCTTGACAACTATGTCCGCGCTCTCGAGCGCCCCGATCCGTTCATCACGAGCCTCGCCATGGCCTCCGCTGGCGCCATCGGCTGCCTACTCGTCGGGCTGCCGCTGGCCTACTTCCTCGCGACGCGGGCCGGCGGCCGCAAGAGCCTGCTCATCCTGTTGCTCGTGGTGCCGTTCTGGACCAGCTTCCTCATCCGCACCTACTCGTGGCTGATCATCCTCGGACCGGACACGGGCCTCGCGGGTTGGATCGGCACCGCGATCGGTGACGACCAGTTCCGGATCCTCGGGACCCCGGTGGCCGTGTTGATCGGCCTCGTCTACGGCTACCTGCCGTTGATGGTGTTTCCGCTGTACGTGACGCTCGAGCGGATGGACCGGACCTTGATCGAGGCGTCCAAGGACCTGGGGGCCGCGCGCATCGCCACGTTCCGCCAGATCACCTTGCCCGTGGCGTTCCCGGGCTTGGTCACCGGGACGATCCTCGTCTTCATCCCGATGATGGGCGAGTACGTCATCCCACAGATCCTCGGCTATGGGCGCACGTACCTGATGGGCAACGCCCTGGTCACGGACTTCCTCGAGGCACGGAACTGGCCCAACGGTTCGGCCCGTGCCGTCGGGCTGATCCTCATCATGTTCGTCACGATCTCGCTCTACCTCTGGTTCGTGAACCGCGGTCGCAAGACCCGCGAAGTGAGCGTCCTGTGACCGCGCGATCGGCGCGATCGGCGCGCCGCGGAGCGGATCGCTGGGCCGGCCTCGTCGAAGGCTGGCTGAAGGGTCACACGATCGTCGCGTATGTCTTCCTGTACCTCCCCATCGTCATCGTCGTCGTCTTTGCGTTCAACGACACGACGCGACGCGTGACCGCGTGGGACGGGTTCTGCACGAAGTGGTTCGGGATTGCGCTGAATGACTCGGTCGTCCAGAAGGCGCTGGCCAACAGCTTCCTCGTCGCGATCCCGAACGCGATCATGGCGACGCTGTTCGGCACGATGGCCGCGCTCGGGCTCCAGCGCGTGGGCAAACGGCTCCGTCTTGCATTCGATGGCCTGACCTACGCCAGCATCATCGTGCCCGAGATCGTCATCGCCCTCGCGACGCTCGTCCTCTTCGCCACCGGCTTCGACGTCATCGCCACGGTCTTCGGCGTGAAGATCAACTTCGGGCACCCGACGATCATCGCGGCCCATGTCCTGTTCAACACAAGCCTCGTCCTGCTACTCGTTCGCGCGCGGCTGTCGGGCATGGACCGCACCCTCGTGGAGGCCAGCTCGGACCTGTTCGCGACGCCCTGGCGCACCTTCCGTCAGATCACGTTCCCGCAGCTCCTGCCGGCCATCGTGGCGGGCTTCCTGCTCGCGTTCACGTTCAGCTTCGATGACTACGTCATCACGACGTTCGTGTCGGGACCGGGGTCGTCCACGTTGCCCCTGTTCATCTTCGGTCAGGTCAAGCGCGGTGTGACACCCGAGACCAACGCCGTGGCCACCATGATCCTGGCGTTCACGGTGGGGATGCTGCTCCTTGGTCAGCTCGCGCTGACCTGGCAGAGCCGTCGCCAAGGCCGGGCCGGGAGCATGGCCTCGATCATCACGGAGCGCTGACCGGACACGGACGAATCGCCGCCGCGCCGGAGCCGAACGCCATCTGCGCGAACCCCTAGGACGCGGCGACCGCCGACTTCGGCGCCGGCAGC
>CAVXUF010000004.1:0-496617 GCA_963764975.1 uncultured Chloroflexia bacterium | reverse complement strand
CGGCCTCGGCCGCGAGCAATGCGGCCTTGTCGGTGCGCTCCCAGGGCAGGTCCAGGTCCGGTCGCCCGAAGTGCCCGTACGCGGCGGTCTGTCGGTAGATCGGCCGACGCAGGTCGAGCGCGGCGATGATCGACGCTGGCCGCAGGTCGAAGTGCCGCTCGATGATGGCCTGGATCCGCTCGTCGGGCACCACGCCGGTCCCGAACGAATCCACCGAGAAGCTGATCGGCCGGGCGATGCCGATCCCGTAGGCGACCTCCACCTCGAAGCGGTCCGCGAGCCCCGCTGCGACCACGTTCTTGGCGACCCATCGGGCGGCGTAGGCCGCGGACCGGTCCACTTTCGTCGGATCCTTGCCGCTGAACGCACCGCCGCCATGGCGGGCCATCCCGCCGTAGCTGTCGACGATGATCTTGCGCCCGGTCAAGCCGGCATCGCCCATCGGGCCGCCGGTCACGAATTGACCGGTCGGGTTGACATGCATCACGGGGTCCGTCGTACGCAGCTCGGCCGGGATCGTGGCGAGGATCACCGCATCGATCACGTCCGAGCGCAGCCGCTCGGCACGCACGTCCGGGTCGTGCTGCGCGGAAACGACCACGGTCCTGACCCGCTTCGGCACGCCCCGTTCGTACTCCACGGTGACCTGGGTCTTGCCGTCCGGGCGGAGATATGGGAACTGGCCGGACTTGCGGACCTCGGAGAGCCGCCGCGCCATCCGGTGGGCCAGCGCGATCGGCATCGGCATGAGCTCCGGCGTCTCGCGGCACGCGAACCCGAACATCATCCCCTGGTCCCCAGCCCCGAGCTCGGACAGCGGTGCGGCGTCATCGCGCACCTCGAGTGCCGAGTCGACGCCCATCGCGATATCGGCGGACTGGTCCTTGACCGATACGAGCGTCCCGCAGGTCAGATAGTCGAAGCCGTAGTCGGCCCGGGTGTAGCCGATGTCACGGACGGTCTCGCGAACGACGGACTGGAAGTCGATATACGTGTGCGTCGAGATCTCGCCGAGGACCATGACCAGACCCGTCGTTGTCGCGGTCTCGCACGCCACGCGAGCATCGGGGTCGTCGCGCAGGATGGCGTCCAGGATGGCGTCGCTGATCTGGTCGCACATCTTGTCCGGGTGCCCTTCGGTCACCGATTCGGACGTGAAGAGGTAGTGCGCGGCGTCGACGATGCTCATGCGGCGGGGCTGGCCTCCGTGAGGGCTGATCCGTTCGGGCGAGCGTATCACGAGGCCCGGGTCGGACCACTCAGCCGGGGGCGGCCGCGGACCGCCGGGCGCGCCACGCATCGAGACCCGGGAGTGGCAGCGGCGGCAGCTCCTCGGCCGGCTCGAAACCCAGGACGGCACCCAGGAACGCCAGCTCCGCCTGGAGCGTCCGCCTGATCGCGGTCTCGCCGCGGAACCCGTGGCCCTCGCCTTCGAACGCGATGAAGGCATGCGGGATCCGGTTGGCGTCGAGCGCCGCGACGATCGCCTCGGCCTGGGATGGCGGCACCACGCGATCCTCGAGGCCCTGGAGGATCAGGACGGGGCAGGAGATCTCGTCGAGGTGATGGATCGGCGAACGCCGTCGGTAGGTGGCCAGCGCTTCGGGATAGGGCCCGATCAGCCGGTCCCCGTAGCGCGACTCGAACTTGTGCGTCTCGCGCGCGAGCGCTTCGAGGTCGCTGATCCCGAACAGGCTGATCCCGGCCGCGAACACGTCGTGGAACGCGAGGGCCGCAAGGGCTGTGAAGCCACCGGAGCTGCCGCCCTTGACGACGAGCCGGGCCGGGTCGACGTCGCCGCGATCCACGAGGAACCGAGCCGCGGCCAGGCAGTCCTCGACATCCACCACGCCCCACGCGCCATCGAGGAGCCGGCGATAGGCGCGGCCGTAGCCCGTGCTCCCGCCATAGTCCACATCGACGACGGCGATCCCCCGACTCGAGAGCAGCTGGATCTCCAGGTCCAGCGCGGTCGACGCGTTCGAGGTGGGTCCGCCGTGCGAGAGCACGACCAGCGGCGGTCGTTCGCCCTCGGGCCCGGTGAAGCCAGGGTTCGTCGGAGGGTAGAACAAGGCAAATGCCGTGCGACCGTCGGCCGACGGGAAGGTGATGGACTCCGGGACGGCGATCGCCGTGGGATCCGGGACCGTCGGCGACGTGCGGCGCAGAACGCCCGCGGGGGCGAGCGTCTCCGCATCGAACCGGATCACCATCGGCGCGTCGGCCGGCGACCCGGCCACGGCGACCACCGTGGAGGCGCCGGTCCGGAGCGCATCGAGCTCGGTGAATCCGGTCTCGACCTCGCCGATCATCCGCCCGGCGCGGATGTGCATCAACCGGTCCCGCCCGTCAGCCCGCGCCACGGCCACGATGCTGCCGTCGGACAGGAACCCGTACGACGAGCGATCGAGGATCCACGACGGGTCGGCGAACTCCGCATCCATCGGCGCGAGCGGCTCCAGCCGTGGGCCATCGACGACGCGGTAGAGGTTCCACCAGCCGCTCCGGTCGCTGACGAGATGGAGCACGCCGTCCGCCGACCACTCTGGTTGGACGATCGATTCCTCCGGACCTCCGGCGGCGAGGTCGGATGGGCCGAGGGAACCGTCCGGAGCGATCGGGGCGACGCGCAGCCGAGTCGCGTCCCAGGGCATGTCGGGGTGGTCCCACTCGATCCATGCGAGGCGCCTGCCGTCGGGCGAGACGCGCGGGGAGGCGACGAAGTCCGGGCCGACCACCAGCACGCTCGGGGTTCGATCGCCATCGAGGGGCACGTCGACGATGGCGGCGACCGGCTGACCGGTACCCGAGTGATCCTCGCGGACGGCGATGAATCGCCGTCGGGCGGCGTCGAAGCGCAGGTCGCCGTACCGGTACGCGCCGACGGGCGTGATCGGCACGGGGTCGTCGCCGCCGGGGTCGAGCCGATAGAGCCGGTCGTCCGCGACGTTCGAGAAGACGATGGTCCCTCCCGCGACCACATACGACCCGCCGCCGTACTCGTGGACACGGGTGCGGACGTTGAACGGCGGCGGCGTGAGGTCCTCGGTCGTGCCGTCGGCCGCGCGCCGGACGAGGGCGCGTCGCCCGCCTTCCGATGGGCGACCCTCGAGCCAGTAGACGTCGTCGCCGTCGACCCACGGCTCGCCCAGGCGGACGGTCCCGCCAAGCAGGTCGTCGATCGCGATCCGCGAGACCCAGCTGCCGAACGCGGCGACCGTGACATCCGACGCCGGTTCCAGGGGTTCGAGGACGTCCCGCGCCTCGATCGCGTCCGGCGTCTCGGAGGGCTGATCGTCCATCACGGACACCCTAGCGTGACCAGCCGAACAGCGTCCGGGGCCGGTCCGCGGTCGGCCAGCCGGCGATGACCATCACGGTGGCCCCGATGACGGCGCCCGCGAGTGAGAGTCCCAGGTCCGCGATCGTGTTGCCGTACGTCAGTTCGAACCCGCCACCGCCGCGCGACACGAGGAACTCGCTCACTTCCCAGACGATCGCGACGGTCGCGCCGACGCCGACCATGAGACCGAACCCGATCCAGCGCGCCCGAACGATCGGGCCGACCGCCAACCCCACGGCGACCGACAGGCTCAGCCAGCCGCCGATGTGCGGCAGCGCATCGAGCCCGGGGCGCGAGGAGAGATCGAAACCGATCCGGGCTGAGTCGAGGATGAACGGGACCACGAGCGCGGTGTCCGCGACGATCGGGTACGGGCGGGGCCGCCCGTTCGCCACCCACAGGGCGGGGACGATCACCACCGACAGCGGGTAGAGCGACAACCGCAGCGCGATCGCCGTCCCGGCCGCATTGGAGGCATCGAGGCCGACGATCGAGTAGAGCGGCAGCCCCACCGCGATGGCCTTGACCAGCAGGTCCAGCGCCAGCATCACTGGAGCCGCTCGACGCGAACGGCCGTCAGGTCCCGTGCTGCCAGGACGCGACGTAGGCGGCCTGCTCCGGCGTCATGGATTCCAGCCTGATCCCCAGGGCCGCGAGCTTGAGCCGCGCGACCTCGGCGTCGATCGCCTCCGGCACGACGTAGACCCGTGGCTCGAGTTCGGCGTGGTGCTTGGCGACGTACTCAGCCGAGAGCGCCTGGTTCGCGAAGCTCATGTCCATCACCGCCGCCGGGTGACCCTCGGCCGCCCCGAGGTTCACGAGACGACCCTCGGCGATGAGGTTGAGCTTCTTGCCACCAAGATCGAACTCCTGGACGTTCTCGCGAACCTCCCGGACGTGCCCCTCGGCCAGGTCGCGCAGCGCGGCGAGGTCCAGCTCGGCATCGAAGTGCCCCGAGTTGGCCAGGATCGCGCCGTCGCCCATCGCCTCGAAGTGCTCGCGCCGGAAGACGTTGAGATTGCCGGTCGCGGTCACGAACAGCTGCCCCCAGCGGGCCGCGTCGCCGTGGGTCATGACGGCGTACCCGTCCATCAGTGCTTCCAGGGCGCGGACCGGATCGACCTCCACGATGGCCACGTGCGCGCCGTGACCGTCCATCCGCGACGCGATCCCCTTCCCCACCCAACCGTAGCCGGCGATGACGACCTTGCGCCCGGCGATGAGGATGTTCGTGGCGCGCAGGATCCCGTCGACCGTGCTCTGTCCCGTCCCGTAGCGGTTGTCGAAGAGGTGCTTGGTCTGCGCCTCGTTGACGGCGATGACCGGGAAGCCGAGGGCGCCGTCGGCCGCCATCGCCCGAAGGCGGATGACCCCGGTCGTGGTCTCCTCGGTCCCGGCCAGGACGTCGCGGACCTGGTCCGGGCGATCGCTGTGGAGCAGCGACACGAGGTCGCACCCGTCGTCCATCGTCAACTGCGGTCGGGTGTCGGCGACCGCGGCGAGGTGGGCGTAGTAGGTGTCGCGATCCTCCCCGCGCCGCGCGAACGTCGCGATCCCGTATTCGGCGACGAGGGCCGCGGCGACGTCGTCCTTCGTCGAGAGCGGGTTCGAGGCGGCCAGCACGACCTCGGCGCCACCCGCCTTCAGCGTCCGCATGAGGTTGGCCGTCTCGGTGGTGACGTGCAGGCAGGCGCCGATACGCAGGCCGTCGAGCGGGCGGTCGCGCTCGAAGCGCTCGCGGATGAGGCGCAGGACAGGCATCTCGCGCTCCGCCCATTCGATGCGACGGATCCCCTCCGCAGCGAGGCCGAGGTCCGTGACGTCGTGGGAGGGCTGGGCGGTGGTGGTCATCGAGGGTCGATCTCCTTGCGCGCGAACAGTCGCCGGATCGGCGCCAGAAGGTCCTGCCACGGCGAGCCGAGGCGGTGGACCAGGCGCTCCTCGAAGCGCGCGTGTTCGGTGAATCCGAGGCGTCGGTAGGCGTTGAGGGCGGGCGGGTTGTCGGCACGGACGTTCAGCACGACCTGGTCGCAGGAGCGAAGCAGCTCGGCAGTGACCGCCCCCGTGACGGCGGTGGCGAACCCGCGCCCACGATAGTCGATGTGGGTCAGGACGTTGCCCACGACGGCGAGCCGCGCCGACCGGCTGACGACGTGTGTCCCGGCCGCTGCGACCATCTGACCGTTGACCCGGATGCCCATGTACACGCCCTCACTGAGCGCGCTGGCCGGGAGCCAGGACGCGAACCCCAGCTGATACAGCCGGTTCAGGTCGCTGATCTCGACGGGCAGGATGCGGGCGACCGTGGCCGGGTACGGGCGGAAGTGTGAGCGATCCACCCACATCCGGACCATGGGCGGACCGGGGTCGACGCGATAGTGCGCTTCGATCGCGGCGAGGTTCTCCGGCCGGACGGCGACGTACGCAGCACGCGGTCGCATGACGTCGCGCAGGATGGCCGCGATCCCGTCGGATCGGCCCATCACGAACATGGGCTGGGGCGTCGGGCCGTGATACTCGAGGACCAGGCTGACCAACCGATCGCCATCGCTGGCGACGCTCCAGCGGGTCCGCGAGAACTCGCGTTCCTCGAGATCACAGATCGCGTAGGCCGCATAGAGCCGGTCGCCTTCGAGGAATTCCCGCAGCAGCGCCCGGTCCGTCGTGGCTCGCGCGACCAGCCCGTCGCGCCGACCCAGGACGACCGTCGCCATCAGCGTGACGCCGGGGGCGGCGTCGGTTCCGCCATTCGCGCCGACGCGGTGAGGCCGACGGGCACAGCCTCGCGGACCAGCCGGTCATGGCCGGGCATGCCAGCCCAGCGGGCGATGGCCGCTTCGGTCGCGGCCCGCAGGCCGGCGTCGTACGGGGCGCGGACGATGCCTTCTTCGGTGATGAACCCGGTGATCAGCTCGGCCGGCGTGACGTCGAATGCGGGGTTGCGGACCGCCGTCCCGACCGGCGCGATGCGGACGCCCCGGAACGAGAGGACCTCGTCCGCCTTGCGCTCCTCGATGGGGATCGCGCCGCCGTCGGGTGTCTGGAGGTCCACCGAACTCGTCGGCGCACACACGTAGAACGGCACGCCGTGCCTGGCGGCGAGGACGGCGAGCGTGTACGTGCCGACCTTGTTCGCGGTATCCCCATTGGCGGCCACGCGATCCGCGCCGACGAGGATCACGTCCACCTCGCCGCTCGCGATGAGGTGGCCCGCTGCCACGTCCGGGAGGAGCGCGTGCGGGACCCCGGCCTGCGCGAGTTCCCACGCCGTCAGTCGCGCTCCCTGGAGATACGGTCGAGTCTCGTCCACCCAGACCTGGAGGTCACGACCCGCATGGTGGGCCGCCTGGACCACGCCCAGCGCCGTCCCGTACTGTCCGCACGCCAGCGGCCCCGTGTTGCAGTGCGTGAGGATCCGGGTGGGTCCGTCTTCGCGCTCCGCCAGGATCGCGATCCCCGCGGTCGCGAGGCGCCCGTGGTCGGTCGTCGCCTCGAAGACGATCGCGTCCGCTTCGGCGCGCATGCCGTCGGCGATGGCGTCGCCGTCCTCGGAGAGGTCGCCGATGGCCTCGTAGCGGGCCATGACGCGGTCGACCGCCCAGCGCAGGTTGACGGCCGTCGGTCGCGAGTTGGCGAGCGCGTTGGCCGCGCCGCGCAGCGTGGCGCGTCGAGCGTAGGGCCGGGTCGTGCGGACCTTGTCGGCAGTCATCGCCAGACCGATGGCGGCGACCTGGCCGATGGCCGGTGCGCCGCGGATGGCCATCTCGCGGATGTGGTACGCCACTTCGGAGGCGGAGCGGTTACTCACCTCGACGAGCGCGTCCGGCAACTTCCGCTGGTCGATCATGTAGAGCATCCCCCCGTCCTCGCGGAAGGCGCTCCGGAACCCGGTGGGGGCGGTCGGGACGACGTCCTGGCCGGTCATCATCGCGTCGATCCGCTCGGCGGTCCCGTCAGGATCGAGCAGCGCGCCAGCCGCTTCGGCCGAGACACGCTGGAGCGCTTGTGCGGCCCCCACCACGGTCGCGGCCGTGTTCACCATCTCGCCGGCGAACTGTCGGAAGAACCTCCGGCGACCCAGATCCGCCTGTGGCGGGGCAACGTCCGTCGCCGGATCCGGATCCGGCTCCCCGGTCGACTCCACGGTGCGCCCCGACTCGTCGATGGCTCGACTCAGTACTGGACGACGCTGGTCACGCGACGGCCTTCGAGGCGCTCGCGCCCCTTGAGGAAGTCGAGCTCCACGAGGAACGCGAGACCCGCGACCTCGCCGCGCAGTCGCTCGACGAGTTCGATGGTGCCCTTGACGGTCCCGCCCGTGGCCAGGAGGTCATCGACGATCAGGACGCGCTGCCCGGGCTCGATGGCGTCCCGATGGATCTCGAGCGTGTTCGACCCATACTCGAGCGCGTACTCCACCGAACTCGTCTCGGCCGGGAGCTTGCCCAGCTTGCGGACCGGGACCATGCCGGCGTCGAGCTGATAGGCCATCGGCGCGCTGAAGATGAACCCGCGCGACTCCATCCCCACGACGAGGTCGATGCGCTCGTCCTTGTACGGTTCGAGCATCAGATCGATGGCGTGCTTGAACGCCGTCGCGTCCTTGAGCAGCGTCGTGATGTCGTAAAAGAGGATCCCGGGCTTCGGGAAGTCGGGGATCTCGCGGATCTTCGCGCGAAGCTCGTCGGCGGACATCGATTCGAGACCTCCACGGGTGGCCAGCAAGCGCCGGGCGACGGCTCGGGACCGCGTCGAAGTCTACCGCAGCGGGCGGGCTCGTCCAGCCGCCTACCATGCCCGAAGGCATCGATCGCTAGGTCGAGCTCGCGCTCGGCACCCTTGACGCGTCGGGCGAGACGGCCGGGTGCGCCGGCAACCGAAGCGCGAGGGTCGCACCGACGATCCCGACGACGACCGCGATCGCGAACCCCACGGCCAGTCCCGCGACCGGCTGGCCGTCGGCCCGGACCGAGATCGCGACGAGCGCACCCGTGATCCCGGTGCCGAGGGCCGTGCCGAGCGTGTCGGTCAGCGAGAGACTGGCCGACGCGTGCCCCTGCTCCTGGGGCGCCGCATCGCGCAGGACGATGAGCGACAGCGGCGAGTAGGCCAGCCCCATCCCGATGCCGCACACCGCGAAGGTGGGGAGTGCCACCCACACCCAGACGTCCTTCGAGAGGATGGCGCTGAACAGGGCGAGCCCGATGGACACCACCACGAACCCCACACGCACGAACCGCTCGGGGGACCAGCGTGAGGCGAAGCGCGCCTGGATCCACGACCCGGCGGTCCAGGCCACGGTGCCGACCGTGAGCGTCAGGCCGGCCTCGGTCAGGCTCTGGCCGCGCCAGGTCACGAGCGCGAGCGCGATGTAGGCATTGACGGCGAAGAACGTGAACGTCAGGACGCCCCGCAGGAGGATCGCTGCGGGCACGCCCCGCGCGGCCACGAGCGTTCCCGGAGGCGTGAGCGACCGGAGGGCGGGAAGCCCGATCGCGACGCCGATGGCGGCGATGACGATCGTCGGCACTTCGAGCCCAGCGACGAGGAGCGGCCGAGAAGCGGTCAGCCCGACGAGGAACAGCCCGGTCGCGACCGCCACGAGCAGCGCGACCGGGAACCGACGCCGGAGGGAGGCGGACGCTGCCGCTTCCTCGACCGCCGACAGGGCCACCGGCCCGATGCGCCGGATCGCCGGGAACGAGATCGCGGCCGCCAGCGCGATCAGCGGCAGCAGCCCGAGGAAGACCACCCGCCAGCCGATGAACTCCCCGACGATGCCGGCGATCGCGGGACCAAAGACGCCGGGCAGGACCCACGCCGTGGACAGCGTCGCGAACATCCTGGGTCGCAGACGATCCGGCATCGTCCGGCCGATCGCCACATAGGCGATGGGCGGGATCGCGCCCGCCCCGAGACCCTGCAGGACGCGCGCGCCGATCAGCACCTCCATCGAGGGCGCGAGACCGCCGAGCAGCAGGCCCACGGTGAACAGCCCGAGCCCCAGCGCATACGGCCGAGACAGGCCGCTCCGGTCGATCAACCCCCCGCTGACCACGATCCCGATCAGCGAGCCGAGCATGAAGGACGTGAAGACCCAGCCGTAGGACTCGAGCCCGTTCAGCTCCTCGGCGACTCGCGGCATCACCGTGGAGATCGCCAGCGCTTCGAAGGCGACGAGCGTCACGGTCAGGATCAGGCCGGCGGTCAGCGTCCGGCGCTGGGGCGACCAGAGGCCATCCCCAGCGGCGGGGGTGGATCGGTGCATCTCGGAGCGAGCCTACCCGTCCTGGGCCGTCAGGCGCGCGATGACGGCCTGGGTCAGCTGCCAGGCCTTCGTCGGGAGGTGCGGGGCGCGGATGCGGACCTGGTTCGACGCGAAGACCACGTCCGAGGGTTTGACGCCCGGCAGACCGCCCTCGGCGAGGAGGCGCATCGCGGTCGCGCGCGACATCGTGGCTCCGAAGCGGAAGACGATCCAGCCGTCCTCTCGGGCGATCGAGGCGACCCCCGCCGTCTCGGCGGTCAGCCGCAGCGCCGCGACCTCCACGAGTCGGACGACCTGTGGCGGCATCGGACCGAAGCGGTCCGTGACCTCCTGGCGGAAGGCGGCGAGGTCGCCCGGCGTCCGGGCCCGCGCCAGCCGGCGGTAGAGCTCGAGCTTCTGCGATTCGTTCGCGACGTAGTCGTCGGGGAGTCGCGCCTCCATCGGGATGTCCACGACCGCCTGCGGCATCTCGACCACGGGCGTCCGCCCATCGTGCTCGGCCTTGCGCGTCTCCACGGCTTCGGCCAGCATCCGGGAGTAGAGGTCGAACCCCACCGCGGCCATGTGGCCGGACTGCTCGCCGCCGAGGATGTTGCCGGCGCCACGGATCTCAAGGTCAGACAGCGCGATCTGGAACCCGGCGCCGAGTTCCGAGGCGTTGAAGATGGCCTGCAAGCGCTTGCGCGCTTCATCCGACAACCGCTCGCGGCGTCGATAGAGCAGATACGCGTACGCGCGGCGCGACGACCGGCCGACGCGTCCGCGGAGCTGGTAGAGCTGCGCCAGG
This sequence comes from uncultured Chloroflexia bacterium, assembly GCA_963764975.1. Lineage (GTDB taxonomy): Bacteria > Chloroflexota > Limnocylindria > Limnocylindrales > CSP1-4 > SPCO01. The sequence goes on along the minus strand of CAVXUF010000004.1, from coordinate 486,219 downwards.
CCAAGCGTGTCCGCGCGGTCGATGATGATCGTGTTGGCGTTGGGGATGTCCAGCCCCGATTCGATGATCGTGGTGCACACGAGGACATCCGCTTCACCCGAGGCGAACGCGATCATGACCCGCTCGAGTGCGCCCTCGGCCATCTGCCCGTGACCCACGATGAACCGCGCATCGGGCAGCATCCGACGCAGCTGTTCGGCCTGGGCCTCGATGGTCTCGACGCGGTTGTGCACGTAGAAGACCTGGCCACCGCGGTCGAGTTCGCGCAGGATCGCGTCACGAACGAGGCCGGCGGAGGCCTCGGCCACGCGCGTCTGGATCGGCAGGCGGTCCTCCGGCGGCGTCTCGATGACGCTCAGGTCACGGATCCCCGCCAGCGCAAGGTTGAGCGTCCGGGGGATCGGCGTGGCGGACAGGGTCAGGACGTCCACTTCCTGGCGCAACTGCTTGAGCCGTTCCTTGGCCGCCACCCCGAAGCGCTGCTCCTCGTCGACGATGACGAGCCCGAGATCCTTCACGCGGACGTCCTTCGAGAGCAGCCGGTGCGTGCCGATCACAAGATCCACGCTCCCATCAGCGAGGCCCTCGAGCGTGGCCTCCTGGGCCTTGGGTGTGACGAACCGCGACAGCAGCCGCACCTCCAGCGGGAACGCCGCGAACCGCTGGCTGAAGGTGGCGTGATGCTGAGCCGCGAGGACCGTGGTGGGGACCAGGACGGCCACCTGCTTCCCGTCCTGCATCGCCTTGAACGCCGCCCGCAGCGCCACTTCGGTCTTGCCGTAGCCCACGTCGCCGACGACGAGCCGGTCCATCGGTCGCGTCCGTTCCATGTCCGCCTTGGCCTCGGCCGCCGCGCGCAGCTGATCGACGGTCTCCTCGTAGGGGAAGCTGCCCTCCATCTCGGCCTGCCACGGCGTGTCCGGAGCGTAGGCGAACCCCTGGGCATCGGCGCGGGCGGCATAGAGCGCCAGCAGGTCCTCGGCCAGGAGCCCGACGGCGCGACGGACGCGCTGCTTCGCCCGGAGCCACTCCGCACCGCCGAGCCGCGACAGCTGGGGCCGCTCGCCGCCCGAGTAGCGGGTGACCCGCCCGATCTGTTCCACGGGGACGAAGATCCGGTCGCCATCGGCGAACGAGAGTTCGAGGTAGTCGCGGTCCTCGCCGTCGGTCCCGCGGCGGAGCATCCGCTCGTAGCGCGCGACGCCGTGATCGATGTGGACGACGAGATCCCCGGGCGTCAGCCGATCGAGGATATCGCGCGGCACCACCCGCCGGAGCGCCTTCGGACGGCGGACGCGCACGGTGCCGAACAGCTCGCGATCCGTGACGAAGACCAGGCCGTCCGGTCCGCCCGTGAACCCGCCGTTGAGGCTCCGGCCGACGAGCGCCACCGCCCCCGCGGCCAGGTCGGGCTCGACCTGATCGACGACCGCCACCGGGTGGCCACCCCCGTCGAGCAGGTCCGCCAGTCGCGGCGCCTGGTCCGACGCCAGGACGATCCGTGCGCCATCGGTCCGCCAGCCGTCGACGGCGCCGACGATCCCGGTCGCCCGCCCGAGACCCAGGGTCGGCTCGCGCCATCCGAACGGGTCGCCGGACGACCGCGCGCCGGCGGCCATCGCGACGTCGCCATGGGGTTCGGACTCCCAGGTGAGCTCGAGCGTTCGCGAGGCGGCGAGGCGGGCCTTCCAGTCGCGAGGCGGCAGGTACGTCGTTGGCCAGTCCTTCGGGAGTTCGCCGGCCTCGATGAGTTCGAGGCGTCGTTCGTCCGCCTGTCGCCACAGGAAGGCCCCGGCGTCGGCGAGATCGCCGGGCTCGTCGAGGATCAGGAGCGTGTTCGCGGGTACGTGGTCGAGCCCGGTCGCCGGGGCAAGGTGCGCGGCCCACACCTCGGCGGCGTCGCCGACGGGGAGCGCCCGGGTCGAGCGGCCCGGCACGTCGTCGGTCTGCTCCTCGAATCGCGCGAGGTCGGCGGCAAGGCGCTCCGGGAGTCGCGCCGCGGAACGTCCGAGTCGGGCACGCAGCCCGGCCACGCCGCCGGACGGCGCGAGGAACTCCGACGCGGGCAGCAGCGCGGCTTCGTCGACCGCCGCGACCGTGCGCTGATCGGTCGGGTCGAACGAGCGCAGCGAATCGATCTCGTCGCCGAAGAACTCGATCCGGATGGGGAGTGGCAGTGACGGCGGGAAGACATCCACGATCCCGCCGCGACGGGCGAACTCGCCACGGCCGCCGACCTCGGGGGCCGGCACGTAGCCGAGGTCGAGGAGCTCGTGCAGGAGCGTGTCCTGGTGCCATCTCGACCCCGCGCGGACCGTTCGTGGGTCGGCGGGGAGTTCGGCCGGCGCAAGCGTGTGCTGGAGCAGAGCCTGGACACCGGCGACGAGGACCCGGGCGCGATCGCCGCGCCACGCCGCCAGGGCCGCGACACGGGCCGCCGTTTCGTCGGCGACGAGCTCGCTGCGTTCGTAGGCAAGCGCGGTCCGTGGCTCCAGGACGACGACCGCTTCCGGGTCGCCCAGCCAGGCCGCGAGTTCCTCGGCGACGCGGTCCGCGATCTCCGCGTCGCGCGCGATCCAGACCAGTCGCTCCCCGGTGGCGACGGCGGCGAGCGCCGCGGCGAGGAACGTCTTGGCGCCATGCGGGACGGCGACCAGCCCCACATGACGACCCACGCGGCGGCCGTCCTCGACCGGCGAGCCGAGCCGCTCCCGAAGCGCCGCGAACGTGCCGGTCGCGGACAGGAGCGGCGGTAGCGCGGACAGATCGGGCAGGCGGTGCCGGTCTGCGCGGGTCGCGTCGGTCTGGGGTCGGCGCGCCGACGCACGGCGAATGCCCGCGGCGCGCTCGTCGGCTCGATGCTGATCGTCGATGAGGGCTTCCGCGTCGGCGGTGTCGAAGTCGACCCGCTCCCCGGTGGCGGTGCCGTGACGGGCGGCGAAGTCCTCGGCGACGCGCTCGCCGATCCGGCGATCGCGGCCGCGACGACCCCGAAGCGACGGCGTCGTAGGATCAGGCATCCGCGTCGTCCTTCGGGCGCAGCATCCGGCGCCAGCCGGTCCGCGTCCGGCGAACCCCGTCGGGGCCTGGCGGCCCGTCGACAGCGCCCGGTGCCGCGAGCCGGTCCGTATCAGCGGGGCGCAACTCGAACTTGTTGAAGGCGTTGGCTGCCTTGCTCGTCCCGTCGCGCGCCCAGGCCTCGACCGCATCGGCGGCGGCGTCCAGCAGCTCATCGAGTCGCTGCCGCTCGTCCGGGGCGAACCGCGTCAGGACGTGGTCGACCGCGCTCCGGTCCGGCTCTCCGATCCCGATGCGCAGGCGGCTGAACTTCTCGGTGCCCAGCTCGTCGATGATCGAGCGAAGTCCGTTGTGCCCGCCGGGGCCGCCGCCCTCGCGGAAGCGCAGCTTGCCGAAGGGCAGGGCGAAGTCGTCGGCCACGACGAGCAGGTCGACCAACGGGGCATGCTCGCGCGCCAGGACCTTGCGCACGGCACGACCGGACTCGTTCATGTACGTGAGCGGCTTGACAAGCGTGAGATCGAGAGCCCTGAACCGGCCCATGACCACGTTCGACGAGTCGCGCTGACGCCCGCGGCCGTCCCAGCCCGCTCGCTCGGCCAACCGGTCCACCACGAGCCAGCCCACGTTGTGGCGCGTGCCGGCGTACGACGAGCCCGGGTTCCCGAGACCCACGATGACCTTCAACCCCGCCTCCGCAGACAGCACGACAGGGCCCGATCCCGGTCCGACGCGGTCGGTGGGAGGGCCTCTGTGGATGGTAGCGGGGATGCCCCGGCGATGCTCGCGCGTGACTCATACGGCCGCTACCGGACAAGCAGTCGTCGCTCCAGCGCCCGCATCTCGGCTTCCTCGGCGGGGTCCGCGTGGTCCATGCCCATGATGTGGAGCGTGCCGTGCGTCACGAGGAGCCGCAATTCATCGGCGGGCGTCCAGCGGACATCGCCCGTGTGACCGCCCCGACCCGTCTCGGCCTGCTCTCGAGCCCGCTCGACCGACACCACGATGTCGCCGAGGTGCGGTCGCCGGCCCGGCGGCAGCGGGAACGGATCCTTCGAGATGAGCGGGAACGACAGCACATCCGTCGGGCCGGTCGTCCCCATGTGTGTGGCGTTGAGCCCGGCCAGTTCGGTGTCGTGGCTGAGGATCAGCCCGATCGACGCCGGGCGAGGTGCGTCAGCGGCCTCAAGAGCCGCCACCACGGCGCGAACCAGGTGCGCCGCGGGTATAGGGAGCGCGAGGCCGTCACGGATGGTGACGTCGACCCGCCACGGACCGAGGTAACGCGACGTCGTCACGAGACCTGGTTGCGCCGCGACTCCAGGTCCACCACTTCGCTCTGCGGGTAGGCGATCCGGGTGTGATACATCCCGAGGAGCTGCCCCACGAACGCTTCCCGGATGAGCTCGAGGTCGCGGAGCGTCAACTCGCACTCGTCGAACTGGTCATCGCTGATCCGCTCCTCGATGATGCGGGTCACCATGGCCCGGATGGCCGGCTCGTCGCGCGACGCGAGCGAACGGACGGAGGCCTCGACCCCGTCGGCGAGCATGATCAGCGCCGCCTCGCGCGTCTGCGGCTTCGGCCCGGCATGGCGGAACGCGCGGGTCTCCACGGCCGCCGCGGCCTTGGCGCCCTCGGCGGTCGTCGGGCCGCCGAACGGGGCGGACGCGGCCTCCTTGGCCTTCGCGAAGAAGTAGGACATCACGGCGGTCCCGTGATGCTGCGGGATATAGGCGATGAGCGCCTTCGGGAGGCGGCTCTTGTAGGCGAGATCGATCCCATCGGCGACGTGCTGCTTGAGCACCTGGGCGCTGACCTCGGGGTCGAGCTGGTCGTGGATGTTCTCGCCGCCGGCCTGGTTCTCGATGAACCCGAGCGGGTTGGCGAGCTTGCCGATGTCGTGGTAGTAGGCGGCCACGCGGGTCACGAGCGGATCGGCGCCGATCGCCTCGGCGGCGCGCTCGGCCAGGTTCCCCACCATCAGGGAGTGGTGATACGTGCCGGGGGTCTCCACGAGGAGGCGTCGGAGCAGCGGCTGGGACGGGTTGGCCAGTTCCAGCAGCTGGAAGACGGTCAGGATCCCGAACACCGAGCCCAGCACGGCGAACGTGCCGATCGCCGCGACACCGGAGCCGGCCGCCGAAGCCGCCGAGGCGAACCACAGCTCCAGGACGCCGCGCAGGTCCCGGGCGCCGAGCAGCGAGAAGACGGCGACGACCGCAGCGTTCACGACGAAGACCGCGATGGCCGCCTGGATGAAGACCTGGAGGCGGTCGCCGCGACGGATCGCCACGATGCCCGCCATCCCGCCGAGGAACACATACGTCGCGAACTCGAGCGAGCCGCCATTCACGGCCCCACCGATGACCGCGACGAGCGCCATGACCACGGTCGCGAGCGACGCGTCGAGCAGGACCGCGAGGAGCATGCCGATCGCGGCCGTCGGGAGGAAGTACTGGAGGATCGAACGGCCGGCCGTCACCTTCAGCGCGATCGTCGCCCCCGCGAGCAGCAGACCCGTCAGGACGAGCGCGTTGTCGCGGTGCCAGAGCGACGGCCGGAACCGCCACACCCAGCCCAGCAGCATCGCGACCGTCAGGATGGCGAGCAGCAGCCACCCGAAGAAGCTCGCGATGTCCGGCCCGGCCTCGAGGCCGAGCCCGAGAGCGTCGATCTTCTCGATGTCCTCGGGCGTGAACCGTTCGCCGCTCCGGATGATGACCTCGCCCTGCAGGACCTGGACCTGGACCGGCGGCGTGTCCTCGGCCGCCTTCGCCCGTGCCGTGTCCGTGAGGCTCTGGCTGAAGGACGAGTTCGGGACCACGAGCGGGCTGATGAGTTCCGCAGCGAGTTCCCGTTCCGCGGCATCGAGGGTGCCCGCCATCAATCCGGACAGCCGGGTGCGCGTCGGCTGGACGATCGTGTCGCGAAGTTCCGCCCGCTCGAGCGAGTCGAGGACGCGAGCGCCCTCGGTCCGCACGGAGGCCCACCGTCCCGGGTCGAGGGCCATGAGCGTGGCCGTCGCCGTGTCGCTGAGGTCGAGGACGGCCGTCTGGAGGATCGCGGCGCGCTGCTCGTTGGTCAGCTCCGCGGCGAACGCGGTGTCGACGCGGTTCACGCGGCGCTCGAACGCGACCTGCTGGGCGTCCGCGATGGCGATGGCGTTCTCGGTCGTGTAGTCGTACTTGGATTCGACCGCGAGACGGGCCGCAGCCTTCGCCTTCGCCGTCAGGACGTCGCTCTCGAACTCGAGGGCGCGTGTCGCGACGACATCGGCCCGGGCCAGCTGCCCGGTGGTCGCCGAGAGCGGTGCCTCCGGGAGGATGTCCGAGGCGAGGACCGCGGTGAGGACGAGGACCAGGATCCCGGACGAGATGACCAGTCGGACGGCATCGCCGCGCGTGAACCGGGTGATCGCCTCGACGGGCCGGGTCAGGAGCACGTCAGTGCGTTCCCTGGTCGTGGCCGGCGAGGTCCGCACGCGCGAGCGCGGCCATCACCAGACCGCTCACGATCTTGCCATCGGCCCGGCCGCGGGTCCGCGGCGAGAGCCAGCCCATGACCTTCCCCAGGTCCCGAGGCGTGACGGCGCCGGTCGCGGTGATCGCCTCGTCGACGAGCGCGCCGAGGTCCGCCTCGCTCAGGGCCTCCGGCAGGTACTCGCGCAGGATCGCGATCTCCGCCTCTTCCTTCGTGGCAAGGTCCTCGCGGGCGGCTCCGCGGAAGGCCTCGACGGATTCGCGGCGGGTCTTGACCTCCCTGGTCAGGACGGCGAGCAACTCGTCGTCGGTCAGGGCGGTGCCGCCCTGGCGCTTTTCGAGGTTGTAGGCGGCGTTGACCGCCATGCGGAGCACATCGCGGCGCAGGACCTCACCACCGCGCATGGCGGCGGCGATGTCGGCCTGGATGCGATCTCGAAGGGACACCGTGCTTGGCTACCTCGGGCAGTCGATTCGACGCCCGCGGGGCCGCAGGTGGTGACGCCGGGCGCGGGCCCGGGTCAGCCGACCGGCGTACGGGCGTTCTTCTTGCGCTTCGCTTCCTTGCGCTTGCGCTTCACGGAGGGCTTCTCGTAGTGCTCGCGGCGGCGAGCTTCGGCGAGGATGCCGCTCTGCTGGATCTTCTTGTTGAAGCGACGCAGGGCGCTTTCGAACGTCTCGTTCTCTCCCACTCGGACTTCAGCCAATCGGTGTTCACCTCCCCAGGCCAAGGGTCTTGTGCTCGCGTAGGGCTCGCGGCCAACCGGCCCGCACGCGCCCCGGACGTCATCCCGTCAAGGGCTGGCGGAGCATAGCGGAGGGTCCCGGGCGGGTCAAACGCGTAGCATCGTCGGATGACGACGCTGGTGGACCTCCTCGACGGGGCCGTCAGGCGCTTCGGAGACCGCGGCGCGCTGGGCCTCCGACGCGACGATGGCACGACCGTGCACTGGTCGTTCCGCGAGCTTGACCGCCGGTCGCGGATCGCGGCCTGGCGCTTGCGGGCACTGGACCTCGAACCCGGCGATCGGATCCTCACCTGGTCGCCATCCTGCCCGGAGCTCCCGGCCGCCTACTACGGCGCGATGCGGGCCCGGCTCATCCTGGTGCCGCTGGACCTGCGGATGTCGCCCGCGGCCGTCGAGGGCATCGTGCGAGCGTCGGGCGCCCGCCATCTGATCCTCGGGTCCGGTCGCGATGCGCCGGACCCGCGGGAGGCCGGGCTCGAGCAGTTCCCCGCGACATCCGTGGAAGCCCTGTGCGCCGAGCCCGAGCCCGACGACCCGGCATTCCCGGCCGACTGGGAGGCTCGCCAGGCGGCCTGGGGTCCACCGACGGCGGACGAAGCGTTCGAGCTCGTGTTCACCTCGGGCACGACCGGGACACCGAAGGGCGTCGTCCTGACCCACGACAACGTCGTGGCATCGATCGAGTCGTTCCACCGGATCATCCCGCCCATGACCCATCGGATCGTGTCGCTGCTACCACTCTCGCATCTGCTCGAGCAGGCCGTGGGCCTGTACTACGCGCTCGACGTCGGGGCCCACATCCTCTACGTCCGGAGCCGCAACCCGCGGGTCATCTTCGATGCGCTGCGCGATCATCGAGTCACCTCGATGGTGGTGGTCCCGCAGGTCCTCGACCTGTTCTGGAGTGCCGTTGAACGGGCCGTCGAGGGGCGAGGACGGACGGTCGCCTTCGGGCGCCTGCGGCGGCTCGCACGCCTCCTCCCGTTCGCGATCCGCCGACGACTGTTCGGGTCGGTCCATGCCCAGCTCGGCGGGCACTTCCGGCTGTTCCTGTCGTCCGGTGCGTTTCTCCCGCCATCCCTCCAGGCCGCGTGGGAGGACCTGGGCGTCACCGTCCTCCAGGGGTATGGCGCGACGGAGACCGGGACCGGCACATGCACGACCCTCGATGATCACGGACCGGGCACGGTCGGACGGCCGCCGGCGGGGATCGAGATGCGGCTCGCGTCCGACGGGGAGGTCCAGTTCCGCGGCCGGACCGTGTTCGGCGGCTACTGGAACGCGCCCGACGCCACGGCGGCGGCGTTCACCGAAGACGGCTGGTACCGGACCGGCGACATCGGACGGCTCGACGACGCCGGACGGTTGATCCTGTCCGGTCGAAGCAAGGACATCATCGTCCTGCCCAACGGGTTCAACGTCTATCCCGAAGACATCGAGAACGCGCTGCGCATCGTGGGGATCCGCGACTCGGTCGTCCTCGAGGTGGCGGCGGGTCGCATCGAGGCCATCCTGCTCGGCGGCGAACCGGAGGCCGATCCGGCCGCCACGCGGGCACGGCTGGACGAAGCGGTCAAGGCCGCGAACGCGAGCCTTGGCCCGAACCAGCGCATCGCGGGCTGGCGGCTCTGGCCGGACGAGGACTTCCCGCGAACGCACACGCTCAAGATCAAGCGCGCTCCCGTGCGCGACTGGGTCGCCGCGGACGCCCCACTCCCGACGGCCACCCGGGACGGCTGATCAGCCCGGACGGTCGATCAGCCCGGGACCTGGAACGGCGCCCCGACGGTCTGGAGCGCGGATTCGATGTCGGGCGTGCCGGGGTCGTCGGCGGCGCCAGGTAGCCAGCTGTAGACGATCACCGTCGTCCCGACGCCGCGGATCACGTGGTGTGCGCCGAGTGGCCACTGGATGCGACCCGGGCCGCTCGCGAGGTACGCGGCATGCTCCGTGGCCGCTTGCGCGGCCTGCGCGATGTCGCGGAACTCGTAGATGACGATGAACCCCTTGTCCGGGGATTCCTGGAGCAGCACCTGGTAGACGGCGCGGGGAGCGGCCGCCAGGATCGGCGATTCGGCTGGCCGGTACGGCGTCTCGACGTCGCGCAGGGTCAGCCCGAATTCGCCGAGTGCCGCGGCGACGACACCGCGGGTCTGGGTCACCGCGGGCGAGACGTCGAGGTCGGGCTTGGCCGAGACCGGCGGGTACGTGACCGGTGACCCGCCACCGCTCGAGCAGGCCGCCGCGATGACGGCGATGGCGGCAGCCGCCAACCACCCCGCTCGGCGATCGCGGCGGACCGGACGCGCGCTCATCCCGGGGGCCATTCGAAGGCCCGGCCGCCCATCAGGTGGAAGTGGAGGTGGTCGACGGTCTGGCCGCCCCATTCGCCGACGTTCGTGACGACCCGATAGCCCGCGTCGGCGATGCCCTGTGCCCGGGCGATCTCGGCCGTGACCGCGAACATCCGGCCGAGCAGCGGGCCGTCCGCCTCGGTCAGGTCGGCGACCGACGGGATGTGCCGCCGCGGGATGACCAGGATGTGCGTCGGGGACCGCGGGGCGATGTCCCGGAACGCGATCACCTCGTCGTCCTCGTGCACCCGGGTCGAGGGCAGCTCGTCCGCGACGATCCGACAGAACAGGCAGTCCGCCACGGCGTCTCCTTCGTTCACCACAGGACCGGCTTGGAACTCATGAGGAACCCGATCGTGCCCACCAGGCCGGCCATCAGATACGACACGTAGCGCTGACGCCGAGCCCGGTCCTTCCAGACGGCATCGTCGGCGGCCGCCTTGATCCCGATCAACCGCCGGAGGTTCGGTCGCTGGACGAAGAAGGCGATCACCAGGTTCGCAGCGTAGATCGTCAGCGCCACCATGAGCCACGGCTGCTCGAACATGACCGGCCCCAGGATCGAGACGAGGCTCAGCCCCGTCGCGGCGAGCCCAAGCCCGATGATCATCGTGCCGTGGGTCTGCGCCCAAAGCAACGTCCGGACCACGCCGCTGTCCAATTCGACGGTCGCCCGTCGCGTCCGCAGGGCGAACGGCAGCAGGATCGACGGCAGGAAGAGGCTGACCGCCAGCACGATGTGCGTGGCCAGCAGGATCGGGAACAGCGACGCGGGCATCGTCAGCGATCGTAGCGCGTTCGCCGGTTCAGCCCGGCCGCCCGGCCTCGAGCGCGACCCAGTCGCCCTCCGCAGCCCGCTCGCCCACCACGAGTCCGGCGGCCTCGAACGCGCGACGCACCTCCGATTCGCGGTCGACGAAGATCCCCGACGCCACGACGACCCCGCCCGGACGCAGCTCCGCGTGCAGCGCGGGCGCGAGGGGGATCAGCACCCCGGCGATGAGGTTCGCCAGGACGACCTCGAACGGCGCCTCGCCCGTCGGCAGGCTCCCCTCTCGGGCACGGATCCGCCGACGGAGCGCGTTGCGTCGGGCATTGGCGACCGTCGCTTCGATCGCGATCGGGTCGGTATCCACCCCGAGGGCCGTCCGCGCCCCGAGGCGCAGCGCCGCGATCGCCAGGATCCCCGACCCGCAGCCCACATCGAGGACACGGGCGCCGGCGATCCGCCCACGGTCGGCGAGGGACTCGAGGCCGGCGAGGCACAGGCGCGTCGTCGGATGCAGGCCGGTCCCGAAGGCCATGCCGGGATCCATCGCCACCACCACGTCGTCGGGCGCCCGTCGATGGCGTCGCCAGGTGGGCCGGATGACCAGTCGACGCCCCACGCGGAGCACCGGGAAGTGAGCCTTCCACGCCTCGGCCCAGTCGGTCTCGTGGACGATCCGGGTCCGCAGGTCGCCGATCGGCCGCAGCCCGAACGCCTGGAGGTGGCCGAGCGCGACCGCGACGTCGGCGGCGGCCCGTTCGGCGGCCGCGGGGTCCCGGGCCGGCAGGTAGGCGCGGACCGTCGCCGGTCGAGTGGGATCCACGCGGGCGCCAAGCCCTTCATCGACCAGGTCGAAGGCCGGTTCGACCGACGTCCCGCCGGGCGCCGCGCGCCCCAGGATCTCGCTGACCGCCTCCACGGCCTCGACGTCGGCGTCGACGGCGAGCTCGAGCCAGGCGCCGGGTTCGGTCACCCGAGGCCGAGCTTCTCGCGCAGCCCGCCGCCCGAGCCCACGTCCTCGCCGGCCTCGTCGGCGTACTCGTGGAGGAGCTCGCGCTGGCGCTTCGAGAGCTTGGTCGGGACCGTCACATCGATCATCACGTGCAGGTCGCCTCGGGAGCCGGCACGGCGGAGATGCGGGACGCCTTTGCCGCGCAGTCGGATCTCCGTGTTCGGCTGGGTGCCCGGCTTGATCTCGACCTCCTCCTCGCCGTCGACGGTCGGGACCGTGATCCGCGTGCCGAGGGCGGCCTGCGCGATGGAGACGGCGGTCTCGTAGAAAAGCTCGGTGCCCTCGCGCTTGAGCGTCTTGTGCGGGGCGACGTGGACCGCGACGTAGAGGCTCCCGGCCGGCCCACCGCGCGGCCCGATCTCGCCCTCGTTGGAGAGCCGGATCTGGTGGCCCTCGTCGATGCCCGCAGGGATCGTCACGCGGAGCGTCCGCTTCCGTTCGGTCCGCCCGTCGCCGCGGCACGGGTCGCACGGCAGCTCGACGATCTTGCCCTCCCCGCGACAGCGCGGGCACGCGCTGACGTTGACCATCTGGCCAAGCATGGTCTGGCGGACGCTGCGGACCTCACCGCGACCGTCGCAATGCGTGCACGTGATCGGCTCCGTCCCGTCCGCGGCGCCGGTCCCCTGGCAGGTCTCGCAGCGCTGCAGGACGCGGAAATCGATGTCCTTCTCGACACCCTTGACCGCCTCCTCGAAGCTGATCCGCAGGTCGTATCGAAGGTCGGAGCCGGGTTGTGGTCGACCGCGACGCGCGCCGCCGCCGGCCCCCGCGCCGCCGAAGAAGGCGTCGAAGATGTCCGAGAATCCGCCGAAGCCCTCGAAGCCTGCATCCGGTCCGCCGTCGATCCCGGCCCGGCCGAACTGGTCATAGCGCTGGCGGCGGCCCGGGTCGCTGAGGACCTGGTAGGCCTGGTTGATCTCCTTGAAGCGTTCCTGCGCGTCGGGGTCCGTGTTGACGTCCGGGTGCCACTGCTGCGCGAGCTTGCGGAACGCGCGCTTGATCTCGGCATCCGAGGCGTTGCGCTGCACCCCGAGCAGCTCGTAGAGATCACGTTCCGTGGTGGCCATCGCCGGGAAGTCTACGAGAGGCGCCGACGAGGTGCGGCCGACCCAGTGGCGGTGGCCGCTTCCGTCGCCCGCTCCACGACGACGGCGAACATCGCGGGCGTCAACCGACCCGTGAACGTGTTCTGCTGGCTCGGGTGATACGAGCCCAGGAGCACGTACGGCCCGATCACCGCCTCGGCGAGGTGGCCGAACCGCGGTTTCGGTCGGGCGACATCGCCCTGATCCGCGATCGCCCGAAGCGCGGCGTCCCACCCGAAGGCGCCAAGCGCCACGATCACGCGAACCTGGCGCAAGGACGCGAGCTCGCGGGCGAGGAACGGCGCGCAGGCGTCGCGCTCCTCGGGTGTCGGCTTGTTGGCGGGCGGGGCGCATCGGACGGCCGCCGCGACGTAGGTGTCGGTCAAGGCCAGTCCGTCGTCCGCTCGCTCGCTGACGCCACGATCCGCGAGCCCGGCGCCATGGAGCGCCGCCCAGAGAAAGTCGCCGGATCGATCGCCCGTGAACACACGCCCCGTCCGGTTCCCGCCGTGCGCGGCCGGGGCGAGACCCACCAGTAGGATCCGGGCCTCTGGATCGCCGAACCCTGGCAAGGGCCGACCCCAGTACGGCTCGTCGCGGAACCGCGCGACCTTGTCGATGGCCACGCGTTCCCGCCACTCGACGAGCCGCGGACAGCGGCGGCACGCGACGATCTCCGCCGAGAGGTCCGCCAGCGCGGCCCGGTCGGTCGCCACGTGTCGGGGCCCGTCCCTACTTGAGCAGCAGGACGTCGAGCCGACGTGAAGTGATCGCCAGACCCACGAAGCCCATGACCGTGAGATAGGCCACGTGGAACAGCAGACCCAGCGAGACCGCGCCCACGCTCAGGGAGCGGATGAGATCCACGCCCTGGTAGAGCGGCGTCAGCTGGACGACGATCCTCAGCGGCTCGGGGTAGGTATCGAGCGGGAAGAACGTGGCGGAGAACAGGAACATCGGCAACACGACCAGCTGGACGAGATCGAAGTCCTGCCACGTCTTCATGAAGGACGTGGCCGCCATCCCGACGGCACCGAACGCGAACCCGACGAGCAGCGCCGCCGGGATCGCGAGGATCACCCACGGCGAGGTCGCGAGCCCCAGCACCACCATGACCCCGAGGAACCCCACCGCGTAGAGCCCGCCGCGGATCAGCGCCCACGCCAGCTCCCCAAGCGCGATGTCGCCTGGCGACAACGGCGTGGCGAGGATCGAGCTGAACGTCTTGCTGTAGTTGAGCTTGAAGAAGAAGTTGAACGTGCTCTCGTTGATCGCCCCGTTCATCGCCGCGCTCGCCAGAAGCGCCGGGGCCACGAACGCCTGGTACGTGATGGGCTCGCCGCCCGGACCCGTCAGCGTCCCCACGAGCGCCCCGAGCCCGAACCCGATCCCCACGAGGTAGAAGAGCGGCTCGAAGAACCCCGAGAAGATCATCAGCCAGTTGTGGCGGTAGACGTACAGGTTTCGCTCGACCAGGCGTGCCGATCGGCGCGAGCCGATCAAGAACGTCGGTGCCACGCGCATGACCGCCATCAGCGCACCATCCGGCGTTCCACGGTCCGGATCATCAGCACGGACCCGCCGATGACGAACACGAACAGCGCGGCGAGGTGGATCAGCATCACCACCGGTTCATCGCCCGCGATCCCCAGCGAGAGACCCCGCGTCAGCGCCACGCCGTGGTAGAGCGGCGTGACCCACGCGACCGGCTGGAGGAAGGCCGGCAGCGAATCGAGCGGGTAGAACGTTCCCGACAGCAGGAACAGCGGCGTGATGACGAACCGGAAGATCGATGCGAACTTCTCGGGCGTCTTCTGGGTGGCGGAGAAAGCGGCGATCGGCGCCGCGAAGGCCATCCCAGTCAGGACCGCGGCCGGGATCGCGAACACGATCTCCACCGACGCCGCCACCCCGAACGCGATGATCACGATCGTGAAGACCGTGGCGATCAACGTGAGCCTCGCCACCATCCAGAGCAGATTGCCGATGGCGATGTCGCGCGGCGAGATCGGCGTCGCGTGCATGGCGTGGAACACCCGGTTCCAGACCAGCCCGTTCATGATCGGGAACGTCGCCTCGAACGATCCGGTCTGCATCGCGGTCGCCGCGAGTAGCCCTGGTGCGAGGAACGCGAGATAGCTGATCCCGCCCAGCGCCGTCGTCCCTGAGCCGGAGGAATCCACGTACCCACCGAGACCCAGACCCATCGCGGCCAGGAACAGGACCGGCGAGAGGAACGAGCTGAACAGGCTCGCCCGGAATGTCCGCCGGTACTGGAGAAACCGGTGTTCGAAGACGCGAGCCACCGTCGACCCCGACACCGACTGGACCGAGACCGTCACGACCGCCGCCCTCAGTCCACGAGCGAGCGGCCGGTCAGCCGCAGGAAGACGTCCTCCAGCGACGATCGACGCACGAGGACCGCCTCGGGTTCGAGCCCGCGCTGGTGGACGGCCACGGCTGCCGCCTCGCCGTCGTCGGCGTACAGCAGGACGCGGTCCGGCAGGTGTTCGATGCGTTCGGCGATCCCCTCGAGCTGGCCGTCGAGCGTCTCGGCGATCCCCGGGGCGAACCGCAGCTCGGCCACCTCGCGGGTGGAGTACTGGGCGATGAGCGCGCGCGGACTCCCCTCCGCCACGATCCGCGCCTTGTCCATGACCACGAGGCGGTCGCAGAGCTGCTCGGCCTCGTCCATGTAGTGCGTGGTCAGGACGAGCGTCACCCCGCGCTGCTTGAGCCGATACAACCGATCCCACAGCAAGTGGCGCGCCTGGGGGTCCAGCCCGGTCGTCGGTTCGTCGAGGAGCAGCACCTCAGGCTCGTTGATCAGCGAGCGGGCGATCGTGAGGCGGCGCTTCATCCCGCCCGAGAGCGGCTCGACCTGGTCACCGGCGCGTTCGGTCAGCTGGGCGAACGCCAGCAGGTCGTCGGCCCGCCGGCCCACCTCGGCGCGGCTCAGCCCGAAGTAGCGCCCGTAGATGACGAGGTTCTCGCGGACGGTCAGCTCGTTGTCGAGTGTGTCCTGCTGCGGGACGACGCCCAGACGCGCCCGGATGCGCGGTCCGTCGCTGGCGGGATCGAGGCCCATGACCGTGAGCGTGCCCTCGGTCACCGGGGAGACGCAGCCGATCATCCGCATGGTGGAGGTCTTGCCGGCGCCGTTGGGTCCGAGGAATCCGAAGGATTCGCCGGGCGCCACATCGAAATCGACGGCGTCGACGGCGGTGAAGGTCCCGAAGCGCTTGGTCAGACCGCGGGCATGGATGAGTGGGCCCGACGAGGGCACGATCCCTGACATGAGCGGGCATCGTACCGCCGCAGCGTGGGGCGTGCCTCAAAGGAGCGCTTGTCGATCTGCTCCAGCTTGCCGTCGTTGCCCATGAGGATCAACTCGTCGCGATCTCACCACCCGTGATTAAACGTGCTACACTGCGGTAGCACAAGAGACATCGGGCGCGATCCAACCCCGCCGCAGGAGCCAGATCATGGGCACCATCCCCACGGCCGCCGCCGAACTTATCGACGCGGCCCTCGTCGGCGAACTCTCGGTGATCGACGCGAACGGCCGACCGGTCACCTATCCGCTGATCCCGCTCTGGGATGGCGAGCGCGTCTACATGACCTCTTCCACGCTGTTCAGCCGGAAACTGGAGCACGTCCGCGGCAACCCGCGGGTGTCGGTATCCATCACGGACCCGGTGGCCGTCGGGGGTCGCCAGGACCGCGTGACGATCCAGGGTGATGCCCGGATCATCGAGGAGGATCCGCACGGCGGCTGGGAGCGCCTGCTGCCCATCTGGGAGGCCAAGGAGCCGTCCATCGTCATGTTCCTCAAGGCACGCGTCGCGCTCCCGCTGTTCTTCGAGCGGGCGCTCATCGAGATCACGCCGCGACGCGTCCTGTACTGGTCGGACGGGACGGCCGCCGCTGCCCCGGTCGTGACCGTCATCGGCGAGGAGGCCGCGTGATGCGCAGCACCCCTGAGATCGACGCACGGGTCGGCCTCGACAAGCTGGCCACCTACCCCTTCCACATCGCGACCTGGGTCGACGACACCGGATACCCGGTGAGCGTCGCCGTCGAGGCCGTCATCGGCAGTCCGTCGCCCACCGCGCGATTTTCGGCGCCGGCCGGTCTCTCGCTCCCGACCGATCGTGAGATCTCTCTCACCGGCTCGCACATCCGCCCGCAGCCTGGCTACGGCTACGACGAACGCCGGCACGTGACGGTGTGGGGCACGGCCGGCGTGGGCGACGACGGGATGGTCACCATGTCGGGACGTGCCGCCTGGGGCTGGGACGAAGCCGAGGTGCCCTTCTTCGAGTATTCGGAGCGATCCGTCGGCAAATCCCGCAAGTACTTCGATGCGTTGAGCGCGGAGCGCGGGACCCCGGTCCGACCCAGGTTGTCGCTCGGGTTCCTCACGCTGCGGACCACTCGGCTGCCGTTCTTGACGGCGACCCTCGTCCCGGTCCTGCTCGGGATCCTGATCGCGGCACGGACCGGGTCGTTCGACCTAGTCGCGGCACTCCTGACGATCATCGGCGCGTCGTTCGTCCAACTCGGGCTCAACGTCGCCAACGACGTGTTCGATACCGTCCAGGGCGCCGACGACGCGAACGTGACGCCGACACAGTTCAGTGGCGGCTCGCGGGTCATCCAGTACGGCCTCGTGTCGCTGCGCCAGATGGCGACGCTCGCCACCGTGTTCTACGTGCTGGCGGGAGCCATCGGGCTGGTCCTGCTGGCGACCCGCGGGTCGACGGCCCTGCTGGTGATCGGTGTCGTCGGGTTCATCGTGAGCCTCGGCTATACGGCGCCGCCGCTGAAGTTCGTGTATCGCGGGCTCGGCGAGATCGCCGTGGCGCTCGGGTTCGGGCCGCTCATGCTGCTCGGAGCCTACGTCGTGCAGACGGTGGGCGTCCTGTCGTGGGAGCCATTCGTGGCGTCGATCCCGGTCGCGCTGTTGGTGGCGCTGATCCTGTACGTGAACGAGATCCCCGACCGCCGCGGTGACGCGCACGCCGGGAAGCGGACGCTGCCGGTGCGGTTCTCGAAGGGAGCGGTGATCGGCGGGTTCAATGCCGCCGCCGCCGCTGCGTATGTGGCGCTCGTCCTGGGCGTGGCGGGCGGCATCCTGCCGATCCCCGCCTTGCTGATGCTGCTGACGATCCCGGCCGCCATCCGGGTGTCGCAGGGCCTGGCGCCGAACTACGACAATCCCTATGCCCTCATGGCCGTCATGGGCGCGAACGTCCAGCTCCACCTGCGAGCCGGGCTCCTGCTCCTTGCCGCGTACGCGCTGGTGCTCGTCCTCGGTGCCGTGGCTCCGACGCTCATGCTGTACCTGGGGTAGCGGTTCGGGGATCGGGTGCAAGGCCGGCGGCCGAACCGGGCCGGCGGCCGAACCGGGCCGGGCGGCCGAACCGGGCCGGCGGCCGAACCGGGCCGGCGGCCGAACCGGGCCGGCGGCCGCACCGGGCCGGCGGCCGAACCGGGCCGGGCCGCCTTCCGTCAAATGTCACTGGGATGAGCAAACGTCACCCGGCGCCGGCCATCGTCGGCCGATCCGTGCGTGGCCACGTCCGGCACTTCTGACAGATGCGCTCAATCTGGAGCATCTGACCGCAACCCCGCGACGACTGCTCAGGTGAGTGCCATCTGCCGGAAACGCGGTCGGTCGTAGGTCTCCCGCCCGCAGCTCCCCGCACGGACCACGACGGGGTCGATCGCTCCAGGGACCCAGGCGACGGGTGGATGATCCCGCGATAAGGGCCAGGTAAGCGTCCCTCGCCACGATGGGACGCATGGATGTGATCCGGTTCGGCCTCGGCATCCGCGCTCTTCGACATCGGCGGCGATGGACGCAAGCTCGACTCGCACAGGAAGCCAGCGTGTCGCGCGCCCTCGTCGCACGGATCGAGCGCGGTCACGCGGACAGGGTCGCGGTCCACACCCTGGTGCGCGTGGCGGCTGCCGCCGGAGCGTCGATCTCGCTGCGGCTTCTATGGCATGGCGAAGGCCTCGATCGACTGCTCGATGCCGCGCACGCCGGGCTCGTCGAGTGGCTGATCCGGTGGCTGGAGATCCACGGCTGGACGAGCGCGACCGAAGTCTCCTTCAATGTCGATCGCGAGCGCGGCTCGATGGACATCCTCGCCTTCCACCCGGCAACGGGCTCGCTGCTCGTGATCGAGGTCAAGTCGGTCGTGCCGGATGTCCAGGCGACGCTCCACGGCATCGATCGCAAGGCCCGGGTCGCTCGATCCGTGGCCAGAGAGCGCGGCTGGAAGGTGACCTCGGTGTCACGCCTCCTCGTGTTGCCCGACGACCGGACGAGTCGACGACGAGTGGCCGCCCATCAGGCCACCTTCGAGAGTGCCCTCCCTGCACGAACGGTCGCGGTAAAGCGATGGCTCCGCGCCCCGGCCGGCGAGATCAGCGGGGTCCTGTTCGTGTCAGATGTCACTCAGCCGAGCAGTCGTCACCGCGTCGGGCGGTCGCGATCGATCGCCGAGCGTGCCCCCGACCTCGAAACCTGACAGATGCCCCTCCCTGGGCACAACTGACAGGATTCGCGAGACCAGTGCTCAGGTGAGTGACCTTTGGCGGAATCCGGGCTCGGCGCCGCGGAATCCGGGCTCGGCGCCGCGGAATCCGGGCTCGGCGCCGCGGAATCCGGGCTCGGCGCCGCGGAATCCGGGCTCGGCGCCGCGGAATCCGGGCTCGGCGCCGCGGAATCCGGGCTCGGCGCCGCGGAATCCGGGCTCGGCGCCGCGGAATCCGGGCTCCGGGCTCAGCACCGCTCGGGCTCCGGGCTCAGCACCGCTCGCCGCCCAGCGGCGCGCCCCTCGCTAGACCTCCTTGAACTCGCCTTCCACGGTCTCCTCGCCCTCGGCCGAGGCCCCGGCACCGGCACCAGCGCCAGCCCCCGCGCCATCCCCGGCACCGTCCGCCCCGGCGTCTGCGGCACCGTCGCGGGTCCCGTTGCCGGCGTCTCCCGGGTCACTCGCCGCCGCCTGGTAGGCCGCGGTCGAGATCCGCGCGAGCGTCTCCTTCAGAGACTCCATCTGGCTCCGGACCGCGTCGACGTCCGCGCCCTTGAGCGCATCGCGCAGCCCCGACACCTTGTTCTCGACCTCGAGCTTGTCCTCGGACGCCACCTTGTCGCCCAGGTCCTTGATGACCCGCTCGGCCTGGAAGGTCAGCGCCTCGCCGTCGTTGCGGACCTCCACCTGCTCGCGTCGCTGACGGTCTTCCTCGGCGTGCTCCTGGGCGTCGCGGACCATCTGGTCCACAGCGCTCTTGTCGAGCATCGACGAAGCCGTGATCCGGACCTGCTGCTCCTTGCCGGTCGCCCGGTCCTTGGCCTTGACGTCCAGGATCCCGTTCGCATCGATGTCGAAGGTCACCTCGACCTGGGGCACGCCCCGTGGTGCGGGCGGGATCCCGTCGAGGATGAACCGACCCAGCGTCTTGTTGTCCGCGGCGAAGTCGCGCTCACCCTGGAGGACATGGATCTCGACCTGCGACTGCGAGTCGCTCGCGGTCGAGAACACCTGCGACTTCGAGGTCGGGATCGTGGTGTTGCGCTCGATGAGCTTGGTCATGACGCCGCCGAGCGTCTCGATCCCGAGCGACAACGGCGTCACGTCGAGCAGGAGGACGTCCTTCACGTCACCGGCCAGCACCCCGGCCTGGATCGCGGCCCCGATCGCCACGACCTCGTCAGGGTTGACGCCCTTGTGCGGCTCCTTGCCGCCGAACAGCGCCTTGACGGCCTCGACGACGGCCGGCATGCGCGTCATCCCACCGACGAGGATGACCTCATCGATGTCGCCCGGTTTGAGCCCCGAGTCCTTGAGGGCCGCGTTGACCGGCCCGGCGGTCTTCTTGATCAGGTCGGCGACCAGGTCCTCGAACTTCGCCCGGGTGAGCGTGATGACCAGGTGCTTTGGACCGGTCGCGTCGGCGGTGATGTACGGGAGGTTGATCTCCGTGCTGGCGGTGGACGACAGCTCGATCTTCGCCTTCTCCGCCGCTTCCTTGAGCCGCTGGAGGGCCTGCTGGTCCTTGCCCAGATCGATGCCCTGGTCCTTCTTGAACTCGGCCAGGAGCCAGTCGATGACGCGCTGGTCGAAGTCGTCGCCGCCCAGGTGCGTGTCGCCGTTGGTCGCCTTCACCTCGAAGACGCCCTCGCCCAGCTCGAGGATGGAGATGTCGAACGTGCCACCGCCGAGGTCGTAGACGGCGATCTTCTCGTCGCCCTTCTTGTCGAGGCCGTAGGCGAGCGCGGACGCGGTGGGCTCGTTGATGATCCGCTTGACGTCGAGCCCGGCGATCCGGCCGGCGTCCTTGGTGGCTTGGCGCTGCGTATCGTCGAAGTAGGCCGGGACGGTGATGACCGCCTCGGTGATCTTCTCGCCCAGATACGCCTCGGCGTCGGTCTTGAGCTTCTGGAGGATCATCGCGCTGATCTCCGGCGGCGTGTAGACCTTGCCGTCGGCGAGCTTGACCGCCACGCCGTCGCTCTTGGGATCCTTCTCGACCGCATAGGGGACGAACTCGATGCTGCGCTTGACTTCGCCGTCGTCCCAGCGACGACCCATGAAGCGCTTGATCGAATAGACGGTGTTCGTGGGGTTCGTGACGGCCTGGCGCTTGGCCAGCTGACCGACGAGCCGCTCGCCGGTCTTTGTGAAGGCGACGACCGACGGGACCGTCCGGCCGCCCTCGGCGGACGCGATGACGGTGGGTTCGCCACCCTCCATGACGGCGACGACCGAGTTCGTCGTGCCGAGATCGATACCGATGATCTTGCCCATGCGTGCTGTTGCTCCTTGAAGGTGTCGAGTTGGTGGTGGTGTCAGTCGTTGGTGATGTCGGGCTCGCCACCGGCGACGGCGACAAGGGCGGGGCGAAGGACGCGATCGCGCAGCCGATACCCGCGTCGGACCTCCTCGACGATCTCGCCCTCGGGCCGGCCGGTGCCGGGGACGTTGGCGATGGCTTCGTGCTCGCGCGGGTCGAACGGGCGACCGGGCGACGCGTCGATCGACCCGATGCCCTCCGAATCGAGGACGAGACGGAGTTTGCGGTCGATCGCGGCGATGCCCTCGAACCACGGGTCGTCGGCGATGGACGCCGGACGGGCCTCGATGGCGCGGTCGAAGTCATCGGCCACCGTCAGCACCTTCCGCAGCAGGTCCTCGGCGGCCAGACCCAGCTCGCGCTCGCGCTCCTCGCCGGTCCGGCGCTTGAAATTGAGGAACTCGGCGCGCTCCCGCTGGAGCGCGGTCAGGTACTCCTCGGCGCCCTGCCGAGCGGCCTCGAGACCGGCCCGAAACTCCTCGATCTGAGCGAGCAGGGCCGTCGGGGAGAGGTCGATCGCATCGATGCGCTCCTCGGCGCGCGTGCGGCGGCTAGGCATAGAGGTGATCCACCAGCTCGTTCATGAGACCCGAGATGAAGCGAACCGTGCCGATCGCCTGGGAGTAGCTCATCCGCGTCGGCCCGAGGACGCCCACGACGCCGATCGCCCGCCCGGGTCGCCCATACGGCGCCAGGACGAGGGACACATCGCGCATCTCGACCGGATGGTTCTCGTGCCCGATGAACACCTGGATCCGGCCCGCCTGTGACACGTCGCCGACGAGCTGGCCGAGATACGCCCGGTTCTCCAGAGCGGAGAAGACGCGCCGGAGCTTGTCGCTCTGCGCGAATTCCGGGGCGTCCATCACGTTGAGCAGCCCGTCGCTGAAGACCTCCTCGATGGCCTCGGCGTCGTAGTCGCGCACGATCTTCGCGATGCGCTCGCCGATGCGTCGGGCGAGATCTTCGGAGCGGTCGGCCGTGCGGAGCCTGGCGAGGACCTTGTCGGCGCCGGTCGCGGTCTGGCCCGCGAGGCGCTCGTTGAGCATCCCGGCGACCCGGTTGAGCGTCGCCTGGTCGATCGAGTCGTCATCGGCGAAGTTGACGAGCGCCTGCTTGATCGCGCCCTCGCGCAGGACCAGGATGAGGCTGGCCATTCGCTCGTTGATCGCCACGAGATCGATCCGCCGGATGTGCGCGTCCCGTGGCTTCGCGGGCGTGGCCAGACCAGCCGAGCGCGTGATGCTCGCGAGCGTCGTGGCCGCGAGGCGGAACCAGTGCTCGCTGGCGAACTCCACCTGGCCGAACTGGTGCCGGATCATCAGCTGCTCCACCGCCGGGAGTGGCACGGCATCAACGATCGATTCGACGTAGAACCGGTAGCCCTCATCAGTCGGGACGCGGCCCGCGGACGTATGCGGGTGCATCAGCAGGCCGGCGGCCTCCAGCTCGGCGAGGATCGCGCGCACGGTGGCGCTGGACACGCCGAGGCCATAGCGCTCGACGAGCGCCAACGAGCCCACCGGCGTGGCGGTGGTGACGTATTCCTCGATGACGGCCCGAAGGATCGCCTGGGAGCGGAGGTCCAGGGGGCCGAGGGGGCGGATTCGACGCGCCAAGGTCGGTCTCCCAACATAGTTAGCACTCTAAGGGTGAGAGTGCTAACGGGTTGCGGGCATCGTAGCAGTCACGAGGTGCGAGTGTCAACGAACTGGAGCGAGACGGCCCCTGTGTCACACGAGCCGGGCGAAGAGTTCGTTCGAGAGCAGCCGGCCGCGGGTCGTGAGGACCACGCGATCATCGGATGTGACATCGACGAGTTCCGCCGTGAGCGCCCACCCGAAGGCGTCCGCGAATGGCGGTTCATGCGCGTCCGCGAGGGAGACACCGGTATCCATCCGCAGACCGAGGATCATGCGCTCAGAGGCCGCCGTCGCGGCGTCAACGACCTCCGACCCACCCGGCGGTAGGGACGGCGGCCTGCCATCGGGCGGGGTCAGTGCGGCGACATAACCGTCGAGACGAGCGGCGTTCCACCGGCGGATCGACCCATCGAAGGCGTGCGCGCCAGGACCCACGGCATCGTATGGCTGGCGATCCCAGTAGATCCGGTTGTGCCGGCTCTCATGGCCGGGCTTGGCCCAGTTGCTGATCTCATACCCGCGATAGCCGAGCTCGCGAAGACGGACCACCGCGTGGTGGTACTGGGCCGCGGCGCGGTCCTCGTCCTGTGCCGGTCGCGCGGCCTCGCGCCATCGACGCGCGCCGGCGGTGGTCGGGAGGTGGTCGCCAGCGAGGCCGGTCAGCCCTTCGGCATCGGGGTCATCCAGTGTCAGGGCGTACAGCGACAGGTGGTCCGGCGCGGTCTCGAGCGCCGCGTCGAGCGTCGCCATCCAACCCGCGATCGTCCCGCCCGGGACGTCGTACAGGAGGTCCAGGCTCACGGATCGGATCCCGCCGGCGCGGGCCGCCGCCACCGCCTCGATCACGTGTCGCGTCCGGTGCCGCCGGCCCAACCGGCGAAGGAGGACATCATCCATGGCCTGCGCCCCGATGGACAGCCGCGTGACCCCGGCCTCGGCCAGAGCGGTCGCGTCGCCCCGCTCATCCGGCCCCGGATTGGCTTCCAGGGTCACTTCGGCATGATCCACGAGGCCGAAGCGTTCCCGGACCCGTGCGATCAGCCCGGCGATGACGTCGGACGGGAGCAGGGATGGCGTCCCGCCGCCGAGGTAGAGCGTCTGGAGTGGCGCTCGGTCTCCGCGCGCCGCCTGATCGAGCGCGTCCGCCCGAAGGTCGATCTCGGCTTCCAGCGCCGCGACGAAGGCGTCGACTCGCGCCCGAGGACCACGCGCCGCGGCGCCGGCGTACACGACGAAGTCGCAATAGGGACACAGCGAGACGCAGAAGGGGATATGGATGTACAACGCGACCGGCCCGCCCCCCGTCGCTTCGTTCACCGCTCTCGCGACACCGACTCTCGAGTCCCGATGACCCGCCATCCCTCGGGGACGCGGCGCCGCTTCTCGATCTCTTCGACCTCGCGCCCGCGGGGCTTCGTCTGGCCCGCGTGTCCCGTGCACAGGAACACCGCGAACCGGGCGATCGCGTGGCCAAGGAACGCGGCCGCGATCCCGCCGGTGAGCGCCGTCAGGTAGCCGCCGACCAGCCCGACCACGAGGGCCATGACGAAGAGGTAGCGATCGCGGCCGGGTGCGCCGAGCCGCGTGGCAAGCGTGTACAGGATCGCCTGGACGACGTTCGACACGGTCGGGTCGAGGCCGCTGACGAGCAGCAGCCCGAAGAGCACGCCACGGAACGCGGCCTCGTCGATGAACGCGGTCGCGATCGAGTTCAGGAGGGCGCCGGGGTACGAGATCCCGTCGGGGAACCGGATGCGGTGATAGCGGATCGTGGCGAACGCCACCGCGAACCCGACACCGGCCATCCCATACGCCAGCCCGCCCAGAACGGCCCCGAGGCGGTCACCCGACCCCAGGAACAGGGTGGTCTGGGCGGACGGGTGGAGGAACAGGATCGCGACGACGAGCGCGACGCCGAGCCCGTACCACGCCAGCCGCCGGCGAATCCGCGGCCGCTCGCCACGGCGCGTGACCTCGTAGTACTCGGCAGTCCCGAATCGCTCGGCCTCGAGGCGGAGCATCGCGATCAGCGGGGCGAGCCCGATGATGACCAGGCCGCGGGCCCACTCGAGGAAGTCGTCCACGCCCGGATCAGCCCTCGTCCATGCGCAGCATCGCGAGGAAGGCTTCCTGCGGGATCTCCACGGACCCGACGCGCTTCATGCGCTGCTTGCCCTCTTTTTGCTTCTCGAGGAGCTTCCGTTTGCGCGTGATGTCCCCACCGTAGCACTTGGCCAGTACGTTCTTGCGCATGGCCCGGACCGATTCGCGCGCGATGACGTTCGATCCGACGGCCGCCTGGATCGGGATCTCGAACATCTGGCGCGGGATCAGTGCCTTCAATCGCTCGGTCAGCGCCCGTCCGACGGACTGGGCGCGATCGCGATGGACGATGAGCGACAGCGCGTCCACGGGCTCGCCGTTGACGAGGATGTCGACCTTGACCAGGTTGGCCGCCCGGTACCCGAGTTCCTCGTAGTCCATCGAGGCGTAGCCCTGGCTTCGGCTCTTGAGCTGGTCGAAGTAGTCCACGATGAGCTCCGCGAGCGGCATCTCGAAGTGCATGAGGACACGAGTCGGGTCCATGTACTCCATGTTCACGAACGTCCCGCGCCGGTTCGTCGACAACTCCATCAGCGGTCCGATGTAGCCGGTCGGCGTCACGACGCTGAGGTTGACCCACGGTTCCGCGATGGCTTCGATGTCCGTGGGGTTCGGGAGCAGCGCCGGGTTGTCGACGATGACCTCGCCGCGTCCGAGGGTCCGCTCAACGTGGTACTCGACCGAGGGCGCCGACGCGATCAGGTCCAGGTCGAATTCGCGCTCCAGCCGCTCCTGGACGATCTCCATGTGGAGGAGTCCCAGGAACCCGCAGCGGAACCCGAAGCCGAGAGCCACCGATGACTCCGGTTCGTACGTGAAGCTCGCGTCGTTGAGGTGCAGCTTCTCGAGCGCGTCGCGAAGGAGCGGGTAGTCCTCGCCGGACACCGGGTAGATCCCGGCGAATACCAGGCTTTTCGCCGGCAAGTACCCGGGCAGCGGCTCGGCGGCCGGGCGGGCGGCGCTGGTGACAGTGTCACCGACCTGGGCGTCGCGGACGCTCTTGAGACCCGTGGCGACGTAGCCCACTTCGCCGGCGACGAGCTGGCGGACCGGGACGAGCTGCGGCCGGAAGACACCGAGCTCCAACGGCTCGGCCTCGACGCCGCTCCCCATCAACCGGATGGGTTCGCCATGCTTGATGGTGCCCTGGGCGAGTCGCACATAGACGATGACGCCCTTGTAGGCGTCGTAGTGACTGTCGAAGATCAGGCCCTGGAGTGGGCCCTTCGGGTCGCCCTTCGGAGCCGGGATCCGCGCGACGATGGCCTCGAGGATCTCTGCGACGCCGGTCCCGTCCTTGGCGCTGGCGAGGATGACCTCCTCGCGCGGGATGGCCAACACGTTCTCCAGCTCGTCCATGATCGTCTCGGGGTCCGCCGAGGGCAGGTCGATCTTGTTGAGGACCGGGATGAGCGTGAGGTTCTCGCGCATCGCGAGATGGACGTTGGCGAGCGTCTGCGCCTCGATGCCCTGCGTCGCGTCGACCACGAGGATCGCGCCCTCGCAGGCCTGCAGGCTGTGGCTCACCTCGTAGGCGAAGTCCACGTGCCCGGGCGTGTCGATGAGGTTGAGCCCGTAGACGAGGCCGTCGCGCGCCGTGTACTCCAGCCGTGCGGAGCGGGCCTTGATCGTGATCCCTTTCTCGCGCTCGAGGTCCATCGAATCGAGGACCTGGCTCGTCATCTGGCGCGCGTCGATCGTGTGCGTCAGCTCGAGCAGCCGGTCGGCCAGCGTCGATTTGCCGTGATCGATGTGCGCGATGATCGAGAAGTTGCGCAGGCGGTCCTGGGGGATGGTCACGAGGCGGGAGTGTAGCGGGCCGACCGGGCCGAGCTCTTGAAGGCTGACTCGTGGGTCGGTCGGCTCGGTAATCGCGGCCTCGAGGCAGATCGGTGTTGACAGACATCGGCATCACGCCTATATATCGCTAGACGATATAGTGTGACCGAGGGTGCGATGCGAACCCGGCTCCGGAACGGGAGCGGCGTGAGCCGGTCCCTGCTCTTCGCCCTCACGGGCATCCTGTGGCTCATGTCGTGGGTGGCCGGCCCCTCGTTCGAGATGGTGCCGTCGATCGCGAAGTGGCTGGTGGTCCTGGTGTTCAGTGCTGCCCTGCTCTCGCTCGCGGTCGCGCTCCCAGTGATCGGCCGGGTGGTGGGCGGACCACTGGTGGTCCGATCGGCGACCATCGCGGCCGCAGCGGCGAGCCTGTGTGGCGCCGCCAACGTCTTCGAGGACGGGGGCCGCAGATGTCGCCCGACGATATAGACAGGAGAAGCGCGATGCAGGCGGTCATCCAAGGCTGGAGCGGCCTCGGGGTTCTGGCGCGGCTCGGGATCTTGGTGATGACTGGTGTGAGCTGGACGGTGTACTCGCTCCAGGCGATCCTCGTTCATCCCGATTACTGGGACCCGGTCACGGCTGCCGACTTCTTCGCCGTGTATGCGTACAGCGCCGCGTGGCTGCTGACAGCGGCCGCGCTCCTGACGCTCCGCGAGGTGGCACGCCAGGCGCTCGCCCGCTCGTCCTCGGCCATCCTCGTCGTGGCGGCCGCATGTGCTGTGGCCGGCGTAGCGAACGGCGTCGAGGACGGGCTCGGGCTCAAGGGGTTCGGGCTGCTGTACGTCATCGGTGTGCTGGTCAGCGGGTTCGGGATGTTCGTGATCGCTGCCATGTTCTGGCCGAGTCCAGCCCGGCGTCTGACATTCGTGCCCGCCGTCGGCGGCGTCGCGATGGTCACAGCGGTCATCGGAGGCGGAGTGCTTGGTCTCGTGGCTTGGCTCGGTTTCGGCGCGGTCCTTGTTCGACAACGCCTGAGTCCCAAAGTGGCCCAGTCCACGGCCTGACGCCAAACACCCGAACTCGAGCGAATCCTGGAGTCGCGCCCTCGGACGGACCACAGATGATCTCGGCATACACAAGCCCGGGCGATCCTGGGGGATGCGGTCGGTCACGGCACGAGCTCGAGTGCGGCGACGTGGCTCGGCCGAACGGCGGCGAAGTGGCGGCGGTCCAACGTCGCGACCTTCGGCTCCCCAAGGCGCTCGGCCATTGCGATGACGCTCGCGTCGACGACACCCAGCCCGAGGTCGCGATACGTCGTCTGGAGCTGGTGGCATCGGGCGAGGTCGGCCACGGTCGGCGGTTCGATGCGATAGGCGCCGGCCAGCGCGTCCTCGAGAAAGATCAGCCACGCGGTCGGCGGGAGCCGCCGAGCGCACCAGTAGTCGAGCTCCGCGAGGACGAGGGCGGGTACGACCAGGTCTTCATCGGTCGCTGTGAGGAGCGCCGCGCATGCCGGGTGGTCCAGATCGGCCGCATCCAAGGCAGCGAGGAGCGGGCCGGTGTCGAGGATCAGCGCCACTCAGCGGGGGTCGTCAGCGACCGGATCGGCCGTGAGGTCGGCGGCGCGCAAACCGTCTATCGAGCGGGCGACTCCGACGCGGGGGCGATGCGAGGCGCGCAGTGACGCGACCTTCTCCTCGACCGCTTCGCGCAGGACCTCGGCCATGGGAACGCTTCGCCGCTTGGCCTCGAAGGCCAGCGTGGCAAGGGCCGTCTCATCGACAAGGACCGTGGTGCGTCGCTGCTTCATGATGCGTGATGCTACCATCACGCATCACGCGCGTCCACGCCCGCTTCGATCGCCCGGCGAAGGTCGCCCCGCGGCCTTAGCGCACGACGCCGGGAAAGTCAGGATCGGGCCCGGGTCCCACGCCTTGATCGTTGCAGATGCGGGGCGAGCTCGGGGTCCAGCCGAGTTCTGGTGTCTGCTGGACCCAGTCCAGCAAGTCGGCGATGTCCGTGTTCGCTCCGAGGACGCCGACATACACGCCGCCACGGTCGCCGCCCCAACATGTCAAGCGGATGTTGGCGTTGCCGTTCTCGTCGTGGTAGCAGCCGAGCCGGTAGGGATGGTCGCCGTACAGCTCAAGGCCGTCGCCGGGTACCCATGCGGAGTCGCCGCCCTTCCCCGCGTCACAGGCGCCGGAGCGCAGCGCGATGCCGACCGATTCGAGACGGGCCCGGTAGGCACGGAGCGCATCGCCCTGGCTGGCGAACGCGTAGATCCCGACGCGATCCACGAGATCGGATCGAATGCGGCACTCAACGCCGGCGATGGCGCGCGAGGGTAGGTCCGAGCGCCTCGGAGCACAGTCGACGCGCGCGTCCTCTCGAAGACCAAAGACGAGATCTTGCTCGAGCAGCGACATCGAGGCCGAGGGCGTCGCGGTCGGCGACGCCTTGACCGTCGGTGCGACCGTGGGCGCCGCGAAAGGCGTCGGGCTGGCCGACGGTGACGGCGCGTCCGCGCTCCCGGTCGCGGTGGGAACCGCCTGTCGATCCGGAGTGGGTACCGGTGACGACCCCGATGACGTCGACGGAGCGGTCGATGCCGTGCCTGCGCAGCCGAGAGCGATCATGCCGCTGATGACGGTCGCCGCGATCCCTGACGTCGAGACGTTCACGGATTGGAGACGCACTGGGTTGGGACTTGTTGCAGGCGAAGGCGGACCCCCTTCCACGCCTTCGAGGGTGGCGTGTCGGGGGTGGCGAGTCGGGACCCATCACTCGACCGACGTCAAGGCCACCGAGCCGGTCCCAGAAGCGTTGACGGGTCCCGCCCTACTGGGCGTGCGGATCCAGGATCCAGGTGACCTGAGGGCCGGCAAGGCCCCACGTGTTGATCTGTCCTGCCTCCGCGCAGAACAACACCAGCCGACCATCGTTAAGGCTATGCAGCGCGGCCGGCGTCAGTAGTCCGGGTGGGCCGGCCAACTCGGACCACCGCACCGTGGTCGGATCGAACCGGTACGTCCGAAGGTCC
Source organism: uncultured Chloroflexia bacterium (assembly GCA_963764975.1). Taxonomy (GTDB): domain Bacteria; phylum Chloroflexota; class Limnocylindria; order Limnocylindrales; family CSP1-4; genus SPCO01. Next base: position 456,302 of record CAVXUF010000004.1, on the reverse strand, counting down.
GGCGGGGTCAGCACCACGAGCACGAGCGACCCGTCCGGTCCGATGGCAGCCGTCGCATGGAACGTCAGGTCGACCGGCAGATCCGGGCCGTTCGTCCACGTGTCGGATCCTGGCTGATAGCGGGCGATGCTGCGGATCGGCTCGAAGCGGGTCTCCTCGGGTGTCGTCCAGACGGGGACCGTCGTCCCGCCGAGCACCCAGATGCTGCCATCCGGCGCCGCGGCGAGCAGGGCCTCGGCGCGCGGGCCGGGCATCGCCGAGGCCGTCGACCACGCCTTCGTGCCGGGGTCATAGATCCGCAGGATCTGGGGCTCCTGCTCCGGGTTGCCGCTGAATCGCGTCTCGAGCGCGTAGATGCGGCCATCGTGACCGGCGACCGCGGGGACCTCACTCCGAGGGACCTGGGCGTCGTCTGATCCCTGCAGCGTCTCGCCGTCGATCCGCCAGGCGACGAGGTCGTGAGAATCCTGCGCGAACCCGACCAGATAGAGGTCACCAGCGGCCAGGACGGTCGCCCCCGGCGTCTGCCTCAGGGTTCGCCCCACGGCGGCGTCGATCGCGCCTCGGATCGTCCACGAGTCGGCGACGGGGTCATAGGCGACGAGGTCGATCGGGGTGTCGACCGAGCGTGGCCCTGTTGCGATCAGGGCGAGGATCGATCCATCGGACGACGCGAGGTAGGTCGGCCCAGGGTCTTCCCAAGCCGGGTTGCCGGGCGGTGGCGCTCCTTGGGTCCACGGGCCTTGCGCGATCGGCTCACTGGCCGAAGGCGACGGGGTGACGACCGGCACCGACGGCGACGGACTCGCCCCGACCACGCCACGGATCCGATCACCGAACAGCCCGACGCCGACCGTCACCACCGCGATGGTGACGACCGCGGCGATGCCCCATGACCGGGACCGGATCGCCGGGGTCATCGTGATCCTCGGCACCCAGCCCCGTGACCGGCGGGCGCTCACGGATCGATCCAGGATCCGGCGGCGCAGGTCGCTGGGTGCCGACGTCGGTGCCTCGGCACGAAGCCAGTCCGCCAGCGTCGGTTCGATGTCGATGGGCGCAAAGGCGGGATCGACGGGTCGATCGTTCATCGGACAGCCTCCCTGGGCGTAGGGACACTCGTCGCCCCGCGGTCGTCGGCGATCCGTCGCCGCATCGAGACGAGGGCGGCATGCAGTCTGGAACGGACCGTGCCGGCCGGGATCGCGAGCGCGCCCGACACCTCATCAAGCGACAGCCCGACGTAGTAGTGGAGGACGACGACGGCGCGCTGCTCGACCGGCAAGCGGCCGAACGCCCACGACAGCAGCAACCGATCGACGGTCCTGCCCGCGTCGTCCGACGCCGTCTGGGTGTCCACGGTCGGCCGGACTTCGTCGAGCCGGCGGCGGTGGCGCAGCAGATCATAGGTGGCGTTGACCGTGAGTCGCGTGATCCACGCCGCGATCCGGCTCGGGTCCCGAAGGCTGGGGAGGTCACGCCAGGCACGGATCATGGCGTCCTGGACGGCGTCCTCGGCGATCGTGCGGTCGCGCGCGATCAACGTCGCGACGGCGAACATCCGGTCGATCGACGCGTCGACGATCATCGTGAACGCGGCATGATCGCCGGCCTGCGCTCGGCGCACGATCTCGTCGTTCACCCTGCCACTGGTCCCCGCCGTCGACGACCGCCCATCCGACCGGCCCTCCTGACGCTCCCATCCGGGCGCGACCTTTCGTCACGCTACACCTAAGGCGTCTGCGGCCAGCGTCTGGTTCGGTCGGATCTTCTGGGGGCGGCGCGACCGCGCGTGTCGGGTTCAGGCCTGGAAGTACGCGAGCGCCGAGACCCCGGCCACGATGATCACGACGCCGATGACCTGCAAGCGCCCGATCCGCTCGCGGAACAGGATGAATGCGATGACCGCGGCGATCGCCGCGAACTGGCTGCCCATCACGGACGCGATGGCGATGTTCTCGCGGGCGCCCCAGACCGACGAGATCGAGCCGAACAGCTCCCCCACGCCAGCGATGGCGATGAGCGGCAGCGCCGCCCGCGTCATGACCAGGCGGCGGGTGAGGATGAGCGGCACGGCGATGGCGATGATCCCGACGAGCCGCGAGCCCACGGCGACCCACGAGATCGGCACTTCGTGCGCCGCCTTGCCGGCCGCCACCAGGCCCACGCCGAAGATGCAGGCCGACGCGATCGCCAGGATGATCGTCCGTCGCGTGGTCGCCGGGTCGTCGCGCGGTCGGGGTCGATCGACCGCGGAATCGAGCGCGTCCGCCGTGATATCGAAGTCGCCGGCGGCAACCTCCTTCTTCGAAGGCTCGAGCGATGAGAGCACCACCCCGACGACGATGATCCCCAACGTGATCGCCGCGGCCAGTGACAACGGATCGCCAAGCGCGACGGCGATCATCGCTGCGATGGCGCCTTCGGTCGCGACGATGGGCGCCACGATCGACACCTTGCCGATCCGCAGCGCGCTGTACGCGGTCAGCAAGCCACCCGTGTAGCAGAGCCCCGAGAGGATGATGATCGCCACGGCCCCGGCGGAGATCGGCCGCTCGAGCGGGCTGAGCGCCGCGATCGGGAGCCCGATGACAGCGCCGATGAGCATCACCCAGGCGAGGACGACGCGCGATCCCAGCATCCGGCTGGAGCGCGATGAAGCGAGTGTCGCGGAGGCCCACAGCATGGCGGCGCCGAGGCCGCCGAGCATGGCGATCACGGGCCGTAGTGTGGCGGGTCACACGGTCCGATGCGGCCGCCGCGGCCATCCTCACGGGCCCAGATGGCCCACACCGGACCTCGGCGGCCCAGATCCTGCCAAAGGACACTCAGGTGAGCGCTGGTCAGCCCCAGACCCTCACCGGCGGTCGGCTCTGTGACATCTGGGGCACGAGACGATCATCTGTCACGAGTCGCGGCCATCTCCGCCGGTATCCGGGCCCGGATCGCCCGCGAACCGTGACCAGTGCTCAGCTGAGTGACATCTGACATGAACGGGCGCGCGCGGGAGCGCGGGCCCATTGCCTGCACGCTCGCCACGCACCCGGCCCGCAACCACGCCCGCCCCCACCCACCCGGCGGCGCCAGGGACCTGTGATACCATCCGCCTTCGCGCCCGGCACCCTCCCCGTGCCTCGCGCCCAAGACCACCCGATCACAGAGGTTTGCCCACCTTGGCCAAGACGCCCCGCACCTGGACCGGCGCTCGCACGCCGTCAGGACTCAAGCGCGTCCGTCAGGCCCAGAGCCGCCACGAGGTCCTTCAGCCGCGCCGCAGTGCCGCGAAGACGCTCGTGTCGAAGGCTCTGGCCGCGGCGACGACCACCGGCACGTCCACGATCGATCCGACCGAAGCCCTCGTGGAGGCGCTCAGCGCGCTCGACCGCGCGGCGAAGGCCGGTGCCATCCACCCGAACGCTGCCGCGCGTCGCAAGTCACGCCTGACGCGCAAGGTCAACGCGGCGCTCGGTGGCACGCATGTGACCGCCGGCGCGCACGTCGCCAAGCAGACCGGCAAGGCCGCCGCCCAAAAGGCGGCGAAGGCCCGGATCGCCGCCGGCAAGGCTGGCAAGGCGAAGGGTGCCCAGACCGCGGCCGGCAAGGCCCGCGCAGCGCTGAGCAAGACCGCCCGAGCCGAGGCCGCCGCCGCGAAGGCCGCCGAAGCGACCGCGGCACCAGCCGCTCCGAAGGTCGCCCCCAAGTCGACCGGCACGAAGGCCAAGGCCGCCACGAAGAAGGCCGCGACGCCGAAGGCGAAGACCGCGACGCCGAAGGCGAAGACCGCGACGCCGAAGGCGACCGCGAAGGCTCCCACGAAGGCCAAGAAGCCCGCCGAAGGTTAGTCCTGGCGGAGGCAGAGTCCTCTACAGCGCGCGGGCAGGCAGTTCGGCCGCGGTCGTCCGATCCGGCTTCGGCCGGAAGGTCCCGTACAGTCCACCACCGATGAGACTGCCGATGGCCGTGAGTGAGAACACGAACACCGACGTCCCGAGCTGTTCGCGCCAGTAAAGCGCGCCGAACGTCTCCACGTCGGTCACCCCGAGAGCGGCCATCTCGGCCTCACGGCCGTCGTCGACGTAGCGGGCATACACGCAGGCCGCACCGGTCTCGCAGACCGGCGGGATCGGCTGGCCGTTCTCGTCGGCCCGGTTGAAGGTCGGATAGCCCGTGTCGGCATAGAAGAATAGCGCCTTGGTGCCGAGGAGCAGGAGCGACGTGGTCAGCGCCGTCACGACGCCGGCGAAGACCGCATTGAGCAGGATCCGGCGCCATGGCCCGGCTCGTCGATCAGACCGCGCGTTCGCGTAGTAGCCGATGATCACGCCGGCTGGCAACGCGAGGAGCCAGACGAACGCCTCGATCGGGATCACGAGCATGAAGCTGATCGCGATCGTGACGGCCATCCCGATCCCGACATAGGCTGCGGTGATCGCCCCGCGGTCCACGAACCGCCTCATCCGTCGGTCCCGGCTCCCACGCTGATCGGCGCGAAGCGCGGCGAGTTCGGGATCCCCGAGAGCGCACGACGACCGAGATACCGGGCCCCGTCACCAAGCTCGCCCTCGATCCGGAGCAACCGGTTGTACTTCGCCACGCGCTCGGAGCGCGACGGCGCGCCGGTCTTGATCTGTCCGGTCCCCATCGCCACGACGAGGTCGGCGATGGTGGTGTCCTCCGTCTCGCCGGACCGATGCGAGACGACCGCGGACCAGCCGGCGCCGCGCGCGAGCTCGATCGCCTCGATCGTCTCGGTGAGCGTCCCGATCTGGTTGAGCTTGATCAGCACGGAGTTGGCGGCCCCGGCGTCGATCGCCCGGGCGATGCGGGCGGTATTCGTGACCAGCAGGTCGTCGCCGACGAGCTGGACCGTGTCGCCGAGGCGCTCGACGAGATGCTGCCAGCCCGCCCAATCGTCCTCCGCGAGGCCATCCTCGATCGAGATGATCGGGTAGCGGGCGGCCCAGTCGGCCCAGAGATCCACCAGTTCGCCCGAATCCAGCGTGCGGCCCTCGCGCGCGAGGACGTAGCGAGTCGCGGCGCCGTCCGCACCGGTGCCGGCTTCCACGAGCTCCGTGGTGGCCGGGTCCAGGGCGATCCCGATGTCGACGCCGGGGCGGTAGCCCGCGCGCTCGATGGCCCGCAGGATCACCTCGACTGCCGCTTCGTTCGACCCGAGCGACGGCGCGAACCCACCCTCGTCGCCCTGCCCGGTCGCGTGGCCCTCGTCGTGGAGGATCCCGCGCAGCGCCGCAAAGATCTCCGCCCCGGCCCGCAGCGCGTCGCTGAACGTGTCGAGCCCGACGGGCATCACCATGAACTCCTGGAAGTCCGTGGAGTCCTGCGCGTGGCGGCCGCCATTGAGGATGTTGAACATCGGGACCGGCAGGGTGCGCGCGCCGACCCCGCCGAGATAGCGGTAGAGCGGAAGATCCGCGCTCGCCGCAGCCGCGTGGGCGCAGGCCAGCGAGACGCCCAGGATCGCGTTCGCGCCGAGCGATGCCTTGTTCGGGGTCCCGTCGAGGTCGATCAGGACCCCGTCGATGCCGGCCTGGTCGCTGGCGTCGAGTCCGTCCAGCGCCGGCCCGATGGTCTCCTCGACGTTGGCGACCGCGCGAAGGACACCCTTGCCGCCATATCGGTTCTTGTCGCCGTCCCGCAGCTCGACCGCCTCGTGCGCGCCGGTCGACGCGCCTGATGGGACCGCCGCACGACCGACGGAACCGTCGATGAGGACGACGTCCACTTCGACCGTCGGGTTACCCCGCGAATCGAGGATCTCGCGGGCGTCGACCCGTTCGATCGCTGTGTTCACGCCGTGGCTTCCGCGTGATCGAGCAGCACGGTCACGCCGGGCAGTTCGCGGCCCTCGAGGAACTCGAGCGAGGCGCCACCACCGGTCGAGATGTGGGTCATGCGTTCGGCGAGGCCCTGCTGCGTCACCGCCGCGACCGAATCGCCGCCGCCGACGACCACGGTCGCCCCGGCATCGGCGCGATCGGCGAGCATCCGCGCGACCGCGTTGGTGCCGTGCGCGAAGGACGGGATCTCGAACACGCCCAGCGGCCCGTTCCAGAAGACCGTCTTGACCTTCGCGAGCGACGCGACCATCAGGTCCTGGCTCGCCTTGCCGAGATCCACGATGTGCCAGGACGCGGGGATCTTTTCCGCGGGGAGCGTCTTGTACTCGGTCCCGCGCGTGACCTCCTTGGCCACGATGACGTCGATGGGCAGGATGACCTCGACCCCGTTCGCCTCGGCCGTGGCCAGGATCCGGCGAGCGTCGTCGGCACGATCCGGCTCGGCCAGGCTCTTGCCGACGGCCTTGCCCTGGGCGAGGAGGAACGTGTTGGCCATCCCGCCGCCAAGGATGAGCAGGTCCACCTTCGTCAGGAGGTGGTCGATCACGCGGATCTTGTCGGACACTTTCGCGCCGCCCAAGATCGCCGCGAACGGGCGCTTCGGTGACTCCAGCAGCATGGACAAGGCCGCGAGCTCGCGCTCCATCAGGAGGCCAGCGTACGCGGGCAGGATCGTGGCGATCCCCACGGTTGAGGCATGGGCCCGATGCGCGGTCCCGAACGCGTCGTTGACGTAGATGTCCGCATAGGCGGCCAACGCGGCCGCGAAGCCTGGATCGTTGGCTTCCTCCTCGGAATGGAACCGCAGGTTCTCCAGGAGCAGCAGTTCACCGGGCCGGAGTCGCCTGACGGCGTCCTCCGTGCCCACGCCGAGCGCATCGCCCGTCACCGGCACATTCCGGCGCAGCAGCTCGGTCAGGCGCTGGCCCACGGGACGGAGCCGCAGCCCGTCCTGCACCTTGCCGTTCGGCCGACCGAGATGGCTGGCAAGGACGACGCTCGCGCCAGCATTGAGGAGCGTGGCGATCGTCGGGATCGACGCGCGGATGCGCGAGTCATCGGTGACCTTGCCGTCAGCGAGCGGGACGTTGAAGTCGACCCGGACGAAGACGCGCTTGCCCGCAACGTCGACATCGCGGATGGTTCGGAGGTCCATGCTGGCGTCCGAGCCTCAGGCCGTGACGGGCAGGCGCGCCGCCACGAACGAGATCAGATCCGCCACGCGACAGCTGTATCCCCACTCGTTGTCGTACCAGCTGATGACCTTGACCATGTTCCCGCCCAGGACCATGGTCGAGTCGGCATCGATGATCGACGAGCGGCTGTCGCCCTTGAAGTCCATCGACACGAGCGGCTCGTCCGACACGCCCAGGATGCCCTTGAGCGGTCCCGCGGCCGCGGTGCGGAAGGCGTCGTTGAGCTCCGCCACGGACGTCGATCGCCTGACCGTCGCGGTGAAGTCCACGACGCTGACCGTCGGGGTCGGCACGCGGAGACTGAACCCGTCGAACTTGCCCTTGAGGTCCGGGATCACGAGGGCGAGTGCCTTTGCGGCGCCGGTCGTGGTCGGGATGATGTTCTGACCGGCGCTCCGGGCTCGGCGAGGGTCCTTATGGGCGACGTCGAGGATGCGCTGATCGTTGGTGTAGCTGTGGATCGTGTTCATCAGGCCCATCTCGATGGTCAGCAGGTCGTGGACCACCTTCGCGGCCGGCGCGAGACAGTTCGTCGTGCAGCTCGCGTTGCTGATGATGTGGTGGGCGCTCGGGTCGTAGCGGTCCTCGTTGACGCCCAGGACGATCGTGATGTCCTCGTCCTTCGCCGGCGCGCTGATGATGACCTTCTTCGCGCCGGCCGCGATGTGGGCACCCGCCTTGTCGGCACTCGTGAAGATCCCCGTGCTCTCGAGGACGATGTCGACCCCGAGATCGCCCCACGGCAGGGCCGCCGGGTCCTTCTCCGCGAGGATGCTGATCTCCCGGCCGTCGATGATGATCGAACGGTCACCGGCCCGGACGTCGCCGTCATAGGCGCCGTACGTCGAGTCGTGCTTGAACAGCAGGGCGTTCATCTCGGCATCGACGAGGTCGTTGACCGCGACCACCTCGACATCGGGCGCACGCTCGATGAGCGCCTTGAGCGACTGGCGGCCGATGCGGCCGAAGCCGTTGATGCCGACTCGGGTGGTCATGGGTGGTGGTCTCCTCGCGGCTCGTCCCGGATCGTCGCCGGGCCGGTCAGGTGTCTGGTCGCAGCACGGTCGACGGGCGCGTGAGGGACGGCCACCGGACACCGCGTGGACGACCATCGTACGACGTCGCGCGAGTCACCGACGGATTCGAACCGGTTGCCAACGGCTCGAGACATGGAACGACCCCCGCCGGCGTTCGGCAGGGGTCGTTCTCGATCTTGCGTTGAGAAGGGTGGCTCAGCCGCCGATCTTGAAGACCTTGCCGCCGCACACGGGGCACGTGCCCTGCAGCGCGGCCTTGCCGTTCTTCATCGTGATCCGCTGCGGATTCACGACTTCCACCTTCTTCTTGTCCTTGACGCAATAGGCCTCGGCCATCGGGCTCCTCCTCGGCTTGCGAGCGTTGCGGGAACCTTTGTCCCGCATCCGCCCAGGGATACCAGGGTCAGTGATATTCGATGTGGTCCTCGTTCATCGCCAGAGCGACGGCCGCCAATGGTCCGTCGCGGCGTCGCGCTTCTGGCGATCCATCTCGGCCAGGATGAGCAGGCTTTCGAGACCTGTCTCGACACAGGCCGCCTCGGCCGCGTCCTTCGCGTCACCGTTGACGAACTCGCCGGTCGTCCGATTGGCATACACCGCACAGACGACGCCGGCTCGACAGCGGGCGAGTGACGAGAGCACGAGCAGTGCCGACGCCTCCATCTCGAAGTTCAGGACCCGTTGGCGGGCCATGTCCTCCGCGAGGTCAGGGTAGCGGATAGGTAGCTGCGGGATGGGGCGCCCTTGCGCACCGAAGAACCCCGGAGCCGTCGCCGTTATCCCGACGTGGTGGCGATGGCCCAGCCGGACCGCCGCCTCGACGAGGGCCGCGACCGCCTCATAGTCGGCGACCGCGGGAAACCCGTCATGCACGAAGAAGCTCGTGGTCGCCTCGAGGCGGACGGCTCCGGTCGTGATGACAAGATCGCCGAGCTGCATCTCCGGCTGGAGCGCCCCGCACGATCCGACCCTGACGAAGGTCGGGCGGGTCGTGATGGCCAGGATCTCCGCCACCACGATCTCGACGTTGTCGGTCCCGATCCCGGTCGCCACGACCGAGACGCGCTGTCCCCGGTAGGTGCCGGTGACGCTCGCGAACTCGCGATGGCGATGCTCCAGCTCCACCGTGTCGAAGCGCGCGGCGATGCGCGAACTCCGATCTGGGTCGCCGGGGAGGAGGATGTACTCGGCCAACTCACCTGGGCCGAGACCGATGTGGTACTGCCGGTCGCCTTCAGGGATCGCGATGCGGCGATCCACGTGTGGTTCTACGCGGGTGTCCGCGTTCGGCAAGACCTCTCCTCGTTCGGTTCCCGTGCTCCGCGGCTGCGAAACTCGGCCGAGGATAGTCCCGCCTTCTCACGAGCGTCAAGCGTGGCCACTCACGCGTGGATCGTGCTCAGCTGAGCGTGGACCGCTCTCGGACCCGCCTGGGGGCAGCTCGAGGGCCGCGGGATCGGGTTGCGTCGGGTCGCCACGACCCGCGAACGCGGCCAGCCGAACGGCCACCCGACCGGCGAGCACGCGCTCCATCCGACGACGCCGGGCGATGGTGACGGCCGCCGAGATCGCCGACACCGCGGCGAGCGTCAGGAGACCGGCCGCACCCGGCAGCGCGTCCCCAGGGAGCGCCCACAGTCCGGCGGCGTTGGGAGACTCCGGGGCCCCGGTCGCCGGCGCGGCCGAGGGACCGTCCGTCGGCGGCTCGGCCGGACCGAGGTCGGTCGCCGCGTCCAAGGTGGCCACGACCACGCCGGCGGGGTCGGTGGCGATCAGCGTCGCCCCGCGGTCCGTCATCTCCACGGTCCCGGTGACGTTGATCGCGTCACCGGACTCGATGAGGACCAGCAACTCACCGGCCTCGCCTCGCAGGACCACGGATCCCACGGCCGTGCCGTCGTCGAGCTCGAAGCCGCCGTCGAAGAGGTCTCCGACCAGGCCGCCGACTCGTACCGTCTCCCCGACGCGCGCCGAGAGATCCCGCACGTCCGCGTCCGGTGCCACCCCGGTGCCGCCGGCGCCTGGGCCATCATTCGCGAGCCCTGGCGTGGCGGCCCCGGGGCCCGCGGGGCTGGTGCTCGATGACGCCGCGCCCGTCCCGCCCGCCCCGGCTCGTGGGACCAGACCGGCCGCGTCGACCTTGAGGTCGGACCGCCCACGCGGCAGGATCGTGAACCGTCGATCCGTGGCCGTCGGGTACGGCCGGCGGACGATGCCCGTGACGGAGGCCATCCGCCCGTCGATCAAGCTTGTGATCGGGATCGCGGCGCCACTCTGCCCGACGACCACCACGCGTGCCGATCCGACGATGAGTTCGGCCCGCCAGCGGTCGCCGAGCTTGCGGATGCTGTCGAGGCGACCCCGGATCGTCACCAAGCGCCACTCGTGGGCTTCGCGCGGCTCGCCGTGCAGCGTCATCGGCGTCGGCACGCCGGCAGCGCCGAGCCGTTCGATGCGGTCGGCCTTGAGCCTTGGAGCGCCATAGGACGTCCCGACAGTGCCGGTGACGCGCACGCGACTGCCGATCGCCGGAGCGGCGACGTCGGTCGGCAGGCGGACCTCGATGGCGCCGCTGGCGTCCTGGATGACGACGAGCCGGCCTGACGCGTCGATGAGGTTGGCGCGGGTCGTGACGATGCCGACGACTGCGACGATGCGATCGAGGATCGACCGAGCGCGCTCGATCGAGATGACGGCCGGGCCCGCGGACCCGCTTGGAGCGGCCGACCCTCGCGGTGTTGGCGATGGGCTCGCGACGGGAGCGTTGATGAGAACGATGTCCGCGTGGTCGCGCAGCCAGACCCGATAGCCGTCGAGCGCGCCGGAGCGGGTCGCGCGTTGCCCGACGATCCCGGTGAACCGGTACGTGGCGCCGACGGTGAGGGCGTCGCGGTCAAGACCGCTCGACCCGTCCGCCATGACGCGGATGGCCGATCCGTCGGCCCGCTCGACGACGACGGAGATATCACCCCCGGCTCCCTTGACGGGCCGTTTCGTGACGTGGCCGGTCAGCGTGACCAGGCGACCCTCGTCGGATTCGCCGAGCGCACCAGGGCCGAGCGTGGCTGGGGCCGGCAATGCCTCGGTCCCGTCGACGTTCACGCCATCGGCGAGCGGGCGGACTTCGAGTTGCCCGTATGGCGCCGCCAGCCGTCCATGGACGACCACGACGGTGCCGCGGGACGGATCGAGCGCGGCCGGAAGCCGGATGGCGACGCCGCCCGTCGGATCTCCGACGGCGACGAGGCGCGGCGTCCCGGTCCGTCCGGCCTCCGCAAGCACCACCGCGCGGACATCGACGATGGTGCCGATCGACGCCCCGCGGATCGAGGCGATGGTCGAGCCCGCGCTCGGGATCGGTGTCGGCGTCGGGGCGGGCGTCGGGGTCGGGGCGGGTGTGGGGGCGGGTGTGGGGGTCGGGGTCGGGGCAGGTGTGGGATCCGGCTCGTGGATCACGAGGTCCTCGGGCTCCATCGCGTTCACGCGATAGCCCGTCGTGCCGGTCCCGGAGCTGTCGCGCTGGCCGAGCGGGCCTCGAACGGTCACGACCTGCCCACGGACCGGCAAGAGCCCGCCCAGGGCAACCGGACCGATGACGACGCGTACGGGACCACTCCCGTCGTCGACGTCGAAGGCCAGACCGTCCGTCAACTGGCTCGGCGTCGTGGTGATCGGGCCGCTGATCGCGATCCGCGCACCCTCAGAGGCCTCGCCCGCGGCGCCAGTCGCAACGACCGGGGCCGCAGGCAGCGTGATCACGCCCCCCGCCGTGATGTCGATCTCGGCGACGCGCAAGACCCGTTGGCCGTACCTCGAGCCGAGTATCCCCGCGATCCGCACCATGGTCCCGGCCGGATAGGTGCCCTCGACCGGCGCGTCGAGATAGATGCCGATGCCGCCGCTGACATCCTCGACGAACCCGCTCCGCCCCGCCTCGATCGAGCCGAGGGCGACCGTGAGCGTGCCGTCGACGGTGGCCGAATCACCGTCCGCCAGCCAACGTGCGGCGAAGATCGGGATCGACATCGGTGTGGCGACAGGGGTCGGGGTCGGGGTTGGCTCCGGCGTCGGGTTCGGCGTCGGGGTTGGCTCCGGTGTCGGGTTCGGGGTCGGCTCCGGTGTCGGGGTCGGGGTCGGTTCCGGTGTCGGGGTCGGCGTCGGCTCGGGCGTCGGGGTCGGCTCCGGTGTCGGGGTCGGCGTCGGCTCCGGTGTCGGGGTCGGGGTCGGCTCCGGTGTCGGGGTCGGCGTCGGCTCGGGCGTCGGGGTCGGCTCCGGTGTCGGGACGGCGGGCGCTCCGACGCCCTGTGGCGTGGGCACGCCCTGGACGAACCAGTCTCTCGCGTTGTCATTCGTGTCCGTCCCGTTGCCCGCAGCGCCACCGGGCGCCCGCTCCAGACTTGACCCGGCCGAGGGCGCCGTTGCGGCCGTGCCCTCCACAAATCCACTCGAGGCGTCGCCCCAGCCGACGGCGTCGATCGCTGACCCGCCGACGACGCGCAGGACGAGGGCACCACCGGTCGCCGCGAAGCCACCCGAATACGTCATGTCGGCGACGCCGGCAAAGATGCCGGACGTGTTCGCGATCAGGACACGGCGTCCGGCGTCGAGCACGGTCGATCCCGCCCAGGTCGCCTTGCGCGTCACACTCGAACCGGACGACGTCGCGTAGGCCACCTCGAGACCCGCCAGATCGACCGGTCCGATGCCCTGGTTCGCGACCTCGACGAACTCGTCCGATGCCGACGCGCCCCCGGTCTGGAACTCGCTGATCACCAAGGTCGACGGTGGCCACGCCACGACGGCGGCAAGGGCGGGCGCGGTCGACGCCGCCGGCCAAAGACCGACCAGCAGAGCGAGTGTCACGACCAACATGAGATGTCCCGACCGGGTCCGACGCATGACTGACCTCCCGGCGGGACACGGGTGGCGGTCTGGTGAGGCGACCGTTGTAGCAGGCGCCCCTTAGCTGCGGCTTACGTGACGCGATGGACTACGATGCGCAGACCCTGCCACCTGCCGACACCGCACTGGAGATATCCGTGGCCCGCGCCAAGAGGACCGACCGAGCCGAGGCACGCCGTCGCTACCGCTCCGAGATGGACGATCCGGACGGCCAGGAGTCGACGACCCCGGGGTCCAGCGAGACGCCGTCGTCAAGCGCGCGAGGCGCCACGACCTCGGCCGGGCAGCCGGAGCGGATGGGTATCGGTCGCGCGTTCCGTGCCGCGATCCACCCCCTCGACGTCCGGGGCGACCTTCGGAACTTCTCGACGCACGTGCGTCAGAAGGCGTTGTGGATCCCGGCCCTCCTGGTCGTCGCGAGCGGCATCGCGATCTACGCGCTCGGCACGGCGGACGTCTTCGCCCAGATCCTGTTCACGTACTTCATCCAGACGCCGGCCATCGGCGGGGTCTTCCTTGCCGGGTTCCTCGCGCGGGGCGGGAGCTGGCTGATCGGGCTCATGGTCGGGATCGTGTCGGCGCTCGCCTTCTCGCTGCTGATCGTGAGCGGTCGGCTTGGCGATGGGCTGAGCGTGACCGCTGCCGAGATCCAGGGCGCGATCCTCTATGCGTTCCTGTTCTCGCCGATCATGGGCGCGCTCTTCGCCGCGAGCGCCGCGTGGTACCGACGGTTCCTCCAGCTATCGAGCCCGAACCGGGCGCGACGAGCCGAGGAGCAGCGCCGCGCGGCCGCGAAGAAGGAGCGATCGCAGAAGGCCGGCGCCCGCCGCTAGGCCTTGCCGCGAGGCACCGGGTCCCGCGCCGGTCACCCCAGGCGCCGCATCCCGGCGTACCCGGTCTGACGCACGCCGGTCGGGTGGTCGGGACCACCGGCCGCGGCGGCCACCTCGGGGAGTGGCTGGACGGCGTGCGCGATCACGTTGACCACCGATCCCTCACGCTGGAGATCTCCGTCCACCATCAACAGGGCATGGCGCCGGACCACGGACCGGAGCCTGGCCCACGTGTCCGGCCAGAGCGTGACGTTGATCATCCCGGTCTCGTCCTCCATCGCGAGGAAGACCGTCCCCTTGGCCGTCATCGGATGCTGGCGGGTCACCACGAGACCACCCACCCGGACCGGACCCGGCCGCCGCTCGGACAGTTCCGCGTTGGTCACCGCCCCCAGTCGATCGAGCACCGGGCGGAAGAGCGCCGTGACCTGCCGACGCGCATCGAGCCCGATCACCGCGTAGGTATCGCCGACCCGCTCCGATTCGGTGAGTGGCGGGAGGTCCGGCGCCTCGGTCGCGGGGAGCCGCAGATCCAGCGGTCGACCGGCCGCCGCGGAACGTCGTCCCGTCACCTCCCGGAGTTGCCAGAGCAGTTCCCGGCGCGGTCGACCCAGCGAATCCAGCCCCCCGGTCCGGATGAGCCGTTCGAGCGTCTCCTCGGGCAGGTCCGTCCGCTCCACCACGTCCATCAGCGTCCGGTACGGACCGCGCGCCAGCTCCGCATCGAGGCGAGCCTGCTGCTGTTCACCGATGCCCTTGACGAGGTGCAGCCCCAGTCGCACGCCCCAGCCCTCGGTCACGGCCGGGGTCCAGCGCTCGCGCGACTCGGCCGAGGGCACGACGCACGCGGATGACCGGATCGGCTCCGGTCGCGCCGTGATACCGGCCCCATCCGGCACCGGTTCGCCGGGACGTCCCACCCATTCGGTCGTGGTCCGATAGGCGGACGCGTTGATGTCCACGGGGAGGACCGCGACGCCGTGACGCTTCGTGTCGTTGACCAGCACCTCCACCGGGTAGAAGCCCATCGGCTGGGCGTTGATGAGCCCGACGAGGAACTGCGCCGGGTAGAAGAGTTTCAGGAAGGCCGACTCGTACGCCGTCCGCGCGAACGCCGCTGCGTGCGACTTGGCGAACCCGAAGCTGGCGAACGCCGCGACCTGCCGGAACAGCTCCTCGGCGGTGGCCTCCTCCATGCCCGGCTGCTCCATCGCCCCATCCACGAATCGACGATGGAGCTTCTCCATCTCGCGGCTGGACCGCCACGTGCCCATCGCCCGCCGGAACCCATCCGATTCGGCCGGAGTGAAGCCCGCCACCTCGATGGCGACGCGCATGACCTGCTCCTGGTAGAGGATCACGCCCATCGAATCCTTGAGGACCGGCTCCAGGCTGGGATGGAGGTAGGTCACCGGTTCGAGGCCCTGTCGTCGACGCAGGAACGGATGGACGGCGTTCCCCTGGATGGGGCCGGGCCGGATGATCGCCACCTCAACCACGAGATCGTCGAGGTTCTGCGGCCGGGACTTGGGGAGCGTCTGCATCTGCGCCCGACTCTCCACCTGGAACACGCCCACG
Source organism: uncultured Chloroflexia bacterium (assembly GCA_963764975.1). Taxonomy (GTDB): domain Bacteria; phylum Chloroflexota; class Limnocylindria; order Limnocylindrales; family CSP1-4; genus SPCO01. The sequence continues at coordinate 440,898 of CAVXUF010000004.1, read as the reverse complement.
GTGTCGGCCGCCTGGAGCATCTCGAAGACCTCGGGGACGTCCTCGGGCAGACGATCCAGATCCAGGCAGACGGCGCAGTCGTGCTCGATGAGCTGGAGCGTCTCGTCCATCGCGGCGAGCATCCCGAGCCCCAGCAGGTCCAGCTTGATGAGCTTGAGCGACTCGACGTCGCGCTTGTCGAACTGGACCACGACCCGATCCACCATGGTCGCCCGTTCCAGCGGGGCGATATCGATCAGTGGAGCGGCGGTCACGAGCATCCCGCCACTGTGGATCGAGAGGTGTCGCGGGAAGCCATCGATGCGGGCGCAGAACTCCAGCCAGCGCTCCCAGTCGCTGAGTCCCACCGTCGAACCGCCACGGGCCTGGGGCGGTGCCTCCGGCTCCAGACGAGCGACCGATGACCGATCACCGCCACGCCCAAGCGCCCCGGCCGCCGGTGCTGGCGGATCCCAGTGGCTGGGCCGACCCAACCGATCCGTCCGGCGCGGCGCCGGTTCCAGCTGGCCGCTCTCGGGATCCACGGGCTGGTATCCGGTCCCCGGGCGGGTCCCGGGTCCTGCTGTCGCGTATCCCGTCCCGCGGCCCGCCCGTAGCCACGCCACGCTGGCCGGGGTGTCGCCGGGGCCACCCTCGTCGTCGGACGTCCCCCCGCCCCGCACGCCGGTCCGCGGCGCCAGCCGGTCGTCGAGAGGTTCGTGGGCCTCGGGCGCCGGATCTCCACTGGTATTGGCGTGACCGGAACGTATGAGCGTGGAGGGATCACCAGATCGTCGGCTGGTCGAGCCTCCACGCTCATTCGTGGCAGGAACCCCACTGGTATTGGAGGCCCCGGCCCCCGCCCCGGCCCCGGCCCCGGCCCCCGCCCCGGCCCCCGCCCCGGCCCCCGCCCCGGCGCCGGCCCCGGCCCCCGCGACCCCGCCCCTCCCCGCCAACTGGCCCATCCCGTCGGTCAGCCCACGCGCGCCCGATCGTGCCGCCGACCCCGCCGCCGCTCCCGCCGCCGACCCGTCCTCCCCCGGTCGCTGGAAGAACTCCGCGAACCCCCCGTCGGCCTCGAGGTCGCGGCGGACCATCACGCTGTCGTACGTCTCGAGCGCCTTGGCCACGCGATCCACCAGCGGCCGCGGGAACCCCAGCGCGTGGCCCACCTCGCGGACCGCCGAACGTGCCCGGTACGTAACAAGGTTGCAGACCATCCCGGTGTGGTCCGGCCCGTAACGCCCGTAGACGTACTGGATGACCTCCTCCCGCCGCTCGCTCGAGAAATCGATGTCCACATCGGGGTACGTCGTCCGGCCCTCGTTGATGAATCGCTCGAACAGCAGGTTGTGGCGGATGGGCTCCACGCGGCTGATCCCCAGTACGTACGCCACGATCGAACCCGCGGCACTCCCCCGCCCCTGGGCCGGGATCCCGCGCTCCTTCGCGAAACGCATGAGATCCCAGCAGATGAGGAAGAACTCCGCGAGCCCCGTGCGCTCGATGACATCGAGTTCGTGCGCGAGTTGGCGGACCACCGGCGGGGTCAGCGGGTGGTAGCGCCGTCGCGCGCCGGTGTTGCACAGCTCCACGAGATAGCTGAACGGCGTCTCCCCGTCCGGCACCGGGAAGCCCGGGAAGCGGTACTGCTCGAAGCCCAGGTCGACCGAACACGACGCCGCGAGCTCCACCGACGTCGCGATCCCCTCCGCCCACGCCCGACCGACCCGGGCCCCCGCTCCATCGACCCCGTCGACCGGCACGAGCGCCGCGAGCTCCTCCCCGGATTTCAGGAACGATTCACCGTCCGACCGCCGCAGGTCCCCGAGCGTCTCGAGCGTCCGACCGTGACGGATCGCGGTGAGCACGTCGGCGAGTTCCCGGTCCTCGGGCCGGGCGTAGTGGGCGTCGTTGGTCACGACCACCGGCAGCCCCAGCTCGCCGGCGAGTGTCGCGAACTCCGCCACGAGCCAGTCGTCGTCGGGCAGGAGATGGTGCGACAGCTCGAGGAAGAACCCGCTCGTGGCCGGGCCATCGCCACGCCCGAAGATCGTCGCGTAGCGCTCGGCCACGGCCCGCGCCCCGGCTCGGTCGCCCACCCGCAGCCGACGAGCCAGCTCCCCGTCGCGGCAGCCACTGAGCGCGACGAGTCCCTCGGTATGCTCGGCGAGCAGCGCCTGGGTGAACCGCGGCATCCCTTTGGTCCCGGCCATGTTCGCGTGCGAGATCAGTCGCGACAGGCTCCGCCAGCCCACCTGCGAGCGGGCCAGCAGCACGAGGTGCGGACCGCGACCGCGCTCCCCGATCCCCCGCAGGTCCTCCTTGACCGGCTCGCGATAGCCGGGGAGCCGCGGTCGCTCGGCCCGTGGCCGATCCGGCACCCCCTCCGCGACCAACGACCCGAACCCGCCGCCCGTCCCGGGATCAGCGTTCGTGCGACGCGGCTTGCGACGACCACGCCGTGGCGCCACCACGATCCCACCCGGATCCGCGACCGCCGGATCACGCAATCCGATCTCGAGCCCGATGACCGGATGGAGTCCGGCCGCTTCCGCGGCGGTCACGAACCGGACGGCCCCGTACAGTCCGGCGTGATCGGTGACGGCCAGCCCGGTCAGACCAAGCTCCACGGCCCGCTCGACCAGGTCGTCCGCGGGTGAGGCGCCATCGAGGAACGAGAAGTTGGTGTGGCAGTGGAGTTCGGCGTACGGGACGGGTGCCACGGGGTCGCTCCGGTCGGGGGCCGGCTTGACGGGGGCACGCCAGTATAGAACAGATGTTCTAGGCGTGGGAGCCAGCGACGGGCCGGACGAACGGGCGGGTAGACAACTCGCGCCAGACAGGGTTTCCTTGGAAGCGTGCGACCCCACACCTCCCGACGCTTGTTCGCGGCCCCCCTGCTCGCCCTCGCGGTGCTCGTCGGGGCGCTCCCGTCCGGCACCCCGTCCGTCCACGCGGCGACCGAGATCCGCGACCGGATCGTCGGCATCGAGCCGCTCAGCCACGAGGTCTATGGGTATCTCCCGTACTGGCGGCTCGACGCCGGCACCGTCGATCGCCTCGACTACGACATCGTCTCGACCATCGCGTTCTTCGGCCTCGGCATCAAGTCCAACGGCGCGATCGACCGGGACTGGGTGGGTTATCGCGAGTACATGGGCGAGGACGCGGCCGCGGTGACCAACGCCGCCCATGACCGCGGCGTGCGCGTGGTACCCACCTTCCAGCTCTTCGATTCGACCGAGGGCTACGCGAAGATGACGAAGTTCCTGACGAATACGATCGCCCAGGACCGGTTCATCGCCGAGGCCCTCGACCTCATGGCTGAACGCAAGGCGGACGGCGCCGGCCTCGACTTCGAACCGGTCGGCGCGCTCAACCCGTTGGGCAAGTACTACATCCCGTTCGTGACGCGGTTCGCGGCCGCGATGAAGGCGCGCTTCCCCGATGCCCAGCTCGTGAACGCGCTGTCGGCCGGTGGCAGCGAGCGGATCATCAAGGGCCTCGTCGGCGTGGTCGATCGGCAGATGGTCATGACCTACAACTACCGCTGGTCCGGATCCACGATCACCGGCGCGATCGCGCCCCTGGACCACGCGGCGCGCAACGTGAAGATCCACATGGACCGGATCCTGCAATGGGCCCCCGCCGACTCGCTGCTGCTGGGCGTCCCGTTCTACGGCATGGACTGGCCCGTCACGAGCAAGGTGCCGAACGCCTCCGTCCAGCGCGACAAGAAGACCTACGGGTCGGTCCGCAGCGTGACGTACGCCAGCGCCCGCGACTTCCTCAAGTCCCGCCCCAAGGTCGTCCGCTACGACGACGCCCTCGAGGGCAGCGCGTTCTATACCTATCGCGACAAGGTCAAGGACACCTGGCGTCAGGTCTACTTCGAGGACGAGCGGAGCGCCGCCGCCAAATACGACTACGCGATCGTCAGCGGGTTCGCCGGCGTGGGCATCTGGACCCTCGACAACGACCGCGGCTACACCGAGATGGCCGACGTCCTGCGCGCCAAGTTCTACGCGCCCGTTCGCGACGTCGCGGTCAAGGGCAAGGTCCGCGACGTGTCGCGACGTTCGGGCGCCGTGTATGCCACCGTCCGCCTCGCCGCTCGCGAGATCGGCACGGTGCCGGAACGGGGCGCCTTCCGCTGGACGCTTCGTGACGCGCAGGGCAAGCTCATCCGATGGGGTGAAACGACCCGACGGACGCTCTATCCCACCCAACGTTCCGCGAAGATCATCCGCGTCCGGCTTGGCCACGCGGCATCCCTGCGCCCGGGCAGTTACACCCTGCGGGTCCGGTTCATCACGAAGGCGACCACCTACCATTCCGACGTCGTCGCGTTCCGCCAGCGGTACTGAGCGAACCCCTGACGACCGGCCGCGAAACTCCGGCCAGGAACGCGAAACATCCCGGAGCCCTTCGGCGTCTCACCGGCATGCGCACCTCCATCCGACCGATCGCCTTCGCTGCCCTGCGAAGTGGGATGCTGGTCGCGTTGGCGATGATGCTGATCCTGGTCGTGCTGCCGGCGGTCCTTTCGGTCCAGGCGGCGAGCAACTGACCAACCACATAGAGCGTTCTGACGCCTGGGGGCCTCGGGACGATCTCGCCGGCGCTCGGCTGCGATGGCCGGGCCGCTGAGCCGTCGGAGGAGCCGGTGAGCGACTCCACCGACCCGCAGAGCCCGTCGCTTGGGGGCGACGGGCTCTGCCATGTCCAACGGGTCGCGACGCCCCATCCAGCCGATCGGTCTAGGATCCCGGCGTGACTGCCCAAGGCCTCCGACTCGTCGCCGTCGTGGCGCTCGCGGTCGTCGCCACGTCCTGCGGCGCGCCGACATCATCGCCATCGGCGTCCGTCGTCGACCCGTCACTCGCCCCGACGGAGAGCGCCGGGGTCATCGAGACGATCGCGCCCGTCACGCCGGGGCCATTGCTCGACGGGCAGACCGAGACCGCGTTCGGCCGGATCTGGGACACGCTCCCGAGCGGCTTTCCGCTCTATCCGGGCGTGACGCGTTCGGACGAGGCCCAGGACGGTCCGTCGAGCGGCGTCTACGTCGTCGAAGGCGAGCCGGACGTCATCGCGACGTGGCTCCAGGACGCCCTGGAGATCGCGGCGTTCAGCACGGAATCGCTCTCCGGCCCGTTCGAGGACGGCGGATTTGAGATCGATTCCGTCGGCCAGGATCCCGCGTGTCGTGTCCGGGTGACGGTCGCCCCGCTCGGGGGCCTGACGGCAATGACGGTCTTCTACGGCACCGGCTGCCCGCACGGATAGGGGGACCGACGGCGTCACGCGCTGTGATGCCATGACGTCTATGATTCTCGGGACCGGTCGTCATCCGGTTCGAACTGGGACCGGGGGAGCAAACGCGCGTGCAGACGACCAGACCGCAAGACGTCGGAGCCCTGCTCCTCGTGGTGGGGATCTTTCTGACCCTGTTCATCGTGAGCCTGGTCCTGGGAACCCCGATCCGCTGACGTCGGGCGGCGGCCGCTCATAGGTTCGGTCGTCAGTCGTAGAGGCGCTCGAGGTGCCAGGTCCGGTCGACCCGGTCGAGGTACACGAGTGCCAGCCAGCGCGGACCCACCACCTTTACGTAGTCGCGGGCGATCGGTCCGCGCCACCAGGCCTCCTCGACGCGCCAGCGATTGCAGACCTCCACGGGTTCGCGCGTCCCGTTCCAGATCAGCGCGATCGGCTGACCGGCCTCGTCCGTCTCGACACCGATCGTGGGGTGCTCGCGGAGCAGGCGGGTCATGACGGCGATCCTTCCAGATCCACGGCCTGCCACGTCCAGCGCGATTCGGGGAGGGACGCCTCGGGATCCAGCAGCGCCACCCGGCGGACGCGATCCTCCCCGTAGGTCAGGGCCAATCGCGCGAGCTGCCAGCCCAGCCGGGCGTCGCGGGCGGCCTGCGGCACGAACAACGGGAGTTGCTGACCGGCCGCCGGACCGGCCCCGGCGAGTTCCAGTTCCAGCCCGGCCACCTCGGCCAGCGGTGGGGTTCGCTCCAGCCGTGCGAAGAGCAGTCGATCGATGGCGTCGGCGTCCGCCGTCGGTTCGGGGAAGCGCTGCTCCACGGTCATCTCCGGCGCCGTGCCGGCCGGGGCGAACGCCAGGTCCAGCACCAGGCGAAGGTGCGCCCGTGTGGCCGCCAGACCGCGCGCCCGGAGCTGCTGGGCCAGGACACCGGCGAGTCGATGGAGGACGAACCGGACCGACGCGAGATCATCCGAGGCGGGTTCGATGGGGAGGCGCATGACCAGGCGCTCCGGGGTCCGCCGCGGTCGGAACGGCTCGGTCTCCTCGCCGCGTGCCCGGGCATACAGCCGCGACCCCTCTCCCGTCCCGAACCGCGCCACGAGCGCCGAGTGCGCGAGCTCCGCCACCGCGCCGATCCGGCGCAGCCCGAAGCGGGCGAGCCTGGCCCGGACATCGGGATCCTGGGTGAGCAGCCCGGATGGATACGGGGCCAGCAACCGGGCATCCGCCCCGGGCGGGATGATGATCGGCGCGTCCGGGCGGGCATGGGCCGCGGCGATGGTCGCGGCGAAGTGCGTCCCGCCGAGCCCGGCACGGACCGAGGTCCCGGCACCGGCCGGTAGCGTCTCGCGGACAGCCCGCGTCAGTCGCTCGATGAGGGCCGGTTCGGGACCCCACAGCGGCTCCAGACCATCCGCGAGGACCTCGAACAGCCCGAACGATCCCTCGGCCGGATCGGTGGTGCCGGCGAGACCCGGGCTGAACGTGGCCAGGGTCTCGAAGACGGCCTCGGCGACTGCCCGGTCCGCGTCAGGATCGGGTTCGACGAAGACCGCTTCGGGCGCCAGCCGATGCGCGCTCGCGAGCGGGATCCCCCGCCGGACGCCGAGCGCCCGGGCTTCCCGGTTCGCGTCGATGACCGTCCCCGGATCCCACGGCCGGCCGCCCAGCACGAGCGGGCCCGGGGGGAAGGGCTCGGAGGCGCGGGCCGTCGCCAGGGCGAGGGGGAGGTGCGGCTGGAAGAGGTGGAGTCGTCGCATCGCGGTGGGTCCGTTCGGTGTCGGTGGCGGGGGCCTGATCGACGGTGGGGATCGCCTCGATGAGGAGGTCATCCCGGCGGAGACAGGCGTCGCGTTCGCCGCCGTCCGCATACAGGATCCGGAGCGTCGCCCGCCGCCCCGGCGGGCCATATCGATTGCGTTCGACCCGTGCCTCCGTGCGCTGACCGACGATGTCGCGCCCGAGCCGGATCCACGAGCGCCGGGCGAGTTCGAGGTGGAGACCGGTCGCCGCCCCGACCGCGGCCACGAGCGGGCTGCCGATCCCGGGCGGCTCGAGGACCACGAAGAGGGACTCGGCACGACGGGCGAGCGCCGCCAGCCGACCCAGCCGGTTCGCGATGTGGGCCGGACGGTCCGTGGCCGCCAGCCGGCCACCGGGGAGATCCAGGAGGAGCAGGTCCACGGACCGGCCGGCGAGCAGGGAGCCGGCGATGGCCAGGCCCTCATCGAGCGCGGCCGGGGTGATGACCACGAGCCACTCCAGGCGGACCCCGCGGGCGACCGCCTCGACCGGGTCGAAGGTGCGGGCGAGGTCCAGCCACGCGACCACGGCACCCGATGCCTGGGCCTCGGCGACCAGCCGGAGCGCGACCGTGGTCCGGCCACTGGACCCGTCGCCGCGGATGGCGACGCTGGCGGACCGCGGCAACCCGCCCGGTCCGAGGATGGCATCCAGGTTCGCGAACCCGGTCCGGATGATCCGCTCGTCGGGCCGGACCTGGGGGAGTGGCGTCACGCCGGGGAACGCCGCGTCCGGCAGCGGCTCCCCGTTCCGCAGCGGGTCGATGGCGAGCGACCCGACCACCTGCGGAGCTGCCGCTCCCCAGCGGGCCTGAAGGCTCGACAGGGCTGCCGTCACGGTCGGGGAGAGGGTCGCCATCCGGTCCTCAGGATAGAACAGATGTTCTATCAGAATCAAGACCCATCCTCCGGCCGGAGGGGCCCTGCCCTACGATCGCGGCATGCACCGACAGGACGCGCAGGCCCTCACCGAGAGTCAACGTCTCGAACGATCGGTGGCCATCGTGGACGGTCGTCGTCTCGCGTACGTGAAGCGCGGCGAGGGCGCCCCGCCGGTCGTGTTCCTGAGCGGCGCCGGGATGAGCCTCGACTCGTGGTTCAAGGTCTTTCCGGCCATCGCGGGATCCACCTCGGCGCTGATGTACGACCGTCCGGGCGTCGGCGGCAGCGAGCGGCCCGCCATCCCACAGACCGGCGACGTCATCGTGCGCTCGCTCCGCGACCTGCTGACGCGATCGGGGACGGTTCCGCCACATGTCCTCGTCGGCCACTCGCTCGGCGGCCTGTTCGTGGAACTGTTCGCCCGCCGTCACCCGGACGAGGTCGCGGCCGTCGTCCTGATCGATGCAGCGACGGTCGAGGAAGCCCGACACCCGCCACCACGAGGGCCGGCCATGCGCTTCATTGACGGGATCTCCGGACTGGTGGACCGTGTGCGCGGCCGGCACGGCCTGTCAGAGATCGACGGCGTCGCCGCCACCGCCGCCCAGGTCGTGGCGGCTGGGCCGTTCCCGGCCATCCCGCTGGTCGTCATCGCCGGTGGCCATCGGATGCGGATGATCCCGCAGGCCGCGTTCGATGCGCACCTGGACTCCCAGCGTCGGCGGGTGTCGATCTCGCCGCTTGGTTCGCTGGTCGTCGCGGAACGGAGCGGGCACTTCCCCCACCTCACGGAACCCGACGTCGTGATCGACGCGATCCTGAGCGTTGTCGGCTCGTCACGTTCTGTCACGAGAACGACATAGGCTGTCCCTAGCATCCGGCACTACCATGCTGCGGATGACGGATCCCACGTTCGCGACGGCGCTGCGGAACGAGCGTCCGATCCTGGTCGTCGACGACGACGCGAAGATCGTCCGTCTCGTGCGGACCTATCTCGAGCGGGACGGGTTCGCGGTCGTGACCGCGGCCGACGGCCCGGCCGCCCTCGACGCGATCGAGCGCCACCGCCCGTCGCTCGTCGTCCTGGACCTGATGCTCCCCGAACTCGACGGTCGGGCGGTGATCCGGGCGGTCCGTCGCGACGACGAGGCTGGCGCGACCCCGATCCTGATCGTGTCCGCCCGGGGCGCGACCATCGACCGCATCGCCGGGCTCGAGGATGGCGCGGACGACTACCTGCCCAAGCCCTTCTCGCCGGCCGAGCTGGTCCTGCGCGTCAAGTCGATCCTGCGTCGGAGCGCGCCGACGGCCCAGGACCTCCCGATCCGCCCCCCGCTCGTCCACGGCGACCTGACACTGGACCGTGACCGGTTCGAGGTGCGCCGCGGCCGGACGCCAATCGCGCTGACCCACGTCGAGTTCCGCCTCCTCGAGACGATCCTGGCCGCCGACGGGCGGGTGCTGAGCCGTGACCAGCTGCTCGATGCCGTCTACGGCGCGGACCAGTCCGACGTGATGGATCGGACGATCGATGTCCACGTCGGCCGGCTCCGCGACAAGCTCGGGGATGACGCCGACCAGCCGCGGTACGTCGCCACGGTGCGGGGCGTCGGCTACCGCGCTGCGCGGCTGGACTGACCGGTGATCGGCCGCGGGATCGCCGCGCGGATCGCCCTTGCCGCGCTCGCGTCGGCGGCTGTCGGGCTGGTCATCCTCGCCGTCGGTGTCGCCGTCGTCGGAGCCGATGTCTTCACCGCCCTGATGGTCGAGGAGGGCGATTCGGCGGATCACGCCCGCGCGATGTACGACGAGTCCGTCACGGTGGTCGTCATCGTGGCGGTGACCCTCGCGGCCCTCGCGAGCGTCGACGCTGGCCGTGATCCTGTCACGGATGCTGGCGCGGCCGCTCGCGGATGTCGGGACTGCGGCGCGACGCGTCGCCGAGGGCGACTATGCGGCCCGCGTCCCACGCGAAGGCCCCGAGGAACTCGCCTCGCTCGCCGATTCGTTCAACCAGATGGCGGCCAGCCTCCAACAGCAGGAAGCGACGCGACGCGACTTCATCGCCAACGCGGCGCACGAGCTTCGGACGCCGCTGACGAACCTGCAGGGCTATCTCGAGGCGATGCGGGACGGCGTGATCGTGCCGGACCGGGCGACGTACGAATCGCTGTGGGACGAAGCCGAGCGGCTCGTTCGCCTCTCGCGCTCGCTCGATTCGCTGGCCGAAGGCGATGCCGCGCACGGCCCGCCGACGCTCGAAGACGTCGACCTCGCCGCCGCCGTGCGAGCCGCCATCGAACTCGCCCAGCCGAGCTTCGATCGAGCCGGGCTCCAGCTCGCCACCGAGATCCCCGAGCGCGTGCCGGCGCGGGCCAATCCCGACCATCTGGCGCAGGTCCTGGCGAACCTGCTCTCCAATGCTGCCCGGTACACCCCGGCTGGCGGCGCGGTGACGGTCCGCGTCGAGCGCCGAGCGGGCGACCAGCTCGTGTCGGTCATCAATACCGGTGACGGCATCCCCGCGGACGACGTGGAGCGCGTATTCGAGCGCTTCTATCGGGTCGAGAAGTCGCGCGACACGGCGCGCGGCGGGGCCGGTATCGGCCTCGCGATCGTGAAGCAGCTTGTGGAGGCGGCGGGCGGTCGCGTCGGTGCCGAGTCCGGCGGCGGTCTGACCCGCGTCTGGTTCAGCCTCCCGGGCTGATGCCGGGTTCACCGGGTCATGGGATCCCGATCGCGATCATCCCGAAGCCGACGCCGGCGAGACCCACCCACTGGATCGGCTTGAGTCGTTCTCGCAGGAAGAACACGGCGAACAGGATCGTGACGACCGGGCCGAAGGAGGACGCGAGGCCGACGAGCCAGGTCGGCGCCGACTCGAGGCCGACGGAGAATGACGCCAGGCCCAGGACGTCGAGGCCACCGGCAAGCAGGATGAACACGCCCACCTGCCGACGCCCCGATGGCCCGAGCGCTGGCCGCGGTTCGACCGTCCTCGTCGCCGGTCGAGGTCGGAATGTGAGCCAGGCCAGCACGGCGATCGACAGCGCGGCGTTGACGAGCCGCGCGACGACCAGGATCTCGAGCCAACCGCCCGATTCGAGCGCGATATCGGTCGTGAGCGTCATCAACGCGAACAGCACGGTCGCGAGCAGGGCGAAGGCGACGCCCGGACCGGCGAGCTTCGCTGAGCGCCAGCCGCCGTCGAAGGCGACCCCGGTCAGCACCACTCCGACGGTAGCGACGACGGCACCGGTGGCCTGGAGCAGGTTGAGCGTCTCGCCGCGGAACACCACCGCGAGGGCGACCGACAGACCGCCGTATGCCGCGACCATGCCGCTGACGACCGCGATCGGCCCGAGCGCGAGCCCGGTGAAGTAGGAGAGGTAGGCGCCCGCGCCGATCAGACCGAGCAGGCCCGCGATCGCGATGGTGCCGGGGTCCGTCGGCAGCGAGCCACCGGTCACGACGAGCGCCGACGTCAGGATGATGGCACCCACGAGCTGCATCCCGGCCGTGACGACCAGGCTGCCGACGCGCCGACTCGCGAGCGCCGTGAAGATGTCGAGCGTGCCCCAGGACAGGGCGGCACCAAGACCGGTCAGGAGTCCGAAGGGCATCCGCGGACGATACCCGGCGCCAGCGTCGCTCGCTGGCGAGCTCGCGCCCAGCGCGACGACCGGCCGGGCGAAGGGCCCGTGCTAGACTCTCGACCGGTCCGACGCCTCGCGCGACGACCCTTCCGTGGGGATGTAGCTCAGCTGGAAGAGCACTGCGTTCGCATCGCAGGGGTCAGGGGTTCGAGTCCCCTCATCTCCACCACTACGCCCCTTGAGCCCGGTCGGCCACCCGCTATGCTTCCCGCTTGCCGCGAGTCGCGGACAGCCGATGCGGGTGAGGTCCACGCGCGTGCTCGATCCCACGGTCATGACGGCCGACGAATTGCGGGCTGCGGTCGACCGGCTGGCGCGTGCCATCGTGGTCCGTCACGGGGGCACGGACGGACTGGTGCTGATCGGCATCCAGCGGCGCGGAGCCGTGCTGGCGCGGCGGATCGCCAACGTGATCCAGAGCCACGCACTGGCTGATGTCCCGGTCGGGACGATCGACATCTCGCTGTATCGCGACGACCTCTCCGAGTTGGCCGTCTACCCGATCGTGCGCCCGACTGACCTGGCCGTCGACATCAACGGACGGACGATCGTGCTCGTCGATGACGTCCTGTTCACGGGGCGGACGATCCGAGCCGCCCTTGGCGCCCTCATCGATCACGGTCGACCGCGCGAGATCCGCCTCGCGGTGCTCATCGACCGAGGGCACCGCGAGGTCCCGATCCGGGCTGACCACGTCGGCCGCAACCTCCCGACCGCGCTCGACGAACGCGTGAACGTCCACGTCGTCGAGATCGACGGATCGGACGGCGTTCGCCTCGGGCGAGTGGCTACGACACCGGGAGCCGACGCAGACGGAGTGCGAGCGCGAGGCTGAGACAGCGCTCGGGGTCGTCCAGGTACGGGCCGATGATCTCCTCGATCTTCGCCAGGCGATTCTTGAGCGTGTTGTAGTGCAGGTAGAGCTCGCGGGCGGCCAGCGCGGCATTCCGCGACGCCAGGAACGTCTCGAGGGTCCCGACGAGGTCTGTGCCGCGGGCCGCATCGTGGGCATCGAGCCGGCCAAGGACCGCGTCGCAGTACGCGGCGATCTCGGTGCCGGGCACGTCGACGAGCAGACGATCGACACCGAGCTCATCGAAGACCGTCAGGCGGCCAGGCCCGTGGCCCCACCGTCCGATGGCGAGTGCCCGGCGCGCTTCCGCATACGACACGTGGAGCGCGAGTGGATCGGCCGACGGTCGGCCGATCCCCACCCCGACGACGACGCCCGGCAGCCGGCGGCCGGCCTCCTCTTGAAGGGCGTCGCCGGCAGCACGCGGGTCGTCGTGGCGCAGGACGGGCGCGAGCACTCCGATCTCGCGGCTCCGCTCCCAGACGATCGCGTTCGGCCCGAGGCTTGCGCGAGCGGCCTCCGCAAGGCGGGACCGCAGGCGACCCTCGTCCGCGGTGCCAGCGAGCGAGGTCACCGGGACTCCCGCGACGGCCTGGATGTCGGCGAGGAGCACCGCGCGTGGCGTGGCAAGATCCCAGGCGAATGCCGTCGCTCGCTCCGTGAGGACGCTCCGGTCGGTCACGTGACCGGTCACGAGTTCCTCGAGGCAGACGGCCTGGAACCGCCGATCCGCCTCGGCGACGGCCCGCGCCTGGACCTGCCGAAGCGCGGCGATCGTCGCCGCGTACTCGATGGCCTCGAGCCCGTCCGAGCTGAGGTCCCCGGCGTCGTCGGAGACCAGGATCGCGCCGTACCGATCCGCCCCGACCTGGATAGGTTGCGTGACGACCCGCCGGGTCGCGTCGGCCGGGTTCGGGGCATCGTCCGCGGTCCGCCACTGCACGACGTCCTGCGTATCGACGATGGCCACGGATCGACCGACGAGCTCGCCGAGCGCTTCGGCGATCTGGCGGAGCCCACCGCCCGAGAGGACGATCCGCGTGAATCGATCGTGGATCGCGGCGGAACGCTCGAGCCGCGCGGCCTGCGCGTCGAGGATCACCGTCAGGACAGCCTGGATGATCTCGTTGAACGCGGCCGTCGCCGGCAGTTCGACGAGCGGGAACGCATGGCGGTCGGCCGCCTCGATCATCCCGAGCGGGATCGCCCCGATGTAGCGGGTCGGCTTCAAGGCGATCGCGGCAAGGCCCCGATCGGCCAGACGCGGGATGAGGGCATCAAGCGCCGCGGGATCGTCGCGGAGCGGGTAGGCCGTGGTCAACAGGAGCTCGTCCGGCTTCACCCAGTCGAGGATGTCGGGGACTTCCATCACGTTCACGGCGCGCACCGGCCGGCCAAGTCCCGCGTGTCCACCGACGACGCGGGCCTTGGCGAGCGGCGGGAGTCGCAGGACGTCGGAGAGCGGGACGGAGCCGATCACAAGGCTATGGATACTCGACATCGTCGCGATGCGTCAATGTGGGAATCGGACAGTGACGGGGGCGAATCGCGAACCTACGATGTGAAACGATGCACGCCACCAGGTCGACGATCTCGCTCGAGGCCGCCCGGATGAGCGATGTCGTGATGCGCCTCGTCCAGGAACGAGGACCGATCGCGGGAACGGTGCACAGCGTCTTCCGGGGCGCTGTCAACCTCATGGCGGATCGGGCGCTCATCACCGTCGCTGCGGATTCCGCCGGAGGCTTGCCGAACGGCGTGCTGGTTCACGGGAACGTCGACTATCGCGCCGCCGGGCTCGCGGTCGGGATGCGAGCGGTCCTGGACACGGAGAGGGTCCGCATCCCGGCAGCGGACCTGGAGATCGTGACCGCGCACGCGACCCCTTGGTCGTCGCGGCTTCCCGCGACGGATGGCGCCCGATGGTCGGGACGAACCATGCCCGCCCACGGGATCCTGCGCTCGGCAGCAGGACCACTGCCCGGTGGCCTGGCGATGCTCCCGCAGGGCCGTCGATGCCTCGCCGAGGTCGGCCGGTCCATCGCACGAGGGGACGACGCCGGTGCGGCCCTTGCGGCCAGGACGCTCATCGGCCTGGGCCCAGGACTCACACCGTCCGGAGACGATGCGCTGGCTGGCTTCGAGGCGGCGCTCCGTGCCCTTGGCCATCCGTCGGCCGGATTCCTCGTGGCGGCCCTGGACGACGTGGATGAGCGCACGACGGCGGTGTCGGCGGCGATGCTCCGGCATGCCGTCCGGGGTGAATTCGGCGAGCGGGTCCACCGGCTGCTGGAGGCACTGCTCGATGGCCCACGTGACGCGCTGCCGACAGCGATCCGGCACGCAGTCGCCTGGGGTGCCACATCAGGGGCAGATGGCGTGAGCGGCGTGCTGGCTGGACTGGACGCCGCGACCACAGCGAAGCCGGCGAGGCGTTGATGGCGATCATCGGGGCCCGCGTCTTTGCGAACACCTATCGCGACTCGGTCGAGCTGATGCAGATCGCCGTCGGAGCTTGAGGGCCTCGACGGGGATCGACCGGGCCGGCCTCGTCATGGCCACGCCCGCCAACCGCGACGTCCTGACCGGGGCCGGGCTGATGACCGAGGCGGCCGCGGGCGCCGGTCCGAACGATCTGGTGGTCGCGGTCGCGGCCAGCGACGAGGCCGTGGCGGACCTCGCCCTGGACCGTGCCGCTGCCCGACTCGCCGGACCTGGGCGGCGACAGCGCGGGCCGAGGCGACCCGGACCGACCTGCGGACGATCGCCGAGGCCGTCGCTGAGCATGGCGGAACGCGAATCTCGCGCTCATCTCGACCCCCGGGACGTACGCGACGGCCGAGGCCCTCAAGGCGCTCAAGAACGGGACTGAACGTCTTCCTGTTCAGCGACAACGTGCCGATCGAAGACGAGATCGAACTGAAGGCGATCGCTCGGCGCAAGGGGCTGCTGCGTCATGGGGCCGGATTGCGGGACCGCCATCCTCGACGGCGTGCCGCTCGGGTTTCGCCAATGCCGTCCGGCGCGGCACGATCGGGCTGGTCGGCGCGTCCGGTACCGGGCTCCAGCAGGTGAGCTGCCTGATCCATCGCGCGGGTGCGGGCGTGTCCCAGGCGATCGGCGTCGGCGGGCGCGACCTCGACGAGCGGGTCGGCGGCGTGATGATGCTCGCCGCGACTCGAGCGGCTCGCCGCCGATGCCGGCACAGAGGTCATCGTGCTCATCTCCAAGCCGCCCGCCGCGAGTCGTGACGGCCCGGATCCTGGACGCGGCCGGCGCCGCGACCAAGCCCGTCGTCGTCAACTTCCTCGGCGGGGACCCGGCCGCGGTCCTGGCCGTCGGCGCCATCCCCGCGAACACGTTCGAGGCCGCCGCGGCGATCGCCGCCGCCATCGCCCAGGGTCGGCCGATCCCCGACGGTGAGCATCGTGATCCGGGCCTCACGGCGATCGTTGATGCGGCTTCGGCCGGCGTCCCGACCGGAGCGACGCGGGTGCGCGGGCTGTACAGCGGCGGCTCGCTGGCCGGCGAGGCGAAATTGATCCTGCAAGGCAGCGCTTGGTGCCGAGGCCGCCGCGGAACACGAGATCATCGACCTCGGCGACGACGAGTACACGGTCGGTCGTCCGCATCCGATGATCGATCCGCGCCTCCGCAACGATCACCTGCGAGCAGCCGCGATGGACCCGACGACGGCCGTCATCCTCCTTGATGTCGTCCTTGGGTACGGAGCCAACGCCGACCCGGCTGGGGCGCTTGCATCCGCGATCGAGGGCGCCCGGTCGGCGGATCGCGTGGCGGGCCCTCGGGCGGCCATCGTCGCGTCGGTGTGCGGGACCGAGGACGATCCGCAGGGCCTCTCGGCGCAGGAGGCCACCCTGGCGGGCGCGGGCGTCGTGCTCGCCGACGAGCAACGCCGGCGCGGCTCGCATCGCCGCGGGCATCGCCGCCCGCGTGGCCGGCACGGCCGGGGGCGCGAGCGTGAGACGACAGCGGCCCGTTCGACGTTCTTCGCCGACGGGATCCACGCCGTGAACATCGGCCTGGACATGTTCGCCGCACCCCTCCCTGCCCACGGGGCCTCGGTCGACGGCCCTCGACTGGCGGCCACCCGCCGAGGGCGATCGCGACCTCGGGCTGCTGGCTGGCGCGACTCGAGGATGATCCGGAGGATCCGATCGGCCGGACGGTCGCCGCTGGCCAATGCCCAGGCGGTCGAACGACTCCTTGCGGCGCAGCCGATGTTGATCGACGTGCGCGCCTGCGGCGACGGCGCTCGGGCTCGGGTATCGCCAGTTGCTCCACGCCGGTCCGCCGATCGAGTGGGAGCGGATGTGCGGGTCCGGTCCAGGGTGCGATCGTCGGAGCCATCCTGTTCGAGGGCTGGGCGTCGGACGCCGGACGAAGCGTCGAAGCTGGCTCGCCTCCGGCAGGATCGGGCTCTCGCCGTGCCATCACCACGGCGCGGTCGGGCCCCATGGCCGGCGTCGTCAGTCCCGTCGATGCCGGTCGTGGTCGTGGAGAACGTCGCGGCAGGGACGCGCGGCCACGCGACCTTGAACGAGGGGCTCGGGAAGGTGCTCCGCTTCGGCGCCTATGACGAGGGCGTCCTCAAGCGACTGCGCTGGATGGCCGACGTCCTTGGACCCGCGCTCTCGCGAGCGGTCCACGGCGGCGGTCCACTCGACCTCCGGAGCCTGACCGGGCAGGCGCTCCAGATGGGGGACGAGGGCCACAACCGCAACATCGCCGCGACGTCGCTGTTCACTCGGGCGATGGCGCCGGCCCTCGTGCGCATCGAGCCGATGAAGCGACGGCTGTCGGCGTGCTGGACTTCCTCCGCGCGAACGATCACTTCTTCCTCAACCTCTCGATGGCGGCCTGCAAGTCGGCCCTCGATGCCGCGCAGTGGGATCGACGGTTCCACCGTGGTCACGGCGATGAGCGCGCAACGGCGTCGACTTCGGGGTCCGGCTCTCCGGGACCGGCGACACGCTGGTTCACGACGCCGGTGGGCATCCCGGACGGGCTGTACTTCCCGGGTTACGGCCCCGACGACGCGAACCCCGACCTCGGCGATAGCGCGATCACCGAGACCTTTGGCATCGGCGGGTTCGCGATGGCCGCCGCGCCGGCGATCGTCCGGTTCGTCGGTGGCAGCGCCGGCCGATGCCCTCGAGTTCACCCGACTCATGGGCCGGATCACGCTGGCGCGCAACCCGTCGTACGCAGTTGCCCCCGCTCGGGTTCGCTGGAACGCCCACCGGGATCGATGCCCGGCGCGTCGTCGATTCGGGGATCGCACCCGGTCATCAACACCGGCATCGCCCATCGCCAGGCAGGCGTCGGCCAGATCGGCGCGGGGATCGCGCGGGCGCCGCTCGCGTGCTTCACCGCCGGCCTTGCGGAGCTCGGTCGACGGCTCGGCGTGCCGATCGGAACGGAGGCGTGAGGCATGGACCGTGCGGTGGTTGCGATCGGCGGAAACGCGCTCATCCTCGAAGGCCAGCAGGGGCACGATCGCGGAGCAGTACGAGAACGCCCGCGAGACGGCCCAGCACATCGCCGCCCTTGTCGCCGCCGGCTGGGGCGTCGTCGTGACCCACGGGAATGGGCCGCAGGTCGGGTTCATCCTGCTCCGCTCCGAGCTCGTCCCGAAGGACGCCCCGATCCCGCAAACTGGGCCTGGAGATGTCGGTCGCCGACTCGCAGGGCGGGATCGGGCACATCCTCAGCCAGGCCCTGCTCAACGAACTCGCCGAGCGTGGCCTGCCGGACCGCGTCGTCTGCGTCCTGACCCATGTGGTCGTGGATCGCCGACGACCCGGCGTTCGAGGCGCCCACCAAGCCGATCGGACCCTTCTACACGAAGGCGCAGGCGGACGAGCGGGCGGCGCGCGACGGCTGGACGATGATCGAGGACTCGGGCCGCGGGCTACCGCCGCGTCGTCGCGTCGCCGGAGCCGGTCGCGGATCGTGGAGCAGGCGCCAGATCCGCGACGCTCGTCGACGCCGGGCTTCGTGGTCATCGCGGTCGGCGGCGGCGGAATCGCCGTGGTCGAGACGGCGCCGGGTCGCTATCGCGGCGTGGAGGCGGTCATCGACAAGGACCGCGCCTCGGCGCCTGCTGGCTTCCAGCCTGGATGTCCCGCTGCTCGTGCTTTCGACCGGCGTCGAGCAGGTGGCCGTCCACTTCCGACAAGCCGGATGAGCGCTGGCTCGACCGAGATCACCGCGTCCGAGGCCGCCGCGTACCTGGCGGCCGGGGAGTTCCCCAAGGGATCGATGGGCCCGAAGGTCGAGGCCGCGATCCGTTTCCTCGAACGAGGCGGCCAGGAAGTGCTGATCACGACCCCGGCGTCGCTCGAGCGCGCCATCGCCGGGGAGACCGGGACGCGCATCGTGCCCGGATCCGGACGGCCGGCGCATCAGACCAGGATGAAGGAGGCGACACACATGATCACCGTCAAGGCCGAACCGTACGACTTCGAGTTCGACCCCGCGACGAACGGCGCTGGTCATGATCGACTTCCAGCGCGACTTCGTCTATCCGGGCGGGTTCGGCGAGTCGCTCGGCAACGACACCTCGTTCCTGCTCAAGGCGTTGCCGCCGGCCGAACGGGTCCTCGCCGCCTGCCGCGCGGCCGGGATGTTCGTCGTCCACACCCGCGAAGGCCATCGGTCTGACCTTTCCGATCTACCCATCACCAAGTACGAGCGCGGGAAGCCCTCGCTGCATATCGGCGATCCGGGGCCCATGGGGCGACTCCTGGTCCGCGGGGAGCATGGTCACGACATCGTGGAGGAGCTGTACCCCATCGAGGGCGAGCCGATCGTCGACAAGCCCGGCAAGGGCGCGTTCTACGCCACGGACATGGACACGATCCTCAAGACGCGCGGCATCCGCTGGCTCGATCGTCTGTGGGGTCACGACCGAGGTGTGCGTGCAGACGAGCGTTCGCGAGGCGAACGACCGGGGCTACGACGCGCTGGTCCTCGTCCGACTGCGTCGGCTCCTACTTCCCGGAGTTCCAGCGGGTGGCGCTCGAGATGATCAAGGCGCAGGGGGGCATCTTCGGCTGGGTCGGTGACTCGGCGGCGTTCCTCGGGGGTCTCGGAACGGCCGTTCCCGGACGCGGTCGCCGCCGGCCGCGACGCCAGGCATGATGCCTATCTGCTGAGCCCACTGCCCATCGACGACGGCCGCGCTTGGAAGGCGAGCGGCGGCGGAAGAGGGGCGGATCAGGCGGTCCGCCAGAGAGGGAGATGCCAGACCGTGACATCGGCGACCGGAACATTCAAACCCAGAGCTATGGGTGCCAGGGGACTGGAACGCGTTCTTCGGCCTCGGCACGAACGTGCTGCTCAACGTGCTGGTCCTGTCCGGGCTGGCGCTCTT
The DNA here is from genome assembly GCA_963764975.1 of uncultured Chloroflexia bacterium. Taxonomy (GTDB): domain Bacteria; phylum Chloroflexota; class Limnocylindria; order Limnocylindrales; family CSP1-4; genus SPCO01. The sequence continues at coordinate 421,046 of CAVXUF010000004.1, read as the reverse complement.
CGTGGTTGAGCTCTCGACAACGACACGGTCTTCGGCCGAATCTTGCCGGCCCTCGCGATCGCGCTGCCACTCGGCAACCTGTTCTACGCCTTCCTGGCGTATCGCTTGGCCCAGCAAGGAGGGACGGGACGACGTCACGTCGATGCCCTACGGCCCCAGCGTGCCGCACTACTTCTTCGTGACGTTCGTGATCATGCTGCCGATCGTCCTGCGCGGCGGCACGCCGCTTGAGGCGTGGATGGCGGGGCTCGCGTGGGCGTTCATCGTCGGCGTGATCGTCCTGATCGGCGCGTTCGTCGGTCCGACGATCCGGCGGTTCACGCCGCGCGCGGCGATGCTCGGCACGCTCGCCGGCATCTCGATCGCGTTCATCTCCATGCGCCCGGCCTTCCAGATGTTCGAGGCGCCCTGGATCGCGCTTCCCGTCCTCGCGATCATCCTGTTGAGCTTGGACCGCCGGCGCCCGGATGCCTGGCGGTATCCCCGGTCGGCCTCGCTCGCCGTGATCGTGGGCACCGCTATCGGCTGGATCGCGTACGCCGACGGGCGCGTGGACCGGGATGGACCCCACAGGCGGTCGGTGACTCCTTCGCGCAATTCGGGATCCACCTGCCGGTCCCGGGCACCGAGGTCTTGAGCGGGCTTAGCGACATCCTGCCGCTGCTCGCGACCGCGATCCCGCTGGGTATCTACAACTTCACGGAAGCGATCAACAACGTCGAGAGCGCCGCAGCAGCGGGCGACGAGTACAACCTCCGCCACATCCTCATCGCCGACGGCGGTGGCGCGGTGATCGGATCGTTCCTTGGCAGCCCGTTCCCGCCGGCCGTCTACATCGGGCACCCTGGCTGGAAGGCCGTCGGCGGCCGGATCGGCTACTCACTCGCGACCGGCGTGGTCGTGGCGGCGATCTGTCTCTTCGGGCTCGTGGGGCTGTTCCTCGCGGTCATCCCGATCCAGGCGCTCGTCCCGATCCTCCTGTTCATCGGTCTCGTCATCGGTGCGCAGGCGTTCACGACGACCCCGGCTCGTCACGCACCGGCGGTCGTCCTGGCGCATGCTCCCCAACATCGCATCGTGGGCACAAGGGCAGGTGGATGGGGCCCTTGGCGCCGCCGGCACCAGTGCCGCGACGGTCGGCTCGGGCAACCTGAGCAACGCTGGTGTGATCTATGACGGGATGGCGATCTTCGGCGGTGGCGCCGTCGTCGCCGGGCTCGTCCTGGGCGCCATCGCGGTGTTCATCATCGATCGTGAGTACAGTCGAGCGATCGTCTACTCGATCGTGGGAGCGATCCTCGCGGTCACTGGGTTCATCCACGCGGCCCAGATCATCGTGACCGTCGTGGATGGAGCCATCGTCTTCGGGACACCGAACGCGGTGTTCCTCGGCTACCTCTTCGCGGCGGCCGTCTTCTGGCTGGTCGCCTGGCGAGAAGGGCGAGGGTCGACTGCCGACCTCCGCCTGGCCCTGACGACGCCACCGCCGGATCCCGAGGCGAGCGAAGCGTAGGAGCGCGACTCGCGCATCCGCAGGCGCTCCGACGTCGTCGGGGCGCCTGCATCATGTCCGCCCAACGAGGTTCGGCGTTCTGCAAAGGAGGACCGATGTCGTCATTGCTCTTCGTCAACGGCACACTCATGCGTGGCCTTGCCCTGAACGCGAACCTCGACGGGGCGACATTCCTCGAGGCACCGCGAACGGCGGCTCGGTACCGGATCTTCTCGATCGGGGACATCCATCCGGGGATGTTCGAAGTCGAAGACGGAGAGACCGGGATCTCCGATCCCCGGTGAGCTCTATGACATGCCCGACAAGGTCTGGGAGCGTGTCGAAGCCGGTGAGCCGCCCGGGCTCTACCGCGGTCCGGTCCACCTGGAGGATGGGCGGATCGTGCCCGGGATCCTGTTTCCGCGCGAAATGACGGCCAGCCACCGGGAGATCACCGAATTCGGCGGTTGGCGCGAGTACATGGCCGCGCGAGGGACCGACTCCTGACCGACGAAAACCGCCGCGAGGGGGTCGATAAGCGGCGGTGAAGTCGCTGGTAAGCGACCGATACGAGCCGATCGTCACGATGCGGCTCATGAAGCACTCGAAGGCGCATGAGCGGGCGCGGGCGACGAAGCGTGAGCGGCGTGAGCGGCGTGAGGGCCGGACCGGTGGCTTTGATCGTCGCGGACGGTCCGAGCGGTCACCGGCCTGGACCGACGCCGTCCTCTCCGGGCTCCCCAGCCTCGACCCCGGCGCGCCGTGGACGGAGGTCCGAGCCCGAGTCCTGCCGCTGCTCAGGCGGCTGCGCCGGCCGTATCCGCCCGGGTGGGAACCGCTCGAACTCATCGTTCCACCCGGGGTCTCGACCGGGTTCGGGATGCGACCTCGGTCTCGCCTGGGCGCATGTCACCCGGACCCTCGTCGACCGCTGGTCGATCAGCGACGCCGAACTGCTGGCCACCGCGCTGGACAACCTTCGCGCGCGAGTCGCCGAGGAGCCACCGCAGATCGAACGGGCGACCTTCGGCGGGACTCCGGCCACGGTTCTTCAGGCGGTCGGCTGGGGGTCGGCGCTCCTGCTCATCCCGGATCGCCTGGGGGGCCTCCTCGGAGGATCGCCGCGAACCCTGCTCACCCCGGTGCGGAACACGCTGATCGCCATGCCCGACGACCTCGACATCGATCTCGCGGTCGCGGTCTGGGAGGCCTTTGCCGAGGAGGGTGGTGAGGAACTTGACGTCGACCCGATGTACTGGACCGGGACGACGGTCGCGGCCCATCCCGGCGCCGTGGAGCCGGTCCACTAGTCCAGGGCGGCGTGCAGCTCCATCGAGTGGTCGCGCAGCCAGTGCCGCCACGTGACGTGGTCCGGCCGACGCCCGGCGACGACAGCCCAGAACCGCGGGCCGTGGCCGTACACCTTGAGGTGCGCCAGTTCGTGGATGACCACCGTCTCGAGCGCTTCGGGCGGGGCGAGGACGAGGCGCCATGAGAACGACAGTCGGCCGGTCCGTGACGCACTCCCCCACCGCGACCGCGGATCACGCAGCGCGATCGCGACCGGGCGGACCCCCATCGCGTCGGCGTGCCGTACGAGCGCCCGGTCGATGGCCAGCCGCGCCCGGCCGCGGAACCAGACCGTCAGCAGCTCCGCGACGGAGCGCCGATCCGCCGCGGCGACGCGCACCGCCAGCACGCCGACGTCCTCACCGGGCACGAAGGTGACGGTGGACCGGCGTCGTTCCGCGGAAGCTGACCCGATCCGCAGCCGATGGAGCTCTCCGCGGTAGCGGATGAGCGCACCGTCGGCGAGCCCGCCGCGGGCCGCGAGCTCCTCCCGTGCCTGCTGCTGGCGATCAAGATGACGTCGCAGCCAAGGCTCGCGGGACCGCAGGAAGCCGTCGACACGGCCCTCGAGCGACGACCCGCCGCGGCGCCCGGGCCCGGGGATCGTCACCACGACACCTCGGTCCGGATGGATGACCACCCGCAGCGTCCGCGCCCGCGGCGAGCGTCGCAGCGTATAGGGGAGCGCGCCGCCAGCGAGATGGGCGATCTCGGCGGTTTCCGTGCTGACCACGCACCGATGGTGGCATGCGGGAGAGGCGGGTGTCACGGCCTGGAAAGCAGGCCCCCTCTGCTACACTCCGCGTTCCGTGGGGCCATAGCTCAGCTGGAAGAGCGTCTGCATGGCATGCAGAAGGTCCGGGGTTCGAGTCCCCGTGGCTCCACCACCGAGCGACCGCCGATCACCACCCCTCGCCGACGGCGGGGGGTGCACCGTCTCCGAGGACCGTCGAGGCAGCTGGAACCGTGACCGAGACCGCCGAAACCAGAGACCGCGTCGAGCGCTACGACGCCGCGGCCATCGAGCCCCGCTGGCAATCGCGCTGGGCGGAGCTCCGCCTGTATGACACGGACCTCTCCGACACGACCAAATCGCGTCACTACCTGCTGACGATGTACCCGTACCCGTCCGGGGACCTGCACATCGGCCACTGGTACATCGTCACCCCCACCGACGCCCTCGCGCGGTTCCGCCGGATGCACGGCCTCAACGTGTTCTTCCCCATCGGGTTCGATGCCTTCGGGCTCCCCGCCGAAAACGCGGCGATCCGCAATGGCGGGCATCCCTTCACCTGGACGATGCAGAACATCGAGAAGATGCGCACGCAGTTCCGGACGATGGGCGCGACGTTCGCGTGGGACGCCGAGGTGGTCACGGCCGACCCCGCCTTCTATCGCTGGAACCAGTGGATGTTCCTCAAGTTCCTCGAGGCCGGGCTGGCGTACCGCAAGAAGTCGCCGGTGGATTGGTGCCCCAACGACGGCACGCTGGCGCGCGAACAGGTCGAGGGGGCGGACCGCCGTTGCTGGCGCTGCGGGGCGCTCGTCGAGAAGCGCGATCTCGAGCAGTGGTACCTGCGCACGACGGCCTACGCGGACGAACTGCTCGATTTCACCGGCCTCGACTGGCCCGAGCCGATTCGCCTCCAGCAGACGAACTGGATCGGCCGGTCCGAGGGCGCCGAGATCGATTTCACCATCGCCGGCGATGACCACCAGCCCGGTGGCGCCGCCCTGCGTGTGTTCACGACCCGTCCGGACACGCTGTTCGGTGCCACGTTCATGGTCCTCGCGCCCGAGCATCCGCTCGTCGCCGAGCTGACCGCGCCCGACCGGCGAGCCGAGGTCGACGCCTACGTCGAGCAGGCACGACGGCGCACCGAGATCGACCGCCTATCGACGGACCGCGAGAAGACCGGCGTGGCGATCGGCGCCGAGGCCATCAACCCGGTCAACGGCGAGCGTATTCCGATCTACATCGCCGATTACGTGCTGTCCGGGTACGGCACGGGCGCGATCATGGCCGTCCCCGCCCACGACGAGCGCGACTTCGCCTTCGCGCGCCAGTTCGGGCTGCCGATCCGCCGCGTGGTGGCAGTCCCCGGCACCGAGGCCGACGCGCCGATGGACGAGGCGTACATCGCCCACGCCGCCGACGAGCACCTTGTCAACAGCGACCGGTTCAACGGACTTCCGGCTGATGAGGGCGGGCGCCAGATCGTTGCCGCGCTGGCGGAGACCGGAGCCGCGGAGCCGAAGGTCACCTACCGTTTGCGCGACTGGCTGATCAGCCGCCAGCGCTACTGGGGCACGCCGTTCCCCATCATCTACTGCCCCACCGACGGGATCGTGCCGGTGCCGGAGGAAGACCTCCCGGTCCGCCTGCCCGAGACCGTCGACTACCAGGGGTCCGGATCGAACCCGCTCGACCACGACGAGGCGTTCCTGCACGTCGACTGCCCGCGTTGCGGTGGTTCGGCCCGGCGCGAGACCGACACGATGGACACGTTCGTGGATTCGTCGTGGTACTGGTTCCGCTACCTCTCCCCGGAGAAGGCGGGCGGACCGGTGGACCGGGCCATGACCGATGCCTGGACGCCCGTCGACCAGTACACGGGCGGCGCCGAGCACGCCGTCATGCACCTGCTGTACAGCCGCTTCTGGACCAAGGCGATGCGGGATTGCGGTCTGGTCCGTGACGGTGAGCCGTTCAAGCGACTGTTCAACCAGGGCCAGATCCTTGGCGCGGACGGCGAACGCATGTCGAAGTCGCGGGGGAACGTCCAGGATCCCGACGAGCTCGTCGCGCGCTACGGCGCGGACACGGTCCGCCTGTTCCTGATGTTCATGGGCCCGTGGGATCAGGGTGGCCCGTGGAGCCCCACGGGGATCGGTGGCGTTCACCGGTTCCTGAATCGCGTCTGGACTCTGGTCATCGACGCGAATGGTCGCGAGCCGGGTGATCCAGACGCGGGCGCCCTGCGAGACGGCGAGGACGCCTCCGCCGCCGAGGCGTCGATCCGCGCCGCCGCCCACCGGACCCTGGCTGACGTCACCGAAGACTATGAGGGCTTCCACTTCAACACGATGGTGGCCAAGCTCATGGAGCTGGCGAACACGCTGTTTCGCTATCGCGGGACGTCCGTGGCCGGCGGACCCGCCTGGGACGAGGCGATCCGGCTGCTGCTGCTGATGCTTGCGCCGGCGGCACCGCACATCGCCGAGGAGCTGTGGAGCCGGCGACTCGCCGCAGCCGGGATGACCTGGTCGTCGATCCACACGGAAACCTGGCCCGAGGTGGACGCCACGGCGATCGTCCAGACGACCCGCGAGGTCCCGGTCCAGGTCAACGGTAAGCTCCGCGACAAGATCATCGTCCCGGCCGAGATCGATGCGGCTGCGCTCGAGGCGCTCGTCCTCGCCAGCCCGAAGATCGCCGCCGCACTGGCCGGTCGCGCTCCGGACCGTGTCATCCACGCGGGCGGCGGCAAGCTGATCAACATCGTCCTGCGGGACGCCTGATCCAGACGCGCGGGCATCGCCTGGAGGAGGGCGACATGGCGAACCGGTCCGCCGTCATCGTCGAGGTCGAGCTTCCAGGCGTGCTCACCACGGTCCGGGACGCCCGAGGTGTGGAGTGCGACGACGCCGCGGCTCGCGAACGCTCGATGGTCGCGGCGACGGACTACGGACCCTTCGAACGCCCCGTCGATGAGCTGACCGTGATCACGGGAGACGACGAAGGCCGGTGGACGACCAGGTGGCGACTACCTCTGGGCTAGTCAGCCCAGCGCTCAGGCGAACGAATCCAGCCAGGCGATCTGGACCATATCCTCCACACGATGGAACTCGGGATCTCCGGTGATCAAAGGGATCCCTTCGCGATGGGCCAGGGCTGCCGCGAAACAGTCCGCGTACGAGATGCCGCCTCGGAGCTTGAACCACCCAGCGCGAAGGGCCAACTCCAGATCGGCCGGCACGATGTCGAGCCAGTCCTGGATATCTCTCAGCGCCCGGCGCCCGGGCTCCGCACCAAGGGATCGCTCAACCCCGTAGACGACCTCCCCGGCGTTGACCGAGGTCATCCGGAGGTCGAACCGTCCCTCGATGGTGTCCGCGACGATGCGCGCGACGATCGGTCGGATCGGCTCGTCCTTGAACGCCCCGACGAACGGCTGGGCGTCGACGACGAAGCGTCTGGGTTGATCCATCGTTGGTATTGCCTTTCGTCGATCTCTGCGTCCTCGGCGTCCATCTCATGGAGGATGTCGAGCGCGGTCTTGTTCTCCATCCCCGGAAGCACCGGGTACCGATCAAAGGCCTCGAACGCGTCCATGATCGAGTCGTAGGCGTGGTGGACGACGATCTCCCCGCCATCCTCCTGGCGCAGGAAGACCGTTCCGCCGGGCTTCATCCCGGCTCGATCGCGCATCGCCTTCGGGATCACGATCTGGCCCTTCGGTCCGATCTTGGCCGACCCACTCCGATCAAGCGGGATCCACGGACGCAGGGGCGGGAGGGCATCGGACTGACTCATGTGGTTCAGTATAACTCTTTGGTACAAGTACGACTTTGTTCCCAAGGTAGGTCGACCCGTCGGGGTGATTTGCTCGAGCAGCGTTCCACGAGCGGTCGGGATGGATTCCGGTCGCGCGCGTTATCTCGGCCGGGTCGAGGTCCGGTCCACTCAACGAATACCAGACGTAGCGTCGGTCATCGGGATGACCGCTGCCTAGATCGGCGAGTTCCTTCCTTCGGTCCTTCAAACTGCGACTGTCCGCCGCTTCGTCGGGTTGGTCAAGCGATCACGACCGGTCATTCGCCGCCCGCGACTACAGTTGACCGATGAACGACCTCCGACTTGGCGCGCTTTGCTGGAACCAGTACACGACGTGGCCCGCCCTGCTCGAGGCCGGAAAGCGGGCCGATCGGCTTGGCTACGACACGTTGTGGACGTGGGACCACTGGCAAGTTGCCGTTCTGAGTCAGACGTGAATCAGGGCGAGACCGTCGTTATCGGCGGCGCAGACGTGAACATCGAGTTCGGATATCCCGAGCATGCGGACGATGGCTCCGGTAGTCGTATCCCGCTCCGCATCGTCGCCCGCGGCGTCGATGTCCATACGGTGGTCGATATCGAGTCATGGAGCGGCGGCATCAAGTCGTTGATCGACTATTTCGGCGACCTAAGCGTGGCGTGGCGCGGCTGGTCGGGACCGAAGGAGTGGAACGACGATGGCCCGAGCGTCTCGATGAGCGCAACGCACGACGGCGTAGGCCTTATCACGCTCGATGTCACGGCGGAGTCCCACTTCCGGTGGGACGGCGACGGATCCTGGACCGTCACCGTCCGTGTTCCCATCGAACCAGGCGCACTCACCGCGGTCGCCACCAGACTCGAGGCGCTACTTGCGCCTCGGCCACCCCATGTCTCGGGAGAAGAAGCGTGACGGAAGTCCGGATCGGAGCGCTCTGCTGGAACCAGTACACGGATTGGCCGAGCCTCCTCGAAGCAGGCATCCGAGCAGACAAGCTTGGGTTATTCGACCCTTTGGACCTGGGACCACCTCTATCCGATCGTCGGCAGCGACGACGGGCCGATCCTCGAGGCGTGGATGACGCTGGCCGCCTGGGCGCAGGCCACGGAGCAGATCCGGATCGGTTTGATGGTGGGTGCCAACACGTTCCGCACCCCGACGCTGACCGCCAAGATGGCGACGACGCTCGACCACATCTCGAACGGGCGCGCGATCCTGGGCATCGGCGCGGCGTGGTTCGAGACCGAGCACGAGGCCTATGGCATCCCGTTCGGTGACGGGTTCCCGGAGCGGCTCCGCTGGCTGGGGAAGCTCTGCCGGTCATGCGCGGCATGCTCCACGGCGAGCAGCCCACGGCCGCCGGGCCGCGCTACACCGCCACGGCGGTCCGCAACGACCCGCCACCGATCCAGGAACGGCTGCCGATCCTCATCGGCGGTGGCGGCGAACAGGTCACGCTCAAGCTGGTCGCGAAGTACGGCGACGCGAACAACGTGGGTGGCGGCGTCGCCCGCGTCCGGCACAAGGACGCGATCCTCGTCCAGCACTGCGAGACGGTGGGTCGCGATCCGGCGGAGATCGAACGGACGACGGGCGTCGGTGCCGTGTTCATCCGCGATTCGCATGCGGACGCCGTCAAGGCCCAGAAGGCCGCGTTCGAACGAAACGGCCACGCCAACGTGTGGACCGACCAACCGGTGGGAACTCCCGAAGCGGTCGCCGAGATCATCGCGCCCTATCTTGAGCTCGGGTATCGGCACCTCATCGGCGGCTTCCCGTCGCCGCACGACGAGGAATCGATGGTTCGCTTCGCGACCGAGGTGCGACCGCTCCTCGAACGCGGCGGCTGACCGGCGACGGGTCAGGCCGAAACGAAGCCGCTCAGCGCGAGCTGCCGCCGGCCCCCATGTACAGACCGCGCAGTCGGCCCGAGAGCGCGCCGCTCGCGCCCACCAGCGTCAGGAACTCCTCGCCCTCGAGCGCGAGGACCACGCCGTCGACGTCCGCGGTGACTGTCGCCGTTCGGGGACTGGCATCGAGCAGGCCCAGCTCGCCGAAGACCTGATCCGGGCCGAGCTGGCGCAACACGACGGGCTCGCCGCCGGTCGCTGGGACCTGGGTGACCGTGAACGTCCCGCGCTCGATGATGTAGAAGCGATCGGCCGTCTCGCCCTGGCGAACGACGCTCTGGCCGGCCGCGACCGACACCTCCTTGAGCTGGCGCATCGCGCGCTCGAGTCGCGCGTTGGGAACGCCCGTGAACAGGTCCAGTCTCGCGACGCGGGCGATGACCGCCTCGTACGGCGTGGGCTTGCGCGTGGACGCCGATCCGATGAGGGCGACCGCGATCACGGTCAGGACGATCGTCAGGACGCCGGCGGCAAGGAACGAGGGCATCGGCCCCACGCTCTGCACGAGCACCGGAAGCGCGAACGCGCCGGCGGCCCCCATCACGGTCGACACGGTCATCAGGACGCCGACGCCACGACCAAGGAGATCGTTGGGGACGAGGCGCTGGAACAGCGTGTCGGCGAGGACCTCGATGATCAGGGCGCCCGCGGAGGCCACCCCGATGGTCACCAGGGCGAAGGGCAGGCTGGTCGCGTATCCGAGCGCGACCGTGCCGGCACCCATCAGGGTCGCCCCGACGATGAGCGGCAGGTTGAGGCTCCGCCGGAGGACGAGGGCCCCGGCGCTGATGCCTCCGAGGAGCCCGCCGACACCGATCGCGGTATTGAGGTAGCCGTTCGCTGCCTCGCCCGCCTGGAGGATGTCGATCGCGAGGATGACCGTGATGACCTGGTACCCACCGCCCAGGAAGCCGGACATCAGCTGGATGACCGTGAGTCCCACGAGCGGTCCCACGAGCGGCCGCATCGGCACGAGGGATCGCCCGGGAGGTGCCGGCCGAGCCGGCACGGACACATCCGGGCGGTCGGCGTCTGGGCCGGCATCGGCGACGGGGGCGACCGTGCCGCCCTCGGCGTCGTCGGCCGCGGCCTTGTCCACCCCGGTCGCGGCGTGGCTCGCGGTGGCGGCTTCGGCTGCGGCGTCGACTGCCCGACTCTCTCGCGAGGATCGCGGCAGCCGCCAGAGCACGAACGCGACGAACGCGAACGTCAGGGCGTTGAGCAGGAACGCGGTCGTGACACTGCCGACGACGAGGATGATCCCTCCGAGCGCCGGACCCGCGATGTAGCTCAGGTTGCCGAGCGTGGCCCAGGCACTGTTGGCTGGACCCAGCTGGCGCTCGTCCTCGACCAGGCTCGGAAGGTAGGCACCCATCGCCGGGTAGAAGAACGCCGAGCCGCAGGCAGCGAGGATCGCGAACCCGGCGATCAGCACGACCGGGGCGTCCATAGTGACCAGGATGGCAAGGACGACCATGATCGCGCCCCGGAACAGGTCCGAGACCATCAGGACGAGTCGACGTTCGAACCGGTCGGCGATGATCCCAGCCGGGACGGACAGGAAGATGTAGGGCAGGAGGCGGATCGCCCCGAACGCGCCGACGAGCGCTGCGTCTCCGGACTCGCGGTAGATCACCACGAAGATCGCGACGATGTACAGCCAGTCCCCGATGCCGCTGACGAACTCGCCGACGAAGAGTCGCGAGAGCGGCCGATTGGCCAACAGCCCTCGGTAGACGCGGAGTGCTTCCACGACCCAGCCTCCGTCCGGTCACTTCGCGCCGGGGAGCGGGCGCCTCAGCCCGTCGAGGAAGAGCGTAGTCGACCATCGACCGTCCGGAGTGGCGACCGCGCGACCACGGGTGGGTCGCACTTGCCCGTCAGCCGGCGCCGTCCCCCCGCACCTTGGCGCGATGCCTGGCCGCCTTCGCCCGGTTCCCGCACGTGGCCATGTCGCACCAGCGGCGTTGGCCGGTCCGCGAGTTGTCATAGAAGATCCAGCGGCACGTGTCGTTGTCGCAGATCTTGATGCGGTCCGGGTGCCCGCTGCTCAGTTCGTTGACGAGGGCCTCTGAGAGGCGAGCCAGCGCATCGTCGACCGGATCGCCGACGTGACGATGGTCGACGCCACAGCCATCCGGCGCCGCCGTCAGCTCGACGATCTGGCGAGCGTGGAGGGCCCGATTGACGGTCTCGATCGACGCCTTCGACGGCGACCGATGCTCGGCGACCGCATCGGAGATCTCGCGCAGGGCGGCGCGGACCGTGCGGACGCGCTCGAGTGATCGCGCGGCGACGCGCGGCTTGGTGGCCGTCTGACGGCTGAGGCGATCCGCCCCTTCCTTGTGGATGACGCCGCGCTCCGCGAACAGGGCGAGCGCGTCGTCGAGCGAATCGAGGTGGTCGACGGGGAAACCATCGTCGACTTCGAAGGTGTTCAGGAAGTCAAAGGTGACGTCGACCCCGACGTCGTGAGCGTGACCCGGACCAGGGGTCACCAGGGTCTGTCTCGTTGCCATGTAACCACTTTAGGCCTATTGACAGGTTACGCGCAAGGGGGTACATTCTACGTAACCACTAAACCTTCATTTACCAGTTACCAGCACGCATCACCAAAGGAGGTCCGGGTGACCGTCGAGACCCGTCAGATCCAGCAGGTGGCGACGGACGTCGCCACCCCGACCAGCATCGCGCGCATGGTTCGCATCGCCGCCGCTGCGGTGCGTCGCCCGTTCCACACCATCGAGCACAGCCTGCACGCCGGCCAGCTCGGCCCGATGTCCAACGCGACCATCGGCCGTCACACCGGCGGGCGGATCTAAGGAGCCAGATCACCATGCATCACTACGCGTTCATCGCCCTCGACCTCGCTCGCGAGCGACAGGCAGAGGCGAATGCCCATCGACGCGCCTATGAGGCTCGCGGGCCGAAGTCGGGCGAGCCGTCCGTGGTCCGCCGCGGCCTGGCCCGCGCGTTCGCCGCCAGCGGCCGGGCGTCGATCGGCATCGCCCGCCGACTCGACTCGGTCGCCACGCGCTAATCTGCGGCCATGCGCCGCGACACGATCCACGCGACCGCCGCGGTCTCGTGGGGGCCAGACCGGATCGACCTGTTCACGGTGGATGACGCCTTCGGGCTCGTCCACCGTGTTTTCGTTTCCGGCAGCTGGCGTGAGCCGGAGTCGCTCGGGGGCCGGCTGGCGTCGGCGCCGACCGCGACCGCCTGGGGCGTCGATCAGCTCCAGGTGTTCGCGATCTTCGACGACGGCGAGCTGTGGAACCGTTACTGGGATGGGATCTCGTGGCACGCGTGGGAGTCGCTGGGTGGCGAGCTGACCGGCGCGCCGGCGGCATCGTCATGGAGCGCCGACCGGATCGATGTCTGGGCACCGGGCCGGGATGGATCGATCTGGCACCGTTGGTGGGATGGTTCGCGCTGGGTGGACTGGGAGCGACTGCCCGGATGAAGCGGTTGGTGCTCGCGATCGCCGCCATGTGGCTGGTCGGGGCGTGCGCGCCTCCTCCCTACGGCGCCACGCCCGCTCCATCCGGCACCATCGTCTGTATCACGACGCCCTGCCCCTGATCAGCGGGCGATCGACGGGTCCACGACTCGGCCCATGAACAGGACCGCGCCGGTCTCGAGATCGCGCAGGATGAACATGAAGGGTTGGTTCAGGCGGAGGGTGACGTCCTTCCTCGGCCGGGCCTGCCACACCCGCCGGTCATGTCGAACACCGATGGCCGTCGCCGCAGCCGCTTCGGTCCCCTCCTCGTCGACGTCGATGTTCGCCTGGTGGATGACGTTCGCGATGTAGAGCGAGTCCGGCTGGTGGATCCCGCTGAAGTCGGCCTTGCCCAGGATCGAACGCCCGTCGCATCCCGAGCTTCGCACTTGCGCAGCCCGCACCCCCCAATCTCCGCCCGCGTGCTCGGCGCCGAACCGCGGCATGAACAGCCGCAGGCTGTAGGGGTAGGTCGGCGCATCGCCCTCGCTCGGTGTCGCTCCCCATGTCGTCGGTGAGGCGCTGGCGCTCCTTCGTCAGCCGAGTCGTGATCCCGGCGAGCTGCGCGGCCGTCAGGCGCCTCTCGAAGGTGGCGATGTCGTCGGGCAGGATGAGCGTCATCGCGAGCGGGTACGAGCACCGAGGAGCCGGCCGTTCGCTCGGCGTGTCGGCACCGCGATACCTGAGTTCGGTGGCTCGCCAGCCATCACCGCGCACGAGCGGCACCTCCTGCTGGCCAGACAGTTCCATCGTAGGCACCTCCACCGACGATCCATCGAGGCGACGGAACGCTCTTGGCTGCGTTCGCTCCTTGTCGAATGCGACCAGCCAGTTGGCCTTCAGGTATACCGCGTTGACAAGGTAGAGGCGGGTGGCGTTGGAGACGTTTTCCGGCTTGAGGAGTTCCGGGATCCGTCGCTCGGTCTGCCGGCTCACCCAGCCATTGATGGTCTGGCGCGCCGCCTCCGGGTCGGCCTCGTAATCGACCAGGTGGAGGCCGGCCCCGAAGGCTGCGCCGATCCTGTCCAGGTACGTCGGCTCGATCGACCAGCCCTGCTGAGCGAACGACGTGTTGGCCACCCTGAGTGACAGTCGGTGGACGTTGCCGTCATCGTCGGTGAATGAGCCGTCGCGCGACGCGATGGCCTGCTCGAGCGCGTTGAGCCCTCGACCAAGTTCGTCCCAGCCGGTCGCGTGGAGCACGTCATCTATCTGCGAAGCCGTCTTGCCCTTGGCGCCCGCTCGGGCGAGTCCGAGCGCCAGCGCGATGCTCGTCGGGGAGAAGACGACGTTCTTGTCCTTGAGAGCGAGCGATGGGTCGGTCAGCATCTCGCGATACAGATCCAGCCCGAACGCCGTGATGTCGCTGGCGGCTCGCCTCGCGTCCGCCGTGCGCGTCGCCTCGCGGTCCACCCCGGAGATCGCCACCTCGATGCCGGCGAGCGGTGGCTCGGCAAGAGAGACCCAGGGCGTGCCGTCGTGATCGGCGATCGCGACCCAGCCACGGTCCGCCTCCGCCTCGAGGGTGATCCCGATCGGGACGACCTGGTACCAGACGTAGCCCGAGGCGGAGATGGGCCCATCGACGACCTCGAGGAACGTCCCCAGTGGCAGCAGCGGCGAGTACCTCACCGAGTCGTCACTGACCCTGGGCTGCGAGCGGACGCGCAGCCGATCGGCGACCGTCTTGATCACGGAGCCTGGCAGCAGCGCCTCGGGGGGCGGGGTCGGCCAATCGGACGGAGTAGGGGTCGGAGCGATCGTGGTGAGGGCGATGCGGTGCGGACGATGTCCGGCGCGCTCGCCGATGCCGACGCCGTGGGAGGTGATGTCGGGGACGGCTCGGTCGACCCGCAGCCGGTGACGACGAGGACGAGACTGATGAGCACGATCCCGGTTCGCCGATAGTGGCGCATGATCGGATCCCTCCGGCACTCCTCGGCGTTGGCACGCCGGGTCCGGCACCAACGCCGGTTCAGCCCGTCCTATGACGCCTCGAGGTCATGAATTCGCTTCGCGTCGGTGGAACGCTCGCCGCCCGTTTCGCGGCTAGCGACCGCCCGAATGTGGTCGGCGAGCGGCCGCGGCCTCGATCCGGGCGCGGACGTCCGGGAAGTTCGCCATCACCCGGCCGAACTCGTGAGCTTCCGAATTCGACGACCTGACAGTCCGTTGTGCACGTGGCGGTCGCGGTCCGTTCCGTCGCCTCGAGCAGCCCGATCTCGCCGAGGAACCCGCCGTCGGTCATCGACCGAACGAGCTGGCCGCCCCGCTCGACGTGCACGGTGCCGGACACGATCACGAAGAACGACTCGGCCGGCTCACCCTCGCGGATCAGCACGGCGCCGGCCCGATGCGTCTGGACGTTTGCCAGCATCGAGAGCGCCTCGAGGCTGCGCGGTTCGAGCTGCGCGAAGATCGGAAGCCGGGCGAGGATGGCGGGCTTGTCGTCCATATCGGCGAGGATAGCCCGCGACGATGAGCTGCGCGCGCCGCCGGCTCCCGCGGCAGCAGGATCTCCCGATAAGCCGCAGCTAAGCGGGTCTGCGTAGAGTCTGGGTGACGTCTCGCCGCGTCGGTCGTGCCCCCAACGCAGCGAGACGTCGCGTCGTTCGCGCGACGCAGGGGGCGGCTCCCGCCGGGGAGGCCGTCGTTGGATCGAGAGACCATGCCGTGGCGCGCGATCGATGCCGCGTCCACGACCGTGTCCCCGGCGCCCGTCGCCGAGCCTCCGAGTCGCGCCATGTGGGCGTTCTCGACCGGCACGCTCGCGGCCGTCGGCGCGACGGCGCTGGTCGGGATCGCGGCGTTCGTCCTGGCGTTCGGGTCGGTGGGGGCGGGTGAGATCGTGCTCGACGGCGGTCAGCCGGTGAGCGGGGCACCGATCGGGTCGTCGTCGAGCGTCGGTGTCGGTGGCGAGATCGTGGTGGAGATCGTGGGTGCCGTCGTCCGGCCCGGGGTCTATCACCTCCCAACCGGGTCGCGGGTCGACGACCTCCTTGCGGCGTCGGGTGGGTTCGGGCCCCGCGTCGACACCGATCGGGCGGCATTGGCGCTCAACCGCGCCGCGATCCTGACGGACGGGATCCAGATCCGCGTGCCGTCGCGCGATGACGTCGAGCCTGTCGCGCCGGGCGATTCGAGCAGCGGGGGCAAGCCCGCCACCGGATCCGGCCTGATCGATCTCAATTCGGCAACGGCCAGCGAGCTCGACACGCTGCCGGGGATCGGTCCCGTGACCGCGGACAAGATCATCACGGCTCGGGACGAGGCGCGGTTCGCCGCGGTCGAGGACCTGCGGACGCGCGGGATCGTCGGCGAGAAGACGTTCGACGGCCTGAAGGACCTCGTCACGGTCCGCTGATGCCACGAAGCGGGTGGCTGGCGGTCGGGACCGTCGCCGCGGCGGCGCTGGCGCCGATCGTCGGATGGTCGACCGCGGTGGCCGCGGTGGCGCTGATCGGGGCGGGTCTCATGTTGGCGGCAGCCCGCGGGCGAGTCCCGGCCGTCCGGCAGGGAACGGTCGTCATCCTCGGGGCAGCCGCCCTGCTCGCCCGGGTCGCCCTCGGCGGCGCCGATCCGGTCGAGATCGTCGGGCCGCCGGACGGTCGTGGGCCGTGGCAGTTCGAGGTCGTCGCCGTCGGGTCGGATCGCGAGGGCCAGCAGACCGCCACGCTCCGGTCGATCGCATCGGGAGCTGACGTTGGGTTCGTCGTCGCGGCGACGCTCCCCGCCTACCCGGACGTGTCGATCGGGGACGTCGTGACCGCCGAGGGTCCGATCCGCCCTCGTCCGGATTCGCCGTATCGGCCTGTACCTCGAGCGCATCGGGGCTGTCGGGACGTTCAGCTCGAGGGCGATGACCGTCGAGCGCCCACCGCCGGACCTGCGGCTCGTGCTCGAGGGCCTGCGCCAGGGTGCGGCGACCGCTCTGTCGGCCGTCCTGCCGGAACCTGAGGCTGGCCTCGCGTCCGGGATCCTGATCGGCCTGCGGGACCTCGTGGACCGGGATCTCGCCGCGGCCTTCACCACGGCCGGGGTCAGCCACGTCGTCGCGATCTCGGGTTGGAACATCGCGATCGTCGCCGCGGTGGTGGCCGCGCTGTTCGGCGGGATGCGGCGGCGGCGCCGGTCGATCCTGACGATGGTCGTCATCGTCGCGTACGTCGCGTTCGCGGGCGCCTCCGCTTCCGTCGTCCGCGCGGGCGCGATGGCCGGCGTCGTGCTCCTGGCGCGCGAGTCCGGTCGCGCCGGTCGCGCAGCGGCCGCCCTCGGGTGGGCCGCGGTCCTCCTGCTCCTCGCCGACCCCAAGCTCATCGGTGACGCCGGGTTCCAGCTGTCCGCGCTGGCGACGGCCGGATTGATCGCCTGGGCGACGCCGCTGACCGACTGGATCGACCGGCGGACCGGCGGGCGACTCCCGCGCTGGCTTGCCGAGAGTCTCGGCGTTTCGCTGGCCGCCCAGGCCGCGACGCTCCCCGTGGTCTTGGCAGCGTTCGGCCGGCTGGCGATCCTCTCGCCGTTGGTCAATCTCGCCGTGGTCCCGATCGTCGCCCCGGCGATGGCCGCGGGCGTGGTCGCGATGGTCGGGGGCGTCCTCGTGCTGGCGGGGGCTCCGCCGATCCTCGGATCCGTGCTGTCCATGCCGGGCTGGGTCTCGCTTCGGGCCATGGTCGGCATCGTGGAAGCGTTCGCTTCGATCCCGATCGCGAGCGTCACCCTCGGCCCACCCTGGGCGACCGTCGCCGCGCTTGGCTCATTGCTGGCGATCGGGGTCGTCCACTGGCGGTGGTCACGCGGGCAGGGTCGGGCGAGCCGGTCGGCGGTCGGTGAGCCAGCGTCGAGTCCAACGCGCGAGGCTCGAAGCCCGGGCGTGACGGCAGCAGGCGCATCGTGGCGTCCGTCGCGATCGGCCGTCATCGCCCTCGTCGTGATGGTGGCCATCGCGGGGTCGGTAGTCGCGAGTCGCCCCACGAACCTGGCCCGCGTCTCGATCCTCGACGTCGGGCAGGGCGACGCGATCCTCGTGGAAGGCGGTCACGGCGGCCGGCTGCTCATCGATGGCGGACCGGATCCCGGACGACTCCTCGTCGCCCTCGATGCGCGGATCCCGCCATGGGACCGACGGATCGACGCGGTCATCCTGTCGCACCCGCACGAAGACCACGTTGCGGGACTGGCCCGCCTCCTGGCGCGATACCGGGTCCGGCGCGTGTTCGAACCAGGGATGCGCGGTCCCGGACCCGGCTACGGGGCGTGGCTGGACCGCCTCGCCCTGGCCGGGGCCCCGACGAGGCTCGGGATCGCGGCGGGGGATCGGCTTCGCGTCGACGAGATCGATCTCAAAGTGCTCTGGCCGATCCGTGGCGAGGTCCCGGAGCGCCCCGCCGATACGGGCACGGGGATCAACAACGTGTCTGTGGTCCTCCTCGGGACTGTCGGCTCGCGGCGGTTCCTGCTGGCCGGCGACGTCGAGGAGCAGATCGACGCCTCGCTCCTGGCGGCCGGGCTTCCGACCGTGGACCTGCTCAAGGTCGCCCATCACGGCAGCCGGACCGCAACGACCCAGGCGTTCGTGGACGCCGTCCGACCCCGCATCGCGGTGGCGTCGGCGGGGGCGGGCAACCCGTATGGACACCCGACCCGCCAGACCCTTGACCGACTGGCCGCCGCGGGTGCTCGCGTCCTTCGGACCGACCGCGACGGGACGGTGACCGTGACGTTCACGCCCGACGGCCCGACCGTCCGGACCGAGGGCGGGCGCGTCGGCGCGAGCACGTCGACCCCCGGTGCCACCATCGTCCGAGCCGACGAGACGACCGACGCGCCTCTTCCAGTGCGCGATCCCGATCACCGGGCTCGTGCCGTCGCGCGAGCCACCGCCTCCGGGTCCGCCGGTCGCGCCGGCGATCGGCTCGCCGGGGGCTGTCGGCTACCATCGACCCGATGATCGCGCCCCGGCCGACCACGGCCACCTCCCCCCAGCGGTAGCGTCGCGTGACGACCTCGCCACTCGCCTACATCTGGGGCGACGACGACCTCGCCGCCAGCCGCGCGGTCGATCGGTTCATGGCGACGCTGGCGGTCGAGAGCGGCCAGCCGCTCGAACGCTGGGACCTGCGTGGGCAGCGCAACGGGGCCGAGGCCCTCCTCGCACAACTCCATGAGCGGGTCGGGACCGCGGTGATGTTCGGCGGCGGGACCATGACCGTCGTCACGAACGTCGGCGCGCTGATGCAGGCGGCGGGCGGTCGCGAGGCTGTGCTGTCGGCCGTGCAGCTGCTCGCGCCGGGCAACGCCCTGGTCTTCCTCGACATCACCAAGAGCGGGCTCAAGGGCCCGCCGCAGCGGACGCTCGCGACGGCGATCAAGGCGGCCGAGGGCGCCGTGCTCGAACGGCAATCGCCGAAGGCCGGCGGACTGGCCGGCTGGGTGGAAAGGGAAGCCCGCGAGCGCGGTCTGTCGCTTGGTCCGGGCGCTGCCAAGGCGATCGCCGAGCGGGTGGGCGGCTTCGTGAGCGAAGGCGACGCGGAACGGCGCTTCCAGACGCGGACGGCCTCGATGGAGCTCGACAAGCTCTCGCTCTATCGCGAAGCAGGCCCCATCACGGTGGACGACGTCCGCGCGCTTGTCGCCGAGGTCGTACCCGGGTCGGTCTTCGCCTTCGCCGACGCCGTCGGAGAGCGGCGGACCGGTCCCGCCCTCACCTTGCTCGAGCGGCTCGTCGAGTCCACGCCGGAACCCGTCCTTGTCGTCGTCCTCCATCGGCGGATGCGCGACATCCTCGAAGTCGGCGATCGTCTGGCGACGGGGCAGACGCCGGCCGACGTCGTGGCGGAGATGAAGCTGCATCCGTTCGTCGCGGGCAAGTTCGCCGACCAGGCTCGTGGCTGGACGACGGCCGAGCTGACCGCCGCGATCGCGGGGCTGGTCGAACTCGACGCGCAGGTGAAGGGGGCGCCAGGGTCGGTCCGGGACGCGGCGCAGCGACGGCTCGGCTTCACGCTGTGGGTGATGGATCACGTTGGCCGCCGCGAGCGACGGACCGCCTGATCAGGCCGTTAGTCCGCGGACGACCAGGCTTGCTCCTGGACGACGAGATCGCTCTCGATCGCGAAGACGCAGCGGCCCTCGCCGAGATCGAGCAGCTCGATGAGGTCCGGGTCGATGTAGAGCTGCGAGCAGTCCTCGCAGAGACCGCCCGGGATACCGAAGCACAGCCGCTCGCTCCGGTCGGGCAACCGGAACGTGGTGTCGAACCGGGTCGTGATGAGCCGGCGACTACAGGCGGGGCAGCGATCTCGCGTGGGCGACATGCCCCGATGCTAGGAGTCGCCCCTCCGGCATCGACATGACCCGACGGTACTGCCCTTGCAGTACCGCCCCCCGCTCCTTACTGGACCCGCAGGATCGTCCGCGCCCCGGCCCAGTGCTTCTCGAGCCCGTAGTAGTCGCGCTCGGGCGGCGTGAAGATGTGGACCACGACGGACCCGAAATCGAGCAGGATCCAGTGCGAGATCGGCAGCCCCTCACGACCGAGCGGCTTGATCTTCTCGTCGCGCAGCGTGCTCGCGATGCCGTCCGCGATGGCGTCGAGCTGACGCTCCGACCCGCCCGAACAGATGACGAAGTAGTCCGCGAGCGTCGTGAGGGTGGTGAGGTCCAGCAGGACGATGTCCGCCGCCTTCTTGTCCTCGGCGAGTTCCACGATGCGGCGCGCAAGGTCGAGCGCTTCGCGTTCGGACGTCTTGGGTGCGGGCGCGGTCCGGCGCGGCAGGCCGTCGACGGTGGCGGGCGCGGGCGCGTTCTGGCTTCGCGGCGGTCTTCGGCTTCGCGGCGGTCTTCGGCTTCGCGGCGGTCTTCGGCTTCCGGTCGCGGCGGGCTTCGGCTTCGCGGGCGCCGCGGTCTTCGCGGTCGCCGCGGGCTTGCGGGTCCGCTTCGGCGGCAGCGCGGGTTCGGTCACGACGGGTCATCCCTCCTGGACGTTCGGTAACACCCATGGTCCTCGATATGCCGCGCGACCGCATCCGGCACGAGGTACCGCAGCGATCGCCCCTCGGCCGCCCGGGTGCGTAGGTCGGAGGCGGACAGACGCAGCCGCGGCCCGTCGAGGAACGTCGCACGGTCCTCGGTCCCGGGCAGATGCTCGGTCAGGAATGCCGAGGTCGCGTCCGGGTAGCCGTCGCGTGGGGCGACGACGAGGCGGGCCAGCTCCAGCACCCGACGCGGTTCGCGCCAGGTGGGCAACTCGACGAAGGCTTCGGCGGACAGGATGAGGACAAGGTCTGCAGCGCCGGACGAGGCGGCCCCCGCTAGCGCCTCGAGCGTGTCGACCGTATAGGACGGGCCAGGTCGGTCCAGTTCGATCCGGGACGCGACGAACGCCGGGTTGTCGGCGATGGCGAGTTCGACGAGCTGGAGCCGATGCTCCCCGTCGCTCGCCACGCGATCGGGCTTGTGCGGCGGGTGACCGGCTGGGATGAAGATGACGCGCTCCAGGCCGAGGTCGTCGCGGGCCGCTTCGGCGACCGCGAGATGGGCGATGTGGATGGGATCGAACGTCCCCCCGAAGATGCCGATGCCGCCGGCACGGGGTCCCGTCACACGGCCTCCCACGGCTGGGCGTCCCACTCGAGCTCCGCCTTCCCGATACGCACCGTGTCACCGGGCCGGATCCCGGCGCGCCGAAGTTCCTTGTCGATGCCGAGCCGTGCAAGGTCGCGCTGGAAGCGCTCCGCGGATTCCTCGACGTCGAAGTTCGTCTGCGTGGCGATGCGCTCGATCCGCGTGCCGTGGACGCGGAATGCTCCGTCGACATCCGTGTCGATCGAGAACCCGTCGCCCATCGCCTCGATCCGGTGGACCACGACGCCGGCCGGCTCCGGTGGCTCCGACGTGTCGCCGATGTCCGGAAGCCGCTCTGCGAGCAACGTCCGGAAACGCTCCAGCCCCTCCCCCGTCTCCGCCGAGATCGCCACGGCCGTCAGGCGCTCCTTGTCCCGTGCACGCTTGAAGGTGGGCCAGGCGTCCCGTGCCCCGGGCACGTCCAGCTTGTTGAAGGCCACGAGCATCGGCTTCTTGAGCAGCGCCGGATCGTGCGCGTGCAACTCGTCGCGGATCACGCGGAAGTCCCACTCCGCGTCCCGTGACGCCCCGTCGACCATGTGGACCAGCACCCGAGTCCGCTCGACATGCCGCAGGAACGCGTGGCCGAGACCGGCGCCCATGCTCGCCCCCTCGATCAGGCCAGGGACGTCCGCGACAGTGGGTCGTCGCTCGTCACCGCCGCCCAGGTCCATCACCCCGAGGTTCGGTTCGAGCGTCGTGAACGGGTAGTCGGCGATCTTCGGGGTCGCGGCCGTAAGGGCGGCGAGGAGCGTCGACTTGCCGGCGTTCGGAAGCCCGACCAGGCCGATGTCGGCGATCAGGCGTAACTCGAGTCGCAGCCAGCCCTCCGACCCGGGCTCGCCCTTCTGCGCGTGCTTGGGCGCCTGGTGCGTCGAGGTTTTGAAGTGCGTGTTCCCGAGGCCGCCACGACCCCCACGTCCGACCATTGCGCGCTGGCCGACGGCCACGAGGTCCGCCAGCAACTCGCCGGTCTCGTCCTCGTAGACGGCAGTCCCCGGTGGAACGGTCAGGACGAGATCGTCGCCGGCCTTGCCGTGGCGACGTGATCGCGTCCCCCGCCCGCCGGACGCCGCCTTGAAGTGTCGCTTGACCTGGAAGTCACGCAGCGTCGTCTGCCCGGCGTCCACCTCGAGGTAGATGGAGCCGCCGCGACCGCCGTCGCCGCCGTCCGGTCCGCCTCTCGGGACGTGCGCCTCCTGCCGGAAGGTCGCGGCCCCGTCGCCACCATCGCCGGCGTGGACCCGGATCTTCACACGGTCGAGGAACATCGGACCCATTCTCGCACGGTGCTCGGGCCGGCCCCGCTGGCGGGGCGAGCGTGCGGTGCTGGAGCGGACCGGCGGCTAGAGGTAGCCGAGCGGATTGACGCGCGTCCCGCCGTCCCAGACGGGGCCACGCCAGACCTCGAAGTGGAGGTGCGGACCCGTGGCATTGCCGGACTGGCCGACGCGGCCGACCTGCTGGCCCTCGGAGATCCGCTGCCCTCGCCCCACGGACACACCCGACATGTGGTTATAGGTCGTGTACAGGCCGGACCCGTGCGACACCCAGACCTGGTAGCCGCCGCCGTTGCTCTTCCACCCCGAGAAGAGCACGACACCAGCGCCCGCGGCACGGACCCGGGACCCGTAGTCGGCCGCGATGTCGAGGCCGTAGTGGCCGTAGCGGAAGTACTGGCTGATGTAGTTGCCGCCACCGTAGACCGGCCACGTGAATTGACCGCCGGTGTAGTTCCCGCCGACGCCGCCACCACCGTTCCCGCCGCCACCGCTGCTGGGGCGCGGGTTCGAGACGGTCGGCTTCCGGGTGGGCTTCGGGGTCGGGATCGGCTTGCCCTTGGCGCCCGGGACGAGGAGCACCTGGCCGACGACCAGGCTGGGGTCGTCAAGACCGTTGGCGTCGAGGATGTCCTGGCCATCCACCTTGTGTTTCGCGGCCAGGATGTCGAGCGTGTCCGACGCCGTCACGGTCACGACGAGACCATTCGCTGGCGGGATCGTCAGCTGCTGTCCGAGGTGCAGCTCATCCTTCGAATTCGAGCTTGTTCGCCCACCACAACGTCATCATCGAGACCTTGAACTTGCGGGCGATGCCGGTAAGCGTGTCACCGGACTTGACCTTGTAGGTGCGGAGCAGGTCCGCGCCATCTTCGACCGTCGTGTCGACGGCAACGGGCTTCAGGAGCGTGCCGTCCTCGAGATACGGGCCGGTCACGATGCCCGGGTCACCGTCGACGAACTCGCTGCCGAGCGCGTAGACATCGATCCCCGGGCCGGGGCCGAGATCGATCGTGTCCGGTTCGGTCGTCCCGCCGTTCGCCGATTTGCCCCAGTCATCCCGATCGAGACCGGCGGCTCCACCCACCGCGAGCCGCGGGGCGTTGCCGCTGCCATCGGTCCCGCCGATCGGACGCGAGTTCTTGGTGGAGGCCCCGGCCGAGACGCTGACGACCGATGCGACCAGCAGGATCAGGGCGACGGTGAGCGCGACGATGCGGTCTGGAGCGATACGCGCGACAGCCCCAGCGGCCTGCGTTCGCACGGCGTGACCCATCATGCGACGGTCGTACGTCGGCGCGAGGGCGGCGACGGTCGCCGCGGAGTACCAGCCAAGCCGGACGCGGCGTGCCGCAGCCAGACTACGAGCCTGGACGACGGTCGCGCGATGCGGACCAAGGCTGCGGGGCCGGCGCAGGCGTCCCATGACGCGCTGGACGCCGACCGATGCGTTCAGCAATACGGTCTCCTGGCGTGGGGACGGCCTGGGCGCTGGGGTGACGCTCGGGACTGGGTACGAGGGGGACCGTCCGGGGTCGCGGTATGGAGCTGGGGGCTCACTGCTACGGCGGCCGACGCCCGACTCGACGGGCGAACGACATCGCTCGAAAGGTACCACGCAAGGTTTCGGCGTGCCAAGCGTCGCGTGACACTCGGACGACCTGGCGTTGCGACCGGGCGACAGATTCTGGTCGGTCCGGTGTGATCCGGGGTGGGCCGGTGCGGTCCGGTGCGGTCCGACGACGGCCGGCGGCGGATCCGGTTCGAGCTAGGAATTGAGGCTCTTGGTCAGCCCGGAGAGGAACTGCGCGTTGCTGTCCGTCTTCGCGAGGCGGTTGAGTAGGATCTCGATGCCTTCGTTCGCGCCGACCGCGGACAGCATCCGGCGCATCGTCCAGACCATCTTGAGCGTGCCGTCCTCGAGGAGCAGTTCCTCGCGGCGGGTGCCGGAGCGCTGGACGTCGATCGACGGGAAGATCCGCTTCTCGGCCAACTTCCGGTCCAGGATCAGCTCCGAGTTGCCGGTGCCCTTGAATTCCTCGTAGATGACGTCGTCCATGCGCGAGCCGGTGTCGACGAGGCACGTCCCGATGATCGTCAGGGACCCGCCCTCCTCGATGTTCCGCGCGGCGCCGAAGAATTGCTTCGGTGGATAGAGGGCGATCGGATCGAGGCCGCCCGAGAGCGTCCGGCCCGATGGCGGCAACGCCAGGTTGTAGGCGCGCGCGAGGCGCGTGATCGAGTCGAGCAGGATCACGACGTCGCGGCCGGTCTCGACCTGGCGCTTCGCGATCTCGAGGGCCATCTCGGCGACATGCGTGTGGTTCTCGGTCGGCTCATCGAACGTGGAGCTGATGACCTCACCCTTGACGCTGCGGCGCATGTCCGTGACTTCCTCGGGGCGCTCGCCGATGAGCGCGACCATGAGCAGGATCTCCGGATAGTTGGCGCTGACGCCGTTGGCGATCTGCTTGAGGAGCATCGTCTTGCCGGCCTTGGGCGGGCTGACGATCAGGGCACGCTGCCCCTTGCCGATGGGGTTGACCAGGTTGATCAGCCGCTGGCTGAGGTTCTTGGGGTCCGTCTCGAGGTTGATGAGGACATCCGGGTGCACCGGCGTGAGATCGCCGAACACCGGTCGCCGACGAGCCGTCTCCGTGTCGACCCCGTTGACGGAATCGACCCGCAGCATGCCCCAGTACTTCTCGCCTTCGCGCGGGGCGCGGACTGCGCCGGCGACGCGATCACCGATCCGGAGACCGAAGCGGCGGACCTGGCTGGAGGAGACGTAGACATCGTCCGGGCTGGGCAGCAGGCCGTGGCGGCGCATGAACCCGAACCCCTCGTCGACGATGTCGAGGATGCCGCTGGCGTACGCGTTGCCGGCCCGCTCCGTCTGGCGCTGGAGGATCCGGTCGACGAGGTCGTCCTTGCGTTCGCCGGTCGCGGCGTCGAGTTCGAGTTCGCGCGAGACCTGGCGCAGCTCGGCCACGCTCATCTCGCGAAGGTCGTTGACCTCGAGATCATTGCGCTCGCGCGCGGCTTCGATCTCCTGCTGCTCTTCGAATTCGCTGACGGGGGCGCGGCCGCCTCCGCCGGTCATGGGCGTGCGACGACGTGGACGACGGTTACGGGAGCGATCGCGCTGGTCTGGGCCTGGTCCGGGCATATGGGTAGGGGTCACCTGTGGGATGGGCTGGCCGGTCCGCGAGGGTCCGGCATCGCTTGGGAAGGCCGATACGGGCGGGGCGCGCGAATCGAATTGCTGCGCGGGTGCCGTTCGGGATGCCCGGAGCATAGACGTGCCGGAGCGACAACGTCAAGAGGCGTCGCGGTTGCGTGGTGCCAGCGTGCGCTGGTCACGAGGCCGGCCGGCGTCCGGTCCGGCGCGTCAGGCCTTGGCGCCGGCGGCCTGCGCGGCGGCCCAGTCCTTCTTGAACTGGACGATCCCCTTGTCCGTGAGCGGGTGGTGGATCATCTGCTGGAGGATCTTGAACGGCAGCGTGGCGACGTGGGCGCCCGCGAGCGCGGCCTGGGTCATGTGCAGCGGGTTGCGGATCGAGGCGGCCAGCACTTCGGTGTCGAGGTCGTGGATCGCCACGATCTCCGCGAGCTCACGGATGACGATCATCCCGTCCTGGTTGATGTCGTCGAGCCGGCCGACGAACGGCGAGAGCAGGCTCGCGCCCGCTTTGGCCGCGAGCAGCCCCTGGTTCGCGGTGAAGATCAGCGTGCAGTTCGTCTTGATCCCCTCGTCCGCAAGCCGGCTGATGGCCTCGAGGCCGTTCTCGCTCATCGCCACCTTGACCACGATGTTCGGGGCGAGCTTCGCGAAGTGGCGACCCTCCTCGAGCATCCCGTCGACATCATCGGCGACGACCTCCGCGGACACCGGTCCGGACGTGATCTTGCAGACCTCCTGGAGGATCTCGTCATACGACCCACCGACCTTGGCGTACAGCGACGGGTTCGTCGTCACGCCATCGAGGACGCCCCAGCGGGCGGCGGTCCGGATCTCGTCGATATCTGCCGTGTCGAGGAAGATCTTCATGGTGGTGGACTCCGATCGGGGTGAGGCGGCGGGCTGGGCGTCGCGGATGGTCGTCGGGTCGCGAGGATCGTCACGGTCCGTCGACCATAGTACGTCCCGACGTCGCGGAACGGCCTCAGAACGTGTCGGCGAGCGTCCGCAGGAGCGCGATGGCCGGACCGATGGCAACGGCCGCCGCAGCGGTCAGGGCGATCGCCGCAACGTATCCGCGGACGCGCTCGCCGCGTCGCAGCAGGACGAAGGGGAGCAGCGCGCCAAGGACGATCTCGAAGGCCAGCAGGAACGCGCCAGGGTCGGTCGCCAGCTGATCGAGGTGGACGAGCCGCGGGACGCCGAAGACCAGACCCTCGGCCGCGAGCCCTCCTGCGAGCAGCCCGACTGCCGCCGCGCGCCACCAGCCTTCCGACCGCCGCCAGACCGCACCGGCCAGACCCATGACGGGACCCGCCAGCAGGGCGACGGCACCCCACACGGTGGCGGCGTGGCCCGCGCCGAGCGCACGGAATCCATCGCCAAGCGTCGCGAACAACAGGTAGTAGCTCGATACGGCCGCGAGCAGCCCGATCAGGCCGCGGAGGGCGCCGGTGGGTCGCGTGCGCGCCGAGGCGCCGAGCACGAACGCCACGCCCAGCCAGGCCGCAACGGCGTTCGCCGGGATGAGCAGGCTGTACGGCCACGCCAGCTGGTCTGACAACCAGGCACCGGCTCCGAGCGCCGCGCCGCCCACGATCGAGGTCCCGAGCCCGCCCACCAGCCGGGAGAGGTACGGAGGGTCGGCCGCCGGAGGGGGCGGACTCGCGATCATCGCGAACTCAAAGCCGCCCGGCGGCGGCTTGCCCGAGCACGATGCACGCGTCGCGGAGGTCTTCGCGGGCCACAGGCCCAGCGACCGCGATGGCGATCCCCATCAAGCCGGTTCCCTTGCGGATATAGAGGGTCGAGATCGAGTCCACCCAGATCGCCGCATCGGCCAGCCCCGGGATCGACTCCGCAGAGTTCCCGAAGGAGGCGATGACCGTCCTGGCGCCCGTCGTGATCCACGAGGTGGCCGCGACGGCCCGGTCGCCGGAGAGATATGTGCATGACCCGCGGCCGCCGTCGGCCGGCTCCGGCCGCACGGTCAGCCCCGACACGTTCAGCACGGCCTCGACGTCCGTGACCGGGAGTTTCGCGCACAGCTGGACGCTCAGATCGCCGGACGTCGGGGTGGCCGTGGGCCTCGGGGTGATCAGGGAGGTCGGCGATGCGCTCGGGGCGACGGACGCGAGCGATGCGCTCGGGGACGGTGACGCGGACCCTGACGGTGGCACCGAAGCTGGCGAGGGCACCACCACCGAGCCACTCGCGACCGGGCTCGGCGACGCGCTCGCGACCGAATCTCCGGGAACCGGGCTCTCGGTCGGGATGGCCTGTCCACACGCAGTCACGATCGCGGCAAGCGCCAGTGCGAGGGCGGCTGCGCGGTCGAACGACCCGCGCCGCCCGCCGCCGCGGTTCATCGCGCCGGCGAGAGGGGTTCCGGGCGCTCCGCTTCCACAGGGATGGCGACCGCGGGTGCCGGTGCCGGCTTGGTGACGATCCGCGGACGGAGTTCCGGCTCGCGGCCGTCATCGACGGCGATCGCGGCCCCGACGAACCCGTCGAAGAGCGGATGCGGTCGCTCCGGCCGGCTCTTGAACTCCGGATGGAACTGGCTCGCGACGAACCACGGATGGTCCTTGAGTTCGACGATCTCCACGAGCCGGCCATCCGGCGACACACCGGACAGGAGCATGCCCGCCGCCTCGAGGGTCTGGCGATAGCGGTTGTTCACTTCGAACCGGTGGCGATGGCGCTCGTAGATGACTTCCTGACCGTAGACGGCCGCCGCCTTCGAACCCGGCGTCAGCTTCGCGGGATACAGGCCGAGACGCATCGTCCCGCCCTTGTCCTCCATGTCGCGCTGGTCCGGCATGAAGTCGATGACCGGGTGCTCCGTGAACATGTCGAACTCGGTGGAGTTGGCGTCCTTGTGACCGACGATCTCGCGCGCGAACTCGATGACCGCGCACTGCAGTCCGAGGCACAGCCCGAGGTACGGGATCCGGTGATCGCGGGCGAAGTGGGCGGCGAGGACCTTGCCCTCGATCCCGCGATGTCCGAAGCCGCCCGGGACGAGGATCCCGGCGGCGCCTTCGAGGCGCTCGTGCAGGTTGGCCTTGCTGAGGGTCTCCGAATCGACCCAGCGGACCTTCGCGTCGACGCCATGCGCCCAGGCCGCGTGGCGGAGTGCTTCGGTGACGGACAGGTAGGCGTCAGGCAGCTCGATGTACTTGCCGACCAGCGCGATCTCGAGGACGGGCTTGGGCGCCTTGATCCGGGCCACCAGCGCGCGCCAGCCGGCGAGATCGGGCTCCACCGCCGGGTCGCCGAGGCTCAGTTCGCGGACGATCAACCGCCCGAGCCCGGACGCTTCGAACATGAGCGGGACTTCGTAAATGGTGTCGGCGGTCTCGGCAGGGATCACCGCCTCGGACGCCACGTCCGTGAACAGCGCGATCTTCTCGCGGATCTCATCGGACACCGGGTGGTCCGAGCGAAGGACGATCACGTCCGGCTGGATGCCGATCCCGCGGAGCTCCTTCACGGAGTGCTGCGTGGGCTTGGTCTTGAGCTCGCCCGTGGCGGCCAGGGCAGGGAGCAACGTCACGTGGACGTAGAGGACGTTGGCCCGGCCCACGTCCTTGCGCATCTGCCGGATCGCCTCGAGGAACGGCAGTGATTCGATGTCGCCGACCGTCCCGCCGACCTCGACGATGACCACGTCCGGGTCTCCGTCGCGGGCCACGCGGCCGATCCGTTCCTTGATCTCGTTGGTGATGTGCGGGATGACCTGGACGGTGCCGCCGAGATAGTCGCCGCGGCGCTCCTTGGCGATGACGGCCTGGTAGATGCGCCCCGTGGTGACGTTGCTGAGCTGGCTCAGGTTGGCGTCGATGAAGCGCTCGTAGTGGCCGAGGTCCAGGTCCGTCTCGGCGCCGTCGTCGGTGACGAAGACCTCGCCGTGCTGGTACGGCGACATCGTCCCGGGGTCCACGTTGATGTACGGGTCGAGCTTGAGGATCGAGACGGTCAGGCCGCGGGCCTTGAGGATGCGGCCGACGCTGGCGGCGGTGATGCCCTTGCCCAGAGAGGAGGTCACGCCTCCGGTCACAAAGACATACTTCGCCATGGGTCAGGTCCTCCGGGGGTTTTTCTGATGCTATCGGAAAAGTGCCCCAGGGTCGAATCGGCGGGGCCCACTGTCCGAGTGGCTGATCGCCGTGGTCCTAGTCGGTGCACTCCGGGCCGAGGTCCGTGAACCGCGCGCCGCGTCACTCGGCCGTCGGTCGCTCGCGGCGATTCCGGCGCGGTCGTAGCGACAGGTCGGGATCGTCGGCCCGAGATCGGCGATCACGAGGCCCCACGTGCTGTTGGTCATCCCGAGGCCGGACTCGAACACGACCCTCGGACCTTCGACGCCGCTGGCGCAGCTGAGCCCGGCTGGTTCCAGAGGGCTGGACTGACAGGCACGGAAACGTGTGGCAACGGCGTTCTGGACCCACCTCGAACCCTCCCGAGCAGGTCCCACCGGTCCCGGGGACCAGGATTGCTGTCTCGCGCGCCGCTGACCGCCACCCGAGCGGCGCCGAAGCAGGTGTTCCGGTCTGGTGGGCCGGTTCGGACCTGGGTCCCGGTCCCGCCAGCCGGTTTCGCAGGCCGGTTCGGGCTGCTCACGGGGTCGGTGGCGGCCAATACCCGGCTGGCGGATCCTCCAGGCGCTCGCCCCATGCCTCGGGACCGCAGAAGATCGGCCTAGCGACCGGGCCGGGCAGCGTCGTCGGATCTTCCGCCCAACGTTTGAGCGCTTCGGCCAGCCAGGTCTCGATCTCGTGGAACTCGGTCCAGCGGTGGTACGCCCAGCCCGCCTCGATGCAGATCCGCACGAGCGAGCGCTTGGCGAACACGACGTCCGCATACCCGGCGGCGTAACGGTCGCTCTCGCCGTCGCCGATGAACACGACTGCGCGGCCGGCCGCCTGATGCTCCAACACGCGCTGACGCTTGCACGTTCCGCACACGAAGCACGACGGATGCCCATTCGGGTAGGCGATCGCGGCGCGACCGTCCGCGAAGGTCGTCCGGGCCGTGACGACCGGGATCTCCGGCACGCCCAGGGCGACCAACGCCGGCTCGATGAAGAACCCGAAGCCGTCCGACACGACCTCCACTGGTATCCCGGCCGCCTGCGCGCGACGGACGAACGGCACGAACCCTGCGTCGTGTGGTTGCGTCGCTGCCGTGGTGAACAGCGCCACCGGATCCGCCTCGACCATCGACATCTCGAGGGTCATCAATCGCCGCGAACCCGACAGGCCGGCGTCGTACGCCGCGACCTCCGATTCCCAGTCGCCGTGCACGAACTCGGCCATGACGGTGTCCGAGACATCGGTCAGAGCGATCGTCCCGTCGTAGTCGACGAGGATGGCGAGTGGCGGGTCGCCGTCCTGCAGCGCCGGGACCGGCGGCGCGGCCCCCGTCACGCGGTCACCGACGACGGGGCGGCTCGTCGCGAGGCCACGCGCGTCAACGCGACGCCAGCAAGGATGATCGCGCCGCCGACCACCTGCCCCACACGGATCGCCTCACCGAGGAAGACGAAGGCAAGCACCACCGCGATCGCCGGGACCATCGACTGCGACGTGATGACCAACGTGGGCCCCACGAGCCGGACGGCATTGAAGATCACGATGTTCGCGACCGCCGCCGAGAGCACCCCTGAGTACACGATCGCGAGCACGATCTGCGGCAGCACGTCCGCCTGCGGCTGACCGATCGCCCCGGGCGCGGCCAGCTGGGCGATCCCGATCGGGGTCAGCAGAAGCGTGCCGCCGACCGTCGCCCACGTCGTCAGGACGAGCGGCGAGTAGCGTCGCAGGACCCGCGCCCCGACCGCGGTGTACGTCGCCCAGCAGGCGGCGGCGGCCAGGGTCAACGCGAACCCGAGCGGCGGTCCGGAGAGTTCGATGCCCACGCCGGCCCCGATCACGAGCACGACCCCGACGAACGAGAGCACGATCCCGGCCGCCTTGCCGGGCGTGAGCGTGTCGGTGCCGATGGCCGCCGAGATGATCGCGGTGAAGACCGGGGCGGCCGCGATCAGCAGCGCCGAGTCGCCCGCCGGGATGGTGACGAGCCCCACCGTCCAGAAGATCTGGTACACACCGAACCCGAGCGCTCCGAGCAGCAGGATCCGCCACGCATCCCGGGTCCCCGGGGGGCGGAACGAGCCGGTCGACCACTTCAGGATCAGGAGCAGGACCAGCGACGACAGGCCGTAGCGCAGGAACGTGAAGCCGATGGGCGGCAGGACGCTCAGCGCGCCCTTGACCACGATGAAGTTGCCCGCCCAGATCACCATCACCACGAGGACCGCGGCGGCCAGGAGCGTGCGGTCCCCCTCCCCGCCGCCGAAACGCCGGAAGCGCGAGGATCGCGCCTCGGACAGACCGACGCCCGCCGGTCCGGCGGGCGTCCTCGTGTCGGTGTCGGGTGTCGCGGGTTCGATCAGGCGCCGTCGCTGTCGAGTTCGAGGATCTCCTCGTCAGCCTCTTCGGTCAGCTTGAGCCAGACGAATAGACCCGCCAGGACAGCGAGCGGGATGACGATAAGCGCGGCCAGCGTCACGCCCAGCGCGACGGCGACGGTCTTGAGGGCTTTCATGGACTGGACCTCCGTGGTGTCGTTCACGTCTTGCCGGGAGTGCCCCCCGCGGCCTTGACGGGATAGCGAAGACTCGGGCCGCGCGAGACGAGCCCGTCGATGTCCTCTCGGGTGAATTCGGTCAGCTCGTGATGGATGCCGGCCTGACTGCTGAGCATCAGGCGCAGGACGAACGCGCCGTTCTGCTCGAAGAAGAAGACGTCCTGCGGCTTCTGTTCGTCCACATAGCGTCCGATCACGCGGAACGCGTTCTCGTATCGGCCGGCCTTGTGCTCGGGCGGCGGCGGCGTGCGGCCGCGTCGGGCGGCCGCCTCCTCCATGAACCGGGCGATGTCGTCGTCGACGAACGTGAGGGTCTCCTTGACGAGCGTCCCCATCGTGTCGCTCCAGGTCCCGGTGCTGGTCCCGGAGATCACCAGGCCCTGCACGATGAACCCGTCCGGCGCCTCGACGAGCAGGACATCCTTCATGCCGCGCTGATCGAGGAACGCCCCGATGCTCCGGAAGACCTCCTCGAAGTCCTGGCGTGGGCTGCCCTCGTAGATCCGCATGCGGGTCGATCCTCCGTCAGGACCCGGTGGTCCGGTCAAGGAGCCCGCGATCCTTGGCGCGGCGCTCGCTCGTCCGGAAGATGCCGGTGGCCGCGAGTGTAACCAGCGTCCCGGTCCCGAGCAAGGCGATGACGATGGTCGGCGCGTCGGGAGCGGTGCCGCCGGTCAACCCCATCCAGAGACTCGCCTCCCCGCCGATCCCGGACAGCCCACCCGGGAAGACGGCCCGTCGGACGCCTTCGATCCACCAGGACAACGGCGTGAGCAGGCCGAGCGCCTGGATCGGGTCGGGCAGCACGGCCAGCGGAAAGACGGCGCCACTGATGAGGAACAGCGCCCCGGCGGTGGCCTCGGGGTAGGACCACGACTCCTGGCGAGTCTGGAGGCAGACGGCGGCGAGGACGATCCCGATGGCCACGATGGCCACGATCCCGAGCACCATCACGAGGATCAGCAAGACCCAGTCGACCACGCCAAGGTCGAACCGAAGACCGAGCGCCACGACCCCGACGCCGATCGTGATGGCCATCCCCATCGCGCCCACCGCCAGTCGAGCCACCCCGCGCCCGAGCAAGACCACGAGGAAGTCGCTCGGGCTGACGTAGACGTACTTGAGCATCCGGTAACGCTCGCGGTCGTCGAGGACCGACCACGCGAGACCCGCGATCCCGGCCAGCACGAACGACCAGAGGGCCGTGCCCACCACCACGAAGCCGCGATACGCGGGCTGGGTCAGGCCGCCGCTGACGATGTCGAGCATCACGACGAGGATGAGCGCCGCCGAGACCGGCTTGGCGATGGAGTACGTGAAGAACAGCAACGGGTCCGTCCAGTTGGCCTCCATCTGCCAGCCGAGCGACGCCGCGGTCCGGAAGCTGTTCCACGTATCGCGCAGACCGCGGCCCTCCGCTCGAGCGTGGTCGAAGCCACCCCAGGTCGGCGGCTCGAGCCCGGCGTTCACTGCCATCGGATGGAGAGGCGGCCCTCTCGGCGCGCCATCCGCTCCATCGCGCGGAGCATCCAGCGCGCCGCCAGCAGGAACACGACGGTCATCGCCACCAGGATCAGCGTCTCGACGGCCGGTGATGGTGTGCCGAAGGGCAGGTCCGCTCCCGCGAACACGAGCTGGCGCATCGCGTCCAGACCGACGGCCAGCGGGATGGTGGCCACGGCCAGGGCGCCCATGAGCCCCAGACGACCCACCGGGAAGTTGAGTCCGGAGACGAAGTAGACGGGTTCCGTAAAGAGCTGGGTGAGCTGGAAGGCCTCGCGGCCCCAGACCAGGAACAGGCTGGCCAGCACCATCCCCAGGCCATAGAGCGCGGTCAGCGTGAGAACGAACACGGCGATCAGCAGGAACCACTGCTCCACCTGGAACGACACGCTGTAGACGATCGACGCCACGACCAGGACCACCGCCGCCCGGGTAGTGCTCATGACCATCCCGCCCACGGCCATGCCGAACAGGATCGCCATCACGTCGATCGGCGCGGCAAAGTAGAGCTCCAGGTTGCCCTGGCTCTTCTCCCAGTAGAGCTGGCTGGCCATCATCCAGATGACGTTGAGCCAGAACGCGGTCATCGCCCCGCCAAGGACCACGAACCCGACATACTCCGGCGGTGCCTGGAGCGCCCGGTAGACGAACACGAACGCCGACGTGGACAGGAACGGGAGCAGGACCTCGAAGAAGACCCACGACTTCTCGCGGAACATCCCGGACACGCGCGGGTACGCGCGACCGCCCACCGCCCGCAGGTCGGTAAAGAACGCCTGTCGACGCGTCCACTCGGCGTCCTGCGCCGGCGTCGTGCTGCCGCGAAAGTCGTAGACGGACACGTCAGGCCGCCTCGAACCCGCGACCGACCAGCTCCACGAAAACGTCCTCCAGCGACGGCTCCGACTTCTGTAGCGCGAGGATGTGCGAGCCGAGCTCCGAGAGCGCCCCGACGACGCCCCCGAGCGCGCCGTCTTCCTCGAGCACGAGGTTGAGAATGACCGTCTGGCGATCCTGGTCGCCCTCGACCACGGCCGCCGGCGCCGCCGACACGACGCCGGGCAGGGCGGCCAGAGCGGCGATGCCGCTGTCGAGTCGATCCACCTCAAGTCGGAAGATCGATTCGCGCTGGATGCGGCGCTTCAGTTCAGCGGGCGATCCGATGGCCAGGATCCGGCCGTGGTCCACGATCGCGATCCGGTCGCACAGCTCGTCGGCCTCGGCCATGTAGTGCGTGGTCAGGAGGACCGTCCGACCCGGGACCGTGGCCTTCCAGGCGGTGACGAGCTCGCGGACCGCGCGCGCCGCGGCCACATCCAGCCCGAGCGTGGGTTCGTCGAGGAAGAAGATCCACGGGTCGTTCAGGAGACCGCGCGCGAAGTTCATCTTCTGGCGCTGGCCGGTCGACAGGGTGCTGACCCGCTGCTCCGCCTGCTCCCCGAGGCCCACCGCGGCGACCAGTTCGTCGACGCGTCGCCAGCCGTCCTTGCGGGTCAGGCCGTAGAACTGGCTGAACATCCAGAGCTGCTCGCGGACGGTCAGGATCCCGTAGCCGGACTGCTCGCCTCCCGCCACCATGTTCATGATCCGGCGGATCCGCTTCGTATCCGTCGCGACGTCGAAGCCAAAGATACGGGCCGTCCCGGCCGTCGGCAGGAGGAGCGTCGTCAGGATCTTGATCAACGTCGTCTTGCCTGCCCCATTCGGCCCGAGCAACCCGAAGAATTCGCCGGGCGGGACCTCGAGATCGATCCCGTCGAGGGCGACCACCGGCGCGGGTTTGACGTTGTAGAGACGGCGAAGGCCGCGCGCCTCGATGGCGAGCGGACCCGAGGCGATGGACATGGCGCTCCCCGGGCGAGCAAGGTGGAGGATCGGCAGGATACCACCGCGCAGGAGGCACTCGGCAGAGACGAATCGGAAGGCGCGATGAGCGCGTTCGGTCAGCTCGTGCGGAGCGCGACCGCGAGCGTCCCCGCGGCCCGGGCGTCGTTGACGATCAGGGCCGTATTGGCGCGGATCGATGCGCCATCGGTGATCTCGGCGATCCGGGCCAGCAACCACGGCGTCAGCGCCGGACCGCCGATCCCTGCCGCCTCGGCATCGCGGATGGCTCGGGCCACGGCATCGCGCGCCACATCCATGGGCAGGGCGACGTCCGCGGGGACCGGCACGCACACCACGATGGCGCTTCCGAGTCCGAGGTCGCGATGCGTCCGGTAGAGCGCGGCGGCGGCCGCCAGGTCCGGCACGGACGACGGGGCCGCGATCCCCGCCGAACGCGCGGTGAACCCGGGTAGATCGTCCTGACCCACGGCCACGACCGGCACACCGTGCGTCTCGAGGTACTCCAGCGTGGCGGGCACATCGAGGATCGCCTTGGGTCCGGCACACACGACCACCATCGGCGTTCGACCGAGCTCCTCGAGATCTGACGACACGTCGAACGTGGGCGCGAGCGACGAGCCCGGCACCCCGAGCGCGCCACGATGGACCCCGCCGATCCCGCCGGTGGCGAACACCTCGATGCCCGCCGCGTGCGCCGCGATCATCGTGGCCGAGACCGTCGTGGCGGCCCAGCCACCTCGGGCGATGGCCCGCGCGAGGGATGGCCTCGCCGCCTTCAGGACCGAGCCAGCGGGTGCCGTGCCGAGCGCGAGCAACTGCGCGGCATCCAGCCCCACCAAAAGCCGTCCGTCGTGGACCGCCACCGTGGCCGGGATGGCCCCGGACTCGCGGATCGCCGCTTCGGATGCGGTCGCCACCTCGACGTTGGCCGGGTACGGCAGCCCGTGCGAGATCAACGTGGATTCGAGAGCGACGACGGGCCGCCCGGTGGCGAGGGCGTCCGCGACCTCGGGGGCGACGTCGAGTCGGTCGGTCAGCATCGATCAAGCCTACCGCGGGCGTCCCACGGCGTGGGGCAGCACCGCTCGTGGGCGCGCCGTCGCGGCGCGGTTCGCTACCCTGTGGCCGTGCCCGCCCTGCGCCCGTTGACGCCCGACGACATCCGCCGCCAGGTGGTCGTGGAAGAGCACGACCTCTCCCTGGACGGGCGGAGCGCGGTGGTGGGCCGTCGCTCGGTCCGCGGGATCCACTATCAGCGACACCTGTGGTCGGTCGAGACCGGACCGGGCCGCGGATCCGCGACCCACCGCCTGACGAGCGGTCTGGTGCTGGATGGCTGGCCGCGGATCTCCCCCGACGGACGCACCGTGGCCTTCATCCGAAGCCACCCCGGCGACGGCGAGCGACCCGCGGCGATCTGCCTGGTCCCGACGGCGGGCGGACCCGTCCGCGAGCTCCGAGCGGGAGCGCACGGCGCCGTCGACAGCCTGACCTGGTCGCCCGATGGCGCTCGTCTGGCGTTCACGGCCGAGGTGGATC
Organism: uncultured Chloroflexia bacterium; assembly: GCA_963764975.1. GTDB lineage: Bacteria > Chloroflexota > Limnocylindria > Limnocylindrales > CSP1-4 > SPCO01. Next base: position 383,621 of record CAVXUF010000004.1, on the reverse strand, counting down.
CGCCGCGCTTCCTGGTAGGTCGCGTGCCGCCGGTATCGCGCCGCGGCGGCAGCCACGTCGATCCGTCGCCGACCGCGCGGCGCATCGATCGGGTCGACTGGCGCTTCGACGGGGTGGGGCACCTCGATCGCTGGTCCCACCTGTTCGTCGTGGAGGCGCGGCCCGGCGCGAGACCACGCCAGGTCACCACTGGGGACTGGGGCGTCTCGGACATCGCGTGGCATCCGGATGGCCGGTCGGTGGCGTTCACCACGGACCGGGGAGCCGATGCGGACCTCCGTCCCCGCTCCACCATCTGGGCCGTGGACGTGGATCCTGGCGCCAAGCCACGAGCGGTCCTGGCGCCGGACGGATGGGCCACTCGACCGGCCTGGTCGCCCGATGGGCGCTGGCTCGCGGCGGTGGGCGTCATGTCCGCCGATGCGCTTGACGACACGAGCCCGGGGCTCCTGCTCGGTCCGGGGGACGGGCGGACGCCGCCGTGGCCGCTGGCCCCGGACCTCGACCGCCCGATCGGCAACTGGCTCGACACGGATCTCAATGGCTGGCTGGTCTCGGGGCGGTCGGGACCAGACTGGCTTAGCCCGGATCGGCTCGTGGCGGTGGTCACGGATCGCGCCCGCTCGCATCCGTGGGTCTTCGACATCGACCCGAGGTCGGGTGCGCCGACGGGTCGGCACCGCGCGGTCGATGGCGACCGCACGACGCACTCCATGGCCGTGTCGGCGACCGGGATCATCTCCTGGCTGGGCACCGACGGCGGTCGCGCGATGGAGCTCACGACGATGCTCGTGGATCGTTCGAAGACGAGCCCGGCGCACGCCCGGACGCGGACGAGGATGGGCTCCGCCTGGCAACGGCGCCACCCGGCGCCACGGATGACCGTGCTGGATGTCCCGGGACGAGGCGGACCCATCGAAACTTGGATCGCGTCCCCACCCGGCGCCGGCGACGGTCCCCTGTCCACGATCGTGGATGTCCATGCCGGTCCACTCGGCGGGTGGTCACCGGCTCCCCACCTCGAGGTCTCGCTGCTGGTGGCCCGCGGGTACCGGGTGGTGCTACCGAACATCCGCGGCTCCGCGTCGTACGGGTCGGCCTGGATCCGGGCCCAGCTCGGCGACTGGGGTGGCGTGGACGCCGACGATGTCCACACCGTCCTGGACCACGTCATCGAGCTTCGACTGGCGGACCCGGACCGGCTCGGGGTGCTGGGGCTGAGCTACGGGGGGTTCATGGTGAACTGGCTCGTGGGCACCACCGACCGGTTCCGCGCCGCCGTCTCGGAGAATGGCGTGACCAACCAGGTCTCGGACTGGGCAAATTCCGATTCGGGTCCCGACTACGACCGCAGCTCGCTCCTTGGTGACCCGCTCAGCCCGGCAGGCATTGAGAAGTTGTGGCGCCAGTCGCCGCTTCGCCACGTCGCGGATGTCCACACGCCGCTGCTGATGCTCCAGGCCGAGGCGGACCTGCGATGCCCGCCCCAGGACAACGAGCAGTTCTTCGTCGCGCTGCGTCACCTACACCGGACCGTGGAGTACGTCCTGTATCCGGACGAGTCCCATGTCTTCTCGTCGTCCGGGCGTCCGGATCGGCGGATCGACCGCCACACCCGGATGCTCGACTGGTTCGACCGCTACCTGCTGGGGTAAGTCCTTCAGCCGAGCGCGATCTCCGCTCGTGGCGTGGTCAACTGGCGGGCCGCGGCGCGATGGCCGGCCAGCGCCGCCCGGTGGAGCGACGCCGGGAGCGATCGACCCGCCGCGCGTGCCGCGAACCAGCCGACGAGGAACCCCGCATCGAACGCATCCCCGGCGCCGGTGGTGTCGCTTGTCACGAGGCGCTCGGTCGCCACCTCGAACCGCAGCCGAGCATCGCCGTCGCGCGCGAGGACGGTGGCGCCCTTCGAGCCGCGCTTCACGACCGCCGTCGGCGCGTGGGTCAGCAAGCCCTCGACCGCCGGACTCCCGAGCAGCGCCGCGGCCTCCGAGGCAGTGGCGAAGATCAGGTCGGGGGCGACGGACGCGATGAGGTCGAACGCGGCGCGGCGGCCCGCCGCCAGCAACGGTCCGATGGACGCCAGGTCCACGCTCACGATCGCCCCGACGTCACGGGCCAGATCCACGGCCCGTCGACCGGCACCGCCCAGCGGCTCGCCGAGGAGCGAGTAGAGCGGCACGTGCACCGCATCCGCCCCGGCGAACCAGGCCGGTCGGAGGTCGTCGGCGCGCAGCTCGAGGGCCGCCGCTCGATCCTGCACGAAGGACCGCTCGCCGTCTGGGGCGACCATCACGCCGATCCGACCGGTTCGCACGCCGTTGACGCGCGTGGCCCGGACAACCACGCCATCACCCTTGGCCATCTCGATGAGCGCGCGACCGGCGGCGTCCCGGCCAACCGCACAGACCAGGCTTGACCGTGCGCCGAGTCGGCCCAGCCAGCGCGCGGTGTTCGCTGCGGACCCACCCTGGGTCAGCAGCACCTTCCCGGGCACGTCCGACCCGGTCTCGAGCGCCCGGACCGGGGCAAGGATGACGTCGAGGACCAGATCGCCGACCACGACGATCCGAAGCTGGTGCCGACGCCTGAGGCTTGGCATGAGACCGATGGTAACGGGGCACTCGGTGTCGTCGTCCGCTGGTCGAGGGTGTGACCGGACCTACAATGACCCTCCGAAGCCCGACCACCACCGGAGCCACCCGATGACCATCCTGACGACGAACCTCGACCGTCTCGCCATCGACACGATCCGGATCCTGTCCATCGATGGCGTCCAGCAGGCCAACTCGGGCCATCCGGGAGCCCCGATGGGCGCCGCCGCGATGGCCTACACGCTGTGGACCCGGTTCCTCCGCCACGCGCCGACCCACCCGGAGTGGCCCGATCGCGACCGGTTCGTGCTGTCGGCCGGGCACGCCAGCATGCTCATCTATTCGCTCCTGCACCTCACGGGGTATGACGTCACCCTCGATGACCTCAAGTCATTCCGCCAGTGGGGCAGCCGGACGCCGGGGCATCCGGAATACGGCTTGACACCGGGCGTCGAGGCCACCACGGGCCCACTTGGGCAGGGCATCACGAACGCGATCGGCATGGCCATCGCCGAGCGCCGGCTCGCCGCCGAGTTCAACACCGACGGGCACGCCATCGTGGATCACTGGACGTATGTCATCGCGTCGGATGGGGACCTCCAGGAGGGGATCGCATCAGAGGCGGCGAGTCTTGCGGGCCACCTTCGTCTCGGCAAGCTGGTCGTCCTCTACGACGACAACCACATCCAGCTCGACGGGCCCACGGCGATGGCCTGGTCCGAGGACGTGCCCATGCGTTTCGACGCCTACGGCTGGCACACCCAGCGGGTGGCCGATGGGAACGATGTCGCCGCCATCTCGGCCGCGATCGACGCCGCCCGCGCGGATGACCGGCCCAGCCTGATCGCCGTCCGGACGCACATCGGGTTCGGGAGCCCGAACAAGCAGGACAGCCAGAAGGCCCACGGCGCGCCGCTGGGGCCGGACGAGGTCCGTCTCGTCAAGGAGGCCTTCGGCTGGGATCCCGACGGGACGTTCGCCGAGCCGCCGGAGGCGCTCGCGGTGTTCCGCGCTGCGGTCCCTGCAGGAGAGGAACTGGTCGCGACCTGGGAGACCGCGCTCGCCGCGTATTCAGATACCTACCCCGATCAGGCCGCCGAGTTCCAGCGGCGGGTCGCCGGTCGGCTGGCCGACGGCTGGGACGCGGATCTCAAGACCTACGAGGTGGGGACCGAGGTGGCCACGCGCAACGCCAGCCAGGACGCGATCCAGGCGCTCGCGGGTCGCGTGCCCGAGTTGTTCGGCGGGGCCGCGGACCTGTCCGAGTCCAACCTGACCGATGTCAAGGGCGAGACGAACTTCAGCGCCGACGAGGCGGGTCGCAATCTGCGCTTCGGGGTTCGCGAACACGCCATGGGCGGCGTCGGCAACGGGATCGCGTATCACGGCGGGTTCATCCCGTATGTCGCCACCTTCCTCACGTTCAGCGACTACATGCGTGGTTCCGTGCGGCTGTCGGCGCTGGCCGGGCTCCATGTCATCGACGTCTGGACGCACGACTCCGTGGGTCTCGGCGAGGACGGGCCTACGCACCAGCCGGTGGAGCACTACGCCGCATTGCGCGCGATCCCGAATCTCTGGTTCATCCGCCCGGGCGATGCGAACGAGACGGCGGCCGCGTGGGCGCTCGCGATCGAGCGACACGACGGTCCCGTGGCGCTGGCGCTGACCCGACAGAAGCTGCCGACGCTGGCCGGGACGCCCGAGCTGGCTCGCGCGGGCGTTCGCCGCGGCGGGTACGTCTTGCGCGAGGCGAGCGGTGGCTCGCCGGACCTGATCCTTATCGGGACCGGGTCGGAGTTGCAGCTGGCGTTCGCCGCCGCCGGGATGCTCGAGGCTGAGGGCATCGCGACGCGGGTGGTATCACTCCCCTGCTGGGAGCGCTTCGAGGCCCAGGACCAGGCGTATCGGGACACGGTCCTGCCACCGACGGTGCGCCGACGCGTCAGCGTCGAGATCGGGGTGACGCTCGGCTGGGATCGCTGGGTGGGCGACGAGGGCGCGATCATCGGGCTCGATCACTTCGGCGCGTCGGCGCCGGCCGGGACCATCTTCGAGAAGTTCGGGTTCACGGCGGGTCGCGTGGCCGACGTGGGCCGGCGCGTCGTGCGGGATGGGCTTCGAGGTCGGATCCCCACGATCGACGGCGGCCACTTCGGCGCCTGGCATCCCTCGCTGGGCGAGGGCGATCCGGGCGTGGCCCGGAATAGAGCGTCGGACCCGGGCCACAGCTGACCGCTCGCGCAGCAGTCGTCGGAACACCAGGACGCACGGGCCCATGTCCGCGCGGGTGTCGGGGGCTTGACGCTTATCGCGCCATCAACCACCAACATCCACGCGGTGGACTGAGGTGGGGCCAAGAGAGACGCGATCGTGTCGACGCGCGCCCGCGGCTAGTCGACATCGACGATGATTGTCACTTCCGTGATCTTGCCGACCCGTACCACGGCACGGTCGCTACCCTTGAGGACACGCGCGTCTCCGACTTCTTCGTACAGCACGATGTCGTATGCGATCGCAGCGATATCGGTGAACAAGAACTGCCCGGCCGGTCCCGTCGCGTGGCCAATGTCCCCCGTGTTGCCAGTTCCGGGAATATCACCCTCCAGCTCGACCAGCAAGCCCGCGATCGGTTGCCCCTCTTCGTCCGTCACTGTCCCGCGGAGCGTGCCGGTCGGCAGGAGGCGAGCTCCTGTGCCATCGGACTTGACGATTAGCTTGCCGAAACCTTCAAAGTGCTCGAGCAGGATGCGCTCGGCGTCTGGGTCGCCGCTTGACACCTCAAGGAACGCAACGTTCGCCCTTAGGTCCACACCCGCGCCGAGAAAATAGAAAGAGTGATCGCGCAGCCACGGGATCTGTCGCGTGATCGCTCGCTGCATCGCCACGAGCTCCTGCAGCGTCCATGTAGCGTCCAGCACGTCCAGCGGCGCGTTCGGATGCAGCAATCGGCGTACGGCGTCTTCGTGCTCCTCGATCCGATCAACGAACAGTGCCACCGCCCTTCCGTGAACGTTGTCAACGTACGCTCCGGCCCAGTCATTCGGGTGACCAGTTCCGTATGACTCAACGACCGGCATGATCGCGTCCATCGTTCGGGCACGACCCTGGAGCGTGAGAAGCTCGTCTGGCATCAGGGGCACCGAGAAAGCGCGGATGCCCGGTTGAGTGTCGGGCGACGTGGCGACAAATCGTGTCCACAATCGATCAGAGCGAAGGCCTGCCGCTCGCCGGAAGTTCATGGCTCGGGTGAGTTCGATCTCCGAGGTCCATTCGTTCTGTTCCGCGGGTGCCGCCTCGGCACTGGGAAGGATCGGACTTGTGGTTGCAATCGGAATCGATGGCCCGCAGGCGATACACAGCGCCAACAGGGCTAGGAGGCCGGGTTTCAGCGGTCTAATCAGCAGGTCGTCGACGTGCATAGGGTGATCGGAACTCCATAGGAGTCCAGCTTATCGAACACCCATCCCATCGGGGAATACCACGAGCGCGGCGTGCCGCTGTCGGTCGAGTCACTGTGTATCCCATACGCATCCCAGGCAATGAAGTACGGTGCCCCACTGTCGCCTGGGCTGGCGTCGAAATCAACTTCCCACTGATGGTCGATCGGCTTGCCGTCTACATCACGCGTCACGTTTTCGAACACGATGTTTCCGCAAACATAGCCCGTGGCCTTTCCCCCACGGCATACGTAGTCGCCCGTGTCCTGACTTGCGTTCGCCTTCCAGCCCGCGACGTTCCGAATGTCAGTTTCGGCAGAGGCGTAGAACAGGTTGTCGTCGCCACTGACGGACACAGAGATCAAGCCGGCGTCCGCATTCGAGTTCGTTCCCCACGTCTCCGTCTGCGCCGTTCCGAACTGAGACCCATGGTGCGACCAGCCAACTCCGAGGCCGCCGTTGAGCTCGATGCAGTGGCCTGCCGTCAAGACTCGCAGCGTTGAAGTCCCGGCGAGTTTGACAATGAAGCCAGCTGTGCAGATCGCCGATGTGTCGGTAGTGCGATAGATCTTGACTCCGCCCTTCAAAGGTGGGCATTCAATCCGCGAAACACATGTGTGAGGCAACGTTGCGTGGTCAAGTTTGCGGCTCGGTTCTTCGCGAGTTGCGACGACTTGGCCGTAGCGGGATATGAGACCTGCCGTCGCGGCATCATCCAAGCCAATCACGCCAACGAGGACACGATTGCCACGGACGTCCAAAGCGGTGCTACGAGCGTCGATGCCGTCGGCTCGGAGGTCCTTGAAGTCGCTGTCAATTTGCGCTTGTGTTGCCTCAAGCTGCTGGAGGCTGAAATCGACGCTCTCGATCCGAAACTCGATGCCCACCGGAATCTGGCTGGCGATGCTCGCCCGCAGGGCCTCTGGGTCGCCGATGGTGAGGAAGACGGGCTGACCGCCAGCTTGCTGGTCCATATACTGACCCGCTCCGTCAGCGATCGTGGTTGCCACACGGAACGCATCGTCAACGGCCTGCTGGACCTCGATCCGCCTCGAGACTTCAGCTTCCTCGTGTTCGCTGAGGGGTACTCCGTACCGAGCTGACGAGTACTCCGGATCCTGAAGTGTGGACTCAACAAAGGCACGTGAAGCCTCGAATCCCGCTTCATGTCGGAAGTGGACGATTCGATCAACTTCTTTCCCACTGTCGGAGGCACCGGCCCCCCCAACATCAACCGGTTCGGCACCAAAACTGACCAAGGCACTGACTGAGAGAACGGCGAGCATCACAATCGGCCGAACTCGCGTCATGAACTGCCTCCTAGGTTGGTCTCGTCATCAGGTTGGGTACACCCGCGGGACCTGTCAAGCCGAAATTGCATGTTCAGTACATCAGTTACGCATCGACCACGACGAAAGTCATACGTCGGCTGGGGGTAGCCTAGATAGGTATGTGGTCGGAAGGCGCCGAGCGCCTCGTCCCACGCCAGACCTCATCCCCGTTTGACGGCCTGGCTCAGCCGCTTGTTTGCGCGGGTGGCTTCCTCGAGGCATCGGATCCCTGACCACAGAGGACGCTCGCGCAACGGGATCCGTTGCGCTACGATCCCGTCATGGTCATCGCCACCGCGGATCGCGTCCGATCGCTCGTCGAGGACTTCGGCGGGCAGGCGGAGGTGGCCAGGGTGCTCGGCGTGGATCGGTCACGCGTCACCCGTTGGCTCCGGGATGCGGTCCCCGATGCGGACAACCGTCGCAGATTGGAGGCCGTGGAGTTCGCCATGGCCAGGCTGCTCCAGACGTTCCATCGCGAGACCGCGGTCGCATGGCTGTACGGACTGAACGCGCATCTCGGCGATCGACGACCGGTGGATCTCCTGGCCGACGGACGCGTGTCGGAGGTGCTCGCGGCCATCGAGGCCGAGGAGACCGGCGCGTTCGCGTGACGCTGTACCGCGTCTTCCCGTGGGCCCCGCGTCGGCTTGCCCGACCGCTCGACGTGCCACGGCAGCGCCAGGGGGCGAACCGCCACGACAACCCCGACCGCTACACGGCGCTGTACCTGTCGCGAGATCCGGAGAGCGCGATCGCCGAAGCGATCCAGGGATTCCGCGGTCGGACGTTGACCGACGCGGATCTCGAGCGGGCCGATGGACGACCGCTGGCGCTGGCGGCACTTGACGATTCGAAGCTGCCGGCGCTCGTCGACCTCGATGACCCGGCGGTGCTGGTGGCGCACGGGTGGCGGCCATCGCAGGTGGCGACCCGCCGGCGGGCCACGACCCAGGCGATCGCCGCGCGACTCTTCGACGACGGCGCCGTGGGGTGCGCGTGGTGGTCCGCACTCGAGGCGTCGTGGACCAACGTGACGTTGTTCGGAGGTCGGGCCGGCCGGTTGGGATTGGCCGGACCGGTGGAGCCGTTGTCGGTGCAGCATCCCGGGGTCATCGCCGCCGCGGACCGGTTGGGTGTCGGGCTGGCGCGGTAACGAGCCCTTGCCCGACACGCGCCCGGCACTCGCCCGGCACACGCACGGCGCCCGGCGAGCCTACCAGCGCCCGACTCCCTCGCCGCGGGACCGTATGCTTCGCGGTGAGATGCGCGTCGTGTTGGCAGCCGATCATGCCGGGGCCCGGCTCAAGGATGAGCTGCTGGTTCGGCTGTCCGCGGCCGGTCTCGACCACGCGTTCATCGATCATGGCGGTGATGGCACCGACCCGGCCGACGACTACCCCGACTTCGCCCAGCGGCTGGGCCGCGCGATCCAGGACGGTGAGGCCGACCGGGGCATCCTGATCTGCGGATCCGGCGTCGGGGCGAGCGTGGCGGCGAACAAGATGCGCGGCATCCGCGCGGCGGTCTGCCACGACACGTACTCCGCGCATCAGGGTGTCGAGCACGACGACATGAATGTCCTGACCCTGGGGGCGCGAGTCATCGGGTCGGAGCCGGCCTTCGAATGCGCGCTCGCCTTCCTCGCGGCATCGTTCAGCGGCGAACCGCGCCATCGCCGCCGGCTCGACAAGGTCCTCGCGATCGAGGCCGCGGACCGCTAGAGCTTCACGATCGCGTGGCGGTCTCGTGCCGCGGGGCGTTCGCAGGCGACGTCGAACGCGGCTTGCGGCCTCGGGGCGGAAGGTCGCCACGTGCCGTGGGACGGTACGTAGGCCAGCAAGCGCCGTCCTCGCCATCGAGGCGGCGGGGTCCTAGTTCGTACGATCGCCGCGGTCTCGCGCTGTTGGGCGTTCGCATTAGCGTCGAATGCGGGTCCGAGCGTCTCGTGCCGTGGGGCGTTCGCAGGCGACGTCGAACGCGGCTTGCGGGCCGGGTTCGACCGCCCCACGTCACGACGGGCGCTTCGCTGCCGCAGCACGGTACGGGACTGACGGCCTCGGCGTCGGAGGGTCGCCACGTGCCGTGGGACGGTACGTGCGTCCGCGAACGCACACCCGCGGACCGCCGTCCGCGGGTGTGCCCTGGAACGCCCTAGTTGGTTACGATCAGCGTCGGCCCACCCACGAGGAACGTCGGGAAGGACGTCCCGTCGTCGCGGTACGTATCCCCGACCGCCACGATCACGTTTCCGAGCACCATCGCGTCGTTGACCTGCGTATCGTCGAGGCCCGGCTGCCCTAGTGAGCGCCAGCGCCACCCGTCCGGGCTCGCCCAAGCATCGGGACCCGAGATGCTCACGACGCCGCGGTCGCCGTCGGTGATGACGAGACCCTGCTCGATCGCCGGTGCCGCGCCCTCGGCCCGGCCCCACGTGACGCGATCAGTGGACCACCACGACACGCGATGTCCTGCGCAGCCGTTCGCCGACCCACACCCCTCGGTCGCGATCCCGACGGCGAGCGACCCCCATGCCCCGGCGAACACATCGGTCGCGATGTCGCCGTCGTCCTCCGGCGGCTCCAGCCGGGTCGCGATCCACGACGCCCCGTCGGGCGAGGTGACCACGATCGGCGAGCCAAACCGGACGCCCGCCGCGATCCACCCGTCGCCCACCCAGACCGGGGCGCTGATCCCGCTGGCCGCGTCGCCGTACCCCTCGGGCGGCTGAGTCAGCCAGGTTCGCCCGTCGTCCGAGGTCTGGATGCGCAGCCCATCCGCATCGAGGGTGAACGACGTCATCAGGAACCCGCGGTCGCTCGCGGCGACGGCGCCAGCGTAGGCCTCGGGCGCGGTCGGGTCGTCGGCGAGGCGCTCCCAGGTCACCCCATCGTGGGATCGGAGCGTGATCGCACGCGTCGGGATCCCGCTGTCACGATCGCCGAAGATGCTCCCCACCGCGACGAACGCGCCATCGGTCGCGGCCACGTCGGTCAGCGACACGCCGTCGAGCGACACGCCGTCGCCCACGCGGCGCCAGTCGGCACCGTCGGGCGAGAACCAGATCAACCCCCGTTCGGCCCCGACCCGCTCGGCCGAACCGACAGCGACGAACCCGGATGCGGACCCGGCGACCGCAACCGTGCGTTCCGAGGCGTATCCCTGCGCGGGAACCTGTTGGTGGACGGCCGACCACGACACGTGCGGCCAGTCCTCGGCCCCCGCGCGCGGCGGCGGGGGAGTCATCACATCCTCGGACGGCGTCGGCGAGGCCAGCTGTGAGGCGGGCTGGCTCGGCATCGGCGTCGGCGGCGTCCCGCAGGCCCCGACCGTGGCCGCCGCCGCCAGTCCGGCCACAAGGACGCCGATCACCCGCCGTCGGCGTCGACCCGTGTTCCCCTCCCTGGACCCTCGCAGCAGCATCGGGGCCGATTCTACGCGCGCCGCACGGCGCGGTGACCGGCGTACCATGGAGCGACTCGTCGGGCGTCCGGACCACGTCGACAGCAAGGCGTCACGGTCCGTCCACCGCCCGTTCACCCTCCGCCGCCTATCCTTCGGAGGCCACGATGACCGACCCCGTCTCGACCGACATCGGCGCTCCCAGGTTCGCGCTCGGCGCGAGCACGGAGGCGTTCGACGCTGCAGTCGAGCGTGCCCGGTCGGAGGAGTGGGCGACCCGGCTCTTCACCCGTGACGTGTCGCTGTGGACGTCGGATCCGACGGTCGGACAGGCGATCGCGGACCGCCTCGGCTGGCTGGACTCGCCGCTCCACTTCAGCGACCAGACCGCCGCCCTCGAGGCGTTCGGCGACGCCGTCCTGGAGCGCGGGTTCACGACCGCGATCGTCGCCGGGATGGGCGGCAGCAGCCTCGCGCCGGACGTCCTCCACCGGACCTTCGGCACGAGCGAGGGATATCTGGCGCTGCGGATCCTCGATTCCACGGACCCGGCGTTCGTCGCCGCGACCGTCGACGACCTCGATCCGCTCACGACCCTGACGATCGTCGCATCGAAGTCCGGGACGACCACCGAACCGAACGCCTTTCTCGCCGACGCCTGGGCCCGGACGCATGCCGCCCTCGACGCAGTCGGTCATGCGCCGTACGAGGGTCCGGGTGAGCACCTCGCGATCATCACGGACCCCGGGCGCAGCCTCGACGCCATCCCGCACCACAACGAGGTCCGCGAGGTCTTCCTCAACCCGAGCGACATCGGTGGGCGGTATGCGGCGCTCACCTACGTCGGCCTCGTGCCGGCGTCCCTGATCGGTCTGGACCTCGACTCGCTGCTCGCGTCCGCGAACGCGATGCTCGGAGCGTGCCGTGAGCCGGACCCCGAGGCGAACCCCGGCCTCTCGCTGGGGCTGGCGATCGGCACCTTGGCCAGGGCCGGTCGCGACAAGTTGACGTTCCTCGCCGACGACGACATCGGCAGTTTCGGGGCGTGGGCGGAGCAGCTCATCGCCGAGAGCACCGGCAAGCGCGGCGTGGGGATCGTGCCGGTCGACGCGGAACCGCTCGGTGATGTGGGCGTGTACGGCGACGATCGGGCGTTCGTCCGACTGGCGCTCGCGGGCGCGGACGACGGTGGACGGGACGCGCTGACGGCCGGGCTGGAGGCGGCTGGGCACCCGGTCATCCAGATCGACATCGCCGACCCGATCGACCTTGGTGCGGAGTTCGTTCGCTGGGAGGTCGCGACCGCGTTCGCGGGGGCCATCCTGGGCATCGATCCGTTCGACCAGCCCAACGTCGAGGAGGCCAAGCAGCTCACGCGCGATGTCCTGGCGCGGGCCGAGCGCGGCGAGCCCACGACGGCTGGCCCGCCGCCCATCGCCGAGGGCGACGGGCTGACCCTCCACGGCGACGCCGCTCTGCGGCTGACCGCGACTGACGATGGCCTCGCTGGCGAACTGGCTCGGCACCTCGGTCGGCGGACGACCGACGCGTATCTCGCCATCCAGGCGTTCATCGCGCCGACCGAGGCCCGGGACGCCGCGATCGCCCGGATCCGCGCGCTCCTGCGTGACCGGACCGGCCGGGCGACGACGGCCGGCTACGGTCCGCGCTTCCTGCACTCCACCGGCCAACTGCACAAGGGCGGGGCGCCCATCGGCTGGTTCCTCCAGCTGACCGCGGATCACCCGGTGGATCGCCAGATCCCGGGCTGGCCGTACACCTTCGGCCAGCTCATCGATGGGCAGGCGGCCGGCGACTTCGCGGCCATCGAAACCCATGATCTGCCGATCGCGCGGGTCCACCTGGGCGCCGATCCGGACGCCGGACTCGCGTCGCTCGAACGCGCGCTGCTCGCCGCACTCGACACCGTGGAGGGATGACCCAGATGCGTATCGGTTTCATCGGGCTCGGTCGGATGGGGGCCAACATGGTCCGGCGCCTGCTGCGCGACGGACACGAGGTGGTGGCCTACAACCGGACGCCGGAGCGGACCACGGAGATCGCCGGCGAAGGCGCGCTCCCGTCCTTCTCCATCGCGGAACTCGTGGCGCAGCTCGAGAAGCCCCGCGCGGTCTGGGTGATGGTGCCCGCCGGCGATGCGACCGAGGCGCAGATCGCGGAATTGCTGGAGCACCTCGAGCCGGGTGACACGATCATCGACGGCGGGAACACGAACTTCCACGACGACGTCCGTCGTCACGCGTCGCTTGCCCAGCGCGGGATCAACTACGTCGACGCCGGGACGTCGGGCGGGATCTGGGGCCTCCAGGTGGGCTACTGCCTGATGGTGGGTGGGGATGAGGCGGCGGTCCAGCAGCTCGTTCCCGTGTTCACGTCACTCGCCCCCGAGGGGGGCTATCTCCACGTTGGTGGTCCGGGCGCCGGTCACTACGTGAAGATGGTCCACAACGGCATCGAATACGGCCTGATGCAGGCCTACGCCGAAGGGTTCGAGATCATGCACGCGAGCGACTACCCGCTCGAGCTCGCGTCGATCTCTGAGCTGTGGATGCAGGGGTCGGTGGTCCGCTCGTGGCTGCTGGAACTCGCCGGGCGCGCGTTCCGGGCCAACGGGCAGGATCTCCAGCATCTGAAGGGCTACGTGGCGGACTCCGGGGAGGGCCGCTGGACGGTCCAGGAGGCGATCGACCACGACGTTCCGGCGCCGGTCATCACGCTCTCGCTCCTGACCCGGTTCCGCTCGCGTCAGGACGATTCGTACGGCGCCAAGGTGCTCGCCGCGCTCCGCAACGAGTTCGGCGGTCACGCCGTGAAGACCGAGTAGACCCACGATGGCCGCCGGCAAGGGCGCGGTCAAGGCCAAGGCGCTGGTCAAGACCGCGCCGAAGGGCCCGATCCCGGCGCAACCCGCGCCGCGGCCCAAGGACGCGCCCCTGACGATGAAGGATCTCCGCGAGGCCCGGGCGGGCAAGCGGGCCTCGCGCGCCAAGCCGGTGGAGAACGTCCTCCGCGAGGGGCTGCGGCTCGAACGGGTCTCGGACCCGGCGATCCTCGTGCTGATGGGCGCTACCGGCGACCTGGCCCATCGCAAGGTCATGCCCGCGCTCTACCAGCTGTGGCGGACCAACCTGCTGCCCCACGAGTTCGTCATCCTTGGGATCGGCCGGCGGCCCTTCGACGAGGACGACTACCGAGCGGAGGTCAAGGCCTCGCTGGAGGAGCACTCGCGCGTCCTGCCGCTCGAGCCCGAGCACTGGCGGACGTTCGCCGAGCGGATCCTCTACCAGCGCCTCGACTTCGACGAGCCGTCCGGCTTCGATGAGTTGGTGACGCGCCTGGACGCGATCGACGAGGACCGGGGCACGCGCGGCAATCGGCTCTTCTACCTCGCCACGCAGCCATCGCAGTTCGCCGAGATCGTGGCGCAACTCGGGCGCGTGGGGCTGGACCACGAGCGGCACGACGCGGGCTGGCGGCGCATCGTCATCGAGAAGCCGTTCGGCCACGACGGCGATTCCGCGAAGAAGCTCAACCGCGAGGTCGGCAAGGTCTTCCGCGAGTCGCAGGTCTACCGCATCGACCATTACCTGGGTAAGGAGACGGTCCGCAACCTGCTGGTCTTCCGGTTCGGCAACGGGATCTTCGAACCGCTGTGGAACCGGCGCTACGTGGACCACGTGCAGATCACGGTGGCCGAGTCGCTCGGGATCGAGAACCGCGGCGCGTTCTACGAGCAGACCGGCGCCACCCGCGACGTGCTCCAGAACCACCTGCTCCAGCTTGTCAGCCTCATCGCGATGGAACCGCCGGCCACCTTCGACGCCGACGCGCTCCGCGACGAGAAGGTCAAGGTCCTTCGCGCGATCTCGCTCGAGCCGAAGGATGTCGCCGACGGACGTGGTCCGCGGCCAGTACGGACCCGGCTGGGTCGGTGCGACGAAGGTCGACGGCTACCGCCAGGAGGCGCAGGTGGATCCGGCGTCGGAGACCGAGACGTTCGTGGCGGCGCGGCTGATGATCGACGACTGGCGGTGGTCCGGCGTCCCGTTCTACGTCCGGACGGGGAAGCGGCTCCCCAAGCGCGCGACCGAGATCGCGATCCAGTACCGCGAGGTGCCGCATCGCCTGTTCCGCGATGCCGCGGTGGACCCCGACCCCAACCTCCTGGTGATCCGGGTCCAGCCCGACGAGGGGATCACGCTCCGCTTCGGCGCCAAGGTCCCGGGGCTCGGGATGGACGTGCGCTCGGTGATGATGGACTTCACCTATGGCTCGGCGTTCAACGTCGATTCGCCGGACGCCTACGAGACGCTGATCCTCGACGCCCTCCAGGGCGACGCGTCGCTGTTCACGCGCGCGGACGAGGTCGAGGAGGCGTGGAGCATCGTGGATCCATGCATCGATGCGTGGGCCGCGATGCCGCCGCCGACGTTCCCCGACTACGACGCGGGCACGTGGGGGCCGGCGGGGGCCGATGCCCTGCTCGCGCGCACCGGGCACCGCTGGCGCCGGATCTGAGGGACGACCGATGGCCATCGATACCCCGCTCAAGATCGGGGAACCGGTCCTGCGCTGGTCGGCTCGAGCGCACAGCATCGCCGAGATCGAGGCCGAGCTCGGACGGATCTGGGCGCGGCAGGACCTGACGACATCGATCGACGGCGAGCCGGCGCGCCATGTCGCGGCGCGGACGAGCGTGATGAACCTCGTCGTCGTGGCGCGCCAGCCGGAGATCGCCGAACACTGCGCCGCCGCGATCGCGGCACTGACGGGCCGGCATCCGTCGCGAACGATGATCATCAGCGCCGCGGATCCGGACGGGCCGTCCTGGCTGGATGCGCGCGTCGAGGCGCATTGCGTGCTGCCCCGCGAGGACGTCCCGGAGACCTGCGCGGAGATGATCCACGTGACCGCCGGTGGCGAGGCCGGCCGACACATCGCGGCGATCGCGGCGCCGCTGCTCATCCACGACCTGCCCGTGACGGTCTGGTGGCCGGGCGAGCCGCCCTTCGAGAGCCGGCAGGCGCTGGATCTGTTCGAGGCCGCGGACCGGTTGATCGTGGACGGATCGAGCTGGCGCGGCGACGGCCTCGAGACGCTGCGTTCGATGGCCACCCTGCTCCGCGATCCCCGGCTGACGATCCGCGACTTCGCGATGGTCCGTCAGTCGCGCTGGCGCGAGGCGATCGCCTCGGTCTTCGACGATCCGGACTTCCTCCCCTACCTACGCTCCATCCGACGGATCGCGGTCACGTACGCCACCCACGACGAGACCGGGGCGACGACGTCGGCCAACCTGGTCAAGCCCATCTACCACGTGGGCTGGCTCGCGTCGCGCCTCGGGATGCAGGTCGTCAAACCGCTTACGCCCGTCGCTGGTACTGGTGCGTCGTCCGCGCGCCCGACCAGACCGGCGAGCGGCAAGGGCCCCGGGGCCAAGCCGGTCATCGGTCGGGGTCTGGTCGCCACGCTCGCCGATGGACGCGCCGAGGTGAGCGTCGTGATCCGGCCGGTGGTCTCGACCGCGCCGGCCGGCACGACGCTGCGCGTGGAACTCCTGGCCGAGCGCCGCGGGAGCGAACTCCGCGCCGATGTGACAGCGGAGGCGGAGACCGTCCATGTGCGCGTCTGGCAGGACGGGGTCGAGGCGCTCGACCGGATGTTCATGGCCGCCCGGCGGACCGAAGTGGACCTGCTCGCCGAGGCGATCGAGGGGAGCGGGCGCGACCCGGTGGCCTCGGAGAGCCTCCGTCTGGCCGCGGCGCTGGCCGGTCGACCGTCCGACCGTCCCGGCAGTTCAGCGGCTGGGCAGTGACCGGGCTCGAACCGCACGGCGAACCCGAGATCGTCGTCGTCGACGATGCCGATGCCGCGTCGCTCAGCGCCGCCGCGTACATCGCCGCGCGGATCCAGCACGCCGTCGAGGAGCGCGGACGCGCCGACTGGGCGACGACGGGAGGGTCGAACCCGGTCGGGATCTACCGCGCGATGATGGACACCCCGATCGCGGCGTCGATCCCATGGGACCGGACCCACGTCTGGTGGGGTGACGACCGCTACGTCCCGCGCGATCACGCACTCTCGAACGTCAAGCCGTTCGACGAGATCGTCCTGCGCATCAGCCCGGACACGGGCGGCACGGCGGGGGTCCCACTCCCGCTCGACCAGGTCCATCCCTTCCCGACCACCGAGGCGATCGGCGGGAGGCGCGGCAACGACTGGTGCGCGACGGCGCTCGCCCAGGAGCTCATGGCGGCCGACCTCCCGGACGTCGAGGGCTGGCCGTCCTTCGATCTGATCCTGGTTGGTATCGGCGGTGATGGGCACCTGTTCTCGGTCTTCCCGGCGTCGCCGGCGATCGGTGCCCTCGACCTCGCGCTCGGGATCCCCGCACCCACCCATATCGAGCCACATGTGCCTCGGGTCACGCTCAACCCGGCCGTCCTCGGAGCGGCCAGGGACCTGCTGGTCGTGGTCCTGGGCGAGAGCAAGGCGGACCTGCTCGCCGACGTCTTCGGGCGCTGGGACCCGCGACGCCTGCCGGCGCAATTCGCCCGACGGACCGGCGCGACCTGGATCCTCGACGAGGCGGCCGCGGCCGGGTTGCCACGCTGAGGCCGCGTTGATGCGCCAGGCCTCGCCGCCCGAGCCCACGGAGGTCATCACGTCCGCCGATGGCACCGGGATCGCCGTGTTCACCTCTGGTGATGGGTCGCCGCTGGTCCTCGTCCACGGGACGAGCGCGGACCACACGACGTTCCGGGTCGTGGAGCCGCTGCTCGCCCCCTCGTTCGCCATCCACGCGATCGACCGGCGCGGTCGAGGTGGGTCGGGCGATGCGCCGGCGCATTCGATCGCCCGGGAGTTCGAGGACGTGGCGGCCGTGGCGGACCGGATCGCCGACCGGACGGGCAGCTCGGTCGATGTCTTCGGCCACTCCTACGGGGGGCGTTGCGTGCTCGGGGCGGCGCTCCGGACGGACGCCATCCGGCGTGTCATCTCGTACGAGGGCGCGCCGACGCCCGCTGGGTGGCGGTACCACTCGGCGAGCCTGCAGCGGGAGCTGGCCGCCCGCCTTGCCGACGGGGACCGTGAGGCGGTGCTCGAATTGTTCCTTCGGGCGGTCGTCGGGATGTCGGAAGCGGATCTCGCCGACTATCGGGCCAACCCGGTCTGGCCGGTCCGCGTGGCGGCCGTGCCGACGATCATCCGGGAACTGGCCGCGGAACGGACGCACGACGCCTCGCTGGAGGCGATGGGCCGCGTCCGACAGCCCGTCCTCCAGATCCTCGGGAGTGCGAGCCTGCCCGTGTTTGAGGCGGCGACCGAAGCGCTGGACGATCGGCTCGCCAACGGGCGGATCGTGCGGATCGACGGGGCGCGTCATGCCGCGCATCACACCCACCCGGAACAGGTCGTGGACGCGGTGCGGGCGTTCCTGCGAGACTAGTCGCATGGATCTCGGGCTCTTCGGCTGGATCATCGTCGGCTTCGTCGCCGGGGCCATCTCGGGCGCGCTCGTCGGCGGGCGGACCGCCCGCGGCTGCCTCCCGAACATCGTCGTCGGCATCCTCGGTGGGGTCCTCGGCGGATGGCTGGCGCGCGAGATGGGCTTCGGGGCCGTGCAGGGGTTCATCGCCACCGTGGTCGTGGCGGTCTTCGGCGCGATGGTCGTCCGGCTCGTCCTCAACGCGATCGACGGCAAGGATCGCTGACGCTCCCGACGGCGGCGGGTGGCCGGTCTCCGGTACCATCGACGTATGACTGACGCCCCCGACGATCGCCCCTATTCGCCGGGTCTCGCCGGCGTCGTTGCCGGTGAAACGGCCCTCTGCTGGATCGATGGCGAACACGGGCGGCTGACGTATCGGGGCTATCGCATCGGCGACATCGTCGCCCGCGGGAGCTACGACACGGTCGCGAACCTCCTGTGGACGGGCGACTGGGATCCGGACCACCACCTGCCGACGGCGCCGGTGCCGGCCGAAGTCCTCGCGGTGCTTCGAGCGCTCCCGGTGACGACCAAGCCGATGGATGCGCTGCGGACGGCCGTTTCGACCTGGGGGGCGATCGCGGATCTCGGCTGGCCACCCACCGTGGAACAGGCGCGGGCCATCACGGCGATGTCACCCTCGGCGCTGGCGGCCTTCGCCCGGCTTCGCCGCGGTCTGGAGCCGATCGACCCGGATCCGTCGCTGGATCTGGTCGCGGGGTTCCTCTATCAGCTCAACGGTGAGCGCGCCGACGAGGGCACCGTCAAGGCGCTCGACGCGTACTTCATGGTCGGCGCGGAGCACAGCTTCAACGCGTCGACGTTCACCGCGCGGGTCATCGTCTCGACCCGCTCGGATCTCGCGTCCGCCGTCGCCGGAGCCATCGGGACGATGAAGGGGCCGCTCCACGGGGGCGCGCCGAGCGAGGTCGTGGACCAGCTCAGCCAGATCGGATCGGTGGAGCACGCCGAGGCGTGGCTCAACGACGCGCTCGACCGCAAGGAGCGCCTGATGGGGTTCGGGCATCGCGTCTACCGCGCCTACGACCCGCGCGCCGCGGCCCTGCGCCAGGTCGCCGAATCGATGCCGAACCCGCCGGACTGGCTCCAGCTCGCGATCGCGGTCGAGGACGTGGCCCTGCGGATCCTCGCCGAGCGGCATCCGGAGCGGTCGCTCAAGACCAATGTCGAGTACTACGCCGCGCCGGTCCTCCTCGGCGTGGGGCTCACGCCAGACCTGTTCCCCGCCACGTTCTCGCTCGCGCGCCACGCCGGTTGGACGGCCCATGCGCTGGAGCAGTCCGCCGAGGACCGGATCATCCGGCCGGACGTTCGCTACGTGGGACCGGCGGAACGAGACCTGCCCGCCTGAGGTCCTCGGCCCGCTTGACTTCCTCGGCCGCCCCGAACCGGCAGCCAGCCGCTACAGCCAGCCGCGGCGCCGGAACAGGACCACGAGGGCCACGAGCATCGCGGCCATGAACCCGAGGATCACGAAGAACGTGATCGCCTGCCCCTCCCCGGGGAAATGGACGTTCATCCCGAAGATGCTCGCGATGAGCGTGAGGGGCAGCAGGACGACGCTCGCGGCGGTCAGGATCCGGAACGAGTCGTTCAACCGATGCGACAGCACCGATTCGTTCGTGGATTCGAGGCCCTCGATGACTTCCTTGTAGTTCTCGAGCGTGTCCCAGATCCGCTCGGCGGCGTCGGAGATGTCGTCGAAGTAGAGCTCGAGCTCCTCCTGCAGGTAGCGCTGCTTCGTCCGCTCCAGGTCACGGAGCACGGCGCGCTGCGGGCGCGTGATCTTGCGGAAGTTGATGATCTCCTGCTTGGCCTCGGACAGGTCGCGGACGATCTCCGACGAGCGGCCTTCGAAGATGTCGTCCTCGAGGCGCTCGAGCTTGAGTCCGGTCTTGCGCAGCATCGGGAACGACGCGTCGACGCCGGTGTCGACGATCTTGTACAGCAGATACCCGGATCCCTTCGAAAAGACGTCCTCGCGCAGGTCGTCCTTCTCTCGGTAGCGCTCGAACATCGCGGCCAGCGGCGGGAGCGGGATGTTCGGGAGCGTGATGAGGTAGTCCGGCCCCAGGAACAGGTCCACCTCGGCCGTTACGATCCGTCCCGAGATCTTTTCGAACAACGGGAAGTGCAGGACGATAAAGACGT
Source organism: uncultured Chloroflexia bacterium (assembly GCA_963764975.1). Classification (GTDB taxonomy): domain Bacteria; phylum Chloroflexota; class Limnocylindria; order Limnocylindrales; family CSP1-4; genus SPCO01. Next base: position 363,169 of record CAVXUF010000004.1, on the reverse strand, counting down.
AGTCGTCGTACTGATCCAGCTTCGGGCGCTGGTTGCGGGAGAACACGTCCTCGTAGTCGAGGGGGTGGAAGTCGAAGTGCTCCTCGAGCCAATCGCGGTCCGCGGTCCTAGGCGACTCGATGTGGATCCAGCGGATCCCGGCGGCCTCGATGATCTCGGGCGCGGCGACCGCTTCGGGCGCAGCAGGGTCCATCGGCCCCGTCGGGCGACGGCGCGGTCGAGGCAGCGGCGGCAGCGGGATGTTCGGCACGGCGACATGGTACGCGTCCGTATCGCGCTCTGACCGGGATGCCGGTACCGTGTCGAACGTGAGCGGAACGGTCGTGCAGCCGGGGGTCGCAGCGGAAGGGACCTGGTCGTCTCGGCCGCCCTGGTCCCTGCTGACGCGGCCGGCCGTGGGGATCGGCCTCGCGGTGATCGTGTGGGTCTTGATCGTGGCGTTCAGCGAACCCTATGGGCGACTATGGGGGACCGGTCAGGACGCGATCTCGTACTGGCGGCCTCGCCTCGACGCACCGTACGCGAATGCCGACTGGACGACGCCGGCCGCGTATGTCTACTCGCCGGCGTTCCTGCAGTTCGTCTCGCCCCTCCACGTCCTCCCGTGGCAGGCGTTCATGGGCGTCTGGACGGCGCTGTTGATCGGGACGGTGCGGTTCCTGACGGGCCCGCGCTGGTTCGCCGTGGGGCTGCTCGTGGCCGCGATGGAGCTGGCGGGCGGGAACATCTCGCTGCTGCTCGCGGCGGCGATGGTGGTGGGGTTCCGCTGGCCGTCGACCTGGGCGTTCGTGCTGCTGACGAAGGTCACGCCGGGGATCGGGCTGCTGTGGTTCCTGCTCCGCCGGGAGTGGCGGTCGCTCGCGATCGCGCTTGGCGCGACCGGGGCGATGGTCGCGGTGTCGTTCGTGCTGCTGCCCGACGCCTGGCGCGAGTGGGTGGGACTCCTGACGCGGATCGCCGGGCGTGATGGCACGTGGGCAGCGTTCCCGGTCCCATTCCTGATCCGCGCGCCGATCGCGGCGGCGATCGTCGTCTGGGGGGCACGGACCGACCGCTACTGGACGGTGCCGGTCGCGGGGATGATCGCGCTGCCCGCGTTGTGGTACGGGGGGCTGTCGATGCTGCTCGCGGTGATCGTCCTGCGCGACCCGGAACGGGTGCCGCGCTGGGTTCGCCCGCGGGACCGCGAGTAGCGGCGCCCGCGAGTCGCGGGGCTCGGGGCGCGGGGCTCGGGGCGCCGGGGCTCGGGGCTCGGGGCGCGGGGCGCGGGGCGCGGGGCGCGGGGCGAAACCACACTGGTATTGGCGTTTTCCCGACAGATCCCTCGTGGGTGCTCGCCCGATCGGCATCCTGGGGCATCCACCACGCTCGTTTGTCGGGGAAACTCCACTGGTATTGTCGCGGCACGGCTCGCGGCACGGCTCGCGGCACGGCTCGCGGCACGGCTTGCGGCACGGCTCGCTGGTCCGCGCAGCCGGGAACGCGCGGCGCACACGAAAGCGCCCGAAGGAACTGGTGGATCCGAGCGTTCGACGGGTCCGCTGGCTCTGAAACAAGTCCCAGAGTCCTCGGTCGCCGCCGGGTCCCTCGTTCGTGAGCCTTGCGGCCCTCGAACCTGGTTCCCGGGACCTGCCGGAGGATCGCTCCCCCCGCCGGTCTGGCGGTTCGTACCTGCCCCTTCGGGCGAGACCAATGTACGTCGGGGACGGTCGGGGCCACAACCGCCTTATCCACGAACTTGCGCGAAACCGCTCGAGTGTTATCCCCGAACATCCACATGATGTGGATGAGTTGTGGATACTCGTCCCGGGAGGTGCTCATCCATGGCTCGTCTGCTCGCGCGCCTGATGGCCGTCAATGACCGCTGGGCGCGGCCGTTCGGCGACTTCAACCATCGATGGCTGACGGCGCTCTTCCGCCCGATGCGCCCGGTCAAGGACCTTCTCAACGGGCGCTGGCTCGGTCACCCGCTCCATGCCGCGAGCACGGATATCCCGCTCGGCACGCTCGTCGTCGCGGTGCTGCTCGATCTCGTCGGCCAGACAGCGGCCGCCGACCTCGCCCTGGGCGCGACGGTCGTGTTCATGCTGCTCTCGGCGCTGTCGGGACTCGCGGACTACAGCGACACGGACGGGATGGCCCGCACGCGAGCGACCACGCACGCGGTGCTGATGGTGGTTGCGCTCGTGATCCTGCTGCTCTCGCTCGCGCTGCGCGCGGGGGGCGCCGCAGACCGGACCGTGCCGGTCGTCCTCGGCATCATCGGGCTGGCGACCGTGACGGCCGGGGCGTTCGTGGGCGGCGACGTCGTGTACGTCTTCGGGAACATGGTCAGCCGCCACGCGTTCCGGGGACCTGGCACCAAGTGGATCCGACTCGACCTTGGCGATCTTGCGGACCTGTCAGAGCTTCCCGATGGCGCGCCCGTCAAGCTCCGGGCCGGGATCAACGATCTGGTCGTGACTCGGGTGGGCGATACCGTGCACGCGATGCACGCCGTCTGCGCGCACGCGGGTGGGCCGCTCGACAAGGGCGAGGTGATCGACGGCTGCCTGCAGTGTCCCTGGCACGGCGCTCGCTATCGCCTCGCGGACGGGCACGTGGTTCGCGGCCCGTCGCTGTACGACCAGCCGTCGTACGAGATCCGCGGCGCCGAGGGGGGCGGCTACGAGGTCCGGCGCACCGCCTGAAGGCCCGCGGCGCCATCATCGACGGATGACCGTCATCGACGTCCCCGAGCCATGTCTGGTGGTCCTCATCGGTGCCGCCGGCGCCGGGAAGTCGACGTTCGCGGCGCGACACTTCGAGACCGACGAGGTGCTGTCCTCCGATGCGTTCCGCGAATTGGTCGCGGGTGATGCGGCGGACCAGCGCGCGAGCGGATTGGCGTTCCGCCGGCTCCACGACGCCCTCGCCGTTCGGTCCGCGGCGGGCCGGACGAGCCTCATCGATGCGACCAACATCGCGCCGCCCGCGCGCCGTGTGCTTCTCGGTCGGGCGGCGGCTGCCGGACTCCCAGCCGTGGCGATCGTCCTGGACCTGCCGGCGGACGTGGTCCAGGCACGCAACGCCGGGCGGGCCGGGCGGGTGGTCCCGTCCGCGGTCGTCGCCGACCAGCTGATTCGGCTACGCCGGTCGCTCGATGTCCGCGACGGCCGTCGCCGCATCGACGCCGAGGGCTTCGACCGGGTCGTGATCCTGACGGACCCCGACGAGATCGACGCGATCAGGATCCGGCGGGGAGTCCCGAAGCCGTGACGGCGCCGAACCGTCGCGCCCGGAGTTCGACCCAGACGCCGTTACGCAAGTACACGTCGTCGCCGACGATCGCGAGCGCCTCGGCCTCGGTCTCGGCGCGGACCACGATCACGGACGCGGAGACGTCCGCGTAGGCCCCGACCAGCAGGTACTGACCGTTGGCCAGACGCGCGGCGGCCGTCGACAGGTGCTCCGGGCGGAACGGCGCCCGGGTCTCGACGCCGTCCGGGGCATAGGTCGCTTCCACGAGCCAGCAGAGCTCGATGGGCGACGGAGGCGTCGCGGTCGCCGAGGGCGTGGGCGCGGCGATGTCGGAGGTCATCGGCGCAGTCTATGCACTGCCGGCACCGATCATGATGATCGCGAGCGCCGCGAGCACGATCCCGACGAGGTGCACGCCGGTCACGCGCTCACGCAGGATGACCGCCGCGAGGATCACGGTCGTCACCGGGTAGAGCGACGAGACGATCGAGGCGATGGCCAGCGCCCCGGTCTGGACGGCCAAGATGTAGAAGCCGTTCCCGGCCATGTCCGCGATCCCGATGAGGAGCAGCGCTGGCGCGAGCCCGCGGGCCGGACGCCAGGCCGACCGAGTGGCGAGGATGAAGGCGACGATCAGCACACCTTCGACCCCACGGATGATCGCCAGCGGACCGAAGACATGGCCGTCGCTGAGCTGCGCGATCGCGACCCCGAAACCTCCGATGGCTGTCCCGGCGATGAGCGCCAGTTCGAGGCCGGCGCGGCCGCCGCCCTCGTCCCTGACTCTCGACACGAGGATCACCGCGGCGAACGCGACGGCGATGCCCGCGAGCACGAGGGCTCCCGGCACACCTTCGAACACGATGCCGGCGATGACCGGGATGAGGGCGGCGAGGACGCCCGTCACCGGCGCGACGATCCCCATCCGCCCGACGGCGAGCCCTCGGTAGAGCGCCGTGATCCCGATGCCGCCGAGCACCCCGCCGATGACGGCCCACAGGACGTCGGGACCCGTCGGGGCGGTCTCGGCGCGGACGAGCGCCAGGCCGAGCGCGAGGGCCGCACCGACCAGCTGGGAGATGAGGACCACGCCGTACACGGCGGTCCGACGACTCAGGACGCCACCCGCGAAGTCGCCGGTGCCCCAGGCGAGGGCCGCCCCCAGACCGAGCGCGATGGTCGCGATCCCTGGGTCGAGTCCGATCAGGTGGCGACCTCGACGGGTGCAGGCCCGTCATCTCGCGCGGTCGGGCCGGGCAGCTCCACGACGGTATCGGCCGCCGCATCGTAGCGGCTCGAGGTGGTCAGGTAGATGACCTGGAAATCGCTCGTCATCGCCTTGAGCAGGGTCAGCGCGTGCGCCGCTCGCTGATCGTCGAGCGTCACGAACGGGTCGTCGAAGACGAGCGGCGGCCGGCGATCACCCGTCACCAGCCGAACGAGCCCGAGGCGCGCGGTGAGATAGACGAGATCCAGGGTGCCCTGGCTCAACGACGACACCTTGACCCAGTCGCCGAGCTCCGGCGCGCGGACCTCGATGTCGAGGTTCTGATCGTCCACCCGCACGTGGCGATAGCGCCCGTCGGTGGCCGTCGCGAGGTCGACGACCATCCGCTGCTCGAGGTAGCGTGTCGCGGTCTTCATCGTGGCCCGCTCGGCGCTTTCGATCGCGCGGAGCGCGAGCTCGTACACGCGGTTCCGTCGCTGGAGGGCGAGCAGACCCTCCTTCCAACTTGCCAGGCGTTCGGCCTGGCCCGCGACCTGCTCGGCATCGACCGCGTTGGCCTCGACCCGTGCGCGCGCGTTGGCCTCATCGTCGCGGGATCGCTCGAGGGCGGATTCCTGGTCGCGGACCTCGACCTCGAGGCGTTCCCGGGCCCTCGGCTCCTTCGCGATCGGTCCGAGGTGCTCGATCGCGCTTCCCTTCTGCTCGACCTCGAGAGCGGCGGCGTCGCGCATCGTCGGGAGCGTGTCCGGGGGCTCCTTGCCGACAAGGCCGTCGAGTTGGGCGCTCAGCCGGTCGATGGCGGCGACGTGTGCCTCCTCGACGGCCAGCATGGCCTCCCCGGCGGCGAGATCCTCGATGCCCAGGGCGCCCAGTCGACGGGTCCGTTCCTGCTCGACGATCGCGAGTTCCGCCTCCATCTCCGAGCGCCCGCGAAGCCGCCGGTCGATCTCGGTGCCACGCATCTGGGTGTTGAGATGGTCGCCGCGTCGGAGCCACCAGGCCACGGCGGCAAGGATCAGCCCGATGCCGACGGCCGCACCGCCGCCGATCGTGGGCAGGGTCCCGAGCGTCAGGATCGCGAGCGTTTCGGCGATGAATGAGCCGCCCGCGAGGAGCAGCCCGAACGCGACGAGTCCGATGGAGATCCGCGACAGCGGCTGCCACGTCGGCGCGGCGGCCACCTCGAACGAGATCGCCACGTCGCCCGCAAGGGCGGCCGTGAGTTCCCGTGCACGGCCGTCAAGCTGGCGGAGCCGCTCCACGCCCGCCCGGATCACCGGCAGAGGGTGCGGCGATGGATGGCTGGTGGTAAGCCGGGACTTCTCCTCGTTGACCTCCACCGCCTGGCGGTAGCGGTCGTAGCGTTGGCGGGCGGCGTCGCGCTCGGCCATCAGTCGTTCGGCCTGGCGCGCCTTCTCGAGCAAGCCGCGGCGCTCGGTGAGGGCGGCTTCGGCATCGGCCCGTCGTTCCAGCGCCCCGCTCAGGGTGTCCCGATCGAGGGCGAGCTGCGCGAGGGCGAGCTCCCCCTGCTCGACGACGGCCGCCGTTTGCGCCACAGCGGCTTCCGCGACCTTGAGCCGACCCGGGTTCTTTTCGCCCTTGGTGACCAGGTCGTGGATCGCTCGCTCCAGCTTCCGCTTCGCCTTGCTCGTGCCACGGTCCGCCCCACTGATCGAGGCCTGGAGCCGGTCGCGCAGGGCGGCCTCGTCGTGGGCCAGGTCCGCGAGTTCCTGGTGTCGGATCGATGCCGTGGACCGGAAGAATGCCTCCGTGGGGATGCCGGTCAGCTCGGCGAGGACCTGGTCGGCGAGCGCCGGGTCCGTGATGGACTGGCCGTCGTAGTCCAGCCGGACCGTGCCCTTCGAACCGGCGAACGTCTTCTCGAGGGTCCCGGACTTGCGTCCATCCTCCTCGTCCTGCTCGAATTCGATGCCGATCACCGATCTCGCGTCATCGGGCGCGCCCCACGGCCGGAACGCGTCGAGGTCGCCTGCCGCACTGGTCACCCGGCGCGTCACGGCGAGTTCGATGGCGCGCTGGATCGTGGACTTGCCGGCCTCGTTCGGCCCGCGGACGACCGTTAGGCCGGGCGCGAGATCGATCGCCAGCTCCCGGTACCGTCGGAAGTCGCGGAGCAGCAGCCGGCGGATCCTCACAGGGAGACCTCGTGCCCGCCGAGGAGCAGGCGTCCGAGGCGCAGGACGTCGCGCCATTCGGCGGCTTCGTCGGTCGACCCGGCCGCTTCGAGTTCGGTGACCTTCGCGTGGACATCGCGGATGAATGCGCCGACGACGGTGTCCGGCGACGGGATCTCGCCTTCAGAGAGGGCCGGCTTCGAGGTATCTCGAACGCGAACCTTGAGGAAGGATGGCGCGAGGGCAGTCTCGATCTCGTCGATGTCGAGGTCCAGCTCGTCCGGCCGGACGCCGACGAGGCGGACGTCGAGGACACGGTCCGGGTCGGCCATCCGGGTCAGGGACTCGATGAGGGCCGGCTGACTGGCGACCGTGGCGGCATCGATGGATTCGCGCTGGAACGTGGTTCGGCCGACGACGCGCTCCTCGACCGTGACGGTCCGTTTGCCGGCCACGTCCAGGAGCGTCACGAGTAGCGCCTTGCCGGCGCGGTCCTGGTCCAGCGCGACCGGTTCGGGTGCACCGGCGTACGCGTGGGTGGTCCCGCCCGCGCGACCCTGCTGCGCCGAGTGCCAGTGCCCGAGCGCGAGGTAGTCGAGCTTGCTGGCGGCGATCTCGTCGGTGGTGAACACGACATCATCACGATCGGTCTTGCCGGGGATCGCGATGGATCCGTGGACCAGGCCGATGTGCCACGCCCCGGCAGGCGCGCCGGACAGGTCGAGGTCGCGCAACGGGCTGTTGGGCGCGCGCTTGGTCGGGTAGACCGGTCCGTGGACCACCGCGTTGATCGTGCCGAGGGCGATCCGTCCGGCGATCCGGCGTCAGGACCGTGACGAGGTCGTCCGTCTCGGCGCTGCCGGCCATCGTCTTGAGGTCGTAGGCACGATAGATCGACGCGTGGTCGTAGCAGTCGTGCGTGCCTGGCACGACGACGGTCCGGATGCGGGCCGCGATGAGCCGGGCCAGTTCCCCGGCGACGCGCTCGACCGACCGGCGCGGCTGGACGTTGGAGTCGAACAGGTCGCCCGCGATGAGGACGAGGTCCACCTTCTCCGCGATCGCGAGATCGATGGTGGCCCTGAAGGCGGCGAACTGACGCTCGCGCTGCGCCGACGCCTGGTCACCGAGGTCGTCGTGGCGCGCGCCGAGGTGGACGTCCGCGGTGTGGATGATCCGTAGCATCCGGCTCGGCGGGCCTCCATGGTCGGTCTCGTGGCGGATGACACGACCCGGGGTCCCACCAGCCCATCCCCATGCGGTCCGTCGAGCGGCCCGCGGGTTCGGTGCGAGCGAGGCGCCCCCATGACTCCCCGCTCGCTACCCCGGATACTCGGGGGCCATTGTGACAGGTACGGTGTCACGGCTGCCAGCCTCATGCAGCGGCGTGGTCGCCGAGGCGTGGCGGGTCTGGGCGGGCGGTCCCGGGCGGGCGTTGGCGGTGGCCGGTCGAGGCTCGATCGACCGCCGACCGACCAATTCGGCGAGCCGTCGTATCATGGCGGCCTGACATCCGGTGCGCCCCGAAACAGGGAATCCACCTCGGCACCTTGGGTCGCGCGGCCCCGGCATCTCTGGCCTCTCGCTCGTCCCGTCCGCCGATGCGGCTGCCCGGCGCACCTCCGCCGCCTGACGTCTCCTGGAGGAGCAACGTGACCTACGTCGATCGAACCCTGAGCTGCGTCGACTGCGCCGTGGAATTCATCCACTCCGCGGCCGACCAGGAGTATTACGCGGAGAAGGGGTTCACCAGCGAGCCCAAGCGCTGCACGAGTTGCCGAGCGAGCCGCCGGGCCACGCGCGACAGCGGGTACGACGCCCGCGACATCGGCGGACCGCGCGGGTATGAGCGCGGCGACGACCGCGGTCCGCGCGAGTTCTTCGCCGTCCTGTGCTCGTCGTGCGGGAACCAGGCACAGGTGCCCTTCAAGCCACGAATGGACCGACCGGTCTACTGCTCCGATTGTTTCCGGACCGTCCGCCCGGACTGACGTGCCGGTCGGTCTGGGGCGGGTGCGGGCTGCGGTGCGGTGCGGTGCGGGGCTGCGGCGCGGTGCGGGGCCGCGGCGCGAGTGCGGGGCCGCGATGCGGGTGCTGCGGCGCGGCCGTACATCCGATCCCGGATCCACTCCGCCAGATTCTCACCAGGTGACCGTTAGGCACCTCGGTGGTCGATCGAGGTGGGCGATCACGACGCGCCCGAGCACGAATCACGCTCACGACGGAGCCGGACGCCGGCAGTCAGGCGCTGCTGACCCTCGTTTTCGGGGAGGGAGGAGCTTGCGAGCGCGCCGAACGGTCATGTGATGGCAGTTTGGCGAAGTCGCTTCCGTGGCGAGCGCGGGCCGAGTGGATGCCGCGCGGGCCGGGTGGATGCCGCGCGGGCACGGGGGCGATGGCGTGCCTGGTCCGTTGATGCCGGGATGCGGCACTGACCTAGAGCCGGAACACCTCGCCGGCGCGATGGCGCTCGCGGCGGCGGCCCCGCCAGACGGTGACCCGGGCCGCCCCGTGGACCTGCCACGTCCCGTCGCGCCCGATGACCGCGGTCTCCTCGTCGATGCCCAGGACCGCCGAGCCACGCGGTGCCTGGAGCGCCAGCAGCGCCGACATCGGCTCCGGCCACGCGTCGTAGTGCGGCACCACCGAGGCCCCCGGCGCGAACCCGAGGCCCGGTCGCCAGCGCAGCGGCCACGGCATCACCCGCCCGCGGAAATCGAACGTGTAGCCGGCCAGCACCATGGCCCCGGCCGAACAGCCGGCAAGGACCGCGCCACGCTGGTGCGCCTCGATCAAGGCACGCCCCACGGCACTCCCGTCGAGCGCGTGCAAGAGGTACGCGGGTTTGCCGCCGGACAGGTAGATGAGATCCGCCTCGCCGATCGCCTGGGCGGCGGACGGGTCGTCGGCACCGGCCCGGTCGCGAACGAGGACCGGCTCGACCTCGGCACCAAGCTCGGTGAAGTGCGCCGTCCCCATGGTCGCCCAGCGTTCGAAGACGTCGGCGCCGTCGGGGAACGAGGCGGTCGGGAGGATCGCGACTCGCGGGCGCTGGCGGCCGGTCGCGGCCAGCAGCTCCAGGTCGAACTCGACCATCTCGGGTAGGAACTCACCGGCGCCGACGAGCGCCACGGGACCGGGCACACGTGGAGTCTAGCCGTCGGTCCCCGGCCGCGCGCCGTGTGTCTCTTGGCGCCACTGGTCTCGCGGGCCGCCGTCGGTCCCCGGCAGCGCGCCACGCGACGGGACGAGGTGCGAAACTGCGCCGATGACCAGTCGCCAGCGGTGGACCCTGGCTGCCACGATCATCGGGTCGGGGGCGGTCTTCCTCGACAGCTTCGTCGTCAACAGCGCCCTGGCGCGCATCGGCCGCGAGCTGCCCACCTCGTTCGTCGGGGTCCTCGAGGGTCAGGCGTACGTCGTCAGCGGGTATTTCGCCACGCTCGCGGCGCTCCTGATCCTGGCCGGCGCCCTATCCGACTACTACGGCCGGCGGCGCGTCTACTCCCTTGGGCTGATCGGGTTCGCCGTCTCGTCGTTGCTCTGCGGGCTCGCCCCCACCATGGAGTGGCTCGTCCTCTTCCGGCTGATCCAGGGAGCCACGGGGGCGTTCCTCGTCCCGGGGGCCCTGGCGCTGATCACCAGCACGTTCGAAGGGCCGGAGCGGGGACGCGCGTTCGGGATCTGGGCCGCGTCCACGGCCGCGCTCAACATCCTCGGGCCGCTGCTCGGCGGGGCGACGGTCGACACCATCGGCTGGCGGTTCGCGTTCCTGATCAACGTCCCGCTCCTCGCGATCGCCTGGTGGATCACCCAGCGCCACATCGAAGAGTCGCGCGACACCGACACGGGCGGGCGGTTCGATTGGCTCGGCGCGCTCGTCGCGACGCTTGCGGTCGGCGGGCTGGCGTTCGGGCTCATCCGCGGCCAGGCCCAGACCTGGAACGACGGGGCCGCCTGGATCTCGATCGGCATCGGCGCGGTCGCGCTGGTCGCCTTCCCGTTCCTGATGGCCAGGCGTGCCAACCCGCTCGTACCCCTGCATCTGTTCCGTGTCCGGGCGTTCGCCGCGATCAACCTCGCCACCTTCTTCATCTACGGCGGGCTGTACATCACGTTCGGCTACCAGCCGCTGGTCCTCCAGGGCGTCCTGGGCTATACGGCCCTCGCCGCGAGTGCGGTCAGTCTCCCGATCGGGCTGATGCTCGCGACGCTCTCGGCCCGGATCGGCACCATCGCCGGACGCCGCGGCGCGCGAACCTTCCTCACCGTCGGCCCGCTGCTCATGTCGCTCGGACTGCTCTGGCTGGCGCGCCTGCCGGTCAATTCGACACCGTGGCTCGCGGCCTTCGACCGACCGGGGACACTCATCCCACCGGTGAGCGTCCTCGTCGACGTGCTCCCGGCGATGCTCCTGTTCGGGGCGGGGATCTCGTGCGTCGTCGCGCCCCTCACCAGCACGCTCATGAGCTCGGTCCCTGGCCGCTACGCCGGTCTCGCCTCGGCGCTCAACAACTCGCTGTCACGCGTGGGCCAGCCGCTCCTCGGGGCGTTCATCTTCATCGCCATCAGCGCGACGTTCTACGCGTCACTCGGCGGGTTGCTCCCGGGGCTCGACACGACCGATACCGCCGTCCGCTCGACGTTCCAGCCACTGAACGCCCTCGGGACGGGCATCCCGTCCGAGCAGGTCGCCGCCGCGCGACAGGCGTCGATGGACGCCTTCCACCTGGCCATGCGGGTCAGCGTCGTGCTCCTCGTCATCGGGGCGCTGGTCTCGAGGTTCGGCCTCGCCGCGGAGTCGACCGGGACGGAAGCTCCCGCGACGCCAGGCGACGTCGCGACCACCGACGCCGATGCCGCGACCGCCACGCCCGCGTGAGGCACGCCGCACGGTGACGACCCGCGACTGGGACGCCGCCACCTATGACCGGGTGGCGGACCCGATGACCCGCTGGGGACAGGCCGTCCTCGATCGCCTGCCGCTGAACGGCGACGAGATCGTCCTCGACGCCGGCTGCGGGAGCGGCCGCGTCACCGAGATGCTCGTCGCGCGCCTTCCGAACGGGCGGGTGATCGCGCTCGACGCGTCGCCGTCGATGGTGGACGCCGCGCGCGAACGGCTGGTGCGCTTCGGCGACCGGGTCGACTTCGTGGTCGCCGACCTGGGGCAGCCGCTCCCGCTCGAGGGCGAGGTCGACGCGATCCTCTCAACAGCCACATTCCACTGGGTGCCCGACCACGATGCGCTCTTTCGGAACCTCGCGGCCGCCCTCCGACCCGGGGGGCGCCTGGTGGCCCAGTGTGGTGGCGTCGGCAACATCGCCTCGATCCGACGCGCGCTCGCCTCGATCGGGGATGGCTGGCTGGGGCCCGCCCACTTCGAGACGCCATTGGCGACCGCGAAACGCCTGGACGCGGCGGGCTTCGTCGACATCGAGGCCTGGCTGACCGACGAGCCGACGAGGTTCGAGGCCGGCGAACCGTTCGAGACCTACCTGCGGACCGTCGTCCTCGGACCACACCTGGACCGCCTGCCGGCCGACGGGCGCGAGGCGTTCGTCCGTGCGGTGGCCGACGCCATCCCCGAGCCGGTCATCGACTATGTCCGCCTGAACATCGTGGCGCGCCGACGAGCGGCGGCCTGACTCTTAGGGTTCGACGCGGAACGCCGGTCCGTGGCCCGGGATCACGATCTGGGCCGTGGCCAGCACCCGTTCGCGACCGCGCTCGATGGCGGCCTGATCCGAGCCCAGCGGGTCGACCTCGGGGGTCCGGTCCTCGTACCACCACAGATGCGTGAGGGCATAGATCGCGTCATCGGCCGTGACGATGAGCGTCGCGTCCTCCTCGGTGTGGCCGGGCGTCAGCCACAGTTCGGTGTTCGGGGAGAGCCGGTAGCCGTCCCCCGGGTGGCCCATCCACAGGTCGTCCCGGTAGCGGGCCCAGAAATCGACGACCTCGGCGTTCGGGAACAGCGCGATGTTGATCGTGTGGTCCGGGTGGTGGTGGCTGAGGAAGACGTGGGTGACGTCGTTCGGCGCCACACCGTGAGCAGCGAGCGGGTCGAGGATCTTCGATCGGCTGGCGACCATGCCGGGGTCGGCCACGATGATCGCGTCCCCATCGCGGATGAGCGTGATGCTGCTGCCGACCCGTTCGTGGGCATAGCCGGGGTGGATCAGATGCAGATCGGTCATAGGCGCGATGCTACGTCGTCGCGCCGGACGGGATGACCCGGATTCGCACGCGGCGCCCTGCCAGACTCCCCGAGCGCTGACCCTGGACCCCGACCCTGACCATGGAGGCCCCGTGACCCTGGACCGACCCGCCGACCTCGCCTTCGTCGGCGGTCGCGTCGCCACGATGGATCCGGCTCGAAGTTGGGCTCAAGCGCTCGCCGTGCGCGGTGGGCGGATCATCGCCGTGGGCACGGATGCGGCCGTCCGCCCGCACATCGGCCCGAAGACGCGCGTCATCGACCTTCGCGGTCGGACGCTGACCCCGGGGTTCCAGGACGCACACGTCCACCCGGTCCACGGCGGTCTCGCGATGCTCCGCTGCGACCTCCACGAGGACGCCCAGTCGGGCCCGGGGCTCGACAAGATCGAGGCCTATGCGCGCTCGAACCCGGACGAGGCGTGGATCCGGGGCGGGGGCTGGTACATGGCGGCGTTCGAAGGCGGCACGCCCCGGCGTGAGGACCTCGACCGGATCATCCCGGATCGTCCGGTCTTCCTCACGAACCGCGACGGTCATGGCGCGTGGGTCAACACCCGCGCGCTCGAGCTTGCCGGCGTGACCGCATCCACCCTCGACCCGTCGGACGGGCGGATCGAGCGTGACGCCGATGGCAACCCGTCGGGCACGCTGCACGAAGGCGCGATGGACCTCGTCGAGCGGCTGATGCCCGACGACACGCCGGGCGAACTCGAGGAAGGCCTCCGCCTGGGACAGCGCCACCTGCACGAATTCGGCATCACCGCCTGGCAGGACGCGATCGTGGAGCCGCATGCCGAGGAACGGGCGTATGTCGCCCTGGCGTCGCGTGGCGAGCTGACCGGGCGCGTCGTCGGCGCCATGTGGTGGGAGCACCATCGGGGGGCCGAGCAGATCGAGGAGTTCGTGGAGCGACGACGCGCGGCGTCGATCGGCCGATACGCGTCCACGAGCGTCAAGCTGATGATGGACGGCGTCCTCGAGAACTACACCGGCGCCATGCTGGAGCCGTATCTCGACAAGCGCGGAGCGGTCACCGACAACCGCGGGCTGCTCCAGATCGACCCCGCGGGTCTCGCGACCTGGGTGCCGATGCTGGACGCGCTCGAGTTCCAGCCGCACTTCCACGCGATCGGTGACCGCGCGGTGCGGGCGTCGCTCGATGCGGTCGAGGCGGCGCGACGGGCCAACGGTTCGTCAGACACACGACCGCACATCGCCCATATCCAGGTGATCCACCCCGACGACATCCCCCGCTTCCGTGAGCTCGACGTGGCGGCGAACGCGCAGCCGCTGTGGGCGGCGCACGAGGCCCAGATGGACGTGCTGACGATCCCGTTCATCGGCGAACGGTGGCGCTGGCAGTATCCGTTCCGGTCGCTGCGCGCGGCCGGTGCGGTGCTCGCGATGGGATCGGACTGGAGCGTCTCGAGCGCGAACCCGATCTGGGAGATGGCCCTCGCCGTCGATCGTCGGGCGCCAGCCCGCTATAGCGGTGACCGCGAGGTCTTTCTGCCCAACGAACGCCTCGATCTCATCGATGCCCTCGCCGGGTTCACGAATGGGTCCGCCTACGTGAACCACCTCGACGATGTCACCGGCACGCTCGAAGTCGGCAAGTTCGCGGACCTCGCCGTCCTCGATCGTGACCTGTTCGACCGCGGCGCTGGGTGGATCGGGGACGCCCGGGTCGTCGGGACGTTCGTGGAGGGCGTCGCCGTCTTCGAGGATGCCGAACTGGTGGGTTGAGGGCGCGCGGCCCGCTCCGTCGCCTTTTGGCCCGACTCCAATACCAGTGGAGTTCGGCCGACAGATGAGCGTGAACGCCGATGCAAGCCGCCATCTGGGGCCCGCTCCACGAGGCACCTGTTCGGTACCCTCCAATACCAGTGGAGTTCCCGCCTACAGATCCCCGGGCGTGTCGACGTCGCGCAGCGTGGCCCTGTCAGGATCATCCGGAAGCCACTCGGGATCCGGGATCACCGCGAGCCGGATCGCGTCGCGGAGCGCGCGCAACCGATGCTCACCACCCTCGACGAGGCCTCGCGCGACCGGCTCGACCGCAGCGCGACGGAGCGCCATCGGCAGCGGGCGTCGATGGCCCGAGCCATCGAGCACGGCGCCGTCGGCTGACGGATCGTCGAGAGCGGCGGTCAGTCGGCCGAGGACGGCGGGGACCAACGTCGGCATGTCGCCGCCGACGACGAGGACGACCCGGGCGTCGGTGGCGCCGAGCCCGATCGACAGCGCGACCAGCGGACCTTCGAACGGGGACTCGTCGTGGACGATACGGACGTCGTCAGGAACGTCCGGGTCGCCGTCGCCGGCGCCGGCCACCACGACGATCTCATCGCTGACGGTACGGACGGCATCGATGGCGTGATGAAGGAGCGGACGCCCGTCGATGGGCTCGAGCAGCTTGTCGCGGCCGAATCGCGACGACCGCCCGCCGGCCAGCACGATCGCGGCCACTCGGAGGGTCATCGCGAGGGACCTCTGGCGACGGTGGCCGCCTTGGGGCCTGGCACGTGCCCGTCCGGCTGTTCGGCGCAGGATGCCGCGTCGATCGAGGTCCTCGAGGATGGCCATCACGTACTTGCGGCTGGTGCCGGTGGCATCGCGATAGGCGGCCGGGGTCAATGGGGCGCGACCGGCCATCGCGAGCGCCGTCGAGGTCAGGTCACGGTAGGTGGCGGCGGCGTAGGCGAGGTCCGGCGCCAGGACGACGATCCGTCCTTCACGCTCGAGGTCGCGGACCTCGGGCGACGGACAGGCGTTCGCGCGCGCGGCCTCGGACAGTGGCGGTGGCATCGGACCGGTGAGCGCGCGCTCCAGACGATCCATGGCCGCGACGAGCGCTGGATCGCGTTCCGCGGCGACGTTCGAGCCGGGCGGTCGGATCAGATCGCCGGCACGGACCAGACGCCCGGCACGGACCAGCCCGTCCAGTGTGGCCGCCGTCACGACGCCGAGATCGTCGCGCCGGACCGTGGCGACGCGTCGGATGGCCCGGCCGATCGCGTTCCGCACCGCGGCCGATGTCGCCTCGGCGGCGACGACCTCGATCGCCGCATCGGCCGCGAGACCGGCGACGTCCGCCGCCAGGGCCACGGAGCCACCATCGACCAGGACGCCGTGCCGATCCAGCCGAGCGCCTCTCCTGGCAGCCGCATCGCCGCCCGACACGGCCGCGACCGTCGCGGCGAGCCGGGCCGACGTCCCACGGCGACGCGAGACGCCGCGCGGCGGATCCGGATCGAGCGCGATGCCACCCACGATCGGGTCCGAACCGCCCGACCGTCGGATGACGAATTGGTCACCCGGTCGCACGGCGATCGTGTCGGTCAGCCGGAGCGTCACGATGGCCCGGCCATCCTCGAGATCGATCGCGTCGTGACCGCTCCGGCCGACGGCTGCGTCCGTCGCAGCGGTGCCCAGATGCAACCGCCCCCGCGAGCGATCGGGCAGCGGCCGCGCCAGCGCGACGACGACCCGACTCGTCTCACGGACGTCCGGATCCGCCGTCAGCACCACGCCTCGATGGAGATCGGCGGGTTCGATGCCGGCGAGGTTGAGCGCGACCCGGCCGGGTTCGGCCGACGCCGCCGTCAGGCCGTGGACCTGGATCTCGCGGACGCGGGCCTCGACGTCCCCGGGCACGGAACGGAGGACATCGCCACGCGACAGCGGACCGCCGCGGAGCGTGCCGGTCACGACCACCCCTCGCCCCTTCACCGAGAAGACGCGATCGACGGCGAGCATCGCAGGGCGCGCGAGAGCGTCGATCCGTCGGCGCACGTCGCGGCGGACGACCTCGATGGACGCTCGAACGTCGAGCAGCCCCTCCCCGGTCGGCGCCGACGCGGCGACCACGGCCCCTTCGGCCAACGACGTGCCGGCGAGGAGCGCTCTGACCTCGGCGATGACCGACTCGACGCGGTCGCGCTCGACGGCATCGGCCTTGGTGACGACGACCAGACCGTCACGGATCCCCAGCGCGTCGAGCAGGGCCAGGTGCTCGAGCGTCTGGGCGCGCGGCCCATCGTCCGCGGCCACGACCAGCAGCGCGGCATCGATCTCGCCTGCGCCGACGAGCATGTTGCCGACCAGCTTGTCGTGCCCGGGCACGTCGACGAAGTCGATCGCCGACCCGTCGTCGAGCGTCAGATGGGCATAGCCGACGTCGATGGTCATCCCGCGGCGACGCTCCTCGGGGAGCCGGTCGGCATCGATGCCGGTCAGCGCCCGCAGCAACGTGGTCTTGCCGTGATCGATGTGTCCGGCCGTCCCGAAGACGACGGTCATCGGCGCCCGCGCGGCGCCCGCGCGGCGCCCGCGCGCTCAGCAGGCGCACGCTCCGCAAGCGCACGGTCCGCAAGCGCACGGTCGATCGCGCCGGCCAGCGCGTCGTCCGCGTCCGGGTCGACGGTCCGCAAGTCCAGCACCACCCGACCATCGGCGACCCGCGCGACCACGACGGGCGTCCCGCGACGCAGGGCAGCCAGGGTCTGATCCGGCGACTTGCCCTCGAGGGCAAGGCCCCACGACGGCAGTGTCTCCCCGGGCAGCGAGCCGCCGCCGACCGTCGAGCGCACCTCGATCGCCTCGACGGCCTCGCCGAGGCGGGCGGCAAGCGCTTCGGCGCGCGTCCGCAGGCCATCGATCTCGGCCGAGATCATCACCCACACGGGGATCTGGTCCGCGGCCAGACCGGCCCGGTATAGCCCCAACGTCTTGGCCACGCCGAGCATCGTCACCTTGTCGGGTCGCATCGCCCGCGCCAGCGGATCCTTGCGGATCCGGGCGATCAGGTCCGCGCGCCCGACGATGAGCCCAGCCTGCGGCCCGCCGACGAGCTTGTCGCCGCTGAAGGTGACGACGTCTGAGCCGGCCGCGCAGCCGCTCTCCGGGGAGAGGCTCGTGCGCGAGGCCGTAGGCCGCCGTGTCAAGCAGCGCTCCTGAACCCAGGTCATCGATCACGATCGCCCCGTGTCGATGGGCGACCTCGGCGACCGACGCGAGGTCCGGGGTCTCGGTGAACCCAATGACCGTGAAGTTCGACGGATGCACTCGCAGGACCGCGCTGGCTCGCCCGTCCGCGAGCGCCCCCTCGAAGTCCGCGGCGCGCGTCCGGTTCGTCGTCCCCACCTCGATGAGCTTCGCGCCGGCGCGGCGGATGATGTCCGGGATCCGCACCCCTCCCCCGATCTCCACGAGTTCGCCGCGCGAGACGGCGATCCCGCGGCCGCGACCCACGAGCCCCACCGCGAGCGCCACGGCCGCCGCGTTGTTGTTCGTGACGAGCGCGTCCTCCGCACCCGTCAGCGCGATCAGGTGTTCCTCGGCGAGGCGCAAGCGTCGCCCCCGGCGACCGGTCTCGCGATCGATCTCGAGCAAGAGGTAGTCCGTGGCCTCGTCGATGACCTCGGCGGCGTGCTCGGCCCACGGCGCGCGCCCGAGGTTCGTATGGATGATCACGCCGGTCCCGTTGATGACCAAGACGGGGTCGTGGCTGGCCCAGGTCTCGAGCCGCGCGATCAGCCGGTCGGCCAAGTCGTCGGCCGACGTGGCGGCATCGGCCCCCTCCGCTCCCGCCGCAAGACGGCCACGCTCCTCGTCCACGATCTCGCGGGCGGCGGCCGTCAGCGCCGCCGGGTCTCGCGGGACATCGAGTTTCGGGCGCACGGCTGCCAGGACGCGCTCGACACTGGGCGGTCGCGGGCGGTCGCTGGGTGGCATCGGCGGCAGAGCCTCCACGTCTTGGCGGGAACGCGTGGGCATGGCGGGCGCCAGGTCGGCGTGGCGGGAACGCGTGGGAGTCGAACCCACCGCGCCGCGCCGAGCGCCGCGCCACTGGTTTTGAAGACCAGGGGACCCACCGGGACCCGACCGCTCCCGCGGCGATGGTAGCGCGGCCGCGGCGAGTGGCTGTGCTCGAGTGCCAGCGTGCGCTCGTATCATCGGGCGGTGAGCACGATCGATCAACACGCTGCCCATCCGGTCCGGCTCACCGAGCTGACCGACTGTGGCGGCTGCGCCGCCAAGCTGGGTGCCGACCTCCTCGCCGATGCGCTCCGCGGACTCGGCGCGACCGGGGACCATCGGACGCCCGCCGACGACGCCCTGATCGCGGGCCTCACGCCACCGGACGATGCCGCGGTCTACCGGATCAGCGACGAGCTCGCGATCATCGGGACGCTGGACTTCTTCCCGCCGCTGGTCGACGACCCGTGGACGTTCGGCGAGATCGCTGCGGCCAATGCGCTGTCCGATGTGTTCGCGATGGGCGGGCGGGTGCTGTTCGCGCTGTCGATCGCGGCGTTCCCCGAGGAGCTGCCGCGGGACGTGATGGCGGCGATCTTCGAGGGGGCGGCTTCGAAGGTGCGCGAGGCCGGCGGCACGCTCGCGGGTGGGCACACCATCCGCGACGCCGAGCCGAAGTACGGACTGGCGGTCATCGGCGCCGCGCACCCGGATCGACTGCTGCGAAAGGGTGGGGCGCGGGCGGGCGACGCCCTGTTGCTGACCAAGCGCCTCGGGACCGGGATCCTGGTCTCCGGCTCGCGCCAGGACCGCACGTCCGCCGCGGATCTGCAGGGAGCCATCGACCAGATGCGGACGCTCAACCGCGCCGCCTCCGAGGTGCTGGTGGAGCACCGCATCGCCGCGGCGACTGACGTCACCGGGTTCGGGCTCCTCGGCCACGCCCTGGAGATGGCGCGGGCGTCGGGGACCACGTTCGCGTTCGACGCTGCGGCATTGCCCGCGCTCGATGGCGCGCTCGACCTCGCGGCGGCCGGGATCGAGACGGGCGGTGCTTCGCACAATCGCCGGTTCGTGGGCCCGTCGCTGACCGTCGGCCGGGACGTCCCGGAGGCGTCCGTGGTGCTGGCCCACGACCCGCAGACCAGTGGCGGCGTGCTCGCGGCGGTGCCGGCGGATGCGGTCGAGCGGGTCGGGTCGGCGCTCGATGCCGCCGGAGTCGATCACTGGTTGGTCGGCCGGGTGGAGGGCGGGGGGCCCGGGGTTCGGCTCGAGTAGACGATCCGGAGCGTGCCTGACGCCCGGATGCGCTGCCCCGCTCCTGTCACCTACCAACGGGTGTGGTGCGAGACACGAGTCAGCGGGCCAGTGAGCCCCATCTACCACCCGGATTGGTACCTGAACCTGAATCGAGGCTGATCCGTGCGGAATGGCTGTCGGCCGGTGCCTCACCGTCGCCGCGTACCACACGGGTTGGTATCTGTGCCCGTTCCGGCCGATCCGGGCCGCGAACCCGGCTGATCCGGGCCCCGAAACCGGAGTCGTGCTACGGTAGTTGCCGAAGCAACTACCCGCATCACGAGGCACATGACCACCCATGGCAGATGACACCACCACCGCCCCCGCGCCAGACTGGCATGAGGCCACCCGGATCCTCATCGGCGAGATCCGCGAACACGGCCACGCCATCACGGGCTGGTTCGCCGGCCAGCAGGTCCTGCTCCTGACCACCACGGGCGCGCGCTCGGGTGAGCCGCGAACGAGTCCGCTGGCCTACACGCGCGACGGGGACGCCTACGTCGTCACCGCGTCGAAGGGTGGTTCGCCAGAACATCCGGCCTGGTTCCACAACCTCAGCAAGGACCCGATCGCGACGATCGAGGTCGACGGGGAGGCCTTCAAGGCCCGCGCCACGGTGCCCGAAGGTGCTGAGCGCCAGCGTCTCTGGGATCAGCACGTCACGCTCCACGTCGGCATCGGCGAGTACCCCAAGAAGACAGACCGCCTCATCCCGGTGGTCGTGCTCGAGCGCGTCATCGACGCCTGATCCCGGCACGAGGGCGGCGCGCCACGAGAGCGCCGCGCTAGACTGGCTGGGTCAACGCCCCGCAGGAGGCCACGTGGTGGCGAAACCCTACGTGCGACTGACCCAGCCCCTCGTCCGCGACACGAAGGGCGGCGAGCTTCGACCCGCGACGTGGGACGAGGCGCTCGATCGGACCGTCGCCGGGTTCAGGGCCGCGAAGGCGGCCCATGGCCCGACGACATTCGGCACCTTCAGCTGCAGCAAGGCGACCAACGAGGTCAACTTCGCGGCCCAGAAGTTCAGCCGGACGGTCCTGGGCAGCAACAACATCGACAGCTGCAACCGCACCTGACACGCCCCGAGTGTCGCCGGTCTGGCGACGGTGTTCGGTGCCGGTGGCGGCACAAGTTCATATCGTGAGGTCGAGGACACCGATCTGATCGTCCTCTGGGGCAGCAACGCCCGCGAGACGCATCCGATCTTCTTCCATCACGTGCTCAAGGCGGTCCACAAGGGCGCGAAGCTCTATGCGATCGACCCACGACGTACGACGTCGGCCGAGTGGGCGGACGGCTGGCTGGGCCTCGACGTCGGCTCCGACATCGCCCTCGCGAACGCGATGGCGCGCGAGATCATCGCGGCCGGGCTCGAGCATCGCGAGTTCATCGATCGCGCGACGGTCGATTTCGAGGCCTACAAGGCGAAGGTCGAGTCCTACACGCTCGAGTACGCCGAGCGCGAGACTGGCGTCCCGGCCGAGGCCATCCGCGAGCTGGCGCACGCGTTCGCGAAGGCCCCGCGCGCGATGATCTGCTGGACGCTGGGCATCACCGAGCATCACAACGCGGTCGACAACGTGCTGGCGCTGATCTCGCTGGTGCTGCTGACCGGCCACGTCGGGTCGCTACGGGAGTGGCGTCAACCCGCTCCGTGGCCAGAACAACGTCCAGGGCGGCGGTGACATGGGCGCGCTCCCCGATCGCCTGACCGGGTTCCAGCATGTCGAGAACGATGCGCTGCGCGCCAAGTTCGATGCCGAATGGGGCGTCCCCGTCCCGCCGAAGCGCGGCTGGCACCTGTCGGGCATGTTCGATGCGATGGAGCGCGGCGACCTGACCGCGGTCTACTGCATCGGCGAGAACCCGGTCCAGTCCGAGGCGGACCAGAAGCGGGCGATCCACCTGCTCGAGGGGCTCGACCTCCTCGTCGTCCAGGACCTGTTCCTGACCAAGACCGCTGAGCTCGCGGACGTCGTCCTGCCGGCGACCGCGGCCTGGGCCGAGAGCGACGGCACGGTCACCAACTCCGAACGGCGCGTCCAGCGCGTGCGTGCGGCTGTCGCCCCGCCCGAAGGTGCCCGCGACGACCTCGCGATCGTGTTCGAGCTGGCGAACCGGATGGGCGCGGCGTGGGGCGACCGCCGACCCAGAGACCGTCTGGAACGAGGTCCGGCGCCTCTCCCCGGTCCATGCCGGGATGAGCTACGAGCGCCTCGAGCGCGAGGGCGGGCTCCAGTGGCCGTGCTACGACCTCGACCACCCGGGCGAGCTGTTCCTCCACAGCCGTCTCTGGGAGGATCCGGTGCCGGGCAACCGCGTGCCGTTCGTGCCGGTCGACCACGACCCGCCGGTGGACAAGCTCGACGACGACTTCCCGATCCGCCTGACCACCGGACGTCGCCTCGACTCGTACAACACGGGCGTCCAGACCGCCGGGTACACGTCGCCGCTGCGTCGTGGCGAATCGCTCGACATCTCCCCGGAGGATCTGGCGCGGCTACGGCCTCACCGACGGCGAGGTGGTCCGCGTCGTCTCGCGGCGCGGCCAGGTGGAGGTCGCCTGTCCGGGTCGACCCGTCGCTGCGTCCCGGCCTGACGTTCATGACGATGCACTTCCAGGACGAGGTCGCCGTCAACCTGCTGACCATCGACGCCACGGATCCCAAATCCGGCACCGCCGAATTCAAGGCCACCGCGATCCGCATCGAGAAGCTCGCTTCCCCGGTTCTCGCCTGACGTCGTCGTCGCGCCGGCGGGCGGAAACGCGGCGACGTGCGTGCCACTATTGACGGCCTATGTGGGGGCACCGCGAGGAGGCCGACATGGCCAAGTACCTGTTCCACGGGTCGTACACCCAGGCCGGGATCGCCGGCGTCCTCAAGGACGGCGGGACCGGGCGCGTCAAGGCGGTCGAGGCCCTCGCCAAGAGCGTCGGCGGGTCTGTCGAATCGATGTACTTCGCGTTCGGCGGCAACGACTTCTATGTCATCGGGGAGCTCCCGAGCCATGCCGCGGCGGCGGCCCTCGCAGCGACCACGGGCGCCAGCGGCAGCGTGACGATCAGCACGGTCGTGCTGCTCACCGCGGAGGACATCGACGCGGCCGTGAAGTTGCACCCGAACTACCGGGCCCCTGGCGCCTGACGAGCCCAAGCGTGTGACCCAAGTCGTCGCGGTTGTGGAACGCGACGATCCCCGGTCTTGACCTGCGCGCCGCGAAGGCGCCGACGGCGCCCTGAGTCAGGCCGGGCGAACGACCGGAAGCCCCAGCATGCGCGCAGCGTCCGCGAGTCGGTCGTCATAGGTCACGAAGGCTGAGAGATCTGCGCCGGCCGCCAAGGCGGTCGCCAGATGGATCGCATCCAGCGTCCGCAGCCCGAGAGGTCCGACCCGTGCTGCGCCCTGGGCGATCGCGGCGTCGATCTCCACCACGGTGATCGAGGCAAGGACGATCTCGAGTTGCGCGGGGTCAGATACGTGGCGCATCGTTGCCCGGCGCGTTTCGATCACGCCGATGCGACTGGAGATCAACTGGTCGCTCTCCGCATACCAACGCATCATGGCCGGCGACTCGGGTTCCTCGAGCACGAGCTTGGCCATCGCCGACGCGTCGACATACGCGATCTTGCTCATCGGTCGTCCTCATCGCGCATCTCGAGCAGGATCTCCGTCAGCGTCTTGCCGCTCGGGTCCGACATCTTCGGGGGCGGCGGGACATCGCGGGGGTGGATCGTGGCGGGGGTCGCGCGCCCGTCCGCGATCATCTGGTCGATGATCGAAAGCGGCCTGTCCGGCCGTGGACCGAGCTGGGCGACGGGCTGGCCATGCTCGGTCACCACCAGCGTTTCCCCGGCCTTCACGCGATCCAGGTAGACACTCAGGTTCTGCCGGAGCTCCCGCACGCCAACGCGCGCCGGACGACGCTCGTTCTCGCTCATGTAGCACATGGTAGCACAAATCGGATCGCGCTTCATCGGCGTCGCGGGGCCCGCCGAGGCTCCCGGGCCCAGCCGAAAGGACTACTCGGCCGGAACGTCGGCCAGCCCTACACTCCGCGCGATGGATGCCCCGAGTGAGCGCGAGGACCTGTTCCTCGACCTGCTCCGTCGCCTGTCCGAAGCCCACCCGAGTGTGATCCTGCTCAAGGATCCGGACTCGGCGTTCCATGGGTCTGGTGATCTCGACATCGCCGCACCGACCGTCGACTGGCCGGCGATCGAGGCCACGTTCGCGACCTGGGCCGAGGCACGCGGGATGAGCCCGGTCGCCGTCTGTCGGCACGGCTCCCTGGGATTGCTGCTCGCGGCGTGGCAGCCGGGCCGGGCCGAGATGTTCGAGCTCGACGTCCTGCGCGCGCGACGCGTCCGCGGAGCGCACCTCTTCGCGGCCGAGGAGCTCGACGGGATGACCGTCATGGACCCGCGAGGATTTCGCGCCCTCCGCCCGGGTGCGGAGGGGGTCCTGAAGCTGCTCTGGAATGGCATGGGCTACGGCGGAGCCCGCAACGACCACGGCCTCGAGATCAAGCACGTCAGGGAACGGCTGACCAGTGACCCCGACGGCGTCCGCATGGCGCTGGCGATGCTCGGGTCCGTGGGACTCGACGTCGGCCGCGTCGTGACCGCGCTGCTCGACGGCCGATGGGACCGACCCGCGGCACTCCGTGTCGAGGTCCGATTCCTCCTCCGGGCGCTGCGGGATCCCCGCTCGGTCCTGCTCGGGCTGCGTTTCCGGTTCGTCACGATGCGGCGCGACCCGCTGTTCGTGCTGATGAGTCGCCCCGGCCGCCGGGCGCCGGACGACTTCGAGGCCTGGCTCACGACCGTCGAGCGGGCCCACGAGGTGCGGCGCTCGGTCGCCTGAGTCGCCGCGTCGCTACACTCGGCAGCGATGGATCTGCACGTGATCGGCCCGCTCGCCTCGCCCGCCGAGCGCGCCGCGGTCGACGCCGTGCTTGGCCCACCCGAGTCGGGCTGGACCGGCGGTCGTCGCGACAGCGCGGTCGACGGACACGCGGCCCGGGGCGGGCACGCGATCCGCGCCAAGCGGTCCCAGCTCCTCCCGGCACTGCACGCGGTCCAGTCGCGCGTCGGATGGATCAGCCAGCCGGCTCTCAACTACATCTCTCGTCGACTCGCCGTGCCACCCGCCGAGGCCTACGGCGTGGCCACGTTCTATGCCCTGTACGCGACGAAGCCGCGAGCCCCGGTCGTCGCCCACGTCTGCGATGACATCGCGTGCCGGATCGCGGGCGCCGAGACGATCTGCACGGACCTGCGGCGGACCCTGGGTGAGGCCGGGGAACCGGCACGGGACGGATCGGTGGGCTGGCTCCGGTCGCCGTGTCTTGGCCTCTGCGACCTGGCACCTGCCGCGTTGATCACGGCCGCCGGTGAAACGCCTCGCACCGTCAGCCTCGCTCCGACCGACGCCGCCGCGATTCTCGCTCGGCTTGAGACCGACGCCGAGGGCGCGACCCGTCCGCAGCCGTCCCTTCGTCAGGCGGGCGAGGCCTCGCTCCAGCTCCTCCGTCGGGTGGGCGTGGTCGATCCCGCCTCCCTCGACGACTACCGGGCCCACGGCGGCTACGAAGCGCTGACCCGCGCGCTCAAGATCGGCCCAAGCGCCGTCATCGACGAGGTCAGCGCGTCGAAGCTGATGGGTCGCGGCGGCGCCGCGTTCCCCACCGGTCGCAAGTGGGCGGCGGTCGCCGCGCAGGCGGTCCAGCCGCACTACCTCGTCTGCAACGCCGACGAGTCGGAGCCCGGGACGTTCAAGGATCGCGCCCTGATGGAGGGCGATCCGTTCGCGGTCGTCGAGGCGATGACGATCGCGGCCTTTGCCACTGGGTCGAACCTCGGCTACCTCTACATCCGCGGTGAGTACCCCGAGGCCGAGGCCGCCATCCGACGCGCGATCGATGCCGCGCGCGACGCCGGGCTGCTGGGGGCGGACGTGGCCGGCTCCGGGTTCGCGTTCGAGATCGAGGTCCGCCGTGGCGCCGGCGCCTACATCTGCGGCGAGGAGACCGCGCTCTTCGAGTCCATCGAGGGCAAGCGCGGCGAGCCGCGCAACAAGCCCCCGTTCCCCGTCGAAGTCGGGCTGTTCGGCAAGCCGACGGTCGTCAACAACGTCGAGACCCTCGTCAACATCCCGTTGATCCTCGCCATCGGCGGCGAGGCCTACGCCGCGATCGGCACCGAAGGATCGACCGGTCCGAAGCTCTTCTGTCTGTCCGGCCACGTGGCGCGACCCGGGACGTACGAGGTCACGTTCGGAGCGACGCTGCGCGACCTGATCGAGATGGCCGGCGGGGTCCCGGGCGGTCGAGACATCCGGGCGATCCTGCTCGGTGGCGCGGCCGGCGTGTTCGTCGGGCCGTCGTCCCTGGATCTCCCGCTGACCTTCGAGGCGACGCGCGCCGCGGGCGCGACACTGGGATCCGGCGTCATCATGGTCTTCGATGCCACCGTGGACCTCGTGGACACGTTGCGCCGCATCGCGCAGTTCTTCCGCGACGAGTCGTGCGGGCAATGCGTCCCATGCCGGGTCGGCAGCGTTCGCCAGGAGGAACTGCTGGCACGGCTCGCCGCCGGATCGCGGGTCCGGAGCCGGGACGAGGAACTGGCGCTGCTCACGGAGATCGGTCAGGTGATGCGCGACGCCTCGATCTGCGGCCTGGGCCAGACGGCGTCGTCCGCGATCGAGTCCGCGCTCCGACAGCCCGACCTGGTGGCGCTGTGACCCACGATCCCGGGCACGCCTCGCGAGACGAGCCGCCGGCACCGCTGTCCGCCATCCTGCTCTCGCCACCGGCCCGCCCGTCGAAGCCACCGGGCCCGCCGCCGGTGACGGCGCCACCGCGCGTCGAACTGACCATCGACGGCGAGGCCGTCACGGTCCCCGCCGGCACGACCATCCTCGGCGCATGCCGCCAGCAGGGCATCGACACCCCGACCCTGTGCTATGCGGACAACCTCGCCCCGGTCAACGTCTGTCGTGTGTGCGTCGTGGAGGTCAAGGGATCGCGCGTGCTCGTGCCGGCCTGCTCGCGAGCCGCCGAACCTGGGATGGAGGTCCTGACCAATTCAGCCCGCGTCCGGACATCACGCAAGATGGTCCTGGAGTTCCTGGGGTCGTCGGTCGACATGTCGTTGGCGGGTGCGACCGTCCCGGACGGCTCGAGCGCGGCCTATGCCGAGCGCTACGGCGCCGACGCGACGCGCTACGGACCGGCTGCGGCCCCAGCCCCCGCCGGCGAGCGTGACGCGACCGAGCCCGGGCATCATCACGCACCGCACGGTGACGCGTCGGCCGCCACGGTGGCCCAGCCGACCAAGGTCGACAACGACCTCTACGTGCGCGACTACTCGAAGTGCATCCTCTGCTACAAGTGCGTCGAGGCCTGCGGCGAGGACGCGCAGAACACGTTTGCGATCGCCATCGCGGGTCGCGGGTTCGACGCCCGGATCAGCACCGAGCAGGCCGTCCCGTTGCCCGAGAGCGCGTGCGTGTATTGCGGCAACTGCATCGGCGTCTGCCCCACCGGTGCGCTGATGGCCAAGCCCGAGTACGACATGCGCGCTGCCGGCACGTGGGATCCCTCGCAGCAGACCGTGACCGAGACCATCTGCCCGTACTGCGGCGTCGGCTGCGCCGTCGAGCTCCACGTCCAGGACGAGAAGATCCTCAAGGTGACCTCGCCGCTCGATTCGTCGGTCACCGAGGGGCACCTCTGCATCAAGGGT
The DNA here is from genome assembly GCA_963764975.1 of uncultured Chloroflexia bacterium. Lineage (GTDB taxonomy): Bacteria > Chloroflexota > Limnocylindria > Limnocylindrales > CSP1-4 > SPCO01. The sequence continues at coordinate 335,532 of CAVXUF010000004.1, read as the reverse complement.
CGCTTCGGCTTCGAATTCGTCAACGAGCGCCCACCCAAGCGGGGCCGATGACCGAGATCACCACCGGCGAGATCACGCTCGAAGAGATATCCCTCGACGACTTCGAGCGCATCGACATCCGCGTGGGCACCGTCCTGGCCGCCTCGCCACTCGAAGGCGCCCGCAAGCCGGCCATCACCCTCGAGATCGACTTCGGGCCGGAGCTCGGGATCAAACGCAGCTCCGCGCAGATCACCGCGCACTACGAGCCGGCCGAGCTCGTTGGTCGGCAGGTGGCGGCGGTCGTCAACTTCCCGCCACGCCGGATCGCCGGGTTCAAGTCCGAGGTGCTGACGCTGGGCTTTCCAGACGAAGCCGGGGCGATCGTCCTGGTTGAGCCGGAACGGCCCGTCCCGAACGGCTCGCGCCTCGTCTAAGGCTCAGCCCCAGCCCGAGAGGTCGCGCAGGTCGATCCGGGCGTCGTGCGTGTAGACGTTGAACCCGGTCCCACGCAGGAACCCGACCAGCGTCATGCCGACGCGCTCGGCGGTTTCGATGGCGAGATCGGACGGGGCGGAGACCGCGCACAGGATCGGGATCCCCGCCACGGCGGCCTTCTGGACGATCTCGAAACTCACCCGACCGGAGACCATCAGGATCCTGTCGTGGAGCGGCAGCGCCCCCGCGAGAACCTGCGACCCGACCAGCTTGTCGAGCGCGTTGTGGCGCCCGACGTCCTCGCGCAGCGCGATCAACTCCCCGTGGGGCGTGAACAGGCCCATGGCGTGGAGTCCGCCGGTCTGGTCGAACACCCGTTGCGCGGCGCGGAGCAGGTCGGGGAGGGCCAGGATCACGTTCCGTGCCACGACCGGGCCGTCCGGCAGCGGATCCACCCGCATCGCGACCTCGTCGATCGAGGCCTTGCCGCAGATCCCGCAGGACGCCGTGGCGATGAAGTGGCGCTCGGCGACCTTCGAATCGTCGAACGGGACGGAGAGCCGAACCAGGATGGTGTCGTCCGGCTGGTTGAGCGTCTTGGGATCACCCTCGGACGTGCCAACGACCTCCGGTCCCTCGATCAGGCCCTCGGTCCGCAGGAAGCCGACGGCAAGCTCCGCTTCGAAGCCGGGGGTGCGCATCGTGATGGCCACGGCAACCGGCTCCTGTCCCGGGCCGGCCGCGCGGATCTCCAGCGGAGCTTCGCCGACCACCAGGTCACCGCGGACCTCGAGCGAGTCGCCGCGGATGGCGAGGATGCGGCGATCGGCGATGTGCCGGATCGGCGGACGCGACTCGGCGTTCAGATCGGGCACGATGTCGCCTCCAACGCCTGCCCAAAGGCCGTGAGCGCGTCGCCGGCCTGGCTCGCCGCGTCCAGGGCGTCGGTCAGGGCCGCGAGTCCGGTCGAGCCCACCGGTCGCGGTCGTCCAGTCGATGAACCGTTCGGCGGTCGTCCCGTACGCCTCGAGCATGTCGAGCGCCGAGGCGTGCGCGGCCCGGTAGCAGCGCGCGGGAGGATGGTCGCGGAGCCAGAGACGCTCGGCGTCGACGAAGTCGAGGATGTCGACCGACGCCGATCGCACCGCGTCGAGGTCCTGCGCCTCGGCGGCCGTCGTGAGGGCGGCATTGAGTTCGGCGACCTCGGTCCGGTCGTCGTTGAGTCGAAGGAGGAACTCCGCGTAGCGCAGGCGTGGGTCGCCGGTCGGCTCAGCGGTTGCGGGTTCGGGCGTCGGTTCGGGCGTCGGCGTCGGGGTCGCGGTCGGCAGGGGCGGAGTCGGGGTCGGCGCGCTCGGGGTCGGGGTCGAGCCGGTGGTCGGCGCGGTCGGCGTGACGGTCGCCAGACCAGTGACCGGACCGGGATCGCGCGGGCGCACGACGGCGAGCAGCACGATCACCAGGACCGCGGCAAGCGATGCGATGACGACCCACGATCGACGGGACACACGCCCGAGTGTACGAGCCGGTCATGATGTGCGCGATGACCGTCGAACCCGTGCTCGCCGATACCCAGCGCCGGTTCGTGATGGCCGCGCGCCGGGCGATCCTCGCGACGACTGATCCGGACGGCAGGGCACGCCTGGTCCCGATCGGGTTCGTCCTCGAGGCGGTCGCGCCGGTCCTGTGGAGTTCGCTCGACGAAAAGCCCAAGGCGAGCAGTGACCCGCGGGGCCTCGCTCGGGTCCGCGACATCCTGGCGCGTCCACGGGTCTCGATCCTCGTCGATCGCTGGGACGAGGACTGGTCGCGACTCGGCTGGGTCCGCATATACGGGCACGCGGAGCTGGTGGAGCCGGGCGTCGACGGACACGCCGAGGCGGTGACCGGGCTTCGGGCGCGCTATCCCCAGTACGCCGACCACGACCCTCAAGACGCGACCGATGCTGCGCGTCACGATCGATCGCGTGACCGACTGGGGCGACCTCGGGACCTAGGCGCCAACCGGCATGGTGCTTGGCGCGCGCGCCGATCGGTCGGGGCCTAGTGGCCGGCAAGGCGCTTAGCGCCCGGCATGCTGCTAGGCGCTCACCGGCCGCGACGGCTTCCAGCGGTCCGGGCCCTCCTCCACGCGCACGCCGAGCGAATCGAGAAGCCGGTCGGACGCGGCCGTGATCTCGGCGATGGCGGCGTCGAAGGCCTCGCGATTGCGAACACTCGGCTCGCGGAAACCGCTGATCTTGCGGACGTACTGGCGGGCGGCGGCCTCCAGTTCACCGGTCGTCGCGTCTTCCCCCGGACGACGAAGGGTCTTGATGCTTCGGCACATGCCGGTACCCTACGCCGCCGTCGCCATCCTCGCCAGATGACCGACGCCGCCGCCGACGACGTCATCGCGACGCTTGGCTGCCCCGGCACCGGCATGTGCCGGCGGCGGACCCTGACGCCAGCCGATGCCGGTTCTCGCGCACATCCTCTGGTCGCTTGGTCGTGCGACGTTGCTCTCGGGCGGCGCAAGGCCCAGAGACGTACCTGGCGGGCATCGCTGGGTTTACGTCGGTCGAGGAGCGGGTCTTCGAACTCGACCGGCCCGCGGTCGAGCGTGATCGGAGCTCCGCCGGGCCGTTTCGAGCGTGATCCGGGCGCTGTCGAGCGTGATCCGAGCTCGGTCGAGCGCTGTCGAGCGTCTGCCAAGCTCGCGACTGCGGCGTAATGGCGTCCATGCCATCGAGCTAAGACTGAGGGCCTTACGGGTAGGGACATCGAGCGCGTTCGGCGCGATCGCGTGCGGGCGCGCGTGCGCAACGAACCTGGGAGCCACCGCCCCACCCGGACTCAGCCGCCTTCGCGCAGGCCCCACGGTGAGCCATAGGCCGTCAACAGGTCGAGGAACGGGACCGCATCGAACGCCTCCGGGCCGAGCACCCCGGACCCGCTCCAGGCGCCCGTGGCAAGCAGCTCCAGCGCCACGACCGGGTTGATCGCGGTCTGCCAGACCACGGCCTGCGACCCGTATTCGCGCATGGACCACTCGTTGTCGACCACGTGATACAGGTAGACCGCCTTCGGCTCGCCGTCCAAACCCGTGCCGGTGACCCACGTTCCGGCGCAGGTCTTGCCCCGCATGCGGTCGCCGAGCCCGGCCGGGTCCGGCAGTCCGGCCGCCACCACGTCCCGCGGCGAGACCTCGGCCCCGCCCACGCGGAGCTTGTCGGTCTTGTCGAGTCCCAGCTTGTGCAGCACCTGGAGGACATTGATGAACTCGTCGCCGAGCCCGTACTTGAACGTGACCCGCTTCGCGCCGACCCAGCGCGGGATGAGCAGGACTTCCTCGTGCTCCACGTTGACGCACTCGACGGGACCGATCCCCTCCGGAAACTCGAACGTCTCGGGCTCGGAGAACGGCGGCGTCGTGTACCAGCCCCGGTCACGCTCCCAGATGACGGGCGGGTTCAGGCACTCCTCGATCGTGGTCCAGATCGAGAACGACGGGGCGAAGTCATAACCCTCGACGACGAGGTTGGCGCCGTCGCGGATCCCGATCTCGTCGATGTCGGTGAACAGGTGATCGGCCGCGTAGCGGGCGAAGACGTCCGACAGGCCGGGCTCGACGCCCATGCCGCACAGCGCCAGCCGACCGGCAGCGGCCCAGGCGTCCGCCTTCGCGAACTGCTCGTCGCCGAGCTTGACCCCGGTCTCGCCGTACGGGTTCGAAGGGTGCGGTCGCGAGAGCGACATCGCCATGTCGAGATAGTCGGCTCCGGCCTCGAACGCGCCGTCGAAGATGGGCATGACGAATCGGGGGTCCACCGCGTTGAGGACATGGGTGATGCCGTTCGCTCGACACAGCGCCGCCACGTCCGTCGGCTTGGAAGCATCCACCTGCGCCGCGCTGAACCGCGCGTCGTCGCCCAGGCGTTCGACCGTGCGCTGCGCCCGTGAGATGTCGTAGTCGGCGATCACGACGTGCTCGAAGAAGTCGCGTCGCGCGGCGATCGGAGCCACCGCGCTGCCGACGCCGCCGGCGCCGACGACCAGGATGCGCATCAGGGGTCCCTCCAGTTCGGACGCGTGGCGTCCGGGCGTGTCAGACCTCTAGTGTGCCGCCCCGGACGGCGGCCGTGGGCTCACGCGGGCGGGGCGAACCGCCATTGGACCGTGCCGGTGTAGCAATGGTCGATCTTCGCGCACAGCGCGCGAGACAGGTCCCACTCGCGTCCCGATACGAACGGCCCGCGGTCGATCACCTCGGCGGTGACGGTGGCGCCGGTCTTCGCGTTCCGGAACTGGACGAGCGTGCCGCACGGCAGCGTCCGATGGGCCACGCCCACCAGTTCACGCGTCATCTTGTGGCCACACGCCGTCCCGTTCCCGTACAGACCCGGGCCGTACCACGACACGTTCCGGTCCGTGTGCCACGGAAATCGCGCCTCGGCGCGACCCTTCGCGTCGGGCTGCGTCTGGGCAGCGGCAGACCGAGCCTGGGGCGGCTCGTCGCGGTGGGCTGGCTCGTACAGGATCGAGCCGTGATCCAGACTCCCGTCGAGCGGGCTCCCGGATCGGGAGTGTCGATCGTCAGCGCCGTTCCGCGGCGCACAGCCGCCATCTCTACCTGCTGGGAGGAGATCGACATCCATCGGTTCGAATGAGCTGGGGGCTCGTGAACCGACCGGTGTCGGAACGGCGACCATGGCGAAGGCGGCGATGAGCGCGACCCTCGCGACGACCCGAAGGCGTCGCACGTTGAGGCCAACCGTAGCATCTGTGGCCGGATCGCGCCCGTCACGAACCGGCCCGCGACCGTTGCAGGACCCTGACAGACTGCACCGATGTCCACCGCAACGTACCCGCTGGACGGCCCGTTCGACCTGGCGCTGACGCTCCGCCCGCTCCTCCGCGGGACCGGGGATCCCACCCTCCGGCTCACCCGGGGACGGGCCTGGCGCGCGACCCGGACGCCGGCCGGGCCGGCGACGCTCGCCCTGGTCCAGCGTTCCGATTCCGTCACGGTCGAAGCCTGGGGACCCGGGGCAGACGTGGCACTGGCGGCCGTCCCGCGGCTGCTCGGTCTCGATGTCGCGATGCCGCCGATCGACCCGCCGCACCCGCTGATCGACCGACTGGCCCGCCGATACGCCGGCGTCCGCCTGACGCGGACTGAGGCGGTCCTCGAATCCCTGATCCCGGCGATCCTCGAGCAGAAGATCACGGGCGACGAGGCGCGTCGGACGTGGCGCCGGCTCGTCGCGACCCACGGGGACCCCGCACCGGGCCCACCGGAGTTCCGGCTACGACTCCCGCCGGCGCCCGACACGCTCGCGACCCTGCCGTACTACGCCTACCACCCGCTCGGGCTCGAGCGGCGACGAGCCGAGCTCATCCGTCGCGTGGCCGCGCGGGCGCCGTGGTTCGAGGCGATCGTGGACCTGCCGCTCCCCGAAGCCCATGGCAGACTCACCGCCGTCCCGGGCATCGGACCGTGGACGGCCGCGGAGGTGGCCGTCCGGGCGCTGGGCGACCCTGACGCGGTGAGCGTCGGCGACTTCCACCTCAAGAACATGGTCGCGTTCGCGCTCGCGGGTGAACCGCGGGCCGATGACGAGCGGATGCTGCAGCTGCTGGAACCGTGGCGCGGACAGCGGGCCTGGGTCATCCGCCTCCTGGAGCTCGGTGGGATCGCGCCGCCACGCCGTGGACCGCGGCTGAGCTCGCGCCGGATCGACGCGATCTGAGCCATCGCGTCCTGGGCGCCCCAGTTCGGGCCGAAAACCACGCTGCGGGGTCTCGGCGTACCCTAGGCATCCGATGACGACGCCTGCCCGCTGGCCGCGCCGCCCCATCGTCGCGTTGATCGCGGCGTCCTTACTCGCGGCCATCGGACCCTCGACCGCCGCCGCCGCAGGACCCACGGGCGCTGCGACCTCGCCTTCGCGCGCGTTCACGATGGACCTCGGGACCCGCCGTGACTTCGTGGCGCAGACCAACTTCGTCCAGTGCGTCGGCGCGAGCATGCAGATGATGATCAACATGGCCTCGCCGGGACGCGATCGCTCGGCGGCCACGCAGCGACGGCTCCAGGAACTCGCGAGGGCGACCAGCGGACCGCGGCCCGACGGCAGCATCCGTCAGGGCGCCAGCGTCATGGGCTGGTCGACCGGGCTCAATCAGCTCGGGGCGGGTCCGTATCGGGTCGTGGGCGCGAAGACCCTGCAGGGCGCCCTCAAGATGGCGGCCCGAGCGATGCGACGGACCGGGCGCCCAGTCGGGCTGCTCGTCTGGCAGGGTCGTCACGCGTGGGTCATGAGCGGCTTCAAGGCCACCGCGGACCCGCTCACCGCACGCTCGTTCCAGCGTGACCCACGCGATCGTCGAGGACCCACTCTACCCGCACGGCTCCAGCATCTGGGGCCCGAGCCCGGCACCCGGGTCGGCGTTGACGCCGAAGCAGGTCGGACGCCAGTTCGTCCCCAAGCAGTCCTCGATGCGCTGGGCAGCGGTCAGCCCGTGGTCGAAGGCGCTCGCGGGCCTGTATGTCCTGGTCCTCCCCTACCCGGAACCGCATCCGAGCATCCGCCAACTCCTCTGACGGGCCCGCGTCAGCCGGAGCCGCCCCGGTAACGATCGACTGCGGCGGCGAGCCGCGCGAGAGCCTCGGGCATCGTCGGTTCGAGGGCGATGATCGCGTGGTCCGCGCCGAGGTCGGCGTGGCGACGCAGGCCCGCCGCGACGGCACTGGCATCGCCGGTCAGGGCGGGCGATTCGACCTCGGCGTGCGACCCGCCGCCCGACCCGGTGGCCGGGAGCAGGTCCGGATACCGGACCGTGATGCCCACAGTGATCTCGAGCGTGGCCGGGTCACGCCCGACCGCGTCGCAGGCCGCCGCGAGGTCGCGGCGCGCGGTCGCCAGCCGCTCGCTCGGCTCCCCGAACCACGCCATGTTCCAGGCATCGGCATGGCGCGCTGTCAGCTCGAGCATCCGCGGACGTTTGGCGGCGATGAGGATCGGCAAATCCGGGCGGGCGGGTGGCAGGAGCACGGCATCACGCGCCTGATGCCACACCCCATCGTGATCGGTCCGGCCCTCGCGGATCAGCGAGCGGATGATCGTGAGCGAATCCTCGAACCGGCCCACCTTGTGGTCCGTCGGGTAGCCGAAGGCCTCGTACTCCGGGTCGTGCCAGCCACAGCCGATGCCCAGGATCAGCCGGCCGCCGCTGATGTGGTCGAGTGTGGCGGCCATCTTGGCCAGCAGGCCCGGGTTGCGAAACTCGGTGCACATCACGAGCGTGCCGAGCTGGGCTCGGTCGGTGGCCTCCGCGACCGCAGCCAGGATCGTCCAGGCCTCGTGGATCCCGGTCGTGGGCTCCTCGGGGTAGCGGAACAGCAGGTGGTCGTAAATCCAGATCGAGTCGAAGTCGGCCGCTTCCGCCTGGACGGCGATGGCGCGGATCTCGGCGTACGAGGGTGGCTCGGTCCGCCACTCGTCGTGGGCGATGGGGAGGACGACACCGATACGCATCGGCGCAGGGTACGACAGCCGCGGGCGCGGTACCGTTGCGCCGGAGGTCGTGCCATGCCGAGTTTCACGAAGTCGCCGCCGGAGCTGATCGCCCGGTTCGGCGAGATCGCCGCCCGGTTCCCGGAGGCGCAGCAGCGCAAGATGTTCGGGTACCCGGCGCTGTTCGTGGGCGGCAACCTCGTCACCGGTCTGTTCGCCGAGCAGTGGATGATCCGCCTGGCGCCGGCCGACCTCGAAGACGTCCTCACCCTCCCGGGCGCGAGCCCCTTCTCGCCGATGGCCGGCCGGACGATGACCGGCTACGCCTCGCTGCCGACCGATGTGGTCGCCGACGACGCTGCCCTGACGTCGTGGGTGGAACGCGCCATCGCCTTCGGTCGGACGCTGCCCGCCAAGTGACGGCGGAGGCGCCGTCCCCGCGGCCCGGGATGGGAGCCGTCCCGTTCGACGGCGGGACGACGTTCCGTGTCTGGGCGCCGCATGCGGATGCCGTCGTCGTGACCGGCGAGTTCGATGGATGGTCCGCGCAGACCGAGCTGGCGCGAGACGGCGATGCCAGGGGCGGGACGTGGTCCGGCGACGTGCCCGGCGCCCGACCGGGCCAGGAATACCGCTTCCTCCTCAGGACGCCGGAGGGCGACCTGTGGCGCCTCGATCCCGTACGCACGCCAGGTCACCAATTCCGTCGGGAACGCGGTGATCTACGACCCTGACGCCTTCGACTGGGGCGAGACCACGTTCCGCATGCCGGGCTGGGACGACCTCGTCATCTACGAGATGCACATCGGGACCTTCGCCGGCGTCCGCCGGCGGCAGGGCGGCACATTCGACCGGGCGATCGGGCGACTCCCGCACCTGCGCGAGCTCGGCGTCGGCGCCATCCAGGTGATGCCCCCGTTCGAGTTCCCAGGCGACGTCTCGTGGGGGTACAACCCCGCCCACCCGTTCGCGATCGATTCGGGGTACGGCGGTCCGGACGCCTTCAAGCGGTTCATCCGCGCCGCGCACGACGCGGGAATCGCGGTCATCGTCGACGTCGTGTACAACCACCTCGGCCCGAGCGACCTGGACCTGTGGCGGTTCGACGGCTGGCACCACGGCGAGTGGGGCGGGATCTACTTCTACAACGACCATCGCGCCGAGACGCCGTGGGGCGCCACCCGACCGGACTACGGTCGCGGCGAGGTCCGTTCGTATCTCCGCGACAACGCGATGACCTGGCTGGAGGAGTTCCGCTGCGACGGGCTGCGCTTCGATTCCACCAAGCACATCCGGAGCATCGACGGCGACCCATCGAACCCGGCGACCGCCCTCCCGGACGGCTGGACGTTCCTCGCCTGGTTGACCGACGAGATCCGGGCAAGCCAGCCCTGGAAGCTGTCGATCGCCGAGGACCTGGCGCTCGATCCGTCCGTCGTCGCCCCGACGGACGAGGGTGGCGCCGGGTTCACCGCCCAATGGGACGCGGGCTTCGTCCACGAGGTCCGCCGGGCGCTCACCGTGCCGGACGACGACGCGCGGGACATCGGCGCCGTCATCGCCGCGATCAGCGGGGAGGGGCGTGGTCCGGCGCTGAGTCGCGTCATCTATACCGAATTGCACGACGAGGTCGCCAACGGCAAGCGCCGCCTCCCCGAAGAGATCAGCCCTGGCGATGCCGGGAGCTGGTGGGCGCGCAAGCGGGCCGCGATCGGGTCCGCACTGGTGCTCACAGCGCCGGGGATCCCGATGCTCTTCCAGGGCCAGGAACTGCTCGAGGACGGCTGGTTCGAGGACACCGCCCCCCTCGACTGGTCCAAGGCGGATCTCAATCGTGGGTTCCTTCGCCTCCACCGCGATCTCATCGCGCTGCGGCGTGACGTCGGCGGCACGTCCGCGGGACTGCGCGGGGACGGCATAGCGATCCTCCACGCGGACGACGACGCGAAGCGGTTCGCGTTCCACCGCTGGGCGTCCGGTGGCCCAGGCGACGACGTGGTCGTGGTGGTCAATCTCGCCGATCGGGCGATCGATGAACTCCATCTCCCGATGCCCCGGCCCGGCCGTTGGCGGGTCCGCTTCAACAGCGACAGCCAGGACTACGACGCCGGATTCGGCGATCACCCCGCGTTCGACACCGACGCGGATGACGCACCGGGCGGCGGATCAGGCCCGACCGCGCTCGTCTCGCTCGGGCCCTACAGCGTGGTGATCCTCAGCCAGGACGCGTGATCCGGGCCCAGCGGGCGCACCTTGGGCCCCTGGCGACCGCGACGGCGCGGTCCGACCTCACGAGTCCCATCGACATCGCGACGCCGATCACTCGTCATCTCGCGGCGCCCCGAAGATCACACCTAGGCTGAACAGTCCGGCAGAACCGTCCGAAAGTCTGACGCGGGACACTGGCCACGAAGCGAGCGTCAGACATGCAAGGCCAACGTGGCCGGCGTGGCGTCAGCGATCCGGCCAGACTCGCGTGAACCGAAACCCCGTGAGGCCGCTCGCTCGAATTCGCTTGGCGACCTCGTCGTTGACGAAGATCGGGCCGGTCGGGAACTCCGCGAGCTTGAACATCGGCGCGTCGCCGGCCGCTTCCCGGCGCAGGACCAGGTGCGAGATGTCGACGATCCGACCCGACGCGAATCGAAAGATGTCCGACGCCGCTTCATCAAGAGCGGCGCGCAATTCCAGGACATTCAGCAGCCGGTAGCCGTCGGGCAACCCGAGCACCGGTAGCAACTCCCCGCCTCGCTCGATCACGTCGACCAAGAGCGACTGAGCAGCGTTCGAGATCACCAGGTAGGTACCGCCCCATTGTGAAACGTCGCCAAGGGGGCGCGGCGGCGGATCGAGTTCGGAGAGGCGCCGAAACGTCGGCGGTGTCCATGTTCCACTGAGCTGGCGACCGTCAAAGAGGTGGTCGATGGGCGTCTCCGGGATCGGCCTCACCACGACGGCGTCCCAGAGATCTACATCGACGTCAACCTTGTGGATGGCCGACATGATCACGGCCAGCGGGTCCCCATCAAGTCTGCGGTGCGCAACTTCAACGCGGCATATTCTAGTGCGGCCAAGGGCCTCGTCCCTTGTCGAAGCTTGGCGTAACAGGTTCCTAAATCGTTTCGCTGTAGGCGATGGTGGTTGTTTGCCTGCGGTGGAAACTCTTGGAGAGAAACACTCCATTGGCCGCCGAGTCAATATCGATCGCGAACTTCTCCAGAATCGCGCGTGCCTCGCCTGCTCGCTCGCGGGTCAATTCGACGATGTGTGATGGGCTTCGTACTCTGCGCGTCGAACAAATCCCGGTCCTGCGGCCTCCACGAGGTTGCGCCCGAGCTCTACACGTGACTGAGCCGGACTTCTCTGGATCGTGGTTGCCCCTCGAAGCGCGGCTGCCTCGAGGGCCGCGATCTCTTGCGGTATCGCCGACAGTCGGGAGAAGGTCGCTGCCGTGGCGCCGCCAGCCGCGATCTCGTCCCCCGGAACGAAATCCACCAACGTAACGGCGGTGAGTGCAACCTCGATCGCGACCAAGACCGTAAGGGCCGTCTGCTGACCCTGGAGGTCGCAGGCGGCCTGATTCGCCTGGCAGTACGCGGCGCCCGCGGCTCGCTGCTGGCCCCAGAATGCCGCCGACACTTCGCAAGCGTCATGGTTCTGGGCGTACAGACACTTGGCGAGCGCAGCGTCGGCATCTTCCTGACTGAAGGGAGCCCCGCCCGGGCCGACCCAGAACCCGGCCTTGTAGGTGAGGTGGTCGTATCTGCCGCGCTCGTCGGGTGGCAACGGGGCCGTCGCCTGCTTCGGAGGAGAGCGTGGTCACGGTTCCGTTCGGGTTCGAGACGACGATCTTGTTGCCGACGATGCACTTGGAACCGTTGGACGGACAGCCGGCATGGCCCGACGGGTCGATGAGCGTGGTCGGGTTGGCCTCGGCGTACAGGTAGCGGTTCATGGTCAGCGGGTCCATGGCCGAGCCCATGACCGAGTCGAGGCTGCTGAACGTGCCCGAGCCCGGCGAGTAGTCGCGCGCGTTCATCTCGTACAGGGGGGCGGCTGACGGACTCAGGTCGAGCAGGCCGCGGAAGCGCTACGGGTTGGCGGTGCCCGAGCTCGTCGGGTAGGTGGCCACGGTCTCGCCGTACGGGTCGAAGCGGTAGGCGTCGGTCAGGACCCGGCCGGCGTCGATCAGCCCGACCGTGCTGCCGAGCTGGTCGAACAGGCTCCAGCGCACGCCCACTTCGCGTTCCCCGAGACCCACCGCAGCCGGATCCGCAGCACCAACCCGCTCGAGCGGCTCAACAAGGAGATCAAGCGCCGGACCGCGGTCGTCGGGATCTTCCCCAACCGGGCCAGCGTCATCCGCCTGGTCGGGATGATCCTCGCCGAGCAGGACGACGAGTGGCAGGACGGCCGGCGCTACTTCCGGCCCGAGACGATGGCGGCCATCGACGCCGTCGCCGATCGAGGAGGTGGGCCAGCCGCTCCTGCTCGCGAGCTGATCAGACCAGGCGCGAGGACGACGCGCTGTTACACCACGTCCTGGGACTTGACCGCACAGCGCGCGCCATCACGATCTAGTCATCGATGAATTTGCGAAACGCGGACTGTTACGCAGCACGGCCATCGACGCCGTGTTCAGATCATCTGACTCGTGCTCGACACGGAGCATGCCGATGATTTCCGCCGGGCTGCTAGGTGAGCCTCGAACGAGATCCGCTGGAAACCGAATGTCGACCTCGCCCTTCCCCAGGTCTGCCGCCGCAACGATCACCGCGATGGCCAGGACCACCGAGGATGCTGATCGGCTCGCCGTGGCTGTGACCAGGTATGGATCGTCGGGATCTGGGACCAGTGGCCCGATGAAGTGCCCGATCATGAGCCAAACGTTCGCGACATCGGGGACCGATAGATCCGCGGCGTAGTCGGCGGTGCTCGGTCCCCCGATCGTCTGGTTGGGATTGGAAGGGCCAGCTAGGGTTCCTCCTCCTTCGAGGGTGTCGACGGCGACCTGAAGGTCCAGAGAGTCGGATCGGCTCCCTGTCAAGGCAAGGAAGTTCCGCTTTGTCGCGCTCCACAGCGCCGCTAGTTCGAGCGGCTCGACGATCCTGGCCTCGAAATCGATCGACATCAGTTTCGCAACACAATGACCCAGCCATCGCTGACTCGGATGAAAATGTTCGATACGGGGCCTCTTCCGGGAACAAACGCGATTGGACCACTCTGCGCGAAGTCCGACATCTGCCTACCTGCAATCCTCTGGGCATCAACATAGACGTCGACCCCTGAGAAGCCGGCAATTGCGGCCTTCCGTTCAGCCTCCGTAATGCTCCGCAGAACACTAATGGGCCGATCGGTCCCTACCCGCTTGAGACTCACCGGGACACCGTCGAGGGTGCCGTCAATACCCGCCTTAAAGGGAACGTCATTGCCTTCGTAGTGACCACCGCGCAGCCGCAAGATATCGTTTGCCTGTGCAATCTCGGCTTGCTCCATCCTGTTCGGGCTCAACCTAGCTGGCGAGTCGCTTTTCAGGAGGCGAATTGCGTCGTCAATCTCAGACGTACTGAATAGGGCCTTCCCGCCCTTGATTACCCACTTAGCCCCGTCGCCGATGTAGAAGATGAAGCCAATCCCATTGGCGATGATCTCGATCGGGTCGCCGTTTGCGACAGCCTCTCGGAACTGCTCGGCGTCACAGCCAATCTGTGCGGGCGGTGGGGCAAGCACGCTACACACGGTCAACGCCGCCTGGGCTACGTCGACCTCCGAACCTCGCCCGGGGTATGTCGCCGTTGCTGTTGGGCAGGGGTCGGGGGACGGACCGCCACATGGCGCGGGCCCGGGGATCGGACGCGGGCTTTCGGTGGGTATCGGAATGAAGATGACCGTCGCGGCCGGCGTCCGACTCCCGCCGGCAGTCCCTCCGCCGCCGCCTGTCGCGCCAGGAGAGAGCGTCGTGACGGTGCCATCCGGCTTCGAGACAACGATCTTGTTGCCGACGATGCACTTGGAACCGTTGGACGGACAGCCGGCATGGCCCGACGGGTCGATGAGCGTGGTCGGGTTGGCCTCGGCGTACAGGTAGCGGTTCATGGTCAGCGGATCCATGGCCGAGCCCATGACCGTGTCGAGACTCGTGAACGTGCCCGAACCCGGCGAGTAGTCGCGCGCGTTCATCTCGTACAGGGGGGCGCTCGAGGGACTGAGATCGAGCAGGCCGCGGAAGCGCCACGGGTTGGCGGTACCCGAACTCGTCGGGTAGGTGGCCACGGTCTCGCCGTACGGGTCGAAGCGGTAGGCGTCGGTCAGGACCCGGCTGGCGTCGATCAGCCCGACCGTGCTGCCGAGCTGGTCGAACAGGCTCCAGCGCACGCTCCCGGCGTTGATCGCCAGGCGCGCACCGTCGGCCAGCAGGGCGGTCGTGTCGGTGCCCGTCGAGCGGTCGATCAGGACGACCCCCTCGGAGGCGCCGTCTGGATGCTTCCGACACACTCATGACACTCTCGTCGGGCATTCCTCGCCTAGGTCCGCTTGTGGATGGATGTGAAATGGGGATAGCCATAGCGGGCTGTACCGAGCCAAATCAAGAATTCGTTCGGAGTAATGTAGCCCGCCGCCCTACTCTCTGAGTCGGGCAATTCCGACGTGAAGTCGAGGGCTTCTCCCACAGCGGAGAAGAATGCAACCTGGTCATCCGTCAAGACATCCGGCGGCATCTGATCATAGTAGTAGTCTCGGAAGTCCTGTTCGAATTCCGGCAGTGTCTTTTCCGTTTTGAGCAACTCGTCCACCAACCGGAGGAGGCGCTCCACGACGTCCTGGTTGCTACTTGAGAAGTACAAATCGCCCACTCTCGAGGCCCGCTGCCACGTCCCTCGCCTGATTGAGGCCAACCGAGATGATTCGCTGCGCAGTTGGGTCTAGCGTCACGCGAATCAGGCCAGAACTGTCCGCTCGCTGTAGCCAAACGTTGATGTTGCCGTCGTGAAGGTTATCCACATAGCGGGTCCCTCTTGCCAGAACCGAGTCGACGAGCTCTCTGGCTGGGATTCCGAGCCTTTGGGCAGTCTGTTCCAGCTTTTCCTGCGCCGATTGGACAATGGGCAGTTGCGCCGTGGGTGCTGCGCGGACGAGGTCTTGAATCCTATCTCGAGCGGCGGTCATAGAGGAAGCGAGCCAAGCGACGAGGGCGGGCGTCGCCCCAACGGCAACGGCTGCCGCCGGCGCCACCGCGAGGGTCCCGGTCGGCCCGTCGAGATCGCCCCAATCCTTGAGACTTGCGTATTCCAAGCACGTGCCAGACGAAAGCCCTCCTAGCCTGCACCATGCGTATAGGTAGTCGAGGTCGGTGAAGGACGGAGCACGAATGCCTCCGCCCCACTTGGCAAGATAGGCTCGAAGGTCAGCTTCCGACATCTGATCGATCTGCCACTTCAGTGACGGCCCGCTTGTGAGGGGCGACGTCAACTCCGTAGGCCCGATCGGTGTCGGCGTCCCGGTTGGCGCCTCGCTGCCCCCGCTGTCGCCACCGCCCCCGCCCCCGCCGTCGCCACCACCGCTGGAGGCACGCTTGGTGACGCTCTCGTTGCAGCGATCGACGCATTGGTCGAAGCCCTCGCGACCATCGTCGTAGGTCGGGTTGTCGCATTCGCGCCCGATGCACGCGTCATGGCCCGACGGGTCGATGAGCGTGGTCGGGTTGGCCTCGGCGTACAGGTAGCGGTTCATGCTCAGCGGATCCATGGCCGAGCCCATGACCGTATCGAGACTCGTGAACGTGCCCGAGCCCGGGGAGTAATCGCGCGCGTTCATCTCGTACAGCGGCGCGCTCGACGGACTGAGGTCGAGCAGGCCCCGGAAGCGCCACGGGTTGGCGGTACCCGAGCTCGTCGGGTAGGTGGCCACGGTCTCGCCGTACGGGTCGAAGCGGTAGGCGTCGGTCAGGACCCGGCTGGCGTCGATCAGCCCGACCGTGCTGCCGAGCTGGTCGAACAGGCTCCAGCGCACGCTCCCGGCGTTGATCGCCAGGCGCGCACCGTCGGCCAGCAGGGCGCTCGTGTCGGTGCCCGTCGAGCGGTCGATCAGGACGACCCCCTCGGAGCCACCGTCGTAGCCATAGGTCTCACCTGGCGCACGAAGTCTACGTCGCCATCGGCGATCGCCTTGCGGACCGTCTCGAGCACGGCCATCCTGTCCTGGGCCATCGTGGTGTCGCTTCGTGTCGTCGGTTCCTACTCCAACGACGCGAGCATGACGCGGTGGCCGTTTCGATTCACGGCCTCGCTTTACACCACTATGGGGACACGACCAGCGAGGGCACACCACACCGCGATCGGCGGCCTCGTGCCCCGCACGGCTGTCAACAACGTGCACGAACATCCCAACTAGACCTACCCGCTGCGCTCGCTGTCTCGTGCCCGTACCTCTAGAAGAAGGCTCGGAATGACCTGACGGGCGTCCGCTACAAACTCGAAGTCGACATCGGGAGCCAAGACATCGTCCAGCCAAAGGTACATGTCAGGCTCGTCACCGTTTGCTATCTGAATGACGCTTGTTCCACCGAGACCTCCGTCGCTGGCCAAGTACGGCCGCCAAGGGCCGGTGGCCGCAGCCGTGCTGCGACCTTCGATCGAGGCCATGACGGACCGGTCGAGCGAGTCCTTGCGTTTCAACGCCGTGAGCAGGAGGGCGACGTCATCACGGGCACTTGCGATAAACCTCGTGTCTGCAGTGGAGGCATTGGAGAAGTCGCGCATCGGACGCATGACGCTACTCGACCCGTCCGCATAGTCGACCGTGATTCGATTGCTTTCAGTCGACGATGGCTCCCACCGCCATCGGATCCCAGATAGTCTGGCGAGCGTCGACTCAATCCTCTTAACATCCTCTGGAGTCATAGAATCACTCCGAGCTTCCGGGCCAGGTCCAGTATGTCTCGTACGGATAGTCGGGTCCACCGAACCTGGCGCGAGGTGGAACGGGGTTCGGGGCCGGTGCGCCGAACGGGCACCTTCCTGAACCCAAGCAGACGTCGACGTGTTGGAAGTTGGTGCGCCCGACCCTTTCCGCGAACTCTGGCGCCAGCTTCACGCGCCCTCCGGAAGCAACGATGTCCCCGACACTCGCCGATCGAACCGTCCCGTGCGGTACGCCCGCCGCGGCGTCGGCCAGCGACGTGCCGACCGAGCCTGAGAACCTCACCCCGGCCGCTGGCAGTTCGGCGGTACCCCCGAATACAACGACGTCTCTGTCTGCGAGCGTCCTCACCGCACCATTGGCCCCACTCTTGACACCGCCGCCAAGAGCCTTGGCCGGGAGGGCCAGGGCGAGGAACTGCCCGAGGACGTTCCCTGCCACCTCGGCCCGGTCGCGGTCGCTGCCGTGGACGAACGTGTCGGCCATGCGCACGGTTGACTGTGTCTGGCATGGCGAATTGGGCACCATGCACCCGAGCGTGCCGAGCGGGTCGTCGGCCAGAGCGCCTGGCAGCGCCAGCAGTCCCCCGATGGTCGCATTCCAGATCCCGTCACCGAGGCCGCCGATGACGTCATCGTCGTAGTGCTGTTGTCGCGCGGCCAGCATCAGGCTCAATCTGGCCCGCGCCGCCCGCTCATGATCGTCGGCCGCCGCTGAACCGGCGGTTCGGCAGTCGCTCGATCGGCACGCCGGCGACCCGGGCGCCGGCAGCTCCGACGGCGCCGTCGGGGTCGTCGTCCCGGTCCCGGAGGGCGCGCGGCTCCCGCCGCTGGGCGCGGGCCTGCTCGCCGTGCCGCCGCCGCGTGGTGAACCTCCCATGGCGGACGGTGGCGGCTTCGGGGCCGGGGTTCCGGCGCAGGTGATCATCATGTCGAGCGAGCAGTGGCCCGACGGGTCGATGAGCGTGGTCGGGTTGGCCTCGGCGTACAGGTAGCGGTTCATGGTCAGCGGATCCATGGCCGAGCCCATGACCGTGTCGAGACTCGTGAACGTGCCCGAACCCGGCGAGTAGTCGCGCGCGTTCATCTCGTACAGGGGGGCGCTCGAGGGACTGAGATCGAGCAGGCCGCGGAAGCGCCACGGGTTGGCGGTACCCGAACTCGTCGGGTAGGTGGCCACGGTCTCGCCGTACGGGTCGAAGCGGTAGGCGTCGGTCAGGACCCGGCTGGCGTCGATCAGCCCGACCGTGCTGCCGAGCTGGTCGAACAGGCTCCAGCGCACGCTCCCGGCGTTGATCGCCAGGCGCGCACCGTCGGCCAGCAGGGCGGTCGTGTCGGTGCCCGTCGAGCGGTCGATCAGGACGACCCCCTCGGAGCCACCGTCGTAGCCATAGGTCTCGTGTGGTGCGTCAGACTGACTTGGACACCTGGTTCGTCATACCTCCGGGGTGTCTGACACAGGAGGATCGCGTGGGCCGCAAGCCGTTCCGGACAGCGGACGAGAAGCTCCAGATCGTCCTCTCGGTGCTCAAGGGCGAGACGACCCAGACCGACGTGGCGCGCCGCCTCGGGATGAGCCAGACGACGATCGCCAAGTGGCAGAGGCAGTTTCTCGAGGGCGCCCGTGAGCACCTCGCCCAGGGCGAGAACGCAAGGACCGACAAGTCCAAGCACGAGGAGGAGCTCGAGGACCAGGTCGATGACCTGACGTCGGCCCTCGGGGAGGCCTACGCGGAGCTGCGCGTGTGGCGAAAAAAGGGGGCGCTCTACCCGGGTTCGCCGAGCTCGAGGCGATAAGGCGCGAGTTCGACGTCCCGGTCCGCCGTTTCTGCGCCAGGCTGGGCATCCCGATCTCGACCTGGTATCACTGGCGAGCAGGCGAGCTCAACGGTCGTCCGATCCGGCGCTGGCCGGCGCCGGTCGTCGACGCCATCGAGGCCGAGGCCGCCATCCAGGCTCACCGCTGGGCGGCGTGGGGCCACCGCAAGATCTGGGCCATGCTCCGGGCCGACGGCATCCGCGTGTCGCGCAGCTCGGTCGAGCGCGCCTTGCGCCGGCAAGGCCTGCTCCTGCCCCGTCGCTACCAGTCCGAACGGCGCCAGCTGGCGGCGGCCCGGCGGGCGGCCTTCGTCGAAGCGCCGACCCGGCGCAACCGGGTCTGGCAGATGGACTTCTCCGAGTTCGACACCGCCGGCGGCGGGACCTGGCGGCTGGCCGGCCTAGTCGACCACGCGACCAAGGTCTCGCTCGTCGTACGCGTGGCCGGCACCACGGCCGCGCGCGATGCCTGTGCCGCCCTCGCCGAGGCGATCGACAATGCCGAACGACTGACCGGCCGGCGTCTGGCCGACGACTGCCTCGATCCGGTCACCAGCGAGCTCGTGCCGCTGGTCGTGGTCACCGACAACGGGCCGGCCTTCAAGAGCATCGACTTCGCCGGCTTCATCCGGGCGAGACCGTGGCTGACCCACGTCCGGACCCGCCATCGCTCGCCCGAGACCAACGGCGTCATCGAGCGCTTCTTCGGGACCCTCAAGTACGAGCACCTGTATCGGCTGGAGATCGCCGACGTGGTCACCCTGGTGGCGGAGGTCGAGGCCTATCGGCTCATCTACAACACGGTCCGACCGCACGAAGGCATCGGCTTCGACCGGCCGATGGACCGCTACCTCAGCGAGCCTGCCGCGTCACACCTATCTCAGTCCGAAACCGTCCAAGAATCTTGACGCGGGACACCGTGCCGTCAGGCCGTCGGAAGCGGCGGTCGTGGCTCGTGCCGGTAGAACGGGATCGGCTCCGGAGGGAGCGGCGTGTTGCCGAGGATCAGGTCCGCGGCCTTCTCGGCGAGCATCATCACCGGCGCGTAGATGTTGCCGTTGGTGACGTACGGCATGACCGAAGCGTCGACGACGCGCAGACCTTGCAAGCCGTGGACGCGCATCGTCAGCGGATCGGTGACCGACGCGCCATCGACCCCCATCCGCGCCGTGCATGACGGGTGTAGCGCGGTCTCGGCGTCGTGGCGGACCCAGTCGAGGATCTCCTCGTCCGTGCTGACCGCTGGGCCGGGCGAGGTCTCGCCGCCGTTGAACGGATCCATGCCCGGCTGACCGAGGATCCGCCGCGCGACGTGGACGGCCTCCACCCACTCGTGCCGGTCCTGGTCGGTGGAGAGGTAGTTGAAACGCAGCGCCGGGTGGACGCGCGGATCCGTGCTGGTGATCCGGACATCGCCGCGCGAGTCGGAGTACATCGGGCCGACGTGGACCTGGTACCCGTGCCCCGGGGCGCCGGCCGTCCCGTCGTAGCGGATCGCGAGCGGCAGGAAGTGGAACATGAGATTCGGGTAGGCCACGTCGTCGTTGGAGCGAGCGAAGCCGCCCCCTTCGAAGTGGTTCGTGGCGCCCGGTCCGCTGCGGAAGAACAGCCACTGAGCGCCGATGAACGGGCGACGCCACTTCTCGACCGCCGTCGGCTGCATCGAGACCGGCTGGAGCGACTTGTACTGGATGTAGACCTCGAGGTGGTCCTGGAGGTGGTCGCCGACGCCGGGCAGATCACGCACCACCGGGATCCCGAGCGCCTCCAGGTCCGCGGCCTTCCCGACACCCGAGAGCTGGAGCAGTTGCGGGCTGTTGATCGCGCCGCCCGCGAGGATCACTTCGCCGGCCAGGATCCGCTCCGTGCCACGGCCCTTCGCCACCTCCACGCCGATCGCCCGGTCGCCCTCGAACAGGATCCGCGTCACGAACGTGCGGGTCCGGACGGTGAGGTTCTTGCGGCGCCCCATGATCGGATGGAGATACGCCCTCGCGGCACTCAGCCGGCGGCCCCGGTGGATGTTCCGGTCGAACGGGGCGAACCCCTCCTGACGGAATCCGTTGACGTCATCGGTCAGGTGGTAGCCCGCGTCCCGGCAGGCGGCGAAGAACGCGGTGAAGAGCGGGTTCGTGGCGGGACCGCGCTCCAGCACGAGCGGGCCGTCGTGGCCGCGCCACGGGTCATCCGCGTCGGCGGCGAGGCACGTCTCCATCCGCTTGAAGTACGGCAGGCAGTGGGCGTAGTCCCACGTCTCCATCCCCGGGTCGGCCGCCCAGCGTTCGTAGTCGAGCGGGTTGCCGCGCTGGAAGATCTGGCCATTGATGCTCGAGGAGCCGCCGAGGACCTTGCCGCGGGCGTGGTAGATGCGCCGGCCGTCCATGAAGGGCTCCGGCTCGGATTCGTACTTCCAGTCGTAGAACCGGCTGCCGATCGGGAAGGTCAGCGCGGCCGGCATGTGGATGAATGGATCGATCCGCCAGTCCGACCGGCCGGCTTCGAGCACGAGGACCCGGTTCGACGGGGACGCGGACAGGCGGTTGCCCAGCGCGCTCCCGGCCGAGCCGCCGCCGACGATGATGACGTCGTATCGATCCTGGTCCATCTGACGGCGATGCTAGCAGCGAGAACGACCGGCGCGGCGGTCGACCCGTCGGGCGAGCCGCTCCGGACGGTATCGTAGGGCGCGCATGCAGCACACCGTGCCATCGACGACGTCCGACGGCGAACCGTCCGCGCTCCTCCTGCCCGCCGGGACGCGCCTCGTCCACATCGGCCCACCGAAGACCGGCACGACCGCCGTCCAGAGCGCGTTCCACGCGGGCCGTGAGGAGACAGCCCGCCAGGGGGTCCACTACGCGGGGCCGACCCACCAGCCGTCGAGCGCGGTCCGCGCCGTCCTCGGTCGACCGAACCCGATGACCGGCAAGCCGCCGTCGATGTGGCTCTGGCGGACGCTGATGCGCGAGATCCGGGCCGCGCGCGAACCGCGGGTCGTCGTGAGCAGCGAATTCCTCTCGGACGCGCCGCCGGACATCGTTCGCCGGGTCGTGGAGGACCTCGACCGAGAACGCGTTCACGTGGTCGTGACGTTGCGGCCGCTGGCGAACCTGCTCCCGTCGCAGTGGCAGCAATACGTCCAGACCGGCCTGCGCGAGCCGTATGACGCGTGGCTCAAGGTCGTCTTCGGGCCGTCTCCCGACGGCCTCACACCCGGCTTCTGGCTGCGTCATCGACACGACCGCCTCATCGAGCGTTGGGCAGAAGTGGTCGGGCCAGAGCGGATCACCGCGGTGGTGCTCGATGAGCAGGACCGCTCGATGGTGCTCCGCACGTTCGAAGGCCTGACCGGGCTTCGAGCAGGGACGCTCGTGGCAGACACGTCCCAGGCGAACCGCTCCATGACATTGCCCGAGATCGAGCTGGTCCGGGCGTTCAACGTCCTCGCGAAGGCCGAGGGGGTCGGGCGGCCGGTCCGGACCCGGGTCATGACCTACGGCGCGACGAGCTACATCCAGGCGCGGACCCCCGGCCCGGATGAGCCACGGGTCGCGACCCCCGGCTGGGCCCTCGAGCGCGCCGGGGAGGTCGCCCGCGAGATCGTCGACGGGATCGCGAACGCCGGCGTCCGCGTCGTCGGGGATCTCGCGGCGCTCGCCGCGACCCCCGCGGATCCGGGCTCGGACACGGCCCCAGCGCGCGTCGTCGTGCCACCGGATCTGGCGGCGACGGCCGCGATGGGCGTCCTCATCGCGACCGGGATGGCGCGGGGGCACACGGCCGAGGTCACGGAGCCCGGCAGCGCCCCGGACGGGCTCGACGGTGACGGCGACAGGCCGGCGCCTCGACGCGTGGCCGAGCCATTCGACCTCATGCGCGTGCCGACGGCTCAGATCGCCGAGGTCCTGGTCCGGCGGGTCGTCCGCGACGGTCGCGCGCGGGTCGCCGGTCTGGTCCGGCGGAGTCGCTGAGGTCCGGCGGAGTCGCTGAGGTCGGCGGGGACGCTGACGACCGGCGATCGCTGACGGGCGCTCCTAGGCGTTCGGCGAATCGGACTCCGTGAGGGCCGGATCGCCGATCCCGGTCCGCGGCCGAGCCTTGACCCGCCGCCGGATCATGGCCCACGCGATGCTCCCGAACACGAGGAGCGACAGCGACGCCCCCACGACCACCGGGACGGGCGCCCCGAGCAGTTTGAGACCGGACGCCAGAAGCAGGACCGCGAGCACCCGTCGGATGATCCCGCCCGGTGCCCGCGTCGACATCTGGGCACCGATCCACGCGCCGGGGATCGCGCCGACGAGGAGGGACGTGGTCAACTCGAGCGAGATGCTCCCGAACAGCCAGTGCCCCACCGCGGCCGCCCCTACGAGGGGGATCGCCTGGAAGAGGTCCGTCCCGACGAGGACGGACGCCTTCAGCGCGGGGTACATCAGCAGCAGGGCGACGATGACGACCGACCCCGCCCCGACACTCGTGATCCCGACCATGAACCCGGCGGCGGCGCCAAGGAGCAGCGTCGGGATCGGCCGGACGACGATCGGAGGCACGATCCGCGGCCCCTTCGCCGGACCCTCGCCGAGCGGCAGGCGATTCTTGGTCATCTGCATGAAGCTGCGGATCACGAGACCCGCCGTCGCGACCAGCAGTGCCGCCCCGAGACCCTGCTTGAGGAGCTCATCAAGCCCAGCGCCGGGGGGCACCAGGCTGATCAGCCACGCGCCCGAGAAGGCGGCGGGCACGGACCCGATGCACAGCCACGTGACGAGCTCGAGATTGATCGTGCCTTTGCGGTGATGCACGAAGGCCGCGACCGGCTTCATCACCAGGCTCGCGACGATGTCGCTGGAGATCGCGGTGAGCGGGTTGACGTTGAAAAAGAAGACGAGCATCGGCGTCATCAGCGCCCCGCCGCCCATGCCCGTGAGCCCCACGACGATGCCGACGAGCAATCCCCCGACCGCGAGCGGAAGATCGAACGTCAACGCCGGTCCGCGTCGATGGAGCGGGCGGATCGCCGGGGAAGCATCGGCAGATGATACCGTCGGACCGACGACCGCCGACGCGCGGGCCCCGCCGCGACGAATGAGCAGGAGGCGCCCTGATGATCGGAGTCTGTATCGCTGGCGCCACCGGCTGGGCCGGTCGAGCGCTCGTGGTCGGCGTCCTTGCCGCCGAGGACCTGGACCTTCGGTCTGCGGTCGCGCGGGGCGCCGCGGGCACGGATCTGGGCACGGCCCTCGGCGGAGGGTCCCTTGGCATCGCGACGTTCGGCTCGGTCGCCGACGCCCTCGACGGCGTGGATGTCCTCATCGAATACACGTCGCACGCCTCGGTGAAGGCAAACACCCTTGCCGCCATCGAGCGTGGCGTCGGGGTCGTCATCGGTTCGTCCGGACTGTCGGCTGACGACTTCACCGAGATCGAAGCCGCCGCCCGGCAGCACAGGGTCGGCGTGATCGCGGCCGGCAACTTCTCGCTCACGGCGGCGATGGCCCAGGCAGCCGCGCTGCTCGTCGCGCCATTCCTGCCCCAGGCCGAGGTCATCGACTACGCGAGCGCCACCAAGGCCGACGCCCCCAGCGGTACCGCCCGCGAGCTTGCGGAGCGTCTGGCGGGAGTGAGGACCCCCGTCCTCGGTCGCCCGCTCGACGAAACGGCCGGTCTTCGTGAGGCGCGCGGGGCCGCGGTTCATGGCGTCCCGGTGCATTCGATCCGGTTACCCAGCTTCTCGGTCTCCACCGAGGTCATCTTCGCGCTCCCCGACGAACGGCTGACGATCCGCCATGACGCAGGGTCGTCGGCGGCGCCGTACGTATCCGGCACGCTCCTCGCGGTCCGGGCCGTGGTCGGCCGGGTGGGCCTGACTCGCGGGCTCGACACGCTCCTGCTCGAGGCGAACGGCTGACGCGTCAGGCAGCTGGCAGCTCCACGGCCACTTCGGACGATCGCTCGCGCGGACCGCGGCGGAACCACGGGTTCGCCTCGAGCCGGACGGCCAAGCGCGAGAGGTAGTTCGTCGCCACGACAGCCCCTGCCATGGCGACCAGCACCGCCCCGAGATCCAGCGCCCGGAAACCGACAAGGGCGACGCCCCAGCCCACGATGACCCAGTGCGTGAAGTAGATCGCGATGACGCGGTCGCTCCAGCCATAGGCGAAGCGCACGTGCCGGTCGATCCAGCGGACTCGAGTGGCGATGTCACACAGCGCGAGCCAGACGAGGATGATCCCGAAGATCGCGACGACGAACGAGACCGGCTGACGCCAGTACGTGTAGACATCGAACCCGGGGCGCTGGATCGCGATCAGGCCCGCGCCGATGACGAGCAGCACGATCCCGAGGATCGCTCCGCGACGGAACACCGCCCGACGGTCGGCGGCGCGCGCGACGATCCCGCCCAGCACGGCGCCCGCGAGCGGGTACGCGAGCCACGGGACGACGGCGTAGTACACGTTCGGCGCGGATCCAAGGATCGGCGTGAGTGGCGCGTCCAGGAGCGGCGTCCCGACGGTGATCGTGCGCAGCCACGGCGCGGCCGCGACAAGGACGCCACCCAGGACCAGCCAGGTCCAGTCCGGCCGCGAGCGGGTCCGGAGCAGCGCGATGATCACCATCGAGAGCCCGACGACATGGTGCAGGTCCACGGTCGTGGCGAGCCACCAGAGCGTGTACGGCTCCACCTGGGCCTCGGTGATGACCCCCGAGGAGAGACCGAGCGCGGCCGGGATCACGCCACGGAGCCCGTTGAGAACGTAGCCGAGCGTGACCAGCCACAACCCGCGCGAGATCAGCCGCCGAACGTGTGAGGGTGGCGCGGCTCCCAGGGACACGCCCATCAGGAACGTGAAGACCGGTGCGGCCGTCGGACCGGCGGCGTAGCTGATCGCCTCGCCGATCGGCGTGGTCCAGGTCGTCGGCGCGCCCCAGTGCCACAGGACGTGGACCAGGATCATGAAGAAGACCGCGAGGGCGGCGGCGAGGTCGAAGGCTCGCACGCGCTCGCGGGTGACGATCCCGGTCACCGCGTTCAGCGTCGTCGCCTCGGACGTCGTCATCGCGAACCACTGTACCGGGCGGCTGCGCCGTCATCGTTCGTCCCGGCCCGCTATCGTGGGGGCCCGGAACCTGCCCACCTCGAGGAGCCACGTGCCAAACGACGATCTCGGTGACCCAGCGATGACGGTCGTGTACGGCCTCGATACCTGCGAGGACACGACCCGGGCTCGCGAGGTCTTCGACGCCGCAGGGCATCCGTACCGCTACGTCCGCCTCGACATCGACACGGACGTTCGCGACCGCCTGCACGCGCGCGATCTCGTCGCGACCCCGGTCGTGGTCACGCCGGCGGGCGGGCTGTGGGTGGAGCCGTCGGACGAGGTCCTCGCCGAGATTGTCGCCGCCACGGCGTAGCGGTCAGGCGCCGCCGCGGCCGGCTCCGGGCGGAGCTTACTTAGCAGGCTCGCTCAGAAGGTGATCACCTGGTGCCCACGCGAGATCAACGTCGCGATCGTGTGGTGCTCTCCATCGCCGTGCAGGAGCGGGACGCCGAGGTTCGTGGCGCTCGCGCCGGCGTCGAACCGCGTCACCGCGCAGAACTCGCAGGCACCGGCGATCAGGTCGCAGATCTCGTCGAACAGTGGGCGATAGACCTGCGTGTACCGATCCTCCTGCGCGTCGAAGGCCGAGAGCCAGGTGACGCCGACGCCGTGAAACCACATGGTCACGTCCTCGCCGGCGGCACGCAGTTCTCGGGCGGCATGCATCGCATGCAGCATGCGGCCCTGGCCGCCGGGATGGTCCTCTCCGGACTCGCTCATGACGACGATCGCGTAGCTGGCCATCGGGTCCTCTCTGCGGCGCCCCGGGCAAAACGGTTGGTAATCGGGCGGTTACCGTAACACACTTGTTACGGCGCGAAACGGGCGGTCGATGCCCGCGAGACCTCGAGCGCGCCCGCAAGCGGGGCATCGACGATCGGAACGCCGGCGCCCACTCCAACGGCGACGGCGACCAGCACCCCAGCGCGACAGACCAGCAGAACTCGCCCATGCCGGAACGACCGCGAGCCGATACGCTCACGAGATGCGCCCCACGAACACCCAGTGACCGTCCCTGTCCAGGAGGCGCCCCAAAGTCGCCTTGAAGGTGTCGGCCTGACGGCGCTGGGGTACCCGCCGTTCGTGACGTTCCTCGTGGCGAACCTGACCGCGAATGCCTCGTGGTTCATCTTCGGTGCTGCGCTCAATACCTACATCCTGGCCGTCACGGGATCCGCGCAGGCTGTCGGCGTCGCGTCGTTCATCTACAGCCTGCCCTTCGCCCTGTTCATGCTCCATGCGGGCCTCCTCTCGGACCGCTTCGGTTCGAAGGTCCTGGTGGCGCTCTCGCTGCTCGGCGCAGGCTCGGCCATCGTCGCGACCGGCCTCCTCGCGCTGGCGGGCGTCCCCCTCTGGGTCCTCGTCGCGCTCGGTTGCGTCATGTCCACGTTCCAGACCCTGGGCGCTCCGGCGTTCATCTCCATCGTCAACGACCTCGTTCCGCCACGAGCCGTGTCGAGCGGCGTGGCGCTGACGTTCCTGGGCTTCAACGTGGGCCGGATCGTCGGCGGGATCATCGGCGGCGTGCTGCTTGCGACCCTCGGCGCCGACATCGTGGTTGCGGCTGCGCTGACGATCGTGGTCGCCGGGGTCATGCAGGGCGCGCCATCCCTACCCATCTTCCGACTACGGGTCCGTGAGACCGTGGCGCGGACGACGGATCGTTCGATGCTTCGTCCGCTGATCGAGGCGGCCTCCTACGCACGCCGCCACCCGACGCTCGGGCTGATCGTCCTCGCCGCGGTGGCGCCGGGTGCGGTCGGGTTGTCGTACATGTTCCTGCTCCCGGTCGTGATCCGGGACCTCGGAGCGGACCCGGGGGCGATCGGCCTGCTGTATGTCGGCGGCGGGATCGGTGGCCTCGCGGCGGGGCTGGTGGCCGAACCGCTCATGCGTCGCGTCGGGCACGGCCGGACCATCTTCATCGGGATGGGGGTCATCGGCGCGGGCCTGATCGGTCTCGGGCTGTCGGGGGCGCTCGGCCTGGCGGCCGTCGGCACCGGCGTCGCGCAAGGTGGCTTTGCGATCTATGGGTCGTCGAGCCTGTCACTCGTCCAGTCGCTCTCCCCTGCCCGCCTTCGCGGGCGCATCACCTCGTTGTTCACGTTGCTGTACTGGGGCTTGATGCCGTTCGGGGCCCTCGCCGGCGGACTCATCGCCGAACGCACCAGCGCGCTCGTCGCCGTCAGCCTGGCGGGCTTCGTCGTCATCGCGTGCGGGGCGGTCCTGTTCGTCGTCCGACCGCAGATCGCCACGCTGCGGATCGACCGGGCCGCCGGCACGGTCACCGGCCGACTTGACGGCAGCGGCTACACGCCTTCCTGAGCCGATGGATCGTCAGGCGTCGGCGGCCCTGCGCAGGCGGTCGAGCTCGCGCCGCAGGCGCTTGCCCGGCCGGCCCTCCCCACGGACGACCGTGATCGCTGGCCCGGCCTCAACGACGACGGGCGGGCTGTGGTCCACGTAGCACGTCACGGCGACGGCAGCCCCGACACGCGACTCGATCGGCAACGTGACCTCGACGATCCGCTCGCGATCGGCGATGCGTGTCTCCACCCGATCGCCCGCGCGAACCTTCGTCGACGGCTTGGCCGGCGATCCATTCACGAGGACATGACCGCCGTCGCACAACTGGCTCGCGAGCGGGCGGGTCTTCACGAGGCGCACCGCGCAGAGCCAGCGATCGATGCGCGTCTCGTCGGTCGGACCAGTCACGCGTCCTAGGATGGCATGGCCCCAGGAGGCATCGCGGCGATGAGCAGGTAGTCCGCCAGCTCGAGTAAGACGGTCAGCGGGCGAGGCGTTCGAGGATCTCGCGGTTGCGTTCGATGCTGGCCTTCAGGCGCGGCCGCTCACCGTCTTGGCTTGGCGCACTCGACCGTCAAGCACCACTTGGCGAACGCCCGGTCGAACGTGGGCGCGACGACGACCGCGCAGCTTGTCTGGATCCTCGCCCCGCGCCTGCATGGAGGCGATCGGGCGTCAGTGCTCGGACCCGGCCAGGCCCTCCGGTGCCTCGACGGCCATCGCCAGCACCTCGTCTCGGGTCGGCGTCATGTTGTGCATCGTTCGGCCATGCTCGGTCGTGGCCTCGACCGCGACATCCTCGGGATCAGTGGTCTCCCACCCGCAGGCGCAGCGGACCGTGATCGGCTCGTCGGCCATCTGACCCTCCTTCAACCGAGATTTCGGAACGGTTCGGGGACGTACTCGGCGAGAAGGACGCGCCAGCCTGCCGGCAACTCGGCCGCCACGACCGGATCGTCCTGTGCGAGCCAGGCCATGTGACGCAGCCCATGTTCGACCACCTGGCTCGTGGCGATCTCGCGCGGGGCCGCCGTGGCGTCCCCTCGGGCCAGGTCGCTCCGTGCGATCGGGAGGCTGGCCATCGAACCGACGAGGGTCGCGTCGATCACCACGACGAAGCTGAGGACGACGGCCCCGCGATCGCGGCGCCACGAGGTCGAATGGACGAGCAGCGGATCGCCGATGGCATCGCGGACGAACCGCGTGACGATCTCCACCGGGTGATCCGTTGGACCGAGCTCAAGGAGCCACGGAGCCGGACCGCACGGCCCGGTCAGCTCGAGATGATCGCCGGCCAGCCAGACGACGAAGACCTCGGCCTGGACCGGACCCTCCACGTCGAAGCCGCCAGGAAAGCGCTGCATCGATAGGATGGTACGAGCCTGACGCCAGCTTTGGGCACGACCAGACTCGACATTGCCCTGGGAGGACAGCATGCGCCTCGGACGTGCCCTGGTCGCCTGATCGATCATCGTCTTCGCGATGACCGGACTCGGGTACCTGTTCACGCCAGGCGCGATGTTGTCGGTGGTCGGGATCTCCTCGACCGCCACGGTCGAATTCCTGATGCGGACCGAGGGGGTGGCATTGCTGGCTGGGCAGGATTCCTGGCGGCCACCATCGACGCGAGCCCGACTCGGCAATGGATCGTCCTGGCCACCCTGACGGCGTACGACGTCTTGAGTTCGATCGTGGACCTGCTGGCCTTCGGCGATGGGATCGTCGGGTCGCTGGCAGTCCCGAGCATCGCGATCCGCCTCGTGGTCGGCACCGCGTGCGCCTGGGCGGCCGTCTCGGGCCGCGGCTGCCGGGGGCGGACGACATGGACCATTCGACCGAACAGAGGACGCGGCCCGCTGGCGCGACTGTTGGGGCATGACCAGCGCGCTGGTCAGATCCGCACCAGCTCCCGGGACCCGGGCGTGCGACCGCCCTCGGCCTGTCGCACTCGACCGTGAAGCACCACTTGGCGAAGGCCCGGGCCAAGGAAGGCGCGACGACCACGGCCCAGCTCGTGTGGATGCTCGGTCCGCGGCTGCCGGAACCATCGCCGGGCGGCAACCAATTGCTGCACCGGACGCTGCCCGTGGAGGACCCTCGTCGCGCACTTCGAGCGCGTCCCCGACGCTCCTGGGCCTCGAGGCCTCGGCCGTCTGGAGGGGCGTGAGGTCACCATCTACTGGGTCGGCTCACCCAAGTTCAAGGTCGGTCACCCCGCGCCGCTCATCGCTCTCGTCCATCACCGCATGTCGGCACCCTGCGCTCAACCGACGGACGGGAGGCGTCGACCACTTCGGGCTCGGCTACGGCTGCGGTCTGCGGGCTCACTGAGAAGTCGTCAAGGCGCGACAGATTCTCCGTTACCCACGCCGCGTGCCACCGCTCGCTCGAGGACCTACAGCGGGATCGGGTCGCCCTTAGTCGAGAGCGTGGCGCAAGGGCAAAGGGATCGCGGGTCCGGGAGCCGGGTAACGATGACTGTGTTGTAACGTCTCCCCGGTACCTAGCTGGCGCGACGTCGCCGGAGGATCAGGAGCGGGCATGGATGAGTCCCCGATCGCACCGACCCCCAACGACCGCCGAGAGCGACTCTGGGATCGAGGATCGAACATCAAGAGGGCCATTTGCAGCTTGACCCTCGCGGCTCTCCTTGTTGCGTGTTCGAGTACTCCTGGCCAGAACACGGCGGCTCAAGCCGCACCGACGGCATCGGCCATCAGCGCCAGTCCGAGCCAAACGACCGGGATCGACACCACGGAGCTCGGATCGGTATTCAGAGGGCTCGACGAACTCCCCGTCGAGTCCCGTTCGGCGCTCGAGGCGCGGCTCACGGCCGTCCGCCCAACGAACTTCGACGGGCTCAGCAGCCAGCAGCGGGCGGACTGGGCCGAGGAATTCACCTGGAAGGGGCTGGTCCGCCTCGATGACGCCGCCCTGACCGCACGATTTCGACTCAGGGCTTCTGCAGTCGGACACATGCCCGAAGCGACCTGTGCCACCTTCTGGCGGAACATGAAGAACCGGGTGCCGACGACTGACCTCGTACTCTCGGCCCTGAGCGTGGACCAGCGCCGGGACTGGTACGAGATCGCGGTCGAAGCGATCGAGGCCCAAGTTTCGGGAACCCCGGTTCCTCGCGTCGTGACCTTGGACGAAGTCCGAGTGATTGCCGCCAAGTCCAGGAGTCTGGCCACGCCGGAGGAACTGCTCGCCTTGGATAGTCCGGCGACGAGCGATGCCGCGGAGTGCGCGTCCATCCGCGCCGTGAATGCGACAACTCTGCGACTCCCGGCCGCCGACCTCGCCACCGTCTCCAGGCAAGAGGTCCAGCAGTAGCTGCCCGAGCGCATCGCCCACGTTCGGCCCGGACCGCCGGCCGCATGACGCGGGATCGCGGGTTCGGGACCGGAGCCTCGCTCTAGATCCCATAGGGTCTTGTCAAGCCTCGGCACCCCAGTCAAGGTCGAAGTCGGTCCCGTTGCGGAAGGCGCCCCAGACGATGGCCAGGGCCTTGCGCATGCGGCGCGGGGCTGGGACGCGGCCTTCGGGCCCGGCGTTGTGTACCTCGAGCATCAAGGTGGTCGGGGAAAGATCGCGGACCCGGACCGGCCTCAGAAGAGGGGGTCCTGAGCACCAAAGAACGTCAGTCTGGTCGGGGCGAGAGGATTTGAACCTCCGACCTCATCGTCCCGAACGATGCGCGCTACCAAGCTGCGCCACGCCCCGACCGAGGGAGCCCGTTCATAGGGCCTGCGGATGATAGCAAAGTCGGGTCCGAACCCCGCCGGACGTCGAGCCGGCGCGACGCGCGCTGAAAACCGCCGATCACGTTCGGGCGTATGGTTCGGCAGGAGGAACCGCCCGATGCCGACCCCGTCCACACGATTCGCGTCCGTCCTCGCGATCGCCGCGCTGATCCTGCTCGCCGCCTGCACGGCGTCGACCGGTGGCACGACGGCCTCGACGCCCGGCGAGCCATCGACGGCGGCATCGGAGCCGGCCGCGACCAGCGCGGCGCCGATCGGCCGCGGCCATCGAAGTCTCCGTCGACCGGCGGCGGCAAGGGTGAGTACAACTACGGCGCCACGCCGATCCCGGCGCCCGCCTCCAGCGACCCGGGTGCCGGAGATGTGACGGTGGCGGTCGCGACCAGCGCGGCCGGCCCCGCCCTGACGGGCGCGGACGGCCTGACCCTCTACATCTTCACGAAGGACTCGGCGAACACCAGCGCTTGCGGCGACGGCTGCGTCGGGACGTGGCCGCCATTCACCGTGGCGGCGGGCACGACGCCCGCGGCCGGGCGCCGGCGTGACCGGCACCCTGACCACGTTCGCGCGGGCGGATGGCTCGCAGCAGGTCGCCTACAACGGCGAGCCGCTCTACTACTTCACCGGCGACACGGCACCGGGCGACGCGAACGGCGAAGGGGTCGGCGGGGTCTGGTTCATCGCGACGCCGTAGGTTCGCGGATCGGGAGCGTGGCGAGCGCGGCCATGACGAACGCCGCGGCCATCAGGACGAAGATGATCGGCAGGCCGGCCGTCTCCCCAGCGCTGCCGATGATGACCCCGTACAGGGCGTTCCACAGCGACCCGAGTCCGAACGCCATCGTGAAGTAGAGCGCGTACGAAGCGTCGCGGAGCGGTGGCGGCGCGATGTCGGCCAGAAGCGCCTGGAGTTGCGGGCTCTCGGCGAACGAGAACAGCCCCATCAGCAGGATCCCGATCCAGAGGCCGAGCAGGTTCGACCCGACGAGGATGAAGACGATGAACCCGAGCGCGCCACCGAGGTAGACGCCGACGATCATCGGCTTCCGCCCGATCCGGTCGCCGAGCCATCCCACGACGAGCGGCATCGGCACCGAGAAGACGATCAGGGCGCCGTACATCAGCCCGGACGCTGCTTCGTCGAGACCGATCACCTTCGTCAGGTAGAGCAGCACGAACAGGTTCACGACCCCGAGCCCACGCCCACCGCCGCCGAGTGCGGACGTCAGGTAGAGCCACAGGAGCGATGGATTCCGCAGGATCCGCCCGAACGCCGAGCGGAGCGAGCCCTCGGCGCGGGCGGCCACGCGGTCCGACCCGTGCTCCCGCACCAGGATGAGGATGGCGATGGCGATGAGGATGGCCGGGATCCCGAACGCGACCGACGCACCCCGCCAGCCGATCGCTGCGATCACCGGGACACCGATGAGCGCCACGATCACCGTGCCGACGTTCCCGCCCGCGATGTGGGCGCTGATCGCGAACCCGCGGCGGTTCGGCGGGAATTGCTCGGCCAGCAGGCCGTTGCCCACCGGGTGCTGCGGCGAGCCTCCGATGCGCGACAGGACGTTCGGGATGGCGAAGGTCACGAAGCTCGTGGCCAGCGCCTGGAGGGCGAACCCGCCACCGAACAGGAGCCCGCCGATCCCCAGCAGCCGTCGTCGCGAGATGAACCGCGTCAGTGCCGCATAGCTCAGCTGGATCAGCCCGGCCGAGAACGACCCGATCGCCGCCAGGAAGGCGATGGCCTCCACGCCGACGCCGTACTCATCGATGATCTTGAGGAAGATCAGCGGCAGCAGCACCGCTTGGGCGTGGTTGACGGCATGCGCGACCGACAACAGCCCCAGCGATCGCATGGGCTGGATCCGAACGTCGCGCTGCACGTTCGCCATGGTGGCGCATCGCCGGTCGTCGGCGCCAACCGCATGCCGACGGCAGCCGCCGTCGCCCCGGCATCACAACCCGGTCGTCACCCGGCGCGAGCGGATGAGCGGCAAACGCGCCGGGGTCAGATGAGACAGGTCACCGCTGGCCCATGCGAGGGCAAGATCCGCGGGCATCCGGGACCTCGGGTTGGTGAGGGCTCCGATCCAGCGCGAGCCAGAATCGGGAAACGCATCGTCGACCGCGTACCAGACCTCGTTGAGTCGGCGACGATTCGACCCGCATGCGCGCACGACCACGAACCCACCAACCCGCCAGCCCGCGGGACGGCTCGCAGTCTCATCCGCGACGGCCCGTTTGAGTCGTTCGATCGACTCGCCGACGTCCGTCACCACGTCCCAGATCGACACGACCGCGGCCTCTCGTCTCGTCGGGCGTGCGATGCGGACGACGAGTGGCCAGTCGAGCGACCCAGCCGAATGCGTCGACCATCCGCCACGCTCCGCGAGTCTCTCGACCAGCCGAAGGAGGCGATCGGCGGATCCGGTCGGTGGAGGCGGCAGCAGATGGGCGTCCAGCGTCACGTCAAGCGCGGCCGCCGCGGCCATCCAACGGTCAAGCGACACCGGGCCGCCTTGACCCAGCTCCATCCGGCTGTACGCCGAAGTCGAGAGACCGCAGCGGTCCGCGACCGTCGCTTGCGTCCATCCGAGAGCGTGCCGGCGGCCCCGGAGCGCCACGCCCAGCCGATGAGGGATGTCATTCATCGCTCGGCGATGTTGCCAGCGGTCGCTTCGCTGCTGCTTATCGTGGCTTCAGGTCACGCGTCCGAGCGACGCCTCCGCGTGAACGAGCGATCCGGGCCGACGCGCAGCGCGGCGCTTATGTCGTCGCCCGCGGCACGGGAATCGGGCGCGGACCCCTCTGCGTGGACGGGAACTGCGTCGGTTGCGATCGCGGCCCTCGGACCGCCCCTCCCGTGTGACGGGCGACGACATAGGCCGCCTCGGGCGGCCGTGGTCGACGCGCGCAAGGTGCATAAGGGGCGTCCGCGTGCATCGGCGTGCGCGTGCCTCGGCGTGCGCGTGCCTCGGAGTGCGCGTGCATCGGCGTGCGCGTGCGTAGGCGTGCGGCCGGCGTCGGCCCGCCCAGTAGCGCCGCCTAGAACTGATCGAGGTAGCGCTCGACCTCCCAGTCGGAGACCTGGGTCCGATAGTCGTCCCATTCGGCGCGCTTGGCGACGATGTAGTGGCCGAAGACGTGATCCCCGAGCGCGGACCGAATGACCTCGTCCGCCTCGAGTTCGTCAAGCGCCTCCCCGAGCGTTCCGGGCAGCTCGCGGATCCCCTTCGCCGCGATCGTCGCCGCGTCCATCTCGAAGAGCGACTCCTCCACCGGGTCGGCGAGCGTCAGACCCCGCTCGACCCCGTCGAGCCCCGCGGCGATCATCGCCGCGAAGGCGAGGTACGTGTTGGACGACGGATCGGGGCAGCGGACCTCGGCCCGCGTCCCTTCCACGGACTTGCCCGGCGACACCATGGGCACCCGGATCAGCGCGGAGCGGTTCGTCCGCCCCCAGGTCAGGTAGGTCGGCGCCTCGTAGCCCGGCACGAGCCGTTTGTACGAGTTCACCAGCGGCGCGAGCACCGCGATCATCCCCCGGGCGTGCGCGAGGATCCCGGCCATATAGGCCCGTGCCACCAGTGACAGGCCGTACGGGTCGGACGGATCCGCGAACGCATTCCGCTGTTCCGCGATGGACCACAGGCTCTGGTGCGTGTGCATCCCGGAGCCATTGATCCCGTGGATGGGCTTGGGCATGAACGTGGCGTACAACCCGTGCCGTTGCGCGATCGCCTTGAGCGCGAACTTGAACGTGATGGCGTTGTCCGCGGTCCGCAGCGCGTCCGAATACTCGAAGTCGATCTCGTGCTGCCCGACTGCCACCTCGTGGTGCGCCGCCTCCACCCGGATCCCGAACGCCTCCAGCGCATCGACCATGTCCTGGCGGATCTCCTGCGCCAGGTCCGTCGAGAAGTCGAAGTAGCCGGCCTGGTCGTGGGGGAGCGGCGCGATCGACCCGTCCTCTTGCCGCCGGAACAGGAAGAACTCGAGCTCCGGACCGGTATTCACGATGTAGCCCAGCTTCCGGGCACGCTCGACCTGTCGCCGAAGGATGAACCGCGGATCCCCGACGAACGGCTCGCCATTGGGCGTGAACACGTCGCAGATGACGCGGGCCGTGCCGCGCGGCCCCGACCCGGGCTGCCACGGGATCTCGGAGAACGTGCTCATGTCGGGCATGAGGTACTGATCGCTCTCCGCGATCCGCGTGAACCCCTCGATGCTGGAGCCGTCGAACCACGTCCCGTGCCGCACGGATCCCTCGAGCTGATGCATGGGGATCGTGACGGCCTTGACGTGCCCGATGATGTCGGTGAACTGGAGCTGCACGAACCGGATCCCGCTGGCCCGCGCGGCCTCGATCCGCCCGGAGGCCTCGTCGCTCTCGGTGGTCATGGGCGCCTTCCTAATAGTGGAACAGCAGCTCGCGGTACTTGGGGAGTGGCCAGAGATCGTCCGCGACCTGCGCCTCGAGCGCGTCGGCGACGTCCCGAAGTGCCGCTTGCGCGGGGATGACCTCGTCACGGAACGCGCGCGCCTGGTCGTGGACCGAGCCCGCCTCGTGGGCCGCGTGCTGCGCGCCGTCGAGGGCCTCGATGGCCTCCACGAGCGTATCGGCAAGACCGGCGACCGATGCCGCGACGGACGAGATCCCCTTCGACGCCGTCGCGCCCGCCAGTCGACCGAGATAGGCGGCCGTCGCCGGCAGCACCATCGTCCGGGCCATGTCGAGCGCGCAGCTCGCCTCGATGTCGCTGACCTTGACGTAGCGTTCCCAGTTGATCTCGGCCCGGGCCGCCAACTCGCGCTCCGAGAGCACGTCGAACGCCGCGAACAGCGCCTTGGCCTTGTCGGTGGACAACGCCGGCAACGCGTCCACGGTCGTTCGGTTGTTCGGCAGGCCGCGGCGCTCCGCCTCGGCGTGCCAGTCCTCGGAGTACCCGTTGCCCTCGAAGATGACCTGCTTGTTGGCCGCGACGATCCCCGAGAGGATCGTGCTCAGACCAGCGAAGTCCTCGCGATCGAGTCGCTCGAGGTCGTCCGCGAGCTGCGAGAGCGAGTCCGCCACGGCCGTGTTGAGCACGGTCTGCGGCCAGTAGATGGGCGCCGACGACCCCACCGCGCGGAACTCGAACTTGTTGCCCGTGAACGCGAACGGCGACGTCCGGTTCCGGTCGGTCGCGTCCATCGCGAGTTCCGGCAACGATGTGACGCCGAGTCGGACCGGCGTGCCCCGCTTCGATGCCGAGGTCGCCCCCTGCCCCAGCTGCTCGACGATGTCGACCAGCTGCGACCCGAGGAAGATCGACATGATCGCCGGCGGCGCCTCGTTCGCCCCGAGCCGATGGTCGTTGCCGGCGTCGGCGATGCTCGCGCGGAGCAGGTCGCCGTGGACGTTGACGCCGCGGATGACCGCCATGAGGAACGCGAGGAACTGGGCGTTGGCGTGCGGGTCGCTGCCGGGGTCGAGGAGGTTCTCTCCGTCGTCGGTGGCCATGGACCAGTTGTTGTGCTTGCCTGACCCGTTGATGCCCGCGAACGGCTTTTCGTGGATCAGCAACATCAGGCCGTGGCGCGTCGCGAGACGCCGCATCATCGACATGACGACCATGTTGTGGTCCGACCCGACCGAGGTGGGCTCGTAGACCGGGGCCATCTCGAACTGTCCGGGGGCGACCTCGTTGTGACGGGTCTTGGCCGGGATCCCCATGCGCCACAGCTCGCGGTCGAGATCCATCATGAACGCGAGGATCCGCTCGCGGATCGGCCCGAAGTACTGGTCCTCGAGTTCCTGGCCCTTGGGTGACGGGGCGCCGAACAGCGTCCGCCCGGTGAGCATCAGGTCCGGCCGCTGCTCCGCCAGCCGCCGGTCGACGAGGAAGTACTCCTGTTCCGGCCCGATGTTCGTGAACACGCGCGTCGTCGATGTGTTCCCGAACCAGCGCAGGACGCGGAGCGCCTGGGCTCCAAGCGCCTCCTGCGATCGAAGCAGCGGGATCTTGTGGTCGAGGGCCTCGCCGGTATACGACACGAACGCGGTCGGGATCGTCAGCGTGACCCCGTTCGCCTCCACCTGGAGGAAGATCGGGCTCGTGACGTCCCACGCGGTGTAGCCACGGGCCTCGAAGGTCGCGCGGATCCCACCCGACGGGAACGAGCTCGCATCGGGCTCGCCCTGGACGAGGTTCTTGCCCGAGAACTCCGCGATGGTCTGCCCCTCACCGGTGGGGTTGAGGAAGGAGTCGTGCTTCTCGGCGGTCGAGCCGGTCATCGGCACGAACCAGTGCGTGTAGTGGGTGGCGCCGTGCGCCATCGCCCACTCCTTCACCCCGTGGGCGAGCGCATCGACGATCGCCGGGTCGAACGGCTCGTGGCCCTCGATCGTTCGCCGCAGCTTCTGGAAGATCGGCTTGGCGAGGTACTCGCGCTGGGCGTCCTCGTGGAACACGTACTGGCCGTAGATCGACTGGCCGGCATGGGTCAGGTGATCCTGCGTGGCGGCCACCTTGTGGCTGGCGATCGCGGCGATGGCCGATGCACGTGCGCTCATGTGACTCCTGTCCGCAAGCGAGGTCCGGTCGAACTCGACGGGTTGAGTCGTGCGTCAGGCACAATAACGGCCCGCCCGACTCGAAGTGGAAACCACCATACCAGCCGCCCGCGGTCGTGTCAGTCCGGTCTATCGGCCTCGACTTGTGCACTTTGCACGATTCTTACGGCGACCTGGAGCGCGAGTCGTAGCTCTGGGTCGGCCAGATCCCAGCCACCCAGCCCTTCGAGCCGGCGCACCCGATACGCGATCGTGTTTCGGTGGACGCCGAGTCGCGCCGCCGCCTCACCAAGCGACCCGCCCTCGAGCACGGACCGCAGGGTGTCGAGACGTTCCCGCCGGGTGGCCTGGGTCCCGACCATGATCGGCGCGAGGAGTTCGCGGGCCTGCCGGAGGCCGTCTGGCAGGTTGTGCAGATTGCCCAGCAGAAGGTACGACGGCAAACGGGCTGCGCGGACCACGGGCGGCGCGGGCCGGAGCAGGTCGGACGCGTCGAGCGCCGCGCGAGCCGAGGCTTCGGCCGCAGGCCGCGCGCCGGGTTCCAGGAACGGCCGCGAGACCGCCACGGATCGATCGAGGAGGTGGGCGATCCGCCGGGCGATGATCGTGCCATCTGGATCGTCTGCCGGAGCCGCGGCCACGAGGCGGATCTCCAGGCTCTCCGCCGTCCCGCGCATCACCAGCCGGCGACCCGGGGCAAGGCGCCGCAGATCCGCCCGGGTCGTTTCGCGGCCTGCTGGATCGTCGGCTCCCTCCGCGGACCCCTGGCGTGCGACCAGGACGACCCACGGCGGTCCGTCGGCGGGGAGTGGATCGCCGCGGCGCGTCTCTTCGCGCGCCTGTCGGATCGCCGCGTCCCGGACCAGCTCGAGGGCCAGCAGCCCGGCGATCCGCTCCGTCGCGACGCGCTCCGATTCACTGACCGGCTCGTCGCCGAGCAGGACCAGGTGTCCGCCGGCGCTCGCATCGTCGGCCGGGGCCGCGAGCGGCACGCGCAGCGCGGCATCCGCCGCGCGAGCCAGGTAGCGCGCCACTGGTGCCACCGTCTCCGGCTGGTCCGCAGGGGCATGGATCGCGAGGGCGTCACCCCGGCGTCCCTCGATCACCACGGCACGCCCCGTGAACCCGCCGATGGCCGCCGCGAGGGCATCCAGGCCACGCCCCAACAGGGCCAGGGCGGCCAGCTGGGCCTCCAGTTCCGCCGCGCGCCGGTCGAGCTCGGCGCGCCGGTTCACGAGGAACCCGATGACGCTTCGCTCCAGCGCGATCGGGTCCAGTCGGCCGAGTCGGAGGACCGTCAGCCCGTGGGCGACCGCGGCGGCCGACAGCGCGTCCGCGGCATCGGCGCCCTCGTCGCCGTCGACGAGCAGGACCGCGGGTACCTTGGCGCGAGCAAGGGCATCGGCGAGGTCCCGGATCGGGGCGGGTCCGGGCGCGACCACGGTGAGCGCCGCGGCCGGGATGATCGCGAGATCCCCGGGATCGAGGGCGTCGAATGCGGGGACTCGCGCCTTGAGGACACGGACCCACGCCACGTCGCGGGCGGCCTGCGCCGGGCGAAGTCGGGCCCGCTGCCCCACCGGTCGAGCCGTCGGGAACAGCGCGGCGTGCAGGTCGCCAAGCATGGCCATCGGTCGGGTTCGGTCAGGCCGGCCGACGCCGGGCGACCAGGTCGTCGAGGAGCGCGCCGAACTCGCGCTCGACGTCGATGTACCGATCGGACCGCCAGACGAGCCCGAGCCGCCCGTCACCCGCGAGTCGCGCCCACACGCGTCGGCGCGGCAGGTAGAACGTGATCGTGATGCCGGCGATGAGACTGGCGAACGCCAACCAGACGATCCCCTGCCCCGGGTCGTTCTTGGCGATCAGCAGCGTGTATTCGCTGACGTCGCGGAGCTCCACGGACAGACCGAGCGCGTCCGAGATCCGCGTCTCACCCTTGATGAGCGCGAGGGGTTCGAAGTTCTCCACGATCGGCGTGCCGTCCGTGTTCGTGCCGGTCACCCGGTACGGGAGGATGAGCACGACCCCGGCCCCGTCCGCGGCTCGCGTCAGGAGCAGCTGGAGCCCGAGATCCCGACCCGGGGACCGACAGCGTGGCGTAGGGCGAGTCCGCGGCCGCATCCGTCATCGGCACAGCCGCGTCCCAGAGCGGCTTGCCGGCCGTGTCGCGGATCACGAGGTATGGCGCCGGCCCGAACCCGTTCTGGTGGAACGTGTAGCCGGCGATCGCCAGCGGGTCGTTGACGCGGATCGTCTTGCGGGCGATCTCGCGGCCGTCCTGGAAGACCGCGAGGTCCGTGGTGAAGTCGGTCGCCTGCCCGGTCTCGAGCCCGGGCGCATCGAAACCCAGGTTCTTGACGAGCAGCAGACCGGGGGTCCCGATCGGCTGGACGGTCAGCGATTCTCCCTCGGGGACCACGAGACCCTGTTCGTCACCGAGCCGTGACGTGACCGCGGCCGCCACGAGGAACAGCACGAGACCGGTGTGGGTCAGCAGCGTCGCCATCTTGGTGTACTGGTGTCGATCGCCGTAGAGGAAGGTCGCGCCATCCGCGCCGGCGGCCTCGCGGACGCGGAACCCGCGGCCACGGAACGCCGCCCGGACATCGCCCGCCGACACGCCGTCCATCGCCGCCCGATCCGGCAGGCGAGGATCGAAGTAGGGCTCGGGCTGGACGACCCGGACGTCGGCGACGCCCCGCCACAGCTTGGGTGTGCGATCCAGCGTGCAGACCACGATCGAGAGGACCAGGACCGTCAAGCCGGCACTGAACCAGACGGACTTGAAGATGTGGAAGACCGACAAGCGTTCGAGGATATCCACGACCGCCACCCCCATCACCGGGTCGTAGCGAGCGTGGATGGCATCCATCGCCATCGCGTAGTCGCTCGCGGAGCGGAACGCGAAGTCCGGCAGCTGGCGGATCGTCATCCCCACGACGGCGAGCAACGCGAGCACGATGATCTGGGCGACCGCGAAGTCGACCGACGTCAGGAGTCGCCAGATCCCCCGGCCGATCCGGGCGACGACGTTGGGATCGGCGGGTCGGGTGGTCGCGGCCGGGACGACCGCCTGGGTCGCGATGGCGAGCCCCTAGACCGCGGCGGGGGCCGGAGCCGGTCGGCGGGTGATCGGGGCGGCGACGGCGGCGAAAGCCTCCGCCAGGTCGGCTTCGATGTCTTCGACGTCTTCGAGGCCCACGGAGACGCGGAGCAGCCCCGGCGTGATGCCGCTCGCGAGGAGCTCGGCGTCGCTCAGTTGTCGATGCGACGTCGAGGGCGGGTGCACCACCATCGTGTGGACGCTGCCGAGCGAGGCGGTCAGCTCGGGGATCGTCAGCGCGTCGATGATCGCCTGACCGGCATCCCGGCCACCCGCGACCTCGAACGCGAGCATCCCGCCGCCCGCGCCGGCCCGGAACTGGCGGACGGCCACGTCGTGCTGGGGGTGGCTCTCGAGCCCTGGGTAGAGGACGCGCTGCACGGCGTCCTGACGCTCCAACCAGGCCGCGAGTGCCGCGGCGTTCCGGCTGTGCCGCTCGCCGCGGACGCCGAGGGTCAACAGGCCGCGCAGGACGAGGAACGCCTCCAGCGGCCCGAGCGTCGCGCCGGTATCGATCTGGACATGCTCCACGTCCGCGATCATCGAGGCCGGACCGGCGACCACGCCGGCGATCAGGTCGCTGTGGCCGCCGAGGAACTTCGTCGCCGACTCCACGACGAGGTCCGCGCCGAGATCCAGCGGGCGGCACACGTATGGGCTCGCGAAGGTGTTGTCGACGACGTACGTGGCGCCGTGCCGGTGCGCCAGCGCCGCGATGGAAGCGTGATCGGTGATCGCGGTGGTGGGATTGGCGATCGTCTCGGCATAGACGACGCGGGTCGGGTGGCCGGCGATGGCGGCATCGACGGCGTCGGCGTCGGTCATGTCGACGTGGTCGACGGTGACGCCGAACCCGCCGAAGACCCGCTGGAGCTGGGTCCTCGTGGAGCCGTAGATGGCGCTCGGCGCGACGATGCGATCTCCGGCGCGGACGAGCGATGCGAGCGCCGCATGGATCGCAGCCATCCCCGAGGCAAGGGCGACGCCCCTCTCCGCGCCGGCGATCTCGGCGTAGGCGGCGCCGAGCGCGGACGTCGTCGGGTTGGAGATCCGGCTGTAGGAGTACCCGCCGCGCGGATCCGAGACCACGCGCGTGAGCTCATCCGTGTCCGCGGAGGCGAATGTCGCGGTCTGGTAGATCGGGACGCTTGTGGGGGTCTGGTCCGGTCGCGGGATGCGCGACGCCGCGCGGATGGCCCGGGTGGAGAAGCCGTCGGTCCGTCGAGGGGTCTTGTCGCTCACCGTCCGGATGCTACACCGGCGAGCGGGACCAGCCCGGGACGGCCCCGTGCGACCGGCCGGCGGGGTGCCTAGGCGATCCGACTCATCGTCATGGGCGGCCCGGTGACGCGATCCTTGCCGGCGCGCTTCGAGGCGTACATCGCCGTGTCGGCGGAGATCATCAACTCGTCGATCGTGCGGCCGTCGTCGGGATAGGACACGACGCCCACCGACAGCGACGGCCGCGGCCCGTCCCCGGGCAGTTCGACGGGGATGGCCCTCACGCCCAGGCGAATCTTCTCGGCGAGGACGAAGGCGCCGGTGGGATCGGTCTCTGGCAGGAGGACAACGAACTCGTCGCCGCCGTAGCGGGCCGCGGTATCGATCCGCCGGACGCCGATCGCGATGACCTCACCAACGGCGCGCAGGACGCGATCCCCGTGGAAGTGGCCGAAGCGATCGTTGACGCCCTTGAGGTCGTCGAGATCCATCATCAGCAGACAGAACCCGCGGCCGGAACGGGCGCTGCGGGCGATCTCGCGTTCGACCGCGGCGAAGAAGTAGCTCCGGTTGAAGAGCGCGGTGAGCGGGTCGATGGTCGACAGGCGGATGGCCGCATCCCGGGCATCACGTTGTTCGCGCGCGATGACCATCACGACATAGGTCAGCAGGATCAGCGCGACCAGGTCCACGACGATGGTCGCGATCTCGGCCGTGCCGAGGGCCGCCGGTAGCGCCGCCAGCAGCACCGCGCCGACGAAGGCGAGCGACCCGACGATGGTCAGGAAGATCGTGACCCGTGGCGAGACCACGAGCGCCGCCCCGGCGACGATCAGCGGGATCGTGAGGAAGAACGGGCTTCGCACCCCGCCGGTGAGTGTGATCAGGGCGGCCGCCCCGGTGAGCGCCACCGTCCCCTCCACGCCGAACCGGCTGGATCCGAGGGCGTCGGACGGGAGGAGGTCGTGCAGGACGATCACGAACAGCCCGGATGCGGCGAGGAGGACGAGGATCGGGATCTGGGTATCCGGCCAGAGGCCGCTCGCCGCGACCAGGACCGCGGTCACGACGATCAGGGTCCAGCTCACGATGCGGACGACGCGGTCGCCATGCCGATCACCACGGTCGTCGGTGGACTCGCCGAGCAGGCTGGCGATGACGCGAGCCTCGGTCACCTCGTCGTCGATGACGTGCGGTCGCATGACCGGGACCAGCGCACGCTCGGTGGCGGCGGGGGACCCGGACACGAGCCGGGCCACGAACGCGCCCATCAGCACGAGGTTGGCGACGACCGCGATCGCGATCAGGATGACGATCGCCTCGACCGGCAACGCTCGGACTCCTGTGCCCATCGGCGCGGCGCCGCGGGACGCGGGCTCGAGCCGATGGCCATCTTAGCCGCTCGTCCGGCCGGGTCCGGGGTCCTGGCAGGACTTTGGT
The DNA here is from genome assembly GCA_963764975.1 of uncultured Chloroflexia bacterium. Classification (GTDB taxonomy): domain Bacteria; phylum Chloroflexota; class Limnocylindria; order Limnocylindrales; family CSP1-4; genus SPCO01. Next base: position 291,380 of record CAVXUF010000004.1, on the reverse strand, counting down.
GCTACCCGGCAACGCGAACAGGGCGACGGTCCTAGCGAGCGCCCCACTGGTAGGTCTGCTTGACGAGTCGCAGATAGACGAAGGTCTCCGTCTCGCGGACGCCGTCGATGACGCGAAGCCGCTCGGCGAGGAATCGGAGCAGCCCCTCGTTGTCTTCGCAGACGGTCTCGATGAGGAGGTCGTACGTCCCCGCGGTGATGACCACGTAGTCGACTTCGGGCATCGCCGCCAGCGCTTCAGCGACGGACAGCAACCGGTCACTCTCGCAGCGGATCCCGATCATCGCCATCTGGTGGAAACCGAGCTTGAGCGGGTCGGTGACCCCCACCACCTGGAGGATCCCCCGCTCGATCAGCCGATTGGTCCGCGCCCGGACCGCCGCCTCGGACACCCCGAGATCTGTCGCGATCTGCGTATAGGGTCGTCGGCCGTCGCTCTGGAGGTGCTCGATGATCCGCTTGTCGAGCTCGGAGACGTCGTCGGGCGACCGTCCGCCGCTGGAGCGGGTCCGGGTGGGTCGGCCGGGAGCGGTCATGGGCGGACTCCGCGTCTGGGGGAGGCTACGGGGACGCGCTGGGTGCTACGGGGACGCGCTGGTCGCGGGGGACGCGCTGGTCGCGGGAACGGGGCTGAGCGTCGGGCTGGCCGTTGGGATCGGTGTGTGGATGGGCATCGTGACCTTGACGATCGTGCGGGCCTTGAGCGGGTACAGCAGCGGGTCGATCACCGCGATGAGGGCCGCCAGCGACGCGAGTTGCCCCTCGTCGAGCTTGGGCGGCTTGGCTCCGGTCGTCGGCCCCCACTCGACAAGGATGTTGAGCCCCTTGATCGCGATCGGCGGCTCGCCTTGCTTGGGCTTGACGCCGGCCTTCCACGTTCGAGCCTTGGCCAGCGCCTTGACCGAACTGTACTCGCTGATGACCAGCGGCCATCCGGCATACGCGCCATTGATCAGGTTGACGGGCTCGCCGGTCGGTCGAGCGCCCGCGTTGTACGCGGTGACGGCAAGGTCGGCGTGCTGGAGCGCCCGGAACAACACGTCCGCGGTGACCGGATCGGTCAAGTGCGGGTCGGGCGTCGGCGTGATGATCGGTGCGGGCGTCCGGGTCGGCGCGGCACTCGACGTGGACGGCGCAGCATTCCCGCAGGCGCCCACGAGGACGGCGACGACGACCATCGACGCGAACGCGCGCCGGACGCTCGACCGCGACGACATCGAGTCGATTCGAATCTCGCATGGCGGTCGGCATCCTAGCACGGGGTTCGAGCGCTGCGACCCCCGACGAACGTCCCACGGCGTGGTGCACCGACGCACCAGCCGAGGCACCATGAGACCCGCCCGCGGCGGCCACTATCGATGGTCGGCGACCGTGCTCGAGATCGCACGGATGTGGTCCGGCGTGCTGCCGCAGCATCCGCCGACGATGCGCGCGCCCGCATCGACCATCGCCTTGACCTGGGCGGCCATCACGTCCGGTTCGGCACGGTAGACGGCCCGCATGTCGACCAGCTCGGGCATACCGGCGTTCGATTTGGCGACGAGGACCACGTCCGGCGCGGCGGCGCGCATCCGGGCGATGACGGGGATCAGTTCGTCGGGGCCGTTCCCACAATTCCCGCCGATCGCGTCCGCGCCCCACGCGGCGAGCGCCCGCACGGCGTCCTCAGGTGAGACGCCCATCATCGTGTGACCGCGCGTGTCGAAGGTCATGGTGGCGATGACCGCGATCCCCGGCGACGCACGCCGGACGCCTTCGATGGCGGCGCGAATCTCGTTCAGATCCGACATGGTCTCGATCCAGATCAGGTCCACGCCGCCCGCCACAAGCGATGCCGCCTGCTCGTGGAAGATCTCCACCGCCTCGTCGTAGGGCAGGGTCCCGAGCGGCTCGACGATCTCGCCGGTCGGCCCGATGTCCCCGGCGACCAGCGCCTGTCCGCCGGCGGCATCCACCTCCGCGCGGAGCAGGATCGCGGCGGTCCGATTCAGATCATCGACGCGGTCCGCATGGCCGCTCAAGCGCAGGCGCGCCCGGTTGCCACCGAATGTGTTCGTGAGGAGGATCTGCGCGCCGGCCTCGAGGTAGCCGCGCTGGATCCGCCGCACGACATCGGGGTGCGCGAGGTTCCAGACCTCAGGCGGATCGCCGAACTGGAGACCGTTCGCGAACAGCATCGTGCCCATGGCGCCATCGGCGATGATCGGGCCGTCCGTGTCGATGAGGGCACGGAACTTCGCACTTCCGGCGCCGCCGTCCGCCGACCGGCGCGTCGCGAGGTCGGGGAACACGGCGGGGTCGACGATGGGCGTCGCGGCGCCGTTCGACCCCGATGCCGTCTCCACCTTGGCTTCGAGGCGTCGTGCCCGGGATCCGCGGCGAGGGCTGTCCATGGTCCGCATCATACGCAGGGCGCCGGGCGGCGAGTCTGGAACGCGACCTCGGGCCTGGGACGTTGGGAGGATCGGTGGACGTCGAGCTTCTGGTCAAGAGCTTCGCGCTCGGGTTCCTCATCGCGGTGGGGGTCGGGCCGATCACGCTGCTCGTCGTCCGGCGGACGCTCGCCGAGGGGCGGGTGGTGGGCCTCGTCTCGGGCTTCGGCGTGGCGACCGCGGACGCGGTCTATGGCGGGATCGCGGCATTCGGGCTGTCGGCGATCAGTGACGTGCTCGTCGACGGCCGGCGGATCTTCGGCCTCGTCGGCGGGGTCGTGCTGCTCTGGCTGGCCTGGGATGCGATCCGCTCGAAGCCGACGACGGCGGCACGCGTCGAGGCTCGTCGCGCCGGTCTGGTCGGCGCCTACCTGTCGATCCTGGGCCTCACGCTCGCGAACCCCATGACGATCCTCTCCTTCGGGGCCCTCTTCGCTGGGGCGAACGTGACGGGTTCGAACCCAGCCGAATCGACGCTGATGACGCTCGGCGTCTTCGGCGCGTCGAGCACGTGGTGGATCATCCTCACCACGATCCTGGGCATCGTCCGATCGCGCTTCACCGAGCGCTGGCTGCGGGTCGCGAGCGTCGCGTCGGGGGTGGTGATCGGTGGCCTGGCCATTGTCGCGCTCGCGACAGCGGTCGCCGGCTGACTCGGGCCAGACGCTGGAGGACGGCGCTCAGTCGGACGCGGCCTCCGCGAAGAGCGTGAGCTGGAGACCGGCCGGGCCTTCGAGCCGCGCGTTGTCGGTGTGCCACGGGGTCCGCGTCGGCGGCGCGATGAGCGTGGCGCCGCCCTCGACGAGGCGCGCCGTCATCGCAGTCGAGTCGTCCACCGCGAAGGCGACGCGGATGTGGCCGGCCACGCGCCGGCCGACCTCCACCTCATCGATGAACTCGGCCTGCCGAAGGTCAGCCAGCTCGAGCGTGGCGACGCCGGCTTCGAGGATCGTGACCCGCCCGCCGTTCCCGGCGACGAACTCGGCGCGTTGCGGCAGCCCAAGGACGTCGCGGTAGAAGGCCAGCGCCTCGTCGTAATCCTCCGCGGTGACCACGACACGCATCTCGTGGACGGCCATGGCGACGTCTCCTTCCCGGGCTTGATGATGTGTCGCCGTCCATGATGTCGCCACGGTACGCTCCCGTCGTGGCGGAGCTTCGACGACTCGCGGCGTTCACCCTCGATCCGGCGGGCGGCAACCCAGCCGGGGTGTGGATCGGCGACGCGTTGCCGGATCCTGCCGAGATGCAGCGGATCGCGACCGAGGTCGGGTTCTCGGAGACGGCGTTCCTGGCTCCGGTCGCGAGTGGCCAGTCGGACGCCGGCGGACCAACGGGCGAGTGGCGGGTGCGCTACTTCAGCCAGGTCGCCGAGGTCCCGTTCTGCGGCCACGCGACGATCGCCTCGGGCGTCGCCCTTGCCGAGCGGGACGGGCCGGGTCGGTTCGAGCTGGCGACGAATGATGGGGTCGTGCCGGTCGTCGTGGACATCGGCGAAGACGAGACGCTGCGTGCCACGCTGACATCGGTTGATGCGGACGCGCGGCCGGTCCCCGACGCCGTGCTCGAGGGCGCGCTCGATGCGCTCGGCTGGTCGGCGGACGAGCTGGACCCGGCGCTCCCACCCGCGATCGGGTTCGCCGGCGCGTCGCACCTCATCCTGGCTGCCGCGACGTACGAGCGGCTGGCCGACCTCGACTACGACTTCGACCGGCTGGCCCAGATCATGCGCGACGCGGACCTGACCACCGTCCAGCTGATCTGGCGCGAGCTGCCCGATCGGTTCCGGGCGCGCGATCCGTTTCCCGTCGGCGGTGTGGTGGAGGATCCGGCGACGGGCGCGGCGGCCGCGGCCCTCGGCGCCTATCTGCGCTGGCGCGGGGAGTTGGTGCCACCCGCGCGGTTCACCGTGGTGCAGGGCGTCGAGATGGGCCGGCCGAGCCTCATCGAGGTGGAGATCCCCGCTTCGACGGGCGGGATCCGGGTCACCGGGGCGGCCGTGGCGCTGGACTGAGAGGCCGGCCAGGGTTGGTCGGGGAGGCGGGACTCGAACCCACGATCTCGTGCTCCCAAAGCACGTGCGTTACCAACTACGCTACTCCCCGCCCGCCCATGATAGTCGGCCGCGACGTCACGGCCCGACGGGTCGGTTCGTCAAAGGTCACGACGCCGGGCGATCAACGGCAGGCTGATCGATCGCCCGGCGTCTCCATGCCACGCCACGTCGGTCCACGCTAGACTCGGACGCGGCCCGCGGGTGACCTGCCCGCCACGGAGGACCCAGCCGCTCGTGCAAGCTCGCCGGATCCGGCCGCGAACCGGACACACCGATCGTCGCCGCCTCGCCGCGGCAGGACTGTCGGCCGTGGTCCCGGGGCTGGGTCAGGCGTTCAACCATCGTCGCCGTCTCGCGCTCTGGCTGCTGGTGCCCACGCTGATCGCCGCGATCATCCTCCTGCTCGCGCTGGCGACGCAGTCCCCCACCAGGCTCGCGGCGTGGGCGGTCGCGCCATCCGTGCTCAGCGCGCTCCTGACCCTGAACCTGCTGTTCCTCGCCTGGCGGTTGTTCGCCGTCGGCCAGGCGTTCCTCGACACGCGCTGGCATGGCCCGACCGGGCGTCTCGGGGTGATCGGGATCCTGCTGATCGCGCTCGCGGTGGCGGCGCCGCACGCGCTCGCGTGGCGATACGGGACCCTTGCCGGCGACGCGTTCGCCAAGGTCTTCTCCGGGCAGGTGCTGAGCGCCGTCAGCGGCGACGACAAGGCTGACCCGAAGCCGACGCCAAGCAGCCGCGACCGGATCAACGTCCTGCTCGTCGGCGTGGACACGACCAAGAAGCGGACCGAGACGCTCACCGACACGATGATGGTGGTCTCGCTCGACCCGGTCGGCCACACGATCTCGATGGTGTCGATCCCGCGTGACCTCGTGAACGTCCCGCTGGGCACCGGCGATGAGTTCGGGCCGAAGCTCAACTCGCTCTACTCGTTCGCGGAGCGGAACCCGGAGATCTTCCCGCAAGGCGGGATGCGCGCGCTCCAGGATGCGGTCGGCGCCCTGCTCCAGATCCCGATCACCTACTACGCGCGCATCGACTTCACCGGCTTCGTGGACATGGTGGACGCGGTGGGCGGCGTGGATATCAAGGTGAAGAAGGCGCTGTCCGATCCCAACTACGACGGCTACCACCTGGGCGAGCGCGGCTTCTCGGTCACGAAGGGCACGCACCACTTCTCTGGTGCCGAGGCGCTCGCCTACGCCCGCATCCGAAAGCCGGCCGGCGAGAGCGACTTCACGCGAGCCGATCGACAGCAGCAGATCCTGGTCGCGCTCAAGGACCAGGCGGCCGATGGCGGGAGCCTCTTCTTCGAACTCCCGGCCCTGCTCGAAGCCGTCGGGAACACGATCCGCACCGACGTCCCGGTGGAGCGCCTGCCGGAATTCGCGGCGATCATGGACGAGGTCACCTCGGACATCACGCGGGCCGTGATCAACTACCCGCTCGTGGACTCCGTGAACGGGCGGTACGGATCGTCGTTGGACCCGAACCTCAAGGCCATCCGGGCGATGGCCGCGGCGCTGTTGCCCGAACCCGGCGGCGACCCCGTCCCGTGGCCGACACCAAAGCCGACACCCACCCCCGACCCCACGAAACCCCCGAAGGCGACCCCGACGCCGTAAGTGGCGCGCCGGGCACCCGCGCCGGGCTGCGCCAGGGCCTGGGCCCGGAACCGTCCCACGGTACGTGGCGACGTCGGGGACACCCGCCCGGGCGTGGACAACCGTGCGGCGTTCGATTCGAATCATCTCGACCGCCCCACGGCACATCCCGACGTCGGAGGTGCCCGTGGCGTCGCCGGCGACCGTGGCACGGTACGGGACCAGAGGGCCGGTTGCGCGAGGGCCGGTTGCGCGAGGGCCGGTTGCGCGAGGGCCGGCTCGAGCCTCAGATCAACGGCGGCCTTGCGTGACGAGGCGGTGGTGGCGACCAGGCATCGAACCGGGCCAGCAACGCATCGAGATCCGGGTCGAGCGCGATGAGCGCGCGATGGCTCGGCGAGATGAATCCCGTCGGCCACCGAGCCATCCAGCCAGGCCAGCAGGCCGGCCCAGAATGGCGCCGGTCCCAGCAGGCCGATCGGCTTCGCGTGCAGGTCCAGTTGCGCCCACGACGCGACCTCGGCGAGCTCCTCCAGCGTGCCGAGCCCGCCGGGCAGCGCGATGAACCCATCCGACAGATCGGACATCTGGGCCTTGCGCTCGTGGAGCGTCTCCACCACGTGCATCGCCGTGGCCTCCGGATGGGCCAGCTCGCGGTCCACAAGGCGTCGCGGGATCACGCCGATCACCTCGCCGCCAGCCGCGAGTGCCGCATCCGCCAGGGCCCCCATCAACCCGATCCGGCCACCGCCGTAGACCACGCCGATCCCCCGCTCGGCGAGTCCGGTGCCCACGGAACGGGCGAGCGCCTCGTACTGCGGATCGCGCCCCGACGACGCCCCGCAGAACACGCACAGCCGCCGGAACGCCACGTCAGAACCCGAGATCGCGCAGGGTCGGCGTCATCCGACGCGCAGCGCGCGCCCGATGCGAGATCGCGTGCTTCTCGGCCGGCGTCCACAGCCCCAGCGTCCGGCCACCGGGCGGCTCCACCGCCGGTTCGAAGATGGGGTCGTAGCCGAACCCGCCGCTCCCCATTGGCGCCGTGGCGATCCGACCACGGCACGTCCCGCGCGTGAACGTGACCGGCAGCCCGCCACGCGGTCCCGCAGCCGCCGGCATCGCCAGGGCCAGAACGCAGACATACCGCGCCCCCCTCTCCCCTGCTGGCAGGCCGTCCAGCGCCGCGAGCAGCTTTGCGTTGTTGTCCAGATCCGTCGCGTGATCCCCAGCGTAGCGGCGCGTCCGGACGCCCGGGCCACCACCCAGCGCGTCCACCTCGATCCCCGAATCGTCCGCGAGCGTCGGCAGCCCGCTGGCGCGCGCCCCGAACCGGGCCTTCAGCGCGGCGTTGGCTTCGAATGTCTCGCCGTCCTCCACCGGATCCCCAGGGATCCCGATCTCCTCGAGCGAGACCAGTTCACCTCGGTCCAGCGACAACAGCTCGCGCAGTTCGCGCAGCTTGTGCGTCGAGCGCGTCGCGACGAGGAGCCGCGGTCGGGTCACCGCCGGACGGTGGCGAGGATCTCGGCCTGTGCCGCGAACAGCCGCGCCAGCCCGTCGTCGGCGAGGTCGATGAGCGTGTTCGCGGCCGCCCGGTCGAACGGTTTGCCTTCAGCCGTCCCCTGGAGCTCGACGTACGCGCCCGCCTCGGTGCCGACGACGTTGAAGTCGACGTCGGCGCGCGAATCCTCCGAGTAGTCGAGATCGAGCAGCGCGACGCCATCCACGAGCCCCACAGAGATCGCGGCGACCTTGGTCGAGAGCACGCGGTCCATCCCGTAGGTGATGAGGGCCGCGGCCAATGCGACGTACCCGCCGGTGATCGACGCGGTGCGAGTACCGCCGTCCGCCTGGAGGACGTCGCAGTCGACGGTCACCGTCCGCTCCCCGAGCTTGGTGAGGTCGACGGCGTCGCGGAGCGACCGCCCGATCAGCCGCTGGATCTCGTGTGTCCGGCCGCCGATCTTGCCCTTGACCGATTCGCGGTCGGTCCGTTCAGCGGTGGCCCTCGGCAGCATCGAGTACTCCGCGGTCACCCAGCCCGTCCCCTTGCCGCGGAGGTGCGGCGGGACGCGATCCGCGATCGTGGCCGCGCACAGGACGATCGTGTCACCGAACGTGACCCGACACGACCCTTCCGCCCACTTCTGGACGCCGAGCGTGAAACCCACAGGGCGAAGATCGTGGGCGGCGCGACCGTCCGCGCGAACGAGGGGCGGCGGGTTCCCGATGGTCATGATGTGATCTCCTCGGCCTTGGCCGCATCCCAGAGCGCGTCGAGCGCGGCGAAGTCAAGGTCCCGCAGGGCGACGCCCTGGGTGGCCGCGGCCTGCTCCACGCTCCCGAATCGTCGTCGAAACTTGGCGTTGGCCGCGCGCATGGCGGCCTCGGCATCCACGCCACGCTTGCGCGCGACGTTCACGAGCACGAACAACAGGTCGCCGAACTCCTCGACCCAGCCGGCGGCGTCGTCGGCGGCCTCGGCCTCGCGCAGCTCGCCGACCTCTTCGACCACCTTGTCGAGGACGCCATCGAGGGAGGGCCAGTCATACCCGATGTTGGCGGCGCGTTCCTGCATCTCGCGGCTGGCCGCCAGCGCCGGCAGGGACCCGCTGATCCCGTCGAGGGCGCCCTTGGTCTCGGCGGTCTCACCAGCATCGGCGCGCTCGGCGGCCTTGACGCGCTCCCACTGCCGATTCACGTCCGACGCGGTCCGCGCCTCCGCGTCGCCGAAGACATGGGGATGGCGGCGGACGATCTTCTCGGCGAGGGCTGCCTGGACGTCCGTCAGGTCGAAGACGCCCGCCTCCGCAGCGAGCTGCGCGTGCAGGATCACCTGGAGCAGCAGGTCCCCGAGCTCCTCCGCGAGGGCCGGAGTGGCGCCACCTTCGAGCGCGTCGTAGACCTCGTAGGCCTCCTCGAGCAGGTGGTTTCGGAGCGACGCGTGGGTCTGCTCGCGGTCCCACGGACAGCCGTCCGGCAGCCGGAGTCGGTGGCTGATCCATGGCATCGCCCATGGCCCGGCGATGGCCACCTCCGGAGCGACCGGCCCCAGGTACAGCGAGCCGGCGAGATCCGCGACCGTCAGCGCGCCGATCGTGGTGGCATCAGCGGCGCCGAACCGACCCACCGGGTGCTCCGCGGGGTACAGCCGCGCAAGCAGCGCGAGGGGTTCCCGTCCGGCCGTCGCGTGTCGGCCGGGCAGCGCCTCGACGACTCCCGCGGCCGCATCCGGACTCGCGGCGGCACCGGCCCGCAGGATCGCCAGCGGGATGAGCAGGGCCGGCCGCGACGGCTCAAGGGGCGTGGCGATGAGCCGTTCCGCGGCGATCAGCTGGACGCCGGCGCCCGCATCGAGACCCCACCGGAGCCGCGCCTCGGCGAGCAGGGCGTCGAGCACCACCGGGCAGCCTAGTTCGACGCGGTCGCGTCGCGCGTGATGACGACGGCGTTCTTCTTCGCCGAGTACCAGGTGGAAAAGGCCGACTGCTTGATCGCCTCCAGCTGACGTCCTTCCGGTGTCCGAACCTCCTCGGCGATCACCTTGAACAGGTAGAGCCCGTCACCCGCCACGGGGACGAGATCGGTGGTCTTGCCGATGGCCGTCGCGAAGATCGCGTCGGACAACGTCCCTGGGACCTGGTCATTGGCGATCCAGCCCAGATCACCGCCACGCCCGGAGGTCTCGGCCTCGGAGTTGTCGCGGGCGAGCGCGGCGAACGACGTCCCGCGGTCCGCCTGGGTCTTGAGCGCCTTCATCCGCTCATCGTCTGGTGGCCGATACATGACCTGGATCACGTGCCACCCGAACCCGGACTTGACGGGCTCCAGCAGGTCGCCGGCCTGGAGCGTGGCGACGGTGATCGCCTTGAGAAAGGCTTCATCGACCTGGCTGGTGCTGTCGAAGTACGGGAGCTTGCCACCGGTCCCCGTCGGGCCGAGGGCGATGTCCTCGTCGCTCTCCTCGCGGGCGATCGAGTCGAACAAGGCCGGCGCCACCTTGATCTTGGCCCAGGCCGCTCGGGCGTCCGCCTCGGCCTTCGCCCAACCCGGATCCGTATCCGGGACGTCGCCGGCGGCGGCGGCCTCGGGGTCGTCGTTGGGGGCGTAGAGGATGTGGCGGACCTTGATCGCGTCTGCCGGCGGCGATGCCTGAGGTGCCGCGATGAACAGTTCGCTGACGCGTCGTTGCGGCCCGGGCTTCGACGCGTCGGCGACGATCTTGGCTTCGAGCTTCTCGTGGATGGCATCGGCCGCGAGCACCGCGCGGTACTTGGCGAGGTCCAGCCCGTCGTCGGTGATCTTGTCCGCGTACAGCGCGTCCACGGTCTCCGGCGCGATCTCGGTGACCCGGCCGATCCGGAAGATCCCGTCGGCGCCCTCGATGACCTCGGTCGGCGTGTCCACGGCCGCCTCGAACACGGCGGCGAGGTACGCCTCGTCGGCCTGGGCGTCGTCCGTCGTCAACCAGCCGAGGTCGCCGGCCTGCGGGGCCGTCGCGGCATCGGTGGACACGATCTTGGCGATCTCGTCCCAGCTCTTGCCGGCGATCAGGTCCGCCCGAGCCTTGTCGGCGATCGCCTTGGCGGCCGCCCTGGCCTCGGGGGTCGGGTCGAGCTCGGTGGAGGCGACGACCGGCTCGACCTCGATGATCCACGCGCGACGGGTCTCGGGGACGGTCGCCTCGGTCTTCAGCCGGGCGTCGATGTCGGCCTCGCTGACCGTGATCCCTTCCTCGCTCGCGAGTCCAGCCTGGATCCGTGTGTCGATGAGACGCTCGAGCGCGATCGTCGTGAGTTGCTGGCGCTGCGCATCGAGGCTCTGTTGGCGGGACTCCGCCTGGGCCGCGGTCAGTCGCCCGGACTGGAGCTGGTTGGTCACGCGCGACTTCGCTTGCTTGATACGCCAATCCTCGATCGCGTAGCGGTCCCGATACTCGTCGATGGTGATCGTCTGACCGTTGACGGTGGCCGCCGGCGCCAGGTGATCGCTGTACCAGGTGACCGCCGTCGCGATCACGAGGATGAGGATCGCGGCGAGGACGACGATCCCGAACCCGATGTTGAGGTAGAGGTTCCGTCGGTCACGGCTCTCCCACGACGATCGCGGTGAGCGCTTGACGACGGGCTTGGCACGAAAGGTCATGTCGAGGTTGGATCCCATGGTGGCGTGTCCGACCGGGCCGGCCATCGCCGGTGGTGAACGGGGCGCGTATCGTACCGCACCGTCCGCGGGCGTCCGAGCGCGGATACGAGCGGGCTCACGGGCGCAGCGCGGGCACGATCAGCGTCTCGATGACGCGCTCCGTCGCCCGCCCGTCGGCGACATCGAAGTTCGCATCGCGGAAGGCGCGCACGCGCTCGAGGTCGAAGGTGTCGTCGCGCAGCCGGGCGATCACCTCGGCGGTGGTCTCGGCGATGGGCCCGGGGACCCCGGTCCGGTAGTCGAAGTAGAAGCCACGCTCGCGTTCGTAGGCCGCATGGTCCGGCGCGAAGAAGACCATCGGCCGCTCGAGCAGCGAGAACTCGTAGATGACGCTGGAGTAGTCGGTGATGAGCAGGTCGGCGACGAGCAGCAGCTCGTTGATGTCGGGGTGGTCCGAGACATCGATCGCGAACCCGGCGAGGGCCGGATCGAGCGGCGCGGCGGCGCGGACGAACGGATGGAGCCGCACCAGGACCACGTGGTCGTCCGCGAGCGCCGCGGCCATCGCCCGGAGATCCAGGTCGTCCGCGAACCGGGCCGCGTTCGTGTCGCCGCGGAACGTCGGGGCGTACAGGACCACGCGCTTCCCGGCCGGGATGGCGTAGCGCGCCCGGACCGCCGCGACCGTCCGGGCGATCCGTACCTCGCCGAACAGGACGTCCGTGCGCGGGATCCCCAAGTCGGCGCGGAACCGCTCCAGCGGCTGGTCGAACGCCTCGGCGTAGTGCGGCGCCACGCCCATCGATGACACGAGGCAGACGTCGTACCCGAGGTGGATGCGGACCTGGCTGACCATGTCCTCATCGGCACCGAACGTCTTGCCGATCAGGCTGTACCCGAACTTCTTGAACGCCCCGCACCCGTGCCACAACTGGATGACGGTGGACCCGGGCCGCGGCGTCAGCACGTACAGGGGAAAGAAGTAGTCATCGAGGACCACGACGCGAGCGCGCGCCAGGCGGAACCCGGCGACCGCCGAGTGGGCGAGCACCGCGAACCGGCCACGCCAGCCGGCCGCCGGGAAGGACGTCAGCGTCCGATAGGCGACGGGCGGCGTCCGCCGATCGAGACCCTCCGCGACGATCGCGAGATTGCCACGCAGCACCCGGCTGTGCGCCGTGGCGAAGAGCACTTGCGGATCTTCCGGCAGCCGCCGGCCGAGCCACGCTCCCAGCAGGACCGCCCATCGCCGGGCGGCGATCGCGGCCCGCCGGATCACCCGAGGATGACCTGGTCGATGACGCGGTCGGTCGAGCCGCTGTCGCGATGGTCGAAGTGGCGCTCGGCGAAGGCCGCGACCCGCTCGACGTCGTCGCCACCCCTTCGGATCGCGGCGAGCAGGTCGTCGAACGTGCGCACGATCGGTCCGGGCACGAAGGTCTCGAATGGGATGTAGAAGTCTCGCGCCGAGATGTAGTCCTCGAGATCCGGCGCGTAGAAGATCATCGGCCGACCAAGCGTCGAGAACTCGAAGACGATCGACGAATAGTCGGTGACCAGGAGGTCTACCGCAAAGAGCAGGTCGTTGACGTCGAGCGCGTCCCGGGACGCGTCGATGAGCCGATCCCGGTAGTCGACCGGGATGTCGATGGCCGCGCGCACGAACGGGTGCATCTTGAGGAGCACGACGGCATCGAGCTCGACGGCGAGGGCATGGAGCGCCGCGACGTCCACCCAGCCCGGCTCGTAATAGGCGTCACGCGGCCCGAGGCCACGGAACGTGGGGGCGAAGAGGATCGTGAACTTGCCGACCTGCTGCGGGAACGCCACATCGGCGGCCTGGCGACCGACCGCAGCCAACGCCGGATCGAAGAATCGGTCCATGCGCGGCAATCCGGTGGGGATGACCCGGGATTCGGGGATCCCGAAGGCCTCGGCGTAGTACGGGACGCTCGACGCCGAACCCACGATCGCGCGGGTGTAGTCCTTGTGGATCCGGGACCATGGCCCCGGACCGCCCACCTTGCCGATCCGGCTGTAGCCCACGGTCTTGAAGGGTCCCGAGGCATGCCACAGCTGGATCAGCCGGACGTCCGGGTCGAAGTCGACGCGATAGATGATCGGCTGGTAGTCGTCGATCACGATCGTGTCCGCCCGGGCGAGGACCCACGGCAGGCGCAGCCGGTCGCGGAGGCTCCGGGCGACCGCGATGCTCGGCTTGAAGAGCGTCAGGATCTCGTACTCCCGATCGAGGCCGCGCTCCACCATCCGGTCGTGGACGAGCCGAAGATTGCCGGCGAGTTCGGCGCTCGAGTCGGACGTGAACAGGATGCGTCGCCCGTTCCGACGCGCCAGGAGCTTCGTGACGCGGAAGGCGGCCCGGAAGAGCTGCGATCGCAGGCCGCGCACGATCCTGAGCCCTCGCGCTCGAAGCCCGGCGGCGAGCGTGTCCCCGGCGCCGCCGGCCGCGACCGACTCCAGGGTGATCCGCAGGTCGAGCCGCCCCGTCGCGGCGTCGACGGCCACGGCCACGTGATAGAGCGCGCGCTCGAGGTCGAAGGTCCTGCTCGCCCCGGCCGCGGCGAGGTCCGGGTGGCGCCCGATCCGGACCGGACGGCCGCGCGCGTCGCCGCCCGCATCGGTCACCAGGGTCCATCGCCCGAGATCGAGCGGGTCCTGGTTCGGACCCTGCATGACGTTGAAACGCAGCCACAACGTGTCGCCCTCGATCCACGCCCGGGTCGCCGGCATCCGGCCGGGGTGCCCATCGAGCCGCTCGAGGCGGAAGCGTGCGACGTCGCGGGCATCCCGGCCGTCAAGCCGGGCGCGGATGATGACCTGGACGCGCTCCCATTCGACCGAGTCGATGTCGATCGGGCGGTCCGCGACGGTCGCGACGACCGGCGTGACCGCAGTCAAGGTCGCATCACGGACGGGATGATACCCGGGCCGGCCCGGGTGGTCGGTTCGACGTAGGCTATCGACCATGCGGATCCACGCGATCCTCCTGGCCGGCGGTGACGGGAACCGATTCGGTGGGGAGCTCCCCAAGCAGTTCATCCGGCTGGCCGGCGAGATGGTCCTCGCGCGGACGCTCCGCACCATCGCCGTGGCCGGGGTCGACCGTATCGTGGTCGTCGCCCACCCGGACTGGCTCGATGAGACCCGCCAGGTCGTGGCGACCGCCGCCCTCGCGGTGCCGGTCGACGTGGTCCCGGGCGGGGCGACGCGGAACGAGAGCACGCGCAACGGCCTCCGGCACCTGGCGCCCGAGCCGTCAGACACGATCGTCGTCCACGACGCGGTCCGCCCGCTGATCCCGGTGGACGTCATCCGCCGCTCGATCGAACCGGTGGCCAACGGCAGCGCGGAGGCGACGGACACCGTCATCCCGAGCGCCGACACGCTCGTCATCGTGGAGGATGACCGCGTCGTCGAGATCCCCGACCGGCGTCGGTTCCGGCGCGGCCAGACCCCGCAGGTGTTCCGCGCCGACGTGCTCGAGCAGGCGTATGCGGGCGCCGCCGCGGCCGGCGACCTGACCGCGACCGATGACTGCAGTCTCGTCCTCCGCTACGTGCCGGGCGCCCGGATCGCGGCCGTCGCCGGCGACGAGGTCAATCTCAAGATCACCACGCGGATCGATCTGGTCCTCGCGGACCGGATGCTCCAGATGCGGACCCTGGATCCGGCGCTCGAACCGGTCCCTGCCCGGTCACTCCGGGACGCGCGCGTCCTCGTCATCGGCGGGACGAACGGGATCGGCGCCGCGATCGCGGCGGCCGCCGCGGCCGACGGTGCCCGGGTCGAGGTGGATGGCCGGTCGCGCGGTCTCGACGTCCGCGACGGCACGGCGGTCGAAGCCCGTATCGCGGATGTCGCCGCTCGCATGGGCGGCCTCGACCACGTGATCTGCACGGCCGGGGTCCTGCGTCTGGGCGCGGTGGCGGAGCGGTCCGCCGAGGAGCTCGTGGAGATCATCGACGTCAACTTCACCGGCACGCTCCATGTCGCCCGCTCGGCGTACCCGTACTTGCGCGACAGCGGCGGCTCGCTCACGGCCTTCGCGTCGAGTTCGTTCACGCGCGGCCGGCCCAACTACGTGGCCTACAGCGCGAGCAAGGCGGCGGTGGTCAACCTCGTCCAGGGGCTCGCGGAGGAGTGGGCGGACGACGGGATCCGGGTCAATGCCGTGAGCCCGGAACGCACGGACACGCCGATGCGCCGCGTGGCGTTTCCCGATGAGGCCCGGACCGGCCTGCTCACGACGCCCGAGGTCGCGGCCGCCACGCTGCGTCTGTTGCGCTCGAACCTCACGGGGCAGGTCCTCGACGTCCGCCAGAATGAGCGGCCATGACCGGGCCGACCGTGCCACCATCCACGACGAACGGACCTGACCAGGACGGGAGGAACGCATGCGAACCGGGATGATCGTGCTGGCCGGGGGGATCGGGAAGCGCATCGGGCGCCCATTCCCCAAGCAGTTCCTGCTGCTCGGCGGCAAGCCGCTGATCGTCCACGTCCTCGAAAAGGCCCGGTCGCTCCCCCAGATCGAGCGCATCGTCATCACGTGTCCGGAGGCGCACCTCGAGGCGACCCGGGAACTGCTGGCCAACCACCGGTTCGACGAGCGGTTCGAATGCATCGTGGGCGGCGGGTCTCGCCAGGAGTCGGTCTACAAGGGGCTGCTGGCGCTCGACGGCTACGACTCCGTGATCGTCCACGAGGCGGTCCGCCCGCTCGTGACCGCCGCCGAGTTCCGGGCGCTCATCGACGACGAGCACGAGAACGCGATGTACGGCATCGCCATCCCGTTCAGCGTCCTCAAGGGTCATGACTACGTCGAGGGCCTGCTGGAGCGCGACGAGCTGGTCAACGTCCAGCTGCCCCAGAAGTTCCACCGCGGCAAGCTGCTGGCCGCCCACGAGGCCGCGCGCGAGGCCGGGGTCTACTTTACCGAGGATGCCGGGCTCTTCCACGAGTTCGCGAAGGAGCCCGTCCGGATCCTCCCGGGATCCGACCAGAACATCAAGATCACCGTCCCGACCGACACCGTCACCGCCGAAGCCATCTACGCGGACTTCCTGGGTCGCGGGGCCTGAGCGTGGGCAAGACCGTCATCATCACCGGCGCCAGCCAGGGGATCGGCCGTGCGGCGGCGGTGCGCATGAGCCAGGAGCCCGACGTGTCGGGCCTCGTGCTCATCGCCCGGAACGCGGACGGGCTCGCCGAGACGGCGGCGCTGATCGACGCGCCCGCGTTGACCGTCAAGCAGATCCCGTATGACCTGGGCGACCTCGATGGGATCCCGGACCTGGTCGCCGGCATCAACGACGAATTCGGCGGGATGGATGTCCTGCTGAACATCGCCGGCTACGCCGAGCCCAAGGCGCTGCTCGACACGACCGCGACCAACCTCGTGACCACGTTCACGATCAACGTCTTCGCGATGCTGCTGCTGACGCGCGAATTCGTCCGGACGATCCAGGGCCGGCCGGGCAAGATCCTCAACATCGCCTCGACCGCCGGTATCACCTCCCGACCGGGCTGGGTGGCGTACGCCGCATCGAAAGCGGCCGTGGTCTCGCTGTCGCAGACGCTCGCCGACGAACTGGCCGGGACCGGGATCAAGGTCTACAGCATCTCGCCGGGCCGGACCGCCACGGAGCTGCGCCGGATCCTGGCGCCGGACGAGGACCCCACCAAGATCATGCAGCCGTCCGCCGTCGCCGACGTGATCGCGACGCTCATGCGCGACGAAGAGCGGACGCTCGACGGACAGAACATCATCGTCCGCCAGCAGGCCTGACCCCGCGTGAGCCACCCCGGATCGTGAGCCACCTCGAATATCGCCTGGCGCGGCTCCTCCTGCGGCTGGTGGGCATCGCCTGCTCCGTCCTCCCGATCTCGGGTCGGAAAGTGGTCCTGGCCACGGCGCGGGTGCCGCGCCTGGAGGGCAATCTCGCGGCCATCCACGCCGCGCTGCTCGCCGCGCACCCGGACCGCCGCCCCGTCCTGCTGCTCGAGCCCTACAGCTACGGGTTCCTGGGCAAGCTCGCCTACCTTGCCCGCCTCGTCCGCGGCATGTACCACCTCCAGACCGCGCGGCTGTTCATCGTGGACAACGCGTATCTGCCGATCCACCTGGCGCCCCATCGAGCGGGCACCACCGTCGTCCAGGTCTGGCACGCGGTCGGCGCGCTCAAGCGCTTCGGGGCCGACGCGTCCACCCCGCTCCGCGAGCCCGAGGCCACGTTCCTCCATCGCTACTACGACTATGTCGTGGTGCCGTCGGAGGCCGCGCGCGTCCCCTATGCAGCCGCGCTTCGAACGCCCGTGGAACGGGTCCTGGCGCTGGGTTCGCCGCGGACCGACGCGCTCTTCGATGCGGCCACCGTCGCCGCGACCCGCGCGAAGCTCGGTGCCGCGCATCCGGTCCTCGCGGGTCGCACGGTCGTGCTCCACGCCCCCACGTTCCGCGGGCGAGGGCGCGGCAAGCACGCGGCGACCGGACTGGATGCGGAGGCGCTCCGCGCGGCGCTGCCGGCCGACCACGTCCTCGTCCTCAAGGCCCATCCGAACCTGTCGCCCGGCGCGTCCGCGACGGCCGGCTACGACCTGGTGGTCGACCCGCACGACGAGATGAACGACTGGCTCATGACCACGGACATCCTCATCACGGACTACTCGTCCGCGATCAACGAGTACGCCGTCCTGCGCCGACCGCTGATTCTGGTGGTCCCGGACCTGGCCGACTATGAGCGAGCTCCTGGCCTGTATCTCGACTACCGGACGGAGATGATCGGCACGCAGGTCGCCGACACGGACGGCGTCATCGCGGCCATCCGCGACGGCCGATTCGACCTCTCCGGCTACGATGCCTACGTCGAGCGACACGTCGGATGGACCGACGGGGGCTCCAGCGCCCGGTTCATCTCGAGGTTCCTGGAGACCGGTCCGCCGAAGGGGAAGTGATACCCTTCCGCGCGATGTCGACCACCACCGAAGCGCCCGCGGCGTTCAGCAACGCCGCCGGACGGCCCGGTCCGATCGCGCTCATCCGGGAGGCCATCGGGGACGTCCGCTCGCGGCGGCGGCTGGTCCGCTACCTGGTCCGCGCGGACCTGCGCAAGCGCGGCGCGGACACGATCCTGGGCAACCTGTGGTGGGTCCTCGATCCGCTGCTCCAGATGGTCGTGTACGTCATCTTCATCGCGATCGTGTCGCGCGGCGCCGGGATCGAAGACTACCCGCTGTTCATCTTCGCGGCGATCCTGCCGTGGAAGTGGTTCAGCGCCGTGGTCGGCGACGCGGCCACATCCGTTGTGAGCCAGGAGCGGCTCATCAAGCAGATGGCCTTCCCCAAGATCGTGCTGCCGGTCGCGGCCGCCACGGCGGGCGTCGCCGGGTTCATCTTCGGGCTGATCCCGCTCGGCGGGATCATGCTGCTCTATACGGACCGGATCTCGCCGTTCCTGCTGCTGATCCCGGTGATCGCCGCCGTCCAGTACGTCTTCACGCTCGCGGTCTCGCTGCTCGTGGCCGCGGGCAACGTGTTCTTCCGCGACCTCGGCAACGCCCTGCGCCACGTCTTGCGGCTGTGGTGGTTCCTCTCGCCGGGGCTGTACAGCCTGTCGGCCCTCGAGGACATCTCGTTGTTCCAGGAGCAGCCGTGGCTACGCAACATCCTCGCCGCGAACCCGTTCGCGGTCCTCTTCGAAGCGTATCGGCAGGTCATCTACGGCTCCGCCGACGGCGGCGGGTCGCTGCCGAGTTGGCCGGATTGGGCGTCGCTCGGGGTGCTGCTGCTCGTCAGCCTCGGGCTCCTCGCCCTCACGACGATCGCCTTCAAGCGGCTCGAGCCGAACTTCGCCAAGGTCCTGTGATGACCGCCGAACCCGAGCCGCCGCCGCTCGTCCGGACCGGGAAGCCCAGCTCGATCAAGGTCGACGATCTCGGGGTCCGGTACGACCTGCGCTATACCCGCAAGACCACGCTTCGCCGATCGCTCGGGCAGGCGCTGGGTCGCGACGGCGGCGAGCAGTTCTGGGCCCTGCGCCACGTCTCGTTCCGCGTCGTCAAGGGCGAATTGCTCGCGGTCATCGGGCCGAACGGGGCCGGCAAGAGCACGCTCCTCCAGGTCCTGGCCGGGATCATCCGCCCGTCCGAGGGGTCGGTGGAGGTCCGTGGTCACGTCTCCGGCCTGCTGACCCTCGGCGCCGGGTTCGACCGCGATCTCTCGGGGCGCGACAACATCCTGCTGGGCGGCGCCTTCCTCGGACTCGACGACGCCGTGACGCGCGAGCTGCTGCCGTCGATCATCGAGTACGCCGAGCTGGGCGACTTCATCGATGCCCCGCTCAAGATCTACTCGTCGGGGATGCGCGCCCGCCTCGGGTTCTCGATCGCCACCTCCGTGAACCCCGACATCCTGCTGCTCGACGAGGTCCTCGCCACGGGCGACGCGACGTTCCGCGAGAAGTCCAAGGCGCGGGTCATCGAGTTGGTCCGCGCCGCCAAGGCCGTCGTCCTCGTCACCCACGACATGAACTGGGTGACCGAGTACTGCAACCGCGCGATCCTGATCGAGAAGGGTCAGGTGGCCATGGAAGGCGAGCCCGCCGAGGTGGTGGCGCTCCATCGACAGCACACCGAGGAGGCCTCCGCCGCGAAGATCGCCGCCGCGAAGGCGGCCGGCCTGGATCCGCGCATCGCCGGACGGCGTCGCCGCCGCGGGTAGTCACGCGGCGGCAGCCGACGTCGCGGTCTCAGCGACGGCGAAGCAGCGCGACCAGCAACCCGACCACCGCGCCGAACGCGAGGCCTGCCCGCCAGTCGAACAGGACCTTGACGTTCCCCTCGACCTTCTGGGCGACCAGGAGGAGCACCGCACTCGAGCGCTCGAAGCGGGCCGTCGCGCTCACCGAGGTGCCGATGATCCCCTGCTCGAACGTGACGTCGCGGGCGATCACCGTGCGAACGCCCGCCTGGCTGATGCGCGTCTCGCCGGCGACGGACAGGCCGACGGCCCCGTATTCGACGGAGACCTTGTCCCCACGCGCGAACCCGATCGCTCCCTGGTGGACGGCGACGTCGACCGCGTGCAACCGACCGATGGACCCCTGGCGCACGTCGGCTTGCACCGCCTGCGCGTGACCCACCGACGCCCGATCGACGGTCAGCCGCTCGACGATGGGCCCCTCGGTCGGCACCGACGCAGAAGCCTTCGGCTCGTGTGACGGGAGGGCCATGACCGCGACCCCCGCCCTGGCCGCGGGTGGGCGCCGGTGGGACGGGGACGCGTCCTCGGTGACGTCGGTCGGCCCTGTTGCGGGCGACGTCGTCGCGCTGGTCGTTGCGGTCGTCGACCTGGTGGGACTCGGCTTCGCCGCGCGCGGCTTCGGCGTCGCGGCCGCAGACGTGGAAGGGGTGGCCCGCTTGCGGATCGGCTTCTGGGGATCGGCCATCGGTGGTCCTCTGCGTGCGACGCCGGGGCTCGCGGGATCGGCGCCGACCTCCAGCCTACGCTGGTCCGCCGGGTCGCGTCCGTCGTCGGGTCCGTCGTCGGGTCCGCGAACGTCGTCCTGCGCTGGTCGTATATCCTCCCCGGGCGCGCTCGCGCCACCTCCACCCCGAGCTGGGGCGCTGACGACGGGCGACGCCGTGGGGAATCGATGACAGCAGGCATCTCCAGGGACCGGAGTGTGGGGATCGCGATCGTGGTGGTCGCGATCGTGGCCGTTGGCATCGGCGTGGCCGTCGCGGCCGGGACGTTCCGGACCGCGCCGTCGGCCAGCCCGCCGGTCGCGGTGATCTCGCCGACACCGTCGGCCACCTCCAGCGGTCCGACGGCCGCGCCGTCAGTCACTGCCGTACCGACCACCGTCCCGACGCCGACCCCTGTCCCCACCCCGACCCCGGCCCCCACGCCCGAACCGACGCCGCTCCCCGTCCCGGCGCCCCTGACGGGTCGGCTGGTCACGCCGAAGATCGCGGCCCGCCACCCGATCGCGGTGATGATCGACGACCTGCGACCGGCGCGTCCGCAGTCCGGGCTCGCGTCCGCGTCGGTCGTCTGGCACGCCCCGGCCGAGGGCGGGATCCCGCGCTACATGGCCATCTTCCAGGACGACATGCCCACGGTCGTCGGCCCGGTCCGCAGCGCGCGCTACTACTACATCGCCTGGGCTGCCGAGTGGCGCGCGATCTACGCCCACGCCGGCGGATCCCCGCAGGCCATCGACACGTTGCGCGCAAAGGGCGCCGGGCAGCTCGTGTACAACGTGGATGAGTTCCGCTACAACGGCTCGTTCTACCGGCTGACGACGCGCTTCTCGCCGCACAACCTGTACACCGAAGGGCCGAAGCTGCGGTCCCTCGGCCAACGGATCGGCGCGGAGGACAAGGCCTACAAGACGGCCTGGCGGTTCGCCCCGGACGCGCCGCTCGACGCCCGACCGTACGGCGGGAGCATCACGGTCCGCTACAACGCCAACACGATCACCTACAAGTACGACCGCAAGACCAATCGCTACCTCCGCTCGGTGACGGGCGAGGGCAAGCAGGTCGATGCCGCTGACGACCGGCGAGTGGCGCCCCGGAACGTCATCGTCATGCGCATGTCGTTCGGGCCGTTGAATGACGGTCATCCGGAGAAGAACCGCCTCGAAGCCGACGTCATCGGTTCGGGCACGGCCTGGATCTCGACCAACGGCAAGACCATCAAGGGAACGTGGAAGAAGACGGCGCTCAAGCAGCCGACCCGCTTCTTCGACAAGGACGGCAACGAGGTCACGCTCACGATCGGCCAGACCTTCATCCAGGTCATGAAGACCACGGACCCCGTCTCGTTCAAGGCCGGGACGAAGGAACCGCCGGCGTAGACCGCTCGCCGCGGCGGCGCCTGTCGCCAGTCCCGTGGCCGGGTCACGCCGGGGGGCGCACTCCGACGTCCGCGTAGATCGCCCGCGTCTCACGGGCCACGTCGGCCCACGTCCGGCCACCGGCGACGGCCACCGCCCGTGCCTGCGCCGCCAACCGTGCCTGGACGGGCCCGTCGAGCCACACGGTCCGCAGCGCCGACGCCAGCCGGTCCGGGTCACGCGGCTCCACGAGGATGCCGCCACTCCCCACGAGGTCGGTCAGCGCCCCGACGGCGGACGCCACCACCGGCGTCCCGACCGCGAGCGCCTCGATGGCCGGCAGGCCCGCCGCCTCCGAGACGACGGGGAGGATGGCGGCTCGCGCACCGCGGACGAGGCCTGCGAGGGCATCCGGCGTCAGCATCTGCGCGTACGCCAGGCTCTCCCCGATCCCCTGGCGCGCGGCGGCCCGGGCCAGCGACGCGCGATCATCGGGACTCGCGCCCACGAGCAGGATGCGCGGCGGCCACGCGATCTTTCGCGACAGGCCGGATGGCCGACCGGCGGCGGTCAGCGTCACGAGCGCGCGGAGCAGCGTCGGCAGATCCTGGCGGGCGTCGTAGCGCCCGGAGTAGACGAGGTAGCGGCCGGTCAGCCCGAGACGCTCCCGTTCGAGGTCGCCGGCCTCGTCGACGACCCCGTCGGCCAGGGGCACGAACGCCGGACGAGGAGCGAGCGGGATGACCCGGAGCCGGTCGCGCCGGATGTGCAGCAGCCGCCGCGCCAGCCGCGACACCGCCGGGCTGCCGACGACCACCGCGCTCGCATCCCGGAGCAGGCGACCCCGCAGACGCTGGCCGAACCGCGCCGATATCGAGCGGCTGTACTGGTCGGGGAGCTCCCAGGCCGCGAGATCGAGGAGCGTCGCGATCATCGGCAGGTCCGAAGCGATCGGCAGCGGCCCGGCGCCGATGGTGTGATAGACGGCCCCGGCCGCGCCGCTCCGGTCGGACCGCCATGCCGCCCCGAGGGTCGCGCCCCGGAGCAGGAACGGGTCGATCGTCAACGCCGCCGAGCGCAACAGGCGAGTCGGCGGGAGCAGCCGGCGGCCGACGACATCGAGCGATGGATAGGCGACCGTGGGGTCGTCGAGGTCACTGCGCAGCAGGAACGAGAACGATTCGCCCGGGAGCGGGTCGGCATCGAAGGCGCCGAGGAGCCCGTGAAGGTACGCTGCGGTCAGCGGGGCACGATCGGGCTCCTGGAGCGGGCGCACGTCCATGACCACGCGGACCCCGGGCGGGGGCGGCGTCGGTTCGATGGCCCCCAGGGTCGTTCGTTTCACGGGCTTCATCACCGGTTTCGTCACAGGCGCGCGCGGCCGGTGACGCGGGCCGTGAGCTCCTCGACCCGCAGCTTGACCACGACCAGCAGCGCCTCGACCACGATCCGTCGCGACATCTTGCTCTGCCCCACGCGACGGTCGGCGAAGACGATCGGCACCTCGGCGATCCGGGCCCCGAGACGGTCGGCACGGAACGTCATCTCGATCTGGAACACGTAGCCACCGGCATGGACGCCGGCGAAGGGGACCGCGGTGAGCGTCCCGGCGCGCCACGCCTTGAACCCGCCGGTGAGATCGTGCGGGTGGAGCCCGAGGACCACCCGCGCAAAGAGGCTGCCGCCACGTGAGAGGATCCGTCGCCCGATGCCCCAGTCACGCACGCCTCCGCCGGGCACGTATCGGGAGCCGATCACGAGGTCCGCGGAGCCTGAAGTCACCGGTCCGATCAGCGCCGGGAGACTCGCCGGATCATGGCTGAAGTCGGCGTCCATCTGGACCACGATCGCGGCGCCGCCTTCGAGCGCCACGCCGAAGCCGTCCAGGTACGCGCGGCCGAGGCCCTCCTTGGTGGGGCGGTGCCGGACGCGGATCCGCGAGTCGGTCGCGGCCAGCCCGTCGGCGATCGTCCCGGTGCCGTCCGGCGACCCGTCGTCCACGACCAGGAGCGTCGCCGCGGGCAGCGCGTCGAGGATCGCGGCCGTGATGGGGCCGACGTTCTCGGCCTCCTGATAGGTGGGGACCACCACCCACACGCCGTCCCCCGGTCCCGTCGCTGGGCTCATCATCGGGGGGAGTGTAGAGGGCGCGACCCGCTCAGGGGACGGCCACGTCGACCGGGCGGGTGAAGCGGGTGGTCCCGAAGTGACTGGTCGCCGTCACCACGATGCGATACCGCCCGGGCTTGACCTTCTTCCCATCGCTCGCTCGACCGTCCCACGTCCAGCGGACGACACCAGCGTCCCTGGATCGACCGGTCCAGATGGTCCGCACGGTCACGCCGGCGCGCTCGATGACGACGGTCAGGGTCGCCGCCCGACGCAGGTCGATCTCGACCCGGCTCCGCTCGTTCGCCCGCGGGTCGAACGACCGGTCCGACCAGCGGACCGAGCGGATCGTTCGGTCGACGATGATCCGCCGCTCGACGACGGTCCGGTTGCCCGCGACGTCGCGGCCGCTCACGCGGTACATGTAGCGACCGTCCGGGACGGTCGTCCCACCCGTCGACCGACCGTTCCACGCGGCGTCCCAGGCGGACAGTTCGTCGATCTTCCAGGCACGGATCGTTCGCCCGGCACGATCGCGCACCCGGACCCGCCCGCTGACCGGCTCGGTCGAGGTCCACCCGAGATCGAGCGTGTCGTGGCGTCCGTCGCCGTCCGGGGTCAGGAAACCCGGTGAGGACCCTTGGACGATCGTGGCCGCCGTCGTGTCCACGACGACCGTGAAGGATCGTTCCGCACGATTGTCCGAGATATCCGCCGTCCAGAGCGTCATGCGATAGGAGCCGTCCCTGACGCGATCCCCATCGGCGTCTCGGCCATCCCACGTGAACCGCGGGCTGCGTCCGCTCGCGCTCCCGGAGCGGATGGTCTTGCCGGCCTTGCTGCCGGTCAGCGGCTTGACGGTGTACCCCCACGTGATGAGCCCCGTCGCGGTGAGCGTCGCGATGGCCGTATCGGCCCGCCCGTCGCCGTCGGGCGAGAACACGGCGGGACGGAGCGTGCCGGCGGTGATGTCCGGCGGCACCGTGTCCGTGATGAAGCGGTCCTGGATCGCCTGATACAGCTCGGGTCGCTCATCGTCGTAGCCAAGCGCCCAGATGGCCGCTCCGCGCAGGTCGAGCCGGTTGATCAGGTCGTACTTGGCCTTGATCGCCTTCGCGTCGTCGAAGTAGAGCTGACGCCACGGCTTGACGCAGCCATGCGTCGTCGTGCAGTTCTTGCGCTGGTATGCGGTCCAGGCGACACCCTCGGTGGCGTCGTAGCGCTTGCCGTGCTCTTTGGCGAATTCCCGTGCCGTCGCGTACATCACCGCGACCGACGAGCCGTACTTCGTCCCCGAGATGTTCTTCGCCCCGAGCTTGTCCGACGACGTCGACCAGGCGCGACCGTAGTACGGAACGCCGAGGATGAGCTTGGACGCCGGCACGCGCGCCGTGTACGCACGCAGCGTGTCCGTGATGTCGTACGTCGCGCCGCCGAGCGGCGCGATCGAGCCGACCCGCGACGAACTCGACGAGCGATAGTCGTAGCCCATGATGACGATGGCGTCGGCACCGCCCTTGGCCGTCGCGGCTTCGATGGGATAGTTGCCGATCCAGCCCGTGGTGTCGAAGGTGAGTTGATAGCCGGGCGCGGTCCGGTCCAGCACGGCGCGGACCTTGCGGACCAGCGCGGTGAACTCGTCGGCGTAGCCCGATGCGATGGGCTCGAAGTCCAGGTTCACGCCATCCGCGCCTCGATCGCGCACGGCGCGGGCGATCTGGTGCGCGAGGTTGGCCCGGGCTGTGGCGCTGCCGAGCAGCGCCTTCTGGCGCTTGAGCCCGGTCGACGACCAGGCGAAGCTCTGGACCGTGAGGACGACGCGAGCGTGGCTCTCGTGTGCCGCGTCGATCACGGCGGTCATCCGCGAACTGGTCCAGCCGCTCCAGCCCACCGTCGTGGACCCGTCGGCATCGCGCTTCATCAGGTTGCCCTGACCGTCGGCGCCGACGCCGAAGTAGGCCACGGTGGAGATCTTGTCCCAGTCGAGACGGGTCGAGCGATCGGTCAGCTCCCAGTACGGAAGGAAGCCGAAGACCTCGCGACGCAGGGCGCCGGGATCCACGGCCGCGGTCGGGCCGAACCGGGGAGCCTCGGGAGCAAGGTCGAAGCGGGCGCCGTCGGCGACGAGGAGGGTCGCGGGATCAATCGTCGGCTGGTCGACCGGGGCGACGGGTGGCGTGTCTGGCGCGAGCATCGCCCGTCCACTGAGCCGGCCGGCCGGGAGCGGGCGCGGCGTGCCACCGCCCACCAGCCACCGGTCGCCGGCGCGCGGGCGGAACGGCACGGTGACCGCGCCGCCCGGACGGAACCGGATCCGGTCATCGGCATGCGCGAGCGCGTCCTCGTAGTGGATCGTGGGCTGGAGCGCCGGTGGTTGCGGCCCGGCGTCACGGCTCGCGGCGAGCGGCCGCGAGACCGGGGGCGTGGCGGCCACGACCGAGGCCGGGAGCAGACCTGACGCCAGCACGAACGCGAGCGCGACGATGCGGCGGGCAGGCTGACGCGTCATGGCTCGGACCCTATCGGCCCGAACGAGGCCGGACAATCCGAAGATGGTCCCGGGTCAGACCGGTACGGGGTGGTCCGGTGCGGACCGGTGCGGTCGTGCCACGGGACGGCGGGCGGCAGCAACCCGACCCGCTACCGTCCCACGGTACCTGGCGACGGGACGGACACCAGTTCGCACCAGATCACCGTGGAACGTTCGATTCGCACGATTCGACCGCTTGACGGCACATCGCGTCGTCTGACGTGGGGCGATGTCGCCTGCGACCGTGCCACGGTACGAACCCATGGCGTACCGCCCTTGAACGGTGTCGCGCTAGTGGCTGACCAGGTACAGCGACGTCTTCTGGCGGTGGCCGAGCGTGTCGTCCGCGACGACCTTGAACTTGACG
The DNA here is from genome assembly GCA_963764975.1 of uncultured Chloroflexia bacterium. Classification (GTDB taxonomy): domain Bacteria; phylum Chloroflexota; class Limnocylindria; order Limnocylindrales; family CSP1-4; genus SPCO01. The sequence continues at coordinate 264,272 of CAVXUF010000004.1, read as the reverse complement.
CTCCCCGCACTCCCGCCGGTCTTGAGCGTGATCGTGACCTTGTAGCCGTATGTGCTCGTCTTGGTCATCAGCGCGCTCCACTTGGCCCGGCCGGGCTGGCTGATGAACAGCCGGGGCCGGGTCGAGAGCGGCTCCGCCGACGTCGCGTAGATCGTGATCTTCTGGCCCCGCTTCGGCGTGCTGTCCGACGCGGAGATCGCGAAGGCGCCCATCCGGACGGTCCGGTACTGGGTGACGGTGAGGCCGTCATGCACGGCGGTCACGACCGAGGTGTACGTGCCGTTGGGGAGCGCCGAGCCATCGAGCCGTCGGCCGTCGAAGACGCGCGTCCACGTCCCCGCTTCGGTCTCGACCCCGTCGACGAGCGTGTCTGCGACGTTGCCCGCGGCGTCCTTGATGACCCAGGTCACCGTCGCCGTCCGGGTCAGCGTGTAGCCGAGCGTCGTGGTCGGCGCGAGACTGTCGCCGTCGTGCGGGTGGAAGAGGGTCTTCGAGAGGCTGACGAACCCGAGAGTCGTGTCGATCCGGACCGGTCTCGACGTCGACGTTCCGGTGGTCCCGCCGAGGTCCCGCGGCGAGATCCGCACCGAGTAGAGCCCATCGGGGACCGGGTCGCCGTCGTCGTCGCGGCCATCCCAGACCACATCGTTGGCGCCGGTCGTGCTCGAGGTCACGTCCATCCGGACCCGGGCGTCGGTCGCGTCGTAGACCTGCAGGACCAGGCTGCCCGGCTCGGTCATCGTCGCGGACCACGAGGCGGATTCGCGCGAGTCGTCGCCGTTGGGCGACAGCCATCGATCGGCGGTGGCATCGGGTGTCAGCCCGGCAAGCTGCGCGGCCACGGTATCGATCTCGATCGACGCCGTCTGCGTCGTCGGGCCGTTGCCCCACGCATCCTGCGCCTCGATCTCGATGTCGTACGCACCGTCGGCGAGCGACGTGGCACCGTCTTGACCGTTCCAGTCAAGGTCGAAGTCGTCGCCGCTGCCGGAGACCTCGTGCACGACGGCCTCGCCGTCCTTGACCCGGACCGACCAGTCCACGACTTCGGAGAACCGGCCGCTGATCGTGGCCGTGTCCTCTCGGCCGTCACCGTTGGGCGAGAAGACGCCGAGCCCCGTATCGACCCCCCAGACGGCCGGAGCGGCGCTGTCCTTGGGGACGAGGTCCGAGGGGATGACCCAGCCGCTGACGGACGGGTCATCGACCCCTTCGACGCGGACGGACGCGACGCCGACCGAAGCGATCGTGGACCCCGGCGCGACCACCCGGAGGCGCGTCCCGGCCGGGATCGGGCCGGTCGGCTCACCGGCGGCGTCGTACAGCTCGGCGCCGAGCGACCCCACGGCCGCGTTGCCGGGGACCTGGAGGGTCGCTGGATCGACACCGGTATCGGCATACGAGGCGCCGGTGACGAGGTCGCTCGTCAGCCCGGGCTTGGCCACGAGCGAGCGGTAGTACCCGGACGACGGGCTGTCCGTGTCCGTGTAGGCCGTGGCGTTGGGCGTCCGGACCGACGGGAAGGACTTGACGTTGTCGTTGAAGTTCGGCGCGCTCTGCCAGATCTCCTCGATCGTCGCGTGCGTCGTGAAGAGGCCCCGGATGTACGCCTCGGGTCCGGCGTGGCCATCGGCGATCACGGCCCGAGCGACCTTGAGGAACCCGGCGGCGTAGTTGTCCACGCGCTTGCGGGCGGTCGCCTGGGACGGGGCCGCGTCACCGCCCTCGGAGTTGCCCGACGCGTAGCACAGGTGATTGAGGATGACCACGGCGTTGGGGGCCAGCTCCAGCGTGGAGACGTAGGGCTCGCCGTAATACTTGTTGTTGCTGTCGCCGTTCCCGGCGCTCGCGTTCAGCCCGAAGCCGTTCTTGGTGGTGTAGTTCGGGTCGTACGTATACGGGCTCGGCCAGCCGTTGCCGTGACCGAAGTAGATGACGATCGAGGCGCCCTTGGTCGCGCTCTTGACCTTCGACCACGTAGCGTTGGGGCTGTAGACCTTGACCACGTTCGTCGTGTACTTGATCGCCTCCGCGTAGGCCTTGTCGGCCTTGGCCCGATAGCTTGACGTCGTGCCGTGCGTCGCCCCCACGATGATCACCACTTTGGGGTTGACCGGCGCCGCGCTGGCCACCGGCGCAAAGGCGCCAAGGGCGGCGAGCATGACGAAGACGAGGGCGACGACCGACTTGCGCAATACCGGACTCCGAGTGACGCAGGGATGAGTGCCAGCGGAGCGTCGAGGCGGGGGGTCGGGGGCTCAATCGCGGGATGGTCCGGGCCACCGTAGCCCGTTCGGAGTCGTCCAGGTGGGGTGCCGGGGGGACGGGTGGCGTGCGGTCAGGAGGGGCTGGCGCGCAGACGCACCACCAGTTCCGCGAGCGAGGGGCTCGTGCGGTCCCGATCTGACAGGATCGGGCGTCCGTCGGGGCTGTCGGGGACCCGTGGCCAGCCGACGTCGACCATCGGGTCATCCCACGCAAAGCCGAGCTCGTCGGACCCATCGTGCTCGTTGGTGACGAGGTACGACATCTCCAGCGGCTCGAGGGCGAGGAAGCCATGCGCGACTCCAGCGGGGATCACCACCCAGTCATCGGCCTGGAGTTCGCGCGTCTCGATCACGGGCGTCGCCACCGCGGCCGACGTCGGATCCTCGGCGAGTATCGCCCGGATATCGACGAGCGCGACGAACGCCCGCCCCGCGCTGACCACCCAGTAGTCGAGCTGGTGACGATGGACGTGGAGACCGCGGAGGACCCCGGGCGCGGAGACCGAAAGGTTGGCCTGCACGAAGGCGCCGCCGATATCACCGAGGACGCTCGCGCGCCACAGCTCGCGGAACGAGCCTCGACTGTCGGCGTAGCGGGTCACCGTCCCGTAGCGGACGCCCGCGATCCCGGACGGGGGGTGCTCGTCCGTCATCCGCGGTGCCACGCGCGTTCGAGCGACGGCGCGTAGTCGGCCATCGCGTCCGGCCAGACCCGGAGCGGTTCGCCGGATGGCAGCCGGGTGGCGGCGAGGACGCCCCAGCGTGGCGGCGAGGACGCACGGGGCCACGTGCTCGCCGGGACGTGCTCGATCGCGACATCGAGGCCGAACCGGCCGACCACGTACTCCGCCCACAGCGCGCGGGTCGCGGTCAGGCCGTTGACGAGGTGATGGGTGCCGCCATGGGCATCATCGGCGAGCAGTTCCACGATCGCATCGGCCACATCGGCAGCATAGGTCGGCGTGCCCCACTCGTCGCCGACCACGCGCAGTGGTTCGCCCGCGGCCCTGGCGACGTCCGCCGCCTCGAGGATCTTGCGCGGGAAGTCGCGCCCAGGCGGTCCGAACAGCCAGGCGGTGCGGACGATGCCGAGCGTCGCGCGCGGCGCCGACCCGGCCGCGGCGCCGCCGGACACCGGGCGATCCTCGCCGACCCAGCCGGCCTCGCGACCGTCGCCGGAGAATGCCTCGATGGCGGCCCGCTCCCCCGCCAGCTTCGAGGCGCCGTAGGGGTTGGGCGGGTCGGTCGGGTCGTCGGGCGCGTAGCCGACCCCGTCGGTCCGGGTCCCAGCGAAGACCTCGTTGGTGGAGATCGCGACCAGGTCCACGCCGCGGTCGGCGCAGGCGCGGGCCAGGACGCCGGTCGCGTCACCATTGCGCCGGAGGGCGAGATCCGGGTCGCGCGCGCAGCCGTCGACATCGGTCCAGGCGGCAGCATGCACGACGACCTCCGGTCGATCGCGGTCGAGGCGGGCACCGATCCCGTCGGGCGAATCGAGGTCGAACGCCGCCCGGTCCCACGCGATGGGGCCCGCCGGCCCGGTGAACGGCGCATCCGCGAGGGCCGTGAGGACGGCGCCGCCCAGCCGCCCGCTGATCCCCGTGACTGCGACCCGCATCAGCCCAGCCGCGCGCCGTACTGGCGCTCGTACCAGGTGTCCCAGTCGCCCGATCGCGCGGCGCGCCACCACGGCTCGTTGGCGCGATACCAGTCCACCGTGTCGGCCAGCCCCGTCTCGAATGGGATCCGCGGCGTCCAGCCGAGCGCGGCGAGCTTCGAGCCATCCATCGCGTAGCGGCGGTCGTGCCCGGGTCGATCCTCCACGTGGCGGACCAGCGACCACGGCTTGCCAAGATGACGGAGGAGCCGCTCGACGGTCTCGAGGTTCGTCCGCTCCTCGCCGCCGGTGACGTTGTAGGTCTCGCCCGATGTCCCGTGGCGAAGGACGAAGTCCACGGCGGCGGCATGGTCGGTGACGTGGAGCCAGTCCCGACGCTGGAGACCGTCGCCGTAGAGCGGCAGCGGCAGGTCATCGATGGCGTTGGTGATGAACAGGGGGATCAGCTTCTCGGGGTGGTGATACGGGCCGTACGTGTTCGAACCGCGGGTCACGACGGCGTCGAGACCGTGAGTCACCACGTAGCTCCCCACGAGCAACTCCCCGGCGGCCTTCGCGGCGGCGTACGGGGAGCGCGGGGCGAGCGGCGCCGTCTCGGGACTGTGGCCCTCGGCGACCGAGCCGTAGACCTCGTCGGTGGACACCTGGAGGAGGCGGGGACGATGCGGCGCGGTGCGGCACGCCTCCAGGAGCACGTGGACACCGATCACGCCGGTGCGCAGGAACGCCTCCGGATCGAGGATGGATCGGTCGACGTGCGACTCGGCCGCGAAGTTGACGACGGCGTCCGCGTCCGCGACGAGGGGCTCGACCGCCGCCGGGTCGGCGATGTCTCCGCGCACGAAGCGCAGACGCGAGGCCTGCTCCGGATCGTCGCGGACCGTCGCCAGGTTGGCCTCGTTGCCGGCGTATGTGAGCTTGTCGAGGACCGTGATGCGAGTCCCATCCCGTCGCGCCAGGACGTCGCGGACATAGCACGACCCGATGAACCCGGCGCCGCCGGTCACGAGCAGGCGCGGATACGCGGGGGGATCAGCCACGGGACGTGGTCAGGATGCGGGCCGCTCGACGGGCGGATGGAGCCGCCCGGCCGCGTCCTCGTCACGGGCCATCTCCGACGCCCGCAGGAGCGACGGTACGGTCCCCGCGTCGGTCCAGTGCCCGTCGTAGACCTCGGTGAAGAGCCCGCCGCCCGGGACGTAGTGATTGAGCACGTCGGTGATCTCGAACTCACCGCGGCCCGACGGCGCCAGCTGCTCGATCACGTCGAAGGCATCGGGCCGAAGGAAGTAGACGCCGATCGGGATCAGGTCGCTCTTGGGGCTGGCCGGCTTTTCCTCGAACCCGACCACTCGCCCGTCGGCGTCGAATTCGGCCACGCCGAAGCGCTCCGGGTCCGGCACCGAGTAGAGCAGCGTGCCCGCGCCGTAGCCTCCACGTTCGAAGGCCTCGGCCACGGGCGCGAGCGACGGGCCACGCAGGACGTTGTCGCCGAGGATGCAGCAGAAGGCATCGTCGCCCACGAAGCCTCGGGCAAGGCCGATCGCGTGGGCGATGCCGAGCGCGCCACGCTGGTAGCGGTACGTGAGGTCCAGGCCGAAGTGGGAGCCGTCGGCCAGCAGCTCCACCACGTCACCGACGCTCTTGCCGCCGACCACGATCATCACTTCCCGGATCCCCATCCCCGCGAGCGTCTCGAGCGGGTGGTAGATCATCGGCCGGTCGTAGATCGGCAGCAGGTGCTTGTTGGTCACGATGGTCAGCGGGTACAACCGCGTGGCGGTCCCGCCGGCAAGCACGATCCCCTTCATCGCGGGCAAGCGTAGCAGGGCGCCGTGTCGCGCTGACGACTCGCGGGCATCGCGCGCCAGCGGCCCGCCCGGACCTACGGCTTGGGCGTGACCTTCGGACTGCCCGACGGCCTGGCGGTGGGGGTGAAACAGGGCTGCTCGCCCGTCGGCAGGGTGCCCTCGGAGCCGCTGCAATCCACCGGTTGCTCCTCGATCGGTGGCAGCCCGCCCTCGTAGTCGAGGATCACCAGGACGTACTCCAGCTTCTCCAGGTTCGCGGTCGGTTCGAGGTAGGCGGTCTGGACGACGTCGTTCGCGTCGAGCCGGACCTCGACGACCTGGCCGATCAGCAGGCCCTTGGGGTAGGGCGAGCGGATCCCGCTGGCGAGCTCGATCCCCGCGGTCACGACCTCGTCGCCGAGCGACACCAGCTCGCTCGAGTCGATCTGGTTCATCACCAGGACGCCACCCAGTTGCCCGACGACCTCGCCGGTCGCCGCGTTCCCGACCAGCAGCCCGATGACCGTCGACTCGGCATCGGTCAGCAGGACGACCGTCGAGGCGGTCGACCCGACCTCGGTCACCCGACCGGCGAGGGCCCCGCCGGCGGCAACGACCACGTCACCGACCGCGATCCCGTCGTCTCGACCCTTGTCCAGCACCACGAGGCGCCGGAACTCCTGCGAGTCGCGTCCGATCACGGCCGCGGCGGTCGTCTGGAACTCGTAGCCGCTGCGCAGCTGCAGGAGCGCGGTCAACTGGTCGTTCTCGCGCTCGATCTCCGTGGCGCGGGCGTTCTCGGCCTGGAGACGAGCGTTCTCGTCGTGGAGGGCGGCGTTGTCGACCCGCAGTCGGTCGATCTCGGCGATGGCGGCCGCGACCGACGAGATCCCGCCCGCGACCTGGTCCAGGGCACCCTGGATCGGGCGGAACGCGAACCCGATCCCACTCTGGACCTCGCGCACACCGGGGTTCGACGACATGGCCATGAGCATGACCGTGATGATCAGCAGGGCCGTGAACGCGATACCACGCCGGCGGGCGGCGCGATCGGCGAGCATCGATGTCATCGCGGGTCTCCCCGAGCGGCTCTTAGCGCGGCGGGCGCGAGTACGTTTCAGCGACGAGGACGCGGTCCATCCGGTCGAGCTCTTCGAGGACCACGCCCGTCCCACGCACGACGCAGGTCAATGGGTCATCCGCGACGTGGACCGGCATCTGCGTGGCCTCGGCGACGCGTCGGTCCAGACCGGCGAGGAGGGCCCCACCGCCGGCGAGCACCACCCCCTGGTCCATGATGTCGGCGACGAGCTCCGGCGGTGTCTCCTCGATCGTGTCCTTGACGGTATCGACGATCTGGGCGACGGAGGGCTCGATCGCCTCACGGATCTGGTCGGCGCCGACCTCGACGCTGCGCGGGAGCCCGGTGAGCAGGTCGCGGCCACGGAGCGTGACGCGCTGCGCGTCCCATTCCCCGGGGTACGCGGACCCGATGGCGATCTTGATGTCCTCCGCTGTCCGCTCGCCCAGGAACAGGTTGTACTCGCGGCGGGCGAACGTGACGATGTCCTGGTCCATCTCATCGCCACCGATACGGATCGAGCGCGACACGACGATGCCCCCGAGACTCAGGACCGCGACCTCGGTGGTGCCGCCGCCGATGTCGACGATGAGGCTCCCGGACGGTTCGCTGACCGGCAGCCCGGCACCGATCGCGGCCGCCATCGGCTCCTCGATGAGGCGCGCCCATCGGGCGCCGGCGTTGAGGGCCGCGTCGCGAACGGCGCGCTTCTCCACTTCGGTCACGCCCGACGGGATCCCCAGGAGCATCCGAGGTCGCGGGATCAGCCCGACTCGGTCGTGAACCCGGTTCACGAAGTACTTGATCATCTGCTCGGTGACATCGAAGTCGCTGATGACGCCGTCACGGAGAGGGCGAACGGCGATGATGTTGGCGGGCGTCCGACCCACCATGCGCTTGGCTTCGGACCCGATCGCGAGCACCCGGCGCGTCTTGGCGTCGATCGCGACCACCGACGGTTCGCTCATGACGATCCCGCGGTTTCGGACGTGGACCAGCGTGTTCGCGGTCCCGAGGTCGATCCCGATGTCGCGAGAGAAGAGGCCGAGGAGTCGGTCGAGCATCGTGGCGGGCGGGTCCTTCGTGGGTGGTTGATCGTGGCGCGGCTTCCGCGGGCGTCGGGCGGATCGCGCGGCGGGAACGATCGCGAGATACGGTCGGGCGCCGGAGCCCGCGCAGTATACCCCGCAGGCATGGGGACCCCGGTCAGGGCGCGAGTCGGCCGGGGTCGACCGGCTCGGCCGGGGTCGACCGGCTCGGCCGGGGTCGACCGGCTCGGCCGGGGTCGACCGGCTCGGCCGGGGTCGACCGGCTCGGCCGGGGTCGACCGGCTCTACGACACCCCGGGCGCTGCCACCTTCGTCGCCAGCGTCACGTCACTCCCGGCCGATCGAACGCGATCCCGCGGTCCCGAAGGGAGACGTACGCGTCGTGCCCGATCACGAGGTGGTCGAGCAGCGCGATGTCGAGGAGTCGCCCGGCCGCCAGGGCTTCGGCCGTCAGGTGGAGGTCCTCGGGCGACGGGGTCGGATCGCCCGACGGATGGTTGTGGACGAGGATGATGCCCGCGGCGTTGAGTCGGACCGCGTCGCGAAAGAGCTCCCCGACGCGAACCAGCGAGGCGCTGACATTGCCCTGATAGACCGTCGTCACCCGCAGGACGTGGTTCTTCGTGTCGAGGACCACGGCACGAAGCTCCTCGCGTTCGAGCCGGCCCATCTGCAGGATGAGTCGATCCGCGACGTCCCGCGGGCCGCGGATGGACCAACGACCCGACGGCCAATCAGCGAGCAGCCGCCGGCCGAGCTCGAAGGCCGCGACGAGTTGGGCCGCCTTCGCCTCGCCGATCCCGGGAAGGGCGGCCAGTTCCATGTCCGTCGCGCGGGCGAGACCGGTCAGCCCGTCATGGCTGGCCAGGGCGTCCACGGCGAGATCGACGGCGGACCGTCCGCGCGTCCCGGAACCCCAGATGAGCGCGATCAACTCGGCCGACGCCATCCCGGCCGGGCCACGCGCCGCGAGCCGCTCACGCGGACGCTCGGCGAACGGCAGTTCCCGGATCGCCCGACCGCCCGGGACTGGAGCTGGACGCTCGGCCACGGACTCGCCTCCGGTCGTGCTGTGGTGGCGGGTTGGGTGTCCTCAAGGCCCGAGCGACGGGAGCCCGCCGATTCCCCCCGCCATCCGGACCTCGAGGACAGGGTCCAGCCTACGCAGAGGCCCTTATCCGGCGGTCCATCTCGGGTTCCTCGTGGCTTATCGGGTGGCGGGCGTGGGGCGGGGCGTGGCGTGGGGCGGCGTGGCGTGGGGCGGGGGGGGCGGCGCGGCGTGCGGGCGGGGGCGGGGGGCGGGGGCGGCGCGGCGTGGGGGCGGCGCGGCGTGGGGGCGGCGCGTGGTGCCGACGGCCCCAGGGAGCGGCTGCCGTCGGCTCCAGGGCGCCGTTCCTGTCATTTGTCACCCAGGTGAGCATTGGTCGACCGGCCGCTGCCAAATGTCGCGTCTCATGATCATCTGGCAGATTGACGCCATCCGATGGCGGCGCGCCACGCACGAATCCGGCCATGGCGTCGACCCGTGACGGCTGCGGCGCTGACGAGTGCTCAGGTGGGGAACATGTGACGGAAAAAGCGGGTCGGCGGGCGGATCTGGTTCGGCGGGCGGCAACGGGTCGGCGGGTGGGATCTGGGTCGAAGGGCGGCCACGGGTCGGCGGGCGCGATCTGGGTCGACGAGCGGCAACGGGTCGGCGGGCGGCCACGGGTCGGCGCGGCGCCACGACCCCTGCGGCACTCGCTACGGAAGCAGGCCGGACCGCAGCGCGATGTCGGCGAGGACCAGCAGGATCCCGTTGTACGCGGCATGCAGACCGAACGCGGCCCAGAACGACCCGCGCCGTACGAACAGCCAACCGAGCACGAGCGCGACCGGGATCCGCGCGACGAACGCCACCAGCGCGGTCGCCGCCGCAGCGCCTGCCGTCTCACCGCTCACCCCGATGACGTGCGCGAACGCGAACAGGAACGCGGCGCGGAACACGCCCCTCGCGAAGCCGGAGTCGCGCACCCAGGCCGTGGTCGCCAGCCCGCGGAAGAGCAGCTCCTCCCCGAACGGCGCGATCAGGGCTCCGGCGATCAGCTGCAGGATCAGGCCGCTGGCCTCGCCGGTCGGCGGGAGCGGACTCGCGGGCATGTCGGGGACGAGCGTCGCGAGGAACGCGGCGAGGATCGCGGTCGCGACGATGACGGGCAGCGCCCACAGCGCCCCGCCCACCAGCTCGCCGACTGCGCGTCCATCGAACCGCCGCAGGCCCATCTCGGCCCAGGACAGCGCCCCGGTGTCGACCACGAGCAGCCGGATCAGCCCCACGTAGACCGCAGTCTGGACCGCGAGACTTGCCAGCTGCCCGACCGGGCCGGTCACCTCGACCCCTGCCAGCCCAAGCGGCACGCCCACCAGCACCGCGCCCAACAGGGAGACGGGGATCGCGGCGGCGAACACCAGCAGCGGCGACGGGCCCTGGTAGCCGACTCGCCCCCGCGCGCGACGCTCGACACCCTGCGACCCGCCGGCGGCGATGAGCCCGATCGACACGATGATCAGCCCGGCGATCGCGATGACTGGCGAACCGCCCGCTCCGGCCATCGCCGAGATGATGATCGTGCCGAGACCCAGGATCGTCGCCAGCCAGCCGACGACGAACAGTGCCGGCGCGGAGCGGCCGTCGATCGTGAACGTGGAGGCACCCGGTCTCGCCTGCCGAGCCGGTTCGGGACCGGGGCCCGGTGGCGGCCGGTCCGCGGCGGGGTCCACGTCGGGGTTCGCCTCAGGGTCCGGCGATGCCGGTGGGTCGTCCTTGCCACGAGCCTTGTCGTGCTCGCCGCGAGCCTCGTCGTCCTCGCCGCGCCTGCCTCCTCGCCTTCCTCGCCGCGAGCCGCGTCGTCCGGCCCGGGTCCGCTCAACGCTCGGGCAGCGGATCCTGCGCCGGCGCGGCTGCCGCTCGGGTGCCGCCCCGCCCACCAGCCGAGCGGGCAGATGGCCGCAGGCGTGCCGGTTCACCGGCCCCGGTCCCGGTCCCGCCCGCCAGCCGCCCGGTGGGTTCTCGTCGTGTCGCGCCGGCATCGATGGCCGCCGGGGCCTCACGTCGCTCGAAGTCCTTGCCGCACCACGCGCACAGGGACCAGTCCATCCCGACGAGCCGACTGCAATTCGGGCAGACGCGGTTCAACCGCGTGCGGCAGGACGGGCAGATGATCCATTCATCGTCGATGCGTCGGTCGCAGCCGGGGCAATGGTGGATCGACTCCACCTCGTTGAGGAGCGCCTCCTCGGCCAGACCGCGCTCCCAGACCTCGCCGATCTTCTCGTGCGGTCGGATGATCTTGTAGACCCAGACCGCGAACACGAACAGGATCGGCGTGAAGAGGATGATCCCGGCCGCGGCGAGGTACGGGACGATGACGTTGTCTGAGCGCTGCTGCATGTCGCGGAACGCCCAGTAGGCCGTCGCGAGCCAGACGATGGCCAGGTAGACGAAGATCGCCCGGAGGCCGAACTGGACGGGAGCGCTACTGACGACGCCACTGATCGTCGACCCGATCTGCGCGAGGATCTCGTCCATTCGCTGTGGTCAGCCGCCTCCATGTCGCGTCGGCGAAGGGTTGGAACGCGGGTCCGCCGCGTTCGCCGACGAACGTCCGGCGCAGTGTAGCAGTCGCCGTCCGATGCGCCGGTGGCTCAGACTCCTGGCTCGCCGGTCGCGTGACGGGAGCGCCACAGGGCCGCGACACCCGCGATCGTGAGCACCATCGCCCCGACCAGGCTGACCAGCGACCCGACCGCCGCACCGAGCGGACCGACGACATACGGCCAGAGCAGGCCGATCACGAACGCGCCGAGCAGCAGGCCGGCCACCCCGGCGCGCAGCCAGACCGGCGCCCGATTCGGGACGCCGGCCAGCGCCGCGATCGCCACGGCCGCGACGAGGACGACGATGTGGGCCGGCCCCGCGAGCCCCCATGTCCCGAAGTACGAGGTGAGGTTCGGGCTGCCGATGACGACCCTCGACCACGGAAGGAGCAGGCCGATCGCGACCAGCCCGGCCCCGATGGCCACCGCACGATCGATGCCGACGTCCAGACCGGCGATCGCCCACATCGGTGTCGGCGCCGTCGACTCGGGCGGTGTCGCGGCGGGCGGCGCTCCGGTCGTGGCGGCCGCGGCTCCGGTCGCGAGCGCGGAAGCGGGCGACAGCAGGCCCGGATCCTCGGAGACGGGGGTCAGGATCGGTGGCACGGGCGCCCCTGGTGGCTCGTAGCTCCCGATCGTCCCGGCATCGTCGCGTGGCAGGGCGCGCTCGACGCGCGTCGGCGACATCGCCGCGGGCGCCTCATCACCGGTCGTCCGGGGCGCTCCCGCGACGGACGCCAGAAGGGATCCGCAGGCCGGGCACGACAATCGACCGTACGGGACCGTCTCGCCGCACTCGGCGCAATCGATCGTGCGAAGGGTCATCGGTCACCTCGCCACCCCGGGCCCACCGCGACGCGATGGGGCGCGGTCACAGGGTGACAGACGGGCCGTCGGTGTTCCAGCCCCCCGGACGGGAGGGTGTCGATACCCCGAACGTCCCACGCCGCCGCCGGACCAGTTCGACCGTCCAGACCGCCTGTCGCCAGGCGCAGACCATGGCCGCCAGGATCGCGCCGCCGAGCCACAGCCCGACGAACGCGACGAGGGACAGGGCCGTCTCGATCGGGGTCTGGCCGCGCTGCAAGGCCGTCCGCAGTCCATCCCAGGCCGTCCCCGTGGCGGCCGCCACCGGGATGAGCACGATGACGAGGACGAGCAGCGGGACGGCGAACCCCACGATCGACGACACCGGATGGCGGACGAGATCGACGAACGCGCCACCGATCGCGCGCGGCACCGACGCGCCATCCAGGGCGATCCGACGAGCCGCCCGGGCCGCGAGGACCTCGCTCATCGCCCAGGCCAGCCCGATCACCACGACCGCCTCGGGGACCGTGGTCACGATCCGCCACAGGATCGGCCGGTCCGTATCACTGGGAAGCGTCAGTTCCGCGTACGCCACCGCGACGATGATCGCCGCGCCCCAGACCAGCGCCACGAGGAGCGGCGCCATCGTGAACAGCCGCGCGGCCATCGCCCGACCAGCCGATCCAGGCCGCGGCCGCGCGGGCAGGCGACCGGTCGTGGCGACGTCCTCGTCACCGCCCACCTCCAGGGCCAGCTCGGTCTCGACGGCGCCGGCGACCGCGGCACCAGCCAGGATCCAGGCAAGGAGCCCGAGGATCAGGGCGACCGCGAGGGTGACGAATCCCGTGGAGATCCCGCCGAAGACGAACCCGATCAGCGTCGGGCCGACCAGGTTCGCGATCCCGACCGGGGTCGGCAGGATGATGATCGGCAGGACGAGCAGCACGATCCCGCCGCGGATCAGGAAGGCGGCGAGCGCGAGCAGCCACGTGGACGGACGCGCCAGCGTCACCAACAGGGCGGTGACGAGCGTGCCCCCGATGCTCACGGGGAGGGGCTTGGCAGACCCAGGCTTGGAGCGAGCTCGTCGAGCCGCGCGAGGGCAGCCTCCACGAGCGCGATCTCCGTCCCGTACGTGGCGAAGTCTCCGTTGCGCAGCGCGGCCTGTGCCAGCTCGAAGTGGCGGTTCGCGTAATCGATCAACCCGGCCACGTCGGCGGGGAGCGGGTCGCCGTCGGGCGGCGTGGGTCGCGGCGTGGCGGACGGACCGGGCGACCCGGATGGTGTCGGTCCCGGCGTCGGCGCCGGACTCGGACCGGTACCCGGGCGTGCCTCGGCTTCGAGGAGCAGCCGAAGCGACTCGCTCAAGGTCGCCGCCCAGACCACCTCGCGTGGCGAGGCCACGACGATGCGCTGGAATTCGGGGAAGGCAGACCCCGTGGACTGCAGGTAGACCGGCTGCAGATACAGGAGCGAATCCCCCACCGGCACCACGATGAGGTTGCCTCGGATCACCGTGCTGCCCGCCTGGCTCCACAACGTCACCTGCTGGCTGATCAGAGGATCCTGGTCGATGCGGGCCTCGATCTGGGCCGGCCCGAAGACCGTCGTATCGGCCGGGAACCGGTAGACGCGCGTCGCCCCGTAGTTGTCGCCGTCCATCCGGGCCGCGACCCAGGCGATCATGTTCGGCCGACCGTTGGGGACCATCGGCTGAAGCAACAGGAATTCCGCGCTCGGCTCGCCGGGCATGCGCATGACCACGTAGTAGGCCTCAGACGGGAGGGTCTGCTCGCTCGTCTGCCCCTGCGGGACCGTCCACAGGTCGTCGACCTGGAAGAACTGCTGCGGGTCGGTCACGTGGTACCGCCCGAACACGTTCGTCTGGACGTTGAACAATTCCTCGGGGACGCGCAAGTGGTCGCGCAGATCATCGGGGAGCGTGTCGAGCGACACGAACAGCGACGGGAAGATCCCCTGGTAGGCGCGGATGATCGGATCGTCGGGGTCCGATACGTAGAAGCGCATCGTCCCGTCGTAGGCGTCCATGGTGATCTTGACGCTGTTCCGGATGTAGTTGAAGGACTGGCGCCCCAGGGAGCTCGCCTCGAGGACGCCGCCGAACGATTGCGCATTCGGGAAGCGGTCCGAGGTCGTGTACGCGTCCTGGATGTAGACGAGACGTCCCTCCTCATTGATGACGAGGTACGGATCCTTGTCGTACTGGAGGAACGGGGCGATGTTCCCGAGGCGATCGCCGAGCGACCGGTGGAACAGCAGCTGGCTCGCCGGGGTCACCTGGTCGCTGATGAGCATGTCGAAGTCGCGGAACCGGAGCGCGAACAGCAGGCGATTGATGCCGGAATCGAGTCCGATCCCGCTGGTACCGCGCCACGATGTCGCGGCCCCATTCGTCGCCGGATCGTCCCCCTCGCCGGTGGGATAGTCGAACTCGGGCTGCTTGGCGCCGGTGATGACGTAGCCGGACGGCCGCTCTCCGAAGTAGATCCGCGGCTCGGTGACCGTCGGGGCCCCGGCGGTCGAGATCGGCGGGACGTTCCCGACGAAGAGACGCGGCTGGCCCTCGTTGGCCACCTCGTTGACGGGCACCATCGCCAGTCCGATGCCGTGGGTGTAGATGATCCGCTGATTGAGCCAGCCAGTGGCGTTCACGTTCTGTTCCAGGGCCAGTTCGCGCGCCGCGAGCATGACCTGGCGCTGAACGCCATCGATGACGTAGCGGTCCGTGTCGACATCGGTGAAGTCGTAGTAGGTCCGCAACGTCTGGAGCTGGTCGAGCGTGGTGGACAGCGGGCGGTAATCCCACAGCCGGGCGTTGCGGAACGTGTCGGCATCGCCATCGATCAGCTCCTGGGTCAGGACGGCCTCTCCCTGGAACCGTCGCTCCTCCCAGTCGTCGAGGCCGAACGCGAGACGCGTCATCGCGATGTTGTTGAGAATGTACGGCCGCTCCTGGGCGAAGGGGTTCGGCACGACCGTGAAGCGCTGGATCGCCTCGGGGTAGACCGTCCCGACGACGATCGACGCGATGAACCACACGCCCAGCGTCAAAGCGAGCGGCCAGATCCGCGACATCAGCGCGCCGGCCACCAGGAAGACGACGGCCAGCCCGGAGATGACGGTGAGG
Source organism: uncultured Chloroflexia bacterium (assembly GCA_963764975.1). GTDB lineage: Bacteria > Chloroflexota > Limnocylindria > Limnocylindrales > CSP1-4 > SPCO01. The sequence goes on along the minus strand of CAVXUF010000004.1, from coordinate 248,873 downwards.
ACGTCGAAGGCGAGGAACTGGGCGTTCTGGTCCGTGTAGCTGACCCCGGTCGCGACACCGCGCGTGCTGTACGTCAGGTCGAACTTGTCGAGCTGATACCCCACCGCGACCGAGAGCAGGAACAGCGCGCCAAGGAGCGCCAGGTGGAGACGCACCCGCCGGTCGAGGATCAGCCCGCCGCGGGCCGCGCCCACCAGATATCGGACGCCCGCGATCAGCAGGGCCGCCACGACGAGCCCGTTGAAGAGGCCCTGGACGAGCCGGAAGAACGGCAGCTCGAAGAGGAAGAAGCTGATGTCGCGACCGAAGATCGGGTCGGTGACGGCGGCCCCGCCCGCGGGCGCGAACGGGACGCGGTTCGCCCACAGCAGGATCGTCTCCCACGTTCCGGCCAGCCCGCCACCGATCGTCAGGGCGATGAAGGTGGCCAGGATGGCCAGACCGACGCCCGCGAGCGGGGTGAGGTCGGGCACATCGTCGGCGGTGAAGAGCGCGTCGCGCGGCTCGCCGAACCCGGCCGGTCCCGTCCGCCTCGGCCCGGGTCCGCCGGCGCCGGCGGTCGCCATCCGATCGTTGAGACGGTCGAGGTACCCGCGGAGGCTGTTGCCGCCCGCGCCGTCCCCGGCGGGGCTGAAGCGGTGCGCCAGCCACAGGTTGCCGAGCAGGATGATCGCCGTGATGGCGAACCCGGCGACGAAGAGGGCGGCCTGCGTGCTCACTCGAGTCCAGAAGACGGCATCGAAGCCGACGCTCGTGAACCAGAGCGCGTCGGTCCACAGGTCCACACCGACGCTGAACAGCACGAAGACGGCCAGGATGACGCCGAACGCGACCCACAGACCGATGCGCCGGCCGCCGGTCCCGCCGTCGACGACGGTCACGCGTCGCGGTCGACGCGGCCCGCCGGGCGCCCGACGATCCGAGCCATCGGGGCCATCGTCGGCGCCCGATCCGTCGCCTTCGTCGCCGGACCCATCGTCGGGATCCTCGTCGGGCGGACGTTGGCGTCGCGGGGGCGGCGGCTCGCCGCGGGCCTCGGCCTCGCGCCGACGCAGCTCCTCCATGAAGTCGTCGAACATGTCTCGCATCGTCGAGGCAGTCTAGACGGGTTGGGCCCCGAGAGAGCTGGACCGTTCCCTACGTGCGTGGTCGTGAGCCACCGAACACCCCGACCTACGGTCGATGCAGCCCTTCGACGGCCCGGCGGAACCCGGCCAGGACCATGTCGGCCAACTCGTTCTCGCGCATCGTCGCGGCGCGCGCCGGCTCGAACCGGAATGCCGCGCGGATCGCGAGGGGCGCGCGCCATGGTCGGGTCGGATCCTCGGGCGCGACCATGCCGCCGAGGCGCATCTGCAATCGCCCGGCATCCTCGAGGATCAGCCCGGACAGCGCTCCGGCGACGGCCGGCCCGAGGCGGGCCAGCGGTGGATCCGGGGGTGGGCCCGCAGCCGGCGCGACATCCCGGAAACTGACGACGCCGTCGTCATCGGTCACCCAGAGCATCGTCAGCCACCAACCGTCGGGCGCATCGGATGGACGGGCTATCCCCGCCCGGAGCAGGCGGTCGCCGATCCGGACCTCGTGCTCGCGCAGGAACGAGGGACCCGGGGCTGGAAGACGTTCAGGCACCGCCGAAGGATAGCGGTGCGCCGATCAGGCCCCTGGCTGGGTCCCCGCGTCGTCGGTGCTGGCGGTCGCGTCGGCGGCCGCCATGACCGCCGCATCGGTCGCGTCACGCGCGTCGGTGTCGGCGGCCGCGTCGTCGTCGTCGGTCTCAGCGTCGGCAGGAAGTTCCACGACACGACCATCGGCGACCGCCTCGGCCAGAAGCGCGTCGTTCTCCGCCTGGAGGGCGGCCACGGCCGCCTCGAGTTCGAGACGGAGCATCTCCCGGCGGACGTCGAGGTCCGGCGGCGCGAGCGCCTGCCCCTGGGCTGCGGTGAACGGCTCGTCACCATCGTCACCGCTGAGCCATGAGAGGAGTCGGCTCCGCGAGCGGACGGCCTGCTTGGATCGGACGATGGCCACAGGATCCACCGCGGTCAGCCCGGGGACGGCCTCTTCGGCCGCGCCGAGGAGCTGTGCGCCGCAGGACGAGCAGGATTCCGCGGTCGGATCGGGTCGTGGCGCAGAACACCACGGACAGACGGCGCCCGACGGATCGTCGGCCGATTGGGACTGGTCCACCATGGATGGAATGCTAGCGCGATGTGAGGCGGCCGGAATGGCCCATCGGTCCGGTGTCGCGGCGCACCGGAGGGACTACTCCCACTCGATGGTGGCGGGTGGCTTGGAACTGATGTCGTACACGACGCGGTTGACGCCGGGGACCTCGTTGACGATCCGGGACGAGATCTTGCCGAGCACGTCGTAGGGCAGCTTGGCCCAGTCGGCCGTCATGCCGTCCTCGCTCGTCACGGCACGGATGGCGACGACATTCGCGTACGTCCGACCGTCGCCCATGACGCCGACGCTGTTGATCGGGGTCAGGATCGCGAAGCTCTGCCACAGGCTCCGATAGAGTCCGGCGCCCTTGATCTCGTCGATGACGATCCAGTCAGCCTCGCGCAGCGTGTCGAGACGCTCCGCGGTGACCGCGCCGATGATCCGGATCGCGAGCCCGGGACCGGGGAACGGCTGGCGCAGGACCATCGCGTCGGGCAGGCCCAGCTCGAGCCCAACCTTGCGGACCTCGTCCTTGAAGAGGTAGCGCAGCGGCTCGATGAGCTGGAACCGGAGGTCCGCCGGCAGACCGCCGACGTTGTGGTGGGTCTTGATCTTCTGCGCCGCCTTCGATTCGGAGGTGGCGCTTTCGATGACGTCCGGGTAGAGCGTGCCCTGGGTCAGGAAGTCGATCTGGCCGAGCCGCGCGGCCTCCTCCTCGAACACCCGGATGAACTCGTCGCCGATGATCTTGCGCTTCTGTTCTGGATCGGCGACGCCGGCGAGTCGAGCGAGGAAGCGGTCGCGGGCATCCACCATGACCAGGTTCATCCCGAGATCACGTTCGAAGGTCACCCGGAGCAGTTCCGACTCCTTCTTCCGCATGAGCCCGTGGTCGACGTAGATGCACGTCAGCCGATCACCCACCGCGCGATGGACGAGCGCCGCCGCCACCGCGGAATCGACGCCGCCCGACAGCGCACAGATGACGAGCCCGTCCGACCCTGTCTCCCGGGCGTGCGCGTCCACACGCGTCCCGGATGCCGGCGACGGTCGTGTCGATGAAGTTGGCGGCCGTCCAGGTGGGCTCGATGCCCGCGATGTGCTGGACGAAGTTGCGCAGCACGTCGCGGCCGCGCGGCGTGTGGACCACCTCGGGATGGAACTGGATCCCGTAGAGGTTCCGGTCGGGTGCCTGAAGACCGGCGAACGGCGTGGAATCGGTCTGGGCGGTGGCCTCGAATCCTTCGGGGAGTCGCGTGATCGAGTCGCCGTGGCTCATCCAGACCGGCTGCTCGCGTTCCAGGCCGGCGAAGAGACCGTTGTCGCTGTTGAGCTGGACGTTCGCGGGACCGTACTCGCGGTGGCTCGTCGGGAGCACGTCCCCGCCGAGTTCGTGAGCCATGAGCTGCGCGCCGTAGCAGATGCCCAGCACGGGGATCCGACCACTCCAGATCGCGGGATCCGGGCGCGGGGCGTCCGTGTCGTAGACGGACATCGGGCCACCCGAGAGGATCACGGCACGGGCGCCGCGTCGCTGGATCTCCTCGAGCGGCGTGTCGTGCGGGAGTAGCTCGCTGTAGACGTCCAGTTCGCGGACGCGCCGCGCGATCAGCTGCGCGAACTGGCTCCCGAAGTCGAGGACGACCACCGTCCCGGGGCCGGCCTCGGACGCGCCGGTACCGGCCGGCTGGTCTTCGGGGGAGCGTGTCGGGGCCGGGGCCTTGAGGGCGGTCTCGAGATACGCCTCCACCTCGGCATCGTCCGGGGCGAGGACGCGATGACCGGCGTTGGCGGCCTCACCGTGGACGGTCTTGCCGCGCTTCGTGGGTTCATCCGGTGATCTCATCGGCCGGTCGGCCGCCCGCCCGGCCGCCTGACTCGCCGTCTCGTCGGTCCCCTCCGCCATCGCTCGATCTCGCCCTCCCTGGTGCCGCGGTGCGACTGGACCCCAGTGTACCCGCGGCGATGTCCGGGCCAGGCGGCGGGCGGTGGCGGCGCGGACTGGCAGGCCACTGAGCCGCGGCCCGGCCGTAATCCAGCCGAGTGCGCGGCCATCAGCAGCGGCGAGCAGCAGGCCGCTGAGCCAACTCCACTGGTACTGGGACCTTGGCGACAGGTTCCTCGTGGATGGCCACCCAGGCTGCGATCCGGGTGCTCGACCACGCTCATCTGTCGCAGAAAGTGCACTGGTATTGGAGTGCCGAGCAGCAGGGTCGCGGTCAGCGGCCGGTTCCGAGCAGCAGGGATGCGGTCGCGGTCAGCGGCCGGCTCCGAGCAGCGGGGCCGCGTTCGGTGCCGGTGTCGGGCCAGGCTGGCCTGCCGAGACCGGAGCACCGGCCATCGCCGGGAGGCTCGCGAGCAGCACGATCACCGTGAAGATCACGCTCACAAGCGCCAGCGGCCAGGTCGCTTGATCCGTGCGGGTCGATGGAGCGGCAGCCCGTCGCTGCCGATCCGTGGTCGCGTGCCGTCGGCGCTCGTCGATCAGCGCTGTGGAGACCCTCAACATCTGCGTCGCATGCATCAAACCTGACTCCCTCGTCGACCCGGTTGATCCGGGGATGCCACGACGATGCGCCGCTCCAGTCGACGGGTCACCGGAGGCATCCCTGCATCTCTGTCCTGGATTTCCGAGGGTTCTTCCGGTGGTGCTGGGCTGGACTGCGGTGCGAGGATGCCCGTCATGAACCAGCACCGGACCAGAACGCTCTGGGCCGTCACGGCGTACCTGGCCCTGATCGCCATACCGCAGGTGATCCTGTCGTCCACGGCACCCGAGGACCTGGACCCGAGCATCACGCCCACGGGGCGGCTCATCGGTTTGGCGGTTGACGCGATCTGGGTCCTGGCGTTGATCGTCCTGATGACGCGACAGCCGACCAGCCAGTTGTGGAAGATCCTGGTCCTCTGGGAGTTCGCGGGGGCGATCTGGGCGCTTGGCTACATCCCGATCGAGCCCCATGCCCTGATCGAGGTCCCCCTCTTCCTGTTCGGTGACCTCTGGGCGGCGGTGTTCTTCCACCTCCTGTTGGCCTATCCCAGCGGACACCTGGTCCATGCCTTCGATCGGCGCTTCGTGACCTTCGCCTACGCCTACGCGATCGGGGTCAAGGCGGTCGGGTTGATGCTTTCGCCAGAACCCTGTTGGCCGATCTGCGGCAATCCCTTCCGCTTCTTCCCGTCCGAGACGCTGTGGCAGCTCGTGACCGACGCCACCATCGTGCTCATCCCGTTCCTGATGCTGGCCGCGCTCGTCGAACTCTGGCGCCACTGGCGGGCGCGGGGACCCGCCGGTCGACGGGCGACCTGGCCGATGGTCCTCGCCGCCCCGATCTGGAGTGCCACGGTCTTCGCGGGCTACTACGCCGACGCCTACCTCGATGAGGCCGCCCAGGTCGCCACCCACTCCTGGAACGTCTTCGGCCTGGTCCAGGCCCTGATCATCCCGAGCGCCATCCTGGTGGGCGTGCTGCGAACGCAGCTTGCGCGAGCGAATGTCGCGGACCTGGCGGTCGAACTCGGACGCGGCGTCCCGGTCGGGGGCCTGCGCGACATCCTGGCCCGGGCGATGCGCGACCCGACCCTTCAACTGGCCTTTCCGGCGCCCGCTGGTGACGGGTACGTCGACCCCGGCGGGCACCGGATCGAGATCCCCGCGGACGGTGAGCGCGCCGTCACCCGCATCGAGCGTGACGGTGAGGCACTCGCGGTGCTGATCCACGACCCCGTCGCCCTCGTCGAGGACCCAGGGCTCGTGGATGCCGTCGGCTCGATCGCGCGGCTGGCCCTCCAGAACGAGCGACTCGCGGCGCAGGTGCAGGCGCAGCTGGAGGAGGTTCGGGCGTCCCGGGAGCGGATCGTCGAGGCCGGCGATGCGGAGCGCCGACGCGTCGAGCGCGATCTTCACGACGGCGCGCAGCAGCGGCTGGTCGCCCTTGCGATGCGGCTGCAGTTGGCGCGCGACACGACCACGGGCGCCGCCGATCTCCTCGACGAAGCCACCGCCGAGCTCCAGGCCGCGGTCGCGGAGGTCCGGACGATCGCCCGGGGTCTGCATCCCACGATCCTCACCGAACTCGGGCTCGCCGCAGCCGTGCACTCGTTGGCCGAACGGACCCCACTGCCGATGACGGTGGAGATCCCGGAACGGCGGTTTTCCGAGACCGTGGAGGCCACCGCGTACTACGTGATCGCCGAAGCCATCACCAACGTGACTCGCTATGCGGACGCGGGAAAGGCCCGGGTGACCGCCACGGTGGAGGGCGACCGATTGGTGACGGTCGTCGAGGACGACGGTCGAGGTGGCGCGGACCCGGCGCGCGGAACCGGTCTGCACGGGCTCGCGGATCGCGTCGCGGTGGCGCGGGGGATACTGGAGATCGTCAGTCCGCCCGGCGAGGGGACGACGGTCCGCGCGACACTGCCGCTGACATGACCCCCGACGCCACGAGCCCCGCCGGATCGCTGCGCATCGTCCTCGCCGACGATGCCGTCCTCCTCCGGGAGGCGCTCGCCGCCGCTCTCGGGGCGGCCGGGTTCGAGGTCGTCGGGCAGGCCGGCGACGTGGAGGGGCTCATGGCCCTGGTGGAGCGCCACGACCCCGACGTGGTCGTGGTGGATGTCCGCATGCCGCCGACCCACACGACGGAAGGGCTCGAGGCAGCGCGGCAGATCCGCCAGACGCGACCCGCGATCGGGATCCTCGTCCTGTCGCAGTACGTGGAGACTCGCCACGCGGTCGACCTCATCCGCGCGGATCCAGCCGGCATCGGCTACCTCCTGAAGGACCGGGTCGTCCGGCTCGCCGACATCGCCGAGGCGGTCCGTCGCGTGGCGGCTGGTGGGTCCGTCATCGACCCCGAAGTCGTCGGGCGATTGCTCGGTCGGCCCAGAGCGCACTCGCCGCTCGATGAACTCACGCGGCGCGAGCGGGAGATCCTCGGGCTCATGGCGGAAGGTCGGTCAAATCACGGGATCGCCGAGGCATTGGGGCTGGAGCCGAAGACCGTGGAGGGCCACGTGAGCCAGATCTTCGGCAAGCTCGGACTCGAGCGGGAGACGCAGGACAATCGGCGGGTGCTCGCGGTCGTGGAGTACCTGCGTCCTCGGTGACCGGCGAGCGCTGGACCGGCTGGACCCGGTCACTCGCGGTTGCGCATCGCCTCCGCGGCCATCGTGAAGTAGCGCTCCAGCTCAGCGACAACCTCAGGTGACGGCGCCAGCGACGCCACGGCCGCACGCATGTGCACGAGCCACTGATCCCGCTCCGCGGGTCCGATGGCGAACGGCGCGTGGCGCATCCGCAAACGCGGGTGGCCGCGTTCCTGGTCGTACGTCGTCGGGCCACCCCAGTACTGGGCGAGGAACAGCGTCAGCCGGTGCCGCGCCCCCGCCAGGTCCGGCTCCGGGTAGAGGGGCCGGATGAGCGGATCGGCCTCGACGCCCGCATAGAACCGGTCCACCAACGCCTCGAAGAACGCCATGCCGCCGGAGCGCTCGTAGAGCGACAGGACGGGCGCGCTCCCGGTCACGCGCCGCCCTCGGCGACTGTCTCGAGCCGGATCCGGAAGGCCTCGAGGTCTAGCATCGCCGCCCGGCGAACCTGCGGTCGCGCCATCCCCTCGAACACGCGGAGCCGGAACGGCAGACCGATGCGGACCCGCCACGTCAGCCGCGTGCCGGTCCCCTCCGCCGCCAGGACCGCATCGAGGTCGACGCTGACGCCGTCCGCGTCCTTGCCCGCGACGGCGAACCGCGCATCCCCCTCCAAGGCCGTGACCGAGGTGATCAGGGTCGACGATCGAACGCCAGCCAGCACCTGGCGGATCTCCAGCGCCGACCCGAGGCCGAGCGGCGCGTCGACACCGAGCGGCGCGTCGACACCGAGCGGCGCCTCGCCCGACGCGCGCTCGACGCCCACGATCCCACTCGCGATGAGCCACTCCGGCCATCGCTCGACCGCGATGAGATGCCGAAAGACGTCTGACGGCGGACGCCCGATCAGGACCGACACCGTCTCATCGAGGGCCATCAGGCGTGGACCACGCGGCGCAACCGGAACGACGGCCCGCGCCCGAGGTCCTCGGACGGCGTGCCGTAGCGCAGGATCAGCGCCCGGACCGTGGCGACGTGGGCCTCGCGGTCCAACGGTTCAGCCAGCGCGTCATAGGTCGAGCCCCCGACGGTCACCTCGCAGCTCGGGTCGGCCGCCAGGTTCCGGGCCCAGTCGCTGGCTCCGTCCCGTGCCGAGATCAGCAGGCTCCCGTCGGCCTCCATCACATAGCCGACCGCTACGGGCCGGGGCTCCCCGGACGTCCGTCCACGGGTCTGGATCCACGCGACGCGCCCGTCCGCGACGAGCTCCTCCTCCATCGGGGTGCGAGTCATGACGACGTCAGCCCGGATCCGACAGCGACACGGCTTGCCCGCGGAACGTCCCGACCACCGTGACCCCGCCATCGCCATCGCGGTCGTAGCGCAGCGTGTCGGTGCGGCGCGCCACCTGCAACCGGAACGTGCCGGCAACGTCATCGGTCGCCCCACGGCCCGTCAGCGCGACATTCCGCGTGAACTCGCACGCCTCGAGGATGACGCGCGTGCCGACGTCGGTCGGGGCGTAGGTGATCGTCCCGCCGAAGTCGCAGCCGACCGTCAGGCGCTCTCCGTCGTAGACGTTGATGTACTCGTAGGCGTTGAAGATCTGGTCGTCCGTCGTCCGCATCAGATCAAGCGCGTCCACGTACCCGGATGCGGCGACCGGCGGGACCGGCACATACGGATCCACCGCCTGCCACCGGCAGGTCGTCACGCGCGTCGCGGGCAGAGTCCGTCGCACGAGCCAGTCGGCCATCAGGTCGTCGGGGCATGGTTCGCCCCAGCCATAGATGACGTGGGCGCCACCGACCGCCTGGATGAAGTAGGCGTCATCGAGTCGCGCGAAGATGCGCATCCCGTTGGCGATCGGGGTGGCGGGGTCCGTCGTCGAGGCGAGGACGAAGACCGGGTACGGCGGATCAGTGATAGGCGCCGGCCGCACCGGGTCCGTGGTCGCGTTCGGCCAGAACAGGCAGGGCAGGTCCCCGTAGAAGCCCGTCGCGAGGCGCGTCCCGTTCACGGCGTTGGCGTCGGCGGCGGCGACCCAGGCGTCGACGCGTGCCTCCGGCGCCGCGACGTCGGCGAAGAACGCGTAGTCCTGGCACTCGACCGCGTAGTACAGCGCGTCCGAGTAGCCGGGATCAACGACCGCTTCGAGGGTCTCGGGGTCGACCCCGATGGCTCCATACGCGAGTCGGGCGAGAGGCACGAGGTCGCCCGCCGACGCCGAGGCGACGGCGCGCTGGAGCAGCAGCCGGTCGTACGAGTAGTAGATGGCGTTGAACGCCGCGTTCTCGAGGTCAGCGGACGTGAACGAGCGCGACTCGAGCGCCCCCGTCGCCAACGGGAAGTCAAACTCGATCGGTCCGGCCGACAGGGTCGCCGCGAGGGCGTCATACGCTGCCAGGGCGTCACCACCGCGGATGTCGCGTCGACACGAGCGCTCGACGGTGCAATCCGTGAGCGTTTCGATGAGCGCGTCCTCGGCCGAGCGGGCCGCCTCCGTGTAGTAGGCGATCGCATCGATGGCGAGGTCGACCGGACCGTCCAGGTACAGCGTCGCCACGCGGTCCGGGTGCGCGGCGGCGTAGGTCTGCACGAACTGGGTCCCGTAGCTCAGGCCGTACAGCTCCATCCGCTCGACGCCGAGATAGTCGCGCACCGCCTCGAGGTCCTCGGCGGCCTGGCGCGTGGCGTAGAAGGGCAGATCCGCGATGTCGACGCCGGTCTCGGCGACGCAGTCGCTAGCGAATCTCCGGGCCGCTGCGAGGGCCGCGTCACGTTCCGCATTGACGTGAGGTCGGGCGGCGGACTGGTAGTAGATGGTCGCCGCCTCGGCACACTGGATGGGCCCGGACTGTCCGATCCCGCGCTGGTCCAGGTAGACCATGTCGTATGCGTCCGTGATCTCCGTCGCGTAGTAGTCGAGGTAGTCGTCCGAATCGGGGATTCCACCGTAGCCGGGGCCGCCGGTGATCTCGACGTACGTGCCGATCCGGGTCCCGGTCGCCCGGTGGATGGCGAAGGTGACCTCCCATCGGCCGTTCCCCGGTGACCCGAAGTGATCCTTCGGCACGGCGAGCGTCACGCATTCGAAGGTCTCCGTTCCGGGGCATGTCGCCGTACGGACGACGCTGTACGACGGTTCGCTCGGACCGGGCGAGGGTGAAGCGGATGGCTCGGGCGAGGGTGATGCGTCTGGCGACGGGGCTGGTGTCGGCTCGGTGCTCGAGGTCGCCGACGGTTCCGCGGACGCCGGAGCGGTCGATGACGGCGACGTCGTCGAAGCAGCGGGCGCGAACGTCCAGCCCGAACCCGCCTCGGTCGAGCCACAGGCCGCCACGGCCGCGGCGACGATGAGGGCGGCGGAGGTCGCCCGGAGCCACGGCCCCCCGGGTTGCCGGATCCGCCACGCGCCCATCAAGGCAATGGCCCTCGACGTCGGGATGTGGCCCTGGCGTGACTGGCCGACAACCGCGTTCAGCGGCTCCGCTGCCAGGACTTGCCTTCCGTCTGGACCGATGGCGCGTACACCATCTCCACCCGCTGCATCTCGCGGATGGTGCCTGCGCCGAGCGCGGCCATGGACTGGCGCAACGCGCCGAGCAGGTTCTCGCTGCCGTCGGTCACGCGCGCCGGACCGAGCAGGATCCGCTCCAGGGTCCCGCTCGTCCCGACCTTGATCCGGGTGCCACGCGGGAGCGTCGGCGAGGGCGTCGCCATGCCCCAGTTCATCCCGCGACCGGGCGCCTCGTCGGCACGGGCCAGCGGGGAACCCAGCATCAGCACATCGGCGCCGGCCGCGATGGCCTTCGCCAGTTCGCCGCCCCGACGCATCCCGCCATCCGCGACGACCGGCACGTAACGCCCGGTCTCGGTTTGGAAGGCGTCGCGGGCCGCCGCCACGTCGCTGATCGCGGTCACCTGCGGGATCCCGATGCCGAGGACCTCGCGGGTCGTGCAGGCAGCGCCCGGACCGACACCCACGAAGACCGCGGCCGCGCCCTGCTCCATCAGCGCGAAGGCCGCCTCGGCGTTGGTGGTGTTGCCCACCGCGACGGGGATCGGCATGGACCGCGTGAACGCATCGAGCGACAGCGGGTCGTAGCCGGTGGCGAGGTGGCGGGCGCTGGAGACCTGGCTCTGGACGAGGAACAAGTCCGCGCCGTGGTCCGCGCAGAACGCGCCGAACCGGCGCGCCGCCGCGGGGGTCGCGGACACGGCAGCCTTCGATCCGGCGGCATGGATCGCGTCGAGTCGCGCGGCGATCAGGTCCTCGCGGATGGGCTGGGCGTACGCCTCGGTGAGGAGCCCCTGGACCTCGTCATCGGGGGCGGCGGCGAGGCGGGCGAGGACGGCGTCAGGGTCGTCGTAGCGCGTCTGGACGCCTTCGAGGTTGAGGATCGCGAGACCGCCGAGTCGGGCGAGCGCGCCCGCGAACCGCGGGTCGACGACCGCGTCCATCGCGGACGCGAGGATCGGGACGGCCAGGTCGATGCCGGCGAACGTCTGCGTCAGGTCGACGTCGTCAGGTTCGATCGTGTCCGTGCCGGGCGCGAGCGAGACGTCCTCGAACCCGTAGGTGGGCCGGATCGTGTCGACCTTGGACCGGAAGATGCGCCGGGTCGCCGGTGTGCCGTCGATCAATGGTCGCCTCCGTCGTCGCCTCGAGCCGGTCCGCTGCCCGTGCCCGCAGTCTATCGCGCGACGGGTATCGACGACGCGAAGTCAGCCGCGCTCGGCGCGACCTCCATCGAGCGTCAGTTCGAACCACGGCGCACGTTCGGGGTCGCCGAGGTCGTCGCGAACACGTTCGATCGCCGTGCGGTAGCCCGGCCAGATGACGGCCTCGTAGGCCTCGTCGATGGGACGCCAGGCGAAGTCGTCGTGCTCGACCGAGAGGTTCGGCGAGGCCTCGGGCCCGACGCGGACCGCGAACACCGCGGCGCTGATGATCCCGTCGACGGACGGTTCGTGGAAGGTGTTGACGAGGTCGAGGTCGTAGAACGCCTCGATGGCCTCGGCGTCGAAGCCGGTCTCCTCGCGGAGTTCACGGAGCGCGCCGGCGGTGACACGCTCGCCCTTCTCCAGCGATCCGGACACGCCCTGCCACAGGCCCGCGAGGACCTTTCCCGGTGCCCGGCGCATCAGGAGGACCTCGGGCTGCTCGACGTTGCGAGCACTGCGGGTGACCCGGTACACCCAGACGTCCACGAGGTCCGGCCGAACGGGGGTCACCGGGGCGCCGTCGGGGCTGCAGGGGCCGCGGCGAGGCTGTCGGCGATGGCGTGCAACTGCTCGAGGTGCATCAGGTCATGCACCCCGGCGAACAGCAGCCACTCGCCGCAGCGAAGGCGCCCGACCTGCGGATGATCCAGCGGACACGGCTCCTCCTCGTGCCCGGCGACCGTCCGTGCCGCCCGTTCCACCAGTCGCTGGCTCTGGGCGATCTTGCGGAGGAGGGTCGCTCGGTCCGTGGCGGGCGCGCCCGGGATCCCCTGGACGACGCTGCGGGCATCGGCCGGCCAGCGATCGGCGGCTGCCAGTGATGCGGCGAGCGTCAGTCCAGCACGGCTCTCCGCCGTGTGTCCGACCGCCTGCGCGACGTTCCAATCCCCCTCGCCACCGGGGAGCATCAGCGCGGAATCGGGTAACTGCGTGACGATCGCGGTCAGGGCCTCGGCCAGCGCGCCGAGCTGCGTGGCAAGGCCTTCGGCCGTGCCCGCGCCAGCGCGTCGCCGGACCTCGCGACGGACGCTGATGAACTTGCCCGCGTCGATGTTGCGCCAGGCCGCGACGATGTCGGGCGCGCCAGACTCGAGGGCGTCGACCCAGTCGGTCAAAGTCGCTCGAAGCGTTCCACCGGCAGGACGAAGACCGTGGCGCCGCCCACTTCGACCTCGAGCGGGTACGGCATGAAGAACTCGCCGGGCTCCATGATCGGCGGCATCGGGTTCACCACCTGGGTCCGCGACGTGCAGTTGTCCCGCACGATGTGCATGACCTCGTCGACCTCGGCGTCCTCGACGCCCAGGATGATCGTGGCGTTCGATTGCTTGAGGAACCCGCCCGAGCTTTGCAGCTTGGTGGCACGGAACTCCTTGTCGAGCAGAGCCTCGACGAGGGCACCGGCGTCCTCGTGGTGGACGATGGCGACGACAAGCTTCATCGCGCGGAGTATCAATGCCACGGCGGATCGGGTCAACGCGTTTTCGCGGGGTGTACGATGCCGACTCCGGATGACGCGTGCGTGCAGGAGTGCCCCGTGACCAGCGACGCTCGACCCAGCGACCCCCGCGCGACCCTTGCCGCCACAGCCCGTGCCGTGGCTGCGGCGGGCGATCTTGATGCGGCGCTTGACGCGATCCTGCGGGCTGCCGAGGGAGCGCTGTCGCCGGTGATGGGCGCCGTGATGGTCCAGGATCCCGATCGCGCCGGGCTCGTGATCGCCGCATCGATGGGCATGGATGCCGCGGGCGACGACCGATTGACCACCGAAGCCGCCGACGCCGCGCACCCGTTCAACGACGCCGCGACGGCGAGAACGGCGACGTTCGACCGGGCTGCGACGACCCCGGCCGGCGACGCGTTCGTCGGCGCCTACCTGCCGCTGCTGGTCGCCTCGGGCGGAGTCGAGACGTCGCTGGGGTCGATCGGGTTCGGCTGGTCCGCGCCACGAGTCCTTGATGCGGCGGAGCGCGAGACCCTGAGCGGCCTCGCCGCGCTGGCGGCCGTGGCCGTCGACCGGGCGCGGCTGGCCTCGACCGCTGCCGAGCGCTCGGACTGGTTCGAGCGCATGGCGCACAGCGACCCACTCACGGGTCTCGCCAACGAGCGGACCGTGGGGCGGATGCTCGAGTTGGAGCTGGCGCGTGCCGGCCGACAGGGCGGGGAGGTCTCGTTCGCGATGTTCGATGTGGACGACTTCCAGGCGACGAACCGCGACAGCGGGCACGCCGCGGGCGACGACGTGCTGCGTCGAGTCGCGGCGGTCCTCGCGGAATCCGTGCGGCTGGTGGACACGGTGGGTCGCGTGGGCGGCGACGAGTTCGTGCTGATCGCGCCGGGGTCCGCGGGGATGACCGTGGCGAACCGGGTCCTCACCGGGATCGCGGCGCTGCCCGCCGTTGCCGGCAAGCTGGTGTCGGTGTCCGCGGGCGTGGTCCGGTTCCCCACCGACGGTGCCGATGCGGAGTCGCTGATCGGGGCCGCCAAGGCGGCGCTCGAAGCGGCACGGGCCGGCGGCCAGGGCCGTGCCGTCGCCGGAGCCGCCGCCGAGGCCTGAACCTGGGTCGCGTGGCGCGGGGGGCACGTGTGTCGATTGCCCGGTCCGTTCGATGGCAACGAGAGGTGCGTCGATCCCGAGACCCGGGGGATCTCCGGGACCCGAGGGGATCTCCGGGACCCGAGGGGATCCCCAAGACCCTGTCGATCCTCAGGATCTGACAGATGTCACTCAGGCGATCATTGGTCTGGGGCTACTCGCCAGATGCGTCGGAATCGGAACATCTGGCGACACTTTGGGCGGCTAGAGCCCCGAAACTGGGCTCTGGCCCGTCGCTCGGCTGACCAGTGCTCAGGTGGATGACATCTGCCGGTTTCTGACCTGGCGGGAGCGGGGTGCGGCACGTGCCGGGGAGCGGGGTGCGGCACGTGCCGGGGAGCGGGGTGCGGCACGTGCCGGGGAGCGGGGTGCGGCACGTGCCGCGGAGCGGGGTGCGGCACGTGCCGGGGAGCGGGGTGCGGCACGTGCCGGGGAGCGGGGTGCGGCACGTGCCGGGGAGCGGGGTGCGGCACGTGCCGGGGAGCGGGGTGCGGCACGTGCCGGGGAGCTCGCCCAGCTCCGAAGATGCGCCGCGGAAGCTCGATCGCGTCGATCGCCGTCGGGGGATCAGCTCCCGAGGGTCGTCCCAAGCGAGACCGGGTCCGTCGTCGGTGCCGTCGCGCCCGGTGCCGGTTCCTTGGTGAGTGCCAGCACGATGCCTGGCGAGGCCGGCACACCAGCGCCCTCGAAGTAGCCGATCCCCGCCGAACCGACGGTGAAGCCGCCCAGCGCGACCGGCACCCCGTCCCCACCGATCATCCAGACTTCGTAGACCTCGCTGCCGGCGGTCGGAGCCAGATCGCGCATCGCGACGGCCATGGTCCCGTCCGCCCCGACGGCCGCGACCCCTGCCGCCTCGGACCCACGGGTCGGGGCCAGGACTGCCGTCGCTGATCCGACCTCGCCCGCCAGATCCAGCACCGCGGCGACGTTCGTTTCATACGTTCGCGACGCATCCAGCTGGCCCTGGAGCAACACGTTCCAGGCGCCCAGCACACCGATGACCAGGACCGCCGCGATGCGCAGCCCCCAGGTGCTCATGGTCGAACGGCGCGCCGCGCGGGCGTCGCGCTCGGCCTCGGTCGGGAATGTCGCGATCGGCGCCGCACCCCGGAGGGAGGTCGATGTCGGGTCCGCCCGCGCGGGGAGATCCCCGGCGAGATCCGCCGCAGCCGCCGCCATGAGCCGCGACTTGAGTCCAGCCGACGGCTCGACCTGTGGCACGGACGCCTGGAGCACCGGCAGCACAGAGCCCAACTCTGCGATCTCCTCGTGAAGATCGGCGCAGGACACCAGGTGCGCGCGGACGGCCGCATCCTCGGCCGGGTCCAGCGCGCCCAGCACGAACCCGCCCGCCAGCTCGCGGACGTCGTCGCAGGTCAACTGAGCGGGTCGCACGGCGTCACTCATGGTGCACCCATCTCGAGCACGCGACGCATCGCCAGGAGTCCCAGCCGCATCCGGCTCTTGACCGTGCCTAGCGGGGTCGCCGTCCGTTCAGCGATCTCCTGCTGGGTCAGGCCGGAGAAGTACGCCAGCTCGATGGCTTCGCGCTGCACATCGGACAGCGTCGCCAACGCGTCGCGGACGACATCCGCATCGAGGTTGGCCGAGACCTCCGCCCAGACGTCGGGTGAACGAAAGGCGGCCGGCGGGACCTCGTCCTGCTCGGGCAGTTCGGTGGTCGGTCGGCGGCGGCGGATGGCGTCGATCGCGCGATGGTGGACGATCGACAGCAGCCAGGTCTTCACGCTCCCGCGACCTTCGATGTAGCGGGCGGCGTTCTTCCACGCCCCCATGAAGGCGTCCTGGACCACGTCTTCGGCGAGGGTGGCGTCATTCGTGATGCGGTAGGCGATCGAGTAGGCCATCGTCTTGTATCGGTCGTACAGCTCTTCAAGGGCGTGGAGTTCACCGGCGCCGACTCGTTCGAGCACAGCCCGATCCGCGTCGTCGACCGCGGTGGCCACGCGTAGCGGAAGGACGGCTCGGTCGTCGCTCATCGGTGGATGCGCGAGAGCGCCGGTTTCGGTTCATCCGTGCGGAGCATCCGGTCAACGGCCCGCACGATCTCGGCCGCCACCGTCTCGGACGCCGCCGAGGCGTCGAGCACCGCGAACCGCGTCCGCGACGCCGCCGCCAGCGCCAGGAACCCGTCGCGGACCCGTCGATGGAAGGCCAGGTCGAACTCGGCTTCGAAGCGGGTCACGTCATCGGGAGCCTTGCGAGCCAGGCCGATCTCGGGCGGCAGGTCCAACAGGAACGTGAGATCGGGTCGCAGGCCTCCCGTCGCCACGGCCTCCAGCGCCCGAAGCTGGTCGAGCGCGACGCCCGCGCCATACCCCTGATAGGCGAGGGTCGAATCCGCGTATCGCGCGCAGATGACGGTCCGTCCCGCGTCGAGCGCCGGTTCGAGCACATCCACGACGAGTTGCCGACGCGCCGCGTTGAACAGCAGCGCATCGGTCAGTGGGTCGGCTGGCGCCGTGGATCCCGTCCGCGCCAGGAGGATCTCGCGCAGCCGCTCGCCGAGCCAAGTGCCGCCGGGCTCGCGCGTCAGGAGGACGTCCAGACCGCGTCGCTCGAGCTCGGCGGCCAGCGACGTAGCCTGCGTCGTCTTGCCCGCGCCCTCGGGACCCTCGATCGAGATGAACCAGCCGCGCGGACTCGGCTCCCCGGGTCGTGTCACGTCGGCGAGTGTAGCGGACGGTGCGCCGTCGACCGCCGATCCGACGACCGACGCGACCGGCCATTCATCCATCCCGACCCGTCCCGCGTATCTGGTTCGATGGGACGTCATCGCGCTCGAATGCTGCCACCGCGCCCGCTCCTGGCCACGGCCGTCGCCGCACTTGCCGGGCTCGTGCTCCTTCCCTCGATCGCGTTCGCGCATCCGCTCGGCAACTTCACGATCAACCACTACGCGGGTCTGCGTGTCGAGCCGGACGCGATCCGTCTCGATGTCGTCATCGACCAGGCCGAGATCCCGACGTTCCAGGCGCGCGTCGACCTTGACCTTGACGGCGACGGCACGCTCTCCGAGGCCGAGATCGAGACCCAGCGGGTCGCCGGGTGCACGGCCCTCGCGCCGTTGCTGGACGTGCGCGTCGACGGCGTTCGCCAGTCGTTGCGCGGGACCGAGGCCGGCCTGACGTTCCCCGAGGGGGCCGGCGGGCTGACGACGATGCGCCAGGTCTGCGGCTACGAGATCTTGCTGCCGACCGGGATCGCGGCGGGCTCGACCGTGGCGTTCGCCGACGTGTCGTACGCCGAGCGGATCGGCTGGCGCGAGATCGTGGTCGAAGCCTCCGGGGTGACGATCGAGGCGACCGATGATTCGACGGTTCGAACGTCGAGCGCTTCTCGACGCCTGACCGCGTACCCGGACGACCAGCTCGCCCAGCCCCTGGCCGACGACGCGATCGCGCTGCGGGTCACGGGGATCGACGGGGCGACCCTGCCCGCGTTTGCGATCGCGGACGCGAGTCCGCTCGACGCGGGAGTGGGATCGGGGTCAGGCGGCCCCGCGTCACCGGGCGAGGCACCCGACCGGGCGGGTGTCATCCCGGGCGGCGTCGATGCCGGCGAACTCCCGTCGATCTTTCGCGTCGCCGACCTGACGCCACTCGTTCTGCTGCTGTCGCTCGGAACCGCGCTGCTGCTGGGTGCCGGGCATGCCCTCACCCCCGGCCACGGCAAGACGCTCATGGCGGCATACCTCGTGGGCACGCGAGGGACGCCGGTGCATGCCGTGGGGCTGGGGTTGTCGGTGACGCTGTCGCACACGCTCGGGATCCTGGCCCTCGCCGCGGTGATCGTCGGCGCGCAGGGCATCCTCGCCCCGGACGTCGTCGTCCGGACCGCACCGATCATCGCGGCCGTCTCGATCGTGGCGATCGGTGGCTGGATGCTCCTGTCCGAGGTCCGTCGGCGCCGCGGTGTCGGCCGAGCCGCGGATGGGGACCTGCATGGGCACGACGGCACGACGGGCACGACGGGCACGATGCCGCCCACGCGAACGAACACGATGCGCTTGGTTTCGCACGCGAGAACGAAGCCGCCCACGAGCATGCGAGCCACGAGCACGCGAGCCACGAGCACGCGAGCCACGCGAGCCACGACCGACCCGGGCACCCCCATGCGCACGCGCACCCGCTCGCGACCGCTCCCCATCCCCATCCCCATCCGCATCCGCATCCGCATCCGAGCGAGCCTCCCCGCTCCGGCGACGCGCGACCCGCTGGCGACGCGCGACCCGCTGGCGAGCACAGCCACGGCGGCGTCCGCCACAGCCATCTCCCGGCCACCGGGTCCGTGATCACGTGGCGAAGCTTGTTCGTCCTCGGCCTGGCGGGCGGGCTCATCCCATCCACCAGCGCACTGCTGATCCTCCTGGGCTCGATCGCGGCCGGCCGGCCCATCTTCGGGTTCGTGCTCGTCGTCGCATTCGGGCTCGGGATGGCCGTCGTGATGGCCGGCATCGGCATCGCGCTGGTGATCGCCCGGGGACGTCTCGACCAATTCGACACCGGCTCCGCCCTGGGACGGCTCGGGCAGGCCGTGCCCTTGATCGCGGCGATCACGGTCCTGACCTTCGGCTGCTTTCTCACAGTCCAGGCCATCGCGGGGACGCCGATCCTGTAGGAGGATCGCGCGGTGGGGCTGGAGTGGGGCCGGAAGCGAACGGCGGAGGGGGTCTGGCGGATTGGCGTGATGGCGTGCTGACGTGTTGGCGGAGGGGTGCAGGCGGGCTGGCATGCAGCGAGGGGCCTGTTGATGCAGCCGGATCGGCGTCGGCCGGTCGATGTCGCGGCCGCTAAGGCTCCGAGCCTTACCTGTGGCGCTACGACGGCCGATGGGCATCGATCCTGGGCATCGCCGGGTGTCGCCGTGCCCCTTCTTGGCGTCGCTCGAGCGTGATCGAGCGCAAATGGCCGCGTCGCGAGCGGGTTTCGACGACCGTTCGAGCCCCGTTGGGCCCTGCGTAAGGCCCAGAGCCTTGCGGACTTGGGGAACGGTTCGTGGCGGACCAGGACCCGGATCCGGGCCAGGACCTTGGATCCGGTCCCGCGCGGCCGACCCGCCGGGCCTGCGCGGCCAGGCCCGCACCACGATCCGGTCCCGCGCGGCCGACCCGCCGGGCCTGCGCGGCCAGGCCCGCAACGACCCGCCGCGCCCGCACCACGACTCACCCGCAATCCACGCGCCGTCGGCCATCACGTACGCATAGGGCAACGTCCTTACGGCATGCACCGTACTGCCCGACCCGGATTTGCTCTGCTAGGCTCCGCCGCGGATGCGAGACCTGACCGACCGCGCGCTCGATACCGCGTCAGCACTCGGCGCCGCCTACGCCGACACCCGCGTGGTCCGGCGCCTCGACGAATCGATCGCCATCAAGACCGGCCGCGTCGAAGGGGTCGCGTCGGGCGAGAGCGAGGGCTTCGGCGTGCGCGTCCTCGTCGATGGCGCCTGGGGGTTCGCGTCTTCACATATCCTCACAACCGCCGAAGCCGATCGCGTCGCCGGCGAGGCCGTCCGGATCGCCCGCGCAAGCGCCACGGCGCTCCGGGAACCGGCCGTGCTGGCGGATCGCGCGGTCGCCATCGGGCGCTTCGAGACGCCGGTCGCGGAGGACCCGTTCGCGGTCCCGCTCGAACGCAAGATCGCCGACCTTTTGGCCGCCGACACCATCGCCGCCGGTGTCAAAGGCGTCACGTTCACTGAGTCAACCTACGCCGCGCAACGGGAGACCAAGACGTTCGCGGCCACCGACGGGTCGTACACCGAGCAGACCATCACCCACGTCGGGAGCGCCGTCGAGGCCAACGCGATCGACGGCAACGAGCACCAGCGCCGCAGCTTCCCGGACGCCGGCGGTGGCTGGAACGCGGCCGGCTACGAATACATCCGTGGCCTCAGCCTGGAGGCGGCCGCCGGACCGCTGGCCGAGGAGGCCGTCGCGCTCCTGACCGCACCACAGTGCCCGAGCGGCCGGACGACGATCGTGCTCGACCCGTCGCAGCTGTACATGCAGGTCCACGAATCGTGCGGCCACCCGACCGAACTCGACCGCGTCTTCGGCACCGAGGCGTCCTATGCCGGGACCAGCTTCCTGACGACCGACAAGCTCTCTGACGGCTTCAGGTACGGCTCGGACCTCATCGATATCGTGGCCGACGCCACAGCGGCCGGCGGAATGGGCACCTTCGGCTGGGACGATGAGGGCGTCGAGGCCCAGTCCGTCCCGCTGGTCCAGAACGGGATCTTCGTGGGCTACCTGAGCTCGCGCGAGACGGCGTCACGGATCGGTCGAACGAGCGGTGGCGCGATGCGCGCCGATGGCTGGAACCGGATCCCGCTCATCCGCATGACCAACATCAACCTGCTCCCCCAGCCCGGCATGAGCCTCGACGACATCGTGGCCGACACGGACGACGGGCTCTATCTCGCGTCGAACCGGTCGTGGTCCATCGACGACCGTCGGCTGAACTTCCAGTTCGCCACCGAAGTCGCCTACGAGATCAAGGGCGGCAAGAAGGGCCGACTGTTCAAGAACCCCACCTACACCGGGATCACCTACGAGTTCTGGCGCTCCTGCGACGCGGTCGGCGATGAACGGAGCTACGTCATGCTCGGCACACCGAACTGCGGGAAGGGCGAGCCCAGCCAGACGGGCCACGTCGGTCACGCCGTGCCTGGCGCGCGGTTCCGCAACGTGCAGGTAGGTGTCGGCAAGTGGTGATCCCGACGTCACCCACGTCGTCGCCCGTGAACTCGCCGCGACCGTTCGCGCCCCGAGCGTTCGCGCGGTGAATCACGACCGCGCAGCCGACGCGCTGGCGATCGCCGAGGCCGCCCTGGCCCACGCGCTGCGCGTCGGCGCCACCGAAGCCGAGGCCCTGGTCATGGCCGACGACGCCGCCTTGACCCGGTTCGCGAACAGCCAGATCCACCAGAACGTGGCCGAGACGAACGCTGCCGTGAACCTGCGTTTCGTTGTCGGGCGGCGGGTCGGGGTGGCGTCGTCCGGTCGGACCGACGACGAAGGGCTCCGTCGTTTGGCCGACCACGCCGCCGCGATCGCCGGCGTCGTCGAGGAGATGGAGGACTGGAGCGGCCTCCCCGGCCCGACGACCGCCACACCGATCGCGTCGGCGTTCAGCGACGGGACCGCCTCGATGACCCCTGAGGATCGCGCCGAGGCCGTCCGCGAGGTGATCGCGGCCGCCGACGCGGCCGGCGTGACGGCGTTCGGCTCGTTTTCGACCGGCACCGAGACCGTCGCCGTCGCCAACTCGAACGGGGCGCGGCAGAGCGGGACGCGCACCGTCGCCCAGCTCCTGACCGTGAGCATGGGACCCGATGGCGGGACGGGCTACGCCGAGTCGGCCGCCGTCGACGCGACGGCCATCGATGCTGCCGCGATCGGACGCGAGGCCGCGGCCAAGGCGCAGGCGACCGCGAATGCCATCGCGGTCGACGCTGGCGACTACCCCGTGGTCCTCGAGGAGTACGCGGTCGTCGACATCATGGACATGCTCGGCTATCTCGGGTTCTCGGCTCTCGCGGTCCACGAGGATCGGAGCTTCGTGGAGCCCGGCAAGCGGATCGGCTCGGACCTCGTGACCGTGACCGACGACGGCAGTGACCCATCGGGACTCCCGCTCTGGTTCGACTACGAGGGTGTCGCGAAGCAGCGCGTCCCGCTCATCAAGGACGGGATCTGCCAGAGCGTGGTCTACGACACCCAGACGGCTGCCCACGACGGGGTCGCGTCGACGGGTCACGGGCTGCCGGCACCGAACCCGTACGGTCCGTTCCCGTTGAACATGGTCATGGCGCCCGGCGATCGGACGCGCGACGAGCTCATCGCCGGTCTCGACCGGGGGCTGCTCGTCACGCGCTTCCACTACACGAACCCGGTCCACCCAAAGCTCGCGCTCGTGACCGGCATGACGCGGGACGGGACGTTCCTCGTGGAAGGCGGCCGGATCGTGGCGCCCGTCCGGAACCTGCGGTTCACCCAGAGCTACCTCGACGCGTTGGCCGGCGTCAGCGCGGTCGCGTCCGATCGCCGGACGCTGAAGGGGTTCCTCGGCGGCGTGGTCGTGCCCGCGGTCCGCATCGACGGCTGGACGTTCACCGGCACGACGGAGCACTAGGCCCTGTCGCTGATCGGTGGCGTCGTCGTCGTCATCGGGGTCGTCCCTGCGCTGGCCTGGTTCGCGTGGCGTGCCCACGACGACCGACTCGGCTGGCGATGGCTCGCCGTGCGCGCGGCGGTCATCGTCTACGCGGGGATCATCGCCGGCCTGGCGTTCTTCCCCTTCCCGCTGCCGCCCTGGGATCCCGACCTGGCGATCGTGCAGCCCTGGATCCTGCCCATCCCGCTCCAGACGATCACGCTCGCGATCCAGCGCGGCTGGCCGAGCCCCGAGATGACCTACCTGATCGGCAATGTCGTCGCCTTCGCCCCGATCGGCGTCCTCCTCGCGCTGCTGCGACCCGGCGCGCACTCGTGGCGGCGCGCGCTCGCGACGGGGCTCGGCGTCTCCCTCGTGATCGAATCGGTGCAGATCGGTCTGTCGATCGTCATCGGGTTCCCGTACCGCCAGTTCGATGTCGACGATCTGCTCCTCAACACGCTCGGGGCGGCACTCGGATATGGTTTCGCGAGGTTGACGCGTTCCACCACATCAGCGTAGTATTCCACCATGGCCCTCAACATCAAGAACGACGAGACTGTGCGGCTCGCCAAGCGCCTGGCGGAGGTGACTGGAGAGTCCCTGACCACAGCCGTGACGGAGGCGCTCCGGGAGCGCCTGGCCCGCGTGGACGCAGACTTTCGAGTCAGCGACGTCCTGGACCTCGCTCGTCAGATCCGTGAGCGGCTCCCGCCCGGCTACCTTGACCAGGACTTCGACGATCTGCTCTATGACGAGAAAGGGCTCCCGAAGTGATCGTCGACACGTCCGTCCTGGTGGCGATCCTGCGCGGCGAGCCCGATGCAGCGGCCTACGCGGAGGCCATCCGCTCGACCCACCCGCGACGGATCTCAGCCGCGAGCTACGTCGAACTCGGCATGGTCATCGATGCGCAGGGCGACCCGATCGCGAGCCGCGGCGTCGACGAGCTCCTGTCGACCATGTCCATCAGCATCGAAGCGGTCAGCGAGGGGCAGGCTCGCATCGCCAGATCAGCCCACCGGGACTTCGGTCGTGGACGCGGCCATCGGGCGCAGCTGAGCTTCGGGGACTGCTGCGCCTATGCCTTGGCCACGGAGCTGGGTGAGCCGCTGCTCTTCAAGGGCGACGACTTCGCTCACACGGACATCCCGTTCATCGGTCGACCCTCGGAGCGCCGTCGTCTCAGCGAGGTCCTCGCGACGTACGGCAGCAGCCCCGCGTAGACCCGGCTTGTCGGGTACGCTCGACGCCATGCCCACCCTGCCGCGCTTCGATGTCGACGCCCTGCGCACGGAGTTCCCTGCCCTCGCTCGCGGGCGAGATGGCCGGCCGGACGCCTTCCTCGATGGTCCCGGCGGCACCCAGGTGCCGCAGCGGGTGATCGACGCGGTCGCGGACTACTACGCGACGATGAACGCGAATTCCGGTGGAGCGTTCACCACGTCCCAGCGCTCCGACGAGATGACGGCCGAAGCCCATGCGGCGGTCGCCGACTTCCTCGGAGCCGGCGATCCCGAGGAGATCAAGTTCGGCTACAACATGTCGACGTTGACGCTCCACATCGGCCGAAGCATCGGGGCGACCCTCCGACCCGGCGACGAGATCGTGGTCACGACGCTCGACCACGAGGCGAACGTGAGCACCTGGGAGGCGATGGCGGCCGACCGCGGGGTCACCGTCCACAAGGTCGACGTGAACCTCGACGACCTGACCCTTGACCTCGAGGACCTGGAGTCGAAGCTGTCCGAACGGACGAAGCTCGTCGCCGTCGGGTATGCGAGCAACGCCGTCGGGACGATCAACCCGGTTGCGGAGATCGTCGCCCGCGCGCACGAGGTCGGCGCGCTCAGCTACGTGGATGCGGTCGCGTTCGCGCCGCACGGCCCGATCAACGTCCGGGCGCTCGACACGGACTTCCTCGTGTGCAGCGCCTACAAGTGGTTCGGGCCGCACCTCGGCGCGCTGTACGGCAAGGCCGACGTCCTCGACCGACTGCCGGCCTTCAAGGTCCGCCCCGCCCACGACCGGTTCGAGACGGGCACGCCGTCGTTCGAATCGATCGCCGGAACCCTGGCCGCGACCGACTACCTGCGCGATGTCGGACGGGCCTACGGTGACGTCGCCGGAGCACCGGGCGCCGGGGCCGCAAGCGAGCGACGACGAGAGCTGGTCGCCGCGATGGTCGCGATCCAGGCCTACGAGCGCGCCCTCGTGACCCGGCTCATCGACGGCCTCGAAGCGATCGATGGCGTCCGGATCCACGGCATCACGGACCGGGCCCGCTTCGCCGAGCGCGTGCCGACGGTCTCCATCGAGATCGACGGCGTCGGTCCGAGGGATGCCGCCGAGCGGCTCGGACGAGACGGGATCTACGTCTGGGACGGCGACTTCTACGCCACGGGTCTCATCGAGCGCCTGGGCCGCGCGGACGCGGGCGGCGTGCTGCGGATCGGCCTCGTCCACTACAACACGGAAGCCGAGGTCGACCGGGTGGTCGCGGGCGTCGCGTCGATCGCCCGGGGCCGCTGACCCGCGGCGCGGCCAGAGGTCCGGTTGCATCAGCGCGACGGGTCGCCCATCATCGGGCCGGGCCGGCGGGTGTCCGGCGCGAAGGAACGGGGATGACACGATGATCCGAACGACCCGCGCGAGCCTTCTCGCACTGCTTCTGCCCGCGATCCTGGCCGTCGCGGCCTGTGGTGGCGGCACCGCGACAGCGACGCCGCCCGGCGGCGGGACATCGACCGCTCCGTCCGTCGAACCGGGCGAGTCCGTCGATCCCGGTGAGTCCGTCGATCCCGGTGAGTCCGTCGATCCGAATGCGCCGCTGCCTTCGTTCGACCTCAGCGCCCTCACCGCGGGACTGCCGGGCGTCGACTCCTACCGGACATCGTTCAGCGAGGGGGGCGTCGTGTCGTATACGACCGTCGTCGTCACCACGCCCGTCCTATCGAAGGCCATCACGACGTTGGACGATGACGGCACGGTGGATGAGCGGTTCATCGTGATCGGCGATGACGGCTGGACCGCCCAAGGGGAGGACGGAGCGTTCGAGCCCATCCCGGCTGGGCTCGCACCGTCGATGCTCCTGGCCTTCGATCCGACGCTGATGCTCGCTGGCTACGCCAGCATCGACCTTGGAAGCATGGGCGCCGATCAGGGCACGGAGGACAAGAACGGGGTCCGAGCCCGCCACGTCAAGATCGACGCGACGACCGCCCTCGGTCTGGCAGGCGCGATCCCGGCGGGCGCCGCGATCGACCTCTGGGTCGCAGAGGCCGGCTACATCGTCGCGTGGGAGATGTCCGGCTTCCCGAACGACGGGGACCTGTCGATCCAGGTCACCAACGTGAACGATCCGTCGAACGTGGTGGAGGCACCGTAACCCGGGCCCCCACGGGGAGCCGCTCAGGAAGCGGACAGCATCCAGATCCCGGGGTCCGGATCGGCCGGATCCCCACCCACCTCAGCAAAGGCCGCCACGGCCCGCTGAAGATGTTGCATGGCGTCCTCCTCGCGACCCGCGTGATGGAGCAGGTCCGCCAGGTGGTCCTCGACCGCGGCTTCGAGATGACGGTCGCCGATCCGCCGACAGACCGTCAGGGCAGCCTCTCCATGGACGAGGGCCGCATCGACGTCGCCGTGGGCCGCCGTGGCCATCGCCAGACCGGCAAGGGCGGCGATCGTCGCCGTCGGGTCCGGGTCATCCAGTGCGACGTTCGCCGCTTCGATCAACTCTGTGACGGCCAGCTGGGTGTCGTCGGCGTCAAGCGCGGCCAGTCCCCGCATCCGGTGCGCCGCCCCGATCGCCAGTCGGTCGTCGGCGTGGATCGCGAACGCCTGGGCCTCCGCGGCTGCCAAGGCGGCCCCTTCCGGATCGCGGGCGCGCCGTCGGACCACGGCCCGATCGACCGCGATCCGGGCAAGCAACCGATCGTCGGGTGCCGGGACGCCGACCGACGCCGCGGCCAGGTGGTGGTCTGCCGCCGCAAGGTCGCCCCGACGGAGGTGGGCCCGGGCGAGCGACCACTCAAGCGCCGAGAGCTCGGACGGTTGCGCCAGCGCAGCGGCGGCCTCCAGCGACGCGATGGCACCGGCGTAGTCCCCGAGTCGGGTACGAAGCCGGCCGAGCGAGCCGTGCAGGCGAGTCGCGTCGGGATGGCCCAGGGCGAGCGCCATCTCGCCGTAGTCGATCGCCTCGCGGTTCGCGAAGACCTCCTCAGCTCGTTCGGACGCGATCGCGTACGCCTCGGCCGCGGCCTCGTCGCGACCAGCGGCGCGTTCGTGCGCGGCGATGCGGACGAGGCGACCGAGGTCGGCCCGGCCATGCCCCGCGAGGTCGATCCGCAGCGCATCGGCCACGCGTCGATGGAGCAGGCGTCGTCGGGTCAGGGTCGTCCCGGCCATCGCCAGGTCGCGGAGCGCGCCATGCGCGAAGTCGAAGCCGGTAGGCCCCTCACGGATCAAGCCGCGGCGGACCCCCTCCTCCAAGGCGTCGACGGCCTCGTCGTCGCTCCGGCCGCTCGCATGGCGGACCGTCTGGAGGTCGAAGGATCGCCCGATGACGGCGGCGGTCGCCAGGATCTGGCCCGTCGTCTCCGCCACCGTCCCCAGACGCTGTCGAAGCACCGCCTCGACGCCCTTCGGCATGACGTCGCCGGCCGCCACGTCCTGCGCCAGGACTTCGGCGACGTAGAGCGGGAGCCCCTCGGACGCGATGACCAGCCGATCGACGGCGGCTTCATCCACCGACACACCTGACGAGACGGCAAGGCGAACGACGTCCGCCGGGGTGAGCCGCTCGAGTGGGACGACGATCGTCGACGACACCGCGGTGACGCGGTCCGCGAAGCCGCGGGCGGCCCCATCGAGATCTTCCGGCCGCCAGGCGACCAGCAACACGATCCCGGAACCGGACAGCCGACGCTCGATGTACCCGAGCGCTTCGAGGCTGGGTCCGTCCAGCCACTGAACGTCGTCCAGCCACAGGACGCCGGGTACGACGCCGGACGCGAGACCAACGAGACCATCCGCGATGTCGCGGACGAGCCGGGCGTGCGCGCCGGGACCATCGCTGGCGCCAGGCGTCGGCCGCGGATCGAGGGACGGGAGCAGGCGGGCGAGCCCGGCCCGGGTCGATGGATCCAGGGCGGCGAGACGCCGCTCGCCATCCGGCAAGGACGTCGCCGAACGCAGGAGTTCGGCGATCGCGCCGTACGCGATGGCCTGCTCCGCGGGATGGCCCGTGGCCGACAGGACGGCCCCGCCCGCCGAGCGGACGGTTGCCACGAACGTGGCGGCGAGTCGGGTCTTGCCGATCCCGGCCTCGCCGACGATGGCGAGGGCGTGGCCGCCGGCCGCCGCGACCGAGTCGTATCCGGCCCGCAACCCCGCGAGAGCCGCCTCCCGCCCGACGAGCGGCAGGTCCCGCGCGGCGATCGACGGGCGGGGGACGTGGGGATCAGCCAACGGCGCCATTCCTGGCGGAACGACTCCGGCCGCCGCGCCATCCACATCCCGGATCGCCTCGTAGCGAGCGGTCGTCGCCGCGAGTGGGGCGACGCCGAGTTCACGATCGAGGATCGCCACGCACTGGCGGTACTGTCGAAGCGCCGCGCCCCGCGCACCGGACACCGCCAGCAGATCCATCAATCTGACGTGTCCGGCCTCATCGAGCGGGTCGAGATCCAGCCGATGGCTGGCGGCGTCGATGGCCGCGTCGACATCGCCGTCCGCCTCGGCGGCAGCCGCCAGCCGATCCAGGACCATGAGGACGGCTCGCTCGGCCGAGACGCTACGAGCCGCGCGCCAGTCATCGAACTCCGGGCTGTCGCGCAGGCTGAAGCCGGCAAGGAATGTCCCGCGGGCCAGCCCGGCGGCCGCGGCCAGACCCGGGCGATCGTCGCTGCGGGCCGCCGCGTCGATCACGGCGAGGTCGATCCAGCAGCGCTCCTCGACGAGGGCCACGGTCCCCCGGTCGATCCGGAGCGGTCCATCGCCGACGGCCCCGCGCAGCGCCGAGAGTGTGCGTCGCAGCGCACCGCGGGCGCCGTCCTCGTCCGACTCCGGCCAGAGCAGCGCGGCCAACTCATCGCGGGAGTAGGGCCGCCGATCCGCGGCCAGGATCGCCAGGATCGCGATCGCCTTGCGCGTGTCGACCAGCATCGGGGAACCATCCACGAGCACCTCGGGTGGACCGAGGAGTCGGATCTCGAGACGGGTCGCGGGTCGGGATGGCGACGGCACGCCGTAACGGTACAGAGTCGGACCACCATGCCGTAACGTTCCGGTGACGGCGACCCCGGAGGATGTCCCCGTGACGACCGACCTGTCCTGGCGATCCGGTGCCCGTTTCGCGTGGCGGACGGTCGCCCTGGCCGGCGCGGGCGTCGGCGCGGCGATCGTCGGCATCATCGCCGTCGCGTACCTGTTCGTGACGGGTGACGACACCTTCCTCATCCCCACGTTCGGGGGTCCGATCTTCTCCTTCATCGGATCGCTGATCCTGCATCGCCGGCCCGGTCACGGGATCGGCCGGCTGATGCTCGTCATCGGCGTGGCGCTCTCGGCGACGCTTGCCGCCACGCTGATCCTGCAGACGATCGACCCGTTCGGCTTCAGGCTCGGGCCCATCGTCGAGATCGTCGGGGTCGCCACGTCCGCGACCGTCAACCTGGCGATCCTCGCGGGCAGTCTCGTGCTCATCGTCTGGTTCCCGGACGGGCATCGGACGTCACGGTTGGGCCTGCTCGTCGAGGCGATGGTCGTGGCCTACGCCTTCTTCGCGATCATCATCGGCTCCTTCGTCGGTGAGATCGATGAGCGGATCAATGCGGCCGTCTTCATGACGTTGATCGCCATGTACGTGGTCGCCTTCGTCGACCTGCTGCGACGCTACCGGCGATCCGACCGAGTCCGACGGGCGCAGATCCGGTGGGTCCTGGCCGGAGCCGGCATGACGTGCGTCTTCATCGCGCTGATGCTGGCATTCGGCGACCAGTACGACTTCCTGTGGGGCGTCTGGATCATGTCGACGTTGCTTCCGGCGGCCGCGATCGGGATCGCGATCACCCGGTATCCGCCTGTACGACATCGACCGGATCGTCAGCGGCACCGTCAGCTACGGCGTGGTCACGATCCTCCTGTTCGCTGCTGTTCTGGGCCGTCAACCTCGCGCTGGTCCAGGCCGTCACGCCCGTCACCGGCGGCGGGGCCTTCGCGGTCGCGGGCTCCACGCTCGTCGTGGCCGCGCTCTTCCATCCGCTGCGGAAGCGGGTCCAGGCCATCGTCGATCGTCGGTTCCATCGCTCGCGCTACGACGCCGAGCGACTTGTCGCGGGCCTGTCCGGCCACCTGCGTGACGAGCTGGACCTCGCCGCGGTCCGCTCGGCCATCGTCGCCACCGTCGATGGCAGCGTGGAACCGAGGAGCGTTGGCCTCTGGCTGCGAGACGGAGGGTCCGTCGGGTGAGGCGGGATCGGCGCCTCCGCGCCTATGTCGGCGTCGTCCTGCTGACGGCGGGTGTGGTCGCCCTTCTCGGCGTCGGGTCAGGTCCGTCCTGGACGCTGCGTCTCGGCTATGTCGGTGTCGCCAGCGCCTGGCTGGTCGTCGGTGGGCTCGTTCTGGAGCGACTACCTGGCCACGCGATCGGTCGGGTGATGCTCGGCTTCGGAACGATGATGGCCGCGTACGTCGTGTCGGACGTCCTCATCGCCAGGGATCCGACCGCGCCGATCGCGGCCGTCCTCGCGTGGCTCGTCGGTCAGCTGGACGGGCCGCTCTTCCTGGCCGTGGCGCTCTTGTTCCTGTTCTTCCCGACGGGCCTTCCGCCGTCGCCACGCTGGCGGATCCTCGTCTGGGTCGACGTCATCATGGCGATCGGCGTGACCATCGGATCAGCCTTCCGACCGGGTCCATTCGCCTATTACCCAGCCATCGTCAACCCATTCGCCATCGAAGGATTCTCGCTCCTGGGGATCTGGGAGCCTGCCTACCTGCTGCTCGTCGGATCCGTTGCCATCTCGGCTCTCTCCATCATCGGCCGATGGCGGACAGGCGGGCCCGTGGAACGCGCCCAGCTCAAGTGGGTGGCTGCGGCGGCGGCGGTCGTGGCGATCACGATGGCCGCCTACGCCATCCTCTTCGGGCCAGGCCGGTACAACGACATCGCCGACCTCAGCGTCGGGCTGGCCTTCGGTTCGTTCGCGGCGGCGATCGGGATCGCCATCCTGCGCTACCGGCTCTTCGAGATCGACCGGATCGTCAGCCGAACGATCGCCTACCTGGTCGTCACGGCCGCGTTGTTGGCCTCCTATGCCGGGGTCATCCTGCTGCTCCAGGGACCGCTCGGCTCGATGACCGGTGGCGAGACGATCCCGGTCGCGATCTCGACGCTGGTGGTCGCCGCGCTCTTCCAGCCACTGCGGCGCCGTGTGCAGTCACTGGTCGACCGGCGGTTCGACCGGGCGCGCTTCGATGCCGAGCGGGCCTCGTCCGCCTTCGCCGAGCGCCTCCGCGAACAGGTCGATATCGACGCAGTGACCAGCGACCTGCGGGCGACGGTCGACGCCGCGCTCCGCCCGACGGCCATGACCCTGTGGGTCAGGCGGGCCGACGCATGACGACGCCAAGGCTGCTGGTCCGGTCGCTCGCCGTGTCGTCGTTCGCGGCCATCGCCGTTGTCCTGGTCATC
This sequence comes from uncultured Chloroflexia bacterium, assembly GCA_963764975.1. Taxonomy (GTDB): domain Bacteria; phylum Chloroflexota; class Limnocylindria; order Limnocylindrales; family CSP1-4; genus SPCO01. The sequence goes on along the minus strand of CAVXUF010000004.1, from coordinate 217,405 downwards.
GACGCCGCCAGCGGGTGGCCGCTCGGGCCGATCCGGATCCTCTACGCATCGATCGCCGGTGTGTGCGTGGCAGTCGGATGGCTCATCGCGGAGCGACGCCCGGCGAACGCCGTCGGGGTCTTGTTGCTCTTGTTCGGTGCGGTCTTCGCCTGGTACCTGCCAGCAGATCTGTACCTTTCGGAGCCGGGCCGCCCGGTCGCGGCGGAGTTCGCGGCGCTGTTCGTCACCGTCCTGGATGCACCGATGTTCATCGTCCTCGCGCTGATCCTGATCCTGTTCCCCGACGGCACGCTGCCTTCGCCGCGATGGCGGGTCTGTCTGGCGGGAGCGGGGACGGGGATCGTCCTCGCCATCGTCGGTTACCTGCTCGACAGCCACCCGCTGCACCTCTATCCGGCATACACGAGCCCATTCGGGATCGCCGGGTTCGCCGGCATCGACCTGGTGTACGCCGCGTACGTGATCATGATCGGGCTGCTGGTGGCCGCGGCCGTCGCGCTTGTCGTCCGCTGGCGTCGTGGCGATCCGATCTTGCGGATGCAGATCAAGTGGATCATCGCGGCGACCGCGGTGCTGCTCATCGCGGAGATCGTCAACGTCGCGACCTTCCGTCCGGATGAACCATACGCGCTGACGACCACGCTGGCCTCTGTGGCGATCGCTCTCGTCCCCCTGGCCATCGGCGTCGCCGTTCTGCGCTACAGGCTGTACGCGATCGACCGGATCGTGAGCCGCGGGATCTCGTACGGCGTCGTCACCGCGATCCTGGGCGCCATGTTCGTCGGGATCGTCCTCGGGCTGCAGGCCGTGCTGGCGCCGTTCACGCAGGAGCAGACGATCGCGGTGGCGGCGTCCACGCTGGCGGTGTTCGCGCTGTTCCAGCCGCTGCGGCGGCGGGTCCAGGCCGCGGTCGATCGCCGCTTCGACCGCACCCGCTACGACGCCGATCTCACGGTCCGAACGTTCGCTGACCGGCTGCGCGGCGACCTGGATCTCGGCACCGTCAATGCCGAGATCGTGGGCACGGCCAGTGCCGCCGTCCGACCCAGGAGCGCCGGCGTGTGGCTGCGGGGCGGGGCGAAGTGACGAGACCGAAGGCCTTCGCACTGGCCGGCCTGAGCCTGGCGATCGGCGGAGCCGTCGGGACCGCTGTCGTCCGGCTGGTGGACCCGGCGCCGTTCATCGGGGGGTTCGGGTTCAACGGCGCGACCATGGTCGGGATTTCTGATCCAGGGCCTGACCTGGGCATCGGTCGGGGCGCTGCTCGTCGTTCGTCGTCCCGACAACACCGTCGGCTGGCTGATGGTGCTGGTCGGCGTGGGCTACGCCGTCTCGCAGCTCTCCGTGTCCCTGACCTTCGGTTTCGCGGCCGAGGGCACCGCTGAGGGCGACCGGCTGGCCCAGCTTGCGGGTTGGGTCACCGTGCTGCTGCAACTGGTCACGATCCTCCACTTTGCGATCGGTTTCATCTTTCCGACCGGGCGTCCACAGAACCGCCGATGGGCACGGTTCATGCGCGCGTTCTGGGCGTTTGCTGTCGTGTTCGCTCGTGGCCAGCCTCACCCAGCCGGGTCCGCTTCAACTGATCCCTGGCTTGGACAATCCCTTCGGTTTCGGGCCGGATCTCCGAGGTGGTCGGCCGATCGCGCCGATCCTCTCCCTGGCTGCGGTGATGATCTTCGTGTCTCTCGGGATATCGATGGTCGGCCGCTACCGGTCGGGGGGCCTGATCGAACGCCAGCAACAGAAGTGGTTCGTCCTCGCGCTGGGCGTGTCGGGGATCGGTCTCGGCGTGCTGTCCATGGAGGCGATCTTCAGCGACCGCCCAGCCAGTTCGATCGGCCTGACGGTCTACGTCTTCTCCGGGGCCCTGGTCCCGATCGCCATCGGCATCGCGATCCTGCGCTATCGGCTCTACGCGATCGATCGGATCGTGAGTCGAGGCATCGGGTACGGCGTGGTGACCGCCGTCCTGGGCGGGGCCTTCGCCGCCGCCGCCTTGACCCTGGGGACCGTCCTTGGGACGCAGGGGGACAACCAGACCATCCAGGTCGCCGGGGCGACGCTGTTCGTCGCGGCCTTGTTCGGCCGGGTTCGCGGCTCGCGTGCAGACGGTCGTCGACCTGCGCTTCGACCGGTCTCCACTACGACGCGACTCGGACGATCGACGCGCTGACGGCGCGTCTTCGCGAGGACGTGGATCTGGCCAATCTCGAGTCCGATGTCCTGGCGTCGTCGGCGCAGACCTTCCATCCGGAGCGGGCGATCCGTCTGGCTTCGCCAACCGACAGACGTCACGAACGCCTGCATCCCGTAACGATTTCCGGACACCGACTCGCGACGATGGCCCCACGATGACCGAGATCACCCGCCCGATCCGCCGTCTGCTGGGTCGCGACACGGCGCGCCGCGGCGACCGTCGCTGCTGCCCACGGTCGATCGGCCCGGCGGCCGCCCCGATCGCGGACGACCCGACGATCACCGTCGACATCCCGGAGACGGATCCGCTGCTCGCCTACCTCGCCTCCGCCAGCGGCCCGGTGGATGTGGCTCGGCTGGAGCTGGACTCCCCGGCGGTCCGAGCCCTCCGCGAGGCCGGGGTCGCGCTCGTGGTCCCGCTCGTCTCCCAAGGCGAATTGATCGGGACCCTCAACCTGGGTCCGCGCCTCTCCGAGCAGGACTATTCCACCGACGACCGACGGCTCCTCAGCACGCTCGCGGCCCAGGCCGCGCCCGCGATCCGGGTGGCCCAGCTCGTTCGCGAGCAGGCGCACGAGGCCGCCGAGCGAGAGCGCCTCGAGCAGGAGATGCGCGTCGCGACGCTCATCCAGCAGCAGTTCCTGCCGCGCGAACTGCCCAACCTGCCGCAATGGCAGATCGCCGCGTACTACGGGCCGGCTCGAGCCGTGGGCGGGGACTTCTACGACTTCATCGAGATGCCGGGCGGCCGGATCGGGATCGCGGTGGGCGACGTGACGGACAAGGGCGTGCCGGCCGCGCTCGTCATGGCCCGGACGCACTCGGTCCTTCGGGCCGAGGCCAGCAGATCGGACTCGCCGGCCGTGATCCTGGGACGCGCGAACGACCTCCTCGTGCCGGAGATGCCGGCGAAGATGTTCGTCACCTGCCTGTTCGCCGTCCTGGACCCGGCCACGGGCCGGATCGTCCTCGCGAACGCCGGACACAACCTGCCGTACGTCCGCACGGACGACGGAGTCATCGAACTGCGGGCGACCGGGATGCCGCTGGGGCTCATGCCGGACTACCGGTACGAAGAGACCGAGGGCGTCATCGCCCCCGGCAGCAGTGTCCTGCTCTACTCCGACGGGCTCGTCGAAGCGCACGACCGCGACCAGCAGATGTACGGCTTCCCGCGACTGCGGGACGCGCTCTCGATCGACGATGCGGGCAGCGAGTTGCTCGACCGCCTGCTCGAGACCCTCCACCGGTTCACCGGTCCGGACTGGGAGCAGGAGGACGACATCACGCTGGTCACGCTCCGGCGCGCCTCGGGTGTGGCCGACGATGCCGACGGGCCGGCCGACGACGTCGCCTCGCCGACGATGAGCGCCTTCAGCATCCCCGGCGAGGAAGGCAACGAACGGCTCGCGATGGACCGGGTGGCCGCCGCGGTCGAGGGCCTGGGCCTGCCGACCGCGCGTCTCGAGCGGCTCAAGACGGCCGTGTCCGAAGCCGCGATGAACGCGATCGAGTACGGCAGCCAGGGCCGCGCCGATGTCCCGGTGGACGTCGCGCTCGAGATCACCCCGGCAGCGGTCGTCGTGCGGATCACCGACCGCGCCCTGTCCGGGTTCGTCCCCGAGGACGCCGAAGCCCCCGACCTCGACGCGAAGCTCGCCGGACTCCAGAAGCCCCGCGGCTGGGGCCTGTTCCTGATCAAGAGCATGGTGGATTCGATGGACGTGACCAACGACGGGACCACCCAGACGGTGACCCTGACCATGGCACGCGAGGAGCCTTCCGATGGATGACCGAACGTTTGGCGCGGAGATCGAGGAGATCCCGGACGAGGTCCGGGTCCGACTCAGCGGCGACCTCAATGGACGTGCCGACGAGACGCTGGCGACGGCGTACGAGCGCGTCGTCAAGCTCGGCACGCGCCGCGTTCGGCTCGATTTCGAGCGCGTGGGCTACATCAACAGCACCGGGATCGCGCTGGTGGTCCGGCTGCTGGCCGAAGCACGCCGGGACGGCCGGACCATCCGGGCATTCGGGCTCACGGAGCACTACCGCGAGATCTTCCGGATCACGCGCCTGTCGGACTTCATGGAGATCGTCGAAGGAGACGCCGCATGACTGCCATCGCGATCGGCCTCGACCGCAGCGGGCCTGCCGCCATCCTGCGCATCGAAGGCGACATCACGTCCGGGAGCGAGGGAGACATGACGGCCGCCTACAACCAGGCCATCGATGGCGGGGCGTCCGCCGTCATCCTGGACTTCAGCCGGCTCGAGTACATGAACAGCGGTGGCATCGGGTTGCTCGTCACGCTGCTGGTGCGAGCCCAGCGCGGCGGAGCGGCACTGCTGGCGATGGGCTTGTCGGACCACTACCGCCAGATCTTCCTCCTGACCCGCCTCGACGAGGCGATCGCGATCCATGACGACGAAGCGGCGGCCGTCGCGGCCGCCGGCGGCTGACCACGAGGGATGATCCGATGACGAACCGAGCACCACGCGACGATTCCAATTGGGCCAAGCCGGTCGACCGACTGTCCGCGAGCGGGGTCGTCGGCGCCAAGGTCGATTCGGTCTCTGGAAAGCGGGTCTCCGGGCCGCTCCAGGGGTTCGGCCAGCTGTGGCAGAAGACCTTCCGCGTCCGGCTCGAAGGCTCGAACCTGGGACCGAACGAACTCATCGCCACCTGGAAGGCCAACTTCCCCACGTTCTGGCCCGGCGGCGCGCGGTTCTATGCACCCTTGGCCGGCATCGAACCCGGCGAAGTCGCGCTGCTCGACATCCCGCCGGTGCCAGGGTCCCCGGTCAAGCTCAGCACCGGGGTCATGGTCCTCTATGCCGACGACGAGTCCTTCACGTTCATGACGCCCGAAGGCCATACCCTGTCGGCGTGGATCACCTTCTCCGCGAGCCGCGATGGCGACGTGACGGTCGCGCAGGCCCAGGCCCTGGAGCGGACGTCGGACCCGTTCGACGAGCTGGCCTACATCCTCGGCGCGAACAAGCTCAACGATCGGTTCTGGCAACAGACGCTCGAGAACCTCGCGACGCACGTCGGCGTGGACGGGCCGATGGTCGAGACCCAGATCGTCTGCATCGACAAGCGCCGACAGTGGCGCCAGGTGCGCAACGTCCGCAACAGCGCGACGCTTCGGACGGCTCGCCACACGCTGACGGCGCCGGTTCGCTGGATCACCCGACGCGGGTGAGCGCGGGGCGCCGATGAGCGCGGGGCGCCGATGAGCGCGCCGGTCCTCGACGCGATCGTCATCGGCGCTGGACCCAACGGCCTGGCAGCCGCGATCACGCTGGCCCGTGCCGGGCGCTCGGTCCGGGTCTATGAGGCCAACGCCGAGGTCGGCGGCGGGATCCGGACCGCGGAACTGACGCTCCCCGGGTTCCGCCACGATCCGTGCGCGACGATCGTGCCGCTGGCGATGGCGTCCCCGTTCTTCCGGACGGTGGACCTCGCGTCCCGGGGCGTCGAGTTCATCCAGCCGGATGCGCCATTCGCGCACCCGCTTGATGGGGGCCTGGCGGCCGTGCTGGAGCGGTCCCTCCAGGCGACGGCCGACGGTCTGGGCGGGGACGACGGCGCGGCCTGGGCGCGCCTGTTCCGTCCGTTCGTGAGCCACGCCGACGACCTCGGAGATGAGCTGCTTCGGCCCGTCGTGCACGTCCCGCGACACCCGATCCTGCTGGCACGGTTCGGGCTGCCGGCACTCCGCTCCGCGGAGGGTCTGGCGCGGTCCACGTTCCGTGGCGCGGCGGCCCGTGCCCTGTTCGCGGGTGTCGCGGCCCACGCCATGCTCCGGCTCGATCGCCCGTTGAGTGCCTCGTTCGGTCTGGTGCTCGCGACGTTCGCCCACGCCGCCGGCTGGCCGATGGTCCGCGGCGGGGTCTCGGCCATCGCTGACGGTCTCGCCGCGGAATTGACCTCGCTCGGCGGCGAGATCGTGACCGACCACCGCGTGGCGTCCCTGTCGTCGCTGCCCGCCGCACGGGCGGTGCTGCTGGACGTGACGCCGCGACAACTGCTGGCCATCGGGCGTGACCGGCTCGGGACCGTGGCGCGGCTGCGGGCGGAGCGGTTCCGCTACGGCGCGGGCGTCTTCAAGGTGGACTGGGCGCTGGATGGACCGGTCCCCTGGGCCGCCGAGGGCGCGCGACGGGCAGCCACGGTCCACCTCGGGGGGACGCTCGACGAGATCGCCGCCTCGGAAGCGGCGGTCGCGGCGGGTCGGCATCCTGAGCGGCCGTACGTGCTGTTCGTCCAGTACGCGCCGTGGGATCCGGGGCGGGCGCCGGATGGCAAGGCCACGGCCTGGGCGTACTGCCACGTACCGGCGGGATCCGACGTGGACATGACTCGGCGCATCGAGGCGCAGGTGGAGCGGTTCGCGCCCGGATTCGGTGACCGGATCCTGGCCCGTCACACCCACGGACCCGCCGAGATGGAGGCCTACGACGCCAACTACGTCGGCGGCGACATCAACGGCGGCATCCAGGACATCCGCCAGTTGATCTTCCGGCCGTGGCCGACCCTGGACCCATACCGCGTGGGCGCGGGTTTGTACCTCTGTTCGTCATCCACCCCGCCGGGCGGCGGCGTCCACGGGATGAGCGGGATGCTCGCGGCTCGCTCCGCGCTCCGCCACGAACTGCGCTGACCCGCGGGACTTGACGTTTTACCGCCAGCCGCTGCGGGCGGCGTCGGGATAGAGGCGGACGCGTCGGAACGGCTCGCGTCCGCGCGAGCGCGAGACGAGGTTCGCGCGCTCGGCCATCTGGTGCTGGAGCCGACGGATGTACGCGTTCTGCGGCGCCAGCTCCACCGCCTCCGACAGCGAGATCACCATCCCGATCGCATCCTCGGTCTCGCGGAGCGCGGCCTCGCGCGGGTCGATCTCGAGCGAGAAGATCGACGTCAGGCTCGATTGCATCTGCGGGACGGTATTGCTCTTGAGGACGTAGATCGGCAGGGCCCGCTCCTCCGCCTCGCGGAGCAACGGCGTCTTCTGCTTGTACTCGTTCCGGAGCGTCATGACGACGTCCGCCTCGTCCACGTCCCGGGCGATCACCACGGGGAGTTGCAGGTCGCGGACCGCCTGCTCGAGCCGCTTGCGACTGACCCCCTGGGGCAGCACGCGCAGCGTGGGCAGGGGCGAACCACCCGGGACGAGCACGGTCTCGCCGCGCGGTCCCTCCTCGGCGCCGATCGGAAGGCCGTCGAGGTCATCGGTGTCGTCGAGATCGTCCGCATTGACCGGTCCGGTGCCGTCGTCGGCCTTGAGGGCGTTGAGCGCCCTCGCGGCCTGGTCGCGCCACGCCCGTTGCCGCTCCAGCTCGCGGGCCTCGCGCGCCCGGGTCTCGACGGCACTGGTGGTGGTCGGTCGCTCGAGCGGGCCACGGTCGGCGATCTCGCCGGCGATGAACGGGGCATCCGGTGCCGCGAGCGACCCGGAGGCGAAGGATTCACCGGGCATCACGCCGGCCCGGTGGCCCTCCGACGAGCCGCGCGGCGCCGGCTCTCGACCCGATCCGCCGCGGGTCTGCCGCCAGCCGCCGGTGGCTCCGGGCCGATACCCCGGTCGGAACCCGGCACCGCCGCGATCGGCCTCCCGAAACCCACCCGATCGATACGCGCCGTCGCCGCGCCAGCCCGGCTCCATCCGCCACGGGGTCCCAGACCCCACCAGCCCGGCGAACCGTTCCGCGCCGAGCTGCTCGCGCGGGGAGGGCCGCGGCCGGCCCTGCGATCGATGGACGCCCTCCTCATCGCGCCAGCGCAACTCGGGCGATACGGGATCCCCGCGGAGCATCGCGTCGACGGTCTCCGCGACATCGGAATGGACCACGACGCGCTCGCGGTCCTGGATCTCCACGATGACGTCGAACGTCGGCGGCGCCTTCCGTTCCAGGACGCTCTTCTGCGTTCGCCGGCGGCGTGCCTCCTCGTCGCCGAGGGTCACGCTCTGGATGCCGCCGATGAGATCCGAGAGCGTCGGATTGAGCATCAGGTTGTCGAGGTTGTTGCCGTGCGCCGTGCCGATCAGCATCACGCCACGTTCGGCGATGGTCCGCGCGGCCTGAGCTTCCAGCTCGGTCCCGATCTCGTCGATGACGATGACCTGCGGCATGTGGTTCTCCACCGCCTCGATCATCACCTCGTGCTGGAGCGACGGGATCCGGACCTGCATCCGGCGAGCCTTGCCGATCGCCGGGTGCGGGATATCCCCGTCGCCGGCGATCTCGTTGGACGTGTCCACGACGACGACGCGCTTGCCGAGGTCGTCGGCGAGGACGCGCGCAGCCTCGCGCAGCATCGTGGTCTTGCCGATGCCGGGCCGGCCCATGATCAGGATCGACTTCTCGGTCTCGACGAAGTCGTTGATGATCTCGATCGTGCCGTAGACCGCGCGCCCGATGCGACACGTCAGCCCCACGACCTTGCCCGCGCGGTTGCGGATCGCGCTGATGCGGTGGAGCGTCCGCTCGATGCCGGCCCGGTTGTCCTCGCCGAAGTCGCCGATGTGTTCGACGACGAAGTCGATGTCCGAATCGTCGATCTCGCGCTCCAGCAGCGTCACCTCCGAGTTTGGGAAGCGCGCTTCCGGCCGGCGGCCGAGGTCCATGACGACCTCGATCAAGGTCGTCCGATCGGGCAGGGCATGGACGGCATCCACGATCTCCGGCGGCAACGCCACCAGGAGCGCGTCGAGATCATCCATGGTTTCGAACTGGCGGTCGTCGGTCGGCACGGACGCCTCCACTACTCGGGGCTTCAACGGACGCCGGCCGGCACGAGAGCCGGTTCGGCAACGCGGACGAGCGTCTCCTTCATCAGCAAGGTCACGCTGGCGATCGAATCGAAGCCGGCTTCCTCGAGCCGTCGGTCGATCGGTGATTCGTAGGTTCGCACGGGAGCGATCACGCCGTGATTCGCGTGGCGGGCGGTGTCCTTCTCCGTTTGGGCCGCGATGATCCCCAGGCCGTAGTTCACGAGCGCGGCGGCGTCCGTTCCGGGGGTCGCGAGCACCTTGAGGTAGTGCGGCTGGTCCTCCTTGGCGACGCCCACCTGGACGAACCCGCAGAGCTCGGTGCCGTCGCGACCGCCGCCCGGCGCTTCCTGGACGAAGCCTTCCACATCCGCGAAGCGAAGGATCGGGGCCAGACTGGAGCGCGGCACGCGCCAGTGCGTCCCTTGTCGCTCCCAGTCCGGGAGCCGGATGGCTTCGAGTCGCGCGACCGGCTGGGGCGTCGCGAGCGCATAGAGCCGTGACAGGGCGAGCGCATCGAGCGTGACGGCCGGCCGGATCCCGGCGGCGGTCGCCCGTTTCGTCGTCCAGGCAGCGGGGAGCGGGCGATCTCCAGGCCGGGCCAGGATCCGCTCCTCGCCATAGCGCATGAAGCCAGCCTGCATCAGCAGCTCCACGTTGCCGTCCCGATCCGCGCAGGCGACATGGAAGCGGGCGGCGCCACGCTTCGCGCCATCGCGCAGGAGCTGCTGGACCAGCCGGTATCGGATGTCGCCGGCGTCGCCCATCCCCACGGCGTCGAGCTCGACGATCGTCCACTCGTCGCGGACGCTCTCGCGCTCCACCCGGGCCAACCCGGCGATGCGGCCGTCGTGCTCGTAGACGTACATGAGGTCGTTCGGCCGGAAGGCACCCAGCGGGAGCCGGAACAGGCTGAACACCCCGATCGGCCGACCGGACAACGGCAGACCCAGGGAACGTGCTTCGGCGACCTCGGACTGGCAGAGCCGGGACAGTTCGCCGAGCGCAGCGAGGTCGGTAAGCCGTGCCGGGCGGACCTTCCCGCTGGGGCGCGCCGCTCTCGGGCCGGTCATCCGGTCATCATGCGCGCGACCGGGCGCGGCGGGTGGGATGTGGACGACGACCTGCGCCCTCGCCGGGATCGTCGTGCTCGCTCGCCATCGTGGCCATCAGCCGGTGGAACCGGGTCTCCCCGGCGAGCTCCGGATGGAACGAGGTCGCGATGATGTTCCGTTCACGGACAGCCACGACCCGCCCGTCATCGAGCCGGGCAAGGACATCCACGCCGGGGCCTGTCCGCTCGATGATCGGCGCGCGGATGAAGACGGCGTGGACCGGCGTGTCGCCGAGGATCGCGACGGGGAGCTCCGCTTCGAAGGAATCCAGCTGCCGGCCGAACGCGTTGCGCTCCACGGTGACGTCCAGCAGCGGGAGGATCGGCGGTTCGCCGCCGGCGATCTCGTCGGCGAGGACGATCATCCCGGCACAGGTCCCGAAGATCGGCGCGCCGGTCTCGGCCAGCGCCATGATCGGCTCGCGTCAGGCCCCAGCGCTCGATGAGCTGGCGCATCGTCGTGCTCTCGCCGCCGGGCAGGATCAGTCCGCTGATCCCCTCGAGGTCGGCGGGCTCGCGGACGCGAACGCCCTCCACGCCGATCGATCGAAGCGTGTCGAGATGCTCGCGAAAGGCACCTTGCAGCGCCAGGACGCCGATCTTCACGGTCGCGACCCCGGGTCCGTGGTGCGCCTTACCAGCCGCGGACGGCGAGCCGTTCCTGCTCCGGGATCTCCTCGAGGGCGATGCCCCGCATCGGGGCTCCGAGACCCTTCGAGACTTCGGCGATCTTCTTGGGGTCGTCGAAGAACGTCGTGGCCTGGACGATGGCGTTGGCCATCCGCGCCGGATCCTCGCTCTTGAAGATGCCCGAGCCCACGAAGACGCCCTCCGCGCCGAGCTGCATCACGAGCGCCGCGTCCGATGGCGTGCTGATCCCACCCGCGACGAAGTTGACCACGGGCAGTTTCCCGTCCCGTGCCACGCCCTTGACCAGCTCGTATGGGGCCCCGAGCTCCTTGGCCGCGACGAACAGCTCGTCCTCGCGCATCCCCTGGAGCCGGCGGATCTCCGCGAGCACGTCTCGCAGTTGGCGGACCGCCTCCACGATGTTGCCGGTGCCGGCCTCGCCCTTGGTCCGCATCATCGCGGCGCCTTCGTTGATCCGGCGGAGTGCCTCCCCGAGGTTCCGGCACCCGCACACGAACGGGACCTTGAACGCGTGCTTATCGATGTGGTTGTGCTCGTCGGCCGGGGTGAGGACCTCGGATTCGTCGATGTAGTCGACCCCAAGCGCCTCGAGGACCTGGGCCTCGACGAAGTGGCCGATGCGCGCCTTGGCCATGACCGGGATCGACACCGCGTCCATGATCCCTTCGATCATCGAGGGATCGGACATGCGGGCGACGCCGCCGGCCTTTCGGATATCGGCCGGGACGCGCTCGAGCGCCATGACGGCGACCGCGCCGGCATCCTCGGCGACCTTGGCCTGATCGGGGGTGACGACGTCCATGATGACGCCGCCTTTGAGCATCTGGGCGAGCCCCGTCTTCGTGGCCCAGGTGGACGTTTCGACGGTCATGATCGGATGGGTCCTTTGGTCTGTGCGTCCGGTTCGCCGGCTGGGTCTGCCCCGGGGTCATCGCCCGTTCGGGCCCGCCGAGCCCCTCGCGCGTCAGGATTATGGCACGAGCCCGCGCGAAGTCCCACCCCTTGGTCCAGCCGACTGGTCCATGTTCCGTACGCGCCCCAAGACGGTCCGATGCCGACCTCGGACTCCACTGGTATTGGAGTCGGCGCGATGAACCCCTCGTGGACCGATCCCCAGAGTGCCGGCTGAGCTCGGCACCTCGCTCATCTGTGCCAGAAACTCCACTGGTATTGGAGCCACTTCGGGTGTGCCGGCGGCCCGGCGGCCCGCCACGGCCCGGATCCGATCCCCGGCCCTGCCGACCTCGGACTCCACTGGTATTGGAGTCGGCGCGATGAGCCCCTCGTGGACCGATCCCAGAGTGCCGGCTGAGCTCGGCACCTCGCTCATCTGTGCCAGAAACTCCACTGGTATTGGAGCCACGAGCCAGTTCGCCGCCCTCCGCCCGCCCTCCGCGGCACGGCCCTACCGCGCGACGGTCTTGATGACCCCCGACATGAGCTTGGTGGCGCGTCGCGCGGCCGTCGGCGAGAGCCGCGACAGGGCCTCGACGAGCTCGATCACGTCATCATCCGGCAGGCCACCCAGCAGGTCGAAGAGGCGCAGGATCGTCGAATCCGGCACCCGCCCGAGCAGTTGCAGTCCGCGCTCCAGTTCGCGTGGTTCCAGCTGCGGCACGAGACCCACGGCCCGGTCGAACAGATTGACGAACACGAGGAACGACGCGAGCCAGTCGCGCAGCGCAGCGATCTCGCGATCCTCGGGGTGGGCACGGGCGACATCGGCCGCCTCGGCCGCTTTGGCTTCGAGGACGGAGATGATCGGGTCGCCTTCGCGGATCTTGCGTTCCGCGATGACCCGTCCGAACCACTTCCAGTGGTCGCTGACCGCGAGGAACGCGACGCCTGCTGGTCCGCGGCGACCGACCCGGCGAGGCTCGGAGACGCGCTCGACGATCCCCCACGACTCGGCCTCTGCCAGGGCGAGACTCGCGGCCCGATGTGACAGCCCGAGGGCTTCACGGACCTCACGCTCCGTCAGCGGCTCTTGACGCGCCATCAGGTAGGCCTGCACGCGGGCGATCGCCGGGGTCACACCCCACGCGCCGCCCATCTGACCCCAGGCCTCGGCAAGGTCGAGGCGGATGGCCTCGGCCGTGATCGAGGCGCCGCGCTGGCCGTCGGAGCCGTGGGTGCCCCGGCCGTGCCCGCCCGGTGGGAGCGCGCCCGCACCGCCTCCCAAAACCTGCGCCTTGACAGTAGCGTGTTTATCGGTCATAACTTGCTATACCAGAGTAGCACGAGGACAAGGCGATGTTCACCCCCACGCTCGCGACACGCTCCCCGATGCTCGCCGACCCTCGCCACCTCGGCGTGATGGTCGCGATGTTCATCTGCTCGGTCGTGATCGTCGGCGGCGCGGTCCTGGACCCACCCGGTGGTTGGGTCGTCGGGTTGGTCGGCTTGCCTGCCACGCTTGCACTGTCATGGCGCTTCGGGCCGGAGTTGGCGACGGCCACTGGCCGGGGGACGGTCAAGGCCGGCGTGCGGTTCGGCGCCAAGGTCATCCTGGTGACCGACGCACTCGTCATCGGCGTCGCCGCCGTGCCCACCGCGATCAGCGGGATCTCCTGGGTCTTCACGGACCATCACCCCTTCGAGTGGCCGGTCTATCTCGTCGCCGGCTTCTTCGGGCTACTGGGGCTGGCCGTCCTCTTCTTCCTGGCTGGTGCCGCGTTCGTGGGCATCCCTGTCTCGTTCGTCGTGCTCCCTGCGGCGCTGCTGTGGGCCTACCTGCTTCGCGCCCTCCTTCGTTGGTCGGGCGCGGTCGTCGCGGCCGAGCAGGCGCTGCGATGAGGATCGCGATCACGGGTGGCACCGGGTTCGTCGGGCGGCACCTCGCGGCGCGCCTGACGGCCGCGGGGCACGACGTGGTCATCGCGTCGCGTCGGACCGGTCACGGCCTGGCGGATGGCGATGCGGACGCCGCGCTCGCCGAGGTCTTCGCGGGATGCGGTGCCGTCGTCCATTGCGCCGGCATCAACCGCGAGATCGGCGACCAGACCTACGAGCGCGTCCACGTCGAGGGGACGACCGCCGTCATCTCGGCCGCCCGGGACGCTGGTGTCGATCGCCTGGTCATGCTCAGCTTCCTACGGGCCCGACCGGACGGACCGACGTCCTACCACCGCTCGAAGTGGGCGGCCGAGGAGCTGATCCGCGCCTCCGGACTCCCGTACACGATCCTCAAGGCAGGAGTCATCCACGGCCACGGCGACCATATGCTCGACCACCTGAGCCACGCGTTCTATACGTTCCCGCTGTTCGGGTTGGTGGGGCTTCGCGAGCGACTCGTCCGACCGGTGGCCGTCGCGGACGTCGCTCGGATCCTCGAAGCTGCCGCCATCGGCGACCCGAGATTGACGGGTCGAACCATCGCCGTGCTCGGACCGGAGGAGATGACGTTGGGCTCGGCCGTCCGACGCGTCGCCGTCGTGACCGGTCGACGACCGTGGTTCATCCGGCTCCCGGTCGCCGCCCATCTCGTGATCGCCCGGATCGCCGAGTGGGCGATGCAGGTGCCGCTCATCTCGACCGCGCAGGTCCGCATCCTGGCCGAAGGGGTCGTGGAACCGGCGCCATTCGCGGATCCGCCGCCCGCCGACCTCGCCCCCGAAACGCCGTTCGATGCCGAGACGATCCGACGCGGACTCCCGCCACAAGCGCGGTTCGGGGCCTCCGACCTTCGGTGGTGCGCTCGGCCCACCGCCTAGCTCGAGCGGTCGCGCTCCTCCCGGAGTGCTCCCAGGATCTCGAGTTCGATGAGGTCTTTGGGACGCCCAGCGGCGCGTTTCATGGACATGAGGTCTTCGAGCGACGCGATGGCGACAGCGCGACCCGCGACGGTCGCGGTCACCGAACCTGCGTGCAGGTGCTCGTAATCGAGACCTGGATCTGGCTCCGCCAGGAGATCGAAGTCGCCCGCGGACGTCGAGAGCGTGAAGAGCCCGCCAGCCCGCAGGGTCCGAGCGTCCAGCGGCGGCATCGGCGGCGCATCGGCGGGCAGGCCACGTCGGATTGCCGCGAGTTCCGTCAGGACCTCGGCGAGTCGTTGCAGGTTGGGCAGGTCCCGGGCGTAGCAGATATCGAGGTCCCGAGTCAGCGAAGGCGACCCGTGGGCCTGGGATGCGAGTCCACCGACGATGACGAAGTGGACATCTCGTTCGATCAGGTGATCGAGGATGACCTCAGGGCGGAAGCGCGCGACTTCGCTCACTCCGCGACTCGCTTCAATGTCGGCCGGAACTCGACGAAATGCGTGTCGTCGGCCATCGCCAACGCCAGACGCTCCGACGGGGTCAGCTTGAGCAACTCCCGGATCTGGGTGCGGTCCACGCCGATCCCGAGACGCGGCATGGACTCCAGGCCGTAGCCGCAGCCCTCGAGCAGCCGGTCCAGCGTCCCGACACGGGGGTCCGCCCGCCCCCGCTCGATCCGCGCGATGGTCTCCTGCGGGATCCCGGTCTTGGCCGCGAGCTGGCGCTGGGTCAGGTTCGCGCGCTTCCTCGCGTAGATGAGCATCCGGCCGGCCATCGACATCGGGTTCGACTCCTTGATGACGAGAACATCATCAGACGGACAGAGTCGCACGTCAACCCAAGTGCAGAACCCCGACGGGACCACCGAGGCCGGCGTGGTCGCCCATGCGATCGGGGCTCGCGTGCGGTGCCGCGATCGCCGCTCGAGCTGCGGCCGGCCCGGGGCGGCTCGCGAGCTGGCTGGCGAGGCGCGACACGCCTGGCGGCGGCGCCTGGATCAGCCGCGCGATGAAGGTCCGCAACGTCTCGGGGGGCGCGGCGTTGGGATCGGCCGCGAAGCCGAGGCCCGAGGCTTCGATCGCCGCGGCACCGTCGAACTGGTCCGTGGAGAACGGCAACACCAGCATCGGGACGCCCAGGGCCGCGGCCTCCGTCACGCTGTTGTTACCGCCGTGGGTCACGAACGCCGCGGCTCGTCGCAGCATCGCCACCTGCGGGAGATGCGGCCGGACGAACCAGTCGTCGGGGAGCGCTCCAAGTGCGCGCGGATCCGTCGACCCGGTGGCCAGCCCGACCCGCACATCGAGGCCGCGGAGCGACTCGGCCACGCGGGCGAGCACATCCCCGCGGGCCGACAGGAACGTCCCGAACGAGACGACGACCAGTGGTCGACTCGCCTCGCGATCCAGCCACGCGTCCACCTCACGACCCGCGGCTTCGGTCCGGATCGCCGAGCCCAGGAACGCATGTTCCCGAGGGAGCGCCGACGTGCGGGCTCGCCCGTGGAGCGCTTCGGGATAGTTGAGCAGGACCATCGGACCGTGGGCCGCGAACGCGTCCGCGACCGCCGGGGCGGTGGGGGTGAGGCTCCGCAGCGCGTCGTTGTACTGGGCGGTGAACCGGGTCGCGACGCCGGCGGCGACGTCGCGCAGGGACGCCAACGCGGCCGGGTCCGGTTCGAACGACGTCGGCCAGGCCGTGGGCACGCCGAAGGTCTCGCCGGCGACGGGCAGCTGGGTGGGGTGCCCGAGGACCACGTCCGCATACGGGATCCCAGCCGACCGCAGTCCGACCGTCGCGCCGAACGCCACGTGGTCGACCAGGATCGTGTCGGGACGAAGCGCGTCGACGACCTCGAGCGTGCGTCGGGCCGTCGCGACGGGCTCCCAGAGCAGGTCCGACGCGCGCTGCTCCGCCTGGTAGCGGAGGGTTTCGACCATGCCGCGGCGCGTGGCCTCGAAGAACGCGAGCAGCTTCGCGTCCTCTCCGCGTGGCTGGCTCGCCGCGGAGGCGACGCCGGCATTCGATCCGCGACCGAGCGAGAGCCGTGCGAACTCGAAGCCCTCACGAGCGACGAGCGGTGCGACAGCCGGACCGGTCGCCACGACGACGCGTTCGCCGGCCGCCTGCCAGGCGCCGGCGATCGTCAACAGCGGCAGGGCGTGCGAGGCGTAGTCGGGGCTGATGACGAGGAGGGTCACGACGCACGCTGCTCGCGTCGGACGGTCGCGGTCGCATAGACGTCGGCCAGGGTCGCGGCCATGACGGAGATGTCGTACGCCGCGCGCATCGCGGACCGCGCGTGCTCCGCCCGGCCGGGAACCTGGGCGAGATCGAGGGCGGCATGCACGCCCTGCGCGAGCGCCGCCGGGCGCATGGTATCGACGAGGACCCCCGTCCGGCCGTGTTCGACATACGTCGAGGGGCCACCCGCGCGTGGCGCCACCACGGCCAGACCGGATGCAAGCGCCTCGACGATCGCGAGTCCGAACTCCTCCTTCGCGCTCGCACACACGTACGCGCCGGACGGTGCGATGAGGCCAGCCACACCACGATGAGCGGCAGCGAGTAGCGAGCCGATGTCCCCGTTCGGACGATGGCCGAGGAGGACCACCTGGTCCTGGAGCGCCGGGTCGTGCCGGGCTGCCACGTCGATCCGATCCAGCTCGGCCGCCTCGTCGGGCGTGGGCGAGTCGAGATCGCCACCGACGATCACGAGGTTGGCTCTGGCGCGGAGGCCCGGGTCGGCCGCGAAGGCCGAGACGAGGCGGGACATGCCCTTCACGGCGTGCAGGCGTCCGACGCTGAGCACGATCGGCAGACCGTGCCGCGACGCCGGCAGCGCGGCGATCGTCGCGAGCAGCGAAGCAAGACCACCGTTCACCGCCGTCGCCGGGTTGCGTGTCGTCAGCGCTGCATCGGCGGACTCGATCCGCCGGACGTCGATCCCCTCCGGGACCACCGTGAACCGCCGGGGCGCGGCGGCGATATCGATGCCGACGAGGTCCCGGAGACGCTCGTGCAACTGCTCGCGCGGGAAGAGCACGACGTGGTCTGCCTCCCTGGCCAGCCGCTCGACAAGGTCGGCCCGGAACCACAGATGCAGGCGGGCATCCTCGGCGCCGAAGGTCGACCGGTCCAGCTCGTCGGCCGCTTCCCGGGACGCGATCAGGCCATGCGGGTCCGGGGCGAGGCTGAAGGTCATCCGGACGCCCGATGCGGCGGCGACATGCGAACCGGCGAGGCTCCCGACGTCGGCCATGCGGAGATGGAGGACGTCCAGGCCGCCGACGCCGCGCACGATCCGGCGAAGCCCTCGCTCGGCCACGACCCGCGCTGGCCAGTCGCCGCTGAAGCTGGCACCTTCCCCAGGCAGCATCGACACGGGCAGGAAGCCACCATCACGTTCCGTTCCCGCGGTCGCCTGGAGCACATCGGCCGCGGTGCCGCGCCCGATCGTGAGCACCGAGGCGATCCCCGGCTGCCGGCGCAGCGCGCGGTCCAGATCGACCAGCAAGGTGGCGATCCCGCCCGTCGCGCCGACGCCGGACCGCCGCATCTCGCGATCAAGCTCGGCGCCGAGGTGGAGCTGGGCGATCCTGAGCCCGGCCTCCGCCGGTCGAGCGGCCGGACGCCTGGCCATCTCGAGCGCGGTCGCCCGTCGCGTGGCGACACGATCCAGGCGCGCGAGCTTGGCGGCTTCCGCGACGGCTCCCTCCCTGGCCGAGAGCGCCGAGACCGCTCGCGCCATCGGCTCCCAGGCACGATCGCCGAAGGCGGCGATCGCGGCGATGCGTGCCGCTTCTCCCTCGTCAGGGTCGACGGCGAGTCGGGCGAGGTCGTCAAGGACGGACCGGTCCGGGACCAGGCCGAGCGTTTCGATGAGGTGTCGACGACCAGCGGGGTCAGCCGTGCGCTCGAGCCCGGTGATGATGGCCGACGCGACGAGCCGCGGGTCGGTGCGCGCCCAAGTCTCGAGCGCGGCCTGCGCGTGCATCCCCGCGAGACCCCCGCCGATGACCAGGTCCACGGATCGATGGATCAGCGACGAGGTCGGGCGACGTTGGTGCGAAGCCCAGGCGACATGGGCGACGAGATCCGTCGAGCCCTCGTCCAAGATCGTTGCTAGGACCGCCTCGGCAGCGGCGCCCGGGATCCGCGCGATGGCGTGGACGCTGGCGATCGCCGTCACCCGGTCGTCGGGATCGTCGAGCCGGCCACACAGCTCCCGTAGCGCCCAGGCGGCGGGTCGTCGGCCGCGTCGCGGGTCGAGCGCGACCTCCGACGTGGCGGAGGCGAGGGCTGGCGACGCATGGATGGCCGCCAGGATCGTGGGGGCGTTCGCCACCGCGTCGAGCGCGTCCCTGAACCGGCCGTCACCATCCGTCATCGGTCAGGCGGCCCGTGCCGGCTCAT
Source organism: uncultured Chloroflexia bacterium (assembly GCA_963764975.1). GTDB lineage: Bacteria > Chloroflexota > Limnocylindria > Limnocylindrales > CSP1-4 > SPCO01. The sequence continues at coordinate 198,489 of CAVXUF010000004.1, read as the reverse complement.
CGAACGCGAGATCAGCGCTCGGCTCCTCGCTCCCGAGATAAGTTGCGAGGCCCTCCGCGAACGGCGTCAGTCGACGCGGCATGGCCTCGAGCAGCGGGCCGTTGTCCACGGTCGCGGGCTGGTTGATGAAGTCCACCGCGTCAGGCGTGAGCGGCGGAGCCGGTAGGAACGTGAGCGGCCAGACTGCGAGCTTGATGAGCGGCGCCGGTCCTGGCACGATCGGCCGGCGATGGCCATCCTGGGCGATCGCGGTCCCGATGATCGCGCGCATCGGCAGCGTGTCGGGTCCGCCGATCTCGAAGACCCTGTCGATCGCGGCGTCGCTTCGGAGCGAATCGGCGGCGAGCTCGGCGATATCGTCGATGAACACCGGGGCGAGGAGCTGTCGTCCGAAGTTCGTCATCGGGACGATCGGCAGGGACCGGGCGAACCCGATGAACCAATTCAGCGAGACGTCCCCGGGTCCGTAGATCCACGTCGGGCGGATGATGGTGGCAGGGATCCCCGATCCACGGATGGCCTCCTCGGCGCGCCACTTGGCCCGGAACCAGTGCCGGTCAGCCTCGGCCGAGGCGCCGGCGCCCGACACGTACACGAGGCGCCCGACGCCGGCACGGACGGCCGCCTCGGCCAAGTGCTGCGTCCCGCCGGCGTCGACCTCCATGAAGGTCTGTCCGCGGCGCGGGCTCTCCATCGGCGAGTTGCGGAACGCGAGGGCGATGACGAGCGCATCCGCGCCATCGAGGACCCCGGCGAGGCTCGCCGCGTCGCGCACATCGGCGCGTCGGATCTCGATGTCGTCCGGCAGCGATCCGCGGGCCGACTCACCGCGCGACGAGAGGACGATGACCCGATCGCCGCGTCGACGCAGTTCGCGAGCGATGGCCCCTCCCACGAAGCCGGTGCCCCCGGCGACGACCACCGTCCGCGGATCCACGCCTGTCACCGCCGGCTCGAAGATGCTGTCGATGGCACGGGCTCGGTAGCGGAACACGCGCTCCAGGGCGGGACGGACGACCAGTCGGTGGGCGATCTCGCCGAGCGGCCCGAAGGGCACTTCGTAGTCGATCCGGTCGTCGATCCGGGTCCCTCCCTCGATCGGGGTCAGGGCGTGGCTGTGCTCCCACCGCCGGTATGGCCCACGCAACTGGACATCCCGGAATTGAAACGGGGCCAGAAGTCCTTCGATCCGCGTCCGCCAGGGCATCGGGATGCCGAGGAGGGGTCGCACGGTGTAGTCGATGAGCGCCCCCTCGGTCATCTCGGGATGCGCGGTGTGCATCTGGAACGCCATCGATGCTGGCGTGATCCGACCGAGGTTCTCGGGTCGAGAGAAGAAGTCCCATGCCCGATCGACGTCGACCGAGACGACTTGAGTGGCTGTGAGCGTGTGGATCGCCATGTTCGAGTTGCCTCCCGACGTCAACCAAGACCGGGCCCTCAGAAGCCCTGTTGTTCACTGTTTGTCTAGACTCTACGCGTGGCGATCGCGGCTTGTCAAGCGTTTGATCCGTGATACCGTAGACAAACGATGAACAAACGGCCCAAGAGCTCGAGCATGTCGACCAACCCAAAGGAAGTCCGGCGATGAGCGGCGCGGGACCGATCCTGGTGTGGTTCCGAAGGGACCTGCGACTCGGCGACCACCCGGCACTGACCGCGGCCGTCGCTTCCGGCCGTGCGGTCGTGCCGATGTTCGTCTGGGATCCGGTCCTGCTCGACCCGCGGCGGACCGGACCACGGCGACGGAGGCGGCTCGAGGCCGCGATCGCTGCGCTTGACCGTGATCTGCGCGCGCGTGGTGGCCGACTGATCGTTCGCACGGGCCGCCCGGAGGGCGAGGTGGTCCGGGTCGCCCGCGAGGTAGGTGCGGACGCGGTGTACGCGTCGCGTGACTTCACGCCATTCGCCGTGGCGCGGGACCGCCGTATCGGGTCAGCGCTTGACCTGCGTCTGTTCGGGGGCACGCTGGCGGTCGAGCCGGAGGCCACCGGTGAGGTCCGGGTGTTCACGCCGTTCTACCGGCGGTGGCTGGGGCACGTGACCGAACACCCGGCTCCGGCGCCGGCGCCGCGCCGCATCGTCGTGCCGGATGCGATCCCGACCGCGTCCGTCCCGGAGGTCACCCCGGATGGGGAGCCCGAAGCCCTCGACCGTCTGGACCGGTTCGCCCGAGTCGGGGCGCCGACATACCCGCTCGATCGGGATCGGCTTGATCTGGACGGGACGAGCCGGCTGGGCGCCGATCTGCATCTCGGGACCCTGTCACCCCGCCAGGTCATGGCGACCATCCCCGACGCGTCGTTTCGCCGCCAGCTCGCCTGGCGCGACTGGGCGAGTCACGTCCTGTGGTTCCGGCCGACGGCTCGGCGCAGCGCGTGGCGCGAGGACCTGCGCAACCTCGCGTGGGCCGACGACCCGGACTCGCTGGAGGCCTGGATCGACGGGCGGACCGGCTATCCGGTCGTCGACGCCGCGATGCGCCAGCTCACGACCGAAGGCTGGATCCACAACCGAGCCCGGATGATCGTCGCCAGCTTCCTGACGAAAGATCTGCTCATCGACTGGCGGCTCGGCGAGGCGCACTTCCAGCGCGAGCTGGTCGACGCGGACGTCGCCAACAACGCGCTGGGCTGGCAGTGGACGGCTGGCGTCGGCACGGATGCGGCGCCCTTCTTCCGCGTGTTCAACCCGGTCCGACAGGGCGAACGCTTCGATCCGTCCGGGACGTGGGTGCGTCGCTGGGTACCCGAGATCGCCGCGGTTCCGGGCCGTTTCATCCACCGCCCCTGGGAAACGCCGGATGGTCCGCCGGCCGGCTACCCGTTACCGATCGTGGACCACGCGGAAGCGCGCGCTCAAGCCCTCGCCTGGTTCCGTGCGGCCCCGCGGGGCCCATCCACCGGTGGAGCGACGGTCGCGGGGGCGGCGGCCGTCGATGTCAAGGGACCGGGAGCGGCATGAACGTCGAAAGTGCCGCGGCCACGGCGGCGAACAGCGGCGACGTGTAGTCGACCTCGGTCTCACACGACGCGATCCGGACGACCCCGGCCGGCGCGCTGAATTCGAAGATGAACTCCTGGCCATCGAAGGCGATCGGGCATTCCCCGGTGAACGGGCGGCTCTTGACGAGGTCGAAGTTGGTCGTCTGGATCGCCGCGTCGAGCGCGGTGAGTTGCGCGGCGGGAAGGGTGCCGAGCGTGTTGGGTGGCTTGTCCGCGGAGTGGACGGTCCCGTCGCGTTCGATCACGACGGTCCCGCCACACGGGCCGCCGACGCACTCGCCGCCGCGGGTCTCCACGGTGAGGAGCGGGCCGGCCGGGACCGGGCTGGAGGATGGGCCGCTAGACGAACACGCCGCAAGGAGCGCGGCAAGGACGAAGAGCACGACGACGTGGGGGACGACGGGGACCTGGGGGCGTCTGGGCGTCTGCATGCGCGGCTGACGGGCGAACGGACGGATCGGTTCCCCGGCCCGTGGCTCGCCCCCGCGCGCGACCGGACGGACTATCCTCGCGACGATGCCCATCCTGCGGAGCCGACTCGATCCGGCCGCACCGGCGACGCGCGCCGACCACGACGCGATGGCCGCGCTCGTCGCGGATCTGCGGGCTCGCCAGGAGTCGGTGGCGGGGCGCGGGGCCGGCGGCGATGAGCGCTCCATCGAACGTCACCGGGAGCGCGGCAAGCTCCCGGTCCGCGACCGCATCGAACGACTGATCGACCCGGGTTCGGCCTTCCTCGAACTCAGCCCGCTCGCGGCGACCGGCCTCTACGACGACGAAGCACCATCCGCCGGGATCGTGACGGGCGTCGGCCGGATCGAGGGCACCACCTGCGTCATCGTCGCCAACGACGCCACCGTCAAGGGCGGCACGTACTACCCGATGACGGTGAAGAAGCACCTGCGAGCGCAGGAGATCGCCCTCGAGAACCGGCTGCCGTGCGTGTATCTCGTCGATTCGGGCGGCGCGTTCCTCCCGCTCCAGGCCGAGGTCTTCCCGGACCGCGACCACTTCGGGCGCATCTTCTACAACCAGGCGCGCATGTCGGCCGCCGGGATCCCGCAGGTCGCGCTGGTCATGGGGTCGTGCACCGCGGGCGGCGCCTATGTGCCCGCGATGAGCGACGAGACGGTCATCGTCAAGGGCACCGGCACGATCTTCCTCGGCGGCCCGCCGCTGGTAAAGGCCGCGACCGGTGAGGACGTGACGCCCGAGGAGCTCGGCGGGTCCGATGTCCATACGCGTCTCTCGGGCGTCGCGGACCACGAGGCGCTCGACGACGACCACGCGCTCGCCCTCGGCCGGTCCATCATCGCCAACCTCAACCGCCGAGCACCCGCCCTGCCCTGGGAGCGCGCTGCGCCTGAAGCACCGGCGGTCGATCCTGCGGGCCTGTATGGCGCGGTCTCGGCGGACCCGCGGCGGCCCGTCCCGGTGCGCGAGATCATCGCGAGGCTCGTCGATGGGTCGCGCTTCCACGAGTTCAAGCCGCGCTACGGCGAGACGCTGGTGACCGGGTTCGCGCACATCGAGGGCTACCCGGTGGCGATCCTCGCCAACGACGGGATCCTCTTCAGCCAGTCCGCCCTCAAGGGCACGCATTTCATCGAGCTGGCGTGCCAGCGCCGGATCCCGCTCGTCTTCCTCCAGAACATCACCGGGTTCATGGTCGGACGCGAGTACGAGGAGGCAGGCATCGCGAAGGACGGTGCCAAGCTGGTCACCGCCGTCGCATCGGCGGAGGTGCCCAAGTTCACGGTGCTGATCGGCGGGTCATTCGGGGCGGGGAACTACGCGATGGCCGGTCGCGCGTACCAGCCGCGGTTCCTGTGGTCCTGGCCGAACGCGCGCATCTCGGTCATGGGCGGCTCGCAGGCGGCCCGTGTCCTGTCCACGGTCCGTGGCGGGTTCGACTCGGACGATGCGGCGCGCGATGCGTTCGAGGCGCCGATCCTCGAAACCTACGAGCGCGAAGGCTCCCCGTACTTCGCGACGGCGCGCCTGTGGGACGACGGGGTGATCGACCCGCTTGACACGCGACGCATCCTCGCGCTGGGTCTGGAAGCCGCGCTCCACGCGCCGATCCCCGAGACCCGCTTCGGGGTGTTCCGGATGTGACTCGCGTCATCCAGTAGCATCGCGACATGCCCGCCGTCAGCCGCCTGTCGATCGCGCCCGTCCGAAGTCTCGGGCTCCTGCATCCCGAGGAGATCGACGTCACGGAACGGGGGGTCGCCGAGGACCGGCGGTTCTTCGTCATCGATGGCGCGAACCGACTGGTCGATCAGCTCACGGCGGCCCGGATGGTCCAGGTCACGTCGTGGACCGACCCCGAGGCGACGGTCCTGCGGCTGACCTTTCCCGATGGCCGGGTGATCGAGGGCGAGGTGGCGCTCGGCGAGCACGTCGAAACGCCGATCCACGGTCGGACCGGGGTCGGGCACGTCATCGAAGGCCCATGGGCGGCGGCGCTGAGCGAGTTCCTCGGCCGCGACGTCCGGATCGTCCGGTGTCGATCCAGCCCCGGCGGAACACGGACGGGCAACCCGACGAGCATCATCTCCGACGGCTCGCTTCGCCAACTCGCGATGCACGCCGATGTCCCCGACGTCGACGGGCGCCGGTTCCGCATGCTGATCGAACTCGATGGGCTGCCGAGCCGCACGAGGAGGACACCTGGATCGGACGGAACGTGGCGGTGGGTGGGGCGACGCTGCGGATCACGCTGCAGGACGCCCGGTGCGCGATGACGACGCACGACCCGGACACGGGCGAGACCGACCTCGACACGCTGCGGACCCTGATCGCCTACCGCGGTCTTCGCGACGGGAAGTACGCCGACTTCGGGGTCCTCGGTGACGTGGTCACGCCGGGGACGATCCGGCTCGGTGATGAGGTTCGCGTCCTCGGAGAGTGACCAGGGAGTGACCAGGGCGGGGCGGGCGGGGCAGCTCGCCGCGTCCGGGGCTCGCCCGATTGGTGCCCCGTAGCGCTCGTGAACCCCGCGGCTGGCCCGTTTCCGTCAGATGTTCACCACCTGAGCACTCGTCACAGCCCTCTCCGGCGAGGCCGGCCCTCGTGAGCGTGGATCGCTCGATTCCGCAATGACGATTCCTGCCAGATGCGCCTGTCACGGGACATCTGACAGCGGACCCGTGACCACTGCTCACCTGAGTGGAATCTGCCGGTTTCTGGGCCCTGGAAGGTCCGCGGCCGCTGAGAGGTCCGCGGCGGCTCGGCGGAGCGGCGGCTCGCACCCCGAGGCCCGGAAGGCGGGCGACCGAACCCGACGACCGACCCGAGCCCGGAACCCAGACTAGGACCGAGCGGACCGGCGCACCAGCCACAGCCACGCCGCACAACCCGCGGCCACGAGCGGCGAGATCCGCACCGCGACGGTCACGCCGTCCCGCAGCACCCGACCCGCCACGTCGCCCGCCACCTCGTGATCCATCAACAAGCCGACCACGATCCAGACCGCGAACATCGACGACGCCACCGAAAAGACCGGCGCCCCGACCCCCAACGCGACACCGGCACTGGCTGCCGACGCACGAGAGCCCAGGGCCGCCTGCGTCAAGCCAGCCCCGAGGAGCGCCAGGCCGGGCAGGCTCATCAGCGCGACGAGGACCCCGGCACTCGGCGGCGCTCCGACACCCTCGGGTGGGAACAGCCAGACCGCGACCGCCACGATCGAACCGAAGATCAGCGCCGCGAACACGGCACCGCGCCGCGCGGCACGGATCGTGACCAGCCGCTGTCCGGTGGGATCGGGCTCCCAACGCGGATCGCTCGGTGCGTGCATCGGTTCGAGGCTAGCAGCCGCTCCCCGATCCCCCAGCCCTGACGAGTGGGTCAACCGCGCCGCGGTAACGGTCCCATCCGCCATCGAACCCCGAACAGGACTTCGTCGAACCGGTCGCGCCCGATCGAGTCGCCCTCGCCCCGGCGATCATCGGTCAGATGAACGTTGGCCCGCGGCGCATCAGGCCCGGCACGTCGCCGCCACCGAACGACCTGCCGACCGACGTCGGAGTCTCGTGCCCCGCCACCGGCCAGCGACGGCCGCGCCCGGAGTCCGACCGCCCGAACGTTGGCCTGGAGCGCCCGGTTGACGTCGTCGACACCCAGCTCGAGGACGGCCAACCGCACGCTCCCCCGGGCACGGACGGCGCGATCATCGGGCGTCCATTCGGCCGCGGTCATATCGTGTTCGATGAGGAACGGCGGCAGATCCGGCCCGAGGGTCGGCTGGGCGGACAACCGCCACCGGACGATGTCGCCATCAGCTCGTCGGCGCTCACCCGAGACGGGTTCGGCGAGTGCGGATCCGGCGGCCCGGAGTCGCGCGACATCGGCATCGAGATCGTCGCTCGCCATCGCCCAGGTCGCGAGCCCACCGCCGGTGTCGAGGGCTCGGAGCGTCGGTGCCCCCACCCACGATGCCGCCGCGAGGTCACGATCGAATACGCCGATCAGTTCGATGTAGGTGTCGCCGAGCCAGACGAGCCGGTTGAACGTGCCGAGCCGGTCATGCCGCCCACCGCCGCCCGGCTCCAGCCCGAGGCGATCGCCAAGCTGGTCGGCGGCCGTGTCCGGGTCGTCGACCGCGACGACGAGGTGGTCGATCCCGGTCAACATGGCGCTAGGATGACCGCGTGAGTCCAACGCTGCGTGTCGAACGAACGGGGCCCGGCGACGCGGTGGCGCGCGTGACCCTGTCGCGACGCGGATGTCCACAACGCCTTCGATGCCGGGCTGATCGCCGAGCTGCGAACCGCGTTCGCCGGCCTGGCGCGCGAGGATCCGGTCGCGCTCCGAGCCGTGGTCCTGGCTGGCGACGGACCGTCGTTCTGCTCCGGAGCGGATCTGGCGTGGATGCGCGCGGCGGCGTCGCTGTCCATCGAAGCCAACGAGCAGGACGCGATGGCGATGGCGGACCTGCTCGAGGCGATCGACACGTGTCCTGCGCCCATCGTCGCGCGCGTCCACGGTGCGGCCCTCGGTGGCGGGATGGGGCTGTGCGCCGTGTCGGACCTGGTCATCGCCGAGAGCGGGACACGGTTCGGGTTCACCGAGACCCGGGTCGGGATCCTGCCCGCGGTCATCGCGCCGTTCGTCATCGCCAAGATCGGCGAGAGCCACGCGCGGGCACTCTTCCCGGGTGGCCGGCGCATCGATGCCATCCGCGCGCAGCGGATCGGACTCGTGCACGAGGTCGTGGAGGGCGACGCGGCCCTCGATGCCGCCGTGAACGCCGCCGTCGACGACCTGCTCGCCGCGGGACCGACAGCGGCGCGGGCCGCCAAGGCGATCGTCCGCGAGGTGCGGGGTCTCGGGCACGGATCGTCGAAGTGGCACACAGCGCGAGTCATCGCTCGCCAGCGCGTCACCGAGGAGGCCCGCGAGGGCTTCGCCGCCTTCGATGAACGTCGACGGCCCGCCTGGGCGCCCGACCCCGAGCCCTGATGGCCGCGACCGTCGCGCGACTCCGGTCGCCCGCGACCCGGGCACTCCGTGAGGCTGGGCCACCGAATCGACAGGTGATCGTGGCGGCCGCGATCGGCCTGCTGTTCGACCTGGTGCTGTGGCTGCTCGGGCCGACCCGCGGGATGCCATGGCCGGTCAACGCGATCGCCCCGGCCGCCTTGACGTCGATCGTGGCCCTCGTGGATCGGGACGGCTGGATGGTCCGCCGGGCGATGGTCGACGTCGCGGTCCAGCAGCGGGACCGCTGGGCGCGGGGCGGCTTTTCGGCTGGTCGAGGTGGCTTCCCGGCCGGTCCAGCCGCGGCCGCGGCCTGGCTCGGGGATCCGGCGAACTCGGGCGCGTCGACGCTGGAGCGTGCGAGCGTGCTGATCGGCGCCGGTCGCCACGACGAGGCTGCTGCGTTGATCGAGACGATGGCGCCCGAGACCGAGGCCCAGCACGCCTCGGCGCTACGGATCGGGGCTTTCCTGCGCGGGAGGACCAGCGGCTCGATCGACGTCGCGGCGACGCGTGCGGCCATCGACAGGCTGGCGTTGGAGTCGAACGAGCGCCGCTACCAGCTGACGTCGCTGGCGTGGTCACAGGTCTGGATCGATGTCGAACGACGTCGACCCTGGCGCGCCGCGTTCGCCGACGCGGTCCGCGATCTCGGACCGTTCCCGGTTCCGGGAAGGATGGCGCTGCTCATCTGGCTGCAGCAGTTCGCCGCCCCGTTCGCGATCGTTCTCGCGACCGCGATCGTGGTGCTCATCTTCCGACCGTGACCCCGACGGGGAGGGACCGCGGGATGTGGCGGGGGCGCCGGGGGGGCGCCGGGGGGCGCCGGGGGGCGCCGGGGCGCGCCGGGGCGCGGCGAGACGACCCATGCGGCGGCTCCGGCACCCGTATGCACCTTTCACGGCGTCGGATGAGACCCCAGGAAGACATGCCCGTCAGCTGCATATATGCAGTCGACGGGCATGCGCGGGGCGACTGCCCGGCCGCGCCCGAATACGTGCATAGCGCCTCCGGGCCACGCGGACGTTGTCGTGCGGACGTTGTCGTGCGACCCATCTGCTGCGACAATCGCGACAGACATGTCGGACGAACTGGCTCCGAGCGAGGTGGCGCGGCGTCTTGGAACGTCGACGCGAACGGTCCAGCGGTGGATCGAGCGCGGATTGCTGCCCGCGCGGCGGGTCGGGGGTCGCCTGCGTGTCGCGAATGACGCGTTTGGCGCGTTCGAACAGGGGCTTGGGGCGCGGGGGCATGGGGCTCGGGGGCATGGAGCGCGGGGGCCTAGAGCGCAGGCGTTGGCTCCGCCCCGTCAGATCCAGACGTTGTTCATCGCGAACCGTGGCGAGATCGCGGGTCGGATCACGCGTACGGCGGATCGACTGGGCATTCGCGCGATCGTGCCGGCGACGGATGGCCCTGACGCCGTCGACCTGCTCGATGGCGCGGCGGTCGTCTCGGCCGCGCGGGACGAGGGCGCCGACGCCCTCCACCCGGGGTTCGGTTTCCTCGCCGAGAGCGCCGAGTTCGCTCAGCAGGTGCTGGACGCGGGGATCCGCTGGGTCGGGCCGCCGCCCGATGCGATCCGGGCGATGGGCGACAAGGCCGCTGCTCGGAGACTGGCAGCGTCGCTGGGGGTTTCGGTACTCCCCGGTTACGACGACGCGGATCAGTCCGATGGCGCCCTCGGCGCCGCGGCCGAGCGGATCGGCTACCCGGTCCTCGTCAAGCCTTCGGCCGGTGGCGGTGGCAAGGGGATGCGGGTCGTTCGTGAAGCCTCGTTGCTCGACGATGCGCTGGCGTCCGCTCGTCGCGAGGCACGGGCCGCGTTCGGCGACGATCGTCTGATCCTCGAGCGGTTCGTCGAGGGCGGCCGTCACATCGAGATCCAGGTCCTCTTCGATGCCACGGGGAACGGCGTCCACCTCGGGGAGCGTGACTGTTCGCTCCAGCGCCGCCACCAGAAGGTGCTCGAGGAGACGCCGTCACCGGCCGTCACGCCGGCCCTTCGCGCCCGTCTGGGCGACGCGGCGCTCACCCTCGCGAGTGCCGTCGGCTACGTGAACGCTGGCACGTGCGAGTTCCTCGTCGATGATCGCGGCGAGCCGGCCTTCCTCGAGATGAACACCCGGCTCCAGGTGGAACATCCCGTCACGGAGCTGGTCACCGGTCGAGATCTCGTGGCGGACCAGCTACGGATCGCTGCCGGGGAGCCGCTCGGGTTCGAACAGGTCGACGTGGACGCGGTGGGCCATGCGATCGAGGTCCGCCTCTACGCCGAGGATGCGGAGGACGGGTTCCTGCCGGCGACCGGTCGGATCGAGGCGCTCCGCTGGCCGTCGGGCGAGGGCGTCCGCGTCGATGCCGGCGTCGCGGTCGGCGATGTCGTCGGCAGCCGGTTCGACCCGATGCTGGCCAAGATCGTGGCCTACGGTGCCACGCGGCACGAGGCCCTCGACCGCCTGACCGGTGCGCTCGACCGGACCGTCGTCCTCGGGATCGTCACGAACCTGCGGTTCCTGCGCTGGCTTGTCCGCCAGGAGGTGGTGCGAGACGGGGAGGCGCGGACGAACACGCTTGATCGGATCTGGCCGCCGGAGGACTGGGCGGCTCGCGCGGTCGTGCCGTCGGCGGCGTGGGCGACGGCGGCCGCGCGGCTCGCGCGCGACGACGATCCGTGGTCGGGCGGCTGGCGGCTCAACAGCGTGCCGCGCGTGCGCATCGAATCCGACGGGGTCGTCCGATCCGTGCCGATCGACCGTTCCGTGCCGCAACTGTCGGCGGCCACGGTCGTGGTCGATGGTGTCGTCCACGTCGATCTGGTCGGGCGCAGCATCGCGTTCCGCCTGGCCCCGGCGCCGGACGTCGAACGCGCGGCCCGTGCCGCGACCGCGACCCATGCCGGCGGATCCGTCGATGTCGTCGCGCCGATGCCGGGCTCGGTGCTGGCCGTCCACGTCGTCACGGGTGGGACCGTGGCGGCCGGCGATCCCGTGGTCACGATCGAGGCGATGAAGATGGAGCATCTCGTGGTCGCGGCCGCGGACGGACGCATCGCCGACATCACGGTCGTGGCCGCGGACCAGGTGACCCGTGGTCAACGCCTCGCGACCATCGAGCCGTCAACGTAGACTTCGCGTCGATGGCACACCACGAGACCAAGCTCCCCGATAGTCGCGAGGCCCTCCTGGCGCTCCACGCCGAGACCCGCCGGCGGCGCAACGCCGCGGCGCACGGCAGTGAGGAGCACAAGGCGGCGATCGAGCTGATCGGGCGGATCGAGGTCGAGGTCGCCCGGATCGAGCGGGCGATGGACCCGCCTCGCGTCTAGGCGGACCGACGTGAGCGACCGCGTCCGGATCTTCGAGGTCGGGCCGCGGGACGGGCTCCAGAACGAATCGACGCCGATCCCCACTGCGACCAAGCGCCGGTTCATCGACCTCCTCGCCGACGCTGGTCTGCGCGAGATCGAGGCCACGTCCTTCGTGTCGCCGACGGCGGTCCCCCAGCTCGCCGACGCCGATGACCTGCTGTCCGGGCTGGATCGTCGCGAGGGCGTCCGCTACCCGGTCCTGGTTCCGAACGAGCGGGGGCTTTCCCGAGCCGAAGCGGCCGGGGCGGATGCCGTGGCCGTCTTCACCGCGACCACCGATGCGTTCACCACGGCCAATATCGGGATGACCATCGAGGCGTCGCTGACGGCCTTCGAACCCGTCCTCGCGCGCGCGGGCGCTCTTGGCTGGTGGCGGCGCGGGTACGTGTCGACCGCGTTCGGGTGCCCGTACACGGGCCGTGTCGAACCCGACGAGGCCGTGGCCGTGGCACAGCGCCTGCTGGCGATGGGTGTCGACGAGGTCTGCTACGGCGACACGATCGGCGTCGGCGTCCCGGGCCAGGTCGCGGCGCTGACCGGCCTGTCGGTGGACGCCGGGATCCCGCTGGAGCGCATCGCGTTCCACTTCCACGACACGCGCGGCACGGCCCTCGCCAACGTTGCGGCCGGCCTCGATGCCGGCGTTCGCTGCTTCGATTCGTCGACCGGCGGGACCGGCGGCTGCCCGTATGCGCCCGGCGCGGCCGGGAATCTCGCGACCGAAGACCTCGTCTACTTCCTCGACGCCTCCGGGTGGGAGACCGGCGTGTCGCTCGATGGCGTCCTGGTCGCGGCCCGCTTCATCGCGTCGGCGCTGGGCCGACCGCTCGCGTCGAAGGTGGGGCAGGCCGGTGGCTGGGATCCGGAGCGTCCCGGCGGCGCCTGGGATCCGGAGCGTCCGACCAGCGCCTGGGATCCGGAGCGTCCGACCAGCGCCTGACCGAGGCCAAGCGTGCGGCGCGGTTCCTGCTATCGTCCGCCCCGATGGACGGTGTCGTACTGGTACTGAATCAGAATTACGAACCGCTCAACGTCTGCAACCTGCCGCGGGCCTTCCGGCTCGTGTTCGGCGAGAAGGCCGAAGTGATCGAATACGACCACCAGGTGATCCGGACGCCGCGGACCGAATACCGCGCGCCCTCCGTCATCCGGCTGCAACACCTGATTCGGCGACCGCGACCGCGCGTCAAGCTCAGCCGGCGCGAGATCTTCGCCCGGGACCGGCACACATGCCAGTACTGCGGTCGGCAGGCGCACGACATGACCATCGACCACGTGGTCCCGCGTCATCGCGGCGGCACGCACACATGGGAGAACCTCGTGACCGCGTGCAAGGCGTGCAACCACCGAAAGGGCGGCAAGACGCTCGAGGAGGCACGTCTCCGGCTGACGCGTCCGCCGTTCGAGCCACGCAACGACGTCTTCTCGCTGTTCACGGCCTACCTCGCCGACGAGAAGAACGAGGCATGGCGCGGGTACCTGTTCCTGGGTCGGAACTGACCAGCGGCTCGCCCGACGCGACGATCGCGGCGGCCGTGCCGGCGGCCGTGCTCGAGGTGCTGCGGACGCTGTGGGCGAACGGCCACGCCGGGTACGTGGTGGGCGGATCGCTCCGGGACACGCTGCTGGGTCGGGCGGCCCATGACTGGGACCTCGCGTCCGATGCGCACCCGGATCGGGTCCTGGAGCTGGTCCCCGATGCCGTCTACGAGAACCAGTTCGGGACCGTGGCGGTCCGGCGCGGCGCGGACGTCTTCGAGATCACGACGTTCCGTTCTGAGCACGACTACGCCGACTTCCGACGCCCGCACCGAGTGGAGTTCGGCGACACCATCGAACTGGACCTGGCGCGCCGCGACCTGACCTGCAACGCGATCGCCTGGGGGTCGGTCGGTCAGCCCGCCGACGGGACCCCGGCGTCGGCGGTCGACGCGCCGGCGCCGGCCCCGGCCTCGTCGATCCGTACGGTGGCGTCGCCGACACGCTGGCCCATGTCCTGCGCGCGGTCGGTGATCCCCGGAAACGGTTCGAGGAGGACGCGCTCCGGATGGTCCGGACGGTCCGGCTGGCGGCCGTGCTCGAGTTCGAGGTCGATGCCGACACGCTGGCCGGCATCCGGGAGCGCGCCGACCTGGTCCGGCACCTGTCCGCCGAACGGATCGCGGCCGAACTCGACAAATTGCTGGCGGCGCGTCGGCCGTCCATCGGGCTGCGGCTGCTCGCCGACACGGGTCTGCTCGCCGGCATCTCCCCGGAGCTCGCGGCACAGCGCGGGATCCCCCAGAACAAGGTCGAGGGCGAGGACCTCTGGGATCACACGATGCGGAGCGTGGACGCCGCCCCGGCGATCCGGCCGATCGTGCGGCTGGCGGCGCTCGTCCACGACCTCGGCAAGCCCGCGACGTTCGCGGACGATCACTTCATCGGGCACGACATGGTCGGCGCCGACCTGGCCGAAGCGTTCCTCGAGCGGCTGCGGACCCCGCGTGCATCGCGCGAGCGCGTGGTCCATCTTGTCCGGAACCACATGTTCAGCTACGAGATCCACTGGTCGTCGTCCGCCGTGCGCCGGTTCATCGCGAAGATCGGCCGCGACGCGATCGACGAGCTGTTCGAGCTGCGCGAGGCCGACAACATCGGGTCCGGGCTGCCGGCCAATGCGGGACGGCTCGACGAACTGCGCCGGCGCGTGGATGAGGCACTCCACGAGGGCGTGGCGTTCGGGCGGGAAGACCTCGCCATCGACGGGAATGACCTGATCAGCGAGTTCGGGGTGGAGCAGGGACCGCGGCTCGGGCGCGTGCTGGAAGCGCTGCTGGATCGCGTCCAGGACGACCCGGCCCTCAACGACCGGCCGAGCCTGCTGCTGCTGGCGCGCGGGATGCTGGGGGAGGAACCGTGATCGAGTTGCTGCTCCAGGCGGAGCGGGCGCTCGAGATGGGACGGATCGATGCCGCGGAAACGCTCTATCGACAGGTCACCGACGCGGATCCGCGGAACTCGATCGCCGTCGTGGGGCTGGCCAGGGTCTCACTGGAACGTGGCGACGAACTGGGGGCGTATCTCACGGCGCGACGGGCGCTCGCGATCGACGGGGAGAATGCCGCCGCGTCCCGGATGGTCCAACGACTCGAAGAGGTCATGCGCTTCCGCGGCGATCCGGTGCCGGTCGTGCCGGACCTCGAGGATGCGGCGGAGCCCGCAGTCGAGTCCGGGGTGCCGGTCGAGCCTTCCGCGGCCGCACCACCCATGCCGGCCGAGCCCGAGGCAGCCCCGGCCGAGCCGGTCGTGGCCCGAGCCGCCAGCCCGCAACTCGACGAGACGCTGACCCCGGTCACACCGGCGCGACGGCGCCGGTCGATCCTGGCCCGGATCATCGCGCGGATCCTGGGCCGCAGCTAGCGCGGGCGCCCGCCTCGACCGATCGCGGCCCTTCCATCTCCCTCTAAGGCTGGCAGTCGTATCTCCGCGTCATCGAGCCCGCATCGACGTGGAAGCGGGTCCTGCAGGCTCCCTTGGCTGACGATCCCACGCTCGATCGCTGATCGGCCAAGCGCCGCTCGACCTCCGGCGACCCCCCGTTGACCGCCGGCGACCGCCGTTGACCGCCCGTTGCCCCGAAGGTAAGCCCCTGATTCGTACGAGCCGGCCCATCGCCGACACGTGAGCCAGCCGTGCCGACACCCACCACGCCGGCACTTGACCACGCCGACACCCACCACGCCGGCACCCACCACGCCGGCACCCACCACGCCGGCACCCACCACGCCGGCACTTGACACCAGCGCTCGACGGGCGTATATATCGCGGCACGATATATCGTCCACCGTAAGAGGTCGAAGGCGTGACGGGGATCGTGCGAGCACTCACCGTGACAGCAGCGCTGACCCTCGCGATCGCCGGGTGTGCTGAACCCACCGCGGAGGAGCGCCCGGACCACGCGACCACCCCAGACGGCTGGACAACCGTCGAGTCGAGTGCGGGTGACCTGCGCCTCGACCTGCCGCCCTGGATGGTGCCATTCGAGACCCATGCAGCCATCTTTGCCAATGAGGCCCCGGCCCAAGACGGGCAGACGTTCCTGCAACTTCTTGCGGAGGGTCCGCGGACGGCGGAGTCGCAACCGGCGCCCGGGGAATCGCTGGAGCAGTGGCTCGAGGCGCGGATCGAGACGCGGGGACGGTGGCGCGGGACTACGCGCCGGACCCTCTTCGCGACCGGGCCGGGCGTGGTCATCGAACGCGTGCTCAGCCCGGGATCGAGTGAGGAATGGCGTCTTGCGGCGTACGCGATCGAAACGCCGTTCGGCGTCGCCTACCTCCTGATCGACGGGCCGATGACCGCGTGGGTGGGGCATGAGGCTGACGCGGAATTGATCCCGCTGCTGATGGACGTGGGGCCGGGGCGGACTGGCGGATGAGCATCGGCCTAGCGCGGACCCTCGGACTTGGCGGGATCGTGGGCGGAGTCCTCTTGCTCCTGCCGTTCCTCCCGCCGGGGACCGCGCCCGACCTCGGAGCGGCGCGGCTCATCCTGTACAACCTTGGCGTCATCGCGGTCGTGGTCGCACGCGATCGGGGCGGGGCGGCGGTCGTGCCAGGACTCGCCCGCTTCGTCGCCACCGCCGCCATCGCGGGGAACGCGTGGTACCTGGTGATGGTGGTCCGAGCGATCGGCATGGAGCGACCGTTTGCTGGCGACGACGGGATGCTGTTCTTCTTCGCCGGAGCGACCATGTGGCTCGCGGATGCGGCCTTCGGGTTCGTCACATGGCGGCTCGCGGCGATCGCGGGATCTGGGAGATTCGCCAGATGGGGAGCCTTCGCCCTGGGGATCGGGTCGCTGCTCGCGTTCACCGGCATGGATCGACTCGAGTGGACGACGCGCGCCGACCCGACGATCTTCCTCCCGCTGTCCCTCGCGGGCATCGTCCTCGTCGGCATCGGCTGGATCGCGCTTGGGGTCGATCTCGTCATGACGCGGCGCTCGTCAGAGGCGCCGCCACCGTAGTCGCCCTGTCGCGCGCGGCCTTCCCCGCGCTATGGTTCGCGACATGACGAAGATCCTCGTGACGGGCGGTGCCGGGTATGTCGGCTCGGTGTCGGCGGCGGCGTTCATCGCGGCCGGCCACGACGTGGTCGTCGTCGATGACCTGACGACCGGGCATCGCGGCGCGGTCCATCCCGCGGCCACGCTCTACCACCAGAGCTACACCGACGGCGACGCCATGACGCACATCCTTCGCGAGGAGGGCGTCGAGGCCATCCTCCATTGCGCCGCGCGGTCGCTTGTGGGCGAGTCGATCGCGCACCCCGCGCGCTACTTCCGCGAGAACGTCGCCGGGGGGATCGCCCTGCTCGAAGCGGCGCGCACGGCCGGCGTCGGTCGATTCGTCTTCTCGTCGACCGCGTCCGTCTACGGCATGCCCGAGGCGAACCCGATCACCGAGGACGCCCCCCTCGACCCGATCAATCCCTATGGCGAGACGAAACGCGCCCTCGAGGGGGCGCTGGCGTGGTATGCCCGGGCGTACGGCGTCCGCGCGGTGAGCCTGCGCTACTTCAATGTGGCAGGCGCCACGGACCGTCTCGGCGAGGTCCACGAACCGGAGAGCCACCTCATCCCGAACGTCCTCGCCGCCGCGGCGGGCCTCCAGCCACTGACCGTCTTCGGCGACGACTACCCGACACCCGACGGCACCTGCATCCGCGACTACATCCACGTGTCCGATCTGGCCGCCGCCCACCTTCGCGCGCTCGAGGCGACGGCGCCGGACGATCCCCGCACCACCGACTACCTGGCGTGCAACCTTGGCTCCGGCGGGGGGTTCTCGGTCCGGGAGGTCATCGCGGCAGCGGAACGGGCAGCCGGTCACGCCATCCCGTTCGCGATCGGCCCGCGTCGCGACGGCGACCCGCCGGTCCTGGTGGCCTCAGCGGAGCGAGCCCGGACGGTCCTCGGATGGGCCCCGACCCACACCACCCTCGACGAGATGGTTGGCTCTGCCTGGGCCTGGCGTCAGCGACACCCGGACGGCTACGCGAAGTAGGGGTCGCCGAGCCGCTGCATGATGCTCGGCGCGGCCCTCCGAGGCGTATGCACTCTCTCTGAACGATCGGACGCCCGCCAGGGCTTCCTTATGTCGTCGCCCGTGGGACGGGAAACGGTGATCGTCGTCTGCGGGGGTCGGGCACGCGGTCAGATCGAGGGGTGGAGTCCGCCGCGGCCCACCCGATGCAGCCCGACTCGGCTTCCCGCAGGGTGGAGTCCGCCGCGGCCCACCCGATGCGGCCCGACGCGACTTCCCGTGGGGCGGGCGACGACATAGGCGACGTCCAGCGAACGGCGCATGAGCGGCGCGTGGTGCATAAGGGGTGCGCGCCGGCCTAGACGCCGCGCCGGCCCAGGCGCCGCGCCGGCCCAGGCGCCGCGCCGGCCCAGGCGCCGCGCCGGCTCAGGCGCCGCGCGCCTACTGCCGAGGTTCGAGCGGGGCCGTCGCGGGGGCCAGCCGATCGGGTGGCGCGACCGCCCCGAGGGACCCATCCGGGCCAGCGGGTCCTTCGCCGCTCCCCGCCCAATCGTCGCGGACCGGCCAGACGAGCCACATGCCGATGACCATCGTGATCAGGAGGCTCAGAACGGCGATCTGGTAGGCGCCGTCGCCGAGCGAATCGAGCAGCAGCAGGATGATGACGCCGTAGAGCAGCTGACCCACGACCTGCGAGCCCTTACCGACCAGCCCGTACAGCCCAAAGAACTCCCCGACGCGCTCCGGCGGCGCCAACCGCAGCATCAGCACGCGATCGGCGACCGTCACGCCGCCGAGCCCGCTCCCGAGGATCGCCCCGGCGATCAGGAACGGGATCAGCCCGTCGGCGCCGAACCCCAAAGACACCCCGCCCAGCACGAGACCGCCCGCCCATGACCAGAGCACCCAGATGAGCGTCCGCTTGGGCCCGAACCGGTCGCACAGCCAGCCCCACACGAAGCTCATCGCGATCGCGACGAACGTGAGGGACAGCAGGATGAGGTTGGCGGTCGCGTCGGAGACGCCCAGCACGGCCGTGGTCACGATGCTCATCACGACGATCACCGTATTGACCGCATCGGAATAGAAGAATCGGCCCAGGAGGAAGCGGCGCAGGCCCGGCACCTCGCCGGCATGGGCGATGGACCGCCGCAGTTGCCCGAATGCATCGATGATCTCGGCTGCGCTCATCCGCCCGGATCCCGCCGCCGGCCTTGGGGCCTCGCGGACCACCAGGAAGATCGGCACGGAGAAGATGAGGAACAGTAGGGCGGCGAGACGGAACCGGTCGGCCACCTCGATGTCGAAGAGGAAGATCGCGAGGCCCACGAACACCGTTCCGCAGTAGCCGATCGCGGTGCCGATCCCGGACAGCTTTCCGCGCGTGTCCGGGAACGACACGCTCTTGAGCGTCGCGTCGTAATAGATGAGCGCCGCCTGGTACGCGAAGTTCGCGACGATGAACAGGACGAGCCCGACGACCGCGGGCACATCGGCGACGAAGAACGTCGCCCCGATGCAGAGCAGGGTGAAGAACAACAGATACGGCATCCGTCGACCGCCGCGGTCCGAGATCGCGCCGAGGATCGGTGACACGATCGCGTTGAGCCCGACACTGACGATCACGGCGATCGACAGCGCGACGTTCCCGTCACGCTCGCCGAACTGCTCCGGCTTGACGAAGTAGAGCCCGATGGCGCCCGACACGACCGCGAAACTGAAGATCGTGTTCGCGAAGTCGTACAGCGACCACGCGACCGGGACGCGCAGCTGCCCACTGGGCGTCAGTCCGCTGAGACCGCGACGACGGGGGGCGAGGGCCACCGCGCGATGATAGTGGTCTACGATGCGTGCCATGAGCGCCGTCGAGACCATCGATCCGCTGGCCGCCGTTCGCGACCTGCGCCCCCAGACCTACGCCCACGAGCGATTCGACAAGGTCATCGACCCGGTGATCGAACCGATGTGGTCGGGGCTTCGGGTCCTCGCCGCAATCGATGGCGCGGGGGGCGGCGGGGGCGGCGACGGTGACGTCGCGGTCCTGCTGGTCGACGACGGGGAGCCGGTCGCCGGCATGGGCGACCTCGAATCGGCGATGGCCGGGGCGATCCGCGCCGATAGCGCGATCATCGATGGCGTCGTGATCAAGACCTCGCAGTACGACGAGGCGGCCGCGGACCTTGCCGGAGACCTCAGTCCCCGAGCGGGCCGCATGCTGACCGAATCGCTCATCGGGCGGCGACGGAACGTGCGCCAGGAACTCGCCGACATGGATCGCCGAGAACGGATGGCGCGGACGTTCGAACCCGGCCAGGAGGTCGCCTTCGTGGCCCTCGACCTGTTGCAGGTCGACGGGGAGTGGCTGCTCGACGTTCCGTTGCTGGAACGCAAGCGCCAACTCGAGGCCGTGCTGGCGGAAGCGACGCTGGTCCGTCGCGGTACCTTCGTCCGGCCGCCGTTCCAGGGCTGGGTGGGGTCGTGGCGCGCCCAGGGATTCTCGGGCCTGGTGTTCAAGGCCGCGAACGGCCGCTACGTCTCCGGCGGCGTCAAGGACGACTGGATCACGACCCCGATGCCGCGGCGCTGATCGGACGGGGATGGTACGGTGGGTCCGTGCCCCAAGACGTGCTCACGCCGGCCATCCGCGATGAGATCGTCCGGCTCGGCAAGGCCGACATCATGGTCGGCATCCCCAGCTTCAAGAACGCAGCGACGATCGGCTACGTCGTACGCGCGGCTCAGGCAGGCCTGGTCCAGTACTTCCCGGATCTCCGCCCCGTCGTGGTCAATTCCGATGCCGGTTCGCCCGACGGGACGGCGCGTGTGGTGGTCGAGACCGAGCCGCCCGACTACGTCGAGCAGATCCTGCTCGTCCGCCCATCGCACAAGCTCGAGCGCGTCAGCCTGACCTACCCCGAGATCGACGGGAGCGGCGGCAAGGGCGCCGCGTTGCGGACGATCTTCGAGATCGCGGCGGCGCTCGAAGTGCAGGCGCTCGTGGTCGTCGATTCCGATCTGCGTTCGATCGTGCCCGAATGGATCGAACTCCTCGCCGGGCCGATCCTCAAGGGCGGCTATGACTTCGTGGCCCCGCTTTACGCGCGCTACAAGTTCGACGGCACCATCACCAACACCGTCACGTACCCGCTCACCCGAGCGCTGTACGGGAACCGCATCCGCCAGCCGATCGGCGGCGACTTCGGCGTCTCGGGCGACCTCGTCCGTCACTACCTCGAACTCGACGACTGGACGCCCGACATCAGCAAGTTCGGCATCGATATCTGGATGACGACGTCGGCCCTCGCCGCCGGGTTCGCCGTCTGCCAGACGCGGCTCGGCGCGAAGATCCACGACCCGAAGGACCCGGGGTCAGACCTCGGGCCGATGTTCCGCCAGGTCGTCGGGACCATCCTGCGGCTCGCGGAACGGTATTCGGAGAATTGGCTGCCGATCAAGGGCAGCCACGACGTGCCGGCGTACGGGTTCGAGCGGGTCATCGAACCGCCGCCACTCGAGGTCAACACCCTGCGGCTGCTCTCGGAGTTCCATGCCGGTTCGCTGACCCTCACCGAGACGTGGCGGCACATGCTCGCGCCGGCCACGATCGAGACGGTGCTGGAGCTCGCGGCCGAGGCCGGGACGCTCGCGGACGCGGCACGGAACAAGCTCGGCCTCGGCGGTGACGTGGCGTCGACGACGGCCACCACCCTCGAGATGGCCGAGGCGGTCAGTGCGTTCCACTTCCCCGACGACCTGTGGGCCCGCGTGGTCTACGACATGGTCCTCGCCGCGCGCGCCGCGTCCGCGGCCGGTGCCACGGGACCCGCCCTTGAGACCATGGTCGCGTCGCTCGTTCCGATCTACTTCGGGCGCGTCGGCAGCTTCGTGATCGAGAACCGGTCCATCCCCACGGACGCCGCCGAGGATCGCGTGGAGCGCCAGGCCCGCGCGTTCGAGTTGCTCAAGCCGTACCTCGTCGAGCGCTGGAACGCGGGATCCGCCGCGGCGCAGGCGGCCACGGCGCAGGCCGCCACGGCGCAGGCCGCCACGGCGCAGGCCGCCGGCACGAACGCATGAGCCCCACCAAGATGCCGCTCCCCGCGCGGATCCTCATCCCCGTGGCCAACCCGATGACCGCCGAGGAGCTGGTGCGGCTGGGGGCCGCGATCCTGGCGCCACGGAACGGGGAGATCGCCGCGCTCGGCATCGTGGAAGTCCCGGAGGGGATGCCCCTGTCTGAGGGCGCCACTCGCGCACGGCACGCCCGACGTCTCCTGCAGCGCGTCCTCGACTACGCCCCGGACGGAACGGCCATCCATCCGATCGTCCGGATCGGCCGGCACGCGGCGGAAGGGATCATCGAGGCGGCCGCGGAACAGGAATCGGATCTGATCATCTTCGGCTGGGGCGGCCGGACAACGGGCGCGCGCGGCTCCACGTCCCGTGCCGGCAAGGGAGCCGGTGCCGGATCCACCGGATCCGGCGGATCCGCCGCGTCGGCGTCGGCCACGTCGGCGTCGGCCACGGCCACCGCCGGCAACGGGGGCACTCGCGACATCTCCGTGTCGGGTCTGTCGCCGACCATCGATGAGGTCGTCCGCGATGCCCCGTGCGACATCGCCGTCGTCAAGCAACGTGGCGCCAAGGACATCAAGCGGATCCTCGTGCCGGTCAGAGGCGGCCCGCATGCGGAGCTGGCGATTCGGTACGCCGACGCCGTCGCGCACTACCACGGGGCGACCGTCGTGGTGCTCCACCTCGTGCCGCCCGGGATCACGCTCGCGGTCCGGGCCCAGGCGGAACGGGCGCTCGCGGCGTTCATCAAGCAGCACCTCCACGGCAAGGGCGAGGCGCTCCTGCGCGAGGCCCCGAACGTCCGCAATGCCATCCTGCGCGAAGCCGAGAAGGCGGATCTCGTGGTCATGGGCGCCTCCGCGCAGTCGACCGGTGCCGACGGCGAGACGCATCTGTTCGGGGCCCTCCCCGAGGCGATCGCCGCCCGAGCCAAGCCCTCGGTGATGGTCGTCCGCACGCGCGAGACCCTCGAGCGGCAGACCTTCGATCAGCTCGCCGCGCGCGCGGAGACGCTGGCCGCCGCCGACCGTGCGGCCGAGGAGATCCGCGCGGTCCCGGTCCGCGTCGAGCGCTGGTTCGGCGAGTCGAACTTCCACCACGCCGAGTTCTCGGACCTGCGCCGCCTGGTCACGCTCAAGGAGAAGCAGAAGCTCACCGTTAGCCTGGTGCTTCCCGACGCTCAATGAGGAGGAGACCATCGGGCCCATCGTCCGCCGGGCGATGCGCGAGATGATGGGCCGCGTCCCGTTGCTCGACGAGATCCTCGTCATCGATTCGGTCTCGACGGACCGAACGCGCGAGATCGCCGAGTCAGAGGGTGCGCGCGTGGTCCAGCACCCGGACGTGCTCACGCGCTACGGGTCCTTTCAAGGCAAGGGCGAGGCCCTGTGGAAGAGCCTGTACGAGACCACGGGCGACCTCATCGTGTGGGCCGACACGGACGTCCGGAATTGGCACCCGCGGATGGTCTACGGAACGTTGGGTCCGTTGCTCCACGAACCGCGACTCCAGTACGTCAAGGGCTACTACCAGCGGCCGATCGTCGAGGGTGGCGTCCTCAAGGAGGGCGGCGGCGGACGCGTCACCGAACTGGTCGCGCGGCCGCTTGATCAACCTCTTCTACCCGGAGCTCTCGGGCATGATCCAGCCGCTGTCGGGGGAGTACGCCGGCCGGCGGACGCTGCTCGAGACGATGCCGTTCTTCACCGGGTACGCCGTGGAGATCGGGCACCTGATCGACGCCACGGAGCGAGTCGGGATCGAAGGCCTCGGGCAGGTGGACCTCGAGCGGCGCGTGCATCGCAACCAGGAACTCGAAGGCCTGTCGCGGATGTCGTTCACGATCCTCCAGGCGGTCATGAAGCGACTCGAGGAACGACGCAAGGCCCGACTGTTCGCGGAGATGGGTTCGACGATGAAGCTGCCGCGGTCCGGCCGCGGGCGGCTGTCATTGGAGGTCATCGAACTCGCCGACCAGGAGCGCCCGCCGATGATCCGCATCCCCGAGTACCTCGAACGGCGGCAGGTCGTCGAGTGAACCCGGCGGCGCCGGCCAAGACGGCTGACCCGGCGGGATATGCACCTTCGCCCGCGTCCGCGCCCGCGCCGCCAGCGGCTCCTTATGTCGTCGCCCGTGGGACGGGAATCGGTCGTCGACGTGCCGCGCCCGCGCCGCCAGCGGCTCCTTATGTCGTCGCCCGTGGGACGGGAATCGGTCGTCGACGTGCCGCGCCTGCCACCTCCCCGCGCGATTCCCAGCATCCCGGCGATTCCCGTGGAGCGGGCGACGACGTAAGGCGTATGCCAGGCGTCGCCCGGGCCGGCGAAAAGGTGCATACGCCACTGGCGGCCGGATCGACCGCCACGCCCACGACCGCCACGCGCACGGCGCCCGCGCGCCACGGCGCCTTCTGATGCCCGGCCCCGCCACGATCCTCGTCGCGCCGGACTCCTTCAAGGGGTCGCTGTCGTCGGTGGAGGTCGCGCGCGCGCTGGCGGCAGGTTGGTCGCGCGCCCGCCCGAACGACACGATCCTGCTTTCCCCGCTCGGCGACGGCGGTCAGGGCACCATCGAAGCCATCGCGGCCGCAGGCGGCTGGACGTGGCGCACGGCCAAGGTCCGCGACCCGCTCCTCCGCCACATCCAGGCCCGCTGGCTGATCTCCGCGGACGGGACCCGCGCGATCATCGAGATGGCGGAAGCGTCGGGCCTGAGCCTCCTCCGTCGGGGCGAGCGAGACCCGATGTCCGCGACCAGCGTCGGGACCGGCGAACTGATGGGCATCGCCATCGACGAAGGCGTCCGACACATCACGCTCGCGATCGGCGGTTCGGCCACCACGGACGGCGGCCGTGGCCTGCTCGACGGGCTCACGACAAACACGCGTACCGGCGCCGTCCGACGCCTCGACACCACCGACGTCGAAGTGGCCTGCGACGTCTCGAACCCGCTCCTCGGACCCGATGGCGCCGCCGCCATCTACGGCCCCCAGAAGGGCGCCTCGCCGGAGCAGGTCCAGCAACTCGACGTGCGCAACGCCGCCTGGGCCGATGAGCTCGAAGCCCGCGAAGGTCGCGTCGAACGCCTCACGCCCGGGGCCGGGGCGGCCGGCGGGGTCGGGTTCGCGCTCCTCGCGACCCAGGCGCACTTCCACTCGTTCGCGCTTCGCCCTGGTGTCGACCTGGTCATGGAAGCCACCGACTTCGACGCGAAGCTGGCGTCCGCGGATCTCGTGATCACCGGGGAGGGCCGCATCGACGCCCAGACCGGTTTCGGCAAGACCGCGCTTGGTGTCGCCCAGCGCGCCCACGCGGCCGGTGTGCCGTGTATCGCGGTCGGCGGCGGTGTCGAACCCGACGGCATCGAAGCGCTGGCGTCCGTCGGCGCGATCGCGGTCCCCGTCACGGAACGACCCCAAACGGTGGAGGAAGCGATGGCCGCCGGCCCCGCCCCTCTCGAGCGCTGCGGCGAACGCCTGGCGCGCCTGTTGGTGCCTTGACTAAGTCCTAGACTAAGTCCATCATCGTGGCATGGGCACCACCGTCAATATCCACGAGGCCAAGACCCACTTGTCACGACTCCTGGAACGCGTTCAGAACGGCGAGGAGATCACGATCGCCAAGGCCGGGAAGCCGGTCGCCCGCCTGATCGCCGTCAGCGAACGCCCGGCGCGTCGTGTCCCCGGTAACGACAAGATCGTCATCCATCCGAGCTTCGATGATCCGCTGCCGGAGTGGGATCCGGACTACATGCATCCCGAGGACCCGATGCGTGAGTTCTTGAAGTGAGGGTCCTGCTCGACACACACGTCTTCCTGTGGTGGGCGTCGGAGCGCGGGGCTCGCGTGTCGGAGCCCGCGCGGGAGATCCTCAGCGACGGCGCCAACATCGTCGCGATCTCGCTCGCGTCGGTCTGGGAGATCGCGATCAAGGTCAGCGGCGGCCGGATGGACCTGCCGGCCCCCTTCGACCGATACCTTCCCGATCGGATCCGGGATCACGGGTTCGAACTCCTGCCGATCCAGATGTCCCACGCCCTCCAGGTCGGCGGTCTTCCGCCGATCCATCGCGACCCGTTCGACCGCATGCTCATCGCGCAGGCGCAGGTCGAGGGCATCCCGCTCCTCACCGCGGACCCGGCGATCACGCGCTACGACGTCGAGACGATCTGGTGAGCGGGCCCGTCGGGGATCGGGCCCTCGCGTCCGGCGACCGGCCCGCGACGCCGACGCCGACGCCGCCACCGAAGAAGAAGCCTCGCCCGAAGAAGCGCAAGTTCTCCGACCCCGCGCGCACGTACGCGAAGCGTCTCGAGCGCTATCGGCCCGGCCTCGTGAACGACACCCTGGACCAGCTCGCCGGGCTGTACGGCCGTCCCGTCTGGGAGCGCCGCCTGGACCCCACGAGCGAACTCATCCTCACGATCCTCACCCAGAACAGCGCCGACACGAACGCGGAGATCGCCTTCCAGTTGCTGCGTGAGGTCTACCCATCCGGCTGCGGAGCCGACGGTCCACGTGCCGGGCCTTGGGTGGGGCGGCGTCGGCCTGCCGCCGGGCGCGCCACCGGACTGGGACGCCGTCGAATTCGCCCCGATCCAGGAGCTGACCAACGTCATCCGGCCAGGCGGCCTCGCGAACCAGAAGGCACCCCGCCTCCAGGCGACGCTTCGCCGGATCCGCGAGGAGCGCGGCGACTACTCCCTCGAGTTCCTCGGCGCGATGACCCCGCTGGCGGCCCGCGCGTGGCTGACCTCGATGGAGGGGATCGGCAAGAAGACCGCCTCGGTGCTGTTGTTGTTCTCGTTCGGGATGCCGCTCATGCCGGTCGACCGGCATGTGGAGCGGGTCAGCCAGCGGGTGGGCCTGATCCCGAAGAAGGTCTCAGCCGATGACGCGCACGACCTGTACCTCGCGATGCTCGAGCCGCATCAGATGTACGAAGCCCACGTCAACCTGATCCACCATGGCCGGGCCATCTGCCACGCCCAGCGCCCCGAACACGACCGGTGCCCCCTCCACGACCGGTGCCGGTTCGTCGATCCGAAGGCGCCCTGACCCATCTGGTGCGTTCAGCCACCACTTCGCGCGCCGCGAGCGTGTCGACCGGCGCCGTTGCAAGGTGACGGGAAAGGTGGACATGCGGTACTAATGGCGCCATGAATACAGGACTTCTCTCCCGCTCCCGACGTCATCATCGCGGTCGCCGCGGCCAGTCGCTGGTCGAGTTCGCGGTCACCCTGCCGATCTTCCTGCTCATCCTGTCGGGAATCCTGGACTTCGGATTCCTGCTGTATTCGCGGATGACCGTCATCAACGCCGTTCGGGAAGGCGCCCGGGTCGGGATCACCTACACGCAGACCCCCGCCATCATCCCGGCGCAGGTCCAGAACCAGGTGACCGGCGTCGGCGGCGGCTTGATCACGGCCGGCATGGTCACCACGACTTGCATCACACTCCCGACGAACCCGGCCCCGCAGTGCAGCGGCGGCAACTTCGCCAATGCGAAAGCCGGCGACTCCGTCCGCGTCACGGTGGACTACCCCTACCGATCCTTCTTCCCGCTCCTCTTCGGACAATCCATCACCGTCAGTTCGACGGTCCAGATGACCCTCGAGTAGGCGACGAACGACCAGTAAGGTCCGGCCGCCCACGGCGCAGGACCGACGAGAGGACACGACATTGCTGCACAGACGATCCCGACGCGACGGTGAACGAGGACAGATCATCGTCCTCTTCACGATCGTGGTCATCGCCCTCCTGGCCTTCGCCGCGCTTGTCATCGACCTCGGGCTGCTGCGCAACAACCGCCAGAGCTTGACCAACGCGCTCGATGCCGGCGCCCTCTCGGGCGGAACGCTGCTTCCCGTCGACGGTACCCAGGTCGGCGCCCTCGCCGCGGTCAACGCCCGGATCGTCGGGTCGATCAACGCCTCGTATCCAGGTCTGACGGGATCCAACTACACGATCACGTACCGATGCCTGATCGGGGTGAACGCGAACACCGGAGCCCTCGAGATCGCCCGAGACATCCCTGCCGCCTGCGATCCGCGGCGCGCGATCGGTCACTACCCACCAGTCCCTGCTGACTTCACCGGCGCCGGCGCGACGCGGCACTCGGCCTGTCGCCCGGACCTTGGTGACCGCTGCAACATGGTTCTCATCTCCGGGTCGATCACCAACGCCTTCACCTTCGGCCGTGTCGTCGGGGTCACCCAGGGATCCACCGGGACCGTCACGGCCGCGGCGTGTAACGGCCCGTGCGGCCAGCCGCCGTTCGCGCCGCTGGACGTCGTGCTCATCATCGACCGAACGGGCAGCATGGCCGGCGACGAGCCGAACCTCCGGAGTGCCGCCCGGACCGTCCTGACCTCCTACGACCCGAACGTCCAGCATGTCGCGCTCGGCATGCTCGGCCCGAGCTCGCTCAACCAGTCGTGCAGCGGCTCTCCGAGCGGCGTCCATGGACTCGCCCTGGACATGCTCCCGCAGCCGCAGCCGCAGCCGCCGAACTTCCAGCAGGACACGTCGGGCGAGAACTCGACCAGCGGCGCGGCGACACTCGTCATCAATCGCCCGTCGAGCAGCGGCAACATCAACGGGCAGTTCCTCATCGCCGGCATCGCCGTGGATGGCGGCTCCGGCACGACGGTCACGCCGCCCGCCGGGTGGACCCTGATCCGCCGCACGGACAACGGCACGAACGTGTCCGTGTTCAGCTATTACAAGTTTGCGGGCAACGGCGAACCGAGCACGTACACGTGGACGTTCGCCCCAAATCGCCGGGCCGCGGGCGGGATCATGCGCTATACGGGCGTGAATACGACGACGCCGATCGACGCGTCGAGCGGCAATACCGGCAACGGCGGCACCCAGACGAACCTCCGCGCAAGCGCCGTCAACACCAGTGTGGACGACACGGCCCTGGTCGGGTTCTACGTTTCCGACACCAACACCTCGATGACCGACAGCGACGGCATGAACGAAGAGTTCGAGGTCGACAACGACAATGGTGCGGGCCCCACGATCATGGGCGCGCAGGACACGGACGGCAGCGCCGGCAACACCGGGGACAAGGACGCCGACGCCCAAAACGCCGCCCAATGGGCCGCCCAGTTGATCGCGCTGCGGCCGGTGCCCGTGGCACCCGTCGTCCAGGAATACGGGACGAACACGACCACGGACATGGGCAAGTGGATCGTGGTCGGGTCGACCGGTACGACCGCCGGCGCCCAGGTCAACGAGGCCTACTCCACCAACGGCGTCCTCAACAACAACTCGCAGATCGCCAAGGCCATCGCCTGCTTCGACCTGTCGAGCACCGGCACCAACCTGGCCACTCCATTCGACATGGCCCGGGTCTACCTCCAGACCTATGGCCGACCCGGCGTCAAGCAGGGGATCATCTTCGAGACGGACGGTGAGCCGAACCACAACGGCACGCCAGATCCCAGCAACTACACCTGCGCCGAGTCACGAGCGGCCGCCAACCGCGCCAAGGCGGCGAACATCGAGATCTTCACCATCGGCTTCGGTGTGGGGAGCCTGAACTGCCCCGATGGCGGCGGCTCGGTCGTGAATCACCTCGGTGGCATCGCGACAGGGCCGATCCTCGGCGGTGGTTCGAACTGCGCTGCCAACGGCAACGAGAACACCGACGGTGACCACTTCTTCTGCCGGCCGGCAGGTACGGACCTGAGTGCCGTCTTCCAGGCGGCCGCGGTCCAGCTGGCCGGGATCCGGTCCCATCTCGTCTCGACGTACCCGGCGCCGTTCATCTCGAGCATCTCGCCCACGGGCGGCACATCCGCCGGGGGCACGACGGTGACGATCACCGGTCAGAACTTCACCGGGGCCACGTCGGTCCGGTTCGGTGGCGCGAACGCGCTGTCGTTCTCGGTCGTCAGCGACACGCGGATCACGGCCCGAGCCCCCGCCGGGACGTCCGGCCAGACGGTGGACATCCAAGTGGTGACGCCTGGCGGAACCTCGCCGATCGTCAACGGGGACAAGTACACCTACAACTGACCTGGGGCCGCACGGGCCTGAGCTAAGACCTTCACGCCGCCGCACGAACCTTGGGGACGACCACCGGTCGTCCCCATCGTCGTTTCGGTGGGCCATACTCCCCGCATGCTGAGCAGCCCCACGCGGCCGCGGATCCTGCTGGTCGACGACGACCCGGGCCTTCTCGAGGCACTCGCGGACCTCCTGCGCAACGACGGGTTCCTCGTGACCACGGCACGGAACGGGGACGAGGCACTCCGCCGACTCGACGCCGGGTGGCCGGACCTGCTCATCATCGACCTGCTGATGCCCAAGGTCGACGGCTGGGCCCTGGCCCGCGAGGTCAAGGCTCGGGCCGACCTGCCGATCATCGTCCTCTCGGCGATCGACGCCGGCGACAACAAGGCCGATCTCCTCGACGAGTTCGCCGAGGACTACATCACCAAGCCCTACCACTACGCCGAGGTGCGGGCACGGATCCAGCGGGTCCTCCGTCGGGTCGGGGAGCGCGTCCCGCGGCAGGGCATCCGGGTGGGGCCGAACCTGACGCTCGAGCTCCATCGCCGCCAGGCCATCGTCGCGGGCGAGCCGGTCGCGCTGACCCCGACGGAATCGCGGCTGCTCTTCGCCCTCGCCGCCAACCTTGACCGGACCGTGACCACGGACACGCTCCTCGTCGAGCGGCTGGGCCGAGACCGATGACGCCGAACCCGTCGTACGTGTGGGTGACGATGCGCCGGCTCCGCCAGAAGCTCGAGATCGACGCGAACAACCCGCGCCACCTGACCACGGTGCGCGGCGTGGGCTACCGCCTCGTCACCGATGACGCGCGCGGGACGACCCCGGCGTCCGCCGAGCTCGATGGCCGATGTCTCGCCCCGCCGCCGAGTCCGCGTCCGAATGAACGGGGGCCGACCACCCACCGACGGCGGCTCGTCCGGCCGGCTCTCCTTCCAGACGCGGATCACGCTCGCGGTCCTGTGCGCGGCGATCATCCCGCTGGGGGCGTTCGGGATCCTGCTCATCGTCGGGCGGCGCGCTGGACGCGCAGGTCGGCAGCCGCTTCCTGCTCTTCGCGGTCGCCGTCACCGTGGTCGTCGCGATCCTCGTCGGATACGCGATCGGGCTGGATCTGACGGCGCCGTTGCGTGGGATCGCGGCCGCGGTCCGACGGGTCGGCGATGGCGACCTCACCCAGCCGATCCGGGTCCGCGGGTCGGATGTGCTCGCCCAGCTGGCCGAGAGTCACAACCGCCTGGCGGGCGATGTGGACCGGCGCAACCAGCAGCTCGGCCGGATGCTCTACGCCATCGAGGCCACGTCCCCAGGCGAGATCATCGACCGCTTGCTGGACCGCGCAGCCCACGACGCCGAGCAGGCATTCGGCCTGATCTCGGCCACCGTCCGGCTGGTGGATCCGCGGACCGTGCCCGTGGAGGAGCGGATCCCCGGCGATCCCCTCCCCGTCCGCGCCGAGGTACGGGCCGGGGACCAGACCCTGGGCGTGCTCACCGGGTATCTCCAGGCGACCGGCAGCTGGGAGCGGGCGGACCAGAACCTGCTCCAGCTGTACGCGAGTCATGTGGGGGCCACGCTGCGCAATGCCCAGTTGTTCGCGCAGGTCGAGGCGCAGAACGCCCAGCTTCGAAGCCTCAGCGACGCCAAGGACGACTTCCTCCGCGGCGTCAGCCACAACCTCCAGACGCCGCTCGCGCGGATCAAGGCGAACGCCGAGGGTCTGGCCGCGCCCGGGACGCCGGCCGCGGCGCCCGGAGAACCGGATCCGCGGCTCACGGTCATCTCGGACCAGGCGGACCGGCTGTCGAGGATGGTCGCCCAGTTGCTGCTCGTCAGCCGGCTCGAATCCCAGCCGCTCCGGCCACAGGCCGATGTGACCGCGGTCGCGACGCACGTCCGCAAGGCCTGGGAGGCGATCGCCGTCCCGGAGCGCGACCTCGTCCTCGACGACACCGCGCCCGGCTGGCTCGCGGTCGCCGACGCGGACCAGCTCGACCAGGTCCTGTGGGCCCTCCTCGACAATGCCGTCCGCTACGGCCGCGGCGCCGTGACGGTGACCGTCGGGGCGGATCGAGCGGAGCGGCGCGTCTGGACGACGATCGCTGACGGCGGCCCGGGCATCAGCCAGACCGAACGGTCGACCCTGTTCGAGCGGTTCGTCCGCGGCGAGGCCGGGCGGGCGGCCGGTGACGGGAGCGGCCTCGGCCTCTACGTCTCGCGCGCGCTGATGCGGGGGATGGGCGGTGACCTGACCCTCGAGCCCGCGATGCCTGGTCAGGGTGCGGTGTTCCGCCTCACGCTCCCCGGGGAGCTCGCCCTCGAGCCGTGAGCCGGCGGGGCACGAAGCCCGCGAACGGGGGCTTGCACGTCCCGCGGTCGACCACGTAAGATGCCTTGCATGATGAACGCAAGGCACCTTGTCGCCGTCGGTTCGGCCATCCTGCTGGTCCTTGTGGCCGTCGGGTGCTCCGGAGCAGCCAGCCGTAGCCCGGCGGGGTCGTCCGCACCGCCGGTGGACGTCCTCGCGGAGGTCGATTCGACCGCCAAGGGTGTCGAGGACGCGGTCGTCGCCTACGAAGCCGGGGATGCCGCCGGTGCGACCGAACTGGTCACCGCCGCGTATCTTGAGCACTTCGAGTTGCTGGAAGGGGCGCTCGAGGCCGTCGACGAGGAGCTCAAGGAATTGCTCGAGGACAAGATCCGCGAGGAGATGCGCGCGAAGATCGCTGCCGGGGCACCGGCCGCCGAGGTGCGCGCGCTCGGGACCGAGATCCTCGACCTGCTCGACCAGGCCAAGACCAAGCTCGAGTGACGGTCCGCCTCGGCATCGACGTCGGGGGGACGTTCACCAAGGCGGCGGCGGTGGATGCCACGAGCGGCGCCGTGCTGGCACGGGTCGTGGTCCCGACGACGCACGGCGCCGGGAACGGGATCGCCGAGGGGGTCGTCGACGTCCTGCGCCAGGCCACGGCCCTCGTGGAACGCGACGGCATCGGCCCCATCGCGATGGTGGGCCACTCCACCACGCTGGCCGTCAATGCGCTGCTCGAAGGGGATCTGCCACGGGTCGGGTTGATCGGCATCGGCCGTCGCCCGGACCTGGGTCCGGCACGGAAACGCACCGAGGTCGGCCGGCTCGAACTCTCCCCCGGCCGATTCCTCGAGCCGGTCTACCGATTCGTCGACGGGACGGCCGGCCTCACCGATGACGACGCCCTCGCGATCGTCGATGACCTCGTGGCCGCCGGTGTCGACAGCCTTGCGGTCAGCGAGGCCTTTGCGGTCGACGACCCGCGCGGCGAGATCGCGATCCTGCGAGCCGCGGCCGCGCGCGGCATCCCCGCCTGTGCCGGCCACGAGTTGACCGGCATCCTGGGGCTGGAACTTCGGACCGTGTCGGCGCTGGTCAATGCCGCGATCCTGCCGCGGGCCGCGGCCACGGCCCGGGTGGTCGCCGAGGGTCTCACCGCGGCCGGGCTCCAGGCACCGCTCGTGGTCCTTCGCGGCGATGGCGGCGCCACCGATCTCGCGGGATTCGCGGCCCTGCCCCTGCGGTCCCTGTTCTCCGGTCCGGCCGCGTCCGTCGCCGGGGTCCTGCACCATGCCGCGCTCCGCGACGGGATCATGCTCGAGGTCGGCGGCACGTCCACGAACATCGCGCTCATCCGCGGCCGACGGCCCAGCCTCGCCTACGTCCGGGTCGGTCGATACGCCACCGCGCTCCGGGCGCTCGATGTCTGGGTCGCGGGGGTCGCCGGCGGCAGCCTGGCTCGCGTCAAGGGCCGCAAGATCGTCGCCGTCGGGCCGCGCAGCGCGCACATCGCGGGTCTGCGCTACGCCTCGTTCGCGACCCCCGACGATCTGGCCGACGCCACCGCGACCCTCATCGCGCCACGGGACGGGGACGCCGCCGATCACCTCGTGGTCGATGCGCGCGGCGGCCGGTTCGCGCTGACCGTCACCTGCGCCGCGAACGCGCTCGGCGAGGTGGCCCCCGGCGACTACGCGGCCGGCAACCCCGAAACCGCCCGACTCGCCTACGCCGCTGCCGCCCGGTTGCTCGGCGCAAAGCCGCACGAGGTCGACCGCCACGCGACCGAACTGGCGGGACAGCATCTCGGCCTCGCGGTCGACGAACTGGCCGGACCGCTCCTCACCGCCGTCAAGGCATCGGGCGCGGACCTCAAGACGCTCGAGATCGTCGGGGTGGGTGGTGGCTCCGGTGCGCTGGTGCCGGCGCTCGCGGCGGCCCTCCGTCGACCCGGCTCGATCGCCGAGCACGCCGAGATCCTCTCGTCCATCGGAGCCGCGACGAGCCTCATCCAGGCCGTGGAGGAGCGCAGCGCGACCGACACCAGCCCGGAGCTGCTGCACGAGGTCATCGAGGCGGCAGAGGCCGCGGCCATCGCCGCCGGCGCCGCGCCCGCGACGGTCGAGACGACCACCGAGTACGACCGCGACCTGCGCGTCGTGCGCGCGATCGCGACCGGCGCGCTCCCGATGGAGGCCGGTCTGGCGCGCGACCAGCTCGACGATGACGAGCTCACCGCCAACGCGGCGACCGACCTGCGCATCCCCGTCGACGCCGTCGTGGAGATCGGCTCGAGTTCGCACTATCGCGCGTTCGCGGCTCCGAGCGCGGGCCGCGGACGGGATCTGTTCGGCCGAGGCGGGTCGACCGACGCCCCCCGACCCTGGGTGCTCCTGGACCGCCGCGGCGCCGTCGCCCACCGTGGCGTGGCGCGGTCCGTGTTGCACGCCGCGGCGTCCGGCGAATCAGGGGCGCCGCGCGCATGGGGGCCGCACGCATGGGGGCCGCACGCAGGGGCGCCGCGCTCAGGGGTCGCCTATGTCGACGCCCATGGGGCGGGAATGCGAGGCGATCCGGCTGAGGGGGCGGCGGCGGGCGCAGGGGCGCCGCGCTCAGGGGTCGCTTATGTCGACGCCCATGGGGCGGGAATGCGAGGCGATCCGGCTGCGGGGGCGGCCGACACGACAGCGACCGCGCCCGCTCCAGCCGCGCCGCCGACGACCGATTCCCGTGTGGCGGGCGACGACATAAGAACGCACGCAGGGACGGCTGACGACCGGGCTACGCACGGATGGGCCACGGGCGCCACGGGCGCCACGGCCGCCACGGCCGCCACGGGCGCCACGGCCGCCACGAGCGCCACCACGACCCCAGAGGCCGCCATCATCGCGGCGATCCGGGCGGCGGAACGGCATGTGGGGCCGACCAGCGTCGCGCCACCGGTGGTGATCGTGCGTGGTCGGCATGTGATCGACTGCTCGCCACTGACCGGCATCGAGGCCGTGGTACGAGCCGTGGGTGACGAACTCTCCACCGGGGACGCCATGATGGTCGTCATCGAATCCGCCGGAGCCCGTTGACCGATGGCCATCTACCGTTCGAACACCAACCGGAGTACCTCCAGGGTCGTCCTGCTGGCGATCGTGGCCGCGCTGGTCGGCGGCGTCATCGTCGGTCGCCTGACCGCACCGGACCTGGCGGCCCAGCTCGCGGTCCTTCGCTCAAGCGCCACCCCGATCGCGGCATCCCTCGAGGTGATCCGCTCCGAGTATCCCGAGCTGGTGAACGGCGGACCGGACACCGGCGGGGCAACGGGTTCGCTCGCTCGGGTGCGCGAGACGTTCGATTCGATCCGGGCATCGCTGGAGATGCTGGATCCCGATGCCACCGCGATCGCCTCGGCGGCCCTCGAAGCCCTCGAAGCCGGCGTCGCGGCGAAGGAACCCCCGGAGGACGTCAACGGGCGGATCGACGCATTCGCAGCCGCGCTCGACGCGGCCCTGGGCATCGCGCCTCGACCGTAGTCGGCATCGCCTCCAGGAAGCGTTGCGCCCCCGCACCGACGACTCCCCGTTCTCCCTCGTTCCAAGGTCGGATTCAAGGTTCCGCGGGGTAAGGTAGGGGTCACACTGAAACCGGAGGAACCTGCGTGACCGAGCGAGAGCGACAGCTGCGACGGAGGGATCGACTGCGGCTCGGCCTGATCCTGGCCCTGTGCCTGGCGGTCGCGCTGCCGGTCGTCGTCGCGCTGGCCGCATCGTCCGATTCGGGGGCGAGTGCGCCGGTCGCGCCCGCCGCCAGCGCGGCACCCGACGCGAGTGCGAAGCCGGACGCCAGCGCGAAGCCCGACAAGGCCCGCGGTTGGGGCGACCGACTGCGCGAGTGGGGCAAGGGCGACAAGGGCTTCGGCGGTTGGGGCAAGAACTTCGGCGGCTGGGGTAAGGGCGGGTTCGGTCGAGGCGAGATCACGATCACCGCGATCAATGGCTCGAACCTGTCGCTCAAGACCGACGACGGCTGGATGCGCACGATCGCTGTCACCGCGGACACGAAGATCACGAAGGCCGGCGTGGCCGCGACGCTGTCCGACTTGTCGGTCGGTGACACGATCCGGTTCGCGCAGCAGCGCAACGACGACGGGACCTACACGGTCACCGCGATCATCATCCCCACCGACAAGGCCGGTGGCGAGGTGACGGCGGTCGATGGCAACACGATCACGGTCAAGGGTCGAGGCGACACGACCGTGACGATCACGGTGCGTGGCGGGACCACGTTCCGTCTCGGTTCCGAGGCCGCGACCAAGGCCGACGTCAAGGTGGGCTCGAGGATCTTCGCCCAGGGCGAACTCGACGGGACCACGCTCACGGCGCTGACCATCGACATCCAGTTGACCGTCGTCGGTGGCGACGTGACCAAGGTCACATCGGATGCCATCACCGTGACGACCCGCGACGGTTCGTCGGTCGTGATCCACCTCTCCGCGAAGACGGAGATCTGGACCCTGGGCAAGACCAAGCGGGACGGCCGCGGACATCAAGGTCGGCGACAAGGTGATCGCGGCGGGCGTGGCGCGGGCAAACGGCTCCATCGATGCGCAGAAGGTCGGCGCGGGCAAGCTGCGCGGCCACGACAAGGGCCCGAAGGCCCCCAAGGCGAGCGCCGCGCCCGACGCCTGAGGCGCAATGGGGGCGACTGGCGACGGGTCGTGAGGCGCGACGGGCGCGACGGGTCGTGAGGCGCGACGGGTCGTGAGGCGCGGAAGCGTCTAGCTGTCGGTCAGGTCGTCGTGCGCGAAGTCGACCGCGCCGATCTCCGAGGCCGCGATCATGTGCGTCCGATTGACCAGCACGAACCCGAAGTGGCTGATCACGCGTCGATCCGCGAGGGAGCGTGCCGTGACTTCGGTCACAGGGACGAACCGCGGCTCACTCGCGTCGACGAACCCGGCGATGTCGGTGCCGCCGTAGACCTTCACGTGGCCGGTCACGCTATGGCCCGGGGTGAAGAGCACGAACTGGCGGTCCGGTCGATCGAGTGACGCGCCGCCGCCGAGGGCACCGGGGCGACCCCACGCATCGGCGCCACCGGGTCCCGCGGCGCCGAGACCGGCCCAGACATCGGGCTCGTCGTCGAGTGCCGCGGGGGCCGCGGCCGGCATGGCACGTCGGATGGCCCCGCCCGATGGGTCGGAGACGGTATCGGGATCCGCCTGCGCGATGAAGCTGATCTCGTCCTGATCCACCATCAGTTCCTCGAGGACCATGCTGGTGGGATCGCCGTTGCGGCGGAGCAGTCGGGCGTCGTGGACGCGGACATAGCCGCTGCCGGAATTGATGTAATCGGACAGTCGGTTGAATCGCCCGAGGGAGATGATCCCGTTCAGCCGCAGGTGCGTGCCGACGAGTTCTACCGCCTCGAGCTTGCCGCTACGGTGCTCGTTCTCTGCCGGGGCCTGGTAGCTGTCTTCCCATGTCATGCACGGGAGAGTAGCAAAACCACGTCCCGTGCCGACATGGGACCCTCGTACCGACCACGTACCCCTAGGCGAGGGCCGCGCCGAGGCCGCCCGTGCCGATGGCCGCCACGTGCCGATGGCCGCCACGGGCCGGCCGCGCCTCTGGGGATTCCACTGGTATTGGAGCTTCTGTCACAGATCCCTCGTGGAGCAGCTCCCAGACTGCAGGCTGTGGCCTGGACCACGCTCGCCTGTCAGGGAAACTCCACTGGTATTGGAGGACCCCTTGGCGAGGACCCCTGGCGAGGACCCTTGGCGAGGACCCTAGGCGAGGGCCGCGCCGATCGCCGCCACGTGCCGATCGTCCGTTCCGCAGCAGCCGCCGAAGACCGCCAGGCTGGGCACATTCCGGCGCAGCTCCACGTACCGTGCCGCGAGATCGTGCTGATCGCCCGCATCGAGTTCCGTGGCCACGTCCAGCTCGGCGTGGCTCAGCGTCGAGGCGTTGGCCC
This sequence comes from uncultured Chloroflexia bacterium, assembly GCA_963764975.1. Taxonomy (GTDB): domain Bacteria; phylum Chloroflexota; class Limnocylindria; order Limnocylindrales; family CSP1-4; genus SPCO01. The sequence goes on along the minus strand of CAVXUF010000004.1, from coordinate 160,220 downwards.
GGATGCCGCGGATCCGCGAGGCCCAGCTGCCGCCCTCGGCCAGCACCGCGTCGAAGTGCGTGGGGTGGGCACAGTTGATCATGAAGTGCGAGATCGCCCCGGGGGCCGCGGCATCGGTCCGGACGATCGCGGCGGGCAGCGATTTGCCGCTGGGCAGCCGCCCGTCGGTCTCGACCGTGAACGAGATGACCGCGGGGATGTCGCGTCGAGCGGCGGCCTGCGCGATCCCGATGGCCTCTTCGGCGTAGGTCATCGTGGTGGCGGTGACGAGATCCGCCCCGGACTCCGCGAAGGCGGTGACCTGGAGGTCGTGGTAGGTAGCGGCGTCCTCCTCGGACATGGCCTGGTTCACGACATACCCGTCACCACGCGGTCCGATGCAGCCGCTCACGAGCGTGGGACCGGGGAGGGCCGCGGCGGCTTCGAGCTCCCGCGCGAACGCGACGGCATCGCGGTTGATCCGGTCCGTGGCCGCGCGGTCATACCCAAGCGAGGCTCCCCAATCGAGGTTGGCCCGCCACGTCGCGGTCTCGAAGATGAATCCGGTGCCAAGACTCCGGGCCGTGTCGAGATACGGCTGGAAGTAGCTGGTGATGGCCTCGCGACCCTCGGCCGTCTCGAGCAGCGGGAACGACGCGAACGCGGGCAGATCCAGGCCGCTGAGGTAGATGAGGCTCGTCTCCATGCCACCGTCGGTGAGGAACGGGCGATCGAGGTCGAGCGTGCGCGGGGCCGGCGACGGGGCCGGGGACGAAGACGGAGACGGAGACATCCAGGACTCCTTGAGGGTGTGCGTCGTGGCGGAGGAGGCCTATCGACCGGTCGATATCGTGCCAGAAGCGTCGACCGCGCACCAGGATCTCGGCCCGGCCGATTGTATGCTACAGTGCCGTCCCGATGTAGCGTCATCGGTCGTCCAGCCGCAGTGTAGCGGCACGGGAACAGCATCGCGCAGGAGGACTTCCGATGGTGGCGTACGCGGCCAGGATCGTGGATCGCGAACTCGACGAGTTGGTCGTCAGCCTGCCGGCGATCTCGATCGAAGGCGCTCGCGGGGTCGGCAAGACCGAGACCGCCCTCCAGCGAGCATCGACCGTCCATCGTCTCGACGATCCCGACCAGCTGGCCATCATCGCCGCCGACCCAAGACGGCTGGTCCAGGGGCGACCTCCCATCCTCATCGATGAGTGGCAGCGACTGCCGGAGTCATGGGACCTGGTCCGTCGCGCGGTCGATTCCGGTAGCCCGCCCGGCGGGTTCCTGCTGACGGGGTCGGCGACACCAACCAACCTGCCGACACATTCTGGTGCGGGCAGGATCGTCACGGTGCGGATGCGTCCGCGATCGCTCGCGGAACGACGTCTCGGGGAGCCGTCGGTCTCCTTGAATCGCCTGCTTGTCGGAGATCATCCGGCCATCGAGGGCGAAACGGACGTTTCCCTCGAGCGATACGTGGACGAGATCCTGGCCTCGGGCTTCCCGGGCCTTCACGGGATGAGCGCCCGCGCCGTTCGCCAACTGCTCGATGGCTACATCTCCAGGATCATCCAGCACGACTTTCCCGCGATGGACCGTCGACTTCGGAACCCGCCGGCGCTCCGGCGGTGGATGGCGTCGTACGCCGCCGCGACGTCGAGCACGGCGTCATTCGAGACCATCCGCGATGCGACGACAGCAGGACACGGTGAGCGGCCCGCGCGGACCACGACGCAGCCGTACGTGGACATCCTCACGGACCTGTGGATCGTCGACCCGCTCCCAGCGTGGTCGTCCACGCGAAATGCGGTCTCCAGACTCGTGGGCCATCCGAAGCATCACCTGGTGGATCCGGCACTCGCCGCACGGCTCCTCAACGTGGGCGCCGGCGCACTCCTCGAGGGCCGCTCCGTCGGGCCTCCGATACCCCGCAACGGGACGCTCCTTGGAGCCCTCTTCGAGTCGCTGGTGACGCAGTCCGTCCGCGTCTACGCCCAGGATTCGGAGGCCACCGTCGGCCACCTCAGGACGAAGGGCGGTGAGCATGAGGTGGACCTCGTCGTCGAACGCCTGGACCAGCGGGTCGTGGCGATCGAGGTCAAGCTCGCGACGACCGTCGACGATCGTGATGTCCGACACCTGCATTGGCTGCGCGAACGCCTCGGAGCAAGTCTTCTTGACGCGGTCGTTATCACCACGGGACGGGCGGCGTACCGAAGGCCCGATGGGATCGCGGTCGTCCCGGCGGCCCTCCTCGGCCCATAGCCGGCCCTCCGACGACACACGCCGATGTCTGCGGTGACGCCCGCCGCGGTGTGACCCTTATCACACCGTTTCGTACCTGACCGCACACCCGGAAAGCCCTCTCGCGCCGGGGCGAGCGGCGGCGGACGATGGGCGGATGATGTCCTTGTCGCTCCGCACCCTTGTCGGTCGGCGTCCGGCTGCCATCCTCATGGCCAGCGTCCTGACGCTCGGCGTGGCCGCGGTCGCAGGTGCGGCCGGCCCCTCGGGATCCCCGAAGGTCTATGCGTGCGTCAACAAATCGACGAGCGACGTCCGCATCGTCAAGCCACCCACATCGGGCCACCGATACTGCCGGCCCGGCGAATATCTGCTGCGCTGGGACAAGCACGCGGGCACGGGCTCGACCGGGGCGCAAGGCGCGACGGGAGCCACGGGTGCGGACGGAGCGGACGGTACCGATGGCGCCGACGGTGCCGATGGCGCCGCGGGCGAGCAAGGGCCACAAGGTGAGCAGGGTCTCCAGGGCGATCCTGGCGCCCAGGGCGACCAAGGGCCGCAGGGCGACCAGGGACCCGAAGGGCCGCAGGGACCACAGGGCGAGCAAGGTCCGCAGGGCGATCCGGGTGGGCCGATGGGTCCCGAAGGTCCCCAGGGACCGCAGGGCGAACAAGGGCCCGAGGGTCCGCAGGGCCCGCAAGGCGAACAAGGGCCGCAGGGCGAGCAAGGACCGGCGGGCGGCGGCGAGCAGGGTCCGCAGGGCGAACAAGGCCCCCAGGGCGAGCAAGGGCCGCAGGGCGAGCAAGGACCGCCCGGTGCCGGCGAGCAGGGTCCGCAGGGCGAACAGGGACCGCCAGGGCGATCCGGGTGGGCCGCAAGGCGAGCAGGGACCCCAGGGCGAGCAGGGTCCACAAGGAGAGCAGGGGCCTCCGGGCTCCGGCGAGCAGGGTCCGCAAGGCGAGCAGGGTCCGCAGGGCGAGCAAGGCCCGCCCGGCGTGATCGGTGGCACCCAGGTCGTGATGAACGATGCAGAAACCTACGACCAGAGCACGACGTCGGCCTCGCAGTCGATCGCCTGCCCCGAGGGCACGCTGATGCTCGCCGGTGGCGGTCGGCTCACGACCACGGATCAGCCGTGGACCGTCCAGCTGACCGGCTCCTACCCGAGCGAGAAGTTCGGTTGGGTCGTCGAAGCCGCCGCGCGCCTCGACAGCGGCGAGTGGACGATCCAGGCCTACGCGATCTGCACGAACTAGCACCGCGGGCGATCGGCGGGGCCGAACGGCGCCCCAGACTGCTGACGTAGCGCTATCGGGCCAGAACAGCCTCCAAGGCTGCAAGGCACAATTCGCCCCATGACCCATCCGCTCCCGGTCCCGGCGCGCGTCGCACGGCTGTCGTACTTCTTCCCGGCGCACAACGAGGAGGCCAACCTCGACGGCCTCGTCGAGGAGGCGCTGGCCACGCTGCCGACGCTCGCCGAGACGTTCGAGATCATCGCCGTCGACGACGGCTCGAAGGACGGCACGCCGGCGCATCGCCGACGCGCTCGCCGCCGCCCACCCCGACATCGTCCGCGCCGTCCACCACCCGACCAACCTCGGCTACGGCGCGGCGCTCCGCTCCGGCTTCGCGGCCGCCCGCTACGAGCTCGTCGCCTTCACCGACGGCGATCGCCAGTTCAAGGTCGCCGACATCGGCCGCCTGACCGCCCGCCTGGCCGAGCCCGACGCTCCCGACGTCGTCGTCGGCTTCCGGATCAAGCGCGCCGACCCGCTCGTCCGGACCCTCTACGCGCGCGCCTACCGCCTGGCCAACCGCATCTTCTTCGGCCTCAAGGTCACCGACGTCGACTGCGCCTGCAAGCTCTTCCGGCGCGAGGCGCTCGAGGGCCTCGCGGTCGAATCCGGCGGCGCCTTCTTCTCGGCCGAGATGATCATCAAGCTGCGGGCCGCCGGGGCGCGACCGTCGTCGAGGTCGGCGTCCCCCACTACCCGCGGACGGCCGGCTCGGCGACCGGCGCCAAGCCCCAGGTCGTCCTCCGCGCGGTCCGCGACTTCTGGCTGCTGCGCCTGCGCATGTGGGCGAACCGCAACCGCGCGCTGCGCCGCGGCCGGCCCATCATCGACGACTAGGAGCGGCGGCGGCCCTCGGTATCGGGGTCGACGTCGAGCGAGTTCACGTATCGCCCCTTGGCTGGGGCGGTCGCCGGCCCACGACTCGCAAGCACGAGGCCCGTGATCACCAATGCGAGAGCCGACGCGATCGATCCAAGAGCTACGTCCCAAGGTACGCCGCTCGCCAGCGCCGGCAGTGGCGAACCGCTTTCGAAGGCTGCCAACGGCTGCGACCCGTTGACCTCCGGCGAAAGCAACATGATCGGCATCGCGATCAGCGCCACGATCCCGGCCCGTACAAGCGGGGCCCTGGCCCCGACGAAGATGAACCACGCCGCCGTCAGGCCGAAGAGAATCTCAAGCACGACCGGGAAGGGTCGCGTCATCACGTCGACCGCGCGAAGGGCGAGTGCACGCGTCGTCTCCTCAGATAGCCCGGGCCATGCAACGCCGAGCGCGCGAGCCATGAACTCGGGCAGCAACGCCGACGCTGCGAGGATCAGCAGGTAGAAGGCGAGGATCAACCCCACGACCAACCCCGGCGCCAGAGATCGGGCGCCGCGACCTAAGCGGGCAAGGCCGACACCCGCCCCAATGGCGATCGCGAGGTTCACGAGAAGGTAGCCGTAACCTGACCAAGCGACGGACGCCGCGATGCCAAGAGCAACGAGTAGAAGCAACGGGCGCGCCCGCCGCACCCGAAGACCCACGACCGCGAAAGCGATGGCGGGGAGACCGACGAACGCGGTTGCCGCGAGCGTGGCCGCTGGGCTTGCTCGATACCAAGTCGCAGACAGATCAGTGCCCGTTGCGCCCGATGGCGCGACCGCATTCGCGAATCCAAGGAGCAGCGGGTCGAAGACGGCTCCGCCAAACGTTGTCAGGCCGGCTGGAGTCAGGGACACACCAAGCAGGTCGGGCCGAGTCATGCCCGGGAGCAGGTGGGGTGCCCCAACAAGCACGGCGACGACAGTGAACATCACGGCGAGACCGAGGGCTCGGCTGCGCTGACCACTCGCGAAGACCACGACCAGCGCTGCCGCCGCCGTGAGCGCCCAGATGCCGAGGTCTCCAGCCAGCGCCTGCAGGCCCGATGCCACACCAGCGAGGAGCACCATCCGTCGCAGCGGAAGGCCGCGTGTCCAGATCACCGGTAGCAGCACCCAGGGCATCCATCCATACGCGATCACGACGGAGGGGAGGTCCAACTTGCTTGCGATGCCGCCCGCGAGCACGACCACGAGCGCCGACGCGACGGCGCCAGTCCTCGACCCGCTGATTCTGAGCGTGATCACGCCAACGCCGATGCCGGCGAGAAGCAGGTGCGCGATTTGACCGACATCGAGCGCAACCAGCGGCGGCAGGAGATAGGCGATCCAGTTTGGCGGGTAGAGCGCTCCGACGAGGTCCCATGGCGGGAAGATGCCCCGGGTCATTGCGTCGTGGAAGGCACTCGCATATGGGTAGGCGATCACGCTGCTATGAATGTTCCACAACCACGGGCCATCGGGCCCACCGACTCGTCCCACGACCAAAGCTGCCAGGAACACGGCGATAGTGATCCCCAGGAGGGTCAGGCCGGTATCGGATCCAGCCAACCGGCGGGCCGAGATGGCGGCGCCGAGGTCATGCCCTGATCCGGGCCGGACCGGCTCAACGCCCGACACCCTGGACCCGGAGGCGATGCCCGGGTCGACCCGGACCTCGGCAACGGCGGACGGTTGATCAGGAGGCACTTCCTCCGCGACGTCAACCTGGATCGAGTCTGACGCAGCGCGACCGGGTCGCCGGACGAGCCAGACGGCGATGCCGGCAAGCAGTCCCGCGGACAAGCCGACGACGGCAGAGCCCGGCCCGACGAGCGGCGAGATCGGTGCCTCGTTTGGGTTCGTCCAGAACTGGAAGGTGCCGTCCCATGTCGGTAGCAGCCCTTGGTAGATGAACGCCCACGGAGCGGGGATCTGCATCGCCGTCAGGGCGGGATAGAGCGCCACGAACCCGGCCGCAGCAACGATGAACATGGTCGCCACCACGCGCCTCGGCGGCGCCCGGAATACCGCGATGGCGAAGACAACTGCAGCGATGACCGCGTAGCCGGCCAGCGGACCAGCGACCGCCATGAGCGGCCGCGCGCAGACCTCGGCCTGCGCGTTGGCTCGATCTACGCCTGCCAGCATGCACAGGCCGTCCTTGGCCAGCCACATCAGGATGGGCGCCGCGAGCGCGAGCCCGAGGGCGGCCTTTGCGAGCTTGCCTGCACGAGCCTCTGGCGATCCCCAGATCTCCGCGAGGAAGTACGCCAGCAGGATGTACGCGAATGGCAAGGCCACGTAGAAGTGGTAGTTGAATGCGACACGATCGATCCGCGCCCAGGGCAACCACAGGGACAGGAAGACGATGGCGATCAGCCCGACCGCCCAGCTGCGTCGGCGCCAGGCTTGCCAGCCCGCGAATGCGGCGGCAGGGATGGCCAACCAGGTGAGGAAGGGATTTATGGCTCCAAGCACCATGGCCTGAGACCCGTCGGCAAAGTACTCCAAATACCCCCAGATGGGCTTCATGGCTAGAGGCCAAGCCCACCACGGCGAGCCTGCACCGTGCGGAAACCGAAACTCGTCGTGGTACCGATACATCGCCGCCTGAAGCCCGAGGAGCGTCTCACCGCCATGCCCCGGCGGCCAGCCGGAAACCAACTGGGGCTCGCCCGCCGTGAATAGAGCCCACGGGATGAACGAAGCGATGTAGACCGCGACGGGAATCAGCGTCAGAGACGCGAGGGCCCAGACAAACGGCAGTCCCACCTTCCACCGGGGCGCCGTCCAACGCGCCGCGATCCATGTCCCACGCCCATCACGCTCACCGATCGCGATGCCGACCGCGAGGATCACGGTCAGCGTGAGCATCAAGACGAGGAACGACACGTTGGCAGGGTCACGAGCGATCGCCAGGTAGCCGAGAACGCCGGTGATGGCGACCATGCCGGCGAGTGCGAGTCGGCGACCCGACCACGACCGCAGGAGGACCAGAAGGACGGCCCCGCCGATCGCATAGGCGCCGACCCACTTCGAACCGAGGGCGAGGCCGAGTAGCAAGCCAACCGCTGGTAGCCCGACGAGAATCTCGATCGCTAACCGCCGCCCGGCCGACCGGCTTTGGATGAGCGCTGCCAACAGGGTGATCGCCGCGACGATGAAGACCCCCACGTAGACGTCGTTCATCGCGATCCGCGATTGCTGGAAGAGCAGGCCGTCCAACATCAACACCGGGATCAGGAAGGCTGCCACCGCGCGACGTCGAAACAGGATTCGCGTAAGGAGGTAGAGCAGGACAGCGGTGATCGCCCCGGCAAGGACGCCGGGCAACCTCCAAGCAAACGCATTGCTGCCGACGTCGACGACCGCGGCCGAGCCGTCCGGCCCGAGGGCGATCGCCTGCTGACGGTCGTGCGCCGGATCGGCAGGCTGGACGTCGAGCACCAGGGCGCTCGGATCGATGGGCAACGTGGCATCGGCAAAGACCACGTTTCCATGGGGTTCGACGACGTAGATCGTCGATCTACCACTCGGGGAACGGCCAAGGGCGTGGATCAGATTCGTCGGCCGATTCCAACGCAGATCCGTGATCGGGCCGGGCATCGGAAAAACTTCGGCCGCCGTAAGCATCCCGTCATCGGCGATCGTGAAGGTCGCGATCCGGGCGATCCCGGTTGCGACATAGATCGTCGGCATCTGAAAGGAGATTCCGATCCCTGCGGATCTGGTCACCTCCTTCAAGCACGACGGCGCTGGTCGCGCCACCATCCAGACCAACGCCCTGAACCTGCCCCATGGTCGAGGTGTCGACCGTGCTGATCCCACTCGGGAGCGCGAGGATCGCCAGATGGCGATCGGCCGGCCCGAACGACATCACGTCACGAAGGCCAGGGACCTTGATGCTCGACAGCAACGCGCCGGTACTGACCTCGAAGGCTGTCAGCGTGTCCGAGGCATCCAAAACCGCGATCCGGCCGCCACCGATGGACCAGATCCTCTTCACCGCTCGGCTGACGCGTTCGACGGACTCGAGCACGGGCGTCGCACCCGCCCCGAGTACGTCCAGGGCGCTCGATGACACCCGCGAGATCGTTCCGTCGGTGGATCCGATGACCACCCAGTGACCCTGCGGATCTACAGCGACCGCGATCGCGCCTGGTGCCGCCAGGACCCGAGTGGCTTCAAGCTGACCGGACTGGGCCACGCGAACGTCGGTGCCTGTGGCGATGATAAGGCGATCCCCGCCCACGCCATCGGCTGATGCGGGATCAGGTATGCCGGTTCAAACACCGCGTCTCGGACCGGCACCTCCAGCGCGACACGGCGGGTGACGGCGTTGTTGCCGAATGCGGCGAGCCCTCCGGCCATCGCGTACTTGGCGACGTGCGGGTGCGTGATCTCGGTCAGTTCGGGCTTGATCCCGTACCGCCAGGCTTGAAGGAACTCGGCTCCGGATGTCGCGTGCCACCGCTCATCGAAGTACATCGTCCGGGGCATCTCAAGCCGAACCATCCGCGTCCCGAGGACGACGGCGAACAGGACGACGATGATCGCCAGGTCGCGCCGATCGAGTCGCCCTGGCCCTTCGAAGGCGAGCGGATCGACACGCCGCGGGGCTGTAGGCCCGGCGACGCGGCGGGTCGTGGCGTTGCCGACCCGTCGAATTGCTGATACCCATGGTCTTGGGCGCCTGTCCGAAGGGGAAGGCCCAGGCATCACGGGCCGAACGGTCGGCGACGAATTCGCCTGAGCCGACCCCGCATGCTCCGGCGGCCTACGACGAAACGCGGGCCACGCGACGCGTCGGACAAAGTACGCCAGCAACAGGACGAATAGCACCATGTGGGCGTCAGCGATCAGTCCGACGACGATCGGCTCACGGAGGACGTCACCGAGCGGCAACCCCCGAAGTCCCGCTGTCGCATATCCCTCGAACGGCAAGGTCGCTATCGCGTGCAAGTTCGCCGTGTTGGCGATCGAAAGCGCGATGAACCACCAGCGCCACCGAATCGACGTGGCCGCGATAAGAGCGCCGGTCGCGAAGACTGGAAAGAGATATCGCTCGTGGACGCGCGTGGGGAGCGCGAAGAATGCGAACGCGATCAAGGTAAAGGCCAGGAGCATCGTCCGGCGGTCGTCCTGGCGCAAGAGCACCACGACGGCGAGCAGCGTCACGGCGAGGAACATGGCTGCGCCGAGCTGAGCGGCAGTGATCGGGCCGATCACCTGGAGCGAGTCAAATGTCCAGAAGAGGTTTGCGTCGAGGGCGCCGGTGAGCGGCTGGGGACCGACGAACACCCAGGCGTTGAAGGCGTTCACCGTCAGGACGTTGTAGAACGCCGCGGCCGACCCCACGACGCCGAGTAGACCAGCAACGCTCCCGACGATCGGGATCTGCGCGAGCTCGGGCGCTGCCTTGGTCGCAACGTCGAAGGGCAGGATCGCAGCGATACCGACAACGAGCCCGATAAGGGCGCAGGACAGCAACCGCGTCACACCCTGACGCCGCGTGAACCAGCCCCCAAGCCGCTCATCCAGCCTCGCCAACCGCCCGCGCAAGTCGGGAGCCGAACCCGTTCCCCTGGCGATCAGATGACGCCGCAGCAGGATGGCGCCGATCACGATCACGCCGATGGCGTACTGCGGCTTGGTCACGGTCGCGAGAGCGACCATGGCGACGGCCGGCTCGCTCCACCCGCGGATCAGCAGCAGCAGGCCGCTCAGCAGCAGCAACGCCCCGATGGCGTCAACCTGCCCCCAGAGAGCGGAGTCGTACCAGGTGATCGGAGCGAAAAGAAACAGCGCCGCCGCCGGGATCCCGGCCCGGTGTCCATGCCACTCGGATGCGGATCGATGGAGCAGGAAGGCGATGGCACGATCGGCCGCGATGGCTGGGAGCTTGATGAGCGAACCGATGACATCAGCGGGCGAGGACCCGGTGAGCTCCGCGAGGCCGCTTCCGACCGTCCCGATAATCCATAGGACCCACAGGTAGCCAGGCGGGTAGTCAGCGAACCCGGCGTTGGCATAGAACCCGCCTGGCCCGTAGTCCACCAGGGTCTGTGCCCAGAGCTTGAACAGACGCAGGTCAGATGACAGCCCTTCCCCAGGCAGCCAGACATAGGCAACGAACAGGCGCAGGAGCAGGCCGGCGGCGAGGACGATGACGATCCGCCGGGATCGTGACGGAGACACGTGGCGCAGACGCCGATGGGACGTCCTCCGCGTTCCCCGCCCGCGGCGTAGTCGAACTCAATCGGAGGTCTCCGTTCAGGCACCCCGTCGGGAGGCTGCCGGAGTATAGCAACGCGATTCCGGGTTCTGGAACGTCCACCGTGGTCACCGGGTGATAGTACGAACGGGGCATCGCTCCAGGCGTTGCCGAAAGTCAACATAGCGATGCCACCGCCACGGTCGCGTACCATGGCGCCGCCCTGGACTCATCGGCTCCTAGTTTCGGAGGCACCACGGAAATGACCTCAGTCACGAACCGGCCAGAGACGCGAACGAGGCGTCGATCCGTACGCCTGCTGTACCGTTGCGGCATGCTCCCTCGCCGCGTGAGGGGGCAAGAGCGAGACCCAGCACGCCGCCGCGGACGCCGGCGTGCGGCGCACTCCGCTGGCAACGCCGACGAAGCCGACGCGGCAATACCAGGAGTGCCTCAAGCACGAGGTCACGAACAAGTTCTGCCACTACAACCTTGGCTTGCTGGCACAGACGGCGGGCGACAACACGACGGCCGAAAACGAGTACCGGCTGTCGCTCAGCACGGATCCAGACTACGCGCCATCGATCTTCAATCTGGCCATCATCCGGACGGGCGCCGACGACATGTCTGAGGCGATCAGCCTTTACACGAAGTACACCCAGCTCAGGCCGGACGAAGCTGGAGGACACCTCAATCTTGGACTCGTGATGATCCAGGCGGGCCAAACAGAGGCGGGGCAGAAGGAGATCGAGATCGCGGTCGCTCTCGATCCGACCATCGCTGTTCCCCCGACATCCCCGACGCCGAGTGCTGCTCCGTCCGCTGCCCCAACCGAAAGCGTTGAGCCCAGCGCGAGCTAAGATCTGGCCGTGGTCAGGGGCCTTTCCGAACCACCAGGTAGAGCGGCGTCATGAACTCTGCCTTTCGCTCGCCGAATGGGGCGGGAATTGAAGCTACTTCCGTGAGTCGGAAGTCCCTCGCCAGCGCGTCGACATTCGATCTAAAGAGCATGAACGCGTAGACCGGCCGCGGCCCACCAACCAGCACGTGGAGGTCGACATACGTGTCGCAGCCCTGGTAGTCACGGTCGAAAGGCGACAGCACCAGGATGTCCGGCCGCCAGCCGACGACACAGTGTGCATAGCCCAGTGGCTGGACCGCGTCCCAGTAGCTCAAGATCACGGCGTCGCGTGGCAAGCGCGAGAACACGGAAGCCACGAACTGCTCTCCGAGGTGGTTCTGGCTCTGATCCATCGCGCGCCAGTGCGTCGCGGCCAGCAACCCTGGCAACAGGGCAACGGTCAACGCGACCGGACCGAAGCGCGATGGCAGTGATCTGGCTATGGCCTCCAGACCAAGCCCGATCCATAGGGCCATCACGAGGACCGTCACGAGCAGATACCGCCGAGTGTCGGCAGGTAGTTGATGTAGTGATATGCGCTCACGACCACGAGGCCGGCCGTTACGACGGACAGAGCCCGATGGCGTGCCGAGGCGACGATCAGGCCGATACACGCCAACACAACGAACATCGGATTGGTCCGTTCGACCAGCGTCCAGATCCAGCTCGGCAGTCCTGGGACGAAGTTGGTGATGCCATCGATCGACAGCACGTAGCGCATGCTGACTCGCATCTGGGCTCCGGTGACCCAGTAGGTGAACCCGTCCCAGGTCGAGATGAAACGATAGAGATCGTTGCCTCCGATGGCCGCCCGCAGCCAGAGCAGCAGATATGGTGTCAAGCCGACAAGGCCCGCCAAACCAGCCCGGACAAGCATGGCCGGTCGCTTACGGAGCTCCACCCGGCCTGTCCACAGCACGTACACCACGATCAGCGGAGAAAGAGCGATCGCCGTCGGGTGATTGGCAACGGCGAGGCCGACGAGCAGCGCTCCGAGATAGAGGTCTCTCGGGACTTTCGATCTGCCCACACGTTCGCGCGGAGGATGACGAGCGACATGAAAAGCAGATGTACCGCGCTCACCTCCGCGGTCACAGCCTCGCCCCAGACGATGACCGTGAACGCGGCAGCCGTCGCCGCGCCAGCGGCGAGGATCGGCCGAACGCCCAATCGCCCCATAGAGAGAGCCGCCACAGCGCACGCGCTGCTCGCAGCCACAGCGGAAAGCATTCTTCGCGCGCCATGCGATCGACTCCAATGGGATGAGGCTGAAGAGCTTGCCCAGCAGGACGTAGACGGGGAAGCCCGTCGGGTGAGGTATGCCCAATTCGGCCGGTACGCGCTGAAACTCGGCGGAATCCCCGAAGCTGACACCCGGCAATAGCGTCAACAGGTACACGAACAGGCAGATGAGTCCGCTGGCGCCCGCCGCAAGCCAGATCGGAGGCACCCTCCTGGGAGAGTCGCTACCGAGCATTAAGGCGCGATCCAATGCCCGGATGCCTCGCGTGGGCCTCGATCCACGTTTGAAGTAGTTCATCCGCCGCCACTCTCGTCGCCTAGCATTCCAGAGCGTAACCATCATGACGTCTCACGAACTTCGAACAGCGTGCGCGGCATGCTCGAGTTCCGCGCTCCGAAGTCGACGCATCCAGCAGGACGCTGGGGCTTTACCGCCGACGAAAGCACCGAAGGGCTGGTTGGCCATCAACTCGGTGACCCTGCTGGAACCACTGGAGAAGCCGTGCTGGCGTCCCGCCAAGGTCGGCATCCTCGAAGGTGAGGACCTCGCCCGCGTCCTCGACAACGCCACCAGGTACCGCGAGGTGTTCGAGCTGCTGGGCGTACACCGGTCTGCGCATCGGCGAGGCCCTGGGGCTGTCCTGGGCCGACGTGGACCATGAGCGTGGCGTCCTGCGCGTGCATCGCCAGCTGACCCGCCAGCGGGAGCACGGTCCACTCAAGACCGAGGCCGGAGCACGGGAGGTCGAGCTGGCACCGGCCAAGGTCCGACTGCTCCGGGAGCACTGGCTGGCATCACCGGCGAAGGGCGCCGACGACTTGGTGTTCCGCAACAGCGTCGGACGGCCGGTCGACTATCGCAAGGTGGGCGAGGCGTTCCGCGACGCCGTCGTCCGGGCCGGGGTCCAGCACGATGCTCGGCTGTCGCTCCACAGCCTGCGCCACGGCTACGCCGCGATGCTCATCGGCAGTGGGATGGACGTCGTCTTCGTCAGTCGCCAGCTGGGGCATGACAACCCGGCCGTGACGCTCAAGATCTACGCCCATGTGTTCGCTCGCCGGGAGCATGCCGAGCGGGCCAGGGCTATCCTGGAGGCCAGTCACGGGGCGATGACGAGTCGGAGGCGTTCGTCGCGGGCATCAGGATGATGGGGATCGTGGCGATGACGTGGGCAAAGAAGAACCCCGGCGGCGGTGCCGTCGGGGCTCTCTATGTCGCTGACTCGACTCGGGGGATCGCTATGGCGTACAGACGGCGTAGGCGACCACTTCGTCGGTGGCTGAGTACGGGGCGCCGCCGCTCCGGAACCTGATGGCCCAGCCCGTCGGCGTGTCTCCATCCTCGGCCAAGTCTGGGCTCTGGCCCGAACTACCGTTCTCGAGCGCAGCCGAGCCATTCATATTGGCTGACGTGTCATTGTTGTAGCCCCCGCCGCCGAGCGCCCTTTGGGAACCCGGGCAGTCGACTCCGAACCAGACATTCTCGTTCAGGTCTGCCGTCCCGATGCCGCCAAACTCGACGGTTGCGCCAACGGTTCCGGTGGCGCCGGTAGCACCCGCTGGGCCAGCTGGGCCTTGAGCCCCCACGGTTCCGGTTGCGCCCGTTGCGCCGCCCGGGCTGCCGGGGGCGCCGGTTGCGCCCGTAAGACCCGTATCGCCCTCGGGACCTTGAATACCTTGCAGACCCTGTGTGCCGGTGGCGCCGACACCGCCAATCAGGCCGGTGTCGCCTTGGCCACCTTGGGTACCGGTGGCGCCAGTTGCGCCACCTGGGCTACCGGGTTCGCCGGTATCGCCCTGTCCACCCTGGGTACCGGTGTCGCCTTGGACACCTTGAATGCCCTGGGTACCGGTCGCGCCAACAGCACCGGTCGTGCCGGTATCGCCCTGCGATCCGCCCGTACCGGGAAGACCCTGAATGCCCTGGAGACCCGTATCTCCTTGCACGCCGGTGTCGCCCTGACCACCCTCCGAACCATCGGAGCCGGCCGTTCCGGTGTCGCCCTGAACGCCCTGGATCCCGGTGGCGCCAACGGCTCCCTGACCACCCTGGATGCCGGTGTCACCCTGGCCACCCTGGATGCCCTGGTCGCCAGTATCGCCCTGGCCACCCTGGATGCCCTGGTCGCCGGTGTCGCCCTGGCCACCCTGGATCCCGGTGTCGCCCTGGATGCCCTGGATGCCCTGGATGCCCTGGATGCCCTGGATGCCTTGGATCCCGGTGTCGCCCTGGCCACCCTGGATGCCCTGGTGCGCCGGTGTCGCCCTGGCCACCCTGGATCCCCTGGTCGCCGGTGTCGCCCTGGTCAGCCCTGGATGCCCGGTGTCGCCGCCTGTGGGCCCTGGATCCCTGCCCTGGATGCCTTGGATCGCCCTTGGATCGCCTGTGTCGCCCTGGCCACCCTGGATGCCCGTGTCGTGCGCCGGTGTCGCCCTGGCCACCCTGGATCCCGGTCGTGCAGCCCTGTGGCGCCCTGGATGCCCTGGATGCCCTGGCGCCGTGTCGCCCTGGCCGCCCTGGATGCCGGTGTCACGCCCTGGCCACCCTGGATGCCCTGGTCGCCGGTGTCGCCCTGGCCACCCTGGATGCCGGTGTCGCCCTGTGGGCCCTGGATGCCCTGGATGCCCTGGATGCCTTGGATCGCCTTGGATCCCGGTGTCGCCCTGGCCACCCTGGATCCCCTGGTCGCCGGTGTCGCCCTGGCCACCCTGGATGCCGGTGTCACCCTGGCCACCCTGGATGCCCTGGTCGCCGGTGTCGCCCTGGCCACCCTGGATCCCGGTGTCGCCAGTATCGCCCTGGCCACCCTGGATCCCGGTGTCGCCCTGTGGCCCTGGATGCCCTGGATGCCTTGGATGCCTTGGATGCCTTGGATCCCGGTGTCGCCCTGGCCACCCTGGATGCCCTGGTCGCCGGTGTCGCCCTGGCCACCCTGGATCCCGGTGTCGCCGGTATCGCCCTGGCCACCCTGGATCCCGGTGTCGCCCTGTGGGCCCTGGATGCCCTGGATGCCTTGGATGCCTTGGATCCCGGTGTCGCCTTGGCCGCCAGCCGCGCCGGCCGCACCCGTTGCGCCTACACCGCCAGCCGCGCCGGCCGCACCCGTTGCGCCTACACCGCCAGCCGCGCCGGCCGCACCCGTTGCGCCTACACCGCCAGCCGCGCCGGCCGCACCCGTTGCGCCTACACCGCCAGCCGCGCCGGTACTACCGGTGCTGCCACGGGCGCCAGTCGCGCCAGGAGGGCCAGCCGGCCCCTGGGGGCCCGCCGGCCCCGTCGAGCCAGATCCGTTCAGCAGCACCGCAACGGTGAACCATGGGCACTGCCAGGGCTGCGTCACGATCGCGATGACATTGCCGTTCGTGCGCACGCAGGCGTACACGGAGGAATTGGCATGGTTCGCCGACGCCGTCATCGGGACGGCCAGAAGCAGGGCCGAGAGTCCGAGGATCATGCCAACGAGTCGAGTACGTCGACCGATCGGTCCAGCCCTGTTCGTCAATGGAGTTTCCCTTCCCCGGTCGGTCGGCTTTCGCCGCCGCCCCCCTGATCGATGCCGGCCCGCGCTCGTTGGCCGGTCTGACGATGGTCTGCGCACTTGGGCGGATATGAGTGCATGGCGGGCACAGTTCGTCAGATGTGTGGAAGAGTACTCCGGGCGGCTCCCCCCGCAACACCGAAAGTACTGTCCTAGACCCCACCAGACCGACATTTGCGGCGTTTTCGTTGCCGGCGGGCAACACCCTGGGCGGTCCCCAGGGGGAGGACGATGGTCCGGGAGGTGGGGTCGGGCGCCCGTCAGTTGACGGTCAGCGCGACCCCCGTTCCGTCGTCGAACCAAAGCTCGTAGCTGCCGCTCGGTCCGTGGAACCTGAGGGAGACGATCGTCTTGCCCGGGTCCTGTTGCAAGGCGCTGCTGATGGCCCTGGTCGCGCGGGCCTCACAGTCGGCCGGCTCGAGTTCGCCACAGATGAGCTCGTAGGCTCGGGACGGGGCCGGTGGCGCGGGCGTCGGGGGGACCTCGGACGGACTCGGCGAACGCGTTGCTGCCGCACGCGGCCACGAGCAGCGATATGACCAACCAACGCGCGATCGACATCAGCGCCCCCAGTCGCGGCGAGGGGTCCTCGTTCAGACCACGGGCAGTCTAGCGCGGGGCAGGGCCGCGAAATCTCCACTGGTATTGTCGAATTCCTCGACAGATCCCTCGTGGACGGATGCCCAGGATGCAGGCTGGGCGATCCACCACGCTCATTCATGGCGAAAACGACACTGGTATTGGAGAACGGGGCGTTCGCCCTGCCAACCCGCAGCGGGATAGCGCTACGGACCCAGGAGCGCCGCCGGGACGACGGCGATGCCATCCGCCCGCCGATAGGCATGTGGGCCGGTCGTGACCACGACCGCGTCAAGCAGCGCTGGTCCGATGCGGTCGCGCAGCCACCGCAGGTGTCGCACGTCGGCGTCATCGATGGTCTGCGACAGCTCGGTGACGCCGACCAGCGGCCAGAAGAACTCGACGAACTTCAACGTCACGGATACGTCCACCAACATGGGGACCGCCGGCTGCACCAACACCTGGTCGTGGAACTTCGGTGATGGCACCGGGATCTCCACGCAGCAGGACCCGCCGCTCCACCAGTACACCAAGAAGGGCACCTATCAGATCCAGCTGAGCGTCGCGAACAGCGTCGGGTCCAGCACCAAGTCGATCACCGTCACGGTGTCGAACTGATGCGCGCGGATCGTCGCTCCCGACGGCATCTGCGCTCCGGACGGCCTGGCCGGTCCGGCCAGGGCCTGGTGGAGTTCGCGATCGTGATCCCGGTCTTCCTGGTGATCCTCATGGGCGTCGTTGACCTTGGCCGCGGGATCTACATGTACAACGGCGTGGCTGAGGCCGCGCGCGAGATCGCTCGCGTGACGAGCGTGCACCCGGGCTCGACCCTCGGGTAACAGCGCCGAGACGGCGGCCGTGATCGCCACGCAACGGCGACTCGTGCCCAACCTTGGCAATCCCACGTTCACCTGCGTCGACATCGACGGCAGCGTGCTCGCCACCGCGTGCATCCCGGGCCGGTCGGTCCGGGTCACGATCGTCGCTCCCTATACGCCCGTGACCCCGCTACTGGGGCTGGTGGGGACCTGGAACATGCAGTCGACCAGCTCGGTCGAGATCCAATGAACGGATCCGGAGGCATCATGCGCGCACACGACTTCGCCGGAGAACGGCACGACCAGCGCAACGTGGCTGGGGAACGGCACGATCGCGGCCAGGTGGTCGTGGTCTTCGCCCTCGTCCTGATCTTCGCCCTGATCCCGATGGTGGGCCTCGTCCTGGACGGCGGCTCGGCCTTCGCGATGCGCCGGACCGAGCAAAGCGCCGCGGACCTCGCCTCGCTCGCGGGCGCGAACGACTACCTCATCAACCACGACGCCACCAGCGCGATCGCGCGGGCGCGACTCGTGGCCGGCCAGAACGGCTTCGTCCACGGCGCCGGCGGCGTGAATGTCGCCGTCAGCCTGACCACCGACGGCCGGCGTCAAGGTCACCGTGGACATCAGCGCCCCGCATCGCAACAACTTCGCCGCGGTCGTGGGCATGCCCACATGGGAGGTCTCGACGACCGCCACGGCCCAGGCGTCGGACACGCCCGATACCGCGTATGGGGCGGCGCCGATCATCTTCAATCTCGATGCGTTCGATACCAACGGGAACGCGAAATCGGCCTACGGGACGCCGGGTGCGCCGTATACGTTCGGCGAGGGGAACGGGGATGTGCCCATCTCGCCGGGCGACATCGCCTGGACCAACTACGCGCACCGGGAACCTCAACAGCAGCGACACCCGCGACATCATCGGCGGGACCCTGGTCATCAACAAGACACTGGCGTACGGCGAGTACATCGGCCAGCACAACAACGGCAACCACACGACGCTCTACGACTCCAACGGCACATGCGCGGCCAAGCCCTCCATCCAGTCCTGCTACGCGGGCAAGCCGGTGGTGGTGCCGATCGTGGACGACGCCGGCAACTTCCAGGGCTGGGCCACGTTCCACGTCGTGAGCGCGTCCGGCGGCAGCTCCAAGTCCGTGACGGGCTACTTCATCTCGAGCTTCGACAACGCGCAGCTCGGCACGAACTGCCCCATCGGCGGCTGCCCCCGCTACTTCGGCAGCTACTCGATCCGCCTCACGAACTAAGGGTAGGTGCCCGGGCAGGTGGCGCGCGGAGTCCGAGCGGGGGCGCGGGGTGGCGCGGGGCGTGGCGCGCGGCGTGGCGTGGCGCGGGGTGGGGCGTGGCGTGGCGCGGGGCGACGACGCGCGGGGCGACGACGCGCGGGGCGACGACGCGCGGGCCAAGGGCTCGGGGCCCCGGCGGGCCGGAACTCCACTGGTATTGGAGTTCCTCGACAGATCCCTCGTGGACCGGTGCCCAGGATGCAGGCTGGGAGATCGGCCGCGCTCACTTGTGGCGAAGACTCCACTGGTATTGGAGAACTGCGGGCTAGCAGGCTGGCGGGCGTCGGGCCGCGAACCCGACCCCCACAGCACGAACGGCGAATTCGTGTCCTGCGGGGTGCCGTGGTGCACCGGCGGATAGTCCGGTATGGTCTAGGACCATTGACCCATCCGGGCACGGTGCCCGAGACTTGATCGGGCCGGTCGGACCGGCCAGCCGGGGGTCGCGAGTGGCCCGTGCCGTGCTGTCTGCCACACTCGCGCAGGTACCCAATCAACGCCTTGCCGATGCTCCACGACGAGTTCTGCCCCGACTGCGGAACGCCGCGCGCCGCCCTCTTCCGGTTCTGCCTGGAGTGCGGCCTGGACTACGACGTCCTCGACCTGTCGTTCGAGCCGCCCGGCGGACCCTACTCGCCGACACCGCCCGGTGGCTGGCCGAAGGGCGGCTTCATCTCGCGACCGCGATCCAACCAGACGACAACGCGCGACCGTCGCAATGAACGCCGCTCGCGCCCGGATCGACGCGGTGACCGCGTCCGCCCCGTGCCGCTCGCGGCGATGCAGGGTCGTCGTCGCCAACCGCGTGGATACGCCGTCGTCGCGATCGGGGTCGTCCTCGGCGTGGTCGCCGTGAGCATCGCGGCCTCCACCGATCTCCCCGCCAACCTGCGATCCAACTGGGACACGCTCGCGCGCGAGGTCGCCCGTCTGGTCGCTCCGCCGGCCGTCGCGGTCGTGCCGACGCAGGCGCCGCAGACGCCGCTCCCCGAAGTGACGCCCACGCCGGCGCCCTCGGTCATCGCTCCGCCACTCCCCGACATCCTGCCTGGGCCGCGCGCCGTGGAGGCCGTGGTCACCGAGGTCTTCGATGGCAACACGATCGTCGTGGAGCTGAACGGCACCATCGAGCGCGTCCGCTATCTCAACGTGGTCATCCCATCGGGCACGCCCGACGCCGACGCCGTGGCCGTCGAGGCCGCGCGCCTCAACGATTCGATCGTCGCGGGACACACCGTCCTGCTGGAACCCGACGTCAGCGACACCGACGATGAGGGCCGACTGCTTCGACACGTCTGGGTGGAGGAGGACGGCCGGTTCCTGCTGGTCGGCACGTGGCTGGTGCTCTCGGGCGTCGCCGAGACCGATTTCGCTGAGCCGGACATCGCGTACAAGGACGTCTTCATGGACGCCCAGGACTACGCGCGACGCCAGGCGATCGGGATCTGGGGCACGCCCACGGCCAACCTGCCGACGACCGGCGAGACGCCCGGACCCGGCGCCACGCCCTCGCCGATCTCCTCATTCCGCACCTACACCAGCACGGAGCAGGTCATCGTCCCGGAGGGCGCGGACCTCAAGCTCGAGGGCACGCTGGGCCGGTTCGTGTGGCGGACGGTGTCCTTCTATTCGACGCAGAGCACCATCTCGTGGACCGTGGAATCCACGCGGCGGACCGGCTGCCAGCTCGACTGGTTCGTGGAGCCGAGTGTCGGTGGCGCGCCGACCTTCCTGAGCATCCCGATCACCGGCGAGCGGGTCGTGACCGGCTCGCAGCCGCTCGACACACGAGCCGCGACCGCGTCGGTCATCGTCGAGAGCACCTGCCCGGAGTGGACGCTGCGCCTGCGCGGCATGGATCAGTAGATCGGGGAGGGGCCGGCCGGGGCCGGGGGCGGGGGCCGGGCGGCGGGGCCGGGGGCGGGCCGGGGCGGGAAACTCCACTGGTATTGTCGTTTTGGTCACGAATGAGCGTGGAGCCGCGCCCAGATCGCAGCCTGAGCGTCAGTCCACGCTCATTTATCGGGAGGACTCCAATACCAGTGGAGTCCGAGTCCGGAGTCCGAGTCCCGAGTCCGAGTCCGGAGCCCGAGGCCAGGCCACACCGGCCCCACGCCCTCCCACCCACCCCGCGCGGCACCCGATGGTCCGGGGTCGTGGTAGGTCCAACGCAGGGAGCAATCGCGACCTCCGAACCCCTACGGTTACGGCTATGGCCAGCCTCGCCCCTGCCGCTGAGACCAGCGCGCCCGACGATCGGCGCCAGAACCGGAACCGGCCGTGGCGGCTGGTGTTCCGTCGTGGCTCCGAAGAGCCGGCCGACGTCGGGTCCGCGGTGGACGACACCCCCGAGATCCCGATGGTGCTCTTCCTCGCCTATGCGGAGGATTGCGTCCTGTCCGGGTTCGTCGCCCTCGATACGGATCGGCTGAGCGACCTCCTCAACGAGAGCGAGGAGATCCTCCTCGTCGACATCCAGGCCGACGACCTCGCCGATGGCAGCCGACGCGAGATCGCGGAACTGCTCGTCGCCCGCGACGAACTGCTGCTGATCAGCGCCGCCGGTCCCCGTGGCAGCCTTGCCCGGCGGATCCGCACGCGCCAGCACCTCGTGACGCTGACCATCGGTCCCTACTCGGTCCGCGGCTACCTGCACTGCCCGCCCGGCGC
This sequence comes from uncultured Chloroflexia bacterium, assembly GCA_963764975.1. Classification (GTDB taxonomy): domain Bacteria; phylum Chloroflexota; class Limnocylindria; order Limnocylindrales; family CSP1-4; genus SPCO01. Next base: position 138,581 of record CAVXUF010000004.1, on the reverse strand, counting down.
AGCCCCGATCGCCAGCTTCCGGCGTCGCAAGGCCATGGTCCCGCTCACCGAGGCGACGGTGGAGTATTCGCTCGGCGGCGTCCAGTACTCGCAGGCGGTCGAGAGCATCATCGTCAACCGGCATCTCGTCGACGACATCGAGGCCCTGGTGGTGGAGATCCCGGATCTGCCGGACCTCCCGAAGCCGACCGTCAAGGGTGCCCGGGTCAAGGACATGACGGGGCACGTCTGGTTCGGGACCGAACCGACGAGGCCGAGGACGACGCCCAGGCCTGACACCTCGGTGCGCCGGGTTTGCGACGCCCGATCCCTCGGCCCCACGATTGGTCTCCCGGTAATCTGCCGTTGAGGTCGGAGCCGTACGATGGCGCCGACGTCCAGCTGACGACCACTTCACGAACCACTTCACGACGCGGGGGTAGACGCCCGATGCACGGCACCACTCGCAGGGTCCTGGGCGCGACGGTCTTGGCGGCCGCGATGATCCTGCCGATGACCGCGGTCAGTGTCGGGCTGACGACGCCGGCGCTCCCGTCCGATTTCGATGGCGACGGCTACGCGGACCTCGCGATCGGCGTCCCCGGTGAGGACATCGGCTCGACCCGTGATGCCGGGATGGTCAACGTGCTGTACGGCGGCGCGCGCGGGCTGACCGCGGCCGGCGACCAGGCCTGGTCCCAGGACACCGCCGGCGTCCGCGGCCTCAGCGAAGGTGGGCCGGCGTTCGCGGGCGATGCCTTCGGCTGGGCCCTCGCGTCAGCGGACTTCGACCGTGACGGCCGGGCCGATCTCGCCATCGGCGTGCCGTTCGATCGGGTGGGCGACACGCGCTACGCCGGGGCGGTCAACGTCCTGTACGGAACGTCGTCTGGGCTCAGTGCGGCGGGTGATCAGCGCTGGTCGCAGGGCAACCTCCCCGGCGAACCGGCAACGGGCGACGGGTTCGGCCAGTCTCTAGCGACCGGCGACTTCGACGGAGACGGCTACGCGGATCTCGCGATGGGCATCCCGGGCGAGGACCACGGCACGGATCAGGCGCCCGGCACGGTGATGATCCTCTTCGGGAGTGCGGCCGGCCTCGTGGCCACCGACGCCTGGACCCTGACCCGCGAGATCACCGGCGAGGTGTATGACGCCGACACCACTCCGCACGGGTTTGGCTCCGCCCTGGCGACCGGCGACCTCGACGGCGATGGGTTCGCGGATCTCGCGATCGGTGCTCCCGCGAGCGGGATCGGCGGCGACGACCCGGTGCGACCGCTCGTCGATGGCGAGGTGACCGTGGTCTACGGCAGCGCCGACGGCCTGACCGTCGATGGCTCCCAGCTCTGGTCGCAGGCCGTGACCGACGTGCCGGGCGGCGCCGAAGCGGGGGACCGGTTCGGGGGCAGCCTCACCATCGATGACTTCGACGCCGACGCGCACGACGACCTCGCCATCGGCGTTCGATTCGACCGCGTCAATGGCGTCCGGGCCGGGGCGGTCAACGTCCTCTACGGCAGCGACTCGGGTCTGACGACGGTCGGGGCCCAGTGGTGGCACCAGGACGAGACGAGCGTCCCGGGCACAGCCGAGGTCGGCGACGACTTCGGGCGTTCGGTCGCAAGCGGCGATCTCGACGGCGACGGGTATGCGGATCTCGCGGTGGGCGTCCCCGGCGAAGCGGTCGGGAGCGGTGAACCCGGGGCCGGGCTCGTCAACGTCCTCTACGGGTCCGCCGACGGGCTGAGCGCGGTCGGCGCGGAAGCCTGGACCCAGGCCAGCCCCGGTATCCCCGGCAATCCCGAGGCCACCGACATCGAGTGGGACGCCTTCGGGCAGACCCTCGCGATCGCCGACTTCGGTCGGTCCGGTCGTGCTGATCTCGCGGTCGGGGTCCCGCTCGAACGGGTCGCCGGAGAGGCCGCCGCGGGCATGGTCAACGTCCTGTATGGACGCTCGACCGGGCTCAGCGGGACCAACGCCCAGGGGTGGTCACAACGGACGCCGGGCGTCAAGGGCGCTCCGGAGGCGGAGGACTACTTCGGGCTATGGCTCACGCCATAGCGCGAGTAGCGGGGCGGCGCCCCAGATCCCGCACTCGCCGGGCACAGGACGCGACCCTAGATCGTCGTCTCGAAGCCCGGGTCGACGAGTTCGACCGGACCGTCCCACCGCTCGCGGACGCTCGCGATCGTCTCGTCGCGGTCGAAGCCCATCTGAAGGTGCGTGAGCAGGACACGCGCGGGGTTCGTGCGCGCGGCAAGGTCGCCGATCGACGGCCCGTCGAGGTGGTTCACGCCGGGCGACACGGGCCCAGGTCCGAAGCTCACTTCGGTGAGTAGCGTGTCGCCGGGTCGCAGGAGCGCGGCGAGATCGTCGGTGCGGCCGCAGTCGCCGGAGTAGACCAGGCCCGAACCGGCACGGGACGTGGTCACGCGAAAACCGAAGCTTGATTCGGTGTGGGTCACCCGCTCGGCATCGACACGGAACCCGGGCACGGGACGGGGTCCAGGCTCCAGGTCTTCGACATCGAGCGCCGCCGCGGTGAAGCCAGGCTCAGCATGAAGCGCGTCAAGGCGATCGACGATCCCCGGCGGTGCCACGACACGGACCCGGCGCCCCCGCGGTGGCTGCCATTTGAGGTAGTGACGCAGCGCGACGAGGTCGATGAAGTGGTCCGGGTGGAGATGGCTGATGAAGATCGCGGCGAGCGACGCCGGATCGAGCGTGGCCGCGAGCCGCGGAAAGGATCCCTGGCCAAGGTCGAGCAGGATCGCGTTGGCCCCGTCGCGCAGGAGGTAGGAGGCACCCGCCGATCCGAGGCGATCCGAATACGACGGGCCGGCCCCGATGACCGAGAGCTCCATGCCTAGGCGTGGGCCCCCTTGCGGTCGCGCAGCAGGTTCCCGACACCCACCAGGATCACGATCAGGACGATCCCACCCACGATGATGCCGCCGACGTAGGCGGCGACCGTCTCGTACCCGCCGTTGGCCGGATCGAGGAACGGGTAGGGATACCAGCCCGTGCCCGCTCCCCGGGCGAGCGAGTAGGCCGTCCAGATGACGGGATACACCAGCCAGCGGAGCGCCTCGCGTAGGTAGAGGCGCTGCGGGGGGTCGATGAGCCAGTCGAGGATCAGGACGATCGGGAAGATCTTGTGCAGGACCAGGTCGACCCAGGGGAGCGGGATGCCGACATCAGCGCCCGACAGCAGCAAGGCGAACACGATGAGCGTGATCGTCAGGTAGAGCACGGCCGCTCCACGGATCAGGTCCCAGGTCCGGCTCGGCCCCGCGCGCGACCAGCCGCGCAGCGCGCTCCCGAGCAGGACGACGATACCGATCAGGTTGCTCTGGACCGTGAAGAAGCTGAAGAAGTTGACCGGGTCGAAGACGCCGCGAGCCGTCAACTCGCCCACGAGCGCGATCAGCGCCACCACCGTGAGCACCACGAACCCGATCCGACCGGCGGCAAGCGCCCTGATCCGAGCCACGTCGTCCAGCCTAACGGGCATCCGGCCCCGACGCGCGCCGGGTTCGCGGGGCCTCCAGGGCGGGGCGTGCCGGGCGGGGCGCAGCGGGGCACGGGCGTCCCGGGCGGGGCGTGCCCGGCGGGACGTGCCGGGCGGGGCGTGCCGGGCGGGGCGTGCCGGGCGGGGCGTGCCGGGCACCTATATCGTCGCCCGCCGGACGGGAGCGCGGCGGCCAGCGCGACAAGGGCTCGTACGGTCGATCGTCCGACGCAGTGCAACGGGGCGTGCCGGGCGGGGCGCAGCGGGGCACCTATGTCGTCGCCCGCCGGACGGGAGCGCGGCGGCCAGCGCGACAAGGGCTCGTACGGTCGATCGTCCGGCGGAGTGCAGCGGGGCGTCCAGGGCGGGGCGTGCCGGGCGGGGCGTGCCGGGCGGGGCGCAGCGGGGCACCTATGTCGTCGCCCGCCGGACGGGAGCGCGGCGGCCAGCGCGACAGCGGCTCGTACGGTCGATCGTCCGGCGGAGTGCAGCGGGGCGTCCAGGGCGGGGCGTGCCGGGCGGGGCGTGCCGCCGTCGCGACGCCGTGTTCCCGCTACACGGGTGACGACATAAGGCATGTCGCAGGGCGGGGCGTCGACCGCAGCCAAAGGTGCATAAGCGCGCCGAACGGCGGGGTTGGGCCTCGAATCAGGCGCCGCGTTTGGCGGGCTTCTCGGGCTTCTCGGGCTTGGCGGGCTTCTCGGGCTTGGCGGGCTTCGGTCGGGCTTCTCGGGCTTCTCGAGCTTGGCGGGCTTCTCGAGCTTGGCGGCCGGGGCCGCCATGACGTTCGCTCGTGGGTGCCCGGCTCGCGAGGCTGGGTCGCGGTCGGATCCGGGGCGGTCCTTGTCGGCCGACTGGCCAGGTGGCCCGGCTTTGTCGGTGGCGCCTGGGCGATCTACGGCCGCCGTTGCCGCTCGATCGCAGTCACCCTTGGCGTGGTTCGAGGCGGCGTGGTTCGAGGCGGCGTGGTTCGAGGCGGCGTGGTTCGAGGCGGCGGCCGCGGCGGCAGGGACGAAGCCGGCGGCTGGATCGGCGGCCGAGCCCGCGGCGACGTCAGGACCTGACCCGGGTGACGAACCGGAACCGGAACCGGGACCGGGACCGGGCGAGCGTTCAAGGAACCGGGTCGAACCTTCGATCGCGGCCTCGACGGCGGAGCGGGCCGGCTCAGTCGCTACGGCCAGCATCGCCGTCAACGACGGCAGGTGGTCCATCACGTGGTGCTGGAACCAGGCCAGGGCGTCCCGGTCGCCGACGACTTCGTTGCCGGCCTCGCTCACGATCGTCGAATAGGCGCTCACCGCGGCGGCCGCCGCGACGCTGTCCCCCACCTCCGAGGCGGCGAGGGCCTCATGGAGCCGCCGATCGAGACGACGTGCCTCGGCCTCGGCGCGAGCCGTCACCTCGCCGGGAAGGATCAAGCGCTCAGCGGTCACGAACGCCCCGTACAGCGGACCACCGGGTCGAGCCGCCGCCGCCGTGCCCGCGAGCATCCCGAGCGTCAGCAGGGCCGCCGTCATCGCCCCGAACGGCCCCACCCAGCCACGTCCGCGCGCGCGACGCACAGGCGCGACGGGCGCCGGCACGCTCGCGGCCTGGAACGCGGCCAGCCGGTGGGCGACGGCCATCACTCGACGGCGCTCGCGAGCGGACGCGACCGGATCCGGCGCGAGGCGCAGATCCGCATACGCCTCGAGCCGCCGCTCGAGTTCGCGGTCGCCGGGCAGCGCGGGATCGAAGTCGGTCGTCATCGGTTCAGTTCTGTCGGTCCCCCACCAGGCCCTGGGCCAGGCCATTGGTGAGCACGTCGGTGGCGGCACCGGTCACGCCGTCGATGCCGAGTTCACGCCGGAGGGCGGCGATCGCGCGGAACTGGAGACCCCGGATCGTGCCTTCCTGTTTGCCCATCGCCTCGGCCGCCTCGCGCGCGGAAAGTCCCGCGAAGAAGCGCAGGGCAATGGTGTCGCGCTGATCCACGGTGAGGGTCGCGAGGGCAGCGCCGAGCGCGTCGAGTTCCTGACGAACGACGAACAGCTCGTGGGGACCGGGGCCAGGCCGTGCACTCTCGGTCAGCGACTCCAATCCCAGGTGATCGCGGCGCGCCCGGACGAAGTCGATCACCACGTTCCGTGCCAGTCGAAACAGCCACCCGGCGAACGGGATCCCGCGATCCTCGTACCGGGGCAACGCCTCGAGCGCCTTGACGAAGACGAGCTGCGTCAGGTCCTCAGCGTCGGCCGCGCTCCGCACCCGACTCGCGATGTACCGATGGATCGGCGAGTGGTAATGGTCGAACAATCGACCGAAGGACCACGGGCAACCCGCCCGGGCGTCATCGACCAGCTTGCGGATGGCATTGTCGTCAAGGCTCACGCCGATGCATCCCTCTCCCCGGGGCAGGCGCCACGCGCCCGACCGCCGACTGCGTCCCATCCCCCGACCGGCTCTGACCCGCCCCTCCGACGGCACTCGACCCGATCGACCGATGGTGCCAGACAGGGAGGGTGGTGGGATCGCCCGTTTTGGTGAAAGTTGCGCCTCGTGGTGCGTGCACGCCACGGTTCGCGCGATGGGCTCGCTTTGGGTGCCGCCGGAGGGCCTGGGATGCGGGCCGAGTCAGGCGGTCCGTGGCACCCGATGTGGCGGCAGGGCCGGCCCACGACCCTCGCTGGCCGTGAACCCGGCCGCGTTCGCAGCCTCGTAGCCATCGGCGAGACCCCACGAGAACTGGTCCGCCCGGTGCGCGTCGGAGCCCACCGTCACCCGCTCCCCGCCAAGCTCGCGGAACCGTGCCACGATCGCCGGCGAGGGAAAGGTCTCCTCGCACGCATAGCGCAGCCCGCTGGTGTTCACCTCGAGGGCCGTGCCGGTCTCGACGAGCCCCCGCAGGATCGGCTCGTACAACTCGGGCTGTGTCGCGAGGTCCGCGGCCGTGACCAGCGGGTGCAGCCAGCGCTTGATGACGTCGATGTGCCCGATGGCGTCGAACAGCCCGGACCGGGCCGCGGCGGCCACCTCGTCGAACGACGGCGCGACGATCTCCGCGAGCGATCCGACCCTCGACCCAGCCGGCGACCCGCGACCGCCCGTAGACGGACGCCCCGTACTCGTGGACCGACCCGATCGTGAAGTCGTAGGCATGGCGGCGCAGGTGCTCGCGGATGTCCGCCTCCCACGCGCGGTCGTACGTGAGCTCGACGCCGAACCGGATCGTCACGCCCTTGGGACCCCAGCGCTCGGCCGCGTCACGGACCTGGCGCTCGCGCTGCTCGTAGGTGGAGTACGAGTAGGCGGGCTGACCGGGCTCGAAGTCGAGGTGGTCCGTGATGGCGATCTCGGCGATACCGCGTTCGACCGCCTGGCGGGCGTACTCGTCGATGTGGGGCGTCGCATCGGGCGACAGGTTCGTGTGCAGGTGTGCGTCGAGCGGGAGGTGGCGCGCCTGTCGATCGGTGGTCATCGTGCCGGGTCGCGATTCAACCCGCGATGAGCCCCAGCTCGTGGCCGACGCGGTCGAACGCCGCGAGGGCCTGGTCCAGCTGGGTCTCCGCGTGCGCGGCGGTCACGATCGTGCGAAGCCTCGACTTGTCGATGGCGACGGTCGGGAAGACGACGGGCTGGGCGAAGACGCCCTCCTCGATGAGCCGGGCCGAGAACCTCGACGCGGTGCCGGGGTCGCCCATCATCACCGGGGTGATCGGTGTCTCGGAGCGTCCGGTGTCGAAGCCGAGGCGCGTCAGCTCCGTCTTGAAGTGCTTCGTGTTGGACCAGAGCCGTTCCTGGAGCTCGGGCTCGTCCTCCATCACGCGGATGGCCTCGCGGCACGCGGCGACCACGGCGGGCGGGTGCGAGGTGGAGAACAGGAACGGTCGGGCGCGCTGGGTCAGGATCTCGCGCAGGGCCTGCGACCCCGCCACGTACCCACCGAGCGAGCCCACGGCCTTGCTCAGGGTCCCCACCTGGACGGCGACGCGGCCCTTCAGCCCGAAGTGATCGACCGTTCCGCGGCCGTTCCGGCCAAGGACCCCCGACGCGTGGGCGTCATCGATCATGACGGCCGCATCGAACGCCTCGGCCGCGTCGACGATCCCGGGGAGTGGCGCGATGTCCCCGTCCATCGAGAAGACCCCGTCGGTCACGACCAGGATGAGCCGATACGGTTCGCCGGTCCCGGCCTGGCCGTTCTCCCGGGCTTCCTCGAGGATCGCGCGGAGGGCATCGACATCGGCGTGCGGGTAGACCTTGCGGGGCGCTTTCGAGAGGCGCATGCCGTCGATGATCGAGGCGTGGTTGAGCGCATCCGACACGATGAGGTCCGTCTCGCCCGTGATCGTCGGGATCACGCCGGTGTTGGCCGTGAACCCGGACTGGAACGTCAGGACCGCGGGCGCGTCCTTGAACGCCGCGAGTTCCCGCTCCAGGTCCTCGTGCATCGACATCGTCCCGGCGATGGTCCGGACCGCGCCCGACCCGACCCCGAAGTCCGTGACCGCTTTGAGGACCGCCGCACGAAGGCGCGGGTGGTGCGTGAGACCCAGGTAGTCGTTCGAGGACAGGCTGATCAGCCGCTTGTCGTCGATCGACACCACCGGGCCCTGCGCCGAGGACATGACCCGAAGCGGCCGGTACAGGTGGCGCTCGCGGAGGGCAGCGATCTCGTCGTCGAGAAAGCCGAGCGGGTCGCTGCGGCGGGGAGCGGTCGTCATGCGGTTGGTCCTGTCGTTCGTGGCGGGGTCTGTGGCGGGGTCTGTGGCGGTCGCCCGGTCCGTGCCGGGTTCCGTACCGTTCGTCCGGTCATGTGGTCCAGTCCATGATGACCTTGCCGGAGTCACCGGCGCGCGCCGCCGCGAACGCGGCCTCGTGCTCGCGGAACCCGAAGCGGTGGGTGATCGCGGGCTTGATGTCCAGCCCGGACTGGAGCATCACGGTCATCTTGTACCAGGTCTCGTACATCTCCCGGCCGTAGATGCCGCGCAACGTCAGCGACTTGAAGACGATCGCGTTGACGTCGAGCGAGATCTCGCCGGTGGGGATGCCGAGCTGCGCGATGCCACCGCCGTGGGCCATCGCCTTGATCGCGGCCTGGAGGGCGGCGGGGTTGCCGGACATCTCCAGGGCGACGTCGAATCCCTCGACCATGTCGAGGTCCGCGAACGTGCTCTCCAGCGTTTGTTCGCGCGGGTCGATGGCGACCGAGGCGCCCATCTTGAGCGCGAGTTCGCGGCGATAGGCGTTGGGTTCGCTCACGACGATGCCGCGGGCACCGGCGTGCCGAGCGATCGCGATGGCCATCAGGCCGATCGGTCCGGCGCCCGAGATCAGGACGTCCTCGCCGAGGATCGGGAACGCGAATGCGGTGTGGACCGCGTTCCCGAACGGATCGAAGATCGCGGCGACCTCCTCGTCGACGCCGGGCCAGTGGTGCCAGATGTTGGTCATGGGGAGCGAGACGTACTCGGCGAAGGCCCCATCGCGTTCCACGCCGAGCCCGATCGTGTGGGCGCACAGGTGACGCCGGCCCGCAAGACAGTGCCGGCAGCGACCGCACACGACATGACCCTCGCCGCTGACGAGGTCGCCGGCGTGGAAGTCTGAGACGTTGCTGCCGACCTCCACGATCTCGCCGACGAACTCGTGCCCCACGACGAGCGGCGGCGTGATGGTCTTCTGCGCCCATGGATCCCAGGCGTCGATGTGCAGATCCGTGCCGCAGATGCCGGTCTTTCGAACCTTGATCAGGACGTCGTTGATGCCGATGGTGGGCGTGGGCACATCCTGGAGTCGAAGGCCGGGACCACGTTCCGTCTTGACGAGGGCGAGCATGTGGGTAGTGTGCCGCAGCGGAGCGTCATGGCGGCGGGATGGCCGGCGGGGGCGCGCCGGGGAGGCGCCGCGGAGCTCTGGGGACGCTGGGGGCCTCGGAGCTCTGGGGACGCTGGAGCCCGCTGGACTCCAATACCAGTGGAGGATTCGCCATAGATCCCTCGTGGACCGATGCCCAGAACGCGATCTGAGTGCCCGACCACGCTCACCTGTCGGAGGAGCTCCAATACCAGTGGAGTCCTCCGAGTCCTCCGGAGTCCTTCCGGGTCCTCCGGAGTCCTTCCGGGTCCTCCGGAGTCCTCCGCGGGCTCGGTGCCCGACGGCCCGGCGTGCCGGCCACCAACGGAGCCCGCGATAAGCCGTGGATAAGCATCGCGGAGTTCAATGGATCGATGCCACGCCACCGCGCGCCGCGGACTCGCAGCTTCCAGAGCGTCTGTCGGAGGATCGGGGCGATCGTGCTCGAGCATCGCCGTCGCCTTGGGCTGACGCAGTCGTCCCTGGCAAGCTCGAGCGGGATCTCGCCGCAGATGGTCGCGGCGATCGAGAGCGCCGGAGCCAACCCTTCGGTGGGTGTTGTCATGTCGGTCCTCGACCAGCTCGGCCTCGATCTCGAGTTGATCGTGCGCGAACGCGCCGTGGTGCTGACGGCCACTCCACGTCGACAGGATGCCGGCCATTCGATGTGCTCAGGGCACGTCCAACGCCGCATCTCGGCGCTCCCCGGATGGGAGCTCCGTCGCGAAGTCCGGATCGATTCGGGCCGATATCACGGCTGGATCGACCTCCTGGCGTTCCACGCGGAGTCCGGAACGCTCGTGATCATCGAGATCAAAACGCGGTTTGACGACCTCGGGGCCCTCGAGCGGACCCTCGACTGGTATGTGAGAGAAGCGGCCGGCGCGGCGCGACGGTTTGGCTGGCACACGCGACGGATCGTGCCATGGGTCCTGGCGCTCGCAACGGACGAAGTGGAGACATCGATGCGAACTGATCGCACCGTGATCGACGCCGCCTTCCCCGGACGGGCTGGCGCGATGGACGAGCTTCTCGCCGATCCCGGCGCTCTCGTGTCGACACCGGAACGTTCGGCCTCGAGCCTCGCGGCGCCGGTGGCGATGCCGCCGAGCATCGCCCTGATCGACCCGCGAAGTCGCCGCCGCACATGGTTGATCCGCTCGCGCCTCGACGGCCGTCGAAGTCCCGCTCCGTACCGAGACTACGCCGACTTCATGCGGGCTTCGGCGACCGGGCGACGCTGAGCTCCAATACCAGTGGAGTTCTGCGGACAGGGCCCTCGTGGATCGGCGCTCAATGGTCGATCTGGGACCCCGACCACGCTCACTTGTCGGGGAGACTCCAATACCAGTGGAGTCCTCGGCGGGCTCGGGGCCCTCCGCGGGCTCGGGGCCCTCCGCGGGCTCGGCGCGCGCCAGGCCCAGCCCGCCCCCGCCGCCACTCCCACTCACCCCTGGACGATCGGGTTCTCCACGGCGCCGATGCCGTCGATCTCGCAACGGACACGGTCCCCGGGCTCCAGGAAGATCGGCGGATCGCGGAACACGCCCACGCCGGATGGGGTGCCGGTGGCGATCACGTCCCCGGGATCCAGCGTGATCACCGCGCTGATGAACGCGATCAGCTCGCGGACGGACCAGATCATGTCGCGGGTGTTGCCGTCCTGCATCAGGACCGGCACGCCGGCACCGGGCTGATCCGGACCGGGGATCCGCCACGACCGAAGACGCAGATCCTGCGGGTCAGGCACGCGATCGCCGAGGAACCACGTCCGCGCTCATCGGCAGGAATGTGTCCGACCCCTTGGCCCGCAGCCACTGGCCGTCGCCCACTTCCCCCTCGCGGAGCGCGGGCTTCGAGCCCTGCCAGTCGCGCGCGCTGATGTCGTTCACCACCACGTATCCGGCCACGTGCCCCAAGGCATCCTCGGCCGACACGCGTTGCGCCCGCCGCCCGATGACGACCCCAAGCTCCACTTCGAGGTCGAGCGCGTGCGTGCCCGCCGGCCGGATGACCGCGTCGCCGTCGCCGATGACGGTGTTGGCGAATTTCGAGAACAGCAACGGTCGCGTCGGTCCGGCCCGACCGCCCTCGGCGACGTGATCCGCGTAGTTGAGCCCGACGCACACGATCTTGCCGGGCGTCGGGACGGCTGGCGCGGTCACGGTCGACGATCTGCCGCCGTCACGTTCGACGAACCCGGCTCAGCTCGGCGACGGGCTTGCGCTCGGGCTGGCGGCCTCCGACCCCGACGCGCTCGGCGACGGCACCGGCGTGGGGCTGGCGCACTGCTTCTCCGGGTTCGACACCTCGGCGAACGACGAGTGGAACTGGAGGATCTGCGCCGTGTCGAGCGTTTCGAGGGGCAGGACGCGGTCCCAGACCAGCGCCGCGTATGGCGTCGCCATCTCGTCGAAGCGCGCGAACAGCGGGCTGACGTTCGTGCCCGCAGCGAGGCCGCAGACCGGGCTTGGTGGGAAGGCGTCGAAGAACGCCCGCAGCGCGGCCTGACCGTCGGCGGTGGCCCCGGGGCCGTCGCCGCGGTAGAGCAGGACGAGCCCGCCGTGCTCCAGGTTGTGGATCCAGCCTTGCGGGAGCGCCTTGTCCTCCGGCCCGTAGAAGCGCGCCAGGATGGGCCCGACCCCGCCGCCGTTGTAGTGGTCGCCGCTCGCCGGCGGACAGAGCGTGTACCGAACCTGACCCCCCGGCGCCGTGTGCTCGTTGCCCATGTCGTCCTGGACGTAGCCCGGTTGGGGCGACGACCCCGATGGCGGCGCGGGCGTCTGGGTGGGGACCCACTGCGACGTGCACGTGTACGCCGCTCGCGACGCCCCGGCGAACACGAACGCCCCGATCAGCCCGACCCCGACGATCGCGACGGCCGCGATGATGACCGTGCGATAGCGCTCGGAGAACGACCGCTCGTACGTCGGCCGGCGGGTGCGACCGACGCGGGGCGTCCCGACCGGGGATGTGCTGGGCCGCGTTGGCGCATCGCTCCCGACGCCGCGCGTCCTCGACGCATCGGACGGCCGGGAAGCCCCGGCGCTCGATGCGCCGGTGGCGGGGTCGATCTTGGCCTGCCGTTGCTGGCGGCGGGAAGCCTTGCTCACGTGGATCGATGCCTCAGGTTCGAAGGGGTCGAGCGTGAGGGTACCCTGCCGGGCGCGAATCGTGCGCCCGCTGGGTCAGTGCGCGCTCGGTCACCGCACGCTCACGGCTCGCTCAGATACGTTCGGACCTCATCTCGAAGCAGGCCCCGGAACAGCAACGTGGCCAGCGCGGTGACGAAGATCGCCGGCACCAGCTGGCCGCCCAGGACGAAGATCGGGATGAGCGGCAGCGTCAGGCTCGAGAGGGCGAGGGCCAGTCGCCGGGACGCCTCCTTGCGCTGGAGGACGAGGGTCATCGTGAAGATCGTGAACGCGAGCAGGACCATCACGAGGACCCCGAGCGGGCTGATCGGGGCGGCGATCGCCTGGTCCACGACGAAGCGCAGGCTCAGCCCGATCCCAACCAGGATCAGGCCGCTGTAGAGCAGGAAGGCGCGGATGCCGCCGGGCATGTCGCGGACGCGTTGCCACATGGGCCGTCGATGGTAGCGCGGCAGCCGGGCGTGGGACCCGCTGCTACAGTCTGCTGAACCGGTTTTCGCGTCCAGGACCGGGCCCGCTCGAGCTGGATCAGGGACTGATCGATTGGCACCTACCACGACCCGTCCGCGCATCGGCGACGTCGCCACGCAAGCCGGCGTCAGCAAGACGGCGGTGTCGTTCGCCTTCAACAGTCCTGAGCGCCTGAACCCGAGGACTGTCGCCAGGATCCGGGCGACCGCCGAGGCCATGGGATATCGACCGAACCCGGTCGCCCGCCTCCTGACCCAGAGCCGGACGATGTCGATCGGGATCCTGACGCCGCAGGCGCTGTCGACCACGTTCGCCAATCCGTTCTTCGGGACCTTCGCCGAAGGTGTCGCGATCGCCGCCGAGGGGTCCGGTTACGGGCTGCACTTCATCGCGCCGGACGAGGGGTCGCTGCGGCTCGCGGTCGACCGAGCGATCGTGGACGGGATGATCGTGGTCGGTCTCGCGTCCGACCATCCAGAAGTCGACCGACTTCGGCAGGCCTCGATGCCGATGGTCATGGTGGACTCCACCGCGATGCCCGACGCGCCCACCATCCGCGTCGACGATGAGGGCGGCGCGTTCCAGGCCGCGGAGCACCTGCTCGGCCTTGGCCACCGCGACGTCCTGATCCTGAGCATCGCGCCGCCGGATGATGCCGACCCCACCAGGCCGCGTCGTGCGGACGATGGGACCACCAGCGGAGGGGGCGTGGGACAGGACCGGTCGCGCGGGTACGATCGGGCGTTCCGGGCGCGCGGCATTCCGCCGGATCACCTCGTTCGGCGGCGTGTCCGTTCCACGATCCAGGATGGCGCCGATGCGTTCCACGCCGTTTGGTCGGCCGGCCGCCGCCCGACCGCCGTGCTTGCGATGAGCGATGCGATCGCGATCGGGGTCATGTCTGCGGCCCGCGACATCGGCGTTCGGATCCCGAGCGACCTCTCCGTCGTCGGGTTCGACGACATCGAGCTGGCGGCGCAGATCCAGCCCTCGCTCACGACCGTGCACCAACCGACCCGAGCGAAGGGCGAGGCGGCCATGCGTCGGCTGCTCGCGCTCCTCGATCCGGACGGCGCGCCCACGGACCCCGCCGCCGACGCCGAAGACGTGCCGATCCTCGCGACCTACCTCGTGGTTCGCGACTCGACGGGCCCGGTATCACCGGACCTCACGTCCACGACCACGGGACCCGGATGACGATCGAGACGCCGAGCTGGGTCCGGGATGCGGTCTTCTACCAGATCTTCCCGGACCGGTTCGCCAGCAGTGAGCGCGTCCCCAAGCCGGGACGCCTCGAAGCATGGGATTCCCCGCCCACCGTCCACGGGTTCAAGGGCGGGGACCTGCTGGGTGTGGTGGAGCACCTCGACCACCTCCAGCGGCTCGGGGTGACGGCGCTCTATTTCAATCCGGTCTTCCAGTCCGCCTCCAACCATCGATATCACACGTACGACTACCTGGCGGTCGACCCCCTGCTTGGCGGCAACGACGCGCTTCGCGAACTGATCGACACGTGCCATGAGCGCGGGATGAAGGTCGTCCTCGATGGCGTCTTCAACCACGCCAGTCGCGGGTTCTGGCCGTTCAACCACGTCCTTGAGACCGGCGCGGCCTCGCCGTACCGTGACTGGTTCTACCTCGACGACGAGGCCCTCGATGCCGGCCGTCCGCTGCGCGCCTACCCGGACGACCGGCCGGTCATCGACCTCGCCACACCATCGGAGGAGCGCCGGTCCGGGGAACGGTCCCGCCTGGAACTCGGTTACAGCGCGTGGTGGGACCTGCCCGCGCTGCCGAAGCTCCGAACCGAGAACCCGGAGATGCGCGAGTACCTGCTCCAGGCCGCCGAATACTGGCTCCGGTTCGGCATCGATGGCTGGCGTCTCGACGTCGCCGAGGAGATCCCGGACGATTTCTGGCGCGAGTTCCGGCAGCGCGTCAAGGCCGTGAACCCCGAGGCGTACATCGTCGCCGAGATCTGGCGCCACAAGCCGGAGTACCTCCAGGGCGACATGTACGACGCGTTCATGAATTACCCGCTGACCGAGGCGATCCTCTCGTTCGTCGCCGGCCGGCATCTCGACATGGCGGTCGTGGCCCAGCAGTTCGAGTACGCGGCCAGCATCCGACCCGAGGACGGGCCCACGCTCGCGCAGCGGCTCGACGAGGTGCACCGCGCGTACGACCCCGCCGTCATCGCGGTCCAGCTCAACCTCCTCGGCAGCCACGACACCGCCCGGGTCCGGACGATCTGCGGTGGCGACGCCGCGTCGGTCAACCTGGCGACGCTGATCCAGATGACCCTGCCGGGGGCGCCGTCGATCTATTACGGCGATGAGATCGGGATGACCGGTGGCATCGATCCGGGGGCTCGCGGCGGTTTCCCGTGGGATGGATCCTCCTGGGATCACGGGATCCTGGACAACACCATCGGCGCCATCGCCCTGCGACACGCCAACCCGGTGCTGCGCCATGGGACGTTCGCCGTGACGGCCGCCGACGGACCCACCATCGCCTATCGCCGGTCCGATGAGAGCGCGTCGGTCATCGTGGCGATCAACGCCGGCGATGAGGATCGGACGCTGGACCTGACGCTCCCCGACCTTGCCGGTCGCTGGTTGGTCGCCGAGACGTGGGCAGGCGCGACGGTGCTGGAGCGTGGCGGGACACGCGCCGTCGAGGTGGATGCGAGCGGGTGCGCTACCGTGACCCTCCCGGCGCGGGACGGCCTCGTCCTTCGAACCGCCGGCTGACCCGCTTCGGGGGCGAGCAGCGATGACGGAACCGCCGACCCCGCCGCGCCGACCTCGGCGTCGAGGGCGGCTGGCGCTGGCGACCGGGATCGTGGCGATGGTCGCCGTGGTGGTGACGGTGGGGGTCCTCACGACGCGACCGACGGTCCCACCCGAGCCGACACCCTCGGGATCCCTGCCGCCCGTCGCGGTCGCAGACCTGCCGCCGGCCGAGGTGGACGGCCAGGTCATCGACGACGATCTCGCGCACGACAGCCGCGACGACCTGTACCGGACGCCGTTCGGGGCCGTGCCGGCGGGGACGGCGGTCACGTTGCGCCTGCGAGCCGCGGCCGGAGATCTGTCGGCGGTCACGATCCGGGTCTGGGATTCCTTCGACGAGTTGCAGGCGCTGGTGCCGATGGCCGTCGCCGCGACCGACACGACCGCGGGCGAGCACGGCTACGACTACTGGGAGGCCACTCTCCGCACCCCGGGCAATCCCACCGTCCTGTACTACCGGTTCATCGCGGCGGATGGCCCCACGGTCCGCTACGTCGAGGACGACCCGCCCATCGACGAGGGCAACGACGGCGGCACCGGCATCGCCTACACCGAGAGCATCGATAGCTCCTGGCAGATCGACGTCTACGATCCGGCCTTCACGACACCCGAGTGGGCGCGCGGCGCGCTCGCGTACCAGATCTTCCCGGACCGCTTCTTCAATGGCGATCAGGCGAACGACCCGTCCCCGGACGCGGTCGCGGGGCCCGATGGCGCGGACCGCTATCGCTACGGCGATGTCTACGGGAATCCGGTCCTGCCGAAGGCCTGGACGGACCTGCCGGAGGGGTACTGCCGCGCGTACCAGGGTGCCGGGGCGTGCCCGGAGGATCCGCTCGGGCGCGACTTCTTCGGGGGCGACCTGCGCGGCGTCACGGACAAGCTCGACGACCTGCGCGATCTCGGCGTCACCGTCATCTACCTCAACCCGATCTTCGCGGCGCCCTCGAACCATCGCGACGACACCTCGTCGTACGAGGTCATCGATCCGGACCTCGGGTCGCGCGAGGACTTCGACGAACTCATCGCTCAGGCGGAGAGCCGCGGGATCCGCGTCCTGCTCGATGGCGTGTTCAACCACGTGTCGTCCGATTCGCCCTGGTTCGATCGCGCGGGGCGGTTCCCCGAGGTCGGCGCCTGCGAGTCGGCCGAATCGATCTACCGTGCCTGGTTCACGTTCCGTGCCCCGGGGCCGAACGAGCCCGCGCCATGCGCCCCGACCTCGGCGTCGTCCGGTGACACCTACTACCAGGGCTGGTTCGGGTTCGACACGATCCCCGAGATCATCGAGCGGACGGACGTCTACGACCTGACCACTGGGCCCGATGGGGTCGTCCGGCGCTGGATCGAGGCCGGGACCGCGGGCTGGCGCCTGGACGTCATGGACGACATGAGCCACGGGTTCATGCGCCGGATCCGCGAGGCGGTGAAGTCGACGGACCCGGACGCGCTCGTCCTCGGGGAGCAGTGGGGCGACACGTCGGCGTGGCTGCTCGGCGACGAGGCGGATTCCACGATGAACTACCGGTTCCGGCGCGCCGTGATCGGGCTGCTCAACGGCCAGACGGCGGACCTCGACGGGGCGATCGGGGCCCTGACGCCCAGCGAGTTCGCGGCCCGGATGGACGGAGTTCGCGAGGACTACCCGGCCGCCGCCTGGGACGTGCTGTTCAACCTGGTCGACAGCCACGACACCACCCGCATCCTCTGGACGCTGACGCCCGGCGCCGAGAACCCGGGCGACAAGGAGGATCCGACGAACCTCGCCGTCGGCAAGGCGAAGCTCCGGCTGCTCGCGGCGCTCCAGCTGACGTGGCCCGGGATGTCGTCGGTGTACTACGGCACGGAGGCCGGGCTCACGGGCCAGGACGACCCCGACGACCGGCGCCCCTACCCGTGGGACGCCATCGACACGGATCTGCGCGACTGGTATCGGGCGCTCGGCCAGCTCCGCGCCGGGCACGAGGCGCTGCGTCTCGGCGACCTCCGGTTCGTCAACGCCGACGACGCGGACCGAACCCTCGCGTTCGCGCGGCGGACCGACACCGAGGCGGCCGTCACGGTCCTCAACCTCTCGGCCGAGGCACGGGACGTGGTCCTGGCCCTGTCCGGCATCGTACCCGCCGGGACGATCCTGACCGATGAGCTCGGGGACCTGCCGGATGCCGTCGTGGGTGGCGACGGGACGGCGACAGTGTCGATCGAGGCCGGCGGCGCCGCCGTCTTCGTCTCGAAGCCGGGGTTGGACCTGGTCCCGCCTGGGGCTCCGGACGGGCTGTCGGCGACCGCCGCACCTGGCCAGGTGGAGCTCGTCTGGTCATCGCCCGCGACCGGCGACGCGGTCACGCATCGGATCTGGCGCTCCCTCGTGTCCGGGGGCGGCTACACGCTCATCGGCGAGACATCGGGGGTCTACTTCGTGGACGCCACGGTCCGCAACGGGACGGGCTACCACTACGTGATCACGGCGCTCGACGAGGTGGGGAACGACGGCCCTCGCTCCCCCGAGGCCGACGCCCTCCCGGCGCTGACCCTTGCCGATGCGCGCCTGACGGGGCCACGGGACCAGATCCAGCCGCTGTCCGCGGTGGAGCCGGGTGCCGAGATCGCGGCGATGGTCGATGTCGAGAATGTGACCGATGTCACAGGACCCACGATCGGGATCGTGGCGCAGCTCGGGTTCGGCCGAGTGCGAGCGGACAGCCCGGAGGACGGATTCGTCTGGTCGGACATGGCTTTCGACGCCGACGTGGAGGGTGCTGACCGGTTCGTCGGTTCGGTCCGGCCGACCGAGCTCGGCGCGTGGAACGTCGTGCTCCGCGTGTCCACCGACGGCCGACGGACGTGGACCTTCGCCGATGCCCGGGGGCTCATCGCGACCCCGTACGGCTACGACGCGTCGAACGCCGTCACGCTCGTGACCGTCTCCGGCGCCGATGTGCAGGCGCCGCCCGTCCCACAGGACGTGGTGGTCAGGACCGTCACGCCTACGTCGCTCACGCTGGCGTGGACACCGGTCGTCGCGCCGGACCTGTTCCGCTACGAGGTGTCGCGTGGGCCGACGGGTTCCGGACCGTTCGAGCTGATCGGCTCCTCGATCGAGCCAACGTTCACGGACAGCTCGGTCGACCAGGGCGACGCCTACACCTATGTCGTCACGGCGGTGGATGCGTCGTTCAATCGTTCGGTGCTCTCGCGGCCAGTCGCCGCCGAGATCCAGCAGCGGGTCGTCCAGGTGACGCTCACCGTCACCGTCCCCGGTGACACGCCGTCGGGCGACACGGTCTACATCGCCGGAGACTTCCAGGACTGGGACCCGGGCGCCACCCCGATGACGAAGGTGGATGACGCGACGTGGACCATCACGGTGCCGTTCAGCGAGGGCGACCCACCGCAGTACAAGTACACCCGCGGCACGTGGGATGCGGTCGAGATGGACGAGGGCTGCGGCGAGATCCCGAACCGGGCGTTCGACGTGACGTTCGGGGCGGACGGGATGCAAGGCATCGCCGACAGCGTCGCCAAGTGGCACGACGTCGCCGCGTGCGGCTGACCGATCGTCCCTCGCAACAATCACGCTCACGAAGACCGGGGCATCCCTATACTCGCGGCTTCATGGCGGACCTGCCCCTCGAGCTTGATGCTGATCTTCCGGGGCGGCTCGCACGCGCCCTCGACATCGAGGGCAAGATCCCGCGAGCGTTCGAGGCGCTGGGCCCGGTGGCGGATCGCGACGTCCTGCTGTACGGGGGCGTCGAAGGCGGGATCCGGGCCACCCAGCTGACGGACCTCGGGGCGCGGGTGGCGGTCGTGCCGACGGCGGCCGAGGGCACGGATCATGCGGCGGACGTCCTGATCAGCGCGTGGGGACCGTTCCGTGGCCCCGAGCCCGAGGCCCTCGCCGACGCCGAGCGTCTGCTGCGACCCGGCGGTCGGCTGCTGGTCCTCCACGACTACGGCCGCGACGATGTCTCACGGCTTCGTGGTGACCTCCCCGAGTACGGGCTGTGGACGCGGCGGGACGGTCCGTTCCTGCGCGGAGGGTTCCGGCTGCGCGTGCTGCACTGCTTCTGGACGTTCGAGTCGATCGAGGAGGGACAGGCCTTCCTGGACGAGGCGTTCGGCGCCGAGGGGCGAGCCGTGGGCGAGACGATGAAGCGCCCGCGGCTGTCGTACAACGTGGTGATCTACCACCGCTCCTTCTGAGGGGTCCGCGCTCCCGTCGCCGTTCGCGTCCCGGTCTGCGGTCTGGCCTGCCAGGCCGTGAAACCTGCATGACGGCGATGTCGCGACGAGAGCGGCCCGTTGCAGGTGCCCGCAGGTGCGACGAAGCGGCCTGCCAGGCCGTGAAACCTGCGTGACGGCGACGATCGGACCCTCGCGGGCCCTTGCCGCACGGAATCCTCGGCCGCCGAGCAGGTTTTCGGGTCCGGCAGTCCGGATTCGAGGCTTGACCGATCAGACGGGGACCGCCGGCGACTCGCCGAGCAGGTTTTCGTGTCCGTCAGGCAGGTTCGCGGGAGCGCTCTCCGGCAGGTTCGCACGGAGTGCCGCTTCGGCAGATCCACGTCCGCTCAACGGGTCAGCGCGAGGTCTGCTGGTACCCTGCCGTCGTGACGACCCCGCGACGCGCCCGCACGACAAGACCCGATCCGCGCGACCCGTACGGCACCGATTCCTGGGACGACGACGGGTACGACTATCCGCCTCGCCGCGGGCGGAGCCTCTCGCCCGGGATCGTGATGATGGCGATCGCGCTCGTCGGGTCCGTGGCGTTCTCGCTGTACGTGATCACGGTTCGCGACGCGTCGCAGATCCCCTTGATGGCGTCGGGCGCCGTCGTGCTGGCGATCGTCTTCCTCGCCCTCGCGATCTACGGCATGCGGGCGGCCTGGCTGGCCGGTGTCGATCGGCGCAACGGTCGCGCGATCGCGATCGGGTTCGCCGGCGGCATCGCCGCGTTGATCGGCACGCTGGCCGCGGCCGGCGCGATCATCCTGTTCCTCCTCGCGACCAGCCCGCGAACCTGACGCCTCGAACAGCTCGCGCTCCGGCGACACGGCGCTCGGCCGGGGCGTGGTCGGACGCCGGCGCGAGGCCCCACTCGGGCGCTCGCACCGGCGGCTGGTAGACTCGGCGCGGTCCGTCGCCACCCGGCACACCCGTGCCCCCATCGTCTAGAGGCCTAGGACGCCACCCTTTCAAGGTGGAGATCAGGGGTTCGAATCCCCTTGGGGGTACCACTCTCCCGCGGTCAGTCTTGGCCGTTCGGACCGGTGGCCGAAAACGGACCGGCGGCCGATCGATCGGCCGCCGGAGCATCCGAGGGGTTCGGGGTTCAGTCGGGACGTCGTGTGGCCCAGATGAGCCCGAGGCCGAGGAGGCCGAGCGTGCCGGCCAACCCGCCGATGACCCCGACCAGACCCAGGCCGATCTGGAGCGTCGACGCGGTGACCGCACCGACGCCGAGCTGGCCGATGAGCGCATGCGCGGTCCCGGACCAGATCTTGTCCCGGGCTGGGCCCTCGATCGGGTGCAGGCGGTCGAAGCCGGTCCAGTAGCGCCCGTCATTGACGAACTCGTGATCGCCGGCCGCGAAGGTCTCGCCGTTGTACTCCACGGCTTCGGGGAGGGTGACGGTCACGGTGGAGTGGAGCGTGTGATAGGCGATCGTGCCCATCTGATACATGTACTCCGACGCCGTGTTCACGAGTGGGTCCTTGGAGTTCAGGTCGCCCTCGACGAGCGCATAGCCCCAGTCCTTCGTGACCAGGTCCTTGATCTTCTGTGCACCCTCGGTCGTGCCCCGATCGACCAACTGGCCCGATTCGTCATAGCTGAGGGTCACGTTCTGGGCCAGGCTGAACGACTGGAGCGAGTTGACCCCCTCCATCGTCTTGAACAGGGTGTAGGCACCGACGCCGGCGCCGAACACGCCAGAGGCCAACATGGCGACCCCGAGGAGCTTGAGCCTAGAGAGCATCAGGAGAGTCCTTTCGGGTTCTTGGTCGTTCATCGGGCTGGCGCGCCACCGGATCCGGTGGTGCGGGAACCGCTCGAGACCATCGTGTCGGGCGAGCCGCACCGTCGAGAGGGCCACGAGAACCGTGCCGACGGGCCATCGGTCACGCACATGGCCCGGGTTCGACCGACGCTCCCTGCTACCATCGAGCGCGATGGAGATCATGGGCGTCCAGATCCGCACGATCGTCGAAGACAACGTCGCCAAGCGTTGCGATGGGTGTCTCGAGATCATCGATGGCACCCCGTGGCGGATCAATCTGCTCGACATCGTCGCGGCTGAAACGCCGGTCTCGTGGGCCGGGCGACCCGTGATCAACCCCGGGCCGTTCCAGTTCCACGGTGATCCCGCGCACGTCCGCCGCTGGATGGCCGGCAAGGGCTATCTCTTCTGCCGCCGCGGCCAGGTCCGCGAGATCATGCGCCCCGTCCCGCTGCCACCGGCCGTCGACGCCGACGCTCCCGACCGCTGGGGTCTGTGCGATGGCCTCCACCGCGACGACCACGAGTTCGTCCCCGCCTGACGGCACACGACGCGGTGGCGCGCCCCGCGTTTGACAGGCCCCTGACGCGAGTCATATCCTCCGGCCGCTCGCGACCTGCGGGTGATGCGCAGATTTGCGTAGATTCCGACCAATCCGGAGCCAGATGCCGTCCGCTGCCGAGGTCGCGCCACACTCCGCGCCGACCGGCAAGTCCCCCCGCCCGTGGCTGTCGCTCGGGCCTGCCAGCGAGTTGCTGGGTGTCGACCCCGGCACGCTCCGACGATGGGCGGACGAAGGCCGGGTCGCGGTCTACACGACGCCCGGCGGCCACCGACGATTCGACCGTCGGGCCCTCGAGCGGATCGCCTCGGAACGGTCGCCCGGCACCGGTCGACGGACGACACGCCCGCCGGCGAGAAGCCTCTCGAGCATGGGCGCCACGCCCGAGCGGCTCCAGCGCGTCTACCGACAGAGCTACGCGACGGCTCCGGCCGCAGCGAGGACCGAACCAGTCCTTGTCGGTGATCGTGAGGCGTACCGCCAGGACGGCCGACGCCTGGTCGCCGCGCTCGTGGCCTATCTCGATGCCGCGCCGCTGGATGCGCAAGGTCGCCTCGATGCCGAATCGGAGGCTGCCGCGCTGGTCGACGATCTCGCCCGTCGGATGGCTGCATCGGCGACCAGCCTGACCGAAGTTGTCGCGCTGTTCGTGGCCGCGCGCCGACCGTTCCTCGCGGAGCTGTCCGGGCTGGGTCGGCGCCGAAAGCTCGATCCGGCGCGTCTCGGCGTCCTGTACGAAGACGCGTCGGCGTTGCTCGACAGGCTGCTGCTGCGGCTCATCGCCACCCATCAGGAGGCCGCGCGCTAGCCGCGCGCCACCGTTCCGTGGACCTGCGCATCGTCCTTCCCGCGATCACGGCGATCCTGGCCCTGCTCTTTTCAATCGCCCTCTTCGATCAATGGCGCGAGCGGCGGGGCTCCTTCCAGCTCGTCTGGGGTCTCGGGATGCTGTTCTACGGCGTCGCGGCCGGGACCGAGGCCATCGCGGGGGCTGCGGGCTGGAACGAGGCGCTCTATCGGACCTGGTACCTGACCGGCGCGGTCTGGACGGCCGGCTGGCTGGGCCTCGGCACGGCGGTGCTCCTGGGCCGGACGCGCTTCGGGTACAGCTTCGCGCTCTGCCTGTTCTTCGCCGGTCTCTTCACGTTCCTGATCCGGAACCGGCCCGAGTACCAGGGCGCCGGGACGATGCCGCTGCTGTACTTCATCGTCGCGGGCCTGCTGGCCCTTGCCGTCGCGGTGGAGACGTACTTCCAGAACGAGCGCTGGCCGATCCTGGCGATGGGTGCGGTGGCTGGCGCGACTGTCCTGTCGATCGCCCTCATGGCGACGACGACGCTCGCGGCGCCCGGCTACGCGCTCTCGCCCGCGACGGGGATCCCGGTGGCGGACCTCTACCCGCCGCAGCTTCGACTGCTCACGCCGTTCATGAACATCACCGGCGCGTTCGCCCTGATCCTGGGCGCGGTCTTCAGCACGTACGTGTTCATGCCGAAACGACGGGTCCTGCCCTACTCGCTGGACCCGAACCAGCCCGGCGACGAATTCCTGTTCAACCTGCTCATCGCCCCGGTGGCGATCACCGTCAATCTCGTCGCGTCGCTGCCGGGCACGATCCGGGCGATCGCCACGCGTCGGATCCACTCGCGGGTCCCCGCGACGATCCTGATCGCGGTCGGCGCGTTCATCCCCACGCTGACCGACAGCCTCAACCGGTTCGGCGCCACGGAACTCTTCCAGGTCGGCAAGTTCCTCGGCATCGTCTTCCTGTTCGCGGGATTCCTCGTCTCGATCGAGGTCTTTCGCACGATCCGGGTGCCGTTCACATCGATCACGCTGGCCTCCGGACGGCGCGAGGCCGCCGGTGCCCAGGCGATGGCCGATGGTGTCGAAGGCGCCAACGGCGTCGACGGCGTCGATCGGGTCGACGACGGGGTCGTCGGGCCGTCGGCGACGATGCCGTCCGACACGAACCCGGCCTGACGCCCGCCCGACCGTCACACACGCCCGTCCGGCCCTACCATGGCGCCGATGTCGCGCGTCCCTGCCTCCACCCGGACGGCTGCCACCACCCCTCTCGACCAGGACGCGCCGATCCCGCTGACCGGAGTCCTGAGCGTGCTGCTCGGCGCGGCGCTGTTCGGCACGCTCGGCCCGCTGTCCCGCTTCGCCTACGACGAAGGGATGACGCCGAGCGCGTGGGTCACCTGGCGCGCCGGCTTCGGCGCGCTCGCCTTGATCGTCTATGTGGCGTGGCGCATCCGGACCGGTCGGTCCCGGCTCGCGCGACCCGGGGACATGACCTGGCGCAGCCGGGCGGCGATCATCGTCGCGGCGCTCACCGCCTTCACCCTGAACCTCGCGATGTTTGCCGCGTTCGACCGGATCACGATCGCGCTCGCGCTGCTGGGTTTCTATCTCTACCCGGCGATGACGGCGGTCGCGAACGCCCTGCTTGGCCGCGAGCGACTCGACCGGACCAGGCAGCTGGCGCTCGGGCTGTCCCTTGCCGGGATGGTGGCCGTCGTCGCCACGCAGTTGGACCCGGCGACCGGGCTCCGGTTCGACGCGATCGGGTTCGGACTCGCGATCGGCGCCGCGCTTAGCCAGGTGGTGTTCCTGCTCGTCAGCCAGAAGGGCTATCGGGCGGTCCCCACCGAGCAGGCCATGGGCTTCATCCTGCTCGTGTCGGCGGTGGCCGCGGCGCTGGTGACCGTCGCGGTCAGCGGCATCGACGCCGTCATCCTGCCGATCCTCGAACCCACGACGCTGCTGCCGCTCCTGCTCGGAGTGGGCGTGTTCGCGGCGGCGATCCCGTCGCTCCTGTTCCTGACCGGTGTCCGCCAGATCGGCGGCCTGCGGGCGGGGATCCTGATGCTGTTCGAGCCGGTGGTCGGGGTCGTGCTCGCCGCCTGGTTCCTGCGCGAATCACTCGGGCCGATCCAGATCCTCGGGGCGGCGGCCATCCTGGCGGCGGCGGTGATCCTGCAACGCGGCAGTCGGACGCCCGATGCGCCGATCCCCGGCGGCCCGTAACGTGCCGAACGACCGTCCCGTGCCGAGCGACCGTCCCGTGCCCGGTGACCGTCCCGTGCCTGACGCCGACGCCGCGGCCTGGTTCGATGTCGCCGGGCCGGCCGATGCGCCACTCATCGTCTTCATCCACGGGACGCGGTTGGCGCGCGGCGCGTGGTCCGCGCAGATGGCCGGCCTGTCCGATACGTACCGCGTCGTCGCGCTGGACCTCCCGGCGCACGGCACCCTCGCCGCGGAGCCGTTCACCCTCGACGGTGCGGCGGACCGTGTCGCGGAGGCGATCGATCTCGTGGGCGGCGGGCGACCGGCCATCGTCTGCGGGCTGTCGCTGGGCGGGTATGTGGCGATGGTCCTCGCCGCCCGCTCCCCGGAGCGTGTTCGCGGTCTGATCGTCGCCGGCGCCACCGCCGAGCCCACCGGCCCGCGCCGGTTCCCGTATCTCGCGCTCGCCTGGGTCATGGACCGGTTCGACGGGCCCGCCCTCGTCGCCCTCAACCGCTGGTTCTTTCGCGCCCGGTTCGCGCCGAGCATCGCGGAACCCATCATCGCCGACGGATTCTGGTCGACGGGCGGCGCGTCCGCGCTGCGAGCCCTCGCCGGCGAACGATTCGCGCCGCGCCTCGCCGCCTATCCGGGCCCGTCCCTGCTGCTCAACGGCCAGTTCGATCCGCTCTTCCGCCCCCCGTCGAAGTCGTTCGCGCGGGTCGCGCACGACGCCCGGCGCGTCGTCCTCCGCGGCGCGGTACACCTGTCCAACCTCGAGCGACCGGAGGCGTTCACGCTCGCCGTCCGGCGGTTCGCCGAGGAGCTCGGTCCGGGCTGATCCGATGCCCACGTCCGGGCGCCGCGGGACCCCGCGGTATACTGCCGCGACCATCCCATCCGTTCTGCCCGAGGTTCGATGCGCGTTCGCAAGGCTGTCTTCCCCGCCGCCGGCTGGGGCACCCGTTTCCTGCCCGCCACCAAGGCGCAGCCCAAGGAGATGCTGCCGCTGGTGGACAAGCCGATCATCCAGTACGCGGTGGAGGAAGCCGTCGCCGCGGGCATCGAGCAGGTGATCATCGTCACCTCGAGCCAGAAGCGGGCGATCGAAGACCACTTCGACCTCTCCTACGAGCTCGAGCACCTGCTCGAGGAGAAGGGCGACATCGAGATGCTCCGCCAGGTCCGCCACATCAGCGACCTGGCCCAGGTGGCCTACGTACGCCAGAAGGAGCAGCTGGGTCTCGGCCATGCGGTCCTGATGGCGAAGGACCTCATCGGGCACGAGCCGTTCGCGGTGATCCTCCCCGACGACGTCGTCATCGCCGACCGGCCCTGCATCGGGCAGCTCATCCACGCGTATGGCCAGACACACGGTTCGGTCGTCGCCGTCATGGAGGTCCCGCCGGAGGAGACCGGACGCTACGGGGTCATCGGCTCCGAGCCGTCCACGGATCCGCTGGACCACGGTCGGCTGCACCGCGTGACGAAGCTCGTCGAGAAGCCGGCGCCCGGCGAGTCTCCGTCGAACCTTGCGATCATCGGGCGCTACGTGCTCACGCCGAAGATCTTCGACAAGCTCGAGCAGACCAAGCGCGGCGCCGGTGGCGAGATCCAGTTGACCGACGCGATCAGCGACCTGATGGAGGAGCAGGCGGTCTCCGCCTACGAATTCGAAGGGACGCGCTACGACGCGGGCACGGTCATGGGCTGGCTCAAGGCGTCAGTGGAGATCACGCTCCAGCGCCCCGACCTCGAGGCGGAATTCCGCGCGTACCTCAAGGGGCTCGCCCTCTGACGTGACCCTTGAGGTCATCGTCATCGCGGTCATCCGGATCGCGGGATCCCTCCCGATCCTACGGTGGGCATTCCTCGGCGGCTTGGAATTGGCGCTCCACGGAGCTCGGCTCTTCGATGGGATCTCGGCGCTGGAGTTCCTCGACCTCGTCTGGCGGCGACTCACCGGTCACTGACCGTGCGTCTCATCCGCGGCGGGTACGGTACGATGCCGCCCGATGCCCCGGCCGAACACGCCGGGCGCAAGACTGCGAGGGCACGATTTGGCGGAGATCGGAACGATCCTGGGTGGCCGGCACCGGCTGGTGGAATTGCTTGGCCAGGGTGGCATGGCGACGATCTACCGAGCGGTCGACACGCAGCTGGGTCGCGACGTGGCGGTCAAGCTGCTCCGCCCCGAGTACCTCCAGGATCCGGACTTCTCCGCGCGGTTCCGCCAGGAAGCCCAGGCGGCGGCCTCGCTGAGTCACCCGAACATCGTCCAGGTCTATGACTACGGTGAGGACCCGTCGGGCCCGTTCATCGTCATGGAGCTGGTCGACGGGGAGGACCTCGCGACGATCGTGCGCCGAAGCGGCGCGCTCCCGCCACGCCAGGCCGCCCGCATCGCCGCCGCGGTCGCCCGGGCCCTCGCCGCGTCCCACGCTCGGGGTCTCGTCCATCGTGACGTGAAGCCCGGCAACGTCCTGATCGGCCGGGACGGGCAGGTCAAGGTGGCGGACTTCGGCATCGCCCGGGCCATCGCCGAGGCACAGATGACGCTTCCGGGCACCACGCTGGGATCCGTCCACTACTTCAGCCCGGAGCAGGCCCGCGGCGAATCGGCCACGGCGTCGTCGGATATCTACTCGCTCGGCATCGTCCTGTACGAGCTCCTGACCGGCTCGCGGCCCTACGAGGGCGACAGCGCCGCCGCGGTGGGCCTCGCCCGCCTGTCCGGCCCACCACCCGACCCCTCGTCCGTTCGTCCCTCGGTCCCTGCGGAACTCGCCGCGATCACCCGCAAGGCGCTCGCGCTGGACCCCGGCTCCCGATTCGTCTCGGCCGCCGCGATGGCCGATTCCCTCGATGAGGTCCTCGGCCCGAGTTCGAGTTCGCCCGCGGCGCCACCGCCCGTACCGCCCGTCGTCAGCCCGCCCGCGGAGCCGGTCAGCGCGGCCACGATGGCCGCCGCCACCGCCGCCATGAGCGGCGTCGCCCGACCGAATCCGAATGCCGTCCCGTATTCGCGCGACGCCTACGCCGACGCCGACGCCGAGGACGGGGATGACATGGATCCCCCGCCGCCACCGCGTCGTCGCCCGCCTCCGGGGCGCGATCCGTACGACGAACCGCAGGGCACGAGCCCGGTCGTGTGGGTGGCCGGCGTGGTCGCCGTCCTGCTCCTCCTCGCCATCGGGTTCCTGGTCTTCCAGCTGACCAGCGGCGGCCAGCCGTCGCCATCGGCCTCGGCATCGCCCTCGGCCTCCAACGTCGTCGTCCCGGACTTCGTCGGCATGACCGCTGCCGACGCGCAGAAGCTGGCCGACGGACTCGGCATCATCCTCGTCCAGACGTCCGAGGAATCCACGATCGCCGTGGCTGGCATCGTGCTCGCGCAGGACCCGCCGTTCGGCACGAGTCTCGCGCCCGGCAGCGAGGTCGGGATCACGGTCGCCACGGCGCCGGGGAATGTCCCGGTCCCGGGGATCGTGGACCTGCCCGAATCGGATGCACTCCAGGCCATCGTGGACGCGGAACTGCGGATCGGCCAGCGGACGGAAGCGTTCGACGAACTGGTGCCGGTCGGCTCGATCATCTCGCAGAGTCCCAACCCGGGGATCATCGTCGCCAAGCAGACCCCGATCGACTACGTGGTCTCGCTAGGCCCTGAACCGACGCCGACCCCGACGCCCACACCGACCCCGACACCGGCGCCGACCCCGACGCCGACGCCGACGCCCACCCCGACTCCCACGCCGACACCCGAACCCACCCCGACGCCGACGCCTGAACCCACCCCGACGCCGACACCGACGCCGTAGCGGTCAGGTCAGGGGGCGGGGTCGTCCCAAAGGCTCCAGCGCGGTTCCGCGGCTTGCGGCAGGGGCGGAGCCTCGTTCTTGCCAGGTGCCCGGCTCGACGCTCGACGGACCGGGGTCACCTCCACGAAGTCGCGCGGCAGGGGCATCGGTCGTGGCGTGGCCGCGGCCGCGATCGTGGGCGTTCCCGCCGCCCGGCCGGCTTCCCAGCACGAGCGGATCTCATCGCCACGCAGCGGCACTCGCTGGCGGTCCAGCCCGCAGTAGCCGACGTTCGCGGCGACCGACCGGCGGAAATGCCGACAGGTCACGCACGCGGTGCTGGAACGCTGGCACACCCAGCACCGGGCCGTCTCGGGCTGGGGCGTCCCGCAATGGGGGCAACGCCACATCGGCATGGCGCGGATGGTAGCTGCGACATCGCCCGATGTCGATTCGTGCGCGCCTACTTCGTGATCGTGATGACGGTCAGGTCCGAGGTGGACCCGTGGTCATCGCTGGAGACCAGCACCGTCGCGCTCCCCTGACCGCGTTCCGCCCCCTTGCTGATGGACGTTTCGAAGCTCGCTCGTCCGTCGCCATCGGTCTGGGCGTCCTGGGTGATCGTCTGGATCCCGGGGATGCTCAGCGTGAAGGTCACGGCCGCGTTCGGGAGCGGATTGCCGTCGGGATCGGTCACGAGACAAACGATCCGGATCTGGTACGGCAGGTCGCGGCGCGAGATGACGTAGTCCGACGCGGAGAGATTGACCGTCAGCTGGCCGGTGCCGCGCTTGACGGTGAGGGTCTTGACCGTGGCGTTCCCCGCGGGGTCCGTCGCGGTGATCGTGATGTGGTTGGTGCCGGTCGTGAGCGCGAGACTCAGCGTGAATGTCCCGTCAGCCTCGGCCGTGCCGCTGATCGACGCGTCGTTGTCGGCGTTCTTGGCGACGAGCGTGGATCGCGCCTGGACCTTGCCCTTGATCGTCACCTTCCGGCCGTTGACCTTGGCTCCCTCCTCGGGCGAGGTGATCGTGATCTTCGGCTTCCCCTGGTCGAGGATGTAGCGGACGACCGGGGAGGTGTCGGACTCACCCGCCGGACCGACGATCGTGACCGAGAAGTCGTTGATCCCCTTGACGAGTTCTGCCGGGTAGATCATCCGCTGCGAATCGCCGATCGCCACCTGGTCGATGACCGAGGGGATCTGGTCCTTCAGCGCCAGGTAGATGCGGACCTTGTACTCGGGCTTGCCGACGACCGCGGAGGGCAGCGTGATCGCGAGATCCACGCGGGTCGAGCTGGTGTACGGCTCGGCGGGGGGCACGAGGATCGGCGCATCCGCGAGGGGCAGGACCGACGGGCTGGGCGATGGCGTCGTCGTCGCGTCCGTGACGAAGCCGCTGAACGTGTCGCCCAGCGCGGCGGCCATGGTCCGAAGGCCGCCGGCGCCCACGTAGATGACGCCGATCCCGAGCGTGGCAACGGCCAGCACCAGGGTCAGTTTGACGATGAGCGGCAGGCCGCGGCTCCGCGAGATCGGGCGGTGGGTGGCGATCCGGCCGGGCGTGACCGGCCGCGTCCGGGTGCTGGTCGGCGTCGGTCGGCTGCCGGTGGGGGGTCGTGGTCGAACGTGGGTGGGCCGCGCGCCGCGCCGGGTCGTCATCGCCGGGATTGTCGCACGGCCGTGCCCGCCGGGCGCGTGGAGCACATCGGTGCGTTGCACTCCGATGTACTCTGGCCGGGTCAGCGCGCGTGACGAGAAGGGTGCACGCGCCCGCACCGAGGGATGGAGTGCAGGCACGCGATCCACGTTCCGAGCGAGGCAGCGGCCCCGGGGGGCGACAGTCAGGTCAGGCGACGGGCCGTCCGGCGTTCGGCGTGGGGCCGATCGCGCGCGTCCAGCCATCGCCGCTGATCCCGCAACCCTCACGGGCCGGCCAGTTGCCGCCGCCTCGACCCGGATTCGGCCTCCCGAACCTGCGGCGCAACGTCTGTCCACACTTCTACATGACCGGAGCGCGCGGCGCGATCCCGATCCAGGCACCGCACCTGCTCAAGGCGCTCATCCGCCAGGACGCCAACGTCTCGCGCTGCCAGCTGCGTGGCGGGGTCCACCTCGATCAGGGCTACGTGAACGACGTGTGCCTGACGCCGCGCTTCAACCAGTGCGTCTTCTACGAGGACGAACTCACGCGCGAGTGAGGCCGAGGCGCCCGCGATGACCTACGACGAGGCGCTGCGTGCGCTGGCCGACCGCGGGCGATTCGGGATCCGGCTCGGCCTCGGGCGCACGCGCGCCCTCCTCCGCGACCTCGGCGATCCCCAGCTGGCGGTCCGTGGCGCCCTCGTTGGCGGGACCAATGGCAAGGGCAGCGTCCTCGCGCTCGCTGGAGCGGCCCTGCGCGCGGCCGGCTGGCGCGTCGGCCAGACGCCCAAGCCGCACCTCGTCACCTACCGCGAGCGGATCGAGATCGACGGGCGCCCGATCGAGCCCGCGGCGTTCACCGCGCTCGTCGAGGAGGTCTTGCCGATCGCGGACCGCGTCGCCCGGCGGCTCGGCGACCCGACCGAGTTCGAACTGCTCACGGCGGTCGTCTTCGCGCACTTCGCGCGATCGGGGCTCGACGTGGCACTGGTCGAGGTGGGCCTCGGCGGTCGGCTCGACGCGACCCATGCGTGGGATGGCGGGGTCGCCGCCATCACGAACGTCGACCTTGACCACATGGATCGGCTGGGTCCCACGGTCACCGCGATCGCCCGCGAGAAGGCCGCGATCATCGAGCGCGGCAACGTGGCGCTGACCGGGGCGACCGGGGCCGCGCTCGGCGTCATCCGGCGACGGGCGGCCCGGATGGGCGTGGATCTTCGCGTCGTGTCGCCCGCGCCGCTCCTCGACTGGGATCGCGACGGGATCGTCGTGGATCTGCCCCGGCTCGGACCGACGCGTGTCGGACTCCGGGGTCGCCACCAGGCCGCGAACGTCGCGGTGGCCGACGCGGTCCTCGACGCGCTCGAGACGGCCGGTCTGGTCGCCACCGACGACGACGCCCGCCGGCGCGGCTACGCGGCCGCGGTCTGGCCGGGACGGCTGGAGCTGGTCGTCGGGGAGCGGACCGGCGGCCGCGACGTGCTCCTTGACGGTGCCCACAATCCGGCCGGGGCCGCGGCGCTCGCCGCCGTCCCTCGACGACCTTCGGCCGTTTCTGGTCCCGGGCCCCATCACGCTCGTGACCGCGTCGATGGCCGACAAGGACGTAGCCGGCGTCGTGGCCGGGCTCGCCGCATCGCCGGCGCTGGCCGGCGCCCGCGTGATCGCCACGACCGTGGACCTGCCCCGGGCGCTCGCGCCCGAGGCGCTCGCGGCGCACTGGGCCGCGGCACGGGACGGCGAACCGGCCCCGACCGTCGCCGCGGACCCGGAGGCCGCGCTGGACATCGCCCTCGCATCCGCGAACGGACCCATCGTCGTGGCAGGTTCGCTCTATCTTGTCGGGGCCGTCCGGGCGCGGCTCGTCGATGACCCGGCACTCCGCGATCCCCCACCCGAGGTGGCCCCGTGATGCCGCTCCCCACCACGCGCATCGGCCCCGCGACGTTCGCGTGGGGCACGCGGACGTTCGTGATGGGGATCCTCAACGTGACGCCCGATTCGTTCTCCGGGGATGGTCTGGTCGGCGCTGGCGACCCTGTGCCGGCGGCGGTCGCCCAGGCGCGACGGATGGTCGCCGAGGGCGCGGACCTCCTTGACGTCGGCGGCGAGTCGACACGGCCGGGTCACGCTCCGGTGGCGGCCGAGGAGGAAGTGGCCCGGGTCGTGCCGGTCATCACGGCGCTCCGGGCGGCCCTGCCGGACACGCCGATCAGCGTGGACACGACAAAGGCGGCTGTCGCGGAGGCCGCGATCGATGCGGGCGCCCACCTCGTCAACGACATCTGGGGTGTCGGGCCGAGCGACGCGCTCGCGCGGGTCGCCGCCGAGCGGGGGGTCGCGATGGTGGTGATGCACAACCGGATCGAGGCCACCTACGCGGACGTGGTCGCCGAGATCATCGAGGACCTGCGGGCGGCACTCGAACGCGCGGTCGCGGCGGGGGTCCCGCGGGAGGCCTTACTGGTCGATCCGGGGATCGGTTTCGGGAAGACCGCCGAGCAGAACCTCGCGGTCCTGGGCGACCTTGGGGCGCTGCGCTCGCTCGGTCATCCGATCCTGCTCGGGACGTCGCGCAAGTCCACGCTGGGCCGCGTCCTGGACCTGCCGCCGGACGAGCGTCTCGAGGCGACGCTGGCGACGACCGCCCTCGGCATCGCGGCCGGGGTCGACATCGTCCGCGTCCACGACGTCGAGCCGAACGTCCGGACGGCCCGGATGAGCGATGCCATCATCCGCGGATGGACCCCACCTCCGGACGTCACGGGATGACCGACCGCATCGTGCTCACGAACCTGCGCTTCGAGGCGATCCATGGCGCCTTCGCCTGGGAACGGGAGGCGGCCCAACCGTTCGAGGTGGACGTGGAGCTGTGGCTCGACCTGCGACCCGCCGGTACGACCGACGACCTGGCGCGGACCGTCGATTACGGTCTCGCCTACGACGCGGTCGCGGCCGTCGTGCTCGGCCCGCCGCGCTCGTTGCTGGAGTCCATCGCCGAGGCGATCGCGACCGACCTGCTGGCGCGCTTCCCCGCCGAGACGGTGGTCGTCCGGGTGCGCAAGCCCGGCGTCCGGCTCGGCGGGCCGCTCGACCATGCCGCGGTGGAGATCACCCGCGCGCGGTGAGGGCCGCCGCCGATCGAAGGTCCGGCCGGGCTAGAGGTCCGGCGGCCGCGTCCCGAGCGTCACATCGATCGTGAGCGTCTGCCCGTCGCGGAGCACGGTGACCGCGACGGTGTCGCCGGGTGAGAACTGGCTCAGGGTCGCGTCGAGCGGGTGCTCCTCGTCGATGACCTTGCCGTCGATCTGCTGGACGATGTCGCCATCCTTGAGGCCCGCGGCAGCCGCCGGGGTCCCGGCCACGACGCCCTGTGTGGAACCGCCCTGGCCCGTCGAGCCACCGATGTGCGCGCCCTGCATCACCGGCAGGTCGTTCGCCTCGGCGTACTGCCGCGTGATGCTCACGTAGCTGATCCCGAGATACGGCCGCGCGAGGGTCTCGCCAGCGACGGCCTGCTTCATGATCGGGCGGGCGATATCGATGGGGATCGCGAACCCGATGCCGTTGCTGCCGCTCGCCACGGCCGTGTTGATGCCGATGACGTTCGCGTCGGCATCGAGGAGCGGGCCGCCGGAGTTACCCGGGTTGATGGCCGCGTCGGTCTGGATGAGGTTGTTGAGCGGGCGCGTGGAGCCTTCCGTGACGATCGACCGTCCGGTGGCCGACACGATGCCGCTGGTCACCGAGTTCGAGTACGTGCCGAGCGGGCTGCCGATGGCGATGACGAGCTGGCCGACCTTGAGCGCATCGGATTCGCCGATCGCCGCGACGGGCAGGCTGGTCGCGTCGACCTTGATGATCGCGAGGTCCGTCAGCGTATCGACGCCATAGACCTTGCCGGACAGGATCCGGCCGTCCTTGAGCTCGACATCGAACGTCTCGCCGCCCTCGACGACGTGGCGGTTCGTCAGGATCCAGCCGTTGCTGTCGTAGATCACCCCGGAACCCACACCCGATGATGGGATGACCCCGAGGTCGCCGACGCCGGCGCTGCCGGTCACGGTGATCCGCACGACCGCCGGGCTGACCTTGGCCGCCACCTCGATGGTCGCGGACGATTCGTCGATGGTCACGGGCTTGGAGATGCCCGCATTCGTGCCGGTCGGGACCGACGTCGTCAGCACGGGGCGGTCAAGCGCGCCGGCGGCTCCGAGCGCGAGCACGGTCCCGCCGGAGGCCAGGACCGCCGACAGCATCGCGGCGGCGAGCACCGTCCCGGTACCGGATCGTCGCCCGGCAGCCGGCGCGGACGGGGCCACGGGGGCCGGCTCGAACCAGCGCTCCGGGGCCACGGGCGGCGGGGCG
Source organism: uncultured Chloroflexia bacterium (assembly GCA_963764975.1). Taxonomy (GTDB): domain Bacteria; phylum Chloroflexota; class Limnocylindria; order Limnocylindrales; family CSP1-4; genus SPCO01. Next base: position 103,423 of record CAVXUF010000004.1, on the reverse strand, counting down.
TCGTAGGTCCGGGACCACTCTGGGCGCGTCTCGGGCGCCGGGGAGTACCGGTCGGCGGGGAGCGGTTGGACCGGATGGGCCGGCTGGACGGGCTCCGTCGCGGCCGACGACAGCTCGTGCCGCATCGTCACCCCCGACGGGTCGCCCGGGTCCAGCCGTTGGTCCAGGTCCGGGTCCGGCACAGGGGTCCAGCTCGGGGCCCCGGGCGGGGTCGCGTCGGACGGGTCGGATGTGGAGCGGTCGTCGGTCATGGCGGGTGTCGTTCCTTGCGCTAGCGCTGGCGTGACGAAGGTCGTGACCCTACGGTGCGGGCTCCGGATTCACCTGGGGTCGGTCGGACGGTGAAGTTTCCGTCACGTTCTCCAAGGGCGCGACCCGGGGTTCAGCGGCAGCGGACGGGACGTCGGACCGTTCGGCGGCCGGGGTCCCGGCCACCAGACGCGGGTCGCGCGGCAACTGGACGGTGAACCTCGAGCCCTCCCCGATGTGGCTCTCCACCACGATCGTGCCGCCGTGCATGTCCACGATGGACCGCACGATGGCGAGCCCCAGACCGCTGCCGCTGCCGCGGGCCTCGTTGGCCTGCGCGCCACGGTAGAAGCGGTCGAAGATGTGTGGAAGCTCGCTGGGATCGATCCCGACACCCGTATCGGCGACCACGATCGACACGCCATCGGTGGTCGGGCGGAGGTCGACGCTGACGGTCCCGCCCTTGGGCGTGAACTTGACGGCGTTGGCGACGAGGTTCGCGACCACCTGGCCGATCCGCTGCGAGTCGTGGAGGATCCGCACGGGCGTCTCGGGGAGCTTGAGCGTGGTGACGATCCCGCGCTTGCGGGCGGCGGCCTCGGTCTGGTCTACGGCGGTCTCCACCGCGGCGCGGAGGTCGTTCGGCCGCAGGTCCAGGAGGACCAGACCGGAATCGAGCTTGGACAGCTCCAGCAGGTTCTGGGCGAGCCAGTCGAGTCGCTCGATCTGCTGGCCGGAGGACTCGAGGAACTCGGCACGCGCATCAGGATCGTCGCCGGCCCGCTCCTTGAGGAGGTCGTTGAACGTCCGGAGCGCCGCCAAGGGGGTTCGCAGTTCGTGCGAGACGTCGGCGAGGAAGTCGCGGCTGCGGTCCCGATCGCGGCGGATGAGCGCCACGCTCTCCTCGACCCGGTCCGCCATCGCGTTGAACTGGACGGCGAGCCCGGCCAGCTCCGACGAACCGGCCCGCACCTGCGCCGCCGGCACGCGACTGGACAGGTCGCCCTCCTCGAGCGCGCGGGCCGCGTCGGTGAGTTGGCGGAGCGGCGAGGTGAATCGGCGGGCCAGTGCCGCCGCGACGAGCACGCTGAGCCCCAACGCGAACAGGGCGACGGCGGCGAGGAGGCCCGTCACGTTGGCGATGGCCGTCCGCCGGAACGTGTATGGGTCGGCCAGCTCGATCTGGACCGCGTAGCTGTTGAAGATGGAATCGCCGCCGCCGAACGGACTGGGCAGGTACGACGTGGTCTCTCGCGATTGCCCGCGCGCGGGCGTGCCCTGGAACGGGAACGCGAACGTCCCGTCCGATGCGGGAATGAAGGCGATGCCCTCGCCATCGGTCACCACGCGACCGAGGCGGAGCGTCACGTCCGCACGTCCGAGCTGGTCCGCGATGACGCGGCGGCTGTCCGCCTGGAGCAGCACTTCGCGGACCGTCGGGTTGACCGTGTTGTCGACGCCGACGACGAGGTCTCCACGCGCTGCGGCGCCCGCCGCGATCTGGACGTAGACATTGATCGTGCTCGCGCGCAGTTCGAGTTCGTCCGCCTGCTGCTTGGTGAAGTAGTCGTCGAGGCGGTTGAGCACCAGCGCGGACACGAGCACGAGGGTCAGCGCGATGACCGCGACGAACGCGATGGTCAATCGACCCTGGAACGTCCGCGGGAGGAGCCGGCGCACGCGACCCGGGAGCCGGAACCGCCGGCGTCCCGTGGTCTCAGCGCTCGGCGAAGGCGTAGCCGACACCTCGGACCGTCAGGACGAAGGCTGGCGCCGCCGGATCGTCCTCGATCTTCTCGCGCAGGTGGCTGACGTGGACGTTGATCGTCTTCTCGTCCTGGTCCAGCGCGTCGTAGTCGCGCAGCAGCTCCAACAGCTCGCCGCGCGTGTAGACGCGGCCCGGACGCGAGGCGAGATGGCGGAGGATCTCGAACTCCGTCGGCGTCAGGCTGACGCGGCGCGGACCGCGCTGGACGCGCCGTCGCTCGAGGTCGATCACGAGGTCTCGATGGCGGATCACGCGACCGCCGACGGCGTCGGCCAAGTCCCCGTACGAGCGGCGCAGCAGCGCCTTGATCCGGCTCAGCAGCTCGCGCAGCCCGAACGGCTTGGTCAGGTAGTCGTCCGCGCCGAGTTCGAGGCCGATGACCTTGTCCACCTCGTCGTCGCGCGCGGTCAGGACGAGGATCGGCATCTTGGCGCCGGCCGCGCGGACTCGTCGGAGGACCTCGAACCCGTCGATCCCGGGCAGGCGGACGTCGAGGACCACGAGGTCCGGGGCCTGGTTGATGGCGAGATCCAGGCCCTCCTCGCCGGAGCGGGCCACGGCGACCTCGTACCCCTCCTGCTGGAGGGCGTACTGGATGCCGCGCGCGACGGCGTGCTCGTCTTCGACGATGAGGATGGTGGCGGCCACGGCCCGATGCTACACCGCTCGCCGTTCGAGGCCCGCCGGCAGACCTCGGCTCACCGGGGAGCGTGAGGAGTCGTGGTATCCTGCGCCCGCACATCCGGGCGCCTCGCCTCTGCCGTTCGGCCGACGAGCCCGCAGCCCGCGCCAAGAGCGATTTCCACCAGCTGAGGTCCGAACCCACCGTGTCTGCCGCCCCCGCCCGCGCGACGTTGTCCGCCGAACATCGCGAACTCACGGGCAAGCACGTCAACCGCCTGCGCCAGGCTGGCCGATTGCCCGCCGTCGTCTACGGTCACGGTGAGCCGTCCACGAACCTGTCCGTCGACACGCACGAGTTCCAGCAGCTCCGCCGCAAGCTCGGCTCGAACGCGCTGGTGGATCTCTCGATCGATGGCGCCAAGGCCAAGCCCGTGCTCGTCCACGGCGTCCAGGTCCACCCGGTCGATCGACGGCCGCTGCACGTGGACCTGTTCCTCGTCCGCATGACGGAGGAACTGACCGTCGACGTGCCCCTCGTCTCCACCGGTGAGTCCCCGGCCGTCACGCTCAACGGCGGGACCCTGCTCCACCCGATCGGATCCGTCCGGGTTCGCGCGCTGCCCGATCATCTGCCGCAGTCGATCGAGTACAGCATCGCGTCACTGGTCGACTTCGACGCCGCCGTTCACGTGCGCGATCTGACCGTCCCGAGCGACGTGACGCTCCTGACCGACGGTGACGAGATCATTGCGAAGGTCCAGGCGCCACGCGTCGAGGAAGAGCCGATCGTCGCCGAGGTCGCCGAGGGCGAAGCGGGCGCCGAAGGAGCCGATGGCGAGGGCGCGGCTACCGACGGCGCGACCGATGGTGGGGGCGCATCCGCCCCCGCCGGCGGGGGCGACGCCGAGGGCTGACGCCGCTCAGGTCCGCGGCAGGGCGTCCTGCCCATCCCCGGGGAGCAGTTCGCCGATCCCGCCGAGGATCTCGAGGAACGCCGCCACCGGTCCGGCCATCGCCGACCGATCATGGCGACGGATCGCCACGACCCGCCGACGGATGGTCGTCGCGCCCTCGAGCCGGATGGACCGCAACCGACCCTCCGCCAGCTCGCTCGCGACGGCTGTATAGGGGAGCAGCGCGACGCCAAGCCCGGCGGCGACCATCTGCTTGGCCGCGTCGATGTTGTCGAGTTCCATGACCCCGGCAGGCGCCACGCCCGCCTCCCGGAAGAACGTGTTCGTCTGCTCGTAGAAGCTCGAGGTCCGGTCGAAGAGCACCAGTCGTGCGCTCGCGATGGCTTCGATGGGCAGCGTGCCGTCGCTGCCGAACGGTCCGCGCGGCGACGTGACGAGGATGAGGGCGTCCTCGTAGAGCGGCCGGCTCTCGATCTCGGGATGGCGGATCTCGCGGACCAGGCCCACCTCCACCTCGCGACGCAGGACCATCTGGAGGATCTCCTCCGAGTGCCCGGTCCGGACGACGAGCCGGATGTTCGGGTGCCGACGGTTGAACCGCACGAGCAGGGCCGGCAAGACGTACGTGCTGATGGCGGGCGCGGCGCCGAGCACCAGCTCACCGGTCCCGCCGCGCGCCAGTTCTGCGACCAGCCCGGCGCCATCCTGGAGCGCGGCGAGCGCCCGTTCCGCGTACGGCAGGAAGCCACGGCCCGCGTCGGTCAGTTGCATCCCCCGTCGGCCGCGGACGAAGAGCGGCCCGCCCAGTTCCTCCTCGAGGGTGTGGATACGAGCGGTGAGGGCCGGTTGGGTGACGTGCAGGGTCTCGGCGGCGCGGCTGAGGTTGCCGCGGCGCGCGATCTCGACGAACCCCTCTACCTGGGAGACCAGCATGGTCGCAATCTACCATCAGTCGCGTTGATGTGACACATCACGACATTCGATTGGACTGATGACAGGGCGGTGGCTACGATCGCGGCCAGCCCCTGGGATCCGTCAACGAGAGGTCCGATCGATGAGCCCCACCGCCGTCCCTACCCGCATCACCATCGACTTCCGCGACGCCATCCACCCCACTCGGACGTGGATCCTGGGGCTCGATGACGATCGCGGGCGGGCGGACCTGCTCGCCTTCGAGCACCCGCGGCCGGTCCATCCGTACCCATCGGTGCTCGCGACCGCCTGCACCTGCCCGGACTACTGCGAGCGCGATCACGCGAACGAGTAGGCGACCGTCGCTCGACGTCACTCCCATCGCTTCATGACCGCCCTCGCCCCCCGCGCTGAGCCGCACGAGTCGGCTCGCCCGCTCGCGTCCGACGGCCACGTGGACCCGCTTGCGGCGCGCGAGCGCGCCGTCCAGGCCTTCTTCGACCAGCCGCGGTTCGCCGCGACGGTGCGATTGCACACGGCCCGCGAGGTGGCCGAACAGCAGGGCACGATCGAGTCAGACCACACGGTCGCGCGTGAGGCGGCTGTCGCGTTCCACGCGCGCCTTCGAGACCTGTTCGTCGCCGGCGGGCACATGACGACGTTCGGGCCATACACGCCCGGCCAGGCGGTCACGCAGAAGCGCCTCGGGCTCGAAGGGATCTACCTCGGTGGCTGGGCGACGTCCGCGAAGGGGTCGATCCACGAGGACCCGGGACCCGACCTTGCCAGCTACCCGCTCAGCAGCGTGCCCGATGAAGCGGCAGGCATCGTCCGGGCCCTGCTCGCGGCGGACCGGAACCAGGCGTTCGCCCGGGCGCGGATGAGCGCAGCCGAACGACGGGCCACCCCGGCCGCTGACTATCGCCCGTTCATCATCGCCGACGCCGACACGGGCCACGGCGGCGACGCGCATGTCCGGAACCTGATCCGGCGGTTCGTGGAGGTCGGCGTCCCGGGCTATCACATCGAGGATCAGCGGGCCGGCGCCAAGAAGTGCGGCCACCAGGACGGCAAGGTGCTCGTCGCCCAGGCCGAACAGCACAAGCGACTCAACGCGGCCCGGCTCCAGCTCGACATCATGGGCGTCCCTGGGCTGATCGTGGCCCGCACCGATGCCGAGTCCGCGACGCTCATCGACGACATCAGCGACGAGCGCGACCAGCCGTACGTGCTGGGCGCGACCGTCCCGGGGCTGCCCACGTTCCGTGTCGGCGCCATCGCGATGCTGGCTCGCCTCCACGACCTCGGGCTGACCAGCGTCCAGGGCCACCGCCTGTTCGGCATCTCGGCGCGCGACCGAGCCGATGCCGATGCCTGGCTGGAGCGCCACGGGATCACCGCGTGGCTTCGCGACCAGGTCGACGCGATGGCGGATCGCCGCGATCATGCGGCGGTCGACGCCCTGCTCGATGCGGCGGATCACCGATACGCGACGGTCTGGGAGGCCGAAGCCGGGGTCATGACCTACGGCGACGCCGTCGCGGCCATCCTCGCGGCGCGGTCCGACGAAGGCGCCGATGACGCGCGTGTCGCGACGTGGCGGGCGTTCGCGGCGACGGCAGCCACGACGGACGCCCGGCGACGGGCGGCGGAGCTGGGGGTCGAGATCCACTGGGACCCGGTCGCGCCGCGGACGATGGACGGCTTCTACCGGATCCGTGGGGGCGTGGACTATGCGACCGCGCGGTCGATCGCGGCGGCGCCGTTCGCGGACCTGCTGTGGATGGAGACCAAGACCGCGGACCTCGCCGACGCGCGTCAGTTCGCCGACGCGGTCCATGCCGTCCATCCCGACGCCATGCTCGCCTACAACCTGTCCCCGTCGTTCAACTGGGACACGACCGGCATGACCGACAAGGAGATGCGCCGCTTCCCGGACGAACTTGGTCGGCTCGGGTTCGTGTTCGACTTCATCACCTACGGCGGCCACCAGGTCGACGGGCAGGCGACCGAGGAGTTCGTCACCGCCCTCCGCGACGACGGGATGCTCGCGCTCGCCCGACTCCAGCGCCGACTGCGCCTCCTGGGCTCGCCGTATCGGACGCCGCAGACGCTCGTCGGCGGGAACCGCGCCGATGCGGCGCTGATGGCCGCCACGGGACGGACAGCCGGCACCCGGGCGATGGGCGCCCGCTCCACCCAGCACCAGCATCTCGCCGAGACCGAACCGCCGCCGACGATGCTGGCCGGATGGCTGGCTGCCAGCCATCGCGATGGCTCCGCGCCGGCGGTCTTGCTCCGACCGCGGTTCGGTGGATCCGACGGGCTGCGGCTCACGGTCGATCGTGGCGTCGCATCGCGCACTGACGATCGACTACACCCCGCTCGCGAACGAGGCCCTGCGAACGGTCGTCGTGGAGCGCGTGGCCACGGACCCGTCGGCCTCGATCGAGGACCTCGGTCTGGCGCTCCTGTTCGTGCTGCACCGCGAGCGAGCCGCCGCCGTGGTGCCGCTGGACGATCCGGATGGAGTGATCGTCACGGCGCTCCGGTCGATCGGGCTGGCACCGGATGGGACGGCCGGCCGCGATGGTTCGCGGCTGCGCATCGATCCCACACGGGTCCGGGCGACCGCGGCGGCCAGGTAGGTCCGAGGGACGGGCTCAGGCGGGTCCGCGTCGGCCCGTCGCGTAGACGATCGGCGCCCGGAAGACGAGTTCGAACGCCGAAAGCGCCATGAGCCGCTCGCGCAGCTGAGCCAGAAATCGGCGCCGCTCGGCCCGGGTCATGTCCTCGAACAGGGCGACCTCGTCGAAGTCGGTCAGGAACGACCGGTAGCCGTCCGGCGTGAAGGCGTAGGTGAGTTCCGCGGATCTCGCGGTGACGTTTCGGAAACCGGCTCGACGGAGTTCCGCGGCCGCGCGCTCCACCGACGGGAGATCGCCCGGGCGGTCATCGGTGCCGGCCTCCTCGTCGAACCCGAACTCGTCGAGCAGGGCATCGAAGACGCGATCAGGCGCGAAGACGCTGCGGTCGGCCAGCCATGTCACATAGGCGAGGGTGCCGCCCGGCCGCAGGATGCGACGGATCTCGCGCAAGGCCTTGGCGCGGTTCGGGACGAGCTGCAGCACGAACGACGAGATCGCCAGATCCACCGAGGCATCGTCGAACGGCAGCTCGGCGGCGAACGCGATACGAGTCTCGAACCTCGCCCGGTCGGCGCCCGTCAGGCGGTCGTCGGCGAGGGCATCGACGGCGCGGACCATCTCGCGTGAGGCATCGATGCCCGTGACGCGGACGTGCGGCCAGCGAGCCAGCGCCGCGAACGCGAGGTTCCCGGTCCCGACCCCGACATCGACGACCTCCCGGGCCCCGGCGTCGATCACCGGGTCCAACGGATCAAGGAGTGCCACCGCGCTGGGCGCCAGCACCGGCGCCCAGAAGCGGTCGTATCCCGCGGCCATGCGGTCGTAGCGGTCGGTCTGCTCCGTCTGGTCCGTCTGGTCCGTCATCCCGGACGCATGGTGCCACGCGCCCGGGACGGCCGACCGGTCAGCCGGCGCTGATCGCGTCCGCGGGCGGGGGCTGGTTCGCCGGTGGCGGGTCTCGCCGGGTGGCGGGCTCGCCGGTGGCACGGATGCCGCGGGCCGGCGGAAGACGCCGAGGCGACGCAACACCGCGGCCAAGATGAGTCCGACGATGGTGACCGTGACGAGGACCGGCAGCCACACGATGCCGAACCAGATCCCGGCGCCGGCCAACCCCTGGAGGATCTCGACGAGGCTGGCGGTCGCCTCGTCGACGACGGTCTCCGGGTCCCAGCCGCGTGCGGCGAGCTGGGTCGCCACGACCGCGGTCGCAAAGGTGACCTCGAGCGTCGCGAAATCGGCCCGCTGGCTGACGTCGGTCAGCTGCGCGGTCAGCTGCTCGATCTCGCCGCGGACCTGCGTGAGCTGGGCCTGGACTTCGAGCACGTCGGAGATCTTGCCGGCCTTCGCGGAGATCGCCTGGAGGGCGGATTCGCTCGCTCGCAGGTTCCGGATGCGGGCCTCGAGGTCGATGATCTGGCCGGTGACCTCCACGGCCGCCGTCTGCTCGACGACGACCTTCGAGGTCAGCCCGTTGAGGCTCCGCAGCGCCGTGAGCGCTTCCTCCCAGCGCTCGACCGGGATGCGGTAGGTGATCTGGGCGATCGGGCCGTCTTCGTAGTTGGAGGTGGATGAGGCGCCGATGTAGCCGCCGAGACCGCGGATGGCGTCGCGACCGGCCGAGACGGCGCGGTTCACGTCGGTGACTTCGAGCTGCATCGTCCCGGTGCGCACGATACGGGCGTCGTCGACGAGCCCGATGGCCGGAGGCTCGACCCCGCTCCCGTCATCGCCGCCCGGCGCGGGCTCGTTCGGCGGCTGGGTCCGACCTTCGCCACTGAACTGGTCGGGCCCGGCCGAACTGCCGCTGGCGCAGGCGACGGCGACGACGGCAAGCAGGAGGAGGAACACGATGAGCGGGAGCGACGCCGGGCGACCGGCGTGATCGGATCGGATCCTTCGCATGGAAGGCCTCCCTGGAGTTCCGTACACGGCCGTCGGCGAGTGTCGGCGGCGCATCGCGCTGACGCCTCGATCGTACCGCGGGTTCCTTGGCGTCGCGGGACGCGGCGACACACGCAACGACCCTGCATCGTCGGAGACCAGACCGCCGGCATCGCTCAGCCCGATCGCCCGGCCGCAGCCCGGAGGTCCGCGCGTGGACCGTCTCGACCGCCCCGCCGCCCGTCGGATCCTGCTGCTCGCGATCGTCATCGGCGTCCTGACCGAGGTCGCCCTCGACGGTCCGGCGTACGGCCTCAACATCCCGATCACGCTGGGTGTCGTCCTGGCCGCCGCGTGGTTCGTCCGTCGCCGCGACCGGGCGGTCGACCCGCTCGACGCCTGGCTCCCCGTCACCGCCATGGTGCTGGCCTCGCTCGCGGCCATCCGCGGCGACGAGTTCCTCGCCGGCCTCGACATCGCGTGGGCGTGCCTCTTCGGTGGAGCGTCGCTGCTGGCCATGTCCGGCATCCCGGTCACGCGTCGGTCCGCGTCGGTCATCGCGACCATGGGTGCCTTGGTGGCCGCCGGCACCATCGAAGGACCGGTCCGGGTCCTTCGCGAGGCGCGACCGGAGCGCGGTGCACCCTCGTTGGCCACGGTTCGCGGCGAGCGGCTGGCCGCAGTCATCCGGGGTCTGGTGATCGGCCTGCCGCTTGCCGCGATCTTCGCGGTCCTGTTCGCGTCCGCCGACCCGATCTTCCGACGCGGGATGAGCGACCTCCTCGGGTTCCGGATCGACCTCGGCGACGTGCCCGGTCGCCTGATCTTCACGCTGGCGGCGTCGTGGCTGGCGGCGGGGGCGCTGTCCGTCGCGGCCCGCGGGATCCGCGACGTCACGTACCCCTCGCTCGGCGCGGTGGCGTGGGAGCCCCCGGCGGCCCGGATCCTGCCCCGCTCGATCGGTCTCGCCGAGGCGCTCGTGATCCTCGGCCTGATCGACCTCGTCGTCGGCCTCTTCGTGGTGCTCCAGGTCGCGTACCTGTTCGGCGGACCGGCCGCGCTCGCGACGTCAGGCTTCACGTACGCGGACTACGCACGGCGCGGGTTCTTCGAGCTGGTCGCGGCCGCAAGCCTTGCGGCGTCCGTGGTCGTGGTGCTCGAGACCTACGTCAAGCAGCGAGTCCTTTCCTACCTCGCGGCCCTGCTCGGTCTGGTCGGCCTGACGGGCGCGCTGCTCGTCTCCGCGATGCTCCGGCTCCGGCTCTACCAGGACGCGTACGGCTGGACGGAGCTGCGCCTGTACGTGCTGGTCGCGATCATCACGATGGGCGCGGGGCTCGCCGTCATGGCCGCGCTGATCATCTCTGGGCGGAGCCGATGGCTGGCGCACGCGCTGGCGGTCGTCGGGGTCGTCTCGCTCGTCGGGCTCAACATGGCCGCGCCCGGATCGTTCGTGGCCGAACGGAACATCGAGCGCGTCGTCGTGCCGTCCCTCGTCCCCGAGGATGGGCACGCCGGCCTTGACAGCGAGTACCTCGCGATGCTTCCCGACGATGCGATCCCGGCCATGGTCGCCGCGCTCCCCGCGTTGTCGGGGCCCGAGCGCGTCAGGGTCACGTGGATCCTCCAGCTGCGCCGAATCGAGCTGGCGAACGATCCGTCGTTCCGAGGGGTGCTGTCCTGGAACCTCGGTCGCGAACGGGCGAGGGCGGCGCTCGAGACCCTGCCCTGACCGTGCGTCGCGCCCGGCCCGTACACTCCGGCCATGGCCGAGTTGCACCTGCCGTTCCAGCCGCCGCTCGAACCCATGCTCGCCAAGGCCTCGGATGCGCTCCCCAGGGACGCCGGCTGGCTGTTCGAACCCAAGTGGGACGGCTTCCGGGCGCTCGTCTTCCGTGACGGGGACGAGGTCTACACGCAGTCGCGCGATCTCAAGCCGCTCGATCGGTACTTCCCGGAGCTCGCCGATCCGCTGCGGGCCGCGCTGCCGGAGCGTTGTGTCCTCGACGGTGAGGTCGTGATCGCGCGCGACGGCACGCTCCAGTTCGAGTCGCTGCTGCTCCGCATCCATCCAGCGGCGTCCCGCGTGAAGATGCTTGCGGCGGAATCGCCGGCATCGTTCGTGGCCTGGGACCTGCTGGCCCTCGGGGACGAGGACCTGCGCGATACGCCACAGGCCGAGCGGCGCGCCCGCCTCGAAGCGGTGCTCGGCGACGCGCGACCGCCGATCCATCTGACCCCGGCCACGCTCGACCGGGCGACCGCCGCCGACTGGTTCGATCGATTCGAAGGTGCCGGGCTCGACGGCGTGATCGCCAAGCGGCTCGATGCGCCGTACCAGCCGGGCAAGCGCGCGATGCTCAAGATCAAGCACCAGCGCACCGCGGATTGCGTGGTGGCCGGGTTCCGGTGGCACAAGAACGGGCCGGGAACCCACGTTGGGTCGTTGCTGCTGGGCCTGTTCGATGACGACGGGACGCTCCACCACGTCGGCGTGACGTCGTCGTTCACGTGGGAGCGGCGCGAGGCTCTCACCGGGGAACTGGCACCGCTCCGGGAGCGCGCGCTCGAGGACCATCCGTGGAAGGAATGGGCCGAGTGGGCGAGTGCCGGCGAGGCCGATGCGTCCGGTCAGCGCCTGCCGGGCGCCACGTCACGCTGGAACCGCGGCAAGGATCTGTCGTGGGAGCCGCTCCGCGCCGAGTGGGTCGTGGAGGTGGCCTACGACCACCTCCAGGGCGACCGGTTCCGGCACGGGACGACGTTCAAGCGCTGGCGCCCCGACAAGCCCCCCGCCGAGTGCCGCTACGACCAACTGGAGACCACACCCGCGTTCGAACTGGCGAAGATCTTCGGGTCGTGATCCGAGGTCACGCGTCGGTCTCGTTCGCGTCGGTCTTCTTCTTACGTGGCGCGCGCTCGAGCTGGCCGCTCCGGTCCGGCCACTCCAGGCCCGCCCACGGGTCGTAGTCCACCTCGAGGGCCGCCTGCGCCGGGCGATCCGCCTCGGGGACGTGGATCAGGTTGACCCGGACGCGGTACCAGAGCGACGACCGCCCCCGCATGCCGTCGACCAGGACGTCCGCCGGCTCCAGCAGCGCCGCGACATCGGGGTGCCTGGCCTTCCAGCGCTCCAGCCCGTCGAGCGCTTCTGCCTTCGACGCCGCTCGCGAGATCTCGATGACCGGGATGGCGCTCTTCCGCCGACCCGTTGGTGTGGGCTTCGACCCCGCCCATTCGGTGGGGAGACCGGCATTCGGATCGCCGGCGGCGACGGCCGCTGCCCGCTCGGCCGCGACCTCCGGTGGCGGCCCGCCCGCCTCGCCACGACCAGGCTCGTATTCGGCGCGCGGGCGGCGGGCGCGCGAGGGCTGCACCCGTGGCGGTTCCCCGGCCTGTTTCGCATAGTTGGGCGGCCAGGGCGCGTCGCCCTCTCCCTCCGCCTCGTGTCGACCTGATAGCTCCAGCAGCGCATCGAGCGAGCCCACCGCGGCATCGATCCCGGCGCCGGGGTCACCGATCTCCGCATAGCGCGCCGGCACGGTGGCGAGCGTGAAGGCCTCGGCCTCCACCGTCGGCACCTCGTCCCAGGTCAGCGGCGTGGAGACCCGGGCGTCGGGCAACGGTCGGACCGAGTAGGCCGAGGCGACCGTCCGGTCCTTGGCGTTCTGGTTGTAGTCGAGGAAGACGCCGTGGCGCTCCTCTTTCCACCACTTCGACGTGGCCGCGTGGGGCACGCGGCGCTCGACGTCGCGCGCGAGGGCCAGCGCCGCCCGGCGGACCTCCGGATAGGTCCAGCGTCGCTCGATCCGGACATTGATGTGGATCCCGCGAGACCCCGAGGTCTTCGGCCAGCCCACCAGGCCCACGGCCTCGAGCGCTTCGCGGGTGGCCAGCGCGACCTCGCGGATCTGCGGCCACGCGACGCCGGGCACCGGATCGAGGTCCACGCGCAGTTCATCGGGATGATCGAGGTCATCGGCACGGACCGGGTGCGGGTTCAGGTCGATGCAGCCGAGGTTGACGACCCAGGCCAGCCCGGCGACCTCGTCGAGGACGATCTCGTCCGCGGTCCGGCCGGACGGGAACGTCAGTTCCGCGGTCCGGATCCAGTCCGGTCGGTTGTCCGGTGCGCGCTTCTGGAAGAACGCCTCGCCGGCGGCCCCATCCACGAACCGCTTGAGTGCCATCGGTCGGCCTCGGACGCCGCGCAGCGCCCCGTCGCCGACCGCGAGGTAGTAGCGGACGAGGTCCAGCTTCGTGTACCCGGTCTCGGGGAAGTAGACCTTGGACGGGTTGGAGACCGCCACCTCGCGGTCGCCGATCCGGAGGATCTCCTTCGGGCTCGCCATGCGCACACGATACCGCCCGGTGCGTGACCCCGGCCCCGCGCCCACACGACAGCCGGTCGGCCGCGGCCCCGCTCGACAGCCTGACGGCACGCGCCGATGATGTCATCGACGGTTCCCCGAAAGAGAGCTCATGCTGAACGCGCCCGAACCCGCCTGCCTGGTCATCGCCGACATCTCGGGGTATACGAGCTATCTCGCCGGCGTGGAACTGGACCATGCCCAGGACATCCTCGCGGACCTGATGGGCACGGTCGTTGGCTCGTTCCGGCCGGCGTTCAAGCTCGCGAAGCTTGAGGGCGACGCCGCCTTCGTGTTCGCCATCGCTCCCACCGTGGACGGTTCCGCGCTTCAGGACACCGTCGAGCAGGCCTACGTCGCCTTCCGGCGCCGCCTTCGCGACATCAAGCAGTCCTCCACATGCGAATGCAATGCCTGCATCCGGATACCGTCGCTGGATCTCAAGGTGATCGCCCATCACGGCGAGGTCGTACGGCAGCGGATCGCGGGGCGCGAGGAGCTTGCTGGACGGGCCGTGATCGAAGTCCACCGGCTCCTGAAGAACGACGTGCACGCCGCCCTAGGCATGTCGGCCTACGCGCTGTACTCCCAGGCCTGCGTGTCGGCCATGGGCTTGATGGACCCGGCGGCCGGCGGGCTGGTCGAGCATCGCGAGACCTACGAGCACCTCGGCGATCTCACGGTCTGGGTTCGCGATCTCACCGCCGTCTGGGACGGCATGAACGCGGCGACCAGGGTCTTCGTCGAAGAGGCTGACGCGATCGCGACATTCACCTACGAGTTGCCCGGTCCGCCGGCGCTCGTCTGGGAGTACGAGACGTCTCCCGCCCGCCGCCCGCAATGGCAGGAAGGGGTCATTCGCATCGAGGAGTCTTCGATCAAGGGGCGCCGAGGCGTCGGAACGGTCTCGCATTGCGTCCATGGCAAGAACGCCAGCGTGGAGGAGATCCTGGACTGGCGACCCTTCGAATACTGGACCTTTCGCAGCCAGATCCCGAACATGGGGATCCCGCCTCTGACGATGACCGACAGCTTCGAGGCCGTCGGCGGCGGGACCAGGCTCACGGTCCGCGTCCTCCGTCCCCGCGGCAGGAAGGACCGTCTCATCGTTACGGCGACCGCGCCCTTCTTTCGCCGGGCGCTGGATCGTGCCGCCGCGGCACTCGCTGAGGCGCTTGTGGCCGATCTTGCCCGCCTCGAAGATGAGGGTGCGACGGCCCCCGAGCCTGAGGTGGCGGCGTCCCAGGCGCGCTATCTTCGGGAACCGCGCGCCGCCACCGGTGTCGATTCCGGGGAAGTCCGTTCGTCGTGAAGCAGATAGGTCGCGACCGGGCGACCAACCAACGCGAGAGGAGCCAGCCATGCGCTACGCCCTGTTGATCTACGGCGCCGAGCCCACCGCTGCGGTCCCCGAGGACCTGATGGCCGCCGAGATGGCCGCCTACAACGCGTTCACCAGGCACATCACGGAGCGGGAGGCGTATCTCGGCGGGGAGGCGCTCCACCCGACGACCACGGCCACCACGGTCCGCGTGGTGGACGGCCGCACGATCACGACCGACGGACCCTTCGCCGAGACGAAGGAGGCCCTTGGCGGCCTGTTCGTCGTCGAAGCCGCTGATCTCGACGAGGCCATCGGGTACGCCGCGATGATCCCCGGCGCGAAGCACGGGGCGGTGGAGGTGCGGCCGATCTGGGACACGACGTCGATGGAAGCCGTCGGCGCCGGCGCCGCGAGCGAGTCGGGCGGCTGATCCCCATCCCGTCGTCGCGCGGTTGACCGACCCGGCCGCCGCCCACGCGCTCGTCGATCGCCTGTTCCGCGAGGAATTGGGCCGGGCGGTCGCGTCGCTGATCCGGGTCCTCGGTGACTTCGACCTCGCCGAGGAGGCCGTCCAGGAGGCGTTCATCGCGGCCCTGGAGACCTGGCCCGTCCGGGGTGTGCCGGCCAACCCCGGGGCGTGGATCACGACCACGGCCCGGAACCGCGCGATCGACCGGCTGCGCCGTGGCAAGGTCCTCCGTGACAAGACGGAGGCTCTGGCCCGACAGGCCGTGATCGAGGACGACGGGGCGGGCGGCGCAACGGACGAGTCCGGGACGGACGACGACATGCCGATCAACGACGATCGACTGCGACTGATCTTCACCTGCTGCCATCCCGCCCTGGCGATGGACGCGCGGGTGGCGCTGACCCTGCGCACCCTGGGCGGGCTCACGACACCGGAGATCGCCCGGGCCTTCCTCGTCCCCGAGCCGACGCTGGCCCAGCGCCTGGTGCGCGCCAAACGGAAGATCCGCGATGCCGGGATCCCCTACCGCGTCCCACCGGAGGAGCTGCTCCCCGAGCGCCTCGACGGGGTCCTCCACGTCCTGTACCTGGTGTTCAACGAGGGCTACGCGGCGTCAAGCGGGGATGCGCTGATCCGGCGCGAACTGTGCGCGGAGGCGATCCGGCTGGCACGGATCGTGGTCTCGCTCCTCCCCGAGGCGCAGGAGGCCACCGGGTTGCTCGCCCTGCTGCTCCTGCAGGACGCCCGGCGCGAGGCGCGCGTCGACGACGATGGCGAACTCGTGCTGCTCGAGGCGCAGGACCGCTCACGCTGGGATCGCGCGAACATCGAGGAAGGCACCCGGCTCGTGGACGAGGCGGTGCGTGCCGGACGACCCGGCCCGTACCTCATCCAGGCCGCGATCGCGGCGATCCACGATGACGCCTCGACGCCCGCGGACACGGACTGGCGTGAGATCGCGGAACTTTATCGCGCCTTGCTGCGCCTCACGCCATCGCCCGTGATCGAGCTGAACCTGGCGGCCGCCGTCGCGATGGCGGATGGGCCGGACATCGGGCTCGCGATGATGGACGGTCTCGCGGCCACGGGCGCCCTGGCGGACTACCCCTATCTGCATGCCGCCCGCGCCGATCTCCTGCGACGGCTGGGTCGGCGGTCCGAGGCGGCATCGGCGTTCGAACGCGCTCTGACGCTGACGACCAACGGCCCGGAGCGGGTGTTCCTCGCGCGTCGGCTGGACGAGATGCGAGCCGACGCGCCGACGCGACCGAACTGAGTCGATCCGGTCGGTCAGGCGGGGTCGAAGCGGAGCACGCGGACCGTCTTGGATGCCGCGTCCTCGAGGTCCGGTTCCGTCGGGACGTCGTACGTGGCCAGCACCGACAACCCGTGCGTGGGGAGGTACGCCCGGCCGAGGTCGCCGGTCAGGACCGTCGCCCCGCGCGCCGCGAGTGAACGCAACCATGGCCCGAGCCGCGCCGCCACGGCATCCTCGTACCAGAGGTCACCGGCGAGGACGACGTCCCACCCGTCGTCGGAGCCCATCGGGTCCATCTCGACGACATCGAGCGTCACGCCGTTCGCCCGGGCGTTGACCCGGGCGGCTTCGACCGCGAACGCTTCGATGTCGATGGCGACCACCGAGCGGGCGCCGGCCAGCGCCGCGGCGATCGCCACGATGCCACCACCCGCGCC
Organism: uncultured Chloroflexia bacterium; assembly: GCA_963764975.1. Lineage (GTDB taxonomy): Bacteria > Chloroflexota > Limnocylindria > Limnocylindrales > CSP1-4 > SPCO01. The sequence goes on along the minus strand of CAVXUF010000004.1, from coordinate 86,566 downwards.
GATGTCGGCGACGGATCGCCCGCGAACGATCGAGGGGTCGTCGAGGATGAACCGCGCCAGCGCCTGGCCACCGGCCCACGCCCACGCCCAGTACGGCGGCGGGACCGCCGGCCGCAGATCCGCGAGCGCGGCGGCCTCCCAGAGCGGCATCGAATCCCCACCCGTCCGGAGCACGATCTCCGGCACGAACGGGACCGCGGCCGCGACCGTGTTGGCCACGATGAACTCGCGTCGGGCGTCGGGGGTCATGGCCCCCAGTCTGAGGCCCGCTGACCGGATCGACCGGGCGGTCAGGAGATCAGCGAGGCGACGATCGCGTCGACGTGCTCCTTCTTCGGGACGACGATGAGCGCCGTCACCATCCCGAACATCCCCTGCGGCCCCTCCGCGTGCGTGAGGATGTGGCAGTGGAACGCCCAGATGCCCGGGGTCTTGGCCCGGATCAGCACGTCGAACCGCTCGCCCGGGTTGACCCCGAGGGTGTCGCACATGAAGCTCGCACTGCCGAGCGGCCAGCCGTCGCGCGCGACCACCTCCATGGCCATCCCGTGCAGATGCCACGGGTGCATCATCAGGCCCTCGTTCATGAACCGGACGCGGACCGTCTCGCCCTCGGCCGCGAGGACCGGCACGACCGCGGGAAACCCGTGGCCGTTGATCGTGAAGCCACCGAGCGTGTCGTTTGAGATCCAGATGTACTCCCGGTCGGCCTTGATCGGGTCGTCCTTCGGCTCGACGATGAACGCCCCGAGCAACCCCCGACCCACTTGGTCCGTGGCGTTGTGATGCGAGTGATACATCAATGAACCGGCGTTCACCGCGGTGAACTCATAGGTGTAGGTCTCGCCCGGCACGATCGGCGGCTGGGTCACGAACGCCACGCCGTCCTGGAAGAAATCCTCGAACTCGACGCCGTGGAAATGGATGCTGGTGGTCTCGCGGAGGTTGTTCGTGAAGCTGACACGGACCTTGTCACCCTGCGAGACGCGGATGGTCGGGCCGGGCCATCGTCCGTTGAACCCGAGCGCCGCGACCGGTGGCAGCAGCTCGTCGATGGGATGCTCGAACTCCTCGATCGTCAGCTCGAACACCTTGACGTCCCCGTCGAGCGTGGGCGTCAGGGGCGTGAGGGCGTCATTGAGGACGAGTTGCGGGACCTGGACGAAGGCCGGCTTCATCGTCAGCTCCGGGTAAGCGTCCTCCACGCCCAGGATGCCCGCGAGCTTGCTGAACGTCGGCTCGCCGTAGATGCCCTCGAGTGCCGGTGCCAGATCGCCGACGTACCGGCGGATGACGCGGCGGGCGGCGATGTCGTGATCGGTCCAGCCCGCCGGGAGCGGGCCTGTGGAGCCGGACGGCGACGGCATGGGAGAACCGGACGGAGCGGGCGAGTGCGCCATGCCGTCCGTCGGTGACGCGCTGGGCGCGACGGACGAAGCGGGCGACCCGGTGGCGGCGGCCGAAGCCGCGGCCGTCGTCCAGCCCCCGGTCGGGAAGGCTGAGGTCGGGGAGCACGCGGCCAGACCCGCCACGACGAGGCCCCCGCCGGCGAGCGCCGCACCCCGGAGCACCTGGCGTCGGGTGAGAGGATCGATGGTTGGGGTGGTGGGCGTCTCGCCCGGGGGGGTGGTATCCATGGACCCGATGGTCGCGCCACCGTCAAGGGTGCGTCCCGTGACTTCCGGCCCGTTCTCGTCGGGCCGAACGACACCGCGTCACATCCGGAGGTGCCAAGGTGCCTGAAGCCCGTCAGGGGAACGAGGTGACGCGCACGTCTCCCGTGACGGTGTCGATCGAGATCCGGACGCCGGCGATGGGGTCGGCCTGGGCGTAGACCACCACCCACCGATCGCCGCCGAAGTCCGTGGCATGGGTGATGGTCGGCTCGATCCCGGACAACTCGGAGTGCTGGAGACGGATGATCGTCGCGGCGCTTGAGCGCGCGACGGCCTCGGTCACCGGCGTCGCCGGGCGATACGCGGCCTCGAGCTCGTCCGCCGCGGTCGTGACCGGTCCACCCAGGAACACGACGACCGCCCAGCCCGCGACCAGCGCGACGGTCCACGCCGCCAGCAGCCGTCCGAACCGGTTCATGGCCGCCCCAGGTAGACCATGATCTCGAGGGTCTTGAAGTTCAGCGCGGCGACCTCGTAATCGCCGATCGCGATAGCCTTGTCGATCTCCGCCGCGATGCCCACCTTGGCCGCCTGGAACGCGTCGATCGGAGAGGCTCCACTCAGCATCGCGGTCCACAGGAGGACCTCGAACCCGGTCCGTGCGATCGGCGTGCCGTCGAGCCCTTGCGGCGCGCTGTAGGACAGGTGCGTGTCGGCGATGAACGCGCGCGTCCCGGACTTGAGGTAGGCGAGCGCGAGCGAATTGGCCGCGGTCTTCTTCTTCGGTTCCAGCACGGTGTCCATCGTCCAGGCCCCGTAGCACGCCCCGACGACGACGATCCCGCCGGGGACGCCGGCCTGGGCGATGGTGATCGCGTCGCGCTGGTTGCCGTCGCTCACGATCCACGGCCCGTTCAGGTTCGTCAGGCTTTCCGGCGACCACGCGACGATATCGGTCGTCCATGCGTCGGCCTCCACGCCGATGCCGTGGAGCAGGACGTAGGTGAAGCGCGCGGTTCGCGCGTTGGTCGCCGGGAGTTCCTGCGGCGTGGTCTGTGGCGCGTAATGACGGTCGATGCTGACCGTGTCGTCGATCCTGCCCAGGACTGGCTCGACGAGCCCGCGACGTTTCTGGTTGATGAGCGCGAACGCCGATCCGTTCGACGGCACGTTCTGGCCGAGCTGCTTGAGGAGCAGGTCGGCGTCGTCGCTGCTGGGGATCCGCGCCGTGGGCAGATCCGGGACGGCCCACTCGTCGCCGTCGAGGTCCGTATACGGATTGTCCGACGGCACCCAGTCCGCCGGCAGCTTCCAGCTGTCGAGGATGGCGCGTTCGTCATCCGCGAACGGATTGGGCATCCGGGCATACGGCACAGCGTCGTCGTTGCCAAGGATCAGCAGGTACTCGTACGAACCGGCGCGAAGGAGCCGGCGCACCTCGTTGACGGCCGCGACCTCCGTCCCGCGGGCGACCCCATCGGCCTCGAGATCGCGCAGCGTCCCCACCTTGGCCGCCGCCGCGAATACGGCATCGGCCCGGGCGCCCAGCTTCGGGCGGAGGACCGACGCACGCGTGACGACCAGCACCTTCGCCGGGTCCGCGTACGGCACGGGCCCGGACAGGATCGGCCGACCAGTGATCGGCGTCGTCGGGCCGGTCGTCGTTCCCGTGGGGACGATCGAACTCGGGGCGGCCCCGGCCGGCAGAACGGCGAACGTGGCGACCTCATCGGGCACGCCGTTGTAGTCGAGCTGGGCCACGTACGTCCCGGCCTGGACACCGCCCGCGGGCTGGTAGTTGAAGATGTAGCCGCCGTCGAGCTCGCGCGTGGCGATCCGGGCGTCGTCGTAGACCAGGCGCGTGCCCTGGAACACGCGAAGGCGGAGTTCGGTGCCGGAGGGGACGTACTGCCAGCCGACGAGCGTGAGCACGCGCGGGGCGCCCTCGCGGAAGACATCTCCTTCGTCCACCGGCGTCCCATCGATGTCCGTCGCGAAACTGAGGTGGTACAGGAGCGCCTGGCCGAGCGAGCCCGGGTCGTTGATGGCCGGTGCCGCCTGGACGATCCCGGTCCCGCCGAACAGCACGACGGCCGACATGGCGACCGCGATCACCCGGCGGATCCACGCGCTCATGCGTTCTCCTCCAGCTGGTGGTGCAGGCGCCGCAGTTCAGCACGCAGGGACTCGAGGCGCTCGTCGCTCGGGATCACCCGGCGGCGGACAGCCTGACGCTCCTTGGCGAACGCGAGCTCGCCGGCGGTCGCGTACAGCCGGCGCGTCGCCCGGAGACCGGTCAGGCCATGCGTGCGGAACGCGGCCCGTTGGCGAGCGAGCCGCGCCCGGACGGAGTGGATCGCGGAGTAGTCGTCCGCCGAGATGACGCCGCCCTCGACCTCGTCCGCCAGACGGAGGCGCACGACGCGACCCTCGCGCCGCCAGGCCGCCCAGATGACGATCACCAGCGTGACCAGCCCCAGGACGTTCACGGCCTGGGCCACGAGCCGAGTCGCGAGACCCGTCGCGGCGTCGGGCTGCTCGACCAACCGCGCGAGGATCGCCGGCAGGGTGTCATGCAGGGCGTGCACCAGAGCGGCCGTCGCCACGCCGTAGGCCAGGAGCACCACGGACCGGGCCGATGTCGGGTCATGGCGGCCGGCGGCGTATCCAGCCACGGCCCCGAAGATCATCCCGTAGAAGGCGTGGTCGAGACCAGCGACCAGGAGCGCGCCGAGCGTTCCCGCATCGAGCGCCCCCGTGCCACCCGCGGCGTAGACGAACGTCTCGGCCCCGGCGAACCCGGCTCCGATCGCGGCGCCGTAGATGACCCCGTCGAGCACGTCGTCGAACTCGTCGCGGACCAGCCGGACCATGGCGAGGAGGCAGCCGGCCTTGACGGCTTCCTCGACCACGCCGACCAGCGCATCCCCGGAACCCGGGCCGAGGGCGAATTGCGGCGCGAGGGTCATCGGGCGACCGAGGACGCCCAGGATCGCGACGGAGAGGACCGGCGCGATGATGGCCCCGAACGCCACGCACGCGAGCAGGACCGTCCACGGCTCCTTCTCGTACCGGTCGACCGCGTTGAGGACGACGAGATAGAGGAGCGACGGGACGATCGCGAGAGCGAGGGCCGGGCCGAGCACGCCGACATCGATGGACATGTGCGAAGTATCCATCGCCGGAGAGGCGCTCGGAGGGTCTTGACAGCGCGTGGTTGTCGCGTATTATGCCGAAAGGTTATTTAGCTAGTAGGAGAAGTACAACGCCAGCCGACCCGCTCAGCACCACGTTCGCGGCCCTGTCCGACCCGACGCGCCGGGCCATCCTCGCCCGCCTGGCGCTCGGCGAGGCGACGGTCTCGGACCTGGCGTCGCCGTTCGACATGAGCCTCCCCGGGATCTCGAAGCACCTCAAGGTGCTCCAGCGGGCGGGCCTCGTCGAGCAGGGGCGTCAAGCGCAATGGCGTCCCTGCCGACTTCGGGCGGAGCCGCTCGCGGACGTCGCCGACTGGGTCGCCCAGTACCGGCGCCACTGGGAAGCCAGTCTCGAACGGCTCGACGCGTATCTCCACGAGATCCAGGCCGGGCCAACTCACACTGATGGAGAGAACGATGACCATCACGACACGGATCGACCGCGGTAGCACCGGGACGACCACCGTCTACACCGAGGGCCAGGAGCTCGTCTTCGAGCGGGTCTTCGACGCCCCGCGCGAACTCGTCTGGGCGGTCATGACCGATCCGGAACGCGTGACGCACTGGTGGGGTCCGCGCGGCCACACCGCCACCGTGGAGGAGATGGATCTGCGCGTCGGCGGACGATGGCGCTGGATCGGCCACACGCCCGATGGCCGGGATGTGCCGTTCAAGGGGGAGTACCTCGAAGTGGACCCGCCGTCACGCCTCGTGCAGACCGAGATCTTCGACGTCCCCGGTTTCGACGACAAGGTCGCCGTCAACACGCTGACCTTCGAGGCGGTCGGCGACCAGACGAAGTTCGTCGCCCGGAGCCGGTTCCCATCGGTCGAGGACATCGAGGGCGCACTGTCGACCGGCATGGTCGGTGGGGCGATCGAATCGTACGACCGCTTCGCAGAGGCACTCGCCCGAGGCTGAACCGGGTACCGTCGCGGCATGCTCGACGACCCTGGCATCGACCGGTCCGCCCTCGCGTCGGCCCTCGTCGCCGGGTGGGGCGTCGAGCCGACGGCGTTCGCCTTCGTGCCCGGCTACGACGACGGCGCGGCGACGTATCGGGTCGATGCGCCAGGCGGGTCGCACTTCGTCAAGATCCACCTGCGCCGTCGACCAGCGGCCACGCTTCAGGTCCCGGCGCTCCTCGCTGCGGCGGGCATCCCGAACATCCTGGCCCCGATCCGTTCCCGTGCATCCGGGCTGGGCGAACCGTTCGGCGATGGCGGCACGATGGTCGTCTACCCATTCGTGGATGGTGACGACGCGACCAGCGTGACGATGACGGCGGCGCAGTGGCGCACGTTTGGATCGACGCTTCGAGCGATCCACGACCTGCCCATCCCGATCCCGCTTGCGGATCGCCTGCGAGTCGACGACTTCGACCTGCCAGCTGCACCCGGCGTGGCGCTAGCCCTGGAGCGAGCGAGGCGATCGACGCCAGATGCCTCGCCCGCGCATCGGCTGGCCGCGCTCCTGCTGGCTCGGGCAAGTGAGATCGAGGTGATGCTCACGCGGGCAAGCACCCTTGGCTCCACCCTGCGCGGCCGTGCCCGTCAGCGTGTGCTGTGCCACGGCGACATCCATGCGGCGAACCTCCTCGTGTCCGCCGACGACGGCATCGCCCTCGCCGACTGGGACGAAGCGCTCATCGCGCCGCGCGAGCGCGACCTGCTGTTCGTCATCGGCTCACGGATCGCGCGGGCAGTCCAGCCGCACGAGGAGATCTGGTTCTTCGAGGGGTACGGACCGATCGCCGTCGATCGTGAGGCGCTGATCTTCTATCGCTACGAGCGGATCCTCGAGGACCTCGCCGCGATCGGCGCCAGCGTGTTCGACTCGACCGCCGCCCCAGCCAGCTTGGATTCGGAGGTCGACCACGCAGAGCGGTTCTTCCTCCCGAGCGGCATCATCGCGACCGTCGAGTCGGCCTGAGCAGCGGAGGACGTCGTGCGCGTCGTGATCCTGGGAGGGTCGGGAAGGATCGGGAGCCTGGTCGTTCGGCGGGTGCTGGACGCCGGCCATGAGCCTGTGGCGTTCGTCCGACCTTCGTCCCGTGTCGAAGCACCGGCCGGCGTCGTCGTCGCTCCGCGGCGAGGTCGATCGTCCCGACGATCTGCGATCGGCGTTGGTCGGAGCGGGGGCGGTCATCGCCGCGCTCGGACCTCGACGGAACGCACCGGAGGAGGCGGCGGCCCTCGAAGCGGGGATGCGCCACCTGGTTGCAGCGATGGAAACGTCCGGCGTCCCTCGTCTCGTCGCGCTGTCCGGTGCCGGGATCGACGTTGCCGGCGATCGAAAGCCGGCGGTCGATCGGGTCGTGTCGAGGATCGTTCGAACGATGGCCCGGCACGTGGTGGGTGCCAAGCAGCGCGAATTCGCGGTCTTCGCGGCGACGGACCTGGACTGGACGGCGATCCGTCCCGCGATCGTCACGGATGGCGATGCGCGCGGCTACCGTCTCGACCTCGCGCTCATCCCCGGCGCGCGCGTGACCCGCGCTGACGTCGCGCAGGCGCTCGTCGACCAGGTCGGTGACCGGGCCTTCGTTGGGGCGGCGCCGTTCGTGCTCCCTCCGTCCCGGGGGCGGTGACACGGGACCGTCACACGGATAGGCCATCATGGCCCGATGCATCATCGAATCGGTTCCATGAGGGCCGCGTCCCTGGCGATCGCCGCAACCGTCCTGATGGCCGCCTGCACGAGCCCCGTTGGCGGCGGCGCCCCGGCGCCGGCGGAGTCGACCCCCCCACCCGCAGCCACCGCGCCAAGCGCGACATCGACGGCCGCGGCCACGCCATCGACCGCAGCCCCTTCCGGCGGCTCGTCCGAGACGCCGACCGTGCCGGCGGTCGTCCTCGACCAAGCGTGGGCCACCGCCGATCTCGTCGATGCTGCGACCGGGGAGACCTTCCGCATCGCCGACCACGCCGGCAAGGTCATCCTGGTCGAGACGATGGCCATCTGGTGCAGCAACTGTCGCTCGCAGCAGCGGGACGTCCAGGAGGCGCTCAGCCGTCTCCCAGCCGACAGCGTCGTCTTCGTGGTTCTCGACGTCGATCCGAATGAGGACACGGCGAGCCTCGCGTCGTACCGTGAGCAGCAGGGGTTCTCCGGGCGCTATGCCGTCGCGGGCAAGGACGTCGCGCGAGCCCTTGCCGACGAGTTCGGCGACCAGTTCCTCAACCCGCCGTCCACGCCGATGCTGATCATCGGCACCGATGGGACCGTGACGCGGACCGACTTCGGGCACAAGAGCCCGAACGAGATCGTGGCCCTGGCCGAGGCCCACGGAGCCTGACCTGGACGGACTCTGGCTCGCGTTCACCCTGGGGCTCGCGAGCGCGGCAAGCCCGTGTCTCCTGCCGCTCTATCCGAGCTTCCTCGCCTACCTGACGGCCAACACGGCGGCGCTGTCCGGGCGGCGGTGGACCGGGCTGCTCGGGCTCGTGATCCTGTTGGGGGTGCTCACGACGATGCTGGGCGTCGCGGTGATCCTGGTGGTCGTCGCGGTGCCGATCGGCGCCGTCCTTGGCTACGTCATCCCGCTGGTCGACGGGCTGCTGATCCTGTTGGGCGTGCTCCTGCTGTCGGGTCGCAACCCGTTCGAGCGCCTGCCCGGCCTGCAGATCCCGTTCATCGCCAACCCCTTCGGGCGAGCCTATGTCTACGGCCTGCTGCTCGGACCGCTCGCGCTGCCGTGCGCCGGTGCGTTCGCGCTCTCCCTCATCGCCTATTCCGTAGGACTCGGAGACGCCGTCGAGAAGGTGGTCGTCTTCGTGGCCTATGGACTTGGGTTCGGGCTGCCGCTCGTCGTCCTCTCGCTGCTCGCGGGCGCTCGCCAGCAACAGATCGTGCGCTACATCACCGCGCACCATCGGGCGATCGAGATCGTGGGCGGGTTGCTGCTCGTGGGGGTCGGGGTCGGGGATCTGATCCTCAACTGGGACAACCTGCGGGTGACGTTCGGCCTCTGAGCCGCGACGGGTTCCGGCGGTCCGCGGCTGCGGGGAGCACCGCGACTCCTGACCTTGGGCCGAATCCGGTCAGATGTCACTGAGGTGAGCACTGGTCAGCCGGGGTGTGACGCCGACCGCCGATCCGTGCGTGCGTCGGCGGCCACTTCGCGACAGATGCACGCCGCCAGCAGCATCTGACCGCAACCCCGCGACGAGTGCTCAGGTGAGTGCCATCTGCCGGAAACTGGCCGGCCGGCGGCCCCCCGCGAGCCCCGCTCCCGCTCCCGGCCCCCCGCTCCCGCCCAGGATCAGCTCGGGCGATCCGGGATGAACACCGCCACATCCGCGAGGGGCTTGCGCACCAGGTCAGGGACCACCGCATTCGGCGCTGGGTGGCCGACCGGCAGCAGGACGAACGGCCGCTCGTTCCGTGGCCGTCCAAGCACGGATGACAGGAACCCCATCGGTGAGGGCGTATGGGTCAGGGTCGCCAAGCCCATCTCGTGGACGGCGGCGATGAACAAGCCACACGCGATCCCGACGCTCTCTCGAGCGTAGTAGTGCTTGCGGACCGACCCGTCCGGGAACCAGCCGTGGACCTGCTCGAACAGGACGACGATCCACGGGACGTCGTCCAGGAACGGCTTCTGCCAGTCCGTTCCGATCCGGGCGAGCGCATCCCGCCATTCCGGCGGCATCCGGCCTCCCTCGTAGTTGCGCCGCTCTTCCGCCTCGGCCGCGACCCGGATGCGGTGCTTGACCTCCGGGTCGCTGACGGCGACGAACGTCCACGGCTGCTGATGCGCGCCGGACGGTGCGGTCGAGGCGGCGCGGATCGCGGCTTCGATGACCTCGCGCGGCACCGGGTCAGGAGCGAAGGCGCGAACGCTCCGGCGCGCGTCCATCGAGTCGAAGACGGCCCCAGCTCGCGCTAGGAGCGTCTCGTCGTCCGGACGCGAACGGCGATACGGGACGAAGCCTGCGGGTATGGAATCCGGCATCGTGGGCTCCTGCCGACGGGTCGGCGGTCGGGAAACACCTAGGATTACGATGATGGCGGTCGCGAGCGGGGGCGTGACCAGCCGAGGGGGCCCAGGAGGAGACGAGATGGAAACCTCGACAGTGGTGCGCGACGCGGTCCTGGGCTTCTACGACGGCGTCACGAGCAAGGCTGTGGAGCGGTTCGACGACATCGTGTCAGCGGACGAAGCGACGCTCGTCATCGGGACCGCACCGGGCGAATGGGTGAGCGAGCGCCCCAAGCTCCGCTTCGGCTTCGAGACCGAAGGCGTGACGCTGGTCGCAGGTCCGGACCCGAAAGGCTATCGCGAGGGATCGATGGGCTGGTTCGTCGATGAGCCCTGGTTCGGGTTCCCCAACGGCGCCGGGATGCGGACGCGGGTCACGGCGATCGTCCACCAGGAACACGAACGATGGAAGATCGTCCACATGCACGTTTCGGTGGGCGTCCCGGACGAAGAGGTCCAGGACCTGCAGGCTCGCTGGGGCGTCACGTAGGGTCAGCGTCTCGACCACCGCTTCGCCCGCGATCCCTCCCTGCGGCGTTCGGCGACCAGATCCTGTCGCCGCCTTCCACGCCACAGATCCTCGTGGCACCATCGGGCGAGGTTGTCGACCAGCACTTCGGGATCCGCGAGGCGGCGCGTCTGGTCGCGGACATCACCGCGCAGCTTCCCTGACATGCGACGTCGCCACGCGCGCGCCGGTCGCCCGGCTGTATCCCGTGTCACGGACACGATCCCGGCAGACGGGGCAGACTTGCGCCGATGACCAAGCCCTTGCCCACCCCGGACGTGCTGACCGTGTACGGCGCGAGCTGGTGCTCCGACTGTCGGACGACGCAGCGATTCCTCGACCGCGAGGGGATCGCGTATCGCTACGTGGACCTCGGTGTCGATCGGGCCGCCCAGGCGATGCTGGACGATGCCGGGTATCGGGCGATCCCGATCGTCGTGACCACGACAGGCACCGTCCTGGTCGAGCCCTCGGCGCGCGAGCTGGCGATCGCGACGGGGATGACGGCATAGGCCACGCCAGGAGCAACGGACGGGGAGGAGCCACGTGACGCAGGACGCGTTCGACTTCGTGATCATCGGGGCTGGCCCGGCCGGTGAGGCGGCGGCCAACATGGCCCGGGCGCGCGGCGCTTCGGTCGCGGTCGTCGACCGCTACCTGTTCGGCGGCGCCTGCCCGTTCTTCGCGTGCATGCCGTCGAAGTCCCTCCTTCACTCGGCCGCGGTCCACGCCGCGGGTGGCGACTACGACTGGTCGAAGGCGTCCGCTCGGCGCGACTACATGATCAGCCGCGAGGGGACGGACGAGCCAAGCGACGCGGGCCACGTCAAGAACCTCGAGGACGTCGGTGCGGTGGCGATCCGCGGCACCGCCCGCGTGGACGGGGCGAGCCGCGTCGTCGTCACGACGGACGTCGGCGAGCGGACCCTGACGTCCCGCCACATCGTCGTGGCGGTGGGCTCGCACTCCACGATCCCTGACATCGACGGTCTGGACGGGATCAGGCCGTGGACGAACCGAGAGGGGACATCCACCCGGGCCTTGCCGAAGAGTCTCGTGATCCTCGGCGCCGGCCCGACCGGCGTGGAGCTGGCCCAGGTCTACGCCCGATACGGCGTCCCCACGGTCATCGTCTCCTCGTCGGCGTCGATCAACCCCAAGGACCACCCGCGCAGCTCAGCGGCGATGGAGGCGGGTCTCCGCCGGGACGGCGTCGACATCCGGACCGACGTGCGGGCGATCCGGGTCGAGGCCGGGGCCGGTTCGGCGGGGGCGCACATCGTCCATCTCTCCGATGACACCACCGTCGAGGGTCACGAGGTCATGCTGGCCGTCGGGCGAACGTACCCGCTCGCCGGTCTGGGTCTCGAGTCGGTCGGCGTCGACGTCTCTTCGGGCCGTGCGACGGTGGGCCCCGACCTGCGCATCGCCGATGACGTCTTCATGATCGGCGACCCGGCTGGCCCCGAGATGCATACGCACCTCGGCCACTACCAGGGCGAGATGGCGGTCCGGATCGCGCTCGGTGACGACGTCCGCCCGGACTACACCGCGATCCCGCGCGCGGTCTACACGGACCCGGAGACCGCGAGCGTCGGGCTGACGCTCGACGAGGCCCTCGCCGCCGGCTACGACGCGTTCGAGGAGGTCGCCGATCTCGCGATGACGGCCAAGGGCTACGTCGCCGAGGCCGAAGGTCACGTGACGATCGTGGTCGATCGTCCGGCGCGCACCCTCCGCGGCGCGTTCATCGCCGGGCCGGGCGCCTCGGAGGTCATCCACGAGGCCGTTCTTGCGCTCAAGACCCAAGTCACGATCGACGTCCTCGCCGACACGATCCACGCGTTCCCGACGACCGCACGGGTCATGGGCGGCCTCTTTGCCTCGGCGCTCGCTCGGCTGGACGACGCGTCCTGACCGGGGGCTAGGCCTCGTCTGGGCCGTCGGCCCGGCGTGCGCCCAGCGCGCCGCGTAGATGCAGAAGACCGGCGAGGAGGACCAAGGCACTCGACCAGATGGGGATGGACTCCGCGACGACCCTGGGCAGGAAGATGTCCGACACAGCACCGCGCTCGGCGCCCAACCGCTCCGTCATCGGCGTCAGCGGACACACCCGACCATTCCCGAGGAACACGGCGGCTTCCGCGGCAACCGCTCCCGCCGCGATGGCGACGCTCCGGTCACGCCTGCCGGTGATGCCCGTCACCGCCAGCCAGCCGATCGCCGCCAGCTCCCCGAGGAAGATCATCGTGTGGACGCTCTTGAGGACGGCGACCGCGACCGGGTGTCGGGCGGGCGCGGCCGTCGGTTCGCCGCGGCGCTTCGCATCGCCGAGGCCGTCCCGGTCGTGGGGAAAGGCGTCCAAGAGGTCCTGGCGGTCCATCGGTTCGATGGGACGACGCGCCGGAGTGCCCGGCAAGTGCCGTTCGGCCCCTGAGGGTGCTCAGTCGTCCGAGGTCAGATCCCGTGCCCGCTCGAGCATCTCGGACAGCGCCGCCCGGTCCACCTCGGCCAGACGCCGGAATGTGATGTTGGCACTGCCCACCTTGACCTTGCCCAGACGGTCCGCGAACGTCTTGACCAGATACGCCCCGTCGTCGACCGCGGAGACGTACAGGCTGATGTACCGCTTCTGCGCCGCCAGCCCGATGACGAACCATTCGACCGGGTCGCCCGTTCGACCCTGACGCCGATACGCCCCGTACCCGACGATCCGCTGGTGGGTCCCGCCCCACATCGCGCCTTCCCAGAGGACCCGCTCACGCCCGGCCATGATCGTGGCGATCTCCGCGTCGAGCGTCGCGATGTCAGCGCGGACGTCGTCAGGAAGGGCGCGGATGAAGTCGTCGGGTGAGGTGGTCGAGCGCTGCATCGTGTCGATGATACCGACGGCCTGGGAATCGGGCGGTCAGTCCTCGATCGTGAGTGACGCCCGGGCCAGTGCCTGCGGGGAGTCGTCGAGCAGATACGCCACGTCGTACCGACCCGGAGGCAGCGGCCAGACGCCACCCACCGACGACTGGTCGATGACCGCGGACGCGCCATCAAGGCGGACCGTCCCATCGATGCGCGCCCTCGTATGCATCCAGGCGAGATGTGCGTCGAGCCGCTCGAGGACGGGCTCCCGGAAGATCGCGATCCAGTCCCAGCGATAGCCCGGACCGCCCTCCCAGCGCACGTCGATCGCTTCGCCGACACGGTAGGTGGGCCGCGAGACCTCGAACCGCGTCGGCGGGTCCGGCGGTCGGAGCGCCGCGGCCAACGACGGGACGGGAGCAGCGCGATCGCCGGGCAGCCGGGCCGGCGTCACGACGACATCCGCGACCACGGCCCGGTGATCCGACGGCCACGGATCGACCGCGATGGCGACGTCCGGCCGACCGATCTCGCCGACGATCCGGCAATCGACCGTGGTCGCCGGGCCGGCCACGTGGATGGCGTCGATCCGGTCGTGTGGCGTCTCCGGATCCGGCTCGTAGCCGCCGGTCGGCGGTCGGGTCGCCCACCACGTCAGACCGGGATCCGCCACCGGGTCGGGATGGATCGTCCCGCCAGGCATCGTGGAAGCCAGCCGCCTCGATGGCGCGGCTGACCGGCCAGTCGATGGAGCGTCGCATGTGTGGCCGCGCGCCGACCGTCGCGTCGGTCCAGTCGAGGTGGGAGGGTGCGTTGAAGTCGCCGACCAGGATGACCGGCACACCGCCGGCGATCAGTGGCGTCAACGACGCGAGCGTCGGTTCGATGCGGGGCAGACGGATCCTGCGCTCGAGGGCCTCGACCTCCGACGCGCTCGCATCCCGAAGGGCCAGCTCGGGGCCGTACGGCTCGGCCGGCAGGTGGACGCTCGCGATGGCCGCGACGCCGCCCGACCGAACCTCGACGAACCCCGGACCCGGGGCGCCCGGCGGCGGATCGAAGAGCGGGTGCCGCGACAGGATCTGCGTCCGGTGCGACGCGAACCCCCAGCCCAGTGCGTCGGCCACTCGCGCGGTGTTGCCCCAGGCCTCCTGGAGCGCGACCACGTCCGGGTCCGCCAGCCGGATCGCTTCGACGACCTTGCCGAGGTCCACGCCTTCTCCGCCGTCTTCGATGTTGAAGACCATCACGCGGAAGGCGATCGGGCTGTCGTGGGGTTCCATCACGCCCGAGTCTACGCACGCACGCGTGCGGCTCAGCATTCCGAGTCTCATATCACGAACCACGTCGAGCGCGTCGACTCGCCGTATGGGACAGTGCACGCCCATGGCGACCCTTCGTTCGCGTCTGGTTCGGGTCTCGGCGGCGGGACTGCTGGCGCTCGCCACCATGCTCCCGTCAGCGGCACCGGTCGGCGCCGCCGGTGATGGCGTCCTGCGCGTCGGGAGCCTCCAGGACCTGGACTCGATGAACCCTTGGGCCACCGCGTTGAGCAGCGGGTTCGAGGTCTTCACCCTCAACTACGACCTCCTCGTGGGCTTTGGCCCGAACCTGGAGCCGATCCCCGGCTATGCCGAGTCGTGGTCCCGCGAAGAGAACTCGGACGGGACGTCGTTCACGTGGACCTTCAAGATCCCGGCGGGGATGCTCTGGTCGGACGGGCAGCCCGCCACCGCCGAAGATGCGCGCTGGACCCTCCAGTTCGTGCTCGATGCCACGAACGACGGCAACTACGTCGGGCTCGGGTACCTGGACCCGGACCTCGTCAACGCGGGGGTCACCTCGGTCTCGGCGCCGGACGAGACCACGCTCGTCGTGACGAACACGGACCCGTCGGAGCGGATCCTGCAGATGTACATCCCGATCCTGCCCAAACACATCTGGAAGGATCAGACGGTCGACTCGGTCGGGACGTTCGCCAATCCGGCCCCGGTCGTCGGGAGCGGCCCATACCAGGCGGTCCAGTGGGAGACCGGCCAGTTCGTGCGGTTCGAGCGCAACCCCAACGATGTCGGGCCGAGCGGTGCACCCGAGCAGGTCGTGCTCCAGTTCTTTTCTGAGGCGGACACGATGGTCCAGGCGCTCAAGAGCGGTGACCTGGACTACGCCCAGGGCATGAACGCGGATCAGTTCAACGACCTCAAGGGCCAGCCGGACATCGTCACGGTGAACGGCACGACCAACGGCTGGACGATGCTCTCGATCAACAGCTACGCCAAGGACATCAAGGGCGGCGGGGCGTCCACCAAGGCGCTGCGCGACCCGGCGTTCCGAGACGCCCTGGGCTACGCGATCGACAAGGACCTGCTGGTGGACCGGGTCCTGAGCGGCTACGGGCTCCCCGGCACGACGCAGGTCCCGCCGTTCCAGCAGAAGTGGCATGTCGAGCCGGACCGGCCCCGCACATTCGACCTCGAGCTCGCCGGGCAGAAGCTGACCGACGCTGGCTACCCGCTCGAGGCGTCCGGGAAACGGCTGGACAAGGAGGGCAAGCCGATCAAGCTTCGGCTCTACCTGCCGACGGACTCGCCCTTCTATGCGCCTTCCGCGGAATTCATCAAGGGCTGGTTCGAGCTCATCGGGA
Organism: uncultured Chloroflexia bacterium; assembly: GCA_963764975.1. Classification (GTDB taxonomy): domain Bacteria; phylum Chloroflexota; class Limnocylindria; order Limnocylindrales; family CSP1-4; genus SPCO01. Next base: position 70,761 of record CAVXUF010000004.1, on the reverse strand, counting down.
TCGCCGTGACGACGCAGGTCTTTGACGAGGCGACGCTGTACGACCTGATCCTCCCCCCCGAGGCAGGGAAGCGCTACAAGGCGGACTGGGACCTGGTCATCTGGTCCTGGACGGGGTACGCGGACCCCAACCCGCTCATCCAGATCTTCACGACCGACGCGATCGGCGGAAGCAGCGACAGCCTGTATTCCAACCCGGAGTACGACCGGCTCTTCGTCGCGCAGAACACCGCGAGGAGTGACGAAGAGCGGCATGCGCTGATGGCGCAGATGCAGAACATCTTTTACGACGATGCGCCGTACCACATGCTGTTCCACGACGACACGCTGGTCGCCTACCGGACCGACAAGTTCGGCGGTTGGACGAACCAGCCATCGAACGGCATCCCGCTCTTCGGCTACGGGTCACCGGGGTACACGGCGCTCACCGAGCCCGTGGTCGAGACGCCCGCGCCGAGCGCCACGCCTGATGCCTCGATGGGTGTATCGCCGGCCGCGTCGGCCTCGCCATCCCCCGGCACCCCGAGCCCGACGGATTCGGGCAGCGCGCTCCCGATCGCGGTCGTGCTGATCGTGGTAGTCGGGCTCGTGGCGGGCGGTCTCGCGATGCGGCGCCGGTCCGGCGTCTCCGACGAGGACGAGGAGGACTGACGCTCCGCGCGACGGCTGGCGTTACGTCGAGTCGCGCTCGATGGTCGCGACGAAGCGCGTGACGATCTCGGTCCAAGCCTCCTTGGCCGCCGCGTTGTCCTCGAGGGAGGCCGTCCCGAGGATCTGGATGACCAGGGACGCTGACCCGTCCTTCTTCGGCTCGCTGATGACCACGTAGGCCATCCCGTCCCGTCCCTTGGCGCGCCACGTATGGCGATTGGCCGTTCCGCTCACGCGGACGTCGCCAGTGATGCGTCCTATGACGTCCTGGTCGGCCGCGGCGAACTCGGTCCAGGCGCCGATCAGGGCCTCCATGCCGAGCGAGGTCGAGCGGCTCACGCTGGTCTGGAAGGTGCCGTCCGGTCGCTGCCCGGGCACCCGTCGACCCGTGTGGTGCTCATAGGCGACGGCCGTCGTCTGCGCCCACCAACCGAGGTTGTCGACCTTGCCGTCGAGTTCGGAGATCAGCGCCGAGGCGATCTCGTGGTGCGTCAGCCGGTCCGCTCCGATCGAAGCCATGTAGGCGAGCCAGTCGTCCCAGATGCGCCCGGTGGCGCGCTCGATGGCCTCGATCCGCGGGTTCGTCGTCATGGCACCACCCCTGCTGCGCGATCCGACATCAGGGTCGGCTCGCCGAGGGAGTGGAGCCGACACTCGGATTTGAACCGAGGACCTGCTGTTTACGAAACAGCTGCTCTACCGCTGAGCTATGTCGGCGCGGGCAAAGGATAGCCGATGCTCTTCGACAGCAGCGATATCCGGCCGATCCGCCCCGATGGGGTGGTCGGAACGATCGACGTGCTGCTCGCTCGACTGTGCGTCCGCCACGACTTGGTCATGCTCACTGCCGACCAAGACTTCATGCTCATGGCGCCGCATGTCGGGCTGACCACCTGGGAGCCCTGACCTTCGCAGGTGATAGACATCGGACCCCGGGACTCAACCGGTGACGAGTTTCAGGTCATCGGGGACGGCAGGGCGGGAAGGGGGCGCGGTCGCTCCCGGGGCATGGCCGGCGCCAGCGGTGGCACCATACGTTTATGGACAAGACGACGATCTATCTGCCGACGGAGCTCAAGTCGGCGATCAAACGTGTCGCCCGACAACGGGGTGTGTCCGAGGCCGAGGTCATCCGGGACTCGATCCGTGATGCCGTCGGCGATGATCGGCCGCGCCCCCGCGGTGGTCTCTTCGCGAGCGGCACGCCGATCGCGCGCGAAGCTGACGCACACCTGCGGGGCTTCGGCGAGCGGTGATCGTCGATACGAGCGCCCTCCTCGCCTTCTTCGACACGGACGAGCCCGATCACGAGACCGTTGCCGCTGTGCTCGACGGGGCGACCGAGCCTCTTGTGGTTTCCCCGTACGTGGTCGCCGAACTCGACGATCTCGTGGCGTCTCGGCTCGGCGTCGCGGCCGAGGCGGCCACCCTGGCGGAGCTGACCAGCGGTGCCTGGGACCTACCCGCGATCGATGTCGAGGATCTCGTCAAGGCTCGCGCCATCATCGAGCGGTATGCCGACCAGGGCATCGGCGTCGTGGATGCTTCGAATGTGATCCTGGCCGAGCGATACCGGACGCGAACCATCGTGACCCTTGACCACCGGCACTTCGATGTCCTGCGGCCGCTCGATGGCGGACGGTTCCGGATCCTGCCATTGCGATGAGGCCGCGCGTGCTCGCCGAGATCGCTCTCACCGGGCTCACCACGCTTGTCGTCACCCAGGCTCGACGTTCCCGACGGAACCGTCGATCGTGACTCGCATCCCGGTCCGCGGGCCGGCGGTGGCATCGCCGCAACCCACGATCGCGAGGATGCCGCACTCACGCGCGATGATCGAGGCAGGCGACGCGAGGCTTCAGACGTCGGTGACGACGCCGGCCGCCCGAGTGAACGGCGGCGTCCAGGCCGGCGCCATGAGCGGCGCCACGACGATTACGCCGGGCTGGAGCTGATCAAATTCCTGCGGGCCCGTCGGACCTCGCCCTGGTGTCCGGCACGCGACGGCGATCCGCCGACGGCTAGGGCCCGTCGTCATCGGAACGTCGCGCTGACGTCACACCCGGTGCGCAGGGTTCGGTACGCGTCCGACCGGACGCGTACCGGAGGAACCACCCGATGCACAGCACATCCACGCGGCCGCGCCGCCGCCTCTTCCTCATCGCGAGCGTGGCGATCGTCTCCATCGTCGCGTCGGCCTGTAGCACGAGCAGTGCCACATCGGCACCACCGTCGACGGCCCCGAGTGCCGCAGCGACCGCCCAGGTCATGGGGGCCGGGACCTTCCACGATGTGGACGGTTCGGCCACTGGCCAGGCCCAGCTCGTCGTCAAGCCGGATGGCTCGTACGTTGTGGTCCTCGAGGACTTCGCGATCGAGGCCATCGCCCACACCAACGTCGTCCTCGTCTCGAACGACGATGTCACGGCCACGGCAGACGTCGACAAGTCCAAGCTCCTGGACCTCGGGCCACTGAAGGCGACCGAGGGGATGCAGGACTTCGTCATCCCCGCGGAGATGAACGCGACGGTGATGGAGGGCTACCACGCCGTCGTGATCTGGGACACCGAGATGGAGCACGCGATCGCCGCCGCGCCGCTCGGATAGCCGTCGAGCGCCGAGCGCTCAAATCCGGCCCGCGGCGTCCGTCCATGCCGCGGGCCTCGCCGCAGGCCTCAGAAGTCGAAGAACGGCTGCCGCTCACCGCTCTCCGCGTAGCCCTTCAACCGCAGGATGATCTGCGCCCAGGCGGGTGTCACGATCGGGATGACGGGATTGTCCGGCGCGTAGTCGCGATGGCTGAAGAGAAGCCGCGTGCCGGGCCCGTCGGGGTTCTCGGCAAGATCCCACCGCACGGCCGTGCCGGCCCACCAGGGCGGGAAGCCGCCGGTGACCCATTCCACGCGCTCGTCATCGTTCCGGGCCACGGTGAACTCGAACGGCTGCGGGACGTCCGGGAACGACACCCGCAGCTGGCCGTCCGTCGGTCCGTCCGTCCGGACCGACCACCAACTCCGGATCCCGGCTTCTGTCGCCAGGGCCCCGTGGACGGCCTCACGGTCCGCCGCGATGTCGAACTGCATCAGGATGTGGTAGTCACCCATCGGTCGCGATGCTCCTCTCATGGCCAAGGTCTGTTTTAGTGGTGGCTATACTAACGCGCTGGACGCACGATTTCAATCCAGACTAAAATTGCCGCCAGATGGACGCCTTCGAGATCGTCTCCGAACCACGCCGCCGCGAGATCCTCCGCCTCGTCTGGGACCAGGAACGGTCCGCGGGCGACATCGCGGGCCGGTTCGACGTGACCTTCGGCGCGATCTCGCAGCACCTGGCGATCCTGCGCGATGCCGGTTTCGTCCAGGCCCGTCGCGACGGCAACCGACGCCTCTACCGGGTGGACCGCGACCGACTCGGCCCGCTCGCGCCCGCGCTCGAGGCGATGTGGACAGAGACCCTCGACCGACTCGCCGATGCGGTCGAGCGCGACGTCGGCGGTCGATGACGGTCGACGATGTCCTCCGCGTGGATCGACGGATCGCGGCGCGACCGGCGGATGTCTATGCCTATCTGACCGATTCGGTCCGATGGGCGCGCTGGCAGGGGGTCGGGGCCGAGATCGACCCCGTGCCGGGCGGACGGTTCCGGATGACGATGGCCGGTGGCGCCGTGGCCGAGGGGGCGTTCGTCCAGCTCGTGCCCGACACACGGGTCGTCTTCACGTGGGGCTGGCGTGGCAGCCTGACGGTCCCGCCGGGATCGTCCACCGTCGAGATCGACCTTGCCCCGGACGGGGACGGGACGCTCCTCCAGCTGACCCATCGCGGTCTCCCTCCGGACGAGCGGCCGATCCACGACATCGGCTGGGCGCACTACCTCCCGCGGCTGGCCGCGGTGGCTCGTGGTGAGGATCCCGGACCCGATCCGGCCCCGGGCTGACGTTCGAGTCAGGCGTCCTGCGGCCAGACGTCGTCGAGACGCTGTCCGGGCTTGACCACAACGACCGTGCGACCGCCGTGGTCCACGATGTGCGACGACACGCTGCCAAGGAGCAGCCGCCCGACAGGCCCGCGGCCGTGGCTGCCGACGACGATGACGTCCGCCTCCTCAGCCGCCGCCGCTTCGACCACCGATGGGCCCGGCGGGCCTTCCCAGATCAGGAACTGTGCCGGGATGCCCTTCGCCCGCGCGACGTCCACGAGGTTTCCGAGGGCCGCCTCCCGTTGGTGGCGCACCTGGTCCACACGGGTATAGAACGGTCCACCCGGAGACCGAAGCCGCGATGGATCGATCACGCTCAGCAGGATCAGGCTCGCGCCGACGCGGGCCGCGAGCTGGATGCCGGCTCGCTCGGCGCCCGCCGATGTCGGTGTCGCGTCGGTCGCGACCATGACCCGACGCGGGGTCCGTCCCGAGGGTGTCTCGCTCGACCCGGCCATCACGGGAGGTGCATCGTTCGGCGCATGACCCTACCGTGGCGCACCGCCGCTCATCCCCCATGTGCCGGTCGGCAGGTTTTCGGTGGGCCGGACGTCCCGCAGGCCCGTGAACGCTGCTAGGCTCGCGGCCATGGCCCCACGTCGCCCCACCACGCGGGCGAGCGGTCCGACGCTTGATGCGGCGGCCCTCGCGGCCGTCGATGAGGCCGCTCGCGCGATCGCCGGACTCCTCGACATCGAGGAGGCGCTCCAGCTCATCGTCGAGCGCGCCCGGGGCCTGGTCCGCGCGCGCTATGCAGCGCTTGGCATCGCCGGGGCCGACGGTCGGATCCAGCGGTTCATCACCAGTGGCGTCACGCCGCACGTTCGCGAGATGATCGGCCCACTGCCGCGCGGACGAGGGCTGCTCGGCCTGATCATCCGTGAGGGCCGCTCCTACCGGATCCCGAACATCGCCGACCATCCGGACAGCGCTGGGTTCCCCGAGCACCATCCGCCGATGACCTCGTTCCTGGGCGTCCCGGTCACGTCGAGTGGTCGCTCGGTGGGGAACTTCTACCTGACGGACAAGACCGATAGGGCGGAGTTCACGGCCGAGGACCAGCGACTCGTCGAGTTGTTCGCGCTCCATGCCGGGATCGCCATCGACAACGCCCGGCTCCACCAGGAGGCCGCGGACTACGCGATCGTCGCCGAGCGCGACCGGATCGGACGCGACCTGCACGATGGCATCATCCAGTCGCTCTACGGGGTCTCGCTCTCGCTCGAGGACGTCCCGGAGATGATGTCGGCTTCCCCGACGGAGGCGGAGGCCCGGGTCGACGCGGCGATCGACTCGCTGCAGGCCTCGATCCGCGAGTTGCGCGACTTCATCTACGGCCTCCGCCCGGAGTCGTTCGACGGCACCGACGTGGCGGCGGGGATCGTCGCGCTCGGCGAGCAGTTCCGATACAACACACTGGTCGAGATCGACCTCGACGTCGAGACCGAGGCGGGCGCCCGACTCTCCCCCGCCCATGGGGCCGAGCTGCTCCAGCTCACCCGCGAGGCGCTCAGCAATGCCGCGCGACACGCTCGGGCCACGATGGTGACCGTGTCGTTCCATCGCCAGCCGGGTGGGGCGACGCTCACGATCGCCGATGACGGGGTGGGATTCGATGCCGCGAGCCCTGCGGCCAGCGGCCACCACGGGCTGGCCAACATGCGAACGCGCGCCGACGCGATCGGGGCGGCGTTCCGGGTGTCGAGCGCCCCGGGTCAGGGCACCCGTATCATCGTGACCCTGTCCGATCCTTCCGACACGGCGGTGAACCGATGACCGAGACGACCCCCGACCGGCCGCTGCGGCTCCTGGTCGTCGACGACCACGAGGTGGTCCGCCAGGGGCTGGTCGCGCTGCTCGACCGACGACCCAACTTCGAGGTGGTCGCGCAGGCCGGTGATGTCGCCGAAGCGATCGCGCAGGCGCGCCTCCACCGACCGGACATCGTGATCATGGATGTCCGGCTACCGGACGGCTCCGGGGTGGAGGCGTGCCGCGAGATCCGGTCCGAATTCCCAGAGATACGGGTCGTCATGCTCACGTCGTTCCCCGACGACGAGGCGGTGCTCTCGGCGATCGTCGCCGGGGCGTCCGGATACCTGCTCAAGCAGATCCGCGCCCGCGACCTCGTCGCCGCCCTCGAATCCGTGGGTCGAGGCGATTCGCTGCTCGACCCTGCCGTCACGGAGCGAGTGCTGGAACGGGTCCGGCGCATCGCCGCGGGCGACTCGAACGATGAGCTGTCCGTGCTGACGCCGCAGGAGCGCAAGATCCTCATGCTCGTGGCCGAGGGCAAGACGAACAAGGAGATCGCCGCCGACGTGTTCCTGTCCGACAAGACCGTCAAGAACTACGTCAGCTCCATCCTTTCGAAACTGAACTTGGAGCGGCGCGCGCAGGCAGCCGCCTTCGTCGCCAAGCATCGGCGCGAACGCGGCGGGTAGGTCGCCGATTCACCAGTTCGCCATCGAGCTGTCGAAGACGGCCGTCAGGTCCGCGTCCGAGTTCCCGAACCCGATCCCCGCGTACGTCGCGGCGAGCATCATCCCCTCGCGCGCCGCACGGTCCGTGGGGTGGTCCACCGCCTGGCGAAACCAGCGCCCGAGCAGTTCGAGCGCCCGCGTCGCCCAGATCGCTGATGGGATTGGCGCCGTTGTACGCGGTGCGCCGACCGGTCGCGGATCGTTCGCGCGCGGTGAGTGGTCGAGCGGTGGAGGATTCGACCGCGTGGCAGAGCACGTCCATCCAGCTGGCCGCGGTGATCTCGCGCGGCAGGCTCACGGTCGTCAGCGGGTCGATGATGGCCTGGCGAGGGCGCAGGCCATCGTATGCTGCGCAGCCATGGCAAAGCGACGGGCGCTCTATCCACTCGGCGCGGCGGCCCTTTCGCTGCTCCTGCTGACCGGCTGCGCGCCATCGCCATCTGACACGCCGGAGCCGTCCATCGGGATCACCCCGTCGGCGAGTCCCACCGGTCAGCCGGTTCCGAGCGGGCCGATCGCCGTCCGGCCATCGGACGCGCCGTCACCCGGCCCGGCGGCGGGACTCGTGCTGGCCGAGATCCGGTTCGACCCCGCGCCCGGCGAGCCCGGGTTCATCGAGGTGACGAACGCGGGGGCGACGGCGGTCGACGTCAGTGGCGCCACCCTGGAGATCGCCGACAGGGCGATCGCCCTGTCGGCGACCGGTGATCCGCTGGAGCCGGGCGAGCGGCGGCTGGTCACACTGGATGCCGCGACGGGCGTCGCCCTCGGTCGGACGGCTGGCAACGTCTCCCTGCTCGATGCCGATGGCCGGCGCCTTGATCGCGTTGCCTGGGGCGAGGGCGAGGCCAACGCGGTATCGATGGTCGTCGGCGATTTCGTCCCTGACCACGTCGAGCCGGGCACCACCATCGGCCGGCCACCGGGCTCGAACACCGCCTTCAGCCCGACCGCCTGGGTGCGCTACTCGCCGGCACTCGCCACCCCTGGCGCGCCGAACCCGGTCCCGCCGGTGGAGGTCCTGCTGCCCATCGACGGCGCCATCATCGAGGGTCCCGAGGCGACGCTGGACTGGTACGCCTCGCTGGGCGCGACGTCGTATCGAGTCCAGGTGGCAGCGGACGAGACCTTTGCGGCACCCGTCCTCGACACCACGGTGACCGAGCCCGTCCTGGATATCGGCGCCCTGCCCGCGGGTCGATACGTGTGGCGCGTGACCGCGATCGCCGGAGGCCTCACGACGTCTGCCGTGTCGGCGAGCAGCCGCTTCGAACGGGCGCCGGAGGGGGTCGCCGAGGGCCTGGTCCGCCTGGCCGCATACAGCGGAGACCCGCGCGCGGCGAGGGTCGAGCCCACGCTCGATGACACCCCCGGCAAACATCTGTCCGTGCCCTGGCTGGTCCAGCGCAAGGACACCAGCATGCTCCTGCTCGAGCGCCCAGAGGAAACGGGCGCGCATCCCTGGGACGCGCTGCACGCGCAGGCCAGCCGGGACGACCCGGCCGACCAGATGAACTGCTCCCTGGCCATGATCGTGATGCTCAACCACTTCTACGGTGGCGACCTGAGCCAGGACCGGCTCGGCTACGAGGTGTTCAAGGACCGCCAGCCCGGTCGTCCGGAAGAGGACTTGAACTACGGCTACGGCACCGACCCCGATCAGACCGAGGCCGCGTTCGCCTTCGCGCTGGGAGTGGGGGTGACATCCGTTCCGACATATACCAGCTACGATCTTGCCTGGGCGGACATCACGGCCTCGATCGACGCCGGACGGCCGGTCGCGGGCGCCGGACTCACGCATGGCTTTGTCATCACCGGCTATGCCGTCGCGAACGGCCACCGCATCATCAACGTCAACGACCCCGCCCGATTCCCACCGTATTCGATCGATCTGGACGCCCTCCCGCCGCGGAACTCGAGGCTGCTCAGCCTGTGGTTGATGCCCGCGAACGTCACGGCGCGCGATCAGGAGGCTGGCGTGACCAAGGATTCCGATGGCGACGGCGTCGTGGACTTCGACGAGACCGAACGCTTCCGCACCAACCCTGCAAAGAAGGACAGCGATGCCGACAAGGTGCCCGACAAGCAGGACATCGTCGCCGGCGTCTTCGACGCCGCGCATGGCTACGCCGCACACCGGGAGGACGGGGGCCGGGACTGGGACGGCGACGGCATCGCCACAGAGCTCGACCCGGACTCGGATGGCGACGATTGTCAGGACGGGCAGGAGGATAGGGACCTCGATGGCCATCGCAATGGGTCCGAGACATGGAACTTCGACATCGGCGATGGGGCCTGTCACGCGCTGATGGGCACGATCAACATCGAACGGACCAGCACGATCGACACGGGTTCGGGCGACGCGTCGCGACTGACCGGCCTGGAGACGCTCAAGGCCACGGTTCGGGTGGCCATGGAACCGGATCCGAACGACCCGAACGCGCTGATCGACGCCGGCTCCACGTTCACGGTCGAGCGAAGGATCACGTTCGAACGCCAGGTCGGGGGTGACTGCAGCCCGGAGGCATCAATCAGCAAGAGCGATGGCACGTACCGTTTCAGCGATCCGCCGGTGCCGTCAGCGGGTCACACCATCGATGAGCTGGGCGGCGAAGGCGGCTCGAAGATCTGGGGCATGGTCGACCGTACCCGCCGGCTGATGATGATCTCGATGGTCGCCTGGTACCCGGAGACGGTGTCCGCCACGTGCCAGCTGATGACCTTCCCGGGTCTGCCGGTCGTCATCGACAGCTGGGCATGCGGCCAGGAATTCCTGGGATTCCCGGGTCTGGGCGTCGACGCGAAGATCAAAGACCAGCCCGCGGGTCCCTATCCGGTGACGGTCGAATGCAAGTTCGAAGGCGACGCCTTCAACTGGGACTTTCAGAAGGTGGTCGCGACTGGTCAGCTCAAGCTGACGGCCGAGTGATCCATACCTGAACGCGCCTACATCCGGCCGACGGCGATCTCGGCCAGCTGCAAGGCGAAGGCCAGCTCCGCGGGGCCTGGCTCGGTCTTGGGGAACGAGAGCACGAGGGTCCAACCACCACCGACATCGACCCACAGGGACTGGTAGCCCTGGGCGGGGTGCCAGTACGCGGTCTTCCCGCTCACGGTCGCGTCCTCGCCACCGGTGAACGAGCTCTTGGCGAAGTCGATCGAGACCTCCTGGAAGGCCATGACCACGAGCGGTTCGCCTTGCCACGTGCACAGGCCGAAGTCGTCGAGGACGCCGGCCTCGTACTCGGCGCCGATGACCGTCTTGAGATCATCCGCGGTGAGCACGGCGCACGGGTCGCCCGGCGCGATGCTTGTCGCCGTGTCAGTCGTGGCGGGGGTGGCGGCGACGGGCGTGGCTGTCGCGCCGGCGGCCGGCGTTCCGGCCGGAGGCGCTGAACTGGCGCCCGGGGCGGACCCGCCGCAGGCAGCCAACGCCAGGACGGCGACGGCCATCACGGCAGACAACGGCTTGGACATGATGTGGTCACCTCAGCGGGCCTGCCAACAGCAACGCCGCTGGTCCGTGTGTCCTGACGCTTGCACGTCGCGCCGCGAGCATACTCTCGGTGGCGCAACTGGACGATGCCCGCGGTAGGATCCCCGGTCCATCATCCGGACATGAAGTCCGCGGTCGTCCTGATCGTCGTGCTCATCGTGACCGCGTGCGGCGGAACCGCCTCGAAGAGCGGTTCGTCCGACCCGGGAGCGTCGGCGGCGGGATCGGCGCCAGCGAGCCAGGGGCCGGCCACGCCACTCTCGATGCCCGCGAACCTGTCCCTGGAGGCCTTGGGCGGCGGCGAGGACGAGATCCTGCGCGCGCTGGTCGAGCGGGCCGGCGGGGAACGACTCGTCCCGGGGATGACCGACGCGGTCATCCAGCTCCGCCACGACGCGCTCGGCACGCTCCTCGACGCGGCGGCGGCGAGCCCGAAGGTCGCCTCATCGGACCCTGCCGCCGGCCCGCCCGTGACGGCGTTCGGCGCGCTCATCGGCGGTGACCTCATGGCGCTCTCACAGTTCGTGGGCATCCTGATGAGTGAGTTCACGCCCAGCGCGGTCCCCGGTTCCGGAAGCGTGCCCTCGAGTGGCGAGGAAGATCTTGTGATCGATGGGCTGCGGGCGCACTCGTCGATGCAGGCGGCATTCACGCTCGCAACCAGCGGGTCGATGCTCGCCGGCGACGTGACCATGACGATCACGACCACCGTCTTCGATGCGAACGGCGCGGTCGTCGGCACCCTGACGGTGACGTCGGCGGGCGGCGTCGAGATCGAGATGTGCCCGGACGCGAACGGATCGGTCCATGCGTCGTTCGACCTGGACATCACCACCACCGCGACCGGCGCCGGCGTCGGTGGGACCACCGCGGGGACGGCGGGGTTCAAGACGTCCGGCTCGATCGTCGGCCATGTGAGCGAGGACGCGTTCCTGACGGGCTACACGTTCGATTCTGCGGCCGCGACCAGCAGTTCCGGCGGTTCCGGGCCGGCCATCGACCGCGCCCTGACGCTCGCCGGAGGTGTCTCGCTGAGCGGCGCGCCCGGCGACGTCGGGAGCGTTACGATGCCGACCGACCCCACCAGCGCGACCGTCCGCGCCGATGCCGACGCGACCACCGCCGACATGACCACCCTGTTGCATCAGGCGCTCGACCCATCCATGCAGGTGGCGACGTTCCTCCTGGACGCCGCGCAGAAGCGCTGGCGAGACGGCTCCTGCGTCAAGATCGTGTCGAGTGAGACGGGTCGCGACGTCCAGCTGAACGAACGCGTCACGTTCACCGCCCGACCAGTCCACAAGGTGGAGGGCACCGATCTCGACAAGCCGGTCGTCGCGACGCTCGCAGGTCAGGGACGATTGAGTCCGGCCGCCGGGACGAAGCAGGATGCGCCCGCCACCATCACCTTCACGGCTCCGAATCGCCTCGAGGCCGTCTCCACGGTGAGCCTCAAGAGCACGTCGAACCGGGGGATCGGGATGCTCGACGTGCGCTTCAGGACCGACTCGCCTTTCGACGTCGAACTCCGGATCCTCTCGAAGTTCACGATCTCCAAGGTCACGGGCCACCCGACGACCAACGCGGTGGCTCGCGCATCGGGCAAGATCCGGCTCACCTACGATCCGGCGACCGACACGTGGAAGGGCAGGGGTGAGCTCACCTCCCAGACGACGAGTGACGTCGGCCCATGCAACACCATGACCGTGGCCGGGACGGGCACATACGACTGGGTCGTCAACGCGGTGGTCGTCCTGCCCGGGATTGCGGCGGACAAGATCGTGCTGCACATGGATGCCGGGTCGACCGTCGAACAGCCGGATCGATGGCGCGTGCCGATTTGCCGGTCCGCGGTGGTCCTCAGGGGCACCATGAACACGTGGGAGAACATGTTCTTCGTCAACCACAACGCGGATTTCAAGGCGAATGGCCTGGTGGTCACGGGCTGGACTCTGTCGGGCGAATCGGATCCGTGGCGCGCGAATCGACCCATCGCGACCGCCGAGTGGACCTCCAGCTGTGCGGACCAGGCGCAGTACTTTGGCTTCACGCTTTGCCGGGAGACGACGACGTTCGACCTCTACGCTGTCGAGTGACGTCCGCGGGCACCATATGCTTGTGACGTTCATCGAATCGTGCGAACTGCCGCTGACCACGTCTGGAGGCGCTCGGGATGACCGATCCAACCGGGTCTGAGAATCTGGCATCCGGGGAGGCCGGTCTCGCGCCTGACGAGATCCCGCCGGTCACGACGCCGGTCGACCCCGAGGTGCTCGCGACGCCGGACTCCGGCCTCGACTGGCGACCGGGCCCGCGCAAGCGCGTCGTCGTCGTGGGTGCCGGTCTGGCCGGTCTGGTGGCCGCCTTCGAGCTCAAGCGCCAGGGTCACGACGTGACCGTCCTGGAAGCGCAGAACCGGGTGGGTGGCCGGATCTACACGCTCCGCACGTTCGCGCCCGGGCTGTACGCCGAGGCCGGCGGCATGCGCATCCCGCGCGCGCACGATCTCACGCTGCGCTACTGCGACCTGTTCGGTCTGCGGCTGCGACCATTCGTGATGGGCAACCCGAAGGCGCTCGTCCACATCGGCGGCATGCGTCTCACGAAGGAAGAGGCGGATCGCGATCCGGGCCGGCTCCCGTTCACCGTCGACGAACACGAGCGCGGGCGGAATGCCGACGAGCTCTGGGAGTCCACCATCGCCGATCTGCGGGCGATGGTCGAACACGATGGCGACGCGGCGTGGGAGCACATCGTGCGCGAGTACGACCAGTACTCGCTCTACGAGTTCCTGCGCTTCAAGGGCTGGTCGCGCGGCGCGATCGAGTACTACGCCGTGCTCAACTTCCTCGAAGCCGACATGCACAACTCGCTCGTCGAGATCCTGCGCGAGGACCTTGGCGGGGCGTACGTCGACATGCAGGAGATCGCCGGCGGGATGGATGGCCTCCCGAACGCGTTCTACGCGCACCTGCAGGACGAGATCCGGTTCGGGGCCAACGTCTTCGCGCTCGACCAGGACACCGACCGGGTGACCGTCCACTTCAAGACGGAATCGGGCCGCCACCAGTTCACGGCCGACCACGTCATCGTCACGATCCCGTTCTCCGTCCTCCGGACGATCGAGGTGATCCAGCCGTTCTCGCATGCCAAGCAGCGGGCGATCCGCCAGCTCAACTATCACGCCTCGACCAAGATCCTCTTCCAGGTGCGCAACCGGTTCTGGGAAGAGGACGACGGGATCTTCGGCGGTGGCACGGTCACGGAGCTGCCGGTCCGGCGGATGAACTACCCCACCCCCGATCCCACGACGACGCGCGGCGTCCTGCTGGCGAGCTACACGTGGGGTCAGGACGCCTTGCAATGGGGCGCGATGGACGAGGAGACGCGGCTGGAGGAGGCGCTCGACGACGTCGCCCGGATCCATCCACGGGTGCGTGAGGAATACGAAGGCGGAGCCACCCACGCCTGGTATGCGGACCGCTGGGCCCGCGGCGCGTTCGCGATGTTCGCCCCGGAACAACAGACGGATCTGCAGGCCGACATCATCCGGTCAGAGGGCCGGATCCACTTCGCCGGTGAGCATTGCTCCCTGTATCACGCGTGGATCCAGGGCGCCCTCGAATCGGGGATCCGCGCCGCGCAGACCATCCACGAAACGGCCGGCTAGGACCTACTCGGCCGCGGCGGTCGGGATCTGGTTGCGCATCCCCATGTGGATGGCATAGGCGTTCTTCGTGGCGGCCGCGATGGCCCCTTCGATCCAGCGTCGTCCCCGCTGGTCGCAGGCATCGTTGGCGAACCAGACTCGGCCCACCGGACGGACGATGTCGTCGTAGAACTGGCTGGTCAGCTCGTGCGGACGGAACAGCGGTCCGATGCCACCCGCATACGGATCCAGCGCCCAGTCGTACGAGACACCGAATTCGAACGTGTCGCGTGCCTCGGGATGGATCTTGACCAGGTCCTCGAGCGCCTGCGAGATCCGCTCGGCCTCGGTCAGCATGCTGTAGGCCATGCTGTCCTGCTCCCACGCGTATGAGGCGATAAGCACGCCGCGGTCCATCCCGGGGACCTGACCGGCGGGCGTGTAGACCACGTTCCGGATGGCGAGGTCGGTCACGGTCACGCCGTGGGTGATGTGATAGTCCTCCACCCACCACTTGCGGCTGAACTGCATGAAGATCTTGTGCGCCCGGCCGTAGTAGACGTTGCGGATCGTGAACCACTTGTCGATGTCGAGACCGGTGATCTCCATGTGCCGAAGCAGGATGAGCGGGGCCGTGAGGATGCACTCGTCGGCCGTCACCGACAGCGACGTCCCGACGCCGTCGCGGAAGCGGACGGTCACCTCGTCAGGGCCCTGCTCGATCGCGTGGACCGCGGCACCGAAGCGCGTGTCGCCGAGCAGGATCGGCGCAAAGGCATTCGGGAGGGAGTCCGCACCGGTGTCGATGAACGAGAGATCGCCGAAGACGTCCTCGTGGTAGTGGGCGAACCACTCGACGAGCGAGAAGTGATAGCGCCCTTCGAGATTGAGCAGCGGACCCATCAGCCAGAGCGCCTGCTCGCTGACGCGCCGCTCCACCAGATAGCTCAGGAGCGAGTACCCGTCGTAGCGCGCGATGATCTGCTCCCAGCCACCCGGTAGCGTCATCAGCTCATGGAGCGGGTGCATCGCGGCCTTGAGGATGTCCGACGGGGCCAGGCCACGTTCGCCGTCGGGCAGGCTGTAGTCGAACGTCGCCGCATCGAACGCGCTGCGCCGGACCAGCCGGCCGTTCAGGTGGATGAATGTGTCCTCGTCGAACATCGGGAACGGCGTGGTCGGGAGCTTGAAGCGCTCGTGGATGAGCTGCTGGCCGAGCCGGTGCTGCTTGGGGAACCGCATCGCCCCGAATTCGCCGTACATCCCCCCGGCGAACCCGCGATAGGTGTAGACCCGCCCGCCGAGGCGATTCCGTGCCTCGAGGATCGTGACCTTGTGCCCCGCCTCCTTGAGCAGCATGCCGGCCGTGAGCCCGGCCATCCCCGCGCCAACGATGACGACATGCTTCGGCGGCCCATCGAGCTTCGGGAGGCCGGCGCGCAGGGTTTCCAACAGGTCGAGACGTTCGGTCACGGGGATACCTCAGCGGGACGCTGGCCGATGACGAGGGCGGTGCCGACGTCGATGGTCCGGTCGCGGGTGGGGCCGCGTCAAGGCGGGTGGTGACGGGTCGCGGAACCACGGCGGTTGTGCCATCGTCTCCGGGCCATGTCGAACCTTCGTCCCATGCTCCTCGTCATCGTGATCATCCTCGTCGGCGCGTGCGGATCGGCCGCGCCGTCACCGAGTCCCAGCACGATCCCTGTCACCACCCCCGAAGCGGCCTGGGCGGCCGTTGTCCGCGCCGAGCCCAGGTTCAGCACGATCCTCCCGAAGGATCCGCAGCTCATCGGACAGTCCGCCTGGTACGAGGTCCAGCCCGCATCCGGTGTGGGTGCGTTCGTGGTGCAGGTCACGGTCGGCTGGGGCGACTGTCCGGCAGGATGCATCGACCGCCACATCTGGACGATCGCCGTGCTGCCGGACGGCGGTTTCAACCTCGTCTCCCAGGAAGGACCGCCCGTCCCGGCCGGCGTGCTGCCTGACGGTGGCGCGTTTCCGACCGGCATGACGCTCAGTGTGACGGCTGGACCGGTCTGTCCAGTCGAATCGAACCCGCCAGATCCTGCCTGTGCGCCACGTCCCGTCGTGGGTGCCCTCATCGTGGTCAAGGACGTCAACGGCGCGACCGTCGCTGAGGGCCGGACAGGGCTGCTGGGCACCGTTGACCTGGCCGTCTCGCCGGGCGTGTATACGGTCGAAGCCGCGCCGGTCGAGGGCCTCCTGGGCACACCAGCCCTGACATCGGTGACCGTCACCGACGGGCTGCGGGCCCTCGTCGACCTTTCCTACGACACAGGTATCCGCTGAGGGCGAACCCGGACGACTAGGATGGGCCCATGGAGCTACGTGTGGGCCTGGTCCAGCTCGATGCGACCGATGACGTGGCGGCGAATATCGAACGGGCGGTCGCCCTCGCCGGGGAGGCCGCCGGCGATGGGACCCGGCTCGTGGCCCTGCCTGAATATCTCCAGTTCCGGGGTCCACACGAAGGGTACCGGGCGTCCGCCCGGCCGATCCCCGGCGAGCACACCGATGCCTTCAGCGACGTCGCCCGCCGGCATGGGGTCTGGATCCTGCTCGGCAGTCTCGCGGAAGTGTCACCAGATCGCACTCGCCCGCACAACACCAGTGTCCTGATCCGCCCGGACGGCACGATCGCCGCCACGTATCGCAAGGTCCACCTCTTCGATGTCGCGGTCGACGACGGACCCGTGGACACGGAGTCATCGTTCGTCAGCCCGGGCGATGCGGCCATCACGACCAACGTGGAGGGCGTCACCCTCGGACTGTCGATCTGCTACGACGTTCGCTTCCCCGAGCTCTATCGGACCCTGGCGCTCGCGGGCGCGGAGGTGCTGACGGTCCCGTCGAACTTCGCCGAACGGACCGGTCGAGACCACTGGGAGGTCCTCTTGCGGGCGCGCGCGATCGAGAACGGCGCCTACGTCCTCGCGCCTGCGCAGATCTTCGGACCGCCGGGCCAGCCGGCCTACGGGCACTCGATGGTCATCGACCCGTGGGGCACGGTGGTCGCGCGGGCTCCCGATGCGGTCGGGATCATCCGCGCCACGATCGACACGGATCGCGTGGCAGCGGTCCGGCGACAGATCCCCGTCCTGGCCAATCGTCGCGCCGGCGTGTACTTCGGGGGGACGTGAAGAAGAGCCCGACCCCCTGGCGGGTCGGGCTCCTCGAGGTGGCGATCGGGGCCGGCTCGTGCCGGCTCGAATTCCCTGGCGTTAGCGCTTGCCCGCTCGACGCGGGGTGAGTCCGGCAGCACCGAGACCGACGGCGCCGAGGATCAGCAGGACCAGCGGCAGCGAGCCGTCAGGACCGTCCTGCCCGGCTGGGGTCAGGGTATCGGTGGGCGGGAGGGTCGGGTCTGAGGTCAGCGCGGCGACTTCGCCGGACGGCTCATCGCTGGGCTCGTCCGAGGGCTCTTCGCTCGGCTCTTCCGAGGGCTCTTCGCTCGGCTCTTCCGAGGGCTCTTCCGAGGGCTCTTCGCTCGGCTCTTCCGAGGGCTCTTCCGAGGGCTCTTCGCTCGGCTCTTCCGAGGGCTCTTCGCTCGGCTCGTAGCTCGGCTCGTCGCTCGGCTCCCAGCACGGATCCTGGACGAAGGTCGGCGCGAAGTTGTCGTCGCACCACTCGTCGTTCGCCGCGACCGAACCGACGGCCCCAAGCGACAGGACGACGGCGCCCGCGAGTGCGGCCAGTCGACGTTGCGTCATGATGTCTGTCTCCCCGATCTGCCTCGATGGGCGCTTGAATGAACACGACCGAGCATCGGCGACGGGTCCCACCCTGTCCAGTACCAATGGACCCTCCCGGACCCATCGGAATCGCATCAGAACCGCTTGGACCGACATCGAAACCGGTGCGCGGGCACACCACGAGTCCCATGACCGTCGGCGCCATCGAGCCTCAGGCGAACGAAGAGCCCGACCGAACGGCCGGGCTCTCCAGGATGGACTGGTGCGGATGTCGGCCCCGCCGACGCTCGTGGTCGCCTAGCGGCGGGACCGCTTCGGCACAAGGGCGATGCTGGCCAGACCGACCGATCCGAGGATCAGCAGGACGAGCGGCAGCGTGGCGTCGGGCCCGCCTGTCGTCGAAGCGCCAAGACCATCGGTCGGAGGAAGTGTGGGCTCCGAGGTCAGGCCGGCGACGATGCCGGACGGCTCGGACGACGGCTCGTTGCTCTCCTCGTCGGACGGCTCGGACGACGGCTCGTCGCTCTCCTCGTCGGACGGCTCGGACGACGGCTCGTCGCTCTCCTCGTCGGACGGCTCGGACGACGGCTCGTCGCTCTCCTCGTCGGACGGCTCGGACGACGGCTCGTCGCTCTCCTCGTCGGTCGGCTCGGCGGACTCTTCGTCCGTGGGCTCAGCCGATTCCTCGTCGGTCGGCTCGGCGGACTCTTCGTCCGTGGGCTCAGCCGATTCCTCGTCGGTCGGCTCGGCGGACTCTTCGTCCGTGGGCTCAGCCGATTCCTCGTCGGTCGGCTCAGCTGATTCCTCGTCGGTCGGCTCGGCGGACTCTCGATCCGTCGGTTCCGAGGATGGCTCCCACGACTCTTCGGGGCACTGGCCCTGGACCTGGTTCTCCGGATTGCAGATGGGCTCCTGGGCGGACACCAGACTCACGGTGCCCATGGACAGAGCGGCGGCGCACAACAGCACCCCCAGCCGACGAACTCTCATCGTTCGATATCTCCCGATCCCTGCTGATGAATGGATATGGATGAATGCGGACGCCGAGCGTCCCGGGCGCAGTATGACAGTCGATGACACCAGACCGCTCCGGACCATCGCTGACCGCACCAGAATAGCGGTGCATCCAGTCAACGCATAGAGCGAGAATCGAGTGGGTCACGCGCGACGCGGCGACTGGCGGGGGTCGCCGCCTGACGCGGACCCTAGCGGCGGGCGCGGCGGGTCGCGTCGAGGACGAGCGAGAAGCAGGCGCTCCCCAGGATGAACAGCACGAACGGCAGCACCGGGATCGTCCCGTTCGCCGTCATGACGCTGATCAGGTCCGTGGTCGGGAGCGTCGGATGCGGCGTCTTCGGCGTCGGTTCGGGTGTCGGGCTAGGCGTCGGGGTCGCCGTCGGTGTGGGTGTGGCGGTCGGTGTGGGGCTAGGCGTGGGTGTCGGGCTAGGCGTGGGGGTCGGGCTGGGCGTTGGCGTGGGCTCAGGGGAGGGCTCACTGCTCGGCCCCGACGACGGTTCGGTACTGGGTCCGTTCGACGGTTCGCTCGACGGAGCGATGCTGGGTCGGGCAGACGGGGCGCCGCTCGGGCTCGCCGATCCGAGGTCTGTGGCCGACACGACCCCGACGAGGACGATCGCCAGAACGGTCGCATAGGCGACGGCACTGAGGGGACGGACCCTCCCGAAGATCGAGAGGGAGAGGGTCCGGAAGGTCACGGGCGCCAGTATGACGGACCGTACCAGACCGCACCGGACCGACCAGCACCGATCAGCCTGCCGACGCCCACCACCGGGCCGCCTTGGGCGTCGCCCGCTACCATTCCGCCGTGGCCATCCCGACCGTCCGATCGCAGGTCCGAGCGACCGTCGAACGCGCCTGGGAGCGTTGCGTGGCGGCGGGCGCCCTCCCCGCGCGACCGGAAGGCCAGGCGGCTGTCGCCGTCGAGGTCGAGCGGCCGGCCGATCCCTCACACGGGGACCTCGCGACGAATGTCGCGATGCGGCTGGCGCGTCCGTATCGGATGGCGCCGATGACGATCGCCTCCGCGCTGGCCGTGGAGCTCGAGGTCGACGCGGGCGAGGGTCGGGCGATCACGGGGGTCGAGGTCGCGGCGCCCGGGTTCATCAACCTGCGGCTGGCAGACCAGCTGCTCGAGGCCACCCTTGATGCCGCTCTCGACGGGCCGGCGTCATGGGGCCGCGTGGCTGCGGCCGAACCGCGGACGGTGAACGTCGAGTTCGTCTCAGCCAACCCGACCGGTCCGCTGCACATCGGGAATGCGCGTGGCGCGTTCATCGGCGACATGCTCAGCCGCGTCCTCGAAGCGGGCGGGCAGCAGGTCACGCGGGAGTACTACTTCAACGACTCCGGGGGCCAGATCCGGAATCTTGGGGCGTCGATCGTCGCGTCGAAGCGCGGTCAGCCGCTCCCGGAGGACGGCTACCGGGGCGCCTACGTCGAGGACCTCGTCGTCGCGCTGCCGGACGACGAGTGGGTGGGCGCGACCGTCGAGGGCGCCGACACGGATGGGATCGTCGGCCATTGGGCGGCGGGTCAGGTCCGCGAGGGAATCGAGGCGAGCCTCGACCGACTCGGGGTCCACTTCGACGTCTGGACCAGCGAAGCGCGACTGCACGATGACGGCTGGGTGGCCCGGGCGGTCGATCGCCTGCGTGAGCGCGGCCACGTGTACGAGCTCGATGGCGCGGTCTGGTTCCGCTCCACGACCTTCGGCGATGACAAGGATCGCGTGATCTATCGCTCCACCGGGGAGCCGACCTACTTCGCCGCCGACATCGGGTACGTGACCGAGAAGTTCAGCCGCGGGTTCTCGCACCTCATCTACATCTGGGGGGCCGATCACCACGGGACGGTGGCGCGCGTCCGCAATGCCGCGGAGGCGATGGGGTACGACCGCGACGCCGTCGAGGTCCAGCTCTACTCATGGGTCCGCTTCGTCCGCGACGGCGTCGAAGTGTCGATGTCGAAGCGGGCCGGCGAGTTCATCACGCTCGACGACCTGCTCGAGGAGGTCGGCGCCGACGCGGCCCGCTGGTTCTTCGGCTCGCGGCTCCCGACCTCATCGATCGACTTCGACATCGAGCAGCTACGCGGCCAGCGGGAAGCCCTGGAGCGAGGCGATCACGAGCAGGCGAGCCGCAGCCCGGTCTACTACGTCCAGTACGCGCACGCCCGGATCGCGTCCATCCTGCGCAAGGCGAACGACGCCGGCCTCGTCACGGCGGCCTCACTGGCCGGCTCGTTGAGCGGTGGGCCCGAAGCGCACCTCGCTCGAGCGGTGGCACGGTTCCCCGAGGTGGTGGAGGACGCGACGCGATCCGAGGAGACGGTGGGGATCACGACCTACCTGACCGAACTGGCCACGACGTTCAGTGCGTTCTATCGCGACGCGAAGGTGATCGATGTGGACGCACCCGAGCGATCCGGCGCGCGACTCTCGCTCGCGCGGGCGACGCAGATCACGCTGGCGAACGGGTTGGCGCTGCTCGGGATCTCGGCGCCGGACTCGATGTAGCCCGAGGGAATATCGGCCGGGCAGCCGGTCGGGGCCCGTCAGCCGGTCGGGCCCGTCAGCCCGCCAGGCCGAGCACGCCGGCGATCGTCTCAAGGGTGGCGTCGTCGCTCGCGATGACGACCCAGCGCGTCTTCCCTGCCGACACCCGGGAGCACCGCCCCGACACCGCCGGCAGTGGACAGCGCGGCGGTCGCCGCGATCTCGAACTCGGCGGCATCATCGGTGGTGTCCCAGACCGTCTGCCAGGCCAGGGACCACGCGCCGTCGGGCCCGTTGACGACGGCAAGGCGATCCCCGCCCCAGCCCGACGCGGCCGCCTCGGGCCCGACCGCACCGCCCTCGCGCAACCAGATGGTGGTCTGGAACTCGCCGAACGTGTCCTGGAGCGGGACGGTCCAGCCGGCACCGAGGGACTTGGCCAGATCCGCGGGCAGCTCGACCTCGACCGGGCGATCGTCGGCGGCGTAGGCCTCGGGGTGGAGGATCTGCTCGGTCGATCCGGGCAGCCGGTCGTACAGGTCGTCGACGGCCTCCCAACCACCCTCGAACTGGACACCCTGGACGAAGGCGTAGCCGGTCGTGTACGGGTACAGGAGGCTCTCCCGCATGATCGCCGGGAGCGCGTCGATGACCGCCTGCTGCTCGGGCGCCGTCCCTTCGGTGAGCAACTCCTGGAGTTGCTCGGCCGACAGATTGGCGAGCGCCCACTGGAACATGACGGTCGTGGCGTCGCCTTCGTAGGCGGCCTGGCGGCCGAGGAACCAGTCGCTCTGATCGAGGATCCCCTCCTGGTCGGCGAACGCTGTCCAATGCTCGTCCTGGAGCGCGTGCGTGAACTCGTGCGCGTAGGTGACCAGATCGGAGACCGTGAGCGCGCCCGTGCGGGCCACGATGTACATCTTCTTCTGGTCGGGCCGGTAGAACCCGGCCACCCCGGCCTCAAGCATCTCCAAGGTCGTCGCCCGCAGGTCCATGGACTCCGGCAACAGGCCGAGCGCCTTGTAGATCCGCTCGTTCGCCGCGACGTACTCGGCGGGACTGTCCTCGTCGTACTGCTCGGTGACCAGCGCCAGGAGCCGGGCCTGGTCGATGATCTCGCGGTCGAGCTTCGTGGTGGACGCGAGCCCGCGGATGTCCGACACCTGGCGCTCGACCTCGTCGAGGACCGCCTCGATGTCGCCCGCCGATGCCGACGGGACCGGGGACCCCGTCGGGGTGGCACTCGGCGCGATCGTCGGGGTGGCGGTCACGCTCGGGGACACGGTCGGCGTCGATGGTCCGCACGCGGCCGCGACCAGCAAGAGGCCGATGACGAGAGCGAGATGCGTGACCGAGGTGCCGCGGCGGGGTCGATCCATGTGCCGATCGTCGCACAAACCGTTCGTGGGCCCATCCGGCCGATGGTCCTGCGGGTACCGGACCGGTCGAGCGGGGCGGCGCTCGTGTCGCTTTCTTAACCGGATGCCGACTCGATGCTGAATCCGTGCCACCTACCGTAAGCGTTGGACGAACCCAAAAGGTTCCATCCTCCCTCCCTCCGACCGGAGGTGCCGATTGGGCAGGCGCCTCCGGTCTTTCCATGTCCGGCAGGACCCGCGATCCGTCGAGGTCCCGCACCGCGCGGTGAGTCATCGTGCAGCCTCGTGTGTCACGATGGGGGCATGGAACTCACCTGGTACGGACGAACCTGCGTCCGCCTCCGCGGCCGCGACGCGGTCGTCGTCACCGACCCCTACCAATCCGTCGTCGGACCGACCGGTCGAGGGATCAGCGGCGACATCGTGACGTTCAGCCACCCGGACGACGCGAAGGCCTCCAAAGCCAAGGGCAAGCTGTCGCGCGACGGTCGAACGCACCTCCCGTCCAGTCTCGAGGACGCCTTCGTCCTCGACGGCCCGGGCGAGTACGAAGTCAAGAACGTCCTCATCACCGGCGTCCGCACCTATCGGGACGACGAGCGCGGTGCGACCGCCGGAAAGCAGGTGGCGTTCGCGGTCGAGCTGGACCAGATCCACACCATCCACCTTGGCGACATCGGCCACCAGCTGACGGAGGAGAAGCTCGGCGACATCGGGTCCGTGGACATCGCCTGCGTCCCGCTGGGTGGCGCGCTGAGCCCGACACGTGCCGCCGCGCTCATCGCCCAGTTGGACCCGAGCATCGTCATCCCGATGCCGATCTGTGACGACGAGGCGGACTGCGCCGAGGCCCTCAAGCGCTTTTTCCACGAGATGGGCGCTGAACCGGTCAGCAGCCCGAAGCTCTCCGTGACGATGTCAAGCCTGCCGACGGAGACGACCGTCGTCCTCCTCGAGTCGCGAGGCAAGCAGGCCTAGGCCCGGTCGAGCACCACCCGGCCGCGCTTGACGACGGTCCGGACGAGGTCGGCGCCGGACCAATACGGGATCTGGATCGTCGTCGGAACGCGCCACACGACGAGGTCCGCGGCCTTCCCCGCCTCGAGCGATCCGATCTCCTCGTCGAGGAGCAGGGCGCGCGCGGCGTTGATCGTGACCGCGCTGAGCACCTCATCGGGCGTCATCCGCAACCCCACGCACGCCGCCGTCATCGCCAGGGGCAGGCTCGCCGTCGGCGAGGTCCCCGGGTTGAAGTCCGTTCCGATGGCCACCGGGACCCCGCGCTCGATGAACGTCCGGGCGGGAGCGTGGTGCTCCTTCATCAGGAACCAGGTCGTGTGCGGAAGGAGCGTCGCCACGACCGGTTGATCGGTGTCCGCGGCCGCGGCGAGCGCATCGACACCGGCATCCGACGGCGTGGCCAGGTGATCCGCCGAGGCCGCCCCCAGCTCGGCGGCCAGTTCCGCGCCACCGGACGGGGCCAGTTCGTCGGCGTGCAGCCGTGGTGCCATGCCGTACGCGGCCGCGGCGGTGAGGACGCGCCGGGACTGGTCCGGGGTGAAGACCCCGGTCTCGCAGAAGACGTCGCAGAACCTCGCCCGACCGTGAGCGGCCACGCCGGGCAACTGTTCCTCGATGACGGAGCGGACGTAGGCCTCCACACCGTCGGGCCTGCTCCGGAACTCCGGGGGCACGGCGTGCGCGCCGAGGTAGGTCGGCACGACATCGACCGGCCCGTCGCGCCCGAGCCGGAACGCGACGTCGAGGAGGCGGATCTCCGTCTCGAGATCCAGCCCGTAGCCGGACTTGACTTCGACGGTGGTCACGCCGTGGCCCAGCATCTCGTCGAGCCAGCGCCGACCTCGATCGTGGAGGTCCTCCGCCGACGCGGTCCGCGTGGCTGCCACGGTCGAGAGGATCCCCCCACCCGCTTCGAGGATCTCGAGGTAGCCCGCACCGCGCTGGCGCAGGACCAGCTCGCCTTCACGCGAGCCCGCGAAGAGCAGGTGCGTGTGTGGATCGATGAGCCCCGGAGTCACGGCGCCACCCCGGGCGTCGAGACGCGCGAAACGCCCCAGCGGGTAGCCCTCCGCCTCGAGCGCGGTCTCCACGTCAGATCTCGCCCCCACGGCGACGATGCGACCCTCCCAGCAGGCGACCACGGGCGCTCCGGGCGCGTCGGGCCCACCGACGTCCGAAGCGGTCAGTCGCGCGACGTCACCTTGGGCGTCACCGCGCCGTACGCCGCCGGCGAGCGTCGCGACCTCCGACGCACCCACCACGAGCAGCCCCGGCGACGTCTCGTCGATGCGCCCGCCCTCGATGACACGGAACGTGGAACCGCCCATCGCCGTCAAGCCCGGATCAGCCGGGCTGGCCGGCGCGGGATGCCTCGAGCCGCAGCTCCAGCGCTTGCATCGGCGAGAAGTCGCGCAACTGGAGGAAGTCCGCGGCCGCCGCGAGGCGATCCTCCACGTCGTCGTCGCCGGGCGCCCCGGCGTGATCGGCTACGGCCAGGAACGACCCGAGCGGCGCAAGCCCGATCAGCTCGGACTCCGCGAGCTCGACCCCGTCCTCGGCGGCAAGGTCGCGGACCGTCTCCCACACCAGCCACAGGGGCGTGACCGCGAAGTCGAGCAGGTTCATCGAGACCTGGGCTCGCGACAGCTCGTCGATCCAGAAGCCGTTGCCTTGGACGCGTGGCAGGCCGCCGCCGGACTCCCGGACGCGACGCGCGATGCGCTTGGCGAGATCGACGTCAGTCGAATCGAGGTTGATGTTGTAGGCGATGAGGAAGGGGCGGGCGCCGACGGCCACGGCGCCAGCCGACGGATGCATCCTCGCCGGTCCGAAGTCCGGGGCTCGTCCGTGCTGCACGATCTCGCGCTTGAGCCCCTCGTACTGCCCGCGCCGGACATCGGCGAGTTTCACCCGGTCCGATCTGGCTGCCGCGTTCGCGTACAGGAAGACCGGGAGATCAAAACGTTCGGCGATCCGCTCGCCGAACGAGCGAGCGATGCCGACGGCGTCGTCCATGGTCGTCTCGCCCAAGGGGACGAACGGGATCACGTCGACCGCGCCGATCCGCGGATGCTCGCCGGTGTGCTCGTCCATGTCGATCTCGTGGACCGCGGTCTCGACCAACCGCTCGAGCGCCTCGGTGACCGGGCCGTCGTCACCGGCCAACGTGAACACCGAGCGGTTGTGGCTGGCGTCGCTCGTCCGGTCGAGCAGGTGGACGCCCGGGACGGCAGCGATGGCCGCGGCCATCCGGTCGACCACGTCGAGGCGCCGACCCTCCGAGACGTTCGGGACCGATTCGACGAGCACGTGACGATGCTACGTCTCCGGGAGGCGCCTGGAGGGCTCGCCGCGCGAGGCGGGCGTGGCTAGACGGCGCGGCGTGAGCCAGCGAGCCGCTGGCCGATCGGGG
The DNA here is from genome assembly GCA_963764975.1 of uncultured Chloroflexia bacterium. Taxonomy (GTDB): domain Bacteria; phylum Chloroflexota; class Limnocylindria; order Limnocylindrales; family CSP1-4; genus SPCO01. The sequence goes on along the minus strand of CAVXUF010000004.1, from coordinate 44,463 downwards.
CGCTGCCCGGTGGCGCGGTGCCGGCCGATGACCATGGCCGCTGAGTCCGCGGAAGGCGACCGTTCAGGTCCCAGCGTCAGGGCCGTAGAGTTCGGCCGAATCCGTTCGCGTCCAGCCGTCGTCGCCGATAGCGGTGCTGCCACCCGCCACGAGTACGGTGCCGTCAAGCAGCAGGGTGGCCGTGTGGAACTTGCGGGCCATGGGGAGGCTCTCGGTCGCCGTCCATGTGCCACTGCTCGGGTCGTACAGGTTGGCATCGGCCACGAAGCTCATGTCAGACAGGTTCCCAGCCCCACCCGCCACGAGCACCATGCCATCGGGCAGCAGCGTCGCCGTGAACAAGTTCTGGCCCATCGGAGCCCGCATGCTCCCAGACGCGGTCCACAAGCCGGCATCGGGGTCAAACAGCCCGAGTTCGCCACGTTCGTTCGACACCAGGACAGTGCCATCGGGCAGCAGCGTCGAGGTGACGTTCCCGGACATCGTGGCTGTGGCGGTCCACGACCCTGTGCCGGGGTCATACAGCTCGCCACCGACCAGCACCGTGCCATCGGGCAGCAGCGTCGCCGCGAGATTGTCGGCGGCGACAAGCATGCTCCCGGTAGCGGTCCACGCTCCGGTACGGGGGTCGTAGACCTCGGCGGAGGCCACGGCGTCGGATCGTCTCGGCCCGCCGCGGCCGCCCGCCACCAGCACGGTGCCATCCGGCAGCAACATGGCGGCCCGCGCGCTGCCGCCCGCGATCATGTTCCCGGTCGCGGTCCAGGACCCAGTGCGCGGGTCGTACAGCTCGGCCGAGGCGAGGGGCGCACAGTCGCGATCGCGTTCGCGGCAACTGAAGCCGCCCGCCACGAGGACCGTGCCGTCACGGAGAAGTGTGGCCGAATGCATCATCCGGGCGTCGGCCATGCTCGCGGTGGCGGTCCACGACCCTGTGCGGGGGTCATATAGCTCGGCCGCCGCCAGTTCCGTGCCATCGGCACCTCCGCCGGCCACAAGGACCCTGCCATCAGGCAGCAGCGTGGCGGTCTGCCGGTCCCGAGCCTGGATCATCCTCCCGGTGGCGGTCCAGGTGCGAGCCACTGGCTGGACGGCAGCCGACGTCTTGGTCGGCCCCGGACTGACGGCAGGGGTGGCGCTCGGACCGCCGACGGTGGCCCCGTTCGGTCCGAGGACGTAGATCGCGCCACCGATCGCCATGGTGGCGAGCACGGCGGCTGCGGCCAGGCGGGCGGCAACGTTCATCGACCGGTACGGCGGGATACGCCCAGCATGCCGCTGACCACGATGGATCGCGGTGCTGGCGATCACCAATGACTCCGGCGCGGTGACCCTCTCGTCAGCGTCGGAGCGCAGTGCGGCTGCGAGGCGCTGCTCGAACTGATCGAAGTCAGTCATCGTCAAGTTCTCCTCGAAGCCGAAGCAGCACGCGTGAAAGGCGACCACGAGCGCCGGACGGAGACATGCCGAGCGCGGACCCGATCTCGTTGGAGCTGAGTTCGGCGACATAGCGCAGGGCGATCAAGGCCCGGTCGGTGGGATCGAGGGACGCGAGGACACGTCGCAGATCGGCCATCGCGATGCCGTCGCCAAGGGGGTCCTTCCGAAGATCCGACAACCCCTGCAGCTCGATGTCGGCGACCGAGATCTCCTGTACCCGGTGACGGCGTGACCGCATGGTTCGACGGGCCTCGTTCGCGGTGACGGCCACGAGCCAGCTCCGGATCTGATCTGGGTCCTTGACGTCGCTGATCCGGCGCCAGGCGATCGCCCAGGCCTGTTGTGCCGAGTCCTCCGCCAGGGCGGGGTCTCGGCAGATGACGTAGGCGACCCGAAGAAGATCTCGATGATGACGCACGACGAGCTCCGTGAACGCCACCTCGTCGCCCAAGGCGGCCGCTCGTACGAGTTCGCCTGCTTGGATCTCCATCGCATGCACCATGCCATAGAGATACCGCGCAGAGCCCGATTGATTCAGGAGGCGTCCAATTCGGCACGAGCCGATCGGACGGGCCCGATCGCCTGCCGTCCCGCTGGCCCGCCGCCGAGGACGAGGGCGACGAGCGCGTCCCGACAAGCCCGACGCGATAGGCTCCGCCCCGACTCGCTCACTACACGAGATTCGCGGGGCCCATCCACGCTCGTGCTACAACGCTCACGAGGTCATCTGGAGCGTGCGCTCGACTCCGACCGGTCGCTGCCAGGGTAGGTGACGGCGTGTCCACGGACCGCGCCGGCGACGACCCCCCGCCGACGAGCCCGGTCGACGCGCCCGGCTAGCCAGCCGGGTCCTGGTCGAGCATCGGCACCCGGATGCCGCGCTCATGGGCCACCTCGATCGCCCGTTCGTAGCCGGCGTCCACGTGGCGCAGGACGCCCATCGCGGGATCGGTGGTCAGGACGCGCTCCAGCTTCTGGGCAGCCAGCGGCGTCCCGTCGGCGACCACGACCATCCCGGCGTGCTGCGAATAGCCGATCCCGACGCCGCCCCCGTGATGGATCGAGACCCACGTCGCTCCGGCCGCCGTGTTGACCAGTGCGTTGAGCAGCGGCCAGTCGGCCACGGCGTCGGAGCCGTCGAGCATCGCCTCGGTCTCGCGGTTCGGCGAGGCCACCGAACCCGAGTCGAGGTGATCCCGGCCGATGACGATCGGGGCGCTCACTTCACCGGTTCGGACCAGTTCGTTGAACGCCAGGCCGGCGCGTGCTCGCTCCCCGTAGCCCAGCCAGCAGATCCGGGCCGGCAGGCCCTGGAACGGGACGCGCTCCCGGGCCATCGCGATCCAGCGATGGAGGCCGGCGTCGTCGGGGAACAGGTCGAGCACCGCCTGGTCGGTCCGGTGGATATCGGCGGGGTCACCGGACAGCGCCGCCCAGCGGAACGGGCCGCGACCCTCGCAGAACTGGGGGCGGATGAAGGCGGGCACGAAGCCCGGATACGCGAACGCGTCGGTGACACCCTCGTCGAGTGCCACCGCACGCAGGTTGTTGCCGTAGTCGAAGACGACCGCGCCGGCCGCCTGGAAGGCGAGCATGGCGCGTACGTGTGCCGCCATCGACCGGCGAGCGCGTCGCTCGTATTCAGCCGGCAGCGAGACGCGGAGTTCGAGTGCGTCCGCCAGCCCGATCTCGGCCGGCACGTAGCCGGCCAAGGCGTCGTGCGCGGACGTCTGGTCCGTGACGAGATCGAATCGCTCCGCGGCCGCGGCCCACGCCGGTTCGATCTCCGCCGCGTTGCCCACCAGCGCGATGCTCACGGCCTCGCCCCGGTCGGCCGAGGTGCGCGCCCACAGCAGCGCCTCACCCGGATCATGCGTCAGCCGGTCGACATACCCGATCTCGAGACGACGGCGAGCCCGCGCCTCGTCGACCTCGATCGCGATGCACACACCGTCGTTCATCGTCACGGCGAGCGGCTGCGCCCCGCCCATCCCGCCGAGCCCGGCCGTCAGCGTCACGCGACCACGCAGGGTCCCGCCGAAGTGCTGGCGAGCCGCCTCGGCGAAGGTCTCGAAGGTCCCCTGCAGGATGCCCTGGGTCCCGATGTAGATCCACGACCCCGCGGTCATCTGGCCGTACATCATCAGACCGCGGCTCTCGAGATCGCGGAAGTGCTCCCAGGTGGCCCACTTGCCGACCAGGTTGGAGTTGGCGATCAGCACCCGCGGTGCCCACGGGTTGGTGCGAAGCACCCCCACCGGCTTGCCCGACTGGACGAGGAGCGTCTCGTCATCCGCGAGCCGACGCAGTTCGCGGACGATCGCGTCGAAGGCGTCCCAGGATCGCACGGCGCGTCCGGTGCCGCCATAGACGACGAGGTGATCCGGATCCTCGGCCACCTCGGGATCGAGGTTGTTCATCAGCATCCGGAGCGCGGCCTCCTGCTCCCAGCCGCGACAGCTGAGCTCGGGTCCGCGAGGCGCTCGAACGGGGCGAGGACCGGACATCAGCGCGAGCCTATCAGCGCAGACCGGCGACCACCAGCGCTCCAAGCTGGAGTGTCCCGACCGACGTGATCGAGACAAGGATCCCGTCGTTCGCCCGGTGGACGTGGTAGGTCGACACACCACCCGCGCACGTCCCGACGTAGGCGTCGAACCCCGAGATCGTTCGGGGGACCTCACCGGTCGCGCCACCCGCCGGCTCGCAGGCAGCGAGGTCGTACGAGGCGCGCCAGTCCGCGAAGAAGGCGTCCGAGAAGACGCCGGGCCGCAGCCGCACCACGCTCGCGATGGCGAGATCGCCCTCCTCGCCCGACGCGACCACGACGAGCGCGACGGCGATGGCCGAGACCGAATCGCCGAGGGACGCGTCGGCGGCGATCCGTCCAGCCGCGGTCGGGTCCGGCACCAGTGGCGAACCGCCCACGGCGAGCGGCAGGTAACCCAGCAGGTCGGGATCGACGGCGATGGCCGCCGGGTCGAGGCTGGCGTCCGACGGGGCGACGGTCGAAGCGCTCGGTGCGGAGGGTCCGAGGGCGGTGGGCGTGGCCATGCCCCCGGTCGACGCCGTCGCTGACGTTGCCGGCGACGACGCTCCGGAGCCGTCACAGGCGAGAAGGCCGACGACGAAGAGCAGGCCGGCCATAGGCCGCATTCGCGGGATCCGCCGGACGGACCTCACCCCAGCTCGCGGCGCATCACCGGGTAGCGAGGGTCGTCCACGACCCTGGTGAAGCCTGCCGCCTCCCAAAACGCGGGGTTGGCGGCGCTCGTCGCGTCCGGGCGAGCGCTGCCAGTCGGTTCCGGATACGTCTCGACCGCGGCGAAGCCACGCCCGGCGAGGTCGTCGCAGACCACGCGGATGAGGCGCTGCCCCAGCCCTTCGCCACGGGCCGCCGCCGTCGTGGAGATGCACGTGATCACGGCCGGGAGGGGGGCGGCGGGGAGCTGCGGATACAGGTCGCGGACATGTTGCGCGCGCGGATAGGCGGTCAGCGGACCGAACTGGCAGAACGCGGCCGGCTCGTCGTCCCGATACAGGACCTTGGCATAGCTCCCCACGACCCCGAGTCCACGGACAAGGAGGGCCAACTTGCGGGGGGCACCGGGGTCCACGGCGGCCGCTCGTGGTGGCGGTGGCGCGAACGGATTTGCGATGGCCTCGTCGTCATCGAGCAGGAACGGGTTGCGGGCCCTACCGGGCTCGGTCGATCGCGCAAAGGGGTTGGTTGCCGGCGGCGCGGGTCGCTCGGTGAGGAACGGGTTGTCCGACACGACCCTCGCCGCCGATCCGGACGGCGGCGGCGGAGCTTCGAGCCAGGCGAGTCTTGCCGCCTTCGACCCGCGGTCCGCGTCCTCCCAGTGGTCGCACGTCCGGTGATCGAACCCGGGGTCCGCGCACGGGGGGATCCGCCGGAACCCGGCCTCGTCACGGATGTCCTCGATACGGATCGCCATCGCGGGTGAGTCTACGGCGAGGCGGACACGCACGGCGACGTTGCCAGGTCCGCTACAAGGGGGTCGCGGACGACCGTCAGTTCGCTACACTCGCGCGGTGGTCGCGATGGGGATGCGTCCGCAGTCAGAAGAAAGGACGCCGCGATCCGAATGGCGACGTCGGCACCGAAGGACGCCTACGCGGTGCTGGGGATCGACCCGGCCTGCGACGACGAGGCGATCGCCGCCGCGTACAAGGCGCTGGCACGCCGCTATCACCCGGACATCGCCGGGGAGCGTGCGACCGGGCGGATGATGGCGATCAACGCGGCCTGGGATCGGCTGCGAACCCCGAAACGCCGTGCCGACTACGACCTCGAACTACGTGAGATCGATCCGGTCCGCGCTGCGGCGGCACGACGGCGACCCCGGCCGCGCGCCAAGCCGCGAGAGGAGGATGAGCCGGAGCCCGCCAAGGCCACACCGTTCGAGGCCTGGCAACGGCCGGCTCCCAGGGACGGGACCGGCGCCGCCGGGCCGCCACCGGGCCGTCCGTCCGGGACCGTGCTGCCATTCGGACGCCACATCGGCTGGTCGATCGGCGAGATCGTCCGCGTCGATCCCGGGTATCTCGTGTGGCTCGAGGGGCGCACCGATGGCCGGCGCTACGCGGCCGAGATCGACGCGACCCTCCGCAAGAGCGGTTATCGCAAACCCGACGATCCGCCGGGATCGACGGCGACCGGGAGCCGGTTCCGTCGTTGATGCGGGCGCTCAGTCCGCGGGCCGACCCGCGCGTCGTGGCTTGATGATCCGGAACCAGATCCAGGCCAGGACGATCGCCGCGAGGATCGCCAGGACCGCGTACTCGAACCGCTTGAGCCAGCCGCCGATCGTCTCCCAATTCGATCCGAGGGCGACGCCCGCGTAGACAAGCGCCGCAGTCCACGGCAACGACCCCAGGAACGTGAAGAGCGTGAACCGGCCCAGTGGCATCCGCGCGATGCCCGCGGCGAACGAGACCAGAGAGCGGATGACGGGCAGCATGCGGCCGAAGAAGCTCGCGGCCGACCCGTGCCGCTCGAAGAACGACTCGGCGCGATCGAGGTCACCGGCGCTCACGCCGATGAACCGGCCCCAGCGCTCGATCAACGGTCGTCCGCCCCACGCGCCGATCCCGTAGGCCACCAGGGCCCCTATCGTGGCGCCGGCCGTTCCCGCCAGGACGACCAGCCAGTAGCTCCACGCCGCCCCCGTGATCGGCTCCACGGCCGTGCCTTCGCCCACCAGGAAACCGGCGAACGGCAAGACGATCTCCGACGGGATCGGGATGATCACGCTCTCGATCGCCACCCACAGGGCCACGCCCAGATACCCGACCGAGTCGTAGATCTGGGTGACGAGGTCGCGGACCGGGCCGTTGAGGAAGTCGAACACGGCCGGGAGCATAGCCGACTATCCTCGGCCGGTGACTGAGTCAGAGGTCCCCCACTTCTACCCGGACCGCGCGCGGGACGCGTCGACCGTGGTGCTCACAGGCGCGGATCTGACCATCGCCGAGGTGGAGGCCGTGGCCCGCGGCGGCGCATCCGTCGCTCTCGATGTCCACGCGCGGGAGCGGATGCAGGAAGCGCGGGATGTCATCGAGGACCTCGTCGCGCGGGGCGAGGTCGTCTACGGGGTCACGACCGGGTTCGGCGACCTCGCCACCACGTTCGTGGATCCGGCACGGAGCGGTGAGCTGCAACGGAACCTGCTGATGAGCCATGCGGCCGGCGTCGGACCATCACTCCCCCGGGAGGTCGTCCGCGCGATGCTCCTGCTCCGGGCGAATACGCTGGCCCTCGGGCACAGCGGCTGCCGGCCGCTGATCGTGGACCGCCTGCTGGCCTTCCTCGCGCTTGGGATCCACCCGGTCATCCCGGAGCAGGGGTCGCTCGGGGCGTCGGGCGACCTCGCGCCGCTCGCGCACCTGGCGCTGCCGATCATCGGCCTCGGCGAGGTGGAGATGGGCGGGCGGACCCGACCCGCCGGTGAGGCCCTCCGCGAAGCCGGGCTCGAACCCCTGGCGCTCGAGGCCAAGGAGGGGCTCGCGCTCCTGAACGGCACGCAGCTGATGGGCGCGATCGGGGCGCTGCTCCTCGCGGATGCGGATCGCCTGGTCCGAACGGCATCCGTCGCGGCCGCGATCAGCGTCGAGGCGCTCCTCGGGACCGACGTGGCGTTCGCGGCCGCATACCAGCTGGCCCGTCCGCACCCGGGACAGATCACCGTGGCCGCCGAACTGCGCCATCTGCTTCGGGATTCGGCGCTGCAAGGCTCCCACCATGCATCCGCGCACAAGGTCCAGGACCCGTACTCGCTGCGCTGCGTGCCGCAGGTCCACGGCGCCGTGCGCGACGCGCTGGACCACCTTCGACGCGTCCTCGACATCGAGCTCAACTCCGCGACGGACAACCCGCTCGTCTTCCCCGGCGGCGGCGTGGCATCGAGCGACACGCTCGCGACCGGCGGCGGGCGGGTGATCTCCGGCGGGAACTTCCACGGGGAACCGATCGCGCTGGCGCTCGACTTCGCGAAACTCGCGCTCGCGGAGCTTGGATCGATCAGTGAACGACGGACGGCGCTGTTGGTGGACGCGCGACTCAACGGTGGGTTGCCGCCGTTCCTCGCGGCCACGTCGGGGATCGACTCCGGGATGATGATCTACCAGTACACGGCTGCAGCCCTGGCATCGGAACACAAGACGCTCGCGCACCCGGCGTCGGTTGATTCGATCCCGACCAGCGCGAACCAGGAGGACCACGTCTCGATGGGCGCGACGGCGGCACGCCATGCTCGGCGCGTCCTGGAAGGCGTCGAGCGGATCCTCGGGATCGAACTGCTCGTCGCGACGCAGGCCCTCGACCTGCGGCTCGACGCGCTGGGAGGCGCGGCGGCCCCGGCTCCCGGGGCGGGGGTCGCCGAGGCGCGGCGACGCATCCGGGCCGTGGTCCCGCACCTCGACGCGGATCGGCTCCCCGGCCCGGACCTGGCGGCGGCCTTCGACCTTGTCCATTCCGGCGCGCTGGCCGACCTCGCCGGCTGACCGCTCCAGCGGACGCTCAGTCGCGCTCCTCGGGTGGGCGAACGGCCCGGAAGGCGCGATAGATGAGCAGGTCGTAGACGATCTTCAGGCCACCTGCGAGGAAGAACGGGATGGCTGCCAACGCGGGGTTCGAGACCAGGACGGCGGAGACGGACGGCGACAGGGCGGCGCCCGTGGTGCGGGCGATCCCGGTGACACCGGCGGCGGCCGAACGCTCGTCCGGATCCACGACCGCCATCACGTAGGACTGGCGAGTCGGCACGTCCATCTGGCTCAGGCTGAACCGGATGAGCAGCACCGCGATCGCGAGCGGGAGGGTCGGCATGAGCGGGACGAGCAGCAACAGGACGTTCGACGGCAGATGCGTGAAGACCATCGTGTTGATGAGTCCGATCCGTGCCGCGATGCGCGCCGCGGACAGCGACGAGACGGCGGCCAGCACGTTGGCCGCGAAGAAGATCGCGCCAAGCAGCGCGGGCTCGACATCGAATCGGAGGTGGAACCAGTACGCCATCAGGCTCTGTGGGATGAAGCCGCCCGCGAACGCGTCGATGGAGAAGAGCGCGGACAGCCGGAGGACGACCCCTTTCGAGCGGCCGAGCCCGAGTCGACGGCGGATACCGTCAGTCGGGCTCGGACGCCGGCGACGCCTCGATCGCCGGACCGAGTCGCCACGCTCCGACCGCCATGAGCCCGCCGATCACGTGCATACCCGATGACCACCGACCGGTACGCCTCGGGCTCGGTCGCGCCGCCGCCGAGCAGGGCCTGACTCATGATTCCGGCCGCGAGCGCGCCTGTCGCCGTGGCGAGATACCCGACGAGGTTGTACCAGGCGAACGTTGCCGTCCGACGCCGGCCCGGGATCGTCTGGCTCAGTGCCGCCTGTTCGACCGCGAGGAACGGCCCGACCTCGTTGCCGGTGGGTGAGATCACGCCGATCGCTCCGGCCAGGATGAGCAACGGGATCGCGTCGGTGGCGGCGAAGGCGAGGCCCGCGAGCAGCATCAGCGCCGCGCCGACCATGAGCACCCGGCGACGGCCGAGGCGATCGGCGCTCGTGGTCAGCCACAGCGAGATCGCGGTGTCCCCGACCAGGGTGAGCGTCAGGATCGCGCCGATGGCGAGCGGGTCCAGACCGATCGCGGCGAGGTAGAGCACCAGGACGACCGCGAGGGATCCGTACGCGAACATCCGGAGGGTTCGGAGGGCGAACAGGACGCGGCCGTCGCGATCGAGACCGCGCAAGCTGACGAGCAATCCGTCGTCCGTCGCCGCTCGATCCATCTCCGGCGAGTCTACGACGTCACGTCGGCCGGAACGGTCTGCGAGAATGCCGCGCATGAGCAACGACGCGCACGCCAGCGACGCGCTCGACCATGCCGGTTCCGCCGGTCTGCATCACAGCACGAGCGACCACGGCGACGACCACGGACACGATGATCATGCCCATGCCGAGGAGCCCCTCGGGCCCATTGACGTCTTCGCGTGGGGCGCGGGCGCGCTGGGGATCGCGATCGGCCTGGGCATCGCGGGGTTCTTCGCCGTGGCGACCGGCGCGATCTAGACGGAACCGCCGCCCACCATGCATCGTCCCACGGTCATGCGCGGACGACCCCTGGTCCCGGCACTCGCGTTCTTCCTTGCCCTGGCGCTGACGTCCCTCGCCGCCCCGCCGGTGACCGTCGCGTGCTCGTGCGCGTTCTCCGAGCACCCGATGCAGGAGGCTGCCGCCGGCAATGAGACGTCGGTGTTCACCGGCGTAGCCGGTCCGCTCGAGCCGGACGGTGTCCGGGTCGCGCTGACGCGATGGTTCCATGGCGCGCCGCCGCCAGATGGCATCGCCATGCTCGACCCCTCAGGGTTCGTCGATCCGAATGGCGGCTCATGTGGAACGAACCCGCCACCAGCCGGTACGGAGTGGATCTTCGCCGCGTGGCGCGACGAGACCGGACGCTTCTCCATGAACCTGTGCTCGACGGCCGCGGCGCTCGAGACGGACCAGGGTCGCAACCTCATCACCGAGGCGCTCGCGGTCTTCGGTGAGCCGATCGTCCTGCAGCCCACGGACGCGCCACCAGCGACCGGAGACGACGTGGCCGCGACGTTGTCGTCGATCCTCCCGACCGGGATCGCCATCCTCGTCGGGGTCGCGCTCCTGGTTGGTGTCCTCGCGCTGATCGGTCGTCGAGAGGACTGATCGGGTCGCGACGAGGGCTAGAAGAGACCCACCACGTTGCCGTCGGCGTCGATGTCGATGTTCTCCCCGCCCGGCTTCGACGGCAGCCCCGGCATCGTCCGCATCTCCCCGCAGATGGGCGTCACGAACCCGGCACCGGCGGACAGCCGGACCTCGCGGATCGGGACGGTGAACCCGGTCGGGCGGTTCTTGAGCGACGCGTCGTGGCTGAGCGAGTACTGGGTCTTGGCCATGCAGACGGGCAGGTTGCCGTAGCCGAGGTCCTCGAACTGCTTCAGGGACTTGCGGGCGGCCGGCAGGTACTCGACGCCGGCTCCGCCGTAGATCTTCGTGACGATCGTCTCGATCTTGTCGGCCAGCGGCATGTCGTCCGGATAGAGCAGCTTGAACCCTGCCCCGGCGTCCTCGGTCGCGTCCCAGACCGCCTCGGCCAACGCCGTCGCGCCCTTGCCGCCGTCGACGAAGTGAGTCGCCTCGACGGCCGCCTGCGCCCCGGCGGCCAGCGCGACTTCGCGGATCGCGTCCATCTCGGCCGGCGTGTCGGTGGGGAACGCGTTGATCGCGACCACCGCGGGGATGCCGAAGATCGTGACATTCTCGATCTGCTTCGCCAGGTTCTGCGCCCCCTTGCGAACGGCCTCCACGTTCTCCTCGAGGAGCGCGGGGTCGAGGGGCTTGCCGGCGATGATCTTGCCGACGCCCCCGTGCATCTTGAGCGCCCGGACCGTGGCGACGACGACGGCCGCGCTCGGCACGAGCCCCGATGCCCGGCACTTGATGTCGAAGAACTTCTCGGCACCCATGTCGGCACCGAACCCGGCCTCGGTGCAGACGATGTCGTTGGTCGCCAGCGCCAGCCGGTCGGCGATGATCGAGTTGTTGCCGTGGGCGATGTTGGCGAACGGTCCGGCGTGGACGAACGCGGGGCCACCCTCCAGCGTCTGGAGCAGGTTCGGCTTGATGGCATCGCGCAGAAGGACGGTCATCGCGCCCGGCGACACCGATGGCCTCCGCGGTCACGGGCGTCCCGTCGTGGCGGGTGGCGAGCACGATCCGCCCGAGCCGCTCGCGCAGGTCCCGCAGATCTCGAGCGAGCGCGAGGACGGCCATGACCTCTGAGCCGACCGTGATGACGAACTCCGTCTCGCGCGGCACGCCATCCTCGCGACCGCCAAGTCCGATCACGACGTGGCGGAGCGCGCGGTCGCTGATGTCGAGGACACGCGGCCACAGGACCCCGTGCGGGTCGATGCCGAGCGGGTTCTTGTGATGGAGGCTGTTGTCGATGAAGGCGCCCGCGAGGTTGTGCGCCGCCCCGATGGCGTGGACATCACCGGTGAGATGGAGGTTGAAGTCCTCCATCGGGATGACCTGACTGTAGCCACCACCGGCCGCCCCGCCCTTGATCCCGAAGACGGGTCCCAGCGAGGGCTGGCGGATGGTCACGGCGGCCTTCCGACCGATCTGGTTCAGCCCCTGGGCCAACCCGACGGTCGTGGTCGACTTGCCCTCGCCAAGGGGCGTCGGGGTGATGGCCGTGACCACCACGTATCGCCCCTGTGGTCGCTCCGCCTCGAGACGGGTGATGGCCTCGAGCGTGACCTTGGCCTTCGTGGGTCCGTAGAGCTCCAACTCGTCGTCGCGGATCCCAAGGCCCGTCGCGATCTCGGTGATGGGTCGCGGCCGGACGGACCGGGCGATCTCCAGGTCGGACGGGAAGCTCATCGATCTCCTCCGGACAGGGCGGGACGGGGGGTCGCATTCGTGGTACCGATCACGGGTCGCACCTGGTCGCGTCGCGGCCAGCGGCCTGCCGCTCAGCGGCTCGGATCAGGTGCGTGAGCAGGATCGCGTTGGTGAGCGGGCCGACACCACCCGGCACGGGCGTGATGGCCGAGGCCACCCTGACGGCTGACGCGAAGTCCACGTCGCCGACGATGTGACCGTCGACCACGTTGATCCCGACATCGACGACGACCGCGCCCGGCTTGAGCATGGCCCCGGTCACCAGGCCCGGCCGTCCGGCGGCAACGACCACGATGTCCGCGCGGGCCACCTTGCCGGGCAGGTCCACCGTACGAGAGTGGCAGACCGTCACCGTCGCATCCTCCTTGACCAAGAGGAACGCCGCGGGCATGCCAACGACCGCGGATCGGCCGATCACGACGGCATCCTTGCCGGCGATCTCGATCCCCGACCGGCGCAGGATCTCTACGGCAGCGTGGGCCGTCGCGGGCAGGAACCCGTCGTACCCGAGGCGCAGCAGACCGGCGTTGAGGGGATGGACCCCGTCGATATCCTTCGCCGGATCGATGGCATCGATGACGGCACGCAGACGGATCGTGGGCGGGAGCGGCATCTGGACGATGACGCCGTCCACCGTCGGGTCGTCGTTGAGGGCTCGGACGGCCGCGGTGACCCGGGCCTCCGTGGCGGCCCCGGCCAGCTCCACGAAGTCGGCATCGATGCCGACCTTGGCGCAGCCGCGAAGGATGCGCTCGAGGTAGACGGTGGATGGGGCGTCCTTGCCGACGATCACGACGCGCAGTGACGGCGGGCGACCGTTGGCGGCGCGGAACGTCGCCACGTCCTCGGCGACCGCCGCGCGGATCTCGTCCGCGATGGGGCCTCCCTCGAGCCGGCGAGCCTGATCGCCGTCGGTCACGCGGCAGACCCGGCCGGAGCCGGGATCGGATCCCTGGCGTCGCCGCGACCGACGGCTTCCCGGGTCTCCGACGCCACGCGCTCCACGCGATCGAGGAGCCCCTTCACGCGGATCGTCATCTCGTCCTCGAAGGCGGGGTCTCCCGTCGATGGCAGGTTCACGAGCACGTTGGCGGCGGCACCGCGAGCGGCGGCCTCCGCGAGCAACGCCGCGACCGCGAGATCGCTCGACGCGTTGACATTGCTCCGACCAGCGAGGGCCTCCGCGACGCTCACCACGCCGAGACAGGCCTCGAGACATTCGAGCGGAACCTCTGCGGCGCGTCGCGCGGCTGCCTGCAGCGCGGTGGTCCGGGCCGCCGTGTCGTCATCGGTGTCGCGCGGCATCTTCATGGCCGCGGAGAACGTCGCGTATGCCGCCGAGTCGTCGTCGGCGAGCGTCAGTAGTCGGTCAGCGAGATCTCGCCCAGCGGCTGACGCCCAGGCATGGAGATCCGCGTGATCGGCGTACTTGGGCCGACCTTGCGACAGTCCGGCGACCATCGCGACCAGTCCCCCGCCAAGACTCGCCGCCACCGCGGATGCGCTCCCTCCACCGGGGACGGGCTCCTGGGACGCGAGTCGAGCGATGAACTCGTCGACCGTCAGGTCCCGGAATTGGTCATCGGACGTCATCGGCAGATTGTAGGTGGCGCCGAGCCAGACGGTGCCCGGATCGCAACCGGCCGCCGCATGGGTCGGTGACGGGGCGGACGCGGTACCGGCGCGCCCGCCCCGGTCCCGACTGGATCGGCGCCGGCGGGGGAGGGACCGCGACGCCGAGAGGGACGTGCGTCAGGCGGCGAGGCGAACCTCGTCGTCGAGACCGGTCACCGTCCAGCGACGCGACCGGTGGTGATAGGTGAGGGACAGGCGGGCACGCGGCGTCTCGACTTCGAAGAGGGTTCGCGGGCCGGTGATGACCGGATACGCGGCGGCCTCTTCGCGGACGGCCGCGAGGCGGGTGACCGGCAACCGCTCGTCGCCGAGGGTGACCTCGCGCGGACGGCCGTCGAACCAGCCGGTTCGGACATGGACGTCGATGGGTCGGACTCGGATGAATGCCATGCGTGATGGCTCCTTTCCGGGGGCAGGATCGCTGGGCCATGTCGTCCGGGGCACTCGTCCGACAGAACGTCTGTTCGATTGTGGCGAGACTCTAGACCGAACACTTGTTCGATGTCAAGCGTCGTCGACCGGATCGTCGCCCTCGTCCGTGACAGGTAGCGTGTCACGATTGAGTCAGCGGCCATCAGGGAAGGTCATGTCATTGATTGGCGGGACCTCTAGTGCACGGGCGGCCGGCTGGTCGTCGCTCCCCGACGTGCGCCCGGCGCCCGTTGAATCACGGGCCGAGGATGCGGAGCGGGCGCGGCTTGTTGACCAACTCGCACCACTCCAGGCCGAACTTCGAGAGGCATTCCGTGAACAGTTCGGCGGCCTCTGGATCGACGACGATGGCACACCACACATCGCAACGGTGGGCTTTGCGCCTAAGCTCCTCGCCGCCGTCACGGTCGCAGACCTTCAATCCCAGACGAAGTTCGAGACCGTCAAGTTCTCTGAGTACGAGCTTCAGGCCGTCATGGAGGCGGTGACCTTGGCGATCGAGGCCGATCCAAGCCATGGAATCGATCTTGAAGGAGCTGACCTTGGCCTGATCGCGCTGTCCGTCCAAGAAAACGCCGTGATCTTCAACTATCGATTGGCGACAGATCCTCAGCGAGAGCGGATCAGCAATCGCTTTGGTCCAGCGGTCACATTCACGCCGACGACCCAGACGTTCAGCAACGCTGCCTGCACGGCGCGGACCAACTGCGGGGGGCCAGTTCGGGCTGGCATCCAGCTCTATCGCAACAATTCCAGTCCGGTCGGCCGCTCGACTGCCTGCATGTCTGCATTCGTGATCAAGGACCTCGTGCTGCCGCCCAACTACTCGATCACGTCAGCAGGCCATTGCTACAACTCGTCCTACCACAGCCGGTACCATCCGACCTCTACCTACCTTGGGAGCACCGCGGGCATCGGTAGCGTCTACGCAACGGGCGCTGATGTAATGCGGATTCCCATTCCGGCCAGCCAAGCGAGCAACCTGATGTACCTGACCAGTACCGCGAGCCGAAGCGTCACTTCGTCGGCGTCCCTCAGCGGTGAGGTCATCGGGATGCAGGTGTGCAGCTCCAAGCTGTCTGGGAACAGCTGTGGCGTCCTGCTTAGCAGCAACGTTTGCTCGGATGGAGGCCAAATTTGTGGTCTTCGGCACGCGAGCGGCCAGTATGCCTGCAGTGGTGACAGCGGGTCCCCCGTATACCAGCCGATCGCCAGCACGACCGTTCGAGCGCTGGGGATCATCCAGGGCTCGAGCAGCGGCACCTACCACTGTGCCAACGGCGACGTCGTCGGATCCAGCAGCGTGTTCTCGCACATCGCGAACGCCATCCCGGCGCTCGGCCGGTACTTGGTTGTGACCGCAACCCCGTGATTGATCGAACAAGACGCATCTTGCAAGCAGTCGTCTCGATCGAGAACGAGAGTCATGGCATTTCAAGGCATCTGTAGCCGTGTTCTAGGCAATTCCGTCGCGCGTCTTCCGGTGCGCGGTCGACGCATCCTGAGCGGGACGTTCATTGCCTCGCTCGTCCTTGCCGGCTGCCAGGGGCTCTTCAGCGTGAGTTCAGTGCCGAATGGGCAGCTCATCGACCCGCCCGAGAGACCTGACGCAGCCGCGTGCGAAGCGCTTCTGGAAGGCGATGTCGATACGCAGGTCCAGGTTCGGGCGGGCTTCGGCGTCGAGGGCGTGCCAGCCACCGAGGCAGCAGTCGCCGCGGCGGCCGGTGGCGACCTCGCCTTCGGCGTCCCTCTCACACTCGCTGAGATCGAGCGGTTGCGTGCGGCTGGCAGCACGGAGCCAGATCAAGCGGCGCTGCTTGCCGGGCTGGCTCACGCCCACCGAGATACGTTTGCAGGAGTACGCATCGACAACGGGACGATCGCCGTCCAGGTCCTGCGCTTCGACGTGGCGCAGCTCATGACGGCGCGGTGTCTTGAGGTCGGCGACTCGATCGGTCGCGTCCGATACGAGACCGCCGGGGTCTCGACCGCCGAGCTCGACGAATTGCTCACGCGAGTCGTCGCTGACATGGACCTACTGCGCGACGCTGGGGTCGATCCAACGACCGTCTGGACCGATGCCACGAATGGCACAGTGGTCGTCGGCTTGGCGCCGATGACGCCTGAGGCAGTCGCGCTTCTGACCGAGCGCTATGGCTATCGCATCCGCGTCGTCGAACACGGCGGATTCCACCAGGCTCCGTGAACGCTCCAGTGACACCCGGCGGACCCCTTAGGGCCCCTAATCGATCGATTCTTCTCCGGAGCGATCTTCCGACTCCATGACGTCGGCCGGGTCGACCGGGACGCCCCTGGCGCGTCGATCCAGCGGGTTTCGTGGATCGCGTTCGAACGGCGCGGGGAGCCCGGTGCCGATCAGTCGCGCCCGGGTCATCGAGTCCCCGCCGAACCGCCGTCGGACCGCATCCGCGGCCTCGATCGCGCGACGACGCTTGGGCTCGTCCTCGCTGAACATCGACAACTGCTCGCGTTCCCCGAGGTTGGAGGCGGAGACCCCGAGGAGCCGGACGCGGATCCCCCGGAACTCCGGGCGCGCCAGTTCCAGGGCCACGCGAAAGATCGGCTCGGTCATGTCGGTCGGCTCCGAGAGGGTGCGCTGGCGGGTGATGGTCCGGAACGACGTGTCGCGGATCTTGACCGTCACCGTGCCGGCGCGGACCCCGGCGGACCGAAGGCGACCGGCCACGCCATCGGCCATCGCGAGCAGCGTTCGCTCCAGCGTCTCGCGATCCGCGGTATCGACCTCGAACGTGTGCTCGTGACCCACCGACTTCGCCGGGTCCCCGTCGTGGACCGGGTCGGCGTCGATGCCGCGCGCGCGTTCGATCAACGACGCCCCGTGCTTCCCGAATCGACGAATGACCAGGTCCGCCGGCAGCGCCGCGAGGTCGCCGATGGTGCGGACCCCGTATTCGGCCAGGACCGCGGCCGTGCGCTCCCCGACGCCCCATAGCCGGCCGATGGCGAGCGGCGCGAGGAAGGTCGCCTCGTCGCCCGGTTCGACCACGACCAGACCGTCCGGCTTGCGCAGGTCCGAGGCGATCTTGGCCACGAGCTTGGTCGTTGCGACGCCGACGGACGCTGTCAGGCCGACATCGGCGTGGACCTCGTCCTTGATCCGACGGGCGATGGTCAGTCCATCACCGAACAGCCCGAACGAGCCCGTCACGTCGAGGAAGGCCTCGTCGATGGAGATGGGCTCCACCTGCGGCGTGAACCGGCCCAGGACGGCCATGACATCGCGGCTGGCCTGCTGATAGCGGCGACCGTCCACCGGGACGAAGATCCCCTGCGGACAGCGACGACCGGCTTCGCGCAGGGACATCGCCGAATGGACGCCGAAGACCCGCGCCTCATAACTGGCGGCCGACACCACGCCGCGAGCGTTGCGGTCGCTCCCGCCCACGATCACCGGCTGGCCGCGCAGTTCCGGATGGTCGCGCTGCTCGACCGACGCGAAGAACGCATCGAGGTCGACGTGGAGGATCGTTCGCGCGGTCATGGTCGCTATCATCGCGCCACCGTGTGCCATCTCCCCGTCACATGCTGAGCGTGCTCGCCTCGCTGGCACTCCTCGGGTCCATGAGTGCGCTCGGCGTCGCCATCCTGACGCGCTTCGCCTCGCGCCTGACGCGCCTCGAACGGTTCGCCTACGGCGCGCCGATCGGCATGGTCATCGGCACGCTGGCGCTGGTCCCGTTCGCGACGGTGATCGGATTCCGCGCCGAACTCGTGATCGCCGATGGCCTCATCTGCGTCGGCGCCGCGGCATGGCTCGTCCGGGGGAAGCGGCTGCGTGGGCGCCCGTCGATCGCTCGACCGCGATGGCGGAGCGTGGCGCCGATCGTCGTCATCGGCGCCTTCGCCGTGCGCTGGGCGTTCTATTGGCGAGATGCGCTCCAGGAGCGGTCCACCGGCTTGTGGGCCGGGCACGTCAACATCTGGGGCGACTGGCCGGTCCACCTCGGGATCGTCAGCTCGTTCGCCTATGGGGCGAACTTCCCGCCCGAGCATCCGCGGTTCGCCGACCACGCCTTCGCCTATCACTACCTGAGCGACCTGACCGCCGCGGCGCAGGTGGTCCTCGGGATGGAGCCGGGACCCGCCCTGGTCCTCCACAGCTTCATCGGCTGCGTCCTGCTCGCGGTCGCGTTGTACGCGTTCGCCCGTCGGTTCCTGCGGAACCGAGGCGCCGCGACGTTGACGGTGATCCTGTTCCTGCTCGGCGGTGGCCTCGGCTGGCTTGGGACGGCGGCCGCGTTCGAGGGCAGTCACGACGTGACTCGGATCCTCGCCTGGGACCATCGCTTCAAGGACGACCTGAACGTCCAGATCGTCAACATGTTCTTCGGGTTCATGGCGTCGCAACGCGCGTTCCTGTACGGCCTGCCCATGGCGTTCGCCATCGTCGCGACGCTGATGGTCGCGGTGCGACGACGCGGACGCGACCCTCGTCCGTTCATCGTCGCGGGTGCCATCGCGGGTCTGCTGCCCCTCGCGCACCTCGGCACGCTCCTGGCGCTTGCGATCGTGACCCCATTCCTGGTCCTGCTCTTCCCGGTCCGGCGCTGGGTCTGGTTCTTCGCGATCTGGATGGCGATCGCGGTGCCGCAACTCCTCGCGCAGCTCGGTGGTGGCGCCGGGGCGCTGGCGGCCATCCGGATCCAGTGGGGCTGGGTGGCGGATCCCGATCCGTGGCTCTGGTTCTGGGTCAAGAACCTCGGCTTCTTCCTGCCGGTGGTCGTCGCCGGTCTCCTCGGCCGGCGCGTCCTCCCGCCACGGGCGCAGCGGTTCGCTTGGGCGTTCATGGCCCTGTTCGCGGTCGCCAACGTGATCGTCTTCCAGCCCTGGGACTGGGACAACCACAAGCTGCTCGTGTACTGGTTCCTTATGGTCGCGCTCGTGTCGGCGGCGGTCCTCGTTCGGCTCTGGCGCGCGAGACCGCGGTTCGCGGCTCGAGCAGTGGTCGTGTCGATCCTGGTGACGATGACGATGTCCGGGATCCTCGAAGACGTCGGGACCGGACTCGGCCAGAGCACGTTCCGGATGCTCCAGCCGGAGCAGATCCGGCTCGCCGAGCGGCTCCGGACGATGACCGAGCCCGATGCGTTGTTCATCTCCGGGATGGAGAACCACGATCCCGTCGCCATGCTGACGGGCCGGCGGCTCTATATCGGGTACGCGAACTGGCTCTGGACCGAGGGGATCCCGTACGAGGCACGCACCGCCGAGGCCGAGCGGATCTACCGCGCCGAACCGGGCACGGACGCCTTGCTGGCCCGACTCGGCATCGACTTCGTCGTCATCGGGCCGCACGAGCGTGACGAGCTCGACGCCGACGAGCAGTCGTTCCGCGACCGCTACCCGGTCCTCGTCGGTGAAGGCGCGTGGACCGTCTACGACGTTCGGGGCGCCGGGTCGTGATCGTGCTTGGTGTCGGCATCATCTGGCCGTTCCTGTTCTTCGTCCCGGGCTGGATCCTCGTCCGCCGCGTCGCCCCCGGGCTGCCGACGCCGGGCGCGATCGGTGTGGGCGTCGTCGCGAGCGTGTACCTGGCCGCGCATGTCGTGAACGGCATCTCGCGCGTGGTGGGGTTCGGGCTGCCCGCCATCATCGCCTCGGTCGTCCTGTTGGCCGCCGCCACCGTGGCGCTGCTCCGCGTCGAGCACGCGTGGCTGTCGCCGTTCCGTCGCCCGACGCTGTCCGGGGTCCGCCAGGCGCTCGCCGCCGACCTCGACATCTGGGCCGTGGCGCTCGCGTTCGGGGCGCTCGTGGGCTACGTGCTGTTTTCGAACGGCTGGCGCGAGGCGGACGGGGTCGTCATCTCCGGCGGCTGGAACTGGAGCGACCTGCTGGTCCACATGGCGATCGGCTCCAGCATCCTCCACGGCAACTTCCCGCCCGAGGTCCCGTACTTCGCCGGGGAGCCACTCGTCTATCACTGGTTCGCGGACTTCCACGGCGCGATCGCCGCGTCAGCGTCCGGGCTGCCCCTGATCCCGATCTACTTCGCGACGAGCGCCCTGTTCGCGACGACGCTGGCGCTGGTGGTCTGGGCCCTCGCCGTGCGGCTGACCAACCACCCGCGGGTGGCCCTGATCGCGACGATCCTGGTCTGCTTCGGCGGCGGCCTCGGGTGGCTTCGCCTGATCCTGGATCTCCAGGCGGGTGGCGACCTCGGCACGCTCGTGACGCAGAACCCGTACGACAACAACTGGGAGGATGGCTGGCCGTTCTTCCGGATCGCGTCCGTGCTGGGCACCGGCTTCTTCCCGCATCGCGCGACCACCCTGGGGCTCCCCGGCCTCGTCGCGGTGATCCTCCTCGTGGTGACGTGCCTCCGCGAACGTCCGGCGGGCGTGCTGCTCGCGGGCGTGCTGGCGGCGCTCCTCGCGCCGTTCCAGTTCTTTGCGTTCCCGGCCGTCTACCTGATCGCGGGCCTGTACGTCGTCACCTCGGGCGCCTGGCGGGAGCGGACCGCGCCGCGGGATGCCGTCCTGTTCCTGGCTCCGGCGATCCTCGCCGTCCCGTTCATCGCGGACGCCGTGCTCCGGCAGAGCGACAGCGGCGGATTCCGATTCCTGCTCGGCTGGGGCGAGGCACGCTTCGACGATGGCCCGCTGGCGGTCCTCTTCTTCTACGCCACGAACCTCGGCATCCCGTTCGCCCTCGCCCTGGTTGCCGCCCTGCTGGGTCGCGGCATGCCGGCTCGCGCGTTCCTCGCCGGCTGGTTGATCGTCTTGTTCATCGTCCCCAACGTCGTGGTCGTCAGCGCGGTCGAGTTCGACATGAACAAGTACTTCCAGATCATGTGGATCGCGGTGGCGATGCTCGCCGCGTGGCTCATCCGCGAGTGGCCCCGACCGGCGATCGCGGGCGTCCTGGCGGTCAGCGCTCTCTCACCGCTCCTGGTCGCCGGCTGGCACCTGACGAACCCGGCCGTGGTCATGAGTTCGGCGCAGGCCGCCGCCGGCCGCTGGATCGAGAAGAACGTCCCGGAGCGCGCCGTCTTTGTCGCCGACGCGTTCATCAACAGCCCGGTCGACATCAGCGGACGACTCCGGCTCACCACATTCGGACCCTACGTCTCGAACCTCGGCTACGATCCGACGCCGCGCGAGGCCGACGTCGAACGCATCTACTGCGACGGCCCCGATGTCGCCGCACGGCTCATGGGGACCTACGACGCGACCTACGTCCTCTCGAGCGGGACGGTCCTCACGTGCGCCGGGGACGGCACGGACTTCGGGTCGAGCGAGCGATTCGAGACGGTCTACGACGTGGACGGCGTAACGATCTGGCGGCTCGTCGACCCGCTCGAGGGCTGAGCCGAGGTTCGTCGCGCTCCGGCGAGGTCCGGGTGACTAGCCCTTCGGCTCCACGATGATCGTGACTTCCGGGGTCATCCCCGTGAAGACCTTGATCGCGACCTTATAGGTGCCGAGCGACTTGAGCGGATCCTCGAGGTCGATCTTGTGCCGGTCGACGGTGATCCCGCGACGGGCCAGCGCGTCGGCGATGTCCTTGGCCGTGATCGAGCCGTAGAGCTTGCCGCCCTCGCCGACCTTCACGCCCATCGTGAGCGTCGTGCTGCTGATGCGGGTCGCGGCGATCTCGGCGTCCTCGCGCTCGCGCTTGCGCTTATCCTCGCGGCTGGCCACATCGTGCTGCCAGGCGCGATAGGCACCCCCGGCCGCCGGCACGGCGAGCTTCTGCGGGATGAGGAAGTTGTTTGCGTACCCGTCGGTGACCGTCTTGAGCTCGCCGCTCTTGCCGAGCGTGGCGACGTCGCTGGTCAGGATGACCTTCAAGAGATGGGATCCTCCTTGGCGATCCAGGCCCGCACGCGCGGACCAAGACCAAGTTGCTTCATGGCCTCTCCGGCCGTCGTGATCAGGGCGGGGACCCGGCGGATGGTCCGTCGGACCGGGCTCGGCGTCAAGCGCCGGATCTGGGCGATGTCGCGCTCGAACTCGCGACGATCGATGCCGAGGTCATCGAGCTTCTCCTCGATCACGTCGTCCGGCGCCCCGTCGAGGAAGAGGTCGACGGCGAGGACCACGACGACGACGTCGTCGAGGCCGCCCAGGACCGGGAGCTGGTCCGGGATGAGGTCCCTCCCGAGCACCAGGTAACCGGCGGCGCCGGCGAGCAGCGCCTTGCGTCCGATGGGCACCCGTTCGTCGGCGATCAGCGCCATCACCAAGCGGGCGTACATCGGGATCCGGCTGGCGACCGGCAGGAACGCCATCAGCGACATGGCTCGGCCGAGGCTCGCCCCGGTCAGGGCGCGGCGCTTCCGGCTGGGCTTCGAGCTGGCGTTCGTGGGCGTGGCCATCGGACCGCGGAGTCTATCAGCCTTCGCGCGCGAGGCCGACCGTCGGGCGCCGACCTGACCCGGTCCCGAGCGTCTCGCGCATCCGCACGAGGACGACGGCACACGAGACGGCCGTCAGCAAGGCGACGGCCTCGATGGCTGCCGGGATCCCGAACGCATCGGCGACCAGGCCGGCCCCCACGGCTCCGGCCGCGAACCCGAGGTCCCGCCAGAACCGATAGACGCCGACAGCCGCGCCGCGCCAGGACGCATCGGCGACGTCGGCGATCGCGGCCAGCAGGGTCGGGTAGACCATCGCGGTCCCGACGCCCAGCAGCGCCGCGGCCAACAGCCACGTCCCGAACCCCGCACCAAGCCCGATCATCGCCAGCGCCACCGCCTGGACCAGCATGCCGCCGACGATGAGCCGCTTGCGCCCGACGCGGTCCGACAGCGCGCCGGTCCCGATCTGCACCGTGCCCCAGACCGCCGGATAGGCGGCGGCGAGCAGCCCGATCTCCACGAGCGACAGACCGCGGCTGGCGTAGAGCAGTGGCAGCAGGCCCCACGCCACACCGTCGTTGAGGTTGTTGACGAGCCCGGCCTGCGATGCCGCCGACAGCGACCGGTCACGGAACGTCGTCGTGGTCAGGACCCATCGCCAGGACGGTCGCTCGCCCGTCTCCGCGGCCGCCTCGAGCCGGGCATGACCGCGTGTCTCACGGACGAACAGCGCCGACACACCGAGGCCAAGACCGACGTACGCGAGCCCGATCAGGAACGGCGCCGGCCGCAGACCAGCCTCGGCCGCGACGAACCCGGTCAACATCGCGGTGATCGCCACAGCGCCGTAGCCAGCCGCCTCGTTGAGCCCCATCGCCAGACCTCGTCGAGCCGGGCCGACGAGATCGATCTTCATGATCACGGTCGCGGACCAGGCCAGTCCCTGATGGACGCCAAGCAGCAGGTTCGCGACGAGGATCCAGTCCCAGGACGGGGCGAGGATCAGCAGGATCGGGACTGGCAACCCCAGCACCCAGCCGGCCAGCAGGACCGGCTTCCGACCGAATTGGTCGGCCAGGCGCCCGGCGACGAGGTTCGTGACGGCCTTCGACAGACCGAAGACCCCGACGAACGCGAGGATCGTCGTGAACCCGCTGAGCCCGAAGACCTCCTGCGCCAGCAGGGGCAGCACGGCCCGCTCCTGACCCAGCACTCCGCCCACCAGTCCGTTGACGCCCACGAGGAGCGCGAACTGACCCAGGTTCGCCCGCAGTCCGAGCGCTGGCCCGACGGCGCTGACGTTCATCCGCGGAGTATGGCGACCGCGTCGCCGCGGTTGACATCGAACGTTCGTTCGGTATGATAGCGGGCAAGGAGGCGCGAGTGACGAAACACGACGCCGAACGAAAGCTCAAGATCCTGGACTACATCGCGGCCACGCTGCGGGCGCGCGGCTATCCGCCGTCCGTCCGCGAGATCGCGCGGGCCGTCGGGCTCGCCTCCACGTCGGCCGTCCATCACCACCTCCAGATCCTGGAGCGGGAAGGCTACCTGGAGCGTGGTGCGGCCCAATCCCGCGCCATCCGCTTGACACCCACGGCGGCGATGCGACTCGGTCTCTCGAGTGAGCTCGTCCCGCAGGCCTCGGCCGCGGAATCCCGCGTCCTGCCGATCATCGGCGAGATCGCGGCCGGCGGACCCATCGAAGCGTATTCGGACGCATCGGAGACCATGGCCGTCCCGGAGATCCTGGCGCCCAACGGCGACGCCTACGTGCTCAAGGTGCGTGGCGATTCGATGATCGACGCGCACATCGCGGATGGGGACTTCGTCCTTATCCGCCCACAGACCACCGCGCGCAACGGCGACATCGTCGTCGCCCAGGTCGAGGAGAACGCCGTCACCCTCAAGCGCTTCTTCAAGGAGAAGGACAAGATCCGGTTGCAGCCGGCCAATCAGGCCTACCCGGCCATGTTCTATGACGATGTGCGGATCCAGGGCAAGCTGATCGGCGTCATCCGCCGCCTCGACTAAGGGCGGCTGCCGGGATCGCCGATGCCGGCGTTGGGCGGCTCCGCGCTTCGCTCACGCACCTCGAGTGCGCTCGCTCACCTGCTCGCCGCCCGCCTTGGCCTCGACTGATCCGGGCAGCCCTTCGCAGATGAGCGCGTGGCGTGGGCGGTGGGCTATCCACGGAGTTGTCCACATCGGGCCCACAGCCGTCGGAAATCGGTGGAGCGAAGCTCGCGGCTGACGGCGATTCGTTGACCGGATCGGGCGGCAGCGCCCGGACAATGAGGCCCCCAGCCCCCGTCGGAGTCCTGCTACGCCGTGATCGACCGTCTTCCGCCCCAGAGTCTCGAGGCCGAGCAGTCGGTCCTTGGCGCCATCCTCATCGACCGTGACGCCGTCATCGAGGTCGCGGAGTTCCTGCGTGCCGAGGACTTCTATCGTCAAGCCAATGGGCGCATCTATGCGGCCATCCTGGACCTGTTCGAGCGGCGGGAGCCCATCGATATCGTCACGGTCGCGGAGTCGCTCGAGCGACGCGAGGAGCTCGAGGCAGTCGGCGGTCGCGCGTACCTGACCAGCCTGTCGAACGAGACCCCGACGGCGGTCCACGCCGCCCAGTACGCGCGCATCGTCGAGCGCAAGGCCGTGCTCCGCAACCTGATCGGGGCGGCCGGACGGATCGCGGGGATCGGCTATGAGGACCCGGCGGAGATCTCCGAGGCCATCGATCGCGCGGAGGCCGAGCTCTTTGCCGTCAGCCAGAAGCGGATCGACGTCGGGTTCAGCTCCCTCAAAGGCCTCCTCCACGACGCCTATGACCGCCTCGACTACCTCCACGCGCACCGCGGCGAGATCAGCGGTGTGCGCACGGGGTTCCAGGATCTGGATGCCCTCACCACCGGACTCCAGAAGAGCGACCTGGTCATCGTCGCGGCGCGGCCATCGGTCGGCAAGACCAGCTTCGCGCTCAACATCGCCGAGCATGCCGCGGTCAAGGAGCGCAAGAGCGTCGGCGTGTTCAGCCTGGAGATGAGCAAGGAGCAGCTCGTCCTGCGCCTTCTGTCCAGCGTCGCCAACATCGATTCGCAGCGGCTTCGAACCGGGTTCCTCGAGGAATTGGACTTCGCCCGGATCGCTCCGGCGATGAACGCGCTGTCCGAGGCGCCGATGTACATCGACGACACACCGAACATCACCGCGATGGAGCTGCGCACGAAGGCTCGTCGCCTCCAGGCTGAATCCGGCCTGGACCTCGTGATCGTCGACTACCTGCAGCTCATGCAGGCCACCACGACCAACCGAGACGCGAACCGCGTCCAGGAGGTGTCCGAGATCTCGCGTGGCCTCAAAGCGCTCGCGCGCGAACTCGATGTCCCGGTCGTTGCGCTCTCGCAGCTCTCGCGTCAACCCGAGATGCGCGAGTCGAAGGAGCCTCGCCTGTCGGACCTGCGCGAGTCAGGTGCCATCGAGCAGGACGCCGACCTGGTCATGTTCCTGTGGCGTGACAAGGAACGGGCGAGCGAGGACGGCGACACGGACGGTGAGGTCATCAAGCTCAAGCTGGCCAAGCACCGCAACGGCCCCACCGGCGAGGTGGACCTGTGGTTCAAGAAGAAGCAGACCCGCTTCGTCAGCTACGCGGGCGAACGCTACGCCGAGGCCGGCTGACGGTACGGTCACGAGCTCATCCCTTGCTCGCAACGCGATCCCGCCCTGAAGCGTCACAGGGGGACCGTATGATCCGGCGGGAGACATGAAGCGACGAACCTGGCTCCTCGCCGTCCTTGCCAGCGTCGTTGGCGGTGGACTCGTCCTTGCCAGCGACCCAAGCCGGTGGCCGTTGACGGAGCCGGCCAAGAGCGGTGCGCCGGACACACGCGGGCCAGCGCTGGTCGTTCCAGCAGACCCGATCGCCTGGGCAGGCGTCGCCTGGCAGATCGTGCCAGATCCCTTCGTGGTCGGGGGTCCGCAGCCCCTTCGGATCGATGGCTTGACGGCGGGCCATGGCAAGCTCATCGGGTGGGGTCGAGTCGCAACGCCGGGCCGCAACCAGTTCGACGACATGGGCGCCGTGTTCGTCTCGAGCGACGGCCGAGGGTGGCGCGCCATCGCGCTCGATAACGGAGTCCCGGCACCGGACACCTCGGAACCGAACGGGGTATCGATCGGTCCGCTTGGGATGCTGGCATTCGGCGGGGTCTGTTGCGGGATCGAAGAGCGCGCGGTATGGCGATCGAACGATGGTGATCGCTGGGCGAGAGTCCCCCTGGGGCCGGGCTTCGACCGACGCACAGGCGTCATCCAGCGGATCGTCGGGTTGCCGACCGGCTGGGTCGCGGTCGGGAGCCAAGGCGACCAGGCGGCCATCTGGACGTCCCTGGACGGCAGTGACTGGCAGGCCGTCGACCCCATCGCCGCCGGGCTCGGCAAGGGGGCCGTGTCGGATGTCGCTCTGACGCCTGCCGGACTTGTCGCCGTGGGCACCGTCGACGACGCCGCCGGAACGCATGACGGGGCCATCTGGATCTCGAAGGACGGCGTCGAGTGGGCTCGAACCGCGGAGGCGGACCCAGCCCTCGTCGGCCCGGACGAGACCGAGTTGTGGCAGGTGATCGCCTTCGCTCGCGGTCTGTTCGTGGTCGGCAACTTTGGCTCGCACGAGGATCGTGTCGAGTGCGAGAAGGCGCTTGGCTCCTTCGCTTCCCTCGAAGTGCGCCACCGCCTGAAACGGCGCTTCGTCTGTGGCTGGGGGCTGGAGCATCACTGGCTTTCGCCCGATGGCTCGGCCTGGGTCAGGTTGCCGCCCCTCGACCCGCTCCCCGGTCAGCCGCCGAAGCCCGGGGGACGACCGATCGAGTTCCGCCTGATGACTGCGGGTGGGCCGGGCCTCGTGAATCTCGCGGAGGACTCCATGCCCCCCGATGGCGACACGGGCGTTTGGGTATCGCCCGACGGAATCGGCTGGCAACGCGTCGAGCCTGCCTTTCCTGGGCCAGCAGGGACGATCCAGGGGGGACTCGTGGTCAGCGAGCGAGCGATCGTCGTGGTCGGTGAGATCGGTGGAGCTGAGCAAGGCTTCGAGGTCGTCCTCGGCAGGGTGCCCTAGCTCATGAGGCCGCCGATCCAATAGCGGCGACCGAGGCACGCATCCGGGATCCTGGCGCCGATCAGCCCCTCGACGTGGGCCCTACCGACGGCGTCGTCGTCCACTTGGCCGCCGCTCAGTCTGACGGCATCTCCGATGAACGCTCGCGTCTGATCGATCGTATCCGTGATCGCGATATGCCCGCCCACGAGCGTCGCCTCATAAGTCGCCGACCAGATGACGAGCGAATCCTCAAAGTCGTTGCGCAGCCAGATGCACCCGTTCACGACGACCAGGGTGCCCGACCCGATCGCCGTCATCGATATGAACGGGCCATCAGCCGGCAAGACCCTCGGAAAGAAGATCTCCGCCGGTGGCGGCGGCGAACACGCCGCGACGATCGCCAGCGCGACGGATGCCAGGCCGCGAACGCGAGGCGGAGACGTCAATGCTGTCTGTTCGCGGCTACCAAACCCAGGATGGCAATTGTGGGCTGTCCTTCAGGCGCCTGAGAGACGTCACGTCCTCCTCTCGATGAGAGTAGTGCCGTCTCGCAGCGAATGCCACGCGCCGCAAAGCGGGCAGCCTCAGAAGCGGTGTCATGTCGCCGTCCTCAACGACCGTCGTGCCGTAGAAGTAGAACTCCTCGAGCGCGTGAAGTCCCTCGATGACGGCCAGTGAAGGGATCGGACCGCAGTCGACGAGTGACAGTCTCTTGATCCTAGAAAGACCAGCCAACACGGTCACATCTCGCAGCTTCCGGCACACATCTAGTTCGACATCTTCGAGCGACGATGACAACGAAGCCAGCGCACTGATGTCTTCGAGTGATGAGCATCCTCGCATGGAGACGACCCGAAGCTCGTGACAGTCCTCGAGCCCACGCAGCGACGAGAGGCGTCGCGAGTTGTCGAGTCGTAGCGCCTTCAGCCTCACGAGCTTGCGCAAGTCAGTGAGGTCGACCCGAGGCAATGCACTGATTCGCAAGCTCGTCAGTCCTGTGCTGGCAAACACGCTCTCTGCGTGCGGTCGCCAGTTGAACGACAGCCTCTCCAGCAGTGGAAGCTGCGTGAAGTCGATCGGATTCCTGGCGTACGTCTCTAGCGACAGCTTCCGGAGCGTCGGCACATCGGCTGCCCCGCGGTCTGACGCCATTCGAAGATCGAGAACATCGAGCTCCTCCACTCCCCGGACTTCACGCAGGAAGTCGAGGTCGGCGAAGCCGGCAACCCGAAG
The DNA here is from genome assembly GCA_963764975.1 of uncultured Chloroflexia bacterium. Taxonomy (GTDB): domain Bacteria; phylum Chloroflexota; class Limnocylindria; order Limnocylindrales; family CSP1-4; genus SPCO01. The sequence goes on along the minus strand of CAVXUF010000004.1, from coordinate 15,309 downwards.
TCGCACGGCGCCAAGGCGAGCGATGGCGTCGGCATCGGCAGGTGACCACGGCTCGATCAGAACAGCGACAGGACCGTCCGGCCCAGGCCTCAATTCGACCGTCATGGCAAGTTCGAACTCAAGCCTCGGGACACCTGGGTCAGCCCTCGTATTCGAAGCCGATCTTGACCTCGACGCGGTACTCGACGATCTCGCCGTCCTCGACGACGGCGCTCGACTTCACGACCTCCACGGTCTGGATGTTGCGGACCGTCTTGGAGGCGGTCGCCACGGCCTGACGGGCCGCGTCGCTCCATGACCGGGGGCTCGTCCCGACCATCTCCCGGATGATGATGACGCCCACGGGTGCCTCCTCTGACATGCGCCGCCTACCCAGTCATCATGCCACGAGGCCGCCGCCCGATCGCCGGTCACTACACGCCGACGGAGGTGCTCCCGATGGTGCCGGCCCGGACCTTGTCGAAACAGGTGCTGCAATAGACGGGACGGTCGTTGCGCGGCGCGAAGGGCACGACGGCCTGCCCGCCGCACGCCCCGCAGACCGCCGCGTGGAATTCACGCGGACCGTCACTCGAACGGGCGCGCTTCGCGACCGCCCGGCAACTCGGGCATCGTTGTGGATCGTTGGTCAGCCCCTTGCTCGCGTAGAAGGTCTGTTCGCCGGCCGAGAAGATGAACTCCTCCGCACAGTCACGACATGTCAGCGCTCGGTCCTGGTACACCCTCTCCAGACCTCCATACGACGGGGACGCCACTCGCCGACGAGCCTCAGCCCGAGGGGTGGCGGGACCGTGCGTGGGCGCTGGGGACTGGGGTGCGCGCTCGGTCGTCCGGGACTCGGGGGGCCGGGACTCTTGTTGCGGACGATACGCGTGCCGTCAAGCCCCTGGTCACGCTCGGGTCACCCTGCGGAACCGACGGCCCCGCTCGCGCGTCGGGGAGCCATGCCGACGATGTTTCGCCTTGCCCTCCTGCCCATCGTCATGATCGCGCTGATCGCCTGCTCCAGCGGCGGCCCGGCGCCCTCCCCGAGCCCGTTCGGTGCGCCACCCACGGGCTCGCCATCGGCGGCGCCGAGCGAGTCGCCCCCCGACTTCGGAGGCGTCGACCACGCGACGGGCAAGACGGACGTGCTGCTGCGATACGAGGAGGGAGGCGGGTTCATGATGCCGGCCTTCCTCGCGATCGAGGCGCCGATCTTCACGCTCTACGGCGACGGCACGGTCATCTTCCGCGACCCGTTCGCCGATCCGAAACCGGCGCAGGACTCCGTGATGCCGCTCAACCCGTTCCGCATCGCCAAGCTCAGCGAGGAGCAGATCCAGGACACGCTCAAGTTCGCGCTCGGTGATGGCGGCCTCGGGATCGCCAAGGCGTCCTACGAGAACAACCAGATCTCCGACGCACCCACGACCGTCTTCACGGTCGACGCCGGCGGCATCAAGAAGGCCGTCTCGATCTACGCCCTCGGGCTCGAGATCCCGGGCGCCGCCGATGCCCCCGCCCGCGCCGCGTTCTCCCGACTCGCCGAACACCTTCGCGACTTCGACCAGGGCGGCACGATCGCGACCGACCTCTACGAGCCGACGGCGTACCGAGGCGTCCTCATGGATGGCTTCGATGATCCGAACCGGCAAGCGTGGCCATGGACGGACATCGAGCCGAGCGACTTCCCGTTCCCGGCAGATCCCAACGCCTTCCAGCGGGCCGATCGCGTCATGACCCCCGACGAGGTCGCCGTCCTTGGCCTGGAGGAGATCCAGGGCGGGTTCCAGGGCCTGACCCTTGTGGCCCCGGACGAGTCGAAGCTGTACGCATTCGCGCTTCGACCGCTCCTGCCGGACGAGACATCCTGACTCGCCGCCAGGGCTTCCAGCCAGGATCGTGATCCGCAGCTAATCGACAGGTGAGTCGCGGTCGTCAACATGACGGCCATGGCGCTCCCCGACCCGACCGTTGACGGGCTATAGTGAACGCGCTCAGGCGGACGCTGAAACGGACGCGGGCGAGGTCGAACGACGCCGAGGACGCCGAGATGTTCGAGTCCATCAATCGCCGGCGCTCTCTGCATCGCTCGAGCTCTTGACGTTACGGTGTTGTGCGAGCATCCTGCGGCCCACAGCCGGGGGGCTGGCGGACCACACGTCTCCTGATCGGGCTACAAGGCGCACTGGCCAACCCTCCGAGCGGACGGTGAACGCTCTCCTGTGATCGCCACGGGCTGATCCGGGTCTGAGGGAGGAGGGACCAGTGGGCTCGGACGGGAGCCGGAGATATCGGTGGACCGCAACTATTGGCCGCGCAGGGAGCGGTCTGACCACCGGAACCTTTCGTTCATCTGCCGACGCGAGCGATAGCAGTGCGGTGTGGGGGTGGTTATGAGGGCCTTAGCTCAACCGCTCCAGGTCGCAGTCGGCGTCGACGCAACGAGCCAAGCGTACCGTCGCGCTAGCCAGCACCTGCAGCCTAATGACGGGTGGTCGGCAGATCCGGCCTCGCTTGTTGGGGGATTGAAGTGACCATGCGATCAGCGCTCCTTGGTGGAACGCTCCTGGTAGCTGCCATCCTGGTCCTTCTAGGGGTAGCGTCTTCCCTCAAACCCAACGCGACACATCACTACCGGTTGTCCGGCTCGTATCCGGAATACTCGGTGGAGGACCTGCTCGCGTTGACCGATGCCGTGGCGATTGTGACGCCGAAGGGCGACCCAACGGTTCACTGGAATAGCGCCGACAACACACCCTGGGCACTGGGCGACGTTGGCCGACGTTCCTTCATCTACGCAGACCAGCCTGTTAGCGTCGAGAGGTTATTGAGCGGGGAGCTCCCGGGAGAGCTCGTCGTTCGGTCGGTTGGAGGCATCGTCGGCGACTACGAACTCGAGTTCGAAGAAGCGCCAGTCTGGGATCGCAACGTACAGGTCCTCGTTCTTCTGCGCAGTGAGAAGACACCGACTAAGGAGGGTGTTGAAGTCGCCTGGACCGTTGTTCGTTCGGGACACGGAGTGTTCACGCAAAGCTCGGATGGTCTATGGAAGAACCCACTCGACATTTCAATCGCCGAGGAGGACGTACGGCCATGAGTCGATCCGTTGCCCAAGCTGCAAGCAGGGCGTCGGCCACTCGGTCCCGGGCGGTTGGACTCTCGGTGTGGTGGTTGACGCTAGCACTCCTCGCCTCCATGGCGTTCCCGTCGGCCACAATCGGAACCGACAACAAGAACAAGAAGTGGAACGTGTTTGCCGCGTACGGCTACGACCACTGGATTACCTTCAAGATGGATAGCAGCGTTCCCACTGGGGACTTCCGAACCTACATCGAAAGAGGGCGGACTGAGTGGAACAACGTTGGACGTGAGCTTTGGTTCTCGTGGAGTCAGTCGACGAGTTCCCCTAAGGTCGTGATCACGTATGAGCTTTTGGGCTGGCCCAACGAAGGAAAGTTGGCCATCGCCATTGTTTACAGTTGCGGCGGAGCCTACTCATGCACAGGGACGATCGCCTTCAACACGACTCCCAGCAACAACGCCACCCATTGGTACGGGAACGGCCTGCTGTCATGTCCAAAGGTCGACCTGCACTCGTTATCGGCGCATGAGTTTGGCCACTTGGTCTCGCTTCTGCATTCCGGGCCCTCGGCCGACACGATGTACGCGACCATTCCCTGCGGCAGCACCGCGAAGCGGTCGTTGACGACGCACGACAAAGCGGGAATCGAGTCCTACTACCCGGCCCACTAGTCGTGTGGACTCCAGCTGGCGGCAGGTGGAAGCGAGCGATGCTCGTTGGACTCGCTTGGTTGGCGCTATTGCTAGCTGGCTGTGGGCGGATCGGCTCTGACGTCGACGTATTCGTCGACGGGATCGAGTGGATCCGGTTCGGCGGGTTGGAGTACAGCGGCGGAAGTGCGAACGGTTACGCCGTTCGCGAGGTCGATCTGACGGAGATCGGCGAGGTTGAGGCCGTTGAGGCAGACGTGCAGGGCCCGACCGTCTTCGCGTTGCGTGGAGTGGCGCCGACCAGCGTCGTCATCATGCGTTCGCCGGTTGCGGAGGGTGGGTACAGAATCTTCTTTCGAAACGGTCTCCTGTCCGGCCCTGAGTTCTCCGACGTGGCGAAGATACCGGGGCTGTGCCAATACATGTCCGACCTTGTCGAGACCTGCTAACTGGGGGGTGTTGTCGCTGTGGCGTGTCGAGGGCGGTCACCGGGCCGTCCTTCAGAGCCGCCCGGGCCCCGGACGTAGATCCGCCCGATCCGGGTGAGCAAACGCGGCGTGTTGTCCGAGTCTTCGACCCTCGTTACAACGCTACAGAGCGCCCGTGTCGTCGGGCAAATCGATCCGAACCGTGTTGATGCTCGGAAGCGGGCTAATGTGACCGAAGATGCCTCGCCGCGAATTGGCTCGAGGACGACTGAGTGCCACCGCTGGATGGGCTCCGGCACCAGGTCATCGAGAAGAGTCAGGGAGTGACGTACACCTAAGACCGACTGGATGCATCCCCAGAAGCAAGCGTTTGCCTTCGGTCATGGGGTAGATGTACGGCGCCGGTCCGCGCGCTTCCGGCAAACATCTGAGCACCACTTGCGTTGGCCTGACCGTAGTTCCCGACGGCACCATCCGCACCTCCTCGGCCCGCGCTGAGCATCCCGCTCGTATCGCTTACGACACGCGTCGGAGCACCAGCGCCGTCCGCGCCACACTGTCTTGCCGCAGCGATCACACGTCGATGGCCGGTACTCCTCGGCCCGGAAGGAGGCTGCGTCGAGGGATCCTGAGCCCTCGATCAGCCGGCTCGCCTCCTTGCCGATCCGGACGAGACTCGTGACCTCCACCTGGAGCGGTTGGAGCTGACCTCGGGTCCACGACGTGCATGGCTCACCGTCGGAGCCTGCGGCCTTGCCTTCGGTGTGCATCCGGAAGGTGTCGAAATAGTCGTCGAATGACTGCACGGTGACCGCCCCCTCGACATGCCACATCGAATCACCGGTCCCGATCGCCAATGGTGACCGGGTCGGGTCCGAACGATCGAACCAGTCGAGGCCACTCAGCCGCGCCGCCGAGTCGTCGCGCGCGGCGACGAGGGCCGTGGGGGACCCGAGGCTCCGCGCGAAGGGATGCACGTGCGCGATCATCGCGAAGCCCCAGGGCCGGGTCTGAGTCGCGTATGGGCGACCCTCGTTGAACCGCGCGAAGGCGCGCTCGTCTTGGGCCGAGGTGATGGTCAGCGGACTCACCGCGGGTTGATCGAACCACCAGGGACGTGTCGTCGGCAGGTCGAGGTCGAGCGAGATGAGGTGTTCCCACCAGTCGGAGACCCAGTCGACCGGTGCTGCATCGTTGGCCGTCGGGACCGGCGGCAGCAGATGCCCGAGACCATGCTCCGACCGATGGCGAGCTGAGCCTTCGACGGCGATCCGGACCGACCCGTCTGGTTCGAAGGTGAACAAGCAGTATCGCTTGGCGGCGATGGAGAAGCACCACAACTCGCGCTCGGCCCCGGTCTCGGGGTCGAAGTTGACGGGCACGAAATTGAGGATCGATCCCGGCATCAGGGCTGGGTCGTACAGGTGTATTGGCTCGCGTGGGGGCGGGCTGCCGCTCGGCTTGGGCGAGAGGAAAGGACTCAGCCAATTCCACGAGCGCTATGTCGAACCGAAGTGACGACGGATCAAACCGACTATCGACCAAGATCCGACGGACCTGAACTCGCTTTCCATCTATCTCACGATTGCGACAGAGGTTGTCGGCACCCACGATCGCGTTGATCTGCGTCGGAGCACGGGATGCGACACAGTGCGCCGCGGTGACCACAAGGTCCGGCGCAACGAGGAGGCCTCCACAGAACTGAGCATTGAAGACATCTGTTTCAAGTGCGGTAGCGTCGATCAGGGCGACCAGATCGGGGACGTTGGTTCCGATGAGATCGCGTTCGAGCCTCGGAGAGCTAGGATCCCGGCCTGGTGAATCAACGGCCGCAATGAGCAGAAGCAGCGAGAGGCCGACCCAGACGCCACGCGGGCGTCCGAGTCGGCCGTGGCTACTCCGGGACAAGCTCAAGGGAATCAGGGAGAAACACCCGATACGTCGACCCTTCGTACTGGTACGTGAGCCAGATCCCCTCGACGGTGCCGCTTGCCTCCGAAAGGGCTGCAACGCCCATCAGCAGTTGAAGGTGAACGGATCGGCCTCCGACGGGTGAAAGAACGGCTCCTTCCACTGCAAGGAGTTGAACCCCTGGCGGAGGATACTCGGCGAGGGTCCCAATGGCCCCTCCCTCGTCGTCGGGGTTGGATAGTGCGATCCCCTCAAGTTTGATCCCGTCACTGACGAGCGCCGCCGAGACTAGAGTGATCGGCGCGGGCATCGGATTCACAGGCAACACGGTGCCCCATGTGCCCGTAACGCCCGCGCCGATCGGGAATGTCACGCGAGTAGGCTGGCCGGCCCGAAGCGGGCCGGCCGAACTCGGTTGCAGGCGGGCAAGGACTAGCGAACCTAAGAGCAGGACTGCCGCGGCAACTGCTACCAGGCCCAAACCTCCACGCCCGACAAGTGGCGAGGACTTACTTGCCGACAACGCGGGCCGCTTGCGTGGGGTAGGTATTGGACCCACACAGAAGTCCGTTGTTCACAAAGGTCCACTTGATCTTGGCGTCGGTCGTAAATCCCGTTCGGGTTGAGAAGTCTATGCCGACATGCGCACTCATCGACATGCCGTTAGTGAAGGTGATCGCGGTGCTGTTGTTGATCGTGACGGAACTACCGCTCACGTAGGACGTGCAGTAGGTTGCTCCCGGAGCTGACCCGATGTTGTAGAGCTGGGTCCCGCCCGAGAATTGATTGACCTTTGTTGTCCACGTCGTGCCGCAGCCTCCGGTTGCCGTCCAACAATCGACGCGGTACTTGCCGTAGCGAAACTTGGTTTGGAGCCCCTTCTTTGCGTTCGTTGGCTGGGTCGGAAAGTCAATTGTCGCCGTCGACTCAAACGACGAGGTTCCGCTTGTCGACCAGGTTCCGAAACCGCCGGACGCCGAAATTCCAACCCCCAAGGAGCTCGCGGCGCCCTGCGAGTAGACAAAGTCGGCGGTCGTGTTCGGACCCGTGTAGATTTCGCCGACTACGTCCCACGAGGCGGGGTAGTTGGAGACGAGTGTCGTTGTCCAACCCTTGGCTTCAGCTGGGGCATCGGCTGTCGGGGCAGGGTTCGTCGGGCCGGACTCTCGATCTGAGCTGAGGGCCACGATCACGTTGAACGCACTCGACTCACGCTCGGAGGCGGTGGTCTCGAGGTGCTGCGCGAACGAGTATCGTCCCGACCCCTTGTCCGATGAAGCGACTATGTCTAGATTGGCTCGGCCGTCATCTTCCATGAACTCGGAGAGTGGAAGCTGCGTGTCGACGCGGAGGGCAAACGCCCCGTCTGAGCCAACCACGGCCTTTGCAACGGGCACGAGCTTGACATGATCGCCAGGCTCCAGCCTAGACAGTACTTCTTGACGAGGCCACGCCAAGAGCACGACCTGCCCTTGTGAAGCGTTCCCCTGAGCGTCGACAAGCTGGCCGCGCGCGATTGTGGGCCCGACGAGAGACCCGCTGTCCCTCACCTCGGGTAACCATTCGTCTCCGCCCACCTCCGACATCGGTGACGCGGCAACGGAGGCAGGGAGGGGGACGGTCAACGCGAGTGTCGAGACCTTGCGCAAGCGTGGATTCACTTCCAATCTCCATACGCATCACACGGAAGCTCGATAACAGGCGCTGGGCAGGACCAACCGGTGGCGACCACCACGCGGAAAAGCGCCTCGGACGCCGGGGCCTGAGGTTAGGGCCGTAGGGACGCTGCTTCGCGGGACGTGCGACTTGGAAGTGAGGCATCTCGCAGCGGGCCAACGGGCCGCTCCAATGGAAACGCGGCTGCTACTGGCTCCCCTAACTGGAAAGAAGCCATTCCCCCACTCGCGCCCCTCCCTCTGACCCAATCGGCTTGCGCCGGTTCTCGCTGGGACAGCCACCGACGTCGCGATGTCCTTGGGGGGAGAGGGTCGGCCCATCCAACGAAGAGAACCGACGGAAGGTTCGTGTCGCCCCCCAAGCCGCACAAAGCAGAGTGCGGGCTGCATGGACCAGCGTCAATAGGCAGGGCGAGAGTTTGTCGGAGGACAGCAATTCTGTCCGAGCTAAGGGGACAGCGACTTTGTCACCCTCGATCTCATGGAGACGACGAGGGAGACGATCAGCTTGGACAGCCGCGCCCAGCAACGCCTGTATGTCCTCAACCATGTGCTTGCCGAGGAGCTGACCCCCGATGAAGCGGGTCGCATCCTGCGCCTGTCGAGGCGCCAGGTCCGCCGCCTGCTCGATCGATACCGGGCCGAGGGCGTGGCGGCGCTCGTCCACGGCAACCGCGGCCGGACGCCGGTCAACCGGACCGATCCGGGCATCCGGGCTCGCCTGGTCGAGCTGGCCACGACCGAGTTCGCCGGGTTCAACCCGGTCCACCTGGCCGAGACCCTGGCCGAGGAGGGCCACGCTGATCTGGCGGTCTGTCCGAGAACCATCCGGCGGATCATGGCCGAGGCCGGACATGGCCTGCCGCGGACCCGTCGATCGGCCAGGCATCGCAGTCGCCGGGAGCGGATGCCGCGCGCCGGGATGCTCCTGCAGGTCGACGGCAGTCGCCACGACTGGCTGGAGGGCCGGGGTCCGATGCTGACCCTGATCGGGGCCATCGACGACGCCACCGGGGTCGTCACCGCGGCCACCTTCCGCGACGCCGAGGACGCGGCCGGCTATCTCGAGGTCTTCCGGCGCACGATCGCGACGTACGGCCGACCGCTGGCCATCTACTCCGATCGACACGGGATCTTCATCAAGGACCCGAACCGGCCACCGACCCTCGCCGAGCAGCTCGCCGGCAAACGGAGCTTCACCCAGGTCGGGCGCGCCCTCGACGAGGCGGCCATCGGCTGGATCGGTGCCAGCAGCCCGCAGGCCAAGGGGCGAGTGGAGCGGCTGTGGGGCACCAAGCAGGATCGCCTCGTATCCGAGCTCCGGCGAGCGGGTGCGTCGACGATCGAGGAGGCCAACCTCGTGCTCGCCCGCTACCTGCCCCGCCACAATCGGCGCTTCGCCGTCGAGGCCGTCGATCCCGAGCCCGCCTGGCGGTCATGGCCCGCCGAGCTCGATCTCGCGGCGGTCTTCGGGTTCTGCTATCCGCGCCGAGTGGCCAACGACGCGACGCTGGCCTGGTCCGGCACCAGCCTCGCCCTGCCGCGGCGGACCGATGGGCGCACATGGGCCGGTCGGACGGTCATCGTCGAAGAGCGCCTCGACGGCGGCCTGTGGGTCGGAGCCGACGGGCTCCACCAGCCGCTCCTGGCGGCCCCGCTGGTCGCGCCCGTGTTGCGCGCCCGCAAGCTGGAGCGGATCGAGGCGCTCCTACGCACGCCAGAGCGACCGGTCCCGGCGGCCACGCCACCATCGGTCGCCTCGACAGCACCCCGACCGACGCACCCCTGGCGGCGCTATCCTGCCGTCAGGCCACGGTGACAAAGTCGCTGTCCGCTACGCGGTCAGAATCCCTGTCCCTCGACATAGGCAGGGCGAGAGTTCTTCCAACGCGCGCGAGCCCTCAAGCCCATTCGCTTTCGCAGGCGTCCGTCGGTCGCCGGCTCGTGCGGATCGAATCCAGAGAGCATCTCCCACCACCTCTGGTGGGGCACCTCTCGCCCTCCGCGGATCGCGCCGCAGTACGAGACCGATAGCCCTGTGCGCCGGGCGAGCTCCCGGAGCGGCACCGCCCGGATGGTCGGCAGGATCTCCGCCAGAAAGCACGCTGGATCCTCGCGATCCGGGTGTGTCGCGTTCCACGCGTTCTCCTCGCGCTGCCGAGCCCGCTGGCGCGCCGCGACCTGCTCGCGAGCCTGGTTGGTCATTGGCTCGAGGCCGCGGGCGCGCAGGTCGCGCAGCCTACGGGAGCCCGACGCGATGAACGCGCTGCGGTCCTGCGCCGCCCGCGCCGCGTCGCACGACCCTCCGCACGTTCGACCCACGCGAGTCACGGGCTTCCCGCACCACGTGCACCGGCGCCCGATCAGCGCTACCGGATCGTCCGATGGCGGGTCTTTCGCCCCGCCGCGCCCGGCCCACCGCGTCCGGCCCGTGACGGGGGTCGGGACCGGACGGTCGCTGTCTCGTCCTTGGTCGCCCAGCAGCCGGGCGACGTCCTCCGCGACGCGCCCGACGGCTCGCCCCCAATCGCGTGACGTCAGCGCGAGCGAACCGGTCAGGGGTGGAGTGACTCGGCAGACCCCCTGCCGCGTTTCGTAGAAGTCGGTTATGGAGAACGCTCGCTCGCCCAACAGCCGCAGGACGTACCGATCGACGAGCGGTCGTGACCCGCAGCTAATCGACAGGTGAGTCGCGGTCGTCAACATGACGGCCATGGCGCTCCCCGACCCGACCGTTGACACCCGGCGCAAGGGATCCGTATGGTTCCCGCGCGCACCTTCGGTCGCCCCCGATGGATCGACGGGCGCGCGAGCCCCCATCCCCGTCGGCCCCGGGATCAGGGCCGTTGCCGCCCCAGCAACCAGCGGAGCCCATCGCGACGACGTGAGCGGCTACCCGGTCCAGTACGCGAAGGTCCAGCCTCCGCCGTTGCGCGAGGAGACTCTTGCGCGCCATCGGCTGCTCGATTGGCTCGCCAAGAAGATCCACCACAAGATCGTCCTCGTCCTCGCGGACGCCGGCTACGGCAAGACCACGCTCCTTGCCGACTTCGCCGCGCGAACGCGCCTTCGCACGCTCTGGTATCGCCTCGACGAGGATGATCGGGACTGGATCTCGCTCCTGACTCACCTTGTCGCTGCCGGTCGCGAACTGGACTCGAGCTTCGCCCCGAGTACCGCGGCCATGCTCGCGGACACGAGTCTGGCCGGACCCACACGGGACACCGTGATCGGCACCTTCATGCGCGAACTCCAGTCGATCGCGCCGCAGGGCGCGGTCCTGATCATCGACGACTTCCACCTGGTCGACGAAGCCCCCGACGCCCGGCTGATCGCCCGGGAACTCGTGATCAACGCGCCGGAGCGATTGACCATCGTCTTCGCGAGTCGCCGGACTCCGGCCATCCCCATCGCCAAGCTCCGGGCCACCGGCGAGGTCGCCGAACTGACGACCGACGACCTGCGATTCGACGCCCGCGAAACGGAGCAGCTCTTCCGCGAGACCTACGGCCGAACGCTCGACCCCGACGTGCTCGCCGATGTCACCGCGAGGACGGAGGGCTGGGCCGCCTCGCTCCAGCTGGTGCATGCCGCGCTCCGCGATCGGTCGCCAGCGGAGATCCGCGGATTCGTCCGCGGCCTGACCGGCGCGGATCATGAGCTGTACGACTATCTGGCCGAAGTGGTGGTCGGCGACCTGCCGGACGACATGCAGCAGTTCCTGATGCGGACATCGATCCTCCAGGTCGTGACAGCCGAATTCGCCGAAGTCGTCAGCGGCGTCAGCGAGGCGGACGTGTCGAGGCTCCTGTCGACGGCTGAGCGGGTCACGCTTCTCGGTCGTCGGTCGCGAGGGCCACACAAGGAGCTTCGGTACCACCCGCTCGTCCGAGAGTTCCTTGAGGCGCGGATGGACCGGGAGGACGGACCCGAGGCGATCCGGGGCCTCCACCGAATGGTCGCGGCGTACGCCGCAGAGCGGGACTGGCGGGTCGCTGCCCACCATTTCTGGTCAGCCGGGGATCGGCCCGAAGCCCTGGACCTGATCGACTCGGCCGCAAAGGGGATCATCGGACGCGGCGAGTATCTGGTCGCGGCGCCGTTTCTGGTCGACATCCCGGATTCGGCCATGCGCGCCAACTTCGAGGTTGTGCTGTCCCGTCGCGACTTCAAGGAGGGAGACGTCCGCGGCGCACTCGCACGCGCCGAGCGCGCCGTCGTTCTGGACCCGCAATCCGACATCGCCCTGGCGAACCTGTCGTCGATCTCGCTGACTATCGGCCACGTCGAGGCCGCGGCGTCCGCTGCGGCAAGGCTGATTGAGCTCTCGACGGATCCGGTTTGGATCGCGATAGGCGATGGGCTGCTGACGCTAATCGACAGCGCAGTCGATGGAAACATGGAAGGGTCGAGGGATCGACTACGACGTCTCGCCGACCAGCATCGGACGGGAGGCCAGACACACTTCGAGGGGATCAGTCTCCTGAATTTGGCCGAGACATTCCGCGCATTGGCATCACCAGGCGATTCACTCGAGGCGGCCCGCGCATCGATCGTGTGCTTCGAGGCGAGCTCTCATGCCGCCGAAGCCTCGAGTGCGCGCGCAATCGCTGCTTGGGCGCTTATGCATCGCGGCGAGGTCGCGGCGGCTGGCGCTGAACTTCAACTAGCGCTCGAAGAGACACACCCAGCCATCCGGGTGGACGTCCTGACGGAAGCTGCGCAGATCGAAGCGATGTATGGCGACTTGACCAAGGCGACCGGCCACCTATTGGAAGTTCAGCGGGACGACAGCTTCCAGGGACTCAAGGCGCATCTGGCGCCAATGCGGGCCTACATTGCGATGCGCCAGGGTCGAGACGCCTCCGAGTGGGCGCTGAGTGACCAGGAGGTGTCCCCGATCTGGGAGGCGCTTCCTGAGCCCGCTTATGTTGCGAACCCGCGTGAGCCAGAACTGGTCTTGCCTACGCCGCCAAGTGGCTTCTTCGGGATCTTCGGAAGGAAGAAACACGTCGAAGCGGTAGAGAGTGCAAAAAAGGCTCATGAACAGGCGCTAGAACAGTGGCGGGTGGATTGTGCGATTGCTGCTTCGCGGCGCGAATTAGAGGTAAGAAGTCACGAGGAAGCGGAAGCCAGGCGGCTCGAGATGTTGGAACGTGAGCGACAGCGATACGACCACGACTGCGCGGCCCTGGAACAAGACGTTGCACAAAGCAATGAAAAACTCGAAACGTTGATTGCAAATCTTGGTTATGGGGTAGCTGATGCTGTAAATGAATATGTCTCAATCGTGCTGTCGAACTCTGTCTACCCCGAGCACTTTCAAGTTACTCACGAGTTTGAATATATTGCCGCGAATGCAGAATTACAGCTAAAAGTACTGCTGCCTGGACCCAGCGAAATGTCTGATATCAAGGGCTATAAATACTCGAAGGCTACCGACGAAATCCTATCTGTGGCTTTGTCCCAAAAGGAGATGCGTGAGCGCTACGCAAGCGCGGTTCATCAGATCGCAATTCGTTCCTTTCATGAAGTCTTTGAGTCTGATCGGCGAGGCCTAATTTGCACAATATCACTTGAAGTAGGTACGAATACGATTGACCCAGCGACGGGGCAACTGACCTATCTTCCTTTTGTTTTCGCCGCGGCCGAGCGAAAATTGTTCCTTTCCTTCGACCTGTCTGCTGTTGTGCCGGCGCTTACCTTAACTCGACTAGGGGCTGCGATGTCGAAGAATCCGTTCAGCTTAACTACGGCTGAACGCGCCGGAAATTCGGCGACCATGAGTCGAGACGCGCCTGTCAGATTCAATCCTCCCCCGGGATGGCCAAAACCCCCGGCGGGATGGACACCGCCAAGAGGCTGGAGTCCCGATCCGTCGTGGCCTAGCCCCCCAGTGGGCTGGGAGCTTTGGGTCCCCCGATTTAGTCTCGGCAAGAAGTGACGAGGCGCGCCCCGATACCGGTGATGACCAAGCCCCGACCGACAACAGGAGAGGGTGAGTTTCTTGTGAATTAGCACAAACCGCCGGATTAGGCTTCTGGAGGCGGAGAATTCGGCACTGCGCGCAGGTCTCAGTGCTGCGGGGATCGATGCCGATCAAGCCATCATTCTCGATGATGAGCGAGTGCTGCAGGATTCAGGGCTGTACCGATACCATCATCCTTTGGAAAATGCGACCGCCTATCAGGATAGATTGCTGAGTATCGCTAGACGAATCGCCGAAATGATTAAGCTGGGTGAGGCCATCGAAGTATCGATCAGTTTTACGTTTGACGGCTCATTGCAGAAAGGACGAGCGTTAACCGCTGACTTATCGAAGCTCATGCTTCGCGCATACAACGCTGAGGCTGAGAACGCTGTACGAACGCTTCGCTTTGGGACTCTGCCGCGGCGATTGGGCGGCTTAACGCAGCAAAAACAGCGTTCGCGAAGCTTGGTAAGGCGATGCAGATTCGGATTGGAGATAAATTCCACGCAGTTCGTGTTGAAGAGATCGAGTTGACTGCTGACTATCTGGCGAAGAAGGAAGAAGAGAAAGAAGCAGCGCGCGCAGAGCGCGAGCGCCTGCGGGAAGAGCGGAAGGTTGAGCTTGAACTTGCTGCCGCGCGAGAGAAGCTTGAGAAAGAACGAAGTCACCTCTTATCTGTGATCAAAAAGGTAGGCGAGATCGGCGCTAGCGATTCTGAACTCGAGCTTAAGCTACAAGAAATTGAAAGCGCAATTGCTCAGAACGATTTCCGGGCTGCAAATATACGTGCCGGTTATGTGTACGATCTCCAATCGAGGTGCTTTTGGCAGTCGTGTCGTAAAAATCGGCTTGACTCGTCGACTTGATCCTATGGAGAGAATCTACGAATTAGGAGACGCATCGGTGCCTTTCGATTCGATGTACATGCAATCTTCTTCTCGGGAGATGCGGTGACACTAGTGTCTGAGTTGCATGAGCATTTCTCAACTTATCGGGTTAACTGGGCAAACAATCGACGGGAGTTTTTCTTTGCAACGCCGTCCGAAGTTAACTCCGTTTTGTCGGAAAAACTTGGAAACCTCTTGGAGTTTGTCGAGCATCCCAGTCGTTGGAATACATGCAAAGCGTTGGATACTGGCCTAAGACAGTTCGTGAACCTCAGCCAACTAATGATTCCTAGCAGGGCTTTCGTCGGGTTAATCAGTGGCGGTGACTGTAGACATCGAGACTTGGCCAGTTAGACGTTGTGCGTGTGCTATCGACCCTAAGCAGGCATATTGGCAGTCTGGCCGTATGGCCCCTGTGCCGCCATTGGCACAGGGTTGGCAAATTGCATGACGGCACGATCCACCATAACGAGCTCAATTTTAGATGCCCAATACGCGAATGCAGGCGCATCCTCGTCGCCATTCATATCGAATTCGCATTGCATGTTTGGGGGGAGTCCGTATACGCCAAGTTATATTTTTCCGGAGATACATGACACAGAATTGCCGGTCGAGCCAAGCAGGTAAATTAGTCCGTCGCTGATTTGAGAGAAGGTACTCCCTTGCGCAAAGTGTATCAATGTGTACTTTGGTGACCCATGGAGTACCAGCGGGGTCTT
>CAVXUF010000003.1:0-6705 GCA_963764975.1 uncultured Chloroflexia bacterium | reverse complement strand
GGAGGCCGGCGTGGCGACGATGACAGCCGGCGCCCAGCAGCGCCACGCGACGGAACAGGCGGGGCCGTCGGGAGATCACATACCCGATTTACGGGGAGCGAGCGGCCGGTGGCTCCGCCGAGCGCAGAGCCGTACCAATCCCGGGTCTCGCACGTCATAGGGGCACGATCCGCCCTGAGGTCCTGAGATGCACGCATCGATGTTGACGGCGGCGACCTGTGTCTGCTTGGAGTCGACCCGATGACCACGACCGGGGTCCTCCGAATGATCCGCCGGCTGGCTCAGCTGTCCGCGGTCCTGTCCTTCATCGCGGTGCCGTTGGGCCTGATCGGTCTGGCAAGCGGGCTATCACCGAGATCGGGGACAATGGCCTCGGCGATGCGATCGCCCTTGGCGTCGGGATCGTGCTCGTGGTCGCCGGTGTGTCGGGTGTCGTCTTCGGACCTGCTCTGGCGAGCCTCGCCAGACGCGCGTCCGTGGACCCCATCGGGATCGCGGGGATTCGCCGGACGATCCTTCTGGTGGGCCTCATCGTCGCCGGCGCCGAGATCTTCGTGGTGGGGGTGGTCGGTGGTGGCTGGCTGTTGAACGCCATCCGGGTCGCGGCATTCGCGATGGGCTATCCGTGGTTGCCGCGACGATCCGTCACCGCGGTGCGGCGACCGTGGCCGTCGTCGTCTCGTTCACCCTGCTGGCTATTGGCGTGCTCCCCCTCGTGGGCCAGGCATCGATGCTCGACTCAGGCGGTCGCCGGGATGCTCGAGTCGCGCTGCTGCCGACCGACTGGACGGCGGCCCTCGCCTCGGCCGCCGCCGCAGCGCCCGATGGCTGGTCGGTCGCGGCCCTGACGGCCCGGGTGACCGACTACGCGCCGTCGGAGTACGCGGCCACCCTTCCGCGGGCGATGACTGGACCGGCGCTGCGCGGGGTCATCGTGGTCGACTGCGCTGGTTCGGAGCAGCTCCAGGCCGCGGCTCGTGACCCATCGGTCCCGACCGATGACGCGCCGCGGATCCTGGGCACGGTCCTGTGTGAGTCCGAGCCGGGGACCTTGTCGATCGAGTTCCCCTCGACCGCGCTCAGCGCAGGCCCGTCCGGGACCTACGTCCTCGGGGTCTCGTTGGAGCCTGTCACCGAACACACGACGGGAGGGATGCACCGAGCCGTCCTGTTCGTCGCAGTGGCCGATGCACCCGATCCCGAACGGAGCGCGCTCGTGGCCGCTTTCGTTGCCGCGTTCGGCAGTGAGATCCCACGCTGATGCTCCCCGACGAGACGGGTTGACGATGGACAACGATCGCGCCTCGCTGCGACGGTCCGCGATCGGATTTGCGATGTGCGTGCTCGTTGCCGCCTGCTCGGCGGACACGTCGCCAAGCGCGGCCGGTTCGGCAGGCATGACCCATTCGGCGAGCCCCGGTTCGTCAGAAGCCCCGACCTCAGCGCCGCTGGCGTCACCAACGGCACCGGCGACCCCTGTCGCCGCAGCTCCATCGACGTCGGCTCCGACAATTCCGCCCCATCCCACGACGGTCAAACTCCCACTCCGCGGGTCCGGCGAGGAACTCGGGCGCCAATTCCGGCTCGCGCCGCGACCGGACGGTGGACTGTATCTATCGATCTCCATGGCAGAGGGCGAGCTCGGAGTCCTCCTCGACGCGTCGGGCGATCAGGCGCCTGGTTGGCCAGTCGTCTGTGGTTCGCTCCCGGCCACGGCCGCCGACGGATCCACCCGCATGGTGTGCGGGAGCCGTGCCTTTGCGCTGGCCCCCGACGGCCGTCTGCTTGCCGGGTGGCCGGTGGAGCTGGCGGACGCCAATCCGGGGGTGTGGACCGTCGCCGGCACCGAGATGTTCGGATTGAACAACTACTCCGACGGCCTCGAGGAGTATGTACGCCTCGTTGCGATCGCCGCCGATGGCACGCTCCGGACCGGCGCCTCATGGGGGGAGTTCCCTACGGCGGAGGAGACGGTCGTGCTTGGACCCGACGGGACCGGGTACCTGCTCTCATACGGGCATGACGCGCATCGGGACACAGAGATCACGGCGTTCGACCTGGAGGGCCTGCGTGGCGGCTGGCCGGTGCGGGTCAAGGGCCGGCCGATCGGACTTGGCTTCGGCCCCGACGGGCGCATCTACGTATCGGAGAACGATGGAGACACGCGACGCACCCGGATCCAGGTCTTCGGCCCCGACGGCGGATCGTCGTCGATCGGCTCTGACGCGTTGCCCGTGGCGGCGACGAGCGCCCGAAGCGGCGCCGGGCCCGTGATGGGTGCACCGCCGCCGATCGTCGCCGAGGACGGGACGACGTTCCTGGTGACCGAAGACCGAGGTACCACGGTCTACGCTCTCGACCCAGGCGGACAGGTCATGCGCGGATGGCCCTTCCGCGACACCCTGGGACTCGAGTGGAGCTTCGACGATCCAGATACGGGCGGCACGGACTGGCGACTCGAGCCCGCGATCGGTCCAGGCAACATCCTCTACCTCCTCCGTCCGCCGAGATCCGCGAACGCCGGCGGGTCGATCGTGGCGATCGAGCCGAACGGCCAGGTCGGACAGGGCTGGCCGGTCGAACTGACGCGTCCGGGGGCGCACTTCCGGATGGTCGACGTCGGTGCTGACGGGACGGTGTACGCCTTGGCGGTCGAACCCGAAGGCAAAGGTCGATCCTCCGCGACGATCCTGGCCATCGCGCCGGACAGCACCGTGCTCTGGACGACGACGATCGTCGCCCCGTAGGTCCATCATGCCGCCCGGAGGACACGTGATGGGCTCCCAGAGAACTCGCCTCGTGGCGACGGCGGTCATGGCTGGTCTGGTGCTCGCGGCGTGCGGGTCGCCGACGCGGCCCGCAGGCGCCGCACTCCACGAGGCGGCGCCCGCCTCGAGCGGAAACCAGGCGACGATTTCGATCGCGCCCGCCGCGACATCCGCGTCTCGCGCGCCCATCGTCACCGCGGCATCGACATCGATCGCGCTCGTGCCGGTGGTCGGGTTCTGGTCGAAGCGGAAGGGCATCTCCAGCGCGAATCTCGCGGCCGCCCTCGACGGGACAAGCACGACCTACCGGCGCGTGCTCGTCGCAGGCGTGCTCACGGGCGCGACGACCGCGACACCCGACAGGATCCGACGGGCCGTCAACAAGGACCCCCGAACCCTGGGACTGCTCCCGGCCGGGGATGTCACGCTCGACGTCCGGGCGCTCAAGCTCGCGGGTCGAGACCTGTTCGGGAACGAGCGGATCCGTGACCTCGCCGCCTGGCCGCTCCTCGTTTCTGCGCCGCCCACGACGGACCCGACGGCCTTCGACCCGACGGCCACCTGGACACTGGCTGCCGGCGGTGATGTGATGCTCGATCGGACGATCTACCTGCGCTCCGTCATCCAGCGCAAAGGTGCCAACTACCCTTGGAAAGGCGGCGACGCGGAGATCACCGGCCGACGCTGCTGTACCGCGGCCGGCCATCCGCTGCCGGTCGTCCGGCGAGTGGGCGGCGGCGGTGCCGTCCGCGACCTGTTCCGGGATGCCGACCTGGCCGTGGTCAACCTGGAGGGGCCGGCGGTCAAGGACTTCCAGTGGCACCCTCGCGGGCTGACCTTCACCTTCGATCCTGATCTGCTGACCGGGCTCCGCTACGCCGGCGTCGACGTCGTGACGATCGGCAACAACCACATCGGCAATGCCGGGCGTGCCGGCGTCGTCGAGACGATCCGCCACCTCGACACGCTCGATATCGCCCATGTCGGCGCCGGTCGTGACCGCAAGCGAGCCCGGAAGCCCGCTTGGTTCGACGTCGCCGGTCAGCGGGTCGCACTCCTCGGCTATGACGCCGTGCGGCCTGGGTACAACGCGACCTCGACGCGCCCGGGGAGCGCCGGCCTTGATCCCGACCGGTATCGGGCCGATGTCACGGCCGCTCGCGCTGCTGGCGCGGACGTCGTCGTGGTCCTGCCGCACTGGGGCCGTGAGTACACCGCCGCTCCCACGGACCGGCAACGTGCCCACGCGGGCGCGCTGACCAAGGCCGGGGCCACGGTCATCCTGGGCAGCCACAGTCACTGGGCCGGTGCCATGGAGACCATTCGCGGTCGCCCGGTCTTCTACTCGCTCGGCAACCTGATCTTCGACCTCGTCCGGTCGGAAGAGACGGTCGAGGGCCTCGTCGTCGAGATCACGTTCGTTGGCGCTCGACCTGCCCAGATCCGCCTCCACCCGACGGTCATGGTGGACCTCGTCCAGCCAAACCGGCTCTCGGTGCCGGGTGACGGTTCCGTGGTCATCGAGCGGATGCGGCGGGCCTCGGAGGCCATTCCCGCGCGCTGACGCCGCGGGGGTTGCTCCCTCCCGTCACGCCGAGACAGCCGGGATGATCTCGCGACCGTAGGTGTCGAGGCGGTCGAGCACATGCACGTCCGGGAGATTGACGATCACGTGCTCGATCCCCTCATCGGCTTGTGCGCGGATGGCGGCGACCACCTCAATCGCGGACTGGTGGCCGGCGCGCAGGTCGGTCTCGAGCAGGGCGGTCTTCTCGATGGCGTCGTAGTTCCGGCCGAGCGCGTCGCAATGGCCGCGCAGGACGGCAAGCTTGTGGGCGCTCTCGCCCGGGTCGGGGACGAGGATGTTGCACGCGTCCGCGTACTGCGCCACGAGCCGCAGCGTCCGGCGCTCTCCTCCACCGCCGATCAGGATCCGGGGATGCGGCTGCGAAACGGGTGACGGGACGGCGATCGGTTCCGGGAGCTGGTAGTGGACGCCGTCGATCGGGGTCCGGTCGCCAGCCCACATGGCGCGAGCGATCAGGACCGTCTCCTCGAGTCGGTCGAAGCGCTCCGGACGGGTCGGCCAGGTCATCCCAAGCCCGTGGGCCTCGCGCGCATACCAACCGGTCCCGAGGCCCAGGTACGTTCGCCCACCTGCGAGCACGTCCAATGACGTCGCGGCTTTCACGAGCACGGCGGGAGGCCGGGCCACCGCATTCGCCACCATCGGGCCGAGCATGATCCGATCCGTCGCTGCGGCCAGGAACCCGAGCGCCGTGAACGCCTCGAGCATCGGCTCCTCCGGACCCCCGAGACCGGTGTCTTCGGGCAGCTGGAAGAAGTGATCCATGACCCACAGGCTGGCGAAGCCGTTCGCCTCGGCCGACTGCGCGATCGCCGTCAGCGTGGGTCGGATCGCCGACGACCCGCCGGGGTAGGAGAACGAGTGGACCTGCAAGCCGATGCGCATGGGTCGACCTCTCTACGCGGGGCTGGGATGGGCGTGATCATCCGGGGCAGCCTGCCCGGCGGGTCGGATGCGTCAGGGGAGCCCGTCGAAGCGCGGCCGGCATCGCATCGGGGGTGCGGCGGTCGCCCGTCCGGGCGTCTTGAAGGGTTCGCTCCATCCGGATCTGGTCGGCGGTCCGCAGCAAGTCGTCGATCCGCGCCTGCGCTTCTTGACGTCGCACGTAGTCCATCGTTGGCTTCCTTTCGTAAGATTCTTATGTAACACTCGCCCGGGCGGGACCCGGGACGGCGGTCGGGGGTGCGGCGTCAGCCCAGGAGGAAGTGCTTGACCTCCGACGATGCGTCGTCGAGACGCGTCGGTCGAAGGCTGTAGTAGATGAGTGACCCGGACTCGGTCACCGTCACCAACCGGGCCGCGCGGAGCAGGGCCAGATGATGCTTGATGGTGGGCTTGGTCAGATCGAGTTCCTGCGCGATCTCGGTCAGGTAGCGGTCACGATCGCGGAGCAGGCGGAGGATGCGGAGCCGCGTCTCATCGCCAAGGGCCCGGTGGAGCCGGATCATCGCGGGTGATGGCGCGAGCGGATCCACGGCGTCCAGTGCCGAGTCGGCGATGGGATAGCCGAACATCCGCCAGTCCGTCCCGCCGAGCAGGAAGTTGTATGGCCTCGCGAAGTAGGAGGGCGCCAGGATCAGGCGCCGGACGCCGGGTTCGGTCAGCCAGCGGATCCCGCCGGTCGTCCGTTCGACGAGTTCGAGGAACGCGACGGTCGCCCGGTCCTCGGCGCGATCGTCGAAGTCCCGTTGGATCATCGCCGCCACGCGGGACTCGACCGTCTGGAACGCCGGCAGCCATGCCGAGAGCACGTCACGTGCCCGTCCGATGATCCGCTCGGGTTCGGCGACACCGCGATCACGTGCGCCTTGTACGCCGGGTCGTGGTGCCGGGCGACCGGCTCGGCCATCGTCGTCATCGCGGCGCCATCGCCGTCGAGCGCTGGTTCGGCCGTCTCGCGGATCTCCGGATCGCGCAGGTCGTCGCCGACGATCGTCCGGAGCACCGTGCGGTCATCGATGGTCGCAAGGACCCGAACGAACGACGCGGCGTCGGTCATGTCGGGACGCTCGACGGCCAGCCCGGCCAGCACGACGCACAGTTCGCTCCCATACAGGTCCAGGGCGTTGCCGACCTGTCGCTTGAGCGTCTCCTTGGCCGCCGCGAGCCAGGTCCGATCGGCGGGTGGGAGGTCCTCGGTCGAGCCGGCGTCCGACGACAGGCTGAACACGAAGTCATACGCCGTTCGGACGTCCCACTCGAGGATCGGTCCGCTGGATCGGCTGAAGTCGCGGACGCGCGGGTCGCGCTCGGGTCGAGCGCGGGGGTCGCGCGGGGCCTGGCTGGTCGGGCGGCCATCGACTTCGCATGGACTCCTAACGGGTGTTAGACCGATATCTAACTCTGACC
>CAVXUF010000002.1:0-2140877 GCA_963764975.1 uncultured Chloroflexia bacterium | reverse complement strand
GCGGGGCCGAAGAACTCGCCGACGGGGGCCAGGGTGTCCACGTGGTCGCAGACGATCTTGAAGACGGCCAGGGTGGGCACGGCCAGGAGCGCGCCCTGGATGCCCCAGAGGAAGAACCAGAAGAGCAGCCCCACGAAGATGACCACCGGGTTCAGCGTGAGGCGACGACCCAGGACCATCGGGGTGACGAAGTTGCCTTCCACGAAGCTCACCACCAGGTAGACGGCGGGAACTGCGAGCGCCTGCCCCACGTCGTCGAAGACCAGCAGCGCGGCCAGGCCCAGGATCCGACTCCACGATCGCCCCCAGGTAGGGGATGTAGGTGAGCACGCCGGCGAGCACTCCCCACAGGACGGGGTTGGGGGCATCCCCAGCAGCCAGACCCCCACCCCCTCATGGCGATCTCCCACGCCGATGTTGATGAGCGTGACCGAGAAGAGGTAGGTGGAGATGTTGCGCTCCATCTCGCGCGCGGCGATCTCGACCGCCCGCTTCTTGTCCTTGAACGTGGGAAGCACCTTGATGAGCTTGCGCAGGAAGAACTCCCCGAGGCCAGGAGGAAGTAGAGGAGCACGATCACCACGATGGCCTCGCTCACGAAGGCGGTGGTGCCGCCGAACACTGCCTCCTTGATCCAGGAGGGTGATTTCACGGCCGCCACCGGCGCCGCGGTCGTGTCTCCCGCGATCGTCCGCTCCACCGCGTCCGCGGTTCGGTTCATCTGCTGGATGGGCCCGCGCAGGGCACGCAGCTTGCGCTGGACCCGAGTCATGCTCTCCTGGTGCCTCGGCGATCCACTCCGTGGCCGGGGTGACCAGGGAGTACACACCCAGGCCTACTTCCCCCCACCAGGACGAGCAGCAGGAGCGCGGCTCCCACGGCCTCCGGGATGTGGGCGTGCTTCTTGAGCACCCTGAGGACAGGGCTCAGCAGGAAGCTCAGGAAGAAGGCCAGCATCAGCGGCAGGAACAGGTCCCGGGTCACGAGGAGGGCGTGGAACAGGACCAGAAGGAACAGGCCCATCAAGATGAACGAGCGCGGGGCCACGGTCTGCAGCGCGCCGACCGCCAGGACCTCCGGCGGTGGCCCGTCCCCCTGCTCCTCCGGCCTCTGCGGGAGGGCCGTTTCCTCGGGCATCGGTCAGCCTCGCCGCAGACCCGGCACCAGGCGTCCCGCGGCGAAGACCTTGACGAGGATCAACCCGGCGGGCAAAGCCGCCGACGTGGGCTGCGTAGGCCACGCCGCCCGCCTGCGAGCCGCCTCCCAGGAGCCCCATGCCCGCCACCACCTGGAAGAGGAACCACACGCCGATGGCGACCCACGCCGGCATCTCCGTCGTGCCCCTCCCCATCATCATGCGCACCCGCGGCCAGGGAACAGGAGCGTGTAGCCACCCAGCACGCCCGCAATGGCCCCCGAGGCCCCGAGGCTCGGCACGAGCATGTCGCCGTGCGTCGCGGCCGTCGTGAACACGTGGGCGAGCGACGCGAGAACCCCGCAGACGAGATAGAAGATCTAGGTACCCGCAGGTGGCCGAGCGCGTTCTCGATGTTGTCTCCGAAGATCCAGAGATAGAGCATGTTCCCGGCGATGTGGGCGATGCCGCCGTGCATGAACATGGAGACGAGGAGGGTCAGGTAGACCGTCATGGACTGGGCTCAGCCCTGGCTGCTCGAAGGTCTGGCCACTCGCCGGATCCTTGACCGTGTGGGCGGGAGTCACCGCGTCCTTCCCGCTCACGATTTCCTGGGGGACGGTCGAGAAGGCGTAGGTGAACCGGTCGTTTCCACCCATTCCCTGCAGGAGCACGAAGACCGCGATGTTCGCGGCGATCAGGAGGTAGTTGACGAACGGGGTGATGGTGCGGTCCGAATCGTCGTCGCCCATCGGAGTCATGCCCATGAGAAACCTCCCCTGCGGTGCCCTGCAAGATCCAGACCGCCGCGAGCCCCTAAGAGCATGCTCGCTCGTCGGCTCGCCATGCTGGATCTTGTAGAGCTCCGCGTAGACGCCGCCGGCCGCGATCAGCTCGTCGTGCGTGCCATGCTCGACGACTGTGGTCTTTCATCACGAAGATGATGTCGGCGCGCGCGGATCGTGCCAGGTGGTGCGCGATGACGATGGACGTCCCGCCCTTCATCAGGCGGCCCAGGGCCTCGATGACGGCCTGCTCGGACTGCGGCGTCCAGCCCCGACGTCGGCTCGTCGAGGATCAGGATCGGCGTGTCGCGGATGACGGCGCGGGCGATGGCGATGCGCTGGCGCTGGCCGCCGGACAGCGTGACGCCGCGCTCGCCGACCATCGTGTCGTAGCCGTCGGGCATCTCCTCGATGAACTCGTGCGCGTTCGCCAGCTTCGCGGCGCGCGACGATCTCCGCGCGGCTGGCGTCCGGGCTGCCGTAGGCGATGTTCTGCCAGATCGGCGCGCGGAACAGCAGCGTGTCCTGCAGGACGAAGCTGATCTGGTCGCGCAGCGACTTCAGCGTGAAGTCGCGGATGTCCGTGCCGTCGATCGTGACCGCCCCGGAGATCGGGATCGTAGAAGCGCGGAATCAGGCTGACGATGGTCGTCTTGCCCCGCCCGTCGGGCCGACGATGGCCGCGACCTGGCCCGGCTCGATCGTGAAGCTGACGTCCTTCAGGATCGGCTGGTCGGCTCGTAGCCGAAGACGACGTGGTCGAACTCGATCCGGCCCTTGAACGTCGGCGCCCGGCGCGCGCCCGGCAGGTCGCGGACGCCGCTCTCGGTGTCGAGCACTTCGCGGATGCGCTCGTAGCCGACCGCCGCCTTCGAGACGGTGTCGGTCATCTTCGACAGGTCCCGCATCGGCTTGTACATCTTGCCCAGGTACAGCAGGAAGACGACCAGCACGCCGGCGGTCAGCTCGCCCGCCAGCGCCAGCCGCGCGCCGTACCCGAGCACCAGACAGGTGCCGGCCGCCACGATGATCTCGACGACCGGCGCCAGCTTCGCCTTGATGCTGCGCGCCTGCAGCGCCGCCTCGACGTTCGCCAGGCTCTGGCGCTCGAACCGCTGCTCCTCGTAGTCCTCGCGGGCGAAGGCCTTGACCACGCGGATCGACGTCAGCACTTCCTCGACGACCGAGACCAGCTCGCCCTCCTTCTTCCGCACCGCGCGCGAGGCCTTCTTGATCCGCCGCGTGAAGAGGTACACGACCAGGAAGAGCACCGGCGCGACCGACGAGCGCGATGAGCGTGAAGCGCCAGTTGAGGTAGAACATCACCCCGATCATGCCGAGCAGCGTCAGCACGTTGACCAGGATGCCGAGCAGCGCCGAGGCGACGAAGTCCTGGATGGCTTCGATGTCGCTGGTCACGCGGGTGATCAGGTCGCCGGTCCGCGCCTCGTCGTGCTCGGCGAGCGACAGCCGCTGGATGTGGTGGTAGAGCGTCCGCCGCAGGTCGTGCGCGACCCACTGGCTGACGCTGGTGGTCAGGTATTTCTGCAGGTAGGAGCTGACGGCGCCGACGACCGCGATGACCGCCACCGCCAGCCACGGCGAAGTTGAGGATGGCGAGCTTGCCGCCGCCGATCCGGCCGACGACCGCGCGCCATCACAGCCCGGCAGCGGCTTCGACTGCAGCAGGTTGTCGATGACGATCTTGATCGGCCACGGCTCGAGGATGTCGGCGGCGGCTCGCCCGCGAC
The DNA here is from genome assembly GCA_963764975.1 of uncultured Chloroflexia bacterium. Classification (GTDB taxonomy): domain Bacteria; phylum Chloroflexota; class Limnocylindria; order Limnocylindrales; family CSP1-4; genus SPCO01. The sequence goes on along the minus strand of CAVXUF010000002.1, from coordinate 2,137,206 downwards.
GGCGACGAGCGCCAGCGTCAGCGCCTTCCAGTGAGGCCGCAGCAGGTCGACGATGCGGAGTGCCTTGGGTTTCTTCACGATCTGCGGACGGCGATGCAAGCTCGGGCCACCCTTCGCGTGCCTGGGGCAGCCTTCGGCTCGAAGCGGAGAGCGACCTGCCACCACCGACCTCCTTCGACAGGCCCGACTGAGACAAGCGCTTTGTAGAAACTACGAGAGTCGAGGGCCGGCCGCGGGCGGCGGATCGCCCACCTCGGCCCGAGACGGGCCCTCGCATGCTTCTTGCAGCACTCCCCGTCCGGTGGCTCACCGCCTGACGGCCGGCCTCGCGCTGGTTCGCGTTCCGCGGGAACCCGTGCCCCGCATCGCGAATCTCGTTACCGCCCGGGAAGACGACACCTGTGAATGCACTTGCAGCCGGGTGGGGTCGAAGTCGGAGCGGCCACCTCCGGGCGCCTCGCCAGCCTCCTCACCCTCGTCGCCGTCGTCCTCGCCACCGTCGCCGTGGCCGGGGAGAATCCGGGCGAGGCGCTACCCGCCAGCAACGACATCCCCCCGCTCTCGGGGGCGGACCTCGGCCATGCCCTGCTCTGCCTGGTGGTGGCCGCCTCGCTGGGCGCTCCTGGCGTTCCGGCCGCGCCGGGCCGGGGGACCGCCCCGCGTCGCCCACGTGACCCAGCGCAGATCATGATGGCCATCGTCGGGCTCGCTGGTGATGCTCATCGTGGGGCCAGCCTTGCCCGCGCCTTCGCCATCGCCGGCACGGCCGGCCTCGTGCGCTACCGAGCCAAGATCGACGATCCCAAGGACGCCAGCGTCATGCTCGCGTGCCTGGCCATCGGCCTCGCGTCCGGGGTGGGGCTCCTCCACCTCGCCGCCGCCGGCGCCGCGTTCATCGTGGGCGTCCTGTGGCTGCTGGAGTGGCGCGAGCCCTGGCCCCCAAGCTCTTCGAGCTCAAGGTCTCGGCCAAGGACCCCGCCGCGCTGAAGGCCGAGGTGGAGGCGCTCCTGACGAAGCACCACATCAAGTTCGAGCTGCGCGAATCGACGGAGAAGCACATCGCCTACTCGGCGGAGGTGCCGCAGGGGAAGCGGACCGACCGGATCTCGGAGGCGATCGCGGCCCTGCACGGGGCCGAGGCGGTCGACGTGGTCTGGAAGAGAAGAAGGCGGCCAAATGACCCTCATCGTGGAGCCGGACGACGGCATCGGCCCGTGCTCGGCCATCCACAGGGCGAAGACGAGCATCGACATCGGGATCTTCCGCCTCGACCGGGGCGACGTCGCCAAGGCGCTCCGGACCGCGGTCGCGCGCGGCGTGCCCGTGCGCACGCTCATCGCCCACACGAATCGCGGCGGGGATAAGCGGCTGCGCAAGCTCGAGCAGGACCTCCGGAAGACCGGGGCCAGCGTGCGCCGCACCGACGACGACCTCCGCCGCTACCACAACAAGATCATGATCGTGGACCGCGCCACCCTCTACGTGCTGGGGTTCAACTACACCGCCCTGGACGTGAACAAGAGCCGGAGCTTCGGGTGGTCACCAGGAAGCGCAAGCTGGTCCGGAGGCGACGAAGCTATTCGAGGCCGATTCGCTGCGGCGGCCCTACACGCCCGGCCCGAAGGCGTTCGTCGTGAGCCCCGTGAACGCGCGGGAACGGCTGGCCGCGTTCCTCAGGGGCGCGCGAAAGCAGCTGCTGATCTACGATCCCAAGCTCACCGATCCCGTGATGATCCGCATCCTGCACGAGCGCGTGAGCGCCGGCGTGAGCGTCCGCATCCTGGGCAAGCTGGGCAAGCGCGGGGCGGGGCTCACGGCCGAGAAGTTCCCGGGCAAGAGGCTCCACGTGCGGGCCATCGTCAGGGACGGGCGGCAGGCCTTCGTGGGCAGCCAGGGTCTTCGGAAGCTGGAGCTCGACGGCCGGCGCGAGGTGGGCGTGATCGTCACGGACCCGAAGGTGGTGGGCCGCATGGCGGCGATCTTCGAAGAGGACTGGGCCCTGACGGACCGGGCCAGGCAGGACGCAAGGACGCCAGGAAGGATGAGAAGGCCGAAGCCAAGGTCGAAGCCAGGTAAGGTCGAAGCCAAGGCCGAGGCCAAGGCCGAAGCCAAGGCCGAAGCCAAGGCGAAGCTAAGGCCGAGCCAAGGCGAGAAGGCTGAAGCGAAGGCCGAAGCCAAGGCCGAGGCCAAGGCCGAAGCCAAGGCCGAAGCCAAGGCCGAAGCCAGGCAGGAGTGACAGGAGAGACGCCATGGACGACCATGCATCCCTCGCCCGCCGCGGCGCGGCGCGCTTTGATCGGACCCCTGGCGGCGCTCTGCCTGGCCGTTCCCGTTCTGGCCGGCCCCGGCGAGAGGGCCCGAGGAGAAGAACGAGGCCGCGAGGGTCGCGAGAAGGTGGAGAAGGCCTAGGGGACGGCGCACCAGGCCGAGGAGGAACGCGAGGCGATTCGCCATTTCCAGGAGGAGGTGGCGGAATACGCCGACCTCCACGCGAAGCTGCTCGCCAAGCTCGGGCCGCCTGTGGTCGATAGGAATCGGTCGCCGCACAGAAGCCCTCGCCCACGCCATAGAGGCGAAGCGCGCCAAGGCCGAGCCGGGAGACATCTTCCGGCCGGAGGTCCAGCCCCTCTTCCGGCGGCTCATCGCGGAGCAGCTCAAGGGACCGGATGCGCTCGACGCACGCAAGGCGGTCCTCGAAGGAAACCCGGGGCAGGAAGAAGGACTCGGTCCCGTCGCGGTGCGCGTCAACGCCGCGTACCCGCCCGGCGCACCGCGGTCCACGGTGCCGCCGAGCCTGCTGCTGACGCTTCCACCCCTGCCCGCGTGTCTCCACTACCGGTTCGTGGGCCGGGACCTCATCCTGCTCAACTACGTGGCCCAGCTCATCGTGGACTTTCTGCCCGCGGCGGCGCCCGATCTCGCGATCAAGTGACTCCCATGAACCACGCCATGATCAGCCGCCTCCTCGTCGTCTTCTGGCTGGCTCTCTGGTCCAGCCCCGACCGCACCCTTCGGCGAAGCCTCCGCGGCCCAGGCGCCCGTCACCCGGACGCTCACCCTGCCGCGGAAGGACGGCTCCGTCCGGTTCGCGGTGATCGGCGACATGGGGAGGGACTCGCAAGGCCGGTCCGACGTGGCGAAGCAAGTGGCCGCGTTCCACGCCGAGTTCCCGTTCGATTTCGTGATCCTGCTCGGCGACAACGTCTACGGGTCGGACGCCCCGGCGGAAATGGCGAAGAAATTCGAAGCGCCCTACAAGCCGCTCCTCGACGCCGGGGTCGTGTTCCATGCCCGTCCTCGGCAACCACGACAACCCGACCGAACGCTTCTACGCGCTCTTCCACATGGGTGGCGAGCGCTACTACACCTTCCGGGCGTCCAGGGGCGGGGTTTCGAAGCTGACCGAAGGCGGCGTGCGCTTCTTCGCCCTCGACACCGGCTACCTGGACCAGCCGCAGCTCGACTGGCTGGAGAAGGAGTCCCCTTCCCGACGATGAGGAGGTAGGCGTCGGGAACGGCGCCGGAGGATCGCGGGCCACGCCTCAAGGAGCGTGGGGTGGCCCTTCTCCGGCTCCACGCGCCACGACGCCGACGATCTGCGACCCGGGCTCCATCCCGTACTCCTCGGGCAGCGTGCAGCACGGCTCCTGGTGGTCGTAGCGCTGGAGGTCGACGCCGTTGTAGATGAGGCTCACTGGCACCGTGGTCCGCTGTTCGTCGACGAGCTTGTGCTCGATGGCCTTCGAGACGGCGATCAGGCGATCCATGTGGCGGGTCAGGTCCTGGAGGAGCAGCTGGTCCTCCGACGGACGGATCCGGCTCGAGTGGATCGTGGCGACGAAGTACGGCCGGCGATGGCCGATATCGGCGAGGGCCAGCACGGCTCGCATCCCGACCGTCTCCGCGCGGTACATGTGGGCGTGAACGACATCCGCCCGGACCTCTGCGAGGTGCGCGGCCACGGCGCCCACGGCGATCGCATCGTCCGGTTCATCGATGACGAGGACGCTATAGCCGGCGCGCTGGAGCTTGCGGACCGCGCTCCCCGCGACAGCGCCACGACGGACACGTCGTAGCGGGACGTATCGATCCGCGTGAGCAGGCCGAACAGGTGTTCCTGGGCGCCACCGTTCGACCCGGTCGCGAGGATCTCGACCACGCGGATCCGACCGCCCTTCAATTCGGCACGATCGAGCGGATCGGCGCAGGGGTCGGCGATGGTGGGAGCGGACATCGTCAGGTGACCCTTCGTCGCAAGAGCAGGCGCTGGATGGCTTCGTCGACGGCGCCCCACTCGTACTTGTAGGGCTCGTCACCGCGCAGGAAGTCCAAGCGCCGGACTCCGGCATCGATGGCGCGCTGGACGTAGGCGTGGACCATCAGGACCCCGGGCGAGAGCTCCCGCGCGTCGGGGTCGACACCGGCGTTGTAGTACAGATAGCCCTCCGGCGTCTCGAGATGTACCCCCGCCGCGATCCGTCGCGCACCGACGCACAGGAACGTCAGCCGGAGCGGGCCGTCTGGGCCAAGCAGCTCGAAGAGTCGGCGGAAGAAGACCCGGCTCTGTCGTCCGCCGACGGTGTCGGGGAAGAGCCCGTCGTCGCCCCAGCGGCGCTGGTGAAAATCGATGAAGGCGTCGAGGTCGACGAGCGGGTCCGTCGAATCGACGAGCGTGATCACGCCGACCGCCTCGGCCCGACGGACCTTGCGCCGGATCTCGTGGCGCTCCTTCTTCCCAAGCGTCGCGAGGTAGTCGTCCATCGTCGCGTTCGCCGGAAGCGTGACGACGGGACAGACGTCCTCGCGCTCGACGTTGAGCGTCCAACCCTCGGCCATCTCGTAGGCCCCGAGCGCCGCGGCAAACGCATCAGCGGTCGAGTCGCCGCAGCGCAGGCGACGCAGGTCGACGACGTCCCACTCCGACCATGGTCGACCGGCAAGGTACGCCGCGAACGCTTCGCCGACGGCGGGGATGTCGGCCGGTGAGGCCAGGACGGTCGCGTAGTCCGCGTGATAGGAGGCCCCGAAGAAGAGGACCGTGGCGTCCGGACGGATCGGCGTCAGTTCGGCGTGATGGCCGTGACGCATCGTCGTGTGCGTGGCCGCGTCCGTCGGCTCGACGGCGTGGCGATGCATCAGCGGGAAGATGGCGAGCGGCTCGGCTCCGTGGGCCGGCGCGGCTGGGACGATGACGAGTGTCTCGTCGTGGGCGTTGTCGCCGTATGCATCCCACCATGCTCGATGGAAGGCCCAGGACGAGAACGGGGTCGCCCACGGGTTCCGGGCCGCGAGCGCATCCCAGGTCGCCTGGGGGATCTCGGCGAACGGACGATGCTCCGCGCGCCACTGAAGACCGCGTGGACCCTCCGCGGGCTCCGCGTTCTGGGTGACGGTCCCCGGACAGGCGGGCTCCGCGTCGAGGGTGGGAGCGCTCATCGGCCCGAGGATAGCACCGGTCCCCCGAAGGTGGTTGCGACCGCAACGGCACGGTCCCGAGACCCGCCACGGACGCCCGCTACGGCAGCGTCCCGGCGCCGAATCGTCGGAGCAGGAAGTACTCAGGGCGCGGCCGGTCGTCGGTGATGAGCGGCCCATGGCCGGCGTACGCGCGGACGGCGTCACCGTCGAGCCAGCGGTGGTCGTCGATCGCGGCCAGCCAGCCCTCGACTGTGTCCGCCGGCGAGTCGTAGGCCGACGAGATGTCGTCGAGGACGCCTGGTCGCGCGAGGACGACGCGGATCGCGTCATCACCGACGTCGAGCGGGTCGTCCGATCCGAGCATGTACGCCCCGTAGCCACCTGGCCCGCGGATGATCGTCACGTGCGGGAATACGGCCGCGAACGTCCGGATGTGCTCCTTGAACTCCGCTTCTGGCGAGCCGAACGGGACCCACTGCATCATCACGCCGCCATCGACGAGATGCCCGTGCCCCGCCTGGTAATACTCGAGCGACGAGATGACCGCGGCCCCGGAGCTCTCGATGGGCGGGGGCGGGTCCGTGACGATGATGTCGAAGCGTTCCGTCGTCAGCTCCAGGTGGTTCCGCCCGTCCGTGATGATGACGCGGCCGCGTGGATCGGCGAGGACATCGGCCGCGTCGGGGTAATAGAACCCGAACATGTCCGGCACCGACGGGACGAGTTCGATGACATCGGTCCGGAGTCCGGCGATGAGCGCGGTCCGGAACGAGGTCCCCATGCCGAACGCCACGACGAGAGCGCGCTCGGCGTCCGGCCGAGCGGCGAGTGGCAGGATCGGCATCAGTTTGGCGTCGACCGTGAGGAGGGTCATGGACGTGCCCGCCACCCACAGCTCGGGCGTGAACCGGACCTGCCCCGCCTGAACAGACGCGATCTCATCCTCGGCGGAGGCGAAAAGGACGCCCTCGAGCGCGCGGATCCGAGCCTCGGTGGGCTGGACGATCGTCCCGGGCCGCAGGACAGACACCGCGATCAGCACGACGACGAGCCCCGCGGCCACGAACGCGGCCGGTCGCCGTGGCGAAACCACCAGGGCGAGGCCGATGCCCATCGCGAGGTTGGCGGTCGCGAGCAGCACGATGACCATCGGCGACCCGACGAGCGGCATCAGGATGAACGGGATGAGCAGGCTGCCCAGGATCGCGCCCGCCGTATTGACGGCAAGAAGTGAACCGGATTCGCCGCCCGCCTGGCCGCGTTCGTCGCGAAGCAGGATCGAAGCGGTGGGGAAGGCCAGGCCCAGGACGATCGTGACCGGCAGCACGACGATCAGGGTCGAACCGAGCAGGCTGCGGAGCGCCATGTCCAGCGGCTGGACCTCGAGGATGGCCGGGCGACTGATGACCGCCACGAGTCCCGCGATCGCGAGCGCGGCCACGACGAGTTGCGCGATGGCCAGCAGGCGGAGCGGGTCCTTGAGTCGCGGCCGGACGATGTTGAAGATCTCGGCGCCGAGCGCGATCCCGATGAGGAAGATCGCGAGGATCATCGTGAAGACGTAGGTCGTGTTTCCCGTGCCCGACGCGAGCAGACGGACCCAGGTGACCTGGTAGCCCAGCGACGTCAGACCGGAGACGAAGGCGATGACCAGCGCGAGGCGGACGCGACGGGACCAGACGGACATGGGTTCGCCGGCCCGCTCATTGCCGGCGACGGGATCGACGACCTCCGCATCGGGAGCGCCTCGATCGCCACGGGCCAGCCAGATCGCGGCGAGGCCGGCCACAAGCGAGCAGGCGGCGCCGGCGAGCAGCGCGCCGGACAACCCGAGGAGCTCGATGAGGAAGAACCCGGCGGCGATCGTCCCGACGATGGCGCCGATCGTGTTCATCGCGTAGAGCCGCCCGAACGCCCACGACAGCGCCGCCTGACGCGCCAGGTGCCGGGTCAGACTCGGGAACGTGGCGCCCATGAGGATCGTGGCCGGGGCCAGCGCGAGGACCGCGAGCACGAGACGAACGACGGCCAGGAGCCCCGGCGCGGTCTCGAGACTCGGGTAGATGCCCCGATACAGCTCGTGGATGAGCCCGAACGACACGGGCGTCGCCAGTACCACGACGACGAGGATCAGCTCGAGCCACCCATACATCCGCAGCGGGGAGCGGACCCGGTCCGCGATCCGGCCACCGACCGCCGCCCCCACCGCGAGCCCACCGAAGAACCCGGTCAGGATCGCCGACACCGCCTGGGTGGTGTTCCCGAAGACCAGGACCAGCTGCCGGGACCACGCGATCTCGTAGATCAGCCCGGCCGCTCCGGAGAGCAGGAAGATGGCGAAGATCGCGGTGGATGGGCGGCGCATCGGGCGAAGTGTGGCAGGGTCGCGGACCTCGTGGCGGGGCTTACCATCGACACGTGGAGATCAGGACAGGCCGGGTGGATCGATCGGCCAGGATCCTCGGCATCGTGGCGGACGATGGGCCGATCGGCCGGTCGCTGGCGGCGATCCTGCTCGCCCTGGCGTGGGTCCTGACCTGGCGTCCGCAGGTGGACCCCGATGTCTGGTGGCACCTCGGCATCGGCGGCGAGGTGCTCGCCAGCGGTGACGTCCCGCGCGCAGATACCGTCAGCTGGCTCACCGCGGGCGACCCATTCGTCGCGCACAGCTGGTTGTGGGACGTGGCGGTCCGCCTCGCCTACGACATCGGCGGACTCACGGCGACGAGCGTCGTCGCCCTGCCGGTCTCCGCGGCCATGGTGACCATGCTGTGGCGCCTCGCACGCGACGCCGCCCCGGCGGTCCCTCCGCTCGGCGCCGCGGTCGCGGTCGCCGCTGGGATCGTCGCGGGCCTCCCGATCTGGACGCCTCGTGCGCAGCTCTGGGACCTCCTGTTCATCCTCGCCTGTACCTGGCTATGGCGGCGCTACCTGCGCACCGGTCACGCAGCGCCGCTCGCGATCATCCCGCTGATCACCATGGCCTGGGCGAACCTCCATGGGAGCGGGGTCCTGGCCTTCCCGACGTGCCTCGTCGCTCTCGCGGTGGCGATCCCTGTCGGGATGCGCTGGAGCGTCTGGTCGCGCCCGAGGCTGCGACCGCTGGTCATCTCGAGTGCGGTCGGCCTGGCCACGCTTGCGCTCAACCCATACGGACCGACGATCCCGCTCTACCCGTTCGACCCGGCCGTCGCCAGCGCCTTCCATCCGGCCATCGACGAGTGGCGATCGCCGGACTTCGACGAGGTCGGGCTGCTGGTGATGCGCGTCCTCGTGGCCGGCGCGCTCCTGGTCGCGGTGGCCCTGCGCGACCGGGGGCGAGACCCGTTCCTCCTGCTCCTTGCGGCGGGCTGGACCTTCGTGGCGCTGGGTTCGGTCCGGTTCATCCTGGTCGCCGGACCGCTGCTCATCCTCGCGCTCCTGCCAGCCGTCGCAGACGCGGTTCGCACCTGGGCAGGCGGGTCGTGGGTGTCGACACCGGCCGAGCGGACGCCCCGCGGCGGTCGCGCGATCGCCTGGGTCGGCGCGAGCTTCGTCATCCTCGTCCTCGGCGTCGCCGGCGCGATCCAGATCTCGCCGGCACGCCAGTCCGCCGAAGTCGCCGCCCGCTATCCGGTCGCCGCGGTGGACCGTCTCGTGGAGGCAGCCTGTACGGATCGGATCCTCAACGCGTATGACTGGGGTGGCTATGTCGCGTTCCGGACCGGCCAGCCCGTCGGGGCGTACGGGAACTCGCCAGGGGATGTGGTCGCGGTGGAAGCCGCACTCGAGCGACTGACCGTGGATCCCGCGCCGTTCCTCGAGGCGAACAGGGTGGGGATCGTCCTCATGCGGACCGGCAGCCCGCTGGACCGTTGGCTGGATCTCGCGCCCGGATGGTCGCTCGCGGGGCGGGACGCGATCGGGTCGCTCCACGTCCGGTCCGGCGTCGGTGGCTGCCTCGGCTGATCGGCGTCGCGGCGACGGTCAGTGCAGGTTGTACGACCAGTACACGCCGATGCCCATGATCACGACACCGAACCAGATCAGCGCCGTCCAGCCCGTGCCGATCAGCCGCTGGTGGACCGCAGCGAGCCCGCAGAGCGCCATCACGAACGGCACCGAATCGAGGAAGTAGCGGTAGCCGTATTGGAACCAGCCGCCGCCGTAGTAGAAGAGGGTCGGGAGCAGGACCGCGACGACGGCAAGGAGCAGCAGCCACGGTCGGGTGCGACGCCAGTCGGCGAGGGCCGCGAAGCACAACCCGGGGCTCGTGATGAAGATCGACAGACTCAGCCCGTCCGGCCTGAGGAACGGGAACTCGGTGGTGATCGACGGCAGGTACGCGAACAGGAAGTACAGGTTCATCGGGACGTGCTCGATGGAGAACAGCCCCTTCACGCGCAGGTCTTCGAGGAACGGCGGGATCAGCGCGAGGGCGTAGCCAGACTCCAGCGGCGTCCCGAACCGCAGCTGGTTGTACAGGAAGAAGAACGCGATCGATGGGAGGACTCCCGCGGTCAGCTGCGCCCAGGCCCGCCACGGGATCCGCGCGGTCCGTCGGATGTAGCTGCCGGCCACCCCGCGGGCGTCCTCCACGATCGAGGCACGGTCGAGGAGCAGGGCGTAGGCGGGGATCGCAAAGGCCAACGGCGCTCGGGTCAGGAAGGCGAACCCCGCCAGCAGCCCGATCAGCCACGCGCGCTGACGGCCCCAGATCTCGATGAGACAGGCGAACGTAAGGATCGTCGCGACGAGGTGCCCGGTGTGCCAGACCCCGCCTCGCGCGGTGACCCACAGGATCTGCGTCGAGAACCCGAACAGGATGACCAGCCGGACGCGGTCGACCTGGCGCGGCACCCCGATCCGACCGAGCAGCATCCAGCACAGCCCCACGCCCGACGCCGCGAGGATCGCGTTGATCCCCGATTCGAGCTGGTCGGCCGTCATCGCGCCCACCACCGCGACGATCGGCATCAGGGCGATGGCCGGGAACGGCGCGAACGGCACGTAGTAGCGATCCCCGATCTGGATGAGGTCGTACGGGCCGGGCCGGAAGTCCAGCCACGTTCGGCCTTCGAGGAACGCTTCGGCGAGGTAGAAGAAGTCGCCGCGGTACGCGTCGAACCGGCGGTCGATGAGCCAGTAGAGGAGCGCGCAGACCGCGACGATCGCCCAGCCGACGACGGCGGGCGAGGCGAGGCGACGGGTCACGAGGCGGTCGCGCGCGTCGCGAGTCGACGACCGACGGCCTCCCGGAGGAACGGGAGCGTCCCGACGAGCATCGATGGACTGATGTAGTAGAAGACCGGCAGGGCCAGCGTCGCGGCGACGACCACCGGCCAACGGTAGCCGCGCCAGGCGCCGAACGCCACGAAGGCGATCGCGAACGGGAGGCGCGTCCAGAACCCGAGGTAATAGGGCGAGACGGCTGGCGCGGGTTCGCCCGTCAACAGGGCGATGTACCCGGACCACGCATCCGGCAGGACGATGAACGAGGCGAGCGCGACAGCGCCCGTGACGCCGCCAGCGATGATGCAAGCGCGCCACTGGCGACGAAGCACGAACCAGAGCACGCCGACCCCCGGTGTCAGCTTGGAGAGCAGGACGAACGCCCACGCCCCGGGCCAGCGGAAGCCGAGGACGACGGCGAGGGCCAGCAGCATCTGGATGTTGCCGGCATTGATCTCCGAGGCGACCGGCGGCAGGAACAGGACGAAGATCGTCAGCGGTCCGGCCAGGTAGACGAGGGCTGCGAGGAGCACGGCGCGCCAGATCGCCACGAAGACCTCGAAGGGCAGCGCCCGGCCCCACGCGACGACGAACTCGAAGGCCGGCGAGTAGTTGTAGCCGTTGCCTTCGCCCAGTTCGGGATGCGGATAGAGGTTCGCGGGGTCGGCGGCCCAGTAGTAGCGGACGTCGACCGGCTGCCCGCCGGACCGGGTGAACTCGACCCAGACCAGGATCGCTGCCACGATCCCGACGATCCAGCCGGTCGCGCGGAGGAGCGAAACGGCATCGCCGCGGCGGATCGCGGTCACCGTGCCGGTTCCCCGTCCTGAGGCCGGACGAGCAGCAGCCCCACCAGGGTCGCGTAGAACCCGGCAAGGACCAGCCAGGGGTAGACCGGGGCAAGGACCGTGAAGACGACGAGCGTGCTCGTCGTGAGCGGGATCAGCGCCGCCCACCAGTGCCGCCCGGCGAGCAGCCAGGCGACGGGGAGCAGCAGGAACAGCGCGTAGTGGTCCCACAGCAGCGGCGACAGCAGCTGGCTCGCGACGACCGTGGCGTGGTACCCGCTCGCGCGTGCCCCACGACGGACCACGGCGATCCACAGCACGACGGCCGCAGCCATCGCGACCCATTGGACGATGGCCGCAACGTCCGCATTCGCGCCGCCGCGCAGCGCGATGGCCCCGGCCGTGTAGTTGTTCGGCGTCGCGATGGGATCGCTCACCTGCCGGATGACGACCGCGTAGTCAGCCCAGGCCGAGAGCCCGGTCAGGGGGAGCGCGACCAGGGCGGCGGCGACCATCACGGCCAGACCGATCGCGACCACGCGCCACTGTCGGGTCAGCAGCATCCACGCGAAGAGCAGGGCCGGCTGGAGCTTGATGAGCGTCCCGACGGCGGTCGCGGCGCCCAACCGGGACGGCGAGGCGAGCCACCGCCAGCCCAACGCGAAGACGAGCAGGAGGACCGGCCCCACCTGCCCGAGCTTGAGCGCGTACACCAGCGGCCAGTCGATCCCGGCCAGGAGCAGCACCATCCACCGGACGCCCGCCGGGACCGGCATGACGGCGATGGCAAGCACGACGGCCGCGATGGAGAGCAGCGTCCAGACCCAGACGCCGACGTCCGCAGGCAGGAGCGCGAACGGGATGACCGCGACGGCGAACGGCGGCGGATACAGGTAGATCGCGAACGGACCCGCCACGTCGACCGCGGTGTCGTAGAGCGGGAGGCCATCGAGCAGCCGGCGGGCGGCGCCCACGTACGCCTGGTAGTCGTAGCCGAGCGTCCCGCCCGCGAAGGCGAGCACCATGCCCACCCCGCCGATGAACCAGATCGAGGCGGCGACCGGAAGGAACCTCTGCCACCGCGGCCCGGCCATCACGGGACCCAGTACCCCCCGAACGAGAGGATGGCCACGATCGTGAACAGCCCCACCGACAGCGCGGGCCACGCACGACGAGCCAGCAGGGACCGCCGGCTCGCGAGGATCCAGACGAGCGGGAAGCCGAGCATCGTGATCCGCCCCACGGCTTCGAGCGAACCGCTCGAGATCTCGGCCGCGATGAAGACGATCGGGATGAGGAAGTACTCCACGCGAAGTCGATCCACGCGCCGGAAGACCAGGAGGAACATCGACCAGAGGAGCGTGGCCACGAGCGCCGCCTGGTACGGCGAGAACTTCGCCGCGATGGTCTCGGACGACGGGGCACCGCCCACGCCGACGCGGCCCCACGCCTTCTGGGCGTCAAGGAAGGCCGTCCAGCTGCCCGTGACCGACGCGATGTAGGCGACGTAGCCGAACGCCGCGAGCGGACCGAGGAGCAGCCACGCCTGCGAGCGGCGGAATTGCCACTCGTCCTGGCGGAGCATCAGCACCAGGAGCGGGAGCAGCAGCACCGCACCCTGCACACGGCACAGGACGGTCAGGGCCAGGAAGATGCCCGCCCACGCGCGGTGGCGACGCTCCGCGGCGAGGAACGCGGCGAGCATCAGGAGCAGGAACAGGCTCTCTGTGTAGGCCATCCCGAACACCGAAGCGAAGGGGTAGATGATCAGGAGCCCGGCCGCAAGGGTGGCGCGCCGCCCCCCGAGATGCAGCGCCGCCAGCCGCACGAACAGCCCGAGCGCCAGCAGGAACGCGACGTTCGAGAGCAGGACGGCGACAAGCCCGGCGTACGACGGGAACGGGGCCGACAGGATCCGGATCAGGACCGGGTAGAGCGGCGGGAAGGGCAGGTTCGTGTACGCGCCCGACACGGGGTCGGCCTGGTATCCGTCGCGGACGATCCCGAGGTAGTACCAGCCATCCCAACTGGTCAGGCTGCGCAGGAGCCAGGCATCGTCGCCCGAGGTCAGCGCCGGGTTCCGCGGGATGAACGATTCGGCGACGATCGCCGCGGCCACCAGCAGCAGCCGGGAAGCGATGAACACGGCCACGAGACCGCGGCCTGGCATCAGGTCCCCCGCCAGCGCTCGCGCCTGATCCCGCCAGCCGAGGGACCTCGCGGCAGGCAGGGCCAGCGACGATGTGGACATCTCAGGCAGTCTACGCGGAGCACGAATGGTGCTTCGATGCACCGATGGTCATGCTCAGGGTGGGAGGACCGGGTCAGCCGACGCTGGGTCGGTGCTCGATACGCTTGGCGACGACCAGCCGATCCTCCGCCGCAACGAAGGCGATCTCCAGACCATGTACGTCCAGTCCTGTATCGATTTCACCCGGGCCGCCCTGTCGCCCGCCGAGGTCGCCGACCGTCGGGTCCTCGAGGTCGGCGCGTACGACGTGAACGGTTCCGTTCGGCGCTTGAAATCCGCGTTCAGGCGACAACCACCTCGGTCCGTGTGGCAGTGATCGAGCGGCGGCGTGCTACCTGACTGGCGGCTGATCGGAGGTCGAGGGCTCGCCGAGATCGCGACCCTCGCCGCGGCAGCGTTCAGTCTCATCCTCGTGGCTCGCAGCGTCGGGCCGTCCGTCCTTGGCGACTACGCGCTCGCCACGGCGATCTCGCAGGCCGGCTTCATCGTGGTGGGACTCGGTACCGCGTCGGCCGGGGCTCGACGCGTCGCGCTTGATCGGGGTGACAGCGGCACGTGGTGGACCGTCGTGTCCATCCGGATGCTCCCGGCCCTCACGTTGGCCGTGGCAGCCGTGGTCGCCTCGAACCTGGCGGGTGGCCAGTGGCCGGGCTTCGGCGTCGCGGTCGCCGTCTCGTTCCTCGCCTACGTGATCCGGAGCGAGTGGCTACTGGTCGGCAAGGGCGCCGTCCTGGAGGCCGCCTGGAGCCGGGTGGCATCGACGCTGGCGATGGCCATCGTCGCGGTCGTGATCGTCAACGAGTCGACGCCGGCGTCGTTCGTCCCGTGGCTCATCGCGATCCCGAACATCGTGTACCCGCTCTCCAGCGCGGCCCTCACGGCCCGGCATGGATCGATCGGTCGGCCGCCGAGCCTTGGGGTGATCCGGTCCGAGGCCGTCACCCTCCTCCGCGCGGCCCGGGGGTTCGTCGTGGGCGACATCTCGAGCTACGTCTACTCCGGCCTGGACCGGGTCCTGCTCTACGTGATCGCCTCGCCGGCGGCCGCGGGACTCTACGACGCGGCCTTCAAACTGATCCAGCCGTTCTACCTCATCGCGACCGTCGCCACGGATACGATGTTCCGGCCATTGGCCGCGTTGACCGACACACCGTCACGACCGACCATCGTTCGCTACGCCGACCTGATGCTGGTCGCCACGATCCCGGTCGGCCCGTTCCTGACGTGCTTCAGCGGACCGATCGTGACCCTCGTGTACGGCGCCCCATTCGTGGAGGCGACTGCGATCCTGGCCGTGCTGGGATGGGTGATCGTCGTCGGGTATCTGGCCGGGCTGGTGGTCCTGCCGATGACCGCCTGGGGACGTCCTCGAACGTACGCGGTCGCGACCTCGAGCGGCGCCATCGGCAGTGTCATGGGCAATCTGGCGCTGGTGCCGTGGCTCGCCGGCGTCGGGACGGCGGCCTCTGGTGTCGGGGCCAATATCGTGACCGCGACCGTTGCCTACCCGGAATTCCGGCGGATCACCGGCGCGTCGCTGCTTTCGCTGAGCGGGCCCTTTCTAGTGGCCAGCGCCCTTGCTGCCGTGGCGGGCGCGGCGGCGCAGGCGCTCACTTCGACGGGGTTTGGCATGGTGATCTTCGTGGCGGTCTACGCGATGGGTGTCCCACTCCTCCGCCGTCGTCAGGAACGGGGCGACGACCTCCGCCGGGTCGTATCGTCACCGGATCAAACGGCCGTCGAGACGAACACCCAACTGACCGGGCGACCGGGAGGGTAGGCGTGGACCGCGGTCTCGAACCCGAACTCGTGGAGTCGCTCGACAAGGTCGAGACCGAAGTCCGTGGACACCATGATGCCCTCCGGACGGAGTTCATCGAGGTGGATCACCGCGGGAAGACCGGCACGGTCGACCGTCGGTCCATCGATGGTGGGCACCGTGAAGACGTGCGCACCACCCACCCGAAGCACCCGACGGACCTCGGCGAAGGCCGCCCATGGATCGTCGATGTGCTCGAAGACCTCACTGGTCACGACGACGTCCAGGGAGCCCGTCGGGAACGTCAACGCCCGCAGATCCTGGTGGACGACTCCGTCGACGACGTCGCCGGGCGTCGCGCCATCGTGGTACTCCGAGATCTGGTAGGTCCGCGGCGTGCGGGCTCGCGGGCCGGCGAGGCACGTGAATGCCGCGGCCTCGTAGACATCACGGCCTTCGGCGATCGGCGCCACGACGTCGGCCAGCGTCCGCAGGCGATACGAGCGACGGCACCACAGGCAGAAGTAGTTCTCGCGCGTCGCGACCCGGGCCCGATAGTCGCTCGGGTACGGCCAGCCATCGAGCAGGGCGCGCATCCGAGCGTCGTACAGGCGCAGGTAGATCGTCCGTCGGCCGCACGAGTCGCACCGGCCGACGCGGGGCAGCGGCAGGACTCGCGAGTCGCGGCGCAGGAGCCGGCCGGGCATCGCGGCGAGACGTCGAACGAGCGATGGCATGGTCGCGATGGAGCCTAGCATCGCGCGGGACGCGGACGTGTCGGTGCTCATCGTGAGCTACCGGACGCCCGAGCTGACGCTGTCCGCGGTCAGGAGTGCCCTCGCCGACCCGGCGGTCCGCGACGTGGTCGTGGTGGACAACGATTCGGGCGACGACACCCTGGACCGCCTCAGCGATCTCGGCGACCCGAGGGTCGTCATCGTCGCCAACCCGTCCAACGACGGGTTCGGGACCGCGGCCAATGTGGCGGCTCGCCGCGCCAGCGGCGATACGCTCATCTTCTTGAACAGCGACGCGACCTTCCGACCCGGGGCCGCCGCCAGGCTGGTCGCCGCCGTCTCGTCATCGGTCGGTGACGCCATCGCCGGACCTCGGCTGGTGGGACCTGACGGTTCGATCCAGCGATCCGCGGGCCTGCTGCCAAGACCGGGCGATCTGCTGGTGCGCGGACTCGGCCTCCATCGCATCACCGGCGCGCTGTCGAGGATCCCGATGGTCGGGTCACGGATCGCGCGATCGTCGATGGCGACCGAGTACGACCTGGCCGTGACCGCGGTCGAGTCGATCGATGTGTCGATGGTGTCCGGTGCATGCTTTGCCGTCGGCCGCCGGGCCTTCGACCGACTCGGGGGGTTCGACGAGCGGTATTTCATGTACTTCGAGGACGCGGACCTCTGCCGGCGCGCGTCGGCGTCCGGCTGGCGGATCACCTACGTGCCCGATGCCGTCGTCGACCACGTCGGCGGCGCAAGCTCGGCCGACGACTACCACTTCGGGGAGCGGCACGCGGAGAGCATGGTTCGCTATCTGCGGACCTGGTACGGCCCGCTCGGGACGGCGGCGGGCCTGACGATCCTGTGGCTGCGACTAGTGGGACTGGCCCTCACGGTGCGGCCATCAGCTGCTCGCGCCTGGGCGAGTCTCCGTGCCGGCGTGTCCGTCGCGGTGCGACGGTGACGATCCGCGGTCGCGGCCCGGCCGACCGGCACCCGTACCGTCGGACGGTGCAAGCGCGACCCCGAACCCTGTCTAATGTCGTCATGCACCTCACGAGACGACCCTCGATCACGCGCGGCGGTCGCTGATGCGGGTCGAAGTCATCGTCCCGGTCCGCGATGCCGCCGCGCTGCTGCCAGATTGCCTGGCGTCCATCGCGGCGCAGACGGCGCCCCCGGGACGGATCCACCTCGCGGTCGCGCCGTCCAGCGACGATACGGAGCGCGTCGCCCAGGACGCCGCATTCCGCGACCGGCGGATCGTGGTCCACCACAACCCGTCCGGTGATCGCGCGTCCGGCCTCAACCTCGCGCTCGCGGACCTGCACCAGGACACCGAGGCCGTGGCGATGGTGGATGCGCAGGCGCGCCTCGAGCCGGACTACCTGGAACGCGCGGCTGTCGTGCTGGAGGGCACCGGCTCGGCCGTCGTCGGCGGACCGATGCGACCGGTGGGTGAGGGCGTCATCGGGACCGCCATCGCCGCGGCGCTCACGTCCCCGATCGCGGTCGGGGACAGCAGCTTCCATTTCGTGGGCAAGGCCCGAGATGTGGATGCGGTGTACCTCGGTGTCTATCGGCGCAGCGTGCTTGACCTCATGGGCCCATACGACCCGACGCTCCTGCGGACCGAGGACGACGAGTTCAACGCGCGCATCCGCTCCGGCGGTGGTCGCCTCCGCCTGGATCCGACCATCCGGTCCACCTACGTCGGTCGACAGAACCTGGGCGACCTGTTTCACCAATACCACGGGTACGGCTACTGGAAGGTGGCCCTCGCGGCCAAGCGACCGGACGCCATCCGCCCGCGTCATCTCGTCCCCGCCGCCTTCGTCGCGCTGCTGGTGGGTCTCGCGATCCTGATCGCCCGTGGCTGGACGCTCCTGCCGCTCGTCCTCGCCCTGTACGCGGTGGTCCTGCTGGCCACCGGGCTCCTCACGACCAAGGTCCCGATCGCCTCCCGGCTGGCCTTCCCGCTGGCGGTGGCCACGATGCACCTCGGGTACGGCCTGGGGACCTGGCACGCGATCCTGACCGGCCGCTGGCGGCGATGACCGACGAGGACCGGATCCGCGCGACCTATCGTGCGTACGAGGCGGGTGGGCGGGCCCGTCTCTGGGACCGGTCCAACCGGGGCTATGACCGGCTGAGTCGGGATCGCGATCGAACCCTGGCCGACCTCCTGGACCGCAGCCTGCCGACGCGGCCGGCGACCTGGCTCGATGTCGGATGCGGCGATGGCAACCTCATCCGGACCACCCTGGAACGACGCCCCGACGTCCAGGCGACGGGGCTCGATCTTCTGGCGGATCGAATCGAGTCGGCGCAGGCGGCGACACCCGCGGCGCGGTTCGAAACCGGCACGGTCGACGCCCTGCCGTACGACGATCGAGCGTTCGATGTCGTGAGCGCCATCACGCTCTTCAGTTCGCTGCCGGAGGCGATCGAGACCGGCGGCGCTCGCGAGATACGACGCGTCATCCGCCCCGGAGGCTGGCTCGTCTGGTACGACCTCCGCTATCGCAACCCGACCAACCCCGCGGTCCACGGGATCGGGTCCGGCCGGTTGCGGGAGCTGTTCCCGGGCTGGGCGCTGGACCTGCGTTCGACGAGCCTCGCACCACCCATCGCGCGGCGGCTCGGTCGCCTGACACCGGTGGCGTACCCGGTCCTCGAAGCCCTTCCGCCCCTGCGCTCTCATCTCATCGGTCGACTGCGATGCCCGTCCTGATCCAGCGCGCCGTCGCGACGCTGGGGCTGTTCCTCCTTGGCCCGCTGATCCTGGTCCTGGCCCTCGCGGTCCGGCTGACCTCACCCGGTCCGGCGTTCCACCGCGCGACCCGCGTCCGGCCGGGCGGAACGTTCACGCTCCACAAGCTCCGGACGATGCGCGCCGATGCCGCATCGACAGGGCCTGGCGTGACCGCCGGCGGAGATCCGCGCGTGACCTCGCTCGGTCACTTCCTGCGGCGGACAAAGCTCGACGAGCTGCCGCAACTGTGGGACGTCGTTCGTGGTGAGATGGCGCTCGTGGGGCCGAGACCCGAGGACCCACGCTACGTGGACCCCGCCGATCCGGTCCACGCGGCGGTGTTTGCGGCGCGCCCCGGCATCACCGGTCCGGCGGCCCTCGCCTTCCGCCACGAGGAGGCGATGTTGGCGGCCGCGGCGCTGGCCATCGCGCGCCGGCAGGGTCGCCAGACAGTCCAGCCCGATGACCTCGACCGGGCGTACCGTGACGAGATCCTCCCCACGAAACTCGCCATCGATGCGCGATACCTCGCGACCCGGACACCGCTCGGTGACCTGCAGATCCTGCTCCGGACGATCACGTCACGATAGGCGGACGACCGGACGGTCCCGTGTGACCACGAGTACCGACCCGCTGGCAGGGACCATCGGGCAGGTGCCTCGACGCACCACGCACCCGTAGACTCCGGGCATGTCCGCGCTGGGCGGCCTCCGCGGCCGCCATCTCTTCGTCCTCGACCTCGTCGTGATCGCCGTGTCGATCGTCGGCGCGATGATCCTGCGTTTCGATTCCCTGCGGTTCACGCAGGATGCGCTGATCTACTTCCCGGCCGCGCTCTTCCCGCTCCTGGTCCGGCCGCCAGTCAACATCCTGGGTGGGCTCTACTCGCGCGCCTGGGCCTTCGCGAGCATCGGCGAGCTGGCACGGATCGTCGTCGTCGTGCTCGCCGGATCGCTCGCCGGGATCGTGTTCTTCTACCTGGTCCTCACGCCGCTCGGTGTGGGCGGGACCGTGACCGACGTCGGGCGGTTCCCGCGCTCGTTCTTCATCCTCGAGGGTCTGCTGACGCTCGCCGGGATGGGCGGGGCGCGATTCCTCATCCGCGCATCGACCGAGTGGAAAGGCTGGCGACCGGGCGACCGGGACCGACGCGCTCGATCGGCGACCGACG
Organism: uncultured Chloroflexia bacterium; assembly: GCA_963764975.1. Classification (GTDB taxonomy): domain Bacteria; phylum Chloroflexota; class Limnocylindria; order Limnocylindrales; family CSP1-4; genus SPCO01. The sequence continues at coordinate 2,117,122 of CAVXUF010000002.1, read as the reverse complement.
CTGGCGGGGGCGTCCCGACGCTGGTCTATGGCGCCGGCGAGATCGGCGCGACGGTGCTTCGAACGATCGGCGCCGCCCGGGACGGTCTTGGGATGCACGTCGTGGGGCTCATCGATGACGAGCGCTCGCGGCGGAACCAGGTGTTGCGCGGCCAGCGGGTCCTCGGTGGGCTCGATGAACTCGAGGAGATCTCGCGGGCAACCGGGGCCCGGCGTCTGCTCATCGCGATCCCCAGCGCGTCGGGCGACGTGGTCCGACGCGCCGTCCAGGAAGCGACGACCCTGGGCCTCGAGACACGGACGGTCCCCTCGCTCGACGACCTTGTCTCCGGGCGCCTCGGTGCGGCCGCGATCCGCGAGGTCCAGGTGGAGGACCTGCTGCGCCGCGACCCCGTCGTCATCGACGAGAGCGGACTCCGGGACATGGTCGCGGGCCGGACGGTCATGGTGACCGGCGCCGGCGGGTCGATCGGGTCCGAGCTCGCGCGGCAGGTCTACGACCTCGATCCCGCCCGGCTGGTCCTGGTGGATCGAGCCGAAGGCCCGCTCTACGACATCGAGCGCGAGCTCAGCCTGCTCGGCGACCGCGACTCCGGGACCGAGGCCCGAGGTGGCCGGACCAGGGCGACGCTCGTTGCCCGTCTCGCGAACATCGCGTCGCCGGAGCCGACGCGACGCATCGTCGCCGACGACCGGCCCGTGATGATCCTGCACGCGGCGGCGTACAAGCACGTCCCGATGATGGAGCAGCACCCGGCCGATGCCGTCTACACGAACATCGGCGGGACGCTCTCGGCGATCCGGGCGGCGCTCGCCGCCGACGTCGAGCGGTTCGTGCTCGTGTCGACGGACAAGGCTGTCGAGCCATCATCGGTCATGGGGGCGACGAAACGCCTCGCCGAGCTCGCGGTCGCCGCGGTCGCTGCGGAGTCCGGAAGGCCATACGTATCGGTCCGCTTCGGGAACGTCCTCGGTTCCTCGGGGAGTGTCGTCCCCCTGTTCCAGCGTCAGCTTCGCGAGGGCGTCCCGTTGACGATCACCGATGCCGAGATGACCCGCTTCTTCATGACCATCCCGGAAGCATCGCGACTCATCCTCGAGGCGTCGCTCATCGGCGAACCCGGCGACCTCTTCGTGCTCGACATGGGCGACCCGGTGCGGATCGTGGACCTGGCCAGGGACCTGGCGCGGCTGGCGGGTCGCGACCCGGATTCGGTGCCCATCCGGTACATCGGGCTGCGGCCGGGCGAGAAGCTGCACGAGACGCTCTTCTACGACGCGGAGCGGATCGTGCCGACGCGCCACCCGAAGGTGCTGCGCGCCCGAGCCCGACAAGACGGCGTGGACAGCGTCACACCGGCGGCGATGCTCGCTGAGCTCGATGCCCTCGTCGCGATCGGAGCGACCGGAGACCACGACGCGGCGCGCGCCGCACTGACGACCGTGCTCGCCCGGCTCGACCCGGCGCCGGAGCCCGTGGCCTCATGAGCGGCGCGGACGACCCGATCCCCTTCCATCGGCCGAGCCTCGGCTCCACGGAGCGACAAGCCGTCCTCGACGTCCTCGATTCCGGCTGGCTGACGACCGGGAGCCGCACGGCGGCGTTCGAGACCGCGTTCGCCTCCTACGTCGGCGCGAGCCACGCCGTGGCCGTCAACAGCGCGACCGCGGCACTGCATCTCGCGCTCGAGGGGCTCGGTGTCGGACGCGATGACGAGGTGATCGTCCCGACGTACACGTTCGCCGCGTCCGCCGAGGTCGTGCTGTATCCCGGTGCGCGACCGGTCCTCGTCGACAGTGACCCGGACACGGCGAACGTGGATCCCGCGGCCATCGTCGCGGCCATCACGAACCGCACTCGAGCCGTCGAGGTGGTCCACATCGCCGGCCTGCCGGCGCGGATGTCGGCCGTCATCGACGCCGTGGGCTCGCTGCCGATCGTCGAGGACGTGGCGCACGCCTTTCCCTCGCCGATAGCCGCCTTCGACGGGCGATTCGCTGGGACGATCGGGCGCGTCGGTGCGTTCAGTTTCTACGCCACCAAGACCATCACCACGGGTGAAGGCGGGATGCTGGTGACCGAGGACGAAGCGCTCGCCGACCGGGCACGGACGATGCGCCTGCACGGGATCGGTCGCGACGCGTGGAAGCGGTACACCGCGGCGGGCTCCTGGTATTACGAGATCGAAGCTGCCGGGTACAAGGACAACCTCTCGGACCTCGCGGCCGCCATCGGGCTGGCCCAACTCGCCCGGGCCGCCGAGTTGCGCGACGCTCGGACGACGATCGCCCGGCGGTATGCGGACGGGCTCGGCGATCTCGTGACGGCCGGGCGGATCAACCTTCCCGCGGGTCTGGGCGATGCGGGCCACGCGTGGCACCTGTTCATGCTCCGACTCGGCTCGGACGGGCTGGCCACCGACGCGATCGATACGGACCTGCCCGGTGTCGCCGGCCTGCCGGCGTCGCTCCAGCCGCTCGCGTCGCGCCGGGCACGGGTCATCGAGGCCATGCGCGAGCGGGAGATCGGTGTCGGTGTCCACTTCATCCCGCTGCATCTCCACCCCCTCTACCAGCGGATGGGCTATCGCGTGGGGCAGTTCCCGTCGGCCGAGGCGTTCTATGCCGGCGAGATCAGCCTGCCGATCTGGCCCGGGATGACCGACGGGCAGGTCGACCGCGTCATCGACGCCATCCGCGCGACGGTCTGACCTACGGCTTCGGCCGGTAGACGGGTTCGATCGTGACCAGGCCCGGCAGGTACGGCCGGTCTGGCCCCAGCCTCGACGACGCAGCATTCGGGTAGCGCGGCAGCCGCAGCGACCAATCCGCGCTCGATCGTCCGTTCAGGACGATCTCCATCGGCGCCTGCGGCGCGGTGAACGCCACGACCTCCGACAGCCGCGCGACACGGTCGATGAGCGGCTGCGACCGTGCGGCGAAGCCGATCGCCCATGCCAGCCCCCGGATGGTCGGCGACGCGGGATCCGCGCGCACCATGGCGTCGATCCGCTCCAGGTCTGCCTCCTCGCCATCGACGGCTGCCTGGAGGATGTCGAGGGCCAGTCGCTCGTCGGGATCGATGACGGCGTCCAGGGCCGCGGCCGTCACGACGTCCAGGGCGTTGATGGGGCTCGCGGGCAGCCCGGCCTGGATCGCCACGGCGGCCGCCGTGGCCGGCTCCGTCGAGGAGAGCCGGGTGATCGCGTCGACCTGTGCCGCCGCCCATGTCTCCGCCTCGAACAGCCCCGGCGGTGGCGCCGAGTGGATCAGCGACGGGACCGCGACCATCACGCGGGCGAGGTCTCGCGCCGCCGCCCCGAGATCCGCGTCGGGACCGGAGGCGCGCTGGACGGCTACCTGGAGCAGCGCGGTCGGGTCGTAGGTGGCGGAGGCTTCGACCTCGGTGAGCAGTGCATCGGCCTCGGCCGTCTGTCCGGCCTTCCCGGCCAGCGACGCGCGCGCGCCCTGGACGAAGGTGAACGGCTCGTCCTCCGCCATGCGGTCCAGCGACCCGAGGGCGCCGGCCGAGTCACCCGCCGCGGCGCGTCCGATCGCCTGTCCGAGCCGGTAGACGGGGAGGTCGTGGAGCGCGACGGCCGCATCGAAGTCGCTCAGCGCGGCCGCCGGGTCGCCGCGATCGAGGTGCCGGTTCCCGAACTCCGCGCGGACCATCGCCAGGTCGATCGGGACCAGCAGCGGCGGCCCCGACCAGCACCGGGGCAAGGATCGCGATGGCGGTCACGCGGTGGCGCCGAGGATCACCCGTGCGGCACGACCGGACCCGCACCCGTGCGCACGACCTGGCCCGCGTCGGTGGCCATCGCCGGATCCGCACCGGGTGCCCTCGCCGGATCCAGCCGGACGACCAGGAGCATCAGCAGCACCACGACGGCCGGGATATGAACCTGGACATCGACGAGCGAGTGGACCGCGAACGCGACCAGGGACACGACCGCCGCCGCGGTCGGCGCATCGGCCGGTCGCCGTCGGAGCGACCGCCAGCCAAGCCGGGCGATCGCCGCGACGAGCCAACCGGTCGCGAGCGCGCCGATGACCCCGAGTTCGGTCAGCACGTGCAGCACGCTTGAGTGGGCGGTGTACAGCACGGCGAGGACGTCCTCGCTGATCGGCGTGAGCGCGCGGAGCCCGGGCCACGCACCCGGGCCGACGCCGGTGAGCGGGTTCGACGCGACCATGGACCAGGCAGCGCCCCACAGTTCCAGCCGACCCGCATCGCCGCCGCCGAGCCGGACCAGCAGACCGGGACCGAGCGCTACGACCCCGATCAGCACCGCGCCGAGACCCGCGATGCGCGCGCCCCGGCCGAGCCTTGACCACGCGACGCGAGGTCGATCGTGCCCGCCCCACAGGATCGCGGCGGCGACGACCGCGCCGGCCAGACTGCCGAGCCACGCGCCGCGAGAGCCGGTGATCAGCATCGCGATGACGCCCAGCCCGGCGTAGAGGAGCACGAACCGGGTGCTCCGCCACCGGCCCCAGGCGAGCGCGAGGCCGATCGGCACCAGGAGCTCCAGGTAGAGCGAGACCGCATTGACCGTGCCCACCGTGAGACCCACGTCGCCGGGGCGGAGTGGCGGGATGGCGGGCCCGACCACGGACCAGAACACGAACCATTGCGCGAGCGCTTGCCCGAGGTACGCCACCGTGAAGCCGAACCCGCCCACGATGACCAGCCAGTCGATCCTGGTGCGCAGCCACGGATCCGCGAGGACGGCCCGGACCAGCAGGTACGACGGCGCGGCCAGGAGCAGGAGTGCCATCGCCTCCCGCGACGCCTCCGGACGTTGGCTGGTCAGCGTCGAGACGGCGGTCGCGCCGATGACCGCCAGGCCCGGCAGCACCAGCGGCGAGCGGGCGTCCAGGCGGCCCCGCCAGGCGAGCGCCGCCGTGACGATCCCGGCGACGAGGATGAGCCCCTGGTTGAGGATCCTCGACTGCGGCGAGGCGAGGTAGTTCGAGGCCCCGCTGAACAGGACCATGTCGGTCAGGGCGAGGGCGATGAGGGCCCATGCGAGGGTCCGTCGAGGCTGCACGGAAGCATCGTAGAGGCCCGCGACCGGGGCCATGGGATAGCCCTTTCGTACCGGTCTGTGGGGCCAGGACCCGGTGCTACGCTGCACCGGCCGTGCGTACCGCTACCCTCCTGTTCGCGCTCGCGTTCCTGGTCCGCGGGGCGTTCTTCGTCCTCTTCCCCGACCCGGCGTATCCCGACTCGGCGTACTACGTCGACGTCGCGCGGGCCCTCGCGGCCGGGGACGGACTGCACGTCGATTTCGTCTGGATCTTCGCCGAAGTCGGCGGCCGACTCCCCGTGGATCCGGTCCTGCCCATCCCGTCGAACGCCCATTGGCTGCCGCTCGCGTCGATCCTCCAGGCGCCATTCATCGTGGTCCTTGGACCGACGGCGCTGGCCTCGGGCCTGCCGATGCTGCTCATCGGCTCGACGGCCGCGCCGCTGACCTGGGCCATCGCCCGGGATCTCGGGGCCACCCCGCTGGTCCGGATCGGGGCCGGGATCCTCGCCGCGATCCCGGCCGCCGGGACGGTCTTCATGGCACAGCCAGAAAACTTCGCGATCTTCCAGCCGCTCGTCGCGGCGACGATCTGGCTCGCCGCGCGGGGGCTGCGCGGCGACGGCCGCTCCTACGCGCTGGCCGGGCTCCTCGTGGGTCTCGCGTCGATCGCGCGAAACGACGCGTTCATCCTCGGCGGGGCGGTCGGCCTGACGTTCGTGGTCGATCGTTGGCGCGCGCGCCGGAACGGGCGGCTCCCGGCGATCTCGTGGCGCGCCGTCGTCGGGTGCGTGGTCCTGTACCTGCTGATCGTCGGACCCTGGTGGGCCCGCCAGCTCGTGACATTCGGATCGATCTCGCCGACCGCATCGTCGGGGCCGACGCTGTGGCTGACCGACTACAGCCAATGGAACAGCATCACGGCCGATACCTCGTTCGAGGCCTTTCTTGCTCAGGGTCCGGCCGCGATCCTGGCGAGCCGGCTGGGCGGTCTGGCGTCGGCCGGCATGAACTTCGCGGTCATCGTCGGATCGGTGGTGCTGGTCCCGTTCATCGCGCTGGGCGCGTGGCACCGCCGGCACACCGACGACCTCCTCCCGTGGTTCCTGTACTTCGGGCTCCTGCTCGCCGGCGCGACGCTCTTGTTCCCGCTCCACGTCCCCGGCGGGGCGTTCATCCACTCCGCCGTGGGTCTCGGCCCTCACGCCTACATCCTTGCGCTCGAGGCGGTCGCGCTGGGTGTGGCCTGGCTCTCCCGGCGACGACCCGAAGGCGCCGCCGGTGGCCTGACGCGGATCGCGACGGGCGCGGTCGTCGCCTTCGTCGTCGCGACCGCGGGGCTGTACGGTCCGGTCGTCCAGCGCGGCTGGGACTCCCTCGCCGAGCCCCGCCGGGCGATGGCGGCGGAGCTGGACCGTCTCGGGGTGGCGACCGACGACCGCCTCTTCTCGATCGACGCCGGGGGCTTCAAGTACTGGACGGGCCGCCCGGGCGTCGTCACCCCGAACGACCCGATCGACACGATCGGCGAGGTGGCGGCCGGCTATGGCATCCGCTGGCTCGTGCTCGAACGCGGCGCCGCGGTCCCGGCGCTCGAGCCGATCCTGACCGGGGGTGCCCGGCCCTCCTGGGTGGGAGCCCCGGTGTTCAGGATCACGGGCGGGGCGGGCGATGATCGTCCACGACTCGTGCTCTACCCCGTCTGCACGACCGCCGATGACCTCCGCTGCGAGCCAGACGAATGAGCCGTCGCGAGGCCGTCATCTCTGCGCTCCTGGTCTTCGCGGTCGCGGTCGTGGTGCGCGCGATCTTCGCGGCCCAGATCGTGTTCCCCAAGCCGGAGGACACGGCCTACTACGTCGGCGTGGCTCGCCAGCTCCTCGCGGGACAAGGGCTGGTCACGGACGTCCTGTGGAGCTACCAGACCCCACCCCTGATCTTCCCGCGCCCGGCCTTCGAGGTCTGGTTGCCGCTCCCCACGTTCCTCGCCGCGATCCCGATGGCCCTGTTCGGGACGACGTTCGTGGCGGCCCAGGTCTCGTCGGTCCTCGTCGGGGCGATCGTCCCGGTGCTCGCCTGGCGACTCGCGGCGGACGTCGCCGTCGAGCGGGGGCTCCCCAGTGGACGGGCTCGCACCCTCGCGCTCGGGACCGGTCTCACCGCCGCGGTCTACCTCCCCCTGCTCCTTCACTCGGCCCTGCCCGACAGCACCATGCCGTTCGCGGCGCTCGCGCTCGGTGCCTGCCTGTTGATGCGGCGCATCGCCCGGGACCCACGCGCGCTGCGCCTCGCGGAACCACGCCTGATCCTCCTCGGCGTCCTCATCGGTCTGACCGCGCTGACGCGCAACGAGGCCATCTGGCTCGGGGCCGTGTGGGCCGTCGTGGCCTGGCAGATCCCGGCCCTCACGGTCGCGCTCCGGGTCCGCCTGATCGCCGTCGCCGGGATCGTCGCCATCGCGGTGTTCGCGCCCTGGGCTTGGCGAGACTGGGTGGAGTTCGGCAGTCCGCTGCCGGGCCAGGCTGCCGCCAACGCGTTCTCCATCACCGGGTTCGACATCTTCGCCTGGAACGATCCGCCGACCCTGGCCCGGTACCTCGCCGTCGGCCCGCAGCGCCTCCTCGAGATGCGGGTCGAAGGGACCTGGCACAACCTCGCGAGCGTGCTGGTCCTGCCGGGGTTCCCGATCGCCCTTATCGGGCTGGGCGCCTTGCCGTGGACGGCCCGCGGGACGGCCGTCCGCCCCGTCCTCGCCCTCGGCGTCATCACATTCCTCGTCACGAGTCTGCTGTTCCCGGTCGCAACGACGTGGGGCACCTTCCTCCATGCGGCGGGGCCCGTACACGTGCTCCTGATCCTGTCCGCGCTCCTCGCGCTCGACGGCGGTTTCGCGCGACTCGGTGACCGGCTCGGGTGGACGAAACCGGTCGCCTGGCTCGGAGCCACGCTCACCATCGCGTCGGCGGGCTTGTTCTCGGCGGTCCTGCTGCCTGCGTTCGGGACCGGCTCGCAGACCACGGCGACGCTCTACGAGACCCTCGGCGATCGCCTCGCGGCCATCGGCCACCCCCTCGAGAAGGGCGGTGGCCCCGTCATCACGAACTTCCCGATCTGGCTCGCCGAGACGAGCGACGTCGAAGCCCTCGCGCTCCCGGACGAGACTCCGGCCGACGTCCTGGACCTGGCCCGCACGTTCGACGGCACCCGCCTGGTGATCATCACCGGCGACGAGCACGGAGACTGGCCGGCGGTCCTCGATCGGCCCGGGCCCGATGTCGGCTGCTTCCGCGAACTCGACCTTGGACCGCCCACCGATCCATCCGCCCCCGATCCACTTGCGGAGACGCGCGTCTTCGAGATCGTCTGTCCATGAGAGACGACCCGTATACTCCGAACCGCATGGAGGCCGCGCAGACCGGGACCCAGTCCGGGGACAGCCGCTTCGACGGACTACGCGCGGAAGCGACCGCCGCCGTCGGGCAGGGAGCGAACACGCTGCGAGCGGTGCGCGACCGGTACCGTCAGGCCTATGCCGAGACCCTCGCCCGCTGGCATGACCTGCGCGACGAACTCGACGTCATCGAGCGGATCCCCCGGGACCGCGGAACACGGTCATCCGGCGCTCGAACGGATTCCGACATCGCCGCCGAGGCCGCCGAAGCCGGAGCCTTCGACGCGTTGGCCAGGACCGCGCGCGGCGACGTCGACGCGCTCTCGAGCGAGGTCGGCGCCCGCCAGGCGGAGCTGGCCAAGCTCGAGCTCGCCGCCCAGACCCTCGAGCGGACATGGCTGTTCCTCGAGCGCGGCGACGCGACGCTGGTGACCGACGCGAGCGGACCGCCGACGTCCGCCGACCTGTCGATGCGCATCGTGGAGGCCCAGGAGGCCGAGCGCGCACGGCTCGCGCAGGAGATCCACGACGGCCCGGCGCAGTCGCTCACCAATGCGATCTTCCAGGTGGAATACATCGAGCGTGTGCTGGACACGGACGTCGTGCTCGCCGCGACCGAGCTGCGCTTCCTGCGCGAGCTCCTGCGCCGCGAGCTGGGCGACATCCGGACCTTCATCAGCCAGCTCCGTCCACCGCTCCTCGATCAGCTCGGCCTCGACGGGGCCTTGAGCGACACCGTGGACCACGTCCGGTCCGTGAGCGGTGTCTCGATCACGGCGGATCTCGCAGCGCCGGCCGAGACCCTGACCGATGGCGCCCGAACGGTGGTCCTGCGCGTGACGCAGGAAGCCCTCCAGAATGTGCGCAAGCACGCGGGCGCGAGCAACGCGGCGGTGACCACCCGGATCGACGCAGGTGACTGGATCCTCGAGGTGGTCGATGATGGACGCGGATTCGACGCGGGGGCCGTGGCGGCCAGGGGTCGTCGAAACTTCGGACTGCAGTTCATGCGCGAGCGTGCCGAACTGATCGGCGCTCGACTGGACGTACGATCACGACCAGACGGCGGCACCATCGTCCGGCTGGTCATCCCGGTGGATGCTGGGCAGGGAGAGAAGGAGACCACATGAGTGCGACGGAATTCAGCGGCCAGGACCGGCGCCGAGGCGGCCCGGACCGGCGCCTTGTCGGCGACATCACCAAGATCCTGATCGTCGACGACCACGCCCTGTTTCGCGTGGGGATCGCCAATATCCTGGCTCGCGAGCCGGATCTCGAGGTCGTCGCCGAAGCGGATGATTCGCGCAGCGCGGTGGACCGCGCGCTCGAGACCTCGCCCGACATCGTCCTCATGGATCTCTCGCTGCCCTCGCCTGGCGGGATCGAGACCACGCAACGCATCAAGCGCGAACTGCCCTCGACCGGGATCATCGTCCTCGCCCAGACCGAGGACGAGGACGCGCTGTTCGACGCGATCAAGGCTGGTGCCGCCGCGTTCATCCTCAAGGACGTGGGTCCGGATGACCTCGTCACGATCATCCGGCGGGTCGTCGCGGGTGAGTACCTGATCAACGACAAGGTGTTCGCCAAGCCCGCGGTCGCGTCGCGCGTGCTCAAGGAGTTCCGCGAGCTCGCGGTCTACGGGCAGGATGCCGCCCCGATCTTCGCGCCGCTGTCGCCGCGCGAGGTGGAGATCCTCGACAACATCGCGCAGGGCATGACGAACAAGCAGGTCGCCTACGCGCTGTCGATCAGCGAACAGACCGTCAAGAACCACATGAGTTCGATCCTTCGCAAGCTGTCCGTGAACGACCGGACCCAGGCCGTCGTCTACGCGATGCGCCAGGGCTGGATCCGGATGCCGGAGGATTGATCTGACCACCATCCCCGCGACCCCAGCGACCTTGGCGATCCGATGACCGACACCACCGACGCTCCGCCGACCACCGACGCTCGACCGACCACCATCGCCGACCTTGCGGCTCGGCTGGCGGCCGATGTCGAGCGTCTCGACCACGAGCTTGGCGAGGTCGACGCGCTCATCACCCAGGCACGGACCGAATCCACCCGGCACGAGGGGCGCCGGACCGCGGCCGCCGACAAGGTGGCGGCCTTCCTCCGGGACGGGGACGGCGGGGAGCTTGCCGAACTCGACGCCCAGCTCCTGAACCTGACCAAGCGCGCCGCGCTCATGGAGTCGCAGGTCGATGTGCTCGACGGCAAGCGGCGCGCCCTGGCCAGGCACCGGGAGGCGCTCGCGGCGCTGGCCGAGATGACCGGCGGGATGGATCCCACGATCAAGGTCGAGCCACCCGATCCGGCACCGGCCGAGAAGTCCGGTCGCAAGGGCGCGTCAGCGGCCGACGCCGAGCCGGGCATGCCCCCGGCCGTCTCGCGACTGGTGCTCACGGCCCAGGAGGACCTGCGGAGGGAGATCGCCCGGGCGATGCACGACGGGCCGGCGCAGAGCCTCACCAACATCGTGCTCCAGGCCCAGATCGTCGAGCGCCTCGTCGCCCAGGACCCGGCGTCCGCCACGAGCGAGCTGCGTCAGTTGATCGGCATGGTCCAGCAGACGCTCGAAGCGACCAAGACGTTCATCTTCGACGTCCGCCCGATGGTCCTCGACGATCTCGGGCTCGTGCCGACGTTGCGACGCTGGGCGCGCGAGCGCGGTCGCAAGGCGGATGTGCCCGTGGAATTCGAGACGATGGGGGCGGATCGCCGCCTCGCGATGGACCTCGAGAGCGGGCTGTTCCGGATCCTCGACGAAGCCCTCGTCGCGTATCTCGATCGACGGCCGACGGCCATGACGGTCCGCCTGGACTGGTCGGCGGACGGGGTCGAGGCCGTGATGACCGCGGCGGGCGTCACCGGCGGAACCGCCGCCGCCGCGGCGGCATCCGCCGAGGCGCCGCCTGCCGGCGCTGATCTCCCTCCGGCGCTTGCGGCCATGATGGAAGAGCGACGTTCCGACGCTCGGGACGCGGCGGAAGCGGCTCGCAAGCGGGCGATGATCGCGCTGCCGGCACCCACCTGGCGGGAGATCCAGGTGCGCGCGTCGACGATGGGCATGCACGCGGACCTGCGCGCCGACGGGTCGGAGCTCCACCTCGTCGTGGATGCCCCGATCGACGACGAGCGCTGAGGTCCGTCGATGATTCGCGCCCGTGTCCCGCGGCGCACCCGCGGTCAGGGCTTCGTGGAGTACGGGCTGATCACGGCGCTGACCGGGGCACTCTCCGCCACGATCCTGACCCTGTTCGGTGGGGCCGTCGCCGACATCCTGGACTCGATCGCACGGATCATCGACGCGGCGACGCTGGGCGGCTGACCCGTCGTCGGAGCCGATGGTCCCGTCCCTCGGCCCGGACCATCGGGCTAGTGGGCATCGGGTGGGTGCCTCCGTATAGTGGCGCAGCCCTCATCCAGAGGGTGAGTACTCATCCAGGAGGCTGCCACATGGCGCTCTTCACTTCGTTCCTCGCTTCCCTTCGCCGGGACGAGGAGGGCCAGGGGCTCGCGGAATACGCGCTCATCCTCGCCCTGATCGCGATCGTCGCGATCGTTGCCCTGATCTTCCTCGGCGGACAGGTCAGCGGCATCCTGAACACGGTCGGCACGTCGGTCTAGGCTGACGTCCGAGATGGATCAAGACCGTCGCCCTCCGGGCGGCGGTCTTGCGCATTCACGAACCACTCACGACGACGGATCACCGTCGATCAATTCTCCAGGAAAGGAGGTACCAACCATGACGAAGCTTTCTGCTCTCATCTCGTCCTTCCGAAACGACGAAGGCCAGGGTCTCGCGGAGTACGCGCTGATCCTCGCCCTCATCGCGATCGTCGCGATCGTCGCCCTGATCTTCCTCGGCGGACAGGTCAGCGACATCCTCAACACCGTCGGCACGTCGGTCTGACCGGCCGCGTCCAACGTCTTGACACACCCAACCGCCGCCCGTACCGTGGGCCGCCCACTGGTCACGACCGGCGGAATCTGACGGAAAGGAGGTACCACACATGACGAAGCTTTCTGCTCTCATCTCGTCCTTCCGGAACGACGAAGGCCAGGGTCTCGCGGAGTACGCGCTGATCCTCGCCCTCATCGCGATCGTTGCGATCGTCGCCCTGATCTTCCTCGGCGGACAGGTCAGCGGCATCCTGAACACGGTCGGCACGTCGGTCTAGGCTGACGTCTCGTCCACCGTACTGAACCAGGACCGCCGGCACCTTCGGGGGCCGGCGGTCCTGATTTCTCCGGCGGTGCACGCGTGCCGTCACTCCAACGGACTATTGACGACGTCCGAGTGGCGGCCAAGATGGGTGTCGACCGACAGTCGGTCCGATGCCCGTGCACTCGAACCTCGTGGAAAGGAGGTGAACCGATATGACCTCGCTGACGCGCTTGCGCCACTTCGTGGATCGGTTCCGTGACGACGATGGTCAAGGTCTCGCTGAATACGCTCTTATCCTCGCTCTTATCGCCATCGTCTCGATCGTTGCCCTGATCTTCCTGGGGACGCAGGTCAGCGACAAGCTCAATGTCATCGGCAGCACGCTGAACTCGGTTGCGCCGTAACGTCGGGAGTCCCGTCGCCGCCGCTCGATCGACCCGCAGGAGACGACCCGTCGGATCTGGGATCCGGCGGGTCGTCCGATTCCGCCCGGACACCGCGTCCGCTGGCAGGTCCGAGGTGGTACCTTGCGTCCGACCTTGCGTCGTGCGGGAAATCCTGCCGTTTCCTCCTAATGGTCCTAGCCCTTTGGTATAGTCGCGCGCGTTTCGGTCGGTGCTACTGTGGTGCCACCTGTCACACCACGCCTCGGGGAGAAACAACTTGAAGCGCTCTAATCGCCTCGTCCTTTTGGTCGGAGTCTTTCTGGCCGTCGTGGCCTTCGTCGGGATCCTGCTGCTCGTTGGCGGCCGAGACGGCTCCAAGGAGCCCGCCGTCGCCGACCACCGGCAAGGTCCTGATCGCCGTCAACGACATCCCGTTGTCCGGCCAGATCAAGGCCACGGACGTCCGGGTCGAAACGAAGGACCTCACCGCGATCACCGCGGGCGCCTTCTCCGACGTCTCGCAGGTCGTCGGCCAGATCGTGCGCAAGCCCGTCGCGGCCGGCGCCCAGATCACCGCGGACACCCTGACGGGCGGCAAGCCGGGCCAGATCGTCGACATCGACTGCCCGGCCACGCTGCGCTGCATGGCGATCCAGGTGGACCAGGTCACCGGTGTCGGCACGGTCATCAAGACCGGCGACTACGTGGACATGGTCGTGGGCCTCACCGGCGACAAGTTCCCGGTCATCACGGTCAACCCGGCCGATGACTCGGTCACCGTCGTCAGCGGTCTCAACAGCACCAGCGTCAAGCTCCTCCTCCAGGGTCTCCAGGTCATGGGCACGCTGCTCCCGCCGACGGTCGATACCACGGGGCAGCAGGAGACGCCGGAGACCGGCCAGCCCGGGACGGCCCTCAATGGCCAGCAGCAGATCGTCGTCGTGGCGGTCGATGCCCAGCAGGCCGAAGTGATCAAGTTCGCCCAGCTGGACGCCTCGATCAGCCTGGTCCTGCGGTCCCCTGCGGACTTCATCGACCCGGTCACCAAGCAGCCGCTCGCGCCGCTGCCTGACAAGACCAACGGCGTCATCCTCAAGAGCCTCGTCGACACCTTCGGGGTCCTCCCGCCGGAAGTCGTCGAGACCGTCACCCCCGCCAACAAGTAGCCGGACCGGGCACCCGCCCGCCGGACGACCGACCCGAGGCGCGACGAGCGCGACGGACCACCAGGTCCCGCGCTCGTCGTGGTCCGGCCCCCCGGCGTCCGACACGGCAGACCGATCCGAAACCGTCAAAACCCTAGATCAGAGCGAGATGGCCGACCAGATCCGAGTCCTCGTCGTCGACGACATCCCCGAGACCCGCGATCACCTCGCGAAGCTCCTGAGCTTCGAGAGCGACATCGAGGTGGTCGGGACCGCCGCGTCCGGCCGTGAGGCCATCGACGTCGCGGTGCGGCTCACGCCGGACGTCGTGCTGATGGACATCAACATGCCGGACATGGATGGCATCGCGGCGACGGAGCACCTGTCGTCCGCGGTCCCGTCCGCCGCCGTCGTGATGATGTCGGTCCAGGGCGAGGCCGACTACCTCCGCCGCTCTATGCTGGCGGGGGCCCGCGAGTTCCTGGTGAAGCCGTTCTCCAGCGACGAGCTGACGTCATCGATCCGACAGGTCCATGCCCGAGAGCGTGACAAGCAGAGCCGGATCGCCAGTGCCGCCCCGGCGGTCGCCGCCGCCAGCGCACCGAGCGCGCGACGCGGCTCCCAGGCGGACCCTGGACTCGTCGTGGCGATCTTCAGCCCGAAGGGCGGGGTCGGTCGAACGACCGTCGCCGTCAACCTGGCGGTCGCCGCCGCCACGGAGCTCGGCAAGAAGGTCGTCATCGTTGACGGCTCCTTCCAGTTCGGCGATGTCGGCGTCCTGCTCAACCTCAATCCGAAGGGCAAGTCCATCGCGGACCTGCTCCCCGAGATCGAGGCCGGCGATCTCGACTCGGTCGACACGTTCGTGGTCAACCACACGTCCGGCGTCCGGGTCCTGCTCGCCCCGCCGAGCCCGGAGATGGCCGAACTGGTGACCCCGAGCGGCATCAAGAAGGTCCTCGAGGCCCTGCGTCGCGAGCATGAACTGGTGGTGGTCGACTGCACGGCCTACTTCAACGACACCACCCTGGCCATCCTCGACTCGGCCGACATCATCCTGACGATGCTCAGCCTCGAGATCACCAGCATCAAGAACATGCGGCTGTTCCTCGAGGTCGCCGAGCAGCTCGGCTACGAGGCCGGCAAGGTCCGCCTCGTCCTCAACCGCGCCGATTCGACCCTCGGCATCCGCGTCGCGGACGTCGAGCACTCGATCGGGCGTAAGGTGGACGAGACCATCGTCAGTGACGGTCGCAGCGTCGTGTACGCCTTGAACCGTGGCGTACCGTTCTTCCTGTCCAACAAGGAGGCGCAGGTGTCGCAGGACATCCTTCGCCTTGCCCGCTCCGTCGTCGGCGAGGGAGCGAGTGCCGCAGTCGCCGACGACAAAGCCAAGATCGTCCAGAAGAAATCATTGTTCTCATTCCGATGAACAAGTCAGTAGTGAGCCCCTCGGGGCGAGAAGGGGTGTAGGCGATGTCCCTCCTGAAGCGGATCGAGAGCGCTCGACCGGGTGGCGGTGGACCTGAGGGTCAGCCGGCCGCGCCGGGCTCCAACCTTCCAGCCGTCCCGGGTGGCAGCGGTGGCACGCCGACCGCGCCTGCCTCGCCGCGGCTGACCAGCTCGGCACCTGTCCGGGAGTCGTTCCGGGACGTCAAGTTCCGGATCCAGAACCGCGTCATCCAGGACCTGGATCCGAAGCTCGACCTGTCCAACCAGGTCGAGGTCCGGCGCCAGATCGAGGACATCTTCGGCAAGGTCATCGACGAGGAAGGCCTCGCCCTGACCCGCGCCGAGCGCGTCCGGATGCTCGAGCAGATCACCGACGAGATCATCGGCCTCGGGCCGCTCGAACCGCTCCTGCGCGACGAGTCCATCACCGAGATCATGGTCAACGGCCCCCGCCAGGTCTACATCGAACGGTCGGGCAAGCTCGAGCTGACCAACGTCGTCTTCCAGAACGACGACCACGTCATGCGCATCATCGATCGGATCATCGCCCCGATCGGCCGGCGCGTCGACGAGTCGAGCCCGATGGTCGACGCCCGCCTCACGGACGGGTCGCGTGTCAACGCGATCATCCCGCCGCTCTCGCTGGTCGGCCCGGTCATCACGATCCGGAAGTTCTCGGCCTCGCCCTTCACGGTCGACGACCTCATCCGGTTCGGCACGGCGACCGCCGACATGTTCGACTTCCTCCGCGCCTGCGTGGAGGCTCGCCTCAACATCTTCGTGTCCGGCGGCACCGGCTCCGGCAAGACCACGACGCTCAACGTCCTGTCGTCGTTCATCCCGAACGACGAGCGGATCGTGACGATCGAGGACGCCGCCGAGCTCCAGCTTCGCCAGGAGCACGTCGTGACGCTCGAGTCCCGCCCGCCCAACATCGAGGGCAAGGGTGCGGTCCCGATCCGCGAGCTCGTGCGTAACGCCCTGCGCATGCGGCCCGACCGGATCATCGTCGGAGAGTGTCGTTCCGGTGAGGCGCTGGACATGCTCCAGGCCATGAACACCGGCCACGACGGCTCGATGTCGACCGGTCACGCCAACAGCCCGCGCGACATGCTGTCCCGTCTCGAGACCATGGTCCTCATGGCCGGCGTCGACCTGCCGTTGCGCGCCATCCGTGAGCAGGTCGCCTCCGCCGTGGACCTCATCGTCCAGCAGAGTCGCCTCAAGGACGGTACCCGCAAGATCGTGAACATCACCGAGGTCCAGGGCATGGAAGGCGACATCATCGTGATGCAGGACGTCTTCGTGTTCGAGCAGACGGGCGTGGTCGAGGGCAAGATCCAGGGCCGGCTCAAGCCGACCGGGATCCGCCCCAAGTTCGTCGAGAAGTTCGAGGTCATGGGCATCAACCTGCCGCCCGGCCTGTTCGGCTTCAACTACTAGGCCTGGAAGGAGCAACGCCCGTGGAACCCATGACGCTCGCGATCGCCGGAGTCGCCGCCCTGGCGATCCTGCTGATCGCGGTCGGCGTCGCGACCTCGGGCGGATCGGGGATCTCCGACCGCCTGGAGCGCTACGCCTCAACCCGTCCCGACCAGAAGAAGGCGGCTGCGGCCGGCCAGGGCAGCCTGGCCGAGCTGCTCGCCCAGAGCGCCACGCTCGCCAGCCTCAACAAGGTCGTCGAGCAGCGCGACTTCGGCGCGAACCTGTCGCGCGAGATCGCGCGCGCCGACCTCAAGCTCAAGCCATCCGAGTACCTGATGATCTGGGCGGGGACCACGATCGGCGTGCCCGTCGCGATGGTCGCGTTCTCGGTCGTCCTGCCCACCCTGTCCAATCCCGTCTTCCTGCTCATCGGCGGCCTCATCGGCTTCATGCTTCCGCGCTTCTGGCTCAATCGCCGCAAGGGCGGCCGGCTCAATTCCTTCAACAAGCAGCTGCCTGACACGATCACCCTGATCGCCAACGCGCTACGGGCGGGTTCGTCGTTCCTCCAGGCCATCGAGCTCGTCGTCCGGGAATCGCGTCCGCCGATCTCCACCGAATTCGGGCGCGTCATCCGGGAGGTCAACCTCGGCCTGCCGTTCGACCAGGCGCTCGAGAACATGGTCCGGCGCGTCCGCTCGGACGACCTCGAGCTGATGGCGACCGCGATCTCGATCCAGCACCAGGTCGGCGGCAACCTCGCCGAGATCCTGGACTCCATCGCCTTCACCATCCGCGAGCGGGTCCGCATCAAGGGCGAGATCCGGACGCTCACCGCGCAGCAGCGGCTGTCGGGCTACGTGGTCGGCTTCCTGCCGATCGCCCTGGCCGGCTTCCTCTTCATCGCGGCCCCGGGCTTCATGGAGCCCATGTTCCAGAAGCCACCGGAGGTCCTCGGACTGCCGGGCGGCGTCATCATCCTGGTCTTCGGCGGGTTCATGATGTTCATCGGCTTCATGTTCATCCGCAAGATCGTCGACATCGAGGTCTAGCCCGATGGACAACATCCTCCCTGTCGTCATCGCGGCCGTCGCGGCCGGGGCGATCCTCCTGATCTTCGTTGGGCTCGCCGGCGGTTCGCCGGTGGACCCGGTCCAGGCCCGCCTGACCCAGCTCGGGACCATGCAGGCCAAGAACCTCGAGGAGCTCGAGCTCCAGTCGCCGTTCCTCGAGCGCACGCTGCGCCCGCTGGCGGCCCGGCTGTCCGGCTCGGTCTCGCGGGTGACGAGCACGTCGTTCTCCGACCGTACCGAAAAGCGCCTGGCGCTCGCCGGCAACCCTGGCGACATCCGTGTCGCCGACTGGCTCGGCGTCAAGGCCATCGGGGCGATCGTCGGGGCGATCCTGTTCTTCTTCCTGTTCGTCGTCCTGGGCGTCCTGTCGTTCCCCGTCGCGATCGGGTTCGTCATGGCCGGCGTCGGTGGCCTGTTCGGCTATACGATCCCGGAGTTCTGGCTGGGCGGCCGGGTGCGCAAGCGCCAGAAGGCCATCCTGCTGATGATCCCGGACGCCCTCGACCTGCTCACGATCTCGGTCCGGGCCGGTCTCGGCTTCGATGCCGCCCTCGGGCGGGTCGTCGAGAAGCTCAAGGGCCCCTTGTCGGATGAGTTCCGACGGGCGCTGGCCGAAGTCCGCGTGGGCAAGGCCCGGCGCGAGGCGCTGCGCGACATCGTCCCGCGGACCGAGGTCCAGCCGTTGACGAACTTCATCGGCGCGATCATCCAGGCCGAGCAGTTGGGTGTCTCGATCTCCAAGGTCCTGCAGGTCCAGTCCGAGCAGCTGCGCATCGAGCGTCGCCAGCGGGCTGAGGAGCAGGCCGCCAAGGCCCCGATCAAGATGCTGTTCCCGCTCGTCGGCTGCATCTTCCCGTCGCTGTTCATCGTCATCCTTGGCCCGGCGATCATCCTGATCGTCCAGAACCTGACGGTCTGACGCTGGGCGGTCCGACGGACCGGGTGGCCATGCTGGTCGCCCGAAACGTCACCCGCGACACGGTCCTCGCCTCCCGCACGGAGGTCGCGGGCTCGCTGTGGGGCAAGTTCAAGGGGCTGATGGGCCGGGCGTCACTGGCGCCCGGTGACGCCCTCTGGCTCCCGGACAGCAACGGTATCCACATGATGTTCATGCGGTTCCCGATCGACGCGATCTTCCTGGGTCGCGAGGACGCCGCGCACGAGGGCGCACGCCCCGTGCTGTCCGTCCATCGCGGGCTGCGCACGTGGACGGGGCTCGTACCCCTGGTGCGCGGCGCGCACGGCGTCCTGGAGCTACCCGTCGGCTCGATCGACGCGTCGGGGACCGTCGTCCGCGATCTGGTCCGGCTCGAGGACGGATAAGCGCCGGATACGGGCCGATCTAGCGCCGGATGAGCGCCGGATGAGCGCCGGGTACAGGCCGGTAGAGCGCCGCCTGCGACCATCGCGGGGTGTCGCTGGTGGCTCGCCTCCTCGATCTCGCGTTCCCGGCCACCTGCGTGGGCTGCGGTCGCGAGGGTGATCCGTTGTGCCCCTCGTGCCGTCCGGCGCTCGATGCGCGTCTTGGCGCGCCACCCGGCACGCTGATGGGGCTCCCGGGCGATATCCCGGCAGGGATCGTGCAGCTGGAGTGGTGCGCCCCGTTCAGCGGCATGGTGCGCGACGCCCTCCATCACCTCAAGTACGCGGGTGAGCGGCGGCTCGCCGAGCCCCTCGGGGCGGCGATCGCGCGTCGCTGGATCGTGGCCGGTTCCGGTGGGGACGTGCTTGTCCCGGTCCCGGTCCATCGTGATCGCGCGGCTCGGCGCGGCTACGACCAGGCCGTCCTGCTCGCACAGGCCGCGGCGAGCCATCTCCGGCTACCGATGGCGCCGGTCATCGAGCGCTGGCAGTCGACGAAGGCGCAGTACGACCTGGACCGGCGCCATCGCGCGGCGAACGTCGCGGGTGCGTTCCGGCTGCGCGGCCCGGCCGCCGCGGCCTGGGTCCAGGACCGCTGGGTGGTGCTGATCGACGACGTCATGACCACGGGTGCGACGCTCTCCGCGTGCGCCGAGGCGCTCGAGACCGCCGGGGCGCTGGCCGTGTCGGCGGTCACAGTGGCACGCGAGCGATAGGCCGCCCGGACCGTCGGTCGGGCCTGGCGGGAGGGTCGCGGCTATACTCGGGGTCCCGCTGCTCGAGCCCCCGGAGGTGCCGATGCGAACCATCGTCAAGGGCAAGAACGTCGAGATCCCCGAACGAGTCAGGGCCTATGCCGAGCGCAAGCTCGGCCATCTCGAGCGGCTCGTCGACGACGAGACCGACGCGGTCGTCGTCCTCTCCAACGAGCACCATCGAAGCGCTGCTGACGCCCATTCGGCCGAGGTGAGCGTCGAGATCCATGGCCGGGTCATCCACAGCCATGCGGTGGGCGGGAGCTATCAGGCGGCCATCGATGGCGTCGTCGACAAGGTCGAGCGCCAGGTGGTGGATCACAAGGAGCGGCCACGGCTCCGGGCCCGACCGGTGGAGGAGAAGGTGATCCTGCGCCGGATCGCGGACGGGACGGCAGCGCCCGCCGACGCCAGGGGCGTCGTCAAGGTCAAGCGATTCGCGATCGAGCCCATGTTCGAGGAGGACGCGATCGCGGCGATGGAGGAACTCGGCCACCGGTTCTTCGTTTTCGTGAACGCCGAGACGGAACGCGTGGCGGTGCTCTACGCGCGCGACGATGGGGCCTACGGCCTGATCGAACCCATCACGGACGGCGCCTACTCGGCGGGGCGATCCCGGACCGGCGACCGCGGCTGATCCCCGGGGAGCCGGTACACGCCGTCGGCGCGTGTCATCAGGCCCCCATCCACCATGTACCGGCGCAGCGCCGCCACGTCCGGGTGGAACAGCGCGAGTCGCTGGTTGACCTCCTTCTCCGGGTAGGGTCGGTCGTCGCTGAAGCATCGGTCACGCAGGTACGTCAGCACCACCTGTCGCTTGGCGAGGTTGGCGGGGATCGCGGTGAGTCGATCGTCGTCGAAGTAGCCGCGGAGGACCCGGGCGACATCGACCGGCAAGGGGTCCCCATCCGGCCCCACGCCCGGCCCACGGTCGACCGACCCGTCGGCGACCGCGAGTCGCCGTCCGAGGTCGTGGAACCCCTCGAGCCGAAGTCGATAGCGGCCGTCATCGACCTCGGCGACCCGCTCGATGAGCCCCACGGCGGCGAGCCGTTCGAGGTGACGTCGGACCGCCGGCCGAGTCGACCGCAGGTAGCTCGCGAGTTCCGTCTCGGTCATCGGTCCATCGGCCAGTCGGCCGGCGATGCGAAGCCGCGTCGGGTCGGCGAGGGCCTTGAGCGCCGCGATGAGAGCGTGTTCCATGGCCGCCGCATCGTACGATGCGGCGGTGCTTCCAGACGGTCGACGCCTCGGTGCCCACCTGCCGCTGGCCACGGGGATGGTGCGGGCCGTGGATCGGGCCTTCGAGATCGGCGCCGGTGCGCTCCAGATCTTCACGGACAACCCGACCGCGTGGCGGCGCCGCGCCGAATTGCCGACCGAGCTCGACGCGTTCCGGGCCAGCATGGCCACCCGCGGGATCGGCCCGTTGGCCATCCACGCGAGCTACCTCATCAACCTCGCCGGTCCCGAGCCGGACCTGGGTGCC
This sequence comes from uncultured Chloroflexia bacterium, assembly GCA_963764975.1. GTDB lineage: Bacteria > Chloroflexota > Limnocylindria > Limnocylindrales > CSP1-4 > SPCO01. Next base: position 2,095,435 of record CAVXUF010000002.1, on the reverse strand, counting down.
CGCTCGAGGTCGTTGCTCGCGGCCGAACTCGCGTCCGCCCCGGCGTTCGGTGCCACGTTCGTCAATGTCCATATCGGCTCGCACCGCGACACGTCGGTCGCCGCGGGGATCAGGCGTCTGGCCGACGGGGTGGCCGCCGTCCTTGCCGAGACCGATGACGGGGCCGAGGCGCCTCGACTCGTCCTCGAGAACTCGGCGGGCGGCGGGTTCGGTCTCGGGACGGACCTGATCGAGCTCACCGCGATCGCCGAGGCGCTGGCGGCACGCGGCGTCCCAGACGGACGTGTGAGCTTCTGCCTCGACACGGCCCATGCCTGGGGGGCGGGCATCGACCTCTCGGCGGGCGACGGCGTGGACGCCTTCCTGGGCGACCTCGACGCCCGACTCGGCCTGGATCGCGTCGCGATGGTCCACCTGAACGACTCGCGCGCCGAGCGCGGGTCCCGGCTCGATCGTCACGAGCATCTCGGTGCCGGACGGATCGGGGCGGCGGGGCTGGCCCGGATCCTGACGCACCCGGGCCTGGGGCACGCGACGTACGTCCTCGAGACACCGGGGATGAGCGAGGGGTATGACGCCGTCAACCTCGAGCGGGCTCGGGCGATCGCCGCGGGGCGGGATCTCGCGGTCCTGCCCGAGGAAGCCTTCACCATCCGGAGCAGTCGCTCGCGCATCGGTCCCGAACCCGACGACGACTCGCCGACGAGGCGGCGTCGTGACGCGGACCCGGGAGATCGTGGGTCTTGGGCTGATCCTCGCCACCGCGGCCGTCCTCCGGCTGCCGGGCCTCGCGACGCGCGCCACCTGGGATGCCGACCAGGGCCATGACATGCTGGTCCTGCGTGCACTCGTGCGCGACGGGGTCGTCCCGCTCCTTGGCCCACCGACGTCGATCGGCGAGGTGCACCACGGCGCGGCGTACTACGGCCTCCTCGCCCCGGTCGCCTGGCTGACCGGAGGGGACTCGCCGCTCGCGGTGACCGCCTGGATCGCGATCCTCGGGATCGCGGCCGTCGGGGTCGTGTGGTGGTTCGCGCGCTCGATGGGCGGACCCGTCGCCGGGTTCGCCGCCGGTCTGGCCATGGCCGCGTCGGCGGCGTCCGTGGAGGAGTCCACCTTCATCTGGAACCCGAACGTGATCGCCCTGACCAGCGCCGTGGCGGTCGGCGGGGCCTGGGCCGCATGGTCGAGTCGACGGACGCGCTGGTGGCTCCTGGCCGGACTGGGGACGGCGCTGACGATGCAGGGGCACGTCCTCGGGATCCTCCTGGCCCCGGTCGTCGGTGCGCTCTTCGTCGCCGATGTCCGCCGCGCCGCTGGCGCCCGACGGAAGGCGCTCGGCGGGACGGCTGCCATGGCCCTGATCATCGGACTGGCGACCTACCTGCCGCTGATCGTCCACGAGCTGACGACGGGTGGCTCGGAGGTCCGGGCCCTGCTGGCCTATCTGGAGCAGGGTGGTGGAGGGGACGCCGGCGCGACGGCGCTCCTGGTCAGGATCGCGCTGGTCGCGGCGCGGGTGATCGGCTGGCCGCTCGCCGGGCTCATCACGGACGCGCCGGCGGTCGTCCTCACGTCGGTCGCCGTGTTGGCGGTGGTGGTGGCCTGGCGCTGGTCATCACCGGACGGCGGTGAGCGTGTGGCAGTCCGCTGGTTGGCGCTGGCGATCGCCTGGAGCGCCGTAGGCCTCGCCGTCCTGGCTCCGAGCCTCGTGACCGTGGTCGAGGGCCTCCCCAACGACCACTACCACGCCTTCGCGGACCCGCTGGTGTTCGCGCTGGTGGGTCTGGGCGTGGCGGCCGCAGCCCGGATGGCACGGCCGGATAGCGCCCGGGCCACCGGGCTCCCGGCGGCCGCCGCGGCCATCGGGATGATCGCCCTCGTCGGCTGGAACCTGGCCACGGCACCGCCGGCGGTCGCCCCGGGCGGGACGTTCGCGGACGCGGATGCGGCGGCGGGCCGGATCGTCGCGACCGCGGCGGGTCGCCCGATCTCGCTGCGCTCGCTACCCGACTTCAAGACAACGGAGGCGATCGCCTACCCGCTCGTCCGCGCGGGCCACGCTCCGGTGGACCCGGGACGGGGAGCTGTGCTCGTCGTGATCTGCGATCCCCTCTTCGAGGCCGTGATCGGCGGCCCGTGCGGTGGGCCGGCCGAGGATCGGGCCGTCGCCGGTACGCCCACATGGAGCGGGTCGTCGCCGCTCGAGCGGTTCGACGCATCGTCACGCGCCGTCATCTCGATCTACGTGCGCCCCTGAGTAACTCAGCGCCTGCCCGGGAATACGTGAACGCCGGCGCCCCAGACGCCGGCGTTCACTGTCCCCGAGACTCGGACGAGGAGGGCTGTCCGAGTCGTGCCCAGGTGGAATGCTCAGTAACGGCCCTGCTCGCGCCCCGTGGGGCGAGTGACCGGTCGAACGGTCCCGACGCCCACGCTGACGGGGTTCGACCCCGCCATCGAGGAGCGCTGCGGGGGGACCACCCGTCCGATCGAGCTCGAGCCCGGTCGGTCCGCGGTGGTCGATGCGTCGGATGTCTGGAAGGGGCGGCCGTAGCGGCGCATGCGGACCGCCAGGTAGTACTCCATGATCTGGCGGACCTGCGGCTCGCTCAGGAGCTCGTCCGCGCGGAGGGCGTACTCGACGCGAGCGGTCGGGTTCATCGAGCCCGACGCGACCAGCCCGAGGTACTGCGGCGTGTCGGCGTCGTCGCGCAGCTCGCGGAGCCCGCGAGCGAGCTTGGTGGCGGTCCCGAGCGACGGCATCCGATCACCGCGGATGAGCCGCGAGATCGTCGAATGGTCGACGCCGGACTGCTGGGCGAGCTGACGCTGCGACATCTTCTTGGCCTTGAGCTGGGCTCGCAGCCATTCGTTGAACGCTCGTCCGTTTTGGGTCGTCATGTCAGAGAGGGCGCTCCGTCCGATCGGCCTGCTGCCGCCTGGCGGCCACTGCCGCGATGCCGCAACTATCGAACGGGCCCGAACGGTCCTATATCACCCGTTGGTACCGCCCGGACCGACACGCACGACACGCTGGCGACGGTCGGTGCGGTGCGGTCGCGCGCGGTGGTGGGCGGCAATGGGCGGAGCGCCACCCCGGACGAACGTACGCCTCAGGCGGTCGTCGCCGGCGTGGGAGCGCCAGGGTCCACGATCTGGCGCAGACCGCGAGGCTTGGACGACGCCGCGTAGGCGATGGAGCCAAGCACGATCACGGAGAACACGCTGATCACCCGGTCCAGGAGCGCGATGGCGGTCGCTTCCGGCAGCGGCACGCCGTACGCCACGGTCAGCACGCCGACCACGCCGGCCTCCACGATGCCGAGTCCGGCAGGACTCAGCGGGACGGCCGTCAGGAGGGACCCGATAAGGGCCACGAAGACCGCGCCGGAGATGCCGAGCTCCACCGCCGGGAAGCCCAGGGCCTGGACGACGAAGAAGAGCCGCAGGCCCTCGGTCATCCAGATGAACCCGGTGAGGATCGCGAGGACCGGCAGCTGCCGGAGCCGGAACGCCCCGAACACGCCTTCCTCGAACCGGTCGTAGAGCTCGAGGAAGCGATGCGGGAACGGCAGCGCCGTCAGGATCCGCCGGCCGAAGTTGCGCATCGTGAACAGTCCGAAGGAGAGCCCGGCCACGACGACGAGCCCGATGATGAACACCACCTGGATGGCCGTCGGCAGGCCGTCCCGGAAGCTCCAGAACCCCGCGGCGATCCCCAGCAAGGCGATCGCGATCAGGTCGAAGCAGCGCTCGATGAAGACCGTCCCGAAGGTCCGGCTGAGCGACACCGTGCTGTTGATCTTGAGCAGGTAGGCGCGGTAGACGTCCCCGAGCTTGGCCGGGACGACGCAGTTGACGAGCCACGACAGGAAGATGATCTCGGTGGAGTCGCGGGTCCCGATCCGGAACCCGGTGCCGCGCAGGAGCGCCGCCCAGCGCAGACCGCGGAGCGGGAACCCAAGGTAGAAGACGATGAACGCCACCAGCACGAGCGGCCATGTGGCGCCGGAGATCAGCGAGGGCACCTTCGAGAGCTGCTGCCCGTTGATCGCCACGAAGACCGCGATGATCGCGAGCGGCACGGCGATCGACAGGATCGTCCGCGGCTGGCGGAGTCGCTGTCCGAGCGTGAGGGGCGGTGCCGGGTCGCCTGGCTCGATCGACGCGTCGACGGCACCAACCGGGCGCGCGAACGCGGGCTCCAGGCTCGGGCTGCTCTCCATCGCCCCGGAACCATCGCTCGTCTCGTCGGCGGGCGCCACGGGCCGATGGTCCTGTCCCCCGGGTCCCGTCATGGCCGGTCCTTCTCCGACGGGGGCGCTGACGCTGCAGGGATCCGTACGCGGCCGTTCCCACGGAGTCGCTGGACGGCCTTGGCGACCGGCGTGATCAAGCGGACCGCCAGGGTCGCCCGACCGATGATCAGTTCCGCTGTCGGGAGGGCCGCGAGGAGACCGGCCGGGGTCGACGGATCGCCGTCCAGGGCGGTGTACGCGACGGCGACCTCGAGCACCGAGTGGGCGTCCGACACCGCGACCCTGGGGATCCCGTGCTCGTGCGCGAACTCGCCGGCCCGATCGTTCCCGGGCCCGATCAACCGGGCGTTATGTGACTCGATCCAGTCGATGTGCGGGACGAGGGCGACCACCCGCTCATCGAGTCCGAGTGAGCCGCGCATCCGGTCGAATGGGTGTGGGATGCCGACCAGACCACCCTGGGCGCGAGCGGCCGCGATCGTGTCCAGCGTGGACATCCCCGGCGCGATCGCCCGGTCGAGGAACAGGCAGATCAAGTCGCCGTCCGCGGTCTTGACCTCCTCGCCGATGATGATCGTGAGTCCGGCGGGCGCGGCCTTTCGCGCGGCCAGTGCCCCGTCGATGCGGTCGTGGTCCGTGATCGCGAGATGGGTCAACCCACGCTCGGCAGCCGCGCGAACCACGTCACTTGGCGAGGCGAGCGAGTCGAAGCTCGCGTTCGTATGGCAGTGGAGGTCGATGAACGCGCGGGTCGGTCCGCCCATGTCGGCCGCGCTAGATCTGCTGGACGAGTGATTTCTTGAAGAAGTCGAAGTGCTCGAGGGCCAGACCGGTGCCCAGCGCCACGCAATTGAGCGGGTTCTCCGCGACGTGGCACGGCACGCCCGTGACCTGGGTGAGGAGCCGGTCGACGCTGCGCAGGAGCGCTCCGCCGCCCGACATGACCATGCCCTTGTCGATGATGTCGCTCGACAGCTCCGGCGGCGTCTGCTCGAGGACGCTGCGAACCGCGGCCACGAGCTGCTGGAGGGGCGCCTCGATGGCCTCCATCACCTCCGACGAGGTGATCGGGATGGTCCGTGGCAGGCCGGCGATCAGGTCACGCCCCCGGACCTCCATCGTCAGCTCGCGCTCGAGCGGGAGCGCCGTCCCGATCTGGATCTTGACGTCCTCGGCCGTGCGCTCGCCGACCATCAGGTTGTACTTCTTGCGGATGTAGGTCGCGATCGATTCATCGAACTTGTTGCCGCCGACCCGCAAGCTGTGCGAGACCACGATGCCGCCGAGCGCGATGACCGCGATCTCCGACGTCCCGCCGCCGATGTCGATGATCATGTTGCCCGACGGTCCGCTGATGGGGACGTTGGCACCGATGGCCGCCGCGAGCGGCTCCTCGATGAGGTAGGCCTCCTTCGCACCGGCCTTGAGCGCGGCGTCACGGACGGCGCGCTTCTCGACGCTCGTCACGCCGGCCGGCACGCTGATCATCACCTCGGGCCGGTTGAACCCAAGGCGCCCCTTGGTGGCTTTGGCGATGAAGAACCGGAGCATCGCCTCGGTGATGACGTAGTCGGCGATGACCCCGTCCTTCATCGGGCGGATGGCCTGGATGTTGCCGGGCGTTCGGCCGATCATCTCGCGCGCCTCTTCGCCGACCGCCACGATCCGGTTGTCGTCGGACACAGCGACCACGCTGGGCTCGGTGATCACGATGCCCCGGCCCTTGACGTAGACGAGGACGTTGGCAGTGCCGAGGTCGATGCCGATCTTCATGAGGTGGTGGTCTCGGTCCCTTCCGCGAGGCGCTCGATCCGGGCGCCCAGGTCGACGAACTTCCGCTCGATGTTCTCATAGCCCCGGCGAACGTGGTGCGCACCGTGGATCGTCGACGTCCCCTCGGCCGCCAGTGCGGCGAGGATCAGCGACGCTCCTGCACGAAGATCGCCGATCTCCACCTCGGCCCCGTGGAGCGGCGCCCGGCCGGTGATGGTGGCGTGCCGGTTGTCGGTCTGGTCGGCGACGACCCCCATCTTGCGGGCCTCCCCGAGCCACTCGAGCCGGTCCTCGAAGATCGCCTCGTGGACGTGCGAGGTCCCGGTGGCCTGGGTCAGCAGGACGCAGGTGGGCGGCTGGAGATCGGTCGCGAGGCCCGGATAGGGGGCGGTCTCGATGTCGGTCGCGCGAAACGCCCCGTCGCGCAGACCGGAGCCGTCGATCTCGATCGTGTCCTTGCCGCAGGCCACGCCGACGCCGACACGACCGAGCACGTCCAGGAAGCCGCCGAGATGCTCGCATGGCGCCCCCTCGAGCGTCACCTTGCCCCCGGTGATCGCCGCGGCCACCACGAACGTCCCGGTCTCGATCCTGTCGGGAACGACGCGGTGTTCGGCGCCCCGAAGCCGCTTGCGACCCTCGATCTCGATGGTGTCCGGCGCGGTCCGCTCGACGACGGCGCCCATCGCGCGCAGGAATTCGATAAGGTCGTCGACCTCCGGTTCCTGGGCGGCCGGGCGGATGACCGTGTGTCCCTCGGCCAACGTCGCCGCGAGCATGGCATTCTCGGTGCCCATGACCGACACGAACGGGAACCGCACCTCGGCGCCGCGCAGGCGGCCCGGGGACGTCGCGAAGTAGTAGCCATTGCGGTAGTCGATCTGGGCCCCGAGGGCGCGCATCGCATCGACGTGGAGGTCGACGGGGCGGCGCCCGATCCGGTCCCCGCCGGGGTTGCTGATGATCACCCGTCCGAACCGCGCCAACAGCGGCCCGAGGAGGATGAAGCTCGCGCGCATCTTGGCCGCGGCCTCGAGTGGGACGAAGAGCCACTCGACGTCGCCGGACGCGATCTCGTAGGTGTTCGGCGCCGGGTGATCGACGACGACGCCCAGGTCACGCAAGGTCTCGACGAGGACGCGGACATCCTCGATCTCGGGGACGTTGGTCAGACGGCAGCGCTCACCCGTGAGCGTCGCGGCGGCCAGGAGCTTGAGTGCGGCGTTCTTCGCGCCGCTGATGCCCAGGGTCCCATGGAGCGGTCGCCCGCCCTCCACACGGAAGAGTTCCCGGGCGACAGGCTCCGGGCGATACTCCCACTGGAACGGTCGAGCGTCAGCCATGCTCGCCCGACGCTAGCCGCGGTGCCGGGGACCCTCCCGGTGGCGTCGCTCCGCGACGCGGATCCGGAGGAGTGCCTGCTGGAGCTGGGCCCGGGCCGCTGCCAGGTCGGCTGGGGCATGGAACGTGCCACTCTCGAGTAGCTGCTCAGCGTCCTTGCGCGCCTGCTGCGCCTTCTCGAGGTCGATCTCGCTGGCCATGTCCGCGGTCTCGGCCATCACCACGACCTTGTCCGGACGGACCTGGAGGAAGCCGCCCGCGATGGCGAAGGTCTCCTCCGCGCCACCCTTGCGGATCCGCAGTTCCCCGACGCCGAGCATCGACACCAGCGGAGCATGGTGGGGCAGGACGCCCAGCTCGCCCTCGATCCCGGGCAGCTGCACCGAGTCCACGGTGTCCGAGTACGCCAGGCGCTCGGGCGTGACGATCTCGAGCAGCAAGGGCATCGTCAGCTCGCCATCTTCGACGCGTTCTCGCGAACGTCGTCGATGGTGCCCGCGAGGAAGAACGCCTGCTCCGGCAGGGTGTCCGTGTTGCCTTCGAGGATCTCCTTGAAGGAGGCCACGGTGTCCTTGATCGAGACGTACTTGCCGGTCCGGCCGGTGAAGACCTCGGCGACGAAGAACGGCTGGCTCATGAAGCGCTGGAGCCGGCGGGCGCGGGCCACCGTGGACTTGTCCTCCTCGGACAGCTCGTCGATCCCGAGGATCGCGATGATGTCCTGGAGGTCCCGGTAGCGCTGGAGGACCCGCTTGGTCTCCTGCGCGACGTCGTAATGCTCCTGGCCGATGACCAGCGGGTCGAGGACGCGCGAGGTGGACGTGAGCGGATCCACGGCGGGATAGATGCCGATCTCGGCGATGCTCCGCTCGAGGCGGATCGTGGAGTCGAGGTGACCGAAGGTCGTCGCGGGCGCCGGGTCCGTGTAGTCGTCCGCCGGCACATAGACGGCCTGGAGGCTCGTGATCGAGCCGGACTTGGTCGACGTGATCCGCTCCTGGAGCGCGGCCATCTCGGTCGCGAGGTTCGGCTGGTAGCCCACGGCGGACGGCATCCGCCCGAGCAGAGCCGACACCTCGGAGCCCGCCTGCGTGAAGCGGAAGATGTTGTCGATGAAGAGCAGGACGTCGCGGCCCTCCACGTCGCGGAAGTACTCCGCCATGGTCAGCCCGGTGAGCGCGACCCGCTGGCGGGCGCCGGGCGGCTCATTCATCTGGCCGAAGGCGAATGCCGTCTTCGCGAGGACCCCGGACTCGGTCATCTCGGCGATGAGGTCGTTGCCCTCGCGGCTCCGCTCGCCGACGCCGGCGAACACGGAGTAGCCCGAATGCTCCTGGGCCACGTTGCGGATCAGCTCCTGGATGATGACCGTCTTGCCGACGCCGGCCCCGCCGAAGATCCCGATCTTGCCGCCCTTCTTGAATGGGCAGATCAGGTCGATGACCTTCAGACCGGTCTCGAAGACTTCGACTTCGGTGGATTGCTGGTCGAACGCCGGTGCGCTGCGATGGATCGGCAGGCGGAGTTCCGTCGCGGCCGGGCCCTTGCCGTCGATCGGGCGACCGAGGACGTCGAAGACCCGGCCCAGCGTCGCCTCGCCGACCGGGACGGAGATCGGGGCGCCCGTGTCGACGACCTCGATGCCACGGGCCAGACCGTCCGTGGTGGTCATCGCCACCGAGCGGACCCAGTTGTTGCCGAGGTGCTGCTGGACCTCGCAGACGAGCGAATCCTGGCCCTCGCGCTGGATCTCAACGGCGTTGAAGATGGCCGGCAGGTGGCCGGCAGGGAACTCGATATCGACGACGGGTCCGGTGATCTGGATCACTCGTCCGTTCGAGGTCGGTGCGGCGGTCGCCATGGTTTGGTTGCCTCCTGCGTCAGCGGGCGTCAGCGGGCGTTCGCGCCGGACGCGATCTCGATCATCTCGCGGGTGATGTTGGCCTGGCGCACCTTGTTGTACGAGAGCGTCAGGTCTTCGATGAGGTCTTCGGCGTTCTCGGTCGCGTTCTTCATCGCGACCATCCGACTCGACTCCTCGCTCGCTTTCGCCTCCAGCACCGTCTGGAAGAGACGGGTGGCGACGTAGCGCGGCAGGAGCCGCTCCAGCACCGCGGCGGCGCTGGGCTCGAAGATGAACTGTCGACCGGGGATCCCCTCGGTGTCCTGGGATGGCTGGATGGGAAGGATCGTCAGGAGTTCGGGCTTCTGGACGAGCGTTGACACCCAGCGGCTGTAGACGATGTCGACGCGACCGTAGGTCCCCGCGAGGAAGTCGTCGGTGATGAGCCGGGCAAGCGGCAGGACGTCGTTGAACGCCGGCCGATCGCCGAACGTCGCGAAGTGGGCTTCCATCGGCACGCCGGTCCGGCGCATGGCGTCGCGGCCCTTGCGGCCGACGGTGATCACGCCCAGGTCGCCCTTGTGGTCGATGATGTCGCGAGCGATGAAGCGCACGATGTTCGTGTTCAGTGGACCAGACAGCGGCCGATCCGTCGTGATCAGGACGATCAGCCGTTTGCCTCCCTCTCGGTCGGCGAGCAGGGGGTGATCCTCGCCGTCGAGCACGGAGGCCAGGTCCGCGAGGACCTCATCGAGCTTCTCACTGTACGGACGCGAGGCGAGCGTGGCGTCCTGGGCTCGCTTGAGCTTCGACGCCGCCACGAACTGCATCGCACGGGTGATCTGCTTGATGTTCTTGACCGAGCCGATACGGCGTCGGATGTCCCGCTGGCTGGCCACGGTCAGCCCTTGTCCTCGTCGGCCGCGGGTGCGGCGGCGTTGGGCTCGGCAGCGGGCTCGGCTTTTGCCTTTTCGCCCTTCGGCTTCGCGTCCATGCCGAACGACTCGACGCGGAACGTCTCGATCGCCTCGGTCAACGCGGCGATCAGCTCGTCGGTCAGCGTGGCGGTCTTCCCGAGCTCCTCGAGGATGGCGGGGCGCTCGGTCTCGAGGAAGCGGTAGAACTGCGTCTCGAACTCGCGGACCTTGGGTGTGGGCACGTCATCGAGCGCGCCGCTGGTGGCGGCCACGAGGATCGCGACCTGCTTCTCGACGGCGAGTGGCTGGTACTGCGGCTGCTTGACCACTTCGGACAGCTTCTCGCCGCGGGTCAGCTGATCGCGCGTGGCCTTGTCGAGGTCCGACGCGAACTGCGCGAACGCTGCAAGCGCCCGGAACTGCGCCAGGTCCAGCTTGAGCGGACCGGCCACCTTCTTCATCGCCTTGGTCTGCGCCGCTGAACCCACCCGCGAGACCGAGATGCCGATGTTGAGCGCGGGGCGCTGCCCGGCGTTGAACAGGTCCGTCTCGAGGAAGATCTGGCCGTCCGTGATCGAGATCACGTTCGTGGGGATGTAGGCGGACACGTCGCCCGCCTGCGTCTCGATGATCGGGAGAGCCGTCAGCGACCCGCCGCCGTTCTCGTCGTTGAGCCGCGCAGCGCGCTCGAGGAGCCGGCTGTGGAGGTAGAACACGTCGCCCGGATAGGCCTCGCGTCCGGGCGGCCGTCGAAGCAGCAGCGCCATCTCGCGATAGGCCCACGCGTGCTTGGAGAGGTCGTCATACACGCACAGGGCGTCCTTGACGAGGCCCTGGCCAGCCACCTCGACACCGTTCTCCATGACTTCCTCGCCCATCGCCACACCGGCGTATGGGGCGAGGTACTGGAGCGGGGCCGCATCCTCGGCGCCGGCCACCACGACGATCGTGTGGTCCATGGCGCCGTACTGCTCGAGGATCGCGACGGTGTTGGCCACGGTCGAGAGCTTCTGCCCGATCGCGACGTAGATGCAGACCAGGCCCTTGCCCTTCTGGTTGATGATCGTGTCGATGGCGATGGCGGTCTTGCCGGTCTGCCGGTCGCCGATGATCAGCTCGCGCTGACCGCGGCCGATCGGGATGAGCGCGTCGATGGCCTTGATGCCGGTCTGGACCGGCGTGTCGACCGACTTGCGCACGATGACGCCCGGGGCGATGCGCTCGACAGGTCGCGTGCTGGTCGCGGCGATGGGACCCTTGTCGTCGATCGGCCGCCCGAGCGGGTCCACGACCCGGCCCAGCAGCGCCGCACCCACCGGCACCTCGACGACGCGACCCGTGGTCTTGACCGTGTCGCCTTCCTTGATGCCCGTAGCGTTGCCGAGGATGACCGCGCCGACCGTCTCCTCCTCGAGGTTGAGGGCCATCCCCATGAGGCCGCCCGGGAACTCGAGCAGCTCAGAGGCGAGGGCGTCGGCGAGCCCATAGATCTGGGCGATGCCGTCGCCGACCTCGACGACGGTCCCCACGCTGCGGGTCTCCGCGCCGGCGTCGAACGAATCGATCGCGGACTTGATGATGCTGGTGATCTCGTCAGAACGGATAGCCATGCTGGATCTCCTAGAGGGCGCCCGAGACGAGCCGGTTCCGGAGGCGCTCCAGGCGACCTCGGACGCTCCCGTCGATCAAGCGGTCGCCGACCCGCACGACCAGACCACCCAGCAGGCTGGGGTCCTCCTGGACGTCGAGTTCGACGGGGCCGCCGGTCATCGTTTCAAGCCGCGCCTGCAACGCCCCGATCTCGTCCGGGGTCAGTGGTGCGGCGGTGGTGGCGGTGGCGATGGTGATGCCCTGGCGGGCGTTGTCGAGACGCCGGAACTCCGCCGCCACCCGGGGCAGCTGGTCGATCCGGCCTCGCTTGAGCATCAGGCCGATGAGGTTCTGGATCCCCGGTGACACGAGCCGACCGAAGGTCTTGGTGGCCGCGGCCCGCCGGTCCTCGAGAGGAACCGCCGGATTGGCCAGGCCACGCGCGACCGCGGGGTCGCTCGCGACCACAGCAGCCGCCTCGAGTTCCGCGCGCCAGGCCTCCACCACGCCGTCGCGCGTGGCCACGTCGAACGCGGCCTCCGCGTAGCGTCGCGCGGCGGTATCCCGACCGGCCATCAGTGCTTCGACCCGCCCACGGCGGATCCACGCAGGAACTCGTCGACGAGCCGACGCTGTCGCGCATCGGTCATCGTCTCGCCCACGACCCGGCCCGCGGCCTCGAGGGCCAGGTCGGCCACCTCGGCCCGCAGGTCGGCGATCGCCCGCTGCTTCTCCGCGTCGATGTCGGCGGTCGCGCGAACGCGCATCCGCTCGAGCTCGTCGCGGGTCGCGGCGATGTCGGCGTCGCGGGTCTCCTGGGCCACCTTCTGGGCCCGGTTGATGATGTCGCCGGCTTCCCGGCGAGCTTCGGACAACGCGGCCACGCGCTCCGTCTCCGCGTTCTCGCGGTCACGGCGCGCCTGCTCGGCGTCCTTGAGGCCCTGCTCGATCCGGTCCTTGCGGTCGGCGAGCATCTTCGAGACCGGCTTGAACGCGACCGTCCAGATGATCACGAAGAAGAGCAGGAAGTTGACCGCGCTGACGATCACCCAGAACAGGTTGATCTGGAACAGCGCCTCTTCTCCGCCCGCCTCCGCGGCCAGCCGGACGACCTCGCGCCCGGCGCCGCCGGCGATGGCGAACACGTCCATCGATGCGTACTCCGTACCCGACGCCTAGGCCGGGCTGACCTTGATGAAGATCGCGAGCAGGCCGACGACGATCGCGAGGACGCCGAGGCCCTCGGCGAACGCCGCGAGGATGATCGCGATGCCGCGGATCTGGCCGGCCGCGTCGGGGTTGCGCCCGATCGCCTGAGCGGACATGCCGGCGAGGATGCCGATGCCGATGCCGGGGCCGAAGACCCCGAGGGCGGCGATGCCGGCGCCGATGTTCTCCATGTCGAGACTTCCTCCTCTTCCCCGCGCCTGAGGCCCGGGATCATTGGGACCGTGGGTGGACGGGCGCCTCGGCGCCCAGGATCAGTGTGCTGGTTGGAGCTGACGCCCCTCCCCGTCGATGGTGTCGGTGGCGTCGTCGGCCGCGTGGCCCTCCTCCGAATGATGACTCTCGATCGCGAGCACGATGAACATGAGGGTCAGGACACTGAAGATGAGCGCCTGGATGGCATTGAGCATGACTTCCAGGCCAACGAGGGCGACCGGGATGATCGTGATGGTCAGCGCGGTGATGACGCCCAGCGCCACCTCGCCGCCGTAGATGTTGCCGAAGAGTCGCATCGAGAGCGTGATGGGCTTGACGAACTCGAGCATCAGCTCAACGAGGCCGACGAACAGGGCGATGACGCCCGCGCCGACCCCATTCCGGAACTCCTGCAACGGGAAGAACTTCGAGAGGTACCCGCGGACGCCAAGCTTGCGGAAGCCCTCGACCTCGAAGATGACGAAGCTGACGAGCGCCAGGCCAAGGGTGATGTTGACGTCGCTCGATGGCGCGCGGAGTTGCGGGATCCGGCCGACCGGCGGAATGAGACCGATCCAGTTGGAGAAGACGATGAGCAGGAAGAACGCGATGAACAGCGGGATGTATGGCTTGGACGCCGCCCCGGCGAGGCCGACGCCGAAGTCACTGAGGAACTCGTAGAACCACTCGAAGAAGTTCTGGGCGCGACCCGGGATGAGCTTGTTGCCGCGGGTGAGCAGGATCACACCGATGAGGACGATCGCCATCACCAGCCACTGGGTGATGATCGTGGAACTGATGCTCGGGTGGAACGTGACCAGGCCTGCTGACGCGTGCTCGTCCGTCAACTCGATGATCGTGTGCGGCGCCGGGAACTCCAGCGTGCCGTTGATGAAGCAGGCCGGGTAGGCGCACGCATCGCCTGGTTGACCGCCGAGCGGGAAGGGCGGGACCAGCAGGTACGCCACGACGTTGATCGCAAGGACCGTGCCGATCAGCAGCAACCAGCGGTTGCGCATCGACTTCCTGGGCGCCGGGGCGGGTGGCTGGGTCTCAACGACCGGAGTCGCGACCTGCTCGCTCGTCACGCTTGCTCCACACACAGGAGCGCGGCTCGACGCCGCGCTCGCGTTCTGCTTGTCTGGCCGGGCTCCGGACCGATCACTCGAGGGTCTTGAGGAACCGACTGACCAATCTGTAGATCATCAGGGTCCCGGCTCCGGCGCCGACGAGGAAGCCGACGATCACGAAGAGCGGGAGGGTCCCGAACTGCCCGTCGACCCAGTAGCCGATGAACACACCGAGCAGGGTCGTGACCAGGAGGGAAAGACCGATCTCCGAGAAGAGGGCGAGATACGCCATCCCGCGGCCGGGCTCGATCATGGTCGACCTGTCAAGGCGGCGGAAGTATAGCAGGTGCACATCCCGGAACGTCCCAAGGCCGAGTCCGTAGCCCTAGGTCCACTGATCCTTCCAAACGTCGTCAGGGGCTCGACGAGACGACAGGCTCGGCGATGGGTTCGCCGACAGGTCCGCTCTCGACGCGGACGGGCGTGGTCACGACGAGGAACGCCGCATAGAGAGCGACGACCAGCGCTGTGATGATCAGTTTCTGCCGCTTGCTCCACACATCCGAGACCTGCACCAGGATCAGGCCGACGAGCCCCATCGCGAGCCAGAGGATCGGCCCGATGGGGCCGAAGGTCTCGATGTCGCGAAGCATCAACGCAGGCCAGGCAAGACCCAGCAGGACCAGCGCCGCGACTTCCACCGCGCCGAGGCGGGAGCGTCGAGCGTCCGGGCGTGTAGACGTGACGGGGACGGTCGCTTCACCGCCGACGATGTCCTCCGGCGCCCCGAGTCGCTCGAGGATGTTCCGGATCGTGACCTCGTCCGATCGGCCAGCCTCCGAGATCGCCGCCGCGATGTGGTCGCGGACCTCGCCGGTCAACTCGTCCCGGCGATGCGAAGGCAGCGACGCCGTTGCGACCTGCAGTCGGCCCAGGTACTCGCGCACGAGCGTGTCATCGTCCATCGGTGTCCCTCCCAAGGGGCATGCCCGCGAGCAGCGCGTCGACCGCTTCGCGGAATTGGGTCCAGTCGCCGACGAAGGCATCGAGCGCCCGCTGACCGTCGGCCGTGAGCAGGTAATAGCGGCGAGGCGGCCCGGACTCCGATTCGCGCCAGGTCGTCTGGACCAGGCCGTCGCGTCGAAGGCGGGACAGGAGCGGATAGATCGTCCCCTCGCTCGTCACAAGCCCGCCCGCGTCCGACAGGACCCGAACGATCTCGAAGGCGTACGACTCCCGCTGCCGCATGACCGCGAGGACGCAGTACTCGAGGACGCCGCGCCGAAGCTCGGTCAACGGGTCCCGTGTCTCACCAACTACCATGCCTCGCATGGTACATACGCCACCGCGACTGTCAAGGGGTCTTCGTGGGCGATGCGTGGCCCGGCCGGCCGGCTGAGGCGGGCGCTACCTGTTGACGACGAACCCGTCGATGTCGACTCGCCCGTCGCCGACTGGGCGGATCTCCAGGGTGTGCGACCCGAGCGTCGCGAAGTGGCGGGAGAACACCAGCTTCCGATAGCCGGTCGTCGAGCGATCCAGGTCCACGATCCTGACCAGCGTCCCGTCGATGTAGACCTCGGCCTTGCCGCTCGAGGTGTACCGCGTCGCGATCCAGCCGACGTCATGGCCCGTGAACGACGAAGACGGCGCGCTTCGTCGACGCCGTGGCGTTCGACGGGTCGTGTCCACCCAGGGCCTTGGACGCTACTGTCCGTCGGCCAGCTCCCGACGTACGCGATCCTCGAGCTCGTTCGGAGTAGCGCGTCGGGGGATCGTCGGGCCCGTACGCGTAGGCGCTGACGTTGCCCTCCTTGTCCGTCGCCCGGACTCGGAAGCGGTATGAGTCATCCGTGGTCAGCGTTCGCGTCCACGTCGTCTTCGTCGTGCTCGAGGTGATGGTGGCGTATGAGCCACCGTTGACGCTCACCTGGAGCTTGTGGCTCTCCACGCCGGTCCCGCCGGTGTCCGTGGCAGCTCCAGGCCAGACGGATCCTTGCCGTGGACCGGCCGACGGTCTGGTAGAAGAACGTCTGACTAGGCGCGGTCGCGACGGGGTCGATGACGTCCTCGGCCACCGTCACGACGACGGTCGCCTGGTCCGAACCGCCGTGACCATCGCTGACGGTGTACTTGAAGGTGTCAATGCCCTTGTAGAGCCCAGCCGGGTTGTAGGTCAGTCCGGTCCCTGAGCCGGTGATCATCGACGGTCCCGTGCGCGCCATCGGTCTTGGCGATGATCGTCAGGGTGTCGCCGTCCGGGTCGGAATCGTTGGCGAAGACAGCAGGGATCTGGGGCCGGCGCCCTGTGGGACGGACATGGACGGGTCGTTCACGGCATTCGGCGGATCGTTGGCGCCGCCGATGTCGACGGTGACGGTGGCCGTGTCTCCGCGTAGCCGTCGGAGATCGTGTAGGTGAAGGTGTCCGACGCCGAACGCGTTGGCATTCGGCCGGTATGTCAGACCGGTCCCACCACCGGTGATGACGACGACGCCCTTCGAACCATTGGTCTTGGCCGAGATCGTCAGTGTGTCCCCATCGGGGTCGGTGTCTCCGGCCAGGACGAGCAGGGGCGTTGCTGGCGCGTCCTCCCCGACCCCGAATTCGTCGTCGTCGGCGATGGGGTCGTCGTTGACCGGATCGATCGTGACGTTGACGGTCGCGGTGGCCGTGGCCGCCAGTTCCCCGTCGGTGATCGTGTAGGTGAACTATCGGAGCCGTGTAGTTCAGATCCGGGTGTATCGGATCTCGCCGCCCTGACGACGCTGTCGTCCCGTGCGCTGGGCTCCCGGGGTCGCTGATCGTCATCGGGTTGGTGCCATCGAGGTCGCTGTCATCGTGAGGACATCGAAGTCGGTCGTGACGTCCTCGTCGATCGAGAAGCCGTCGCCGCCAGCGACCGGCGGGTCGTTGGCCGCCGTGATCGTGATGTCGACGGTGGCCGTGCGGTCGGCCCGCCCCCGGAAAGCGTGTAGGTGAAGCTGTCCGAGCCCGTGGCATTGAGAAACGGCACATACGTCAGGTCATCGCCATTGTTGGTCACCGAGCCTTTGGTGCCGTCCGTTACCGATTCGATCGACAAGGACGTGTCTAGCGGCATCCCGTGCCCGCGACGGTCATTGGTGCTCGTGCCGTTCACGCCACTTCCGCACGCGATGATCGTGAGCCCGTCCGCATCCGGATCGGTGTCGTTGAGCCGTCAGGACGAGGTCCGTGGTCACGTCCTCGGTGACCTTCGCGCGTCCGTGTCAGCGACCGGCGGGCCATCGTCCACGGAGGTCACGGCGATGGTGACGGTCGCCGGTCGAGGTTCCGTCATCGTTTGTCACGGTGTACGTGAACTGAATCAGACGCCGTGATAGTCCGAGTCGGGTGAGTAGGTGACGTCGCGCACCGTTCGCGCTCGACGATCCGTGAGAGGGCGTCGAAACAACCGTCACGACATTCGTCCCGAATCGGAGTCGAGTCGTTGACGAGGATGTCCATGGACGTCGATCCAGCGTCCTCGGCGACGGTCGCGTTGTCGTCGTCCGCGACCGGATCGAGCGACGACCGAGGCCGGCAACAGCAGGCCGACGAGCAAGACGATGAGCAGGCTGGCGAGTCGTCTGTCGGTTCATGGACCTACCGGATAGGTGTTGCTGTCGGTGTCGGACCCGGAGGCGTTGGTCACGGTGAGGGTCACCGTCTAGGCGCCAGTGTCAGCACATGTGCGGACTGGGATTCGCGGCCGTCGAGGAGGCCCCGTCGCCGAAGTCCCACGACATAGCTCGTCTCGTACAGCGAACCCCGAACCGTTGCAGTCGATCATGAGGTCCAGTGGCGGAAGCACGAAATCACGGCCACCGGATCCGGGACCGGGGTCGGAGTGGGCTTCGGCGTCGGCTTGGGCGTGGGTTTCGGGGTCGGCTTCGGGGTGGGTTGCGGCGTCGGGTTCGCCGTGGGTCTCGGGGTCGGCTTGGCGGTGGGCTTCGGGGTCGCGGCCCGTCGTCGGTGATCGCGGTCGGCTCGGGGGTGGGCGTCGGCCTCGGCGGTCGGCGTCGGTTCGGCGGTCGGCGATGGCGTGGGATCGTCACTCTCCACCGCCACCTCTGTCGGCGACGGTGTGGGGGACACGACGGCCAGAGGTGGGCTCGATACCACGACCGATGGGCCCTTGATGCCCGGCAGGACGTTGACGGCGAGCAGCATGATCCCGGCCAGGACCATGAGTGACAGCGCCGTGTCGCGCGACAGTCGCTGGCGAACGAACGGATCCGTCCGTTCGGTGGACGCCACGATCGCAGCGATCGTCGGTCGCTCCTCGGGCTCCGGCAGCGTCTCGTCGCCGGCGACGATGAGGCGGCTGGGCCGCGCCGGCTGCGACGCCCCGGGGACGCCGATCCGATAGGCCAGTTCATCGCGCTCGACGCTCGGGGGAAGCGGCTCGGCGCTGGGTCGCAGCCGACGACGAAGCGCACCGATGAACGGCAGCCGACCCTCCGTCGACGCGACCTTCCTGGCCTTGAGGGCCTCGTCGTGCTCCCAGCCGACATCGGATCCGTCGTCGCGACGGCGCATACGGATCGACCACGCGAGCGCGAGGACGATGGAGGCGATGACGAGCGTCGCCATCGCCAGGAGGAGGAAGGTCTGAAGGCTCATCGGACTCCGTTGCACCGGGCGATGCCGATCATCGCCCGCCCGCGAGGCGATGCTAGCACCGGGGCGGGGGTCGGCCTATGGAGCGGACCACACCGGACCGACATCGACCCGTCGGTGGCGCCGACGGTCACGCTCGACCTCCGGCCGGCGGCTCCTCGTACGCGTCCGCCTCGAGCTCCTCGGGTCGCCGAAGCGCCCCACGTGTCGGGATGAACAGGACGAGGCCCGACGCGAGGAAGACGCCCAGGAAGGCGTAGAGCTGGTCGACGCCGGACAGCGCCAGGCTCAGCAGGGCCAGGGCCAGGCAGATCCCGTAGATCGCGAAGACCGTCTGTCGATGCGTCAGCCCGAGGTCAAGCATCCGGTGATGGATGTGGCCCCGATCCGGGCTGAACGGGGAGCGGCCCTGGGACACGCGGCGGACGATGATCCAGAACGTATCGATGATCGGAACACCCAGGACGAGGAGGGCGACGGCGACCTTGGCCGTCCCCAGGATGCTCAGCAGCGCGAGCGCATACCCCACGAACTGGACGCCGCTCGTGCCGGCGAAGATCGAGGCGGGATGGAGGTTCCAGCGCAGGAACCCCAGCAGCGATCCGGCGAGGATGAAGCACAGCACCGCGATGGTCGGCTGTGGCTGGGCCACCTGTGTCGTGAGGCTGATGATCCCCAGCGTGACCGCGGCGATGAACGCGATCCCCGATGACAGGCCGTCGAGCCCGTCGATGAAGTTGATGCTGTTGATCATGCCGACGATATAGAACACGGTGAACCCGACGGCGAAGAACTCGTCGAAGACGATGAAGCCGTTGCCGAACGGGTTCGCGATGAAGTCGATCGAGATCCCGAGGGCGACGGCGATCACCCCGAGCAGGATCTGGCCAGCGAGCTGCCATCGCGCCCGGAGGTCCAGCAGGTCGTCGATGGCGCCGATGGCCGCCGCGGCCGCGCCGCCCACCAGGAGGGCCACCACGTGCTCGCGCTGGAGAAAGCGCGGCAGCGGAACGATCTCGGTCGCGAAGTTGACGAGGAAGAAGGCCGCGGCCACGCCGGTGAACGCGGTCGCGATCGCGATCCCGCCACCGCGTGGGATCGGGGACGTGTTGACCCGCCGGGCGTTGGGTCGATCGACCATCTCGAGACGGATCACCAGTCGCCGGATCAGTGGCGTGAGGAGCAGCGCGACCAGCGCGGCGGCGACGAAGGCCGCCACGATGGGACCGACGAAGGCCTCGAGGCCGGGGATGAAGGTCATGCCGCTCGCGGGCGACGGCGTCGGCGATCGCGGCGGATCAGACTCACGCGGGAGTGAGGCCCGGGACGGGGAACCGCACCACGATCTCGCGGACCTCAGCGGCGAGACGCTCCTGGGCCGCTGCGTCGTCGCGCTCGCGGATCGCGGTGATGATGATCCGGCCCACCGCGCGCATCTCGTCCTCGCCGAAGCCACGGGAGGTGGTGGCGGGAGTCCCGACGCGGATCCCTGATGCCGTGTTCGGAGGCAGCTTGTCGAACGGGATGGCGTTCTTGTTCACGGTGATCCCGATCTCGTCGAGCAGGTGCTCCGCCTCCTTGCCGGTCACGCCAAGCGGCGTGACGTCGACGAGCATGAGGTGGTTGTCCGTTCCGCCCGACACGACCCGGGCCCCCATCCCGGCCAGCGTCTCGGCCAGCACCTGCGCGTTGCGGATCGTCCGGCGCTGGTCTTCGTGGAAGGGCTCC
This sequence comes from uncultured Chloroflexia bacterium, assembly GCA_963764975.1. Lineage (GTDB taxonomy): Bacteria > Chloroflexota > Limnocylindria > Limnocylindrales > CSP1-4 > SPCO01. Next base: position 2,074,845 of record CAVXUF010000002.1, on the reverse strand, counting down.
TCCGCGGCCAGTTTGAACGCGACCGCCTTCGCCGCGATCACGTGCATCAGCGGCCCGCCCTGGATCCCCGGGAACACGTTCCGATCCACCGATGCGGCCAGCGTGCCCTTGACGGCGGGGTAATCCGCCGCGTCCGCCGACGCGGGCAGGTCCACCCGGGTGAAGACCGCCCCGCCGCGCGGGCCGCGGAGCGTCTTGTGGGTGGTCGTCGTGACCAGGTCGGCATGCGGGAACGGGCTGGGGTGGACGCCAGCAGCCACCAGCCCCGCGACATGGGCCATGTCGACGAACAACAGCGCCCCGACGTCATGGGCGATGGCGGCCATCCGCTCGAAGTCCAAGGTCCTCGGATAGGCGCTGGCTCCGCCGACGATCATCTTCGGTCGGACGGTCTTCGCCTGGGCTTCCATGGCGTCGTAATCGATCTGCTCGGTATCCTCGCGGACGCCGTAGGCATGGACCTCGTACAGCCGACCGGAGAAGTTCAGGGCCATCCCGTGGGTGAGGTGGCCGCCGTGAGCCAGGTTCATGCCCATGATCCGGTCGCCCGGCTGGAGAACGCTGAAGTACGCCGCCATGTTGGCCTGGGCGCCCGAGTGGGGCTGGACGTTGACGTGTTCAGCGCCCGGATAGAGCGCCAGGGCGCGCTCCTGCGCGAGTCGCTCGGCGATGTCCACGAACTCGCAGCCGCCGTAGTAGCGCTTCCCGGGCAGACCCTCGGCGTACTTGTTGGTCAGCCAGCTGCCCTGCGCCTCCATCACCGCCGCGGAGACGTAGTTTTCGCTCGCGATCAGTTCGATCTTGTCGTGCTGCCGGTGGCGCTCCCCCTGCATCGCCTCCCACAGGACGGGGTCGACGTCCGCGAGCGACTCCATCGCGACGCCCCTGGTCCCGGAGATCGTCATGGCTGGCCGACTCCCTTGCTGCCGGTGTTCTGACTCGGCCGGCACCTGCGGCCTATCTTCCCACGAACCCGTCTGCCGCCGAGTGCCCGTCAGTCTCCAGGGATGGCATGGGGGATGCCGATGGCGTCCAGGATCGCCCGGATCCGCGCTGGCGCGATCGCCCCGACACGAAGGATCGCGGGTTCGGCCGCCGCACAGTCGACCACTGTAGACGGCGGACCGCCATGGGCCGGGCCGCCGTCGAGGACGAGGTCAAGGTCACGTCCCATCGCCGCATCGATCGCCGCGGCGTCGTCAAGGGTCGGCTCACCGGAGCGGTTCGCCGACGTGACCGGGACGGGTCCGACACCGGCGGCCAGGGCCCGCGGCGCCGGATGATCGGGCACCCGCAGGCCGATCGTGGCCTGGTTCGCGGTCAGGATCTCCGGGAAGCGGACGTCCGGGCGCTGCGGGACCACGAGCGTCAGGCCGCCGGGCCAGAGGGCGGCGAGGGCGAGCGCCGCCGGCGTCATGACCGCCAGGTCGGCGGCCTGCGCAAGATCCGCGAGCAGCAGCATGATGGCCTTGTCCGGTGGTCGCTGTTTCACGTGGAACAGGCGCTCGATGCCGCCTGGCGTGTCGAGCGCGACGGCGAGACCGTAGACGGTGTCGGTCGGTGTCGCCACGACGCCGCCGGCCTGTAGCACCCGGACCGCCTCGGCCCGACCGGCGGCATCGTCGGGCAGGATCCTTGCCATCAGGTCGCCACTGGACCCTGGGCGGCTTGACGAGCGGCCTCGGCGGTGAGGCGGCGCGACGTCTCGACAAGGGTCGCCGGCGCGGCCAGGACCAGTCGCTCGATCATGTCGGCGGCTCCCTCGAGGCCGAGTGAGGGCGCGATGTATCGCGCCGCCGCCCGGACGGGACCAGGGGCCGACGGCATGGCCGCCCCGTGCCCGACCTCGCCCAGCATCTCGATGTCATTCCACTGGTCACCGATCGCGAGCGTTGCCCCGAGGGGCACGCCAAGTCGGCGCGCGAGCCAGCGAACGGCGCGACCTTTCGATACGCCCGGCTGGACGAACTCGAGGAACCGTGGATGGCTCACCGTGACCGCGGCGCGCCCGACGAATGCGCCGGCGGCGAGCGGCGCGATCGTCGTCGGATGCGGCGGATCGGCGACGGCCATCACCTTCGTGACCGGGTGGTCGATCGACGCCAGCAAGTCGCCGGAGGTCTCGGCGCGGGCGCCCATGAACGCGGAGTAGTCATCCGCGAGTGGGTCGTCTTCGCGGACGACGAAGCGCTCCAGGTGGTTCAGGTGCGGGTCCAGCCCGTTGGCCCGCGTCCAGCGGACGATATCGCGGGCCACCGCCGCGGGCATGGGCGTGTGGACGAGCAGCTTCCCGACACGCCCAGGCACCTCGGGCATGGCCCGGATGATCGCGCCCTGATAGCCGACGATCGGTCCGGTCAGCCCCAACTCGATCGCGAAGCGCATCGCGCTCGAGACCATGCGCCCGGTCACGAGGGAGATCGCGACGCCCCGTCGCGACGCTTCCCGTACGGCGTCGACCGTCCGCGGACGCAGGACGAGGTCGTCACCGACGAGCGTCCCGTCGATGTCGAGCGCGATGAGGCGGATCGGGAACAGCGGCTCGACGCGACGCGGCTCGACGCGACGCGGGTCAACGAGCGTCATACGTTCACGCTGGACGGCGGTTCCACGCGAGCCACGCGCGGCAGACCGGCCAGGTCCATCTCCACGGCGCAACGCCAGCCGGGCAGTCGCTCGCCGACGAGGGCCGAGATCGCATCCGCTTGGTCCGCGCCGATCTCCAACAGTGCCACTCCGTCCGGGACCAGCGCCTGCGACAGTCGGTCCAGGAGCGCGCCGATGACCTCCAGCCCATCCGCCCCGCCGTCGAGGGCGATCACCGGTTCGAACGACGCCGCGACCGGCAGCCCGGGAACCACATCGCGGCGGACGTAGGGCAGGTTGGCGAGGACGAGATCGAACCGGTCGACGCCATCCGGGAGCAAGTCCGCCGCCTCGAACGACAGGTGGTCCGCCACCGCGTGCGCCGCCGCGTTCTCGCGCGCGAGGTCGAGTGCCTCAGGCGACACGTCGGTCGCGAGCACCGTGACGTCCGCGGCCGCGCCGCGAGCACGCAACGCGGCGATGAGCGCGATCGCGATCGCCCCACTCCCGGTCCCGATGTCGGCGATGCGCAGCGGTGGCGTACCGGCCGGCCGCGCACCCGCCGCCAACCGGCTCATGACTGTTGCGACCGCGAGATCCACGAGTCGCTCGGTCTCCGGGCGCGGGATGAGCGCCCGCCGATCGACGCTGAACGCCAGCCCATGGAATTCCTTGAACCCCCGGATGTAGGCGACCGGCTCGCCCGCCACCCGACGAGCCAGGCTGGCACGGAACGCGGTTTCGGCATCGGCGCCGACGGGCGCGTCCGGGTGGGCGAGGATCGCGGTCCGATCCGCCCCGATCGCCGACCCGAGGAGCAGTTCGGCATCGAGCCTCGGTGAGGGCGAACCGGACGCAGTCAGTTGCTCACCCGCGTCTCGGAGCAGATCCCGGACCGTGCTCATGAGGCTCGCCCCGGTTCAGGCTTCGTCATCGGCCCCGGTGAACGCCGACAGCCGCTCGGCCTGATCCGCCATCACCAACGAGTCGATCAGGCCGTCAAGATCACCCTGGAGCACGCGCGGGACGTCGTGGACGGTCACGCCGATCCGATGGTCGGTGACGCGGTTGTCCGGGAAGTTGTAGGTCCGGATCTTCTCGGAGCGATCCCCGGACCCCACCATGGACCGACGCGCCGCCGAGTCGGCCGCACGCTGCTTCTGCAGCTCGAGGTCATAGAGCCGGGAACGCAGCACGGACATGGCCTTGGCCTTGTTCTTGTGCTGGCTCTTCTCATCCTGGATCTCGACGACGAGGCCGGACGGGATGTGCGTGATCCGCACGGCGGAGTCGGTCGTGTTGACCGACTGGCCCCCTGGACCGGACGCCCGCTTGACCTCGATGCGCAGGTCGCGGTCTTCGTCGATGGCGACCTCGACCTCGTCGGCCTCAGGCATCACGATCACGGTGGCCGTCGAGGTGTGGATCCGCCCCGAAGACTCGGTAGACGGCACCCGCTGGACGCGGTGGACGCCGCCTTCGAACTTGAGCCGGCTGTACGCGCCATCCCCGGCGATCTCGACGATCGCCTCCTTCAGACCACCGATCCCGGTCTCGTTGAGCGAGATGACGTCGGCGGCGAACTTGTGCGCATCCGCGTACCGCAGGTACATCCGGAGCAGCTCCTGGGCGAACAGCGCGGCCTCCTCGCCACCGGCACCCCCACGGATCTCGAGGATGACGTCACGGTCGTCGTTGGGGTCGCGAGGGAGCAGCAGGACCTTGAGTTCCTCGATGAGGCGCTCCTCGTCACCTTCGAGCCGATCGATCTCGTCGCGGGCCATGGCGCGCAATTCATCCTCGCCGTCACCTGCGTCGCGCAGTTCCCGCGCCCCGGCCAGCTCCCCACGAACGGCCTCGAGTCGCCGGAAGGCCTCGACGACCGGTTCGAGGCGGGCGAGCTCCCGTCCCAGTCGGCGGATCTCAGCAGGGTCGGACGTGACTTCGGGCCTGCCGAGATCCGACTGCACCTCGTCGTATTGACCGGCGATCTCCGTCAGCTTGGCGTCGAGATCGCTCATGACCCCGGCGAGGGGTCGACCACGGGTCCGAGCACGAGCGGCGATCGGTCGAATGGCGTCGAGCCGTCCGGGATGGTCTCGCCGTCAGCCTCGAGGGCCTCCTCCATGGACACGATCGCCACTTCGATCATGTCGTCCGTGGGCCGCTTGGTCGTGATCATCTGGACCAGGAGCCCCGGCGTGAGCAGCGCCTTGATCAGCGGGTTGGCGCGGTGGCGAGCGCCGAACTTGAGGATCTCGTAGCCGACGGCCGCGATGACCGGGATCAGCAGGATCCGGCTCCCGATCATCACGAGGGGCTCCTGCCGGCCGACGAGCGAGAACGCCACGATCGACAGCAGGATCACGATGACGAGGAACTCCGTCCCGCACCGCTGGTGCGCGGTCGGGTATTTGCGGACCTCGTTCACCGTGAGGGGATCGCCGGCCTCGAGCGCGTGGATCGTCATGTGCTCCGCGCCGTGGTACTGGAAGACGCGGTGGATGTCCGGTGACCGCCCGATGAGCGTCAGGTATCCAAGGAAGATCACGACCCTCGTCAGGCCTTCGACCAGGTGCTGGACGACGCCGTTCTCGATGTTCTGCGTCGTCACGCTCGCGACGAATAGCGGCAGCAGGAAGAAGATGCCGATCCCCACGGCCAGCGTGATCGCGAGCATGATCACGATGGATCCCTTGCCGAGTTCGACCCCGTCCTCCTGCGCCTGCACGTTGGCGCTCCGCACGAGCCAGCGGGTGCCCACGATCAGCGTCTCGTACAGGACGACGAGCCCACGCATGAATGGCCACTTGGACCAGGTCGTGCCGTGGAACCCGGAATCGAGTCGTTCCGTGGCAAAGACGATGCGACCGTCAGGCGCGCGCAGGGCGACGGCGATCGCGTCGCGACCGCGCATGAGCACGCCTTCGATGAGGGCCTGACCGCCGTAGGTGTACCTGGGCATGCGGGGAGTCTAGCGGCCGACGCGGAATCGAAACGGCGGACCCGAAGGTCCGCCGTGCACGAGCGTCCCGATGGTCGTCAGGACGGGCTCAGCTGCGCGCCTGGCGTTCGAGCCGCTTCTGGAAGCGCTCGACCTGACCGGCGGTGTCGATGATCGTCTGCTTGCCGGTGAAGAACGGATGGCAGTTGCTGCACACGTCCACGCGCAGCTCCGGCTTCGTGGACCCGACGGTCCACTCGGTGCCGCACGAGCCGCAGTGAACCTTCGCGTCGTGGTACTTGGGATGGATGTCGGGCTTCACGGGTCGTTTCTCCTCCGTCGCCGTCCGTGCCGGGCCATCGCCCAGCCGGTGGTCGCCGGCTTGTGGTCTTCTGGTTGCGGTGCCGCGCTAGGCCGAGGCCGCGACGGATCCGACCGCCTCGACCCGGATGCGCTTCTTGGCCTTGGTGGCGTGCTCGAACTTCACCTTGCCGGCGATGATCGCGAACACGGTGTAGTCCTTGCCGATCCCCGTCCCGGGGCCCGACAGGAATGTCTGGCCGCGCTGACGGACGATGATCGAGCCGGCCGTGACCAGCTGGCCGTCACCGGCCTTGACGCCGAGGCGCTGACCGGCGCTGTCGCGACCGTTCTTGACGCTGCCGCCAGCCTTCTTGTGGGCCATCGTGCCTACTCGTCCTTCTTGGTGGCGCGGGTCCGCTTCGGCGCGGCCGCCTTGGTCTCGGGGGCGTCAGCCGCGGCCGGCCCTGTCTTCTCCGCGGCCGAGGCCTTCGGGGTCGCCTTCTTGGCGGCCGGCTTGGCGTCGGTCGCGTCCGCCGCGGGGGCGGCGTCGGCCTTCGCCGTCGCCTTGGCCGTCGGGGAGTTCTTCGCTGCGGCCTTCTTCGGCGCGGCCCCGGTCGTCACGACCGGCGCGTCGGTGCCGACCGCGAGCTTTGCGGCGAGTTCGGCGTCCTTCGCTGCCTGGACCGCGGCGGCCTCGGCGAGTCGCTCGCGCTCGGTCTTGGCGTTGTCCTTGGCCTTCTTCGCGGTCCCGGCGGCACTCTTGCCGGCGAGCGTGATGTCGCTGATGCGCAGCACGGTCAGTTCCTGCCGATGGCCCTTCTTGACGCGCGAGCGCGCCTTGGGGCGGTACTTGAAGCTGATCAACTTGGGACCGCGAGCCTGGCGAACCACCTCGGCGCTGACGGCCGCGTCCGCCACGAGCGGCTGGCCGATCGACGAGGTCTCGCCGTCGGCGACCAGGAGTACCCGGTCGATCGTGATCGTCTTGCCCGGCTCGACGTCAAGCAGTTCGACTTCGAGTTCCGTGCCGACCTCGACGCGGTACTGCTTCCCGCCGGTCTCGATGACTGCGTACATGGGTCCTCAGGGCTTGGCGTGACGACGGCGGGCGAGCGCGTGGCGATCGGGACGTCGGACATGGGATGGCACACGGCCACGGCCGGGCGCGGACCGCGAAGTCTACGGCCGAACGACGACGCGGTCAATCGGCGTGCACTCGCGAGTGAACGGCCAGTGCTCTCGCGCGTCGGAGGACGGCGCTATCGCGCGCCGACGGCCAGTGCTGCCGCGTCGGAGGACGGCGCTCCTGTCCGATTGTTCGCCTTCCGGGGTGGCGCAAGACTCCCACCCTTAGGAGCCGCTCATGAGCGGCTTATGGCCGTCGCGCAGCGCGTTGGCCCGGCCGACATGACCGTACCTGAGCACGACCGCCGCGACGAATGGTCGAGATCTGGCGGCGCGACCCGCCGATATCCCCTCGTTGCGCACCACATACGGCAGCCAGTCGTATTCCACGTGCTTACGGCTGGGCGCCACGGCTGGGCACCACGGCTGGGCGCCACGGCTGGGGACCACGGCTGGGGACCACGGCTGGGCACCACGGCTGGGCACCACGGCTGGGCACCACGGCTGGGCACCACGGCTGGGAACCACGGCTGGGAACCACACGCCCGGACCTACCGGACGGCATCGGCGAGCACGAGCCGCTCGCGCGTGACACTCGCCACCTCGAGCGGCGCTCCGAGGACATCGGCAAGCGCCGCCACGACCTCTTCGGGTCGCCCGCTCCCAAACGACGGATGGATCACGGTCCGGGCACGGAGCACGGTCGGGGGGCCGGGCGCGACCAGGTCGAGGTCGATCAGCATCGGACGCAGGTCGTACGACACGGTGCCGGCACCCCTGGTCCGTTCGCGCGGGAGCGAGCCGGCGGCGAGCAAGGCACCGACGGCCGCCCCCAGCCCGGCCGCCCCGGCACCCCGTCCGCCGAGCGTGATCCGGTAGTCGGCCGCCACCACCGACGCGGTAAGGGACGGCGCCCCAAGCCAGGTGTCGTCGAGTCCGATGAGCGCCCACCCTTCAGGAAGCACGGCCTCGATGCTCGCGCGGACGCGCCACCGCGGCCACCGTTCGGTCAGGACGACATCCAGCAGCTCGCCCGTCGCGGCGGCCCCCACGGGGAGCGGCGCGCCGAACGTCACGCGTGGCCGTCCGCCGCCGGACCGGGCGAACGGGAGCTCGCTCGCGTCAAGTCGCGCACACCACTCGGTCTCGATGTCCCGCTGCGTGCGGTCAGCGACCGCCGCCGTCCGGCTGACGACCAAGCGCCAGCGGGCCCGAGGCTCGACGACAGGGACGATGGGCGGCTCCATCGGGTGCTCGGGCCGCGGTTCCACGTCTGCTAGTCTGCGGCACCATGAACGAGCCCGTCGCAGAGGGCGTCGCGGCCCCGCCGAGCCCCGCCGAACAGGTGGCCGCGCTTCCGCCTCCCCCGTTCGTTCGGACATCCGGATCCGGGGAACCGCCGCGGTTCACCTCGCTCTCGCCGCGTGTCGGTGTGCTCATCGTCGCGGCGATCGCGCTCGGCATCCTGCTGTGGATCGGCCGTGACGGCGTGCGGCCGTTCGTCCTCGGCCTCTTGCTCGTCTTCCTGCTGGACATCCCGGTCCGCTGGCTGACGCGCCTCAGGGTCCATCGGACGCTCGCGATCGTCATCGTCTATGTCCTCTCGGTGGTGCTGTTCGTCGAGTTCATGGCGCTCACGCTCACGCCGCTGATCAACGAGATCCTGCGGTTCATCGACGATCTGCCGAAGCTGGCCGAGCAATTCAACGCGCGGCTACTCGAGCTCTCGAATAGCTACGACCGTCTCGAGATCCCCCCGGCGATCCGCGACTGGATCGACGAGTTCGTCGCCGGCCTTCGCGAGGGAGGGCCCGCCCCGGCGGACCTGGACTTGACCTTCCTGCTCCCGATCTTGACCGGCGCCGGGAGCGTCATCGGCGGGCTCTTCGGCTACCTGCTGCTGCCGGTCTGGGTCTTCTACCTGCTCAAGGACCGGGTGCGCCTCACGGCGTCGTTCGATCGGGCGATCCCGCCCGCCTGGCGCTTCGACACGCTGGTCGTCCTGCGCACGATCGAGCGGACATTCCGGCAATGGGTCCGCGCGCAGTTCATCCTCGGGTTCACGGTGGGGCTGTTCACGTTCATCGGTCTGCTGCTGTTGAGCGAGTTCGTCGACCCGGTCTTCGGTCGATACGCGGTCCTGCTGTCCGTGGTGGCCGGGATCCTCGAACTCCTCCCGATCATCGGTCCGATCATCGCGGCGGTGCCTGCGGTCCTGCTCGCGATCACGGCCGGCGCGGAGTCGGTCATCGCCGCGCTCGCGCTCTACACGATCGTCCAGCAGGTGGAGAACAACTTCCTGGTGCCCAAGATCCAGGGCGATGCCGTCGAGCTCCACCCCGCGGCGGTGATGTTCGCCATCGTCATCGGTGGGGCGCTCGCCGGGCTCCTCGGCGCGATCCTTGCCTTGCCGGTTGCAGCCGCCGGCCGCGACGTCGTGCGGTATCTGTTTCGACGCCTCGGGCCGGAGGATCCGGAGTCGCTCCTGCGCCTCATCCACCAGGTGGGAATGGGACCGCCGCCGGCATCGGCACCCGCGGCGACCGGGGCACCGGCGGCCATCGAGGGCTGATCAGGCTGGCGCGACGACCTCCTGGGGGCCGATCGCGCGCGGGACGGCCCAGGCGAGGAGATACGGCGCCACGATCGTCGTCAGCACGACCGCGACCAGGATCCCGCTGAACGCCGGGCCGTCGAGGAACCCGGCCGCCGCGCCGAGCCCGGCGACGACGATGCCCACCTCGCCACGCGGGACCATGCCGGATCCGACCGCGATCGATCCCCAGCGACCGATCGACCGGGCACCGATCATGCCACCGACCACCTTCGTGAGGACCCCCGCGACGGTCAGGGCCAGGGCGAAGGCGATCGCCGTGGGGTCCGCGAGCGCCGACAGGTCGAGCTGGGCGCCGGTCACTGCGAAGAAGAACGGCGTGAAGATCTGCCCGAGCGGACGGATCTCGTGCTCCAGTTCGTCGCGTGCCTCCGTCTCCGCGACGATCAATCCGGCGATGAAGGCGCCGATGATCGCGGCGAGGCCGACGGCGGCCGAGAACAGCGCGAGCGCGAACATCACGATGAAGGCGGGCACGAGCGGGGTGTCGGCGAAGAGCGGCCACGTGAAGGCCTCCCGGCGAAGCCCGCGCGCCCGGCGCGCCGCCGCGAACCCCAGCCCGACCAGACCCACGACGGCCACGCTGACGAACACGGTCGATGCCGACGCTTCCCCGGCGGCGACGCCGGAGACCAGGCCGATGAGGACCAGCGCGAGGATGTCGTCGATCACGGCAGCCCCGAGCACGATCCGCGCGAATCTCCGATCAAGAACGCCCATGTCTGCGAGCACGCGGCTCGTCACCCCGATGCTCGTCGCGGCGAGCGCCAGCGCGACGAACGCCGCGGTCGTCAGCGTCTCGCCTCCCGCGAGCGCGATGCCGAGCCCAGCCAGGATCGGGAGGATCATCGCCGCGACGGCTGTCTGGACCGCCGGCCGCCCGACGGCGAGGAGATCGTCGAGGCGGACCTCGAGCCCCACCGCGAACAGCAGGATGACGACGCCGATCTCGGCCATCACCGCGGCCGTCTCGCCCGGCGCGACGAGCGCGAGCGCGTGCGCTCCGACCACGAACCCGCCGAGCAACTCCCCGACGACGGCTGGCTGGTGCAGCCGGCGGGCCACCTCCTCGCCGACCTTCGCCCCGAGGAACAGGACGAAGAGCCCGACCATGATCTCGAGCGGGGCGGCTGAGGCCTGGAAGTCCGGGGTCGCGGCGCCGCCGATCTGGATCGAGGCGATCACATCAAGTAGCGCAGGTAGACATAGCCTGTCGCCACCAGGAGCGACATCACGGTCACGATGATCCCGAGGCGCAGGAATGCCATGAAGGTGATCGGGTGGCCGGCCTGGGCGGACATGTTCGCGACGACGACGTTCGCGGAGGCGCCGATGATCGTCAGGTTGCCGCCGAGACCGGCGCCCAGGGCCAGCGACCACCACAGCGGTTCGATCGGCAGACCCGCATCGGCCAGTTCTCGAACCACCGGGATCATCGTCGCCGTGTATGGGATGTTGTCGATGATCCCCGACCCGATCCCTGACAGCCACAATAGGCCGAGCGTCGTGACGGTCTGATCGCCACCCGTGAGCTCGATCAGCCCGTCGGCGACGGCGGCCACGATGCCGACGTGGACGACCGCCTCGACGAGCATGAACAGCCCGACGAAGAAGAAGAGCGTCGGCCACTCGACCTCACGCAGGACCTCGTCCACCCTGACGCGCGAGAGGAGCAGCAGGATGGCTGCACCGGCAAGAGCGATCGTGCCGGCCTCCAGGCCAAGCGGCTCCGCGACCAGGAACCCACCGATCGTGGCGCCGATGACCAGCAGGCTCGTCCGGAGCAGGCCGCGATCGCCGAGTACCTCGTTCTCGTCGAGCGCCAGCACCGCCTCGCGGACGTCCGGACGGACGACGACGCCGCGGAGGAACAAAAGCCGCTGCATCAGGACAAAGATCGCCAGGATCGCCAGGGCCGGCGGGGTCATGTTGATGATGAAGTCCGCGAAACCGTAGCCGGCCGCTGACCCGATGAGGATATTCGGCGGGTCGCCGATGAGCGTCGCTGCCCCGCCGATGTTCGACGCCATGGCCTCGACGATCAGGAATGGGATCGGCGAGACGCGGATGACAGTCGCGATGTAGAGCGTCATCGGCGCGATGAGCACGACCGTCGTGACATTATCGAGGAGGGCGGAGAGACCGGCGGTGACAAGGCTCAGGGCGAGCATGAGGCGGACCGGCCGCCCGTCCGTGAGCTTCACCGTCTTGATGGCCAGCCACTGGAAGAACCCGGTCCGACGGAGGATGGCGACGAGCGTCATCATCCCGGTCAACAGGAAGATGACGTTCAGATCGATCGCGGCGAAGGCCTCTTCCTGGTGCACGATCCCCAGCAGGACGACCGATGTGCCGCCCAGCAGGGCGGCGATGGTCTTGTCGAGGCGGTCCGCGGCGATCAGGGCGTACGTGGCGACGAAGATCGCGCCGGTGATCAGGACGTCCAAGTCAGCCTACGCGTCCCCGATGGCGTCGTCCACGGCGATCGCTTCGGCGTATCGGAGGGCCAGTTCGAGCAGGTCGAGATATCCGCTCACGCGACCGTCGGCATCGACCACGTACAGACCCGACAGGTGGCGCCGATGCATGGTCTTGAAGGCCTCGTCGAGCGTGTCGGTGCCGAGGACCGACGCCGGCTCCAGCATCGCCTCGGCCGCCGTCCGGGCCTCGACCGCGTGACCGAACCGGGCGACATCGGCCACATCGACGATATCCGTCAGCAGGGCCTCAGGCACCACCCGGGCCACGACCGATTTGGCGAGGCGGAGGATCGGGATGATGCCGATCAGACGCCCGTCGGCATCGACGACGCCCACGAGACGGGTTTCTGGTTGGGCCGTCGACCGACGCATGATCGAGGTCAGGTCGTCGGATCCGTGGACCAGCAGAGGCTCGATGTCGAGGAGCGCGACGGCTTCCGACACCGCGGTCTGCTTGGCCAGGCGAGTCGGCTCGCTCACGACGGCCCGCTGTCCCAGGGCCGCTCAGGAGAGGATGTCGGGTTCCGGTGGGCAGGGGTCACACGACCGAGTCTACCCGAGCAGCCGAGCCGATGAGCCCGGATCGCCCACGTCGGCGTTGGGTCCACCCCTGCTGGATATCGTTCGCGTTGCGATCGATCTGACGGTCACCACTCCGCGCGGGATTGGCGGATGTTGACGCTCTGCATGATGCCCAGGCCGATGGCCACGCTCACGAGCGCGGCGCCGCCATGGGTGACGAACGGCAGCGGGATGCCGGTGATGGGCATGAGTCCGAGCACCATCCCGGCGTTGACGATCAGCTGGAAGAGCACCATCGACGCCATCCCGGCGGCGAACATCGTGCCGAAGGCGTCCCGGGAGCGCCACCCGCTCGCGAGGATCCGCCACAACAGGAGCGCGAAGAGCACGAACGCGACCATGACCCCGATGAAGCCCAGCTCCTCGGCCAGGACCGCCAGGACGAAGTCGGTCGTCCCCACCGGAAGGAAGTCGCCCGCGCCCTGCGTCCCATTCGTGAGGCCCTTGCCCATCCAGCCGCCACTGCCGACCGCGATCTGCGCCTGATGGAGCTGATAGCCAGCTCCCTGGATATCGGGGTTGGTGTCGAGATACGACAGGATCCGCTGCTTCTGGTACGGGTGGAGCACGTAGGTCCAGGCGAACGGCAGGAAGGCGATCACGCCCGCGGCGAGCGCCGCCATCCACTTGATGCTGGCGCCGGACATCCAGAGCGTGCCGACGAGGATGGCGCCGAACACGAGCGACGTCCCGAGGTCCGGCTGGAGCATGACGAGGGCCAGCGGTGGGGCCACCAAGACGGCGGCCCCGACGATCGAGCGCAGGGAGTCCAGCTGACCGGTCCGCGAGCCGAGGTAGTTCGCGAGCACGACGACCATGAGGATCTTCGCCAGCTCACTGAACTGGAACGTCAAGCCACCGATCTCGATCCAGCGCGCGGACCCGCCGACACCGTCGCCGATCGCGAGCGTCAGGACGAGGAGCCCCAATTGCAGGACGTAGATCGGCCACGCGAGCGTCTTGAGCCAGCGATAGTCGAATGCCGTCGCGGCGATGAAGGCCACGACCGCGATCCCGGCCCACATGAGGCCACGAGTGAACGTGGTCTGCGTCTCGAGGGTGAGCTTGCCGTCCACGACGCTGTTCGTGTACGCCATGACGAGGCCGATCGTGGCGAGCAGGCTGGCGTAGGTGACCAGCTGGAGGTCGAACGCGCGCCAGACCGTACCGACCGACTTGGCGGCCCAGTCCGTGATTTGCGCGGGCTCGGCTCGGATGACGCCCATCAGTTGCTCTGGTAGAAGTTGCCGCGTTCGAGCAGCTCGTGGTTGCGATAGTCCTTCTTGATCCCGAAGTGGAGCTGCATGAAGTACTTCACGATCTCGGTCGCCGCGTTGCCCTTCGTGCGGGAGTCGTAGGCGAACGCGAGGACGACGAGTTCAGAGTCAGCCTTCTCGAACGAACCCTTGTAGGGGTCCTTTGGGACGAAGCCCACGAACCACGAGTGGAACGGCAGCCGACCCTGCTTGTCGCGGGTCCCGAATTCGGCGGTCCCGGACTTGCCGGCGACCTTGATCGGCAGATCGACGAGGTTGTAGGTGTGGCGCAGCGTGACCGTGCTGCGGGCCGCGACGCGCATGATCTTGAGGACGGACTTGGGAGCATCGAGCTTGTGCAGCAGCTTCGGCTCGAACGGCCGGACGATCTCACCCGTCGGCCCCACGATCTCGCGGACGACCTGAGGCTGGTACAGCTTGCCGCCATTGGCGAGCGCCGCATACGCGTTGATGAGCTGGAGCGGCGTCACCACGTCGTAGCCCTGCCCGATCCCGGCCTGGTAGGTCTCACCAGGAAAGATCGGTGCACCAAGCGCCGCCTGCTTCCACTCGTTGGTCGGCACGATCCCGGACACCTCGCCGGGAAGGTCGACGCCGGTCGGTTCGCCGAATCCGTAGTCGTAGGCCCAGTAGCCGAGCCGGTCGATCCCGAGCTTGCCGGCGACGGTGAAGAAGTAGGTGTCGCTCGAGTGGCCGAACCCGCAATAGATGTCACACGGCCCGAATCCCCGTCGGTTCCAGTCGTAGAACTTCGTGGTCCCGAGCGTGAGATAGCCCTTGGTCGTGATCAGTTCAGTCGCTGTGATCTCCTTGTCCGCGAGTCCACCCGTTCCGGTCACGAGCTTGTACGTGGAACCCGGCGGATAGTGCGCCTGTACCGCGTGGTTCAGCAGCGGCTTGTCAGGGTTCTTGATCAGCTTGTCGAAGGCCTTGTTGCTGATCCCGCGCGCGAACAGGTTGTTGTCGTACGTCGGAAGGCTGACCATGGCGAGCACTTCGCCCGTCTGAGGATTCATCGCGATCACGACGCCGCGCTTCAGGCCGATGGTCGAGATCGCCCAGGTCAGCGCCTTTTGTGCGTCCCTTTGCGCCTGGGTATCGATCGTCAGCCGTAGCGAGTCGCCCGGCCGGGCCTCACGCTCGGTCCGCAGGACCTGGGTCTTCTGCCCGCGCGCGTTGCGTTCGACGCTCTCGGCGCCATACACGCCGCGCAGGAAGGTCTCGTAGGTCGACTCGACGCCGGCCTTGCCGATCAGGTCGTCGGGAAGGTATCCCTCCGCGCGAAGGGCCTTGAGCTGCTCGGCGGTGACAGGGCCCGTGTAGCCGATGATCTGCGACATCAGGGGGCCGTCGGTGTACTCACGGCGTGCCTCCACCACGATCTCGACGCCCGGCAGGTCCGTCGAGGTCTCCGCGATCAATCGCGCCGTGGCCTCGTCGACGTCATCGGCGATCCGGACGAGATCGAAGGCCGAACCAGGATTGCTGTCGATCGAGGCGTTGATGTCGGCGGGGTCGATGCCGACGAGCGCGGCCAGGCGCTTGACGACCTCTGGTCGATCGGGCAGCGGCAGGTCCGACGGCCGGATCTTGACGGAGAACGTGGGGACGTTCGTGACGAGTTCGCGCCCGTTCCGGTCGTAGATCAGGCCGCGAGGCGACGGGATGGCTTCGAGGACCGTCCGATTGGCCGTCGCCAACGCCGTAAACCGGCTCCCGCTGACGATCTGCAGGTAGAACAGGCGGGCCGTCAGGGTGCTGATGGCGATGATGACGATCAGTCCGAATACCAGGAATCTCGACAGCCGCTTCGCGGGCTCCTGGTGGCCAGACAGGTAGGTATTCACCAATCCACCCGCTCGGCCTGCAGACGACGATCCCGGATCGAGATCGCGAGCGGACCGACGAGGCCGGCGATCACGGCGTCGTAGACCGCGCCGGGGATGACCGTCGGTATGGGATCGGCGATCGGCGGCGACGCGCGCAGGGCACCGATGACGACGAGCAGCACCATCGAATAGCCGACGCTCAGCACGAAGGCCGCGAGGATGGGCGCCAGCGGACGCAATCGCGCGAGCACGTGGCCGAGCACGGCTGCCGCGCCGACACACAGCAGCAGCGTGAACGCGGATGATCCGAGTGGTCGCTGAACGAGGACATCAAGTGCCAATCCGCCGATGAATGCCCACACTAATCCGGCTTCGAGTCCGATCGCGATCGTCACGACGACCGCGAGGACGAGGACCAGGTGCGGCTGTGCCTCACCGATCCGAAGATAGGTCGTGACAGTCACTTCGAACAGGGCCGCCACCGTCGCTCCGACTGCAGCGAGCAGTAGGGTCATTGAGCGTTCGATCCTCGGCTCGACGCCCGAAACTCGCGCGCCCGCCTACGCGGCGCTCGACGCGATCCTTGCGGCAGTGACGTCGCGCGCAGTATCCCACGGGTCCCCAAGACCGGCAATCGGGAGGATGGTCCGGTGTTTCACGTGAAACGGGCAAGGACGGTCGGAGCAGTTCGCCCGACCGGCTCGTCGCCACAGGAACCAAGGAACGCGGGCCGTCGACAGGTCGGAGGCGTCGCATCGTCCGTGGTTGTTTCACGTGAAACGGGTGCGGCGGCATGATTGGCCAACTTCGTCGACCGTCGCGACCGCCGACAAAGCGGCGCGACACTGGTCAGTGTTTCACGTGAAACGGTCGGTGAGCCGCGGTGAAGGTGCGGTTGAGCGTCGGTAGAGCGCGACCTGTCACCGTTCAGAGACCCGGTCCGGAACGAAGGCCGGGGCGTTCCGATGGTAGAATCGAGGCACCGTGACACCAACCCGAGCAGGTCGCTGAGTGGGGCAGACGATCGCTTGCGCGAACCAGAAGGGCGGCGTCGGCAAGACCACGACAGTGGTCAACCTCGCGACCTACTGCGCCATCGCCGGCGACCGGATCCTGGTCATCGACCTCGACCCGCAGGGCAACGCCACGAGCGGGCTCGGTCTCGACCGAACGTCACTGGAGCATTCGATCTATGACGCGGTCATCGATGACCTCGCGATCGAGCGATTGATCGTTCCCGGGCCGTTCGGGATCGACGTCGTCCCATCGGCCATCGCCCTCGCTGGAGCCGAGGTGGAACTCGCACCGATCGAGGCTCGCGAGCGACGTCTCGCTCGGTTGCTCCAGCCCATCATCGACCGCTATGACCACTGCCTGATCGACTGTCCGCCTTCGCTCGGTCTCCTGACCGTCAACGCCCTCACCGCGGCCGACGCGGTGCTGATCCCGCTCCAATGCGAGTACTACGCCCTGGAAGGACTGAGCCAGCTGCTTGCCACGATCGATCTCGTTCGCGACCACCTGAATCCTCGCCTCACGCTCGATGGGGTGCTGCTGACGATGTACGACGCGCGCACGAACCTGTCCTCGGAGGTAGCCGCCGAAGCACGCCGCCACCTCGGCGGCGCGGTCTACGACACGGTGATCCCGCGCAGCGTGCGCCTCTCGGAGGCTCCGAGCCACGGACTCCCGATCGCCACCTATCGGGCCGACTCCTCGGGCGCCCTCGCGTACGCCGCGCTGGCGACCGAGTTCCGGGCGCGGGCTGGCCGCGGCAGCGACCAGGATGGTCCGTCGCCGGTCGGGTTCCCCATCACCCCTGATCGCTCCCAAGCCATGGTCGTCGCATGACCGTCCGACAGGAGCGCCCGACCGGCCTCGGTCGAGGGCTGGCGTCGCTGATCCCGCAGCGGCACGCCGGGATGCCCGCCCCGAGCGAGATCCCCACGGATCGCGTTCGTCCGAACCCGTATCAGCCCCGCAAGCGGATCGATGACGCGGCCCTCGACACGCTGACCGCCAGCATTCGCGAGCACGGGGTGATCCAGCCGATCCTGGTGACCGAAACGCTCGAGGGATACCAGCTGGTGGCGGGGGAGCGCCGTCTCCGGGCGGCCATCGCCGCCGGCCTCGACCGGATCCCGGCGGTCGTTCGCCAACTGGCCGACCGGGAGCAGCTCGAGCTCGCCCTGGTCGAGAATCTGCAGCGCGAGGACCTGGACCCGATCGAGGCGGCTCTCGCCTACCGCCAGCTGGTCGACGAGTTCGGATTTACGCACGAACAGCTCGCCGAACGGGTCGGCCGGGCCCGCTCTACCGTCGCGAACACCCTCCGCCTGCTCGAGCTGACCGCGTCCGTCCAGCTGGCCGTGGCCGAGGGTCGGCTGACGGAGGGCCACGCTCGGGCGATCGGCGGTCTCTCGCCCGACGGACAGGACCGCATCGTGGACACCGTGATCGCGCAGGACCTGTCGGTTCGGCAGACCGAGGAACTCGTGCGCCGGCTCCGCGAGCCTCGGACCGAACGCCCGTCGCGGGCCTCCAGGGCCTCGGATCCGGACCTGGAGCGCGTGGAAGAAGACCTTCGGCGCTCCCTGGGCACAAAGGTCAGCCTGGCTCGTTCTCGCCGGGGTGGTCGGATCGTGATCGAGTACTACAGCGACGAAGAGCTTGGGCGTCTCTACGAGCGCCTGACCGGAGGAGAGGCGTGACCGAAGAAGCCACCAGCGCGACGCCACCAACGAATGGAGCGCGGGCGAAGCGCGGGAAGGCGGGCGCGTCCGACTACACCGCGGCCAGCATCCAGGTCCTCGAGGGGCTGGAGGCGGTCCGGCGACGTCCCGGGATGTACATCGGCTCCACCGACGAGCGCGGCCTGCATCATCTCGTTTGGGAAGTCGTTGACAACTCGATCGACGAAGCCATGGCCGGTCACGCGCAGAAGATCGACGTGACGCTCACGACGGACGGTCTGGTCATCGTCCAGGACGACGGGCGAGGGGTCCCGGTCGGCAAGCACTCCACCGGCAAGGACGCCATGGAGGTCGTCCACACGGTCCTGCACGCTGGCGGCAAGTTCGGCGGCGGCGGCTACAAGGTGTCGGGCGGTCTGCACGGCGTGGGTGTCAGCGTCGTCAACGCGCTGTCTGCCTGGATGCGCGTGGAGTCGGCTCGTGATGGCCATGTCTGGATGCAGGAATACGAGCGGGGCAAGCCCAAGAGCAGCGTCAAGAAGCTCGGTCCGCAGGGGACGCGCCGGGGGACCTTGACCAGCTTTCGCGCCGACGCCGAGATGTTCGAGACCGTGGACTTTTCGTTCGACACGATCAGCCAGCGCCTGCGCGAGTCGGCGTACCTGAACAAGGGCGTGTGGATCACGCTCATCGACCAGCGCAACGATCGCGAGCGCTCGTTCTACTTCGAGGGCGGCCTCCAGTCATTCGTTCGTCACCTGAACCGCAACAAGGAGCCGCTGACGCAGCGGCCGATCTACGTCGACCGGCGCCAGGGATCGACGGCCGTCGAGGTCGCGCTCCAGTACAACGACACCTACACGGAGAACGTCCTCGCGTTCGCCAACAACATCAACACTCCCGATGGCGGCACGCACGTCACGGGCTTCCGGGCCGCGCTGACCAGCTCGCTCAACGATTGGGCGCATCGAGCCGGCGTCCTCAAGGACAACGACGGCAACCTCTCCGGTGACGACGTCCGGGAGGGCCTGACGGCGGTCATCAGCGTCAAGCTGACCGACCCCCAGTTCGAGGGACAGACGAAAGCCAAGCTCGGCAACGCCGAGGTCAAGGGCCAGGTCCAGACCGCCGTGACCGAAAGCCTGAGCCAGTACCTGGACGAGAACCCCGGTGACGGGCGCCGGATCATCGAGAAGTGCCTGACGGCGGCGCGAGCGCGCGAGGCCGCACGCAAGGCGCGGGACCTCGTCATCCGGAAGGGTGCGCTCGACGGGATGTCCCTGCCGGGCAAGCTCGCCGACTGCCAGGAGCGCGATCCGGCTCGCAGCGAGCTGTATCTCGTCGAGGGCGATTCAGCCGGCGGATCCGCCAAGCAGGGCCGCGATCGGCGGTTCCAGGCGATCCTGCCGTTGCGCGGCAAGCTCCTCAACGTGGAGAAGGCCCGTCTCGACAAGATCCTCTCGAGCGAGAACGTCCGGCCGCTGATCATCGCGCTGGGTGCCGGGATCGGCGAGACCTTCGACATCGCGAAGCTGCGCTATCACCGGGTCATCATCATGACCGACGCCGATGTGGACGGCGCCCACATCCGGACCCTGCTGCTGACCTTCTTCTACCGGCACATGCCGGAGATCATCGATCGTGGCTTCCTGTACGTGGCCCAACCGCCGCTCTATCGGGTGAGCACGGGCAAGGTCACCCGCTACGCCCAGAGCGAGAAGGAGCGGGACCGCATCATCAAGGAGTTCAACGTCAAGAACCTGTCCGTGCAGCGGTTCAAGGGCCTCGGCGAGATGAACGCCGACCAGCTCTGGGATACGACGATGAACCCGGAGACCCGCACGCTGCTCCGGGTCGACGCCGAGAACGCCGCGCTCGCCGACGAGATCTTCACGATGCTGATGGGCGAGAAGGTGGGTCCGCGCAAGGACTTCATCAAGACCGAGGCCCGCAAGGTCCAGAACCTTGACGTCTGAGCTGCGTGTCGACACGCGGGAGGTCGCGGCCTTCGAGTTCGCCGCACACAACTGCTTCGCCTGCGGGACCCTCAACCCGGGCGGTCTGCAGATGCCCCTGCACGTCGAACCCGGGAGGTGCTGGTCGACGCTCACCCTCGACGCCCGATTCGAGGGCTGGGAGGGGATCGCGCACGGCGGGATCGTCAGCACGATCCTCGACGAGGTGATGGCGTGGGCGCTTGTCGGTGGCGACGACTGGGGCGTCACCGCGAGGCTGTCGGTCTCTTTCCACCAACCAGTCTCGCTCGGCGGACCGATCCGCGCCGAAGGGTGGATCACACGCGAGCGGCGGCGGATCTTCGAAACGGCCGGGCACTTGGTCGACGCGACGACCGGGTTCGAACTTGCGACCGCGAGCGCGACCTATGTGGCGGCGAACGCGCTGCAGAAGACCGAGCTCCAGAAGCGCTACGGCTTCCGCTATCTGACGCCGTTCGACGACCCGCGGACCGAGCGCGTCGACAGCTGATGTCCGCGCCGACCCTCGACCATGTGACTCCCGCGACGACCGGTGATGCCAGCGATGCGGGCGGAGCGAGCACGACCACGGGACGCGCGGAGGCCTTCCTCGACGCCCATCGAGCCAACGCCGAAGCGCTCGGGACGCGTCTGGCGGACCACGTCAACGACCCACAGGCCTTCGCCCGCGCGCTCGTCGACGGGCTACGAGCCCTCGCCGACCCGGAGTACCTCGCCGGCCAGCAGCGAGTGGCTCCGGGCATCGGCCCCATCCTCGGGGTGCGAACGCCACTGCTGGAAGCCGTGAGCCGGTCCTTTCGCCGGGCGACCCGCGACGATCGCCCGACCACGCTGTTGTTCCTGGCGGACCGCCTGTTCAGCGTGGAGCCGCTGGAAGCACGCTGGTTCGGCTTCGGCCTGCTCGAGCGGACCCTCCACGCGGAGACCGAGCGAACCTGGCAATTACTGCGACGCGCGGCGCGAGAGGCCGCGGACTGGATCACGGTCGACGATCTCGCGCACCCGTATGGCGAAGGGATCGCCGCGGAGCCGTACCGCTGGGCCGAGCTGGAGCAACTCGTGTTCTCCCCCTCGCGCTGGGAGCGCCGCCTCGTGGGATCGACGATCGCGACGATGTGCCACGCGGCCACCGGTGGGCGGGACACGTCCGCGCTGCCACCCCGAGCCCTCCCGATCCTTGCACAGCTCATGGGCGACGACGAGCCGGACGTACAGAAGGCGCTCTCGTGGGCCTACCGCTCACTCGCGGGCGTGGACATCGACGCCACGAGCACGGCGCTTCAAGGCGAGGCGGATCGGGCGGCGGCGTCCGATGACGGCAACCGGGCCTGGGTCATCCGCGACAGCCTCTCGAAACTCGACGACGCGACGGCGGAGGCGCTCCGTGACCGGCTCACCGGGATCCGCCGGCGACACGGCGCGGGCCCTTCGTCGGCGGCGGCCGACACCGTCTCGCGCTTCGGCGAGCTGCCCGATCCGGCGACCCACCCCGAGCCCCCATTCACCTGACCATCAGACCACGTACCCGGAGGAGTAACGCGACGTGACCGACAACCTGGGCGATATCCGAGCGATCCGCATCGAGGACGAGATGCGGACGAGCTACCTCGACTACGCGATGAGCGTCATCGTGTCGAGGGCGCTGCCGGATGTCCGCGACGGGCTGAAGCCGGTCCATCGCCGGATCCTCTACACGATGGGCGAGATGGGCCTGTCGGCCACGAGCTCGTACCGCAAGTGCGCGGCGATCGTCGGCGAGGTGATGGGCAAGTACCACCCGCACGGCGACGTCGCCCTCTACGACGCGCTCGTTCGGCTGGCACAGGACTTCTCGATGCGCTACCCGCTCGTCGACGGGCAGGGCAACTTCGGATCCGTCGACGGCGATGGCGCGGCGGCGATGCGCTACACGGAGGCGCGGCTGACCGGCATCGCCTCGGAGATGCTCGAGGACATCGACAAGGACACGGTCGACTACGAGGACAACTACGACGGGACGCAGCGCCAGCCCACGATCCTGCCGGCCAAGCTCCCGAACCTGCTCATCAACGGTTCCTCGGGGATCGCCGTCGGGATGGCGACGAACATCCCGCCCCATCACCTCGGCGAGATCGTCGACGCGACCATCGCCATCATCGACGACCCGGATCTGACCTCGGACGACCTGTGCCAGTACGTCATGGGTCCGGACTTCCCGACCGGGGGGACGATCTTCCGATTCGAGAAGCAGCGCAACTCGCTGACCGGGGAGTGGGAGACGGTGGATGCCATCCGCCAGATGTACGCCCACGGTCGCGGCCGCGTGGTGATGCGCGCTCAGGTGGCCTTCGAGGAGGTCAAGGGCGACCGGACCGCGATCATCGTCACCGAGCTCCCGTACCAGGTGAACAAGGCCTCGCTGCTCGAGAAGATGGCCGACCTGGTCAAGGACAAGCGGATCGAGGGGATCGCAGACCTGCGCGACGAATCGGACCGTGACGGGATGCGCATCTACGTCGAGATCAAGCGCGACGCCAACCCGCACAAGGTGCTCAACAACCTGTTCAAGCACACGCCGATGCAGATGGCGTTCAACATGAACATGCTGGCGCTGGTCGACGGACAGCCGCAGACCCTGCCGCTGCGCAGCGTCCTCGTCCATCACATCGACCATCGGCGCGAGATCGTCCGTCGCCGCACGGAATTCGATCTCGCGAAGGCGCGAGCGAGAGCGCACATCCTCGAAGGGCTCAAGATCGCGCTCGACCACCTCGACGCGGTCATCCAGACGATCCGCGAATCGGCGGACGTCGAACTCGCGCGCACGAACCTCATGAAGCGGTTCGACCTGTCCGAGCTCCAGGCACAGGCGATCCTCGACCTGCGTCTGGCCCGCCTCGCGGCGCTGGAGCGGAAGAAGATCGAGGACGAGTACCTCTCGGTCATCCAGCTCATCGCCGAGCTCGAGGACATCCTCGGCAACCCGGCCCGTGTCCTCCAGATCATCAAGGACGAGCTCACCGAACTGAAGCGCAAATACGCGGGCGAGCGCCGCACGCGCGTCGCGGACGACTCCAGCCGCGAGATGACGGATGAAGACCTGATCGCCGACGAAGATGTCGTCGTCACGATCTCCGGTCGCGGCTACATCAAGCGCCAACCGGTGGACACGTACCGCCGCCAGCACCGCGGTGGCAAGGGGATCATCGGTCACGTCACCCGCGAGGAGGACGCCGTCGAGCACCTGCTCGTCGCCAACACCCACCACTGGGCGCTGTTCTTCACGAACCGCGGGCGCGTGTTCAGTGCCAAGGTCCATGCCATCCCGGACGCGAGCCGACAGGCCAAGGGCATCCCGATCATCAACCTGCCCGGCGTCCAGGTGGACTCGGGCGAGGTCCCGATGGCCACGATCATGCTCAAGGACTTCACCGCCGGGTCGTATCTCGTGCTCGCCACGCGGCAAGGGATCGTCAAGAAGACCCCGCTCGAGCAATTCGAGAAGGTCCGCTCGTCCGGGATCCGCGCCATCACGATCCACGACGACGACGAACTCGCCTGGGTGGACGTCTCGAAGGGCGGCGACGACGTCATCATCGCGACGGCCAAAGGCAAGCTCGCGCGCTTCGCCGAGACCGAGGTCCGGGCGATGGGTCGCGATGCCGCCGGTGTCATCGGGATCCGGCTCGCCCGCCAGGGCGACGCGGTCGTGGGGATGAGCGTCGTGGAGCCGGAGTCGGACATCCTTGTGCTCAGCGAGACCGGTTACGGCAAGCGCGTGCCGCTGACGGAGTTCCGGCGCAAGCACCGTGGCGGGCAGGGTGTCGGCCTGATCAGCCTCGAAGGTCGCAAGACCGGGGACGTGGCGGCCGTCCAGCAGGTCACCGAGGAGGATGAGGAACTGCTCCTCATCAGCGCTGGCGGTCAGGTGATCCGGACCGAGACCAACACCATCAACCGCTATTCCTCGGCGGCGCGCGGCGTGATCGTCATGCGGCTTGCCGAGGGCGACCGGGTCGTGGCGATCGCCGCGTTCCGTGCCGGACTTGCGGAGCGCGACGCCATGGGCGACGATGGCGACCCCGAGGCGGGTGGCCCCGACTCACCGGGGCCGGCCGGGTCGGGCGGCGGCGCATGACCCCGAGTCGACGGGAGGCCTGATTGTTCCTGGGTCAGCGGGATTCAGCCCCCTTGTACGCAGACCAGTTCGAGATCTACACGGGCAACTCGAACCCGGGCCTCGCCCGCAAGATCTGCAGCTACCTCGGGACGCAGCCGGGCAAGCTGGAGGTCTTCCAGTTCGCCAACGAGAACATCTTCGTCAAGATCCTCGA
The DNA here is from genome assembly GCA_963764975.1 of uncultured Chloroflexia bacterium. Lineage (GTDB taxonomy): Bacteria > Chloroflexota > Limnocylindria > Limnocylindrales > CSP1-4 > SPCO01. Next base: position 2,050,102 of record CAVXUF010000002.1, on the reverse strand, counting down.
GAACGTCCGCGAGAAGGACGTGTTCCTCGTCCAGCCGACGAGCCATCCGGTCAACCAGTCGATCATGGAACTCCTGATCATGATCGACGCCTTCAAGCGGGCGAGCGCCGGTCGGATCACGGCGGTCATCCCGTTCTACGCCTACGGTCGGTCGGACAAGAAGGACCAGCCGCGGGTCCCCATCACCGCTCGGCTCATCGCCGACATGATCACGGTGGCCGGCGCCGACCGGGTCCTGACGATGGACCTCCACCAGGGCCAGATCCAGGGCTTCTTCAACATCCCCGTCGATGAGCTGACGGCCGTCCACATGCTCTCGAACTACTACAAGGCCAAGCACATCGAGGATCCGGTGGTCGTGACTGACCTCGGGTTCGCGAAGCGGGCCCGCGCGTTCGCGGAGCTGCTCGACGCGCCGCTCGCGATCATCGAGAAGCGTCGCGTCGGCAACCTGGACCGCGCCGAGCTGATGAACGTCATCGGCGACGTCAAGGGCAAGCGGGCGATCATCGTGGACGACGAGATCGACACGGCCGGGACCCTCGTGGAGATCGTGCGCGCGCTCGAGCGCGAGGGCGTGACCGAGATCTACGCCTGCGCCACGCACGGGGTGCTGTCCGATCCGGCGGTGGACCGGCTGGCCGCGTCGTCGCTGCGCGAGGTCGTGCTGACGGACTCGATCCCCCTGCCGGAGCGCAAGCGCATCCCCAAGATCACGACGCTTTCGGTCGCGCCGTTGATCGGCGAGGCCATCAAGCGCATCCACCGCGGCGAATCGGTCGGTGCGCTCTTCTCCAGCGAGGTATCGCTGACCCAGGAGATGCTCCTGTGGGAGGATGGCGCCGAAAGCACCATCGACACGCGCGACCCAGACGGTGGCGCGGACGACACGGAGCCTGCCATAGCCGACGCGTTGAGCGCGGTACCTTCGGGAGATCGATGACCCTCCAGCTGAACCAACCCGACGGCGAAGGCGGCGTCGAGGGCCACCCGCCGAGCGGCGAGGATTGGCGCACGCAGTTGCAGTCCCCGCGCTGGGGTTCGGCACTGCGCGGATCCCGTCTGCCGGCACTCAAGAACCCCGAGATGAACCCCACGTCGCGGTTCCGTTCGGTGCTGTTCTGGCTGGTGCTCGCCGGCATGACATTCGGCGCGATCGTCGTGGGCTACGGCAGCGGCTTCTGGAAGGGCCTTCCCGGCTGACTGGGACGATGGGTGCCGAGCGATCACAGGTGTTCAATGCCGTCTGCCCGCGCCTGGGTCGCTGACAGGGCAGACGGAGCGACCGGAGCGTCCGCCGGCAGACACTCCTCCCAAGCCCATTGACGAGAGAGAGAGAGAGAGCATCATGCTCCGTGAACGTATCGGAGCATGCGCGTGGGGGCAAGGCTCATATCGATCCGTCGCGGCGGACTTCTCGGCCGTAACCGAAGAGGTGCACTGGCCGTTAGCTGGCGCCCCACGATTCTTGCTGCTCTCGCTGCGGTCCAACTAGCATGGGCGTTACCCGCGACCACGGCCGCCCATTCGCCGACCGAGGGCAAGGCCGAGTACTCAACGGACAACCACCACCAGATCTATGCCTATGGCACCCGGAGCGGTAGTGTGGCGCCGTCCTGGCTGCAGACCAACGTCAATGCGGCGTTGAATGGGGACTGGGACTCCGCCAACACCACGAGGTCGCCGTACTTCAGTCTGCCCGGCGGAGCCGCCGAAATCGCAAGCGTCTACTGGAATACCAACGCCGAGACTCCCAACACCCCGGAGTGCCCAGCATCGCTATGGTATGCCTGCACTGACTACCTATCTAGTGGTCAGGTCGAGGACCGCTGGAAGTCGACCACGTTTCTGAAGGGGACAGGCCCTGGGTCCCTGGAGTCGTACTGGTGCCAGTCGACTGCTCAGGTCGGATCGACCGACGGGTGCTTTGACACTCGACGCGTGGCCCTCCACGAGGCGGGACACGCGGTGGGAATATCCCGCAGTAGCAACGGCCACGTGCACTTTCCGGGCGGCGCCGGCGCGAACCCGGATCACTCGGTCATGCACTCGGTCCCGATCGCCAAGCCCTCGACGGGCTATGACCAGCGCTGGCTCGGGGCGTGTGACGTGCTCTCGCTGGCGATCGACTACGACCTCGACAGCTTTGACGGCGTCTACCCAGGCTGCGTCGACCACCTTGGCGCTCCAGCCATCCAGAACGACGACATCGACACAGCGATCACTCAAAACACCACGACGTTGTTACTGTGCGTCGGTCAATCGTTCTCGTTCGCCGGGACGGCCAAGATCGTGACGGCGAGCGTCCTCGGTCAGCTATCGGCCAACGGGCTCGCCGGCCGGACGGTCACGATCTACCGCCGCACGCCGACCGGATCATTCGTCGCATACACCACGGCCTCGGTAGTGTCCGGCGAGGGCGGGGCGTGGAGCAGGACGATCTCCTTTGCTGATGAGGCGACCTTCGTTTTCCAGGCCCGCTATACCCCGGACGCGACCGACGACCCGACCCTTGACGGGGACTCGACTGGGGTCGAGAAGACCGTCACCTGGGACTTCGCGTGCTGATGGGGATGACGATGAAGGCTCCTGCGCGATCGTTTTCACGGTGCGCCCGCCATGCGTTGGTCGGGCTTCTGTCCATCACCGCGGTCGGCTGCACCACGGCGGTTCTGCCCGGAGCGTCGGGGGTCGATGATCCGGTCGCGCAGGCTAGCGGCGAGGCTTTCGAGAGTCTGGCTACTCCATCGAAATCGCCCGCGTTCGCGGGCGCCGAGTCCGTGGCCCTCCCGGATGAGCTGCGTCGACTCGTCGAGCAGATCCCCAGCCTCCAAGTCGTTGACGGTCGAGGGATCGTCACGCGCCTCGACCAGGAGCCGGTTTCCTTCCCAACGAGTGCCGATGCGTTCTGGCTGCCAGACTACTACGATACGGGGTCGTATCTCACTGTTCTTGAGATGACCACCGAGGGGTGGGATGTCCGCGAGGTTGACTTGGCGACCGGCGCTCTCCGGCTGATTGTTCAGTTGGAGCGCGACGGGCAGCTCGCCGTCAGTCGTCGCCGGTCGGGTGACGTCCTGCTTGCCGGTAGCATCGGTGTGGACCTCATCACCGTCGATACGGGCGAGCGCCGGAAACTCATCGAGCCCGTCCTGCCGCCAGGACTAGAAGGACCCACAGAGCGGGCCTTCGAATGGTCGCCGTCAGGTCGGACGGCAGTTGCCAGGCTGTGCACGATTGACGTATGCATCGTTGACATCATCGACGCACGTGACTGGACCGTGCGACGACTCCCTGGCGAATATACCTTGCTTGCCGTGACCGACGAGCATGCGATTTACTACCCTTCGCTGGATGACCGGCGACCGCGACTGCTCGACCTCACGACGCTCGAGTCTCGCTTGGTCGCACCGCAGATCGCGGCCCTCTTGGATGCATACGCTCGTGAAGACGGCGGGTTCGTCTTGTACGGGGTTACCTCCTGGCGACCCGAGGTCCATCCGGTCCATCGGCCGCTCGTGCTCGTGGACCCGACAACGATGACCGACCGGGTCCTCGTCGACCAGGGACCCGACGACTGGGCCTATCCGTACTTCGACTGGACCAGCAACGACTGGGTCCTGCTCATCCCCGAGCTTGGGATAGGCGGCAAGCCGGGCCTGCGAATCGCCATCGATACGCGGACCGGCGAGCGCTTCGAGTACACCGTGGACCCCGTCGTTGAGTCCGCTTCCCCATAGGTTACGTCGGGCGCCTTTCCAGCCGAGCCCTGTCTATTCCAGATCCAGCGAGGGGATCTGGATCGCCAGGGGTCTGGATCGCGATCAACACGCGGCCAGGCCAACGGTTTCGAGTTCATTCTCGAGTAGGCACGTCGTGCCCACTAGCCTGCGAGGCGAATTGACGCGGGCGTCGTGCAGCGGTGAACGGCCAGCCGCAAGGGCGTGAGCCGAGCTGACCGTATACTCCCGTTCCATGCGCTTCCTGAACCGCTTCTTCGACAGCAACGACCGCGAGATCCAGAAGATCTCGCCACAGATCGACGAGATCAGCCGTCTCGAGGCCGAGTACGAGGCCCTCTCCGGCGAGGAGATCCGGGCCCAGATGGCGGAGATCCGCGCCGAGATCCAGGAGATCGCCAAGCCGGGCGAGCCGTCTGAAGACGAGCTGACGAACCCGGACCTCGAGCGTCGCCGGGAGATCGCCCGGGCGCGCCATCGCCAGGAGAACGAGCGCCTCCAGAAAGCGCTCGACGACGTGCTTCCCGAGGTCTTCGCGATGAGCCGCGAGGCCATGAAGCGGACGCTCGAGATGCGCCACTTCGACGTCCAGATGATGGGCGGGATCGCCCTCCACCAGGGCCGGATCGCGGAGATGAAGACCGGCGAGGGCAAGACCCTGGTCCCGACCCTGGCCGCCGTCCTCAACTCATTGACCGGGCGTGGCGTCCACCTCGTCACCGTCAACGACTATCTCGCCCGACGAGACCCGCAGTGGATGGGTCCGGTGTTCCACTTCCTCGGCGTCAGCCTGGGGATGATCACGCACGACGCCTCATTCCTGTTCGAACCGGGCTACCCCACCAGCGACGAGCGACTCGTCAACCTTCGGCCGGTCAGTCGACGCGAGGCCTACGCGGCGGACGTGACGTACGGGACGAACAACGAGTTCGGGTTCGATTATCTGCGCGACAACATGGTCATCGAGCTCGACCAGCGGGTCCAGCGGGGTCGAAGCTTCGCGATCGTCGACGAGGTGGACAACATCCTCATCGACGAGGCGCGGACGCCGTTGATCATCAGCGGTCAGGCTGAGGAATCCGCGGACCTGTACTTCACGTTCGCCCGGCTCGTCCCCCGTCTCAAGGAGCGCCCAGAAGGCGCCGAGGAGGGCGGCGACTTCTTCGTCGATCTCAAGGACAAGGCGGTGTCGTCCACGGAGATCGGCGTCGAGAAGATGGAGGGCTGGCTCGGCGTCGAGAACATGTACGACGCCGATCCGCGCCTTGCCCGTCACTTCGAGCAGGCGCTTCGAGCGCACGCGCTCTACAAGCGCGACCGCGACTACATCGTCAAGGACGGCGAGATCATCATCGTCGACGAGTTCACCGGGCGACAGATGCCCGGGCGACGCTGGTCCGAAGGACTCCACCAGGCGGTCGAGGCCAAGGAGGGCCTGCGCGTCCAGCGCGAGAGCGTGACCATGGCCACGATCACGTTCCAGAACTACTTCCGGCTGTACGACAAGCTGTCCGGCATGACCGGCACGGCCATGACCGAGGCCGAGGAATTCCACAAGATCTACCAGCTCGAGGTGGTCGCGATCCCGACCCACCGCGACATGATCCGCGAGGACTTCCCGGACCTCGTATTCCGTGACGAGAAGGCCAAGTTCAACGCGCTGATCGAGGAGATCGTGGAGATGCAGGAGGCCGGGCGGCCCGTCCTCGTCGGCACGATCAGCGTGGAGAAGTCCGAGATCCTGGGCACGCTGCTCAAGCGTCGCGGGATCGCGCACGAGGTCCTCAACGCGAAGCAGCACGAGCGAGAGTCCGGAGTCGTCGCGCAGGCCGGGCGGACCGGCGCGGTCACCATCGCCACGAACATGGCCGGCCGCGGCACGGACATCAAGCTTGGCGGCGATCCGGCGGGACTGGCCTCGGAGATCCTCCACAAGCGCGGTCTCAATCCCGCGGAAGTGGACGCGGCCACGTTCGAGGCCGCGCTGGTCGAGGCGAAGCTCGTCACCGACGAGGACCATCAGCGCGTGGTCGACGCCGGCGGGCTGCACATCCTCGGCACGGAACGCCACGATTCGCGGCGGATCGACAACCAGCTTCGGGGCCGCGCCGGTCGGCAGGGGGACCCGGGCTCGTCGCGCTTCTACCTTTCGCTTGACGATGACCTGATGAAGCGGTTCGCGAGCGATCGGGTGACGGGTTTGATGGAGCGCCTCGGGCTCGAGGACGACGTCGCCATCGAATCGAAGCTCGTCTCGCGCACCATCGAGAGCGCGCAGAGCCGCGTCGAGGGCTTCAACTTCGACATCCGTAAGCGCGTCGTCGAGTTCGACGATGTCATCAACAAGCAACGCGAGACCATCTACGCGGAGCGCGACAAAGTCCTCCACAACGAGGACCTCGCGGAGACCGTTCGGGCGTTTCTCGACGACGAGATCGACGTGATGATCGGTGTCGAGCTCGCCGGTGAGGATCCCGAGCAGTGGAACCTCGAGGGGCTGTCGAACGCGTTGCACGGGATGGGGATCACCGGCGAGGGGACCTCGGCCGACGAGCTGTGGGACCTGGGCGGCCGCGAGGAGATCGCCGAGGGCGTCCGAGAGCTGGCCGATGCGCGCCTGGAGGCCCGGGCCGCCGAGATCGGGGCCGAGGACTGGGCGACGGTGGAGCGGCTGGTCCTCGTCCGAACCATCGATTCGCTGTGGGTGGAGCACCTGACCGAACTCGACGACATGCGGCGCGGCATCGGGCTGCGCGGCTATGCCCAGCAGGACCCGCTCAACGAGTTCCGTCGCGAGGCGTATCGGCTCTATGAGGAGCTGCGAGGGCTGATCCGGCACGCGGTCGCGAGCACCATCTTCCGGGTGAACGTGACCAAGCAGCCCGCGGCCGGGCCGGATCCCGCGGTTGGCGCGTCGCTCGCGAAGGGCGCGGCGGCGTTGGCCGGCGGGGGCGGGAATGGGCAGCGTTCGAAGGCGGCCATCGCCGGGACCACGTCCGTGGCCGGGGGCCTCGTGGCGGCGCCGGCGGTTCGGAACGTTCGCGAGTCACTGGGCGATCAGCCAGTGGCGGGTGCCGGTTCCCCGGGGAGTTCCACACCGAGCGGGCCGCGACCCGGGTTCACGCCCGATGGGGCGCGGATCGGCCGCAACGACCCGTGCTACTGCGGATCGGGGAGCAAGTACAAGAAGTGCCACGGCCGCTGATCGGGGACTGATCGCCGGGGGCGGGAGCGGGGGCAGGAGCAGGGGCGGGAGCGGGGGCGGGAGCGGGGGCGGGCGGGCGTAGCCCAAGGTCCCGGCTCGCGGCCCCGGCACCGCGGCCGGGATCGTGTCAGATGTCACTCAGCTGAGCACTGGTCACGAGGCGATGCCCGCCGGGTCCCTGGGGTGAGCGTGGAGACAGGCCAGATTGCCTCGCGAACTTGTCAACTGATCCCACATCGAAGCATCTGACACGAAGTCTCGGACCACGGCTCGGGTGAGTGTCATCTGCCGGTTTTCAGACATCGTGGGTCAGGGGTCCGCGCTCGGGGCCAGAACCGGGCGTCGAACCGGGCACGGACTGGGCAGGAAGACCCGGGCTCGAACCCGGGCGACCGGGTACGTACCGGGCACCCACAAAGTCGTCTGGATTTCCCTCTTGGCGATAGGGGTTTGGCCCTCTATACTCATCCAAGCCCGCCGCCCCGGACCGCCCGTGTCTCCTCGGCAGGCTATCGCCCCAGCGATCGCGCCCCTTCCCCGCAGCACAGAGAGGGACGTCCGTGAAGCAGGCCGAGGAAGCATCGTTCGTCGATCTGATCGCCTGCGAGCGAGACTGCCGATCGTGCAGTTACGCCGCGGCGCTCGACTGCGACGGCAACTGCGGTGTCTGCCCCCACAACGGCTATTGCCCGTGTGTGAACCCCGTGGTCGCGCGGAGCAAGACGGCATTGCGGCTCATCGAGCTGCGACCGTTGCTGCTCCAGGATCTGCAGGTCCGGAACTAGGTGGATCCCGCCGCCATCCGCGACCTGGCCGAACGGATCCGCACGACTTCGGGGCGTCTTTGACCTCGGGGCCAAGCAGGCGCGCGTCGACGAACTGGATGCGCTGACCCAGGAACCCGGGTTCTGGGACGACAGTCGCGCCGCCCAGAAGGTCACCCGCGAGGCCAGTGGCCTCCGCGAAGAGATCGACACCTGGCAGGGCCTCGCCGCCCGCGCCGACGACCTCCTCGCCGCCCTCGAACTCATCGCCGAATCACCCGACGCCGAGCTCGAGGCCGAGGTCGATCGCGATGCTGACGCCCTCGAGACGGATGTTCGTCGCGAACGCACCGCGCTCCTGTTCTCCGGCGAGTACGACGACCGCAACGCCCTCCTCTCGATCAGCGCCGGCGCCGGTGGCACCGAGGCCACGGACTGGGCCGAGATGCTGCTCCGCATGTACCTGCGCTGGGCCGAGCGCCACCGATTCAGCACGGAGATCCTCGACCAGCAGGAAGGAGAACAGGCTGGCCTCAAGAGCGTGACCGTGGCCGTCAACGGTCGGCGCGCATACGGCTGGCTTCGAGCGGAGCGGGGTGTCCATCGACTCGTTCGCATCAGCCCCTTCGATTCACAGAACCGGCGCCAGACGACGTTCGCCCTGGTCGAAGTCCTCCCGGAGGCCGACGACGACATCGAGATCGAACTCGACTGGGACGTCATCCGGGTCGACACCTATCGCGCCCAGGGTGCCGGCGGCCAGCACGTCAACAAGACCGACAGCGCCGTACGCCTGACCCACCTGCCCACGAACATCGTGGCGCAGAGCCAGAACGAGCGGAGCCAGACCCAGAACAAAGAGACCGCGATCAAGGTCCTCAAGTCGCGGTTGCTCGAGCTCGCGCTGGAGCAGAAGGAAGCGGAGCTCCAGAAGCTCAAGGGCGTCCACGTCGAGGCTGGCTGGGGGAACCAGATCCGGAGCTACGTGCTCCACCCCTATCAGATGGTCAAGGACCTGCGAACGAACGTCGAGACCAGCAACACCTCCTCCGTCCTCGACGGCGACCTCGACGTCTTCATGCAGGCGGAGCTGGAGCGCGGCATCGGCGGCGACGAAGCCGCGTGAGCCCGGCGTGACCACCGCATGAGCGCGGCGACCGAGCTGACGTATCGACCCGTCCGCCCTGACGAGCTCGAGGCCTGCGCCGACATCTGGCGCTCGTCGATCAACGACTACATCGGGCGTCTCGGCCAGGTCGAGATCGGTTCGGACACCGGGCCGCTCATCCGGCTCTACGCCCATCTTGCCGCCACGGATCCGGAGCGGTTCGTGGTGGGGACCCGGGCGAGACCCGAGACCGGCGAGGAGCAGGTCGTGGCCTTCGCTGCGGCGGTCGTGCGCGAGCGGCTCTGGTACCTGTCGATGCTGTTCGTGGCCCCGGACATCCAGGCCGCCGGGGTCGGGCGGGCGCTGCTGGCCCGGGTGATGCCGGAGCCGGAACCGACGGGCGACGGCGCCGGCGACGCGATCACGGGGACGTCGATGGCCACCGCGACCGACAGTGCCCAGCCGATCTCCAACGCGCTCTACGCCTCCTACGGGATCGTGCCAAAGCTCCCGCTGATGAACCTCATCGGACTCCCCGACCACCCCGAAGCCTTCGGCGCGCTGCCGTCGGGCGTGACGGCGGTCGGCTTCGAAGCGGTCGTCTCGACGGACGGCCACGAAGCGCTCGCGACCGCCATCGACGACCTCGACCGGGACACGGTGGGCGTGGCGCATCCGATCGACCACCGCTACCTCCGCAGCGAATCGCGTCGGGGCTGGCTCTACCGCGGTCCGAACGGCGGACCGGTCGGGTACGGCTATGCGACCGAAGCCGGACGCGTCGGGCCGATCGCCGTGCGCGATGCCGAACTCGTCGCCCCGATCATCGGCCACCTGACGCGCGCCGTGATGCCCCGCGGGGCGTTCGCGCTGTGGCTCCCAGGGTCGGCCGATCGCGCCGTGACGGCCGCCCTGAAGGCCGGTTTCCGGCTCGACCAGTTCCCCGTCCTGCTGTGTTGGGACCGCCCGTTCGGGGACTTCAGCCGCTACCTGCCGATCTCGCCGGGTCTGCTCTAGGCCGAGGCCGGAACGATGGTCCGGTGCGCTGATGCACCGGTCGTCACGTTTGCCGGGGGTGGGGGCCGGTGGTAGCCTCGTTCGACGGGGCTCCCCTGACCGTGCCCGCGGACGGAGTCCAGCCATCGATCGGCGACAGCCGTCGCCGAGAACGCACCCGCGGAGCCGAATGTGACCGTCGCCCCCGCGCCGCCTTCGGCGCGATCGTTTCGCCAGCGCGTGCTGCGCCGTGGCCCATCCGAGCCGGATGGTCGCGATCGCGCGGTCCTGGTGCTCCACGACGTCACCATGCGCTACCCCAACGGCAAGCTGGCGCTGCGCGAGGTGGACCTCGACATCCCCGAGGGCGACTTCGTCTTCATCGTGGGCCCGTCAGGCGCGGGCAAGTCCACGCTCATCAAGCTCCTGATCCGCGACGAGGTGGCGACCCAGGGCCAGGTGGTCCTCGACGGTCAGGATCTCGCCCGGCTGCCGCGACGCCAGGTGCCCAAGATCCGGCGCAAGATCGGGATCATCTTCCAGGACTTCAAACTCCTCCCCACCAAGACGGTCTGGGAGAACGTGGCCTTCGCGCTCGAGGTCACGGGCACGCCCCGCGCGAAAGTCCGACCCGCGGTCGACCGCGTCCTCGCGCTTGTCGGGCTCACGGCGCAGGCGCGCCAGGTCCCGGCGCAGCTGTCGGGTGGTGAGCAGCAGCGGACGGCGATCGCCCGCGCGCTCGTTCACGACCCGCGGATCATCATCGCCGACGAACCCACCGGCAACCTCGATCCGCTGATCAGCTGGGAGATCCTCCAGCTCCTCCTGCGCATCAACGAACTGGGCGTCACGGTCCTCATGGCCACCCACAACGCCGAGGTGGTCACCGCGCTCCGCAAGCGGGTCGTGGCACTCGAGGAGGGCCGCGTCATTCGCGACGAAGTCGGCGGCGCGTACCACCGTGAGGACTGAGCGGTGATCTCGTTCGTCGCGTTCAGCCTGCGGCGCGCGTGGCAGGGGTTCTGGCGCAACGCGCTGATGAGTCTCGCGGCCACGGCGACCATGGTGCTGATGCTGATGCTCCTCGCGGGGTTCTGGATCATCCAGACCGGGCTGCTCGCCGCGCTCCAGTTGACCGAGCAGAAGGTGGAGGTGGTCGCGGACCTCGCCGATACCGCCAGCGCGTCGCAGATCGAGGCGCTCACGGCCGAGGTCGAGGCCGTCCCGGAGGTCGCGGTCGTCACCTATGTCAGCCGCGAACAAGCCCTCATCGACTTCCGCGAACGCCTGAAAGCGCAGGGCGAGGAAGACCTGACCCGCTATCTCGACACGAACCCGCTCCATGCGAGCCTGCTGGTCAAGCTCCACGATGCCTCGGTCTTCGGGAACGTCGTCGAACTGCTGCGCGTCGAGCCGATCGTGACGACCGTCAAGGAGCAGCAGAAGTTCGTCGACCAACTCCTGTCGGTCACGGGCATCCTGCGCACCGTGGGGACCGTCGTCCTGGTCGTGGTCGGGATCATCGCCCTGTTCATCATCGTCAACACCATCCGCCTCGCGGTCGTCGCGCGGGCGGAAGAGATCGAGATCATGCGGCTCGTCGGAGCCTCAGACGCCTTCATCCGCTGGCCCTTCGTCTTCGAAGGAGCCTTCGTGGGATTGCTTGGCGCCCTCATCACCCTTGGCGCCCTCGCGGTCGCCGCCGAACCGATCGGAGCGTTCATGGCCGGGTTCTTTCGTGTCCTTCCTCTACAGATCGGATCCCTCACCCGCGATCTCGTCACGCTCGTCCTGGGCGCCGGCGTCGGGCTCGGAGTCATCGGGTCGTGGGCATCCGTTCGCACGTATCTGATCCGCTGACACCATGATCCCCGACGATCCGCTCCAGCCACCCACGATGCTGCCGCCGCTCGTGGTCCCGGCACCGGTGACCCCAGCCCCTCCGGCCCCGCCACGCCGCTCGGCGATCCTGCCGGTCGCCGTGGTGCTGGTCGCCGTCCTGACCGGCGGCGCCCTGTTCATGTCCGGCTACATGGTCGGCCACCGCGCCGCGTCGGACCCGGGCACGCCCGTCTCGGATGACGAGGCGTTCCAGCCGTTCTGGGACACGTATCACACGATCCAGGACCGCTACGCCGGCGGCGACGTGGACCGCGATGCCCTGATCCAGGGCGCGATCCAGGGGATGATCGGCGCGCTCGGCGACCCGTACTCCTCGTACCTCACCTCGGACCAGTACCGCGAGAGCCTCCAGGGGATCAACAACCAGTTCGAGGGGATCGGCGCGGAGATCGCCACGCAGGCGGCCGATGGCACGCAGGGCTGCGCGACGCTCGCACCGGACTGCCGTCTTGTGATCGTCGCCCCGATCGCCGGCTCGCCCGCCGAGAAGGCGGGGCTGAAGCCCGGTGACCTCGTGCTCGCGGCGGACGGATCGGCACTGGACGGGCTGACCGTCGATGGCGCCCGCGACCGCATCCGTGGCCCGAAGGGGTCCGTGGTCGTCTTGACGATCCAGCGCGGCGACGAGCCGACGTTCGACATCTCGATCACGCGGGACGTGGTCCAACAGCAGGAAGTGATCTCGCGCGATCTCGCCGACGGGTCCGTCGGCTACGTGCGGCTGAACGGGTTCTCGGACACGGGCGCGATCGCCCTCCGCGACGCGCTCGTGGCGCACATCGATGCCGGTCGGACCGAGCTGATCCTCGACCTGCGTGGCAATCCCGGGGGGTACGTGACCGCGGCGCGCGCCATCGCGAGCGAGTTCATCGGTGAGGGTGTCGTGTTCTACGAGCAGGACGCGAAAGGCGCTCAGGTGGCCACGAACGCGCTGCCCGACGGCGTCGCCACGGATCCCAAGATCAAGGTCGTGTGCCTGATCGACGGTGGCAGCGCGTCGGCGAGCGAGATCGTCGCGGGGGCACTCCAGGACTCCGGACGGGCCATGCTCGTGGGCCAGCAATCGTTCGGGAAGGGCACCGTCCAGCAGTGGCAGGAGCTCACCGGCGAGGGTGGCGCCTTCCGGCTCACCATCGCGCGCTGGCTGACGCCGGACAAGCGCTGGATCCATGACGAGGGCCTCACACCGGACCTGGTCGTCGAGATCCCGGCCGACACGCCCACAGGCGATGACCCGATCCTCGACAAGGCCCTCGAGGTCCTCGGCGCCACCAGCGACACCGGGCTCCGCATCGCCGCCTGAAGCGCTCTCGCCCATCAACACCGTGGCCTGGGTCGCACCCGGGCAGACCTATACTCGATGGCGATGCCGACTCGAAGCGCGCCGACGCCGGCCCCCTGGAGCGACGTCCGTGACCGTCTGCGCGCGGCCGGGCTGCGCTGGACACCGCAGCGACGAACGCTCGTCGAGGTCCTGAGCCGCACCGACGGGCACGTGACGGGCGCCGAAGTGGTCGAGCGTTGTCGGGCGCTGGACCCCACAACAACGCCGTCGACGGTCTACCGGACGCTCGACGTCCTCGAGGACCTCGGCTACGTCAGCCACCACCACGGGATGGACGGGCGCGAGGAGTTCCACGTCCTCCCCGCGAAGGAGCACGGCCACCTGCATTGTCGGGGGTGCGGGGCGTCATGGGAGATCACCACGGACGAGGCCGATTTGATCGCCGCGATGCTCCGCACCGGGCGGGCCTTTCGACTCGATCGCTCGCACATCACGATCACGGGCGTCTGCGACGACTGCGCGGCCGAAGCCGAGCGCGCCGAGGGCGCCTGACCGCTCCCGACCCGAGCGCCGGACCTACGCCCAGATGTCGCCGATGGTGAAGCCGTCCGGGAACGGGTCCGTCGGGTCCACCACGTAGCTGGCGAACCCGGTGATCCATGCCTGACCGCTGATCGTCGGGACGATCGCCCGGTACTCGCCGATCGTGGTCTCCTCCAAAACCTGACCCGTGAAGACCGTGCCGAGGATCCCCTCGTGACGGAACTCGTCCCCGACGCGGAGCTCGCCCTTGGCGAACAACGTCGCCATCTTCGCCGAGGTCCCGGTCCCGCACGGTGAGCGGTCGATGGCGCCCGTCCAGGTCGTCGGGCGTTCCCAGTCGAACGCCCCGGTCGAGACCGTCACGACGTTCCGGCGGCTGTTCGCCGGATCGTGCGCCGGCCCGGACAGCTGGCCGATCGTGATGCCGGCGAACCCCGGCTGGTCCGGGTGCACGACCGGCAGTTGCTCGCTGGCGGCGGCCTTGATCATCTCGGTGATGCGCACGATGTCGCCGCCCTCGTCCGACGTGAGCCGCAGTCCGAACCGCTCCGCGTCAGCGATGACGTAGAACATCCCGCCGTAGGCCACGTCGACCGTCACGGTGCCCAACTGCGGGACCTCGACCGTCGCGCCGAGGTGCGTTGCGAACGCTGGCACGTTCTGGAACGTGACGCGCTCGACCTTCCCGTCGCGGCACGCGGCGCTGATCCGGATCAGCCCGGCGGGTGCTTCCAGAACCAGTTCCGTGACCGGCTCGTGCATCGGAAGCATCCCGGTCTCCAGGAGCGCCGTGACCACGCACATCGTGTTGGTGCCCGACATCCCCGGGTACTCGACCTGCTCCATGATCACGTAGCCCGCATCGGCTTCGGGGTGGCTCGATGGCAGGATCAGGTTGCAGCACAGCGCCGGGTAGCCACGCGGCTCGCGCAGCATGCGCAGCCGCAGGTCGTCGCGGTTGGCCTGGAGCCAGGTCATCTTGTCGAACATCGTCCGGCCGGGGACGTCCTCGACCCCGCCGACGATCACGCGCCCGGGTTCGCCTTCGGCATGGAGGTCGACGGCCTCGATGCGCGGTCCGAGCCGGAGGCGATCAGGGACCGGGCGCACGGATCGATTCGATGGCGAGCCCGTCATCGCACGCCCGGCGTCGTCATCGCCCGCGCTGGACATCCGCCATCTCGCGTTCGACATCGCGACGGGCATCGCGGGTCGCGATCTCCCGGCGGCGGTCATGGTGCTGCTTGCCGCGCGCGAGGCCGAGTTCGACCTTCGCGCGCCCCTTCGGGTTGATATAGAGCCGAAGCGGGACGATCGTCTGGCCCTTGGCCTTCGCCTTGCCGAGCAACTCGTCGATCTCGGAGCGGCGGAGAAGCAGCTTGCGCGTCCGCTTCGGCTCGTGGTTGTAGCGGTTCCCGCCCTCGAACGGCGCGATATGCGCACCGATCAGCCAGGCCTCATCGCGTTCGACCCGCGCGTAGGCATCGGACAGGTTGACCTTGCCCGCGCGGATGGACTTGATCTCGGTGCCGGTCAGGACCAGACCGGCCTCGAACGTGTCGTCGATCGTGAAGTCGTGCCGGGCACGACGGTTGAGGGCGACGGTCACTTCGTCGCGCATGGGAGTGGCTCCTTGGACGGTGGGGGTGAGTATGGCCGGGTCGTCATCGGCGCGGGCGCACGACACCGGCCCGGGCGCACGAACGCCGGCCCACAACGGGCCGGCGTCCGAAAGCTCATCCACCCACAGGGTGTCCGACTAAACGGCCATCTCCTGCGAGGTGGTGCAGCTACGACGATCTATCACTGCACATCACCTCCTTTCGTTCCCGGGAACCGTACCCGAACGTCGAACCGAGCGCAAGAGCGGCCGAGGATCGTGATCGGAGCTGTGCTGGTCGTGCTCCCCACGCAAGTCTTGCTCCCACAGCACACAACAGGAGCGAGGAACCGGTTTGGGGGCGATCCAGGTCCGATCCTTGCTGCGGGGGCACGAACGCGGCCGTTCTGGCCGCATGGCACGAGGTTCTTGCGTCCCCAGCAAGAAAACGACCGCGAATGAGTCCGTTGGCGCAGTTGTGTGCACCCGGTGCAAGGCTGTGCACCCGGAGCAAGGCTTGGCCCACACAGGGCACGCCCGGGGCAAGCGCTTGGCGGTCCGCTCGCCTCGTGATAGCATCCCGAATCCGAACCGGTGTTCGGTCCTGTGGGGATGTGTGGTTTCGACAGGGTCTGGATAGCGGGGAACGCGAGCCGAGGATGCCACTGGGCCTCGTAAATCAGGTGGCAAAAAGAAGTACCTGGCAACCGCCAGTCGACTCTCGCTCTCGCTGCTTAGGCAGTAGAGTGAGCGTGGAAGCTACCTCCGCCTCGCGGGTAGTGGAAGCGTCACTTAGCGAGGCTGCGATCCGGACAAGCGTCACGTAGTCCGGAGACAAGCCCGATCTAGGGGCACGTGACTGGACCGCCCGGCAGAGTGCCGATGCCCGTCCGGGCGGTCGACGACAAACCATCGGACACGCTCGTAGTGGTCTCCGGCGAAGGGTCCTGGACGGGGAGTTCGACTCTCCCCCATCTCCACCAACTTCCATCATCCCGCCGCCGTCTTCGGCGCGCGTCGCTCGACGAAGCGACGTCACCCCGGCTTCCCGACGCTTCCTGGCCGACGTACACTGGCGCCGGCGCGCTCCCGCGCCAGACTGCCAGACCGAGCCCCCACGCGGCGCGGCGATGCGGCGGTAAAGGGGATCCGGATCCTCGGGACGAACCGGTCGATCATCCGACCGGCCGACGACGTGGCGGTGTGGGAGCGTGCGTCGACGGCCGTGACGGAGGACTGACCGATGACCACCGACAAGGCCTTCAAACGAGTCGTGCGTGCGCGCATGGCCAAGACCGGCGAGCGATACGCCGCGGCACGGCGGACCCTGATCGAGAACGCCAACGACGCCCGCCAAGCACGGCCGACGACCGACGCCACCACACCGTCGGGCTATCGGATGCGCGGCGGCCTGCACCCGGAGTCGGCCACGCTGGCCAACGTCCTCGCGAACCAGGGCGTCGTCTCTGGCCTGACCGGCGAGCCGTTGACCGAGGCCGCGATCCTGGGCATCGGCGGCGGCCTTGGCGCGGGCTACATCCTCTGGGAGTTTCAGGCGGAACACCGCGGCAAGATCCACCGCGGGCCGGTCCTGACCTTGGGATTCCGGAATCAGTGGCAGTACCCGTGGATCCCCGGCTGGACCGGCAAGACGCTCGATCGGCTCGGCGTCGAGCCCGACATGCACGAGACTGGCGGCGCGATCAAGGCTCGTGAGGTGCTCGATGCCCGCCTGGACGGCGGCGAGCTCGTCATCGCCGTGGTCGATCTCCAGTCGGTGGGGATCTGGGGCCAGCCGGACGATCTGGCGGGGCACGAGGGCCTGGTCGTCGTCGTCGTCGGACGTGATGCCGATGGCTCGTACCTCGTCGACGATCGAGGCCGGAGCCCGCTCCGGGTGTCGCCCGGGGTGATGGCCGCGGCTCGCGGACGGATCAGCTCGTTCAAGCACCGGATCCTGGCACTGCGAGCGACGCCCGGGCCGATCCCGGCCGAACGGCTGCGTGCTGCGATGCGCGAGGGCCTCGGGGACCAGGTGGATCACCTTCGATCGACATCCGATTCCTTCTCGCTCCGGGCCTGGCGGAAGTGGGGTCGCCTCATGACCGACGAGCGGAACGCGAAGGCCTGGCCACGGGTCTTTGCCGATGGTCGGGGCCTGTTCGGCGCGCTGTCGGCCATCCAAGAGGGCGTGGACGGTCAGGTCGGGCCATCTGGCGGTCACCTGCGCGAGCTGTATGCCGGATTCCTCGACGAGGCGGCCATCGCGCTCGACAACACCGCTCTCGATGACGCGGCGCGGGCGTGGCGGGCCGTCGCGGACCGATGGGAGGAGCTGGCCGACGCGGCCGTCCCACCCGACCTCGATGGCGCCGCCGAAGCGGTCGAGGCCGCCGAGGCACTGCACGAAGCGGTGATGGCCGGCGAATCGGGACGGTCGCGGGTGCGGGCGGCCGCCGAGACCGTGTGGATGCTCCGGGATCGCCACGCCGTCGACGTCCCATTGCCCCCGGAGCGCATCGCCGCGATCCTCGCTGATCTTGGCGAGCGGCTCGGCGGGATCTACGAGGCTGAAGTCGACGCGCTCGATGTGACCGCGCGGGCGATCGGCCGATGAGGCCGTAGTCCGAGTCCCGGGCGCAAGGGCGGCGTCGGCGGCGCGCCCTGATCGAGCGACACCATCATGCGCGCCCCGCGGCCGCTACGATGGCGCGCGTGACTTCCCCGCCCGAACGGGCACCCGACGCCTCCTACCGCGCCCTGCTCGGGGTCCCGAAGCTGGGGCGGATCATCGTCTCGATGCAGATCTCGCGGATCGCGGGGTCGATGGTCAGCGTCGCGCTCGTGCTGTTCGTCCTCACCGAGTACGACTCGCCGGTCCTTGCCGGGATCGTGACGTTCGCCAGTGTCTTTCCCGGGCTGCTCGTCTCGCCCATCGCGGGCGCCCTGCTCGACCGACACGGGCGGACGCGGCTGATCATCCTCGACTACCTCGTGACGCTCGCGGCGCTCGTGCTCATCGGCCTGCTGGCGCTCGCCGATGCCCTGCCGGCGCCCGTCCTCGTGGCGATCGCCACGGTCTCATCGCTGACAGCGATCCTGAGCCACACGGGGATGCGCAGCCTGTTCCCGATCCTCGTGCCGCGTCACCTCTGGGAGAGGATCAACGCGGTCGATTCGAACGGGTACGTCGGCGCCACGATCCTCGGGCCACCCATCGCCGCCACGCTCGTGACGCTCTTTGGTGGCCCGGTGGCGCTGCTGGCGATCGGTCTGGCGTACGGGGCGGCCGCGGTCGCGCTCCTCGGCGCGCCGGACCCGCCGAGCCTCAGTGCCTCGACCGGCAACCTGCTCCGCGACGCCTGGGCCGGCGTTCGCTATACGTGGTCCAACCCGACCCTGCGAGGCCTCGGGTTCTCGGTCTCGACGCAGAACATCGGCGGCGGCATGTTGACGATCCTCATCCCGCTGATCGTGCTCCAGCGGCTGGGGTCGAGCGAGGCGGTCGTCGGGCTGGTGTTCGCGGTGAGCGGCGTCAGCGGCATGGTGTCCGCGTTCTACTTCGGCCGGATCGACACGCGGGGCCGGGAGTGGGCGATGCTCGTCGGCGCGCTGTTCACGAGCGGACCGGCGCTCGCGCTCCTGCTCGTCGCGGTCGGGGCGGTCGATGTCGGCGTCGGTCTGCTCGCGACCGCCGCGTCGATGTCGCTCTTCGGCTTCCTCCAGGGCCCGCTCGATATCGCGCTCTTCACCGTCCGCCAGCGACGGACCGATCCCGCCTGGATGGGTCGGGCGTTCGCGGTCTCGATGGCGTTCAACTTTCTGGGCTTCCCGATCGGGGCCGCGCTGGCCGGGTTCCTGGCGGCAACGTCGATCGAGACGTCGATCATCGTGGGGGTCGCCACCGCGTTCGTGGCGGCCGGGTTGGCGGCCGGGATGATCCCGAGGCAGCAGCCGGCCACCGCCTAACCTCGCGGGGGGTCGCGTCGGGTATCGTTGCGGGGACATCGAGTCGTCGTTCTGGCACGGACCCGCGCCAGTCCTGCGCCCACCCCCCGCCCGGGAGGAGCCATGGACCACGAGCCCGTTCTGATCTCCACCATCGCGGTCGGCCTGGTCGCCGCATTCATCGGTGGACTGCTGGCGCAGCGGCTCGGGCTTCCCGCCATCGTCGGCTACATCGCCGCGGGCGTCGCCGTCGGGCCATTCACGCCCGGCTTCGTGGCCGATGCAGCGCTGGCACAGGAACTGGCCGAGATCGGCGTGATCCTGCTCATGTTCGGCGTAGGGATCCACTTCTCGATCCGGGACCTCCTTGCGGTGAAGGGCATCGCGATCCCGGGCGCAGTGGGACAGACGCTCCTGGCGACCCTCTTCGGCGTCGCCCTCGGGAACCTCCTGGGCTGGGGGATCGGCGGCGGCATCGTCCTTGGCCTCGCGGTGTCCGTCGCGAGCACGGTCGTGCTGCTGCGCGCGCTCGAGGACCGCGGCGAGATGGACACGCCGCAGGCGCGGATCGCCATCGGCTGGCTGATCGTCGAGGACATCTTCACGGTCATCGTCCTCGTACTGCTGCCGGCGATCGCGCCGCTGCTGGGCGGCACGGCTCCGCCAGACGCGACCTCGGACCTCGGGCCGGCCGGCGCGGTGGCGATCGCGATGGGGAAGGCGGCGATCTTCGCCGTCCTGATGGGCGTCGCGGGGGCCCGACTCGTCCCCAAGCTCCTCGAGCTCGTCGCCCGCCACGGGACGCGCGAGCTGTTCACGCTCGCGGTGCTCGCGCTGGCCCTGGGGATCGCGTTCATCGCGTCATCGGTGTTCGGCGTCTCGTTCGCGCTCGGCGCGTTCCTCGCCGGGGCCGTCGTCGCCCAGTCCGACATGAGCCACCAGGCCGCCGCCGACGCGCTGCCGCTGCGCGATGCGTTCGCGGTCCTGTTCTTCGTGTCGATCGGGATGCTCGTCGACCCGGGCTTCCTCGTGACACACCCCCTCCCCATCCTTGCCCTGCTGGGAATCATCGTGCTCGCCAAGTTCGTGGCGAAGGCGGTCTTCGTCACAGCGCTCGGCTACCCGATCCGCATCGGGCTGACCGTGGGCGCCGGACTCGCCCAGATCGGCGAGTTCTCATTCATCCTCGGGACGGTCGCGCGCTCGCTGGGCATCCTGCCCGAGGAAGGGTTCCAATACATCGTCGCCGGGTCGCTCATCTCCATCGCGATCAACCCGTTCCTGCTCCGCGCGGTCGAGCCGCTCGACCAGCGACTGCGGGCGAACCGGACGATCCAACGCCTGATGGACCGGCGAGCCGGCGACCTGGGCCGCCTCGAATCACCGCCCGACGACGAGACCCTGCGCGGGCACGCCATCCTGTGTGGGTACGGGCGCGTCGGGCGGATGATCGGTCCGGCCCTGGAACGACGCGGGTTCCGCTATGTCGTGATCACGCTCCAGCGCCAGGAAGTGGAACAGCTCCGGGCGCGCGGGATCCACGCCGTCTTCGGGGACGCATCGCTGATCGGCACGCTCGAGCGCGCCCACATCGAGACGGCGCGCCTCGTCATCGTCGCGAGCTCGGATCCGCAGGTCACGCGGTTGATCGTGGAGCGTGCCCGTGACCACAACCCGGCCGTCGACTTCGTGGTGCGGACGCACAGCGACACCGAGGCCGCGCACCTCCGGGCCGCGTCCACGAGACTCCAGGCGATCCACGGGGAGCGTGAGCTGGCGGTCCAGATGACGCGCTATGCGCTCCGCCGGTTCGGTGTTCCGGCGACCGAGGCCGAGGCCATCGCACAGGGGCTGCGGCGCGCCTGACGATCGCGCTCCGCCGGCTCGCCCCCCCGATCAGGGTTCGGGCGAGGGCTCCGGCGCGGCGGCACCCTTGCCGATGAGCGTCACGCCGGTGATGCGCGAGTAGTTCGAGTAGTACGTGTCGGTGTGGATGACCTTGCCATCCTTGTCGCGGACGGTCCGCGTGACCCACACCTGCTTGCCGTCCACCGGGTACTCGATGCGCTGGCGGACGCCGGGCCGGAGCGACGACGTGTACTGGACCGTGTCCGAGGCGGGGCGGATGTTCCTGACGATCGGCTTGCTGAACGAGACCTTGCGCCCGCTGGGGACGGAATAGATCTCGAACCTGACGTAGCCGGCGCTCCCATCGCGGATCTGGTAGCCGCGGATCAGGACCGGATAGTCCGTGTCGTTCGTGAACGACATCGACTGTTTGGCGCCGGAGCCGCTGATGAAGACCGTCGCGTCAAGACCCAGCGGATAGCGGTCGATGTAGTAGTAGTGGTTCCGGCGCGCGCCCATATCGAAGCCCGCGCGAAGCGCCGCGTTGAAGAGCGTCGTGGAACATGAGCAGATCCCGCCGGCAAGCGCGCCCTGCGGCTCGGTCTTGCCGTTGATGATCGCGCCGCCCTGGCGATAGCCCTTCTCGCGGGTGACGGGGCCGACGGCGTCCCAGAAGTCGAACTTGGCGCGCGGGGCGACGACGTACCCGTCGATGATCTTGGCCGGGATCCAGATGTTGGCCCCGAACCCGTTCTTCTCCGAGATCGGGAAGTACGTCGTCCAGCTGGAGATCTTCTTCATCTTCGACCGCGCCGCCTTGGCCTCGGCGGTGGTGAGGGCAGGTTCTGTGGTGTTCACGACGGGGAGTACCGACGCGATGCGCCCGCCCGCCGCCCGCTGGGTGAGGAGCGTCTCGATGCGCGCCATCGTCGCGTCGATGTCCACGGCGCGGCCTTCCTGGCTCGGCACGACCTTGTCGATCTTGCTGCCTGTGGTGTCGTACGTGGCATCGACGGCCTTGCGGTCGATCTTCTTGACCGTGCCCTTGAGGAGCTTCTCGAGCCCGATGCTGTCAAGGACCGGGCGATACCCGCCGTTCGCCGTCGGGACGAAGGAGACCAGCGGCCGCAGCTTGTCCGAGGCGATCGGGAACTGGTCCTTGCCCACGAGCAGGATGATGTCCGTGACGACGTTCTCGGCACGTTCCATCGCGGTGGTGGCTTCGGCCGTGGTCAGGTCCGGCTCGTGGATGGTCACGTCGAGCGGGACGGCGAGCTCGGATGGCGCATCGAGCGCGGACAGCGTCGCGAGCAGGATCGACGTCGCCGGTGCCGGGTCGGCGGACCGCCCGATGACGCCGGGGGTGACCACGATGCGGAGCTCGTCATCGATCGTGAGCGCCGCTTCCTCTGACGCTCGCTCGAGCGCGCGAGCGATCGCGCCGATCCGGTCCGTCACGGCCGTCGCGTCGACACGGACGCGGGGGGCCAGGACGACGCCGCTGACCGCCGCGCGGGCATCGGCGATCGCCCGTTCGGCCGGGCTCCCGACATGCCCGACGGCCATCGCCTCCGCGACCATCGTCGCGACGTCTGGACCTCGCCCGAGGTCGTCGTAGTCGATGCGGGTCTCGCCTTCGGGCCCGCTCAGGATCACCGAACCCTCGCCCAGGCCGGCGAAGGCCGCCTCGAGCCGGGTCGCCGCTTCCGCGGGGGTCAGCCCGGACAGGTCCACGCTCCCGACGCTGACGCCGGGCAAGATCCGTCCGGCATAGGTCTGGTCGTACGCGTACAGGGCGCCGGCCCCCAGCGCGGACGCTGAGATGAGCCCGACGAGGAACGCCACGATGAACCGCACCCGGATGGAGGGGCGGTTCGACGTGGTCACGAGGTCGAGCGACGGCGCTTGATCGGTCATGAGCGGAGCGACATCCTAGCAGGCACGTTCCAGGCGCCCCGTGGACGCCTGGACACGCCCGTCTGCGACGGTCCCCCGAGCGTCGGTCAGCTCGGCTGGCGCGGGACGAGGACCACGCGACGGTTCGGCTCCTCGCCGATCGACTGGGTGGCCACGCCCTCGTGGTCGCGCAGCGTGAGATGGATCCAGCGCCGCTCGAGCGCCGGCATCGGCTCCAGCTGGAGCATCTTGCCGGTCTCCAGGACGCGGGCCGCCGCCCGCTCGGCGAGGTCCCGAAGCTGGCGCTCGCGGCGACCGCGGTAGTCCTCGACGTCGACGAGGACCCGGGTCCAGCTGCCCATCTTCTTGGAGAGCATCAGGTTGACGAGGTGCTGGAGCGCCGAGAGGCGCTCGCCCTTGCGACCGATGAGTGCCCCGAGAGCCTCCCGCTCGTCGCCGTCGCCGACCACGTTGAGCCGGCTCGTCTCACCGGTGTCGACCTCGACATTGACCTCGAATCCGAGGTGCGCCATCAGCTGCTCGAGGATCGCCTTGCCGGCGGCGAGCGCCTCGGGCGACGCCTCGGCGGCCTCCAGGTCGGCCCGTTCGGCGGCCAGCGATCCTCGCGCGGCCGCCACTTCCGCGGCCTCGGAGGCGCTCAGCCCACCGGCGGCGTCACCACGCGGGGCGCGCTCGCGATCGTCGCGGCGCGGAGGTCGAGCTCGATCGTCGCGGCGGGGCGGGCGGTCGTCGCGCTCAGGACGGGGCGGGCGGTCGTCCGAACGCGGCGGTCGCTCGTCGGAGCGTGGCGCGGCCGGGCGGTCATCCGGGCGTGGGCCACGGTCGTCGCGACGGGGCGGGCGGTCGTCGCGACGGGGCGGGCGGTCGTCGCGGAACGACGGGCGGTCGTCGCGGCGAGGGGCTTCGTCCCGGTCACGGGGCGGGGCCGGCAGTGGGGACGACGCGGCCGCCTCACGCTTCGGGGCGACACCACCGAGCGCGGAGCGCGGCGCGGCTACGATCCGGGCGGGTTCGGCACCCATGCCGAGGACACCCCGGCTGCCGGGGCTCAGGACCTCGAAGTCGAGGTCGGCGAAGTCCGCACCGAAGTCCTCGCGGGCGAGGCGTAGGGCCTCCTCCACGGTCTTGCCGGTGAACTCCTTGTAAGCACTCATGTCAGCGTCGTCTCCCTCGTCGGCCCTGGCGTCCCCGCTCACGGTGGCGGATCGTCTTGTCGGCCGTCGTCTTCTTGTCAGCGTCGGTCAGGATGGCCGCTCGCTTGCTTGGGTCCGGTGGTGGTGGCATGGCCACGGGGTAGCGCGGTGTGTGGCCCGAGGCGAAGGCCGGGGACCAGCCGAGGAACGGGAACATCCCGCCCCAGCCCACGATCAGGTACTGCTGGACGATCGAGAACACGGTCGCGGTGATCCAGTAGATGAACAGCCCGGCCGGCAGGAAGCCGCCGTAGGCGATCGAGATCAGTGGCAGGAGGAGCATGGTCTGGCGCTGGATCCGGGTGTTTGGATCGTCATTCTCGGGATCCGCGATCGGCAGCATCATCCGCGACTGGATGAGCTGGAGGAGCGCCGAGAAGATCGCGAGGATGCTCACCCCGAATCCGAAGATCGCGAACAGGTAGGACGGCACGCTGACGTCCAGGTTGCCGAGAAACGGGATGATCGTGTCGATGCACGGCTTGCTCGCGTTGAGAACGCCATCGACCACGTTCTTGCAGTCGATGTGGACGAGCTCGACGCCGAAGACCGACAGCATCGCGCGCGGGTCCTGGTTCGTGAGCCCGCTCTGGATGACCGAGTACATCATGAAGAGCAGCGGCATCTGGAGCAGGAGCGGAAGGCAGCCGGCCAGAGGACTGACGCCACGCTCCTTGAACAGTTCCTGCTGGGCCAGCCGCGCCTTCATGGCGTCGCCCTTGTAGCGTCGCTGGATCTCCTTGATCTCGGGCTGGAGCATCTGCATCCGACGCTGGGACACCAGTTGCCGTCGGTAGAGCGGGATGACCACCGCCCGGACCACGAGGGTCAAGGCCACGATCGCCCAGCCGATGGCGGCCGGGACGCCGAGGTTCTCGAGGAACGAATAGACGCCGACCAGGATGATGAACATGACCTGGAACAGCGGCGTGAAGATGAACGCGAGCAGGTCGATCGGGTTGGAACCCGCCGAGGCCGGTGCGAGCGGGGGATGCGGCGTGGGGGTCGGCGTCGGGGTGGCGCCCGATGGCAGCGGGGTCCCGCCGCAGGCGGCGACGACGGCGATCACGACCACGAGGAACAGCAGCGGCCCGAACGGGATCCGCCGAAGACCTGAGCGTGTCACGAGCTGAGCGCCTCGCTAGCGGACCGGGTCATACCCACCCGGGCTCCATGGGTGACAGCGGGCGATCCGCTTCGCGCCCATCCAGCTGCCTTTGAACAATCCGTACTTCTCGATCGCCTGCTCCGCGTAGCGCGAGCAGGTCGGCTCATATCGACAACTCGGCGGCATCCATGCGAAGACGATCCGGTAGAGCTTGATGAACCCGATCCCGATCCGCTTCACGCGTCATGTCCTCCGAGTGCGCCGCCCTGTGTCAGGACCCGGCGCAGTGCCCCGACCAGCGCGTCCCGGTCGGCCTCGACGATCGCAGGCCGGGCGATGATGAGGACGTCCCAGCCAGGCTGGAACGAGGGCGCCATCACCCTGAGCGCCTCCCGGAGTCGGCGACGGACCCGATTCCTGACCACGGCGCCGCCGAGCTTTCGCCCGGTCGACAGCCCGAAGCGGGTCGTCTCAAGGTCGGTCCGCAGGAAGCGGGCGGTGAACATGGGGTGGGACTTGGTGGTCCCGGTTCCCCCGAGCGCCGCAAACTCCTGCGGGCGAGAGAGCATCACGAGCCGCGGCGAGTACGAGCCGCGCCCGCTGATCAGGCCGTCAGCTTCTTTCGACCACGCGCGCGTCGTGCGGCCAGCACACGTCGTCCCGCGGTGGTCTTCATCCGGGCACGGAAACCGTGTTCCTTGGCGCGATGGCGCTTCTTGGGCTGATAGGTCTGCTTCATCGGGACAGTCCGGGATCCTCTCCATCCGGCCTCGGGGACGTGTCATCGTTCGACCCCTGAAGGCACGCAAACGCGCCTGGCGCCCGAAAGCGCACGGCGCGTCGTCGTCGCGGCGGATGATACGGCCGCCCGGAAAGGGGTGTCAAACGTCTTGACCCCCTCCCGGGCAGCGCGCGATGTTCAGACGTCGACGACTTCGTCAGGGTCACCAGTCTCGAGCACGCACCCGACGACTGGTACCATCTGCAGCTGGACGAAGCGGCACGAGCTGGTCGTCGCGTGGGCCGGGCGCGACCGGTCGATGAGCCAGTCACGGCGGACGGCCCTCGCCCTCCTGGATGCCGACGATCCCGTTCGACGAGCCGGCCGGCGATGCTCGAGGAGCCTCGCGGGCACGACCACGGAGGACTTCGAGCGGGTCCTCGGACCGTGCGGCACGAAGGACGGACGGTCCGTTGGCGACCTCGACGCTCCGCTGGCGATGTGCGCGACGCGCTCCGCATCGCGGACCCCAGGGCGTGCCTTAGTCCTGGCGCGGCGGCCCATGCTCGCGAATCCTCCTCGAGCGTGGCGGCACGGATCGGGTCGCTCAGGCACAGGGCTTCTGGACCGCCCGCCGAAGCGAGCCGCTCGTCGCGCGGAGTGCTTCAGCTCTGCGTCGCACGTGCGTCGCCCGGCTCGAAGCCGGAGGGCGACGCTCAGATGAGCGCTCGGGCCTCGACGTCGCGGCCAGCGCCCTCAGGTCTCGCCCATGCCGGGCTATAGAGACCATGCGGACGTGTCCGGCCCGGACGCGCCCCGGCCACCTTCGGCGGCTGAGGCTGGATACTCCCCTGGGGTATCGCGCGTTCGCCTTGCGACGGCTCCGCGGGCGGTGCTATCCTCACCGGGCCCACGGCGCCGGGACGCCTGCGGGAGATGCCGGTGGACCCCGACCGTTCGGGGCCGGCACATACGAACGCCCGGTGCACGTCGACCACTTCGAGACCCCCAGCGCGCGACCCCGACCCCGCCTCGGAGCCCTGGCCAACGCTACCCCGGCGACCCATCGACCATCCTCCCGCAGTGACAGGTCCCATCGAACGAATGGACGCGAAGCAGGTCTGGCGAGCGGCTCTTGGCGAGCTGCAGGTATCGCTCTCGCCCGCCAATTACGAGACCTGGCTGCGTGATACGCAGCTCGTGGACGTGGACGAGCAGCGGTTCCGCATCGCCGTCCCGAACGGGTTCGCCAAGGACTGGCTCGAGACCCGCTACCGCTCGCTGATCAGCCAGACGCTGGCGCGCATCGTGGGCTACAGCGTCCAGGTGGACTTCGTCGTGAGCGGGCCTCGCGCGATCGAAGACGACCCGGGTCGGGCGACCGCAGCCGCCGGAGCCCCGTCCTCGTCGAGCGCCGAGGTCCGTCTCGAACCCACACGTGTCGGCGGTGAGGGTGGCGCCTCGAACATCAATCCGCGCTACACGTTCGCGAACTTCATCGTCGGCTCGGCGAACCGCCTGGCCCACGCCGCGAGCCTGTCGGTGGCCGAACGACCCGGACACGCCTACAACCCGCTCTTCTTGTACGGCGGCGTCGGCCTCGGCAAGACCCACTTGATGCATGCCATCGGCAACCAGGTGGCCGCCAAGTTCCCGCGCAAGCGCGTCATGTACGCGACATCAGAGAAATTCACCAACGAGTTCATCACCTCGATCCAGCAGGGCAAGATCGACGAGTTCCGCGCCCGCTACCGCCGGATCGATCTGCTCCTGATCGACGACATCCAGTTCATCGCGGACAAGGAGCGGACCCAGGAGGAGTTCTTCCACACGTTCAACGCCATCCACGAGGACGGCAAGCAGATCGTGTTGAGCTCCGACCGCCCGCCCAAGGCGATCCTGACCCTCGAGGAGCGGCTGCGCAGCCGGTTCGAGTGGGGCCTCATCGCGGACCTGACCGCGCCGGACCTCGAGACGCGCATCGCCATCCTCCGCGCGAAGGCCGAGGAAGGCTCGTTGCCGATCACCTCGGACGTGATCGAGTTCATCGCGCGCAAGGTCGTGAGCAACATCCGCGAGCTCGAGGGGGCGCTCAACCGGATCGTCGCCTACGCGAGCATGGGCGCGACCCCGATCAGCATCGAGCTGGCCCAGGCGGTCCTGTCCAACGTCCTCTACAACCCGAAGAAGCGCCAGGTCACGCCTGAGCGGATCGCGCGCGCCGTCTCGGAGTACTACAGCGTCCCGATGGATGTCCTCCAGGGCCAGAAGCGCGATCGTTCGATCGTCATGCCGCGCCAGATCGCGATGTTCCTGATGCGCGCGGAGACCGACGTCTCGCTGCTGCGGATCGGCGCCGAGCTCGGCGGGCGGGACCATTCCACGGTGCTGCACGCGTGCGACAAGATCACGCGCGAATTGGCGGTCAATGACGACCTCCGCCGCGAGATCGCCGCGGTCCGGGAGCTCATCTACGCCGAGTAGCGACGGTGCCGATCGGGCGCCGAGTGGTGCTCCCACGCCCCATTCCTGTGGATAACCGCACCGAATTGGTGGAGAACCGGCACCAGTTGTGGACATCCACACCCTCGCCTGTCGACGCGCAGGGTCTCGACGACCGGCATCGTGGACGGTCCGGACGGTCATCAACGGATCGTCCCCGGGCCCGTCCCCGAGTCCGCTCGCTCTATCCACGAGCGACGCGATCCGGTCCACGTCCCTCGCGAACGGGGCCACGAGGGACTGTCCACGTGTTCCACACCCTGATGGTGATGATGACGGGATGAGAAGATAGAGAGAAGATACCCACGACCCACACGGACGGCGCGCGAGCCCTCCGACGCGACGCGAAACCCGGCCACCCTCGAAACTCAGCGGGGTTGCCCGGACGGACCCGTCGCCCGATCGATGTTTGGAGTGAACCCGACGTGAGACTCTCGGTCATGCAGGAGAACCTGGCGCGAGGCTTGTCCATCGTGAGTCGCGCCGTCTCGAGCCGCAGCACCCTCCCGGTCCTCGCCAACGTGCTGCTCAAGACCGAGGACGCCGGCCTCAAGCTCACCGCGACCAACCTCGAGATCGGGATCACCTACTGGGTCCCCGGCAAGATCGAGACCGATGGTGCGACCACCGTGCCGGCCAAGCTGCTCAACGACCTGGTCAATTCGCTGCCCGCCGGCGACAAGGTCGACCTCGAGCTTGGTGGTGGCGAGACGCTGCACATCCGCAGCGGCCGCTTCGAGAGCCATCTCAAGGGCATCGATGCCGAGGAGTTCCCGGCCATCCAGACCGCCGGTGACCGACCCACGACCCGGATCGCGCAGAACGTCCTTCGGCGAGCCCTGACCGAGACGGCCTTTGCCGCGGCCAGCGATGAGGCGCGGCCGATCCTCACCGGTGTCCTGGCCAAGTTCGAGGGTGACCAGCTCACCCTGGCGGCCGCGGATAACTACCGGATCGCCGTCAAGACCATCCCGATCCTCGACGCGGTGCCGGACACCAGCGTCGTCATCCCCGCCCGCGCCCTGAATGAGCTGATCCGGGTCCTGTCCGATGTCGACGATCCGGTCGAGGTCGTCCTGGCCGGGGGGCGGAACCAGGTCCTGTTCCACCTCGACGGCGTGGATCTCGTGAGCCGCCTGATCGACGGTCAGTTCCCGAACTACCAGCAGGTCGTCCCCAAGGAGCACACGACGCGAGCCGTCCTCGACCGTGAAGAGCTGCTCCGGGCCGTTCGCCCGGCCGCGCTGATCGCCCACGAGTCCGCGAACATCGTGAAACTCCAGATCGGTGGCGATGGGGAACCGGGCATCACCGTGAGCGCCAACGCCGAGGTGGGCGACCACGTCGGGCAGGTGGAGGCGGCCGTCGAGGGCGACGGCACGACGATCGCCTTCAATGCGCGCTATCTCGCCGACGTCCTCCAGAACGTGGACGCCGACCAGTTCGCGCTCGAACTCAACGGACCGTTGTCGCCCGGCGTCTTCAAGCCCATCGGCGACGACCACTACGTCCATGTCGTCATGCCGGTCCGGACGACGTCCTAAGCGAACGACCGGAGGCCGGACCGCCCGCACCGGACCGGAGAACCCTGCTCGACTCCATCCGACTGCTCGACCTTCGCGGCTATGCGGCGCTCGATGCCGCCTTCGGACCGGGACCGCAGCTGGTCTGGGGACCGAACGCTGCCGGTAAGACCAGCCTCCTCGAGGCGATCGTGCTGCTGGCCTGGGGTCGCTCGCACCGGACCTCGACCGACGGCGAGCTGATCCGCTGGGGGACCGACCTGGCCCGCGTCGAGGGGACCCTCGGACGAGACGTCGTCGAGGTCGCCGTGGTCCGCTCCGGTGCCGGCGGGACCGGTGGCCGCAAGCGCATCCGGGTCAACGGCGTGGGTCGACGCGCCGGCACCCTCGATGGACCTCTCCGGGTCGTGGTCTTCGCGCCCGAGGAGATGCTGCTCATCGCCGGCTCACCGGGTCTCCGCCGGGCGGCGATCGACCAACTCGCGAGCGCCGCGATCCCCGCGTACGCGAGCACGCTGGCGACGTACACACGGACGCTCCAGCAGCGGAACGGGCTGTTGCGGGCGATCCGCGAGGAGGACGCGGCGCGCGACCAACTCCGCTTCTGGGACGGAGCCTTCCTCGACGCGGGCGGGCGCATCGTCGCCGATCGCCTCCGACTGCTCGAGGATCTGCGTGGGCCCGTCGCGAGTGCCCACGCCGAGATCGCCCCGGAGGAGGCCGCCAGCGCCCAGCTGACGCTGCGCTATGGCACGAACGCACCGACCACCGGCGACGAGACGCCCCGCGACGCCCTGGCCCGCCGCTTGGTCGAGACGGCCGACAAGGAGGTCTGGAACGGCGCGACGCTCGTGGGGCCGCACCGCGACGACATCATCTTCGAGCTCGACGACCGCGATCTCGCGGGGTTCGCGTCGCGCGGCCAGCAGCGGACCGCGATCCTGTCGTTCAAGCTCGCCGAGCTGGACCTCCTGACCGCGCTCGACGGTCGCCCGCCCCTGCTGCTCCTCGACGACGTGTTCTCCGAGCTCGACCCGGACCGGCGGTCCCACCTCGTCCGCCGGATCGCGGGGCTGCCGCAGGCGTTCGTCACCACGACCACGCTCGACGACCTCGACCCGGCCCTGCTCGCGATCGCGACGACGTGGCGCGTGGAGGCGGTCGATGGCAGCGCGCGGCTGGTGGCGGACCCCGAGGCGGCCCCGGCGGCCGGGACGCGCGCGTGATCCGCCCGTGAGCCCGCGCAAGCGCCCGATGGTGCGCCTGGGCGACCTCATCCCCGACGCGGCCCGCGCCCTGGGTCTCGACGAGGAGCTGCGCCTGTCCCGGGCGATGGCGACGTTCGAGACGATCGTCGCGGAGCGTGTACCCGCCGCGGCCGGCGCCTGTCGCGTCTCCCGGATCGATGGGTTCGCGGTGGATGTCGAGGCGGACGCGCCCATCGTCGCGCAGGAACTGCGACTGCGGTCGCGCGAGCTGCTGGCGGCATTCGCGGCCTCGCCCGGCGGTCTCGGCGTGCGGGAATTGCGCGTTCACGTCCGTCGCGGGGGTGCCCGCGTATAATCCCGGGCACCTGCCAGCCATCTCGGGGCCGACCGTCCCCGAACGAACCCGGGATCCGCGACCACGAGAGGCCCGCATGGCCGTCCGACTCCAGATGAAACTCGGCGTCGTCGCCGAACACGACCGACTCCCCGACTCGCCGGACACGATCGTCATCGTGGAGCCGAGCGTGGGCTCCGTGGCCCGTTCGAAGGGCCTGCTCTACCTGCTCGTCACGTCCCGGATCAGTTCGCGTCACGCCCTGGAGGCGACCCGGCTGGCCGCCGAGACCATCCGGAACGAGTACTACTACGACGAATCGGCGGGGATCCGCGTCTGCCTCCAGAAGGCCATCGGCACGGCCAACAAGCGGCTCGCCCACCAGGCCGACCGACTCGGGCTGAAGTCCTCCGACGGGAACGGGCCGATCGGGGTCGGCGTGGCCGTGGTCCGCGGCAACGAGATGTACGTGGCGACCGTCGGGCCGGCCGAGGCCTACCTGATCCGGCAGGCCCGCCTCTCGACGCTCCCCGACCCGCATCGAGAGCGCGGTCTGCCATCGGGCGAACTCGAGCCCGATGTCTGGCGCGGCGAGGTCTCCGTCGGGGATTCGCTCGTGCTCGTGTCGCCCAATGTCGTGGCCAAGCTGGGCCCCGATGAGCTCAAGGACGCGATGCTCACGCTCCATCCGCAGAGTGCGATGGAGCATCTCCATCAGCGCTTCGTCGCCGGCGGCGGTGCCGGGAGCGACGGAGCGATCGCGTTCGAGGCCGGCGAGGTCTCCGCCACGGCCCGTGGTCGCGCGCCGATCCCCGTCCGCCCGGCGGAGCCGCTCGCCGGCGCCCCGGATCGCTCGCCCATCCCCCTCGCCGACAACGTCCAAGCCGCCGGGAGCGCCGTCAGTGCGGCGGCGGGGAGCGCCCGAAGCGCGGCCGGCGGCGCCCTCGAGCGGGTCGTGGCCCGCGTCCAGGAGCTCATGCCGCGCCGGCAGCCGGCGTACCGGCGCGTGACCCCGCTCGCCACCCGTCGCCAGACCCAGCGCCGGGCCGCGTTGGCCATCCTCGCCCTGCTCGTGGTCGGCACCGGCCTCGGGTTCGGGGTGTGGGCGCTCGGAGGTCAAGGCAAGCAGGTGGCGATCAGCTCGGTCAATCGTGGCCAGGCCGCGCTCGACAAAGCGAAGGAGAACCTCGCCCGGGTCCAGGGTCCTGGCATCGACCTGATCGAGACGGCCCGGGAGGAAGCCCTGGCGCTCCTCACCGAGGCGTACCAGCAGCTCGAGGTCGCTGAGGGCGCGAACGTCAGCGCATCGGTCGTGGCGCCCCTGCGCGCGAAGGCGGTGGCCGGCCTCGATCGGCTGTACGGCGTCGTCCCGGTCGTCTCGACCACGATCTTCACGTTCACGCCCGCCGAGGGCGGTGACCCGATCGATCTGCGGACGCTGGTCCGCGGTCCCGACGGGGCCCCGTATGTCCTTGACGCGTCCACGAAGAGCGTCTATCGGATCGATCTCAACGCGAAGAAGGCGACCGTCGTGGCGCGTTCCGGGCAGAAGGCGAACGGGGCCACGGTCGCGAACCCGCGGTTCCTCGCCGTCGGCGGGCTCGACCTGCTGATCGTGGACGCGAAGAACACCGTCTGGCGCTGGCGCCCGTCGGACTCGACCGGTAAGGGGACGCTCCTCCGGATCAAGGTCAACGGGTCGGCGTCATGGGGCGACGACGTGAGCGGGATCGGTACCTATCTCAAGGACGAGGGTCGCGGGCTGTATAACTTCTACGTCATCGACCCGTCCGAGCAGACGATCCGCGCCTACTCCCCGGCGTTCGACGGCGGCGGGTTCCCCGAGGCGTTCACGCCCTGGCTTGACACGGCGCGCCCCGTCGACGACATGACCTCCCTGTACATCGACGGCGACGTGTGGGTGACCGAGGCCGGCGCGCTCGAGCGCTTCTCGTCCGGCAAGAACGAGGGCTGGTCGGCCAAGGCGCCGACGGACGCGCTCCTGCGGCCCGCGCCGGTCTACTCGCTCCAGACGGCCGATACCGAGCGCCGCACCGGCGTCATCTACGCCTATGACCGCCCGAACGCCCGCGTGATCGCCATCGACAAGGCCACCGGCGAGTATCGCGGTCAGTTCCGCTTGGCCGGCGGCGTGGACGGCTGGGACGACCTGCGAGCGATGGCGGTCAGTACGGGCCTCGATGGTGCGCCGGATCAGCTCATGTGGCTCTCCAAGGACGCGGTGCACATCGCCACGCTCGAAGCCGTCCCGGACACCGCACCCATCGCGTCCCCGAGCCCCTCGCCATCGCCGAGCGAGGAGCCGACGCCCAAGCCGACCAAGACGCCGAAGCCGACCAAGACGCCGAAGCCGTAGCGACGGTCGACGGGCATTGATCCCCCTTCGCGACGCGAACCCGACGCGCCGGACACCGGTCGTGACGATCGGCCTGCTCGTGGCCTGCTTCATCGCCTTCGCCTACGAGATGGGTCTCCTGGTGAGTGGCGGAGACGCCTCCCTCGGCGCGTTCGTCACCGACTGGGGCGTCGTCCCGCGCGAGCTGACGACCGCGTGGGCCCGCGGCGACGTCCTGAACACCGAGACGGCCACGCTGATCACCAGCCAGTTCCTCCACGGCGGCTGGCTGCACCTGCTGGGCAACCTGCTCTACCTGTGGATCTTCGCCAACAACATCGAGGACCGGCTCGGTCGCGGCCGGTTCCTGCTCTTCTACCTCGGCGGCGGGGTCGCGGCGGCCCTCGCCCAGGTCGCGGTGGCCCCCGACTCCACGATCCCCACGATCGGGGCTTCCGGGGCCATCGCGGCGACGCTCGGGGCGTATCTCGTGTTCTTCCCGCGGGCCCGGATCACGTCGCTCGTCTTCCTCGGCTTCTTCTACCAGCTCATCGACGTGCCGGCGGTCCTCGTGCTCGGGTTCTGGTTCATCCTCCAGTTGATCGACGGGATCGGGTCGCTCGGCCCGGTCGAGACGGGTGGAGGCGTCGCGTTCTTCGCGCATATCGGGGGATTCGTGGCGGGCGCGGTCGTCGCGCGGCTCATCGGCACCCGCGTTCGTGCCCGGCCGCCGCTCGACGCGCGCGTGGGATAATCCGCGCATGGCTGGGCCCGAGCTGATCGAGATGGTCGTGGAGAGCGTGCGGGTCCACATGCTGTCCAGCCGGCACGTCGTCATCCTTAAGGAGGCCGAGCGGGACCGGTACCTGCCGATCTGGATCGGGCCGTGGGAAGCCAGCGCGATCGCGATGAAGCTCCAGGGTCTCGCCGCGGAGCGCCCGCTCACCCACGACCTGTTCGCCTCGGCGCTCGAGCAGCTGGGCGTCCGGGTCGATCGCGTGGTCATCACGGACCTGGCGGAGGAGACCTATCACGCTCGCCTGATCCTCGAAGGCGGCGGGCGCCGGGTCGAGATCGATGCACGCCCCTCGGATTTGCTCGCACTCGCCGTTCGGACCGGGGCGCGGATCTTCGCCGCCGATTCAGTCCTGGACCTCGCCGGCCTGGGCGCGGACAGCGGTATCGATGACGAGGAGGGGGTCGCGGGCGCGCTCCTCGAGTCCACCGACGAGCGGGTCCCCGACGCGCGCCTCGAGATGTTCCGCGACTTCGTGAACTCGCTCGACGTCGACCCCGATACCGAGGGCCGCCGCCGCTCCTAGTCGTCGATGATGGGCCGGCCGCGGCGCAACGCCCGGCTGCGGTTCGCCCACATGTGCAGGCGCAGCCGCCAGAAGTCGCGCACCGCGCGCAGCACCACCTGCGGCCGCGCGCCGCTCGCCGAGCCCGCGGTCCTTGGGTAGTGGGGGACGCCGACCTCGACGATGCGCGCCCCGGCGGTGCGCAGCTTGATGAGCAGTTCCGCGGAGAAGAAGGCGCCATCGGATTCGACCGCGAGGCCATGCAGCGCATCGCGCCGGAAGAGCTTGCAGGCGCCGTCGACGTCGGTCACCGGCAACCCGAAGAAGATCCGGTTGGCGAGACGGTAGGCGCGCGCGTAGAGGGTCCGGACGAGCGGATCGGCGCGCTTGATCCGGAAGCCGACCACGGCATCGGGAGCATCGGGCCCGGCCAGCCGTGCGGTCAGCCGTCCGATGTCGGCGACCTTGAACTGGCGATCGCCGTCGGTGAACGCGACGAGCTCGTAGCGCGCGGCGGCGAAGCCCGAGCGGAGCGCCGCCCCGTAGCCGAGGTTCACCGGGTGGTGGACGGCGCGGACGATCCCGGGGTGGGCCGCGGTCAGCTCGTCGGCGATGCGCCGGGTGCCGTCCTTCGAGCCGTCGTCGACGGCGATGATCTCGAACGTCTCCGCGAGCGTCGGCAGCGTGGCCAGCGCCTCCTCGACCAGGCCGCCGAGATTGGCCTCCTCGTCGTGCGCCGGGAAGAAGTACGACAGCCGTGCGACGCGCGCCGGGACCGGGAGCGGATGGGTCATGGGGCGCTGGGACGACGGTCGAGGACGTGGATGAACAAGCCGATCTCCTCGGGCGCGGGGCGGTCGATCACGTACCGGGATTTAAGGTAGGGCACGACCGCCTGGTTCTGCCGGATCACGTAGACGGGGCGTCGCCCGAGGTGCGCCTCGATGACATCGGTCATCGTGCCGAGCCCCTCGGCCTGGCGGGTCGTGTCGTCCACCACGACGATATCAGGCCGGCGGCCTTCGATCCGCTGCGCGTACCACAGCACCGTCGAGTAGCTCCAGCCACTGACGACCACGGCGTCGGGTTCGAGCAGCGGGAGCACGGTCTCGATCCAGATCCGGGCCCGCACGTCCGTCGTCCGGTCGACGGCCTCGAACCGCGC
This sequence comes from uncultured Chloroflexia bacterium, assembly GCA_963764975.1. Taxonomy (GTDB): domain Bacteria; phylum Chloroflexota; class Limnocylindria; order Limnocylindrales; family CSP1-4; genus SPCO01. The sequence continues at coordinate 2,013,835 of CAVXUF010000002.1, read as the reverse complement.
GCTGAGCGATGCGGCGGTGGGGGCGAGCAGCGCCGCCGCGAGCAGGCCCGCGAGCAGCGCGGTGCCGGCCGGTCGCCGATCGTCCGGAGCATCCGCATTGGTGATCACCGGAAGCCGGGGACCCCCGAACTTTGCCGCACGCTCGGCGACCACACCGGTGAGGACCGCCAGCCAGACCCAGGCCATCAACGCCGGGCCGAGGTAGTAGCGGCCGATGTCGGACGCCGGATACGAAGCGGTGAAGACGACGGTGATGGCCGCCGCGATGCCGGTCAGAACGGCGAACGCCGGCCGACGGATCGCCGTGGCGAGGAACGCGATCGGGATCGCGGCCGTCAAGACCCCGAACTGGGCGACGGCAAGATCGACCAACGCGGCGGCCTTCGTCAGCGCGTCGCCCGGGACATCGCCGACGTCACCCTGGAACTGCTGCCCGAGGACCACGTACCAGAAGCCATCCCACGTCTGCGGCGCGCCGTACACGAGCGCGGCCGGGAACGGTCCGGAGCGGAGCGGCAGCTCCGAGTAGACCGCGACGATCGTCACCGCCAGCACAGCGATAGACGTCAACACGAACCGGGGGCGGCGGAGGATCCCCGGCGCCACCCACAGCACGTACGACCCGACAGCGGGGGCGAGGAGGAGCGTGAGCGAGTGGTTCCCGACCGACAGGCCGTAGGCGACCGTCGCCGCCAGCAGCCAGCGGTCCGTGGCGCCGAGGGTCGGGTCGGCGACGCGGTCCGCCCACCCGACGAGCAGGCGGAGCAGCCCGGCGACGAACAGGAGATGGAGCGCGTGCGGATCCGCGTGCGTCCCGATCGACCACGCGATCGGCGTGAGCGCGAGCCCGAGACCGGCGGCGATCCCGATCGCCGTCGAGCGGGTCAGGGTCCGGACGAGGTCGACCGTCACGCCGGAAGCCACAGCGACCAGGACCGCCGACAAGAAGTTCATGCGGAACGCTGGATCGCCGAGGGGCTGGAAGACGACCGCCGCGAACCAGCCCAGCAGGGTGTATGTGGGGTAGCCGGTCGGATGCGCCGTGCCCATGAGTGGGCCGACGGCCTGGAACTCGCCCGTGTCCCAGAATTCCAGGCCGGGCTGGAGTCCCATCCGGACGGCCAGGAACGCCACGATGGCGACCGCCACCGGGGGCCCGAGGGCGAAGGGGTCCCAGCGGCGACCCTGTGCTACGCTCCGATCCACCTTCCACGCTCGTGCAGGAGCCGTTCCCGGTGACTGGCCCCGATTCCGGTGGGACCGAGCGAGGCACAGGCGCGCCAGCACGGTCGACCGGGTCGCAAGGAGCCGTGGGCGCGGTCCTGATCGTCCTCGCCGTCGGACTTGCCCTCCGCGTCATCATCGCATACCTCCTCCCCGGGTCTGGCTTCAAGGTGGACCTGGATTCCTTCCGGTTCTGGGCGGTCGACCTGGCCACGAACGGGCCGTGGGGCTTCTACGAGCGGGATTTCTTCCACGACTACACGCCCGGGTATCTCTACGTGCTGTGGGCCGTCGGGATCGCCGGGGGCGCGCTCGGGGGCGTCGGGGACCTGATCAAGGTCCCGCCGATCCTCGCCGACCTCGCGATCGGCTGGCTCGTCGCCTCGATGGTGCTTGAGCTCGGCGGGCGCCGGCGCGTCGCGATCGGCGCGGCCGCGGTGGCGGTCCTCAACCCCGTCAGCTGGTTCGACTCGGTCGTCTGGGGACAGGTCGACTCCTTCGGAGTGGTCTTCCTGTTGCTCGGCCTGCGCTCGCTCTGGCGCGACCAGCCCGAGCGCGCGGCCATCTTCACGGTGATCGCCGCGATCATCAAGCCGCAGCTCGGGATCCTCGTCCCGCTCGTGGCGGTCGTGACGATCCGGCGCGCCCTGTGGCCCGACGGCGGCGAAGGTGACCCGGCGCGGACCGGTCACCCCTGGCGCATCGTGACGACCGCGGTCGCCGGATTCGCCACCGCCGTCCTCGTCCCCCTGCCGTTCGCGCTCTCACCGGTGGGGCTCGTCGAGCAGTTGCTCTCGACGGGCGGCGGGTATCCATACCTCACCGTGAACGCCTACAACCCCTGGGCGCTGGTGGTGGGTGACGCCGGCTACAGCCTCGCGAACGCGGGCCAGTGGGTCTGTGACGTCGCCCTCGAGGGGGTCTGCGGCGCCGGGACGTCGGTCCTGGCGGGGATCCCGTCGATCGCGATCGGCTCCGGGCTGCTGCTCGGCGGGTTCGCGCTCGTGCTGGCGTTCGCCGCTCGGCATCCGGACCGTCTGACGCTACTCGTCGTCCTCGCGGTCCTGGCGCTCGCGTTCTTCATCCTCCCCACGCGGGTCCACGAGCGGTACGGGTTCCCGTTCTTCGCCCTTGGCGCGATCCTGGCGGCGATCTCATGGCGCTGGCGGATCGCCTACGTCGTCCTGAGCGTCGCCACGTTCCTGAACATGTACGTGGTCATCACGACGCTCTATCCGGGCAACCCCTCGATCGCGGACTGGCTGGGGATCGGCGAGTGGATCCGGACCGAGATCGGCGTCATGACGATCGTGATCCTCCACACGACGGGATTCGTCTGGGCGGTCCTCCAGCTCCGGGCCGCGCCGTCCGACCGGTTGGCGGACGAACTCGACGACGCGGCCCCGGCCTGGGTCGATGAGCCGTGGCCGGACGACGAGCCGTGGCCGGCGGACGAGCCGGTCGGGGGCGCGCGGGACAGGATCGCGCTGCCGGCCGCCGCAGCCGACGTCGCGGCCGATGCCGTCGACTGGGACACGGCGCCGCCCGAGCTCCCGACCTGGACGCCCCGCGCGGGCCTCGCCGAACTCGGGCTCTCTGGCTGGATCCGCGAGCGCTGGACGGACCGGTCGATCCGACCGGACCGCAGCGGCTCCTTGTTGGCCGAGGGCGGCGGCCGACTGAACCGGCTCGACCTGTGGCTCCTCGTGATGCTCGTGATCGCGAGCATGACGCTGCGGACGTTCCGGCTCGAAGAGCCGTACCAGATGCACTTCGACGAGGTCTATCACGCCCGGACCGCCACGGAGTTCCTCCAGGCGTGGCGGTACGGCGAGTCGCACGACATCTACGAATGGACGCACCCGCATCTCGCGAAGTACGCGATGGCCGCCGGCATCGTGGCCTGGGGTCAGGACCGGGTGACCGCGACGAGCGACCTCGGCGTGACGGTCCGCGCCGCGCTGATCGAGCCTCGGCGGGCGGATGCATCGGCGCCCGGAGGGATCGCCGGCGACCGGCTCTTCATCGCGACGGGGTCCGAGCTGCGAGCGTACGACCTGCGATCGCGGGCGCTCGACGGCTCGGTCGGCGGCCTGGCCGGGTTGGCGGCCCTCGCTATCGACCCCGATTCCGGGGAGCTGTTCCTCGGCTTCGACGACGGTCGCATCGCGACGATCGACGCGGCGACGGTGGGCGTCGACGGGTTCCGGACCGACGTGACCGATCTCACCCGGACCGACGGCCCGGTCACGCGACTCTTCCTGACCCGCGACGGGGCGGGCGTCGTGGCGGCGGGACCGGACGGCTTGCAGATCCTGGATCGATCCGACGGTTCGCTGGTGGGCAACGCCGCCCTCCCCGGTCTCGCGGACATCGCCGACGGTGGTACGGGCGCCGTGCTGACGGCCGTACCCGCTGACGTCGCCGATCCGGCCGCCGCCGCGTCCGTCCTCGCCGAACTGCTCGACGGTGACGCCGCGGACTACGAGGCGACCCTGGCCACAGATGCCGCCACGGTCGTCGTCGACGGCCCAGGCACCGGGCAGACCCGGACGGACGTCGAGGCCGCCATCGAGGACGGGCGACTCGCGGGGTTCTCGATCGAGGAATCGGATCGCCTCGCCGTCGCGACGAGTGCCGGATTGACGTTCATCGACGCTGCCGACGGGACGACTGTCACGACGATCGGCATGAGCGGCGGGGCGCACGGCATCGGGGCCGCGACCTTCGACGGCACCCGCCTGTACGTGACAAGCGGGACGGCAGAGGAACCCCAGTATCACGTCGTCGCGGTCGCCGGCGACCAGGCCAAGGAGGGCCCGTCGGATCGCGGCTCGCATCCACTGCCCGGGCTGGGGTCCCGCGTGGTGTACGACGACGCCACCCAGATGATCCACGTCCTGGGGCGGGCGCCAGGCGCCGGCGCAAGCGGTCCGTGGACGGTGTACGTCATCGAGCCGCATGCCAACGCGGTGTACGCCGACGCACGCCTCGCGGACGGCTTCGAGCCCGCGGCGTGGGCGGCCGACGTCGCCGCCGAATATCCGGCCGACGATCGACAGCAACTCCTGGTCTTCGATGGCGCCGGGGCGACGGCGTCGATCGATATCGGCTCGCACGCCTTCGCGTGGCGGCTGCCCGGGGTGATCGCGGGCACGCTGATGCTCGCCTGCCTGTACCTGCTGGCGCGGATCCTGTTCAAGCGCCGGCTCGTCGCCGGTCTCGTGGGGCTGTTCGTGCTGGTGGACGGGATGACGTTCGTCCAGTCCCGGATCGGCATGAACGACGCCTACGTCGGGCTGTTCATCATCGCGGCCTACACGGTCTTCGCGGCCATCTGGACGGGGTGGTGGCGCTCGCGCTGGGCCTTCTGGATCGGCATGCCGATCGTCGGTCTCCTGCTGGGGTTGGCGCTGGCGGCCAAGTGGCCGGCCCTGTACGCGATCGGTGGGGTCGGGCTGCTGATCCTCGCCCGGAGTGCCCTTGGACGAAGCGTGGTGATCCTCGGGCTGATCGGACTGACCGGTGTGCTCGGCTACATGGCGATCAGCGTCCCGGAGGGCCAGGGCCTCGGCAACCTCCTGTTTCTGCTGGTCATGACGGCCCTGACCCTGATCGCGGTCGTCGTCGCCATCTTCCACCCGATCGCCTGGACCGACGACGAGATGCGCTTCGCGCTCATCGTGCCGGCCGCCGGCGGTTCCTTCGTCTTCTTCGCCGCGCTGGCCACGGGTCGTCTCGAGACCACGTATCCGCTCGGTCCGGTCGCCATCTCCCCCCTGACGCTCGCGGTGGCCCTGGGCCTCGCGTCGATCGCTGTCTATGCCGTCTTCAAGGTCTCGGGCCGCTACGGCTTCGGCCCGTTGGCGATGCCGCCAGGTCCCGCGGATCCGGCCCGCCGCCTCGACCCTCCGGCTCCGCCACCGGACGGCTGGCTCCGCCCCGGCTGGCGTCTCGGCGTGCCCGTGCTGTGGGCGGCGGTGAGCCTCCTGGCGATCCCGCTCGCGGTCTACGTGGCGTCCTACATCCCGTGGGCGATGGTCGACGACCACCAGCTGTTCACTGGCTGGCCCGCCGGACACCAGGGCCAGACGCTCGTCGCGCTCACCGGCCAGATGTACGGCTACCACAACGGCCTCGTCTCGCCGCACCCGGCCTCCTCACCGTGGTGGGCCTGGCCGCTCGACCTCAAGCCTGTCTGGTTCTACGCCGAAGGGCTGGCCGGCGGCACGACCGCCGCGCTCTACGACGCCGGTAACCTCGTGATCTGGTGGATGGGTGTGCCCGCACTCCTCTTCGTGAGCGCGATGGCGTATCGCCGACGGAGCCTCGCGCTGGCCCTCATCGCGATCGGGTTCGCGTGCCAGTGGATCCCGTGGGCGCGGATCGATCGGGCAGCCTTCCAGTACCACTACTACACGGCGCTGCCGTTCGTGATCGCGGCCCTCGCCTACTTCATCGCCGAGCTGTGGCACGGCGCGTCGCGGGCCACGTGGCAGCTGGCGCGGCTGGCCGGCGCGGCCGCGATCGTGCTGCCCGGCGCCCTGTGGCTGTTCTCGCGGCCACTGTGCGCGATCGTCGGCGTCGAGATCGTGAACCCCGGATCGCAGGCCTGCCCGGCGGTCATCCCGGACTTCGTCCTCACGAGCCGCACGGCCGCGCTCGCCGCGGTCGCGGGGATCGGCGCGCTCGTAGTCGTCCGAACGGTCCTCGCGCTGACCGCGGAGGACAGCGGACGACGAGGTGGCGCGTTGACGTGGGCGCAGCCGCTGTTGATCGCGGGCGTCGTGGCGGCCCTGGCCATCGTGGCGACCGCGGCGATCCCGAACGTCGAACTGGTCCACCTGACCCGCTTGCCGGTGGAGCCGATCGTCCTGGCGGCCGCCATCCCGATGGTCTACCTCGCGTCATCGGTGATCGGTGGGCGCGACCCGCGGCGGTTCGTGGTGGCCTATATCGCCGCCGCGGTGGGTTGGTTCGTGATCCTGTACCCGAACATCGCGGCGCTGCCGCTCCCGTCCGCCATCCACAACGCGTACCAGGGGATCGTCCCAACGTACCTCTACGCGTTCCAGTTCTCGGTGAGCAAGATCGACCGGAACGACCCACTGCCGCTGTTCACCCCGAGCCTCGCCCTGCTGCTGATCGCGGTGGCCGCGACGGCGCTGGTCGTCGCCTACTCGGCCTGGGTCTGGCGGGTGTCGCTCGCCGATGCGCCGGCCGCGGCCTCGGACCCGTCGGACCGATCGGACGAGTCGGACGCGGACGGCTTCGCTCGCAGCGGCGGTGCCTGAGGCACCTCCCCGTGGAAGCCCGGCGGGAGGTGCCCGCTCGCGGCGAGCCGGCGGATGACGAACCCGTAGTACGACTCGACCTTCGCGGTCACGCTCGGCCAGCTGAAGTCCTCGGCGCGCGCTCGCCCGGCCGCGCCCATGCGCTCGCGCAGCGCCTCGTCGTCGAGGAGGCGAGCGATCGCGACCGCCATCGCCTTGGGCTCGCGCGGCGGGACCAGGAGCCCCTCGCGCCCGCGCCGGACGACGCCCTTGTAGCCGTGGATGTCCGAGCAGACGATCGGCGCGCCCGCGGCCATCGCCTCGAGCAGGACGATCCCGAACGATTCGCCGCCCGTCGCCGGCGACACGAAGACCTGGGCCGTGCGGTAGAGCTGCGCCTTCTCCGCGTCGGTCACGCGGCCGAGGAATTCGACGCCCTGCAGGCCGCGCGTGGCGACATAGCGACGCGCCTCCCGCTCCTGAGGACCCGTCCCGACGACGAGGAGCCGCGTCCCGTACCCCGTCCGCCGGAGGATCCGCTGCGCCTTCAGCAGGTGCAGGAGGCCCTTGCGCGGCTCGTGGCGACCCACGAACAGCAGGTTCGGGGTGCCGTCGTTCCAGCGCGCCAGGGGGACGGCGCCGCTGAACCGCCCGACGTCGACACCGTTGGGGATGACCTTGTAGTCGCCGGGAAAGAACCGGTCGATGAAGTGTCGGGCGGCCGCACTGACCGCGACGCGACCGTGGAGCCTGGCCGCGTGACCACCCAGGACGCGACTCCCGAACTCGTACGAGGGCGAAAAGCCCGCGTAGGCGTGGAACGTGGCCACGTTGACGCTCGTGGACTCGCGCAGCAGGAACAGCGACAGGAACGGGATGAACGGCTCGTGGAAGTGGAGCAGGTCGAACTGCTCGCGGGCCAGCATCTCGCGGACCTGGCCGATGTAGCGCGGCGAGAACGTCAGGGTGCCGACCGACCCGTTGGTCGGCATGGAGAACCCGACCCCCACCCGGATGATGTCGCCTTCGGACGCCCGCTGGGTCCCGTGACTGGCCGTGATGATCCGGACGTCGTGGCCGCGCAGGCGCAGGTTCTCGTACAGGAACTGGACGTGCTGGGCGACGCCACCGGTGCCCGGATAGACATACGGACAGACGAGGCCGATCTTCACGCCCGGTCACCGTCCGGTGGCGCGTAGCGGGGTGGCCGCTGTGTGCCGCCCGGGTAGCCGTGATCCCGGCCGGTGCCGTCCCGTCGGATCCGGCCCACGACCTCGGCGCGGGCGTCGGCGCCGCGTTTGCGCAGCTGCTGCCCGAAGGTCCCGAACTGCCCCACGGTCCCGTGGAAGCGGCCCTGGTGGGTCGTCGTGCCCGCCGCGATGGCCGTGCGCAGGTCGGCGAAGGTGCGCCCGGGGAATGCCGTCGCGCCGATCCCCACCGCGTCGAGGGCATGGGCGTCGCTGTTCCCGACGTGAGCCAGCCCATGGCGGTCCGCGAACGCGACGACGCGCCGATGCCACGGGCGTCCGAGGGCGGTCGGGTTGAACGTCTCGATGGCATCCGGGTGGACGCGCGGATCGGGGTCGTCGAGGAGGCCACGGATCACCCAGCCCTGGGCGCACAGCGGGTACGGGACGAGGGGGTGCGCAGGGATGGCGAGGCCCCCCTGATCGTGGATCGCGGCGATCGTGTCGCGCAGCGAGCGATACGAGCGCACCGTCCGCTCGATGTCGAGGGCGAGCAGGTGGCCGCCCAGCGTGGTGACCTCCTCACCGATGATCACCTCGAACGCCAGCCCGCGGTCGAGCGCCATCGCGCGCCCGGCGAGCGCTGCATCGATCCGCTCGTGATCGGTGATCGCAATGACGTCGAGATCACCGAGCGCCTCGACCCGCTCGAGGATCGCGGTGACGGCCGCGGTGCCATCCGAGGCGGCGGTGTGGATATGGAGATCGGCCCGGCCGTGAGCCGGCGCGTCGGTCATGACACGGTCCCCGCCTCGAGGTCCGGCCAGATCGGGAAGAAGGCCGCCCACCACTGGTCCGGTGCGTCCTCGATGATGCGCTCGAACGCGACCGCGATGCGAGCCATCGTGGCCTCGACGCGCTCGCGGCGTGGTCCGTCGGGCGGGACCTTGATCGCCTCGAGCCGCCCGACGTATCGACCGACCCCGACCCGCCGCACACCGACCACATACGTCGGCGAGCCGCTCTCCACCGCGAGCATCGCCGGACCTAGCGGGAGCCGGGCCGGCGCGCCGAAGAGGTCGATCGCCATCCCGCCGCCCGTGATGTCCCGGTCGCCGACGAGCCCGACCGGCGTCCCGCGCCGGAGACTCGCGAGCAGTTCGCGACGAGCCTCGCGCAGCCCGACGATCCGCAGCCCGGCGGCGCCCCGCGATCGGACGAACCAGGCCTGAAGTTCGCGGTCGTCGACCGTCTCCATCGGGGCGACGGCCTCGCCCGCCCGCGCCGCCAGGAAGAGCGCCGGCAGTTCGAGGGCGCCGAAGTGGAGACCGACGAACAGGACCGCGCGACCCGGCTGGAACGCCGCGTCGATGAGGTCCGGCGTCTCGACGACGATCCGCCGTTCCAGCTCGTCCGCCCCGATGGCAGGCGTCCGGGCGACCTCGAGGTAGTAGCGGGCGTAGTGGCGGAATGCCGAGCGGACCAGGCGCTCCAGCGCGCGAGGATCCTCGGCGGCGGCCCGGACGCGTGGACCCCCGCGGCCGTGCTCGGCGAGGGCGCGACAGACGCGGCGCAGGTTCCGGCGTGCCTGGTCGGCGCGGTCGGGGGCGATCCGGTACCAGACATCGCCGCCGAGGGATGCGAGCCACGTCAGCGGCCCCTCCGGCAGATGGCAGACCAGCCACGACCCGGCGATGAGGGTCCGCGTCCGGAGCCACCGCGCCGGTGACGTCATCGGAATGCCGGTGCCGGACCCGGGTCCGGCTCGCCCGCCTGCATCCGTCGTGCCCGTCGTTCGAGATCGGCTGATTCCTCGGCCGTCGCGGGCCAGATCGGCTTGAAGCTGTACCACTGGTCCGGTGCCGCCCGGATGGTCACCTCCAGCGAGGCCGCCAACGCCTGGGTCGCCCGCTGGAGCTCGGCCGGGTCGGCGGACGTCACGTCGATCGGCCCGTCCGGCCACGACACCGTGAACTGGCCGTTCGACCCGCGCCGGATCGTGATGGGGAGGATCCGCGACCCGGTCTTCGCCGCGAGGGTCGCCGGTCCCGCCGGTAGTGCCGTCCACGCCCCGAACAGCCGGACCGGGATCCCGTCGCTCCGGTAGCCCCAATCTACGAGCAACGCCAGCATCTCGCGCCGTCGCAGCACCCCGAAGATCGCCCGCAGGTTGCGCCACGCGACCACTTTCACACCCCACGACTCGCGCTGCCGACGGAGCAGTTCGAACAACTCCGGAAAGGATGAATCGTCGGCGACGACGCTGATCGGCAGGGCATGATCCGCGATCGCCGCGGCGACCGCATCGTTGTTGCCGACGTGACCCACCGCGAAGATCAGCCCGCCGCCCGGCGCGTCACGCCAGATCCGGCGGATGCCCTCGGCGTCCATGTCCGGGACCAGCCGGGCGACCGCCTCGGCGGACATCGACGGGAGACGCATCAGTTCGACGAGGTAGCGGCCGTACTCGCCGTAGGCGCGCAGCGCCAGCCGCCGGACGCGCGGATCCGACGGCGGGAGGCCCAGGACGTGGCCGAAGTTCCGGTTGGACCAGCGCCGCTTCGCCGGCCAGATCAGATAGCTGGCCTGCGAGAGCCGGGCGAGGATGGGCATCGCGAGGCCCGCCGGGACGGTGGCGAGCATCCATGAGAACGCGCGATAGCCGGCGACCGCGAGCCGCTCGACGATGCGCGGGCTGGACCCACCGCGTCGATGCGGCGCCTCGAGGCGCCGATCGGCGGCCGTCGCGGTCTCGGACCGGCGACCCTCGGCGGTCACGACGCCGCGGTGGCGACCGTGGCCTTCTTGCCGGCGAGCCGACGGTACGTCCGCTTGGCGGCCGTCTCCGTCCCGACGAGGGTCTCGTCGTCCTCGCCGCGGATGAACGCTTCCACCCGGTTGAACGCGATGTCGTCGTGGATCTGGCGCGGCGGGCTCTTCATGAAGTAGCTCGACGGCGCGACGAGCGTACCCTTGAGCCCGCGGTCGAGACCCAGCTTCAGACAGCGGATGGCATCGGTGATGACGCCCGCGCTGTTGGGGCTGTCCCAGACCTCGAGCTTGAGCTCGGCGTTGAGCGGCACGTCCCCGAAGGTGGTGCCCTCCATCCGGATGTAGCACCACTTGCGGTCCTTGAGCCACGGCACGTGGTCGCTGGGGCCGACGTGGATGTCGTCGTCGTCGAGCTCGTAATCGAGCATCGACGTGACAGCGTTGGTCTTGGAGATCTTCTTGGACTCGAGCCGCTCGCGCTCGAGCATGTTCAGGAAGTCCGTGTTGCCGCCGAAGTTGAGCTGATACGTCCGATCGAGTCTGACGCCGCGATCCATGAAGAGGCGGGTCAGGACGCGATGCGTGATGGTCGCGCCGACCTGGCTCTTGATGTCGTCGCCGATGACCGGCAGGCCCTTCTCGGCGAAGCGGCGCTGCCAGTACGGCTCGCGCCCGATGAAGACCGGGATGGCATTGACGAAGGCCACGCCGGCGGCGAGGGCTTGCTCGGCGTACCACTTGGTCGCTTCCTCGCTGCCGACCGGGAGGTACGACACCATGACGTCGACCTCGCGCTCGCGGAGGATGCCGACGATGTCCGCCGTGGGGCCGGGTGCCTTCTCGATGATCTGGCTCAGGTACTTGCCCAGGCCATCGTGGGTCATGCCGCGCTCCACGGTCACGCCGGTCTTGGCGACCTGCTGGAACACGAACGTGTTGTTGGGCTTGGTGTAGATGGCCTCGGACAGGTCCTTGCCGACCTTGTTCTTGTCGATGTCGAATGCGGCGACGAAGTCGATGTCGCGGACGTGATAGCCGCCGAGATTGACGTGCATCAGGCCCGGGACGAAGTCGTCGTCCTTGGCGTCCTCGTAGTAGTAGCGTCCCTGCACGAGGCTGCTCGCGCAGTTGCCGACCCCGACGATGGCGACGCGGACCTTGCCGTCGCCGCGACGGCCCGAACCCGCCCAGGTGTTGTCGGGCGTGCTGCCGTTCTTGCCGTTCGAACCGTTCTTGGCCATCTTGCTCCGTACTCCTACGACTGCGGTGATGTTGACGTGTCTGCGGTGGTCTGTCGCTTCGCCTGCGCGCGAACGTGCAGGATCCGCTGGATGGTGGTGATGGTGGCGCCGAGCGTGATGATGAGGAGCGCGGCGGTCAGGCTGCCGCCCTGCGGGAAGTCACAGACGCCCAGGCACGCGGCGCCCAGCGGCGGGACCTCGTAGATGGGGCCGGTCGCCAGGATCAGGCCGAGGCTCAAGATCACGAGGCGGACCTCCCGGGGCATGATGCCGACGGCGGCCATCCCCGTCCCCGCGGTGAACCCGAGACCCTCGGACTTGGCCCGGGTGTAGCTGACCATGAAGGCCGAGCCCATCGCGGCGGCGGCCAGGATCGCGCCCTCCCGGAACCCGGCGAACGACGTGCCGGCGATGATCCCGAGATAGACGAACGACTCGCCCCAGCGGTCGAAGACCGAGTCCATGAACGCGCCGAGCTTGCTGACCTTGCCGGTCGCGCGGGCGAGCGTGCCATCGAACATGTCGAAGACGCCACCGAAGAAGATGACGAGCCCACCGGCGAGCCACTGCTGCTGGGTAAGGAGCGCCGCGCCGATGACGGTGATCCCGAAGCCGATGAGGGTCAGGGCGTCCGGCGTCAGGCCGAGCCGACCCATCCCGAGCGCGATGGGTTCGAAGACCTTCTTGACGCGGGCGCGAGCGTCGTTCGACATGGCCATCAGGCGGCGCCCTGACCGACGATGCCCAGGATCGCCCGTTCTCGTGCGGCGACCTCGCCGAAGGCCTCGGGTCGAAGGGTGCAGACGGTCTCGCGCCCGACGCGTCGGCTCTCGATGAGCCCGGCGACGCGAAGGCGCTTGAGGTGATGGCTGACGAGTGGCTGTGACAGCCCAACGTGCTCGATCAGTTCGCGCACTGACGCCTCGCCTTCCGCCAAGCGGCGGACGATACGCAGGCGGTTCACGTCGGCCAGGGCCTTGTGGAACGCGCGAAGGTCGCGCAGGTCGTCGGGCTGGAGCACGATCGACGCAAGGGTCGAACGGATCCGGGCGGGGGTCGGCACGGGTGTGGGGGTCTCCTCCGCCGTCGCATCAACAGCGGTTGATATCAACGGGCGTTGATGCTATGCGGCGGCCCGGCGCTGTGTCAAGGGTCTAGATCAGCGACGCCATGGGGCGTCCGTCGCGATCGGCCCTGTGCCGTGGGGCGGTACGTGACGACGTCCCGTGCGCCTTGGCTGGTCTGCGGGACGGTCCCACGATCACGCGGGACGGATCTGACGTGGGGCGACACAGGATGACGTGGCCCGTGTCGTGGGTGTCGCCACGGACCGTGGAGCGGCACCGGCCCCAGTCGCAGGCTGCCGCGACCGCGCCACTACACTCCGCGGCATGGATCGCCGGTCCGCGCTGGTCGTGCTTGCGGTGTTCGGCGTCGGGGTGTTCCTGAGCGGGCTGGAGCTGATGATCACGGCCGTCGCGCTGCCGTCCATCCTTGACGACCTCGCGGACCCGAGCGCAGGGTCCGCCTGGGTGGAGCTGCGCAAGGCGAGCTGGATCATCAACGGGTACTTGCTCGTCTACGTGCTGACGATGCCCCTTGCGGGCCGTCTGACCGACCTGTGGGGCGCACGACGTCCCCTGCTGGCGGCCCTCGCGCTGTTCACGCTTGGGTCGTTCCTCGCCGGACTCGCCCAGACGATGGACCAGCTGATCGCCGCCCGTCTCGTCCAGGCGGCCGGTGGCGGGGTCCTCGTCCCGGTTGGGACCGCGGCCGCAGCGCATCTGTACGACGGGGCAGGACGCGGCCGCGCTCTCGGGGTGATCGGTGCACTGACCTTCCTCGGGATGGCCGCTGGCCCCTTCGTTGGAGCCGCCATCCTGGGGTCCTTCCATCCGGCCGAGGCTATCGCCGCGGCCCGGTTGCCGGCACCGGCGCAGGACCTGTTCGCGCCGGCCTGGCGCTGGGTGTTCTTCATCATCGTGCCGGCGGGGCTTGTCGCGCTGCTGGTCGGCTGGGCCGCGTCCAGCGGCTGGGACACGCCTCGACGGGCGGGTCGGCCCGATGTCCCCGGAGCCGTCTGGTTCGGGCTGGCCCTCCTCGCGCTGCTCCTCGGGCTGACCTTGATCGGGAGCACCGACGTGCTGCTCGAGAGCCTCGATCCGGCGACCGCCATCGCGGGGCTCCTCGCCGCCGCCGCCGTCTTCATCGGGATCTTCCTCGTGCGCGGGATGCGACACCCGGATCCCTTCATCGACCCGCGACTCTTCGCGAGCCCGCGGTTCTTCGCTGCCACCCTCGTGTCGCTCCTGACGGGCTACGCCTTCGCGACCGCGATCATCGGCGGCGCCGTCTTCGTGGACCGCGTGCTCTATGGCGGACCCGACGAGCAGCGACTCGCGCTCGGCGCGCTCGCGGGGTCCACCGCAATCGGCGCGCTCGCGTCGGGCCTCCTCGCCCGGGCGTTGTCGCTGCGCGGGCTGTCGATCCTGGGGATCGCGCTTGGGATCGCCGGGCTCGCTGCGATGTCGAGCTGGGTCCCCGAAACGCCCGTCACGACCGTCGCCGCCACGCTCGGGCTGTTCGGCCTCGGGTTCGGGCTGACCGTCACGCCTCGCTCCGAGGCCGCGGTGGAGGCCGCCGGACGGCGAGCGTATGGCGCGGCCTCGTCGATGGTGGTCGTGGCGCGGACGATCGGGATGGCGGTGGGGCTTGCCGTGCTGACCGCCTATGGCTCGACGACGATCGACCAGCTCGTGGACCGCATCTACGCCACGCCGGACGCCTTCCGCGACGTCATCCCCGCGGTTCTGCGCGACCGGGACTTCCGCGACCCGCTCGTGATCGACGCGCTGGAGTCGTGGGCGTCACGCGAAGCAGCCGGGATCATGGTCGGGCTGTTCGTCGCCGCAGCGCTGGTGATGGCCGCAGCTGCAGCCCCGTCCCTGATCCTGGGTGGGCGGACGCGTATGCTGACGCGCGATGACCGGCAGGCCACACGAACCAGCTCTGCGCCCTGAGCCGTCGCCGAACGGTCCGTCCCGGCTCGGGCCGGGTTCCGGCCGGATCCATGTCACGGTGCTCGTGGCTGGCGAGACGCACGAAGCGACGGGCATGGACGCGATCGATGCCCTGCCAGGCTGGCTCGATCGCGAGGACGCCGCGGTCTGGGTCGACCTGTCGGCCCCGGCCCGCGACCAGGTCGAGGCCGTCGGCACCGCGCTCCGGCTCCACCACCTCATCGTCGAAGACGTGCTGGAAGGCAACCAGCGCGCGAAGATCGAGACGACCGACGATGTGGTCCACATCGTGTTGTTCCACCTGGCCTACCACGATGCGGTCATCGCCTCGGAGGTCGACTTCATCCTTGGTCGCGGATTCCTGCTGACCTCGCATGAGGACGATTGGGATCCGATGACCACCAACCACCTGCGAGCTGGGGTCGGGCCGGTCATGGCGCATGGTCCGGACCACCTCCTGTGGGCCCTCGCGGACGACATCGTCGACGGCTTCTTCCCGTTCGCGGACCGGCTCGGCGACGCGATCGATGCGGTCCAGGACGACGTCATCCGTCGCGCGAGCCCCGACACGCTGGAGCAGGTCTTCGTGCTCAAGCGCGAGCTGATCGACGTGCGCCGGGCGGTCAGCCCGGTCCGTGAGATCTTCAATCAGCTGACGAACCGCGACACGCCGCTGGTCGATCCGGACGAGATCGTGTACTTCCGTGACATCTACGACCACGTGATCCGGCTGACCGACGAGCTCGACAATTACCGCGAGCTCACGGCGGCGACGCTCGACGTCTACCTCTCGACCATCAACAACAACCTCTCGACGATCATGAAGCGCCTCACCGGCGTGACGGTGATCCTCGCCGGGATCGGCGCGGTCGGGGGAATCTTCGGGATGAGCCAGGCCGGTTCGGCGCTTGCGGGCCAGGAGTCCGCGG
Organism: uncultured Chloroflexia bacterium; assembly: GCA_963764975.1. Classification (GTDB taxonomy): domain Bacteria; phylum Chloroflexota; class Limnocylindria; order Limnocylindrales; family CSP1-4; genus SPCO01. The sequence goes on along the minus strand of CAVXUF010000002.1, from coordinate 1,998,189 downwards.
GATTCTGGGTCGTGACGGCCGTCGCGATCGTCGGGGCCGGGCTGGCGGTCGCCGTCCTGCGTCGGATCGGATGGATCTGATCCGACGCGGCTAGGTGCAGATGACCGGCTTCGCCTTCGGGTGCGCCTCGTCGTGGTCCGCCGAGCCGTGCGACAAGGGCTTGGCGATCAGTTGCAGCTTCGGCGCCGTCCCGACGCCTTCGGATGTCTGGAGCCAGAGCTCCTCTTCCGTGGCCGACAGGGCCGCCGACAGACCCGTGTCGTACGGGACGTGGCGCCGGACCTTCGTGATCTCGTAGAGGTAGTGCTGGTCGTCGCTCGTCCAGACCTCCACGACCATCCCGAGCATCTTCTTGCCGTTCGAGACCTTCGACGCGTCCAGCATGGGCAGGAACATCCCCGCACGGGCATGAGCGTAGATATAGGTCGCGCGGCCCTCGCCGGGCTGGCCGAGCAGCGGATCCTCGAAGTACATCGCGACGTCGCAGGGCACCTTGGCGGTCACCTGGAGCATCACCGGCAGGTCGATCCGGAGCGCCGCGATGCGCACCCGGGTCGCGACCCGGTCCGGCGGGATCGTCGGCGTCGCGGACGGAGCACTCGAGCGCAGGGGTGGGAGCGTCCCGAGCGACAGGGTGGGGGTCGCCACAGGGGTCGCCGTCGCGGTCGGGGTGGGGCGGGTCTCGCCGAGGGCCGTGACCGGGGCGGAGAAACTGAGCAAGCCGGCCGCGAGCATCGTGACGCCGATCGCCGTGAGCAGCGCCGGCAGCAAGCGGGTTCGGACCGGCTCCACCACGCGTGACATCGGAGCGGCATCGTAGCAGCGACCCTCCGCCGACGCCGACGGCCCGCTCGTACTGGTACGCTCGGCCCATGTGGCCACGCCTATCGATCGTCGCCGGCCTGCTGGTCGGGATCGCCGTGGCGGGCCTGGCCTTCGCGGGGATCCTGTTCCTCGGACCGGGGCCCGCCAGCTTGCCGACGCCCACGCCGGTGACGGCGGCATCGGCCTCGCCGGTGACGAGCGCCCCGGCGACGCCGGTCACCACGACCACGGCCTCTCCCACCGATACGGCCACCGCTTCGGCGGCATCGGGGGCTCCGTTCCGGATCGGCGAGGTGGCCCCGGCCCTGGTCGTCCCCCAGGTCGGCGGTGGGACGATGGACCTGTTGAACCTGCGAGGCCAGCCGGTCTGGGTCAACTTCATGGGCACGTATTGCCCGCCGTGCCGTGACGAGTTCCCGCTGATGAACGGGTTCGCCGCCCGATATGCCGACGATGGACTCGTCATCCTCGCGGTCGACGTGCGCGAAGATGAGGGCACCGTGGCCAGCTTCGCCAACGAGCTCGGCGCGATCTTCCCACTCGGGCTCGACACCGACGGCAGCGTCGCCGATGCCTGGGGCGCCATCGCGCTGCCGGTCCACTTCTGGATCGACGCCGACGGCATCATCCGCGACGGCGCCCTTGGCGGGATCGGCGCGGACCTCATGGCCGAGGGCCTCGAGAAGATCCTCCCCGGGGTGGAGGTCACGCCCTGACGAGCTACCCCGGGCCCACCCCGGACCGGCGGGTTTCCGAGCGCGCCGCCGTCCTGACCGCGATCGCCGCTCTCATCGGGGGCACCGGCGCCGCTCCTGGTCATCGTGGACTTCGATGGGACGCTCACCCCCGGCTCCCGCGACCCCGGCGCGGCGCGCATCGATCCGCTCGCCCAGCGAGCCCTGCGTCGGCTGGCGGGTCTTCGCGTCGCCCGACCCGGACGGCTCGACATCGCGGTCCTGACCGGGCGGACGGTCGTCGACGTCGCGTCGCGAGCCCGCGTGGGCGGCATCGAATACCACGGGGACCACGGGCTCCAGCGCGGGTGGCTCGAGCGCCGTGCGTCGGCTCGCTCGATCGTGGTCACCCCGGAACCCGGGTTCGAGTCGCACGAGCGTCCAGCCGAGGCCCTCGCGAGCGGCGTCGCGGCGATCCTCGATCATCCCGCCTGGCTGTTCGTGGAGCGCAAGGGCCCATCGGTCGCCTTCCATGTCCGCCAGGCCGACGACATCCCAGCTGCCCGCGACGCCGTGCTGGCCGCCGTCGCCGCGGTGGAGCGCCGCGATTCGCTCGGGGACCACGGCCTGACGCCCTATCGGGGACGGTCCGTGGTCGACCTGCGGCCGCGGGAGGCCGGTGGCAAGCGGGAGGCGACGGAGCGACTGATCGCCCAGCACGGGCCGGGCGCCGTGCTGGCGCTCGGTGATGACCTCAGCGACGCCGAGGCGTTCGACGCCCTCCACGAGGCGCACGCCGAGCACCGGATCGCCCATGGGCTGGCGGTCGCGGTCCACGGGCGGCTGGCCGCCCCGCCAGATGTCGTCGCGCGCGCCGATATCGTGATCGGCTCATCGGTGGATGTGGCCCGGTTGCTGGGCGCCGTCGCGCGTCGTCTGGCGAGGGAGCGATCGCCGGCGTCGGCCGGGGAGCGGCCGGTCTAGCGGAGGACGATCGGCGCCGGGAGGACGTCCGCGGCCACGCTCACCAGCTCGAGGAGTGGCCCGGGGAACAGCCCGATGGCGATGGTCAGGACGGTCGCGACGGCCAGTCCGATCCACAGCAACCGGCCATGCGGCAACGCCGGTGCGTCGCTGGCGGGTTCGCGCATGAACATGTAGACCACGACCCGGAGGTAGTAGAAGGCCGCGGCCGCGGCGTTGAGGACGGCGATCACCGCGAGGACCGTCAGGACTCCGCCCGCCTGGACGGCCGCGAGGATCACGTAGGCCTTGGCGAAGAAGCCGGCCAGCGGCGGGATCCCGGTGAGGGACAGCAGGAACAGGGTCATCAAGATGGCGAGCAGCGGCTCCGTGCGACCGAGCCCGGCGAAGGTGTCGAGCGCCGATGTGACGCCCGGCCGCTTCTGGAGCGCGGCGATGACCGCGAACGCCCCGAGGTTCATGAACGTGTACGCGGCGCCGTAGAACAGCAGGCCCTCCAGCCCGGAGATCTGGCCGCCGGCATACGCCGCCAGGCCCACGAGCATGTAGCCGGTGTGGGCGATGGAGCTGTAGGCCAGCATCCGTTTGACGTTGTCCTGGGTCAGGGCCACGAGGTTCCCGAGGGTCATCGTGATGGCCGCGAGCACGACGACGACCGGCAGCCACCACTCGGCCAGCGGACCGAGCGCCTCGGCGAAGAGCCGCAGGATCAGCGCGAAGGCGCCCACCTTGGGGCCGACGGACAGATAGCCGGTGATGGGCGTGGGCGAACCCTGGTACGCGTCAGGCGTCCAGTAGTGGAACGGGACGGCGGCGATCTTGAAGGCGACCCCCGTCGTGAGGAAGGCGAGACCCATGGCCAGCCCGGGCGACAGCGCGGCGCTCCCGCTGACGATCGCCGCCAGGGCATCGGCGACGCCCTCGACGCGCGTGGTCCCGGTCAGACCCCACACGAACGCCAGGCCGAAGAGGAAGATCGCCGAACTGAACGACCCCAGGAGGAAGTATTTGATCGCCCCTTCGGTGGAGTAGCCGTCGGTCTTGTGGTAGCCCGCCAGGAGGTAGCCGGGCAGCACCATCAGCTCGAGGCCGAGGAAGAGCATCAGCAGGTCCGTGGACGCGGCGATGAGCATCGCCCCGGCCATCGCGAAGAGGAGGACCGTCGCGAATTCGGCGACCGGCAGCCCGCGCGGGACGAGGTAGTCCGGGGCGAAGATCACCGTGAGGGCGACGATCGCGATGAACAGCAGGTCGAGGTACATCGTGAGCGCGTCCATCGAGTACGCCCCGCCGAACGCGGTGCGGACGACCGTGCCCTGGGCGATGGTGATCGCCGCGGTGACGCCGAGGCCGATGATCGTCGTCGCGACGGCCAGCGCCGTGTTCGACGGACGGATGAGGTCCACGACCAGGACGGCGAAGGCGGTCAGGATCGCCGCGGCGAGCGGCGCGATCGTCAGGAAGTCGTCGGTCGTCAATGGGCGGCGCCGCTTTCCGCGGGGAGCGTCGATGCCGGTCGATTCGGCGAGGCGAGCACGAAGCCGATCCGCGCGACGATCCCCACGATCACGAGGCCGATGATGCCGAGCGCGATCTCGGGCGCCACGACCAACGCCGATCCGCCGTGGGCCGCCTCGAGCGTGTCATCGACGACGCCCCCGAGGAGCCCGAGCAACAGACCGGGCTGGATGCCGAACACGACGACCATCGCCGCCAACGGGGCCAGCGTCAGGATCTCCACGGGCGTCATGTCCGTCAGGTGATGGCCGAGACCGGCGAGGAACCCGGACACTTCGCCAAAGGCGATCCGGCCGTACATGTACAGCAGGTAGCCCGCGGCGAGGATCATCACCAGCGTGGCCACCGCGGCGGCGGCCGGACTGACCTCGAACGTCCCGACGAGCGTCAGGAACTCCCCGACGAACCCGGACAGTCCGGGCAGCCCACCGCTCGCGAAGACGAAGAACCCGAAGAGCGCGACCCAGACGGGCGTTCGTGCCGCCAGCCCAGTCATCTTGGCGATGGTCCGGTCATGGGTCCGTTCATAGATCACGCCGACCATCAGGAACAGCGCGCCGGTGATGAGCCCGTGGTTGATCATCTGGAGGATGGCGCCCTGGATGCCCTGCTCGGTGAATACGAAGATCCCGAGCGTCACGAATCCCATGTGGCTCACGCTCGAATACGCCACGAGACGTTTGAGGTCCGGTTGGACGAGGGCGACGATGGCGCCGTAGATGATGGCGATGAGCGAGAGCACGATGATCGGACCGGCGAACGTCAACGCCGCATCCGGGAAGAGCGGGACGGCGAACCGAATGAAGCCGTACGCGCCGAGCTTCAGCATCACGGCGGCCAGGATCACCGAGCCAGCCGTGGGCGCCTCGGTGTGCGCGTCAGGCAGCCAGGTATGGAACGGGAACATCGGGACCTTGATCGCGAAGGCGAGGAAGAAGGCAAGGAACGCCCCCACCTGAAGCGCCGGAGCGAACCCGCTCGAGGCCGCGAAGTCGCGCAACGTGATGAAGTCGAAGGCCCCGGCCCACGAGCCGGTGACGGACTGGTAGGCGAACGCGGTGGCCAGGATCGCCACGAGCATCAGGAGCGACCCGACGAGCGTGTACAGGACGAACTTGATCGTGGCGTAGATCCGGTTGCTGCCGCCCCAGATCCCGATGATCAGATACATCGGGACGAGCACGATCTCCCAGAAGATGTAGAACAGGAACAGGTCCAGCGCGAGGAAGACGCCGATCATCCCGACCTCGAGGATCAGGAACGCGATCATGTATTCCTTGATCCGGGTCTGGATCGGCTTGAAGCTCGCGAGCAGGCTGATCCAGGTGAGGGTCGTCGTCAGCACCACCAGCGCGATGGACAGCCCGTCCGCTCCCAGCTTGTACTGGATGCCGAAGAACGGGATCCAGTCCACGGTCACCGCGTACTGGAACCCCTCCGCCGACGGCAGATAGCCGCCCAGCAGGATGAGCGAGACGGCCCAGGTCACGAGCGCGAAGCCGAGCGCGACCGGGCGGGCGGCGCTGGCCGGCAACACCGCGACCGCGACCGCGCCGAGCAGCGGCAGGAACGTGACCACGGTGAGGATCGGGAAGGTGCTCAGGTCCATCGTCAGCGACCCACCAGCACGAGGTACGACCCGGCCATGACGATCAGCCCGATGGCGATGCCAAGCGCGTAGTTCTGCACGCGGCCGGTCTGGACGCGGCGGAGGCCACGGCCGGACGCCACGGTCGAGCGACCGATCGCGTTGACGGTGCCATCCACCACCTCACGGTCGAACCAGAACAGCGCCTGGGCCACGCGCCCGCCGACGACGATGAACAACAGGTGGTTGAGGTCGTCGAACCACCACTTGTTGAGCGAGGCGCGGTACAGGAACGGGACGCGGGCGCTCAGCTCGCGAACGCTCTCGGGGCGGGCCGGGAGGTGGAGCCCGCCGATATCGGCGCCGAACAGCCGCCACGCGAGAGCGATCCCGATGACCGCGATCGTGACGCTCGCGAGGATCAGCGCCCCGTCGATGCCGAACAGGGCGTACGCCGCCTCCTCGTGATGGAGCATCTCGGTCGCCTCGTGGAAGACCGGTTCCAGCCAGTGGTGGATCGTGCTGTCGCCGAGCGGCAGACCCAGCCCCATCCCGAGACCCACGGACGGGATCGCCAGCAGGATCAGCGGCACGGTCATCACCAGCGGCGACTCGTGGATCTTGTCCCAGATGGCGGCCGGGCCCCGGAAGGCGCCCCAGAACGTGAGGCCCATCAGCCGGAACATGTAGAACGCGGTCATCAGCGCCACGACGAACCCGATCGCCCACACCCACTCGAACCCGAGCTTGAACAATTCGCCGAGGATCTCGTCCTTGCTGAAGAAGCCGGCCAGCGGCGGGATCCCCGCGATCGCCAGCGACCCGACCAGCATCGTGGCGTAGGTGATCGGGATCTTCTTCGAGAGCCCACCCATGTGGCGCATGTCCTGCTCTTCGTGGACGGCGTGGATGACCGAGCCGGAGCCGAGGAACAGCAGGCCCTTGAAAAAGCCGTGGGTCATGAGATGGAAGATGGCCGCGGTGTACGCGCCCACCCCCAGCGCCGCGAACATGTAGCCGAGCTGGCTCAGCGTCGAGTACGCGAGGACGCGCTTGATATCGGTCTGGGTCATCGCGATCGAGGCCGCGAGGATCGCCGTGAAGATCCCGATCCCGGCCACCACCACCATCGCGGACGGCTCGGCCGCGAACAGCGGATTGGCCCGCGCGACCAGGTAGACGCCGGCGTTGACCATCGTGGCCGCGTGGATGAGCGCGGAGACCGGGGTCGGGCCCTCCATGGCGTCGGGAAGCCAGACGTGGAGCGGGAACTGGGCGGACTTGCCCATCGCGCCGGCGAACACGAGCAGCGCGACGGCCATGAGCGGGATCGGGTTGGCATCGCCGTGCGCGAGCATGACCTCGATCGAGTCGCGGATGTTGAGCGTCGCCTCGCCGGCGGCTCCGGTATTGATGAACACGGCCATGATCCCGAGCGCGAACCCGACATCGCCGACGCGGTTGACGATGAACGCCTTCTTCGCCGCGAGCATCGCGGAGCGCTTGCGGAACCAGAAGCCGATCAGCAGGTAGCTCGACAGGCCGACGAGCTCCCACGCGACGAAGACCACCAGCCACGAGTCCGCCAGGACCAGCAGCAGCATGCTGAACATGAACAGGTTCAGGTAGGCGAAGAAGCGCCAGTAGCCCGGGTCGTGGCTCATATAGCCGATCGAGTAGACGTGCACGAGGAGCCCGATCGTCGTCACCACGATGAGCAGACACGCCGTCAGCTGATCGACGAAGAAGTCCGCCCGGACCACGAACTCCCCTGCCGGGATCCATTCGAACAGCGTGAAGGTGGCCCCGTGCTCGCCGAACGGCTCGGCGCCGGTCAGGGCCCCGAACGACGCGGCCATCGCGATCAGCCACACGACGACGATCGCCAGGACCGGGATCAGATGGGCGGCCTTGCCGAGCCGTCGGCCGATGGCTGCGGTGATGAGGAAGCCGGCCATCGGCAGGACGACGAGGAGCGGGACCAGCGCGTCGATCGTCATCGGCTCATCGCGTCGTACTCATCGACGAGCGGGGTCTTCTTGTTACGGTAGATGGCGATGACGATGGCCAACCCGACGGTGGCCTCGCCCGCCGCCACGGCCATGACCATGAGCGCGATCACGGAACCCTGCGCCGCCAGCGGGGCGATGGCATCGGCGGGCGTCGGGATGAACGAGCCGAAGGCGACGATCGCGAGGTTCACCGCGTTCAGCATCAGCTCGATCGACATCAGCATGCTGATCGCGTTGCGCCGGGCGAGGAACCCGAACGTGCCGATGGCGAACAGGATCGTCGAGAGGACCAGGTAGGCGTCGAGGGATTCGCTCACGACGGGCCACCCGGTTCGCGCTTGGCTAGGAAGACCCCGCCGATGACCGCCGCGAGGAGCAGCACGCTCACGATCTCGAACGGCAGCACGAACGAGGTGAAGAGGACCTCGGAGATCTTCTCGGTGTCGACGCGCTGGACGGTGGACGCCTCGCCCCAGTCCGTCGCGAGGACCGCGAGGATGACGAGGACCGCGACCACGATCGATGCCAGGCCTGCGGCGCGAGCCTGCGTCTGGAAGACCAGCCGTGCCGGAGCGTCCTTGGTCTGCGTGAGCATGATCGCGAACAGGATCAGGACGCTGATCGCGCCGATGTACACGATGACCTGTGCCGCGCCGACGAGGGGAGCGCGGAGGATCACGTAGATCCCGGCGAGCGCCCCGAAGCAGACGATCATCGCCAGACCGCAGCGGATGATGTCGCGCATCGTCACGACCAGCAACCCGGCGATGAGCATGACCGCGCCGAAGATGAAGAACAGCGCGTCCGTCCAGTCCTGGCCCAGGAACAGGACCATGATCCCGGCGATCCCGGTGACGGTGCCGACGACGACGAGCGTCAGGAGGATCGGAACGAGGTTCTTGACCACGGACGCGCGGTTACTCGTGACCGCTGGTCAGCAGCGCCGTCCCGGCGCCGTTCCCATGGTCGTGACCGTGCCCGTGGGCGTGGCCGTGTCCGTTCCCATTCCCGTTCGAGCCGGCCGGGATCCCGGTGATCGCCGCGGGGAGCATCGGGAGCATCCGCGCCGGATCGAGCGGTCGACCCGCGGCGGCGGCCGCGTCCGCCCAGCCGCGCTCGCGACGGATGTACGTGACCTCGGTCTCGCGGTCGATGGCCGCGAGTGCCAGGAGGTCGATCATCGGCTCTTCGCGACTCGTGTGGGAAAGCTCGAAGTCGCCGCCGTCGCGGAGGGCGTCGTACGGGCAGGCGTCGACGCAGATCCCGCACAGGATGCAGCGACTCTCGTCCACCTCGTACTTCTCGAGCACGCGCGGCTTGGGCATGAGCGCCCCGGTCGGGCACGTCTCGGCGCACCGGCCGCAGGACACGCACGGGGTGTCGTTGAGGCTCATGTCGAGCGGCGTCGTGACCAGCGTGTCGAACCCGATGCGCATGAAGTCGTAGCAGGCCGCGCCAACGACCTCGGCGCAGACCTGGGCGCACCGGCCGCAGTCGATGCAGCGCGACGGCTCGCGGAGGATGAACGCGTGCGAATCGTCGCGGACATAGTCGTGATTGACGCCGGTGAACCGGTTCTCCGTCACGCTCCGATAGCCGGCGCCGTTGTGGTGCTTCGGTTCGAGGGTCGGGAGCGTCGTGCCGTACTCGATGCCGAGCCGACGGAGATCGCAGAAGCCGATCGCTTCGCACGTGCACTGGAGACAGCGCGTCGACTCCGCGACCGCCGCCTCTCGGGTATAGGGGAGCTCGTACTCGATGTAGTCGTGATTGCGCTCCTCGGCCTCCATGGCCTGCATGCGGTAGCGCGGTTCCTTGACCTCGGCCGTGAACGGCACGATCGAGAGGAACTCCGGTTGCGGCTCGGCGAGTGTCTGGCGTGTCCGGATGGCGGTCAGGTCCAGACCCTGGAGGAAGGCATCCACGGCGTACGCCGCACGACGGCCCTCGGCGATCGCCTGGACGACCGTCGCGGCGCCGATCCGGACGTCGCCGGTCCCGAACACGCCGGGTCGCCCGGTCTCGAAGGTGACGGCGTCGGCCTTGAGCCGCCATTGCTTGGTCTTCTCGGGGCCCTCATTGCCGGGCTGTTCGAGCCAGTCGAGTTCCGGACCCTGGCCGATGGCGAGCAGAACGCGATCGCACGGGATGACGAATTCGGTGCCGGGCGCGGGCTCCGGGCGTCGACGACCGGACGCGTCGGGCTCGCCGAGCTGCATCCGGATGAATTCGACGCCGGTGACGTTCCCGGCCTCGTCGACGATGACCCGCGTCGGCCCGGCCTGGAAGATGGCGGTGACGCCTTCCTCGATGGCCTCGTGGACCTCGTTCGATGCCGGCATGTCCTTCATGTCGCGGCGATAGACGAGCGTGACCTCGCTGGCCCCCTGGCGGACCGACGTCCTCGAGCAGTCCATCGACGTGAAGCCGCCACCGATGACCACGACCCGCTTGCCGACGTGGTCGGGGTAGGGCAGTCCCAGGGTGGCGGTGCGCAGGTATTCGAGCCCGTCGAGGACCTCGGCGGCGTCCTCGTTGGGGATGCCCAGCTTGTTCGTGTCGTAGCAGCCGATCGCCACGACCACCGCGTCGTAGCCCTGGTTGGTCAGGTCGTCGAGCGTGAAGTCCCGCCCGAGCCCGGCGTTGCAGACCATCTTCCCGCCGAGCCGGGTGACGGATTCGTACTCGGCCTCGAGCACCTCGACCTTGGGCAGTCGGTACTGGGGGATCCCGTAGCGGAGCATCCCGCCCGGTGCCGCGTCGCGCTCGAAGACGGTCACGTCGTGGCCGGACAGCAGCAGGTAGAACGCGGCCGCCATGCCCGCCGGCCCGGACCCGATGACCGCGGCGCGTCGGCCGGTCGCCGGCTGGCGCTCGTACGGGATCGGCGGGTCCACGCCGTCGTCGAGCATCGCCTTGAGGACCTGGTCGCCGGCGTAGCGGTGGCTGTCGCGGATCGCGATGGCCTCGTCCACCTCGTCGCGGCGGCAATGCTCCTCGCATGGGGCGGGGCACACGCGGCCGAGGACCGACGGGAACGGGATCGTGCGCTTGAAGATCCGCGCGCTCTCCCGCCAGTTCGCCTCCGCGTTGGCCTTGAGGAACCCGGGGATGTCGATGTGGCTTGGGCACTTGTTCTGGCACGGTGGCAGGCAGTAGGCGTTGTGGTCGCTGAAGATCAGTTCGAGGTTGGTGCGGCGTAGCCGGCGGATCTCCTCGGTCTGGGTCTGGACCTTCATCTCGGGCTCGCACGTCCGCGAGCAGCTGATCGGCGGGTGCTCCTCGCCTTCGACCTCGACGACGCACATCCGGCAGGCGCCGAACCCCGGCAGCTTGGGCTCGTAACAGAGCGTCGGGATCTCGATGCCGTTGTCCCGGCAGACCTCGAGGATGGTCTGGCCCTCGAAGCCCTCGATGACGCGCCCGTCGACCTCGATGCGGATGCGCGGCGTCGACTGCGGTCGCTGCGGCGAGCGCGTCTCCAGGAGCCGGTCGGCGAGCGAATCCGGCTCCGGGACGGGGCGGCTGTCGGGGCGCGTCAGAAGGTCGGCCATGGTCGCCTTATGCGGTGGCAGCGGCGGTCACCGCGATCGGGTGACAGACGCCGGCTGGGCAGGTGCTGCGCAACAGGTGGTCGTCGACTTCGGAGCGGAAGTATCGCATCCCACTCGTGAGCGGGAGCGTCGTCAGGCGCTCGTGGTCGCACAGCGCGGATCCCACGATGTCCGCCGAGAGGTCCGCCAGGAGGTCGACGTCGGTGGGTCGCGGCCGGCCCTCGACCGCTCGATCCGCGATCTCCACGAGCCTCCGCGTGCCGATCCGGCACGGGATCGTCTTGCCGCACGCCTCACCGGCACAGAACCGGGTCAGGAGACGGGCCAGGTCCACGACGCAGGCCCGATCGTCGGCGACGACGACGGACCCGGAGCCGACATGGGCGCCGGCGTCCCGCAGGGCATCGAAGGTGTAGGGCGTGTCGAGCGCGTCGGGCGGCAGGATCCCGCCGGATGGGCCACCAACGAGGACGGCCTTGATCGACCGACCGACCGGGAGCGCCCCACCGAGACCGACGATGTCGCGCAGCGGTGTCCCGAGCGGGACCTCGGCGATGCCCTCGCCCGACGGCGTCCGGACCTGGACGAGGACGGTCCCGGGGCTGCTCTTGGCCCCGATCTTGGCGAAGGCCTTGGACCCGTGGCGCAGGATCCACGCGACCGCGGCGAGGGTCTGGACGTTCTGGACGACCGTCGGCATGCCCCACAGGCCGCGCTCGGCTGGATGGGGTGGGCGCTGCTCAGGCTGGCCGCGCTTGCCCTCGAGCGCTTTCAGCAGGACGGTCTCTTCGCCGAGCATGTAGGCGCCCTGGACCGGCCGGACGGTGACGGTGAGGTCGCGGCCAGGCCCGAACGCATCGAACCCGATGAACCCGCCGTCCGTCGCGGCGCCGATGGCGGCCTCGAGCCCGGTGATGAGCGCGGTGTCTTCGGAGCGGACCGCGATGAACGCCTCGGTCGCGCCGATCGCGAAGGCGCCGATGGCGACGCCCTCGATCACCGCGAACGGATCGCTGGCCAGCAGGAACCGGTCCGTCGTGGAGGCAGGATCCGCGCCGTAGCCGTTCGCTACGAGGTACCGGCGCGGGGCGTCGGTGGTCGCGGCGGTCCGCCACTTGTCGGCGACCGGGTACCCGGCGCCGCCTCGGCCGCGCAGCCCGGACTCTCCGATCGTGGCGATCGTGGCGGTCGGTCCGAAGTCGCGGATGGCGGTCTTGAGCCCGGTGAACGCCCCGGCGCGGACGGCGGCGTCGAGATCCGCCGGATCGGCGGACTCCGCGCGCGTCAGCAGGACGTTCGTCCAGCCCTTCGGGGTCTTGAGCCGGGTCGTCACGACGGTCGACCGGCGTCAGGTGGCGTGCCGAGCGCCGTGCCGAGCGCGCTCAGGTACGCGGCTTCGGGGGGTCGATGCGCCGTGACCGCGCTCGCCTGGGTCGTCGCGCTCGCGGGTTCGAAGCGCAGGTGGGCGTAGTAGCTGGCGGTCCCGTAGATCATCGCGTACCAGGCGCCGGTCACCTGGCTGATCCGCTTGAGGGCGGCCACGGGCAGGTAGCCGTAGGCGGCCTGCGTCGCCTCGAGGATCGCGAGCATCCGGGCTGGGTCGTGATCGTGTTCCTCGAGGATCCCGTCGACCGCGGAGAGATCGACGGTCTGGAACGGCTGATAGGCCGGATCCGGGACCGGACGGCCGGAGCGCCGCAGTGCGGATTCCTCGCGCCGCTCGCCGTACGTCTCCGATGCGCCCCAGTGGATGTGGTAGCGGCCACGGGTATCCATGCCGCCCATGTCGATGCACTCGATCGGGCAGGCCTGGGCGCACTGGAAACAGGTCTCGCACTTGAGCGTGCCCCACTCGTCGTAGAGCAGCTGGAGCCGGCCGCGGAACTTGTGCGGTACGTCGAGGCGCACCTCGGGGTATTTGATGGTCACCTTCGGCTCGAAGAACCGGCGCAGCGTCAGGCTCATGCCCTTCACGATGCCGAACCCGGGGATGAAGCTCACCTCAGGGCCACACGTTCTTGACCACCACGATCGCGGTCGCGGTGACGAACAGGTTGAGGAGCGACGCGGGCAGCAGCCATTTCCAGGCGAAGTCCATCAGCTGGTCGATCCGAACGCGAGGCAGCGTTCCGCGCATCCAGACGAAGGTGAAGACGAACGCGTAGGTCTTGCCCATGAACCAGATCACCCCCGCGACCCAGTCGAGGCCGATGAACGCCCATGCCCCGACCACCGTGACGATGAAGAGGTTCGCGAGCACGAACCCGCCGAGGAGGGCTTGCCAACCTTTGATCCTTGAGCTGACGATCCAGATCGGTGCAGCGAAGAACAGGGTCAGCGCCACTGGCGCGATCCCGATGAGCAACAGCAGCCCGATCCCGAGCGATCCCGGGTCGATCGTCGCGAGCTCGATGGGCCACGGCCACGGGAACGGGGCGTTCCATCCACCGAAGAACAGCACGACCATGAGCGCCGAGACCACGAAGACGTTCACGTACTCGGCGAAGAAGAAGAACCCGAATCGCATCCCGGAGTACTCGGTTGCGAACCCGGCCACGATCTCCGAGTCCGCCTCGGTCAGGTCGAACGGCGTGCGGTTGGCTTCTGCGGTCGCGGCGATGAAGAAGATCAGCGCCCCGAGCGGTTGCTTGAAGACGTTCCAGTCCGTGAACCAGCCCCCGCGAATGAGCTCGTGCGCCTCGTTGTAGACCGGTCCCTGCATCAGGACGATCTCGTTGAGGCTCATCGTGCCCGCGAGCAGCACCAGCCCGACGACCGATAGCGTCAGCGGGATCTCGTAGCTGATCACCTGGGCCGCGGACCGCAGGCCACCCAACAGCGAGTACTTGTTGAAGCTCGACCAGCCGGCCATCAACAGACCGACGACGCTGAGCCCGCCGACCGCGAAGAAATACAGGAGCCCCAGGTTCATGTCCCAGCCGAACAGGCCGGGCGCGAACGGGATCACGAGCAGGCTCATCACGCTCGCGAGGTAGACCGTGACCGGCGCCCAGGTGAAGACGAGCGGATCCGCGCCGGTCGGCGTGAAGTCCTCCTTCATGAGGACCTTGAGCCCGTGGACCACCGACAGCAGCGACCCGAACGGACCGACCCGGTCCGGCCCGAGACGAAGGTTCATCAGCGCGATGACCTTCATCTCCATGTAGATGATCAGGAACGCCGTCGGGACGGTGATCAGCAGGATCACGGTGGCCGCGACGGCGAACCGGATGATCGGCAGGTTGGCCGCGAGGATGTCCACGATCCCGGCCCCGAAGGCCACGATGACGACGACCAGCCCGACCGTCAGCGCCAGCAGCAACGGCACCAGCGTGAAGACGATCTTCCCGGGCAGCGTCAACCGTGACCATCCTCGACCGATGATGGTCACTTGTCCACGCCGCCCATGATCGGGTCCAGGCTGGCCATGATCGCCATGGTGTCGGCGATCAGGTGGCCCGGCATCATCACGCCCACGGACTGCAGGTGGATGAACGACGGGTCGTGGATCCGCATCCGGAAGGGCTGGTCCGTCCCGTCGCTGACGACGTAGGCCGCGTACTGGCCGCGGGGCCCCTCGACGGCGGCGTACGCCCGCCCGGGTCGGGGCCGCAGCAGCCGCGGAAGCTTGGCCATGATCGGCCCATCGGGCATGTTGTGGAGGCACTGATCGATGATCCGGAGGCTCTGCTTGATCTCGTCCATCCGAAGCAGGTAGCGCGCCAGGCAATCGCCTTCGTCGCGCGTCGGGATGTCGAACTCGAGCTCCGGGAAGACGCTGTAGGGATGCGCCCGACGCACGTCGAACGGGACGCCCGTCGCCCGCAGGTTCGGGCCCGTCATGACCATCCGGAGCGCGGTCGCCGAGTCGATCGTGCCGAGACCGCGCATCCGCCGGACGAAGATCTCATTCTCGTTGAGGAGCGCGTTCCCGGAGTCGATCTGCTGCGTCGCGCGGCTCATCCAGTCGCCGAGGCGGCTCAGGAACTCGTGGTTGAGGTCGCCGTTGACGCCGCCGATCCGGAAGTAGTTGAAGAGCATCCGCTGCCCGGTCAGGCTCGCGAGCATGTCGACGATCTCGTCCCGTTCGATGAACGACCACAGGATCGGCGTCAGGCCGCCCAGGTCGAGCGCCATCCAGCCGAGGAACAGCGCGTGGCTGGCGATCCGGTTGAGCTCGGTCGAGAGCACCCGGATGTACTCGGCGCGGCGCGGGACCTCCACGTCCAGCAGCTTCTCGAAGGCCATGACGCCGGGCCACTCACAGAAGAGCGAGCTGACGTACTCGAGCGGGTCGAGGTAGCAGATCGCCTGGTGGTAGTCCGCGTTCTCGCACAGCTTCTCGACACCTCGATGGAGGTAGCCAAGGACCGGATCGAGGTCCACGACCTTCTCGCCGTCGAGCTTGAGGACCACGCGGAGCACGCCGTGGGTGGAGGGGTGCTGCGGGCCCATGTTGATGAGCATCTCGCCGTCGCGAAGCGTGTAGAACTCGGCCTCGCGCTCCGTCTGCGGCGGGTACGGCGGCACCGGCTCGAACACGCCGAGCTCGCGGTCCAGCTGGACGCGCGGATCGTCAAGGGACGGACGTTCGCTGATCGTGGGCATCTCGCGCTCGCTCAGCCGGCCGATCGGCGCACGAGCGCGGTCGACGGCGCGTTGGTCGGGGTGTGGGTGCGCTCCATCGGCCGCACGCCGCCGCCCGGGGATCGGGCGGCGTCATCGGGCAGATAGAAGTCCTTGCGGAGCGGAAAGCTTTCGTAGTCCGGTGGCATGTAGATCCGGCGCAGGTCGCGATTGCCCTCGAACGTGATCCCGAACATGTCGTAGGCCTCTCGTTCCATCCACTCGGCGCCCTTCCAAAGGAACGTCGCCGATGGGGCACGAGGGTCGTCCCGCGACAAGCCGCCGGCGATCACCCGGAGCCAGTCGGTGGTCGTGTCGCTCCATAGGTGGTAGACCACCTGCATCTCCTCGCCCGTGTCTACGCCCGCAAGGTCCGCGAGGAACTCGAAGTGGAAGTCCGGCTCATCGTGGAGCGCCGACAGGATCGCGACCACGTCACCCGCGCCGATGCGGATCTCGGTCTCGTCATGGCGCTGGCGGACCGGACCCGAGAGCTGGTCAGCGAACCGCGTCTCGAGTCGCGCCTTGAATTGTCGATCCACGCCTAGAGGTCCTCGGGGACGGTGGGGCCGATCGCCCGGTCCGGCCAGTGGCCACGACGTTCCTTGACCAGCTGCTGGAGCTTCATCATCCCGTAGATGAGGCCCTCGGGGCGGGGCGGACAGCCCGGGACGTAGACGTCGACCGGCATGACCCGGTCGATGCCTTCCACGGTGGAGTAGCTCCGCTTGTAGCGACCGCCGGAGCACGTGCAGTCGCCCATCGCGACACACCACTTGGGCTCGGGCATCTGCTCCCAGAGCCGGACGAGCGGGCCCGCCATCTTGGTGGTCAGCGTGCCCGCCACGATCAGGACATCGGCCTGGCGCGGGCTGGCGCGGAACGGGAACATGCCCCAGCGGTCCATGTCGTTCTTCGAGGTCGCCGTGGACATCATCTCGATCGCGCAGCAGGCGAGCCCGGACAGCAGCGGCCACAGGCTGTTCATCCGGATGAGGTCGAGGACGTAGTCCGCCTTCGTGGGGATGACCTCCAGCATCCCGCCCCAGCGCGCATCGTCGCGACGACCCAGCCCACTCGCTTCGTACTCGCGCAGGTGGGTGATGTCGCTGTCCTGACCGCCGCCGTACGCTTCGGGGTCGGCCGCCTGCCAGAGGGTGTTCGGGACGACGAGCGGCGCCATGACGGCTCGATCCGCGGACGTGGTCATGGCCGAGTCGCCCGCGGCGGCGTCCGGGCGATCGGACGTCAGCGCCATGTCAGCGCCCCCTTCCGCCATGCGTACCCGAGACCGAACAGCAGGATCGCGACGAACAGGAACATGGTGATGAGCGCGCTCACGCCGCCGTCGAAGGTGTACGCCCACAGGTAGATGAAGACGACCTCGATGTCGAAGGCGACGAAGAGCAGCGCGTAGATGTAGAACGACAGCCCGAACCGGCCGTGGGTGTCGCCGTAGGTGTCGATGCCCGACTCATAGGGCAGACCCTTGTGCTCATCGCCGCGATTGCGATGCGACACGAGCCAGGCGGCGCCGATCGTCAGGAACACGAAGGACACGCCCGCGAAGGCGAAGCCCACGATGTACCAGATGCTGGTCAACCGAACTCCCTTCGGGCGATGGCGCCGCGCACACATCGCAGGCTGGGGACCGTTGGGCGAGCGGGCAGGCGCACCCGCACGGAGCGCACCAGCGCCCGTCGGCATTCTAGCAGCGGGGACGGGCCCGACGCCGGTGGCGTGACCGGACGCGGAACGGCCCGGAAGGGGATCAGAGGGAGGGCGTCGGGAAGCGGCGCGCGCCGAGCGCGCGTGCAGGTTCGCGCGCCGCTTCCCGTCATGGTCGTGCCCGACCAAGCGGAAGCGTGCGCGCCGCCGGAGATGGTCGGCAATAGGTACATCGCCCTAGTCGGGGGTCGTCCCGGATGGTCTGGAGCGGTCCAGGGTCGTCCGGGTGGCTCCGGGGCCGTCAGCGCAGCGGGATACGGTAGGCGAGGGCCCGCAGCGGTGCGTCGGGCGGCCAGTCTCGGCCGAACGCCATGAAGCGGAAGCGTCCCATCGCGGCGGGATCCATCAACCGCAGCATCGATGCCCGCAGGGCCAGGTAGGCTTCCATGGACGTCGCCGGATCGTTCTGGATGGCCTGGAGTCGACGTTCGATCCCGAGCCCCATCAGGGCCTCCGCCTGCGTCGTGACGCCCACCGACGTGAGGCCCGCCTCGTTCGCGGCCGCGACCGTTGCGGTCACATCGACATGTGCCGTGAGATCCTGCCGGCCCACGTGCCGGTACGGATCGTCGTGGACCTGGTGCGCGACGAACGCCCGCAGCGTGCCGTCGCGGCGCCGGACCGGGTCGTAGCGCTCGGCGGCAATGGCGCCGTAGTCGATGAAGACGGCCAGGCCTCGCGCCAGGCCGAAGGCGACCGAGGCGATCCACCGATCCGCCGCGAGGCAGATCTCCGTGGTCTGGCCGTCGATGAGCGTGATGCCCTCGGTCTCGAGTCGCGCGGCAAGGGCCGGCGTCGATGGCTCGATCTCGACCTCGGCGAATCCCCCGACGTCATCCAGCGCGACCGCGACCTCCCGCAGCGACGTCCCGCGTTGCCGGACGCGATGGACCGGGAGCGCGTCCAGCACCTCGTTCGCCAGGATGAGCCCCACCACGGGGTCCCGAGCGGTCGACGCGCCGACGACCGATCCGCCAGAGTCCGGCCCACCGGCGTCGGGCCCGCCGCCGTCCGGGCGGAGCACGTGCGCGAACCCGGCCTCGCGGAGGCGGGAGGCGAACGCCTCGGATCGGCGGGGGTCCACGTCGACCGCCTCGTAGGTGAGCGAGGCGAGCGCGGGCTCGCCGTCGGTGCGGAGCGCGTCGAGCATCGCCAGCGCCAGCGCGCCGGTGCCGGCGCCGTACTCGCGAACGACGAAGGGCGACGGCCGGCCCAGTCCCTCCCAGGTGTCAACGACCAGTCCGGACAGCGTCGCGCCGAAGATCGGGTGGAGCTCGGGCGCCGTGAGGAAGTCGCCGTCTCGCCCCGGACGGGGTGTCGCACCGCGGTAGTACCCGCCGTCCGGGTCATAGAGGGCGAGGTCCATGAACCGGGCGAACGGCATCGGACCGTCGCGCTCGATCTCGGCCCGGATCCGCTCGACGAGCGCGTCGTCCTGGCCGACCGCGGCCGGGTCGAGCAGGGCGTGGCGGCGCAGGCCCAGGCGCATCGTCGCGTCGTCGGTCATCGTGTCGATGCTACGGGCGAGCGGATGAGCCGGCGCAGGCCGGGTCCCACCAGCGTGTGTCCGCCGAGCAGCACGGGGATCGTGGCGTCCGCGGCGCTCATCGTGAGCTCGCGCAGCCACGGGTCGGCGATCCGGTCCGGCAGCAGCAGATCCGAGGCGAACCGGTCCTCGGCGACCGGCCAGGCCCGCTCGTCCGCCCCGAGCCGATGCGCGAGGAGGACGCGCGTATCGATGACCGCGCCTCCGCCGAGCCGCGCGACGATGGCTCCGAGCGCGGTCGGGCCGTCCTGGTCGAGGAGGGCGCCCAGGACGGACGACGCCGGTCGCTGTCCGGGGACGGCCGTCCGCATCCCGCGTTCCTCGATGAGCGCGCGGGTCCGCGACGCCGTCGATCGCTCCAGCCACGCGAGCGTCACCGCCGACGTTCGGCCCGCGACCAGCAATTCCGCGCCCGGATCCGCCGCAACGGACCGCAGGTCGGCGATCCGGTCAGTGACGGGTCGCAGGTCGATGCCCGCTTCGGCTGCGGCGTCGGCGTCACGACGAGCGTCGAGCAGCACAAGATCCATCGGCCCGTCGACATCGACGCCAAGGCGCCAGCGACGGCGCAGGTCGCCGACCGCGTAGCCCGCGTCCGTCGCCAGCCAGCGCGCCAAGGCGTTGTCGCCCGGAAGGTCCGGCAGGTCGCGCAGCCCCATGGTCGCGTCCGACACGGCCACGATGTCCGCCGAGAAGCGGTTGTTGACCAGGGCTCGACGCCCGTCCGCCCCGGCCGCGGCGACGAAGGCGCGCCGATCGGCGGGCGTCGCGAGCGGGACCGCGCCGGACCCGAGGACGACCAGACCATCCGGGCGCTCGGCGCGGACGAGATCCCGGAGCCGCCGCCCGAACGGTGTATGGTCGCGCGGTCCACGCACGATCCTCGTGTCGCCGGCCCCCGCGTCGATGAAACCGGTCGCGTTCCGCTCGGCGAGCGTGAGTCTCGCCGCGGCCACCCAGCGCTCCAGCGGACCAGCCTCAGGACGGGGCTCCGGATGGAAGATACGGACGGCGACCGGGCGCATCGCCGGAGTCTAGCCGCCGCCGAGGAGGTGTCCGTGACGACGCGTCGGGTCCGAGCCTACGTCGGCCTCGGGGCGAACATCGGCGACGCCCCGGCGACGCTCGCCCGCGCCGTCGCGGCGCTTGCGGACCTGCCGGGGACCACGATCCGCGACGTGTCGCGCCTGTATGTCACGGCACCCGTTGGCGTCACGGACCAGCCGGACTTCCACAACGCCGTCGTCGCGATCGAGGTGCCGGCCGGAGCCGATCCCGCCGCCGGCGCCATCGACCTGCTCGTGGGCCTCAAGGACATCGAGCGAGCGTTCGGCCGACAGGTCCGCGGGCGCTGGGGACCGCGCGAGGTCGACCTGGACCTGCTCGTGTTCGGTCGGTCGCGCATCCGCGTGGAGCGTCCACCGGCCGGGCGATCGATCGACGACGCGCGCGCCGGGGACGCCGCGTCGCCATCGTTCCTCGAGGTGCCGCATCGCGACGCGCGGGAGCGGCTGTTCGTGCTCGCGCCGCTCGCGGACCTCGCCGCGGGTCTCGTGCCTCCGGGCTGGGGCGAGACGGTGGAGCGTGCCCGGCGCCGCCGCGCCTTGATCGAGGGGCCGACGGCGGTCCGTCTCGTCGGCATCTGGGACCCGGTGGCGCATGCTTGGCGCCGCGACGGGCGCGACCGCCCCCGCAGCGCCACGACATCGAAGGAGACCGATCGATGACCGAGATCCTCCAGTACGATCCGCCTCGCCGCTGGGCCGCCGCCGCGCGGATCGGCGATCTCCTGTATCTCGCCGGGGAGACCGGGACGGATCCCGAGACGATGGCGATCGTCCCCGGTGGGGTGGAAGCGCAGACCGAGCAGATCATCGTCAACATCCGGACGACGCTCGCCCGTTTCGGCGCCGATCTCGGTGACGTGTTCAAGCTGACTGTCTTCCTGACCGACATGGCTGATCTGCCCGCGGTCGGCGCGATCCGGGCCCGTCACTTCACGACGCCGCTCCCATCGTCGGCGATCGGGGTGGTCGCGCTGGCCTCGCCGGAGATGCGGGTGGAGATCGAGGCCATCGCTCGCATCCCGGCCTGACCCGGTCGACGCGCTACGCTTGCAGACCCCCGCCCCAGGCCCACACCCGGAGATCGGATCACGATGACGAAGATCGGCTACGCCGCGATGCTCGAGCAGTTCCACCCCACCCCGCTGCTCGATTGGTGCGCTCAGGCAGAGGACGCGGGCTTCACGGCCGGGTTCATGGTCAGCGAGCACTTCCACCCGTGGACGCCGCAGCAGGGCCAGAGCGCCTTCGCCTGGGCGTTCATGGGCGCCCTGGGAGCGCGGACATCACTGCGTTTCGGCACGGGGGTCGCCTGTCCCAGCTTCCGATATCACCCAGCGGTGATCGCCCAGGCCGCCGCCACGCTCGGGGCCATGTACCCCGACCGGTTCTGGCTGGGACTCGGCGCGGGCGAGGCGCTCAACGAGCACATCATCGGGGGCAAGTGGCCCGAGGTCGGCGTCCGGTCGGCGATGATGTTCGAGGCGATCGAGATCATCAACAAGCTTTTCACGGGTGAGGTCGTCCGGCACAAGGGGACGCACTTCACGCTCGAAAGCGCTCGGCTCTACACCCTGCCCGAGCGGCCCGTCCCGATCTACGTCGCGACCGCCGGCCCGCTCAACGCCAAGAAGACCGGGCGTCTGGCCGACGGCATGATCACGGTCGGTGCCGCCGACGCCAAGCTCAAGGACCTCTGGGAGAACAACGACATCGGGCAGCGCGAGGCGGGCAAGGACCCGTCCACGAGCCCAAAGATCCTGCAGCTCCACCTGAGCTGGGCTGCCACGGACGAGGAGGCCGCCGAGATCGCGGTCAAGGAGTGGCCGAACGGCGGGATGGCGTTCCCGAAGCAGGACATCCGCAACCCAGAGGACTTCGCCGCGATGGCCAAGCTGGTCAAGCCCGAGCACTTCGTCAACCGGATGCTCATCACCGCGGATCTCGATCGGCACATCGAGAACATCCAGCACTACGTCGACCTCGGGTTCGACGAGATCCACCTGCACCACGTCGGGCGCGACCAGCCCGCGTTCATCGAGACCTTTGGCAAGGAGGTCCTGCCGAACCTGCGGCTGGGCTGATCGCGGTCGCCCCACCGTCGGCCTCGGCTAGAGGCGGACTCGCGGCGGGCTGTCGCGGTCAAACATGTGGACCGTGTCCACGAAGCGGACCTGCTTGGTCTGGTAGGCCATCACGAGCGAGTGCGTTCGCGCGCCGCCACCGAAGAAGCGCACCCCTTCGAGCAGGTCGCCGGCGGTCACGCCGGTCGCGGCGAAGACCAGACTCTCGCCCGGAGCCAGATCCTCGGTGTGGTAGACGCGGTCCTCGTCGCCGTGGCCCATCCGGTCGCCCCGTTCCCGCTCGTCGTCCGATCGATAGCGGAAACGCGCCTGGATCTCGCCGCCGAGGCAGCGGAGGGCGGCCGCGGTGATGACGCCCTCGGGAGCCCCACCGATCCCCATGACCGCGTGGACGCCGGTCCCCGAGACCGCGCACGAGATGGCCGCCGAGAGGTCCCCGTCGCCGATGAGCTTGATCCGGGCCCCTGCTTCGCGAACCTCGGCGATGAGCGCGTCGTGGCGCGGCCGCTCCAGGATCACGACCGTGATGTCACCGACGCGCCGGCCGAGCGCCTGCGCGATGGCGTGCAGGTTGTCCGTGGGCGTCGCGCGGATGTCCACCTTGCCGGCGGCGACCGGCCCGACGCACAGCTTCTCCATGTAGGTATCCGGGGCGTGGGTCAGGCCGCCCTCCTCCGACGCGGCGAGGACCGTGATGGCGCCGGCCTGGCCCAGGGCGACGAGGTTGGTCCCTTCGAGCGGATCCACGGCGATGTCCACGGCCGGGACGTTCTCGCGACCGCGGTCCGTCCGCCCGACCTCCTCGCCGATGTAGAGCATCGGCGCCTCGTCGCGCTCGCCTTCGCCGATGACGATCCGGCCCGCGAAGTCGATCTCGTCCATCGTCCGACGCATGGCCTCGGTGGCGAGCTGGTCGGCGCCGTGTCGATCGCCGCGACCCATCGCGCGAGCCGAGGCGATGGCCGCTTCTTCGGTGACGCGGACCATCTCGAGCGCAAGCAGCTGTTCCATCTCGTCCCCTTCCCGTTCGCGGTCAGATCTCGGTGGAGGCGCTCAGCCGGCTGGAGGCGCTCAGGCGGCCTCTGGTTCGGCGCTCAGCCGGTGCGTCCGCAAGGCGGCGGCGAGCACCGGAGCGAAGCGCACCCGGAGGTGCGTAAGCGACGGCGCGGAGCCGCCAACGAGGCGGCCGTGCCGGATCAGCGCTGAACATCAATGGCGGAAGTGGCGTCGGCCGGTGAAGACCATCGCCAGGTGATGCCGGTCGGCGACCTCGATGGCCATCTCGTCCCGGATGGATCCACCCGGCTGGATGATGGCGGTGACACCCGCGCCGGCGGCCGCCTGGATCCCGTCCGGGAACGGGAAGTAGGCGTCGGACGCCATCACGGCGAGCTTGGCCCGGTCTCCGGCGCGCCGGAGGGCGATCTCCACCGACACTAGACGTGACGCCTGGGCTGCGCCGATCCCGATCGTCGCCCCGTTCCGTGCCAGGACGATGGCGTTCGATCGGACGTGTCGCACCGCGCGCCAGGCGAACAGGAGGTCGGTCAGCTCCTCGAGCGTCGGGCGACGACGGGTGACCACCTGGAGGCGGCCACGGTCGAGCCCGAGATCGTCCTGCGTCTGCACCAGCAGCCCGCCCGCGACACGCTTGAAGTCGAGGCTGGCGATGCCGTAGTCGCGCATCCCCTCGACGGGATCAGCCGGGACGGAGAGCAGTTCCAGACCGCTCTTGCCCTTGAGCAGCCCCAGGGCGGACTGGCTGAACCCGGGGGCGACCACGGCCTCGTAGGAGTTCGCCGCGATCTCGCGAGCCGTGGCGCCGTCCATCTCGCGGTTCACGGCCACGATCCCGCCGAACGAGGCGACCGGGTCGGTCTCGAGCGCGTGCCGGTACGCCTCCACGAGCTCGTCGTGCGACGCCAGACCCACCGGGTCCGTGTGCTTGACGATGGCCACCGTCGGTGCGGTGTAGTCACGAGCGATCCGATACGCCGCATCGAGGTCGAGCAGGTTGTTGAACGACGGCCGGTCGCCCTGGATCTGCGTCGCGTCGGCCAGCGTCCCGCTCCGGTGCGTCGTCTCGCGATAGAACGCGGCGCGCTGGTGCGGGTTCTCGCCGTAACGGAGGTCGTCGACCTTCTCGAGGACCATCGCGAGCCGGCGCGGGAAGATGTTGCCCGAGATCTGGTTGAGATAGGCGGCGATCTCCGCGTGATAGGCCGCGACCGTGCTGAACGCCTCGGCCGCAAGGCTCGCCCGCGTCTCCGGCGTCACCAGGCCGTGCTTGCGCAGCTCCGCCACGATCTTCCCGTACTGCGACGGGTCCGAGGCGGCGGCCACGCCGGCGGAGTTCCGCGCGGCCGCTCCAAGGAGGGCCGCGCCACCCACGTCGATCATCTCGATCGCCTCGTCGAGCCCTATGAGCTTGACGCCGATCGCGGGCGCGAACGGCTTGACGTTGACGACGACGACATCGATCGGCGCGATGCCCTGCGCCTCGAGTTCGGCCATCTGGTCCGGCTGGTCCCGCCGGGCGAGGATGCCGGCATAGACCGCGTGGTGGAACGTCTTGACCTGCCCGCCGACCGTGGTGGCGCCGTCCGACAGGTCCGCGATGGACGCGACCTCGATGCCGTCGCTCGCGAGGTGATCGCGCGTGCCGTCGGTCGCGTAGATCTCGACATCGAGCGAACGCAGATCCCGCGCGAGTGACGAGATCCCGTCACGGTTGGCGACTGACAGCAGGGCTCGCACCGGGGTGTTCCTCGCTCCCGTGGTCTGCGGCGGCGCGCTCGTGGGTCGCCGCGGGAGGCGTCCCGGTCGGTCGTCGAGGCGCCGCACCGCTCGGCCGAGTATAGCGCCCGACATGGCATACTCCGGAGCCGATGACCACCCGCGCGCCTGAGGCCCGACCGTGACGTTCGCTCCCTGGGAGTACCTGTTCCTCGCCTTCAGCGGGCCGAACTTCCCGGACCTGTTCCACCCGACGTGGATCGCGTCCGGCATCCTCCTCATCGTCCTCCTCGTCCTCTACAACCTCCGGACGCGAGCGCTCCACAAGCACCCGCCGTTCACCGACATGTGGGAGTGGATGTGGTGGACCGGGCTGGTGACCTTCAGCCTCCTGATGATCGAGGCGCTGTTCAAGTTCGACTACTTCCTCGTCCTGATCACCCAGTTCATCGGCATCGGGACGCTGGTCTGGATCCGGTTCCGACGCTTCCCGCCGATCCTGGCCGCGCACGAGGCGCGTCTCGCTCGCGAGCGCTACTACTCGAAGCAGAAGTTCGCCGACCCGGAGACGACCATCCGCAAGCGCGGCGGGCGTCGATCCCGAACGCAGCGCCGCCGGCGCTGACGCGGGCCCCGGAGCCTCGCGGGTGCCGATCGAGATCCGCCGGTTCGGCGTCGGTCACCGCCGACCCGAGGGCCCGGACGGGACGGTCGGGCTGACCGGTCAGGTCATCCACTCCGACGGTCGGGGCGTCATCACCGAACTCGCGTTCGCCCGCGGCGCCCGGATCGAGCCGCACGCGAACCCCGATACGACGTGGTTCGTCGTGATCGAGGGTGGTGGATGGGTCGGTGTCGGTGACGACCGGACCCGGGTCGCGGCCGGGGAGGCGGTGCTCTGGCCGGCGGACGTCCCGCACGCGGCCTGGACCGAGCATTCCGAGATGCGCGCCTTCGTCATCGAATTCGACGGGGCGGATGACGCCCGCGTCATGGCCGGGCGGGCCCGCGAGCTTGGGCCTGGGGAGGCGCGCGACCCCGCAGCGCGTGGCGAGGGCATCCTCGCGCCGCACCCCAACGAACGCTCGACCGGGTCGGACGGCGAGCCGGCCTGAGGGGACGTCGCGCGGGGCGCGGCGCGCGGGGCGCACGGGGCGCACGGCCTCCGGGGCGGGCCTTGCGGGGCGCGCGGGGCTGGCGTTTCCAGAGCTCGTGCCGTGGCACGGTACGTGACGACATCCAAGACATCGGCATGGACGGGCGTTGCCGTCCCACGGTCATTCGGGACGATCCTGCCGTGAGACGGCATAGGACGATGTAGCGCCCGCAACGGACGTCGCCACGTACCGTGGGACGTTCGCGGCATCGACCGCGTCCGGAAGCGCGCTCGGAGCCTCAGGCCCCTCGGCTGAGCTGCCGACGCACCGCGCGCCGGGCACCCCGCACCGCGCGCACGAACCGGCGCCTCGAGGGGCTGACCACCGGATCGCCCGTCACCTCGATGGCCGGGGGGTAGGCAGTGGCGGCCACCTGGCGCAGGAACGCGTCCGGATCCTCGCCGGGTTCGAAGACGTGACGGAGCCCGTGCCGCGCGAGATAGGCCGCGAACGTGGCGAACCGTCCGGCGTGGCCGCGCTGGAGCGGTCCGTAGTCGGCGCTCGCGAACAGGTCCGCGGCATCGACATCCGCCGCCAGATCCGGCATCGCCGTGTGCGGGATCTCGAAGTAGCGTGCCAGCTCCAGCGTTCGCGAGTCATGGGCGAGCACGTACGCCGGCGTCCCCGCCAGCAGGGCCGCGATGTTGCCGTGGATCCGCGTCCCGAACGAGAAGTCGAACCGGGCAAGGTCGGCCAACCACGGCCACGGATCGGCGTACAGCCGCGTTCGTCGCTCTGTGAAGAACGGGTGCGAGCGATGCACCGGGTTCTCGCTCGCGATCGACGCCGTCGCGGGTGCCTCGCCCCACAGCAGGAGTTCGAGCGTCTCGATGTCCTGCGCCATGTAGGTGAGGTCCGGATAGCGGGCGAGGTGGTGGGTGACGATCGGGCCCATCGCCTTGACGTAGGGCGACACGTTGATCGCGAGCCTGGCGTCTGTGGTCAGGGCCGGCGCGCCGTCACGGATCGGGAGCCGAGCACCGTGGAGGAACATCGACGGGCAGCCGATGACCTCGACATCACGGAACCCGAGCCCCTCCAGGTACGACGCCGTGTATTCGCCGCGGACCCCGATCGACGGGCCGCGATCGAGCACCGCCCGGACGAAGCGCCGCACGACGTCGTCCATCGAAGCAAGCTTGCCGGGCTCGAAGCGCACGTTCGCCTGCGCGCCGACGCCGAGCACCACGACCGGGATCCGCAGACCCTCGATGAGCTCGGTCATCCGGATGAGCGATTCACGGAAGCTCGCGCGAAAGGCATTGGCCAGCGGGACGACGTAGGCGTCGAAGCGCTCGTTGATGCGTTCGGCACCAAGCCACGGCGCGTCGAAGCGATCCGGGGTGATCGTCGTCCCGCCGGTGGCGAGCAGCCGATGGGCACTCTCGATGAAGACGAGGTTGCCGCTGTTGTTGCCGATCAGGTTGTCGGCGAGCGTGACCTCGGCCGGGACGGCGTCGAACGGTCCTTTCGGGGCGCGCAGGAGGAGGCGGGTCATCCTCCAACGATAGGTCAGTCGCGCACCAGGATGGCGCCGAGCTGGCTGAGGACCCGCGCGGTCGCGCCCCACACGGACAGGTCGTCCACGTCGTAGGCGCCGTAGCGCAGCGGCCAGTCGCCGATCGTCCGTTCCATCATCGTGACCGGGGCATCGGGGACGAACCGTGCCATGGGGACCTCGAGGATGCGCGCCACCTCCGCCGGCGACGGGCGCAGGCGGGGACGACGCTCGGCCACCGCCAGCACGGGCGTCACGGCGAAGTCACTCACGGGGATCCAGAACGGATCGAGTGTCCCAAGGACGCGTAGGGCGGCTCGATCGAGACCGACCTCCTCCTCCGCCTCGCGAAGGGCGGTCGCGGTCGCGTCGGCGTCACCCGGCTCCACCTTGCCGCCGGGAAAGCTCACCTCGCCCGAGTGGTGATCCCCGAACCTCGTGCGCTCGATGAGCACCACCCGCGTGTCGCCCGCGTCATCGGGGAACAGCAGCGCCAGCACGGCGGCCGGGCGACCCGGGCGACCCGCTGGCGGGACCCGCAGGCGCTCGACGCCGTCGCCGAGGACGACCGGCATCAGGACGTCGGCCGGCGGCGGCAGCGGGTCCGGCAGGGGCGTCAGCCGGGCGAGGGCCGCATCGAACCGCACCTGGCGTCGCGCTAGTTGACGAGTTCGTCGTCGCCGGGCTTGCGGCGGCGAACGGGCGGCAGGTCCAGGGGCGAGGGAGCCTGCGCCCCGACGCCGACCCCGATCGGTTCGTCGGTCCGGGTCCGCGCATCCCGCCGGACATCGTCCCCGAGGACCGTGGTCTGGTCCGTGCTGAACCGCAGCGTTCCGGATGTCAGATCCGCGTCGGCCGTCACAGTGTCCCCGGCCCGGAACTGTCCGGCCACGATCGACCGGGCGAGCGGGTTCTCCACGAGCCGCTGGATCGTCCGCTTGAGCGGCCGGGCCCCGTAGGTCGGGTCTGTGCCCTCACGAACGATCAAGGCTCGTGCCGCCGGCGTCAGTTCGAGCGTCAGGTCCTGCGTCGCGAGGCGCCGCGCGAGATCGGCGAGCAACAGGTCCACGATGCGGGTCAGGTCACCTTCCTCCAGTGCGTGGAACACGATGACCTCGTCGACGCGGTTGAGGAATTCCGGCCGGAACACGGACTGGAGGGTCTCGGTCAGCTCGCGCTTCATCGCCGCGTAGGCCTCATCCCCGGCCCGGCCACCGGCCGCGGCGATCGATGCGCTGCCCACGTTGCTGGTCATGATCAGGACGGTGTTCTTGAAGTCGACGGTGCGACCCTGGCCGTCCGTCAACCGCCCGTCGTCGAGGACCTGGAGCAGGATGTTGAAGACGTCCGGGTGCGCTTTCTCGATCTCGTCGAGCAGCACCACCTGGTACGGCCGTCGGCGGACGGCTTCGGTCAGCTGGCCGCCCTCCTCGTACCCCACGTAGCCGGGGGGTGCCCCGACGAGGCGCGAGACGGAGAACTTCTCCATGTACTCGCTCATGTCGATGCGGACCATCGCGCCCTCGTCGTCGAACAGGAAGTCCGCGAGAGCCCGGGCGGATTCGGTCTTGCCGACGCCGGTCGGTCCGAGGAACAGGAACGATCCGATGGGTCGACGCGGGTCCTTGAGCCCGGCCCGAGCGCGGCGGACCGCATCGGAGACCGCCTGGATGGCCTCGTCCTGCCCCACGACCCGGTCGTGGAGCCGGTCCTCCATGGCGATGAGCTTCGCGGTCTCGCCCTCCATCAGGCGCTTCACCGGGATCCCGGTCCACGCGCCCACGATGTCGGCGATGTCGTCCGCCCCCACCTCTTCCTTGAGGAGCGAGCCGGCGCCCTGGAGCGCGGCCAGTGCGGCCTCCTGCTCGGCGAACCGGTCGTGGAGCGCCTTGATCGTCCCGTACTTGAGTTCGGCGGCCGTCCCGAAGTCGGCTTCGCGTTCGGCCTGCTCGATCCGGAGCTGGACGCCTTCGAGCTCGGCCTTGGTCGCGCGGATCCCGGCGATCGCCGCCTTCTCGGCTTCCCAGCGCTGCTTCATGCCACCCGACTCTTCCTCGAGGTCCGCGAGCTCGCGCTCCAGCGCCTCGAGCCGCGCCTTGGACCCGTCGTCGGTCTCCTTGCGCAGGGCCTCGCGCTCGATCTCGAGCTGGATGCGCCGTCGCTCGAGCTCGTCGAGCTCCACCGGCATCGAGTCGATCTCCATGCGCAGCCGGCTGGCAGCCTCGTCCATGAGGTCGATGGCCTTGTCGGGGAGGAACCGCTCGGTGATGTAGCGATCCGACAGCGTGGCGGCCGCCACCAGGGCCGAATCGGTGATCCGGACCCCGTGGTGGACCTCATAGCGCTCGCGCAGCCCGCGAAGGATCGAGATCGTCTCCTCGACCGAAGGCTGGTCCACGAGGACCGGCTGGAAGCGCCGCTCCAGTGCCGCGTCCTTCTCGATGTGCTTGCGATACTCGTCGAGCGTGGTCGCGCCGATCGTGTGGAGTTCGCCGCGGGCCAGCATCGGCTTGAGCAGGTTCGAGGCGTCCATGGCGCCCTCGGCCGCGCCCGCGCCCACGACCGTGTGGAGCTCATCGATGAACATGATCACCTGGCCGTCGGAGTCCTTGATGTCCTTGAGGACCGCCTTGAGGCGTTCCTCGAACTCGCCACGGAACTTGGCGCCGGCGATCAGCGCACCCAGGTCGAGCGACACGACGCGCTTGTCCTTGAGCCCTTCGGGCACGTCGCGGCGGACGATGCGCTGCGCCAGTCCCTCGACGATGGCCGTCTTCCCGACGCCGGGCTCGCCGATCAGGACCGGGTTGTTCTTCGTCCGCCGTGACAGGACCTGGATGACCCGGCGGACCTCCTCGTCGCGGCCGATGACCGGGTCGAGGGTGCCGGCGCGGGCCTCGGTCGTGAGATCGCGGCCGTACTTCTCGAGGGCCGCGTAGGTGCCCTCGGGGTTCGGTGAACTGACGCGCTGACCGCCACGCACGCTCTGGAGCGCCTGGAGGATGGCCTCGCGACCGGCGGCGTGCCGCTCGAGCAGCGCCTGGGCCTCGCCACCGGCCGCCGCCACGCCCAGGAGGATGTGCTCGGTCGAGACGTAGTCGTCGCCGAGTCGGCGCGCCTCGCCCTCGGCGTGGTCGATGACGCCCTTGGCCCGTGGGTCGAGGCTGATGGAGCCGCCCTGGACGCGCGCCCGGCGCGCGAGGATCGCGGCGATCTCGCCGCGGAATGCCGGCAGGTCGACGCCGAGCCGGCGGAGCGTCTCGGCGGGGATCCCGTCGTCGGGCTCAACCAGCGCGCTGAGGAGATGCTCCGCGTCAAGGATCGGGCTCTGGAGTCGCCCCGCGGTCTCCTGCGCGGCGACGATGGCCTCCTGGGCCTTCTGGGTGAATCGGTCGAGTTGCATGGCGTGGTCCTATCGCTCGGTGTTGCTTGTGGTGATCGGCGGGGTGGTCGTCATCGGTCGGCTCGGGGATCGGGCTGGTCCACGAGGTCGAGGGCGGTCTTCAAGACGTCGCGGGCGTCGGGCGCGAGGTCTGTGGGCAGGATGACCCGCGCCTTGACGTACAGGTCGCCGGTGCTCCCGCCGCCGACCCGCGGCATGCCCTGGCCCGAGAGTCGGAACGTGCGGCCGTGCTGGGTGCCGGCGGGGATCGTGAGGAGGACCTTGCCCTTGAGCGTCCGGACATGGACCGCTCCGCCAAGGAGGGCCTCCTCGAGCGTGAGTGGCAGGTCGCGTTCGAGGTCCGCGCCCTTCCGCGTGAACACCGGATCGGGTCGGACCTGGACGACGACGAACAGGTCACCGCCCCCGGGCGCCTTGCCGGTCAGCCGCACGCGCGTCCCGCGATCGGCGCCTTTCGGGATCGACACCTCGAGCCGCTTGCCCTCCACGTCGATCAGCCGCTTGGTCCCCTGGTACGCCTCCTCGAGGCTGATCTCGGCGATCGCCTCGGCGTCGGTCCGCGGGGCGGAGCGTCCGCCGGCTGGTCGACCCGGGCCGGTCGTCCGGTCGATGCCCATGCCGGCGAGGATGTCCTCGAGCGACGCCCCGCCCCCCGTGGCCCCGGCCCCCGTGGCACCCGCCCTTGAGGCGCCGCGACCACGCCCGGGTCCAGCGGACGAGCTCGCGCCCGCGCCGGCCGCCTCTTCGCCGAAGAAGGCACGGAAGAAGTCGGAGAAGTCGCCAACGTCACCCGTGCTGGTGTGGAACTCATAGCGCACCCCGCCCGGACCCCCGGCCGCACCGGACGGGAAGCCGCCGCCGGCCTGCCGCCCGTCCCAGCCCGAGCCGAGGGCGTCGTACCGCTGCCGCTTCGCCGGATCCGACAGGACCTCGTTGGCCTCGTTGACATCCTTGAAGCGTTGCTCCGCGACCTTGTCACCGGGCTTCGCGTCGGGATGGTGCTGGCGGGCGAGCTTGCGGAACGCCTTCTTGATGTCAGCCGGAGACGCCGCCCTCGGAACACCGAGGACGGCGTAATAGTCCTTGTACTCGAGGCCCGGGACGCCGGGCGCGCTCCCCGCCATCGTCGAATCCCGTCAGTCGCCCTGGACCACGATCGGTGGCTGGTCGATCGGCGGGAACTCGGTCCGCCGCACCCGTGATGCGGGAGCCGGCGCCGGATCCAGCGGATCGCTGCCCTTGACGATCTTGGGCGGCTCGGGCGTCAGGGCCTTCGGCTTGCGCCGCAGTGCCTGCTCGAGCACCTGGTCCATCGAGTCCACGAGGATCAGCTTGATGGACTTGCGGATCTCCTCGGGGATATCGCGCAGGTCCTTCTCGTTCTTCCGCGGCAGGATGACGATCCTCGCGCCGGACAGGTGCGCGGCCAGGATCTTGCTCTTGAGTCCGCCGATCGGGAGGACCCGACCACGTAGCGTGATCTCGCCCGTCATCGCGACGTCCTTGCGGACCGGGATCCCGGTCAGGGCGCTCACCATGGCCGTGGCCATCGTGATCCCCGCTGACGGGCCGTCCTTGGGGATGCCGCCAGCCGGCACGTGGATGTGCAGGGTGTTCTGCTCGAAGACCTCTCGGTGGATGCCGAGCGACGCCGCATTGGCGCGCGTCCACGACAGTCCGGCGCGGGCCGATTCGCGCATGACCTCGCCCAGCTGGCCGGTGAGGATGAAGTCCTCCTTGCCCTCCATGCGGGTCACTTCGATCGCGATGACATCGCCGCCGACTTCGGTGACGACGAGGCCCGTCGCGGCTCCGGTCTGGTCCTCGGCCTCCAGCTCCCCGTACTCGAAGCGCTGCGGCCCGAGGAATGCGGCGAGCTTCTTCGGATCCACCACGGTCTTGCGCGTCCGACCCTCCGCCACCTGGCGGGCGACCTTGCGCATGACATTGGCGATCTCGCGCTCGAGGTTCCGCACGCCGGCTTCGTGGGTGTAGGACCGGACGAGTTCGGTCATCGCGGCGTCGGTGATCTCGATGTGCTTGGCCTTGAGGCCGTGGTTGGTCATCTGCTTGGGGATGAGGAAGCGCTTGCCGATCTCGATCTTCTCGGTCTCGGTGTAGCCCGGCAGATGCACGACCTCCATCCGGTCGCGCAGGGCGGCCGGGATGGGATCGAGCAGGTTCGCGGTGGCCACGAAGAGCGTCTTGCTCAGGTCGAACGGCACCTCCAGGTAGTTGTCCTGGAAGGAGTTGTTCTGCTCCGGGTCGAGGACCTCGAGCAGCGCTGAGCTGGGATCGCCCCGGAAGTCCATGCCGATCTTGTCGACCTCGTCGAGCATGAACACCGGGTTGTTCGTGCCCGCGGTCTTGATGCTCTGGATGATCCGGCCGGGAAGCGCGCCGATGTAGGTGCGTCGGTGCCCGCGGATCTCGGCCTCGTCGTGGATGCCGCCGAGGCTCATGCGGACGAACTTGCGTCCCATCGCCTTGGCGATGCTCTTCCCGAGCGACGTCTTGCCGACCCCCGGGGGGCCGACGAACGCGAGGATGGGGCTGCGGATCTCGTCGGCGAGCGTGCGCACGGCGAGGTACTCGAGGATGCGCTCCTTGATCTTGTCGAGGCCGTAGTGGTCCTCGTCGAGGACGCGGGCCGCCTCCTTGATGTCGAGTTGATCATCCGTTGACACGTTCCAGGGCAGGCCGACCAGCCAGTCGACGTACGTGCGGATGACGCCGACTTCCGGCGAGGCGGACGGGATCCGGCTCATCCGGTCGATCTCCTTGATCGCCCGCGCCTTGATCTCGTCGGGCATCCCGGCGCCCTCGACCTTCTCTCGAAGCTCGTTGATCTCTGCCTGCTGCGGGTCGTCCTCGCCAAGCTCGCGCTGGATGGCCTTGAGCTGCTCGCGGAGGATGTACTCGCGCTGGGTCTTGTCCATCTCGGACTTGACCTCGGACTGGATCCGACCTTTCAGCTCGAGGATCTCGATCTGGTTCGCGAGGAAGTTCGAGACGAGCTTGAGTCGCTCGACGATATCGATCGTCTCGAGCAGCTCCTGGCGCTGCTCGGTGCTCATGTCCGGGCTGTAGGCGACCATGTCGGCGAGGAGCCCGGGCTCGGTGATGTTGCGCGCGGCGACGGCTGCCTCGGGCGGGACCGGTGCGCCGTTGGCCACGTACTGCTCGATCTGCGCCTGGACCGTGCGCATGAGCGCCTGGACCTCAAGACCCGTCGGGCGCTCGTCGGCGACCTCTTCGACCATGGCCTTCAGGTACGGCTCGGTGCCGGTGAAACCGATGACCCGCAGGCGCGACTGGCCCTGGACGATGGCCCGAACGGTCCCGTCCTGGAGCTGGACGACCTGGGCGATCTTGGCGAGCGTGCCCACGGCGTACAGCTCGGAGGGATCGTCGATGTCCTCCTGCTCCGCCTGGCGTTGGGTCACCAGGGCGATCGGTCCGCCATCGGCGACGGCCGCGTTGAGCGCGTTGACCGACTTCTCGCGGCCCACCTGGAGCGGGACGATCATCTCGGGGAAGATGACGGTCTCCCGCAGCGCGACGAGCGGGAGCTCGCGCGGTCCGGTGATCGACTCGACGGGTGCCGTCTCGGCGCTCGTCGCTTCGGTGGGCTGTTCCTCGACCGGTGGCTTCGGTCGCTTGGCCATCAGGTGTCTCCTCGGGTCTTCCGTTTTCTACGCGGACTTGACGGTGGTCGTGGTCGTGGTCGTGGTGGTGTCGCGAAGGTTCTCTGACTCGGGCGTCGACTCGGTCGTCGACTCGGTGCGAGCGGCCTCGGTCGTCGACTCGGTCGTCGACTCGGTGCGAGCGGCCTCGGACGCCTCGATGGCGGCCGTCCCTTCCGCATAGAGCGCCTCGAGGATGCGCGCCCCGAGACGCTCCTCGAGCTCGAACAGGATCCGAATGCCGGCAAGATTGACACCCCGGTCCCGGGTGAGATGGCGGATCCACAGGACCCGCCGGATGTCGTTCTCGCTGTACAGGCGGATATTGGTCGGGGTTCGGGCCGGGCAGAGCAGCCCCTCGTCCTCGTAGATCCGCAGGGTTCGCGGATGCACGCTGACGAGCGTCGCCGCCACGCTGATCACGTAGACGGGACGTTCCGGGTCTCGCTCCGGCCGGCCGATGGTCATGGGGTGATCATCACGTCACGCGCCCGCTTCCGATCGAGCGGCGGCGTCCGACTGGCGGGAGCGTTCACCGATGCCATCCGTCGATGCGACGTGGCCGTTGGGAGCGATCCGGATCTGGCGAGGCTGGTGCCGTCCTCGACGGTGATCTCGACATCGTTCGGCTTGATCCCGGGCAGCGCGGCCTCCACCTCGAGGGCGTCGGCGGAGCTGGTGATGTCCAACGGCAGCATGGCCGAGGTTTCCGGCCCCCACGTGCGTCCGCGGACGAAGCTGTCTTCGAGCAGCCGATCCATCGCCTGGCTGAGCGAAAGGATCTCGCCGAAGGGCGAGGGTCGGCGCACGAGCGTCATGTCATGCACCTCCTGCGTGTGCCTGTGGTCGCCGCGGCGCCTTGCCGCAGCACATGACGCATGCTAGAACCATGACAATGACGTTGTCAAGACTCCTGTAGTTGACGGCGGTGAGAAGCGACGCGAGGCGGCGCTGGGGTCGGCGCTGGGGTCGGCGCGCGAGGGTGGCGCGCGAGGGAGCTCGGGAGGTTTCGCGTTCGCCCGGCGTCCAGGGGGCGGGCGTGGATCCTGCCCTTGGTCTCGGAGGTAAGGCTGAGGGGCTTATCAACGACGTAGCGGTGCCTCATCGGGCCGACTCGGTGTGGTCGAAGCCGACGATTGGGCCTCCGACGCTCCCGTGAGGCGTGAACCCGTGCTCGCTGAGGCACCCCTCAGATCCGATCAGGGACCGCTGTTGTTCCGGTGAGCTCCACGTAAGGATGGGATCCTTGCGTGGGTCCAGAAGGGTCAATGGGGCCTGGTTGCCCGCCCGCTCGCGCCCGCTCGCGCCGGCCCGCTCGCGCCGGCCCGCCCGCGCCCGCTCGCGCCCGCCCGCTCGCGCCCGGCGCGCCGGCCCGCCCGCTCGCGCCCGCTCGCGCCCGCCCGCCGCTCCCCGCTCCCCTGACCGCTCGCGCCCGCCCGCCGCTCCCCGCCCCCCTGACCGCTCGCCTAGCTTTCGACGCCGGCGGTCTCCGTCGCCCCGATGAGCTGGCCGTGGAGCAGCTCGGAGCACTCCTGCTTCCCGATCGCGATGATCTTGTCCCCTTCCAGCATCACGGTCTCGGGCTTGAGCGGCGTCGCGACGCCGTCGCGGATGACGGCGAACAGCGAGCAGCCGTCCGGGATCGCGAGGTCCTTTGGCGCACGGCCGATCGCGGGCGACCCGGCGAGCAGGTGCGCCTCGATGAGCTCCAGCTCGCCAACGCCGAGCGCCGCGAGGTGGAGCAGTTCGTGGACCGGGATGTCCTGCTCGATCGAGCCCAGGATCATCCGGGTCGGGCTGATCAGCTCGTCCACGCCGAGATGTCGGAAGAGGGCCTCGTTCTTCGGGTTGTTGACGCGCGCGATCGTCCGCGGGACGTCGAAGTGGTGCTTGGCCATCTGGCAGATGACGAGGTTGTCCTCATCGTCACCGGTCACCGCGGCCACCACGTCGGCGCGGTTGCAGCCGGCCTCCCCGAGGTACTTGCCCTCGCACCCGTCGTGGGCGATGACGATCGACCCGATCTCGTCCGCGATCTGGCTCGCGCGGGTCGGGTCCTTCTCCATGAGCGCGACTTCGTGGCCCGCTTCGATCAGTTCCTTGGCCAGGTAGTACCCGACCTTCCCGCCGCCAACCACCAGGACGAACACGTTCAGGCCTCCATCGCCGCGGCCGCGGTCCCGTCGGACACGTCGGACTCGGCCGTTCCATGGTCATGCGGATCGCCCGGGTGTGACCCGGTCGGGGCCAGCATCGTGGCCAGGCCCGACGCCGGCTCCCCGAGGAACGCGTTCACCGCGTCGAGCATGAGCCCCGTCCGGCACAGCGTCGCGATTCCAAGGGCCGAGTACGCCTCTGCGCGCAGCGGGTCGTTGATCTTGGCCACGACCTTGCCGACGTGGAGCGCCTCGGCGGCAAGTTGCGCCGCCATCACGTTGCGGTTGTCGCCCTCGGTCATCGCAAGGAAGACGTCCGCGTCCTCGGCGCCCGCCCGGCGGAGGACATCCTCGTCGGTCCCGTCGCCGCGGATCGCTCGACCACCGAAGGACGACGGCAGCCGGTCGAAGGCGTCCGTCCGCGTATCGATGATGACGACGTCATGACCGGCGCGGTCGTACGACTCGGCGATCGCGGCGCCGACGCGGCCGCTCCCGACGACGATGATCTTCACGACGACTCCTCGGACATCGGTTCGCGCACGACCCAGACGGTGCACGGCGCATTCTGCAGGACATACGGGATCGTTCGGCCGATGGCGAACTCGCCGCCGAACCGCGTCCGGAACGGGACGCCCATCACGACGAGGTCGGCATCGCGCTCGACCGCCTCATCCACGATCGCCGCACCAACGTCGCGCGCCTGCAGGAGCACCGGCTCCAGACGCTGCCTGGACTCGTCTGCCACGGACTCCGCAGAATCGAGGACACGCTGGATCTCCTCGGATCGGCCGGCGACATCGGCGTCGAGCGGCAGCGTCCAGTCGATCTCCACGACGTGGACCGCGACCAGCTCCGCCTTGGTGAGGCGAGCCTGCTCCGCGACGAGGCGAACGATGCGGGCGTCGCTCGATCCGCCGTTGAGGGCGATGATCGCGCGGCGGAACGCAGGCGTTGGGTCGGCTGACATGGACGGCGGTCACGATACCACCGTCGCGTGGGCTAGCGGTCGCGGCGCTCCACCTCGGGTGGCTCGCGGTCCCCGGCTCCGACGCTCAACGACGATTCGAAGAGCTCGGGATCCTCGCGTCGGTAGGGCACGTTGACGACGACCGTATGCGGGCGGCCCAGCAGCAGGGCCTTGAGACGCTTGGACGCCTGGTTGTAGAGGATCCGCTCCCACCAGCTGCGCGCCACGTACTCCGGGATGACGACGAAGGTGATCGGTTCGGGCTTGCCCGGCGGCCACGCCGAATCGAGCACATCGAGGTAGGCGAGCAGGGGCCCCGCCAGCGCACGGTAGGGTGATTCGACCACGACGAGCGGGACGCCCGGGAGCTGGCGCTCGAAGTCGGTGCGGACGGCGATGGCCCCCGCCGCGTCGTCGGAGATGTAGACCGCACGGATGTCGTCGCTGATCGATCGGGCCACATTGACGGCCTGGACCACGGCCCGGTTCAGCCCCGGGATGGGGACGACCACGCGTTCCTCGCGGTGCGGTGGCCGGATGATGAGGTCCGGGCGGACCGCCAGCTCGCGAGCGGATCGCTGGTACTGGTGGCTGATGAATAGCATCATCGCGACCAGCGACGGGACGAGGATGACGACGAGGTACGCGCCGTCGGCGAACTTCTCGAACACGACGACGCCCAGGACGATGGCCGTCAGAAGGGCGCCGCTGGCATTGACGACGAGGCGCCAGCGCCAGCCCGCGTCGCGCGTCCGGACCCAGTGCCGGACCATGCCGGTTTGGCTGAGCGTGAAGCACAGGAACACGCCGACCGAATAGAGCGGGATCAGGGCATGGGTGTCGCCGCCGAATGCCCAGAGCAAAGCGAACGCCACGGCGGCCAGCAGGACGATGCCCCACGAGTAGGCCAGCCGGTCCCCTCGGAACGAGAACTGGCGCGGCATGTAGCCGTCCTCCGCCAGGATCGCGGCCAGGCGCGGGAAGGCGTTGAAGCTCGTATTCGCGGCGAGGAACAGGATGAGCGCGGTCGCCACGGCGAAGGCGATGTACAGGATCGACCCGTCGCCGTACGCCACCCGTGCGGCCAGCGCGACCACCGACGGCCCGCCCTCCTCAGTGGGCCGCAGGCCGAACTGGACCGCAAAGACCGTCAACCCGACGAACAGCACGCCCAGCAGGACGGCCATCGCCGTCATGGTATTCGCGGCGTTGCGTGCTTCGGGTCGCTTGAATGCCGGGACGCCGTTCGCGATCGCTTCGACACCGGTCAGGGCCACCGAGCCGCCCGCGAAAGCCTTGAGCAGGAAGACGAAACCGACGATCTCGTTCCCGAACGGAACGACATCGGGCTCCGGCGCGACGGGATTCGCCGTCCCGCTGACGACCCGGATGATGCCGATCGCGATGATCCCGAGGGCGAGCCCTAGGAACAGGTAGGTTGGGATGGCAAAGATGTTCCCGGACTCCCGGAGCCCACGCAGGTTGGCCACGGTGATGAGCGCGATGGCCATGAACGCGATCTCGATCCGGTACTCGTAGGCCGCCGGGACCACGGACTGGATCTGGGCGATGGCCGCCGCGGTGGAGACCGCGACGGTCATCACGTAGTCGATGAGCAGCGCCGCGGCGGCGACCAGCCCGAACACCGGGGCGAGATTCGTTCTGGCGACCACATAGGCGCCGCCGCCGTTGGGATAGGCACGGCACACCTGGCGATACGACACGGAGACCACGGCCAGCAGGATCGCGATCGCGATCGCGACCTCCACCGACAGCAGGAGTGCCGATGCCCCGGCGAGGAGCAGCACCCGCAGGATCTCCTCGGTGGCGTAGGCGGACGAGCTGATGGCGTCGGAGCTGAAGATCGCGAGGGCCTTGCGCTTCGAAAGCCGTTCGCCGATCTCCTCCTCGTTCGAGAGGGGACGACCGAAGACGAGCCCGCGGACACGCGCCAGCAGACGCCCCGACGAGGTTAGAGCGACGTTCGCAGCCGGTTTTGCGACCAACTGCCCCGGTCCCGTGTACCGGAAGTAGGGGGCATGCGGGCGCTCGACCTGCATTCGCCGGTCCGCCTTCTTGCGGCCCGATCTGGGGCGCCGTCCGCCGATCACGGCATCTCGGGTGGCATGGTCGGCATCGCTACCACCAGACTAGTGGCCGCGCCGGAACGGGACGTCGGCGATCACGGTGTGCTCGCGTCCCACGAGTTCGGCCTTGAGCCGTTTCGCGGTCTGGTTGTACAGCAGACGATCCCACCAGTGGCGCGCGACGTACTCGGGCAGGACCACGATCGTGATGGGGGCCTCCTTGTCCGGCGGCCACGCCTGGTCGAGGATGTCCAGGTACGCGACGAACGGCGAGATCACCGCGCGATACGGCGATTCGACGGTGACGAGGACGACGTCGGGCAGCTGACGCTCCCAGCGTTGGCGCATCGCCTCGGCGGCCTCGAGGTCATCGGTGACGTGGACGGCCCGCACATCGGTCGACAGCGCGCGCCCGAAGTTCACGGCCTGGACGACCGCCCGATTGATCCCGTTGACGGGGATGACGACACGCTGCTCGCGGTGCGGTCCCGGCAGCACGCCAGAGTCCCGAACCTCCAGCTCCTTCGCCTGGGCCTCGTACTGGCGCTGGATGAAGGACATCAACCCGACCAGGATCGGGATCAGCACGAGCACGAGCCACGCGCCCTGGAAGAACTTCGCCGCGGTGACGATGACGGCGACGGTCGCGGTCAGCCCGGCACCGAAGGCGTTGATCCCAAGGCGCCGTCGCCATCCCGGCGATCGCTCCCGCAGCCAGTGCCGGATCATCCCGGTCTGGCTGATCGTGAAGTCGATGAACACCCCCACGGCATACAGCGGGATCAGGAGGTGCGTATCGCCTCCGAAGATGACGATGAGCGCCGCAGCGAGTGAGGCGAGGGCGATGATCCCGTAGGAAAAGGCGAGTCGATCGCCGCGGAGCGCGAACTGGCGCGGCATGTGGCCATCCGCGGCGAGGATCGCGAGGAGCCGGGGAAATGCATTGAAGCTCGTGTTCGCCGCGAGCACGAGCAGGACGGCCGTGAAGGCCTGGAACAGGTAGAAGGGGACACCGCCACCGAAGACCTCAAGGGCCACCTGGGCGATGACGGTCTGCTTCGCCGGCCCTTCGATCGGCTCGATCCCGAACTGGACGGCCAGGAACGTGATGCCCACGAAGAGCACGCCGAGGAGACCGGCCATGATCCCGAGCGTGGCCGCCGCATTCCTCGATTCGGGTGGCTGGAACGCCGGTACGCCGGTCGCGATCGCCTCGGTCCCCGTGAGCGCGACGGCCCCGGCCGCGAACGCGCGCAGGAGCAGCAGCAGCGTCAATGGTTCGACGGTCGAGGCCACCTGTTGTTCGAGCACCGGCGCATAGGACTCCCCCTCGCCGAACACGACGATCCGGATCACCCCGATCGCGATCATCAGGAGCGCCGACCCGAGGAAGAGGTACGTCGGCAGCGCGAAGATGTTGCCGGCCTCGCGCAGGCCGCGCAGGTTCCCGATCGTGATCAGCCCGATGGCCAGCACCCCGATGAGCACGCGCTCGTCGTAGAGGATCGGGATCGCCGAGACGATCTGCTCGACCGCCGACGACGTCGAGACGGCCACGGTCATCACGTAGTCGATGAGCAGCG
Source organism: uncultured Chloroflexia bacterium (assembly GCA_963764975.1). GTDB lineage: Bacteria > Chloroflexota > Limnocylindria > Limnocylindrales > CSP1-4 > SPCO01. Next base: position 1,956,710 of record CAVXUF010000002.1, on the reverse strand, counting down.
CCGACGCCGCGACGAGGCTCACCGTCCGACCGATGTTGCGACGAGAGACGGAGTACGAGCCGCCTCCGGTCGGGTAGGCGATGCAGATCTGCCGGTAGCTGATGGCCACCGCGATCAGGAGTACGGCGATCGCGATGCTGACCTCGAGTCCGAAGGCGAGGGCTGCCGCCCCGCCGACGATCAGGACGCGAAGGATCTCCTCGGTCGCGTACGCGGACGAGCTGATGGCGTCGGAGCTGAAGATGGCGAGCGCCTTCTTCTTTGAAAGTCGCTCGCCGAGTTCTTCCTCGCTCGCCAGGGGCCTCCCGAAGACGAAGCCGCGGAAGGTCGCCATCGTTCGCCCGAAGCCCGTGGTCGGGCCGCTCGCCGCTTCACGGGCGGTGAGCGTGCCCTTGCCGGTGTAGCGGAAGTACGGAGCATGCGGTCGCTCGACGCGAACGCGACGGTCACCCGGCTTGCGCCCCTGAAGCGGGCGACGGCCGCCGATCACGACGCTGCCCTGACCCTACCGGCCATGGCGGAGGCGAGCGGCGAGCCGTTCCGGCAGCCCGGCCGCCCGCATCTCCGCCGCGACCGACGCGTGGTCGTACGCGACACGATGCCAGGTGGCCGCGCCCGCCTCGGGATCGAGGACGAGATAGCTGGCGCGCGGGTCACCGTCCCGTGGCTGCCCCACGCTGCCGGGGTTGAGGAAGGCGCGGCGGCCATCGAAGCCGACCGCGGATCCGTCGCCAGCGTCGACCACGTCCATCCGTCGCGGCCCTTGGAGGAAGGCCACCGGCACGTGGGTGTGCCCGTGCAGCCCATGCGTCGAGGTCATCGCCGCGAAGCAGGCGCGGGCGATCGCGGTCGAGGTGACGTATTCCCAGGTGGGATCGCGCGGGCTGCCGTGGACGAGCGTGACGTCGCCCTCCTCGCGACGGACGGGCAGGGACGCCAGCCAAGCCTTCGTGTCAGACCCGATCCGGTCTCGTGTCCACACCATCGCCGCCTTCGCCTCCGGATTGAAGTCATCGATCTCGCGCCCGCCGACCGCCGCCGCGTCGTGGTTGCCGCGAACGCCGAGCGCGCCCACCTCGACCAGTCGAGCGACGACCGCGTCGGGTTGCGGCCCGTAGCCGACGACGTCGCCCAGGTGCCAGATGGCGTCGACCACGCGCATGTGGGCGAGGACCGCCTCCAGCGCCACGAGGTTGCTATGGATGTCCGACAAGACAGCGATGCGCACGATGGGTCAGCGTAGCAGCGCGTCGCTCACCATGGCCGCCGCTTGCGCGCCGACGGGTCACGTGGGTACGCCGGTGGGACGGACCCCGTCGGCGCCGCGATCACGAGGCGATGCCCGACGAGTCCCGGAACGCTGGCCTCCACCGACGCCAGCGTCCCTCCGCCAAGGGCGTGGATGGCGCGCCTCGCCGCCGCGACCTCCGGCACCATCTCCCCACGCTTCCAGGCGACGAGCACGCCTCCGGGGGCAAGCAGGGGGAACGCGAGTTCCACGAGGTCGGCCAGGCTCGCCACGCCGCGGGCGGTCACCGCCGACCAGCGCCGACGATGGGACGGATCGGCGGCGAGTGCCTCGGCTCGGACGGCTGCGACCTCGACGTGATCCGCGGCCCCGACGGCGGCGACGACCGTCTCGAGGAACCGGGCCTTCTTGGCGATGGGCTCGACCAACAGCGCGCGCTGCACCGGGAGCGCCAGCGCCAGCGGCAGGCCCGGGAAGCCGCCACCGGAGCCGAGGTCGAGGATGGACGCGCTCCCGCGCTCGCGGAGCGGCCCGACGCCCGTAAGGCTGTCGAGGACGTGCGCGCGCGCCACCTCCGCAGGGTCGCGGATCGCCGTGAGATTGATCGCCGTCGTCCACGCCAGCAGCAGGCGGACGTGGCCGTCGATCGCCGCGCGAGCGTCCGGCGAGATCGACAGGCCAAGGTGGGACAGTCCAGCCTCGAGGACATGGCCGTACTCGACCGGGAGGTCGGGAAGGCCGTCGACATGCGTCGGGAGCGGCTCACGCGCGGGAAGGATGGGCACGCCTCCTGTCGGTCGCGTGCCGGATCCACGCGCGGCGCCACTCCCGGCGTCGGCATCGCTGCGCACCAGCGGGTCAGGGGGATCGATCTGGCGCCGCCCGTCCGGTTCGTGGCTGAGTCTCCTCAGGCCCCTCGCGAACGACGCGACCGGGTCTGTCCCAGTGCGGATGCCGGACGCTACGCCCGGTGAAGGCGAGCGTCAACGGGGTTTATCCACGAACTCCCATGGCGCGCGAATCTCGTGGATAACTCAGGCGGAGCGCGTCCCCCCGCGGACCGGACGGCCGAGCGTCCGGCGGACGACGTCGATGACCTCGTCGACGTACTTGTCAGCCTCGCCCGCCTCCGCGGCGGTCCGAACGCAGCCCTGGACGTGATCCTCGAGCACGAGGATCGACAGGGCATCGACGGCGGCGCGCAGCGCCGCGGTCTGCTGGAGGATGTCGACGCAATACTCCTCGCGCTCGATCATCCGAGCGATCCCCCGGACCTGCCCCTCCATCCGGGACAGGCGACGGACGAGCTGGGTCTTGTCCTTGGAGTAGCTGTGGCGGAAGTGGCTCGGGTCGACCGCGCCAGCGGCCGCGCGAGCCGGGCTGTTCGGCATCCGGTCGGACCTCCTGTGTGCATGGATCGTGACGCAACGACCCGAGGCGCAGCGTACCATACTCCCAGGGGGTATCGTCCGGAGGGAGAGTGCGCGTCCCGCGTCCCGCGGCCGTTCGGCTAGACTGTGGCCCGATGGATCCGAGCGACCCGCTCCGCCCGGCCTTGCACGGCGAGGTGTGCACCGACGCCGGCGTGAGCGACCCGCCGGCCGTCACGTCGTCGCCGCCACCCGCCGGCCGACCTCGGACCGATCGGCCCAGCGCCTCGTGACGGCGTCCTTCGCGCATGCCAGCGAGGCCGAGATGGCCCGCATCCTGGACTTCTACGCCGTCCGCTGGGAGTACGAGCCGGTTACGTTTCCGATCCTGTGGAATCTCGATGGCGATGTGATCGAGAGCTTTTCGCCCGACTTCTACCTGCCGGACCTGGAGTGCTATCTCGAGATGACGACGCTTCGCCAGAAGCTGGTCAGGAAGAAGAACCGAAAGCTGCGACGCCTTCGCGAGCTGTATCCGGAGCTCAACGTGAAGTTGTTCTACGCGCGCGACTTCCGCGCCCTGATGCTCAAGTACGGGCGGCTTGCGCTCGCCGACGCCTTCTCAGGCACGCCGGGTCAGGTGGTCCCGGATCGGAGGCCGCTCGTCGTCGCCGTCGAGGGCGAACCCGCGCTCGCCACCGAACCCGCGCTCGCCGTCGAGGCCGATGTCGCCGCGACGCCTGATCTCGCACCCGCCCGACCGCGTCGCCGGACCCGCACCGGAGCGGCCGTTGACGGGACGGTGCTGAGCCGATGAGCCGCACCGTCGACCTGAGCGCCGACATCGGCGAGGTCCTGCTCAGCGAGGACCAGATCCAGGCCAAGGTCCGCGAGCTCGGCGCGCGAATCAGCGCCGACTATGCCGGGCGGCACCTGACGCTCGTGTCGGTACTCAAGGGCTCACTCCCCTTCATGGCCGATCTCATGCGCGCGATCAACCTGCCGGTCCGGATCGACCTGATGGAGGTCAGCTCCTACGGCGGCACGGCCACCGAATCGTCGGGGCTGGTGCGGATCCTCAAGGACCTCTCGGCGAGCATCGCCGACGAGGAGGTCCTGCTCGTCGAGGACATCATCGACACGGGGCTGACCCTCAACTACCTCATCCGCTACCTGCGGGGCAAGAGCCCGGCGTCGCTGCGGATCTGCACCCTGCTCGACAAGCCGGCTCGCCGACTCGTGGAGATCCCGGTCGACTATCGCGGGTTCGAGATCCCGGACCAGTTCGTCGTCGGCTATGGGCTCGACTACGGGGAGCTCTACCGGAACCTCCGGTTCGTCGGCGTGCTGCGGCCGGAGGTCTACGCCGGAGTCGATCCCGAATGACGATGCACCGTCGACCGCTCGGCCTGGGTCGGACGCTGACCGCGATCGCCGGCGTCCTGCTCGTCGTCGGCTGCATCCTGCCGTGGTGGCGGCTCGGGGGCGCGTCCGGGATCCCGGCCATCGGCGGGAACGGGTTCGAAGGCGCGGGGTTCGTGGTCTTCCTCGTCGGGATCGCGTCGGTCGCCCTCGTCGCGCTGCCGTACGCCGCCGGTGACCGGCCCCTCGGGATCGACCGCTGGATCACGTTCCTGGTGCTCGCCGTGGTCGGCTGGCTGGCGTTCGGCGTCCGCGTGATCGGTCTCATCACCGACGGAGCGTTCAGGTTCGAGGAGCCCGCCCAGGTCTTCACCAACGGCCCCGGGCTGTGGCTCGTGGCGATCGGCCTCGTCGTCGTGTCCCGGGCGACCTGGAACATCGCGCGCGAACCACGGTATCGCTGACGGGATGACGTCCGGCGACGGCTCCGGGGGCGTCTGGAACATCGTCCCGACGCCGTTCACCGACGACGGTTCGCTCGATCAGGCGAGTCTCCCAGGCCTGACCCGCTTTGTCGCCGGCTGCGACGTCGACGGGATGACGATCCTCGGGGTCCTCGGCGAGGCCGGCAAACTCAGCGACGACGAGCGGGATCGCGTGGTCGCCGGGGTCATCGGTGCGGCGGGAGGTCTGCCCGTCTGTGTCGGCGTGAGCCACGCCGCGACCGACCGGGCCGTCGCCTATGCGCGAGGGGCCGCTGCGATGGGCGCCCACTCCCTGATGCTGGCGCCCCCAGCCCTCGCCAAGCCCAACGATGCCGCGGTCCTCGCCCACTATCGGGCCGTGGCGAGCGCGGTGGACGTGCCGATCGTGGTCCAGGATCACCCCGCGAGCAGCGGTGTGCACATGAGCGTGGACCTGATCACGACGATCGCCGACCAGGTCCCCCGATGTCGGACCATCAAGCTCGAGGACGAGCCGAGTCCGCCCAAGATCACCCGGTTGCTCGCCGCGGATCCGGGACTCCGGATCCTGGGTGGCCTCGGGGCGATCATGCTGCTCGAGGAGCTTCGCCGCGGGGCGGTCGGCACGATGACCGGCTTCGGGTTCCCGGAGATCCTCGTCGAGATCGTGCGCCGGTTCGCGGCAGGCGATGAAGCGGGGGCCCGCGACACGTTCCACCGGATCATGCCGATCATCCGCTTCGAGAACCAGCCGGGACTCAACCTGGCCATCCGCAAGCACATCTACCGCCGACGCGGGGCGATCGCGAACGAGCGCCTGCGGGCGCCGGGGGCGGCGCTGGATGCCGCGACGATCGCCGACCTTGACGCGGTCCTCGCCGCCGTCGGCCTCGCGGACCGACTGGCCCCGGCCTAAGGCAGCGCCCGGATCATCCCGCCGTCGACCGGGACGATGGCGCCCGAGACGTAGGACGCGGCCGGCGAGAGCAGGAACGCCCCCACCCGACCGAGCTCCGGCGGGTCCCCGTACCGACCCAGTGGGATGCGTTCGATGGTCCGGCGACGAACTTCCTCGACCGGGATCCCGCCGCTCACGGAACGGGCCGCATCGAGCTGCGCGATCCGGTCCGTCGCGATCCGACCTGGCGCGATGCCGTTGATCCGGACAGGGGCGATCTCGTCGACGAGGGACTTGATCAGCCCGGCGAGACCCGGGCGGATGAGGTTCGACGTCGTCAGGCCCGGGATCGGCTCGCGGACGGAGCTTGAGAGGATGACGAGGATGGCCGGGTCTCGACCCTCGCGAAGGTGTGGCAGCGCGGCGCGCAGGAGCCGTACGGCGCTCCACAGCGTCCCGTTGATGGCGGTCGTCCACGCGGCCTCATCGAGATCCTCGAACCGCCCGGGCGGCGGCCCACCCGAATTGACGACGAGCAGGTCGAGTCCGCCGAACGCCTCGACGGCCGAGGCGACCGCGGCCGCCGGTCCGTCGGGTGTCGCAAGATCCGCCGGGACGGCGAGAGCCCCCAGGTCGGTCGCGCGGGTCGTGAGGCGCTCCCCGGGTCGACCGATGACACCCGTCTGTGCCCCCTCCGCGATCAGCGTCGCGGCGATCGCCCCACCGAGTCCACCGCTGCCACCGCCAACCAGCGCGCGAGCGCCTGTCAATCCCAGATCCATCCCGTCCTCCTGCGTGACGTCCGATGGTATCGGGCGGGGCCGGTCCCCGGGACGGGCGGCGTCAACGTGGCGCTGTGTCGGTCAGCCGTCCCGACGGCTGTTCGGTGGCTAGGCGTCCGCCGCCGAAGAGAGCAGTCGACGGAGGAACGTCTTCGTTCGCTCGTCCTGGGGCGCGTCGAGCACCTGCTCCGGGGTTCCGCCTTCGACGAAGGTCCCCTCCTCGATGAAGTAGACGCGGTCCGCCGCTTCGCGCGCGAACGCCATCTCGTGGGTCACCACGATCATCGTGCTCCCCTCGTGCGCGAGCTCCTCCATGACCGTGATCACTTCGCCGACCAGTGTCGGGTCGAGCGCGGATGTGGGCTCGTCGAACAGCAGGACCTTGGGTTCCATCGTCAGCGCCCGGGCGATGGCGACGCGTTGCTTCTGGCCCCCCGACAGCCTCGACGGATACTCGTCGCGCTTGTCCATCAGCCCGACCTTGTCCAGGTACTTCTCGGCGGTCGCGATCGCCTCGTCCTTCGCGACGCCCTTGACCTGGATCGGTCCCTCGATGAGGTTGTCGATGACCGTCTTGTGCGGGAACAGGTTGAACTCCTGGAAGACCATCTGGGCCCGCTGGCGGACCTGGCGGATGACCTCTCGATGCTCACGGCTGCGCGCATGGAGCGGGTCGGCCTCGATGCGGAGGCCATCAACGGTGACCGTCCCGAGCGTAGGTTCCTCGAGGAAGTTCGTGCAGCGCAGGAGGGTGCTCTTGCCTGACCCGGATCGACCGATCAGGCAGATGGTCTCGCGCGGATAGACCTCGAGGTCGCAGCCGCGCAGGACATGGTTGGAGCCGAAGAACTTCTCAAGCTTTTCGAGTCGGACGATCGGCTCGGCGTCGGACGAACGCGGGGCGAGTGTCTCCTGGGGTGTCGTCATGTCAGACACGCCGGTCGCTCTCGGCCATGCGCTTCTCGAGTTTGTCCTGGATCACCGAGAACGCGATCGTGAGGACCCAGTACACGAGCGCGGCGAGGAGCAGGGTCTCGAGCGCGCGAAAGTTGGACTGCCCGACCCGCTGGGCGCGCCACAGCAGTTCCTGAACACCGATGATCGACACGAGCGCGGAGTCCTTGATCATCGCGATGAACTCATTGCCGATGGCGGGGATGACGATCCGGATGGCCTGCGGGAGGATGACGCGGCGCATCGTCTGCCCATCCGTCATCCCGAGGGCCGAAGCGGCCTCGACTTGACCGCGCGGGATGGCCTGGATCCCGGCACGAAAGATCTCGGTCATATAGGCGCCGTAGTTGAAGGCGAGCGCAAAGACGGCCAGGGCGATCGCCGGGATGCCCGCCGCCGCCGGGATGATCTGGGGCAGCGCCAGATAGATGAACAGGATCTGGACGATCAGCGGCGTTCCACGGACGAGGGACACGTAGAGCGTCGCCACCGCGTAGATCACCGGCCGGACGGACAGCCGCCCGAGGGCTCCGAGGACGGCGAAGACGACGGCCGCCGCGATCGAGAAGATCGAGACGACGATCGTGATCGGAATCCCGCCCAGGATGTATGGCGCCCACTCGCCGAGGAACGCCGAATTGATCTTGCCCGCGACGATCAGGCTGCCGACAAGCAGCCCGATCAGGACGAGCCAGGTCAGGCCGAAGAGCAGCCGGAAGCGCAGGCTCTCGCGGGACCGGGCCGCGCTGATCTCCGCGACGACCGCCTCCGGCGTTCGTCGCCGCAGGTCGTCGCTGATCGCGGCCTGCGGCGCTCCTCCGCCGTAGCTCATCGGTCGCCTCCCAGACGCCGGACCGGGCGCGGGCTCGCGCGCCCGGTCATCGACCTCGGCTGCCGTGCCCTGGGCATCGGCCGTCGGCTGTCAGCCGCCCTGCTTCTTGGTCAGGTCGATCCCGAACCAGGTCATCGAGAACGCACTCATGGTCCCGTCCGCGTGCATCGCGTCCACGACCTCGTTCAGCTTGACGACGAAGTCCGTCGGATCGGCGCCGCCCTTGTCGACGGCGACCGCCAGCGGCTCCGAGAACACCGGATCGCCGACCTTGACCAGCGGCAGCCCATCTGCGATGGCCGCATCGACGGTGGTGGCCGAGCTGAGCCAGCCCTCGAAGTCGTTTCGGCCGGCCTTCCATGCCTCGGCGCACAGGCGGTCCGTGCTCAGGGTCGTCGCCACGGCGCCGGCCGGCGGCGAGGTCTGCGGCGACTCGGTCCCGAAGTCCAGCGTGCCGTTGAGCCAGTCGAGGTAGGTGGTCGCCTCGCCGACGCAGACCGTCTTGCCGGCCAGGCCGTCGATCGTGGTGATCCCCGAGGCCGTGCTGGCCGCGAGCTGCGCGGGCGTGTAGTAGTAGGGGTGGCTGAAGTCGAGGACCAGCTGGCGCGGTGAGGTCACCGTCATCGAGCCGACGCTCATGTCCCAGCGGCCACTCCAGCCGCCGGCCGTGATCAGGTTCCAGTCGGGCGTCACGAACTCGATCTCGAGCCCCATCCGCTTGGCGATCTCGGTCGCGACGTCGATGTCGAAGCCCTGATAGGTGCCGTCCGGCTTGAGCTCGGACTGCGGCGGGTACTGCGGGTCGGTCGACACGAGGATCTTGCCCGCCGTCGTGACCGAGTCGAGCAAGCCGCCGGGGATGAGGGTCGGCGGCGCCGGGGTCGTCGCGGCGGGGGTCTCGGACGGCGCCACGCTCGGCGCCGCACTCGATGGCGCCGGGCTGGGTGATGCCGCGCCGCTCGTACATGCGGTGATGACGATGGCGGCCGCCAGCAGCGCCGCCGCGGATCGCAGGGTGGTCATGTCGCTCCTCCAAGCCATGCCACCGACCGACGGCTTTGCCGGTCGGCGTCCCGGGATGTCGGCGACAGTATGCACATCGACGGCGTGCGTGCCAGCGGAGCGTTGCGCGTCGTGGGCGCCCGGCGGACCAGCCCGCGGCTATGCTCCCCTCGTGGACCCCGGACGGACGCTCGATCTCAGCGACGATCAGGCGGCCGGACTGGCGGGGGAGCGCGGTCCCGGTGTCCAGCGGGCGATGCGGATCATCGTCGCCCTTGCGAACGCGGCCGGTGCCGATCGGCTGATCCCCGTCACGCGCGCGCACGTCGACGGCGTGCTCTATCACGGCCAGGCGAGCCAGGACTTCGTGGAGTGGCTGACCGCGGTCGATGCGCGGGTGTCCGTGCCGACGACCCTCAATGTCGCATCGATCGACCTGCTGCATCCGGGTCTGTTCCGTGGCGACGAGACCGCAGCGACGGCCGGCCGTCGGCTCGTCGATGGGTACCTGCAGCTGGGCTGCCTGCCCACGATGACCTGCGCGCCGTACCAGGCGGCGGACCGGCCGGCCCTTGGCGAGGACGTCGCGTGGGCCGAGTCCAACGCGATCGTGTTCGTCAATTCGGTGATCGGGGCACGGACCGCCCGGTATGGCGACTTCAGCGACATCGCCGGAGCCATCGCCGGCTGCGTCCCGTACGCCGGGCTGCATCGGCCCGAGGCGCGACTCGCCAGTCTCGTGGTCGACCTCGACGGTTCGGCCATCGCGATGCTGGGTGACGAATCCGACTTCGGCGCCCTCGGTCTCGTCGTCGGCGACCTCGCGGCTGGACGGGTCCCCGCGATCGTCGGCCTCCCAGGCGACACCTCGGAGGACGACCTCAAGGCGCTTGGGGCCGGCGCGGCATCCTCCGGTTCGGTGGCCATGTTCCACGCGGTGGGCGTCACCCCTGAGGCGACCGACCTCGAGGTCGCGACCTCACGCGACCGGGAACCGGCGGTCGTCCGCGTCGACGCCTCGATGCTCCGCGCCGCCACGGCTCGCCTCACGACCGCGCCCGACGGGCCGATCGATGCCGTCAGCCTCGGCACACCGCACTTCTCCGTCCGCGAATTCGGTCGGCTCCGGGAGATGCTCGGCGCGATCCCGGGTCAGATCAAGGTGGAGTGCCTCGTCTCGACGTCGCGCGGTGTCCTTGCCGAGATCACCGCGCTCGGCTGGCTCGATGAGCTCACGGGCGCTGGGGTGACGGTGGTGACCGACACCTGCACGTACGTGAGCCAGATCATGCGTCGTCCGAGCGGGATCACGATGACCAACTCGGCGAAGTGGGCGTTCTACGCGCCGGCGAATCTCGATGCGGGTGTCGTCTACGGCTCCCTGCGCGACTGTGTCGCGTCCGCCAAGGCCGGTCGTGTCGTGCGGACCGTCGCATGACGACGGCCGTCGCGAGCACGGTGCTTGTCCCGGGCCTGGCGTCCGGTCGCGTCCTGGCGCTGTCCGAGCCGCTAAGCCTGTGGGGTGGGACGGATCCGGCCACGGGTCGGATCGTCGAGGCCCGGCACCCGGATCACGATCGGTCCATCGCCGGGCGGATCCTGATGCTGCCGGCGGCCCGCGGCTCCAGCTCGTCGAGTTCGATCCTGGCCGAGCTGCTGCGCGTCGGCGCCGGCCCACTGGCGATCGTGCTCGGCGAACGGGACGAGATCCTGGTCGTCGGCGCGGTCGTGGCTCGCGAGCTGTACGACGTGACGTGCCCGGTCCTGCTGCTCGGAGCCGATGACTACGAGGCGGCCGCGCGCTTCGAGTCGGCGACCATCGACCTCGACGGGACGATCACCGGCGGCTAGGGACTCGGGGCTTCGGGCGATCCCGGGCGCGTCCCGGGCCGGGCCAGCACCCGAGCGGTTGCGGCGCTCAGGGCTCCGGGGTAGCGTTGCTCGATGGGCGACGAGGATGGCTCCAGCTTCCCGGCCCGACCGGTCGCGCCCGGCGGGGACCGTCGCCCGCAGGTCGTCGCGGGGCTGGTCGTCGTCGCGCTGGTCGCCTCCTTCCTGAGTGCGAGGCTCGGTCCGCAGCCAGCACCCGATCCGAGTCTGGCGATCGCCTCGGTCCGTCCGACCGCGACCGCGCCGCCGGCCGATTCGATCGCGACCCCGCTGCCGCCGCAGGAGTGGTACAGCGGCCCGGATGTCCCGCGCTGGGACGATCTCCTCGTCGAGACCAGCCAGGTCCGCTGGCTGCGCCTCGGGGCGCCGACGGCTGACGCCGGAACCGCTGGCCAGACCCGGCCGCGACCTGCTGCTTCGCATGGAGGGTGGCGGGACCGTCTGTCTGTGCTGGCAGGTGCCCCAGGCCGCATTCCGGGAGCCCGGGTCGCTCGACCTCATCCGGACCGATGACGACCGCCAGGCGGTGTCGCGCACGACGGTCCTGATCAACGAGGAGGCCCATGCGGGACGAGTCAACGGGCCGGAGCGCGCCGCCCTCGAGCCGTCGCCGGATGGGCGTTTCGCCTATCTCGCCCGGGCCGTCCGAGCGGAGGCGGCGTGGCTCGTGTACCTCGAGGTGATCGACCTCCGTACGGCCGCGGTCGTCGACCGGGTCCAACTGCTGTCCGTCCCCCAGGACGGGCTGGCCGACTGGGGGATCGCGGAGCGGCCGACGCTTCGGATCGCCCCCGACGGGCGCCATGCGCTCGTCCTGTCGACGATCCTGCCGTCGGATCGCCTCAGCCGCCCACCTCCGACCCGACGTGGCTGGGTCATCGACCTTGACGAGGGGGTGCTGGGGCGCGTGGTCGAGGCCGATGCGGTCGCCAGCGTCGAAGCTCCGACGCCGTTCGGTGGCTGCCCCTGGACCGCGTTCGTGACGCCCAACTTCATCGCCCGGGGTTGTCGTCCGGCTGCCGGAGACGCCACCCCCGATTTCTGGATCGAGCTGTTTGACGTCGACGGGTACAAGGTCGGCGAGGTCATCGTGGATCGGTCCATCCCGGCGCCAGTCGCGCCGTTGATCGACGCGACGAACGGCGTCGTGTACGGCTGGGATCCAGCAGCGCACGCTGCCGTGGCCGTCGACCTGGTCGGCCGGTCGGTGCGGAGCCGAGCCTTGGGAGATCTCGTCGTGGGCGCGGATCCCGGGGTCGTCGCGTCAGATGCTCGCCGCCCCGACGCAGGGCCGGCCATCACATGGACCGACGGACGCGATTCGACCGCCGTGGCGATCGACCGCCCGCTGGCGGGTTCGCCCGACGGCCGGCTCCTGTTCGCCACCAGCGACGGGTCCCGACCCGGGAGCAGCGCCGGGATCTTGGTCTTCGACGCCTCGGATCTTCGGCTCCTCGAGCGCTGGCCGCCGCGTGCGTCGTATGCGTCGGTCACGATGTTCGGAGACGGACGCTGGCTCGCAGCGCTGGGCCGGCCGGGGGTGACGGCCACGGGCTCGCCGGCCGAGTGGGGACCCTCGGTGACGATCCACGAGTCGCTCAGCGGCGTCGCGGTGTTGCGGATCGGGGATCTGGAGGCGGAACCGACCCTCGCGTTCCCGTGGCCGGGACCGCTGGCCGCCGCGCCGTAGCGCCCGAGGCGCGCGGCCCACGCCGTGGCGTCGCGCCGTGGTGGTGAGCCTCAGTCGATCCCGAGGTACGCCTTCTGGACCGTCTCGTTGTCGCGCAGGTTCTCGGCGCGGTCGGCCAGGACGATCTGGCCTGTCTCGATCACGTAGCCCCGGTCGGCGATCCCGAGCGCCTTGCGGGCGTTCTGCTCGACCAGGAGGATCGTCGTGCCGCGCGCATGCAGCTCGGTGATGGTCTCGAAGATCTGGTCGACGAGCAGCGGCGCGAGACCCATCGACGGCTCGTCGAGGAGGAGCACCTTCGGATCGGACATCAGCGCGCGGCTCATGGCCAGCATCTGCTGCTCGCCACCGCTCAACGTGCCGGCGACCTGGGTCTCGCGCTGCTTGAGGCGTGGGAACAGCGCGAACGCCTCGTCCATGCGCTTGATGACGAGGGCCTTGTCGTTCACCACGAACGCCCCCATCTTCAGGTTCTCGGTCACGGTCAGGCGTGCGAAGATCCGGCGGCCCTCGGGGACCTGGACGACGCCATTGATCATGATCTCGTGCGGCTTGAACGGGCCAAGGTCCTCCCCGTTGAGCAGGATCTGACCGGTTCGCGGCCGGACGAGCCCGCTGATCGAGTTGAGCGTCGTGCTCTTGCCGGCCCCATTGCCGCCGATCAGGGCGACGATCTCGCCCTCGTTGACCTCGAGCGAGATGCCGCGCAGCGCGTGGATGCTGCCGTAGTACGTGTGCACGTCGATGACCGAGAGCACCGGGGTAGCGGTGGGTGTCGTGGTCGTCATGCCTCGCTCGTCTCTTCGGCGGCGGCGACCGCGGCGCCGGCCTCCTCAGCGCCCTCGCGGCCCAGGTAGGCCTCGATGACCTGCGGGTTTCGCTGGATCTCCTTCGGTGTCCCCTCCGCGATCTTGCGACCGTAGTCGAGGACGGTGATCTTCTCCGAGATGTCCATGACGACCCGCATCTCGTGCTCGATGAGGAGGACCGTGATGCCCAGTTCGCCGCGGAGGCGTCGGAAGAAGTCGGTCATCTGGAGCGATTCGGCGGGGTTCATCCCGGCCGTCGGCTCGTCGAGGAGCAAGAGGCGCGGCTTGTTGGCCAGCGCACGCGCGACCTCGAGTCGACGCTGGTCCCCGTACGGGAGCTTGACCGCGAGGTAGTCGCCACGGCCCTTGAGGCCCACGAATTCGAGGAGTCGCAGCGCCTCCGCGTACGCCTCGTCCTCTTCGCGTCGCTGCGCCTTCGTCCGGAAGATCGCGCCGAGCCACGTGGAGTTCATGTGATTGTGCTGCCCGACGAGCACGTTCTCGATGGCGGTCATGCTCGCGAACAGGCGGATGTTCTGGTAGGTCCGGGAGATCCCAAAGTGCGCGACCTGGTCCGGCCGCAGCGTGTGGATCGGGTGACCCTCGAACGTGATGCTGCCCTCATCGACGTGGAAGAAGCCCGTGAGGCAGTTGAAGAAGGTGGTCTTCCCGGCGCCGTTGGGTCCGATGACGCTCGCGATCGACCCCTCTTCGAGCTCGAAGTCGAGCTCGCTGACGGCCGTCAGCCCGCCGAACCGCTTGGTGACGTTGGTGGCCTTGAGGAGGATCATCGCGCCGGCTCCTGGCCATCTTCCGGCTCGATGGGCGGCAGGTCATCGACCTCCTTGAGGACGTCGTCCTTCGCGTGCAACTCGCGCTTCACGACCCGCGACGGCAGGAGGCCCTCGGGTCGCATGATCATGATCGTCATGAGGGCGAGGCCGTAGAAGAGGAGCCGGTAGTCGGAGAACTCGCGGAACAGTTCCGGGAGACCGATCAGGACGAGGGCGCCAAGGACGACGCCGGGGATGCTGCCCATGCCGCCGACGATGACGATCGCGGCGACGTTGATCGACAGCTGGAGCTGGATGCTCGATGCGAAGATGGACCCGACGAGGCCGACCGAGATGGCTCCGGCAAGACCCGCGAAGGCGCCGCCGAGCATGTAGGCGAGCAGCTTCGTCTGGACCAGGTTGACGCCCATCCCTTCCGCGACGTCCTCGTCCTCGCGGATCGCCATCCATGATCGTCCCAGGCGCGAGCCGCGCAACCGCCACGCGACGAACGCGACGATGGCGGCGCAGATGAGGGCGATGTAGTAGATCTGGACCGGCCCGGCCAGCCAGTCGGTCGGCGGCACGTCGATGGGCTTGGGGATGTTGAGGATCCCGCGCGGCCCACCGAGCCACGGCTTCAACAGATCGGACCCGGCGAGGATCCGGATGATCTCGCCGAAGCCCAGCGTCGCGATCGCCAGGTAGTCGCCCCGGATGCGCAGGATCGGCAGACCGAGGAACAACGCCATCAGCATCGCGAAGAGCACGCCGAAGGGGACCGCCTGCCAGAACGACCAGCCGGCGATCCCGTATTCCGCCGTGGATGTCAGCAGCGCGACGGTGTACGCCCCGACCGCGTAGAACGCCACGAACCCGAGGTCCAGCAGGCCGGCGAGGCCGAGCGTGATGTTCAACCCCAGACCGAGGAGGACGAACAGGGCGACGAGCGCGATGACCTGCGCGAAGAACGGGCCGAGCGCGAGCGGGAAGAAGAACACCAGCAAGAGCGTGAGGACCAGCAACGGGCCGACGACGAGACGCCGCTGCGCCGTCGGCAGCGCGTTGACCCGACGTCTCGGCTGCGTCCGCCGGACGATCACACTCGTGGCCGCGCTCAGCACGGACACGAGGACCGCGCCGGTGACCGTCAGGCCCTCCGCACCGAACAACGTCCGCGCCAGGTCCGCGAGCGGCGTCACGAGCATCGGGGTGCGGAGCAGCCCGGCGAACAGGCCGAAGAAGACCAAGGACGATAGGGCGACCACGATGGGTGAACGAGCGGTCCTGGGCAGCCAAAAGACGAACGCCGCGAGCCCGCCCGTGGCTGCGCCGACCACGATCGGGACGTACGCGCCGGTCACGACGATGCCGTTGTTGAGGAGTTCGTACAGGACCGGTGAGGCGTTGAGGAACATCCCGCGCAGGTCCGCGATCGAGCCGAAGGCGATCAGGCCGGTCAGCATGGCGCCCGAGATCCCACCGGCGAGCGCACCGCTGATGACGGCCTTCGATGCCGAGGACCCAACGTGGTCCCGCGACGCGACATATCCGATCGCGGCGAAGGCGATCAGCAGCGCCGCCTGCCCAAGCTCGACGATGCCGACGATGAGCGGGCGGACCGCGAAGACCGGGACGATGCCGACCAGACACAGGTAGATGGCGATGACGCCGCCACCGATGCCGACCTTGACGAGCTTGGACCAGTCCAAGGTGCCCGGCGCGCTCGCGCCGCCCATCTCCGGATTCGAGATCGACGCGGCGGTCACGCCCGACTCCTCGTCACGCGCTCACCCAGGAGGCCGGACGGCCGGAAGACCAGCACCAGCACCAGCATCGTGAACGCCACAGCGTCCTTCAACTGGTTCGTCGCCGGGACGCCGAAGCCGGTCAGGAACAGCGTCGGACCGATCGCCTCGATCAGCCCAAGGAACAGACCGCCCAGCAGGGCGCCGGGGACGTTCCCGATCCCGCCGAGGACCGCTGCCGTGAACGCCTTGATCCCGGGAAAGATGCCCATCGAGAAGGTGACCTGGGTGAACGCGAGTCCGTACAGGACGCCTGCCGCCCCGGCCATCGCCGCGCCGATGGCGAACGTGAGGACGATCGCGCGGTTCGCATCGATGCCCATGAGGGCGGCCGTGCCCTTGTCCTCGGACACCGCGCGGATCGCGGTACCAAGCTTGGACCGCATCACGAACAAGTACAGCCCGGTCATCATGGCGAGTGAGGCGATAATGACGAGCACGTCCACCCAGCGCATGCTGAGGAACGGGATGAAGGACTCCTCCTGCAGGAAGGCAGGTCTCGGATACGCGTAGATGCCGGAGCCGAAGAAGCCCCGGAATGAGTACTGGAGGAAGAGCGAGGCGCCGATCGCGCTGATCAGCGGGACAAGGGTGGGCGCGTTTCGCAGCGGGCGGTAGGCGATCCGTTCCACGCCCACCGCGAGCGTGACGGACACGGCCATCGCGACAAGGATCGCGATGAGGATGGCGATCAGGCTGACGATGATGTTGTCGCCCAGCATTCCCGCACCGGCGAGCGCCACGATCGCGAAGTAGCCGCCGAACGACCCGGCCATGAAGATCTCGCCGTGGGCGAAGTTGATCATGCGGAGGATGCCGTAGACCATCGTGTAGCCCAGGGCGATCATCGCGTAGATGGATCCCTGGGTGAGGCCCGCACCGACAAGCTCGAGCCAGTCGGCCCCGGTGTACGTGGCGCCAACGAGGGTCAGGAAGGACCCGACCACGACCAGGGCGATGACGGCCGCCTTGAACGCCAGCATGAACACGCCGATCGCGACGTCGGTCAATCGGTCGAGGCGTCGGACGTTCAACGGTGGGTCTCCGTCGAGGGTCGGCCTGGGGTTTGATTCAGGGACGAGCGGGCGGTGCCCGCTCGTCCCTGATGATCGGTCGTCCTCAGTGCGAGAGGACGGGAGGGCCTACTTGGGCCAGACCGGGGTCGACGGCATCTTCAGCGCGTCGACGTCAGCCTGACCAACCTGGTAGACCGCGATGACCGGCGCGCCGCAGTCGCCCGTGGCGCTGCAGCTGAGCGTGCCGGTCAGACCGGCGAAGTCCTTGGTCGCGAAGACGGCGTCACGGAGTGCGCCCTTCGGCACCGACAGCGACCCATCGGCGTTCTCGATCGTGACCTTCTCCAGGGCCGCGAACAGCATGTTCGTGGCGTCGTAGGCCTGCGCATGGAACGCGCTCAGCGCGTCGCCACCGAACTTGGCCGCGCGCTTCTCGAGGAAGCCGGCGTAGTCGCCGGTGAAGGCCGAGAAGTTCGGGCTGGTCTGGTAGTGACCGACCGCGGCGTTTCCGGCCGCCTTCAGGAAGTCGGCGGAGTAGTGGCCGTCGGCGCCCATCGTCTTGACGTTCTCAAGACCGGTCGTCGACGGGATCTGGGACTTGAGGAAGCCGGCTTCGGCGATGAACAACGGCATGTAGATGAGGTCCGGCGTCGCCGCGGCCATCGTCTTCAACGTCGTGCTCATGTCCGTGGTGCCCTTGGCGATGGCCTCGGAGGCGACGATCTCGCCACCGAGCGCCTTGAACTCGGTCTCGAAGACGCCGACGAGGGCTTCGGCGTAGCCGCTGCCGTCGTGGATGGTGGCGGCCTTCTTGATACCCAGTTCATTGAACGCGTACTCGGCCGCGACCTTGCCCTGGAACGAGTCGTTGTGCGCCGTTCGGGCGTAGCCCGCGTACGTCGCGTCGCGATCCGGGGCGGTGAGCGCCGGTCGGGTGTTGGACGGCGAGATGGTCGTCAGGCCGGCCTCGGTGATGGTCTTGATGCCACCCACGACCTCGTCCGAGCAGGCCGATCCGACGAGACCCACGAGGGTGCTGTCGGCGGCGAGCTTGACGGCCGCCGTGGCGCCGCCCTCGGGCGTGCACAGCCCGTCTTCGGTGGTCAGGCGGATGTCGTGACCCTTGAACTTGCCGCCGAGGTCATCGATGGCGACCTCGACGCCCTGCTTGGAGTCCTCACCCAGGGACGCATCGGCCCCCGAGAGAACGCCCCAGTAGGCGATGTGGACGGCCTCGCCGGCGGGGATCTCCACCGTGCCGAGCGGATCCGTCACGGGCGCGGACGACGCGGCCCCCGTGCTGCACGCCGCGAACGCCAGGATGCTGACGGCCGCGAGCGCACCGAGCTTGTGCATTTTCATCCAAACTCCTCCATAGGTCGGTCGAATCCACCTGGCCGGCGACCCGAACAGGGCCCGAGACGCGCTCCGATGCCTCTGTCGAACCGTGTGGCGGACCGCGATGGCTCGCGTGACGGTTGCGACCGGTGCATGATGGATCGGGCTCTGGACCTTCTTCGGGCGGCGCGCAGGTGGCCGCCGAAGCGATGCCGTATATTAGGCACCGGCGTCCCGATTGCAATACCGGTCGGTCGCACCCGTCAGCCCGTGCCGAGCGCTCGCCGCTCGCCGCCGACGAGGGGAGCGGCCCCGTACGACCATCGGTCGAGCCCCGGTCGGGGGCGAGCGGGTCCGCCGAATCCTGTGCGAGGTTCACGTCCAGCGTGGAATACCTGGTCCGAGCGGCCCGTGTCACGGACATCGATCGGCTCGTCGCGCTGAGCGACGGGACCCTTCGCGCCGTCCGTGACGAGGGCCCGCTCGTCGCCGCGGATCTCATGCGTCAGCTCGTGTACCTGCCGCAGGCCAGCATCATCGTCGCCGAGACGCAGCGCGTGGTGGTTGGCGGGGCGGTCCTCGCCCTTCGACCATCCGTTCGGTCCGGCGGTTTCGTCGGGACGATCGACCTCCTGGTCGTCGACCCGGATCACGACCCCGACCGGATCACGGCCGCGCTCATCGAGGAGGTATTGCGGTCGGCGAGCAACAAGGGCTGCACCGTCGTGGAGACGGTCCGACCCGATGACCACGCGGCTGTGGCCCGTCTCACGGGGATGGGCTTCGGCGAGGCCGGGCCGCGATTGCAACGAACCGTGGCCGCGGCGGGTTCCGCCGCGCGCCGCATCTGACATGACCGTCGCCACCGAGCAGCGAGATCGCGCCGGTCGGGCGACCCGATAACCCAAGGAGTCAATGTGGGCAAGAACGTCGCCGTCTTCGTGGACGTGGCGAACATCTTCTATGCGGCCAAGGCCGCGGGCGTGGACATCGACTACGTCACCCTGCTGAAGTCGGCCTCGGCCGGTCGCGACCTCGTGCGGGCCTACGCCTACACGGGGCTGGACCCCGACAACGAGAACCAGCGGAACTTCCACGACTTCCTGCGCCGCAGCAACTACAAGGTCGTGAGCAAGGACATCCGTAAGTACGGCGACGGCAAGGTCAAGGCGAACCTCGACATCGAGCTGGTCGTCGACATGATGAAGACCGCCCGCAATCTGGACATCGCGATCGTCGTTTCGGGTGACGGCGACTTCGCCCCGGCCATCCGGGCCGTCCAGGAGCAGGGGGTCCGCGTCGAAGTCATCAGCTTCCGCGGCAATACCAGTTCGGACCTGATCGAGGTCGCCGACCAGTTCACCGACATCATCCAGCTCGCGAAGGTGGAGAAGGGCTCACGATCGGGCCGACGTGTCTCCGACGACGACGCGGATCTGTCGATGACCGAAGTGCCGGACAAGCAGACCGAAGGTTCCGGGACGGGCCGAGGCCGCGGTGGTCGCGGTCGGGGCCGGGGTCGCACCGGTGAGGCGGAGCCGGTGGCTGCGTCCGCGGGGCGAGGCCGATCCCCTCGACGGACCGCGGCACCGATCGCGGATGCCGGGGGCGGGATGGCGGCCCTGCCGGGTGAGCGTCTGTCGCGTCTCCCGGGCTCGCTGACGGAAGCCGATCTCGCGCGGGCCGAGGTGTTCACGCTCGACGAGGGCGACGACACACCCGGTGATGGGATCGCGATCGACGGACGCCCGGACGGCGCCGACGGCGACGACGGTCCTCGACGCCGCCGACGGCGCGGGGGACGCGGGCGAGGCCGGGGACGTGGACGCATGGATGGCGACGGCGCCCTAGATCCGACCATGGTCGACGAGACCGCCGAGCCGGATGAGGAGCGTTCCGAGGCTCCCGCTGCGGCGGCTCCGGGCGCACCGGCGCGTGCCCCGCGCCGACCCGTCGCCCCGCGAGCGTCTGACGAGGACGACGACGCGCCGTTGGCGCCCGCGCGCCCTCGGACGACGGCGTTCGGATCGGTCTGGGACTCGCAGATCGGCACGCCGACTCGAGCCGCGGGCGACGTGGCGCCCATCGGCGATGACGAGGACTTCGACGAGCCCGAGATCCCCGAATACCTGATCGCCGAGCAGCGTCGAGGCGGCCCTGCCCGCTCGGGTGGCGGTGCGCGAGGTCCGCGCGGCGGTCGCTCGGCCTACCAGGCGGCCATCTCTCGCGAGCGCTACGGACGCGGCGGCGGCGGTGGTGGGATCAACCGTTACCCGGACGTGAGCGGCCGCGAAGCGCCGCCACGCGAGGATCGGCCCTTCGAGGGGTCCGGTCGCGGCGGGTCAGTCGGGCGCGGCCCGTCCAGCGGACGTGGCCCGTCCAGCGCCCCATCAGCGCCGCGAGGTGGCAGTGAATGGAGCGAGGTGCCACCGGAGCTCGAGGCGCAGCTTCGGGCGCAGGTCCTCCAGAAGCCGGTGCCGCGCTCCCCGGAGCCGAGACCGGCCCCGACGAACGACGCCACGTCGGTCATCGAGCCGTCCGAGGCACCGGCAGTCAAGCCGCGTGCCAGCCGGGTCCGCAAGACGGCGACGACCGGCGACGCGACGCTCGATCCAGGCGCCGCAGCGCCGGCGGTCAAGCCCCGGGCGACGCGGACGCGGAAGCCGGCAGCGGCCGCCGTTCCGGGGTCGTCGAGCGACGCTGTGGAGACGGTCGCGAAGCCTCGAGCCACGCGCGCCCGGAAGGCACCCGCCGGCGCCGAAGCCGGGGACGCACCCGCCGCGGCGAAGCCACGCGCCACGCGAGCCCGCAAGCCGGCCGACAGCTAGGTCGACCTCGTGGAGCGGGCCCGCACCCGCGGCCATGCCCCAGCCCTCGCCGTCATCGAGGCGATGGTCCGGGGAACGCCGCCCCACGCGCTGATCCTGAGCGGGCCCACGGGCGTCGGCAAGACGACGCTCGCGCTGGATCTGGCGGCCGGCCTCCTGTGCCAGGCCGCCGACGCCCGCGACCGGCCGTGTCGCGAGTGCCGCGCCTGCCGGCTCGTGGATCACGGTTCGCACCCGGACCTCCACCGGCTGACCGCGGCCGGACCAGGCGGTCAGGTCGTCATCGGCGGCCCGAAGTCCGAGCATCGTGGCGTCCGTGACCTGGTCGCGGACCTCGCCCTGATGCCACTCGAGGGTGGCGCCCGGGTCGCGATCATCGAGGCAGCGCACCGGATGACCGAGGACGCGCAGTCGGCGCTGCTCAAGACGCTCGAGGAGCCACCAGCAGGTGTGACGATCATCGCGTGCGCCGACGACGAATCGCACCTCCTGCCGACGGTCCGGTCGCGATGTGCCCGGATCCGGCTCGGGCCGGTCGGCACCCGCGACATCGAGTCGTTCCTCGGCGAACGCGGGGCGGCCGACGCCCCCACGGCGGCACGGATCGCGCGTCTCGCCTCCGGGCGTCCGGGGATCGCCCTCGCCTACGCGCTCTCGTCCGAGGCGCCTCGCCTCCAGGCCGAACTGGCGCGGATCTTCATCGACCTGGTCGACGCCGCGCCCGCGGCCCGGCTCGCGACGATCCGTGGATCGATGGCGGTCGCGATGGACCTGGCACGAGCCATCGAGACGGGCATCGCCGCGGCGCGCGGACCGGAAGACACCTCGACGGCCGCCCGGGGACCGAAGCGTCGGGGTGCGGCCAGGGTCGCGACGGCGACCGCGGCCGGCGACTTGGCCAGCGAGGGGATCGTCGACGCGACGAGCGAGGACGCGCCGCCGGCTGCCGACGTCGACAACACACCGGCCCCGACGGTCCCGGCCGCGCATCGTCGTCGGGCCGCCGAACGGCTCATCGACGTCGCGATCGCGGTGGCTCGAGACCTGGCCCTTGTGGGCGCGGGCGGGGCGCGATCGGTCGCGGCACCCGGGATGCTGGAGGAGTCGGCCGCGGTCCACGCCCGCATCCCGGCCGGCAGCGCTATCGTGGCGCTCGGTCGGGCGGAACGAGCCGCGGCCCTCGTCGCGGCCAACGTGAATCCGGAATTGATCCTCGACGATCTCGTCCTTGGCTGGCCATCGAGTCGGCGGGTCGCGTGACATGAGCCCGGCACCCGCGGCGCTCGCCCGGCTCGAGGCGACGATCCACGGCCGCGTCCACGGCGTCGGGTTCCGCTACTACGTCTGGCGTGAAGCCGGGTCCCTCGATCTCGCCGGCTGGGTCGCCAACGAGTCGGACGGCACCGTCCGATGCGTCGCGGAAGGGCCGCGCGCGCGACTCGAGGCGCTGCTGACCCGTCTCGAAGCGGGACCGCCGGCCTCGATCGTCGAGCGCGTCGTCACCGTGTGGGGGCCGGCGAGGGGATCGCTGGGGCCGTTCGGAGTCCGCAGCGGCGCACATCGCGGCGACTGACCCCCGAACCAACGGACGCGCGGCAACGGGACCGGTGGGCTATTCCGCTTGGGACCATCGGGGCGCACGGTGAGGTCACGATGGAGCCGAACTCTACGGCCGAGGAGCTTCCTGCCCTCTACCGCGCCATCCTGGATCGGGTCGCACAACTCGAATCCGGTGGCGAGCGGCCCGAGGCCGCCCGGATCCGGGCGAGCGCGACCAAGATCTACTCGCGTGCTTGGGATGACCGCGCCCGCCGCGAGCTCGAGGAGCTCCTTCGGCGGTCGGCCCCACCGCCCGGGTCGGCCCCGACGAGCCAGCCCGTGAGCAAGCCATCGGTGGGTCGGCGGAGCGCCGCCACCTCCTGATGTCGGCGAGCCGTACGCTATGACGGCATGGCCGACCCGACCCTCCAGTCCGAGACCGTCCCAGAGCTGATCGCTCGAGCCCTCGACGCCTACGCGGACCTCGAGGGGCTCGGCGAGGAGGTCGAAGATGAGTGGTCCTACGTGACCGAGCTCGAGGCCGCCTGGCGTGACCGCCTCGAGGACGTGGCCGCGTCGCGGTCCGGCGCGCCGCCAGCAGGGGCGTCGGCGGCCATCGACCGCGCGATCGATGAAGTCGGCCGCATCCGCGATCCGCACCGCGCGATCGATTGGCTCTCGACCTTCCCGATGGTCGTCCTGCTCGCCCTCGGCGAAGAGCCATGAGGTTCCAGGATGCCGCGCGTGATGCGCGGACCGTCGTGTACGCCGGCGTCCAGGCGGACCCGGCCGTGGCCGCGGTGGCGGATCGGCTCGCCGATGCGTCGTTCGCGGAGCGCGTGATGGCGCGCGCGGTCATGGCCGGCGAGACCCTCGATCCCGACGGCTGGCGGACGATGTTCCCTTCGGTGTTCGGGCCCGAAGCGACACCCGCGGTCCGCGACCGCGCCGACTCGATCCTGACCGCCGCGCTGGCGATCGCCGACCGCGGCGACGAGGTCCGCAACCAGTTGCGCGGTGCGACGGTCGAGGCGCTGACCGAGCGGCTGCTCGCGCGACGCGTCGGTCCGGACGCCCTCCGGCGCGAACGGCGCATCCTGTTCGATGGCGTGACCGCGGAGATCCACCCGTACGACGTGACCGTCGAGCGGTCCGGGGCCGCGGAGGCCTACGACTGCAAGTGGGGCGCGCGTGGCATCAACGCCGACGTCCTCCACCAGCTCGACGACGCCCGGACGCACGCCGCCGACGAGGATGAGCCGCTGTCCGTCACGCTCGTCATCTTCGACGCCGTCAGATCCTGCGACGTCCGACTCGCCCGCCAGACGGCACCCTACGCATCGACGCGGATCATCGGTCTGGAGACCCTCGGCGATCTCAGCGCCGGCCCGCGATGACCGGGCTGATCTGCGACGGGCGCGCGTTCCAGGCGCCGTTCCGGGTCCGCTTCGACGAGGCCGGAGCGGACGGTCACCTTCGGATGTCGAGCGCGCTCCGCTACGCCCAGGATCTCGCCTGGCAACACACGACGGCCAAGGGGTTCGACCGGGCGTGGTACGCCGCACAAGAACTGACCTGGCTCGTCCGCGCGGCACGCCTGGAGATCCGGGCGCCGATCGGGGTGGGCTCGACGATCGGCGGGGTGACCGAGGTCGTCGGGATGCGCCGGGTCTGGTCGCGCCGTCGGTCGACCTTCAGCGATCCCGACGGCGTCGTGGTCGCGGTGGTCGATATCGATTGGGTCCTGCTCGATGGCCGAGGCCTGCCGGCCCGGATCCCGCCCGTGTTCGAATCGCTCCTCGGAGCGGACCCGCGACCCGTCGAGCTGGGTCGGGTCGCGCTTGGCGAGCCCGCGTCGGACGCCGGGCGGATCGCCTTGACCGTTCGACCGCAGGAGCTGGATCCGCTTGATCACGTGAACAATGCCGTCTACGCCGACTGGCTCGACGAAGCCGTGATCGCGGCTGGGGACACGCCCGCCACGCGTGCCGTCCCGCGGCTCGCCAGGCTCGAGTACGCGAGCGCCGCCGGCCCGTCCGAAGCCGTGGACATCGTCACCTGGCGAGATCCTGACGGTTGGTCCGTGCGGGTCGACGGACCCGACGGCGTGGTCCGGCTGCGCGGTCGTCTCGAGTCCGCCTGACGCTGTCCCATGCATTTTCGTGGTGCCCGGGCGCACCGAATCACCGCTCCGAACCCCCGCAGACCGCCCCGTTCTGCACACGACCGTCCGATGTGCGATAGCCTGAAGGCCCATCGCGACACCGGTCCGCTCACCGGACCTTTGCTGTCGCTCACGAAACACCCCCGGTAGCAGGAGGACGCCATGGCGTCGCCCCTACCCGGCATGCGTTTTCGTCGCAGTCGGATCACCCTCGCCACCCTCATGGTCGCGACCCTCTCGGTCGCATCGACCGCCGCCCCGTCGAACGCCGACGCCGCGTGTGGGTCATTCCAGTCGCGGGTCGACAACGCCCGGACGGGCAGCACCATCACGATCCCGAAGTGCACGTTCAACGAGTCGGTCACCATCCGCAAGCGGCTGACGATCCTCGCGTATGGCGCGATCATCGACGCCGGCGGCAGGAACCACGGCATCCGCGTCGAAGCCAGCGACGTCACGATCAAGGGCTTGCACGTCCGCAACGCGAGCGGCGGCTCCCATGACGGCGCCATCCACCTCAACGGTCACGACCGCCTCACGCTGCGTCGCGTCAAGGTGTACGACAGCGATACGGTCTGCCTGTCGCTCAACGGCGGGACCGGGCACCGGATCCTGTACACGAGCCTCAAGCGGTGCGGCAAAGAGGGCTACTTCGGGAACGGCATCTCGAACACGCTCTTCATGCACAACTGGATCCATCACAACAACACGAACCTCGCCTTCGATCCGCAAGTCGAGGCCGGCGGCGGGAAGGTGATGGCTAGTACCGGCATCACGTTCGCCGAGAACAAGGTCTGGAAGAACGGCGGACCCGGCATCTGGTTCGACAACGGCGTCAAGAACGTCGTCGTGCGCGACAACCGCGTCTGGCAGAACCACGAGTCCGGGATCATGTTCGAGATCAGCAGCGGCGCCAAGATCTATGGGAACAAGGTCTGGAAGAACGGCTTCGGGCATGCGGCCTGGGGTTTCGGCGCCGGCATCCTCATCAGCTCATCCGACGGCGCCTCGGTCCACCACAACACGGTGGCCTGGAACGCTCGCGGCGTGAGCGTGATCAGTCAGTCCCGACAGCTCAGCCCGCACACGGGCAACCTCATCCACGACAACGTGATCATCAGCGCCGGGACGAAGTTCGTGACCGGGTTCTACGACGATCACGGTGGAAGCCTCTACTCGTCCGGCAACGGCAACCGAGGCTGGGGCAACCGCTACTGGATCGCCGGCGACCGGACGTCCGGAGACCGGTTCCACTGGGGGGGCGGGCGCAACACCCTGTCCTCGTACAACGCGACGCCCGGTGAAGCAGGCGGGAGCTACATCTCTGCCGCCAAGCGCAACAAGATCCTCAAGGCGAAGGGCATGCCCCTGAGCTGATCGTCCCGTGCCGGGACCCGGTGAGGGGTCAGGGCGCATCCCTACCCCCCGCTCTCTCGAGGAGGACGCATCATGGCGTCGACCCCGTTCCGGCACGCGGCACTCGCGCCGTCGACTGATCAGCACCAGCCCGGCCGCCGAACGGCGCGATCCGGCCGCGTCCGGGCGCTCCTGGTCGCGCTCGTCCTGGCGGCGACCGCGGTCGGCGCCCCGACGCAGGTGTCCGACACGTCGGCTGCGTGCGGCTCGTTCCAGTCGATGGTCGACTCGGCATCGTCCGGCAGCACGATCACGATCCCGCCGTGCACGTACACCGAGATCGTCGAGGTCCGCAAGCCGCTCACGATCAATGCGGCCGGCGTGACGATCGATGGCGGGAACACGCGGGCCTACGGCCTCAAGATCCTGGCCAATGACGTGACAGTCAATGGTCTGACCGTAACCCGCGTGAACGGTGGGGCGCACGTCGGCGCGGTCTGGACGACCGGCATCTCTCGGTTCACGTTCCGCGACGGGGTCGCCCGTGACAGCGCCACGGTGTGCGTCTCGCTCAACGGCGGCAGCGGTCATCGGATCCTGGATTCGCGGATGACCGGTTGTGGCAAGGAAGGCTATTTCGCCAACGGCACGACCGACATCCTGTTCAAGGGCAACCGCATCGATCACAACAACACGAACCTGGCCTTCGACCCGCAGAGCGAGGCGGGCGGCGGCAAGGTGATGGCTAGCACCGGCGTCACCTTCGACAGCAACGAGGTCGATCACAACGGCGGTCCGGGGATCTGGTTCGACAATGGCGTCACGAATGTGACGGTCATGAACAACTCGTCCCACGACAATCACGAGTCCGGGATCATGTTCGAGATCTCCAGCAACGCGACGATCTCGAACAACGCGGTCTGGAACAACGGCTTCGGTCACGCCGCCTGGGGGTTCGGCGCCGGGATCCTGATCAGTTCCTCGGATGGGGCCCGGATCATCGGCAACACCGTCGCGTGGAACGCACGTGGCATTTCCGTCATCAGCCAGGGCCGGAACCTCTCGCCGCACAACGGGAACGAGATCCGGGACAACGTGATCGTCAGCCAGACCGGCTCGTTCGTCGTGGGCTACTACGACGACCACGGCGGGAGCCTGTTCACGAACTCGAATTCGAACTCGGGCAGCGGCAACCGGTACTGGATCGGCGCCGCGGAGCCGTCGAATGACCGGTTCCAATGGTCCGGACCGCGCTCCACCCTGTCGGCCTACAACGGCACCCCGGGCGAGGAAGGCGGCTCGTACCTCTCGACCAGCGCCCGCGATGCGGCTCTGTCGGCCGCCGGGATCGGCAGCAGCGGGACCCCGCCGCCCGCCCCGAAGCCTCCGGCCCCGCCCCCGCCGGCCGCCCCGAAGCCGCCGACCCCACCGAAGGACCCGACCCCGCCGACGCCGTCGGCGCCGAAGCCGGTCGCCGAGACACCCACCTTCACGCTCCGGACCGGTCGGCATGGTCTCAACAAGACGGTCCCGGCACGCATTCGCTGGGCCGCGACGTCCGGCGCCTCGCGCTACCAGCTTCAGCTCAAGCGGGTCGGCGGGACCTACGTGACCGTGCCGCTGGCGAAGGCCACGGCCCGCTCCAAGGCCATCGTGTTGCTGGCGGGCAAGGACTACCGCGCCCGCATCCGCGTCAAGGTGGGCGGGACGTGGAGC
Source organism: uncultured Chloroflexia bacterium (assembly GCA_963764975.1). Classification (GTDB taxonomy): domain Bacteria; phylum Chloroflexota; class Limnocylindria; order Limnocylindrales; family CSP1-4; genus SPCO01. The sequence continues at coordinate 1,928,870 of CAVXUF010000002.1, read as the reverse complement.
GCCTGGTCCACGAGCGCCACGATCGACGTCGGGCGGGCCCAGGAGAACAGCTCGGCGATCGAGTACGACGGCGCATGGGTGCGTCGGGCCCATCCGGCCGCGTCTGGCGGCCACGTCCGCAAGACGGGCGGCGACGGGGCCTCGGCGACGTTCGAATTCACTGGGCGGTCGGTCGCGTGGGTCGCACCCAAGGGGCGATCGCGTGGCTCAGCCGAGGTCTGGGTCGACGGCTCGTACCGGACCACGATCTCGCTGCGGCGCTCGGCGTCGCTGTCGCGGGCCGTCGTCTTCGCGACGTCGTGGGGCGATGCCGACGCGCACTCGATCGAGATCCGCGTGCTCGGGACCTCGGGTCATCCGCGCGTCGACGTGGACGCGTTCATCGTCCTCGATTAGGTCGAGAAGAGAAGCGTCAGCGACCCCTGGCGGCGCGAGCGTCGACAAGCGCCTCGACGGCGCTGACGGCCGCCGCGAGCGAGTCCGGAAGAAGGATCGCCCGGAGTGTCTCGGAAACACCTGCCGCGGCCGGGCCGCCGATGGCGCACGCCACTGACGGGTCGCTCGCGCCGAGGGCCTCGATCACGACCGTGGCCCCGGCGACGTCCGACGACATCACGGCGGCGAGGACCGCGACCGGCGCGCCGGTGTCCCGAACCGCCTGCCGCCAGCTGTCGGGGGGGACGTCGGCTCCGAGGTAGAGCACGCTCAGGCCGGTCCGACGTGCGGCGACGGCAAAGGCGAAGGCTCCGATCTCGTGTCGACCGCCGGGCGGCAGGCCGACGACCACCTCAGACCCGCGTCCGCTCCAGCCTGCCGCGTCGTAGTAGTGCGCCAGCCGGCGTCGAACGATCTCTGTGGCCGCATGCTCGGCAGCGACGTCCACCTCGCCCGTCGACCACGCCGTGCCGATGGCGCGGAGCGCGGGAAAGATCCGATCCTCCATGGCCGCCTCGAACCGTTGCGCCGCGAAACTCTCGTCGAGCAGCCGGTCCATGGTCTCCACGTCGAAGCGGCCGGCGGCAGCCACGAACGATGCGATCGCGACCGCCTCGGTGGCCTGGACGGGGTCGCCTCCCGGGCCGTCGCCCAGGGGGTGCGACGTGCCGACCGGCAGCCCCACGCTGCCCAGGTCATCCCCGGCTTCGATGACACGGGCGGCCGCCTGGCTCGGTCGCCAGCCCTCCACCTCGATGAGGCGGCGCATGGCGAGGAGCCTCGCGATGGCGACGTCGTCGTAGAGCCGGTATCCGCCGGCCGTGCGCGACGGCTGGACGATCCCGTAGCGGCGCTCCCACGCGCGGATCGTTGGGATGCGCAGACCCGTTCGCGCGGCGGCCTGGTTGATGGTGTACATGGTTTGTGAACTGTATCACAGGACAAACACTTGACAAGCCCTACACAACATCGGTATGGTGTGGTCAACCCTGAACAAAGGGTGGACATGGCTACGACACTCGACGTCGTGGCCAAACGCACGATGGAGGTCTCTCGCAATGAATCGTCGTCTCGCCCGGATCACCCGCCTCGCGGTGGTCGGATCCCTGCTCTTCGCCTTCGCGGGCACGGCCAGCGCCGCGGATACGGCCAAGGTCCGTGTCCTGCACGCGTCGCCCGACGCGCCCGCCGTGGACGTCTATCTCGACGACGCGATCGTCGATGCGCTCACGAACGTGCCGTTCGGCACCATCTCCGGATACCTGGCGATCCCCGCCGGGGACCACAACGTCAAGGTCTACGCGACCGGCACCACGAGCGGCCCCGTCATCGACGCGGACGTCACCGTTGCGGCCGGCAAGAAGTACACGATCGCCGCGACGGACGCCGTCGCATCGATCGCGGCTCAGGTCATCGAGGACAAGCCGTCCGCGAGCTGTGACACGGCCCAGGTCCGCGTCGTCCACTTCAGCGCTGATGCGCCCGCCGTGGATGTCGCCACGACCGGTGCCGCCCCGGCCGACGCCGTGGTGAAGAACCTCTCCTATCCGGACGCCACGGGCTACCTCGATCTGCCTGGTGACTCGTACGACCTCGAGGTTCGCCTCGCCGGCACGAGCACCGTCGCCCTGCCGCTGCCGGGCGTCACGATCGAGGATTGCAAGTCCTACACGGTCTTCGCGATCGGTTCAGCGGCCGATCCGGCCGTGGGTGGTAACGCCCTCCAGGTCGCCGTCGCGGTCGACGCGACGAGCCGTCCGCTGCCTGCCACGGACATCGCCGGCGTGGTCGGCGAGACGTCGGCTGCCGGCACCAGCCTGATCGGGATGGCCGCCCTCGCGGCCGCGATGATCATCGCCTTCGCGGGCGCTCTCACCTTCCTGACCCGCCGGGTCCGGAACGACTAGCCGCCCGGCGACGCCGTCACCAGTGATGGACTCGCCCGTCCGGAGCGATCCGGGCGGGCGTCTCCGCACTCAAGGCAACGTCTCATGAACCCCTTGATGAACACCCGAGCGGCCGGCCGGTCACCTCTCCGGGGCCGGGTCGGCCGCTCCGCTCAGTCCCACGATCAGCTCCCACAGGCGTCGGCGGTCGTCCGACGACAGCCTCGTGACCGGCGCCCGATCGAACGGCCGCGGCCGACGATCGAGGAACAGCTCACCCCCTGGGCCGATCTCGTCCATGGCCGCGGTGGCGAGCCAGATGAGCGTGTCGATCCCTTCCTCGGGAGATCGCAGCGCCGGCCCCATGAGTCCGGAGAAGCCGGGCAGCGACGCCGACAGACCGGGCGTGTCGGCCCAACCGGGATGCATCGCGAGGAACCGCACGCCCTCGGTGGAGAGGCGGCGATGCCACTCGCGGATCAGCGTCACCTGAGCACGCTTCGCACGAGCGTAGGCGCGGGCACCCGAGAACGAGCCTGTGGCGGACCCCAGGTCATCCAGGTCGAGGGACTGTGCGTACTGACCACCGGACGTTACCGCGATGACCCTCGCATCAGCGGAAGCGCGCAGCAGGGGCAGGAGGCCCGCTTCGAGGGCGAACGGCCCGACGACCAGGGTGGCCAGCGTGGACTCGATCCCGTCCGGCCCCACGGTCCGCTCTGGGTAGATCGCCCCGGCGTTGTCGATGAGGACGTCGAGCGCCGGCTCGGTGTCGAGGATCCGGGCCACCGCGGCCCGCACGGAGGTCAGCGAGCGCATGTCGGCGACGAAGATCGGGAAGCGATCCGCGCCATGGACCGCCGCCAGCGAGTCGCGCAGCACGATGAGCTTGCGCTCGCTCCGGCTGACCAGGATCACCCTCGCCCCGAGGGCCGCGAGTCCCTCGGCTGCCGCGCGACCCAGGCCGGACGTCGGGCCGGTGATGAGCACCGTGCGACCGTCGAGGGCGCCGGGAACCGGTTCCGTCCAACCGTACAGTCGGCGACGGACGGCGTATCCCACCTTCGAGAAGCTACCGACGATCGTGAGTTCGAGGGCCCCATCGACGGCCGTTCGCAGGTCCATGCTTGCCTCTCTAGGTCGGGATCCCGGCCGACCATCGCTGGAGCGTCCCTCCAGCGTCCATCATGACCGCTTTGACGAGGAGACCCCGATGACCAGATTGCACGAACACCTGACCACACCGCTCGCCCAGGCCGAAGCCTTCGCCTACATCGCGGATTTCGTGAACTCCCAGGAGTGGGATCCAGGTGTCGCGACCGCCGAACGAGTCGACGAGGGCCCCGTTCGCGTCGGCGCACGGTATCGTCTTGGCGTCCACCTGGGCGGTCGTATCGCGCCGATGGAGTACCGCATCACCGTGCTCGAGGCCCCGGATCGCGTGGTCCTCGAAGGTACGGGCTCGGGCGTCACGGCCGTCGACGACATCCGCTTCACCCGCGACGGCGATGTCACCCGGATCGAGTACATCGCCGATATCAAGCTGGGGGGTCTGCTCCGCCTGGTCCAGCCGTTCCTCGGCGGCGCCTTCAAGACGCTGGCCACCAACGCCGTCGGCGGCATGCGGCGGACGCTCGACGAGCGGGCAGCCGCGGCGACGGTGTCGACGTGAGGGTCGCGATCGTCGGCGCCGGCATCAGCGGCCTGACCACCGCCTACGCGCTGCACGCCGACCAGGAGATCCGGCTCTTCGATGCCGACCCTGCCCCGGGCGGTCACGTGAAGACCGTGATGGTTCCGACACCCGACGGTCCGGTCGCGGTCGATACCGGCTTCATCGTCTACAACGACCACACGTACCCCAACTTCATCCGGCTCCTGGCCGAGCTCGGCGTCACGACCCAGGCCAGCGACATGTCGCTCGGCTCGGCGTGTCGCGCCCACGATGTCGAGTTCAGCTCGCGTGGCATGCGCGGTCTCTTCGCCAAGCCGTCGCTGCTCGGCCGCCCGGGGCATTGGCGGATGCTGTCGGATGTCCTGCGCTTCTACCGCGACGCTCGCGACGTCCTCGATGGCCCCGAACCCACGGGTCGGACGCTCGGCGAGTTCCTGGACGAGCGCCGCTACGGCGCCGGCTTCCGCGACCATTTCCTGGTCCCGATCACGTCAGCGGTCTGGTCGACGGGTGCGGACCGGGTCCACGAGTTCCCCGTGGACTACCTCCTTCAATTCCTCGACCACCACGGCCTCATCGGTCGGGGCAACGCCCTGCAGTGGCGGACGATCACGGGTGGCTCGATGACGTACGTCGACCGCATCATCGAGCGGCTGTCGCCCGGCGCCGTCTCGGTGGGCGATCCGGTCGTGGACGTGACCCGCGACGACGATGGCGTCACGATCCGGACCCAGAGCGGGGGGCACGAGGCGTTCGACGCCGTCGTCATGGCGACCCACGCCGACGACGCCGTGGCCCTCCTCCACGACGCGGACCTCCGGGAGCGGACGGTCCTCGGTGGGTTCGAGTACTCGACCAACGAGGTCGTGCTCCACACGGATGCTCGCGTCCTGCCGTCGCGCGCCGATGCGTGGGCGTCCTGGAACGTCGTGCAGGAGGACTGTTCGGTCCCGGGCTCGGCCCTCACGATGACCTACCACATGAACCGCCTGCAATCGCTGCCCGGTCCCACGCAGTACTGCGTTTCGGTCAATCCGGGCGATGACCTGCGGACGGATCTCGTGATCGCCACCCGATCGATGCGCCACCCGACGTACACCGCGCGCACGCTGCAGGCCCAGGCCGGGATCGGCGCCCTGCAGGGACGGCGGCGGACCTACTACGCCGGAGCGCACCTGGGCTACGGGTTCCACGAGGACGGCTGCCGATCGGGGTTCGAGGCCGCGGACCTCGTGCGTGCCGATGCGCTGGACGTGGCCGCATGAGGTCGCATCTGCTGGAGGGCGTCGTGCGGCACCGGCGCGCCAGGCCGTTCGTGTACTCGCTCGACCACGGCGTCTACTACGCGGCGCTCGATCTGTCCGAACTCGATGAGGTCGCCGGTTCGCTGCGCCTGCTCTCGCGCAACCGGCCCGGCGTGCTCGCGTTCCGCGACGACGACCACCTGCTCCCGCCGGCCACGGATGTCCGTGTCGCCATCGACGACCATCTGCGCGGCGACGGCATCGACCCGACCGGGTGGCGCGTGACGCTCGTCACGAACCTGCGGGTCTTCGGGTACGTCTTCAACCCGGCGAGCTTCTTCCTGTGCCGGGATCCTGCCGGCGAGCTCGGTGTCGTGATCGTCGAGGTCCACAACACCCACGGCGAGCGCCACCTCTACACCCTGCGAGCAGACGCGCCGGACGATCGAGCCGAACGGATCGACGCCCCCTTCGCCGGAGCCATGGACAAGACGTTTTACGTCTCGCCGTTCATCGAGATGGTCGGGCGATACACCGTGCGTGTCCGCGACGAGCCGACGCGACTGCGGATCACGATCAACGAGGGCGACGACGACGGGCCGGTGCTGCACACGAGCGTGGACCTGCGCCGCCACCGCCTGACCGACCGGATGCTGGCGCGGATGCTGCTGCGCCACCCATTCGTGACCCACAAGACCATCGCCATGATCCATTGGCACGCGCTTCGACTGTGGCGGCGAGGTGCCCGGTTCCACCGCCACGGAGAGGCCACGAGATGACCACGCCCATGACGACGAGGGGCCGAGGGTTCGCCGCGCCGATCATCGACCGGATGACCTGGAAGGTGGCGCTGTCGGTCGCCACACGGATCCGCATCGGCCGCCTGGACCTCGTCCTCCCCGATGGGTCGCGGCATACGTTCGGCGAGGTCGACGCCGTCGATCGAGCCGAGATGCACATCCACGACCCCCAGGCGCTGGTCCGGATGATCCGCGACGGCGAGACCGGCGCCGGCGAGGCGTACATGGAGGGCCAGTGGTCCAGCCCCGACCTCGTGGCCCTGATCCGCGTGGCCGCCCTCAATCGTGAGTCCCTCGCGCTGTCCAGCGGCTGGTTCCGGGTCCCGGCGCAGCTCCGGCGGACGCTTGCGCACCGTGGACGCCAGAACACCAGGCGAGGAAGCCAGCGGAACATCGCCGCCCACTACGACATCAGCAATGACCTCTACCGGCTCTTCCTCGACGAGACCATGACGTACTCCAGTGCGGTCTTCGAGACGCCGAACCAGTCCCTGGCTGATGCGCAGCGCAACAAGTACCGACGGATGGCCGAGCGCGCCGGGCTGGTCGCCGGCCAGCATGTCCTCGAGATCGGATCAGGCTGGGGTGGCTTCGCCCTGTACGCGGCAGGCGAGCTTGGCTGCCGGGTCACGTCGATCACGATCTCCAGGGAGCAGCACGCCCTGGCGCGTGAGCGCGTCCGGGACGCCGGGCTCGAGCACCTCGTCGACATCCAGCTGCGCGACTATCGCGACATCGAGGGAACCTACGACGCGATCGTCTCGATCGAGATGCTCGAGGCGGTGGGTGATGCGTACTTCGAAGCGTTCTTCGAAGCGTGTGACGCCGCGCTCCTGCCGGGTGGTCGTCTAAGTCTGCAGGTCATCACGTTCCCGGACACCACCTATGAGCGCCAGCTCCGGGGCGCCAACTGGATCCAGACCTACATCTTCCCCGGGGGCCTGTGCCCGTCGCTCGCGGTGATGGAGCGCGCCACGAAGGACACCCGCCTCCTGATTCGCGACGTCACGGACATCGCCGAGCACTACGTCCGGACGCTGCGGGCCTGGCGGACGCGATTCCTCGAGCGCCTCGACGAGGTCAGGGCGATTGGCTTCGATGAGCGGTTCGTGCGGATGTGGGAGTACTACCTGGCGCTCAGCGAAGCGGGGTTTGCGACGGGGATCAGCCAGGACCTCCAGATCGTGTTCGAGAAGCGCCGCGGGATCCCGGCCTAGGTCGGGTTCGTGGGACCCTGTCCTCAGGGTCGGGCGACGGCACCGGCCGGGATCTGCTGGGTGATGCAGTGGGGTCCGCCGCCGCCGTAGGCCAGCGCAGCGCCGGGCACGCCGACGACGGTCCGATCCGGATAGACATCGCCCAGGAACGCGAGGACCGGCTCGTCGCTTGCGCTGCCAGCGATGGGGACGATCACGGCGCCGTTGGCCAGGTAGTGGTTCGCGTACGAGACCCCGGAGGAGGGACCGGGATCGAGGACCGTGACATCGAGCGCCCGACCCCGGGCGTCCGCGGTGGCACGGAGCCGCGCGAGGTTGGCCTGGCTGGGCGCGAACTCCGAGGACGCTCGATCCGCCGGTGCCTCGAGGAGCACGCGACCGGGCGCGAGGTACTGCGCGACGCCATCGACGTGCCCGTCGGTCCCTTCGGGTCCCACGTCGAGGCTGTGGCCGAACGGCAACCAGATGACCGTCGCCACGCCAAGGTAGTCCTTGAGCCCCTGCTCGATCTCGTCGCGCGTCATCGTCGGGTTCCGATTCGGGTCCAGCAGGCACTGCTCGGTCGTGAGCAGCGTGCCCTCGCCGTCCACCAGGATCGCGCCGCCCTCGAGGACGAACGGCGCGCTGAACAACCGCATCCCGAGGTGCTCGGCGATCCGGTCCGGGAGCCGCGCGTCATCGTCGTACGGGTGCCAGCGCTCCCCCCAGGCGTTGAACCGGAACTGGACGGCCGCCACGTTGCCGACGCCGTCACGGACGAAGATCGGTCCGCTGTCTCGTGCCCACGAGTCGTTGATCGGGATCTCGAGGACCTCGACGCCCGAGCCGCACGTGTCGCGGACCTCGGCGGCTGCGCCGGGGACGCAGACCATCAGGACGGGCTCGAAGTCGGCGATCGCGCGGGCCACCACGGCGTAGTCGTGCTTGGCTTCCTCGAACCGCCCGCCCCACAGCTCGCGCCGGGTCGGCCACGCCATGAGACAACCGGCATGCGGCTCCCACTCGGCAGGCATCGTGTATCCGTCGGCGGCCGGCGTCGTCACGGGCGGGGCGTTGTCGGCGGGACGCATGCGGGCATGGCCGGACGATATCCTACGTTCGGAGGTGGCCGCATGCGGCTGGGGCCGACCGAACTGGGACGGTTGCTCGTCTTCCAGGTCGCAGAGCTGGCACGGCGGCATCGGGCGCTCGGACTGCCGCTCGACGCTCCGGAGGCGATCGCGCTGGCGTGCGACGAGATGCATCTGGCTGCCCGTGCCGGCGCGACGTTCGACGACGTCGTGGCTGCCGGGATGGCCGCCGTCGCAGCGGATGAGTTGCTGCCGGGCGTGGCGGCCCTCGTCGCCGAGATCCGCGTGGAGGTCGTGCTGGACGAGGGGTCGCGCCTGATCGTCCTCCGCGGGCTCGGTGCGCCAGCGGTCGCCGACGCCGACGAGCCCGGGGCCGTCGTCGTCGCGCCCGGTTCGATCACGATCAACGCCGGCATGGCGGGGTTCGAGCTCGAGGTCACGAACGACTCGGACCATCCGGTGCGGGTCTCCTCGCACTACCCGTTCGAGCGGGTGAACGCGCGGCTTCGCTTCGACCGGGAGGCCGCCCGGGGGGCAAGGCTCGACCTGCCGGCTGGCGACACGCTGCGCTGGGCTCCCGGGGAGATCCGTGTCGTGCGTTTGGTCCGCGTCGGCGAGGGGTCGACCTGATGCCGTCCTCGATGTCCCGTGCGGAGTACGCGCGCCGCTATGGGCCCACCACCGGGGACCGTGTCCGCCTGGCCGACACCGACCTGTGGGTGGAGGTGGAGGGCGACCACGTCGGCTACGGTGACGAACCCATCTGGGGGTATGGCAAGAACATCCGCTCACGGATGACCCAGTCGGATCGGTCCACGGGCCCGAGCGAGCTGGACGTCCTCATCGCCGGCGTCCTGGTCATCGACCCGTATCTGGGCATCGTGAAGACCAACATCGGGATCAAGGATGGCCGGATCGTCGGGACCGGTCGGGCCGGTAATCCGGATCTCACGAACGGTGTCGAGTTGACGATCGGCCCGAATACTCTGCCGATCATGGGCTACGGTCTCATCGCGACGGCCGGTGCCGTGGACAGTCACGTCCACCTGCTCACCCCGAACCTCGTTCCGGTCGCGCTCGGCGCCGGCGTGACGACGCTGATCACGGCCGGGTTCGAGGAACCGCCGATGGCGATGGGGCTCACGATGCAGGCGTTCGAGGGTCTCCCGGTCAATCTCGGTCTCCAGGCGAGTGCCCGGACGGATCGGCCGGGCGCCGTCGAGGGCGTCATCGAGGCCGGCGCGATCGGTCTCAAGATCCACGAGGACTGGGGCGCCTACCCGGAGGTCATCGATGCGACGCTGACCCAGGCGGACGCGTTCGACATCGCCGTCTGCCTGCACACGGACTCGCTCAACGAATCCGCGCAGCTCAGCGATACCGTGGCCGCGATCGACGGCCGGGCCGTCCACGCCTACCACGTGGAGGGCTCCGGTGGCGGCCACATCCCCGATGTCCTCGGGCTGGTCGCGGAGCCCAACATCATCTGCTCGTCCACCACGCCCACGATCCCGTTCGGGACGGCGACGGCGCGCGAGCACGTCGAGATGATCCTGGCCGTCCATGGGGGCAATCCGGCCGTGAAGGCGGACGTCGAGGCGGCACGCGAACGCGCGCGCGAATCGACCATGGCCGCCGAAGGCCCGCTTCACGAACTCGGCGCTATCTCGATCATCAACAGCGACTCGCAAGGGATGGGCCGGATCGGCGAGACGGTGCGCCGCACGTTCCAGCTGGCCCACCTGATGAAGGCCTGGCGCGAGACGGACGCCGCCGCCGGGTTCGCGGCCGCGCCCGGCATCTCGCACCCCGACGCCCGTTCGCGGCCGGAGGTCCAGCTCGCCGACAACGACCGGGTCCTCCGCTATCTCGCCAAGATCACGGCCGAGCCGGCGATCGTCCACGGCATCGCGTCCGAGGTTGGGTCGCTGCTCCCTGGCCGGATTGCCGACATCGTGCTCTGGTCACCCGCGCCAGCTTCGGCGTGAAACCCGAACTGGTGCTCAAGGCGGGGCACGTCGCCTGGGGCCCGCTCGGCGAGGGGAACGCCACCATCGAGGGCGCGGAGCCCGTGATCGTCGGGCCGCACTGGGCGGCGCTCGGTGGCGCGGCCGCGGCCGTGTCCACGACGTTCGTGTCCGCGGCTGCGTTCGATGCCGGGATCCGCGAGCGTCTTGGCAGCCGACGACGGTTCGCACCTGTCTCGGGCACCCGGATCGTGCGTCGCTCGTCCCTCCTGGCCAACACGGCGATCGCCCCCGTCGTCATCGACCCGCGCGATGCCAGCGTGCGACTCGATGGTCGGATCCTGACGTCCCAACCCGTTCGACAGGTCCCGATGAACGCGCGCTATCTCCTCCGCTGAGCCGGTTCGACTCGCCGTCGGCCCATGGACGGCGGATCGACGCCGGGCATCGGGCTCGTCACCAGGCGTTCGCGACTGGCGATGACCAGCGAGCTGAGCCGACCGCGCAGGCCGGGATCGATGGTCGCGGTGGCGTCGGGGCCGACGAGGCGCAGGGTCGGTCCATCATGGGCTCGCCTCCCGTGGTCGCGCCCGGCGGCCATACACGGCGACGCAGGATCGGTGGGTCGAGATGGGTGAGGCGGATGCCGCCACGATAGGGGATGCTCGTCCGCCCACCGACCGACGATGATGCGTCGGTCCATCGACGCCATCGCGGAGGCAAGGCATGCGCACACCGTTCGAACGAAAACCAAACCGACGGATCGCGGAACGGTCGAAGCTCGGGCCGCCGACGACCGCGGCCGAGCACGTCGGCTGGAACGGCCGGATCGCGCTTGCCCTGACGGGCGCCGTGGGCACGATGTGGTGTGCCTACGCGTTCGCGCTTCTCGCCCTGCTGGTCTTGCCTCAGGCGTTTAGCGGCGGCCTGCTCGCCTTCGTGCAGTGGGTCAGCCAGACGTTCATCCAGCTGGTCATGCTCTCGGTGATCATGGTCGGCCAGAACATCCTTGGGCGAGCGTCAGACAAGCGTGCCGCGATGACGTATGCCGACACCGAAGCGACGTTCCACGAGGTGGACCAGATCCAGGCGCACCTTGGCGCGCAGGACGAGACCCTCGAGGCGCTGCTCGAGCGTTTGGGGCGCGTCGAGGCGGCGATGGCCCGTTCCTGAGACGGACGAACCGTACTGGCAGGCCCCGAGAGATGCGGGTGCGCGTCAGAACGTGTGCCGGTACTGGATGAACCCGGGACGGTCCGCCAGCGTGTCATAGAGGCCTCTCGCCACGTCGTTCGACTCGTGGGTCAGCCAGTAGACGCGACTTGCCCCCGCCGCCTCGGCGCGCTCGTAGACCGCCGTGATCAGCGCCCGACCCGCGCCCTGTCCGCGAGCTTCCGGCACCGTGAACAGGTCCTGGAGATAGCAGTAGTCGCCGGTCGTCCAGGTGCTCCGATGGAAGAGGAAATGGACGATCCCGACGAGGGTCCCATCGAGGAACGCGCCGAGGACATGCATCGGTTCGGCCGGGTCGTGCAGCCTCACCCACGTCGACTCGGTGACCTCCGGCGTGACGGCCGTCTTGTAGAACGTCAGGTAGCCCTGCCAGAGCGGCTCCCAAGCCTCGCGCTCCTCGGCACCGAGCGGGCGGATCTCCAGGCCGGGCGTCATCTCACGCCGTCCCAGGTTGCGCGACCCCGGACCGCCGCCGCTTCATGATCTCCTGGGCCACGTGTCTGACCGATCCGCCCCCGCTCCAGCACGACGTGATCGATGCCCGCCCCCCTGAGCTCGAAGCTCAGGCCGAGGCCCGCCTGTCCTCCACCCACGATCACGACGTCGCGATGCTCCATGCGGTCAAGGGTACCGACACTCGACAGGAGCCGGGGTGTTCCGCGGTCGTCGCGGCTTGGACCTCATCTCGAGGACTCGGTCTGGCTCCCGTTGACAGGCAAGTCCGCGCTTGCCTATCATCGCCACTTGGACGTGTTCAAGGCCCTGGCCGATCCGACCAGGCGGGCGATCCTTGATGAGCTGACCGATCGCGACGGCCAGACCCTCTTCGAGCTCTGTTCCCGCCTGTTGATGAAGCACGGGATCGATTCGACGCGTCAGGCGATCTCCCAGCATCTCGATGCGCTCGAGGGCGCCGGCCTGGTCACGATCAAACGCGACGGCCGATACAAGTTCCACTACCTCGATGGCACGCCGCTCAAGGAGATCACCGACCGCTGGCCAATCCGAGATCGAAGGAGTCCCTGATGCGGATCTATGTCACGAGCGTGTTCGTCGATGATCAGGCGAAGGCCCTCGACTTCTACACCAACGTCCTCGGGTTCCGGAAGAAGCGGGACATCCCGCTCGGCGATGCGTCGTGGCTGACCGTCGTGTCGGCGGACGAGCCCGATGGGACGGAGCTCCTGCTCGAGCCGTCCGGCCATCCAGCCGTCAGGCCCTACAAGGATGCGCTCGTGGAGGATGGGATCCCCGCGGCCTCGTTCGCGGTCGACGACGTCAAGGCGGACGTTGATCGGCTCCGGTCGCTCGGTGTCCGCTTCACCCAGGACGCCACAGAGATGGGCGGCGTCACGACGGCCGTCTTCGACGACACCTGCGGGAACCTCATCCAGATCGTCCAGCTGCCGTAGCCGCGCGATGCGGTCGTGCATCACCTGACAGGCGCCGAGGGCGTCGGTGAGCGGCCGGCCACCACGAATCTCGGTTGCTTGCTTGACACGCGAAGCCTCGGCCATCAGTATGTGAGCAAACGCTCACTCGCATCCGTTGAGGCGCTGTAGTGCCGGTCGTCGCCACCACCGAGCTCACTCGCCGGTTCGGGCCGGTCATCGCCCTCGACCGACTCACCGTCGAACTCCCGTCCGCCGGCGTCATCGGCCTCGTCGGCCCGAACGGGTCGGGCAAGTCCACCCTCATCCGCATCCTGCTGGGCTTGATCCGCCCGACGGCTGGCAGTGCCACGGTGCTGGGATCGTCGGTCCAGGAACCGGTGGCCTACGCCTCGCGGGTCGGGGTCCTCATCGAGAGCCCGGCGTTCATCCCCGCCCTCTCGGCGCGGGCGAATCTCACGTCGCTGGCACGCCTCCGACGCGTGCCGCTCGATCGGGTGGAGGTCGTGCTAGGGCAAACGGGCCTTGCCGGTCGTGACCGGGAGCCGGTGAAGCGCTTCTCGCTCGGCATGAAGCAGCGGCTGGGTATCGCGGCCGCCCTGCTCTCGGACCCGGAGCTGCTCATCCTCGACGAGCCGACGAACGGGCTGGACCCGGCCGGGATCGTGGAGATCCGGGAACTCCTCCGCGACCTCGGACGGAACGGCCGGACGGTGATCGTCTCCTCGCACCAGCTCTCGGAGATCGAGGCCGTCTGCGACCACCTCGTGATCATCCGGTTCGGCGAGCTCGTGTTCTCCGGGCCGATGGCGGACGTGATGAAGCGCACCCGGGAACACATCGACATCGCGCCCGAGCATGCCGACGACATGGACCGACTGGAGGGCGGTTTGACCGCCGACGGTTGGTCGGTCAGTCGGGTGAACGGCATCCTGCGCATCACCGCGAGCGCTGAGCGGGCGGCGGACCTCAATCGGGCCGCGACGGCCATGGGCATCACCCTCCGCGGGCTGGTCGTCGGGCAAGACAACCTCGAGGAGATCTTCCTCGAGATGACCGGCCGGGTCGATGGGGAGCTGGCTGAGGGCCGGGCGACCACGAACGGGACGGTGGGGCGATGATCGCGGCGATCCGGAGCGAGCTCACGCGGCTGCGTCAGCCTCGACTCCTCGCGGCCTGGTTCGGACTGATGGCCCTGTTCGCGATGCTCGTGAACGTGATCATGGTCACGTTCGTCTCGGGCGGGGGAAGCCTGCCGCCCGGCGCCCCGGGCGTGGCGTTTCCCACCCTTGCCGAGATGGAGAGCCCGTCAGGCCTCATGGCCGGACTCGCCGCTGCGTCCAACATGTTCGGGATCGTCACCCTGTCCCTGTGGGCGGTCGTGACCGCGGGCGACTACAGCAGCGGGCTCGTCCGACTCCTCGTCGCCGCCGAGCCACGGCGCTGGCCGCTCCTGGCGGGGAAGGTAGTGGCTCTCGTCATCGTCACAGCCGGGGCCACGACGGTCGCCACCATCATCAATGTGCTCGCGGTCATGCCGGCCGCACAGGCGGCGGGCATCTCCACCGAGGCCTGGGGCACCGACCTCGTCTCGGTCGTGACCTCGGCCTGGACGAACTTGTTCCTTGCGCTCAGCGTGTGGGGCGTCCTCGGCCTCAGTATCGCCGTCCTCGCACGCTCTGCGGCGGTGGCGATCTCGATCGGCGTAGGGTACGTGCTCGTCGTGGAGTCGCTGGTCAAGATGGTCAAGGACGCCCCGGCCGACTGGCTGCTCGGTTCGACGCTCGGCGCCGTCGCGAGCGGCGGCACGGCGACCATCGCCTACGGCACGGCCCTCGCCCTCGCGCTCGGGTATGTCACCCTCGGCCTGATCGTCGCTGGCGTCGTGTTCCTCCGGCGGGATGTCACCGACTGAGGACGACTTCCGCGACGCGACGTGAGGGCAGAGGGGACATGACCCGGCGAGGCGAGGAGACAAGAGCCAAGCTCATCGAGGCGACACGTCACGTCGTCCGGGAGGTCGGCTACGCCCACGCCTCGACGCGGGCCATCGCTCATGCGGCTGGCGTGGCGGAGGGGACGATCTACCGCCACTTCCCAGACAAGGCGTCGCTCTTCTTCGCGACCGTTCTGGAGTCCAACGCCCCGGTCGTCGAGTGGGTCACGGCCCTTCCCGATCGGGCCGGCACGGGCTCGGTCGAGGACAACCTCATCGATGCGGCGCTGCAGCTCGCAAGCCTGCAGGACGACGTCATCCCGATGGAGCTCGCCATCGCGGCGGACCCCGAGCTCGCGGCCTACCGCCGCAAGGTGATGACGGATGCCGGACCCTCGCTGCCGCCCGGCCCACCCGAGGCACTCGCCGCATATCTGGCTGCCGAGCAGCGACTTCGGCGTGTGCGCGACGACCTGGACCCGACGGAAGCCGCAGCCGTCCTCCTCGGGGTGCTGTTCGCGCTTGGCACGCTGCCCCCGATCGGCGAGGAGGGCCTCCGCCCTGATCGCGTCGCCTCCGCGGTGCGGTTGGTCGTCCGCGGCCTCAACCCGACAACGTCCACCGACCGTTCACCATGAGTCGGTGGACCGCTCATAGCGTTATCCTCCGCCCCAAGTCGGTGCGGAGGACCGGAGGTCGGTGTGGACATCGTGGGTGATCTGCGAGCGCGCACGCGGGGAGAGGTGTTGGCGCCGCAGGATGGCGGGTACGAGGCAGCTCGCGCGGCGTACAACGCATTGGCCACCGGCCAGCCCGCCTATATCTTCCGCCCGGCAGACGTGCCCGACATCGTGGCGGCCGTCAGGTGGGCCGTGGACGTCGACCTCCCCATCGGCGTCCGCGGAGGTGGCCACAGCGTGGCCGGACATTCGTCGCCGAACGGCGCGCTCCTCGTCGACCTCTCGCGTTGGCGCGGTGCCGTCGTCGATCCTGTCGCACGCACGGCGGAGGCGCTCGCTGGATCCCGACTGATGGATCTGGACGCGGCCACTGCCGCGCACGGGACCGGCGAGTCCGGTCGTCAATCGGAGACGCGGCCACCAGACACCAAGTGCATCAGGCGGGGGAAGTCCTCGGAGTCCAGGGTCGCGCGGGCCTGATCCCAGAACACCCTGACGATCCTCGCAAAGTCGCGCTCGCGCGATGAGACTCGAAGTTGGATCGAGGCCCAGACGGCCCACGCGATGTCCGCAATCGTCGAGTGCAGGCGCATCCGGGCGAGCAGCACGGGGTCGGCCACGCCGAAATATGCCTCACAAAGCATCGCCCGTCGATCGTCGTCGAGGCTCGCCTGGCTCGCGAGGTCGGCGATGTCGTAGCACGGGTCGTTGTTCCCGCTGTACTCGAAGTCGATGAGCCAAAGACGCCGACCATCGTCGATGAGGTTGTCAGAGCTCAGATCGTTGTGGCTGGGGACCGAGTCCATCGGGAAGACAGCGAGCGCCTCGGCGGCCAGGGCTACCCGGTCCATCCGTTGCCGGAGTCCTTGGGGGGTTGCGATCTCCCGCTCGTCGCACATCCGCAGCCAGCGCTCGGCAGTGCGGAACATGTCGAAGTCGGCTCGGAAGCGTGGGCCGGCGTGGAGCGTCCGCAGCATTCCTGCGACCCTTGGGATCCGGTCCCCTTTGCCGACCGTGTCATCGGTGAGCGTCTCGCCCTCGATGTACTCGAGGACCATGACCTCCCAGTCGTCGAAGTAGTCAACGACCTGGGGCGAGACGCCCGATGCCGCGGCCGCCACGGTGTTGTGTCGCTCGTTCGCTCGGTCGGGAACGAGAAGTCCGCTCGCCACGCCGGGGATTCGAACGACGTACCTGGCGTCGCCCGCCTGCACCACATAGGCGCTGTTCATGTGCCCGCCCGACAGGAGTGATGTCGTGACATCCCGCCCACGGAACACGCGGCTCCGCTCGGTTACGTCGTCGATCGTGGGGCCGTGAGCCACGAGCCGATCCTCCTCGCGCCGCCGACGCAGCCTCCTGTCCCGGGGAGTGCGGTGCGACGGTGCTGCGAGGTTAGCATCGGCGCCGGGCCCAGATCGGGTCGTGCTATTGGCCGGCGTGGATCCGTCAGGTCCGGCTCGACGACGCCACGATCGCGTCGGTCGTGGCTGCACTCGGGTCGACCCTCAACGGCGTGCGCGTCGGCCTCGGCTTGCCACGCGACCCGCGACTGAACCGGCTGCGGGCGACGCCGGTTCTGTCGTTCGCTCCACCCGATCTTCGCGATCGGGGTGGTAGATGGACGGTCGCGAAGTTGCCGCCTGGCCGCGATGTGAGTCTGCGTCAAGCGCAAGCGTTGTCGAAGACACCATTGCCGCGAGGGAAGTTGCCGCGGCTGTTCGGGCTTATTCTCCGGGCGTGGCGCGATCCAGCAAAGGCGGTCCCGTCGCTGGATGCGGTCGATGGCGCTCAAGCTAGTTGCGCGGGGGCTCGGCGGACTCGAGTTACGGAGTTGCGGTGCGGCTTTCGAGCTCGCTCGGCCGGCACGCGAGAACTCCAGAGTTCGTGTGGGCACCTGGCAAGTAGGCGACTGAGCGGGGGAGCGCCAACATCGTTGCATGGGGTGGTTGAGGGTCATCCCGTACTTGAGGTCCCGGATCGCGTTCTCGATCTCGGCGGGGTGCCATCTTCCCCGTTCAGATGGGCACGTGATCCGGCGTCTCAGCCCCTCTCATGCGAGGTAGACCCGTGGATCCGGGCTAATGACCACCGCCACCGCATGGGCGGCTGTCACGTCAAACTGGAAGTCGTGAGCGGATGCGTTGGTGAGCGGTCCGCAGCAACGTGGCGCGCCCCGGCCCGAAACACACGGCACGGCGGGGCGGCGCGTTAGCCCGTCGTATAGATCCACCCATGGCAGGCCCGGGGTCGCCGGGAAGATGTGATGTTTGCGGCGAGGCGGGTTCCACCCGACACAGGTGTCAACCAGACTCTGGGCAGACCCGTTGGAACAAGATGTGGGTGCTGTTGGGAGCTCTATAAAAGCGCGGCACACAGCCCTGCGAAGTCACCCTCTTGGAACTGTTTGGGACCGGCCTGGAACAGAATGTCACCGGTCGCGAGGTGGAATTCGTAGGTGCCGACGTCGAGGAACACAACGCCCGCACCCGGCACGACGATGCGGAAGATAGTGCCATGCGTGGCTTGTACGCCTTGGTACTCGGTCCAAACAATGCCCTTGACCCAATCAATGGTCGCGCCCTGGGCGAACCGCCCGGAAAACGACTTGCCGGTCTCGGGGCTGTAGAGGCGATCGACTCCCCAGTTGTGGATCACGGTTTGGACGATGTCCCCGTCCCGGTCGTAGCGATCGATCCCTCGGGCATTTACCACGTAGTCGTCCCAGACCTGGAATGTGCCGCAGTCCGCGATCATCTCATTGCCCGTATATGAATAGTCAAACTTGTCGGGCTGACCCGCCCACGCACCCGGCGCGGCGACCAATATCAAACCGACCGCGGCCAGCCCCACCAAAATGGCCCGCACCATGTGGATCGATGGACGCGCGATCTCGTTCATACCCAACCCCTTGTGACGCCCCGTCATCGACCGGACGGGCTTGACGAGAGGTTGGCTGCGAGGTCCGACGTTACGCATCGGTCGAATGACCTATCTGGGGTTGGGCCGATGCCGAGATCGGCGCACCGAGCTCGAGCGTTAGCTCGATGCCTTCCGGCTCGCCTACGACGAGCAGCGGCCGCACCGGGCGACCGGGCGGATCACCCCGGGCGAGGCCTACCGGGCGACGCCCAAGGCGCATCCCGCCGGTCGCGGCGCACCTGGCCACTTCCGCCTGCGCTCGACATCGCCGACAAGAATGGCGCGATCACCCTGCGCCGAGCCGGTCGCCTGTGTCACCTCAAGGTCGGTGTCGCCCACGCCCGTCGGCGCGTCCTGGCCATCGTCGACGAGCAGGAGGTCACCGTCGTCGCGCTCGACACCGGCGAGATCCTCTCGACCCACCAGATCGAGCGCGCCAAGGGCTACTGGCGCAACACACGAAGAGACCCCGGCCGCTGGCAGGGGTCCCAGGCGACACGAGGATCACAGTGACTCGGATGTCCCGACTCATGTGACTCATATGTCGCGACTCATGACAATGGCGCGCCCGACAGGTGTAGGGCGCGCGTTAGCAACCTACGAGATCCCGATCGAGGGCCGCGATGAGTGGCTGGCCGCCGCGAGGCGGCTCGCGTGAGGGACACTGATGGAGATGAGTGGGCTCGAACCGCTGACCCCCGCGAAGCAAATTGCGGAGCTCTCCGAGTTGAGTTCCAGCGCACGATCGAGATCTCCGGCGAACTAGGCGTTTCGCCCGGCTCGTGCATCTATGAACTGTGACCAGAGTGCAAGCCAGAGTGTTCCACGAGGTCGTCCGGGCTGGGGCAGGGCGGACCGAGTCCGACCTGCTGACCGACCTGCATGCCAAGCAAGGTTCGGCGCTGTACGACTTCGCTCGCCACCAGGGCCTGACCGATGAGCAGGCCGCCGATGCGGTGCAGGAGGCACTCCTGCGTCTGTGGCGCGAGCTTCAGCGGGGAACCACCATCGAACGCCCCGTGGCGTGGGCCTTCCGCACGGTCTACCACCTGGCCATGGCGCAGCACCGATGGCGGCGGCAGCTCGCGCTCCTGCTGCCCCGGATTGCCCCGCTTCGTCCTGATTACGCCGGGCCGGAGGCCTCAGATCGGCTGACCGTGTGGACCGCGATCGACGACTTGCCGGCCCGCCAGCGCCAGGTGCTCTACCTGCACTACGCAGCGGACCTGCCGTACGAAGAGGTCGCGAACATCCTCGGCATCTCCGCGAGCGCCGCGCGCACCCACGGCAGCCGTGGCCTCGCCACGCTCCGTGCCGGTCTGACTCAGGAGGCGATCTAATGATCGACGAGACTCGCATCGAGCGAGCCCTGCGCCAGGGGCCACCCTTCCGTACCGGCTACACACAGCGGCCCCTGCCGCTCGGCTCGGCGGCCGAACCGGCGGGGACGCGCCGCTTCGAGCTGATCCTGGCCATGGTCCTGCTCGTCGTGGCCATCGGGGGCGCGGCGTTGGTGAGGTCAGGCGCTGTGAGGTTGTCGCCGATCGTCGTCTCGCCGGTCCGATCGCCGATCTGGGTCCCAGCCGGGAGCATGATCACCCCCCGCGCTGGTGGGCAGTCGGTAACGCTGCTCGACGAAGGCATGGTGCTGGCAGCGGGCGGATACGACGGCTCCGAACTGCTGACGTCAGCCGAGCTGTTTGACCCGAGCACGCTGAAATGGACCCCGACGGGGAACCTGGGTCAGGCTCGCAGCGGGCATACGGCAACGCTCCTGGGCGACGGGCGAGTGCTCGTTACGGGCGGAAACGACGACCCGTACAACAATGGCAACCCGCTCCGCACCGCCGAGCTGTTTGACCCGGCCACAGGCCTGTGGACCGCTGCCGAATCGATGATTCAGGCCCGTAGCCAGCAGACGGCAACCTTGCTTCAAGATGGACGAGTGCTGGTCGTCGGCGGCGCCGACACCGGTGGCTGGCTCGACTCCGCGGAACTCTTTGACCCTGCGACGAACACCTGGACCGAGACGGACAGCCTCGCTCAGGCCCGTGGCGACCAAACGGCAACGTTGCTTCAGGACGGACGCGTGCTGGTCGTCGGCGGAGTCGTCGGCAAGGGCAGCTGTTGTAGGCCCCTCTCATCGGCCGAGCTCTTCGACCCTCGAACCGGAACATGGACGTCGACGGAGGATATGGTCGAACTCCGGGGAGGGTCGACCGCCACGTTGCTGCTCGATGGGCGCGTTCTCGTTCTGGGTGAGATCAACGGGCCCGGGTTGACGAGTGGTGAGCTGTACGATCCCGCCACGGGGTCATGGTCACCCACCCGCAACATGATCGACCACATGATCAACCTCACGGCCACGCTGCTGGTCGATGGCCGGGTGCTGGTCGCGGCAGGGACAGCCGATCATCCTCCCGGTTCCTTTACCGGACTGTCGGCAGTCGAGATCTATCAGCCAACTACCGGGTCATGGTCCCTGGCGCCCGACATGCATGCGAGCCGTGGCGAGGGCCAGGTGGCCATCAGGCTGGCAGATGGTCGGGTGCTATTGGTCGGGGGCCTCGCTGAGCCCGGCGTCCTGAGCGCCCCGGCAGCCGAGGTATATGACCCAGCCGGAGCACCCTGACATAGCGGGGATGATGGAGATGCGGGGGGTCGCCGTCCATCTTCGGAAATGAAGGGCTCTGGCGCGCCCGACAGGACTCGAACCTGCGACCTTTGGGTCCGGAACCCAACGCTCTATCCACTGAGCTACAGGCGCGCGATGTCGCGTTCCGCTGGAGCGCGACGCCTCCGGCGCGTCGCCGAAGGGTCACGATGATACCCGGCCTGGTTCGGGATGGACGTTGTCGTCGCGGCGGCGCGCAAGGCCCGTCCAGTCGTGCGACGATCGTCGGACGATGCCGACCTACCGCGCCGCCATCATCGGTCTCAGCTGGATCGGGAGCGATCCGCCGGACGAAGCCTCACATCCCGTGCTCGGCTCGGACATGCCGATCAGTCACGCGGCGGCCTACGCGAGGGTCGACGACGTCGAGGTCGTGGCCGGGTGCGATGTCCGCGAAGAAGCGCGGACCCAGTTCCTGGAACGCTGGCAAGGGCGATGGCCGGACCTTCGAGTCTATGCGGACTATCGCGAGATGCTGGCGTCCGAACGACCCGACATCGTCTCGGTCGCCGTCCCCGACACCCTTCATCGCGAGGTGGCCCTCGCGACGATCGACGCCGGCGTCAAGGCGATCTACCTCGAAAAGCCGATCGCGACGAACCCGATCGATGCCCGGGCGATCCTCGAGGCCGCCGAGCTGGCGGGGGTCGCGATGACCGTCAACTTCGGGCGCCGCTGGGATCCGGCGTACGTAGAGGCCCGGCGCGCGGTGCGCGCGGGCGAGATCGGCCAGCTGGTCACGGTGATCCTCGAGTTCGGCGGTCCGCGAGCCATCCTGTGGCGGATGCACTCCCACATGATCGATCTGGTCTGCTTCTTTGCCGAGGCCGAGCCCGACTGGGTCATCGGTGATCTTGAGACGGGCTACGAGGACTACGGCACCGAGTACAAGGGCGACGGCGGCCGGACCGCCGATCTCGAGCCGGGTGCCAACGTCTACATCGCGTTCGCCAACCACGTTCGCGGGATCGTCACGGGCTGGAAGGCGGCCGCCCAGGAGACGCTGGTGCACCTGATCGGGTCGGATGGCCGGATCGCGATCGATTCCGAAGGCATCCGCGTGGTCTCGGTCCAACGGGTCGATTCGAGTATCCCCGTCCCCGGGCTCCAGGGGCCGATCGTGCGCTACCTGACGCCGAGATACGCCTACGGCGGGATGGAGGCGGCCGTCCGCGACCTGATCACCCAGATCGAGACCGGCCGGGTCACCCAGAGTCCCCCGCACGAAGCCTGGCGAACCGTGGCGATCACCGACGCCGTCCTTCGCTCGCAGGCGGCCGGACGAGTCCCGGTCAGCGTCGAGCGGCTGCGGTCCGACTAGAGCGGGCACGCACGGCCGAACCGCGTCGGATATCGTCGCGCGATGGGCAGGCCATCCGCCGAGGTCGTGATCGTGGGTGGTGGCGTCATGGGTAGCGCGATCGCCTACTTCCTACGCCGCGACCCGGCGTTCGACGGGCGGATCGTGGTCGTCGAACGTGACCCCACCTACAAGCAGGCCTCATCCGCGCTGTCCGCCAGTGCCATCCGCCAGCAGTTCTCCACGCCGGAGAACATCGCGATGTCGCGATTCGGCTTCGAGTTCATGCTCGAGATCGGCGAGCACCTGTCGGTCGACGGCGAGACCCCCGAGATCGAACTCACCGAACACGGCTACCTCTACCTCGCGACGCCGGAATACGAAGCCGTCATGCGCGAGATCCACGCTGTCCAGGTCGCCAACGAAGCGAACGTCGCGCTCCTCTCGCCCGACGAGCTCACGACCCGGTTCCCGTGGATGTCCGCCGACGGCATCGCTCTCGCGTCGCTGGGTCTCCGTGGCGAGGGCTGGTTCGATGGCTACGCGCTCATGCGGGCGTTCCGGCGCAAGGCGCGCGCGCTCGGGGTGGAGTACCTCGCCGAGGAGGTCGTGGGTCTTGCGATGGACGACGCACGCGTCACCGGTGTCCATCTCGGCAACGGCTCCACGATCGACGCCGGCACCGTCGTCGATGCGGCCGGTCCGTGGGCGGCAGTCATCGCGGCCATGGCGGGCGTCGCGCTCCCGGTCGAGGCGCGGCGTCGCTGCGTCTTCGTCTTCGAGTCGCCGGAGCGGATCCCCGACTGTCCGCTGGTCATCGATACGTCCGGCGCCTGGTTCCGACCCGAGGGCGGCGCGTTCATCGGTGCCGTGCCCCCACCCGAGGCCGAGGACGTCGCCGACCTCCCGCTCGAGGTCGACCGACGCATCTGGGACGACGAGCTGTGGCCGGCGATCGCGGCGCGCGTCCCGGCGTTCGACACCGTCCGGCTCGTCAGGGCGTGGGCCGGCTACTACGAGATGAACGTCTTCGACCACAATTCGATCCTGGGGCCGCACCCGGAGATCACGAACCTGCTGTTCGCGAACGGCTTCTCCGGCCACGGGATCCAGCAGTCACCGGCCGTAGGTCGGGCGATCGCGGAGCTCATCGTCCACGGCCGCTACGTCAGCCTGGACCTCGCCGTCTTCGGGTTCGAGCGCATCGCCGCCGGGCGGCCCGTGGTGGAGCGCAACGTCATCGGCTAAGGGGTGGACCCGGAACAAAGCCGAGGCCGGCTCCCGAAGGAACCGGCCTCGATGCTGTCCCGGTGAACGAGTCCGCGTGAACGGACACTTCTGCCATCGCGTCAAAGGCATCTATCACGTCGGCTGCACCGACTACCCTGACCCTACCTACCCATGACCTTGTCGCTGGGGCAGCTTTGGCTACCGTGGTAGCGACTCATATCCTATCTCGTCGTGGGTGATTTTCCAAGGGTTTTGACAGGTTCTGGCGTATATATTCCTTAACCTTGCGTCACGCCACCGGTCCGCGACGCGCGCATCCGGTCGCGGCGAGGTCGCACCGGTGCCCGGATCAGGCTTCGTCGTGGATCGTCACCGAGGTCATCGCAACCGGGGAGTCGGGCAGATCGTTGCTGTTCCGCGGCGCGCCGACGATCGTGTCCACGACGTCCATCCCCTTGGTCACGAGGCCGAACAGCGTGTAGTTCTTCGGCAGCTTGCCGGTCAGGTCCTGGTGGCAGATGAAGAACTGGCTGCCGTTCGTGTTCGGGCCGGCGTTGGCCATCGCGAGCGCGCCGCGGACATAGTCGCCGGCGACGGGCTCGTCCTCGAACTTGTAGCCCGGCCCGCCGGTCCCGACGCGGCTCTTTTGGAAGTCGCCCTTCTTCCCGTACTGCCCATCGCCACCCTGGGCCACGAACCCGGGGATGACCCGGTGGAAGACGACGTCGTCGTAGAAGCCCTTGCGGGCGAGGTCGATGAAGTTGCCGGCGGCCTTCGGGGCGCTCTCGTCGTAGAGCTCGATCTCGATGTCGCCGATCTCGGTCGTGATGGTGGCTCGGGTCAAGACAGGGACTCCTCTCGCGTGTGCTGGATTGGAACGACTAAGGGTTAGCGACGGTGACCGTGGTCATCGCCACCGGGTCCGTCGGGTTCTCACGGTCCGCGGCCGCAGCGATGGCGTCGGCGACGTCCATCCCGGCGGTCACGTGGCCGATGATCTGGTACGTGTTGTAGGACGCGAGCGCGCCCTCGGCAGAATCGCTGAGCACGATGAAGAACTGCGAGCCGACCGAGTTCGGGGACGCGGAACGGGCCATCGCCACGACGCCGCGCCCGTACTGCGCTGTGACCGGCTCGTCGGTGATCTGATAGCCGGGACCGCCCGTCCCGGTGCCGGTTGGGTCGCCGCCCTGGATCACGAAGTCCGGGACGACGCGGTGGAAGACGATCCCGTCGTAGTACCCGCAGGCCGCGAGCGCGGCGACGTTTCCGGCAGCGATCGGGGACAGGTCCGCCTCGAGCTTGATCGTGATGATGCCGAGTTCGGTCCCCATCGTGACCGTTCTCGTCTCACCGGCCGCGAGGGCCGCGGGCTGGCTGGTGGGGCAGGAGCCCGTGACCGCGGTGGCCGGTGTCGGAGAGGCCGACGACGACCCGACGCCCGCCCCGCCAAGCACCTGCAGCGTGACGAAGACGACGACGACGACCAGCCCGGCGATGCCGACCAGCACCGGCCACGGCATCCCGCCGCTGGGCTTGGTCGCCCGACCGGGTCGGACGACGGGTCGACCCGTCGGGGTCGTGGCCGCGCCGCTGCCCGGTGCCGAACCTTGCCGTCGCTTGCCGTGCGGGCGCGGTCCGCCGCTCGGTGATCCAGGTCGTCCGTCAGCCAAGTCGTGTCTCCATCAGGCGGCGGCCTCGACGGCCGCTGGATAGTCGATGGCCCCGGTGAGCAGCGCCTCCCCGAGGAGGACGCCCGCGGCGCCCGTGTCGCGGAGGCGTCGCAGGCCGTCGAGGTCACGGACCCCACCGGCCACCAGGATCTCCGCATCGTACGACCGAACGAGCGAACGCACCCGCTCGAGGTCCGGCTCCGCTCCGCCGTGGGTCAGGACGAAGCGCGCCACGCCCGCCCCGACGAGTTCGCCGACGAGCGAATCAAGGGTGGGTCGCGTCGGTCGACGCCACGGGAAGGCGGCCAGGCGCTCCGGTCGCGGGTCCAGCCCGACGGCCAGCCAGTCGCCCGCGACGGCGAGCCCCTCACGCAGATCGTCGGGTCGATCGGCGATGCCCAGGGTCATCACCACCCGCGTGGCCCCGGCCGCGAACACCAGCCGGATCGCGTCCGCGGATTCGACCCCGCCCGCGACCTGGAGCGGCACGGCGATCCGGGCCGCGATGGCGCCGACGGCGGCGAGCTCGGTCGGGACGCTACTCCGCGCCCCCGCGAAGTCGACGACGTGGACGAGCCGCGCACCCATCGCCACGAAGGCCTCGGCGATGCGATCCGCGCGGTCCGTCGGCGCGCCGACGCCCGAGGACGCTCCGGGCCAATAGACGATCCGGGAACGACCACCGTCGAGGTCGATGGACGGGATGACCTGCATCGCGCGGATCAGCCCTCGCCCGCGAGGAGACGCCGGTGGAAGCTGATGGGCAGCGAGCCATTCCGCAGCAGCGTGTCGTGGAACGCGCGAAGCGAGAAGTCCGCGCCGAGACGCTGCTCCTCGTCCGCGCGCAGGGTCAGGAGCATCGTGCGCCCGAGCAGGTAGGACATCGGGTACGTGGGGCGGTAGGTGTACCACTGGACCTCGGCGTGGGCGTTGCTCCGCGCGAACCCGGTCTGCTCGACGAGGAACGCCGTGGCCGCATCGACGTCGATCTCGCCGCGGTGCATCCGGATGTCCAGGATGATCCGGCATGCCCGCCAGATCGCGTCGGTGTGGAGCATGAGGCGGTAGCGTGGGTCGTCGTCGAAGCCCTGCTCGCGCATCATCAGCTCGCTGTACATGCCCCAGCCCTCGACGAACTCCGGCGCGTCTGTCAGGAGCCGGGTGAGCGATGGATGCCGCCGCGCAACGTCAAGCTGGAGGTGGTGTCCGGGATACGCCTCGTGGATGCTCGTGTTGCTGATCGACGCGTGGTTGTGCTCGGTCATCGCGTCCGGCTCGTCGCCGACCGACGGCGTGACCACGTAGATCCCCTTCGAGTCAGCGTCGAACGGGGCCGGCGAGAAGTACGCGGCGAACGGCAGGATCCGGCGCAGGTACTCCGGGGTCGGGATGACGTCGATCCGCTCGTCGTCGGGGACCGTGGCGATCCCGTGCTCGACCAGGTGCGCACGGGCGCGGAGCATCGCTGATCGGTAGGCGTCAAGCGCGCCATCGAAGTCCGCGGGCCCGTCGGCCTTGACCCTCGCGAGGACCTCGGCCTCCGTCGCGTGAGCGTCGATCTCCCGCGCCACCGCGGTGCGGGCGGCGTGTTCGGCGGCCAGCTGGTCCCAGCCCAGTTGGAGGATCGCGTCGGTGTCGAGCCCGTCGAACGCCCGGTAGGCCACGAACGCGTCGTGACGCTCCCGCCCGATCGCCCACTCGTCGGTCCCGGTCGCCAGCGTCCCCTCCAGCCATCCGCCATAGAGCTCGACCGCGACCTTCGCGTTCGCCGCGGCCCGTTCAAGACGACGCTGGTCGGCGGCGGGCAACGGGGCGTCGGTGCCGGCTGCGACGAGCTCGTCGAAGAAGCCCGGGAGGTCCGCCGCGGTCTCCAGCTCGATGCGCTGCCAGCGGCGGACCTGCGGGACGGCCGCGCGGCTCTTCGAGGCGTCGAGGTACGTCGCGACGCCTTCAAGACGACCCGTGATCGCGGCCGAGACGCTCCGCGAGCGGGGCGTGGTCCCGCGAGATCAGCAGGAACAGGCTGTCGCCCACGAGGTCGAGCGCGGTCGAGCGCCGCTCCCACGTCCGCAACTCCTCGGCCTCGAACAGCTCGCGGCGGAGGTTGTGGAGCTCGAGGTCGCGGTCGAACCGGGCGGCTGACGACAGGCCCGCCGCATCGACGCCTTCGACGGCCGTCAGATGCGCCCGGTCGGCCGCGACATCGTCAAGCAGCGCCTCGCGATCCGGATCGCCCAGTCGGTCGTCGGCGTCGTGGAGGCCGAGCCACGACGCGGTGACGGGATCGCGTTCGACGAGCCGCCGGAACCGGGCTTCGACGAGGTCGAAGAAGGCATCGTCGCCCGGACCTGGCCGTTCGCTGACCGGTCGGGGGAGCGGCGCGTCATCGAGGCGGCGGGTCGGGGTCACGGCGTCCTCGTATCGACGCCGGACCAGGCGTCGGTGGCGATCAGGCTGGCCGGCTCATCGGGTGCCGGCCGGTCGCGGTTCGGTGTCGGACAGCGCGGCCTGGGTGGCCGCGATGGTCGTCTCGATATCGGCGGCCGACACGCCGTGGTGGGTGACGGCGCGGACCTGTCCGTGGGGATATTCCACCATCAGGACGTCTCGTGCTCGGAGGGCGTCGAGGAAGGCCGATCGCGCCCGGGCGACGCGGAACATCACGAAGTTCGTCCGGACACGAACCGGGTCCAGCGGGCCCGGTTCGGGTTGCGCGACGTCGCCCGCGGACTCGATCCCGTCGAGCGTCGAGAGCGCCTCGGCCAGGCGACGAGCGTTGACGTGGTCATCAGCCAGCCGGTCGATCATGCCGGCGTCGCCATCCTGGAGCGCGACCAGGCCCGCCGCGGCGAGGACCCCGGCCTGCCGCATCCCACCACCGACCAGTTTGCGGCCGCGCCGCGCGCGCCAGATGAACTCCCGCGTGCCCACGACGACCGACCCGACCGGGCAGCCGAGGCCCTTGGAGAGGCAGAACGTGACGCTGTCCGCCGGGTCGACGAGATCGCGGATCGTGACGCCGTCTGAGCGCTGCGCGATGACCGCATTCCAGATCCGCGCGCCATCGATGTGGAACGCCACGTCACGTCGGCGCGCGATCTCGGCCACGTCCCGGGTGTAGGCGGGGGTGAGGGGCTGAGCCATGGAACTGGCGTGGGTGTTCTCGATCGTGATCATCGCGGTGATGGGCTCGTGGACATCGGTGGGGTCACGGAAGGCGTCCTCGATCGCGGCCAGGTCGATGGTCCCGTCGGGCTGGTCGGGGAGGGCACGGATGCTCGCCCCCACGATCACCGCGTGGCCGGCGGCTTCGTCCACGACGATGTGATGGGCGCGACCCGCGATCGTCTCGTCGCCGCGGCGCAGATGGGCGAGCTGGGCCACGATGTTGCCCATCGACCCGGACGCGACGAACAGCCCGGCCTCCTTCCCAAGGAGCGCCGCGGCCCGTTCCTCGAGGGCGATGACGGTGGGATCGTCGCCGAAGACGTCGTCGCCCACCTCGGCTTCGGCCATCGCGCGGCGCATCGCCGGGGTCGGCTTCGAGACCGTATCGCTGCGAAGGTCGATGCGCGTCATGGCCCGCGAGTATAGAGAGGCTCCCGCGCCACGGGCCCGACGCGGCCGGGCGCCACGGGCCCGACTGACAACCCAGGGCGAGGATGCTATGCTCCGCCCTCGCCACAACTGGACCCGTGGTGTAGCGGCCCAACATGCCAGCCTGTCACGCTGGAGATCGCCGGTTCGAATCCGGTCGGGTCCGCCATCACTCCGCTTTTTCCTACGCCCCGTCCGCCCGCCCGGACGGGGCGTTCTCTATCGTCGACGGGCGTTCGATCGCCACCGGGCGGGGCGATCCGCCCGGGCCTTGCTACCCTTCGCTCGATGGATCGACGCCCGTTCCTCGTTGTCCTCGCGATCCTTGCCATCGCCATCGCCGTGCCCGTCAGCGGTGTCGGCCTCGGCCTCGGCGGCTCTGGCGCGACATCGAGTCCGTCATCTCCGTCGAACGCGACCGCGGATCCCTCGCCGTCGACGGGCCCGTCCGGGACGGCGGACCCGACACCCGGTTCGTCGCCGAATGTGGTCCCCGGGGCCACGCCGCCACCGCCGGTCGCGACGGTCCTTGCCGACGTCCCGATCGTGCCCGTGACCCAGTTCCGTTCGACGCGCAACGGCACGACGGCCAAGGAAGTGGCCGCGGTCCTCGCCGGCGAGAGTGCCCGCTATGACGCCCTCGAACTCGTCGCCGCGGACGCCGACGCGATCCTCGCCGCGCTCGGCCTGGAGCGTCCGAATGATCCGGCGCGGCTCGTCGAAGCCCCGACCGCGGCCCGGCTCATGCGCGACCTGGCCAGACACCGGACGCGACTCGCCTTCCTGCGGGCGGACGAGGTGGGCCCGGGTGTGCGGGCGCTCGCCTGGTCCGGCCAGCGACTGTTCGGCGTCGATCGGGTGACGAAGACCGCGGACTGGCCGCTGGCGGCCCGGGTTCGGACCACCGATCCCGCCGCCTTTGACCCGTCCGCGACGTGGACGCTGGTGGCCGGCGGGGACATCATGCTCGACCGCGGCGTCTACGACGTCCTGCGCAACCAGGGCAAGGGCGCCGACTTCCCGTTCGATGGCGGCACCGCGGATATCACGAGCCTCGTCTGCTGTTCCTCGTTCGGCTGGGAGGTGCCGCGGCTGGCGCGCACCGGCAACGCCGGCGCCGTCCGTGACCTGATCTCCGGGGCGGACATCGCGCTCGCGAACTTCGAGAACCCGGCGCCGAACACGTTCACGTGGCACACGTCGGGGACGATCTTCTCGGCCGACCAGACGCTCATCGACGGCATCGTGGCCGCCGGCTTCGACGTCATGGGCGTCTCGAACAACCACATCCGCGACCAGGGTGGAACGGGGCTGCGCCAGACCGTGAAGAACCTCCGGAAACGGGGGCTGCTGACGACCGGTGCCGGCAAGGACCTGACCGCCGCCCGGAAACCCGCCGTGATCGAGACCCATGCCGTGACCGTGGCGATCCTCGCCTACGACGCGATCGCCGGCTCCTACCACGCGACCGATACGACGATCGGCAGTGCGCCGATGAAGCTCAAGGTCGTCCGGGCGGACATCAAGGCAGCGCGCGCCGCCGGCGCGGACGTCGTGGTTGTCTTCCCGCACTGGGGAGTGGAGTACCGGGCCACCCCCGGGACCGCCCAGCAGGCGCTGGCCCGCAAGGTCATCGATGCCGGCGCCGACATGATCATCGGCAATCACGCGCACTGGACCGCCGAACTGGAGATCTACAAGGGCAAGCCGATCTGGTACGCGCTCGGCAACCTGGTATTCGACCAGACCTGGTCAGCCGAGACGATGGAGGGGATGACCCTGGAGCTGACCTTCCACCAGTCCGAACTGGTCCAGGTCCGGATGCGCCCGCACGTCATCCTCGACAAGGCCCAGCCGAACTTCCTCGACGCCACCGATGGCAAGGTCGTGATGGACCGCGTCTACGGGGACCTGCTGCCCTGGTAGGTCCGGGTCAGGCGATCCCGTTGAAGAGGTCCGTCTCTGGCCCGTCCGCTCCGCCGGACACGCTCGACTCGCGCAGGATGAAGGCCTCGCGAGACCAGAAGCGGCGCCAGCCATCCAGCCCGAAGCGCATGAACGGGCTCTCGTCGCTGATCTGCGTCACGTGCTCGTGGATCGCGCCCCACTTGCGATCGACCGCATCTGATACGTCGACCCACGTCGTGATCGACTCGTCCGGCACGAGCATCTGGGCCATCATCGCCTCGAACTCGGCCAGCTGCTCCGGCGTGGCGTCCTTGGGCGGGAGCCAGAAGCTCTCGACGCCCAGCTCCACCAAGCGCTCGTTCATCGCCGTGCGGACGGACTGCGGGATGGCCTGCTCGTAGAGCTTGGATGGGGTCCACGGCGCCAGCCCGCCGGCGTCCATCGCCGGAGCGGTGCCGCCGTGTTCCGGGGCGAGCTGCTCCGGGTACCAGGCCGGGTCACCGGCCCGCGGGAAGGCCCGGACCGTCATGTCGTGGACGCGGATGTGATCGGGGTGACCGTACCCGCCGAACGCGTTGTAGGTGGTGATGACATCGGGCTGGTAGCGGCGGATCATCCACACGAGGCGTCGCGCGGCCTCGTCGAGGTCCGCCTGCCAGAAGGATCGTGGATCGAGATTCCCGGGCCGGCCCATCATGTCCGAGTCGTGATAGCCGAGGTTCTCCCACTCGGTCACGCCGAGGATCGCCATCGCGCGTTCCAGTTCCACCGCCCGGAGTTCGCCGAGCCGCCGATGGTTCTCCGGCGTGTCCATCGCGGGCACCACGATCTCGCCCATCTCGCCGCGCGTGCACGTGATCAGGATCACGCGATGCCCGGCGTCGACGGCCTTCGCCATCGCCCCGCCGGTCCCGATGACCTCGTCGTCGGGGTGCGCGTGGACGGTCATCAGTGTCGGTCGGTGAGGCGCCGGCGGTGTCGCGGGATCGGATGGGTCAGCGGTGAGCATCGGGTCGGTCATAGCGCGAAGGCTACCGCGGCTCGAGGATGTCGGCCGCCCATCGCGCGCGCTGGATGAGCGGATACCATCCGGCCATGACCGCACCCTCGGCGCCGGGCCCGCTCACCGGTCTGCGCGTCGTGGACTGCTCCACGGTCCTGGCCGGTCCGTATTGCACGATGCTCCTCGCGGACCTCGGGGCGGACGTCGTCAAGGTTGAGCCGCTCGACGGCGACGCGACCCGCGGCTGGGGACCGCCGTGGGTGGGCGATGACGCGGCCGGCACCCGGACCGCGGCGTACTTCCTCGCGGTCAACCGGAACAAGCGCAGCATGCGGCTGGACCTGCGGCGCGCGGAGGGCGCCGACGTGCTGCGACGGCTCGTGTCGCGCGGCGACGTGCTGGTCGAGAACTTCCGCCCGGGTGGGCTGGCGCGCCTCGGGTTCGGTGACGACGCGCTCCTGGCGCTGAATCCGGCCCTCGTGCACCTGGCGATCTCGGGCTACGGGCGGAACGGACCGGCGGCGGATCGCCCCGGCTACGACTTCGTCATCCAGGCGGTCAGCGGCCTCATGAGCATCACCGGCACGCCCGACGAGGCGGGCGGCGCTCCGAGCAAGGTCGGCGTGGCCATCAGCGACGTCGTGACTGGGATGCTCGGGGCGGTCTCGGTGCTTGCGGCCCTGCTCGGCCGGGAACGATCCGGCGCGGGCGGCGGGCAGCGCATCGACGTCTCCCTCCTCGGCGCCACCCTCGCCTCGCTCGTCAACCAGGCGCAGAACGCGTTCGTGAGCGGGGTCGCGCCGGCGCGTCTCGGGAACGCCCACCCGAACATCGTCCCGTATGAGACCTATCGGACGACCGACGGCGAGATCGCGATCGCCGTGGGGTCCGAGCGTCAGTGGCCGCGGTTCTGCGACGCGCTCGAGCGTCCGGAGCTCGCGAGCGACGCGCGCTTCCTGACGAACGGGCTTCGGGTCGAGCATCGCGCCGAGCTGTGGCCGATCGTGGCGGCGTCCCTCCAGGAGCGGTCGATCGTCGGTCTGGATCGAGCGGTTCGAGGCCGCCGAGATCCCGTGCGGACCCATCAACGACATCGTGACCGCCTTCGCGTCACCGGAGGCCGCGGCCCTCGGGATGTCGGTGGAGATGGAGCACCCAGCCTTCGGTGTCATCCGCCAGGTCGGCGTGCCCTTCGAACTCTCGGCCACGCCGGCGTCCATCCGTACGCCGCCGCCGCTCCTTGGTGAGCACACGAACGAGATCCTGACCGAACTCGGGTTCGACGCGGCGGCGTCGGCGGCGCTGCGCCGCGACGGGGTGGTCTAGACCTCCTTGGCGTCGCTCACCGATCCTCGCGGCCGACGGTGAAGTACAGGACCGGCCCGAGGAGTCCGATCACGACGATGACGATCCCCCACAGGAGCTTGCTGTCTCCACGAACGCGTCGCCCCGGTCGGACGAGATCCCTGATCGCGAGGACCAGGAGGCTGACCTGGATGACCGCGATCGGGACGACGAGCAGGAGCAGCTGCTGATCGCTCACAGCGCCCGCCGCTCCGGGTCGACGCGCCAGACGCGATACGAGTAGACCACGGCCACCGCGAGGGTCGCCACGATCGCGAGCACGAGGGCGACGGCCAGGATGACCGGGCTCGGCCCGAGGAGTCCGAGGACGATGAGGACGATCCCCTCGAGGACGAAGAGCCGCCCCCCGATCCGGTGCGTCTTCACCCAGGACAGGTCACTCGACAGGGTCCATGGCGTCCGGATCCCCATCAGGTAGTTCGGCCGGACCTTGGGCAGATAGTTCCCGATCACCACGAACATGGCACCAACGCCCGTCAGGGCGATCCGCGACACGTCGAGATCGGCACCGAGGGTGACGGCGATCGCGAGGACGTGGACCGCGCCGAGGACGGTCAGCACGGCGAGCCACGTCGCCCCGTAGGCCTTGCTGGAGCGCTCGAGGTTGGCCCGGCGGGGTTCGATCCTTGGCACCACGGCGAGCAGCGCGGCCACGACAGCGGCGACCACCGGGAGGATCAGCAGGCCGATCGTCTTGGGCGCGAACCCGTCGGCCTGGCCGTCGATGCCCCAGTGGATGGGGACGAGCGCGTCATCGGGAAGCTGCACCCAGGCCCACGCGGACAAGGCGAACGCGCCGCCGACCACGATCGCGCTGTAGGTGAGCATGGGGCGGATGTTCATCGAGCCTCCTTCGGCGTGACCCCGAGCGTCTCCATCAGGGCGGCCAGCGCCTCCTCGAGGACCGACGCGTTCAGGCGATAGGTGATCGTGGTTCCCGTCTTCTCGGCGTCGATGAGGTCGGCTTCGCGCAGGACCGTGAAGTGTCCGGACATCGTCGGCCACGACAGCTCGAAGGCGGCAGCCAACTCACCGGCCGTCATGTCCCGGTCCCGAAGGAGGGCCAGGACGCGTCGGCGGGTGGGATCGGCCAGGGCCTTGTACACGCGATTGATTCGTCGACTCCCTTCTTAGGCGATAACCAAAATAGCGGGATGGCCCGGCGTCGTCAAGCCTGCAGGCGTGCACACGACATCGGTCGTCACCGCGGGGGCCGCTGCTAGACTCCGGCACCTGAGCGCGCTCCACGCCGCTGCCGTCGACCCACGAACCATCTGGAGGCCCGTCCGTATGACCGATGACCGTGAGCGCTGGGCGCTGATCCTCGGCGCCTCCTCGGGGATGGGCGAGGCGACCGCGATCACCCTCGCCAAGGCCGGCTACAACATCTGCGGCATCCATCTCGATTTCCGCGCCGCGCTGGCGCACGTCGAAGAGGTCAAGGCCGCGATCGAAGCGACCGGCGCCCAGGCCCTCTACATCAACATGAACGCCGCCGACGATGAGAAGCGGGCCGGTGCGCTGGCCGCCCTCCGCGAGCGGTTCGACGCCGCGAGGGCGGCTGGTCGGTCGCCGTATGTCCGCGTCGTCATGCATTCGCTGGCCTTTGGATCGCTGGTGCCGTTCCTTGCGGACGACCCCAAGGGCGCGGTCGACCGCAAGAAGATGGAGATGACCCAGGACGTGATGGCGAACAGCCTCGTCTACTGGGTCCAGGACCTGTGGCGTGGCGGCTTCCTTGGCCAGGGGTCGAAGATCTACGCGATGACCTCGGAGGGGTCCACGAGGGTCGTCCCCTCGTACGGCGTGGTGTCGTCGGCGAAGGCCGCGCTCGAATCGCATATCCGGCAACTGGCGATGGAACTGGCCCGCCACGGCACGGGCGCCACCGCGAACGCGATCCGGGCCGGGGTCACGGTCACGCCGGCGCTCCTCAAGATCCCCGAGGCCCAGACCATGATCGACATCACGATGAAGCGGAACCCGACCGGCCGGATGACCACGCCGCAGGACGTGGCGAACGCGATCCTGGCGCTCTCGGGCGACGGCACCGAATTCATCAACGGCGACATCATCAGCGTGGACGGCGGCGAGTTCGTCACGGGTTCCTAGGCGGATCCATGGGGAGAGTCATCGTCGTCGGTTCGGTCAACGTCGATCTCGTCGCGGTCGTCGATCACCTGCCGGCGCCCGGAGAGACGGTCATCGGCGGTCGGTTCGAGCGCCACCACGGCGGCAAGGGCGGGAACCAGGCGGTCGCGGCGGCACGGCTCGGCGCCAGCGTCGCCTTCGTGGGGGCGGTCGGCGGGGATGCGTTCGGGTCCGAGGCCCGGGCGGCGCTCGAGGCGGAGGGGATCGACCTGTCCGGGCTGTCGACGCTCGCCGACGCAGCGACGGGCGTCGCCCTGATCCTCGTGGACCGCGACGGGGAGAACAGCATCGCCGTGGCCGGCGGCGCCAACGCGGCACTCACCTCGGTCCAGGTCCGGGCGGCGCTCAAGCGGCTAGCCCTCACCGCCGGGGACGTCGTCCTCGTCGGCCATGAGATCCGGACGGGGGCCGCGCACGAGGCGCTGCGACTGGGACGTCTCGCCAACGCCACCACGATCCTCAATCCCGCGCCGGCGACCGGTCTCGAGGCGCCGACGCTCGCCCTCGCCGACATCCTGACCCCCAACCGAGGCGAGCTGGCGGACCTCGCGGGGGACGGCCCGACGGCCCCGGCCGCGAAACGGCTCCTTGGCCCGGATCCTGGGAAGCGAGCCGTGCTCGTCAGTCTCGGCGCGGATGGCGCGACGCTCGTGAGCGGTCGCAAGACGACGAAGATCGCGGCCCGGTCCGTGGTCGCGGTCGATACGGTCGGGGCCGGCGACACGCTCAACGGGGCGCTCGCGGCCGGACTGGCCGCCGGCATGCCGCTGGACG
Organism: uncultured Chloroflexia bacterium; assembly: GCA_963764975.1. Taxonomy (GTDB): domain Bacteria; phylum Chloroflexota; class Limnocylindria; order Limnocylindrales; family CSP1-4; genus SPCO01. Next base: position 1,892,739 of record CAVXUF010000002.1, on the reverse strand, counting down.
CCGCCGCTCGACGGGCCGTCGTGGCGGCCGGACTCGCGGTGACACGACCCGGCGCCCGTGAAGGGATGCCGACCGCCGTGGAACTCGAGGCCGCCGTCTCGGCCTGAGCGACGGGCCGCCTTCTCGGGCTGAGCGACGCGCGTTACGCGGGCCGGACCTCCGCTATGGACCGTCCTCGGCAGCGGTCCACATGGTGCGGACTCGAGCCGCCGGGGTCATCTCGAGGACGCCGTCCTCGGTCACCCACCACGCCGCCAGGTCACGCCCGCGCGCGGTACCGGCGATGCGTTCCCGGCCACCGATGAACAGGGTCTTGGACCAGACCTCGGCCCAGGCGGGATCGGCCGCCGCCACGGTCACCGCCTGGAGACCCGCATCGGCCGGTTCGCCGGTCGCGGGATCGATGAGGTGATGGACCACCCGGCCCTCGTGGGTCCAGCGTCGGCGCCGGATCGATGAGGTGGCGACCGCCTCGTCGCCGACCGAGATCGCCGCGAGGATGTCCGCGCGACCCGCCGGGTCCTCGATCCCGACCGACCACGGCCCCGCGGGCCCGGTACCGCGCGCCACGAGGTCACCCCCGGCATCCAGCAGCCAGCCACGAAGCCCCATCCCCGTGATCGCGCTCGTCGCCCAGCGGAGCGCGAGGCCCTTGCCGATCCCCCCGAGGTCGATCGGGCGCGCGAGCTTCACGCGATGCCGCGCCTCGCGCTCGACGACTCGAGACCCGGCGGATGGAGCGGTCCTGGCCGCTGACGGCGGGAGGGTGGCGCCGTGCTCACCGATCCGTTCAAGTGCGTCGACGACGCGTGGATCGAAGACGCCGCCAGTGACTCGCCAGGCGCGGTCCGCCGCGACAAGCGCCCGCTCGAGGCGGCGCGGGATCACCATGGCGCGACCCGTACCGGCGGTGGCATCGAGCCGGATCAGGTCGCTCGTCGTGCTGAACCGGGAAAGGGCGGCGTCGGCGGCCTCGAACTCCGCTCGCACGAGCTCCCAGGCCACCTCGGCTGCGGCCGCCCCCGCGACCCTCGACCCCGCAGGCAGACACACCGACAGGCGCAGGGGGGAACCCATCGCCGCCGACTCGAAGCGACAGACCGGCCCGGGACCGATGGTGAGCGAAGCCCGCCCGACGCCGGCGTCGGCGGTCGGGACCGGGTTCAGCCGGACGCTCCGGTCTTGGCGTGGACCTTGGGCTTGTTCGGCTTCGGCGCCGCAGCCACCACCGTGACCGCCGGGATCCGGACGCGGGTCGGCAGGGCGTCGGCGGTCCCGGTGACGTCGCTGACCCGGCCTGCCAGCCGGTCGATCGCCGACTCGAGTTCGACCAGGCGCGTCGAGACCTGGGCGTATCGATCGGCGGCCGTCTCGTAGGAGCGCGAGGCGAGGACGAGCGCGGCGTCAAGCTCGTCGTGCGCAGACGTCAATCGGTCGGCGGCCGACCGGATCGGTGCCCGTTCCGCATCGAGCGCGCGGTCCGATGCCGACTGGACCCCGGTGACCCCGGCGAGGGTGAGCGCATAGAGGCCCGTGGAGACGCCGCCGAGGATCAGCAGGTGGACCGGCCATCGATAGGTCGTCATCGGCGGGCCGCGGCGATCGCCGCCTCGAGGGTCGCGAGCCGCTTCTTGGCGGACTTCAGCTCCTTCGTCAGCCGGGACGCCTCCGTCGCGTCACTCGCGATCCGGGTCTCGGCCGCCTCCAGCGCGGCGGCCAGGTCGGCCGACTGGGCGATCAGCGCCGACAGCTGTTCGCGCAGCGCGTCGGAGCGGGCCTGTTCGGTGGCGAGCTGGTCCTGGAGCGCGGAGACCGAGACCGGAGCCACGGTCAGCGGCGCCGATGCAGCGGTCCATGCCGCGGTGGCACGGATCGTGCCGAAGCCGAGCAGCAGGGCAAGGACGACGCCGATCGTCGTCAGCAGGCGGCGGAGTGGGAGCGACGTGATGGTCACGTGGGGTCCTCCGATCGACTCGTCGAGAACGTCGGCCGTCGCTGGCGACTGGCCCAGTAGCGATACGCGCCGGCCATCACCACGAGCGCGAAGGTCCCGCCGTAGAGCCAGCCGAGCGACGGAGAATCGGTCCCGGCGAGCAGCCCATGCATCCAGGTCAGCAGGAAGATGACCAGGGCCAGCCGATGAAGCGAGAGCCAGGCCCCGGGTGGGAGCAGCTTCGTCCAGCGGGCCGAGACGGCGGTCACGAGGAACGCGTACATCGCGAGCGTCCCGATCGCCACGGGGGAGCTGCGGTACTCGGCCATCCCTGGGACGAAGGCGGCCACGAGGCTGACGCCGGACTTCGGATCGGCGACCAGCGTGACGATGTGTGCGGCAAGGAACGCCATCACGAAGACCCACAGGTGGTCGTGCCACGGGAAGATCCGTTTCGACAGGTTCCACGTCGCGCGGTTCGTGGGGTGGCTGAGGACGAGCCCGATGACCACCTGGAACGTCAGCAGGACGTACGCGACGATCCCCGTCGACCGTGCGGCCAGCCATTGACGAAGCTCGGACTGGCGGTCGCTCGTCGCGGGAAGGATCTGGCCCGAGGCGTAGAGCATCACGATGCCCAGCACCGCGAGCAGGATCAGGGTCCCGCGCAGCGTCAGGCGGAATGGCGGACGTCTTCGACCGAGGGCCGTGGGCGTCGGGCGGCCCGCCGCGATGGCGGGCGAAGACCCCGACGACGGGGTGGGGTGGTGGGACATGAAGACTCCGGACGCGGGAGGACCTGCATCTCTGAGTCCGGACCGCGGACGAAGGTTTCAGCCGTGCGAGCGGCCGACGGTGCCTGGCGTCAGGGGACCGCGACCCCGATCGCGCCGACAGCGAGCGAGAACGCGTAGATCGCGGCCGCACCGCCGATCGTCATCAGGGCGATCCAGCGCGAGCGGTCGCGGCGATGCGCTTCGGGCAGCAGCTCGGCCGCCCCGACGTACAGGAAGAACCCGGCGAAGAACGCCAGCTCGGCGCCCAGCGCGGGGTCCGGGATGCTCAGGACCGAGCCCAGGAGGATGCCGGCGACCGGCGCGACGGCAACGAGGGCGAGCCAGCGGTACGCGACGCCGATCCTGACCTTGCTCGCCAGCAGGAAGCTCACGACGCCGATGCCGTCGCTGAATCGGTGGATGATGACTACGGCCGCGATGACGATCGCCGTGCCGCCGCCCACGGTCAGCCCGGCGGCGAGGGCCACGCCGTCGAGGAAGCTGTGGATCCCCATCCCCACGGCACCGGCAAGGCCCGCATGCACGTGGCTCTCTTCCTCGTGGTCGAGCTCGGACGCTGTCTCGTGACCGACGTGCAGCGAGGTGAGCTTCTCGATCGCGTAGAAGGACAGGAAGCCGATCGTCGTCCAGAGCATCGTCGTCTCGAGCGAACCCATGAGCTCGGCCGACTCGGGGATGAGATCGAAGAACGCGGCGCCGATGCGGATGCCGGCACCGACCGCGATGACGACGCCGACCAGCCGGACCGCGCTGAGCGCGAGCCAGCCGCCGACCATGGCCGATGCGAAGGCGCCGAGCGAGACGAGCAGCGCCGGGAGCGTCACGCGTCCAGCTCCGCGGATCGACAGGACGGGCACGCCCCGAAGAGTTCGATCCGATGGTCGTCCACGCGGTACCCGGTCTGACGCTCGACCGAGCGCAGCAGGGTCCGGAGCCCCGCATCCGCGATCTCCGACGTGCGTCCGCACGTCAAGCACACGACATGGTGGTGGTGCGCGCCGGCGCAGTGGACGTAGGCGTGATCGCCCGTCGGGAGGTCGAGCCGCTCCACCAGACCGAGCGCGAGCATGACATCGAGGGTTCGGAAGATGGTCGCCCGGCCGATCCCGAGGCCCCTGGCCCGGGCGTCGTCGACCAGATCGGCCGCCGTGAAATGCCCGACGCGGTCGGCGACCAGGGCGCTGACCGTCCGCCGGGGCTCGGTCATCCGATACCCGGCGCGGTCCATGGCGGAGATGAGGGGAGTGGCGTCGACCATGTGCTCGGAGGATAGCCGACGCCGCTCCCGTTGTCGAGACTCAGTCTCGATAGACCCGAGTCTCGATGGTCTAGTTCAGCGGATCACCGTCCCCGGCCTGCACGAGGCCAAGGGCGCCGCGCCCGACGAAGTTGAACGCGTGCGTGACGATCGGATAGAGGCCGTCCTCGGCGGTCGTGAATTCCACGATCCCGCCCTGGGCTGGCGACAGGTCCATGGCCTGCGAGCCCCAGTTCCCCTTGTTGCCCTTGACGAGGTGAACCCCCTCGCGGGTCACCGTGTCGAAGATCGTCCCGACGATGTGGAACGAGCTGTCGATGCTCGGTCCGGCATCAAGGACGAAGATGCGCACGCGCTTGCCCGTCTCCACCTTGAGCGGGTTGTCGAGGTACTGGTTGGCGACCCCGTTGAAGACGACGAAGTCCGGAGCCGGTGCCGCGGCGGCTGCCTTGCTCAAGCTGGTGATCTCGCCCTGCGGCCCCAGGTACCACTCGCTCTGGACGAGCGCGAACTCGCTGTCCACCTTGGGCAGACCTTCCTTCGGCTCGACGATCACCATGCCGTACATGCCGTTCGCGATGTGATGGAGCGCCGGCGAGGTCCCGCAGTGATACATCCAGACGCCCGCGTAGTCGGCCGTCCATTCGTACAGCTTCTCCTCGCCGGGATTGATCGAGGTCATCTCGTCGTTCCAGGCGACCTGGCTCGCGTGGAAGTCCACCGAGTGTGGGAGCTGGTTGGTGGCCGGGTTCTTGAGGTGGACGCGGATCGTGTCGCCGACCTTCACGCGAATCACCGGGCCGGGCACCGTCCCGCCGAAGGTCCAGACCGCCTGCACGAACCCGGTCGCGACCGTCATCTTGCTCTCGGTGATCACGAGATCGATGTCGTGGACGTCGCCCGGCAGCAGATCGGGGGCCGTGGCGTCGAAGAGAACGTACGCCGGGGCGTCCGGATCGGCCACGACATCACCCGATGGTGCCGGACCACCGTGGTCGTCCGGGGAGGGGCTCGCCTGCGCCGTGTCGCCAGCCACGGTGATCTGGCCCTTCATGCCCGCGTCGGCGTGGCCCGGGATGCTGCAGATGAAGCTCAGGCCGCCAGCCGGGATGTCGACCTCGACCGAGCCCGCCGCGCCAGGATCCGCGACGGCGGTCTCGCCGCCGGGGAACGTGATGTCGTGGATGAGCGCGCCGGTGTTCGAGAGGTTGACCACGTAGCGGCCGGGCGCAGCCACCTCGAGGTCCTCGGACTTGAACCCGAGATCGAAGGCTTCGATCTCGAGCTCGCCGGCGACCCCGGTGACGGGGGGTGTCGATGCCGCCGGTGTCGCGGACGCGGGAGCGGCGGCGGATCCGGACGGACCCGGCGCGAACGTCCAGCCGGACGTTGGGGTGGACTGACACCCGACCAGGATCAGGACCAGGATCGTCACGGAAAGAGTGAGTCCGCGCATTGGGCGCCTCCGGCATCGTCGTCCACCCGCGGATGACGGGTGGTTCCTCGAAGCGTCGCGGAGGCCGGCTCGTCAGGGATGGGCCATTCGGCCCGATGCGGTCGGGCCGACTGGTCCGGGCTGTAGGTCGCGCTGGCGACAGGTCCCATCTCGAACCGGACCATCGGGTCGGATGCGGGGAGCACCGCTCCGCATCAGACTGCACACGATGACGATCAACATCCTGCGCGGTCGCTCGGGCAAGCCCAAGGAAGCTCGTCCGCCGGACGCCATCGGCGAGCCCGATGCGAACGTGTTCAGCTGCCCGAAGTGCGCCCGGCCCCTGGCGAACGGCACGCCCAAGTGCCCGAGCTGTGGCCAGCGGCTCATCCTGGGCGTCGCGCTGCGCCGCGCATCGCTGCTCGCTGGTTTCGGGTTGATCGTCGGGGTCTTCGGAGGCGCCGTGCTGACCTCCGGCGTGATCACATCGCTCCTCAGGTCTGCCGCCGCGGCCGTCTCCGCCGGCGTCGCGACCGTCACGCCGACGACCGCGCCCAGTCCGGTGCCGACCAACGTCGCCACGGCCGCGCCCGTCGCCACGCCGCCACCGGTCGTCGCCGTGACGATCCCGTCTGCGGCGATGAGCGCCCTAGGGCAGACGACCATCCTCGACGCGCGGATCGTCGCCGACGCGACGGATCTCGATGCGGCGCTCGCCGCCAAGTCCACTGCCGACATCGCCAGGACTCTGCGAGCGCTGGCCTCGGACGCCGCCAACGGGACCGTCCAGGCGGGTCGCCTCAAGACGTGGTCCGAGGCGGGCACCGTGGCCGCGTTCCGGCTGGACTTCTACGACCGTGTCACGAACCACGCGCTCGGCGCGCTCAAGGTGACCCTGTCCGACGGCAAGGCCTACCGCAAGGCCGCCGCCGGGATGCTCGTCATCCTCGCCGACCTGCCCGGACTTGACGCGATGTCACGCGGGCTCGCGAGCGCGGCGAGCCTGGACCTTCCCGTCGTCGATTTCGGCATCCTGACCGGCGGCTGAGCCCGGCCACTCCGGCATCGCGGATCAGGGTGCGGTCGTCACCGACGGGGCATACCCGGTCAGTTCCACGTAGGCCTCGCCCTCCAGCGGCCCGTCGGCTCCCGTCGCGACCACGCGCTGCGACCCCTCCCAGTAGACGACGCCGGTCGTCGCGCGCGTGTCCAGTTCCTGGGCGGCCACGGTGGGGGTCAGCGCGATCTCCAGGCCTGCGGATGGGATCCTCGATCGCCCAGCCGGCCGGATAGTCGGCGCCGGTCGCCGGGCTCGTCCAGCGAGCGGTCACGTCGACCGTGAAGTCCTCGCGGCTCAGGTGCGTCGTCGTGCCGTATCGATCGACCAGGGTGCCGTAGACCAGGGGATAGCTGCCGTCGGCGTCCCGGACGAGCGAGATCGTCACGTCGCGACCGTCGGACAGGTTGACGGCGAACCAGTCCCACCCGCCGCCCCCCACCGAGATGAAGTCGCCCCACTGGTGGTCGAACCAGGCCGTTCCGTCGACCTCGAGGGTCACCTTGTCGAAGGTTAAGGTCCCGATGCGCATCCATCGACGTGCGCGAGTAGTAGTACGAGCCGCCGGCGGATCCGAAGTCGATCCAGCCGTCGGTGTCGTGGAGCGCGGCCGGCTTCGTGGAGACGAGCGTCAGGTCGAGCCCTAGACCGCCCGGCACGCCGGCGAGCGCTCGCCTCGTCCGCGGCGAGGCCGGCGACCAGTCGATCGTCGCCGCTGGATCCGCGCATGGACCACGCGGGTCGTCCGAACGTCTCTGGCCGTGACGGGTCCTCGCCCGTCAGCGACAGATCGAACCCCGACGGTGTCCCGGTCGCGTCACGCGGCGAACGGTCCACCTCGCGGACCCACGTCGAGCCGCTGCGCGTATGACGAAGCGGTTGCCCGCTTCGTCCGTGATCGCGAGGTGCGAAGCCCACGTCGTCGGGAACGCGCCACGCTCGGCGCGGAAGATGACGTACTCGAAGCCGAACCGGCGTCCGTCGTCACGCGCCCGGAGATGGCCGGTGTAGTACCACCACTCGGTCAGGCGGTCGTGCGGACCGTCGTCCCGCGGCAGGACGACGGGCTGCGGATCCTCGGGCGGCACGGGGGTGGCGGTGGGTACCGCCACGCTGGGCCGCGGGGCCGTGGGGTTGGCCAGGATCGGGGAGCCCGTGGGTGCGGCGCAGGCCGCCACGACGAGCAACGCGATCGCCAGCAGCAGGGTCGTCCGGCGCCTCATCGGATCGACGCCTCCACGTCCGCTTCCGACGCGGGCAGGCGGCTGCCGACCAGGCGCTCCAGCGACGCCGGCATCCACCAGTTCCACTTCCCGAGCAGCCGCATCGTGGCCGGGACGAGCAGCGCCCGAATCACGGTGGCATCGAGCGCGACCGCGATGGCCATCCCCACGCCGAGCGCCTTGATCAGCACGATATCGGCGAACGCGAAGGAGCTCGCCACCAGCACCACGATCAGCGCCGCGGACGTCACGATCCGGCCGCTCCGCTCCAGTCCGCGCGCGACGGCCTCCACGTTGTCGCCGGTCCGGTCCCAGACCTCCTTCATGCGCGACAGGAGGAAGACCTCGTAGTCCATCGACAGCCCGAACAGGACGCAGAACAGGATGACCGGCTGGGTGGTCTCCACGAACCCGAGCGGTTGGAACCCGAGGATCGACGAGAGATTGCCGTCCTGGAAGATCCAGACCAGCGCCCCGAAGCTCGCCGCGATCGAGAGGGTGTTCATCACGAGCGCCTTGGCCGGGAGGATGACCGAGCGCAGGAGCACGAACAGCACGAGATACGTGGTGATCACGATGAAGATCGCCGTCCGCGGGAAGTCCGCGGCCACGCGAGCCACGACGTCGGTGACGTCGGCGGCGCCCCCACCCACGAGGACCGCAGCTCCTGGCGGTGGCGCGAGGGCGCTCGCGGGATCGCGCAAATCCGTGACCAGCGAGCGGCCCTCGTCGCGGTTGGGGCCGTATGGCGTGTAGAGCGTGAACGCGGTGAGGTCGCCCGTCGTGGTCGCGGCCAGCGCCTCGGCGACGAAGCGGTCCCGTGGCCCGTTGGGATCTCCGTACAGGAGCCGGTATTGCGTCCAGCGTCAGCCGCCGGTCGACGTTCACCAGGCTCTCGACCCGCGTGATGCGCGGGTCCGACGCCAGGCGCCGGGAGTAGTCGTAGAGCGCCCCAAGGTTGGCCGGGGACGTGGCGGCCCCGTCGGTCCGGATGGCAAGCACGATCGGCGCGAACTCGCCCTCACCGAAGTCCGCCCGGAGCCGGTCGAACGCCGCGCGCGAGGGGACCGTGGCCGGGAGGATCGACGAATCCGGGGCGTTGAACCGGACGTGCAGGAACGGTGAACCGAGCAGGAGCAGGATCGCGAGCGTCGGGAGCAGCACCGCCACCGGCCGGCGCATCACTCGTCGAGCGAGTCGGGACCACGGACCGTCCGCGTCCGGCGTGGCGCGGACCCGGCGGACGGCGAAGCGATCGATCCGCTCGCCGATCAGCGTCAGGACCGCGGGGAGGAGCGTCAACGCGGAGGCCACCGCAAGCCCGACGACGATCGCCCCGGCGATGCCGACGGACCGCAGGATCATGAATTCGAAGAGGATCAGCCCCAGCAACCCGAGGAGGACCGTCAGCCCGCTGAAGAACACGGCGCGCCCGGCGGTGGCGACGGTCACGCGCACGGCGTCGGCCACGCGCGTCGGTCCTGGCGGCCGCAGCGCGAGTTCCTCGCGGAACCGGCTCGTCAACAACAGGGAGTAATCCACCCCGAGCCCCAGGCCCAGGAGCGTCGCGAGATTGAGCACGAAGATGCTCATCGGCGTCAGGGACGCGATGACGAAGATCGCGGCCAGGGCCACGATCACCGCCGTCCCACCCACGATCAAGCGGGACGCCCGCCGCGACCACGGACCCGAACACGAACAGCAGCGCGAGCGCTGCCAGGGGCAGCGAGATGATCTCGCTGCGTTGTAGGTCCGATCTCCGACACGGTTTGGACGTCGCCATAGAACGCTGGCCCGCCGGCCAGCTCGACCGTCAGCCCCGGAGCCGGGCGGAGCCGTACGCGGAGGATCGGCAGCGCCTCGGGCGAGTCGTCCGCGGGCAGATCCAGGAACACGATGTCGTAGGCGGTGTGGCGGTCGGCGGAGATCTGGCGCGGCGAGAGCAGGTGGGACAGGACGCGCACCACGTGCGGCGCACCCGGCACGTCGGCGATCGCGGTCGCGGCCGCGACTTCGAAGGCGGGCGTCCCGGCCTCGAGCGTCGGCGAACTGAACACGATGACGAGCGCCGACGGAGGCACGTCGAGTTCGGTCTCGAGGAGCGCCTTGGCGCGCGCCGATTCGAGGTCGTCGAGGATGAAGCCACCCGCGCTCAGTCGACCAGGGACCTGGGGCGCCAGGGGCAGCGCGACGAGCAGGACCAGTGCCCAAGCGCCGATCACCCATCGGGCGCGGCGCGCGACGAACCGGCCAAGACGATCAAAGGGGCTCACGGTTCAGCCATCGTAGACGCGGTCGCCGTTCGAGGTCGTCGTCGCGCACGGAGATGACTTCCACCTCTGTCAACGACCCGATGGTCCTACGCCACGACCGCCCCCGGAGGCGTAGCGTCAAGGGCAACCGCAGCAAGCGATGAGGAACCCTTCGTCTCGCGACGATGGGACGACCGCTCCGGCTGCGGACCACAGGGTCATCACGGACCCGTGGTCGAGAGAGGAGACCGCGATGGCAGGCACGCCGGTTCAGCGCGCCTCGGATGGAGCCGTATTCCACACCCGGATCGAGCGCGGTCGCACCTGGCTCGCCGTCCTCATCCCGCTCCTCCTGATCGCCGGCCTCCTGCTTGCGCGATCGAACACCCTCGGGCCACCATTGACCCTGGCCGCCCTGACCGGAGCGGTCGACGACGCCACGCCGGCTGAGCTGACGGCCGTGGCCGCGAACCAGCTCGAAGCAGCAGTCGCGGCCAATGGGGACGGGATCAGCTTCGAGATCGTCCAGCTCCAGACCATCGTGGCCCGTCCGGGTGGCCCACCCGTCGAGGTGCCCGACCCGGCCGACCCGGAACGGACGATCGTGGTCGACGGCGACGAGATCGGCATCCTGGTCCAGCGCGGCTTCATCACGTCCGCCGGGTTCTGGTCCGAGCTGCGCCACGGACCCAGCTCCGGGGACACCGAAGTGTTCGACTACGAGCGCGCGCCCATCTCGCGGCAGGCGCTGGTCCGCGACGGCCGCACCTACCGGAACGACGGGCAAGGCTGGCACGAGACGGACCGGCCGCCGGGCATCGGGCTCGACCCGGTCAGCGCCGCGCTCCTCCCGCGACTCTTGCGTGAATTGACCGAACCGCGCGACGCGGCGGGGCCCGGGTCGAACCTGGCGGATCGACCTGAACTCGCCCAGCTGGCCCTCGCGACCGACGACGCCGCTCGCACGCTCGAGGCCACGACGAAGGCTGCGGATGTGCCCGCCCTCATCGCGCCAGATCTCGCGGAGATGACCGAACTGCGTGGTCCGGCTCGGCTCGCGTTTGACGAGAGCGGTCGCTTGATCGGCCTCACCATCATCGCCCGCAACACCCACCTCGAGACCTGGGATCTGATCGTGGAGACGGTCATCACGTTCGCCTATCCGGCCGATTTACCGCCGTTACCGGAACCGCGGCCCACCTACGTCGAGCCTACGCCTGCTCCCGATGATGAGACCGGATCATGACTCGCTTGGTGCCGTCGTTGCGGCTGCGCACGGTCGCGCTGACCGCGCTGTTCAGCTTCACCACGTTCTTCGTGCAAGCCGCCCCGAGCGAGGTCCTGCCGCGGCCCGAAGCCCTGACGCCCCAGACTGCCCAGGCGCTGGCCTGCGCCGACGGCCCGTCGTTCGAGGGCAAGCTGACGAGCTCGAGCTCGACCACGGCCCTGCTCGAACGGTCGACCACCGGCAATGTCTACGGCTACATCAGCGACGTCATCGATGACTGGAGCTGCACGGCCTGGTACCGCTATGACGGCCTGGCCTGGGCCCGCGACGACGGCGAGCTCGATGGCAACTTCGATTGGGGCAACCTGATCAACTCGACCTCGGTCCCGTGCAACTGGGACATCCACGAGACCAACTATCTGAAGGCCAACTCGACCAACGACTGCGCCGACAGCGACGCCGAGTATGCGATGCCCATCTTCCTGGGCAACACGAGCACGTCGGGCGACCTGCTCGAGTGGGTCTTCCACCAGGATTCGACGCCGGACGAGCCGGGTGACTTCGCGTTCATCCACTCTGACTGCGAGACCTACTACGGGGGCGAGGAGGTCAGCTGGAACCAGCCCTTCACGACCAGCCAGGTCGGCACCCGTCCGGGCAACAACTGCGACCCCTATGACATTGATGGCACCAACACGACCCAGGCGCTCGTGGTCGACGCGACCGCGCCGTCGACCAACATCGATTGGCCCTCGGCCGGGACTACCGTGATCCCGTCGACTCGTGTCGTCGTCAAGTTCGAGGCGTCCGACGAGGTGGCGGGCTTTGGAGATAGCAGTCATGACTGGGACCTCAAGAAGCAGCGGGCGGCCGTCGGGGCGAATCCAGGCACATGCGACACGACATGGACCGACATCTCGACCCAGTCTGGCGCGAGTAGCGACGATGATCATCGGTCAAACCACACCCTCGTTCACGGTTGGTGCTGGCGATGGACGCTCGCTGCCACGGACGCCAATGGCAATGCAGCATCGCTCAAGACTTCAGGCGCCATCCGCGTCGACGCGGGCATATCCCTCGGGCAGCCGTCCTGGAACTCCTTCGAGGACTGGGATCTCGGCGGAGGCGACACCCTCGCGGTCAACGTCGCCAACGACAACGTGGTCATCGAGCATCCGCTCGTTAGCCTCCCTATTCGCGGCAGTTCCCTCGACATCTCCCTCGTCTACAACAGTCTTGATCCGGCCAACCTCGGACTCGGCGGCGGCTGGCGACTCGACAAGTTCCGCGGTCTGACGATCAACGCCGACAGCACCGTCACGTTCACGGACGGAGGTGGTGGTCGGCACACGTTCACCGCGCCGTCGGTCGCCGGCACGGTGACAACCTATACCCGTCCGGTCCAGCTCTACGCCAACCTCGTCAAGGACACCACCATCACGGCGAACGAGTTCATCCTGACCTATCGGGATGGGTCAAAGGACAAGTTCGACATCTCTGGATCGTCGGGCCTGCTCGTCCGTGAGGAGGATCGATTCGGCAACGGCGTCACGCTCGCGTACAGCGCGGGCAAGCTGTCGACCATCACCGACACCGTCGGCAGCCGAAGTGTGAGTCTGAACTGGAGCGGTGCCCCGGCATATCTCGTCAGCCTGACCGACTGGGCGAACGTCTCTAGCGGCGTCGTCCAGAATTCCGGCTCCGGCAATCGGGTCCACCGGTTCTTCAACCTCAACGGACGACTGATCGGCTGGGCCGATCCGCTCAACACATCGGACACCTGCGGCGGCGCCGACTATCAGAACGTCAACCCATCGAGCGCGAGTCATTTGACCTGCGTCAACTACCCATCGAGCGCGATGGAGATCACCAAGACGCAGACCGTGACGACGCTGTCGAGCGGTGTGCTCTCAACATCCGCCCGCACGAGCGGCACCGCTCTCAAGACGCTGGTGACGTTCTCCAGCGACGAGGTCGCGTCGGTCAAGAGCGCCCAGGAGGTCGCCGACGGCGGCAGCGGGACGATTTTCAGCCACCCGTTGCAGCACGAGATGCGGGTCGTCCGCGACGGGGACGGCTCCGCGACGCTCGATACGACGACGGAGTACGACCTCGTCAACATCAATGCGGACACGCTGGGCCGCGTCGCAATGGTCTCGCGAGAATTCCACACGTCTCCGACGACGACCCAACAGATCGACACGTTGACCGAGTACGACGGAACCTATCTGATCGAACCGGCGAGCATCTCGGAGAATGACTTCGAGGCGCTGAACACGCCGCGCCGCATCACGACTTACGAATATGTCGGGAGTTCGCTCGGGCTGCTGCTGCGGGTCAAGGAGCCCATCGCGGGCTCGGACAAGCGGTGGACCGAGTACGTCTATAACCCGAACAGCGACGTTGCCCTCGCGACTGTCAGCCTCAACGGCGGGGCCACCAAGCGCGTCACCAAGACCTGCTACACGAGCCAGTCAAACTCGTGCGCGACCAGTGAGAACGGGCTCGCGCCGGTTCGCCACATCGAGAACTGGATCTCGGGCGGTGCGGTGGATGAAGACACGAACGTCGCCACCGACTATACCAACGACAGCTATGGTCAGCGGACCAGCGAGACGCGCCGCAACTACTCGGCGGCCGGTTCGTCCGTCGACAACCGTGAGACTGCCTGGCAGTACGGGACCAGCGGCAACGCCTGGGGTCTCGTTACCCAGGAGACGGTCAACGTCAATGGGAGTTCAACGTACGATGCCACCCCGGACGCCAACAATGCGCGGACGAACCTGCGGACCAAGCACGAGTACGACACGGCCGGCAATCCCGTGCGTTCGGCGGACCCTCGGTGCACAATCGACCAAGGCGCGAGCTGTCTGACGAACGACCACTTCGTGACGACGTGGACGTACGACGCGCTCGACCAAGCCCTGACCGAGGAATCGCCGACCACCCCAAACGACGCGACGGCGCAGAAGACCGCGACGTCCACGTTCGATGAGCTTGGCGGGATGCGCAGTTCGGTCGATTTCGGTGACCGGGTCAATGCGACGGCCTTCGACCGCTCGGGTCGCGCTATCGCCACCTTTGAAGACAGCGATGGGGCGGGTGGCGCGGCCGCCGTGCAGACATCGTCGAGCACAGTCGACCCTCAGGGCCGCGTGATCTCGAGCAGCGACCAGCGACAACTGGCCGATCCGAGCGGCCTCGGGGCGACTCGGACGGAGTACGACGACATGGGACGGACCAGCGTGGTCATCGAGGCATACGTCTCGGGCACGCCGTTGTCTGCCCAGAGTACGACCGAGTATATGTACGACGGACTCGACCGGATGATCGAGATGACGTCTGGGATCGAGCTCGGGGGCGACGCCCAGACGACCGTCACGACATACGACCTTGGTGGGCGAGCCGTCTCCGTGAACGATGAGTTCACGTGTGCGACGTCGACCGTCAACTACCTCGACCAGGTGACGCAAACGATCGAGGGCCGGGTGGCAGGCGCGCCATGCACCGGGGCCGGCACCCGGACGATCAATCAGACATTTGACGGCGTCGGCCGGGTGACCGCACGGGCAGTCGCGAGTGGCCCCACGCTCGAGGCGACCACGTTTGACGCGGTCGGCCGCGCCGTGAAGACGTGGAGCACCTCGGGCAGCGTCAGCCACGTCGTCGAAACGACCTTTAACATCCTCGATGAGCCGACCACGTCGTATCGCTACACCGACACCTCGGGCACCAAGAGCCTCGAGTCATGGTCCAGAGCCAACCGGGATCCCGCGGGCAACGAAACGGATCGATGCTCGTGGACGTCGACCCCAGCGGAGCTCTGCCATCCGGCAACCGACACGAGCTGGGCCAACCCGCTGCCGATCTCTCGCAGCACTTCGACCTACGACGCGCTCAATCAGCGGATCGCGCTCTCGCTCCCTGATGCGGGCACGACCACCTATGACCCAGACGCCAACTACCAGGTCGACAAGGTCTATGTGACGACCAAGACCAACGGCACGAACGAGGTGATCGCCGAGCATCAGACCGACTACGGGTATGACGGCCGCGACCGGCTCATCTCGATCGACCAGCAGGCGTGCGTCGTTACCGCCGACACCCACACATGCACCTCGAGCCCGGTCCTCACCGGAACAACCGACTATACCTACGATGACAACGACAACCGGGTCTCGGTCGTCGAGGACAATGGCTCAGGTGCCGTCACCCGCTACTACTGCTACGACGCGCGCAACCAGCTGGTCAAGGTTTCGAGCGGCTCGTCCACGTGCGCCTCGGCCGTTATCGAGACGTTCACCTTCGATGCCGCAGGCAATCGCCTGACCGATGGCGGCCGCGCGTTCACATACGACGCCCAAGGGCAGCTCGCGAGCTGCACGAGTGCCGGGTGCGGAACGCCCACCTTCGACGCCGATGGGCGGCTGACCGCGATCACGGCCGGCGGCTCGGCCTGGACCTATATCTACGACGACGAGGGCCGGCTCGTCACCGCGTGCAAGGCCAACCCGTGTTCGGGCACGCCAGCGCGACTGGACTTCACCTACGACGGCTCGGGCCACCGGATCCGGATCGTCGAGACGCCATCCGGCGCCTCGCCGACGACGATGACCACCAACTTCGCCTACGACGGCAACACGGTCATCAGCGAGACCGCCACCAGCAGCTCCGGCCCGATCACGACGCGCACGTTCACAACCGACGAGGCCGGGGCAATCCACAAGATGACCGTGGTCACGACCGGTGGCGGCAGCACGACCGACGACGGCACCTATCTCATCGCCTATAACGGGCACGGCGACGCGATCGGTCTAGCCGAGATCGATGCCACTGACGGGCACCTCACTCCGGCTGCCCGGATCATCTACTCGACCTGGGGCACCCCGACTGTCACCGCCCAGTCCGGCTACGGTGCCCTCGGCTTCCGCTATCTCTATGTCGGGCGCTTCGACGTCCAGTGGGACGACTTTGCAGCAGCCGGACTCCATTTCATGCACGCGCGCCACTACAGCCCCGAGTTCGGCCGCTTCCTGCAACCGGACCCGAGCCGGCTGGATGCGAATTTATTTGGCTACGCTGGGAACTCGCCGGTCACGAAGCTGGACCCAACTGGGAATGAGCCCATGGCCGCTGAAGAGTGGCTTCTCGCCGCTTGGTATCCGAGGCACGGACGCGTCTGGATGGATGCGACCTTCTGGGCGTTCTCGTCAACGCGCGCGTCACAACTGATGGGTTGGATGTCCAAGCCGAAGGAAAACGCCATGCGGCACTGCGTATGGCAGTGCATGATCACCGCTAATGACAGTTGGCGGTGGGCCGAGATTTGGGGCGCCGCGCACGAGATCTACGCCGACAACCACAGCGGGAAAGCCGACACGACCGTGGACTACCACAACAACTACGTCGGTAGGCTGCTGGGTAGCAACCTTCCAATGCTTGGCGGGAACGTCGTAGGTGCGTTTAGGCTCTGCAGTGACGCTTGGGACCGGGGCTGGCTATTCTACCGTCGGGGACCCCGCATCCATTGGTCGGACGGTCGCCGAGAGTATAATCCGTCCTCAGGCCCGACTTCACCGTGATGATCTATCGGACTTCCCCGGCCACGACAACTCGCGAACCGGTGGCCCGACATCGTCGCAGCCTGGGAGGACCGAGCAATGAATGCTCGAAAGGCGCTTCTCGTCGCGGCCACAACGATGGTCGCCCTGCTCGCGACGGCATGTGCCATCGTGCCGTCGGCCTATCGCATGGACCTCTGGGAGACGTCGTGGCTGGCGAGGGAACTCGATGGTTTGCCTGTCGTGGGACGAACCACGATGACGTTCAACGAGAACGGCGTCGACGAGGTGGCCACGATCAGAACACCTTGCGGGACAACGAGTATCGGCTTCGGGCTCGACTCAGATGGCGATGAAATCAGTTTCGCGGACCCGGAAGCGATCGAGCGGCTCGACTGTTCGTCGGAGCAACAAATTGCCGATGATGGCTTCGTTGCCGCCCTCGAGGGCGTCGAAGGATGGTCGGTTCAAGACGACGATCACATTCTGTTAGAGGGATCGCGCCGCCTCGCGCTGACACGCGAACCCACATCGCCATAGAAACAGACGATCCGTGCAACGCTGAGCGGACGACCGGCCCCGCCTGCGCTCGACGGACGCGCTCGGCCAGTGCGACGGCGGCGACTCGAGCGATGCGGGAACGCGGACAGGTTGACTTGACGTTATCTAGCGTCACACTGACGTCAGATGCAATCACCCGACGCCAAGCACCAACGGCTCGATGACGACCGATTCCGGGAGGCCCTCCGAGGCGTCGTTCGTCGGTCTGGTCGGTCGATGCGCGCCCTGAGCCTGGCCATGGGACGCGATCCCGGATATGTCGCTGCCCTGCTTGACCCGACCCGCCCATCACGGGCACGTCCGACACCCGCCGACCTGGTCGACCTGTCGGATGCGACGGGCATCCCACTGGTCGAGCTGTTCGACACCCTATGGGCGATCCCCGTGGATCGCATCATGGGAGAGGTATCGAGACACGGATGTGGCGAGAGGTCCGATGTCAGCCCGGAGGGCTTGTCATCCATGGATCGGCGCACGATCGCCGACCTGACTGACTTCCTGGCGGCTCGACGAACCCCCGTCCGGGCCGTGAGGCGGGGCCGATAGCGGAGGGAGCCGCGGACCCTTCGTCACCTGATTCCGCCTCGTTTCGAGATGGGTCCCGCGCCCACAGCCGTCGCGCCACGGCGCGGGCCGCTCGAGCGAGCGCGTGCACCCGGCCCGGATGCCCTAGAATGCTTGCACACAACAGTGGCCCGAGCTGCCGAAAGTTGAGAACCACCGACGTCGAGTCGGGGGGTCATCGACTCACAGAGCGGTATCAACTGAGGCCCTTCTAAGACGAGAGCCAGCGAGCTCATGTCGATCGGAGGGTTTCGTCATGGCCACCCACTCAAGTAGCACAGCGGCAGCAACCTCGCCCCACGACGATCCATGGCGGAACCGGATCGTCGGTCAGGCCGACGTTTCCCCTGATGGGCTTGTCGCTAACCCCCGGCCATCGTCTGCGACGTCGATCACAGCCAATTTTCTGCGGCACCAGCTTGGTCTCAAGGGCGTGCCTGTGACCTGATCGCGCCCGGCGAACTGGCATGCTCGAGCACAACGTTACCGTTCTTCAGGGGCTCCAGGAGGCAGAGGATGGCGAATGCCGAGCTCCCAGCTGATGTCAGCGGCTCGCCCATCAGGCCAGGGATGTCCCGCCGAGCCATCACCGTCGCGCTGCAGGTGGGCGAGGATGTTCCGAGAGTGGCGCTGAAGATCTCGCCGTACTCGAAGGCTCAGAACGGCTTCGGCGTGACTGTGCCCATCCGCCCCGCGCCACCTTCGGAGATCGCGGTCGTCGATGTCAGGAAGGCGCTGCGCATCGAGCCACCAGGGGCGCGAGTACGGTCGGGCCTGGTCGGTCCAGAGGCGTTTCGTCGCTCGATGGTCGTCAACTCGGAGATCAAATTGTCATTCCACCCAAGTGGCTTCGTGCAGTTCTCGCCCGCGGGGAAGGACAGCTTCCTCTCCGGGATGCACAGGAGCCCGGTCAAGGCCGCAAAGGGCTTCGGGATGTTCTGGTCACCCCCGGAGTGGATCGACCAGCCGGGTCCGACGTTCGGTGCTGCGATCTACCGCCTGGCTGATCACGATCCCTTGATCGACGACGGGAAGCGACCGATCGAGATCTTTCGGTCGCGCCCCACCGATGCGGTCATCACCCGGCGGATGCTCGCGGGTCGACACACGGACTGGATCCTCGAAACCGACGCCGAGGATCGAGGTGGTGAGTCGTTCGTCATCGAGGGCTACGTCCTGCCGCGGTCAATGCTGACCGAGACCGAGTTCGACGAGGGCCGGCTATACCTCCATCTCCACCCCAGCCATTGGGATGTCGCCCGCCACGTGAGGCTGCTCGATTGGGGCGACGCGAATTGGATTCTTGGCTTGGCGGCCAATCGACGGTCGATCGGATCGGACTACTACCTCTACTCGATCCACGGTCCGCACGATCGAACCCGATCGCTCCACCTTGGCGCCTTTGCACCGCCCATGAAGCGCCGCACTGAGGCCGATGGTTCGTAGCGGGTGGCGGGTCCCAGCAGCCGTGCGTCGCTGGACCCAATCCACGCCCGGCACCTGACCCGAGAACGAATGACGGGGACCCGACCGGACCATCGCCGGGGCCTGTTGTGGATAACCCTCTTGCGTCGGGAAGCCCCTTGGGCGCATACCTCCCGCAGACCGACGCGAGGAGCGTCACGGGGGGCCGGACACCAACACCGATGTCGCCCCCCTGGTTCAGGGAGGGTCTTCGACGATGGCAGGGACGCCGGTTCGACGCGCCTCGGATGACGCGGTCTTCCACGCTCGGATCGAGGCCGGACGGGCATGGCTCGCGGTCCTCATCCCGGTCCTCCTGATCGCAGGGCTCCTGCTCGCACGCACCAGCGCCCTGGGACCACCCATGACCCTCGCCGCGCTGGCAGGTGCTCCAGCGGACATGACGCCGGCCGAACTGACCGAGCTGGCGGCGGCCCAGCTCGAGGCGGCCGTCGCCGCCGGTGGAGACGGGATCAGCTTCGAGGTCGTCCAGCTCCAGACGATCGTCGCTCGTCCCGGCGGCCCACCCGTCGAGGTGCCCGACCCGGCTGACCCGGAACGGACGATCGTGGTCGACGGCGACGAGATCGGGATCCTGGTCCAGCGAGGCTTCGTCACCTCGGCCGGATTCTGGTCCGAACTCCGCCATGGTCCGCGACCCGGTGACGATGGCGTCTTCGACTACGAGCAGGCCCCCATCTCACGGCAGGCCCTCGTCCGCGACGGCCGCACCTACCGCAACGACGGGCAGGGCTGGCACGAGACGTTGTACGTGCCCGGGATCGGGCTCGACCCGACGACCGCCGGGCTCCTGCCCAAACTCCTGCGCGAGGCGACCGAGCCGCGCGACGCCGTCCAGCGCGACGCCACCCTGGCCGACCGGCCCGAGCTCGCCGGTCTGGCCCTGGCCGCGAGCGAGCCGGCCCGGACGCTCGAGGCGACGACGAAGGTCACCGACGTCCCGGGCATCATCGCCGTCGATCTGGCCGAGGCGACCGAGCTGCTCGGTCCGGCCCGACTCGCCTTCGACGACGCCGGTCGGCTGATCGGGCTGACCATCATCGCCCGCAACACCCATCTCGAGACTTGGGACCTGGTCGTCGAGACGGTCATCACCTTCGCCTATCCGGCCGAGCCACCGCCGTTGCCGGAGCCACTGCCCGCCTACGTCGAGCCCACGCCCGCTCCCGACGAGGAGACCGGATCATGACCCGCCTGGTGCCCTCCTTCCGGCTGCGCACGGTCGCCCTGACCGCCCTGTTCAGCTTCACCGCGTTCTTCGTGCAGGCGGCACCGAGCGAAGTCCTGCCGCGGCCCGAGGCCCTGACCCCCCAGCCCGCCCAGGCGCTGGCCTGCGCCGACGGACCGTCGTTCGAGGGCAAGCTGACGAGCTCGAGCTCGACCACGGCCCTGCTCGAACGGTCGACCACCGGCAACGTGTACGGCTATATCAGCAAGGTCGTCGACGACTGGAGCTGCACGGCCTGGTACCGCTATGACGGTCTGGCCTGGGCCCGCAACGACGGCGAGCTCGATGGCAACTTCGACTGGGGCAACCTGATCAACTCGACCGCGGTCTCGTGCAATTGGACGGTCAACGAGACCAATTACCTGAAGGCCAACTCGACCAACGACTGCGCCGACAGCGACGCCGAGTACGCGATGCCCATCTACCTCGCCAACACGAGCGCCGGCGACCTGCTCGAGTGGGAATTCCACCAGGATTCGACCCCGGACGAGCCGGGCGACTTCGCGTTCATCCACTCGGACTGTGAGACCTACTACGGCGGCGAGGAGATCGCCTGGAACCAGCCCTTCACGACCAGCCAGGTCGGCACCCGGCCAGGCAACAACTGCGACCCGTACGACATCGACGGGACCAACACGACCCAGGCCCTCATGGTCGATGCCAGCGCGCCGACCGCGGGATCGGTGACCATCAACGGCGGCGCCTACGTCGGCTCGACGACCGTCACCCTGTCGGTCTCGGCCACCGACACGCCGGCCCTGGTCGAGTCGATGCGCTTCTCGAACGATGGCACCAACTGGGGCAGCTGGGTGAGCTACCCGAGCGCCACCGGCTGGACCCTCGCCGCGGGCGCCGATGGCAGCCGGACCGTGTACGCTCAGTTCCGGGACTTCAACGGCAACGCGACGACCGGGACCGGCGTGTCGGACACGATCATCCTCGACACGACCGCGGCGTCGCCCAACCCGCCCGATGTGACCTGCACCACGGTCGCGTCCGCTGTCTACCAGGCGGCCGCCAACGGCACGTGTTACTTCCGACCGGCCGCCGCCTCGACCGTCACCCTGACGGCGAGCGCGAGCGACGCCCAGTCGGGCATCACCTACCTGCGCTTCCAGGACCTCAGCCCGACGACCGGCTGGACGCCCAGCCCGGCGCTGCCCAGCAACGACACGGGCTCGCCCTACACCGAAGCGCTCGCCTTTTCGGGCAGTGCCGTGTCGGCCACGATCGGGATTCTGGCGCGCAACGGCGCAGGCACGGATTCGAGCGTCCGGACGATCACCCTGACCAGCGACGCGACCGCACCGACGGCGACGTTCACGACCCCGGGCGCCGGCACCACCCTGCAGCCATCGGACGCGCTCAGCGTCACCTGGAGCGAGACCGAAGCCGGGTCCGGGGTCGCCACCCGCTCGCTCAAGCGCCAGGCCGCGACCTGGGACGGCACGACCTGCGGCACCTTCGCCGACGACGCGACGTTCAGCCCGACCAGCGCGATCTCGCCGGTGAGCGATGCGGGCCTGCTCGTCAACACCTGCTACCGCTGGGTCCAGACCCTCACCGACCGGGTCGGCAACAGCCTCGCGTCGACCTCGGGGAGCATCGTGCGCGACACGCTTGCCAACCTCGGGATGCAGGGCCAGCACGCGTTCGAATCGTGGGACCTGGGCGCCGGCGACAGCCTGGCCGTTAACATGGCCAACGGCAACCTCGTGCTCAGCCACCCGCTCGTGTCGCTGCCCATCCGGGGCAGCTCGCTCGACCTCGGGCTGACCTACAACCGCCACGATCCGGCCGACATCGGGATGGGCCCGGGCTGGCGCCTGAACGCGTTCCGGCGATTGACCGTGCTGGGCAATGGCGATATCACGTTCATCGCGGGCGACGGCGCTCGCTACACGTTCACGGGCGCGACCGGCAGTCCGGTCGTGACCTACACGCGGCCGCCCGCCCTGTACGCGACGCTGACCCGCGACACAGCCGCATCACCGGACCGCTTCACCCTGACCTACCGCGACCAGTCGGTCGACAAGTTCGATGAACTCGTGACCGGCACGGGCTATCTCGTCCGCGAGGAGGATCGCCACGGCAACGGGGTCGATCTCGGCTACGTGTCGGGCGAGCTGCGCACGATTACCGACACGGTCCCGGCGACCGACCGGATCGTCGATCTGACCTGGGCCTCGGGCAAGCTCACCAAGATCGAGGACTGGGCCTATCTCGATGGCTCGGGCAATGTCGCGACGAGCGCCAGCGGTACCCGCCGCGCGACCCGCTTCCACTACGACGGCTCGAACCGCCTGGCCGGGTGGACCGATCCGCTCGGTCCCTCGACCGGCGACTGTGGGACCGATGCCAGCCATCGGACGTGCGTCGACTACACCAGCGCGACGCTCCTGGAGATCAGCAAGACCCAGACGTATACGACCGAAGCTTCGGGCACACTCGGCTCGAGCACACGCGCGGTGACGACTGCGGTGACCTTCACGGGCTCCGACGTGTCGCTCGTCAAGGACGCGGCCGAGGTTGCCGCGAGTTCGACCGGAACGGTCATCTCCAAGCCTTCGACCACCGAGCGTCAGGCCGTCCGCAAGGGTTCGGGCACCAGTCAGGACACCACCACCAAGTACACCCGTCCGACGGCCAACGACGCGTACGCGCGAATCAGCTCGGTCAAGCGATGGGACGGCGCCGCCTGGCTCGAGACCGGCACCAGCTGGGACGCCAGCCATCCGATCGAACCCGCGTCGGTCAGCGAGGATGTCGGGGGCAGCCTCGCGCGCACGACGATCTACACGTATGTCTCGAGCTCGATGGGGCTCGTCAGCAAGATCGTCGAGCCGCTCAACGCCAGCGACGACCGCTGGACCGAGTACACCTACAACACCAACAACGACGTCACCGCCCAGACGGTCAGTTTCGAGGGCGCCTCGGCCGTGACCACCCGCTCGTGCTACACGAACTCGGGCTGCTCGACGAGCGCGACCGACCCGCTCCTGCACGCGACCATCGAAAACTACGTCGATGGCAGCCACGGCGGGACCGACGGCCACCTCGAGGACCTGACCACGAGCTACGCCTATGACGCCGATGGCCAGCGCATCAGCCAGACCCGCCACGTGTACGAAGACGGCAACGCGACCGCGCTCGACGAGCGCGTCGACACTTGGACATATGACGAGTTCGGCAACGTGACCGCGGCCATCGTCAACGACGACGACGGCGCGGTCACCGGCGGGACCGATGTCTCGGCGTCGGCCACGACCCAGGCGCGAACGGACCTGACAACGACGTACAGTCACGACACGGCAGGCAACGTCGTGACGGTGGCTGATCCACGCCGCGCGATCGTCGACGTGGCCGAGACACTGGGTGCCGATGACTACCGGTCGAACAGCGTCTACAACGCAGTCGGTGAGCTGATCCTCAGCGTACTCCCGACGACATTCGGGATCAGCGACTGCAGCCCGTCACCGGGCTGCCGCCAGACGACCACGGCCTACGACGAGTTCGGCGCAGCGCGCGCGACCGTGGATCCAGACGACACGGTTATCGCCACCGTGTCTGATGAGGCCGGTCGAATGATCAAGATGTGGGAAGACGTCGACGGCGCCGGTGGGGCGAACGCTCGCCAGACGAGCGCGCTGACCCTCGACGCGCAGGGGCGCACTCTCCTCGCGGAGGACGATCGCCAGCTCGACGGCAGCTCGCTTGGCCAGACGACGGTGACCTACGACCGGCTGGGTCGCGTGACATCGAGCGTCACTGCCGCCGGCGAGACGTCGGGTGACGAGAGCACCACGACGACTTCATACGACGCCCTCGACCGGGTCACCCAGGTCATCGTGGGAACCGAGAGCGCCGCCGCCCAGACGACCAAGACGACGTACGACATGGGTGGCCGAGTCAGTTCGGTCGACGACGAGTTCACGTGCAGTACGGTGACCTACGATCATCTGGATCGGCCGACCGCGATCATCGAGGGCAAGGTCGCGGGCACGCCGTGCACCGGCTCGGGCACGCGTACGGTCGTGCTCGCCTACGACGCCCTCGGTCGGCTCACATCTCGAACGACCGGCGGCGACACGCTCGAGGCCAACGACTACGACAGTCTCGGCCGGGTCACCCAAACCTGGTCCGACGACGGGACCTATGAGCGGGTCACCGAGGCCTGGTCGAACCTGCTCGACGAACCACTCGAGACCTACCGCTACAGCGACGACGGGACGACCGTGGCGGACGAGACCTGGTCGCGCTCGACCCGCGATGGCGGCGGCAACGAGACCGACCGCTGCACCTGGACCGCGACGCCGACGGAGTGGTGCCACAACGCGGGCGACACCAGCTGGGCCAGCCCGTCCCCGATCAGTCGAAGCAGCTCCAGCTACGACGCACTCGGCCTTCGCATCGGACTGTTCGTACCCGGGGAGGGCGAGACGACCTACGACCCGACCGCGGACTACCAGGTCGACAAGACCTACCTGACGACCAAGACCAACATATCGGACCAGGTCACCGCCGAGCACCAGACGGACTTCGGCTACGACAGCCGCGACCGCCTGATCTCGATCGATCAGCAGGCGTGCCTGGTGACGGCCGCGACCCACACTTGCACCTCAACGCCTGTCGTCACCGGCAGCACGGATTACACCTACGACGACAACGGCAACCGGATCTCGGTCGTCGAGGACAACGGCTCTGGCGCGGTCACCCGCTACTATTGCTACGACGCCCGCGACCAACTGACGAGCGTATCGAGCAGCTCGGCGACCTGCGCGTCGGGGGTCATCGAGACCTACAGCTATGACGAGGCCGGCAACCGCACGACCGACGGCACGCGCGACTTCACGTACGACGCCCAAGGCCAGCTCGCGACGTGCGACACATCACCCGCCTGCGAACCCGCGTTCGACGACGAGGGTCGCCTTACCGCGATCACCAACCAGGCCGCCGACAGCTGGACCTACGTCTACGACGACGAGGGCCGACTGGTTAGCGCGTGCAAGGCCGCCTCGTGCTCGGGAACCCCCGCCCGACTGGACTTCACCTACGACGCCTCGGGGCACCGGATCCGCATCGTCGAGACCCCATCCGGCGCCTCGCCCACCACGATCACGACCGATTTCGCCTACGACGGCGACACGGTCATCCGCGAGACCGCCACCAGCAGCGCCGGTCCGATCATCACGCGCACGTTCACAACGGACGAGGCCGGGGCGATCCACAAGATGACCGTGGTCACGACCGGCGGCGGAAGCACGACCGACGACGGCATTTACCTCGTCACCTACAACGGCCACGGCGACGCCATCGGCCTGGCCGAGATCGACGCCACCGACGGACACCTCATCCCGGCCGCCCGGATCACCTACTCGACCTGGGGCACCCCCACCGTCAGCGCCCAGTCAGGCTATGGCGCCCTCGGCTTCCGCTATCTCTACGTCGGGCGCTTCGACGTCCAGTGGGACGACTTTGCGTCAGCCGGCCTGCACTACATGCACGCCCGCCACTACAGCCCCGAGTTCGGCCGCTTCATGCAGCCGGATCCGGCTGCCGCCGAGGCGAATCTTTATGGGTACGCTGGGAATTCGCCCGTGACGAAACTGGATCCAAACGGACAGATTGCATGGTGTCTCATCCCGCTCATCGGGTGGGCTGCTTGTGCGGTTGGGATCCGACTCACCGTCTGGGGAGTATCTGGCGTCGTCGGCCCCGTCGTCTCCGCCATCGGTTCGATGCTCATCCGATCTGGTCCAGCCTTGGTGCCGATTGCGAACAAGGTACCGCTCGCCATGGCAGTTGCGCGAGACGCAGCCGGACGCGTGGTGTCAGTCAGCGCCACCATCACGCAGACGTCGCTCCGGACGGGAACCGCAGCGACTCAGGCAGCACGAAATTGGTGCTGCAATGGCCAGGCAATCAACGAAGCCGGTCACCTAATCGCAAAGGTGTTCGGCGGCCCTGGAGGACTCAAAGCCGGGAACATTATCCCAATGCTAAGAGCGTTGAATTGGAAGGACTACAAGGCATTGGAAACGCAACTTCTAAAGGCGGCCGAGCAGGGCCTCGCAGTCAAGGTGCGTATCGAGCCGATCTACGGACCGAATTCCGGTATCGTGCCGCACACGATCCGATACTTCTACCAGATCGGCAACGACATCCCGCGCATGCGGCAGTTCCCAAACACGTAGGCGGATGCGAAATGGCCTGGGATGAACATCCACGGAATACCTTCGACCGAATCGACGATGGAAGCCTCATTGAGATCCGGGCCGTCGGAGAGGCGCAGTCGGTCAGCGGAGTGTCCGTCGAGCTTCTGTTTGTTGAGGCGCGGGAGCACGGCGCTTACGGAGCCATCCGCGTCGAAGACCGTCGTGGCACGGGTTCGCGAACCGACTATGGCCCCGAGGACCTAGACCTCTTGGATCCTCGGATCGAGATCCGCGATGACATCGGCAATGCGTATGAAACGCGCAACGTATCTGCGGATGGCTCTAGCTTCGAGGTGTGGCGGCACCGGTTCGCCTTCGTACCAGCGCCCGTGCCGGACGCGCGAGTCCTGCATGTGACCGTCGTGCAGTTCGGGAATCCTGAAGACGAGCCGGCTCCCAAGCGCATTGTGCCTGGCCCATGGGCATTCCGTGTTGATTGGTCTCGCCACTCAGGGTCCGACGCGTAGTCCGAGCCAAGCAATCCGTAGGGGACTGGTCCGCGGGCATGCCATCGGCGGGCGAGTTCCAAGAAGACCATCGCCCGAAGGCTGTCCCGCGTCAAGAATTGGCG
Organism: uncultured Chloroflexia bacterium; assembly: GCA_963764975.1. GTDB lineage: Bacteria > Chloroflexota > Limnocylindria > Limnocylindrales > CSP1-4 > SPCO01. The sequence goes on along the minus strand of CAVXUF010000002.1, from coordinate 1,865,371 downwards.
AACTCCAGCCGATACAGGTGCTCGTACTTGAGTGAGCCGTTGAAGCGTTCGACCACGCCGTTGGTCTCGGGCGCGTGGTGGCGGGTCCGGACGTGGGCCAACTCCGGTCGGCCCGCGATGAAGCGCAGGAAGTCGGAGCTCTTGTAGGCCGGCCCGTTATCGGTCACGACCGTGACCGGGGTGAGCTCACCGGTGTCCCGGTCGACGCAGTCGTCGAGGAGTGGGTGCCCGAGCAGCCGCTCGGCCTCGGCGATGGCGGCCTCGATGGCGCCGATGGCGTCGTGCGCGGTGGTCGTGCCCGAGACCGGTGCGGCCAGGCAGACCTTGGTCGCGTAGTCGACCACCGGGGCGATCCGCCAGACCCCGCCGCGGGTCGTCTCGTACTCGGTGAAGTCGGTCTGCCAGACCCGGTTGCGGCGGGTCGGAGCGGCCACGAACAGGGCCCGCCGGGCGACGGCCAGCTGGCGCCGCTCGGCCTGGTAACGGACGGGCAGGAGCAGGTCCCGCCGAGCGAGCGCACGCAACACCGAGCTGCGGCTCACGCGGACGCCGTCGGCGCGCAGCATCGCCCAGATCTTGCGGTGGCCCCAGGCCGACCAGCGGTGGGCGGTCAGCGCGGCCTGTTCCTCGATGGCGTCGACGACCGGGGCGGGCCAGCGCCGGACGGGATGACCGCGGCGATAGCCTGATAGCCAGTGGTACTAGGTGGAGGCCGGGATGCCGAGGCGCGCGAGGAAGCGACGGACCGGCACTGTGGCGACCGACGTAATCAAATACGTTTGGCGGAATGGGTACCTTTGGACGATGTACCCAGGCAATCCGCGATAGGTGGTGACGATGACTGATGAGACGAACATTGACGACTGGGAAGAGGACCCTGTATTTCGCCGGATCCATTCTGCGCTTCGAGCCGAGCCTGAGAGCGTGTGGCCCGAACTCCTTGTCTACATAGGAGGCCGACCCGGGGAGATAACCTCCATCGAGCTCCTTGAAGACTTAGTGTTCGACCATGGCGATGACTTCATCGATCGTATTGAGGTCGCTGCGCTCGCGGATTCATCGATTGCCGAGACCGTTTTGGCATGCCACGTGGGTGGGAGTGCGAGTACTGCGAGCGAGAGGCTAGCGCGCTTGCAGTCGACCCTATCGAACCCGCCCCCCGAAGGCTGACTCCTTGCGCGGCGGCCAGGTCAATACATGCCCAAGGAGCGAAGGAGACAATCCGAGAGGGTGTCACGCGTCAGGATTCTTGGACACGTTCGCCCTGCTTTAGGTGCGAGTCCTCGGCCTCGGCGACGTAGCAGGTGATCGGTGGGAACGCTTGTAGGAACCGCGACGTGATCCGTCACGATCGTGACCTGGGTCAGTCGCTGGTCTCCTGGTCGTCGCAGTCGCCGAGGAGCCGATAGCCCAGCAGTCGTTCGGCCTCGGCGATGGCAAAAGGCGACTCGGTGGTGCCTTGCAAGTACACCAAATGGGTCACTTGATGTACGCGAAACAGGTGCTTGCCGGGCCTGCCGACAGTTTCGGTAGGCCGAGATTCTTGCCGAGGGCCGTGACCACGGGCAGGCGACGCTCGACGTTCAGCCCCAGAAGATCCCCATCGGGTCGGCTTCGATCTCGGCGAGAAGGGTATCGACGTCTGGGCTCGGCCTAACATCGAGATACTCGCGGAATCTCATACGTCGGTCGCACCGGTAGAGCGTCCATGCACCGCTGGACGCCCCGTAGCGAAGTCGAGCGACCGGAATGCGCGTCCAGTCGGGCCCGGCATCGGGTGACCACGGGGGCCGGCACTCGAGGATGGTCACGACCCGACCCTTGATCTCGATCTCGATCCGATATTGATCGGCGACTCGCGCTGGAACTCGGCCCGCGCAGTATCGACGGATCGCCGCGAGGTCACGTTCGGGAAGGAGACCGTCACCTTCGATCACGCCCGCAGGGTACGCGACGCCGATCCTGGCCTCGCGCCCATCTGCTAAATTCCGGGCGATGCAGCTCTTCCTGGTGCCGTTCGAGCAGCCGATCCCATTCGGGATCTCCGTGGCCGTGGTCACGCTGATGATCCTGATCCTGCAGCGGTCCGCGATGTCCGCCGAGGGCGGTGCCAGTTGGGTGCGCAAGGTCACGAACCCGAACGCCAAGTTCCTGTTCGGCTTCCTGTTCGTGGGTTGGGCGATCTTCTTCGGGATCACGCTTCAGCTCGTGCCCCACGAGGGTGCCGGGTCGCCCTATGGCGCGATGGGCCTGATCGCGATGTTCACGGGCTTCTTCATCATGATGGGCTTCCTCTGGGCTGTCATCGGCGAGTGACCGTCCCCGGCGGCTGAACGGAGGCCGGGCCATGCGCGACGTCGCGGAACAGATCGCCGGCTGGGAGACGGCCGGCTTGATCGACGCGGCGACCGCCGATCGGCTGCGAGCCACCCTCCCGGCCGACGGATCGACCGACGGCACAGGCGGTCGTGGGCACTCGAGCCAGACGTTCGGCAGCATCTTCGGACCTGGCGTGCACGTTGCCGAGGCGTTCACCTACCTCGGGATCGGGTTCCTCGCATCGGCGTGGACCGTATTCCTTGGGTCGCTCGCGATCGGTCAGGGCGACGAGCGGACCGCCTGGATCATCGGGAGCGGCGCCTCGGCGCTCGTCTTCGCCGGGATCGTCGCCTTCCTCCGCCGCGGCGACGATCGGCGGCGTCGCGGCGCGGGCGTCGCGTCGCTCGTATCGACGAGCTTCGCCGCCTCGGGGTTCTGGTTCACCGCCGACGTTGTCGTGCGAAACGACGAACCCCTGACCTTCGTGCTGGCCGCCCTTGGGACGGCTGCGGTGGCGGTCGCGTTCCGTGTCGCGCTGCCGGCACTCCTCACGCAGTTCGGGGTCCTGGCCGCCGCGACGACGCTGGCGGCCGCGATCCTGAGCTTCGCGCGGATCGCGATCTTCGGTGAGCCGACACTCGACACGCCCGCCCCGGGTAACGACGGGATCCTCCTGCTGGCGCTAGAGGCCGCTTGGTGGATCGCGATCGGGATCGCCTTCGGGGTGCTTGGGCTGCGGGAGGCCGACGCGGTTGACGACGCGACGGCGCAACATCGTGCGTCGCTCACTCGCCTGTGGGCCGGGCTGGTGGTCGTGGGCGGTGTGGCCACGGCGGTCACGCGTTCCGGGCCGATGCCCGGCTTGGATTTCGAGTACGGCCGGATCCTGGAGCCATGGGTCGGCGACGTCATCCTCATCGTGGTCGCGGTGATCCTCGTCGAGCGTGCGTTCCGACGCGGCTCGGGAGCCTTTCTGGCCGGGGGCGCCATCGCGCTGATCATCGCGCTCACGGATTTCAACACGTCCTACTTGACCGAGTCGATCGAGACGGGTCTGCTTGTCGAGGGCGTGATCCTGCTGGCTATCGGCTTCGGCGCCAACCGACTCCGCACGATGCTGGATCGACCGACCGGGTAGACCCGCCCCGGACCATCGCGCTATCATCGCTCGACTTGCAGACTGCATAGACTTTATGCGTCGAGACCATCGAAGGTAGCGCCCGGAGGCCGGCCCGCGTGGATGCCCAGGAGATCAAGACCGCTGTCGCGCATCAGGACGCGGCGCGCGCCGTCGCAGAGGTGCCCTTCGTCAACCGGTTTGATCCGGCGCAGGTGCTGGGGCCGGACGGGCGACCAGCGGTCAGCCGGCGCGCCCCGATGTGGGCGGACATTCCTGACGAGCAGTGGAACGACTGGCGCTGGCAGCTCTCGCATCGGGTCAACGATCTCGAGGAGATCGAGCAGGTCCTCGAACTGACCGACGACGAACGAGACGGGCTCTCGGCGCCCGACAAGTTCCGCGTCGACATCACGCCCTACTTCATCAGCCTGATCGACCCGAAGGATCCCAACGACCCCATCCGTCGCCAGGTGATCCCGAGCGCCCGAGAGCACCAAGCGTTCACCGCGATGATGGAGGACTCTCTCGCGGAGGACCGTCACTCGCCGGTCCCGGGGCTGGTCCACCGCTACCCGGACCGCGTCCTGATGCTCGTGACGACGCAGTGCGCGTCGTACTGCCGGTACTGCACGCGCTCCCGGATCGTGGGCGACCCCACCCAGAACTTCAACCGCCGCGACCACGAGGCGCAGCTCGACTATCTGCGTCGCACCCCGCAGGTCCGCGACGTCCTCATCTCCGGTGGCGACGGCCTGACGCTGGCGCCCAAGCTCTTCGAATCGATCCTTCGCGGCCTGCGCGAGATCCCGCACATCGAGATCATCCGGATCGGCAGTCGCGTGCCGGTCTTCCTGCCGCAGCGCATCGACGACGAGCTGTGCGAGATGCTCGCCAAGTACCACCCGCTGTGGATCAACCTGCACTTCAATCATCCGAACGAGATCACGCCCGAGGTCAGCCGGGCCGTCGACAAGCTGACGCGCGCAGGGCTCCCGGTCGGCAACCAGAGCGTGCTGCTGGCGGGCATCAACGACTGCGTCCACATCCAGCGCAGCCTCGTCCACAAGCTGGTGGCCAACCGGATCCGGCCGTACTACCTGTACCAGTGCGACCTGGTGGAAGGCTCGGGGCATTTCCGGACCCCGGTCGGGAAGGGCCTCGAGATCATGGAAGGCCTGCGCGGCCACACCTCCGGGTATGCGGTCCCGACCTTCGTGATCGACGCGCCCGGGGGCGGCGGCAAGATCCCGGTCATGCCGAATTACCTGATCAGCTACTCGGACCACAAGGTGGTGCTGCGCAACTACGAGGGCTACATCACCACTTACGAGGAGCCCGAGCACTACCAGAAGCACGACTCGGCGGCCTGCACCTATTGCCAGCACGGACGACCCGAACCCGGTCAGTCCGGGGTCCTGGGGCTGCTCGAAGGCGAGCGGATGTGGATCGAGCCGAAGGGCTTCTCGGAGGTCCACACCCGCGGCAACACCGAGGCGCATCGGCTCCAGGACCCGTCGAAATGGGTCCCGTTCGGGGTCGGCGCGATCGAGGGCACGGCTGGCTCGCTACGGGTGCTCGAGTCGGGCGAGGGCGGCGGGGAGGAGGGGGAGGCCGGTGCCGGCGAGGCCGGGCTCGCTGGCGAGGCGGCCAGTGCCGGCGAGGCGGCTGGAACGTACGGGCCCGGAGAGGAACCTCGGCCGCGCGAGGGCGAACCCACCGCATCGGCGCACGGGGAGCTGCTCTAGCTGGCCACGTACCGGGTCTTCGGCGCTGGAGACCCCGACCGACACCTCGGTTCGCGCCATCTGCTACTCAGGTGAGAACAAGTCGCCAAACGTGTGACAAAAGTCTCGTGCAGGCGTCATTTGGCGCGATCGCACCCGATCGCCACCCTTGGTCGCGCGCCGCGCTCTCGCGACCCCCTGACCAATGCTCAGCTGAGTGACATCTGACCGGAACCGCGCCGTGCGACCGGCTCGGGACCGATCGGCTTGGGACCGATCGGCTCGGGACCGATCGGCTCGGGACCGACTGACCCGGACCGACTGACCCGGAACGCCTGACCCGGAACGAGCCGCGAGCCGCGGCACCGGCAAGTGACGAACTGCACTAGCCTTCGCCGCATGAGCAAGCGGAAGCGTCAGGGGCTCGGCCACGCGATGGGCCAGGCGATCGTCGGCTTCGACTATCAGGTCTTCCGGACCACGAAGCCGCCGCCGGACCTCGTCGAACATGCTCGACCGGATGCGCCGGTCCCCGCGGCCGACGGCGGGCGCCTGTCGATCGACCTGCCGCCACTCCCCGGTGAGACGGGCGATGGGGCCCCCGACGAAGGATCCGCGCCCAGCTGACGGCAGGAACCATGACGGCGGCTTTGCGACCCGACGGCGGCTTCGCGACCCGGCGCCCGGATCGAGAGACCCGGCGCCCGGATCGCGAGACCCTACGGCGTCGACGCCACCAGCGACAGCGCCCGCGCCAGCTGCGGGTCGTCGATCGCATCGACCTCGGCCGGGGTCAGGTCGCGGATCGCGGCCGGGCTGACCGGCGCGACGTCGGTCGCGCGCTCGACGGTCTCATCCGGCGTGATGCCGGCGTGCCAGATCCGGCGACCGCTCGGCGTGAGCCACTCCACGGTCCCGATCCGCAGTGCCGACCCGTCCGTGAGCCCGAACTCGCCGAGGACCGTCCCGGTCCCGAAGGTGGTCACGCCGAGGATCGTCGCGCGGCCGGCATCCTGGAGGGCGCCAGACACGATCTCGGCGGAACTCGCCGTGCCGCCGTCAACCAGCACGACCAGGGGTAGGTCCAGGGCGATCCCATCGCCGGTGACCGCGTGGCGGGTCTCCTTTCCATCGGCGTCGCGTTCGACGTAGACGTCGCCCGTGGCGAGGAATTGACTGGCGATGCCCACCGCTTCGTTGACATAGCCCCCGGGGTTCCCGCGGAGGTCCAGGATCAGCCGGTCCGCGCCAGCCTCCTCGATGCCCTTGAGCGCCGCGACGATGTCGTCCGCCGAGCCGGAGGCGAATGAATCGAGTCGAAGCAGGGCCGTTCGCGTCCCCGGCACCATCGCCCACGTCACGGCTGTCACGGCCACATCTGCACGCGTCAGGGTGTACTCGCGCGACGGACCGGCGACGCCGGCACGGACCGTGATCGTGACGTCGGTCCCGGCCTCTCCCCGGATCCAGGTGGCGACCGTGTCGAGCTCCTCGCCCGCGGTCGGGCGCCCGTCGACGGTCTCGATGATGTCGCCCACGCGAAGGCCGACGGCGGCGGCGGGACTGCCATCGAACACGCCGACCACGAGCGGACGTCCGTCCTCGGCCGGGTCGATGCGAACGCCGATCCCCACGTACGAGCCGGCCAGCTCGTCACGCCGCGCCTGGAGTTCCTCGGGTGTCAGGAACGAGGTGTGCCCGGTATCGCCGACCGCCTCGGCCATGCCGTCGATCGCGGCGTACGCCAGGTCCCGGTCATCAAGGTTGGCCCGGTCGACGTACTCGCGGTGGATGGTCTCCCACGCTTCGTTGATCAGGGCCAGGTCGGCGCTCGCTGCCCCGGGTGAGGCGCTCGGCGACGCGCCAACGCCACCGCCGGCGCCCGCATCCGTCCGCCCGATCCCGACCCCGATCCCGAACGCCAGGACGAGACCCGCCGCGACCAGGACCAGTCGTCCGCGACCGCGGGAGCGGCGCTCGGTCGGAGCCGCCGGCCAGGGCGGCGAGGTGGACGGCGCGGCAAGCGGCGACGCCGGCGGCGACGTGTCGAGCGTGGTCGGGACGGACCCGGAGACCGGATCGGTCGTGGTCGGTGGGGTGTCGGCGGGCGGGATCATGACGCGCAGCATGACGCGAACGCGTTCGGATGGGGTATCCGGACGGTGAAGGTTCGTCCATGTGCTACGCTCCCAATCCCTACTGAACCAGTCGGAGATCCACCCACCCCGTGACCGACGCGCCCGTTTCCGACCGCCCCCGCGATTCCATCGGCCTTGGTCCGTTGCGACCGCCGCCGGCCGGTCTGCCGGACCCCTCGTTCACGCCACCGACCGTGGCCGAGGCTCGTGACCCGTTCGCGGCGGTCCGGATCATCGACCTGCTGGCCCGGGTCGAGCGGGGCCGGGCGATCCGGCTCGCGGACCTCGCCGACCGGCTCAACGCCACGTACCTCGACTGGTTGTTCCCGGTGCCGGTCGTGACCGATGTCGCCCTTCAGCTCCAGGCCAACTGGATGGCGGACTATCGGAACAGCTCCGGGATCGTGCTCGAGGATGGGACCCACGGCCCGACGCTCACCATCGAGGACTCCAGCCGGGTCGACCCGTGGATCGTCCGCCAAGCGCAGCGCGAAGCCGCCTCCTGTACCCAGCGGCTCGCTGACTTCAGCCGCCGCGACCGACCCACGTCCGCCGACTGACCCTCCGCGAGCCGCGACCCCAGGACCCGGACCCAAGCCCCAGCACCCCGACCGGAAACCACCCAGGAGGAACGACCCATGAGCCAGAACGGATACGCCACCGACGACGTCCTCGTCGACGCCACCTGGGCGCAGGCGCACCTCGAGGACCCATCGGTGCGGTTCGTCGAAGTCGATGTCGATACGACCGCCTATGAGCAGAGCCACCTGCCCGGCGCCGTCGGCTGGAACTGGACCAGCCAGCTCGCGGACGGGATCCGCCGCGACATCGCATCGCGCGAGGACTTCAGCGCGCTGCTCTCCGCGTCCGGGATCGGTCCGGACACGACGATCGTGCTGTACGGCGACAACAACAACTGGTTCGCCGCCTGGGCCTACTGGCAGCTCAAGCTCTACGGCCACGCCGACATCCGGATCCTCAACGGCGGGCGCAAGTACTGGCTGGACAACGGCCTCCCGCTGGATGTCGACGTCCCGACCTTTGCAGGCACCGGCTACGAGCTCCCCGAGCCGGATTTCAGCCTGCGCGCGTACCGAGACGACATCCTGCCGCGCCTCGGCGAGGAGGGGTTCGCGCTCGTGGATGTCCGCTCCCCGGCAGAGTTCAACGGCGAGATCATCGCGCCCCCAGGCATGTCCGAGACCGCCCAGCGGGCCGGACACATCCCGGGCGCCGCATCCGTGCCGTGGGCCCAGACCGTGCGCGACGACGGCACGTTCAAGAGCGCCGAGGATCTCGCGACGCTCTACGAGGCGAAGGGCGTGACGCCGGACAAGGATGTCATCGCGTATTGCCGGATCGGCGAGCGGAGCAGCCACACGTGGTTCGTGCTCCACGAACTGCTCGGCTACAAGCGGGTCCGCAACTACGACGGCTCCTGGACCGAGTGGGGCAGCCTGATCGGCGTGCCGATCGAAAAGCCGGCGGCCGTCCCGGTCGGCTGACCGCGGGCGACCGATTCAGGCCCGGGCCGGGCGACCGAACCGGGTCATCGCCTCGACCAGGCGATCGTGGGGCAGCGCATGGGCGGTGATCCCGTCCCGCCCCACGGTCGTGGTCGCGGCGACGAGCGCGTTGACGATGGCTTCCTCAGTCGCCTCGATGGCGCCGTCGAACAGCGCGTCGATGACCCCGTCGCCGACCGCGTGAACGTCGTAGGTGACGATCTGACTCCGGTGCTCGATCTCGACCGGCAGCCGGTTCCCGGTCGCGAACGCGATGAACAGGTCCCCGCTGGTGTGGCCGCCGGTCCCTCCCGCCCGCGCGATCCCCAAGCCGGCCCGCTGGGCGAGACGCTCGCACTGGTGCGGGAGCAGCGGCGCGTCCGTGGCGAGGACCACGATGATCGACCCCGCACCCGGGGGCGGGACGGCCGCGTCACCGCGCGTGACGTCCCATGGGCTGGGCACCACGTCGCGACCGATGACCTGACCCACGGGCACACCGTCCACGCGGAGCCACTCGCGCTTGCCGTAGTTGGCCTGGACCAGGGCTCCGACGGTGTATCCGCCGACCTCGGCAGGAACCACGCGCGAGGCCGTCCCGATCCCGCCCTTGAACTCGTGGCAGACCATCCCCGTCCCGCCGCCGACGGCCCCCTCCGCGACGGCCCCTCCCGACGCCCCGGCGAGCGCCGCGTGCAGGTGCTCACTCGTCACATGGAACCCGTTGATGTCGTTGAGCAGCCCGTCGTAGGTCTCGCCGACGACCGGGAGCGACCACCACGCCGACGACGGGTCGAGGGCCTCCACCGACGCGGCCACGAGCGCGTCACGGACGACGCCAACGCTGTGGGTGTTCGTGATCGCGACCGGCGACGACAACATCCCGGATTCGCGGACCCACTCGAGCCCGGTCAGCTCCCCGTTCCCGTTGAGACGGTGGCATCCGGCGAAGACCGGCTCGCGCCAGGCGTCCTCCCCGCGCGGGACGACGACCGTCACGCCCGTCCGCACGGGCCCACGGCCCACCACGAGCGGTCCGTCGCCCTCGATGAGCGTCGTGTGGCCGACGCCTACCCCTCCGACGTCCGTGATCGCGTTGAGTGGTCCGGGTCGGCCAAGCCCGATCGTGATGCCGAGGTCGCGTGCTCGCATGGTGTCGGATGCTAGCGGTCCACGACGCGTCGCGAACGCTGGCCGCGCGGGGCGGTCCCGGTCCGCGCCGTATCATCCGGCCGTGATCTCGACTCGTCGCGGTGACGCGCCGCTCCGACTCCGCCGGCTGCCGGACCGCCTCGCCGCGGCCCGCCCAATCGATGTGGCGGAGCGATTCCGGGACCTTCCGGGCCTCGCGCTGCTCGAAAGCGCGCGACCGGGGCGCAACGCGCGCTGGACCTACCTCACGGCGGACCCGGCGGCCGTCCTCGAGGCCCCGGCCGCCGGTCCGGACCCCTTTGCGGTCGCTCGGCGGATGGTCGCGCGGCTCGATCGGACGCCCGTCGTCCCGGCCGATGCGCCGCGCTTCCTGGGTGGCCTCGTCGGCTTCCTGGGCTATGACCTCGGGCACGTGCTCGAACGGCTCCCGAGCCTCGCCGTCGATGACCAGGGCCTCCCGGTCATGCGCCTGGCCCTGCACGATTGGGTGGTCGCATGGGACCGGCGGGCCGGTCATGCCTGGATCGGCGGACGCGCGCTGGACGGCGACGCCCGGCGACTCGCGCGTCGGCTCGACGAGGTCCACGCGCGCCTGACCGACGCCGCGCCCGACGCGACCCGGATCGACGCCCACGACATGGACGCGGACGGTCCCGGTGGGGCGCTCCTGGCTTTTCGTTCCGGCCTCTCGCGGACGGAGTACGAGGCGGGCGTCGAGGCCGTTCGCGGCCACATCGCTCGCGGCGACATCTACCAGGCCAACCTGACCCGACGGCTGGAGATGCCGTTCGACGGCGACCCGTGGGGACGGTATCGACGCCTGCGCACCGGTGATCCGTCGTTGTTCTCCGCCTACCTCGACCTCGGTGCCAGCCCGGTCGACGGGCGGCCGAGGGCCCTCCTGTCGGCGTCGCCGGAACCGTTCCTGTCGGTGGACGCCGAGGGCGCGGTCTCCGCGGACCCGATCAAGGGCACCCGCCCGCGGGGTCGGACCCGCGACGAGGACCGGGCCCTCGCCTGTGAACTGCTCGGCAGCATCAAGGACCGGGCCGAGAACGTGATGATCGTCGACGTCCTGCGCAACGACCTCGGCCGGGTCTGTCGCCCGGGGAGTGTCCGCGTGCCGCGCCTCCTCCGTCTGGAGCGGACCGCCGCCGTCCAGCACCTCGTGTCGACGGTCACAGGGCAGCTAGCCGACGACCGCGATGCCTTTGATCTCCTTGAGGCGGCGTTCCCCGGGGGGTCGATCACCGGCGCGCCGAAGATCCGGGCGATGGAGCTGCTCGAAGCCCTGGAACCGGTGCGGCGCGGGCCGTATACCGGCGCGCTCGGCTGGATCGGACCGGACGGAGCGATGCAGACGAGCATCATCATCCGGACGTTCGTCGCGGACGGTCGCAAGCTCACGCTCCACGTCGGGGGCGGCATCACCTACCGGTCCGACCCGGCCGCGGAGTGGGAGGAGACCGTCGCCAAGGCGCGCGGGCCGCTCGGCGCCATCGGGGCGGTCGAGCTCCCGTGAGCGGCGACGCGGGACTTGGTCCCGGCCACGTCTGGGTCGATGGGCGGATCCTTCCGGCCGACGGTCCGCACGTGTCCGTGTTCGATCGAGGCTTCCAACTGGGCGACGGGATCTTCGAGACGCTCCGCGTCCGCGGCGACCACCCGACCGAGCTCCCCGAACACCTGGCCAGACTCCGTCGCTCTGCCGCCGGGCTCGGCATCTCGTTGCCGAGCGGCCTGGACGCGCTCATCGCGACGGGGATCGCCGGCCTGCTCGCCGTCGAGGGCCTCGACGGCCCGTCCGGTGACGCATCGGTACGGATCACCGTATCGCGCGGCGCGTTCCGCGGCCGGGGCCTCCTCCCGCCCGACGAGGAGGCGACCGCGACGATCGCGATCCAGGCCTGGCCCGTCGCCCCGCCACCGGCCGATCACCTCGACCGAGGGCTCCACCTCATCGCCTCGACGGTGCGACGCGACCCGGCCAATCCGCTCGCCACCCTCAAGACCACGTCCCGTGCCGACTACGTCTACGCGCGCGTCGAGGCGCGCCGGGCCGGCGCCGACGACGCCCTGTTCCTGACCGTGGACGGGCGGCTCTCGGAGGGGACGAGCGCGAACATCTTTCTCATCCGGCGGGCCAGCCACGACGACGACACGGGCGATGGCGCCGTCGAGCTCGCCACGCCATCGCTCGACTGCGCGATCCTGCCCGGGACCACGCGGTCGTGGCTGCTGGACTGGGCCGGCCGGGTCGGTCTGCGACCGGCGGAGGTCCACCTGACGCCGGCCGATCTCGCTGGCGCGTCGGAGGCGTTCCTGTGCTCCAGCGTGGCGGGGATCCTGCCCGTGACCCGCTTCGGGGACGCGCCGATCGGTGCCGGCATCCCGGGACCGTGGACCCGTCGCGCCCGGGCGGATCGCGAGGCGATGATGGGCGGGCGCGAGTCCCCGACGTGACCCGCGATGAACTCATCGCCCGGACTCGGCAGCTCGTGGCCGAAGGCGACCGCCTCGTCGCCGACCCATCTCTGGGGTCGCTGCGCGTCTGGCTCCAGCACTCGGACGACCTGCTCTCGACGGCGTGGGGGACGATGGACCGATACCACCTGTCGTGGCTCATGGTCGGCAAGCCGAAGGGGATCGTCCGGGGCCGGCCGATGACCCCGGATGAGGAAGCGGCCTACGTCCGCGAAGTCGCCGAGCAGAAGACCGCGGCCCTGCGGATGAGCCTGGACGCCGCAGAGCGCCAGCACATGCCGTTCGCCGGCGAGACCGGTGGTCTGGGTGCGGGCGATGCCTGACGCGGACCGGGCCCGCGTGCCCGCCGTGGGCGGCATGCGCACGGTCCCCGAGCCTGACCCGGTCGCCCGTGACTACCTGCTCCTCGGACTCCGCCTCGACCAGCACATCCCAGGGCTCGTCGACGGCTACTTCGGCCCGGCGGACCTCAAGGCCGGGGCCGACATGGAGCAGCGCCGTTCGCCCGCCCGACTACGCGAGGACGCCATCGCGCTCCGCGATCGACTGGCGACCGAGGTCGCCGACCCGGATCGGCGGGCGTGGCTCGAGGCCCAGCTCGGAGCCCTCGAGACGCACGCCGCGAGACTGGCGGGCGACATCCTCCCGTTCCTCGACGAGGTGGAGCGCAGCTTCACGATCCGCCCGCAGATGCGACCGGAGGCGACCTTCGACGCGGCAGCCGCGCGCCTCGACGAGTTGCTCCCCGGCGGCGTCGCCCTGGCCGACCGGCTCGAGGCCTGGGACCGGGGTCTGGAGATCCCGGTCGAGCGGCTCCCCGGGGTCGTCGAGCGGCTGGTGGCCCGCTTCCGCGAGCAGGCGCGAGCCACGTTCGGGCTTCCGGACGGGGAGGACCTGCGCGTCTCGATCGTCACCGGCCAGCCGTGGGGGGCCTACAACCGGTTCGACGGTGGTCGTCGGTCACGTGTCGACATCAATACGGACCTGCCCATCACGGCGCCGGACCTCGTGCGGACCGTCGCGCACGAGACGTACCCGGGCCACCACCTCGAGCACGCCTCGAAGGAGGCGGACCTCGTGGACCTCCGGGGCCACTTGGAGGGGTCGATCCTGCTCCTCAACACGCCGGAGTGCCTGGTCACGGAAGGCCTTGCGAACGTCGCACGGACCTTTGCCGTGGCCGACGACGACCTTCCCGACCTGCTCGTCGAGATCGTCGACCGCGCCGGGCTGCCGCTCTCCGCCGATCCGGCCGCGACCCGCGACGCCGCGGAGCGTTCCGTGGCGATGACCTCTCCGCGAGCCGCCCTATCCGCCATCCGCGGCAACGCGGCGATCCTGCGTCACGGGGACGGCTGGTCCCACGATCAGGTCCTGCGTTATCTCGAGGAGGTCGGGCGGCTCCCGACGGCTCGCGCCGAGGGCGTCCTGGCGTTCATCGAGGCCCCGCTGTGGCGGACCTACGCATTCGTCTACGCGGAGGGCGAGACGATGGTGCGCCGCTGGCTCGAGGTCGTCCCCGCGGCCGATCGTCCGGCGAGGTTCGGGCGCCTGCTCCGCGAGGCGCTGACGCCGGGGATGCTCACAGGTCCCGAGTGAACGCCACCCGGTCCTCGCCGTCGCCGTCGTAGTCCGGGTACGCGGGCGTGCCGTACAGGCGCTGCGTGCCGGGCCCGTCATCGGGCCGGAACCCCTGGGCGGTGTGGAACGCCACCGACACCCGATTGCCCGGCCAGGTGATGGCCTTCACCCGACTCGCCCCCATCGCCCGAGCGTCATCGAAGAAGCGCGCATAGAGCGACGCCGCGACCCCGCCTCGCCGCCGGTTCGGGTCCGTACCGATCATGTGGATGTAGGCGACGGTGGGGTCATCGGGGCTGCGGAACCCGACGAGAAACCCGACGATGGCGTCGTCGTCGCTCTGCGCGATCCACGACGTCCCGGTGAAGTGCTGGAACCACAGTCGCGGCAGGATCGCGCGCATCTTCCGACCGCCCCACCAGTGGTCCACGGCATCGATCACCGTGGGGTAGTCGCCCTCGACCGGGCGCCGGTAGCGAAGGCCGCCGTCATCGGTCATCGTGCGCCGAACCAGGCGCTGACCGGCGCCACGACGAGTTGGACGGGCACGACGAGGCCGAACGCCTGGTCCAGGTAGTCGAGCAGCGGCAGCACGCCGCCCTCGGTGCCTGCGTAGACCCACAGGCCCACCTGGCCGAGCGCCACACCGACGAGCGCGACGGCGACGGCCCAACGGATGCGGCGCGGGCGGTCCAGCGTGGACCCGGCGCCGATCCGGAGTGCCTGGGCGCTGCCCCAGCCGATCGCCGCCGCCAGGATCACCAGGCCCACCGTCAACGTCACGACGCCACCCAGGACGGTGATCGCCAGCGCGCCGAGGAGGGCCACCACGCCGGCATACGCCGCGCCGCGCACGACCGATGTCGGCCGTGGCGGACCGGCCGCAGCCGTCGCCCGAGCCGCAGCTGCGGCCTCGGCCGCTCGGTATCGGTCCGAGGGCGGATGGGCGAGGCGCCGCTCGCCGGGAGTGGGTGCATCGTCGGTCATCGTCGCGTCATCGTACGGCCCGTGGCGGCGGCCCGGGCCGCACGCTAGACTGCCGAGCGTGAGCCACCCCAGCCTTGGCCTCCCGCCCCTCGACCTGACCGCCGGATCGCCGGACGGCGCCCAGCGCATCCGGGCGGACGTGTCCCGTCTCGGCGCGCGCGCCCTCGAGCATGCCCTCGCGACGCGGGTCGAGATGCGGGACCGCTACGACGAGGCCGGGCTCCGACACCTGCTGCGTGACGCCGAACTGCTGGCCGAGCGCGTCGCGCTCTGTGTCGCCGCGGGCGATCCCCTCCCGGCGCGCGAGTACGGGGAGCAGACCGCGCCCGTCTATCGGCGGAAGAAGATCCCGATGGACGACCTGACCGCGCTGTGCGAGGGCCTGCGTGCGGCGTTCCCGGGCGTGCTCGCCCCGGCGGACCTGCCGGCGGCGGACGCCGCGCTCGACGCCGCCATCGAGGCGTACTCCTGGCATCGGCGTATCGCTGGGGACGCGCGGAAGAAGAACGCCTTCCTCCAATTCCTGTACAAGGGCGGCTGAGCGATCCCGTGACCATCAAGTGGGTGCAGCAGGATCCGCTCGTGCTCAACGGCGAGCCCTTCTGCTACGGATCGCGACTCACCGTCCGCCAGTTGCTGGAACTGCGCTCGAATGGGTACGACCTGACCCGGATCCTGATCGACCACCCCGAACTGCGACCGCTCGGGATCGCGGCGGCTTTCATGTACGCGGCCGACCACCGCGAGCGGTATGCGGACTTCTTCGAGCCCGATGGCTCGCTGGCCGGTCCCGGGTACAGCGAGGCGGAGGCCGCGGGACTCCCGGCCCAGTACCGGACCGCGGGTATCGTCATCAAGCACGAGGCCCCCGCGGCCTGAACGGGGCTCCTCGCCGACCGGTGCTACGCTAGCCCGCATGACGGACACGACCACCGATCCTACGACGGCTCCGGCGGCTCTGGCGGCTCCGGCCGCGGACGCCCCGGCCTTCGATGCCGAGCGGCGGGCCACCGAACTCGCGATCCTCGACGCCCTGCGTAACGTGGTGGACCCGGAGATCGGGATGAACGTCGTGGAACTGGCGCTCATCAAGCAGATCATCCTCGGGCCCGACACGACCGAGGTGAAGATGATCCTCACGACCCCGTTCTGCCCGTACGCTGGATCCATGATCGCGCAGGTCAAGGAACAGGCCGAATCCGTCGTCGAGCACGACGTCAAGGTCACCCTCCTCGCCGAGCGCTGGGACCCGCGCGACGCGGGTCTCATGTGGTGATCCCCGCCTGACTGGACGTCGCTGGGCCTCGTGCTACCGTTATCGCACGCGTCGGCCGATGACACTGACCGACCAGGAGCGAATGGATCGATGAACCAGAACCCGTATCCCAGCAACCCGTATGCGTCGCCGTCGCCGTCGGCCCTCGGGGTCAAGCCCGATGCGCGCCTTCAGGCGGCCTTCCTGACACAGGCGTTCGTGTGGATGTTCGCCGGGCTCGCCCTGTCCGCGGTGGTGGCCTGGGCGGTTCTCCAGAGCGAGGCGTTGGCCTCGTTCGCGGCCGGGAACTTCTTCATCCTGATCATCGCCCAGCTCGGACTGGTGATCGTGATCTCCGCGGCCATCAACAAGATCAACGCGACGCTCGCGCTCGGGCTGTTCTTCGTCTACGCCGCCACGCTCGGGCTGACCCTCGGCCTGATCGTCGGGTCGTACTCGGCGACGGGTGTGGTCACCGCGTTCCTCAGCGCCTCGGCCATGTTCGGCGCCGCGGCGATCTACGGCGCCACCACGAAGCGGTCACTCGCCGGTCTCGGCGGGATCCTGTTCATGGGTCTGATCGGGCTCATCGTCGCGTCCGTGGTCAACCTGTTCCTCGGTAACGATGGCCTCAGCTGGCTGATCTCGATCGTCGGCGTGGTCATCTTCACGGCCCTCACGGCCTACGATGTCCAGCGCATCCAGGCCGGTGATCTCGCCGCGGCCACGGGCTCGCTCGAGAAGGCGGCGGTCCTCGGCGCTCTCCGGCTCTACCTCGACTTCATCAACCTCTTCCTGTTCCTGCTCCGCCTCTTCGGCGGGAACCGGAACTGACCGGCGTCCTGGCCGGGATACCGGTCGGGCGACGATCCGGGCCACGGCGCGGCTCCATGAGCCGCGCCGCCTCATCGGCTGGCACGGGCCGCGAGAACAGGTATCCCTGACCCAGCGTGCACCCGAGTTCCAGCAGGCGCTCCCGCTGGTCGGCGGTCTCGATCCCTTCCGCCACGACGCCGAGGCCCAGGCCTCTCGCCAGGCTCACCACGGCGCTCACGATCGAGCGATCAGCTGAATCCTCGAGGCCGGCGACGAACGAGCGATCGATCTTGATCGTGTCGAGCGGCAGGTGCTTGAGGTACGAAAGCGACGAATAGCCGGTACCGAAGTCGTCGAGGACGAGGCGCACTCCCATCGAGCGCAGGCGACGGAGCATCCGCATGCTGTCGTCGGAGCGGTCCATCACGACCAATTCGGTGATCTCGAGTTCCAGCGCACCGGGCGGGAGCCCGGATGCCTCGAGGACGCGGCCGACCTCCTCGGCGAGATCGGTCTGGGTGAACTGTCGTGCCGAGAGGTTGACCGACATGGCCAGCGAGCGACGGTCGTCCCGACCGATCGACCAGGCCGCGGCCTGCCGACAGGCGGTCTCGAGGACCCAGCGACCCAGCGGGACGATGAGCCCCGACTCCTCGGCGAGCGGGATGAACGCCGCGGGCTGGAGCAGGCCACGTTCCGGGTGCTGCCAGCGGACCAGCGCCTCGAACCCGACGGGCCGCCCGCTCGCGAGGTCGGTGATCGGCTGGTAGTGGACCAGGAGTTCGCCGCGCTCGATCCCTCGGCGCAGGTCGTTCTCGAGATCGATCCGGGCCAACGTCGTGTCGCCCATATCCGGCTCGAACAGCGCGACGCGGCGCGTCGGATCGGCATCGGCCCGGACCCTGGCGATCTCGGCTTCGCGGAGCAGTTCGTCGGAGGTGGTCCTGCCCACCGCGCCGATGGCGATCCCCATCGACGCGCTGATGAACCAGTCGCGGCCGCCAAGCGGGAACGGTGCGTGGAGTTCGCTCATCAAGCGTCCGGCCATCTGGCGCGCCTCGTCCTCGCCGGCGACCGGGTCGAGGAGGACGCCGAACTCGTCGCCCGCGAACCGCGCGATCGTGTCGCCTGACCGCAGACCGCCGGCCAGCCGTTGCCCGACGGCGACGAGCAACTGATCGCCGGCCGCGTGGCCGACGCTTTCGTTGATGACCCTGAACCGGTCGAGATCCACCAGGACGACGGCGATCCTGTCGGTCGTGTCCGAGCCGCTCCGGCTCAGGGCGCGGGCGATCCGGTCCGTCAGGAGGTCGCGGTTGGGGAGCCCCGTCACCGGGTCATACCGGGTCCCGAGTTGGGCCTCATCGACCAGGCGCGCGTTGTCGATGGCGATCGACGCCAGCTGCGCGAACCGCGTGAGCGCGTCGATCTCCTGGGGGCCGAACCTCCGACTGGCCGATCCTGACGCCAGTCCGATGACCCCGATCACCTGGCCACCCGTGACCAGGGGGACCCCGATGATGGACCCGATGACCCCCAGCCCGACGCCCGGGTTGCGGCGTTCGTAGGCGTCGTAGTCGTCGACGGCGAGGGGGCGCCCGGTTTGATACACCTCGCCGCTCAGGCCGTCGCCCGGCGCGAGACGGTCGCCCACGACCCGGGCGTACAGACCCGTGCCGCAGCGCAGAACTAGCCCTTCGCCACCCTCCTCCGCGAGGTAGATGAAGCCGTGCGCCGTCCCGACCAGGGCCCCGGCGCGGGTGATGATCGTCTCGAGCAGGTCGCCGGGCGCGTGACGGTCGAGGAGGGCCAGCGCCGTCTCGTCAAGGGCTCGGACATAGGGATCGTCGTGTCCGACCGTGGCCTGACGGTGGGCCGGCTTGGCGAGGTACATCGCCTGGTCCGCGACCATGACAAGTGCCGCCTTGACCCGGCCATCGTCGGGGAAGCACGCGACACCGATCGTGATCGTGACCGCCGGCCCGTCGCGATCGTCGCCGACCGCCGCAACGGCGCGTCGCAGTCGTTCGGCCACATCGTGCGCGGTCACACGATCGGCGCCGGCGAGGATCGCCGCGAACTCATCGCCCCCATAGCGGTAGAGCCGATCGTCACCGCGAACGGCCCCGCCCATCGCCTTGGCGATCGCGCCGAGCAGCGCGTCGCCAGCCGGGTGCCCCTGCGTGTCATTGAACGCCTTGAACGCGTCGAGATCCATCATGAGGACGGCGAACGGCCGGCCGCTGCCGCCGCGTTCGACGGCCTCGCCGAGGTCACGCTGGAACGCGCCGTGATTGCGCAGGCCGGTCAGCGCGTCGTGATCGGCCCGGACCTGGACCTCTCCGTGGGTGCGCGCGTTCTGGAGGGCGATCGACGCCTGCCCGGCGAACAGTTTCGTGAGCTCGAACTCACCGTCGCTGAAGTGCGCCTCGACGTCCCCGACCCGGGCGATGTTGAGCGTGCCGACCACCTCGTCGCCGACGACGAGCGGGACCACGATCATCGATTCCGGTTCGAACGGCGTCCCCGCGACGTGCGCCGCGCGCGGATCGAGGTGGGCGTCGTTGGACATGATGGGTTCGCCGTGCTCAGCCACCCAGCCGCTGATGCCCTCGGCGAGCGGCACCTTGTCCGCCAGGATGAGGTCGGCGAAGCGGTCACGCGCGATGATCGCCCGTCGGACGCCGGCGATGCGATCGACCTCGTAGATGCTCAGCGAATCGTACGGCACGATCGCGCCGAGCGAATCCGCGATGAGATCGAGGACGTCGGCCGGGTCGAGCGTCGAGAGCAGGCGTTCGTTGACGTCGAGGAGACGCTGTTGGGTGGCAAGCTGCTGCTCCAGCGCCACCTGTTGGCGCTGGAGCCGCGTTCGGTTCGACGCGTTGACGAGGGCCTGCGCGGCGTAGCCGGCGAAGATCGAGAAGGTCGTCTCGTCGTCGGCATCGAAGCGGTCCCGGCCGAGTCGTGAGACCACGATGACGCCCTGGACCACGCCGGCGTGGGTCATCGGGACGATGAGCATCGATTCGGGCTCGCTCGGGTGTCCGACGATGACGCTCCGCGGGTCGGCCGCGGCGTCGCCGATGCGCAGGATCTCATCGTGCTGCGCCACCCAGCCGGTCAGCCCTTCGCCGACCTTTGTTCGGAGTCTGGCGAGGTCCGGGTCATCGGTCCCAAGGAAGGTGCCCTGGAACGCGATCGGCTCGCAGACGCCCGTGTCGTGATCGACGAGATAGACGCGGATCGAGTCGTGCTGGACCACTCGCTGGGCCTCCGCGACGATCGTCCCGGCGATACCGTCGGCGTCGTGCTGGCCGCTGAGGCGGACCGCGAGCTCCGAGATCGCGCGCAGGCGCTCCGCGAGCGATGCCGTCGACGCGGCGAGCCGGGTGTTGCGGATCGCGATCGCGATCTGGTCGCCGAACGCCCGCGCCAGGTCCATCTCGTCCGGGGACCACGGGTAGTCAGACGCGTGGTAGAGGACCAGGAGCCCCAGCACCTCGTCGCGAACGACGATCGGTACGTAGCACATCGTCCGGACGCCTTCGGCTCGGTACAGGCCCGCCAGCGCCGGCGCCGTCCCGGACAGGTCGCCATCGAGGATGGCCACGCGTCGCTCCTGCATCGCGCGCATGCCGGTCGTCCGCGCGTCGCGCGGGAGCGCGGCCACCATCCCGAGCATCTCGTCGGACAGGCCGCGCTGGGCCGCGAGCCGTAGCGGCGTCGGTTGGTCGTGGTAGGTCCACAGTCCGGCCCGATCCACCCCGAACAGGGCGAAGGCCTCGTCGATGACCTGCCCGAACAGGCGGTCGAGGTCGACTTCGCCGGAGACCGCCGCCGCGATCCGACGAAGCGCGTCGGCGCGGGTAGGTTCGTCACGGCGCAGCGTGTCGCGCGGTTCGTTCGACTGGACCATCGTGCGGCCCGGACCCCCTGGCAGCGTGGCGGCGTGCGGTGTTGCCGACGCGCCGACGTGAGCACCCACCGTACGGCGCCGACCGGCGGCGGACGATAGCCCTTCCGTACCAGTGGGTCGGGTCCGGTAGGGTGCAGGGTGGTCGGCGAGGTCGTCCGGAGCGATATTCGATGTCCCACTCCAGGGCATCCCGTGGCAGGATGGGCTCGCGTCGCTGGCGTTCATGACGAGCGCGGCGACGCGACATGGGGAGGTCCTTACCGATGGCTGACGAACCAGGCGCTCCGCGCTCGCGACGGGCGCTCCTTGCGGCGGCGGCCGGTGGTGCGGCGGCGCTGGCCGCGACCGCGGCCCTGCCCCTGACCGCGATCGCTGCGGATCCGAACGATGTCGTCGCCGGCGCCGACAACGCCACGACCGCGACGACATCCATCACCGACAGCACGAGCGACTCCGTCGCGTTCGCGGCCTCGGCTCAGGGAACGGGGTACGGGGTCCAGGCGACGAGCGCCGCAGGGGCCGGGCTGTTCGCATGGAGCGTCAGCACGAACGGATCGATCGTCCCGGCAGATCTGGCGTACACCGGGGCCTACGGCTGGGCGCCCACCACGGCGGATCCGAACGCCATCGGCACCGGCATCTGGGGTGACAGCGAGGACATCGGCGTCCTCGGCACGGGCGACATCGGCGCGTACGGCGTCGGCAACATCGGCGTATGGGGTGAGAGCGTCAGCGCCGAGGCCGGGGTGGTCGCGCTCGGCTCGTCCGCATCCAGCCTCGCGCTCGACGTTCGTGGCAAGGTCAAGTTCAGCCGGTCCGGCCGGGCCACCGTCGCCAAGAACAAGTCGACCGTCAAGGTGACGCTCGCGGGAGTCACCACCTCGAGTCGGGTGTTCGCGGTGCTCTACTCGAATCGGTCCGGCCGCTACGTGCGAGCCGCCGTCCCGACCGCCGGCTCGTTCAAGATCTACCTCAATGCGAGCGTCTCCTCCACGACCTACGTGTCGTGGTTCGTGCTCAACTAGCCGTGGATACCAGAAAGCGCCCGCATCTCGGGCCCGGCCCGAGTCGGGCGGCGCACCTCGCGACGATCGCCAGTCGCCACGGCAGCGCAGCGCGCGGCCGAGGTCCGGGATCGGCGCTCGTCGCGCTCCTGCGACATGCCGAGCGGGTCGATGCCGGCCGAGCGAGCCGTTCGCCGCTCGCTCGCGCCATCCGGATCCGCCCCACGTCGCGCGTGACCGGGGACTCGGCCGACTAGGGTCCGACGCGTAGCGCGGCCACGGACTCGAAGACCGCATCGGCGAGCGGCTCGAGGTCGGCGCGCGTCGCGACGCCCGTCAGGACCCCGTAGCAGCGCGCGGCGCCGGCCGCGCGACCCATCGCGAGATCGGCGACGGAATCGCCCACGACCGCCGTCCGATCCGGTCCGACCCCGGTGGTCCGACCGATCGCCGCGACGGCGTCGCCGGCCGGCTTGACGGGGAGTCCGTCGTCGGCGCACACGACGGCGTCGAGGAGCGGCGTCAACCCAAGGGCCGCGAGTGTCCGCTCCGTCGGGTCACGATCGTCCGACGTGGCCACCGCGATCCGCCGCCCGCTCGCACGCAAGCCACGACACAGGGCCACCAGATCGGTCACCGGTCGGGCGAGGTCAACGGGGTCGGGCGCGCGCCAGGCCGCCTCGAGCGCCGTGTCGGTCAGCGCCGCGTCGGCCCCCGCGCTGCGCACGACGTCGGCGACCGCGTCTCGGATCCGGGCCATGGGCGTCGCGGCGAGAAAGCCCTCGGCGGTCACGCGTCCGGTCCCCGGGTCGATCCCGAGGAGCTGATCGAGCGCTCCGCGGAGCGCCAGCCCGGTCGCCGCCTCGAGGTCGTCGGCGAGCCGGGCCGCCCAGCCGCCCCACATCGCGTGGAACTCGATCAGCGTCCCGTCCTTGTCGAAGACGACGAGATCGATGCCGTCGAGCGGGTGCGTCACACCGCGGCGCCGGCCTCGGGTCCTCTCCCCTCCGCCGCTCCAGGTCCCTCGAGGACGAAGCACGCCTCGGGCGGAAACGACATGCGGACGTCCGTGCCGACCGCCGGAAGCTCGAGGTGCGGCTCATTGAAGGTGTCGAGGGTCATCGACGTCGGACGGCCACCGGGCGATGCCACGGCCAGCCGGATGCGGACGACCGAGCCGAGGAAGTTGATGTCCTCGATGCGGCCGGCAAGAAGGTTGTCGCCGTCGTCCCCATCACCAAGCGAGATCCCTTCTGGACGAACCGCAAGGGTCACCATCTCGCCGGCCCGGGCGGTCGTCACGGGCTTGGAGGTCATGACCACCTGGCCACCGAGGTCGAGCCGACCCGCGCGCGCGTCCACGACACCGGCTTGGACGAGATTGAGCGTGCCGACGAACGACGCGACGAACGCGGTCGCCGGGAAGTTGTAGATCTCGAACGGCGTCCCGATCTGCTCCACTCGCCCTTCGCTCATGACCACGACCCGGTCCGAGAGCGATAGCGCCTCCTCCTGGTCGTGGGTCACGTAGACGGTGGTGATCCCCAGCTGGCGCTGGATCGCCCGGATCTCCTTGCGCAGGACGATCCGGATCTTGGCGTCAAGGGCCGAGAGCGGTTCGTCGAGCAGGAGGACCTGCGGTTCGATGGCCAGCGCGCGAGCGAGCGCGACGCGCTGCTGCTGTCCGCCCGAGAGCTGGTACGGGTAGCTGCCACCGCGATCCTCGAGGTGGATCATCTCGAGGAGCTCGGCGACGCGCCGCTCGATGTCCGCCTTCGGGCGCTTGCGGACGCGCAGCCCGAAGCCGATGTTGCCCGCGACGGTCATGTTCGGGAAGAGCGCGTACGACTGGAAGACCATCCCGACGTTGCGCTGGTTGGGCGGCTTGTTGGTGATGTCTTCGCCGTTGACGGTGATCGTCCCGGCCGTCGGGATCTCGAACCCGGCGATCATCCGCAGCGTCGTCGTCTTGCCACAGCCCGACGGACCCAGGAACGAGATGAACTCGCCGCGCTCGGCCTGGAGGTCGAAGTGCTCGACGGCCGCGGTCGCGCCGAAATACTTCTGCACGCCGTCGAGGACGAGAAACGTCATGTGGCGGGGACCTCCATCTTCAACGGGCTCCGGCCACGGAGATGTTGCTCTTGCTGCCGCGTCCCACGAACGCGATCGCGATCATGGCCATCCAGGTCAGCCCGAAGGCGATCAGCGACACGGCCGCGGGCTCGTAGGCGCGGTTGGCGCCGAGGAGTTGGAGATATGGTCCGAACGTCTTGCGGGCCAGGAACGAGGCGATGGTGAACTCCCCGATGACGATCGCGAGGCTCAGGAACGCGCCGGCGAGCAGAGCGACGCGCAGGTTCGGCAGGATGATCCGGAGCAGGATGGTCGTCCATCCGGCGCCCATGCTCTGTGCCGCTTCGGTCAGCGTTCGGATGTCGATGGCGCGCAGCCCCGCGTCCACGGCGCGGTACATGTACGGCAGCGAGAGCACGACATAGGCGAACACGAGCAGCGCGCTGCTCCCGATATCGGTGTTGGTCAGTGGCAGCGGCGGCCGGCTGTACGACCGGATCAGACCGAAGACGAGCACGACGGGCGGAATGACGAACGGGAGCAGCGTGATGAGCTCCACCACAGGCCGTAGCCGCGGTACGCGCAGCCGGACCCAATAGGCCGTCGGCACGATCAGGGCGATGCTCAGGATCACCGTGATGATCCCGATCATGAACGAATACGCGAGGCTCCCGAAGAAGCCTGGGTCATCGAAGGCGTTCGTATACGCCGCGAGGAAGGGCCGTGCCCGCATCGAGACCTCGAAGGTGGCGATCAGGGGGACCGTGAAGTACAGGAGCGCGATGATGAACGCCGCCCACGCCCACGGAGCCCCGAAGCTCCGTCGCGTACGGCTGACGGCGGCGGTCACCGCGACGACGCGGGCGGCGTCTGGCGTCGGTTCGGCTGGCTCGGTCCGCCGCTCGATCACGACCTGAGCCACCGTTCTGAGCGGCGCTGGAGCCACGTGTACGCCAGGATCGAGATCCCCATCACGATGACCATCCCCATCGCCATCGCGTAGCCGAGGCCGACGTTGTGCAGGACGTCGCCGCTGATCTGGTTGCCGATGGCCAACGGCACGAGCGGCACCTGGCCGGCGGTGAGCTGGAAGGCTGTCGCCTGGGCACCGAAGGAGTTCCCGAACAGCAGGATCATGCTCCCGAGCATCGTCGGCATGAGGATCGGGAGGGCGACGCGGCGCCAGTACTGGAACCCGCTGGCGCCCATGTTCTCCGCGGCCTCACGCCACTCCGGTCGCAGACCGTCGATGGCGGGCGCGATGATCAGGACCATCAGCGGGAACTGGAAGTAGAGGTACACGATCTCGATGCCCAGCTTGCTGAAGATCGAGAACTCCGTGTCGACGTAGAGATCGAACCCAAGGTTGCGGAGCAGCACCGTGACGAACCCGACGGTGCTCAGCGAATACGTGAAGGCCAGGGCCAATGGGATGCCGGCGAAGTTCGAGGCCACCCCCGAGAAGGTCATCAGGGCGCTGCGCAGCCCCTTCGGCAGCCCGCCGAGGATGACGGCGGCGGCGAGGATGAACCCGAAGATCCCGCCGACGATCGCCGTGACGAGACTGACCTCGATGCTGTTTCGAAAGGCGCTGACGACCAGCGGCGTGGAGAGCGCGCCGTAGTTGTCGAGCGTCGGGGCGCCCGTCGTGTTGTCCGCGATACTCCCGACGGCGAGGAACGCGAGCGGCGCTCCGAGGAACATCGCGGCAAAGAGAAAGAACGGCACGAGGCCCAGCCAGGACCACGAGCGCCGACGACGAGCGGGGCGCGCCGGTGGCGCGCCCCGCTCGATGATGACCGTGGCGTCGCCGCTCACGATCGATCGTTCAGTCGATGCCTACTTGACGTCGGCGCCGACGACGGCGTCCCACTGCTCGGTGATGAGCGTCTTCGCGGCCGCCGCCTGATCAGAGGTCGGGTAGACCGCCCCCGTGATATCCGGCAGCTTGGCGATGAGGTCAGCCGAGACGCCACGAGTCTTGAGGTCCTCAAGTCGCGTGGTGTGGCAGTAGCCCTTCAGCCACCCGGCCTGCCCCTCGTCGGAGTACAGGTACTCCATCCAGAGCTTGGCCGCGTTGGGATGCGGGGCGTAGGCGCTGATCGCCTGGACATAGACGCCGAGGAACCGGCCGTCCTCCGGGACGGTGACGTCGATCTCCGGGTTGCCAGCCGCCTGGTCCTTGTGGGACAGCGCGTTGTAGGCCCATCGGATGGTCACCGGCGTGACACCGGTGTCGATCGTGCCCGGCTTGGCGATGGTCGGGACAAGGTTCCCGGCCTTGTTCAGGTCGGCAAAGAAGTCGAGGCCCGGCTGGGCATCGTCGAGTGATCCGCCGTTGGCGAGCGCGGCCGCGTAGACCGCATTGATGGCCTGGCTGGACGCACGCGGGTCACCGGCGAGGGCGACCTTGTTCTTGTATTCGGACGTCAGCAGGTCAGCCCACTTCTTCGGAGGCGTGGCCGCCGCCGTGTTGGTCTCGAACGTCAGGATGCTGAAGTAGTCCCCATACCAGTAGCCGTCGGGGTCCTTCAGGTTCGGGTCGATCGAATCCCAGGTGGACACCTTGTATGGCTGGATCAGCCCCTCGGCCTTGGCCGGATCGCCGAAGGTGATGCCGACGTCGATGACGTCCGGCGCCTGCGGGCCCGGGTTGTCCTTGTTGGCCTTGATCGCTTCGATCTCGTCGCCGGAACCGGCGTCGGGATTGAGTTCGTTGACCGCAAGCCCGTACTTGGCCTTGAAGCCCTCGATGACCTCGCCGTAGTTGCACCAGTCATGGGGCAGGGCGATGGTCGACAGTGTGCCCTCGGCCTTGGCGGCCGCGATCAGGGCGTCCATCTCGCCGCCGCCGGATGGCGCAGCGCTTGGAGCGGCGCTGCTGCCGCCGCTCGAACAGGCCGCGATGACGATCGCGGCAGTCGCCAGAAGACCCAGGGCCCGGGTCGCGAAACGCTTGTCAGACAAGATCCATCCTCCGAATGCGTTTGGGAACGGAACATCGTTGGCGGCGGCCGCTGTGCTTTCCGAGGCTTCCTCTGACCTCGGTCCAGCCCCACGTCATCCACGTTGCGGTGCGCCAGGGCGGACGGCACGACCGTCGTCATGCATTGGACAGCCCACACGCGCGGGCGTCAAGAGAGTGTGAGGGTTTTGTTAACGCCGCGTGGTCGTCCCGTATCCGTTCGTCCCGTCCGCCGGGTCAGCCGCGGAGGCGCTCCATCCCGGCGTCAAACAGCGGGTCAGCGGCGACGGAGGCCGTGACCGTCGTGCCCTGGTACGCGATGGTCACCGCGGCCCCCGGCGTCGCGGCCTCGGCCGGCAGCCAGGCATAGGCGACGGATCGCCCGATGCTGAACCCGAACGCCGCGCTGGTCACGTACCCCGCAGGCCGACCGCCGACCGCCACGGGCTCCGTGCCCATGACCACGGCCGCCGGATCGTCGATCAGGAGCGCCACGAGACGCCGGGCGGGCGTGGACGCACTCCGTCGTTCGAGGGCCGCCCGGCCCACGAAGTCACCCTTGTCCATCCGGACCGCGAACCCGAGCCCGGCCTGGAACGGATCGTCGTCCGTGGTCATATCCGCGCCCCAGGAGCGATAGCCCTTCTCGAGCCGCAGGCTGCCGAAGGCACTCCGCCCGGCGGCGATCATCCCGTGGACGCGGCCCGCGGCCCACAGCTCATCCCAGAGCTTGCGACCCATGTCCGCGGTCGCGTAGATCTCCCAGCCGAGCTCCCCCACGTACGAAAGCCGCAGCGCGGTCACGGGTGTGTGGCCGACGTGGAACGTCCGC
Source organism: uncultured Chloroflexia bacterium (assembly GCA_963764975.1). Classification (GTDB taxonomy): domain Bacteria; phylum Chloroflexota; class Limnocylindria; order Limnocylindrales; family CSP1-4; genus SPCO01. Next base: position 1,837,494 of record CAVXUF010000002.1, on the reverse strand, counting down.
GCCTTGAAGTAGCCGAACGCCTCGTTGGAGACATCGATGTCCGCCACGGCCGCGAGGACGTCACGAGCCCTTGGCCCCCACAGCCCGAGACAGCACGTCCCGGCTGTGATGTCTCGAACGGCCACGCTCCGGTCCTCCGGGACGTGGCGCTCCAGCCAGTCGAGATCCAGGTTCCCGTTCGCGCCGATCTGGAAGTGCTGCGCCCCGAGCCGGGCGATCGTCAGGTCGCTCCGGATCCCGCCACGCTCATCGAGCAGGAGCGTGTAGACGACGCTCCCCACCGGTCGATCGAGCCGATTGGTCGTCAGGTGGTCAAGGAAGGCGAGCGCGCCGGGTCCGGTGACTTCCAGCACGCTTGAGCGAGGTCATGTCGAAGAAGGCGACGCCATCGCGGGTGGCCAGCGCTTCAGCACCGGCGATCGGCGACCAATACCGCGCGGCCCAGTCGTTGCGCTCCGGGATGCGATCGCGGTAGCGGGAGAGCAGACGGTCGTTCGCCTCGTACCACTGCGGTCGCTCCCAGCCGCTCCCCTCGAGGAAGACGGCGCCGAACTCCTGCTCCACCTCGAAGAACGGGCTCGTGCGCAGCCCAGCCGCCTCCTCCATCGGCTGGAGGGGATGGACGATGTCGTAGACCTGGGCGTAGTTCTGGATGCCGCGTTCGCGGATGTACGGTGGCGTCAGTTGGTGCGGCTCGAAACGGGCGATGTCGCACTCGTGGACGTCGAGCGACGGGGCACCGTCGACGAGCCACTCCGCCATCGCCTTGCCGACACCGGCCGAGTGCGTGATCCAGACCGCCTCCGCGAGCCAGAACCCGGGCACATCGCGGGCCTCGCCCATGAGCGGATTGCCATCCGGGGTGAACGAGAAGACGCCGTTGAACGGCTCCTGGATCTCGGCGTCGCGGAGCGCCGGGATGACCTCACCGGCCCAGCCCCACGACTCGGCGAAGTCGTCCGGGGTGAACTCGAGCATCGACGGCGTGATCGCCGCCTGGTCGTGCGGGAGCAGGTCCCACGATGACACCGGCAGCGGCGGATGCCCGTACCCCCCGACCCCGAGGCGGTCGCCGTGCTCGCGGGCGTACAGGTCACGGTCCTGGATGCGCAGGACCGGACGGGCCATCTCGAGATCCCCTGGCGCCGCGATCGCCGCGAGTGCCGGGATCGGGGACGTCTTGACGTACTGGTGCGCGAGCGGCTGGAGCGGCACCGTCACGCCGACCAGGGCGCCCACCTTCGGTCCCCAGATCCCGGCCGCGCACACGACGATGTCCGCCGGGAACTCGCCGCGGTCCGTGACGACGCCGGTCACCCGGCCGCCCGCTCCCGTGGTGACCGCGGTGACCGTGTGCCCGCCGAGGACCGTGGCCCCGGCCTCCATCGCGCGTCGGGCCATCGCCTCCGAGGCACGGACGGCCTTGGTCAGCCCGTCGGTGGGGACGTGGTAGCCACCCACGATCCGGTCCCGGTCCAGTAGTGGCCACAAGCGCACCGTCTCATCGGGATCGATGACGCGCGCTTCGACGCCCCACGCCTCGGCCCAGCCCTGGCGACGATGGAGTTCGCGGAGCCGGTCCTCGGTCAGGGCGATCTCGAGGCTGCCGACCTGGTTGAAGCACCACGCCCCGTCGAGGTCGAGCGACAGGTACTTCTCGACCGTTTCGGTGGCGAAGGCGGTCATCGTGCGGGAGCTGTTCGTCTGGAAGACAAGCCCCGGCGCGTGCGACGTGGAGCCCCCGGTCGCGAAGAGGGGCCCCTGCTCCAGGACCGTGACGTTCGACCAACCACGCATCGCGAGTTCGTCGACGAGCGCGCAACCGACGATGCCCGCCCCGATGATGACGACGCGCGGGCCGCTGGGCACGATGAGGCTCCTTCCGTCCCGGAGATGGCGATGCCGGCGCTCTCGCGAGCGCCGGCATCGGCTGATCTACTGCTGGATCACGGCATCCAGGCTTGCCAGACGGACTCGTGTTCGGTGGCCCACTTCTCGCCGGCCTCGGCCGCGCTCATCCCCTGGTTGGTGATGTAATCGGCGACCAGGTTCTGATCGGCGTTGGTCCACGTGAAGTTCTTGACGAGGGTGTAGGCGTCCCCGCCGGTTTCCACGAACTTCGTCGCGACGATCTTGTTCAGCGTGTAGAGCGGGTAGTCGCAGGCGACGGCCTTCGGGTCGGCATCGCAGCCGTCCGTAAAGGCCGGCAGCTTCACCTGGACCAGCTTGATCTGCGCATGCAGCCATTGCGGGTCGTAGAAGTAGCCGATCAACGGCTTCTTCTGCTCCGTCGCCGTCTGGAACGCGGTGATGCTCGCGGCTTCGCTCCCGGAGTAGACCGCCTTGAAGTCCAGCTTGAGGTTCGTGATCAGCGCCTCGTCGTTCGTGACGAACGTCGGGTCGCTGGCGAGGAACTGACCCAGGTCACCGGATTCGGACGTCTTGAACAGGTCGGCGTACTTGTTGAGGTTGTTCCAGTCCGTGATGTCCGGGTATTCGGTGACCATCCACTCAGGAACGTACCAGCCGATGATCCCGCTGATGCCGTTCGGCCCGGCGTCCTGCGCGACCTTCTTCTCGGTGATGTACGTCTGCTCGAGGTCCGGGTGACCCCAGTTCTCGAGGATGACGTCGATCTCGCCGGTCTCGAAGCCCGGCCACGCGATCTCCTCCGCGAGTGAGGTCGCCTCGACCGTGTAGCCCAGCTTGGCCTCGAGCAGGTACTTCACGACCGCGACGTTGGCCTCCGCCCCCACCCACGGGTTGATCGCGATCTTGACCGTGCCCTTCGGGCTCGGCGCGGCCGAGCCGCCACCGCCCGACGTACAGGCGGCGAGCACGAGGCCCGCCGTCACCGCCACGGCCAGCAGCCGGGCGATCCTATGTCTCCGCATCTGTTCCTCCTCTATCGGCCGGGAACGAGCCCGGCTGGATCCATCGAAGCCGTCCCTCTGACGGCGTGGATGCTATCCCCCTCGGACGGCCCCCGTCGATGGCCGACGTCCGGCGCCCTGCGTGATCCGGTCCAGCATGATGCCCAGCGCGACGATGGAGATCCCGGCGGCGAGGCCCTTGCCGAAGTCCTCCCCCTGGCTGAAGCCCACGATGACGTCATAGCCCAGCGCGCCAGCCCCCACGAGCGCACCCACGACCACCATCGCGAGGACCATCACGATGCCCTGGTTCGCGGCCACCAGGAGCGCTGGCCGCGCGAGCGGCAACTGGACCTTCCAGAGCAGCTGGCGCGACGTGGAGCCCGCGGACGTCGCGGCCTCGATGACCGATGGCGGGACCGTGCGGATCCCGGCGTCGACGAGCCGGATGACCGGGGGGATCGCGTAGATCAGGGCGGCCACGATGGCCGTGAAGCGCGTGGGGGAGAAGAGGGCGACCGCCGGGATCAGATAGACGAAGGCCGGCAGCGTCTGGGCGGCGTCGAGGAACGGCCGCATGACCGTCCGGAAGGTGTCGCTACGGGCCGAGAGGATCCCGAGCAGCCCACCGAGGATCAGCGTCAGGGCCGTCGCGATGAGGACGCTCGCGAGCGTGATCATGCCGTGCTCCCACAGGCCCAGGAGGATCACCAGGACCAGGCACGTCCCCGCGATCGCGGCCGCGCGGACGCCCGAGACTGTCCATGCGATCGCGATCACGACGGCGACGACCAGCCACCACGGAGCGCTCGTCAGGACGCTCTCGAACGGATTCAAGGCGTAGAAGCTGAAGCCGTCCTTGATCGCGGCGGTCGCCTCGCCGACATTCGAGGTGAACCACTTCGTGATGTCGTTCACCGGAACGACGAACGAGACCTTCACGTCGCTCGGGAACTTGGCCGGATCGGGCAGGGCGCGGGCCAGAAGGGCCGCCGCGCTGACCGTTCCCGCGGACGCCAGGTACAGGAGGCGCTGCCGCGTCGGGTCCGCAGATCGGCGCGAGCGCGGATCCATCCACTCGCCGGCGCGGTCCGTGAGTCGGTCGAGGACGATCGCGAGGATCACGATCGCCAGGCCGGCCTGGAAGGCGAGCCCCACGTTGACCTGCTGGAGTGCGCGCAAGACGTCCGCGCCGAGACCTGGCGTCCCGATGAGGGCCGTGATGACGACCATCGAGAGGGCCATCATGATCGTCTGGTTGATCCCGACGCCGATGGTCCGACGCGCAAGCGGGAGTTGGACCTTGGTGAGGACCTGCAAGCGCGTTGAGCCGAGGGACCGCGCGGCCTCCACGGAGGAATCGGGCACCGTGCGGATCCCCAGGGACGTGATCCGGATCGCCGGCGGGATCGCGTAGATCAGCGTGGCGATCGTGGCTGTCGGAACGCCGATGCTGAACAGGAGCGTCAGCGGCGCGAGGTAAGCGAAGGTCGGCATGATCTGCATCGCGTCGAGGATCGGGGTCACGAACGAGTTGAACCGCTTTGACCGACCCGCGACGATCCCGAGCGGGATCCCGATGAGTAGCGCGATGACCACGGCCGCGAGCATCTGCGCCAGGGTGGTCATGCCGGACGTCCACAGGCCCAGCACCCCGATAGCCGCCATGCCGAGCGTCGTCGCGACCGCGAGCCGCCAGCCACCGAAGATCGCGCCGAGGGCCGCGGTCGTGGCGAGGACGCCGGGCCAGCCCAAGAGCGCGATGAGCCCGTCGAACACGCCGACGAGCCCGCCGACCCCGTCGCGGATCAACCCGAAGATGAAGATCGAGTTCCGATTGGCGTCGACCCACGCCTTGACGCCGTTGAGTGCCCCGAAGACCGGGTGATCCTCGTCGTGGGGGAGGGTCCACTGGCCGCTCGCCACCACGAAGATCGCGACCGCCACGCCCACGCCGACCAGGAGCGCGACGCGACGGACGAGCCTCGGGTCCAGGCCGGACGTCGCGGGGGCGGTGATGGCGGTCACGCCGATATCTCGCTCAGGCCGGCGGGCCGGATGTCCCGGCCATCGTCCCGATCAAGCGCTCGCCGACGGTATCGGCCACCGCCGCGAGGATCCTCGACCGGTCCACGACGCCCACCAGTCGGCCGTCCTCGACGACGCGGATCGGCTTCGGCGTGGCGGCGGCGGCCTCGAGGCAGGTGCGGATGACGGCCGTCGCCGCGAATTCAGGCCCATCGACTGGATCGGACGGATCGGCCGCGCGCATGATCCAACGCAGGGTCAGGACGTGACTCCGTGGGACATCGCTGACGAAATCCGCCACGTAGTCGTCGGCGGGCGCGCCGACGACCTCTTCGGGGCGGCCGATCTGCACCACCTTGCCGTCGCGCATGATCACGATGTGGTCGCCGAGCTTGAGCGCCTCGGCGAGATCGTGGGTGATGAAGACCATGGTCTTGCCGACCTCGTGGTGGAGGCGCAGGACCTCGTTCTGCATGTCGCGCCGGATCAGCGGGTCGAGGGCGCTGAACGGCTCGTCGAAGAACATGACCTCCGGGTCGACCGCGAGCGCGCGCGCGAGGCCCACGCGTTGCTGCATACCGCCCGACAGCTGGTCCGGATAACTGTCCGCGTGCCCGGTCAGCCCCACCAGATCGATCATCTCGCCCGCCCGCTTCTCGCGCGCGGCTCGCTCCTCGCCGCGGATCTCCAGCCCGAACCCGACGTTGTCGATCACGCGACGGTGGGGGAGGAGCCCGAAGTGCTGGAAGACCATGCTGAACCGACGCCGCCGAAGCTCACGAAGCGTCTCCTGGTTCGCCTTGACGATGTCTTCCCCGTCGAGCAGGACCTGACCGGACGTCGGCTCGATGAGCCGGGTCATGCACCGCACGAGGGTCGACTTGCCACTCCCCGACAGGCCCATCACGACGCAGACCTCGCCCGGCCGGACGTCGAACGTGACGTCGCGCAAGCCGATCGTTGCCCCGGTCTTCTGGCGAAGCTCATCACGCGGGAGGTCGGCGTCCGGCGTGCCGATGATCTTGTGCTCCGCTGCGCCGAAGACCTTCCAGAGTTCGCGGACCGCCAGGGTCGGCGTGTCCGCACTGGGTTCGCGCTCCGCTGTGCTCGTCGTCGCCGTCACCGCAGGATCACCCTCCGACTCATGCCGTGGACCCGTGTCGCGCTGCGCCCGATATGTGTGGCTGCCTACGGTACTCGTCCAGACCCGCCCGGCCAAGGCCTGAACCACCTGTCGGTCACGCGGGTCGCGCACCCAGCCCGAGCGTCGGACGGAGTCGTCGCGTGGCGCGCTGCAGCTCGCCGACCATGGCGCCGATGTGATCGCCGCGCAGGCGCGACAGCGGGATGTTGAGACCCAGCGCGGCCACGCAGACCCCAGCCGCGTCGAGGACCGGGACGGCGAGGGCGCCGGCCTCCGGGAACAGCTCGCCGCGATTGACGGCCCAGCCGCGTCGCCGGGTCTCGTCGACGACACGGGCCAGGACGGCCCGGTCGCGGATCGTCATCGGGGTGTACGCGATCAGGTCGCCCGCCAGGTAGTCCTCGAGCTCGGCCGCCCCAAGATGCGCGAGGAAGACCTTGCCGGCGGCGGTCGCATGCAGCCGGGCCCGCTGGCCACTCCGGGTGAAGGCGCGGACCTCGGCGGTGCCGTCGATCTTGTCGATGAAGACCACGCTGTCGCCGTCCCGGATCGCGAGGTCGACGCTCTCGCCGGTCGAGGCCACAAGGTCGGTCATCACCCGTCGCGCCTCGTCACGGACGTCGATCGTGTCGAGGACTCGCGTCCCGAGTTCGAAGAGCGGCATGCCCAGGCGGTACCGGTGCGTCACCGGGTCGTGGTGGAGCCAGCCGACCCCCTCGAGGGACTTCGCCAGGCGCCAGCCGGTGCTCCGATCGACCTCCATCGCGGTCGCCAGCTCGGAGGCGCTCATCCAGCCCTGGTCCGCGACGAGTTCGAGCGCGCGGCGGATCCGGTCGACACCCGGACGGGCGCGGCCACCCCCCTCGGCGGCATCGGGCCCGGGCTTGCGTCGGGGGTGTACCATCGGTCAAGTGTCGCAGTTGCGGCAACATGATTGCAAGTCTTGCAACAGGAGGCGCATCCGATGCCCGAGCTCCCGGCGACCGCGAAGGTCGTGATCATCGGCGCCGGGATCGTCGGCAACAGCGTGGCCTACCACCTGGCGAACCTGGGCTGGAAGGACATCGTCCTCATCGACAAGGGTCCGCTCCCCAACCCGGGCGGCTCCACCGGTCACGCGTCGAACTTCCTCTTCCTCGTGGACCACAACAAGGAGATGGCCGAGCTCACGCTCGAGAGCGCGAAGCAATACCGCGAGTGGGGCCTGTATACCGAGTGCGGCGGGCTCGAGGTCGCCCGGACCGAGACGCGGATGAACGAGCTGCGCCGCCGGATGGACTCGGCCACCAACTGGGGGATCGAGTCGCGCCTCGTCTCCACCACCGAGATCAAGGAGCTCGTCCCGTTCATCGACGAATCGATCCTGGTCGGCGGGTTCTACACGCCGGAGGTCGGGGTCTGCGACTCGCTGCAGTTCGGGACGTTGTGTCGTGAGAAGGCCATCGCGCTCGGCGCGCTCACCGTCTCGGCCAACACCGAAGTGACCGCGCTCGGCGTCGAAGGCGGTCGGATCCGGCGCGTCGAGACCAGCCAAGGGACCGTCGAGGCGGACTACGTCGTCATCGCCTGTGGCGTCTGGGCACCGATGATCGCGGAGATGGCCGGGGCGCGCATCCCGCTGACGCCGGCGGTCCACCAGATGATCGACGTTGGCCCCGTGCCGCGCTTCGCGAAGACGTCGCGCGCGATCGAATTCCCGATCGTCCGGGACATGGACGTCCTGATGTACGAGCGCCAGGACGGCATCGGGCTCGAGATCGGGTCGTACGCCCACCGCTCGATCCTCCACGACCCCGAGGAGATCCCATCCATCGAGGACTCGGCCCTGTCGCCGACCGAGTTCCCGTTCACGGCCGACGACTTCGATCCGCAGATGGAAGACGCCCTCGCCCTGATGCCGGAGATCGTGGGCGACGAGTCGGTCGGCGTGAAGTACGCGATCAACGGGCTCATCGCCCTGACGCCCGACGGGATGCCCCTGCTCGGTGAGACCCCCGAGGTCAAGGGCCTCTGGTCGGCCGCCGCCGTGTGGGTCAAGGAAGGCCCGGCCGTCGGCAAGAGCATCGCCGAGTGGATGGTCCACGGCGAGCCGGAGATCGACTGCAACCAGTCCGACATCAGCCGGTTCCACGCGCATCAGAAGACCCGCCAGCACACCAAGGCGCGCGCCTTCGAGGCGTTCCCGAAGACCTACGGCATCGTCCACCCGGCCGAGCAGTACCTGTCGGATCGTCCGCTCCGTCGGTCGCCGATGCATGAGTGGCATGCGGCGCACGAGGCCGAGTTCTTCGAAGTGGCCGGCTGGGAGCGACCGCAGTGGTTCCGCTCGAACGCCCCGCTCGTCGAGCGGTACGGCGTCTCGACACGCCCGAACGAGTGGGACGCGCGCTGGTGGTCGCCGATCATCAACGCCGAGCATCTCGCCATGCGGGAGACGGCCGGGATCTTCGATCTCTCGTCCTTCGCCATGTTCGACATCGTGGGCCCGGGCGCGCTCGATGCCGTCCAGGCGGTGGCGCTCCGCCAGATGGATGTCCCGGTCGGGCGCGTCGTGTACACGCCGGTCCTCTCGGTGAAGGGCGGCTTCAAGAGCGACCTCACGATCATGCGTCTCGAGGACCGCGTCTTCCGGGTCGTCACCGGTGGCGCCCATGGGATGAGCGACCTCAAGTGGTTCCGCGACCACCTGCCGGCGGACGCGGCGATCGTGGATCTCACGACCGCCTACACGACGATCGGGATCTGGGGTCCGCGAGCCCGCGACATCGTCTCCGCCGTGACCCGCGCTGACCTGTCGAACGAGGCGTTCCGGTTCGGGACGTGTCGCACCGTGGAGATCGGCTCCCAGCTCGTGCTGGCGTCACGCATCTCATATGTCGGCGACCTGGGCTGGGAGCTCTACGTCCCGATGGAGCAGGGCCGACGGCTCTGGGAGGAGCTCTGGGATGCTGGGCAGGCGCACGGACTGACCGCGTGCGGGATGGGCGTCTACGGCACCACCGGTCGTCTCGAGAAGGGCTATCGCGCCTACGGGGCCGAGCTCGATGCCGACTACACGGTCGTCGAGGCCGACATGGCGCCGGTCCGCGTCAAGAACGAGGAGTTCGTGGGCCGGGCGGCCGTCCTGCGCCAGATGGCGGAGGAGCCGGTTGCGAAGCTGTGCACCCTTACCGTCGACGACCACACGTCGGCGTCGGGCGAGCTTCGGTACATGCTGGGGCGCCAGCCGATCGTCCGGGAGGACGGGAGCGCGATCATCGACGCGAAGGGCCGCCGGTCCTACGCCACGTCGGCGGGGAGCAGTCCGTCGATGGGCAAGCACGTGCTGCTCGCCTACCTGCCGCCGGCGCTGGCCGAGGAAGGCCGACGCCTGTTCGTGCGCTACTTCGACGAGTCGTACCCGGTCACGGTCACCGTCGTGGGATCCCGACCGCTGTTCGACCCCGAGAACCTGCGGATCAGGGCCTGACGATGCGGATCCTGGTCTGCATCAAGCGCGTCCCGGCGGTCGCCGGCCGCATCACGTTGACCGCCGAGGAGCGGTCGATCGACAGTCGCTACCTCGGGTTCACGATCGGCCCGCACGAAGAGTGCGCGGTCGAGGAGGCCGTCCGCCTCATCGAGGCGCATACGGGTGAAAGCGTCGTCCTGACGCTGGGACCGTCCGAGGCGGTCGAGCAGCTCCGAGATGCGATGGCGATGGGCATCTCCCGTGCGATCCATCTCGTCACGGACGGCACGGACTGGGATCCTGAGGCGACCGCCGCGGCGATGCTCGGGGCGATCCGCGAGGACGAGGCGGCCAGCGGGCTGTTCGATCTCATCCTGATGGGTAACGAAGCCGCCGACGCCGGCGGGTACCAGGTCGCCGTCCGCGTGGGGCATGCGCTCCGTCGACCCGTACTGACCGGGATGAAGGGCCTGACGGTCTCGGCCGACCGGGTCCGTGGTGAGCAGGCCGTCAGCGGCGGTCGGGACGTGTACGACGTCCCCTTGCCGGCCGTGGCCGCGGTCCTGGAGGGCATCAACCTGCCGCGCTACCCGTCCGTCCCCGGACGCCTCCGCGCGAAGTCCAAGCCCGTCGCATCAACGAACCCGGCTCGGCCCACCGAACGCCTGGAGCTGCTCCGGCTCATCGTGCCGCAGGGGGCGTCGAAGCAGGTGACCCTCCTCGGTGACGGTCCGGACGCCGCGGCCGCGACGGTCGATCTGTTCGAACGGATCGGGGTGGTCTGACGATGGCCACCGCACTCGTCCTGATCACGACGACCGACGGGGCGCTCGACCGCGTGTCCCTGCAGGCGCTCACGTTCGGCGCCGGCCTCGCCGCGGGCGGGCCGGTCCACGCCCTGTTTGTCGGGGACCCGGCGCTCGCAGCGGAGCTCGGCGAATGGGGCGCCACGGCGATCCACGTGGCCGAGCACCCGGCCTTCGACGCGTTCGCGCCCGATGCGATCGCGGCGACGATCGCGGAGCTGGCGGCCAGCCTTGGCGTCGATATCATCGTCGGCCCGGGCACGGACGACGGCAACACCGTCATGGCGCGAGCCGCGGTGCGGACCGGCCTCCCGTTCGCCGCGAACTGCACGGCGGCCGTCCCCGGATCCCCGATGGTCGTCACCCGCCAGCGATGGGGCGGCAGTCTCGTCGAGGAGGCGGCGATTCACGCCGAGCGGGCCGTCCTCTCGGTCGCCCCGCACGCGATCGTCGCCACCCGGAGTGGTGCCACCGCGACCGTCCGCACGTTCACGCCGTCGCTTGACGAGGCGGACCTTGTCGTCCGGGTGTCCGAGCGGATCGCGGCGACCGTGAGCGGCGTTTCGCTGGCCGAGGCCAAGGTGGTCGTCAGCGGCGGGCGCGGCGCGGGCTCAGCCGAGGGCTTCGCCCCGGTCGTCGAGCTGGCCGATCTGCTGGGTGCCGCGGTCGGTTGCTCACGGGCGGTCACCATCGCCGGCTGGCGGCCGCACACCGAGCAGGTCGGTCAGACCGGCACGAGGATCGCCCCCGACCTGTACGTCCTCGCAGGGATCAGCGGGGCGACGCAGCACATGGCCGGATGCCGGGGCGCCAAGGTGGTCCTCGCGATCAACAAGGACGCCGAGGCGCCGGTCATGACGGGCGCCGACTACGCGATCATCGGCGACATGCGCGAGGTCCTCGCCGCGATCAGCGCCGAGATCAGGCGCCGTCGCGCCGGCTGAACCGGGCGCCACCGGGATCTACGGGATCACGGTCAGGACGATGTCGTTGCCGGTGCCGCCGAGGTAGGTGATCTGGGCCCGTAGCCCGCTGCCCAGGAACCCGTTGATCGTCGCCCCCTGCGCCAGTCCGGCGAACGTGCCGCTGATGGCGCCCGACGCCACCTTGTCGACGATGAGGAACGTCTGCCCGAGCGTCGGGGTGAACCCGCCGATCGGCGACAGGCTGAGCGTCACATTGGCGCCGATCGTCACGCCGCCACTCGACGCCCGATCCTGGTCGTGCCCGGAGGCCGGCGTCGTCCCGCCGATCTCGACGGCGAACGTCGACGTGGCGACGAAGGTCAGCGCGCCATTCGTGAGCCGGCCGGCTGACGAGCCCGGCGCGAGGGTGCCGGTCACGCTTACGGTCCCGGCCGCGGTCCCGGAGCCACCGAGCGTCGCTCCCGCGGCGACCGATACCGCGCCGGCGCCGATGCTGCCGTCGATGTTCACGCGACCCGCACTGATCGTCGTGACGCCGGTGTACGTGTTGGCGGCGGTCAGGGTCAGGGTGCCCGAGCCGGTCTTGATCAGCGCGCCGGTCGTCGTGCCGATGATCCCGCCGATCCCGGTACTGCCCGCACCCGTGACGGTGAGCGTCCGCCCCGCGCCGCCGACCGCCCCGAGGGTCAGCGTGCCGCCGTCCGAGGCGACGGTCGCGTTGCCGGAGCCGATGGTCAGGGTTCCGGACCAGGTATTGGCGTTCGCGAGGTTGCGGAGGGCGCCAGTACCGCTCACGCCGGTGCCGATGATGCTCGTCACGTTCTCGGCGATGGCCAGACCGGTCCCATCGACCTCGACGGCCGCCCCGGACGCGATCGTCGTGGCGCTGGCGGTCGTCCCGAGCGACGCCGAGTCACGGACTCGGACCACGCCGGCACTGATGGTGGTCACGCCCGTGTAGGTGTTGGCCGCGACCAGCGTGAGCCGGCCGGCCCCGGCCTTCGTGAGCGTCCCGGTGCCGGTGCTGATGACGCCGTTGATGGTCGCGTCGCCGGCGCCGTTGACCGTGAGCGCCCGGTTCGTCCCGGTGATCGTATCGGTCGTCAGCAGGCCCGCGACGGAGGTGAACGTCGTCGTGCCGGCCAGGGTGATGGCTCCCGACCAGGTATTGGTCCCCGCGAGGTTGCGCAGCGCGCCGCCGGAGGTGACACCGGTGCCGGTGATGTTCAGCGCCTCGGCGATGTTCAGCCCGGTCCCGTCGATCTCGATGACCTCGCCGGTGGTCACCGTCGTTCCGGCGGCGGTCGTCCCGAGGGCGGACGAATGCTGGACGCCCACGACCCCGGCGTTGACCGATGTCGCGCCGCTGTACGTGTTGGCGCCGGCCAGCGTCAGGGTGCCGGTCCCGGTCTTGGTGAGCGCCCCCGTCCCGGCGATGATCCCGCCATACGTCAGCGTCATGTTGGTCGCCACCGAGACCGTACTGGTGCCGCTGATGGCGATCCCCCGGGTGGCGCTCAGGGCCATGTCCGAATTCGCCGTCAATGTCGCCGTCCCGATCGTGAGGTGCCCGGCCGTCACCGAGCCAGGCGCCGCGCCGAGACCGGAGTCGGCGTCGATCGACACCACCCCGGCGCTGATCGTGGTCGCGCCGGTGTAGGTATTGACGCCGCCGAGCGCGACGGTCCCGCTGCCGATCTTCGTGAGCGTGCCGGACCCGGCGATGACTCCGCCATAGGTCAGGGTGCTGGTCACCGACAGGGTGCCGGCGCCGCTGATCGCGATCCCGCGGTTGGCGTCAAGCGTGAACGTCGCGGTCGTCGTGAGCGTGGCCCCGTTGATCGCGATTCGTCCCGGGGTCGGGGAGACCGGCGGCGCCCCGAAGGCGCCGTCGTTGGTGGCCGAGATCGCACCGGCATTGATCGTCATCGTGCCCGTGAACGTGCTGGCGGTCCCCGAGAGCGTGAGCGTCCCGGTGCCGATCTTGGTGATCGCCAGCGGCCGGCTGCCGTCCGCGAGCACGCCGGAGAACGTCCCCGTTCCGACGCCATTCCCGCCCACGGTCAATGTGGCCAGGCTGGAGCCGCCGTTCGTCACCGTGCCCGCGCCGGCGAGCGATCCGACGGTGTCGTCGAAGCCGTCCAGGTCGAGGGTCGCCCCGCTGGCGACCGTGACGGCGCTGCCCGATCCGATGGCGTCCGTGATCCCCAGTTTCACGGTGCCGGCGCTGATCGTCGTGACGCCCGTGTACGTGTTGGCCGCCGAGAGCGTCAACGTTCCCGTCCCGGTCTTGACCAGCGTCCCGCTCGTCGTCGCGATCGCCCCTCGGATGTCCGTGTCGCCCACGCCGGTCACCGTGAGCGTCCTGGTCGCCCCACCGACCGCGCCGAGCGTCAGCGTGCCACCATCGGAGGCCACGGTGGCGTTGCCCGACCCGATCGTGATCGCTCCGGACCAGGTGTTGGCATTCCCGAGGTTCCGGAGCGCGCCCGTCCCGCCGACGCCGGTGCCGATCAGGCTCGAGATCGGCTGGGCGATCACGAGCCCCGTGCCGTCGACCTCGATGGCGGCACCCGAGGCCACGGTGGTGGTTCCGGCGACCGAGCCCAGCGCCAAGGCGTGCTGGACCCGGATGACCCCGGCGCTCACGGTCGTGGTCCCGATGTAGGTGTTCGCGCCACCGAGGACGAGCGTGCCGGTCGAGGTCTTGGCCAGTATGCCGGTCCCATCGATGATCCCGGCGAAACTCAGCGTCGTCGCGGGCGCGACCGAGAGCGTCCCCGTCCCGCCCGTATTGGTGATCCCACGGCGGGCATCGAGGGTGAAGGTCGCCGTCGACGCGAGCGTGGCGGTCCCGATGGTCAGGTGTCCCGCGGTCGGCGTGCTCGGCGGTGTCCCCAGGCCGGCGTCGGCCGCGATGGAAACGACGCCCGCGCTGACCGTCGTCGCCCCCGCAAACGTGTTGGTCCCGCCCAGGGCCACGGTGCCCGAGCCGATCTTCGTGAGGGAGCCGGTCCCGGCGACGATGCCGTCGATGGTCAGGGTCGTCGCCGTGTTCGAGAGCGTCGCCACGCCGGTCACCGCGATGCCGCGGTTCGGATCGAGGGCGAAGGTCGCGGTCGTCGTGAGGGTGCCCGTGTCGATCGTGAGGTGCCCGGGGGTCGCTGAGCCGGGCGCGGCCCCGAGAGCGGCATCCCCCGCGATCGAGATCACGCCGGCCCCCAGCGTGGTCGATCCCGTGTAGGTGTTGACGGCCGAGCCAAGCGTCAGCGTGCCGGTGCCGACCTTGACGAGCGACACCTGGCCCGTCCCGTCCTCGATCAGCCCCGAGAAGGTCCCCGTTCCGACGCCGTTGCCGCCCACGGTGAGCGTCCCGGGTCCCGCATCGGAATCGGTGACCCGACCAGCGCCTGCCAGCGACCCGATCGTGTCGTCGAAGCCGGCGAGATCCAGCGTCGCGCCGCCCGCGATGGTCACCGCACTGCTCGGACCGATGGCATCGGTCGCCCCGAGGCGGACGGTGCCGGCATTGACGGTCGTCGCGCCCGTGTACGTGCTTGCGGCGCCGAGGGTGAGCCGCCCATTGCCGTTCTTGACGATGGAGCCGGTCGTTCCGGTGACGGCCCCACCGACGAGCACGTCCCCGTCCGCGGCCACCGTGAAGGCTCGGGTCAGGAGCGACACGTTGCCCAGCGTCAGGGATCCCGCGTCGACGGCGATGGTCGAGTTCGCGCCGAACGTGATCGTTCCCGACCATGAGTTGGCATTCCCGAGACTTCTGAGCGCCCCGCTGCCGCCGATCCCAGTGCCGTTCAGGCTGGTGATCGGTTGCGCGATGACGAGACCGTTCCCGTCGATCTCGATCGCGGCGCCGGACGTGACGGTCGTCCCGCCGGAGGTCGAGCCGAGGGCATCGTCGTCCTGGACGCGGATGACCCCGGCCGTGACCGTTGTGAGGCCGGTGTACGTGTTCGTGCCGGAGATCTCGAACGTGCCGGCTCCGGCCTTGGCGAGCGTGCCGGTCCCGGCGATGACTCCCGCGTAGGCGAGGGTGGTCCCGGTGGCGACGGAGATGGTCCCCGTTCCGCCCGTGTTGAACATGCCCCGAGCCGCCGCCAGGGTCATATCGGCGGTGGTGGACAGTGTCGCCGTACCGATCGTCAGGTGCCCCGGTGTCGGCGACCCGGGTGGTGTGCCCAGGCCGGAATCTGCCGCGATCGACAAGGTACCGGAGCTCAGCGTCGTTGGCCCGCTGTAGGTGTTGACCCCATCGAGGACGAGCGTCCCGGTGCTGGTCTTGACCAGGGCGCCGGGCCCCGTGACCACGCCGACGACGGTCAGGGTGGTCCCCGACGCGACCGAGAGCGTCGCGGTCCCGGGGAGGTCGACGCCACGCGAGGCCGCCAGGCTGAAGGTGGACGTCGTCGCCAGGGTGGCCCCGTCGATGACGAGGTGCCCGGCGGATGGCGAACCGGGGGGTGTCCCAAGCGCGGTGTCGTCGCTGACGGACAGCACGCCCGAACCCACGGTCGTCGCGCCGGTATAGCTGTTGGTCGCCGTGAGGATCAACGTCCCGGTCCCGGCCTTGGTCACGGCGCCGGAGCCCGAGATCTGACCGTCGACGGTCAACGTGTTCGTGACCGAGACCGTGGTCGCTCCGATCAGCTCGATCCCCCGGTTGGCGTCGAGGGCGAACGTTCCGCTCGTCGTCAGCTGGGCGCCGTCGATGCGCAGGTGGCCCGCCGTGGGGGCGGATGGCACCGCGCCGAGGCTGGCGTCCGAGGTGATCGCGAGGATGCCACCCGCGATCGTGGTCCGGCCAAGGTAGGTGTTCGGCGTGCCATTCAAGGCGAGGGTGCCTGTGCCCGCCTTGGTCAGCGCCAGCTGGCCGCTGCCGTCCTCGAGCAAACCGGAGAACGTGGTGTTGGTGTCATCGCCGCCCGCCGTGAGCGTCACGGCGCCGGCCGTCGAACTCGTCACCGAGCCCGCTCCGGCCAGGGACCCGACGGTCAGGTCGAAGCCGCTCAGGTCCAGCACGCCGCCGCTCGCGACGGACACAGCACTCCCGGCGCCGATCGCATCGATCGCACCGAGCCTCAGGGTGCCGGCGCTGACCGTGGTGGCGCCGGCGTAGCTGTTTGCGGCGGATGCCAGGGTCAGCGTCGAGGCGCCCGTCTTGGTCAGACCGCCACCGCCCGTCAGCGCCCCCGTCAAGGTCAGATCGTCCGTCCCCGAGACGATCAGCCCCGTGCTGAACGCGATCGCGTTCGGGATGGTCCGGGCGGCGCCGCTGGCCCGGATCGTGCCCGACAGCCCAAGGATCGTCCCGGCGCCGTTGACCGTCCCCGAGTCCTGGAGGACGCCACCCGACCCGAGCGCGATGTCGGCACTCGCGGCGATCGTGAGGGTGCCCACGACGTCCACGGTCCCGCTGACATCGAGGTCGCTCCCCGTGCCGTCGTCGATCGTGAGCGTGACCGACGTGGCCACCGTGATCTGGCCGCCCGACGCGACGACGACCTGGTCGGCCGCGGTGGAGACGTCCACAGTGACCACGTGACCGGCCCGGACCGTGATGATCCCGTCCGAGCCCACCGGCGATCGCGTCGCCGAGACCCAGCTCAGCCCATTGAAGCGCTCCCAAGTCCCCGCCGCGCTCCAGTCGCCAGTGCCCAGCGACCGGTAGTCGCTGGCTGCCCAGGTGCCCGTGGAGAAGGTGTTGTCGCCGATGCCGATCGTGGACGTGAAGAGCGCGACCGAGCGAAGCGTGGAGCCGCCACCCACGAATAGCGCGGCGATCAGGAGGAGCCCCGCGACCGGACGGTCCAGGCCCAGCCACACCCCGCGCTCGAGGACACGGACGGGTCCCCGGAATGGGCCTCGGCCCAGCGATCGCCACAGTCGGCGGTGGCGACGACGCTTGGGGCCGGGGCGACGGCCGATGACGGCGACCGCGAGCGACAGCAGCCCGACGATCGCGACATAGGCCGCGAGGCCGCCCGGCTGGCTGAGCCACCACGCGAGGTAGCCCGCCGCCGGGACGACCATCGTGACGCGACCGACGAGGCGCTCCAGCGAGATCGTCGTCGGATCCGCGGACCGGTTCGCGTCGCCTTGGAGGACCATCGCCGGGCCCCCGCCGAGCAACGTCAGGGCGACCACCCGGTGCGTCAGCAGGCCGCCGGAGTCGGTCCTGACCGTCACGACATCGCCGAGACGGATCATGTCCGGCTCGACGCCTTCGATGATGGCCAGGGCGCCGGCGGGGACCGCTGGTCCCATCGATCCGGTTCGAAGGGCGACCGCGCGATGACCGGTCGGCCACGTCGCGAGCACGATGCTGGCGAGCAGGAAGCCGCCCAGGACCATCGTGACGAGACCGGTTCGGAGCGTGATCAGGATCGCGCCACGGAGGCGGTTCATGGGTTGCCCGCCACCTGCTCGGCGACGAGCGTGATCGTCACGGTGGTGGCGGCGTTCTCGACGCTGCCATCTGTCCCGGTCGGCAGGGTGGCGCGGATGCACAGGACCTCGTCGACGCCGCTCGCGAGCGATCGGTCGCCGGTCTGGCTCCCGGCTGCCGGATCACCGAACGTGACCGACGAGGCCGGCCCGCTCGCCACGGCCTCGAGGAGTGGCCCACCACATCCCGTTCGCCGTTCGATGTCCAACTGGAGGACATCGCCGAGATTCTTGCCGTCCGGATCGGTGGCGCTCGACGCCATCGCATAGCGGAGGTCGCCGGTCCCGTCGTTCCGGACGGTCACGGTGCCCTCGATGCTGTCGCCGGGGATCATCCCGGAGTAGGTGAGGACCGTCGAGACTGGTTCGGCTCCAAGGACGAGCGTGCCGACCGTGAAGGGCTCCGGCACGGGCTCCTGGTTGGTGAAGATCGCCAGCGACAGGACCCCGGCGCCCGTTCCGGCCACCAGGACGAGGGTCCACGCCAGGGCCAGCGAGCGTTGGCGTCGTCGCAGCCGAGCGACGGTCCCCGTCGCGACGGTGTCCCCGGCGCCGGTCCGCGCCGCGGGCGTGCTCGCGCTCGTCCTGCGCGTGCTCGGCGGGCGCGCGCGAGCGCTGGACGACGGATCCCGCCGCGCCCTCCCCCGGGTGGCCGCTGCCTTCACAAACACCTGCTCCTCGTGAACCGAGATCCGCGCGCGGAACCGGCGCAGATCAGGGTCCCCCCGCTCCCCATCGGTGGTTGTACCGCGGGCGCGGTCGAACGGCCATAGCCCGATGGTGCCGCCCGGTACGGTACGGTGAGGTCCGGGCGGGACCTCCGGCGCGGGTCGTCCGGACCGTTGTCGCAACCCCTCAGGTCCGGGATGTGAGAAGGTGCGCGTGGCATCGAGGTCGTCCAGGCCCCGAGCCGACCGGATCAGGAGCGCCCGTGCGAAAACGAAAAGTGACCTACCCCGTGGCCAAGACGGCGACACGCCAGCCGCAGGCCATGACCACAGAACCCCGGATGGAGCGACCTCAGGTCGCCACGATCGATGTCAACGCCAGCCGCGGTCGAGCTGGACTCGCGATCGGCGCTCGCGTCCGGATCACCGGATCCGGTCTCTACGCCGGCGAACCGGCGGTCATCGAACGACTGATGTCCAGCGTGATCCCCTCGGCCCTGGTCAGGACGGAGAGCGGCAAGACCCGCCAGGTCCGCACCATCGACCTCGAACCGATCGCGCCAACGTCGCCCGCTCCCTCGCCGAGTGCCGCACCCGCACCCGCAGCCGCGCCACTGCCTCCGGCCGCATCCGCCAGCCCGACCGACTAGGGATCGCCCGCCAGTCGGTCGACGCCTTCCGGGCGCCAGCCTGACCTCGCCCGGTCAGCTGTCGCGAAGCTCGGCGGCGATCCGGGCCCCGGCCGTGACGACGAGCTGCGCCAAGGACGGCTCCTGCCCGACCGGCGGGAATCGGTACGACGGTCCGTGGATGTGCACCGCCGCGATCACCTCACCGGAGGCGTCCGCGATCGGCGCCGCCACCGACGAGATCCCGGGGTCGAATTCCTCGATCGCCCATCCGTAGCCCTGCCGGCGGATCTCGCGGACCCGCGCGCGAACGGCGTCGGGATCGGCCGGCGTGCGCTCCGTGAACCGCTCCAGCGAACCCTCGAGATAGCGCTCGATGGCCGCGGGCGTCCGGAACGCGAGCAGGACCTGCCCGGACGAGACCGCATGGAGCGGCGCCCGCGATCCCGTCCAGTCACGGACGAGCACGGGGTTCGGGGTGTCGACCTGGTCGATGTAGTGGATGAGATCGCCGTCCGGGATCCCGAGGCCCGCCGCCTCCCCGGAATCCTCGGCGAGCCGCTCGAGCGTCGGTCGGGCGAGGGCCGCCAGCGAGCGCGCCAGCGAGAACCCCGCGGCGAGGGTCACGAGCCGTGGGCCGAGGCGGTAGAGCGTGTCACCCGGGACCTGCTCCACGGCCCCTTCGCGAGCCAGCGTCGTGAGCAGGCGGGCGGCCGTCGATTTGGGCAGCCCGGACCGGTCGGCGACATCGGTCACCCCGAGCGGACCGCTTGCCAGCGCCCCGAGGACGTCAAACGCGCGCCGGATGGATTGGACGCTGGACATGGGCCCCTTCGTCGGCTAAATTCCGTCGAGCGGTTCCACTATACGGCACGGTTCCGCATCGTGGAACCCTTACCAGGAGCTTCGACGACCGATGGCGCAGGACGAATACGCGGACATCGACCTCGCAGCGTTGTCCGACGATGAACTCGTCGAACAGATGCACAACGATCTATACGACGGGATGAAGGACGAGATCGTCGAGGGGACGAACATCCTTCTCGGTCGTGGGTTCAGCGCCACCAGGGTCCTCGACGACGCGCTCGTGGCCGGCATGAAGATCGTCGGCATCGACTTCCGCGATGGCATCCTGTTCGTCCCCGAGGTCCTCCTCGCCGCCAACGCGATGAAGGCCGGGATGGCCATCCTGCGACCGCTCCTCGCCGAGACCGGGGCCCAGCCGGTCGGCAAGGTCGTCATCGGGACGGTCAAGGGCGATATCCACGACATCGGCAAGAACCTCGTCGGGATGATGCTCGAAGGTGCCGGGTTCGAGGTGTTCGACCTCGGCATCAACACGGACGCGGACAAGTTCATCGCCGCGCTCGAACAGCATCAGCCGGACATCCTCGGCATGTCGGCCCTGCTCACCACCACCATGCCGTACATGAAGGTCGTGATCCAGACCCTCAAGGATCGCGGCATCCGTGATGACTACATCGTCCTGGTGGGTGGCGCGCCGCTCAACGAGGAGTTCGGGATGGCCGTCGGCGCGGACGCGTATTGCCGTGACGCCGGAGTGGCCGCGGAGACGGCCCGACGCCTCATCGACGAGCGACGTGCCCTCGTCTCCTGACGCGCCGCGCGTCCTGATCGTCGGCTGCGGAGCCCTCGCCCGCGAGATGGTCGCCCTGACCCGCGACCTCCCCAACGTTGACATCACGTGCCTGCCGGCAACGCTCCACAACCGGCCGGGCGGCATCCCCGCAGCGGTTCGCGAACGGGTCCGACGCAAGGGCGCCGGGTACGACCGCGTGTTCGTGGCGTACGCGGATTGCGGGACGGGCGGCATGCTTGACCGCGCGCTCGAGGCGATGCCTGGCGTGGAGCGCCTGCCCGGAGCGCACTGCTACGAGTTCTATGCCGGCGGTGCCGCCTTTGCCAGGATCGCCGACGAGGAGCCGGGAACGTTCTTCCTCACGGACTTCCTGGCCCGGAACTTCGACCGGCTCGTGATCAAGGGACTCGG
Source organism: uncultured Chloroflexia bacterium (assembly GCA_963764975.1). GTDB lineage: Bacteria > Chloroflexota > Limnocylindria > Limnocylindrales > CSP1-4 > SPCO01. Next base: position 1,816,496 of record CAVXUF010000002.1, on the reverse strand, counting down.
CCTCGATCGGCACCCCGAGCTGCGTGACCAGTATTTCGGCCACTACACGCGGCTCGTCTATCTCGCCCAGACCGATGACCCTGCCCTCGTGGTGGCCGCCCGTCGCGGCGCGCGCCGACTGGGCCTTCGCTTCGAGCATCGCCGGACCGGGTATGGGGAGCTCGCCACCACCCTCGCGGCTGCCGCCTCGGCGAGCGGGCCCGCGCACGTCACGGGGATCATCTAGCCATGGGGGCCCTCACGATCATCTGGTGGCGCGACATCCCGGCGCAGGTCATCGCACGCGATGGTCGCCGCCAGAGCAAGCAGGTCCTCCACCCCCGGTTCCAGGTGGCCATCGACAAGGCCGCCGCCCGGGCCGGCAAGAGCAGCTACAACGACTACATCGAGGAGTGGCGCCGTGAGCAGCAGGGCTGCGGCGACGACATCGAAGCCGAGGTCGCGGCCGTCGCCGAGCGGATCGAGACCGACTACACGCGCCATCGCCTCGCAGAACTCATCCAGTCCGGTGGCGTGGATGGCGGACCCGTCCTGGCGCCCGCCGTCGAGACGCCGATCCCTCGCCGCGGAGACGCACCGGCATGACCGAGACCGTCCTGACTTCCGCCACGCGCGAGGTCGTGATCGGGTTCGACCGCCCGTTCGTGATCATCGGCGAGCGGATCAACCCGACCGGCAGAAAGCTCCTGGCCGAGGAGATGAAGGCCGGTGATTTCAGCCGGGTCGAGCGCGACGTGCTCGCCCAGGTGGCGGCCGGCGCCCAGATGCTCGACGTCAACGCGGGCATCCCGCTGGCCGACGAGCCGGCCATCCTCGCCCACACGATCCGCCTGGTCCAGTCGCTGACGGACCTCCCGCTGTCCATCGACTCGTCCATCGTCGAGGCGCTCGAAGCTGGCCTCGCCGCCTACGTCGGCAAGCCCCTCGTCAACTCCGTTACCGGTGAGGAAGAGCGGCTCGAACGCGTTCTGCCCTTGATCCGCAAGTACGGCGCCGCGGTCGTGGCGATCAGCAACGACGACACCGGGATCAGCGAGGATCCGGACGTCCGCTATGCCGTCGCCAAGCGCATCGTCGAGCGCGCCGCGGACCACGGGATCCCCGCCTCGGACATCGTCGTGGACCCGCTCGTGATGCCGATCGGCGCCATGGCCACGGCCGGACGACAGGTCTTCGCGCTCGTCAACCGGCTCCGGACGGAGCTCAAGGTCAACACCACGTGCGGCGCGTCGAACGTCAGCTTCGGCCTGCCGAATCGCGAAGCGATCAATGCCGCCTTCCTGCCGATGGCGATCGCGTCGGGGATGACCTCGGCCATCACGAACCCGATGCAGCCCGACCTCAAGCGCGCCGTGATGGCGGCGGACGTCCTGATGGGCAACGATCCGGACTGCGGCCGCTGGATCCTGACGCATCGCGAACCCACCCCCGAAGGCGAGGCGCCGCGCCGACGCGTCAACCGCCGACTCGTCGGCGCCGCGGGCTAGTCACTCGGCACTATGGCGCCGACCGCGACCGATCCGCCCAGGCCGATCGTCATCTTCACGCCCTCCGGACGCCGCGGGCGGTTCGAGGAGGGCACGTCGGTCCTCGATGCCGCCCGTTCGCTCGGCGTGGATCTTGATTCCGTCTGCGGCGGCCGCGGGATCTGCGGTCGCTGCCAGGTGGAGCCGTCGTTCGGGTCGTTCGCCAAGCACGGGATCACGAGCGTCCCCGATCACCTGACGCCGCGCGGTGAGCCCGAAGCGGAGTACGACCGGACGCGCGGCCTCGCCGACGTGCGGCGCCTCGCCTGCCACGCGTACCTGCGCGGCGACCTGGTCGTGGATGTCCCGCCCGAGAGCCAGGTCCACCGCCAGGTCGTTCGCAAGAGCCTGCCGGTCCGCGACTTCGAGGTGGACCCGGTGGTCCGACTCCACTACGTCGAAGTGGTCCCGCCGGACCTCGCGACGCCGACGGGGGATCTCGGGCGGCTCTTCGAGGCGCTCGCGACCGAGTGGTCCCTGACGGACCTCAGCGCCGACCTCGATGTGGTCCGTGGCCTCCAGCCCGCGCTCGAGCAGGGGAAGTACGGGGTCACCGTCGCGGTCCACGACGGTCGCGCGGTGACCGCGGTCTGGCCGGGCCTCCACGAGAAGATCTACGGCGTGGCGATCGACGTCGGTTCCACGACCATCGCGGGGCATCTCGCGGACCTCGACGATGGATCCGTGCTCGCCTCCGCCGGCGTGATGAACCCGCAGATCCGCTACGGCGAGGACCTGATGAGCCGGGTCTCGTACGCGATGATGCACGAGGGTGGGGCCGTCGAGATGACCCGCGCCGTTCGAACGGCGCTCCGCACGCTGGTCGCCGGGCTTGCGACCCAGGCCGGGATCGAAGCGACGGACATCGTGGAGATCACCCTGGTCGGCAATCCGATCATGCACCACCTCGTCCTCGGCATCGACCCGATCCCCCTTGGCTCGGCGCCGTTCGCGCTTGCCACGGACCGCGCGGTCCGGCTCAAGGCCACCGAACTCGGGATCGGCGCGCACCCTGGGGCTCGCGTCTACGTCCTGCCATGCATCGCGGGCCACGTGGGCGCCGACACGGCCGGGGTGATCCTCGCCGAGGCGCCGCACCGCGCCGACGGCATCCGCCTGACGGTCGACGTCGGGACCAACGCGGAGATCGTGCTGGGGAACCGCGACCGGCTGCTGGCGGCATCGAGTCCCACTGGCCCCGCATTCGAGGGCGCCCAGATCAGCGCCGGCCAGCGCGCCGCGCCCGGGGCCATCGAACGCGTCCGCATCGATGCGACGACGCTGGAGCCGCGGTTCAAGGTCATCGGCTCGGACCTGTGGTCGGACGAGGCTGGGTTCGATGCCGTGGCGGACGAGCTGGGCGTCACCGGGATCTGCGGATCGGGGATCGTGGAGGTCATCGCGGAGCTGTTCCTCGCGGGGATCGTGACCGCGGACGGCGTGATCGATGGGGCGATGGCCGCGCGCACGCCGCGCGTCGTCGCCGACGGACGGACCTTCAGCTACATCCTCGACGAGGGTCGGATCGGCGGCCCTCGCCTCGTCATCACGCAGAACGACGTCCGGGCCATCCAGCTCGCGAAGGCCGCCCTGTACGCGGGTGTCCGCCTGCTGATGGACCACCTCGGGATCGACGCCGTCGACGAGATCCGGTTGGCCGGCGCCTTCGGGAGTCAGATCGACACCACGCACGCGATGATCCTCGGCCTGATCCCGGACGCCGATCTGACGAAGGTGGGCCCGGCCGGGAATGCCGCCGGGACCGGGGCACTGATCGCGCTCCTGTCCGGCGCCGCGCGAACCGAGATCGAGGACGTCGTGCGCCGCGTGGAGAAGATCGAGACCGCGGTCGAGCCGCGCTTCCAGGCGCACTTCGTCGAGGCGATGGCGTTCCCGCACAAGACCGCGGCCTATCCGCATCTGTCGGCGGTCGTGGCCCTCCCGGCGCGCGCCGATGACAGCGATGAAGCGACGGCCGCGGCGCGACACGAACGACGACGACAACGCCGCGCGGTCGGCGCAGGACGGACGGAGGATCGGTGATGGACGACAACCCGAGGCGTCGCAGCGGGGGCCGCGCCGCGCGTCAGGCCGCGCGATTGGCATCGCATCTCGAACACATCCCGTACCTGACCCGGACGCTGGCACCGTTCGAGGTCCTTGGGGAGGAGGGCCTCTCGATCATCGAGGACAACGCCGACACCATCCTCCAGGAGGTGGGTCTCGAGTTCCGTGGCGACGCCGACGCGCTGCGCTTGTTCCGCGAGGCCGGTGCCGACGTCCAGGGCGAGCGTGTCCGCTTTCCCAGGGGGATGTGCCGCTCGATCGTCCAGGCGACCGCGCCCCGCCAGTTCACGCAGGTCGCGCGCAACCCGGAGCGCAACGTCGAGATCGGCGGTCCGCACACGGTCTTCGCACCCAACTACGGCTCCCCGTTCGTCCGCGACCTGGACGGTGGTCGCCGCTACGGCACCATCGAGGACTTCCGCAACTTCGTGAAGCTCGCGTACGTGTCGCCGTACCTCCACCACTCCGGCGGCACGGTGTGCGAGCCCGTGGACGTGCCGGTCAACAAGCGGCATCTCGACATGGTCTATGCGCACATGCGCTACAGCGATAAGCCATTCATGGGCTCGGTGACCGCGCCGGAACGGGCGCGCGACACCGTGGAGATGCTGCGGATCCTTTTCGGCGCAGACGTCATCGAGGACAGCACCGTCTGCCTGAGCCTCATCAACGCGAACTCGCCACTCGTCTGGGACTCGGTGATGCTCGGCGCCGCGCGGGCCTACGCGGAGGCGAACCAGGCCACCCTGCTGACCCCGTTCATCCTTGCCGGTGCGATGGCGCCGGTGACCGCCGCCGGCGTGGCGGCCCAGACGCTCGCCGAGGCCCTCGGCGGGATGGCCTTCGTCCAGCTGGTCCGGCCGGGCGCGCCGGTCGTGCTCGGGAGCTTCGCCTCATCGATGTCGATGCAGTCCGGGGCCCCGACGTTCGGGACGCCGGAGCCTGCCCTGGTCCTGTACGTGATGGCCGCCCTCGCCCGACGGCTCGGCGTGCCATTCCGCTCCGGCGGGTCGCTATGCGCCTCGAAGGTCGCCGACGCCCAGGCCGCCTACGAGAGCGCCGCCACGCTCCAGCCCACCGTCCTCGGCGGGGTCAACTTCGTGCTCCATGCCGCCGGTTGGCTGGAAGGTGGGCTGGCCGTGGGCTATGAGAAGTTCATCATGGACGCGGATCAGTGCGGGATGATGGGCGTGTTCGTGAACGGCGTCGACATGTCCGAGAATGGCCAGGCGCTCGATGCGATCCGCGGCAACGAGCCCGGAACGCACTTCCTCGGCACGGCACACACGCTCGCCAACTTCGAGACCGCGTTCTATCGCTCGGACATCGCGGATAACAACTCGTATGAGCAGTGGCAGGAAGACGGCTCGCTTGACGCCGCGCAGCGCGCCAACGCGATCTGGAAGCGCCAGCTGCGTGAGTACGAGGCCCCGCCGCTCGACGACGCGACCGACGAGGCACTCCTCGAGTTCATCGTCAAGCGCAAGGCGTCGATGCCGGACTCGGAGGTCTGATGACCGGCCTCTTGTCGCGGCGACGCGGCCTCGACGTCGGCGCCCGGTCCGCGCTGCGCGCCGCGCTCGAGGATCCGATCTTCGAGCTGTTGCCGCTCAAGAACCTGCCCGATCAGGTGCCACACCTGCCCGCCGGCGCCCGCGTCTCCGTGACGGCGTCGCCCGCCAAGGGGATCGACGCGACCATCGACTGGGCGCTATCGCTCCAGGCGGACGGGTTCCGCGCGATCCCGCACCTGTCGGCGCGCATGATCCCGACGCGGGCGAAGCTCGTGGCATTGCTGGCACGGGCCACCGATGGCGGACTGACCCACGCGTTCGTGGTTGGGGGTGATGCCGACGAACCCGGCGAGTACCTCGACGGGTTGTCGCTGCTGACCGCGATGCGCGAGATCGGCCATCCGTTCGAGGTCATCGGCTGTCCCGCGTACCCCAACGGCCACGCGGACATCCCGGACGAACCGCTGGAGCGCGCGCTGCACGACAAGGCCCCGTTCGTGACCCACGTCACCTCGCAGATGGACTTCGACACCAGATTGATCGCGGCTTGGGTTCGGCGGCTGCGCGACGAGGGCTTCGGCCCGGACATCGTCATCGGGGTGCCCGGTGTGGCCGATCCGCAGAAGCTGATCAACGTCGCGGCGCGCATCGGCGTCAAGGACGCCACCCGGTTCTTCACCAAGAACCTGCGCTTCATCACCGGGATGGCGAGGTCCGGCGGCTTCTACAAGCCGACGAAATTCGTCGAGGACCTCGCCCCGCTCCTCGCCGATCCGGAGGCCGACGTGACCGGGTTCCACCTGTACACGTTCAACGCCGTCGAGGCCACCGAGGCGTGGCGCCAGTCGATGCTTGACCGGCTGGGGCGGGACGCGACCGCGGGATGACGCGGTCGACCCACGTCGACGCCTGGTCGACGTTCCCGGGGAGGCTCGCCGTCGCGGCGCGCGCGGCGATGGGCGGACCGGTACCCGAGGGGGAGTGGGGTCCCGCGGAGGTCGTGCGACACCTGATCGCGGTCGAGCGCGAGGTGGTGCAGGCACGGCTCACCTCGCTCAAGTCCGAAGAGGAGCCCCGGTGGTGGTGGACCGAACCCGGGCTCGAACCCGGGCTCGACGAGGCCCCCATTGCCGCGATCCTCGAGCGCTTCGCCGAGGCGAGAGCCCGTTCCGTCGCGATCGTGGCCGCCTTCGATGACGCCGCATGGGCCCGGACCGGCATCCACGACACGTTCGGTCGTCTCGACGTGGCCGGATTGATCGGCATCACGGCAGACCACGACGACGAGCACCTCGCCGGATTGGGTGCGACCGAGGTCCAGATCGAGTTACGGGCGCCGCGTTCCAAAGGCACGTGACGCCCCACGGCACGGAGCGTCATTCGGGACAACGGGCTGGCGATCGATCACCGTACGGCGGTCGTTTCGTTCGGTTCGACCCAACCGCGGCACGCTACGACGTGCGCCCCTCGCCGAGCGTCGCCTGCGGCCGTGCCACGTTACTGAGCACTTCGCCGGGCACCGATCACGCCAGCCACGGACCTCCGAATGCGGCCGCGCCGTCACATCGCCGGCGCGAGCGCGGCACTCGCGTAGGCGGCGATACCGATCGCCATCGACGGCTCGTCGAAGATGACGAGATCCGAGTGATTCATCGGCGCGGTCGCCGCGTCTTCGGCCGCCGGGCGAGCTCCCAGGAACGCCATCACCCCCGGAACATGCTGGAGGACGTAGCTGAAGTCCTCGGCGCCCATGATCGGGGCGGGCATGTCGACCACCGCGGACTCGCCGACCAGGTCCGCGGCCAGACCACGGAACCACGACGCGGTCCCGGCATCGTTGATGGTCACCGGATAGCCCGGCACGAGCTCGAGGTCGATCGTGGCCCCATGGGCGGCGGCGATGCCGTCGAAGACGCGCCGGACCCAGTCGTTGACGTTGGATCTCGTGGCCTCCGACACGGTCCGGATCGTGCCCTCCAGCTCGACCGAGCCCGGGATGATGTTGTTCGTCGTGCCGCCGCTGATCCGCGCGATGGTCACGACGGCGGGATCGAACGCATCGACGCGACGCGTCACCATGGATTGGAGCGCGAGGATCGCCTCCGCCGTGATCGGGATCGGATCGAGACTGAGGTGGGGAGCGGAGGCGTGGCCGCCGCGACCGTGGATCGTCGCCTTGATCGCGTCCGAGGAGGCGAGGAGTGGGCCCGGCCGTAGCGCCAGGGTCCCGGCCGGATACATCGTCGTGATGTGCAGGGCGATGGCCCGGTCCACGCCCGCAGCGCCGTGCGGCCCGTCCTCGAGCAGCCCGTCGTCCAGCATGAGGCGCGCCCCGTGGAACCCTTCCTCACCGGGCTGGAACATCAGCAGCACGCGGCCGGCGAGGCTCTCGCGCCGCTCGTGGAGCACTCGCGCCGCGCCCAGGAGCATCGCGACGTGCGTGTCATGCCCGCACGCGTGCATCACTCCGTCGATCTCCGATGCGAACGCGAGACCTGTTCGCTCGTGGAGCGGGAGCGCGTCCATGTCGGCTCGAAGCAGGGTCGTCGGCCCGGGCCGGCCCCCGTCGATGACCGCGGTGACGCCGCTGGAAGTCCGGCCGAGATGCGGTTCGATGCCGATCGAGCGCAGGTCCGCCACGACGGTCGCTTGGGTCTCGGGCAGCTCGAGTCCCCGTTCCGGTCGGCGATGCAGTCGCCGTCGCAGGTCCACGACGGTCGGCATCACTCGCTCGGCGGCAGCCAGCAGGTCCCCGCGGTCCGAACCCATGCCTAGTCCTCGCCGCGACGTGCGCGGCGGATCTGGTCGGCGTGCTCGTGCGCGTGGTCCGCATAGATCGAGAGCCAGCGATCGACGTCGTACGCGCCCGAATCGGTGTGTGTCCCGCGGCGCGCCCATTCCTCGGGCGTGAGCGTTTCCAGCAGGGCGAGGCTGGCGGAGCGGACCGCGCCCAGGACCGCGATCGACGGTTCGATCGGACGGTCGTAGTGGAGGCGCCGGGCCCACTCGGGCTCGTCGTAGCCGGCGATCAGCGGGTCGTCCTCCGCGATGAGCCGGCGGAGGCGGATGTAGGCCATCGACTCGCTGTCGGCGAGGTGGTGCGCGATCTCGCGGGCGGTCCACGCCCCCGACGGCGGGACACGGTCGAGGTCTGCGTCGGTGGCGCCGGCGATGGCGTCGACGACATCGTTCGCCCCGCGTCGATACCGCTCCAGGAGTGCCACCCGATCAGTCGTCATCGCCATTGCCTCCATCCGCACCAGACCGAACCCATCCGCACCGAAAGTACCAGAGCCAGCGACCGATGGGCCGATAGGCCGCAGGCTCGAGCCGGCCCATCATCCCAGCACGTCCCGGTCTCTCGATCGGGCAAGCGGCGGGGAGCGGATACGTGCCACGACTGACGTCCCGGGTCTTCACGGACCTCGCGATCTGGATGAGCGGCTTCGGCGTCGCCATCGGGCTCATCTTCCCGCCGTTCTGCCTCATCCTGGGCCTTCCGGCTGATCGAGTGCTGACGCCGCTGTTCTTCGGCGCCACGCTGACCGCGGGGGTCATGGTCGGCGTCGTGAACTACTGGCTCGCTCGACTGGTCGTCGGTCGCCGACTGCGGGCGCTGGCGGATCGGATGGCGACCGTCGACTCGCGGCTGCAGGTGGCGGTCTACACCCACGACTGGGCTGACTGCGATCCAGCCACGTGCGCCCTCCCCGTGGACTCCGACGATGAGGTCGGCGCGGCCGCGGGCGCGTTCAACAGCCTGATCACGACGGTGGCACGCAGCCACGATGTCGAGAACGCGATGCGCTCGTTCAGCCGCGTCCTGTCCAGCGAGTTCGAACTGGAGGGGCTCGCCGAGCGGGCGCTCTACCAGCTCCTCAGCGGCACCGGGACCGAGGCCGGGGCGCTGCTCGTCGTCCGTGACACGACCCTCGAGCCGCTCGCGACCCACGGCCTGCGCGGCTGGGACGGTCTGGCCGAGAACGACCACGTGAAGCGCGCCCTTCGATCCGACACGGTCGAGCATCTCCGGATCGCCGACTCGGAGTTCATCGTGGACTCGCTGCTGCTCGGACAGCCGGCTCGCGAGGTCCTCGTCGCGCCGATCCTGTTCAAGAGCGTGCCGCTCGGCGTCATCGTGCTCGCGACGTCGACGTCGCTGAGCCCGGACGCGGGACTCCTCCTCGACGGCTTCCGCGCGGAACTGGGCCTGGCCGTCAACAACGCGCTCGCCCACGACCGCCTCGAACGACTGGCCGCCGTGGATCCGCTGACCGAGGCCTACAACCGGCGGTTCGGGCTTGCGCGCCTTCGCGAGGAGTACTCGCGCGCGGTCCGCGCCGAGAGCCCGCTCGGTGTCCTGATGCTGGACCTCGACCACTTCAAGTCCATCAACGATACGTATGGGCATCTCGTGGGTGACCGGGTCCTGCGCGCCGTGGCGCACGCCTGCCATCGCGTCGTCCGCGAGGGCGACGTCCTGATCCGGTTCGGCGGGGAGGAATTCCTCGTCCTGCTGCCGGGCGCCGGTCCGGACGATGTCCGTCAGGTGGGGGAGCGGATCCGTCGAGCCGTGGCCGAGACCGACGTGATCGAGGGCGAGCAGCGAATCGCCGTGACCGTGAGTCTCGGCGGCGCGACATACCGTGACGCCACGACGGACTCGCCCGATGAGTTGGTCGCCGTGGCGGATGCGGCTCTCTACCAGGCCAAGTCCGCGGGTCGGGACCGCCTCGTCCTCGCCTGACCCATCCGTCCCGGCGGCGCCCGGACCCTCGCGTTGACGGTTGTCGGCGACTGGCCATAGACTAATCCCGACGAAATCACTCGGATATCGAGGCCACGTCCCTGACACTCCCAACGGTCCAGGCTCCTGCCCGCCCGACGTTCCACGGATCGGGCGCCGTCTCCTTCTCCACGAAGGGTGAGTACGGCGTCCGGCTGATGGTCCAGCTCGCCCGTCATTACGGGACGGGTCCGGCCTCACTGGCCGGGATCGCGGCCGAGGAGGACCTCCCGCGGGCCTACCTCGAACAGCTCGTCGTCAGCCTCCGCGACGCTGGTCTCGTCGCCTCGACGCGTGGCGCGCATGGCGGCTATGAGCTCACGCGCGAACCCGAGGCGATCTCGATGAGCGTCGTCCTCCGGGCACTCGAAGGCCCCATCGCGCCGATGATCTGTGCCACCGACGATCCCGAGCATGCCGTCACCTGCGACCGCAGCGCGCGCTGCACCGTCAACGTCCTGTGGGTCCGCGTCCGCGACGCCATCACCGGCGCGCTCGACTCGATGACTCTCGCCGACCTCGTCCCCCAGCATCAGGCGACCCCGCCACAGCCCATCCTCCAGGGAGCTTCGACCGACTCGTGACCGACCAGACCACCCCCGCCCAGCTCGTCATCCGCGGCCTGCGCGTCGCCCCGCTTGCGAACCCGGAACACGAGATCCTCCAGGGCATCGACCTGACCGTCGGTCAGGGCGAGGTCCACGCGATCATGGGCCCGAACGGCTCCGGCAAGACGACGCTCGCCTACGCGCTGCTGGGCCACCCGGCCTACGTCGTGAAGGCCGGCGAGGTGACGTGGGCCGGCCGCGACATCCTCGCGCTGTCGCCGGACAAGCGGGCTCGGCTGGGCCTGTTCCTCGCGTTCCAGTATCCCACCGCGATCCCCGGTCTCTCGGTCGCGTCGTTCATCCGCTCGGCGCTTAACGCCAAGCTCCAGGGCATCGACAAGGACCCCGACGTGGATCCCACGGACCCGATGCGCGGTGGCATCTCGATGCGCGACTTCCGCAACAAGATGCGCGAGAAGATGGCGATGCTGAAGATGGACGAGGGCTTCGCCAGCCGCTACGTGAACGACGGTTTCTCCGGCGGCGAGAAGAAGCGTCTGGAGATGCTCCAGATGGCCGTCCTCGAGCCGCAGATGGCGATCCTCGACGAGACCGATTCCGGACTCGACATCGACGCCCTCCGGATCGTGGCCGAAGGCGTCAACGCGATGCTGAGCCCGGACCTCGGCGTCCTGTTGATCACCCACTACCAGCGCCTGCTCAACTACATCCAGCCGGATTTCGTCCATGTGCTGGCGCAGGGCCAGATCGTCAAGAGCGGCGGCAAGGAGCTCGCGATCCGCCTCGAGGACGAGGGCTACGGGCCGATCCTCCGCGAGGCGGGCCTCTCCCCGGACCTTCCCGATGAGGCGCTGCTGGTGCCCAAGGGTCCGGAGCTCGAGCCCGTCGAGGTCGGTGGGTAGCGGCGCCGGTTCGATGACCCTGACGTCCGAACCCACGGTCGCTCGCCCGGCGCTGGACCCGGTCGCCCTCCGACGCGACTTCCCGATCCTCGACCAGCAGGTCAACGGCCACCGCCTCGTCTACCTCGATTCCGCGTCGAGCAGCCAGAAGCCGCAGGTCGTGATCGAGGCGGTCGCGGACTTCTACCGCCACGACAACGCGAACGTCCACCGCGGGATCTACACCCTCGCCGAACGGGCGACCGCCACCTACGAGGCGGCCCGCGAGCAGGTCGCCCGGTTCATCAACGCCCCCGATACCCACGAGGTGATCTTCACGCGGAACGCGACCGAGGCGATCAACCTCGTCGCGTACTCGTGGGGCCGACGGAACGTGGGTCGCGGCGACCAGATCGTGCTCACCGAGATGGAGCATCACGCCAACCTCGTCCCGTGGCAGCTGCTCGTCCAGGAGGTCGACGGAGACCTCGAGTTCATCCCGATCACCGACGACGGGATCCTCCGGCTCGACGTCTTCGAAGTGCTCTTGCGCCTGAAGCCGAAGCTCGTCGCGTTCACCCACGTCTCGAACACGCTCGGCACGATCAACCCGGTCCGCGAGATGGTCGAGATGGCGCACGCGGCCGGGGCGCTCGTGCTCATCGATGGCGCGCAGGCCGTGCCGCATGTGCCGGTCGACGTCCAGGCGCTCGGGGCTGATTTCTATGCGTTCAGCGGCCACAAGATGCTCGCCCCGATGGGTTCAGGGGCGCTCTGGGCGCGGCGTGAACTCCTGGAGTCGATGCCCCCGTTCCTGGCCGGTGGCGACATGATCCGCGAGGTCCATCTCCGCCGCTCCGAGTTCAACGAGATCCCCTACAAGTTCGAAGCCGGGACGCCGGCCGCGGCGGATTCCGTCGGGCTCGGCGCCGCCGCCGAGTACCTGACGGCGATCGGGATGGACGCTGTTCGCGAGCACGAGCGCGACCTCGTGGCCTATGCGCTCGACGTGCTGCCCCGCGAGATCCCGGGGATCGAGCTGTACGGGCCGATGGACCCGGCGCTGCGCGGTGGCGTCGTCCCGTTCAACCTCCCGGGGATCCACCCGCACGACGTCGCCCAGGTCCTGGACCGCTCCGGCGTCGCGGTCCGTGCCGGTCATCACTGCACGATGCCGCTCCACGAACGCCTGGATCTCGCCGCCACGGCCCGTGCCAGCTTCAACGTCTACACCGGCCGCGACGACATCGATGCGCTGGTGGACGGGCTCAAGCAGGTCCAAACGCTGTTCAACGGCTGAGCGATCGCGGCGGATCGTGCCGCCGAGGACTACGGGAATCCATCGCATGCACGCCGCGGGTGCGCCCGGGTAGTCTCCCCGCAGAGGGAGGCCGCCACGAGCCAGCCATCGCGCGAACCCGATGCATCCACCCGCGTGGCCATCGTCGATGACCATCCGGCGATCGTCGCGTCCCTCGCCGCCGCGGTCGAGGCGGCCGATGACCTGTCACTCGCAGGCACGGCCGGGACCCTCGACGATGCCGTCGCGCTCATCGACGCCGGGTCCGTCGACGTGCTGCTCTGCGATGTCCAGCTTGCGGGTGCCGCGGAGGGTTTGCGCCTGCTGTCCTTGCTCGGCGACCGACCGGCCGACCGCGCCGGTCATCGACCGGCCCTGATCTTCCTGTCGGGGTTCGACCAGCCCTCGCTCATCCGCGCCGCGTTCGAGCGTGGCGCCGCCGGCTACCTCGTCAAGACCACGCCGCTCGTGGAGGTCCTCGCCACGATCCGGACCGTGGCCGCCGGTGGTACGGCGTTCAGTGCCGCGGCGGTCCGCTCGGTCCGGACCGCGCCGCGACGACCGTCCGACCGCGAGATCCAGGTCATCGGACTCGTGAGCGCGGGTGCCTCGAATGCTGAGGCCGCGAGCCTGCTTGGCCTGTCGGAGAAGACGATCGAGAGCCACCTGCGCCGCCTGTTCGATCGGTATGGCGTCCTTTCGCGGACAGAGTTGGTGGTCCTCGCCATGCGCGAGGGCTGGGTTTCGGACGCGCCGCGGCCGTGAGCGGTCGGGCCTCACTGACGCTCGCCGCGCTCGCCGGGGTGGCGCTGACCGCGATGGTCATCGGCATTCGGCTGGTCGGGATCACCGGGATCGGGCCGCCCACGCCCGACGTCCTCGTGCCGGCCCTGATCGCCGCGGCGGCACTGTGCGTCGTGGGGCTCACACGACGACGGGCGCCGTCGGCGGCCTGGCTCGCGGTCATCGCGGCGTTGACCATCGTCACGCTGGACCTGGCAGCGTTCGGTCGAGCGAACCGGATCGGGCTGGGACCCGCCGGTTGGCGCTGGCTCGTGGTGCTGGTGTGCCTTGGCACCCTGGCCGCGACGGCTGCGGCCGTGGCCTATGCGACGGGGCCGAGACGTGGCGCCGGCGCCCGGGTCAAGGCGGTCGCGTGGATCGCGCTCGGGTTCGTGGCGATCGTCAGCGTCGGGGTGCTCGCCACACTCGACGATGGCATCCCGGCGCCCCCACTCTCGCCGCTCGGCAACGTCGTCCTCGTGACGCGCGCGCTCCTGGCGGTCGTGCTCGCGACGACGGTCTTCGGGGTCCTCGCCGATCTCCGACCTGCCGCGGGCCGGACGCGCGACCGACTCTCTGACGCGAGGATCGCCCCAGGGCCAGCTCGCCTCGCCGAGGCGCTGCGAATCTTCATCGACGAACTGGCCCCCGGTCACGGTCGCGCTCGACGCGCCGCGACGGCAGAACGCTCGCGGATCGCCGCCGAGTTGCATGCGGATGTCGTCCCCGCCGTGCGCCGAGCGTTGTCGGAGGCCGAACGCGGCGGGCCACCGGAACGGTTGGCCGTGGTGCTTCGGGACGTGCTCGGCGAGGTGGACGGACTCGTCGAGGCGCGCCACTCCGTGGTCCTCGACGAGCTCGGCCTTCTGGCGGCGCTCGAGTGGCTAGCCGAACGGACGGAGGAGCGATCGGATGTCCGCGTGACCATCGACGTCGTGGGGGTGCCGACCCCGACCACGGCGGCGACCGACCGATCGACCAAGGCCGTCGAGGCGGCGGCCTTCCGGATCGCGCAGCTCGCCATCGACAACGTGGTTCGCCATGCCCCGGCCGCCTCGGCAGGGATGGAGCTCACCAACGAGCCTGGTCGCCTGCGACTCGTCATCCGAGACGACGGCCCAGGACTCGCGTCCGATGCGTCCCGGCTGGCGGCGGCCAGCGGGCGTCGCGGTCTGGCGGACATGCGCGCCGAGGCCCAGGCTTGCGGTGGGTCGGTCGTGGTCGAGAGCGCCGATGGCGTGGGAGGGGGCACCGTCGTCCGGTTCAGTTGGCCCGGCATCTGAGCGGATCCCCGGCAGCGGTCCTACGGGTGGACCCGCAACGCCCGCTGGGGCCCATCGCCGATTTCGGTCGCGGGGGGCCCGCCGGATGCTCCTGTCACTCACCGCTGGGTGGGTGCCCGCCTCGGCTTCGGAGGCTGAAGGAGACGCGCCGAATGCGCATGCTTCGAACCGCCTGGGAGCGCGCGATGCCCGACGATCGTGGTCAGGGACTCGCCGAGTACGCCCTCATCCTGGCGCTCATCGCCATCGTGGCCATCGTCGCCCTGATCTTCCTTGGCGGACAGATCAGCGACATCCTCAACAAGGTCGGCACCTCCGTCTGACCTATGCGCCAGGGCCGGTGGCGGCTGGATACGCCGCCGGCCCACCGCGCTCTAGCGCCCCTATCATCGCGCCATGAGAATCCGCGGCGCCGTTCTGAACCATGTTGGCAATCGGGCGCCGTACGCCGCGAGCGGCGCACTTGAGATCGCCGAGCTTGACCTCGCTGACCCCGGCCCCGGCGAGGTCCTTGTCCGCATCGTGGCCGCCGGTCTCTGTCACTCGGACCTGTCCGTGATCGATGGGTCGCGCGTCCGGCCGCTGCCCATGCTGCTGGGGCACGAGGCGTCCGCCGTCGTCGAGGCCATCGGCGCGGACGTGACGGACGTCACGGTCGGCGATCACGTCGTCCTCAGCTACGTGCCGTCGTGTGGCATGTGTCCGCCGTGCCGTTCCGGCCGGCCGGCCCTCTGCGAGCCCGGACAGGTCGCCAACCGCGCGGGGACGCTCCTCGGCGGCGACCGACGCCTGACCCGCCCCGATAGCGGCGAGCCGATCAACCATCTGCTTGGCGTTGCCGCGTTCGCCGACCACGCCGTCGTCGCGCAGGGCTCACTCGTCCGGATCGACCCCGACGCGGACCTGCCGACCGCCGCCGTCCTCGGGTGCGCGGTCCTGACCGGTGTCGGGGCCATCCTGAACACGGCGAAGGCCAGACCCGGTTCTTCGGCGGTGATCTTTGGTCTGGGTGGCGTCGGCTCATCGGCCGTGATGGGTGCGCGACTTGCGGACTGCCACCCCATCGTGGCCGTGGACGTCGTCGATGCGAAGCTCGCGTTGGCAAGGGAGCTCGGCGCCACCCACACGGTCCGTGGCGATGACCCAGATGTCGTTGCGGTCATCAGCGAGATGACCGACGGTGGCGGACAGACCGTTGTCGAAGCGGTCGGCCGGGTCGCGACACTCCAGACCGCTTATGCCGCAACGCGACCGGGCGGGACCACGGTGTCGGCCGGGCTGCCGTCGGCAGACGCCATGCTGTCCATCCCGGCCCTCAGTCTCGTGGCCGAGGAGCGGACCATCCGTGGGTCCTACATGGGCTCGAGCGTGCCCCGCCGCGACGTCCCGCGGTACCTCGCGCTCGCGCAGGAAGGGCGGCTGCCGATCGAGCGGCTCATCAGCGGGCGGATCGGACTCGACGAGATCAACGCGGGTTTCGACCGCCTCGCCGACGGCTCCGCGCTCCGCCAGTTGATCGTCTTCGACTGACGAGGCCATTCGTCGTAATCCCGACTTCCGTGGTAGGGATTGGACATCCGCGATATAGTCGATGCCGAGATGGACGACCTGTACCGCGACTACATCCTTGAGCACTACCGGCGACCCCACAACTTTGGGGTCGTCGAGGATGCGGACGCGTCGTTCGAAGGGTCGAACCCGCTGTGCGGCGATCGGATCACCCTGATGCTCGGGGTCAAGGACGGGATCGTGGATCGGGTCGGGTTCACGGGCCGTGGCTGCGCGATCAGCCAGGCAAGCGCGAGCCTCCTGACCGACGAGATCAAGGGCAAGCCGCTGGCCGAGGTCACGAACTTCCGCGCCGACGACCTGCTCGACCTCCTCGGGATCGAGATCAGCCCGGCGCGCCTGAAGTGCGCGATGTTGAGCCACGACAGCCTTCAGCACGTCCTCACGGATCTCGGCGCTGCAACCACGGCGGCCCCGACCCCGGCCACGTCCGAGGCCGGCGCGTGACCGGGATCGAGCGCCGCTGCAGGTGTCGTCAGCCGGCCTGACGCCGGCCCGTCCTTTCGCCCCTCCTCACGCCCTGACGGCGGACCGCCGTCAGCCTGTCGATCACCGGAGTCCCCCAGCCTCATGCCGAAGTCCTACGCCGACCTCCTCCGCGAGGCCCGCGCCCAGATCACCGAAGTCAGTCCCGCCGAGGTCGATGCCCTCGCGCCGGGCGCCGCCACGATCGTGGACGTCCGAGAGGCGTCCGAGTGGGAGCAGGGCCACCTTCCCGGCGCCGCCCATGTCTCCAAGAGCTACATCGAGCAGCAGATCGAGGGCGTCGCGCCCGATCGTGATGCCCCGGTGATCCTCTATTGCGCCGGCGGTGTGCGCTCGCTGTTCGCCGCCCAGACGCTGGCCGAGATGGGCTACACCGACGTCGCCTCGATGCGCGGCGGGTTCCAGGGCTGGAAGAGCGCGGGTCTCACGTTCGACACGCCTGTCGTGCTGACCGCTGAGCAGAAGCAGCGCTACAGCCGCCACCTGCTGATCCCCGAGGTCGGTTCGGCCGGTCAGGCGCGACTGCTGGGGTCCAAGGCGCTGCTGATCGGCGCGGGCGGTCTCGGCTCGCCGGCGTCGCTCTACCTCGCGGCCGCCGGTGTCGGGACGATCGGCATCGTCGACTTCGACATCGTCGACATCAGCAACCTCCAGCGCCAGATCGTCCACACGACCGATCGGGTGGGGGAGCGCAAGGTCGAATTGGCACGGATCTCGATCAAGGCGCTGAACCCGGACATCAACGTCGTGGCGCACGAGGAGATGCTCGTCGCATCGAATGTCGAGCGGATCATCGCTGGCTACGACGTGATCCTCGACGGCACCGATACGTTCGAGACCCGCTACATCCTCAATGACGCGGCGGTCGTGGCCGGGATCCCGGTCGTCCACGCGTCCGTCTTCCGGTTCGAGGGCCAGCTGACGACATTCGTTCCCTTCGAGGGTCCGTGCTACCGCTGCCTGTACCCGACGCCGCCGCCGCCGGAACTCGCCCCTGGCTGCTCCGTGGCTGGTGTCCTGGGCGTGGTGCCCGGGATCCTGGGCCTGCTCCAGGCGAATGAAGCACTCAAGGTCCTGCTCGGGATCGGGAACACGCTCGCCGGTCGCCTGCTGCTGTTCGATGCGCTCGAGACCGAGTTCACCGAACTCAAGCTTCGGCGCGACCCGGAATGCCCGGTCTGCTCCGACAAGGCGGTCGAGGCCCGCAAGGCGGGTCATCCGCTGACGGTCGACAGCGTCGGCAACGACATCCCGTTCGCGATGACCATGACCGGTCTCGCCGGCACGATCTCGCCCGAGGCGCGCGCATGAGCACGGTCTTCATCCCGTCCGTGCTTCGAGCGAACGTGGGCGGGGTCAAGTCGCTCGAGCTCGAGGGCGGGTCGATCCGCGAGGTGGTTGACGCTCTTGTGGCGCGCCATCCGTCGCTCGGATCGCAGTTGCTCGCCGAGGACGGCGATCTCAACCGGTTCGTCAACGTCTACGTGAACGGCCAGGACGTCCGGTACCTCGCGGGTCTGGAGACGCCGGTCGCGCCCGCGGACGAGGTCCGGCTCCTGCCGGCGATGGCCGGGGGCTGACCGCCATGGCCGTCCCCTGGCGGCTCGACGACGCCGACCACGGTCACGCGCACGCCCACGAGGACCTGCTCCCGCACGGCGGGCGTTATGCGGACATCCTCGAGGCCATCGGCCACACGCCGCTGGTCGAGATCCCGCGGATGAGCCCGAACCCGAACGTGCGGATCTTCGCCAAGCTCGAGATGCTCAACCCGACGGGGTCGGTCAAGGACCGGGTCGCCAAGTACCTCATCGAGGACCTCGAGCGACGCGAGCTGCTCCACGAGGACTCGATCATCCTCGAGCCGACGTCGGGCAACACCGGGATCGCCCTGGCGATGATCGGTCGCCGCAAGGGCTACCGCGTCGCGCTGGTCATGCCCGACAACGTCACCAACGAGCGGCGGCAGATGGCGGCGCTGTTCGGGGCGGAGGTGATCGATTCGCCGGGTGCGCAGGGTTCGAACGGCGCGATCGCCCTAGCGAAGCACCTCGTGTCGAAGGACGAGCGGTTCGTGATGCCGTACCAGTACGGCAATCCGGCCAACGCGCTCGCCCACTACGAGACCACGGGCCCCGAGATCCTCGCGGACTGCCCGGAGATCGACGTCTTCGTGGCCGGGCTGGGCACGTCCGGGACGTTGATGGGCGTCTCGCGCTACCTGCGCGAGCACGTGCCCGCGATCCGCGTGATCGCGGCCGAGCCGCTCCCCGGAGAACTGGTCCAGGGCCTGCGCTCGCTCGATGAAGGCTTCATCCCCGAGATCCTCGACCCATCGTTGATCGACGCCAAGTACCTCGTCTCCAACGCGGCCGCCATCACGGCGCTGCGCGAGCTCGTCTTCCGCGAGGGGATCTTCGCGGGTCCGTCCTGTGGGGCCGTGCTGGTGGCGGCGGCCAAGGTGGCCGAGACCATGGACCACGGGACCATCGTGGCGCTCCTCCCGGACGGTGGGTGGAAGTACCTCTCGGCCGGCACGTTCACGACGGACCTCGCCGATATGGAAGAGGCGCTCGAAGGCGGCGTCAACTGGTGGTGAGCCAGTCGGCGCGGATTGACGCTGATATGACCAGTGACGATAGTCAGTAGTCATATGCCGCGAGAGATGCCCGAACGGACGATCATGGCCAGCCGCTTCAAGGCGGAGTGCCTGGCCATCCTCGATCAGGTGAACGAGATGAAGGTCTCCTACACGATCACGAAGCACGGCCGCCCGGTGGCCAGGGTGGTGCCCGCCGAGAGCGACGAGTACGGCGGATCGCTCATCGGGAGTGTCACCCTGATCGCGGACGCTGACGAGGACTATTACTCGACCGGTGAGGTCTGGGACGCGGAGCGAGGGATCATCTGAACGTCCTCGTCGACACGCACTGTCTCCTGTGGTGGCTTGCCGGCCGATCCCGGCTATCTCCCCCCGCGGTCGACGCCATCCAGGACGCTGAGCGGGTGCTGATCAGTCCGATCAGCTGGTGGGAGATCGGGCTCCTGGTCCGGGATGGTCGCGTCGTCCTGGACCGCCCGCTGACGCATTGGATCGGCGTGGTCATGGCCGACGACCGGTCGGTCTCCGCGCCCCTGACGCCGGAGGCGACGGCATGGGCTGGTCAGCTCGACGGGGCCATCTTCCCCCGTGATCCGGCGGATCGACTCATCTATGCCACGGCGCGTGAACTTCGGGTCCCGCTGGTCACAAAGGACGAGAAGCTGCGCGACTATGCGGCACGACCGGCGGACCTTGATGTCATCTGGTGACCATCCGGGACCGGCGACCGCCACGCTCGCGGCGACCATCCGTGACGCGATCGTGGCCCAGGCCCGCGCAGAGTACCCGAACGAATCGTGCGGGCTGATCGTGGGTGACGCACCAGCGGCGGCGGGCGGCACCGCCACGCGCTTCGAACCGGCACGCAATGCCGCCGCATCCCCGTATCGCTACGACATCCATCCCGACGACCTGTACCGGATCTCGGTCGCCGCGGATGACGCCGACGAGGTCATCTGGGGGATCGTCCACTCCCACACCCACACGCCCGCCAGACCATCGCCCACGGACATCGGCCTCGCGTTCTACCCGGATGCGCTCTACCTGCTGGTCTCATTGAGCGCGGATGAGGCGGATCCGGCGACCGGTGCGCCAGGCCTTCGCGGCTGGCGGATCGTCGAGGGCGAGGAGCACGAGGTCGCCCTGACCTAGGTTCGAGCCCGCGACCGTTCGGCCCGGAACGCTACTTGGCGCAGGTCAACCCGGCCTTCGGGACCGTCAGATCCAACAAGTAGGCATCGATCGCGGTCCGGATGCACTTGCTCGCGAAGTACGCGGTATGGCCGTCGCCCTTGCGCGTGACCAGGGTCGCCGATTCGAGTTGCTTCGCCAGGGCCTTCGCCCACGCGTAGGGCGTCGCCGGGTCGAGCGTCGAGCCCACCACGACGATCGGTGGGGCTCCCGTGCCTCGAGCGGGGGCCGGCGTCCGCTGGGCTGCCACGGGCCAGAAGGCACATGGCAGGTCGTTGTACGCGACCGCGCGGAAGTGCGGCGCCGACTTCTGCAATCGGGCCGCGAACGCGTCGTAGTCGTCGGTCGCCGTCGCTGCCGGGAAGTCCAGACACGTCGTCGAGAAGTAAGCGTCGCTCTGGTTGGAGTACGAGCCGTCGGACTTCCGCCCGCGGAACGGGTCCGAGATCGCCACGAGATAGCGCCCGTCGCCCGCCTTCGCGGCGGCCAGGGCCAGGGCCAGCACCGGCCAATAGTCGCGGTCGTACATCGCGCCGAGCACCGCGGAGAACGCCAGACCGGGGCCGAGCTTGCGCCGACCGGCGTATCGTCGGATCGGGAGCGGCTTGTCGTCGATCTTCGCCATCAGCGCATCGAACGCCTGGCGGGTCCGACCGCCCTCGTGGAACAGGCACTTGGGGCGGGCAGCGCAGTCCTTGAAGAACCGACCGAGCGCCGTTTCGAAGGCGGCGGCCTGACCCGAGCGGATCTCGAGCGCTGACAGGCTGGGATCGACCGCGCCATCGAGGACCATCGCCCGGATGTGGTCCGGATAGCGGTCGGCGTACATGGACCCGATCAGCGTGCCATACGAGAACCCGAGGTAGGTCAGGTCCTCGTCGCCGACGGCCTGGCGGATCCGCTCGAGATCGTCGACGACGGCGTCGGTGGAGAGATAGGGGAGTAGCTCGGCGTTCAGGCGTTCGCACTCTGCCGCGAGGCCCTTGGCCTGGGCCACCAGGGCCTGACGCTCCTTGGCGGTGTCCGGGGAGGGGTCGAGGTCGGTCAGGGGGTCGCGACCCTCCACACAGCGGACCGGGCTGCTGGCATCGACGCCGCGCGGGTCGAACCCGACGATGTCGAACCGCTCCTTGATGGCCTTAGGGAACACGGCCGCCCCGTCGCGGACGAACGCGACCCCCGACCCGCCAGGACCCCCTGGGTTGATGACGAGCGATCCGATCCGGTCCGCCGGCCGATCGGCGGGTCGACGGATGAGGGCCAGGCTCAGGACGCCCTGCGTCGGGTCAGACTCCGTGCGCGGCACCTGGATCGTCGAGCACTGGAATCCCTTCCCGCAATCGCGCCAGCGCGCGAGGGGGGTAACCGGAAATGTCGGTGCGGGGGAGGGCGGCGAATCTGGCGGAGTGGGACTCGGAAGGACGGCCATTGACGAGGATGGCGATGGCACGGGCGTCGGTGAGCACCCGCCGGCGACGACGGCGATGACAAGGATGACGGCGATCCATCGTCGGCCGATCGTGCCCTTGGGGAGCAGCATCGCCCGAAGCCTACCCCGCCTGGGCCCGCGACGCCGCCAGCCCACCGACGCGTTCGATGAGCCGGTCCATGAAGCGGCCGACGTCCGCCTCGACCACGACATCCGCGTTGGCGGCCTTGCCGGTCAGGTGACGCCGGTCCGCGACGGTCATGCCGGTCGTGATCTCGCCGCTGGTCTCCACGTCCACGAACCAGGCCTCGGTCTCGATCATCGAGGGATCCAGCGCCGCCGCCACGGCAAGCGGATCGTGGATGAACGCGCCATAGAACCGGTCATACCGAAGGTGGAACTCCATGTAATAGCGAAGGGCGTCGGCGATGAACCGCACGATCGGGTTGCTCGCCACGGAGCGCGTCGCCAGCATCGGGTCCTCGCCGCGCGCCAGTGCGATGGAGTCGTCGGGCGTGCTGCCCGCGCGTCGGGCGAGACGGACCACGTCCTCGGGCATGATCCGTGCCCGCTCGGTCACGTCCAGACCGAGCGCCACCGAGCGCGGCGTGGACGGATCGGCCGCAACGGCCCGGGCCCAGTGGGCGTAGACCTGCTTGGCGGCGTGCGGGTCGCAATGGATGTTCCACTCGGTGGTGGGGGTGGTGTTGCCCGGGGCGACGAACGCACCGCCCATCGCCACGTGCCGACGAAGGAGGCGCGGGAGGTTCGGCTCGGCCTCGAGGGCGAGTGCCAGGTTCGTCATCGGGCCCAGCGTGACGAGCACGATCTCGCCGGGGCGGGCGCGGGCGGCGTCCACGATGACGTCCACCCCATGCCGCGTCGACAGCGGCGTCGTCGGCACCGGGAGTTCCGCGTACCCGACTCCTCGCGGGCCGTGGGTCTCCGGTGTCGTCTCGAGCGCCCGGATCAGCGGGGTCTCGCGGCCGACCGCCACCTCGACGTCCGTTCGGCCCGCCAGCTCCAGGACGGCTAGCGTGTTCACGGCGACCTGTGCGGCCTCCACGTTGCCCGACAGGCACGTGACGGCGACCAGCTCCGCCTCGGGCGAGGCGGCGGCGTACAGGAGGGCGAGGCTGTCGTCGATCCCGGTATCGACGTCGAGGATGAGGGCGGTCCGCTCGGTCACTCGGCGCATGCTAGCGGTGCCGACACCTCGTCGTGCTGCCGGCGACGTCTACACTCGCTCGTGATGTCATCCCCGATCGGGCCCTACGTCCGGCAGGCGCCCGAGTTGCTCCCGCTCGACCCACGAGCGGCCGTCGCTGCGGCCCGCGTCTCCACCCTGATCCGTGACGGCAGGCCGGATCTCGTCGTCGAGCACATCGGGAGCACGGCGGTTCCCGGCCTGCCCGGCAAGGGGATCGTGGACCTGGCGATCGCGACGGACGCGGCTGCCATCCCGGCGGTCGTGGAGGC
Source organism: uncultured Chloroflexia bacterium (assembly GCA_963764975.1). Taxonomy (GTDB): domain Bacteria; phylum Chloroflexota; class Limnocylindria; order Limnocylindrales; family CSP1-4; genus SPCO01. The sequence goes on along the minus strand of CAVXUF010000002.1, from coordinate 1,793,031 downwards.
CCTGCTCGCCCTTGGCTTCCAGCCCCAGCCGGGCCCGGACCCGTTCCCGCCGACCCGACCCATGCTGGTGGGCTCCGTGACGATCGACGGGCTGACGCTGCGGGTCCACTGCCACGTCCAGCCCGGGGACGGCGAGCTGCGTCGGGACCTTGCGTTCCGCGACGCCTTGCGGACCGATCCGGCGCTCCTCGCCGAGTACATCGCGCTCAAGAGCGAGATCGTCGCCGACGATGTCCACAGCACCTTCGAGTACACGTTCCGCAAGCACGCCTGGATCACCGGCGTGCTCGCCAGACTCGGGTTCACGCGGTCCGACCGTCGATCCGCCGGCGACGATCGGGATCCTTGGTGGCGGCCAGCTCGGCCGGATGCTGGCGATGGCGGCGCGCGCGATGGGGTATCGCGTGGCTGTGCTGGACCCGGATCCACGATGTCCGGCGGCGGCCGTGGCGGACGACATGGTGCTCGGGACGTACGACGACATCGGCGCGGCCCTGCGGCTCGCGGAGCGTTGCGCGGTCGTCACGTACGAGCTCGAGCACGTCGCGGCGTCCGTGGTGGACGCGATCGCGGCGTCCGTGCCGGTCCGTCCCGGCCGGTATCCGCTGGTCATGACCCAGGACCGCGTGGCGGAGCGCCGGTTCGTGGAGGCGGCCCGCGTCGGCGTGGCCCCGTGGCGCGAGGTCTCGTCCACCGACGAGTTGCGCGCGGCCGCCTCGCCGGACGTCCTGGGTCTGCCCCTTCGCTTGAAGGCAACGACCGGTGGCTACGACGGTCGAAGCCAGGTTCGGGTGGCCGACGAGGCGGACATCGAGTCCGCGCTCGATCGACTCGGTCGCCCGGCTGGAAGCCCGCTGCTGGCCGAGCGCGAGCTCGACTTCGAGGCCGAGTTGTCGGTGGTGGTCGCCCGTGGCGTCGATGGGGTGGCAGCCACGTTCCCCGTCTCGCGCAACGTGCACGACGACGGCATCCTTGTGGAGTCCGTGGCGCCCGCGCCGATCCCGCGTGACGTCGCGGAGCGAGCAGCGGCGATCGGGCGTCAGCTGGCCGTCGCGATGGGGCTCGTGGGAACCCTGACGGCCGAACTCTTCCTGCTGCGCGACGGGGCGATCGTGGTCAACGAGCTCGCGCCGAGGGTCCACAACAGCGGGCACTGGACCATGGAGGGGGCGGCGACCTCACAGTTCGAGCAGCACATCCGTGCCATCTGCGGGCACGCGCTGGGCGACACCGCGGCGCTGGCCCCGACGGCGATGGTCAACCTGCTGGGTACGGGCGCGCTGCGAACCGCTCGACTCACCGGCGTTCGTGCCGCCCTGGCCGGCCCGGCGGTCCATCTCCACCTCTACGACAAGCGTCGCGTGTTCGAACGCCGCAAGATGGGGCACATCACGGCGATGGGCGACACGGTGGACGTCGCGCTGGATCTGGCGCGCGCCGCTCGATCGTCGCTCGAGTGGGCCGACGACGCGGGACGGGAGGAAGGGTGACCGACACAAGAGCGCTGACCACCGAGGGGACCGCGGTCGACTCACCGATCGTCGGCGTCGTCGGCGGGAGTCGCTCCGACTTCCCCACCCTGGAGGCGGCCTGCGAGGTCCTCACCGACCTGGGCATCGCGTCCGAATTGCGCGTCGTGTCCGCGCACCGAACGCCCGATCATCTGTTCCGCTACGCCGAGGGCGCGGCCGATCGCGGGATCCGGGTCATCATCGCGGGCGCGGGCGGTGCCGCCCATCTGCCCGGCATGCTGGCCGCGAAGACGGCTCTGCCGGTCATCGGTGTGCCGATCCCGACGCAGCACCTTGGCGGGCTGGACTCGCTGCTCTCGATCGTCCAGATGCCGCGCGGGGTGCCGGTCGCGACGGTCGCGATCGGCAATGCCACCAACGCCGGTCTGCTGGCCGCGGCGATCCTGGCGCTATCGGATGCCGCGTTGGGCGAGCGACTCGCGGCATGGCGCGCTGCCCAGACCGATGCCGTGCTCGAGGACCCGTCGAACGCGACCTAGATGACCCTGCCTGGCGACCACGGGCAGAAGCCGCGATCCCGCGAGCGGCCGCGATCCCGCGAGCAGCCGCGATCCCGCGAGCGGCAGCCAAGCCGGCCCGGCCCGGTTCGGCGCCGCCACCTCGCCGCGGCCCAGGTCCTTCGCCCCAGCGCGGCCACCTCGCCCCGGCGCAGGCCCTTCGCCCCGCCAGCGCTTCGCTCCCCGCCACTACGATCCGGCGCAGCCACGTCGCCCCGGCTAGCCCGCCACTCCGCCAGATTCCCACCACGTGACCGTTAGGCGCTCTAGACGGGCGTCGGGGCACTGGATGCGGCCCGGTTCAGGCGTCGACGATGCCGGTTCGTGCTCGGCGCGGACGAGCCTGTGCTCCCTCGCGCCCCCCGGGACGGCCACGGAGGTGCCTAACGGTCATGCCATGGCCGTTTGGCGGAGTGCCGCGAAAACGCCACGCCGTTGGGCCGCGTCGCCGGGTGGCTGCGACCACCGCCTGGCCACGATGCCGGATGGCCGCCCGGCCCTCCCCACCGCCGCGGCCCCGGGTGCGCCAGGGTGGGCGGGTCGCCGGGTGGCTGCGACCGCCGCCTGGCCACGATGCCGGATGGCCGCCCGGCCCTCCCCACCGCCGCGGCGATACCCGCCACTGATCCGCGATCGCGCCACTAGCCCACCGAGACGACCCGCTCCTCGGCACCTCGGACCAGCTTGACCTCGTACGGGCCGGTCACCGTCCCCAGCGCGGTGAACAGGTCGTCCCCGTCGGCCACGACCGTCCCCGCAGCCTCCACGATGAGGTCACCAGTCTCGATCCCTGCGGCTTCAGCGGCGCTCGCGGCCTCCACGCCGCGGACCAGCACGCCGTCTCGATCCGGCAGCCCCACAGACCGGCGGAGACGTCGCGCGACATGCGATGGCGCGATCGCGACGCCGAGTCGCACACGCGTCGGGGATTCGCCACGCGCCAAGGCATCGACGCGGGCTCGAAGTGCGGCGTCGGCGGGCAACGCGAGATAGAAGCCCTCGCCGATCCGGTTCGTGTTGATGCCGACCAGCCGTCCCTCCGCGTCGATCAGGGCGCCGCCGGACGACCCCGGGGCCATCGGGGCCGTGTGCTCGAGGCTGCCCTCGATGCGTCGACCGCCGGGTCCCCGGAACGCGCGCGCCACCGCCGAGACGAGCCCGAACGTGACGCGCGTCCCGCCACCATGCGACGCCGCCGCCCCGAAGACGGCACTGCCGATGCTCAGGGCTGGACCGTCGCTCCACGGCAGTGGGGCGGTGCCGCCGGTGTCGACCTTGACCACCGCCAGATCGCCATCACCATCGACGCCGGCGACGGTCCCTCGCTCTCGCCGGCCCCCGGCGAACGTGACCGTGACCTCGTCGCCGCGCAGGTTGTGGGCGTTGGTCAGGACGGCCCCGTCCGCGATGACGGTGCCCGACCCTCGGTCCCACGCCCGATTCCGACGATGGATGGCCCGACGCGCTCGGCGACGTCGGTGACGGCCGACTGCAGTTCCTCGATGACGCTCATGTCGCGCTTGTGCTCCCTCGTGTGTCGGCCCCGCTGCGACCGCGGCTGGTATCGACTTGTCACTTGCAATCTACTACTGACTACTTCGCCGTGACAAGCCCTTCCGGACCCGCGTCTACGCTTTCGGCCATGGCGACGCACGCCCCGCCCCGCGCCGACACGACCCGAGCAGCCAACCGCGGCCGCGCCACTCGAAGTCGCGCTCGATCGTGTCGGCGACCGCTGGAGCCTGCTGCTCGTCGAGGCGTTGCTGGAACGTCCGAGGCGCTTCAACGAACTGGGCGAGGACCTGCCGGGCATCGCGCCGAACATCCTCTCGGACCGGCTTCGTCGACTCGAGCGCGAGCGAATCGTCGTCGCCACCGCGTACCAGCAACGCCCGCCGCGCATGTCGTACGCCCTCACGGCCGACGGGCGTGCCCTCGCCTCGGTCCTTCGTCTGCTGGCCGACTGGGGTGCCCGGACCACGCCGACGTCCGCGCCGTTCGAACCACTCCACCACGAGTTGTGCGGCACGCCGCTAGCGACGAGCTGGTGGTGTCCGACGTGCACCGTCAAGGTCGACGACCCGGACGTCGTCGAGACCCGATCGCTCTAGCCCCGTAGACTCGTGGCCATGAGCACGGACGACCCGCGCTGGGAACCCGGGATGCCGGTCCTCGACCGTCAGGCCGTGCGTGTCCCGGCGCTCCCGCCCAGCCTGCAAGGTCTGCCACCGCGGTCGGTCCCCGAGGTCGCCCCGACTCCGCTGCAGCGGCACTACATCTCGCTGTCGGTGATCGTGCTCATCTGCGGCGCCGTCGCGATCACCGCGCTCGAGCTGGGCGCGCCGTTGTCGAGTCCGCTCGTCAAGGTCTGCGTGGTCCTGGCCCTGCCGCTGCTGTTGGCGACCACCGCCGATGCCGTCGTCCGAATCTGGCGCTCTGCGTGGGCGTGGATGCCGGTCGATCGCACCAAGGGCGTGTTCCGTCTCGCCTGGGTCGCGGTCAGTCTCGTCGGGCTGGCCGGGTTGGCAGCGGGTGGCCTCGCGGTGCTGTTCGCCTGATGGCCGGCTTCGACCTCGGCCCGGACGGCCGATCGACGGACCTGGGTCCCGGCCACGGCGTCCCGGACTGGCTGGCCGCGACCCTCAACCACTGCACGCGGTGCGGGACGGGGCTCGTGTTCGGGAGCGTGGCGGGAGAGGATCGCGAGCGGCTGTCCTGCCCGTCGTGCGGGCATGTCGCCTACGTCAACCCGAGGCTGGTGGTGACGGCGCTGCCGATCACCGATGCCGGCGAGATTGTCCTGATCCGGCGCGGGATCGAACCCGGGGTCGGACTCTGGGCACAGCCGGGCGGGTTCCTCGAGGTGGATGAGACCGTCAACCAGGCGGCGATCCGCGAGACCTGGGAGGAGACCGGCCTGATCATCGAGCCGGGCGAGATCGTGGGGCTCTACACACGGCTCGAGGTCGCGGTCGTGACGATCGCGTTCGAGGCGCGGATCGTGGGTGGCATCGCGGCGCCGACGCCCGAAGCCACCGAGATCCAGGCCTACGCGCCCGAGGACCTGCCCTGGGGGACGATCGCGTTCAAGACGACGACGTGGGCGCTGCGCGATTGGATCGACCTGCGTCGACCGGACCGTGGGCTGGCCCGAGGGCCGCGGCGGCCGCTGAACCGTGGCGGCGTCCCGGCGGCCGTCGCCCCGCCCCACGGCGGGGCGCTCAGCGAAGGTCGATGAAGACGTTCTTCGTTTCGGTGTACAAGTCCAGGGCGGACATCCCGAGTTCGCGGCCGATCCCGGACATCTTGTAGCCGCCGAACGGCGCCTCGGTGTGGACCGACGAGTTGCAGTTGACGCTGATGACCCCGGCCTGCAGCGCCCGCGCCGCGCGCAGCGCCTTGCCGATATCCCGGCTCCAGACCGACCCCGACAGCCCGTACGGCGTCGCGTTCGCGAGGCGGAGCGCCTCTTCCTCGGTGTCGAAGGGGATGATCGACACGACCGGCCCGAAGATCTCCTCGCGGGCGATGCGCATGTCGTTGGTCGCCCCGTCGAAGACCGTCGGCATCAAGTACGCCCCTCCGGCCAGCGCCGGATCCTCCGGCTCCCCGCCACCGACCACGATCGTCGCCCCTTCCCCGAGCCCGATCTCGATGTATTCCTTGACCCGGTCGCGCTGACGCGCGCTGATGAGCGTCCCGACCTCGGTCGACTCGTCCGCCGGATCACCCACCTTGATGGCCGCCGTCGCGGCCGCGAACAGCTCTACGACCCGCTCGTGCGCCGATCGCTCGACGAGGATCCGGCTGCGCGCGCAGCAGTCCTGGCCGGTGTTGTCAAAGACCGAATACGGCGATTCGCGCGCGAACGTCTCCAGATCCGCATCGGCGAACACGATGTTGGGGCTCTTTCCGCCGAGTTCGAGCGAGACCTTCTTCACGTTGCCGGACGCCAGCCGCATGATCTCCTGGCCCGTGGCGGTCTCCCCAGTGAAGGCCACCTTGCCGATGCCAGGGTGCGCCGCGATCGAGGCGCCGGCGGTGCCGCCCGGTCCGGTGACCACGTTGAGGATCCCCGCGGGGATTCCGGCCTCGAGGGCCAGCTCGCCCATCCGGATCGCGGTGAGCGGCGTGTATGAGGCGGGCTTGAGGATCGCGGCATTGCCGGCCGCCAGCGCGGGCGCCACCTTCCAGGCCGCCATCAGCATCGGGAAGTTCCACGGGACGATCAGCCCGACGACGCCGATCGGTTCGCGCAGCGTGATGTCCAGCCCGGGCTTGGTGACCGGGATCGTCTGACCGAAGAGCTTGTTGGCCGCCCCGGCGTAGTACTCGAAGACGAGTCCCGCGCCGACCACCTCGCCGCGAGCGCCGGAGATCGGCTTGCCGCCGTTCTGGCTCTCGAGGCGCCCGAGCTCGTCGCTGTGGTCCCCGATCAGACGCGCGAAAGCCGACAGCGTCCGACCCCGCTTGCTCGCCGCCCACGTCGCCCAGCCGTGCGGGTCGTCGAACGCTGCCCGCGCCGCCGCCACGGCACGGTCCACGTCCTCGCGTCCGCCCATCGGCGCGGTCGCCATGACCGATCCGGTGGCCGGGTTCACCACATCGAAGGTCGCGCCATCGGCGGCATCGACGGACACGCCGCCGATGACCATCTTCTGGGTGGAAACACCGGCTGCTGCGGCGTGGTCGAGCACCATGGGTCGTCCTCGGAAAGGGTTCGGAACAGGACTTCGATGATACCTCGGGTGCGGGCCGTCGCCGCCCCCTTGCCCGTGATGACGTGGCCCACAACGACACTTGACGACCGGCGCTCTTGTACTTACACTCTCGACAAACATGTAACAAACACTAGACAAAGCTGAGGTCGTCGTCATGGCTCCCACACCGATCCCCGTCGCTCGCGCCGCATCACTGCGCCGCTGGAACCGCGTCCTAAGCGTCCTGCACGGCGCCCAGTTCGTCGCGATGCTGCTTATCGGAAGTACAGCGGTCGCGTTCGCGCCATTCGTGCCCACCGTTCGCCCGATCCTCGAGAACGGCACGTTCGCCGGGATCGAGCAGAGCTCCGTCGAACTCCTGTCCATCCCGCTCGTTTGGGTGATCGCGTCCTTCCTCGGGATGAGTGCCATCGCCCACGCGCTCATGGGCTGGCCGCTACGGGGGCGATACGAGGCATTCCTGGCCCGCGGCATGAACCCCTTCCGCTGGATCGAGTACGCGTTCAGCAGCACCGTGATGATCGTCGCGATCGCGTACCTGTCGTTCATCCGCGACTTCCCCGCGCTCGTGGCCATCGCCGGTGCGAACGTCGCCATGATCCTGTTCGGCTGGAGCATGGAGGCGGCCAACGAGGGTCGCACCGACCGCCCCGACTGGAAGCACTACATCTTCGGTTCGATCGTCGGGTTGGCGCCATGGATCGGCATCTTCTCGATCCTGCTCGCGTACGGCGCCCAGGCCGACCTGCCGGAAGGGTCCGGCATCCCGGCCTTCGTCTACGTGATCGTGGGCTCGCTGTTCCTGGCGTTCAACGTCTTCGCCATCACCATGGTCCTCCAGTACCGGAAGATCGGCCGCTGGCGCGACTACCTCGTCGGCGAGAAGACGTACATGGTCATGAGCCTCGTGGCCAAGTCGATGTTGGCCTGGCAGGTGTTCAGCGGGACGCTGCGCCCGGGCGGCTGACCGTCAGTAGCGGCGAGGAGGCTCGTCGTCCCCGGTCGGCGATAGTCCGGTGATGGACGTGTCCGCGACGAGCGCCCCGCCGCTCCTATAGCATCGGGGGCGTGACGAGGTTCCTGGACGTCTTCGAGGGCGCGACGATCCCACGATGGCTCATTGCGATCGTCACGATCGTCGCCGTCGGTACGACCGGGTACGTCATGCTTGGCTGGCCCCTCGACGACGCGCTGTACATGACGGTCATCACGATGACGACGGTGGGCTTCAAGGAGGTTCGCGACCTCGACGGGATCGGGAGGCTGTGGACCATGACGATGCTGGTCGCAGGCGTCACTGTCCTCTTCCTGTCGATCGGGATCGCGGTCGAGGCGATCCTGTCGGCAAAGGTCAGTGGGCGACGGGAGGCGGGTCTGATGGCTGAACGCGTCAAGGCTCTCACCGGGCACCTGATCCTGTGTGGGTACGGGCGGGTCGGCGCCACCGTCGCTCGAGAACTGGCTCACGCGGGCGAGCGGTTCGTCGTCATCGACACCAATCCGGAGTCCCTGTCCGTGGCGGCCCACGACGGCCATGCCATCGTCGAGGGTGACGCTACGCGGGACGACGTCCTCCTGGCGGCTGGCGTCGAGCGCGCCCGTGGCCTCATCACCACGATCGACTCCGATGCCCACAACGTGTATGTGACCCTGTCGGCGAGGGCGCTCAACCCGACGCTGCTGGTGGTGGCCAGGGCGAACGATGTGGGCGCCGAAACGAAGCTGAGCCTCGCCGGAGCGCATCGGATCGTCTCGCCCTACACGCGGGCAGGCCGGCAGATCGCGGAACTCGCGATCCGGCCGCGCGTGGCGGACTTCATCGACACCGCGCTCTCGCACGGCGAGCTCGCCTTCTCGCTCGAGGAGATCGAGATCGCCGAGAACGGGTCACTCGCCGGCCGGACTGTCGGGTCGCTCCGGGACGACGGGATCTTCGCCCTGGCGATCGTTCGTGGCGAGCGTGACTACGAGCCGAACCCGCCGCCAGAACGACGGCTGATCCAGGGGGAGAACCTGATCGTCTCCGGTTCGGCGGAGACGCTACGCACGCTCCGCGAGTCCGCCTGAAGGCTCAGGAGCCCGTCGCCTCGTGCGCGACGATCGCCGCGCCGATGATTCCCGCGTCGTTGCGCAACTGTGCCGGGATGATCGGGATCCGCTGGGTCAGTCGCGGGATGAACTTGTCGGAGTTCTTGCTGACCCCACCCCCGAGGATCATCAGGTTGGGCCACATGAGTTGATCGATGGCGTGGAGATGCTCGTCGAGGTCGGTCGACCACGCCTTCCAGGAGAGCCCACGTCGAACTCGCGCCGCCGACGCTGACCGTCGCTCCGCGGGGCGGCCGCGGATCTCCATCTGGCCGAACTCGGTGTTGGGCACGAGGACGCCGTCCACGAACACCCCTGAGCCGACGCCCGTCCCCAGCGTGAGGAAGATCACGACGCCCGGCTGATCCTTGCCCATCCCGAAGCGCATCTCGGCGATGCCCGCCGCATCCGCGTCGTTGACGATCGCCACCGGCCGTCCGAGCATCTTCGAGAGCCGATCGACCTCGGGGAAGTCCACCCACGCCGGGTCGATATTTGCGGCGGTCTTGATCACCCCGCCGAGGCTGACACCCGGCAGCCCGACCCCGACCGGCGCGTTTGCCGGGACCGGCACGACCGATCCCTTGACGAGCCGCTTGATGAGCCGGGCGATCGACGCATTGATGGCGTCCGGGGTGGAGGGATCCGGCGTCGGGACGCGCAGCCGCGCCGAGACCAGCTCCCCGCTGTCCACGTCGACGACCGCGGTCTTGATCCCGCTCCCGCCGACATCGACCCCGATGGCGACGCGTGCCTCACCCATCCCGGCTCCGGTCTCCGTCGATCCGCTCAGAAGTAGTTCACGGAGATGCCGCCATCGACGACGAGCTGGGCGCCGTTCGTCCAGCGCGACTCGTCCGACGCGAGGTACATCGCCATGTGGACGATCTCCTCCGGCTTGCCGAACCGCCCGGTGGGGTTACGTGCCAGTCGCAACTGCTTGGCGGCCTCGTCCTTGACGAGCCAGTCCATCAGGAGCGGCGTTTCCACGGGCCCCGGGCAGATGGCGTTGGTGCGGATCCCGTTCGGTCCGAACTGGACGGCCAAGCTCCGTGTCAAGGCGAGCAAGGCCCCCTTCGAGGCCGTGTACGCGTCCTGCGGGACGGAGCAGCCGAGGAGCGCGACGAAGCTCGCGATGTTGATGATCGACCCGCCGCCACCCGCCTGCATCGCCGGGATCGCGAACTTGCAGCCCAGGTAGACGCCTCGGACATTGACGGCCATGACCCGGTCCCAGGTCGCCACGTCGGTATCGATGACCGAGTGATCCGCCTCCGGCATGATCCCGGCGTTGTTGTAGAGGACATCGAGCCGGCCGTATGTCGCCACGGCGTGATCGACCATGCGCTTGGCGTCGTCCTCGTTCGAGACGTCGACCTTCACGTACGTCGCTTCACCGCCGCCCGCGCGGACCAGGCCCACGGTCTCCTCGCCGGCCTCCTCGCTGAACTCGGCGACGACGATCTTCGCCCCCTCGCCCGCGAACAGCTGCGAGGCCACCCGGCCCATCCCGCCGCCGGCACCCGTGATGATCGTGACCTTGTCCTGCAGTCGCATGTCGCTCCTTCGCACCGTCCGAGGGTCATCAGAGTAGCGTCGACACGGTCCGCTCGCCGCTCGGCTCACGCGCCTCGACTCGTATCATCGGGACATCGGACGAGGGCACGCCATGACACGCCGGGATGATCTGTTCATCGCGATCGACGCCGACGATGGCGCCGCCGTCTCGGCGATCGTCGCCGAAGACCCGGCGTTGGCGAGTGTGCGCGGCGACGACGGCGTTTCGGCGGTCCTCCATGCGCGGTACCGGCACGCCCGGGCGGCGACGGACGCGCTCCTCGCGGTCGACCCCGATCTGGACGTGTTCGATGCGGCCGCGCTCGGCTACCTGGACCGGCTGCGCGGGCATCTCGACGACGCCCCGGGTCTCGCCGCCGCGTACGCGACCGACGGCTTCACGCCACTGCACCTCGCCGCGTTCTTCGGCAAGGCGCAGGCCGCTCGCGTGCTGCTCGACGCCGGCGCAAGCGTCGACGCGGTCACGACCAATGCGTTCGCCAACCAACCCCTGCATGCGGCCGCGGCCGGCAGGCATGTCGAGGTGGCGCGCGTCCTGCTGGCGGCCCGCGCTGACGTGAACGCGACCCAGCATGGTGGGTTCGCGCCGCTCCACGAGGCGGCGGCGAGTGGCGACGTCGAGCTCGTTGAGCTGTTCCTGTCGGCCGGGGCGAACACGAGCGCGACGGCCGATGACGGCCGGACCTCAGCCCAGGTGGCCGAGGCGGCCGGACACACGGACCTTGCCAGACGCCTTCGCGAGGTCGCCGGAAGCGGGTAAGCCTGATCGGGCGGTGTCAGCGCCCCGCCGTCAGCGCCCCGCCGGGGTCCGTTGCCGCCCCGCCGTCAGCGCCCCGCCGAGGTCCGTTGCCGCCCCGCCGTCAGCGCCCCGCCGAGGTCCGTTGCCGCCCCGCCGTCAGCGCCCCGCCGGGGTCCGTTGCCGCCCCACGGTACGTGGCGACCTGGAGGACACCGACGTGCCCGAAATCACCGTGGGGCGGTCGGATCAGGCGATCGCGACCGCGCTACGGCACGTCTCGACGTCTTCCGTGTCTTCGTCGCTCCCTGCGACCGTGCCACGGTACGAGACCCTGGGGCGCCCGTCAGCCGCGTTCGAGGTATCGCTCGCGGTCCCACGGATGGACCATCGAGTCGTAGGTCGCCTGCTCGACTCGGGCCGCGTTGAGGTAGTGATCCACCACGTCCTGGCCCATGATCTCGACCGCCGCTTCCGAGCGCTCGAGCTCCCAGATGGCCTCGTACAGCGCCCGCGGCATCCGCTGGGTCCCGGTGGCCAGATAGCCGTTCCCCTTGAACTCCGGGTCCAGCGGCAGTTCGTGCTCGATGCCGTACAGGCCCGCGCCGATCATCGCGGCATACGTCAGGTACGCGTTCATGTCGCCGCCAGGAAAACGATCCTCGACATGGAGTGCGGGACCGCGGCCCACCAGGCGGAAGCCCGTGGTCCGGTTGTCCCGGCCCCAGACGACGTTGACCGGCGCCCACGACAGCGACGCATAGCGCTTGTACGAGTTGATGAACGGCGCGAGGAAGACGGCCAGCTCGCGGGAGAGCTGCATCATGCCGGCCATGAAGTGCTGGCCGACCTTCGAGAGCCCGTAGGGGCCGGCCTTGCTCGGATCCGGCTCGAACATCAGCGGCGCATCGGTCTTGACGTCCCACAGCGACATGTGGAGATGCCCCGATGACCCGGTCCAGCGGTGGTCCGGCTTGGCCATGAACGTGATGCCCCAGCCGTTGAGGTAGGCGATCTCCTTCGCCCCGTGCTTGAACACGACGCTCCGGTCGGCCGAGGTCAGGACGTGGTCGTAGCGGATGTTGACCTCGTGCTGACCGTTGGCGGCCTCGCCTTTGCTGAACTCGATCGGCACGTCCGCGGCGGTCATCTGGTTCCGCAGGAGCCGATGGAGCGGCTCGGCCTTCGTGGCCTGCAGGAGGTGGTAGTCCTCGTTGTAGTGGCCGAAGGTCTTGGGGATGGGCCAACCACGCTCGGCGAGGTCCTCCCAGGAATCCTTGAGGACATAGAACTCGAATTCCGAGCCCGCCTTGAGGGCATAACCGCTCTTGGCGGCCAGCGCGACCTGGCGCTTGAGGATGGTCCGCGGCGAGACCGGGATCTCCTCGCCGGTCTCCTCGTCGATGGTGTCGGCGAGGACCATCGCGGTCCCCGGGAGCCACGGCAGGATCCGTAGCTGGTCCCAGATCGGCTCGGCGATCCAGTCGCCGTACCCGGTCTCCCAGTTCATGAGCTTGAAGCCGTCGGGCGTGTTCATCTCCATGTCGGTGCCCAGCAGGTACGTGCAGAAGTGGGCACCATGCGAGATCACCCCGTCGAGGAAGGCCTGGCCCTGGACGCGCTTGCCCACGAGCCGGCCCTGCATGTCCGTGATCGCCACGACGATCGTATCGATCTGGCCGTCACGAACCAGCCCTTCGAGTTCGAGGAGGCGGGGATGCTTGGTCGCGTGGCCCTGGTCGCTCATGTCGTCCTCGCTCGAAGGGAAAGGGTGCGGGCCGGCCGGCGCTGCCGACCGGCCCGGTTGTCGCTAGGTCGGATGGTCAGGGTCTAAGCGCCACGGACCTCCTCGGCCGCATGTTCGAACTCGCGTTCGATCTCGGTCAGGGCGGCGCTGTCGCCCATGGCCTTGGGCCCCTTGAAGGAGCGCCGCGCGAACCCGAAGTAGTAGACGAGCAGGAAGATCATGACCGTGGCCATGAACGGCCAGCTGATGTTCCCTGATGTCGGGAAGCTGAACAGGATCATCAGGATGACGATCCAGACCAGCGCCACCATCGCGATCGGCCTCGACCAGCGCCCCAGGCTCCAGACACGATCAGCCTTCCACGCCGTCGTCCGGGTGCCCAGGAAGATGGGGATGCCATAGGCGGCGTAGAGGAAGATGGTGCTGATGGCCGTGACGATGATGACGGCCGTGCCGCGTCCCACCTGGAAGGCGGCGACCGTGAACAGGAACGCCACCACCACCATCGCGGTCAGGGCATTGGCCGGCGTCCGGTATCTGTGCGAGACCTTCTTGAGCCAACCGGAGCCGGGGATGCCATCGTCGCGGCTGAATGCGTAGAGCATCCGCCCTGCCGACGCGATCGACGACAAGCCGCAGAAGGCCATCGCGATGGCGATGCCGCCACCCAGGATGCCGCCAAGTCCAGCGCCGAGGTTCTCGGTCAGGATGAACAGCACGGCGGCGCCATCACCGAAGTAGTACTGGCTATACAGCGTGGCATCGTCGAGCTGCCCGAACAGCGGCGACATGTCCGGCAGTCGAAGCGTGAGTGCCAGAAGGAAGACGAACCCCACGACCGCGCTGACCGCGACCGACAGGAAGATCCCCCAGGCGCTTGCGACCCGTGCGCCGACGGTCTCCTCGGCGACGTGTGCCGAGGCGTCATAGCCGGTGTACGTCCAGTTGGCCTGGAGCAGCGAGAACAGGAACGCAAAGATCAACGGGTAGCTCACGGCGGGGCCGTACTTCAGGCTGATGATCGGATTCGCCGAGCCGGGCGGGATGGTGTTGTCCCACGACCCCAGCGTGTCGAGTGGCTGGATCGCGAAGAGCGTCAAGCCCGCGTCCACACCCGTCGACTTGGTCCCGAGGATGAAGAGCGCGGCCGCGATCACGATGACGAAGACGATGTGCCACCAAACGCTGACCTGGTTGATGAGGGCGACCAGGCTCACGCCGGCGACATTGATCGTCAGCTGGATGACCATCAGGATGGCCATCGTCAGGAGTGCGCCGGTGAAGACCGGGCTCTCCGCGGTGCCGATGATGACCGTGGTGTTCGTGTACCCGCCGCCGGTCAACGGCGTGATGATCGTCCCGTTGAGGAACAGGGCCGCCGCGAAGTTGATGCCCGCCACGATCGCGAACTGGCCGATCAGGTTGAACCACGCGGTCCACCAGCCCCAGTCCTTGTTCTTCATCCGGCTCGCCCAGTAGTAGAGGCCGCCGGCCGTTGGATACGCCGAGGCGATCTCGGACATCGATGCGGCGATGGCCAGGACGAACACGGTGACGAGCGGCCATCCGATGAGGACGGCCGCGGTGCCCGCCCAGGCGAGGCCGTAGTCGTACAGGATGACCGCGCCGGTCAGGATCGAGATGATGCTGAAGCTGATCGCGAAGTTGCTGAACCCGCCCATCGAGCGGAACAGTTCCTGCGCATACCCGAGCTTGTGCAGGTCAGCGACGTCCTGCTTGATGACGTCTTCCCGGGACTGAGTCATCGGTTCCTCTCCCTCACTGCGGATGGGCCGGGACCTACCCTCCGAGGTCCGGCCGAAGCGACGTCGGCTGCTGCCCGCCCGAGGCGGGGCGCCGAGCGCGAACGCGGGGATGTGTCGATTGACGCGAGACGTGAAGCGCGGCCACGGTCGGTCGCGGAAGCACCACGATGCTGCGGTGGCGCCGGTCGGTCGCTAGCCCTCCTTTCACGTGCTCAAGGAGACGCGGTGGCAGGGACTATACGCGTCGGCCGATCGGCCCGGAAGCCCCTCGGCTCAGAAGAGCATCGTCGTCCCGGAGGGGAAGACGAACTGGAAGGCCGATGTTTGGAGCACGGCGTCCGGAACGAGGTCGACGACGGACGCGTCGCGGGTGACGGCTCCGCCGATCGACTCGACGAGGCGCAGGATCACGCCGGTCTCCCGATCGACGGCGATGGACACCCGGTAGTCGGGCCGGTCACCGGCGACCTGGGTCGTCCGCGGGTGATCGCATTCGAGCAGGATCGCCTCGCGACCGATGACGAGGTCCGAGCCGGTCACGGTGCAACGGCCCGTCGAGAGCGTGTTCTGGCAGAACCCTGCCGGATGCACGAAGGTGTCCGGGAGTGTCTCGGCGGGCAACGCCGTGACGGGCTCGTAGACCTGGGCGAACCCGGGGAAGTCGCGGTCGCCGAGCCCGCGCGGGCGGTTGCGGATCGGCCGTTGCGTGCCGAGCTTGTGGGCTCCGGCGTAGGTCCGGACGATCTCCCCGTCGGAGATCCAGACCTCGTAGTCCCCGGTGACGCCCTCGCCGGGGCGGCCGACGAGGACCTTGGCCTCACCGGGATGGCGAAGCGCCACCTCGAAGGTGGTCGTCTCGTCGCCGCGCGCCGAGACCCGGCGCTCCTCGATGCGCATCCGGAGTGTCGCGAACCTGGTCTCCGCGTCGCGCATGAAGTCGAACAATGCCGGAACGGACGGCAGCCCGGTCGGGAGTGCGACGATCTCCGGTCGCCGCCGTCCATCGACGGGCGGCAAGGGCGTGGCGGCGCGGTCCCATCGTGTGGCGGTCATCGCGGCCGATTGTAGCCGCTTCCCGGCGCCCATCGAGGTGGTCCGGGGATTGACGACCCGCAATGCGAGGTGTATATATCGCGCAACGATATATCGTTGTACGTACGAAGGACGAGGTGGGGCATGCGAGAGGCGCTACCGGAGCTGGGACGGTTCGCGGAGCCGTCACTCCACATCCTGTTGTCGCTTGGGGACGGGCCGAAGCACGGGTACGCGATCATGAGCGATGTCGAGGCCGCGAGCGGTTCCAGGCTCGGGCCAGGCACGCTCTACGCGGCGCTGGCTCGCCTCGAGGCGCGCGGGCTTATCGAGGCCCTGGAACCCGAGGATCGTCGCCGACCCTACCGGTTGACGGCGACCGGCGCGGCCACCCTGCGGGCGCAACTCGAGTCCATGCGCGGCTTCGCGCACGCGGCGCTCGATCGGCTCGGATCCACCGAGCCCGGTGGCTGATCGGTCATGTCGAACCTCGTCGCCCGACCACCGGTCGACGCGCTGCCCGGCCCGGCCCTCGAGACGCTCCGTCACCAGGCGACGGAAGGGCTGTCGCGCCGGACGCTGATGCGCCGGGCGGTGGGCGCCGGGCTCGCCGTCTGGCTCATCGAGATGATCGGCGGGACCGGGGCATTCCTATGGTCGGCGGCCGCGGCCGCGACGCCCAAGGTGCGGATCGGGACGTTCGCCGAGCTCGTCGCGGCGAACCAGGGGCTGCCGATCCGGGACGGCTTCCCGGCCTACGTCGCGGAAGCTCGGGCGTTCATCGTCCTCATGGACCCGTCGTTGGGCGGCTGGCTGCCGGGCTCCGATCCGACCGGCGAGGGCTCGACCCTCAACGTCCGGGCCCTGTCCCAGCGCTGCCCGCATCTGGGCTGCCGCCCGAACCCGTGCGTCGAGGACTTCTGGTTCCGCTGTCCGTGCCACCAGTCCCGCTACGATCGGCTGGGCATCAAGCCGGAGGGCGAGACCTACGGACCGGCGCCGCACGGGATGGATCGCATGGCCATCGAGGTGGACGCGGCGGGCGTGCTGACGGTGGAGACCGGTCGGATCACGCTCGGGCCGCTGCCCGTCGCGCTCGGCGCGCCCGGGCTGATCCCGCCACGGGTCGAGAACGGCTGTCGATGAGCGTGATGCTGCGCCTCTACCCGCAAGCGTGGCGAGACCGCTACGAGGACGAGATGGGGTGGCTGCTCGAGGCGCGACCCGCCGGCTGGCGCGACCGGTTCGACCTGGTCCTCGGCGCGGCCGACGCGTGGCTTCATCCGCCTCGGCGCTCCTGGCTCCCGCCGGCCGCCGCCCTGCTCGGCGGCGGACTCTGGACGCTGGCGGCCACGACGCTCGTCCTCCAGCCGGCGCCCCCGGACTGGCCCTACTACCTCGTGGAGACCCTGCCGCTCGCGACCATCGCGGGGGTGTCGATGCTCGTGGCGGCCATCGGGGTCGCCCTGCGTCTCGGTGACGGCGGTGGACGACTCGCGCGCCTCGTGCTGCTCCTGGCGGTCGGCGGCTTGGCGGCCTGGGTCGTCGCGCTCGCGATCGAGCTCGGGCCGGGTCTGGCACTCCCCGTCCTGGCGGCCGCGCAGACGATCGCGATGGTCGGGATGCTGCTGGTGGGGTCGCGGCTCGTCCTCGCCGACGACGAGCCCGTGGGGGCGTTCCTCGTCGCGGGGACCGCGGCGATGCTGGTCCCGTGGACCGTCGGATGGCTCGCCCTCGGGGCGGCCTGGACCGCGATCGGGATCGTGCTCTGGGCGGACCGTGTGGCCCGTGTAGCGCCCCCGGGCCTGGCCGGCTGACGGGTGTTCGGCCGGCTGACGGGTTCTCGGCGGGCGGTCAGCCGCCGGCCGGCCCGCTGCCCAGTCCTGGCTCCGTCATCGCCGCGGGGTCGAGCCGTCGATCGAGTTCGTCGGGGTCCATGCCGCGCTCGAGCGCGAGCTCGCGGATCGTCGCCCCGCGCTTGAAGGCGTCCTTGGCGAGCTTCGCGGCCTCGTCATAGCCGATGAGGGGCGCCAGCGCCGTGGCCAGCATCAGGCCCTGCTCTACGGAGCGCGGTCCCCGGTCCGTCGCCGTGAGTCCCTCGACGCACCGCGCGCTGAAGTTTATCGTCGCGGCCGCCAGCAGGTCGATGGACTCGAGCATCGCGACCGCGGTCACCGGCAGCATCACGTTGAGCTCGAGGAACGAGCCGGTCTGGCCGAACGCCACCGTGGTGTCATTGCCCACGACGCGCGCCACGACCATCGTCAGCGATTCGATGATCACCGGGTTCACCTTGCCCGGCATGATCGACGAACCCGGCTGCGTCTCGGGCAGCGCGAGCTCCGCCAGACCCGCCCGGGGGCCCATCCCCATGAGCCGGATGTCGCTGGCGATCTTCCAGAGTCCGAGCGCGATCGTCCGGATCGCGCCGTGCGCGGCGATCGGCGCATCGAGCGTGGCCTGCGCGTGGAAGTGGTTGTCCGTCTCGCGAACGACGAGGCCGGAGAGGGCGGACAGTCGGGCACAGGCGCGCAGCGCGTACTCGGGGTGCGCGTTGATCCCGGTCCCGACCGCGGTGCCCCCGAGCGGCACGGAGAGCAATTCCACCTGCGCGGCGCGGGCTCGCCGCAACGCCCCTTCGACCTGGCCGGCATACCCCCGGAATTCCTGACCGAGCCGGATCGGTGTCGCGTCCTGGAGATGGGTCCGTCCCGTCTTGACCACCGGCCAGAAGGCCTGCTCCTGCGCGACGAGCGCCGTGTGGAGCCGCTCCAGGGCCGGCAGCAGCGCCTCCTCGATCGCCATCGCAGCCGACAGCTGGAGGGCGGTCGGGATGACGTCGTTGGAACTCTGGCAGCGGTTCACGTGGTCGTTCGGATGGACCGCCCGCCCATCCGCGAGGCGCTGGCCCGCGATGTGGGCGATGACCTCGTTCATGTTCGTGTTGGTGGACGTCCCCGATCCCGTCTGGTAGATGTCGATGGGGAACTGGTCATCGTGCTCGCCCTCGGCGACGCTCCTCGCCGCCGCCGCGATGGCCTCGGCCACGTCTGGATCCAGCAACCCGAGCCCGGCGTTGGCCTCCGCCGCGGCGAGCTTGATCAACGCGAGAGCCCGGATGAATTGGCGCGGGAACCGCTGGCCGGAGATCGGGAAGTTGAGCACGGCCCGCTGGGTCGAGGCCCCATAGAGCGCCTCGGCGGGGACGGCCATCTCGCCCATGGAGTCGCGTTCGAGCCGGGTCGCGCCGGAGTCTCTGTCGGTCACGACCTGATTGTAGGCGCCGACTCCCCGTGGCCGTGGCTCGCGCCGCCTTCCGCGCCCGTGGATACTGTGCCCACGTCAAGTGGAAGGGCCGAGTGAGCGACGCTACCCACGCGCCAGTGACCGGACGTCCCGTCCGCGTCGAGTTCCCGGCCCCAGCCGCCGGACCGGGGTCGGCTGAGCTGCCGGGCGTCGCCCTCGTGACGATCGACCGGCCGGCGGCGCTGAACGCCCTGGACTTCGACCTCCTCGATGCGCTGGCCGACGCGCTGGAGCGCCTCGACGCCGACGACACGTGCCGCGCGATCGTCCTGACCGGTGCGGGGAGCCGCGCGTTCGCGGCGGGTGCCGACATCAAGGAGCTGGCGGCCCAGACGGCCGATTCGCTCCGTACCGGGCGCCGGTTCGATGTCTGGGACCGACTCGGGGCGATCGGCGTCCCGCTGGTGGCCGCGGTCCGCGGGTTCGCGCTGGGTGGAGGCTGCGAACTCGCCCTGCTGTGCGACCTCATCGTGGCCGGTGACGACGCCAGGTTCGGACAGCCGGAGATCAAGATCGGGGTGATGCCGGGCGCGGGCGGGACCCAGCGGCTGACGCGCGCCGTGGGGGCGGCGAAGGCGATGGACCTGATCCTGACCGGTCGGACGATGGATGCCGCCGAGGCGGCCGCCGCGGGGATGATCGCCCGCGTGGTCCCCGCCGAGAGCACCGTCGCGACCGCACTGGACCTGGCGGCGACGATCGCCTCGATGCCGCCGCTCGCCGTTCGTGCCGCGAAGGCGGCCGTGCGTCTGGCGGGCGACCGCCCGTTGGGTGATGGCCTTGCGGCCGAGCGTCAGGCATTCTTCGCGTTGTTCGACACCGCCGACCAGCGCGAGGGGATGGCGGCCTTCATCGAGAAACGTGCTCCGGTCTGGACCGGACGCTGAGCCCGAGTATCCGAGGAGAAGCGATGGAGCGCGATCAATCCGGTGGCCGCGATGTCGGGCGCGACATCGAGCGTGACCTCGGCGACGAGCCACCGGCGTCCATCCGCGACGCCGCACCCGACTACCTCTCGCCGATCGATGACAGTTCACCGGTGTCGGGTCACGTGCCGGCGCCCGAATCCTCGACGTCGGCGATGGACTCGCCCGAGCACGACTGGGAGCGGGCGAAGACGCTCATCTATCCGGCCTTCCGGCCGGTCGGGACCCAGGGCCTCGCCATCGACTCGTTCGACCGTGAGGCGCTCGCGAGCGGCGGCGCCGCCAGCCACGCCCAGCCGATGCTCGATGTCGGCCCGGCGGATCTGCCGGTCGTGTACACGATCGACGCAGGTGCCTATGACATCGTCGTCAACGGCGACCACCTCCTGTCGTGGGGCATCGGCGCGGAGGAGCTCCAGGACGCGGCGATGCGCAACCTCGCGACCTGGTCCGCGTCCGCATCGTGGACCGACGAGGTCTCCGGCGATCGACGCCTGGTCAGCTCCGATACCGGCGCGGGGTGGGACGCGGCGCGCATCCTGCTGCCGGAGGTCACGGCCTATCTCGCGGCTGAACTCGCCCCACACGGCCGGGTCCTGATCGGCCTCCCGGAGCGCCATCTGCTCACCGCGGCCTCGCTCGGCGCGGGCGACGCCGAGTTCGCCGGACTGTTCGCGACGTTCGTGGTGGAGCAGTCGGGCGGTGCCGACGAACCCATCGACCGGCGCGTCTTCGAGCTCGTCGACGGGCGACTGGTCGAGTTCGCCTAGCCGCTCACGTTCGGCTGACCGCTCACGGGAGCGTGATGCTGGTCACCCCGGTGTGGGCCACGAGGAGCGTGCCGCTCTCGGTCGATCGGAGCGCCTCGAGACGAACGTAGTACGTGCCCGGATCCAGGGCCTCGGCGACCGCTGAGCCGGTACTCATCGTCTCGC
The DNA here is from genome assembly GCA_963764975.1 of uncultured Chloroflexia bacterium. Taxonomy (GTDB): domain Bacteria; phylum Chloroflexota; class Limnocylindria; order Limnocylindrales; family CSP1-4; genus SPCO01. The sequence continues at coordinate 1,772,167 of CAVXUF010000002.1, read as the reverse complement.
CGGCCCACACGTGCGTGGCGCCGTCGAGATAGCTCGGCGTCTCGTCGTCCGTCGACACCACCAGCTTGTAGAAGCTGAAGCACGTCTTCGGGCCACCGAATGCACTCCATTCGGCGTACAGCACGCCCTCCTCCACGATCAGGTCGAGCGCCCCCAGGTCGCCGACCGCCTTGGCCTTGGCGCTCTTGACCGGGCTGGCCGCGTAGGCGTCGTCGTCGGCGTCGAACGCCATCGTCCGATAGGCATAGGTCGTGCCGCCTTCGAGGCCAGCGTCGATGGCCGAGGTCGTGGTCCGGTTCGTCGTGTACAGCGCGTCCGGGGCGACGGCCGGTGCCTCCGGCGGGTAGACGGGAGCGATCGAGGTCGACGTCGAGCGGATCGTCTGATAGTGGTCGAACCCCTCGGCTCCGGCCTTGGACCAGCCCAGGACCACGAACCGGCCCGGGCACGCGGTCGCCGTCAGGGTCAGATCCGCGAGCGTCGGCGTGGGGCTCGGCGTCGGCTTCGGGGTCGGCGTGGCGGTTGGTTTCGCCGTGGGCTTCGGTGTGGGCTTCGCCGTTGGTTCGGCCGATGGCACGGCGGTCGCTTCGGCTGGGGGCTCGGTGCCGGGGGTCGTGGTCTCGGGCGTCGGAGTGGCCGTCACCGGAACGACGGTCGGCTCGACGCTCGCCGAAGGGGCCTCCGCGGTCAGCACGTCCCGGAAGATGCCGACGTCCCAGCCTCGTGCGAGATCCTCCTCGGCGTTCGAGCGCAACCAGCGGTCCGCCAGATCCGCCGGAGTGGCGTCACCGAGGTCCACATCCGGCAGGCCGCCACCGATCGCGATGACGGCGACGCCGCCCTCGCGCAAGTCCGCGCGGAGACCCGGGCCGTCGATCTGGACGTCGTGCGAGATCCCGATGGCGCGCACGCCATCGCCCCTCCCGTCGGACCGCCGCTCGAGGTCGAACGCGGTCCCGACCGCGGTCCAGGTGACGTCCCCGGTGCGGACCCGGTAGGTTCCCGCGTCCGCGCCGACGCGATGCCAAACGCGGCCGGCGGTCTGGGTCAGGCCGACGACGGTGGGAGTCAGCGTGTCGAGACGGAGCGTCGCCCCGCCGGCGAGTCGGACGGCACCCCCGGCGAGTGAGACCGTGACGCGCCCTGTCGGTGACGTCTCGATCCGGTCGCCGGCCGCCAGGACCGTCCCGGCCGCGAGCGGCGACGTGACGCCATCGTGGACCAGCATGGCATCGACCGCGACGGCGACGGTCGCGTCGGGGGGCGCAAGGACGAAGCCACGGACCCCGACGCCGACGACGGCGATGATGACGGCGGCAGCGACCGCCAGGACGGCCCAGCGTGGGGTCGGGATGGACGTGATGGTCCGGACGGTGACGGGCCCTGACGGACCGTCGCCGGCCGGGACATAGGCGCCCGCCGGGTAGCCCGCGAGCAGCCGGCGTCGCAGGTCGGTCGCGAACGCCGGAGCCGGGTGGTCCCCAGCGCCGCGACGCGCGCGGTCGCCGGCCTCGACGAGAGCAGCGAACTCTGGTGCGAGGTCGACATCGATCGGTGTCGGGCGCGTGCTGTCAGGCCGCATCGATCGCCTCCTCCGCGAGCGCGGCCCGAAACGCCCGCAAGGCGCGATGGAGCCGAACCGCGGCCGTGGCCCGCGTGCATCCGAGCGCGCCGCCGAGCTCGTCCCCTTCGAGCCCCTCGAGGAATCGAAGGACCACGACGCGTCGGTGCGGATCCGAGAGGCGGGCGAGCGCGCGACGGAGCTGGTCGCGGTCGAGGGCTGCCGCGAACGCGCGCTCCGCCCGGGCATCCCCGAGCAGGGCGCTCGCGTCGTCGTCGGGAGCGAGATCCGCGGCGCGCCGTCCGCGCCGACGCCCCGTCGTGCCGGCCCCACTGAGCGGCGTGGTCTGGCGGGCGCGGCGGACATGGTCCACGACACCGTTGGCGGCGACGCGATAGAGCCACCCGCCGAACGAGTCATTGCGGAAGTCATCGCTCCGGACGGCCGTCAGCGCCCGCTCGAACGTCATCGCGGTCACGTCCTCGGCCGCCGTGGGGTCGCCCAGTCGGCGGGCGACGAACCCGTAGATCCTGGGCAGGTAGAAGTCATAGAGCTGGCCGAACGCGGACGCGTCGACCCGGGCGCGGTCCACGAGGGCACGCTCCCGGGTCGGGTCGAGTCGGCTGGTCGAGCCGCCATCAGATTCCATCGGCGATCCGATGGTGTGACCGGACGGACGACCCCGCCACCGACCAGCAGTACTCCCGCTGACCGGCCCAGAAGGGCCGTCCGCCCAAGGTCCATGCCCCTTCGTCGGGTTCGGGACGCTACTCGACGCTGACCGTGACCCACTCGGTCGTGCCGAGCAGGACCCAGTCATCGCCGATGTGGCCCTTCGCCTGGACGAGGTAGCGATAGGTCACTCCGGGCTCGACGTCATCGTCGACGAACGTGGTGGTGTCATGCGACTCCACCTCGGCGATGACGGTGGCGACCCCGTCGGCCTTGCGAAGGATCCGGTAGTGGCTGAACCCGTCGCTGTCGCAGGCTTCCCAGGACAGCACGATGCTCGCGCCATCGACATCCGCCTCGAGCCACATCGTGTACGGCTCCGGGGCGGGCGTCTTGTCGGGGGTCGTGATGCGCTTCGAGTCGGTCGAGCGGACCACCTTGTAGCCATCGTCCGTCGCCCGGACGCAGAACACGCGATACCAGACCTTCTTGCCCGCGGGTGCGCCCTCGTCCCAGGCCTTGGTCTTGCCACCGACCTCGACCGCCGCGACGACCGTGTCGTTGTCGCCGGCCGGCCACTTGACCGTCTCGTCACTCGACCGGACGACCTTGTAGTAGTCGGCGCCGTCGACGCCGCAGGCGCTCCAGGCGATGAAGACCGCGCCTTCCTTGATGTCGAGCTCGAGGCCCATCGGGCCATCGGTCGGCTTCGGCTTCTCGGTGGGCTCGGGCTTCTTGGTGGGATCCGGCTTCTCCGAGGCCTTCGGCTTCTCGGTCGGCTCGGGCTTCTCGGTCGGCTCGGCCGACTCGTCGGGGGCGTCGGTCGGCTCGTCGGTCTCGACACCCGGTTCGCCCTCGCCGCCCGGGTTCTCCGGATCGTCGAAGGTCCCGTCGTAGCCGTCCCAGCCAAGGAGCGCACCACCAGCAGCTGCGCCGCCAGGACCCGTGCCGCCCGAGGTTCCGCCCGGAGCCCCGCTGCCGTCGCCCGACGTGGGTGACATCGACCCGAGGTTCGCCCCGAACGCGAGCGCGCACACGAGCACCCCGCCCGCGATGGCGGCCGGGATCGACAACGCCTGGCGGCCGTGCCGGGTCACCGGCTCGAGGGCGGTCGCCCGCGCTGCGTCCGCCGTGACACCGATGGTGTCCTCGACGTCGATGGACCGTGAGGTTCGTGGCATCCGTCAACTCCCGTTTTTCGTCGTGGCCGTCTGAGCGACGACCGATGATCTCGACCCTCACTGAACGTGCGGGAGCGCCGCGGATTACCGCCATTGCCGAGCCGATGGTCCGGGCGGGCACCAGACGAACGGCGAGGGCGGTCGTGGACCGCACCGGGGCCACTGGTCGTCGGGCGAGCGATGGGCTAGGCTGCTCGCCCTAACAAGCGTTCGTTCGGGTCGGAGGCAGCGATGGTCGAGACGGGACGGCGGCGCGAGATCGAGGCAGCGGCGAGCGCGCTGTTCCGCGCGCACGGGTACGCGGGCACCAGCGTGCGCGATATCGCGCGATCCCTCGATCTCCAGGGCGCGAGCCTGTACGCGCATGTCGCGTCGAAGGAGGACGTCCTGTGGTCCATCGTCGACCGGATGGGCAGGCGCTTCGAGGACGCGGCCGCCGCCGCGGTCGTGGGCATGGGCGAGACGCCCGATCCGGGGGAGACCATGCGCGCCATGGTGCGCGCACACGTCCTGGTGGTCCTCGAGGACGTGGAGCGGGCGAGCGTGTTCGTCCACGAATGGCGGTCGCTCACGCCCGAGCGTCGGGACGACGTGGCGCGACGGCGCGATGCCTACGAGGACAGGTTCCGGACGGTCATCGCTCGCGGCGTGGAGACCGGGCGCTTCGACGCCGTGGACCCCACGGTCGCGGCCGCCTTCATCCTGATGGCGCTCAACGGGCTCGTGGCGTGGTATCGCCCGAACGGCCGGCTTTCAGCGTCCGACGTCGCCGAGGCCTACGCGGATCTCGCCCTTGGGGCTGTCCTGTCGGCGCCGTCCACCGTTTGATCGTCCCGAGGCCAGCGGCCGTCGCGATCGGTCGACCCCTACAATCGCCGCCATGACACGCGACGCGCAGCGGGCCGTCCGGGAGGCCTGGATCGTGGAGGCGGTACGGACGCCCATCGGTCGCTACGGTGGCGCCCTCGCCGGCGTCCGCCCGGACGACCTCGCGGCCGTCGTCCTGCGCGCGGTGGTGGCTCGGGCGAACCTGGACGCCACCCTCGTGGAGGACGTCATCCTCGGCTGTGCCAATCAGGCGGGCGAGGACAACCGCGACGTGGCGCGGATGGCGCTGCTGCTGGCGGACTTTCCGGTGGAGGTGGGCGGGCTGACCGTCAACCGGCTGTGCGGGTCCGGGCTCCAGGCGATCAATACGGCCGCGCACGCGATCGCGGTCGGCGATGGCGATGTCTTCATCGGCGGTGGCGTGGAGTCGATGAGCCGGGCTCCGTACGTTCAGCTCAAGGCCGAAGCCGCCTACGAGCGCGGGTCGCGCGAGATGGCGGACACGACTCTCGGTTGGCGATTCGTCAACCCGCGGCTCGCCGAGCGCCACCACCCGTACTCGATGGGCGAGACCGCCGAGAACGTGGCCGAGCGATGGGGCGTGAGTCGAGAGCGTCAGGACGCGTTCGCGCTCGAGAGCCAGCAGCGAGCCGTCGCGGCCATCGACGCCGGGCGGTTCGACGACCAGATCGTCCCCGTCACGATCACGGCCCGAAAGGGCGATCCGATCGTCATCGACCGGGACGAGCACCCTCGTGCCGATACGAGCGCCGAGGCGCTGGCCCGCCTGCGACCGGCGTTCGCCACGGACGGCGGATCCGTCACGGCCGGCAACAGCTCCGGCATCAACGACGGTGCGGCCGCGGTCCTGGTCGTCGAGGCCGCCCGGGCGCGAGACCTGGGGCTCCGGCCCATGGCGCGCGTCATCTCGACGGCCGTGGCCGGGGTGGACCCGGCGATCATGGGCGTCGGGCCGGTCCCGGCGTCCCGCAAGGCCCTGGAACGCGCCGGCATCGGCGTCGCGGACCTTGATCTGATCGAACTCAACGAGGCCTTCGCCTCCCAGTCGCTGGTCTGTATCGACGAGCTCGGCCTCGATCCGTCCCGGGTCAACGTCAACGGTGGGGCGATCGCGCTCGGACACCCGCTCGGGATGAGCGGCGCACGTCTCATCACGATGCTCGTCCACGAGCTGCGACGGACCGGCGGGCGGTTCGGGCTGGCGACGATGTGCATCGGCGTCGGTCAGGGCATCGCGACCGTCGTCGAGCGGATCGACGCCTGACGACGGGTCATCCAGCCGTTGGTACGAGAGTTTCGGCTGGGGTGCTTGTCGAAATCGGTTGACCTGCGTACGATGCGGGTGGCGCCGGGACGACCCACGCGCGAGACCAGCCCATCCGCCGTCGCCACACGAGGTTCGAACGCATGATCGACCAGCAGACGACCGTCGTCTCCCTGACTGACGCCGCGGCCGTGAAACTCCGCGACCTCACCAAGGATGAGACGAGCACCGACATCGGTCTGCGGGTGTACGTGTACTCCGGCGGCTGCTCCGGATTCCGCTACGGGATGATGCTCGAGGACGCCCCCACCCCCGAGGACCGCATCCTCGATGCGAACGGGATCAAGGTCTACGTGGACGGCAAGAGCGTCGACCTGCTCCAGGGCGCCGAGATCGATTACGTCGACACGCTGATGGGCGCCGGGTTCACGGTCAACAACCCCAACGCGGTGTCGGCCTGCGGCTGCGGATCCAGCTTCCGGACCGCGGACGACGCGGGTTCAGCCAAGGGCTGTTCGCACTGACCACCTGACGGGCGGCATTCCGCCCCGCGACCCTCGAACGCCGCCGGGATCCCCGGCGGCGTCGTCGTGTCCGGGGCAGAGACAGCACCGGATGGCGCGCCGGGTTCGGGCGCGCGGGATAGACTCGGGGCCGGCATGGAACTCCCGCTGTTTCCCCTCCACACGGTCCTCTGTCCGGGGATCGTCGTCCCCTTGCACATCTTCGAGGAGCGCTATCGCGCCCTGACCCGCCGCTGCCTGGACACCGGCGGCCCGTTCGGCGTCGTGCTCATCAAGGATGGTCGCGAAGTGGGTGACCGGGGCGTCGCGGCCCTGGCCGGCGTCGGGGCGTTCGCGGAGATCCGGCAGGCCGGACGCTACCCGGATGGTCGGTACGACCTGCTGGCCGCGGGCACGGGCCGGTTCCTCATCGAGTCGGTGGACGCGGCCTCCGAGCCGTTCCTGGTGGCGGACGTCACCCCGCTCGACGATGACGTGGGCGACGAGCCCCGCGCCGAGCGCCTTGCGGCCCAGGCGATCCGTCGCTTCGTGCGGTACCTGGAGCTGATGCGCGCCAGGGACGGCGAGACCGCCGAGACGCTCGACATCCGCGTCGAGATCGAGACCGGCGGTGACGACGCGGACGATCCGGAGGCGAGCTCGACCGCTGCGGCCGACACCGACACCGACGACGACGCGATCATCGACGCGATCGAAGAGGCGCTGCGCGCCGATGCGGCGCCCGACGCCGGGCTCGGGAGCGTCGACGACGACGATGACGCCGAGGAAACCACGCACGACCTCGTGATCCCTGACGACCCGACCGTCCTCTCGCACCTGCTGTCGGGGATCATCCAGGTGGAACTACCGCGTCGTCAGGCGCTCCTCGAGGCGGAGACGACCGTCGCGCGGCTCGAAGCGCTGATCCGGCTCCTTGATCGCGAGATCATGCTGCTGTCCGGTCGTCTGGCGCTCTTCGCGCCGGACCCGCGCCTGACCGGCGGTGCTCGCCGGAGCTAGCGGGGCCACCTACTCGCTGAAGCGCTCTTCCTTCCACGGGTCGGCGCTGTTGTTGTAGCCGTAGCGTTCCCAGAAGCCGAGCTGGTCGTGGTCCAGGAACTCCAGGCCGCGAACCCACTTGCTGCTCTTCCAGAAGTACTTCTTCGGGATGAAGAGGCGGAGCGGGTAGCCGTGCTCTCGCTCGAGCGGCTGGCCGTCGTAGGTGTCGGCGAGGAGGACGTCGTCGTCATCGAGCACCTCGAGCGGGACGTTGGCGGTATATCCCTGCTCCGCGTGGCTCACGACGTGCGTTGCCGTCGGTCGGACACCGGCCATCTCGAGGATCGCCTGGATCGGGACGCCCTCCCATTCGGTGTCGAGCTTCGACCAGCGAGTCACGCAATGGATATCGGTCTTGACCGTCTTGCGCGGCAGGGCCTTGAACTGGTCCCAGGTCAGGGTGAACGGGGAATCCACCTCGCCGTAGACGCGGAAGTCCCACGTCGCGAGGTCGGTTGGCGGCACGGAGCCGTAGTGGAGGACGGGGAATTTCTCGGTCCGATACTGGCCTGGCGGGATCCGTTCGGCCACGGAGGGGTCCTGCTCACCGGACCCGAAGAGTCGTTCGAACATGGGGCGCGGGTTCCTCGATGGAAGGGCGATGTCGCGCTATCCTCGCATACCATCCGTGACAGGCCGATGACCGTCGGCGAAGGGCTGGTACTCTCGCGCCCGATGGATCAGCCGACCGCATCGGGATCGACGGACCCCGTTCTCCCGCGACTCGTCATCGTCATGCCCGCGTACAACGCGGCCCAGACGCTCGAACGGACCTACGCGGACATCCCGCATGCGCTGGTCGAGCGGATCATCCTCGTGGACGACGTGTCACGCGACCAGACGGTCGAGATCGCCCGCCAGCTCGGCCTCGACGTGATCATCCACCAGCAGAACCGCGGCTACGGCGGGAACCAGAAGACCTGCTACGGCGCGGCGCTCGAAGCCGGCGCGGACATCGTCGTGATGCTCCACCCGGACTATCAATACGACGCGACCCGGATCCCTGCCCTGATCGAACCGATCGCGCGGGGAGATCGGGACCTGATGCTCGGGAGTCGGTTCCTGGGCGATCCGCTGGCGGGCGGGATGCCGCGCTGGAAGTTCATCAGCAACCGGGCGCTCACGATCATCGAGAACGCCGCGTTCGGTCTGCATCTCTCGGAGTACCACACCGGACTGCGTGCCTACTCGCGGCGGCTCCTCGAGACGATCCCGTACGAGCTCAACAGCGACGATTTCGTGTTCGACCAGGAACTCGTGTCGCAGGTGGTCGCGGCCGGCCTGCGGGATCGCATCGGCGAGATCGGGGTCCCGACGCGCTACTTCGACGAGGCGTCGTCCGTGGGGTTCCGGCGGAGCGTCGTCTACGGGCTGTCCACGCTGCGGGTGGTCGCCCGCTACGTCCTTCACCGGATGCGCGTCCGGCGCTCGGTGAAACTCACCGCGCGCGACCGCACGGACTGACCCCGAACCGCGGATGAACCTGAGCTCGAGGACCCTCCTGCGTGCCGCGCTCGGGACGACCATCAGCATCGTCGCGGTCTGGATCCTGCTCCGTTCCGTGGACGTCGCGAAGGTCGGCGAGGCACTCGGCTCGGCGAATCCCGGCTGGCTCGTGGTGATGCTCGGCACGTCGCTCATCGACGTCGCGGCTCGCGCCGCTCGATGGCGGATCCTGCTCGCGCCGATCGCTGCGGTGCCCTATCGCCACGTGCTGGGCTACACCTACATCGGGTATCTCGCGAACAACGTCCTGCCGGCGCGGCTCGGGGAACTGGTCCGGAGCCACGCGCTTGGGGAAGGCGAGGGCCTGAGCCGGACCACGGTCCTCGGCACGGTCGTCGTGGAGCGGATCGTGGATACGGCGATGGTCGTCGGGATCGCGGCAGCTGCCGTCCTGGTCCTGAGCGTCAGCGGGCCACTCGGGACGGCAGTCCTCCTGGGGCTCGGGTTCGTCGTGGTGCTCGTCGTCGTCCTGGCGCTGGGGATCGTGGCGCACCGCCTGCCCGGGGCGGAACGGATCGGGGCGATCTTCGAGCGGTGGCCGCTTCTGGTGGACCTGGCGCGACGCCTGCGCGACGGACTGGCCGTCGCCCGACACCCCCGGACCCTGATCGGGGCGATCGGGTTCAGCGTGGTGGCGTGGACCGCCTCGATCGGGACGTTCCTCGCTGGCGCGCACGCGCTCGGGATCACGCTCTCGGTCCCGCAGGCCGCCCTGACCGGCAGTGGCGTGGCGCTCGTCACGATCGTCCCGGCGGGTCCGGGCTACGTCGGAACGTTCGAGCTGACGGCGAAGAGCATCGCGGAGAGCTTCGGCGTGAACGGCGAGCGCGCCTTCGCGATGGCCCTCCTCATCCACGCCGCGATCCTGCTCGTCACGACGGTCGGTGGCGTCATCGCGATCCTGGTCCGTCGTCGGCGGGCGTCGGCGATACTGCGCGGGTGAAGATCACCGCGATCCGTCTCCAGCGGCTCGCGTTCCCCCTCGACCCGCCCTTTCCCGCGGCCTGGGACCCCGTGCCGCGACGTTCCTTTGCCGCGACCGTGGTCCGCGTGGAGACCGACGAAGGGGTCGTCGGGGTCGGCTCCGGCGATGTGATGGAGGGCTTCGAGGCGTACGCCCATCACTTCATCGGTCACGATCCCCTCTCGATCGAGCGGCACGTCCGCGCAATCGAGACCATCGACTTCCACGCGAGCCGCTACTGGCCGCTCGAGGTCGCGCTGTGGGACATCGCTGGGCAGGTGCAGGGTGTGCCCGTCGCGAGCCTGTTCGGTGGCGCGCTCGATGGTCTGCCTGTCTACGCCTCGTGCGGGATGCTGCTGCCCGCCGCCGAGCGCGCCGAATCCGCGCTGCGTCTCCGCGCGGAGGGGTTCGGCGCGTTGAAGATCCGGGTCGATCCCAAGACCGCCGAGTCGCTCGAGGCGGGGCTGGCCGCCGTGGAGGCGACCAGGCTGGCGGTCGGCGATTCGATGGAGATCATGGTCGACATCAACCAGGGCTGGCGGATGCCGGGGGACACGTCACCCGCCATCGACTTGGACGCGGCGCGCTCGATCGCGACGCGGCTCGCCGACCTCGGCGTGCTGTGGCTCGAGGAGCCGCTGATGGGCACGGACCTGCGCGGCCTCGCGGCGCTGCGGTCGTCCGTGCCGGGCATCCGCATCGCGGGTGGCGAGATGACACGCACGCTCACGGAGCTGCTGGCCGCGCTCGACGCCGACGCCTTCGACGTGCATCAGCCGGACGTGGTCCTGGCCGCCGGGATGTCGAACGCGAGGATCATCGGGGAGCTCGCGATCGCCCGGGGACGCTGGTTCACGCCACATACCTGGACGAACGGGATCGGCCTGCTGGCGAACCTGCAGGTCGCGGCCGGCGTGGGCGGCGGCCCATGGCTCGAGTTTCCCTATGACCCGCCCGGCTGGACCCCGGAACGCCGAGACTTCATGCTGGCCGAGCCCATCCGGCCCGGTCCGGACGGCGTGCTGCATGTGCCGGCAACGCCCGGGATCGGGATCACCCTCGACGAGACCGCGATGACGAGGTACGCGGCGTGACGGACATGGACACGACGGCGGGACAGAGCCTCCAGCGTCGCCGGGGTGGCGGCCGGGAGGGTCATGCGCGCGCGGCCGCCCCGATGCAGCGTCCGTGGTCCCAGCCCCGGATGCCGTACCCGCCAACGCCGGTGGTCTCCGCGGACGAGCTCGAATCGATCCACCTGGCGTCCCTGCGCATCCTGTCCGAGATCGGCATGGACTTCCTCGACGCCGACGCTCGCGAGCTCCTGCGTTCCGCCGGGGCGGATGTCGCGCCGGACGGCGCCCGCGTTCGGTTCGACCCCGCGATGGTGACCGAGCGGATCGCGAGCGCGCCGGGGGAATTCACCCTGCACGCGTGGAACCCCGCGCACGACATCCGGCTCGGTGGGCCTTGGATGGCGTTCGGGACGGTCGGCAGCCCGCCGAACGTGGCCGACCTCGACGGTGGGCGCCGGATCGGTAACCGGGCGGACTACCAGAACCTGCTGCGGCTGGCGCAGTCGCTCAATTCGGTCCATTTCCTGGCTGGGTACCCGGTCGAGCCGGTCGACGTCCACCACTCCGTCAGATACCTGCACGCCACCCACGACGCGCTGACCCTCATGGACAAACCGATCCACGCCTACAGCCTGGGCCGGCAGCGCAACATCGACGCGCTGGAGATGGTGCGGATCGCGCGGGGCGTCCCGGACGCGACCCTGGACGACGAACCGTCGATCTTCACGGTCGTCAACTCCAGCTCGCCGCTCCGACTCGACGCGCCGATGCTCCAGGGGATCATGGCCTTCGCGTCGCGGAACCAGGTGGTGTGTATCACGCCGTTCACGCTCTCGGGGGCGATGGCGCCGGTCACCCTTGCGGGCGCGCTGGCAGAGCAGAACGCCGAAGCACTCGCCGGGATGGTCCTGACCCAGGTGGTCCGCGCCGGGTCCCCGGTCATCTACGGCGGCTTCACGTCAAACGTGGACATGCAGTCCGGTGCGCCCGCGTTCGGGACGCCTGAGTACATGCGGACCGCGATGATCGGCGGGCAGCTGGCACGGCGGTACGGCGTCCCATACCGCTCGTCGAACGTGTGTGCCGCCAACGCGCTCGACGCCCAGGCGGCCTACGAATTGGTCTTCTCGCTGTGGGGCGCGATCATGGGTGGCGTCAACCTGCTGATGCACGGGGCGGGCTGGATGGAGGGTGGTCTCCACGCCAGCTACGAGAAGATGATCCTCGACGCCGAGCTGCTCGGGATGGTGGAGGCGTTCCTCGAGCCGGTGGTGGTCGACGAGGACACGCTGGCGTTCGAGGCGATGCGCGAGGTGGGCCCTGGCGGCCACTTCTTCGGCGCGGAACACACGCAGTCCCGCTACCGGACCGCGTTCCACAAGCCGATGCTGAGCGACTGGCGCAATTACGAGACGTGGCAGGAGGCGGGCTCGCCCGAGGTGCCCGCCAAGGCCAACCGGATCTGGAAGGACCTGCTGGCTGCCTACGAGCCGCCCCCGATGGACCCAGCGATCCGCGAGGAGCTCGACGCCTTCGTGGCCCGCCGCGTCGCCGAGGGTGGCGTCCCGACCGACTACTAGGGCAGCATTTCGGGTTGCGCCACCCAAACTTGCCAGGCACGAAAACCTGCGTGGACGCCGGGCCGAGCCGTCATCCGGCCGCCTCGCACACGGAAACCCGACTCCCAGGCCGGAGAAGGTGCGCGATGGGACGAATCACGGCCGAACAAGAGGTGGTGGAGCAGGTTTCCCAGCCTGGAGGGCTGGTCTGGTCCTACCGATGGCGCCTGAGGTCGGCGAGGCACGCCCGATGTGGTGCCCGGCGTGGTCGCGAGTCTTGACATCTGATGCGTTGCTACATAGCATCACGCATCATGGCACGAACGACGCTCGATCTTGACCCGAACGTGACGAAGGCGCTGCGGGAGCGCGCCAGGAGCGAAGGCAAGAGCATGGGCCAAGTGGCGTCGGAGGAGCTGGCTCGCGCGTTCGCCGGCGATCGGCAGGAAGCCGCACCGTTCCGGTGGGTCAGCCACCACATGGGCGAACCTCTCGTCGACCTGGAGGACAAGAGCGCCGTTTGGGCGATCCTCGATGAGGACCGATGAGCGTCTCAGTCGACGCGAACATCCTCGTCTACGCCGACAACCTCGATGATCCGGTCCATGAGCAGGCGCGCGCCCTGATCGACCGCTTGTCGAGCGGTCGCGATCTGCTCTATCTGTTCTGGCCGACGATCTTCGCCTATCTGCGTCTCTCGACGAATCCGCGCATCCTTCGGCACCCGATCGCCCCCTCGGAGGCCGTTCGCAACATCGATGGCCTCCTTGCCCTGCCCCACGTCATCGCACCAGGCGAGCTCGAAGGATTCTGGCGGACCTACCTCGATTCCGGCGGGGGGACGGTCCGTGGCGACCTGGTGCCCGACACGCACCTCGCGTCGTTGATGCGCCAGAACGGCGTTCGGATCCTCTACACACGCGACAGCGGATTCCGGCGCTTCGACTTCATCGATGTGCGGGATCCATTCCGCGCCTGACCCCTGAGCCGCCGAACCTGTAGATTGCGGGAACGGGCGGTGTTCGCGGTCGAGGAGTCCCTGTGAAGCGAGAGACCCAGGTCGTCGTCATCGGTGGTGGCGTGGTCGGCGCGAGCGTGCTGTACCACCTCACGAAGGCCGGCTGGACCGACGTGATGCTCCTCGAGCGGCGCGAGCTGACCGCGGGATCCACGTGGCACGCGGCCGGGGGGATGCATACGCTCAACGGCGACCCGAACGTGGCGCGGCTCCAGCAGTACACGATCCAGCTGTACGAGGAGATCGAGCGGGTCAGCGGCCAGGACTGCTCCATCCACCTCCCAGGCGGGCTGATGCTGGCCGACACGGAGGTCCGCATGGACTTCCTGCGGATGGCGGTGGCGCGCGGGCGATACCTGGGGATGGATCTCGACCTGATCTCCGCGCGCGAGGCCGCGGACCTGTTCCCGTTGCTTGACCCGCAGTACTTCGTCGGCGCGCTCTACGACCCGGTCGAGGGGCACGTGGATCCGACCGGGGTCACGCGCGCCTACGTCAAGTGCGCGCAGATGCTCGGCGCCGAGGTGCATCGTCACACGCCGGTCGTCGGGCTCTCGCAGCGGCCGGACGGGACGTGGGACGTCCGTGTCGAGAGCGGCGACACGATCCACACCGAGCACGTCGTCAACGCCGGGGGCCTGTGGGCGCGCGAGGTGGGGCGGATGGTGGGCATCGAGCTGCCGGTCCTCGCCATGGAGCACATCTATCTCCTGACCGAGGACATGCCCGAGGTCGCCGCCCACGTCGCGCGGACCGGCAAAGAGATGCCGATGGCGCTCGATTTCGGCGGCGAGATCTACATCCGCCAGGAGGGCGGATCGATGCTGCTGGGCACGTACGAGCAAGCGTGCGTGCCTTGGTCGCCGAAGGAGACGCCCTGGGACTTCGGGTCCCAGCTGCTCAAGCCGGACCTGGACCGCATCACGCCCGAACTCCAGGTCGCGTTCCGCCACTACCCGGCGATGGGGACGATCGGCATCAAGCGCGTCGTCAACGGCCCGTTCACGTTCTCGCCTGATGGGAATCCGCTCGTGGGCCCCATCCGCGGCCTGCGTGGCTACTGGGTGGCCTGCGGCGTGATGGCCGGGTCTGTCGCAGGGCGGCGGCGTGGGGCTCGCGCTCGCGACGTGGATGACCAGCGGCGACCACGGCGATTCCGGGATGGATATCTGGGGCATGGACGTCGCGCGCTACGGCGACTACGCCACGCTCGCCTATACGAACGCGAAGGTCCAGGAGAACTACCGGCGGCGCTTCCGGATCACGTTCCCGAACGAGGAGCTTCCGGGCGCCCGACCGCTGCTGACCACGCCGATCCACGACCGCCTCACCGAGGCGAACGCCGTCTGGGGTGCCACCTTCGGGCTGGAGCACGCCCTCTGGTTCCAGGAACCGGGTCTCGCGCCGCGCGAGGAGGTCACCTTCCGGCGCTCGAACGCCTGGTCGGCCGTCGCCGCCGAAGTGGCCGCGGTCCGCGAACGGGTCGGGATGACCGAGATCTCCAACTACGCCAAGTACCGGGTCAGCGGTCCGGGCGCCGAAGCCTGGCTGTCGTCGCTGTTGACGGCGCGGATGCCGGCCCCGGGGCGGATCACCTTGACCGCGATGCTCAACGACGCGGGACGGATCGTGGGGGAGTTCACGGTCGCCCGCGCGTCGGACGCCGACGAGTTCCACCTCTTCGGCTCGTTGCCGGCCGAGGTCCACCACTCGCGCTGGTTCCGCCACCACCTGCCGGACGACGGCTCCGTGCGGTTCGAGGTCCTGGGGCTGGACCTGACGGGTCTCTCGATCGCCGGTCCGCGGTCGCGGGACGTCCTCGCCGCGGTCGCGCCGGATCTCGACCTCTCCACCGCGGCGTTCCCGTTCATGACCTTCCGGCGCGTGGACCTCGGGATGATCCCCGCGCTCTTGGCCCGGATCAACTACGC
Organism: uncultured Chloroflexia bacterium; assembly: GCA_963764975.1. GTDB lineage: Bacteria > Chloroflexota > Limnocylindria > Limnocylindrales > CSP1-4 > SPCO01. Next base: position 1,757,024 of record CAVXUF010000002.1, on the reverse strand, counting down.
CGGCGACCTCGGGTACGAGCTGTGGGTGGCGCCCGAGTACCAGCGGACCCTCTTCGACCGGATCATGGCGGCCGGCGAGCCGCACGGCTTGCGGCTGTTCGGGATGCGCGCGCTCATGTCCCTGCGGCTGGAGAAGAACTACGGGACGTGGTTTCGCGAGTACCGCCCCATCTACACGCCGCTCGAAGCCGGCATCACCCGCTACATCAAGCTTGACCACGAGTTCATCGGGCGGGCGGCGTACGAGCGCGAGCTGGCCGGTGATGGTCCGGCACGACGGCTTGTGGCGATGGTCGTGGATCCCGATCCGGACGATCCGGCCGATGTCATCGGCGACGAGCCCATCTGGCACGACGAGGCCGTCGTTGGCTGGGTCACGTCCGGTGGCTACCTGCACCACGCGGGCGAATTGCTGGCGCTTGGGTACGTTCCCACGACCCTCGCGACACCGGACGGCCCTGGAGCGAGCGGCTTCGAGATCGAGATCATCGGGCGACGACGGCCGGCCCGCCTCCAGCCAACCCCGATGTTCGATGCCGAGGGCCGGCGGATGCGCGAGTGACCGACCCATCGACGAACGCGGCCTCCGCGGCCGCGCCGGCCGCCGCCGGCCGGATCGTCGTCGACGGGCGACCCATCGCGTTCCGTGCCGGGGACGTCGTGGCGGTCGCCGTGGTGCGTGCCGCTGAGGCCCCGGGCCGCGGCGGGACGCTGTGCCTGGCCGGTGACTGCGGGAACTGCCTCGCGATCGTGGACGGCGTCGCGTACGTCCGGACGTGCCAGGTCGCGTGTCGCCCAGGCCTGACGGTCGAGCGGCACCCCGCGCAGGGATTGCCGCCGCTCCCCGTCGTCGACAGCGCGGACGCGACCAAGCCGCACGTTTCGCCGCAGATCGCCGTCGAGCGCGTTGAGGCGGACGTGGTCGTGATCGGCGCGGGGGCGAGCGGTCGGCGTGAGGCGGCGGCGCTCGAGGCAGCCGGACGGCACGTGATGATCCTCGATGCCGGCGCAGGCGACGAGGTGGTCGCGATCTATCCGGGTCCGACCGTCGTCGCGCGAGGGGCCGGCGGCCGGATGCGCCATGTCGAAGCGCACGAGTTCGTCGTGGCGACCGGAGCCGCCGAGATCCAGCCGGTCTGTCCCGGGAACCACCTGGCGGGCATCGTCACGGCCCGAGCCGCCGAGCGGCTCCATGCCGCAGGCGTCGATCTCGGCCGGGCCGTCGCGGTCGGGGTGCCGCCGGCCGGCGTGCCGTGCCAGATCGTTCCGGGGTCACTGATCCGGTTCGAGGGCGACGCCGGCGACCACGTCCGGTCGGTCGTCACCGCGGATCCGCAGAACGGCGTCGAGACCGTGACGCCTTGCGACACGGCGATCGTGGGGCTCGGGTTCGCGTCGCGCGACCTGCTGGCCCGCATGGCCGGTCCCGCGACCCACGTTCGCGTCGTCGGCTCGGCCGCCGAGGAGCACGCCCTCCCGCCGGCGCCCGCGGACCCGACGGCGGTCGTGTGCCGCTGCATGGGCGTCACCGTGGGAGATCTCGACGAGGCGTGGAGCAAGGGCTTCAACGAGATGGAGCTCCTGAAGCGGGCGACGCTGGCCGGGATCGGGACGTGCCAGGGTGGCGCGTGCCTGCCACACGTCCGCGCCTGGATCGGGGCGCGGACCGGCACGGTCCCGGAGCCCTTCACGGCGCGACCCGCATCGCGCCAGATCACGCTCGGCGAGGCCGAGGCGGATGTCTACATCGATGCCTTCCGGCGAACGGCGCTCCACGACGAGCACCTGGCGCTCGGCGCGCGGATGGATCGGTTCGGCGGGTGGTGGCGGCCGTGGCATTACGGTGACGTGCTGGCCGAGTACTGGGCGGTCCGCGAGGCGGTCTCGATCGGCGACGTGTCCACGCTCGGCAAGCTGATCGTGGATGGCCCCGACGCGGTGGAGCTGCTGGAGCGCCTCTACCCCTGCCACGTCGCCGACATCAAGCCAGGGCGCTCCCGCTACGCGCTGCTGCTCAACGAACGCGGCCACGTGATGGACGACGGGATGATCCTGCGCGAGGGCGAGACCCGCTTCGTGCTGAGCTTCACGTCCGGTGGGGCTGCCAACGCCGAGATGTGGATCCGCGACTGGGCGGACGAGTGGGGGCTGGACGTCCGGATCATGGACCGGACGATGTCGCTCGCCGCGCTCAACGTCACCGGGCCGCTCGCCGGGGAGCTGCTCCGCCGCGCCGGTCTCGCCGATCCACCGCGCTTCCTGGGACACGTCCGTGCCGAGGTGGCCGGCGTCCCGTGCCACGTGATGCGGCTGTCGTTCACTGGCGAGGCCGCCTTCGAACTCCATCACCCTTTGGACGGCTCCGTGGAGCTGTGGCGACGCTTGCTCGACCTCGGCGCGGACCTCGGGATCAAGCCGCACGGGCTCAAGGCGCTGTTCGCGCTGCGGCTCGAGAAGGGCCACGTGATCATCGGGATGGACACGGAGCTCGACACCACGCCGCGACGCCTCGGGATGGATTGGGCCGTCCGGATGGAGAAGCCCCGGTTCATCGGGCGGGCCGCCCTGGAGCGGACGGCGAAGCTCCCGGACCACCGCCGGCTTATGGGGTTCACGATGGACGGCGACGCGCCCGTGGAGGGGTCACCGATCTGGGACGGGGACCAGATCATCGGGCACGTGACGGGGAGCTGGCGGTCCCCGGTCCTCGGCCGCACGGTGATGCTGGGCTGGCAGCGACGAACCCCGTTCGTCGACCACGTCACCATCGATGGCCGCGAGGCCATCGTCACGCCGACGCCCTTCTACGACCCGGAGGGTCATCGTGCTCGCGCTTGACGTATCCGGGATTCGTGTCGTCGCCGATCCTGCGGCCATCGATCGCGCGGTCTGGAACGATGGCCACGAGGACGTTGGCGAGTACTGGGCGTCGATCTGGCGGTTCGCGCCCGATGAGGCCTTCGGCATGGTCGTGCCTGAGTTCGATGGGTCGGTCGTGGTCGACGACCCCCACGCCATCGTCGAGGTGGAGTCGGGATACCTCGTGATCTTCTGCGAAAACGGCGAGTTCGAGTCGATAGTGGTGCCGCACATCGAATGGGCCACGGCCGGAAGCGTGATTCATCAGGGCCTGATCGCGGGCATCCCGGCCAAGGTCCAGACCGGTGGTATGCCGGGGTCCGCCTGGATCCTCGTCGCCCGGGCCCACGCGCACGAGCTGATCGCGCGTCTTGGTATCGCCAGATGAGCGACTACACCCGCACGCTGCTGCCGATCCGCTGGCCGACCGAGCCACCGAAGCCGACGTACGACGTCGTCATCGTGGGCGGTGGTGGGCACGGCCTCGCGACGGCCTACTACCTCGCGACACGTCATGGCATCACGAACGTCGCGGTCCTCGAGGCGGACTACATCGCGTCGGGCAATACGGGCCGAAACACCACGATCATCCGCGCCAACTACGGCATCCCGCCGGCGGCCCGCTTCTATCACCACAGCCTCCAGATGTACGCCGGGCTGGAAGCCGAGACGGGTGCGTCGCTCATGCACCAGACCCGGGGCATCCTGTGGTGCGCCCACACCGAGATGGCGATGCGGACCGAGCGTGCCCGCTGCGCCATGAACCAGGCCCTCGGGATCGAAACCGTGATGATCGGACCCGGGGAGGTCAAGCGGCTCGCGCCCCAGATCGACCTGACCGGCGGCGGTCGCTATCCGATCCTCGGGGCGTCCCACCACGTGCCGGCCGCGACCGCGCGTCACGACCGTGTCGCGTGGGCCTATGCCTCGGGCGCGTCGCAACGCGGGGTCGACATCTTCGCGCACACCCCCGTGACCGGGCTCCGGATGGACGATGGGCGAGTGGTGGGCGTCGAGACGGCGGGCGGGTCGATCGGTGCCGGTCTGGTCCTCTCGGCGACCGGCGGGCGCGTCACCGCCCTTGCTGCGAAGGCCGGCATCCGGCTCCCGATCCGCACGCACCCGCTGCACGCCTTCGTCACCAACGACCACGCGCCGGGGCTCACCCCGGTCGTCGCGAGCACGGAGCTGATGTGCTACGCGTCGCAGACGGAGCGCGGCCAGATGCTCATCGGCGCGGAATTCGACGCGCAACCGTCGTACTCACGCCAGTCCTCGTTCGACGCCCTGCGTGGCTATGCCCACAAGATGTCGTTGATGCTGCCGTTCCTGCGGCGGATGCGGATCCTGCGCACCTGGGCCGGGCTGTGCGATATCTCGGTGGACTACAGCCCGATCATGGGCGCCACGAGCGTGGATGGCTTCTTCGTCACGACGGGCTGGGGCACCTGGGGGTTCAAGGCCATCCCGGCCGGCGGCTCGCTCATGGCTGAGCTGATCGCCTCGGGCCGGACGCCGGAGCTGATCGCGCCGTTCTCGCTGGAGCGGTTCCGCGCGGACCACGCGCTGGCGGACCAGGGCTCGTCGGGGACGCGCTGATGCACACCCTCGACTGCCCGCGCTGCGGCCGCCGACCGCTCGACGAGTTCGTCTTCGGCGCGGAACGCCGCCCGATCCCCGACGCGCTCACGGATCCCGACGACCGGGACTTCGATGAGGTCTGGATCCTCGAGAACCCCGATGGGCCAACGACCGAGCGCTGGTTCCACGCGGCGGGTTGCCGGCGCTGGTGCACGGTCCGGCGCGACACAAGCATCGATCGGGTGCTGGAGATCCGCTGATGGGGACACTGGCCGACCGCCGCTTCGAGATGACGCTCCGCAACCGGGTCCTGTTCGGGATCGGGGAGGTGGAGCGGCTGCCCGAGGTGGTCCGCTCGGTCGATGGGGAGCTCGTCTTCATCGTCACCGACCCGGGCGTCCGGGCCGCCGGCGTCATCGACCACGTGCTTGGCATCCTCGCCACCGCCGGCCTGCCGACCGGGACCTTTGACGAGGTCGAGCCGAACCCCGGCGCATCGACGGTCGAGCGGGGCGCCGAAGCCCTACGGGCGTTCGGGCTTGAACGGACGGTCGTCGTGGCGATCGGCGGGGGCTCCGCGATGGACGCGGCGAAGGCCCTCGACCTGCGAGCCACGAACGATCGCGGGGTGTGGGATCTCGACTACGACGGGCCCGATCTCGCCCCGGGTCTGCCGGTCATCGCCGTCCCGACGACCGCGGGTACCGGCGCCGAGGCCCACAGTTTCGGCGTCATCACCGACGAAGCGGTTGGTCGCAAGGGCTACATCGGTCATCCCAGCCTCCTGCCGCGTGCCACGATCCTCGATCCCGGGTTGACCATCGGCCTGCCACCGGCGACGACCGCCGCGACCGGGATCGACGCCATGACGCATTCGCTCGAATCGCTGCTCTCCGCGAACCCGAACCCGTTCGCAGAGGCGGTGGCGCTCGGCGTGATCCGGACGGTGGTGACCTGGCTCCGACGGGCCGTCGCGGACGGGACGGACCTGGAAGCGCGCTCACAGATGCTCATGGCATCGCACCTGGCCGGCGTCGGGCAGGCGAGCGGCACCGGCGTGGGGCTTGTCCACGCGCTGGGGCACGCCATCGGGACACGAGGCCGGCTCGCGCACGGGACGGCGCTTGCGGTGGTCATCCCGGAGGTCCTCGCCTTCTATCGTGGCGTCAGGGACCGGGAGCTCGCGCAGGTCGGGATCGCGCTCGGCGTCGCGTCCACGGCCGAGATGGAGGGTCAGGCGGCCGCCGTCGCCGTCGGCGCCATCGAGAAGCTCCTGCGCGACGTGGGTCAGCGACCCACCCTGCGCGACCTCGGTCTTGGCGACGAAGCGGCCATCGACCTGATCGCGCAGGACGCGATCGACGACGCAGCGATCCGCAACTCCCCGCGCCTGCCCACGTTCGACGAGGCAGGCGCCATCCTCCGGTCCGTCGCGGGCTAGGCCGACGGTCTAGAGGAGCGTCAGGAAGGGGAGCTCCTCGGCGAAGGGTGTCATCGCGATCGACATCCGGCGGACGCGGTGCGGCCAGCCCTGTGCCAGCGCCACGAGCCGTCCAGCGAGACTGGGGGCGGCGACCTCAAGCCGACGAAGACTCCGCTCTCGGCCGCCCCAGCGGCGCTTGGAAGGGTCGGCACCCGTCCCGATATGGGCGATGGTGGCTCCACGCCCGATCGCCCATCGGAGGCATTCCGACGTCAGGGTGGTCGCGACCGCGAACCTGGACCACGCCGGGTCGCCGCGGGCATCGTGCAGGTGCGTCCGAGCTGCCTCGGGCAGCCGCGGTGCCCGCGGGACGGTCGTCGGGCGCGGCGGGTGCGGGCCGACGGCATCACGCGATCGCGGCGAGGTCCGCTTCGATGAGTCGCCGATCCTCGTCGTCCGCGATGGACGCGAGCGCCTCAAGCGCTCTGGCGCTCCATGACGCGACCGCCTCGCGGTCGCCGGCGACCGCCGACGCGCGCGCCATCGCCTCGTAGGCCGCGGGCAGGTCCCAGTCCTCGCGCGACTCGTCCGCTTCGGCCAGCGCCACACACCGGCGAGCGTGGTGGAGCGCGGGTTCGGCTCGACCGAGCGTCGCGTAGACGCGCGAGCACTGCCACTCACCGCGGGCCAGGTGCACGTCGGACGCGACTTCGCCCCAGTGATACCGGGACGCATGCGCGGCGTGGATCATCTCGTCGTCCTGCGCCGCGGTGCGTGGGTGGGTCTCCAGGAGGGTCCAGGTGTGGTTGAACAGACCCACCGCAAGCGCGCGTCGGGTGGCGTCGTCGAGTTCGGGCGGGGCAGGGGGTGTGGACACGATGGGCTCCTTTCGTTCCACCACGCCACGGACGTGGTGGAGGACACGCTGTAGTCGATGGCTTCGTGCCTCGATCCTGGCCCGGTGCCCGGCCAGGCGGCGGGCACGTTCGGCCGGGTCGTCGGCCGCGAGGATGTCGCGGATCTCCTCGAGCGGGACCTCGAGCTCACGCAGCCTGGCGATCGCCCGGGCGTCCTCGAGCTGGCTCACCCGGTAGCGTCGATAGCCGGTGTCCGCATCCACGGCGGCCGGGCGCAGGACGCCGAGCTCGTCGTAGTGCCGCAGGGCCCCGACGGTCAGCCCGGCACGTCGTGCGAACCGTCCGATCGGGAGTAGATCCGTGTCCATGCCTCGATCCTGGACCCTCGGGTCACCCGAGAGTCAAGCCCCTAGATCCGATCCAGTTCGCGATCGATCGCGCGGAGGATGAATCGCGACGCTTCGGCGCTCTTGCCGCCGAGCTTCTGCCCCTCGTCCTGCTCGAGCGCCTGCATGAGGTCCGTGAGGAACAGCGTCATCGACGGCGATCGCTCCAGGTCACCCGCCGCGAAGGCGGTCTCGAGCCGGGCGACCACCGCCCTCGCGTTGTCCACCGCATGACCCTTGGCGGTGATCAGCTCGCGGATCTCAGCGCGCGCGGCATCGGCCGCGACGGTCTCGGTCGTCATGAGCGCCTCCCCGTCAGATCCATGACGACGGCATCGGACGGCCGGTCTGGGGCATCGGCGCGGCGCGCCCGCCAGTCCGATTCGAGCACGCTCATCGCGAGCTCATCCCACCATCGACCGTCGCGCCAGATCGATTCGCGGGCCCGCCCCTCGACCACGAACCCGCACTTGCGATACGCGCGCACGGCGCGCTCGTTGAACTCGAAGACGAACAGGGCGATGCGATGGAGGCCCAGCGTCCCGAACGCGTGGTCGAGCATCAGGCGCGTCGCCTCCGACCCATAGCCGCGGCCCCACGCATCGTGCTCGCCGATGGTGATGTGGTAGAGGGCGGAGCCGTTCTCGGCGTCGAGCTGGCTGAACGCGCAGGTCCCGATCAGCCGATCCGTGGCCCGGACGTGGACGGCCATCGCGAGTGCCTCGTCGCCGACGACGCGGGCGCTGAAGAAGCGCTCGATCTCCTCGGCCCGCATCGGGGCCTCCTGGTAGCGCGCCAGCCGCGCGATCTCGCGGTCCGCGTACCACCGCCGGAACGCCGTGACGTTCTCCGGCGCGTGACGGCGCAGGACCACCGTATCGCCCGCGATCGAGTCGGGGAACCAGGTTCGATCGGCCATCGCTCCGGCACGGTATACCATCGCCGCCATGCGCCGCTGGAGCGAGCTCGCGGATCGCCTCGCGGCGACGACGCGGACGTCCGAGAAGACGGCCCTCCTCGCCACCTACCTCCGCTCGCTCGACCCCGGAGAGCTCCCGGTCGCCGCGGTGTTCTTCACCGGGCGGCCGTTCGCCGAGGCGGATCCGCGCTCGATCGGCGTGGGCTGGTCCGCGGTCATGACCGCCGTGGCGACCGTGGCGGGTGTGGAGCGAAGCGCCCTGGGCGAGGCCTACGACCGCCACTCCGACCTGGGCCTCGCCGTCGCCGACGTCCTCGCGCACGCCGGCCACGAACCCAGCGGCGATCCCCCGTCACTCGCCGAGGTCGCGGCGACCTTCGAGGCCATCGAGGCCGCCTCCGGTCCCGCGCGCAAAGCCACCCTGTTGCAGAGCCTGCTGGCGCGCGCGGATCCCGCCACGGCCCGGGCGATCGTCAAGGTCCTCGGCGGCGAGTTGCGGATCGGGCTGCGCGAGGGCCTGCTCGAAGCGGCCATCGCGAAGGCGTTCGACCGTCCGCTCGACGCGGTCAAGTGGGCCGGCATGCTCACCGGCGACGTCGGACGGCTGGCGGTCCTGGCCCGCGACGACCGGCTCGACACCGCATCGATGCGGCTCTTCCACCCGCTCAAGTTCATGCTCGCCTCGCCGGCCGAGGACGCGGCGGAGATCATCCGACGGCTTGGCCCGCGGGTCTGGGTGGAGGACAAGTACGACGGGATCCGCGCCCAGCTCCACCGCGAGGGCGACGTCGTGCGGCTGTTTTCGCGTGATCTTCACGACGTGACCGGGCAGTTCCCCGAGATCGCCGATGGTGCCCGGGACCTGCCCTGGGACGGGATCCTCGACGGGGAGATCCTCGCGTGGAAGGATGGCGCCGTCCTGCCCTTCGTCTCGCTCCAGGCGAGGCTCGGCCGCAAGGCTCCGTCCGCGGAGATCCGCGACCGCATCCCGGTGATCTTCGTGGCCTTCGACGCCCTCGCGCTGGGGTCCGGCGCCGGCGCGCCGGTCGAACCGCTGCTGCGCGTCCCCCTCGCGGAGCGTCGGGCGCGGCTGGATGCCCTGGCGCTCCCGCTGGCGGGGGAGGGCGGACGGTTCGGACGATCCACGCTGGTCGTCGCCGACGACACCGATGCCCTCGAAGCCGCCTTCACGGCCGCTCGCGCGCGTCGTAACGAGGGGTTGATGGTCAAGGATCCCACGAGCGGGTACGCCCCCGGTCGACGTGGACTCGGCTGGCTGAAGATGAAGAAGGCGCTCGCCACGATCGATTGCGTGGTGGTCGGCGTGGAGGTGGGTCACGGCAAGCGCCACGGCGTGCTCAGCGACTACACCTTCGCGGTCCGCGACACGGCGAACGACCGGTTCGTCACCATCGGCAAGGCCTACAGCGGGCTGACCGATGCGGAGATCGCCGAGATGACGGCCTGGTTCGAGGCGCACACGATCGAGCGCTTCGGGCGGTATCGACTCGTGGACCCGACGGTCGTCGTCGAGATCGGGTTCGATGTCATCCTGCGCTCGAACCGGCACAAGTCCGGCTTCTCGCTGCGGTTCCCGCGGATCGTCGCGTTGCGGCCGGACAAGTCACCCGGCGAGATCGACACCATCGAGACGGTGACCGCGCTCTACGAAGGCCTGCAGCAGGGTGCCGAGCACCTGGTCACCGCGGACGCCCGCCCGACGCCGCCCTGAGCGGCCCTACCGGTCGACGGGGAGATCGAGCCGGTTGCCCCAGTCGGCCCAGCCGCCGTCGTAGACCGCGACGTCCTCGTGCCCCAGGAGCGTGAGCACCCAGGCGAGCTTGGCGGCGGCCACCCCGGACCCGTCGTAGCAGACGAAGCGCCGGCCGGACCCGATGTTCGCGAGGCGCAGTCGATCGTGCAGCGTGGCGGCGTCGCGGAGGCGTTGCCCACCGGGCTCGCTCGTCGCACCGACGGGGACGTTGATCGCGCCCGGGATGTGCCCGAGCCGCTTCGTGTTGCCCTCGAAGCCCTTGTACTCGGCCGCGGCCCGGGCATCGAGCAGGACCACCTCCGATGACCCGAGCCACCCCCGAACATCGGCGGTGGTGACCCGTAGGCGACCGACCGCGGAGAGGGCGACGCCCGCCGTGCTGCCCCCTCCAGGGATCGCCGCGCTCGATACCGGGCGACCCTCCGCGACCCAGGCTGGATACCCGCCGTCGAGGACGCGGACGTCGTCGATGCCGTATGCGCGCAGGCTCCACCAGACCCGGGCGGCGAAGAGGCTCTGACTGTCGTCGTAGATGATCACGGTCGCGCCCGGGACCGCGCCGATCCTCGCGGCCGCGATCCCGACACGCTCCGCATCGGCGAGCAGGAGGACATCGCCATCGTCGTCCGCGGCGATCAGCTCGGTCCGCCAGTCGAGGTGGACTGCCCCTTCGATGTGGCCGGCGTCGTGCACGTCCTCGGCGCTCCCGTCCGGGCGCCAGCGCGCGTCAACGACGGCCATCCTCGGCTGACCCAGGTGTTCGGCGAGCCACGCGGTGGTGGCCAGGTGTTCGGGACGGGCCAGGCCGGTCATGGTCGGTATCATACGGCCGTGGTCGCTCCCTCCTCGCCCGAGCCGGAGCGGCTGGCCGCTGTCCGTGACGCCCTGCCGTCGCTGGCGGCCGGGATCTACCTCAACACCGGATCGGTGGGCCCGCTCCCCGCCGAGACCGCGGCGGCGATGGCCGAATTCGCGGACTGGGAGCTCCGGACCGGCCGTGCGCACGTGGATTCGCTCCCTGAGGCGACGCAGCGGGCCGCTGAAGCGAGGGCCGCGGTCGCGGCCCTCCTGGTCACGGACCCGGCCAACATCGCCCTGACGCACTCGGCCACGGACGGGATCAACGCGGTCGCGGCCGCTGTCCGGTTCGTCGCGGGCGACAACGCGGTGACCGCGGCGTCCGAACATCCGGGTGGTCTCGGCCCGCTGTACGCCCTTCGTGAGCGCGGCATCGATGCTCGCTTCGTCGACATCGGCGACGGTGGCGACGACCAGGCCACCCTCGCCGCGTTCGACGCCGCGATCGACGAGCGCACGAAGCTCCTCGTGGTCTCGCATGTGGTCTGGACGACCGGCGCGGTCCTGCCGGTCGTCGAGCTGACGGAGCTGGCCCACGCTCGCGGCGCGATCGTCGTCATCGATGGTGCGCAGAGCGCGGGCGCGATCCCGGTCGCGGTCGAGTCGATCGGGGCGGACGCCTATGCGATCCCCGCCCAGAAGTGGCTGCTTGGCCCCGAGGGCATGGGCGCGCTCGCGGTCCGCCCGGCGGCCATCGAGCGCCTGTCCCCGGCACTCGCCGGCTACCGAAGCCACGAGACACCGCTGGACGTCGATGCCGCCCGGTTCTGGCCGGACGCGCGTCGCTTCGAGTGGACCGGGTTCCATCGCCCGTCGGTCATCGGGATGGCGCGATCCATCTCGTGGCTCTCGATGTTCGTCGGACTCGATTGGGTCTACCGCCGCGGGGCAGCGATGGCGCGGCTCGCCGCTGCGCGCCTGGCGACGATCTCTGGCGTGGAGGTCCTCACGCCGGTCGACCAGATGGCGACGCTGGTCACGTTCCGCATCGCCGGTTGGCAGGCCGCCGACGCACTCGCGGAGCTGGGCGCGCGGACGTTCGCGATCGCTCGGACCATCGATTCGCTCGGCGCGTTGCGGATCAGCGTCGGGTTCTTCACCAGCGAGGAGGAGCTGGAGCGGTTTGCCGCTGGCGTCGAGCTGCTCGCCGCCCACACCCCGGACACGATCCCGCCGCGACGGTCACTCGCCATGCTCGGCGACGGTCCCGCGTCCGGATGACCGGTCCGGAACGGTCCCACGTCCCGGTGCCGCGGCGCCGCTCCGAGGTGGAGATCCGCTGGCGCCAGTTCCGTCACGCCCCACGGCCCGTGGTCCGTGCGGTGGCTTCCAGCCTCATCATCGCCATCGTTCTCGCCGTCGCGTACCTCGCGTACGACATCGCCATCGAGCGTGGCGCGGCCCTGCCGGGCGGCGACCTGCGGACGCTCGCGGTCGTCTCCTACGTCGCGATCGTCCTCGCCACCGGCAGCGTCGTGACGTATCTGGTCGTCCCCCAGCCGACGGGATCGTCGGGTCGGGCCCGGCGGTCGCGCTGGAGCGGCGCCCTGGGGTTCTTCGCGGCCGTGCCGATCGCCTATCTCGTCCTCGTCGTGACCGTCCAGGTCATCCGGCCGCTGTTCCGTTGACAGCGCGCACCACCAAACCGCACCGGACCACCCCGGCCGGGTGGACGGTGTCCGTACAATCGGTCGAGCCCCCGTCGGCCGGCCTCCGATCGTCAGAGGATCACGCCTTGTCCGTCGAACAGCCCCACGTCGCCCTCCCCAAGCTCTACGGTGCGCCCGCGTACGCGCGGCCCCCGATGCCGGTCGAGGCGTCCCCGCGGCCGTTCGATCCCGACGAGCTGCCCATCGAGGCAACGATGAGCGAGGACGAACGCGAGTTCGCTTCGAGCCTGCCGGCACGGGCGTATGCGCCCGGTGGCGACCATCGCGCCGCACGAGAGGGGGGCTCGCGTGGCAAGGACCTCCGGCCACGGAAGTTGAGCGTCCGAGCCATCGCCGGTCGGCTGCTGCGCAGCGAGCGCACCGGGCGAGGAGAGCGCGGCGGGCGCTGAGGCCGGAGCCCTCGCACGCCGGGTGTAGCATCCGGTCGTCGGGGGAGTAGCTCAATCGGTCAGAGCGGCGGGCTTATATCCCGCTGGTTCCAGGTTCGAGTCCTGGCTCCCCTACCATCGGCCCACGTGCCCGCAGCGACTCAGTCGCCGTGGAGCAGACCCATGATCCGCGCGCAGCGCTCCGGGTTCATGCTGCGCTGGCGTGGGAGCGAGGCGATCCAAGCTGGGACCTGTTCCGCGGTGACGACCGCGCACGCCGTGGTCCGCGGGAGGGTCGTCTCGGGGGTCACCAGGGCGGCGTAGATCCGGACGACGAAGTCGACATCGTGGGTGAGCAGCCATCGGCGCACTCGCTCGGCATCCCGGGCGACCAGCTCGCGCGGGTCCTCCCACGACGAGACCTCGCCGGGTGGAGCGTCGTGGATCACCGCGACCCCGAAGGGTCCGACCAGCATCGTCGGGGCGTCACGGCCGTCGTCGAGGGCGACGTCACGCGCGACCGCCACACCCTCGGGCAAGACCGCGAAGGGGTCTCGTCGGCCGCGACGCCAGCGGGCGGTCCGGATGACTGCGACGATCCGCGCCAGCCGGTCCGTGCCCAGCACAACGAGGACCATCGGCGCCGCGATGACCGCCGACCACGCGAAGATGACCTGGAGCGGCTGCTCAGGCGCGGAGCGGAACGACGACGCCAGGCTGGCGGCCAACGGGGTCGTGACGGCCAGCAGCACGAACCACATGCCCATGCCGACGAGGCTCGTACCGACGAGCGTCTCACCCAGGACGGAGCCGATGGGGCGGTCGGCCCGAAGGGGCAGGGGGGACACGTGCATGCTCGCATGGTGGCGGCCGGCGCCCGATCCGGCGATGACCCCTCTGGGGTAACGGACCCGGCCGGTCGAACCAGCGGCTGCCCTCTTCCGCACCAGACCGACCTCGGGCGTTGTCGGCCGGCAACGGCACCGCTCGTCTGCCCCGGATGCGGCCGACCGGCTCCTTGACGGGGGCCTATGGCCGACACCGGTGGTCCGGCCGCACCGGGACCCCCGTACCATTCCCATCCAGCCCCCCTGTCGCCATGCTCGGTCGAAGCACGCCGTGCCCGCGCACGTCGATGGAGGCAGAGGAGCTTGGGGATCACCCGCCAGACAAGCACGCGATGGACTCGGTCGTGGATCACCTCGATCCTCACGGCCATGTCGCTCGTCGCCCTGCTGGCTGCGCCAGCCCTGGCCGCGCCACCCGCCGAACTCCGGGATGGGCGCGTCTCACCCGCATCGGGCGGAAGCACCTCGACCACGTTCCATGTCCGCGTCACGTTCGAGGACGACGCCGATCGGCGTCCGGACTTCGTCCGCTTCGAGGTCGACGGCGACAACCACTGGATGTCGGCCGGCGGCTCGAACTGGGATCGCGGGGTCGACTACCACTGGTGGGGCCGGCTGCCGGCGGGATCCCACACCATCACGTTCTACGCCCGCACGGACGGTGGCGAGATCCTGACCCTCGACTGGGGCACGCTCGTCGTGGGTGGCTCCCCGACGCCAGCGCCCACGCCGACACCCACCCCGACACCCACCCCGACACCGACCCCAGCGCCGACCCCGGCGCCGACACCGACCCCGACACCCAGGCCCACCCCCAAGCCGACACCCAAGCCGACACCCAAGCCCACGCCGCGCCCGACCGCGGAGCCGACCCCGGCGCCGACGCCCCGTGACACCGACCGGCCATCGAGCGCACCGACGACAGCACCCGCGACGCCTGCGCCGACCGTCACGCCGTCGGTGGATCCGTCACCGTTCGTCGAGCCTGTGCTGGACCCCGACATCGGGACGGCGTCCGGGCTGCCCGCGATCATCCCGCCGGTGGAGCCCGATTCGACACCCGATCCGACACCCGCCATCGTCGCCGCCCTCCCATCCGGGACCACGGGCGGTGGCCCGGACGATCCGAGCGGTGACGGATCAGCCCCCGCCGGGTCCGATCCGCGTGGGACCGCCGAACCCACCTGGGGACCGCTCTCCGGCCTTCTCGCCGCGCTCGGGCTCGGCAACGGGTCGTTGCCGGTTCTGCCGCTGGCGCCCACTGTCGTCGGCACCTCCGGCGCGGCCGTGGCCTCGATGGCCATCGGCCTGTTCGGACGGCGTCGCCGCGACGAGGATCCGCCAGAGCCCGAGATGGTGCTCGCCGCTCACGCCGCCGAGGGGATCGGCGTGGGCGCGGGCGCCCGTCGGGACCTGCCGCTGAGCGCCCCGGACGAGCGGGACAACGAGAACGACGAGACGCTCCTGCCGCGCTGGCGCCGACCGTCGCTCCTCCAGGCCCGCAAGGCCGACCCGTTGCGCTCCGGGATCGAGCCCCGTCGCCTCACGTTCGACCAGGGCTTCAGTGGCGCCATCGCCGGGCGCGAGCGTCGGCAGATCCGCTACACGGTCATCCGACTGCTCGACGGGCCGGATGAACTGCGCGGGAACGAGATCGGGATCCTCGGCGAAGGCGACGAGGTCGAGCTGCTCGAGCGCCAGGGTGCCTACTGGATGGTGGCCTGCCCGGATGGCCGGCGTGGCTGGGTCCACAAGATGGTCCTCGGCGACACCGTCGTCGGGCCGGTCGCGGGCTCGGAGGACGATCCCCGGGCGTCGAACCCGGTGGTCGCCGACTCCTGGACCCTCGGTGACGACGACATCGACGACGACGTGCTGGCCGCCTACCTCGCCTCGCGCGAACGCCGCGACTGAGCCGGTACCGCCTCGCGTCGGAGCACGACGATGTGCTGATGCGCGATGTTCGGCACGAACGCACGCGGATAGCCGTAGGGTCGCAACCGGGTCCCGGCCTGATACCAGATGAGGTCCCCCTTCGGGACGAGCCCCACCGAACTCGCCCTCGCAGCAAGATCGGCCGCCGTGAACACGTAGCGACCCTCCTGGTATGCGTCCCGGACGATCACCACGGCGTAGCGCTCGGGTCGCAGGACCCGGGCGATCTCCGCGAAGACGGTCGTCATCCGGTCCAGGAACGTGGCGTAGTCCGGGGCATTCGCCAGATCGGCGGGTGAATCGCTGATCATCGCGTAGTCGGTCCGACGGTTGGCATGCGCCTCGGCCAGCCGCCCGCCGGCCATCGTGATCGGGAGCTGGACGTTGTACGGCGGATCGGTGACGACGAAGTCGATGGACCCATCGTCGATCGTGGGGAGGATCGCCAGCGCATCGCCAAGCCGGAGTTCACAGCCGGAGGGGTCGAAGCGGCGCGCGCCGCCGGGGTCCGTCTGGCCAAGATCGGTGATCGCGGGTCCGAGCCCATCGCGTTCGCCAAGGAGGTCGCGGACGACGGCCCCGTAGACGTCCACCCAGCGCGGGTCGAGCTCGATCCCGATCGCCCGTCGCGGGCCGCGGGCGATCGCCGCGCCCAGGAGCGTCCCGCCCACGCCGGCGAACGGGTCGAGGACAAGTTCCCCGGATCGGCTGAAGAACTCGATGAGTCGCGCCATCAACCGCGGTGGCTTGTTGGCGCCGTGGGCCTTGCGAGCCGCATGACCGAGTTCGGACGGATAGGCCGTCGTCAGCACGGATTTCGTGAAGTAGAGCCACTCCTCGCCGCTCAGCTCGTTGAGCGTGTTCTTCGGATGTGGTGCTCGCCGGCCGTCGGTCATGGTGGCCCAGCCTAGCCCAAGCGGTGGTCGTCCGATGGGCGTGCCTAGAATGCCCCATGCCCGGCCGCTACACGAGCGCACGATTCATCGGTCGCGATGATGCATTCGCGCGCCTGGCGGCGGTCCTCGAGGATGCCGCGAGCGGTCGGGCCCGAACGATGCTCGTGAGCGGCCCGGCCGGCGTCGGCATCACCCGCTTTCTCGATGAGTCGATGGCCCGGGTCGCGGCACTCGAGGAGCCCATGACGGTCCTCCGCGCGCGAGCGATGCCGGCGGGCACCGACGAACCCTACGGGCCGGTGGTCCGTGCGCTCGGCCCGCTGCTGGAGACCCTGCCCCGCGCCGACCTCGACGCGGTGCTGGGCCCCGCGGCTCCAGAGCTCGTCCGGCTGGTCCCCTCGCTCATCGCGAGGCTCGATCCCGATGACCCGGCGGCGCTGACGCGTGGCGGCGCCCCGGAACGGCGCTCGGCTCGCGCGATGGAGGGTCTGCTGGGCGTCCTCGGTCGCCTCGGGGACCGTCGGACCGTCGTCCTGGTCCTCGAGGACCTGCACCGCGCTGACGCCGCGACCCGAGAGCTGGTGACGTTCCTTGGCCGGATCGCGTCGGGGCAGCGTTTCGCGCTGATCGCCTCGGATCAGCCCGACATCCTGCCGCGCGACGATCCGTGGACGCTCGCGGTGGCGGCGATCGCCGCGTCGCCGCGACCGCTCGCGCGGCTCCCCATCCCGCCGATGGACCGCCACGACCTCGCTGCCCTGATCGAGGGGATCCAGGGTGAGCGAGCCTCGGCCACGCTGCTGCTGCTCGTCGCGGAGCGATCCGGTGGGCTACCGATCGTGGCCGAGGAGTTGCTCGCGGCACGCCGCGAGTCGCCGGACGCATCGCTCATCGGCTCCCTCGATGAACTCGTCATCGGCCGGATGGCGGCCCGATCCGTGGAGTGTCGACGCGTCCTGCGGATGCTGGCACCGGCCGGCCGGGCGCTGTCGCCCATCCAGCTGGCGGCGGTCGCGGCGGCCTTCGAGACCGCGACCGATCGGCCGGCGCCGCGGTCCGTGTCCAGCCCGAGGCGCGGCACCGTCGACCTGGACGCGGATCTGTCCGCGGGTCTCGACGAAGCCGTGGAGCATGGGTTCCTCGTCGAGCAGGACGGACGCATCGGCTTTCGCCACGACCTCATCGGCGCCGCGGTGGAAGCGGACCTGCTGCCGATGGCCCGACGCCGGCAACACGCCGCCCTTGCGAGCGCCCTCGCGGACCTGCCGGCGGCCGCGGCCCATCACTGGCTCGAGGCCCACGACCCTTCCGCGGCCCGGACCGCCGCGATCGCTGCCGCCGAGGTCGCACGGTCGCGCTTCGCCGACGCGGACGAACTGGTCGCGCTCGAACTCGCCCTGTCGGTCGGTGACCGCGACGCCGCGCCAGCCCGATCCCGACGTCGTTCGGACCAGACGCCAGCCGTGCTGCCGCCGGATCGAGCCTCCCTGCTGGACCGTGCCGCGGAGACCTCGTTCAGCATCGGGCGGACGTCCCGTGCCACAGCGTACCTGGAGGCCGCGATCGCCGGCCTCGACGCGCGTCGCGACCGGGTCCGGATGGGCCGGCTCTTCGAGCGGATCGCGCATATCCGGCGCGCCGCCGGTGACCAGGCGGGGGCCCGGGCCGCCGCCCGCCGGGCCGTGGAGCTCGTGCCGCGCGAGCCGTCACCGGAGCGGGCGTCGGTGGTCGCTACGCTCGCTCAGCTGCACATGGTCGACGGCATCTTCTCGGACGCCCAGCGCCTCGCGCGCGAGGCGATCAAGGTGGCCCGCGCGTGCGACCCGGTGGCCCGGACGCAGGAGGTCCACGCGACCACGACCCTCGGCGTCGCGATGGCCTGGGGCCGCGATCCGAACGCGGCCATCGAGCTCCTGCGCGAAGCGGAGGCAGCGGCGCGCGAGATCGATGATGCGGACGCCCTCTTCCGGGTCACCGCGAACCTCACGACGGTCCTCGATCTCGTCGGTCGGCGGACCGAGGCGGTCGACGTCGCCTTCCGGGGGATCGCCGACGCTCGGCGCAACGGGCTCGAAGCCGTCTACGGCGGCCCACTGGCCGGCAACGTCATGGAGACGCTGATCCTGCTGGGTCGCTGGTCCGAGGCGCGCGACCTGAGCCGTCAGGCCCTCGCCTGGCTGCCCGCGTCCGTGTTCTTCCTGATGGGTGTCGTCCAGCTCGCGACGGTCGAGATCGAGAGCGACGCCGGCGAACGAGCGGGGCGCCTGCTCGGCCAGACGGTCCTCGAGTTCGATGCGCTCCGCGAGCCGCAGCTGGCCGGCCCGTATTACCTGGCGGCCGCGTCGTACGCGCTGTGGCGTGGCGACGTCGCCGATGCCGGCCTGTCCGCCGACCGGGGGTGGTCGGTGGTCCGGACCACGGAGGAGTGGGTCCTGGCGGCCCGGATGGCCGCGATGGTCGCCCGGGTGGACGCCGCGATCGGGGCCGACGCGCGCGACCGGCGGAAGCTCGCCCCGCTCGCGGCGGCACGGAGTCGCACGGCGGACGTCATCCGAACGGCCACGGATCTCGTTCAGGCGGGTGGCGCGCCGCCCACGGCCGGGTCGCGGCGCATGGCGGATGCGTATCTGGCCACGGCCCGTGGGCACCAGCGACGGCTGGAAGGCGACGACGACGCCGTGGTGTGGGACCGGGTCGCCCGGATGTGGACCGAGCTGTCCGCGCCATACGAGGTCGCCCTGGCGCGGTGGCATCAGGCGGAGGCGAGTCTCGGATCGGGGGCGGGCCGGGCCGGTCGAGCTGGTGCCCGCGGTCCCTTGTTGGCGTCGGCGAAGGCGGCCGCCGCCCTGGGGGCGAAGCCGCTCCTCCGCGAGCTCCGGGAACTGGCGACACGGGGGCGGATCACGCTCCCCGACGATCTGCTCGTCTCACTCGAAGGCGCACCGGTCGAGACGGACGATCGGCCGACGCTCGCCGTCGCGGTGGGTCCGGGCGAGTCCGCCCAGGGCGTCGAGACCGCGCCTGCCTCCGCGTCGGGAAACGGGCACGATCGCTCGGCGCTCATCCGGACGATCGCCGGGGCCGGATCGAGTGGCGCCCGACGGCCCGACACCTTCGGCCTCTCCGGTCGCGAACGCGAGGTGCTGGTCCTGGTCGCCCAGGGTCGGACGAACCGCGAGATCGGGGAGCGACTGTTCATCAGCCAGAAGACCGTGGGCGTCCACGTCGGGAACATCCTGTCCAAGCTGGAGGTGTCCGGTCGAGTGGAGGCGGCTGCAGTCGCCATCCGGCTGGGGCTGACCGACCGACGGTAGGCGCCGCCCGCGATCGCAGGATCGCGGCTCGGACGGCCGCGTGATCCGCCCGCAGATGCCGCGAGACCCGGAGGGAGGGTCTCCGGGTCTCTCGGTGGTCGCGGATCGCTTCGTCCGGATGATCCGGTCCGAAGCGGCGATAAGGCCTAGGCGCTTAGCGCCACTTGATCCCTGCGGAAAGGGCCAGGGCCACGGCGACCAGTGGGCCGACCGTCACGGCGAAGCGCCAGGCGCGAGCGGCGTAGTGCTTGATCATGCTGGGTCGGCTCCCTCGACAGTCGCTCCTCCTTCTCGACATGAAGGGGAGTGGACGGCGAGCCTATGACCCATCCGGCGCGGCCACAACCGGCCCATTGGTCCTGCCGGCCGATAGGACTCAGGTACTGGTCGACGGCGGATCCGAACGGGAACGCGTAGATTCGGCGGGTCCGTGGCCGGTGCGCGGAGGCGCCACAGGATGCCCCGAATCTCCCATCCGCCGCGCCGTCGACCCATGACGAAGGACACGACCGATGAATCCCAAGGGCGACCACATCTGCTACCGCGACGCGTACGCCCGTTCCGTGGAGGCCCGCGTGCTGTCCGTGGAGGGCGACGAGACGGTGGTCGTTGTCCTCGATCGGACGGTGTTCTACCCGGGCGGCGGCGGTCAGCCGTCGGACCGCGGGCTACTGCTGCGTGGCGCGGATGGCCGGTCGTGGATGGTCCGGGGCGCGCGGACCATCGACGGCGAGATCGTCCATGAACTCGAGGAGGCCCCGGACGGGCCGCCGTCGGTTGGTGACGCGCTCCAGGTGGACCTGGACTGGGCACGCCGGTTGACGCTGATGCGCACCCACTCTGCGCTGCATGCGCTTTGCGGGGTCGTGTGGCGGGACCACGGGGCGCACGTCACCGGTGGGAACATGGAACCCGGCACGGCCCGGATGGACTTCGAGTTCGAGCGCATGTCCGCCGACCTCGTGGACGGGATCGAGGCCGCGGTGAACGTGGAGCTGGCCGCCGAACGGGAGATCCGGGTCGACGTGCTGCCGCGGGCCGAGGCCTTCGCGATCCCGGACCTGATCCGGACGAAGGTCAACCTGCTCCCGCCAGGGATCGAGGAGATCCGGACCATCGAGATCGTCGGGCTTGACTTCAGGCTGACGGCGGCACGCACGTCTCGAACACGCGCGAGGTCGGCCAGATCAGGGTGACCGGATACGAGTCCAAGGGGCGCATCAACAAGCGGATCAGGATCGCACTGGTGGACGAATAATCGTCAACCTTCCGGTTGACCTAATCCGTTGCCACAGCGATGTTGGTTGACATTATTCGGAAGCGGGACTCAGGATGCGCAGCCGCCGACGTAAGATCGGTCGCAAGGAGTCACCGTCATGCCTCGCTCGTCCGCCGCTAGCAACCTGATCGCGCTTCCGAGCGCCGCGCCGTCGCAGCTCATGTCCGACTTCCAGTGGTTCGCGGACACGCTGCGCGCGAGGAACAGTTCGCCGAGCACGGTCGAGTCGTACCGCCTCACGCTCGCGACGCTCGATCGCTTCCTCGCCGACCACGGACACCCGCGAAGCACGGCGGAGATCAACCGCGCGATGCTCCAAGCGTTCATGTCGGATCAGTTGGGCAAGCACTCCGCCGGCACGGCGAACACGCGGTACGCAGGCCTGCGGGCGTTCTTCAACTTCGCGGTGAATGAGGAGATCATCGAGAAGACGCCGATGCGCGGCATGCACGCTCCGACCAAGCCGACGGAGCCCGTCCCTGTGCTCTCGATCGACGACCTGCGCGCGCTCCTCGACGCATGCTCCGGCAAGACGTTCGCCGATCGTCGCGACACGGCGATCCTGCGCCTGCTGCTCGACACAGGGATGCGGCGCGCCGAACTCATGGGCCTGTACGTTGACGACCTCCTGCTCGATCAGCACCTCGTCCAAGTCCGCCACGAGAACGCGAAGGGCAAGAAGGCGCGCGTGGTGCCGTTCGGCGCGAAGTCGGCACAGGCGTTGCAGCGGTACCTCCGTCTCCGCCGAACGCACAAGTACGCCGCGTCGCCCTTCCTGTGGGTCTCGCAGATGGGACCTCAGATGGAACCTCCGGCGCTCAACAACCTGCTGGTCGAGCGCACGCGCGCTGCTGGGTTGGAGCACGTGCATCCGCACCAGTTCCGACACACGGCGGCGCACCTCAACCTCAAGGGCGGCATGCAGGAGAACGCGCTCATGCGCCTGATGGGGTGGTCATCGCCGGAGATGCTCCAGCGCTACGGAGCATCCGCCGCCGACGAGCGCGCGCGTGCCGCGTACTTCGCCCAAGGTGCGCCTGGCGACCTCGTGTAGCGGGTCGCGCGACCGCGCAGAACGGTCGCTGACAGGAGGAACGATCCCGAGGGGCGTCGATACCCAGCGACGCCCCTCCGCCGTGTCAGCGACCGTCGAATCCGACGTTCCACGTCGATCATTCCTCGCGGTGGAGTGCCGTTGACAACCATCGCCATGGTCGTCAATCATCGAAGACAGGAACCGAATATCGACTGACGGGTTCGCCAGCGAAGCGTGTTGTAAGAACGGGACGACCTGCCACGGCAGGCAACGGACGACCAGCACCCGTCTCCTTGAAAGGAGACGGGTTTTCTTATGCCTCGCGGTGGGTCCCGTGGACCCGCGCTGATCCCACAGGACGTGCTCGCGGCGCGTTCTCCATTCGCACGTGAGATGACCGAGCGACGCATCACGCTCGGTATGTCGCAGATGGACCTCGCCAAGATCGCGAAGGTCCCACAGACGTCGATCGCCGCCTACGAGATCGGCGTCATCCGTCCGGGTCCGACCTCCCTCGCGAAGATCAAGGCGGCGCTGTCGTGGACGGACTGACGCTCCACGAGAAGCGCGCACGCGCTGGTCGTCTCGGCGGTTTGCAGAAGGCGATCAACCGCGCCGCTGACCCTGCCTCGATGACCGAGCAGGCGCGCGAGGCATTCCTCGCCACGTTCGGCACTCGACACGTCTGCTCGCTTGGTTGCGACGTGACGATCTCCCCTGACCTCGGCGAGACGGCACGCACCCTCGCTGCGCGTCGCGCCCAGCGTGCCCACTTCCTCCGCATGGTCGAGAAGCGCGAGCGCGATAGGCGCGAGCTGAGGGTCGTGAGGTGATGCGCGAACACGAGTACGCCACCCTCGTCGGTCCGCACGAGCGCGATGGTCACGAAGTCTGGGCGCTGTGCTGCCCTCACACGTCGGTGTCCACAGACCTCGCGGAGACGCTGTTCTCGCCGGAGGACGCGCTCGGGATGTTCGCCCTCATCGCGCGGACCTACCCCCACGAGTTCACAGCGAACGAGATCGCGACGATCGTCCTGCGGGAGTTCCTTGGAGCAGTCCTGCAACTGAACTGCCGAGGAGGGTGCGGTCGACGACCGTACGCGCTGCTTCGGAGCGAGGACGGGTCGGTTCGAGTCCTCGATCTCGACGACCTTCCATGAGCGTCGCGGGATCGACCCCTGTCCAGCGCTCGAACCATGCCGTCGGTGTCCTGTCCATGCCTTGCCTCGCTGCTGTAGCGGACAGGTCGTCACGGTTGAACCTGTCCGCGGGTCGCGATAGTCGGCGAAGCACGCAGGTACTTGTCAACGGCGGGCGGCGATGGTGACCGTCAACACGCGCGGCGTCCGCGACCTGCGCTACTGGCGTGCGCACCTCGACGCGATCGAGGACCAGGGCGACGGGTCGATCATGGCGCGCTGCCCCTCGCACGACGACGGACGACCGTCGCTGCACGTCACGGAGCGGAAGGGTCGTGACGCACTCGTCCGCTGCTTCGCAGGATGCGCGTACGCCGACGTGGTCGCAGCTGTCGATGGCGGTCGGCGCAACGGTCATGTTGCGATCGCCACCAGCAGCGAGGTGTCGCCCCTGACTGCACTGCCTCGACGGAAGCGACAGGCGCCGCTCGACTGGTACGCCGACTACTGCGGCGTCGATCGCGGGTTCGTCGGCACGCTGCCGATCGAGGAGCGCGAGGGCAAGATCGCCTTCACGTTCAGCGGCACGACTGTCGTCCGCACTCGCGATCCGCTCACAGGCGAGCACGGATGGGCGCCGAAGGGAGCGAAGACACCGCCGATCTGGCCGCTGCTCGACGAGTACCCCTCGTCGATCGTGCTGACCGAAGGCGAGTCCGACTGCATCGTCCTGCGCTCGCGCGGCATCGACGCGTTTGCCATCACCAAAGGCGCAGCAACCGCGCTGACGCCTTCTCAGATCGACGCTCTGCGGCGGCGAGGCGTGGGCAGGATCGTTGTCGCCTTCGACGCGGACACCGAAGGCAGCGACGGTTCTAGCGAACTGTCTGCCCGCATCGTTGCCGCGGGGTTGGACGTGGCGACGATCCGCCCACCTGGCTACGACCCGCTGACTGGCGGCGGAAAGGATTGGCGGGCATGGCACCTCGCAGGTGGACGCGACCTGCCGTCGCCTGACGAGGCACACGTCTTCCTCACGCGGTCGGAGTTGGCGGCGATCATGCCGACCAACCTCGATTGGATCTGGCATCCGCTGCTGTACCGATCAGGGATCACGCTGCTGTCGGGTCCTGAGAAGGCAGGCAAGTCGTCCTTCCTGTCCGATCTGCTCGGACACCTGACGCGCGGCGACATGTTCCTCGGTCGAGCGATCAGGAAGGCGTCGGTGTTGATCCTCACCGAGGAGTGGGGACCTCCGATCACGCTGAAACTCGACCGCTACGACGTGCGGGCGCGGACGCTCGCCTACGCCGAGGCGGTCGCGGCATCGCTGACGTTCACGGACGCGCTCGTGCTCGCCTCGCGAGAGGTGAAGGCAGGCAGAGCGGAGGTCGTCGTCATCGACACCTTCGCCCAATGGGCAGGGATCGAGAATGAGAACGACGCCGCCGAAGTCACGGGATCGATCGCGTTGATCCGCTCGACCGTCGCGCGTGCAGGCGCCGCCGTGATCGTCGTCCACCACTTCCGCAAGGACGATGCGAGGGCGCGAGGATCAACCGCGCTCACGTCGTCCGTGGACATCCTCGCCGAGTTCGCACCTGACCCCAACGGCGACGCCGACGACCGCGCCGTGAACGTCAAGGGACGCGTCGTCGAACCGACGTACTTCCTGCTGTCCTACGACCGCGACACGCAGCGCTACTCCGATCGCGGGTCAGGCGACGGCGTGATCGTCATGCGCGTCAGTCGAGCGCAAGCGCTGCGCGGCGATCAGCGCAAGCGGCGCGAGGCGATCACCGCACTGCTCACGGAGAGCGCGCTGTCCGTCGAGGAGTTGCGGAGCGCGCTGGCGCGAGACGGCATCGCGGCATCGCCGAACACCATCCGCGCCGACCTGCACGACCTCCAAGCGATCGAGTCAGACGCGCAGGGACGGTCGCACAAGCGCGCGTTCCGACTCGATGGCGGTGCGGCGTGAAGGCAGTTCGTCGCTTGCAGTCGATCGCTTGCAGCGGTGAAAGCGACGGTGCAAGCGAAGGGCGATTTCGCTCGCACTCAGAGGCGCGTAGCGCTGAGTGCGTGCGAGCGATCGACGCGTGCAATCGAGTGGTGAAAGCGATGAGGAGTGTGCTCATGAGCAATGGCATGTCCGCCGTGGACGTTGGTCGGGGATCCGTTCCTAGCGGGTCCGACCGCGATCGATGCCAGGCGCAGGTTGCCCACCGTTACGTCAGGCATCGGACGGCAGGGTCAGGTTCGCGGTCGCGGTCGATCGCAGGTCGCTCCACCTCGGATTACGTCAACCGCGACCTCGTTCCGACCGTGCGACAGGCGACCACCCCCCGCCCCCTACAGAGAGCGACCGGTGCCCCGGAGCCCGTCGGCCAGCGAGAGCGCGCACTCGCGCAGGCACCGCGGCAGGAGCAGCGCTGATGGCCGGGTACTGCCGCACCTGCACATCAGAAGACAAGGCAGCGATCGAGGCGCTGATCGTGTCCGGACGATCGCTGTCTGCCGTTGGGCGTCAGTTCTCGATGGATCGCGACGCGCTGCGTCGGCACCGCGATCGGCACATGTCGATGGCGCTGACGGCGCTTCGCGCAGAGCAGGGGACAGCCGTCCAGATCGAGACGACCGCACGCGACCGCGTGGAAGGCCTCGTGTCCAAGTTGGAGGCGCTGGTCAACCGAACACACGACGAGAAGCGCGAGTCGATGCTGCTGGGCGCCTCGCGTGAACTGCGCGCCTCGATCGAGTTGCTGGCACGCCTGAGCGGCGAGCTGCGACCCGAGAACCAGACGACGGTGCAGGTGCTCAACCTGTCCACGTCGGACGAGTGGGTGCGGACGCGCATGACGATCCTCGCGGCGTTGCAGCGGCACCCTGACGCGCTCGCCGACGTGACGGACGCGCTGCGGAGGATCGAGGCATGACCTCCCTCGCGCGCGACCTGCTCCGCGCGCTCGATCCAGTCGAGTTGTGCTCGTCGATCGGCATGACCCCGGACGACTGGCAGCGCGGCGCGCTTCGGTCGCGGCATCCGCGTCAGCTGTGGAACTGCTGCCGCCAGTCGGGCAAGAGCACGACGGCAGCGGTCGCCGCTGTCCATCAGGCGAGCAGCGTCCCTGACTCCGTTGTCCTGATCGTGTCGGCGGGACTACGCCAGTCGAGCGAAGTCGCGGGCAAGGTCCGCCACCTGTGGAAGGAACTCGCGCTCGTCAAGACGGGCGACAACCAGACGACGCTCACGGCGGAGAACGGGTCGCGCGTGATCTCGCTGCCGGCGTCCGAGAGCACGGTGCGCGGCTTCTCGGCAGACCTCCTGATCCTCGACGAGGCGTCGCGGATCGACGACGACATGTACGCCGCTGTGCGTCCGATGCTCGCGGTCACGGGTGGGCGCCTGATCGCGCTGTCCACGCCGTTCGGTCAGCGCGGGTGGTGGTGGGACGCGTGGGCGAACGGCGGTCCTGGGTGGGAGCGATACGAGGTTCCAGCGTCGTCCGTGCCGCGCATCTCGGCGGACTTCCTCGAGGAGGAGCGGCGGTCCCTCGGGTCGTGGGTCTACCAGCAGGAGTACGAGTGCGCGTTCGTGTCCACGTCGGACGCGATCTTCCGCCCAGACGACATCGCTCGGATGCTCGCGCAAGGCGAGGGCATGCCGGGCCTCTTTGAGGAGGTGGCCAGATGAACCTCGTTGTTGCGCTCGATCCGGGTCAGCGTCAGGACCCTGCGGCGCTCGTTATTGTCGAGCGGATCATGCTCGCGCGGGACGCTCCACAGGACCACGATCGGTTCAGGTGGGACGTCGCCTATGCCCAGCAGTGGGCGCTGGGCACGCCGCACACGTCGGTCGTGACGGACACCCTCGCGGTCATGGACAGGGAAGGCCTCGAAGACGCGCGCCTCCTGTTCGATGCGACAGGGGTCGGTGCCGTCTACGAGGACATGTTCCGCCAGGCCAAACGGGATGGGCGCCTAACGCTGTGGGCGCAGCCGATCATCCTGACCGCAGGCATCCTCGACAACGGCGCCCACCTCGCGAAGCGGAACCTCGTCGGCAAGTACGAGGCGAAGTTGAGCAGCGGGCAGGTCGCCGTCCGCGACATTCCGCTACGCAAGGAGATCGCGAAGCAGCACGCCTCGTTTCGCGCGAAGTTCTCGCAGAGCGGTGCGGACACCTACGAGGCGCTGCGCGACGGGCGCGACCACGACGACCTGATCGTCGCGCTGATGCTCGCGACCTACTGGCGGATCGGTTCGGGGCAGTCGCGCTACTTGTCGCGGTCAGGGGTCCTCGTCACCTCGCGCGACGCCTCGTCGGACCCGTACTGATGCCCAGTTCGCGTGATCGCCTGCAAGCGATCGACCACGAGTTGCTGCTCCTCGCGCTCGAACGCGACGGGGCATGGGGCACGCCGCCAGCGTCCCCTGAACGTCGCGAGGCGATCCAGCAGCAGATCGGCGTCCTGCGGGCACGCCGACGACCCATCGCCCAGTCAGTCATGCAGGAACAGGAGGTCAAGGTCAGCAGAGACAAGGCACGAGCGCTGCGCAAGACGTTCCGTGAGCAGTTCGCGGCGATCGCTGCGCGGTACACGGAGTCGCAGTCGGATCGGTACCCCATCGAGTTCCGGCAGCGCGAAGGCGCGTCGATCCTCAAGGAGTTGGCGGCGCTCGAAACGAGTCACTCGCGCGAGATGCTCCTCTGGCACCACGGGCAGCGGACGGAAGCGGCGCGCCTGCGCGCGTCCGATCCTGTCGGCGATCCGGCGGTCGAGATGCGCCGCCTCCGCGAGCAGATGGAGGCGAACGCGCTCGCCGAGCAGTACCCATCGCGGGCGCAGGCGCGGAACATCCTCCTGCCTGAGGCACGGCGCCTGCTCCAGGCAGGCAACCTCGACGCCGCGCAGAAGTATCTCGCGGCAGCGAGGAAGGTCGGCGCTGACGACGGCAACCTCGATCGCGAGATCGCTCACCACCTCGACAAGACGGTGCCTCACCGACGGCAGGCGGTCGAGATCGAGGTCATGGCGCAGGACGAACTCGAACTGTCGCGGCGAGACATCGCGGCATCGCGCGTCGCCCACAAGGTCGGAACGCCGGTTGAGCAGATCCGCGCCTCCAACGTCGTGAAGATGGCCGACTACCAGCGGCAGCGCGAGGCGCCGGTCCTCGCGCAGGAACTCGGCATCGAGTTGCCCACGGCAACCGACTAGACACGCCCACCGCGCGTCAGCCGGGCGCGCACGGATCGGGCATTGGGGCGCGTGGGCTGTCGTCTGCTCACGCGCCCCTTCATGTTCTGGGCAAAACAACGCGGATTAGGCGGTTGCTCTGTCGCGCCCCTGTCTGTGGTCGGATCGATCGCGTTCGCGTCGCGTCGTCCTTGCTAGGCCGGTCAGCGCCGACGGCTCGCGTTGTCACCCGACCTGTCACGATCCGAGAGCACGGTAGCCCGCCGACCAACTGCACCCGGTCGCTCGGCGACCGGGTGCGACACTGTTCGGTGACCGGCAAGGCGAGAAGGGAGGGACGAGTGAGCGACAAGAGCGCGATCGAGTGGACGGATGCGACATGGAACCCGGTGACGGGCTGCTCGAAGGTTAGTCCTGGGTGCGCTCACTGCTACGCAGAGAGACTGTCGCTCCGCTTCGGCCACTCAGTGCTCCCGTGGACGCCAGCGAATGCCGAGCAGAACGTCGTTCTTCATCCGGAGCGACTTCGCGTGCCGATCGCGTGGCGTCAGCCTCGCATGGTGTTCGTGAACAGCATGAGCGACTTGTGGCACCCGCTCGTACCCGCCGACTTCATTGACCGGGTGTTCGCGGTGATGCAGGAAGCGGATCGGCACACCTACCAGATCCTGACCAAGCGCCCAGAGCTGATGAGGGCGTGGTTCGACGGGCCAGGAGCGCGGTGGGCCGTCGAACCGCTACCGAACGTCTGGCTCGGAACCTCGATCGAGAACGACCGCTGGGTCCACCGGGCGGACGCCCTGCGCGCAACCCCTGCTGCTGTGAGGTTCATCAGTGCCGAGCCCCTGCTGGGCCCGCTGCCGACCTTAGAATCTCCTCGGGATCGATTGGCTGATCGTAGGCGGCGAGTCAGGGTCGAGCCATCGTCCCATGGACGAGGGGTGGGTTCGCTCCTTGAAGGAAAAGGCCGAGGATGCGGGAACGGCATTCTTCTTCAAGCAGTGGGGCGGGCGCACGCCTAAGGCCGGCGGCAGGGACCTCGACGGCCGAACCTGGGACGAGTACCCAGTCGCCCAACGAGAAGGTGTCGCGCGCTCCTAGACGAACCTCATCACGGTGCCGGGGATGTAGGTGCCGTTGCGAGCGCCTGCGGGACGCTTGACGGTCAGCTGTCCGTCCTTCTCGGCCACGGCCAGCGTCTTCCGCTTGAGGTGCCTGCTCGGAAGGTAGGGCGTCGCGAGGAGCGTGAACTCCTCCGCCTGTTCGATGCTGAATGGCGTGCCACCGAAGTGTGACCGCATTGCCTGACGCAAGACAGTGAAGTCCGGCTCAGGCTCGAAGAGGACCATCTGATCGCGGATCGTGCTGTCGCGGAACCTCTCTCCGCCTGTTGGGTCGACGGCCCACATGGCCTCCTTCATCTTCTCGAGGCCGACCGGGTTCCCCGTGCCAAAGAAGAGGTGGTAGCCCATGTTCTCTGCCGTGACGATCTCGAACGAGCGCACGTACTTCGTCGATCGCGACAGTGCGTCGCGGAATAGGTCGTGGAGCATCTGGCGGCGCTCCGCACCCTTCAGCGGAACCGCTGCCTCCCACGCCCGATCCCCGTACAGCGTCGTGAAGGCATCGCCGGTGTCAGCGTGCCCGACCCAGCGCGCGAGGTGTGGCGTGGGGAAGTAGACGAGCACCTCGCAACGCGGGAAACCGAGGATGCGGCTCGTCAGCATGAACTTGGTGTCCTTGTACCCGAACGGGTCGATGAAGGCGAAGGTCGGAACGAGTTGCGACACGTCGGCAAGGACCTGTTCCATGACCGCCGAGTACTCGCCGTGCATCGGGAACGCCGACACGTTCGGAGGCAGGGGGCGCATCGCCTCAATCTCGCCAGACAGGTGCTGGGCGCGATCGGCGCGCGACTCGATGAAGAAGTAGACGAGGTCGCGCGTCTCGATCCGCACCCTCTGATCGTGCTCCAGAAACGCCTTGAGCATGATCTTGGGCGAGCCGTCCTCGCCGCCCGTGTAGGTACCTGGTCCTGCGAACCCGTCGATGAGGAGCAACTTCGGGTTGTACCTCGCCATGATCGGCAGCCACGCGTCGAGGTACTTCCGGAGGATGCGGTGCTTCGCCGCCGTGTGCTCGTCTCGCTCCCACAGAACCGTCGACGGTGCTGCCATTGCGATCTTCCCCCAGTGCGCGATCTGGCCGCCAACGATAGCGCCGACTGGTACGCTCGCGCGGCGGGGTAGGTGGCCGCAAGCAGACATGCGTCGGCGGTGCAGCCTCGATGTGGAGGGAGTCTGCATGGGCCTGGATGTCTACGTTGGACCGCTGACTCGCTACTACACCGGAAACTGGAAGCTGATCACCCAGCAAGCAGCCGAAGCGGCCGGGATTGAGTTCCAGGTCATCCGTGCGCATGAGGCTCCGGCGGACGCCGTGACAGACCCCAGCGAGGTGCGGCAGGCCATATTGGACTGGCGCTCGGCGTTGGTTCGCGGATCCGGTGGGCGCCTGCCGAGTCTGGATTGGGACGATCTGCCGCAGGCTGACTACTTCACCGACAAGCCGGATTGGGATGGGTATTGGGCGGTCAAGTTCCTCGCTGCCCACGACGAGTTTCCGGACGTTCGGGTCCCGACCCGGGTCGCATTACCGAGCCAGATGGGCGATCCGTCCAAGGAGCCCCTTGCACGGCGGGTTGACGAGGCCTACCGAGGCAAACGATCAGGGGGTTTGTTTGGGCGGCTGCTGGGTTCCGGTGGGCGATCACAGGACCAGCAGCCTCTGCGATACCCGCACCTTCACTTGCCGGAGTTCTGGCTCCCAGCAGACTTCGATCGTCCATTCGGAGCCGTGGACCTTGTTGGAACGCAAATGACCTTCGGCTCGTTGCCGCGTCTGGCCGCCGAGTTGGAGTCGCTCAACCGCGCAACCCTGCAAGGAGACCCCTCGGCGCTGGACGAGTGGCGAAGAGCCGGTCCGCCAGAGATCGACCGCTCGCTCGAATCAGTCGCGAGGCATGGCCTCGCCATCTTGGTTGAGGCTGCGCAGTACGGCGTCGAGCATCGATTGCCGATGAAACTCGACTACTGACGTCGGTCCGTTTCCTGACGTAACACCCCGAACGTAGCAAACTGCGGTCGTGCGTGAACCCGCGTTTGCTAGGCGATAGTCGTGAGGATCATCCGGACGAAGGTCAACCTGCTCCCGCCAGGGATCGAGGAGATCCGGACGATCGAGATCGTCGGGCTTGGATCTCCAGGCCGACGGCGGCACGCACGTGTCGAACACCCGCGAGGTCGGCCGGATCAAGGTGACCGGCTACGAGTCCAAGGGCCGCATCAACAAGCGGATCCGCATCGCGCTGGTGGACCCGGACTGACCTTGCAGCCGACGGGCGCTCGCGGCCCGAGTCCAGCGCAGATCACGATCAGTCCACCTGAGCGAGGCGCTCCTCCATGACCTCCTGGGCGATCGCGCCGGAGGGTTCGTGGCCGGTCATCGCCGCCAGAAACGACAGACTCGTCACCGCCAATGCCTGCGTCCGCTCGAGCGCGACCACCGTCGCCGTTCGCGGCGTCGACCGAAGGAGCGCGATCTCGCCCACCCCTTCGCCCGGCCCGCACTGGCGCCGCACGACGCCGCGCTCGGTCACCTCGACCCGACCGGAGGTGATCACCAGGTAGCGGTCGCCGGGCTCACCCTCGCGCATCAGCGCCTCTCCCGGCTCGAACGCCACGGCACTGGCATCGGACGCAACGCGCTCCAGGGCCGTGATCGGCAACCGGCGCAGGATGCGGTCGGCCCGGAGTGCGGCAGCCACGAGGTCGGGGATCGTGTCCTCGTCATCGATCCGGCGAACGTGGTGCCACGTCAGGATCGCCACGATCGGCAGGACGACCCCGGTCACGATCAGGGCGCCCTGGACCCCGGCTATCGTGATGAGGACCGGCGCCAGCAGGCCGCCGCTCGCCAGCCCGATGCCGATACCCCCTTCGAGCAGGGCGAACACGGCCGGCCGGTCCCGACCCGGGATGGCGCGCTGGAGCAGCGTATACGCGACCACGTCGAGCACGACGTTGCTGAGACCCAGGACGCCCATCATCGCGAACGCCATCGGGGCGATCGGAACGATCCCGACGACCATGATCGGCACGCCCCACCCGACGAGCGAGAGCGCGAAGATCGGCGCGAGTCGACGCCTTCGTGCGAGCGCGAGCGTCACGATCGCCCCACCGATCCCACCAGCGCCGATCGCCGCGTTCAGCCCGCCGACACCGGGCTCGCCAAGCAGCAGGAGTTCCAGGGCTGCGACGACGATCAACGTGGTCAGGAGGCCGCGAACCACCACTTGGGCGGCGACGGCCGCCAGGATGGCCGCCGCCGCCCCTCGAGCGCGTAACGCGTGCACGCCGGCCACGAGCGGGAACCCGGTCGCGTCGGATCGTCGAACGGGCCGAGCGGCGTCCGAGACGCGGACCGACGCGGTGGCCATCACGGCTCCACCAAATCCGAGGAGGCAGACCAGGGCGGCGATCGACTCGTTCGATGCCGCGAGCGCAAGCCCGACGAGCATCGTCCCGAGGAACGTCCCGACGCTTTCGCCCGCGCTTGTCGCGACATTGGCCCCCACGAGCTCGGCCGGTTCGGTGACGAGAGAAGGGATGAGCACGCTTTGGGCCGGTCGACTCAGACTGGTGACGCCGGCGATGACCGCCGAGACGGCGAAGATCGCGACGCTGCGGGATCCCGAGTCGCTCGCCACGGCGATCAGGCCGATCGCGACGGCGACCAGCCTGACGATGTTGAGCATGACGAGGGTCTGCTCTGGTCGGAGACGACGCCCCGGGTCAGCGAAGAGCGCCACGAGGGTCGCCGGGACCATACGAGCGAGACCGAGGAGACCGACGCCGATGGCCCCAGCTGCCTCGTACGCGACCACAAGGCCCACCACGAGGAACCCAGCGTCGGCGGCGACGCCGGCCGTCCAGCCGAGTTGCACGGCACGGACCTCGCGATTGCGGAACGCCAGCGAGAGCCCACCTCGGCTGGCAGGCGCGAGGTCAGGCATGCCGCCGCGTTCTCATCCGTGTCGAGCCTATCGCGTCTCCGTGTCCGCCGGGGAGCCGACCCGCGCCGAGCGGCCCGGGTCGTAGACTGGGTTGGTGCCCGACGACATCGCCCTCCAGCTCGAGCTCGGGCTGCGGCTGCTCGTCGCAGCCTTCCTGGGCGCGCTGATCGGCATCGAGCGCGAGCTCCACGACCATCCGGCAGGGATGCGCACGCACCTGTTGGTCGCGGTCGGCTCAGCCGCGTTCACGGTCCTGTCGGTCGAGGCGTTCCCGGGGCCCGGTGGTGACGGTGGTCGAGTGGCCGCCCAGGTCGTCACCGGGATCGGGTTCCTCGGCGCGGGCGCGATCCTCAAAGAAGGTGCCACGGTCCGGGGCCTCACGACGGCCGCGAGTCTGTGGGCTGTCGCCGGCGTCGGGATGGCGGCCGGCGTTGGTGCCTGGGGGGTCGCGGCGACCGTGACCGCGATCGTCATCGTTTCGCTGTGGCCCATGCGCATCGTCGCTGAGCGGTTCATCGGTCGCGGCACCCACCGCGTCGCCATCCGCCTGGTCGCCGACGACCCAGGCGTGATGGCCTTCGCGCTCAAGATCATCGCCGAGCACGGCGGTGAGATGGAGCACCTCGAATCGAAGCGCCTCGGCGGCGGGCAGGTCTGGGTCGATCTCGATGTTCGGGTCCCGGATCGCGCGGCGAAGGACGCGGTCGTCGCCGACCTCAGCCGTCTCGATGGCGTCGACATCAAGTCATCGACCGGCGGCGACTGAACGTCCGACCCGGCCTACCGCGGGCCGATCGGATATGGCACGATCGGGCGGATGCCCCCGAACCCTATCTCGAAGGTCCGGATCCCGCCGCTCGCCAGCCCGCTCGTTCGCCGCGTCACCTGGCACATCCGGCGGCTGGCCGGCCAGGTGGACCGACGGTTCTTCCTGTCGCTGGCGCAGGGGATCGTTGGGTTCGTCGCGATCGCCGCGATCATCATCACGCTCGTCGAGAAGTCGGTCACGCTCGAATCGTTCTTCGATTCGTTCAACTGGGGGATCGCCACGGTCCTCGGGCAGGGCGATTCCGCGTTCGTGACCTCGCCGGCCGGTCGGATCGTGAGCTGGTTGCTCATCCTGTTCGGGGTCGCCATGCTCGGCATGATCACCGGCGCGCTGGTGGCGATGGTCATCGATTTCCTTCTGAAGGAGGGTCAGGGATTGGGTGCCTCCGGCTACATGGACCACATCGTCGTGTGCGGCTGGAACGGCACGGCCAGAGACCTCATCGAAGAACTGCGCGGAGACGACTACCAGCAGAAGGTGGTGGTGCTCGCCGGGTTGGACAAGAATCCTGCGGGGAGTGGCGTGTACTTCGTCCGCGGCGACACGACCAACAGCGAGGACCTGCTGCGCGCCGGGATCGTCGACGCATCGGCGGCGCTGATCTTCCCGGTCGACGCGTCCGACGCCGCCGACATGCACTCGATCCTGACCATCATGGCCATCGAGGCGGTCGCGCCGGGCGTGCGGACCGTCGCCGAAGTCAACAATCCGCGCCACGAGCCGCACTTCCGACGAGCCGAGGTCGACGAGCTGCTCGTGACATCCAAGCTCGCGTCGCACCTGCTGGCCCGATCGGCGCTGTACCCGGGTCTGTCGGGGCTCGTGACCGACATCGTCTCGGGCGGCGAGGGGTCCGAGTTGTACCGCATCGCGCTCCCCGCCGACTACACCGGAGCGTCCGTCGACGAGGTCGCGCAGCGGTTGCGCGTCGAGCACCACGCGACGCTGCTGTCGGTCAATCGCGGCGGCAAGACGTTCGTCAATCCTGGGACGGACTTCCGTCTCGCGCCTGGGGACGACGCGATCGTCGTCGCTGAATCACTCGGTTCGCTGGCGCCGCTCCAGATGCGCAACGCGACCGATCCGATCGGGACCGCATCGGTGGTGCCGAGCGCCTGAGCGAGCGTCGCGGGGGGCAGGCGCTTGGTCCCGGCGGCTGCCGACCCCAGACCTGCCGGTCCGAGCGGGTCCCAGCCGGTCCGAGCGGGTCCCAGCCGGTCTGAGCGGGTCCCAGCCGGTCCTGCCCGAGCCCGTCCGCGGTCCTGCCCGGCCCGTCCGCGGTCCTGCCCGGCCCCCGCGTGCCGGCCGATCTCTGACAGATGTTCATCAGGCGAGCACTCGTCACGGCTGATCGGTGCGCTCGCGGGCGCTCATCCCCAATTCGTGCACGGGACGCGGCGGACGCGGCCCGTCGTTTCAGCCAGATGGGTGATTCAGCGCGCACCTGACACGAATTGGCTGACCACGGTCCGCCTGAGTGTCATTTGGCAGAAACGGGACGTTGGCAAGGTTCGCCGGCGCGGCGTCCCGTCCCGCGACCCCAGAACCACGCACCCCGTGGCGATGGACTCGCGAACCCCGCGGCCCGCCCCACCACAGGCCCGCCTACAGCGACTTCACCGCTGCCGTCAGCGAGGCGAGACCGTCCTTGGCGTCCGCGAACAACATCCCGGTCTTCGGGTCCGTGTAGAGCTCGTTGTCGATGCCGGCATACCCGCGGCCCATCGAGCGCTTGATCACGACGATGGACTTGGCATGGTCCACGTCGAGGATCGGCATCCCGGACACCGGCGAGCCGGGCCGGCGCGCCGCCGGGTTCGTCACGTCGTTCGCGCCGATGACCAGCGCCACATCGCATCGGTCGAACTCCGGGTTGATGTCCTCCATCTCCTTGAGT
Source organism: uncultured Chloroflexia bacterium (assembly GCA_963764975.1). GTDB lineage: Bacteria > Chloroflexota > Limnocylindria > Limnocylindrales > CSP1-4 > SPCO01. The sequence goes on along the minus strand of CAVXUF010000002.1, from coordinate 1,720,879 downwards.
TGCGGGTACGGCACGTTGGCCTCGGCCAGGAGCACGTTCATGTGGCCAGGCATCCGGCCGGCGACCGGATGGATCGCGTACTTGACGTCGACCCCGCGATCCTCGAGCAGTTCGGCCAGCTCCCGGACGGCATGCTGCGCCTGGGCCACGGCAAGACCGTAGCCGGGAACGATGATCACGTGCTGCGCGTAGGCCAGCTGGATCGCGACGTCGTCCGCCCCGATCTCGCGGACCGTGCCGCCCTCGCCGCCCGCCACCGCGACCGAGCCTTCGCCACCGCCGAACCCGCCGATCATGATGTTCATGACCGACCGGTTCATGGCGTCGGCCATGAGCTTGGTCAGGATGGCGCCCGACGCTCCGACGAGCGCGCCGGCGATGATCAGCACGGGGTTGTCGATCACGAAGCCGGCCATCGCGACGGCTGTGCCGGTGAACGAGTTGAGCAGCGAGATGACGACCGGCATGTCCGCCCCGCCGATCGGCAGGGTCATCGTCACGCCGAAGATGAGCGCCGCCGCGAGGATGACCAGCATCAGCGCCAGGTTCGGCGTTCCGGTCGCGAACAGGATGGCGGCGGAGATCACGGTCACGGCTGCTAGCCCCAGCGTCACGAGCTGCCCGCCCGGGACGATGATCGGCTTGCCCGGGATCAGGCCCTGGAGCTTGCCCGAGGCGATGATCGACCCGGTGAACGTGATCGACCCGATGATGATGTCGAGCACGATGAAGACGTTCGTATCGATGCGGACCGAGGAGCCCTCCGCGACGAAGCGCAGGTAGTCCTCGATCGCGATGAGCGCTGCCGCGCCGCCGCCGACCGCGTTGAACAGCGACACCAGCTGCGGCATCGCGGTCATCTTCACGGTCCGTGCCGTGTACAGGCCCAGCCCGCCGCCAAGCGCGACGCCGAGCACGATGATGATCCAGACGGCAGCGCTGATGCCGTCTCCAGCGATCTGTTCGGTGAGGATGAGGACGGCCGTGGCGACGATCGCGATGGTCATGCCGCCGGCCGATACCAGGTTGCCGTTCCGTGCCGTGGCGGGGGAGTTCATCCGCGACAGGCCGATCACGAACGCGACAGCTCCCGTGAGCCAGGCGATGCGGACCAGGATCTCGACGATCTGCAGTGTCGTCACGATCAGGCCTCCGTCTCGGGGGCCGGAGCCGGCGCCACGGGCTTCTTGCGGAACATCTGGAGCATTCGGTCCGTGACGACGTACCCGCCAACGACATTCATCGTGGCGAACGCAACGGCGACGAACGCGAGCGCCCAGCCGATGGGATCGTCCACTTCGCGGGCGATCAGCATCGCGCCGACGAGCACGATCCCGTGGATCGAGTTCGCCCCGGACATCAGCGGCGTGTGGAGCGTCGCCGGCACCTTGCTGATGACGGCGATGCCGACGAGGATCGCGAGCGTGAAGACGGTCAGGGCCTGCAGCAGGCCGTCGATCTCTTCGGGGGTCATGCCTGGCCTCCGGTGGCCGCAGGGGCCGGTTCGAGCAGCTTCTTGACGGCGTCGGACAGGACCGCTCCGTCGTGGGTGATCACCGTGGACTTCGTGACTTCGTCCTCGAAGTCGAGGTGGAGGGCTCCCTCCTTGACCATCCCCAGCAGGAGCGCGGAGATGTTGCGGGCGTAGAACGCGGACGACCCGGCCGGCATCGACGCCGGCAGATTGTCCGGCGCGATGATGGTCACGCCATTCGGCGACTCGACCGTCTCGCCGGCCTGGCTCAGTTCGCAGTTCCCGCCGAGCGGGGACGCGGCCATGTCGACGATGACCGAGCCGGAGCGCATCTTCCCGACGGCCTCGGCCGTCACCAGCACCGGTGGCTTGCGGCCGGGGACCTGGGCGGTGGTGATGACGACGTCCATCCCGCCGATGACCTCGTTGAGCTCGGCCTGCTGGGACGCCCGCTCCTCGGCGGTGAGCTCGCGGGCATACCCGCCCGCGCCGGTGGCGTCGATGGTCGTCTTGAGCTTGACGAACTTCGCCCCGAGGCTCTCCGCCTGTTCACGCGTCTCGGGACGGACGTCGTAGGCGTGCACGACGGCGCCGAGACGTCGTCCCGTGCCGATCGCCTGGAGCCCGGCCACGCCGATCCCGAGGATCAGCAAGTTGGCTGGCTTGGCAGTACCAGCCGCGGTCGTCAGGAGCGGGAAATACCGGCCATACGCATTCGCGGCGATCAGCACGGCCTTGTAGCCGCCGACGTTCGCCTGCGACGACAGGGCGTCCATCGTCTGGGCGCGTGACAGCGTCCTCGGGATCGCATCGAGGCTGATGGCCGTCACGCCGGCGTCGGCGAGCGACTTGGCGAGCTTGGGATCGATGAGCGGTGTCAGGAAACCCACGACGGCCTGGCCCTTCCGGAAGCGCCCGACTTCGGCGCCGGTCGGCTTGGCGACCTTGAGGATGACGTCAGCCTGGGCGTAGAGATCCTTCTCGGAGACGATGCTCGCGCCGGCCTCTTCATACGCGGCGTCGGGGAAGGCCGAACCGGCGCCGGCGCCGGCCTCGACCAGGACGTCGAGCCCGGCGGCCTTGAGTTTGCCGAGCGCTTCGGGGACCAGGGCGACGCGCCGTTCTCCGGGCGCGATCTCCTTGGCGACTCCGACCTTCATGGGCACCACCTGATGTTGCGTGGGTCTCGGAAGGGTTCCATCCGAGGTTGTGGGGTCGCGCGAAAGGATACCCGCTGGCGAGTGAACCCGAAGGTAGCGAAGCGGTTGCGACGTCCGCCGAACGGCGGATGGACCCCCGGACCATCGGCGGGCACCGATGTGCGGATGCGGTGATGGCGCGCACCACCCGTCGGTTCGTAGGGTCGAGGCATGGACCTCGCGCCCACGCCCATCGCCGGGGCCGAGCCGATCGACACGACGCTCGCCCTGGATGTCTTTCGAGATGGCTCGCTCCCGCCGCCAGAGTCCCGCACTCGCCTGTGGCTGATCCATGGCATGGCGCTGCTGGCGCTGACGGTCTCGTTCTTGTACCTGCTATGGCGCCTGGACGGCACGATCGCCTTCGCCTGGTGGTGGGTCGCGATCCCGCTGTTCGTGGTGGAGGTCCACAACGCCTTCGGGCTCGTGCTGTACACGATCGCCCTCTGGAATCTCGACTCCAACGCTCCACCGGCGATGACGGGGCCCGTCGCGAAGCTCCGCGTGGCGGTCCTCATCCCGACCTTCAACGAGCCGCCCGAGGTGCTCCTGCCCACCGTAGCGGCGGCCGTGGCGCTCAAGCCGGCCCACCAGACCTGGGTCCTCGACGACGGGGACCGGCCGGAGATCCGGACCCTGGCAGAGGCCCTGGGGGCGCGGTACATCGCTCGGCCGACGCATGAACATGCCAAGGCCGGGAACGTGAACCATGCCCTGAGCCAGATCGACGCCGACATCGTCGGGGTGCTCGACGCGGATCATGTCCCGACCTCGCGCTTCCTGACCTCCCTCCTGCCGTACTTCGCGGATCCGGACCTCGCGTTCGTCCAGTCACCCCAGGACTTCTACAACCTCGAATTGTTCGAGCATGAGCGGCAGCGTGACGGCAAGGTCTTCAATGAGGAGGCCGTCTTCTACCGCGTCATCGCCCCGGCCAAGTCCCGCTGGTCCGCGCCGTTCTGGTGCGGCACGTGCGCCCTGATCCGGACCGACGCGCTGCGGTCCGTGGGTGGGGTGAGCACGGACAGCGTCACCGAGGACATCCACACGACGATCCGGATGTATCGAGCCGGCTGGACCGGCGCCTATCACAACGAGGTCCTGGCCCGCGGCCTCGCCCCGGATGACGCCAATGCCTACCTGATCCAGCGCAACCGCTGGGCCCTTGGCGCCATGCAGGTGCTTCGCCGCGAGAACCCGCTGTTCGGTCCAGGATTGAATGTCGCCCAGCGTCTGGCGTTCGCGACCACGCTGTTCGGCTGGTTCGACAGCTGGCGGACCCTCGCCTACATGGTCATCCCGCTGGCGGTCGTCCTGACCGGTTCCGTGCCGATCGAGGCGCCTGGGATCATCTTCGCGCCGTTCTTCGTGACCACCCTCGGGCTCCAATTCGTGGCACTCCGCCTGCTGGCCCGCGGGCACTACCCGCCGATCCTGTCACTGCTCTTCGAAGTCCTGCGCATGCCCGCGGTCCTGCCGGCCACGCTGGCCCTGATCCGCGACTCGCGCTCGGCCACGTTCAAGGTCACGCCGAAGGGTCGCTCGGGTGAGGACCGCGACCGGACCCCGGTCCCGACGCTGCTGTCGATCATGGCCGTGGCGTCGTGCGTCGGGCTGGTCGTCTTCACCGCGACGCTCTTCGGCTTTACACCCATCACGTATGACCGTCCGTGGGCCGCGATCGGTGCCGCCGCCTTCATGGCCGTCAACCTGGCGCTGCTTATCGGGGCGATCGGGCGCATCCGGTCGTCGCGGTTCGCCGGGAATTGTCGCGGCGCCACCCGCCTGCCGGTCCAGGTTCCGATCCGTGTCGGCGGTCAGATCGGCGATCTGCTCGACCTGTCGATCACCGGCGCGCGCGTCCACCTCGAGGCGCCACTTGACGCGTCGGTCGGCGAACTGTGGCTGGACCTCGCGCTGCCGACCGGCCACGTCGAGATCAAGGTGGAGCCGCGGCGACGGATCGAGACCGACGAAGGGCTCGAGATCGGACTCGAGTTCGTGGAGGGCCAGGAGGCGGCCGTGGCCGCCCTCGCCGTCGGGGTCTTCCACGCGGATGTCCCGCGGGCGACCGGTCGTCCCGTCGAGCGACCTGGCCTCACCTGGAGCGATCGCGCCGTCGCCTGAGTCGGTCGTTCCTCGACGCGCGAACTGGCTCGTCAGCCCTTCGGCCGGATCCGGATGATCAGCATCGATGCGGGTTCCGCATCCACGACCTCCGCTTCGTGCGGGATCGTGCCGTCCCATCGGACGTAGTCCCCTGGCCCGACGTCGATGACGTGGTCGCCCTGTCGCATCCGGAAGCGCCCACGCAGCACGATGTGATGCTCCTCGCCGGCATGCGAGTGCGCCGCGACGTGGCCGTCCGAGCCTGTCGACGAGACTTCGAGGATCGACAGGTCGCGCGACGCCCGCCCGTCGACGTGCGCGACGGCGATCCCATCCGTGTGGACGACGGGACGATCTGCGGCACGGATCACCAGCGGCGCCGGGACATCATCGATGAGGAACCAGGCCGCCGGGACGTCCAGCGCGCCGGCGATCGACGCGAGGCAGGCCAGCGACGGCGACGCCTTGTCGTTCTCGATCTGCGACAGATAGCCGACATTGAGGCCGCTCCGCTCAGCCACGTTCGCCAGCGTCAGGCCACGTTCCGTGCCGCCAGCGCTTGATCTGCCCGCCGACGGGCGGGGCGCGTCGTTCGTCGACCACCATGTTGCCTCTCCACAAACAGATATTGACACAAGCATACACAGGCCGTATGGTTGTGCCATCAACAACTACTGCTTGACATGGACAAACACGTCGAGCGTATCGGAGGCTACAACGTCCATGGACATCGCCATCATCGGGGCCGGCAACGTCGGCCGTGCGCTTGCCACATCGTTCGACCGCGCGGGTCATTCGGTCACCATCGCGTCTCGCGATCCCGAGGACGCCGGAAGCGTCGCCTCGGCGTCGGGGGCCACGATCGTGACCGGGAACGCCGCTGCCGCCACGGCAGCCGACATCATCGTCCTCGCCGTCCCCTTCGACAGCGTCCCCGGGATCGCTGCCGAGATCGCCGACGCGGTCGTCGGCAAGATCGTCATCGACGTCACCAATCGAATGTCGTTCGGCGCCGCGGGACCGGAGATCGAGACGTCGACGTCGAATGCCGAGGAGCTCGCCGCACTGTTGCCGGGCGCGTCGGTCATCAAGGCGTTCAACACGCTCTTTGCCTCGAACCAGGGCGATCCGATCACCGACGGGATCCAGCTTGACGGCTACGTCGCGGGCGATGACGCGACCGCGAAGGCCGCGATCCTCGACCTGGTGGCCTCCTTGGGTCTTCAGCCGGTCGACGTCGGACCGCTCGCCCGGGCGCGTCAGCTCGAAGGGCTCGCCTTCCTCAATATCACGCTCAACATCGCCAACGGGGGGTCGTGGACCTCGGGCTGGAAGCTCGTCGGGGCACCGACGACCGCCAAGGTGGCCGCGTGACCGTCGCCCCGGACATGCACGCCACTGACGTGCAGAATGGCGTCATGGGCATCCCCGTCGCGCGCCTCAATCACGCCGTCCTGTACGTCCGCGACGCCACGCGCGCCGCGGCCTTCTACGGGCGGGTCTTCGGGTTCGAGGTCGTCGAGAGCGCCTTCGGCGGACGGGCAGTGTTCCTGCGCGCCGGGGGCGGCGACAACCACCACGACCTGGGTCTGTTCTCGGTCGGACCGGAAGCGCCACGGGCGCCACGCGGGTCGGTCGGGCTGTACCACCTGGCCTGGGAAGTGCCCGACGATCGACGACCTGGCCGCGGCGGCCCGGACCCTGTCCGAGGCCGGTGCGCTGAGCGGCGCCTCGGATCACGGCGTGAGCAAGTCGCTGTACGGCGCTGACCCGGACGGCAACGAGTTCGAGATCATGTGGCGCGTGCCCCGTGAGGCCTGGGGCGAGTACGCGGACAAGGGCGCCGTGATGCCGCTGGACATCGATGCCGAAGTCCGCCGCTGGGGTGCGGAGGGCGCCGCGCGCGCCTAGCGCCTACCTGACCGTCGTCGCCAAGACCGTGACGAGGGTCAGGATGTAGGTGTGGCCCACAGCGCCCCAGACGATCGAGCGGGTCCGCCAGGCCAGCCAGCCGTAGATCACCCCGCCCGCGAGGGTGGAGAACAGTTCGAGCTCGGGCTTGCCCAGGTGACCGAACACGAACGGCAGTGCCCCCACCAGCACGCCGATCGGACCGATCGTCCGGACCAGGATGAACGTCAGGAACCCGCGAAGCCCGAATTCCACGGCCGTCAGCTCCAGCCCGTTGATCAGCAGCAGGTCCGCGACCGGCCCGGCGCTCGGACCGTAGTAGGCCCGCACGTCGGGGAGCGTCGCGAACCAGAGCGTGAGGGGCGTCATGACGGCACACCCGACGACCATGAGACCCAGACCCCACCGCCAGTCGCCCAGCGTGATGCCGTAGCGCGAGATGTCGTCGCGGAACGCGATGATCACGATCAGCAACGGGATCAGGCCGAAGAGGATCGCCCGCTCCACCGCGACGAACCGCAGGCCCTCGACGTACCGCCCGAGCTCACGAACGTCGGCCGACAGGAAGGTCCGCGAATAGTCGAATAGCAGCGCGAGCGTGATCACCGCAAGGGCCACCGTCGCGCGCCGCGGCACCGTCAACCCGACGAGATCGATGGTTCGAAGGTCGGCAGCGGTTGGCGGGTCGTCAGGCGATGTGGTCAGTCCGATCCACAGGCGAGCCCCGATCGTCGACGTCATGTTCGAACTATGGGTCAAGACCGGGCTCGCGACACCCTCCGACCGAATCGCCGCCACCACCGGGTCGTCGAACCTCTGTGCCGTTCTAAGCCCCGGCCCGGTGACGCGTGCTCAGCCCAGTGACATCTGACCGAATTGTGACTCGGACAAGGTCGGCGCGGCCGAAGTCCGCGCGGAAACCGGCCGAACTCCGCCCGGCACCCTCGCGACCAGGATTCCGCCAAGTGGCACTCACCTGAGCACTCGTCGACGGTTCGCGGTCAGATGCTGCGGACGACGACCATCTGTCAAGAACGGGCCATGGCGGCACGCACGCATCGCCGATCTGTGCCCCAGCAGGGGTGACCTGTGCTCACCCCAGTGACATCTGACCGAAATCAGCTCGGGTCAAGTTCGGCGTGGCAGCTCGGCGCACGTGGCACCAGCGGCAGCCGGGAACGGATAGCGCCGGCGCGGCCGTGGGGCACGTGGGTGGCACCGGCGCCGCAGCCGGGCGCGGGCGGCACTAACCGTACTGCGGCGTCGGCTCCGTTCGGACGGGTCAGCGGGGCATACTGTCGGGAACGCTGGCCACCTGGGAGGAGCGACCGTGGCGATCCACATCCGCAAATGGGCGACGTTCACCGAGGAGATCCTGTCCGACGGCGGCCGCGACCTCGCCCGCCCGCTCCGTCGCGTCGCCGTGGCCGCGGTCTGCACGAACCCCTACGCCGGCCGGTATTCGGACGACCTCTCTGAACTGATCGATCTCGGCGAGATGCTCGGCGACGAGCTGATGCGGCGCTGCCAGGAGGCCCTCGGCGATCCCGTCGAGGCGTATGGCAAGGGCGGCATCGTCGGGGAGCACGGCGAGCTGGAGCACGTGGCCGCCGTCCTCCACCCGAAGTTCGGGGCCCCCACCCGCGGCCGCGTCGGCGGGGTCTCCATCCTGCCGTCGGTCAAGAAGCGAGCCGCCATGGGTGCCTCGCTCGACATCCCCGTCCACCACATCAAGGCCATGCTCGTCCGGTCGCATTTCGACGCGGTGGAGATCCGCGTGCCCGACGCGCCGGGAGCCGACGAGCTGCTCCTCGCGCTCGCGGTGACCAACGGCGGCCGGCCGCACGCCCGGGTCGGTGGCCTGCTGGCCGCGGACGCCTTGGGCGAGGACGGCCTCCACTAGGCGCGATGCGCACCCTCATCCGCGGGATCGGCCAGCTCGTCTCGGGCGACATCGGCGAGCCGTCGCTCGACGCTGACTCGCTCCTTGTCGAAGACGGCCGGATCGCCGCGATCGGCCGCGGGCTCGACGCGGACGCCTTCGACGACGTCGATATCGTCATCGACGCCAACGGGAGCACCGTGATCCCCGGGTTGATCGACTCCCACGCGCATCCCGTGCTTGGCGACTTCACCCCCCGGCAGCGGACGATGGACTGGATCGAATCCGCCCACCACGGCGGGATCACCACGCTGATCTCCGCGGGTGAACCGCACACCCCCGGTCGCCCGAAGGACATCCCCGGGCTCAAGGCCCTCGCGATCGCCGTCGCGCACAGCTATGCGACCCTCCGACCGGGTGGGGTCAAGGTCCGCGCCGGGGCCCCGATCCTCGAGCTCGGCATGGTCGAAGCCGACTTCGTCGAGATGGCCGCGGCCGGGGTCGGGCTCATCGGCGAGATCGGGCTGGGCTCGGTCCGGACCGGCGCCGACGCCGCGCCGATGGTCGCCTGGGCCCGGGCGAACGGGATGATCTCCACGTTCCATACCGGCGGCCCGTCACTCCCTGGCTCGGGGGCGATCGGCGCCGACGCGGTGCTGGAGGCCCGACCGGACATCGCCGGACACATCAACGGCGGGACCACGGCCCTCCCCGAGCGCGACGTGGACCGGCTCATCGAGGCCGGCCCGGACCTCGCGCTGGAACTCGTCCACTGCGGCAACGGCCGGGCGGCGCTGGACGCCCTGGGCAAGGCGGCGGCCGCCGACGCCCTGGCACGGGTCATCCTCGGCAACGACGCGCCGTCGGGGACCGGTGTCGTGCCGCTCGGGATCCTGCGGCTCATCGCCCACCTCGCGTCGCTCGGCAGGGTCGCGCCCGACGTCGTCATCGCCCTCGCGACCGGCAATACGGCGCGGGTCCACGGGCTCGACACCGGGATCCTGGCGCCAGGGCGCGCGGCGGACCTGTGCATCATCGACGCCCCGGTGGGGTCTGCGGCCGGGACCGCGCTCGACGCCCTCGCGCTCGGCGACCTGCCCGGCATCTCGATGATCCTCGTCGACGGTGTCGGGACTATCGGTCGAAGCCGGAACACGGCCCCGGCGGGTCGGATGGCGGAGGTGGTCAAGGGACCGAGCATCACCGGTGGCGGGCACTGATGCGGTTCGGGCTCCGCTTGCCGAGTTTCGCCCTCGGTGAGGACACCGCCAGCCTTGCGGAGATGGGCGCGTACCTCCGCCACGCGGAGGACCTCGGGTTCGAGACGGCGATGCTCATCGATCACCTGCTCGTGACACCGCCGGCCTATCGGACCACGTGGCTCGAACCCATCTCGCTCCTGTCAGCGCTGTCCGGCGTCACGCGGACGATCCGGCTCGGCACGCTGGTCCTCGTCCTGCCGTTCCGTGATCCGGTGGCGTTCGCCAAGGAATGGGCGACGCTTGACGTCCTGTCCGGTGGACGGTCGATCCTCGGCGTCGGCGTCGGCTGGCACGAGGGTGAGTTCGCGGCGCTGCGGATCCCGTTCCGCGAGCGCGGTCGGCGGATGAACGAGATGCTCGAGGCCGTGACCGCGCTGTGGGCCGGCGATCACGTCACCTACGAGGGCCAGTTCTATCGCTTCGAGGACCTGTCCATCCAGCCCAAGCCCGCGCAACGGCCACACCCGCCCATCTGGATCGGCGGCGGGACCCAGCCGTCCGAGAAGATCTACGGCCAGAAGGTGGACACGATCCGGCCGGTCCTCCGGCGGATCGCCAAGTACGCCTCGACGTGGGTGCCGCACTCCTCGGCCACCGCCGAGATGGTGGCGTCGGACTGGGCCATCATCGGCGAGGAGATGGCCGGGTTCGGACGGGACCCAGCCGAGATGACGAAGGTCTACTCGAACTTCATCCATGTCCTCGCGCCGGGCGAGGCGCCCGCTAGCGCGACGGCCCGGTTCGAGGTCTACTCCGGGATGGACCTCGACTATTGGCAGGAGTTCTACCTGCTCGGCGAGGCCGGAGCGCTGGCGGAGCGGATCCGCGGGAAGATCGATGCCCTCGGTGGCGTGGAGCACGTGATCCTGAACCCGCTGGACTGGGATCGCCGGACGCTGGACCGGCTCGCGTCCGACGTCCTGCCGCTGATCGGCGACTGAGCGGGCGATGGGCGACTACTTCCGGCCAGGGACGCTCGACGACGCGCTCGCCGCGCTGCAGGCTGGGCCGCGGACGGTCCTGGCCGGCGGGACGGACCTGTATCCCGCGAGCGTCGGCCGACCCATCGACGACGACATCCTCGACATCTCCGGGCTCCCGGATGCGCGCGAGATCACGATCGCCGACGACCGATGGCGGGTCCCCATGCTCGCCACCTGGACCGATCTGGTCCGCCACGACCTGCCCGCGCGGTTCGACGGCCTGAAGACCGCGGCACGCGCGATCGGTGGCGTCCAGATCCAGAACCGCGGCACGGTCGTCGGCAACGTCTGCCACGCCTCGCCCGCGGCCGACGGCCTCCCGAACCTCATCGCGCTCGGGGCGGCGGTCGAGCTGGCGTCCGTGGCGGGTCGACGTTCCGTGCCGATCTCCGAGTTCGTCGTCGGCAATCGCCGGACCGTCCGCCGGGCCGATGAACTCGTGACCGCGCTCGTCATCCCCGACGCGGCACGGGACGGGCGCTCGGCGTTCCTCAAGCTCGGGTCGAGGGCGTACCTCGTGATCTCGATCGCGATGGTGGCGGCCGTCGTGGATCTCGACGATGTCGGCCGGATCGCGTCGGCGCGGATCGCGGTCGGCGCCTGCTCGGAGGTGGCCCAGCGACTCCCCGACGCGGAGGCGCGGCTGGTCGGACATGCCCCGTCGAGCGCGATCGCCCGCACGATCGTGGCCGCCGACCTCGCCGTGCTGTCGCCGATCGACGACGTCCGCGGGCCCGCCGACTACCGCCGCGACGCCGCCCTCACGCTCGTTCGTCGCGCCGTCGAGGCCCTCGCGGCATGACCCACGACCACCCCCACTCGACGACCTTCGTCGTCAACGGCATCGCGGTCTCCGTGGTCGCCGACCCGATGCGGCGCCTGTCCGAGGTCCTGCGCGAGGACGTCGGACTGACCGGGACCAAGGTAGGGTGCGACGCCGGGGACTGCGGCGCCTGTACGGTCCGCCTCGATGGCGATCCGATCTGCGCCTGCCTGGTCCCGCTCGGCCAGGTGGCGGGCCGCGCAGTCGACACCGTCGAGGGACTGGCCACCGCCGACGGCCCGACGCCCCTGCAATCGGCGTTCGTGGCCTGCGGCGCCTCCCAGTGCGGGATCTGCACGCCCGGCATGCTGATGGCGGCCGCCGCACTGCTCGACGCGGACCCGGCACCGTCCGAGGCAGCGATCCTCGATGGGCTCGGCGGGGTCCTGTGCCGGTGCACGGGCTACCGCAAGATCGTCGAAGCGGTGCAGGAGGCCGCCGGCACGAACGTTTCGGGAGCCGCGGCCGACCGGCTCTCCCCCGGCGCCGGGGCTGCCGTCGGGGCCCGGCTCGCGCGGCTTGACGGCCCGGACCAGGTGTCGGGCGTCACCCGTTTCGGGGCGGACGACATCCCCGCTGACGCGCTCACGCTCCGCGCCGTCCGGTCGCCGCATGCGCATGCCCGGTTCACGATCGGCGACTTGTCCGACCTGCACGCGGTGTACCCCGGACTCCTCCGCGTCCTGACCGCCGCCGATGTCCCCGGAGCGAATCGCTACGGTGTCTATGCGACTGACAAGGACCAGCCGGTCCTCGCCGAAGGTGTGGCGCGCTACCGAGGTGAGGCAGTCGTCGCACTGATCGGTGATGCGGGAACGGTCGCCCGGATCGCGGATGCGGACCTACCGATCACGTGGGACGTGCTCCCGGCGGTGCTCGATCCGGCGGTCGCGGCAGCACCCGATGCCGCGCGCCTGCACGACGACCGGCCGGGGAACATCCTGACCAGCGGTCGCGTGGTCACGGGCGACGTCGAGGCCGCGCTGGCGGCATCCCGGGTGGTCGTGAGCGGGACATTCCGGACCTCGCACGTGGAGCACGCCTACATCGAACCAGAGGCCGGCTACGCCCGACGCGTCGGCGACCGGATCGAGGTGTTCGCGTCCACCCAGACGCCGTACATGGACCGCGACGAGATCGCGCTGATCCTGGGGCTCGCCCCGGATCGCGTGCGCGTCATCCCGAGCGCCTGCGGCGGTGGGTTCGGGGGCAAGCTGGATCTGTCGGTGCAGCCGCTCGTTGCTGTCGCGGCGTGGCTGACCGGGCGGCCGGTACGCTGCGTCTACGCGCGGCCCGAATCGATGCGCTCCACGTCCAAGCGCCATCCCGCGACGATCACTGCGTCCATCGGCGCGGACCGCAGCGGGCGTCTCAGCGCCATCGACCTGCACGCCGACTTCGACACCGGGGCGTACGCCTCGTGGGGCCCGACGGTCGCCAACCGCGTGCCGGTCCACGCCAGCGGCCCGTACGTTGTGCCGGCGGTCCGGGCCACGACGCGTGCGATCCACACGAACGGCCCGATCGGCGGCGCGTTCCGTGGCTTCGGGGTCCCGCAGGCCTCGATCGCGCAGGAAGCCCTGCTCGACGAAGTCGCCGCCGCCCTCGACCTCGACCGGCTCGAGATCCGGCGCCGCAACGCGCTGCGTGCCGGGTCAACCACTGCGACCGGTCAGGTCATCGCCGCCAGCGCGGGCCTCGGGGCCTGTCTCGATGCGCTCCAGCTTGCGTGGGACGAGGCGCGGGCGGACGCGGCCTCGGTCAATGAGGCGGCTGATGTGGCTGGTGTTGCTGGCGCGCGAAGCCGGCGAGGCGTCGGGATCGGGGCCATGTGGTACGGCATCGGGAACACGTCGCTGCCGAACCCGTCCACGATCCGGATCGGGTGGCGCCCCGACGGGTCGTACGTGCTGTTCAGCGGCGCGCAGGACATCGGGCAAGGCTCAGACACCGTGCTGGCGCAGATCGCGGCCGACGCGCTCGACGCCCCGATCTCGTCGATCGCGCTCGTCACGGGCGACACGGACCGGACCGACGATGCCGGCAAGACGTCGGCGTCACGGCAGACGTTCGTGTCGGGGAATGCCGCCCATCTCGCGGCGAAAGACCTGCTGCGACGGCTCGAGATCGCCGGTCCCGACCTCGCCGGACTACCCGAGATCGACGCTGGTTGCGTCGTCATCGGGACCGGTCGCTACGATCCGGTGACGACGGCGCTCGACGCCGACGGGCAGGGGATCCCGTACGAGACGTACGCGTTCGGAGCACAGATCGCGGTGGTTGATGTCGACCTGGACCTCGGGACCACGATCGTCCGGCGGATCGTCGCCGCGCACGATGTCGGGCGCGCGATCAACCCGGCCCTCGTCGAGGGACAGATCCATGGCGGGATCGCGCAAGGTCTCGGGATGGCGTTGATGGAGGAGTACGTCGCCGGTCGGACGGACGACCTGCACGATTACCTGATCCCGACGTTCGGCGATGTCCCGCCGATCGAGGTGATCCTCGTCGAAGACGCCGAACCCGCCGGCCCGTTCGGTGCCAAGGGCGTGGGCGAGCCGGCGTTGATCCCGACGGCGCCCGCGATCCTGGGCGCGATCCGCGACGCGATCGGGGTCCGGATCGATGTCGTGCCGGCCACCCCGGCACGCGTCCTCGCCGCGATCCACGCCGCACGACCCTGACGCCAACACCGGGGAGGGCCGGACCTTCGAACCACGGACCGGCACGGGTGCATCCTCGCCGAAACCGGCCTGCCCTGGGCAACCGAACGGCCCGGCGCGCGGCCCTCGGAAACCGGCAGGCCCTAACCCGGCGCATCCCCGCCGAAAGCGGCAGATGGTACTGGCCCGAGCATTCGTCGACAGGGTCAGTGCCAGTTGTCGCGGTCAGCGCGCAACTGTCAGGAACGAACCCGATCGACACGCACGGATCGCCGAGCCGAGGCCCCGCCCGGGTGACGTGTGCTCATCTGAGTGACATCTGACACAAGTGGCTCCCGCGCCCGGTGTGCTGCGTCCCGCGCGGCAGCGTCCCGGCACCCTACACTCGCCACGTGGGCTCCTGATGGAGGATGGGTTGGCGGATCCCGAACTCGTCGAGGCGCTCGAGCGGATCGTGGTGGCCGGCGTGGCCATGACGAACGCTGCGCTCGCGAGCGCCCGTCCGGACATGGAGATCACGTTCCCCAGTGGCGCGTGCGCTTCATCCTCGGCGATCGACCCGACGGCCTGTCGCGGGTCGCCGCGGTCGTGGCCGGCACGAGCACCGGGCAGGCGTGACCTAGACTCGTCGCGAAAGGGGACCCGCCGACGTGGACGACCTCGAGAGCGCCATCGAATCCCTGTCGTTCGGCTTGGTCGCGATCACCGCGCGGGCGATCGACGTGGCCACGTCGGGTCGCGCCCTGACCTTCCAGCAGTGGCGGATCGTCGTCGTTCTCGGGACCGTGCCCGGTGGAGCGCGTGTCAGTGACGTCGCGACCCGGATCGGGGCGTCCGGTCCATCGACGAGCCGGCTCGCTCGTCGGCTCGAGACCCGCGGCCTCGTCCGAAGCGGGGTGGATGAGCACGACCGACGGGTCGTGCGGCTGCACCTGACCGATGACGGGGTCGACCTTCGCCGTCGCGTGATCGACGCCCGACGGGACCTGATCCGGGTTTCGATCGCGGCCGTGCCGCCGGATCCCGACCTCGCGTCCGGTCTGACCCGCCTCGCGGCCGCGCTCGACCGCTGGGTCTGATGACGACGCGACCGGGTTCACTCCGGGCGGATGGTCCGCAGTCGGTCACGTTCGTCGAGTTGTTCTTCGATCTCGTGTTCGTGTTCGCGGTCACGCAGGTCACCGCGCTCACGGCCCACGACCTCACCCCCGGTGGCGTGCTGCGCTCGATCCTGCTGTTCTGGCTCATCTGGTGGGCGTGGACGCAGTTCACCTGGACGCTCAACCCGGCGGATACGACCAACAGTGGCGTCCGGCTCATCACGCTTGTCGCGACCGGGATGGCCTTCGTCATGGCCACAGCGGTCCCGCACACGTTCGAGGCCGACGCGCTGTGGTTCGCCGCCCCGTACGTCCTGGTGCGGCTGCTCGGCTTGGGTCTCCAGGTCCGGCTCGAGCTGGAGCGACCATCCTCGGACCACAGCGGGATCTGGCGGTGGGCGTCGCTGTCGCTCGTGGGCCTGGTGCTGGTCCTGGCGGGCGCGATCGCCGATCCGGGACTTCGCACGGGGCTCTGGATGCTGGCGATCGGCGCCGACTTCTTCGCCGCCGCGGTCGCGGGCCGCGCCCAGGAATGGTCCTTGCACCCCGGGCATCTTTCCGAACGGCACGGGCTGTTCGTGATCATCGCGATCGGTGAATCCCTGATCGTGGCGGGCACGGCCGTCGCGGCGGAGCCGCGGACCGGACCACTCATCGCGGTGGCGATCATGACGCTCCTCGTGGCCGGACTGATGTGGTGGACGTACTTCGGATGGCTCCACGACGCCCTGGAGCACGGGTTCGCCGCGGTGGCGCCCAACCGGCTCGGTTCGGTCGCGCGCGACGCCTTCAGCCTGAGCCACTTCCCGTTGATCCTCGGGATCATCGGGTTCGCGGTCGCGATCGAGGAGATCGTGGCGCACCCCGACGAACCCGCGAAGGCCGTGGTGGTCGCGGCGCTCGGCGCCGGCGTCGCGCTGTTCGTCGGGTTCTCGGCCGTGTCCTACTGGCTCCTGCATCGGCGGGTGCTGGTCGCGCGGGCCGTGGCCCTCATCGTCATGTCCGTGGGTCTGGTGATCGTGGCGCCGCTGGCCCCGGTCTGGCCGCTTGCCGTTGTTGCCGTGACGCTGCTAGGTCTCGTCGTCATGGAGGCACGTGGGGCGGCCGGGAGACGTGGTCACCCACCCGCCGACCCCAGCCTGGGAGCCGACCACACGATCTGACCGCGTGGACCAGGGACCGCCCACGCCGAGGACCGACCGACGCCGCGGACCTGGGAGCGCCGACGCAGCGGACCTGTCGACGTCGGGACCGAAACCTTGGCGGACGCCGGTGCCTCAGGGAATCGAACGGCCTTGGCACGCGGACGCGTCCCGAAGCTGCCGGCGGCCCACGCCCCTCAGCTCTACGGCGGAGACGCCTCTTGACCCACGATCCACGAACGGTCCGACTACTCGCCGGTCCGAGTCTGCACGGCGACCCGGAAACGCTCGCCGCACATCGCGCCCGACTCGGGGACGTGCCCGGCGTCGACGGTGTCCGGGACCTCATTCCCACGCTCGAAGCGAGCGGGCTCCTCGGTCGTGGCGGGGCTGGGTTCCCGGTCGGACGCAAGTGGCGCGCCCTGGCCGGGCGATCAGCGGGGCCTGCCGTCGTGGTCGTCAATGGCGCGGAAGGGGAGCCGGCCAGTTTCAAGGACCGCGTGCTGATGGCCCAGCGTCCGCACCTCGTGCTCGACGGCGCCGTCCTGGCCGCCGATGCGATCGGCGCCGACGAGATCGTCGTGTACGTGGGCGTGGAACACGACGCGGCCACCCGAGCCATGCGCCGCGCCGTTGCCGATCGGGGTCCGGATCTCGGTCGCCCGACGCGTCTTGTCAGCGCGCCGCTGGGGTACGTCGCCGGCGAAGCGACGGCAGCGGTCAACTTCATCAACACCGGCGACGCCCGGCCGGTGACCACGCCTCCTCGCGTTTCCGAGCGTGGTGTGGGTGGCCGACCGACGCTCGTCCAGAACGTCGAGAGCCTCGCTTACGCCGCCCTGATCGCGAGGTTCGGCGAGCGCTGGTATCGAGGCGTCGGCCGACTCGGGTCCCGGGGCACGGCGCTGATCACCATCACGGGCGCGGGCACGGTCCAAGGGGTTCGCGAGATCGAACTCGGCCGGACCGTCGGCGAGATCGTCACCGAGGCCGGTGGAAGGCCGGGCGACATCCAGGCCGTCGTCCTCGGGGGCTACTTCGGGACGTGGGCGGGCATCCGCGACGCCTGGGATCTGCCGCTCGACCCGGTCGTGCTCCGCGGCCGAGGTCTGACCTTCGGATGCGGGATCGTCGGGCTCCTGCCGACCGACATCTGTGGTGTCGCGGCGACCGCAAGGATCATCTCGTTCCTCGCCGCGGAGAGTGCGGGTCAGTGCGGTCCGTGCCTGCACGGGCTGCGGGCCATCGACGGCGCCACCACGGCCGTCGCGATCGGTCGGGCAGGATCCGCGGAGGTCGCCCACATCGAGCGCTGGACGTCGCAGATCAGCGGCCGAGGCGCCTGCCACCACCCCGACGGCGCCGTCCAGCTGATGACGAGTGCCCTCAACGTATTCGGCGACGAGTTCATGCGGCACGCGACCCGGAACCGTTGCTCCGTCACCGGCGCGAGGCTCGAGGCCGCCTGATTGGACGTCAAGCTGACCGTCGACTGGATCCTGTGCGACGGCTTCGGCCTGTGCGGGGATCTGCTGCCGGACCTGATCGACCTCGACGACTGGCGATACCCCATCGTGGACCCGGGTCCGGTAAGTCGGGAGCGCGTGCACGACGCCCAGCGTGCCGTGGATTGCTGCCCGATGAAGGCGCTCAGGCTCGTGCCGCTCGCCGCGGGGACGCGCTCCACGTAGGGCTTCGCAGGATCGGCGGGTGTAATCCGCAGGCACGGTTCGTCGTTGTCATGGGCAGGAACGTCATCCCCGCTTGTGGAAAGGACACCCTGCCATGCGACGGATCTTGCTCGCGCCGCTCCTCACCGCCCTCGTGCTCGCGGCAACCGTGGTCCCTGCGGCCGCCTTCGGGGCGCCGCCCAGTGCGGACCGTCCGTCCGCCGAAGCGACCCCCACCACCGTTTCACCGATCCGTGAGGGTCTCCGGATGGCCTGCGCCCTCGTCTGGGACGGGGACCGTCACGGCATCGCCTGCCGGTGGTCCGAGGCCAAGCACCCGAAGGCCGCCGGCTACGTCCTGTGGCGCTCGGTCGACGGCGGACCGCGTGAGCGCGTCTACCGAGCGGGCCTCGACGGCCCTCGGCGCTTCTTCGACACCGACATCAAGCGCGGCCAGATCATCCGCTACGCGGTGATCGTGGTCGACAAGGACGGTCACAAGATCGGCCGCGGCGGTCCCGTCGTCGTGCGGACCCCCCGCATCCTCGAGCGCCTCCGCCTGGCGTGCGCCCTGGCGTTCACCGAAGACCATCGAGGTGTCGCCTGCAAGTGGTCCGAGGCCAAGCGTGCCAGGGCGGTCGGCTACATCCTCGTTCGCTCGGTCGATGGCGGCCCACGCGAGCGCATCTACCGCACCGGCCTCGACGGTCGGCGCCACTTCCTCGACACGGACGTCAAGCGCGGCCAGACGATCCGCTACGCGGTCATCGTGGTGGACAAGCACGGGCACAAGATCGGGCGCGGTGGTCCCGTCGTGGTCCGCATCCCACCGGTCGTTACGGCCCAGGACGCGCTGGCCATCGGGAGTGCCCAGCATCTCGGCGGCTGATGCCGTCAGACTGGCGCCGGTGAGAGGCGGTCTTGATGACGATCTCGACGAGCGCAGGTTGGTCGAACTCGCCCGCGACGATCGCGAGGCGTTCGCCGAGCTGTACCGTCGGTATGTCTCGAGGGTCTACGCCTTCACCTACCGCCGGACGCGGATCGCGGAGGTGGCCGAGGACATCACCTCGGCCACCTTCGAGCGCGCCTTGCGAAGCCTCGACACGTTCCAGTGGCGATCCGGCGGGTTCGGCCCGTGGCTGTTCCGGATCTGCGCCAACGAGCTGGTCGACCACCATCGACGGACCGCGCGCGCGACCTCGGACCGCGCCCGTGGCGCCGCGTTCGCCCTGGTCGCCGAGGGATCACCGGACCCGGCGGACGCGATCGATGGGGACGACGCGGCCGCGGAGGTCCTCGTCGCCATGGACCGCCTGAACCCGCGCTACCAACGTGCCCTGTCGCTGCGGTACCTGTCGGGTCTGACGACGGACGAGGCGGCCGCGGCGATGGGGACGTCGAAGGCGACGATGGCGGTCATCGTCCACCGGGCGACGCGCGCGCTCCGCCAGGCGATGGAGGCGCGACATCACGATGCCTGACGACATCCGCGAGACATTGGAGGACGCGGGACGACGTCCCGTGCCGGATCCGCGCCCGGGCTTCGCAGACGCGCTCGAGGCGCGCTTGATGGCGATGGACGTGACGCCGCCCCGGATCCCGCCCAGCCGTTCGCCATGGCGGCGACCGGCACTCCGGCTGGCGTTCGGATTCGCGTCCCTCGCGCTCATCGTCGGGATCGCCATGCTCGGCAGCGCTGATGACCGATCCGCCCTGGCGTTCGAACTGACCGAGTCGGTGAACGTGGAGGTCGCGCTCGCCGATGGGACGACCCTCACGGATCCGGACGGGATGCTGCTGCCGGACGGTGCGGTCGTGCGCGTGGGCCCAGCGGGGTTCGCCATGGTGGGCGACGTGGAACTGCGCGAAGGTGACGTCGCGAGGCTGATCGACGGGCGTCTCCGTATCGATCGCCAGCCGACCGGGGCGGTCCAGACCCAGGCGACGCCGTCGGATCCGCCGTCCTCGGTGCGCCCTTCGACGCCACCCCCGACGCCGTCGCCGAGTCCGCGCGCGACGCCATCGACGACCACCCGGCCGTCGGATGCTCCGCCGACCACCCGACCCACGCCGACCGGAACGACGGCCGTTTCAGCCGCGCCGACGAAGGACCCGCCCGTGAAGACGGCCACGCCCGATGCCAGCGATCCGTCGAATGCACCGACCGATGTCCGGCGCATCAGACTCGGGGCGCGGGTCGTGGGCGAGACCGGGATCCGCGCGACGTGGACCGCGGTGCCGGACGCCCGTCGCTACGTGCTGCTCGCGACGCGCTCGAAGGATGGTCGGGCTCGCGACCCGGTGTACCCGGAGTCGCCCATCATCGGCGTCTTCACCCACCCGCCGGACAAGCCGTTGGTCTTCCGTGTCGGCCCCGAGGTCGTCGATGTGCGGCTCCTGGTCGTCGCCCTGGATCGAGACGGCAACGTCGTCGGCCGAAGCCGCATCATGACGCTGTCCATGCTGGACTGAGATCGATCGCGGTCGCCTTGCGTCCTGCCCGGAGGTCGTCGGGCGAATCGCGGATCACTCGAAGCTGCCACGGATGAACCGCTCGAGGTCATCCCAGCTCGGACCCGGGCCGACGGTCTCACGCTCGAGCCCGTCGCGATCGGTCACCCATGTCGTGGCCCGTGCGGCCTCGATGATGTCGAGGATCTCATGTCCCGCTCCGGGTACCAAGGTCAGCCGCGCCTCGTTGCCCTCGGCAACGGTCGCGTCGTACAGCAGCTGGCTCTGGTCGTACGGCACGATCGGATCGGCCAGGCCGTGCAGCAGCCAGATCGGGACTTCGTCACCGTCGATATAGGTCGCTGGGTCAGCCTTCCGTGTCTCATCCGGGCAGTCCTGGATGCTCACGAGCGCGCCGCCGTCTGGTGGGCCTTCACTCGGGCCTTCCGTCGGGCACTGGATCAGGAGGCCGACGAGCGAGGTGGGGTCGTCGATCGGGTAGATGACGTTGTTCATCGGCAGGTCGTTCGCCGCGACGAACGCATCGATCGACAGGAAGTCGGTCGGCGGGTAGAAGGCGACGGCGACCCGGACGGCGCTCGAGGTGCCGTCGACGCCTGTCTCCCCTTCGAGTTCGAGCGTGTCACTGGTTGCGGCCGCGAAGGCGGTCGCCCATCCGCCGGATGAGTCACCCATGAACGCGAACCGGTCCGGGTCGACGCCGTACGTAGCCGCGTTCTCTCGCAGAAAGCGGATCGCGGCCCGCGCATCGAACCCTTGTGCGGGGAAGCGCGCGGCCGAGCTCGACCGGATGTTGATCGATGCCACAGCGAATCCGCGCGCCGTGAACTCCTTGATCGCGGCGGTCCCGAAGCGCTTCGCGTCGCTCTCGGTCCAGCCCGATCCCGAGTGCCAGATGAGCAGCGGAAGCGTGGTATCGCCCGCGACATCCGGGACGTGGACATCGAGCAGGTTCCCGGGAACCGCCGGCCCGTACGCCTGGTCCTTGTAGAAGGCTGTCTCTCCAGTGGGCGAAGCGGACGCGCCAGCAGTCGCGGTCGACGTGGCGTCGACTCCTCCGCCCGTCGTGGTGGGCTTGTCGGCCGGGGTGGAACCGCAGGCCGCCACCGCCAGCAGCAGTGAAGTTGCTGCGAGAACCCGCACAGGAGCCGGAGTAGCTCGACGCCGATCCGGGGTGCCCGGGAACGCGCGGGTCTGCATGGAGAAGCCTCCGACTGCTCTCAAGCATCGTCCCACACGGGGCGGTCGCGGGTTGAGCGTGGTCTCCGACTGGGGCCGTCGGCGAGTCCGCCGATGGCGTCTGACGAAGCCGAACAGATGGTTGCAGCGGCACGGACCGACCAATGACGCCACGCGATCAGGTGGTTGACACGGCCATTCTCGAGAGTGCACCGTTCTCGCCACGTCGGGTAGGCGCGATCTCGTCGAGGAGGGCAGGATGGCGGAGCTGGTTAGGGCGGGCAGCACGGCCGGCGCGGGCGCGCCCGGAGAGAAGGGACTCAAAGGCGGCGCGCTCGGATTCGTCTCCGGCGTCGTCATCGGGGTCGCGTCCACCGCGCCCGGCTACAGCCTGGCGGCGGTCCTGGGCCTGGTCGCGGTCGCGGTCGGCTACCAGGCGCCGGCCGTGCTGCTGCTCGCCTTCATCCCGATGCTGTTCATCGCATCGTCGTACTACTACATGAACCGGGCGGATCCCGACTGCGGCACGACGTTCTCGTGGGTGACCAAAGCGATGGGCCCGTACTGGGGCTGGATGGGCGGCTGGGGGATCATCGTCGCCGACATCATCGTCATGGCCAACCTGGCCGAGATCGCCGCCATCTACTCGCTCAGCCTGTTCGGGGTCGAGGACCCGAACAGCTGGGTCGTCCTCGGCATCGGCGTCGCCTGGATCGCGGTCATGACCATCATCACCTGGATCGGGATCGAGTTGTCTGCCCGGACCCAGGTCCTGCTCCTTGGGGCCGAGCTCGTCACCCTGGCCCTGTTCGCGATCATCGCGCTCTACCAGGTCTACACCGGCATGTGGGCCGACTCGGTCCAGCCGTCGCTCGAGTGGTTCAACCCGTTCCTCATCCCCGACGCGACCGCGCTGACAGCCGGTCTGATCCTGGCCATCTTCATCTACTGGGGCTGGGATTCGACCGTGACCGTCAACGAGGAGAGCCAGGACTCGACCGAGGGTCCGGGCAAGGCGGCCATCGTGTCCACTCTCATCCTGCTCGGCATCTACCTGCTCGTGTCCACGGCCGCCCAGGCCGTCCACGGGATCGAGTTCCTGACCCTGGACGAGAACACCGGCGACGTCCTCGGCGCCCTCGCATTCGATGTGATGGGCAGTCCGCTCGACAAGCTGCTAATCATCGCCGTGCTGACATCGGCGGCCGCCTCCACCCAGACCACCATCCTGCCCACCGCGCGGACGCTCCTCTCGATGGGCGCCAAGAAGGCCGTCCCGTCGTACTGGGCGAGGATCAATCCTCGCTACCTGACGCCGGAGCCGGCGACGCTCTGGATGGGGACGCTGTCGATCGTCTGGTACGTCGGACTGAAGCTGGTATCCGAGAACATCCTGTACGACGCCATCGCCGCCCTCGGCCTGATGATCGCCTTCTACTACGGACTGACGGGCTTCGCCTGCGCCATCTACTACCGCTACGAACTGATGAAGAGCGTGAAGAGCTTCCTGTTCATCGGCGTGCTGCCGGTGACGGGGGCGTTGATCCTCACGTTCGCATTGGTCAAGTCCATCATCGACCTTTCGGACCCGGCGAACTCCGAGTCCGGCGACTCGTGGTTCGGCGTCGGACCGCCCCTGGTCATCGGAGTGGGGATGATGCTGTTCGGCGTGGCGCTGATGCTCCTGCAGCGCATGCGCGAACCCGAGTTCTTCAAGCGAAAGCCAGAGGTGGTGGATCCCCGAGTCGCGATCCACGGCGCCTCGTCCGGCAGTGTTGGAGGCGGTTGAGATGGCTGGCGAGATCATCCTGGGTTTCGACGGATCCGGTGGGTCCAAGGCGGCCATGGAGCAGGCGATCGAGCTGGCGAAGGCCTTCGGGACGAGGGTGATCGTGGCGTACGGCTACGCCACCAATCCGGTCGGTGGTGAGAACAAGGATCAGGAGGCGATCGTCCGGGAGCTGGGCCGGACCATCGCCCACGAGGCGGAAGAACACATCCGGGCGGCCGGCGTCGAGGTCAGCGTGGAGTTGATCCACGACCGGCCCGCCGAAGGCATCATCGACGTCGCGATGGCCGCAGCCGCCCGGTTGATCGTCGTCGGTTCGCGGGGCGAGAGCCCCCTGACAGGCACGCTCCTTGGTTCCGTGACCTACAGGCTCGTGCATCGATCACCGATCCCGGTCCTGGTCGTGCCCCCAGGCTCCTGACCGACGCCGCCACCGCGCCGCAGGAAGGCTACGGGTCATCGGTTAGAGCAGCACGTCGCCTGTGGACGCTCAAGGCCCTCGTCCTCCAACGGCAGAGGATCGTCGGTGGGGCGCGATCCGTACGTGCATGTGGCCCGCCCGGAGGGATTCGAACCCCCGACCTACTGATCCGAAGTCAGTCGCTCTGATCCACTGAGCTACGGGCGGATGCTCGCGGATGATACCGCGCCTCCTGCGCTCCACGAAAACGGACCGACCAATCCTGTGGTGAGCCGTTGCCACAGGTCCGACCAGACTGATAGGGTTCCGTCGTGTTGGCCGAGGAGCCGCCGATGTCACGGATCATCAGCCCGAAGGACCTTCGTCGACGCCTCGACGACCCTGAGTTGACCATCGTGGACCTGCGGCCCATCGCCGCCTTCAACGGCTGGTGCCTCAACGACGAACCGCGCGGCGGCCACATCCCCGGCGCCGTCGCGTTCCCCGCCGCCTGGATTGACTCGGTCGACGAACCCGAGATCGGCCGGCTGCTCGGGGAGAAGCGGGTCACGCCGGACCGCGCGGTCGTCCTCTACGCGGATCGACCGGAGCACACCGCCGCTCTCGAGGCGCGGCTGATCGCCGACGGGCACGGTGAGGTTCGGACTCTCAGGGGCGGCTTCGCGGGTTGGGCGGCCGATCCGGATCTGCCCGTCGAGAAGCTCCCGAACCACCACCGCCTCGTCCACATCGACTGGCTCCGCCGGCTCCTCGCGGGTGAGACCCCGGAGGCCGCCCCGGCGAACAGGCACGTCCTGCTCCACATCAACTTCGGCGTCCCCGAGGAGTACGCGGAGAACCATCTTCCGGGCGCCCTCTACCTGGACACGAACCGCATCGAGGACCCGGCCACCTGGAACCGCCGCTCCCCGGCGGAGATCGAGTCGACCCTCCTGTCGCTCGGGATCACCCACGACACCACCGTCATCGTCTATGGCCGCGATACGGCCGGCGACGCGAACGAGAAGTGGCCCGGCCGACGCGCCGGTCAGATCGCCGCGACGCGAGCCGCGCTAGTCCTGCGCTACGCGGGCGTCGAGGACGTCCGTCTCCTCGACGGCGGCTACGACTGGTGGGCGGGCGCCGGGCTACCACTCGAGACCGTGCCGCGCGAGGCCTCACCGGTGACCGATTTCGGGGTCACCATCCCGCGGCACCCGGGCTATCTGGTGGACCTGCCCGAGGCCAAGTCGATCCTCGCTGACCCCGTCGGGGCCGCGCTGGTCAGCGTCCGCACGTGGCGCGAGCACACCGGCATCGCGAGTGGCTACAACTACATCGGCGTGGCCGGCCGGATCAAAGGCGACGTGTGGGGCAACTGCGGCACCGACGCCTACCACATGCAGCACTACCGCAACGTCGACAACACGATGCGCGCATACCCGGAGATCGAGGCCAACTGGCGCGACGCCGGCATCACGCCCGACAAGTGGGTGGCCTTCTACTGCGGGACTGGCTGGCGGGCCGCCGAGACGTGGTTCTACGCGGACCTGCTGGACTGGCCGCGGATCGCGGTCTACGACGGCGGCTGGTTCGAATGGAGCGCGGACCCGGCGAACAACCCGATCGAGGTGGGCCTGCCGGCCGACGCAGGCGCCTGAGGCGTCGCCCCGCACTACCATTCGGGCATGACGCTGCGCGACACCAACGACTGGTTCGCCGATCTCGGCGGCGGGACGCGGGTCGCCCTCGTCGTGGCCGGCAGCTTTCGTTCCGACGCCGGGGTGCTGCTGGGCTCCGTGCCACGGAGCCAGTGGCACCCGCTGGTCGCCGACGAACTCGACGACAAGAACCGGCTCAACCAGGCGCTCAACTGTCTGCTGGTGGAGACGCCGGCCGGTCGCGTCCTCGTCGAGACCGGGATCGGCGAACGACTCGACGAGAAGATGACCCAGATGCGCGGCGTCGCTGGTCGGACGATCCTCGAAGCCATGCGCGAGGCGCGGTTCGACCCGTCCACCGTCGACGCCGTCGCGCTCAGCCACCTCCACTTCGACCACGCGGGCGGGCTGCTCGATCGCGTCGGCCAGCCGGCGTTCGAGCGCGCGAAGATCGTGGCCCAGCGGGCCGAATGGGAGATCGCGTTCGATCCCAACCCGCGCGTGATCTCGGGCTACGACCAGGCGGAGCTGCGCCTCGCGCGGATGGGCACGCCGCAGGACGATGCCGATGGCGAGCGCGAGCTACTGCCCGGGGTCAGCGTGATCGCCACCGGCGGCCACACGGCGGGCCACCAGGCCGTGGTCGTGCGCGGGTCGACCGGGACCGTGGCCTTCTTCGGGGACCTGTGCATGCGCCCGTGGAGCGCTGATCCGATGTGGCTGCCGAGCTTCGACGACTTCCCGCTCGACAGCGTCGAGGTCAAGCGCGAGCTCTTCACGCAGGCCGCCGACGAGGGCTGGCGGATCGCCCTGTCCCACGAGCCCGTGACGCCGATCGGCCGCCTGACACGCGACGGCGACGGGTTCCGCTACCTGGCCGACTGACCCCCGGGGCCCGCTCTCGGGCCGCTGTCGGGCGCCGCTCTCAGCCCGGGCGTCGGGCGAGCTGGATCATCGCGACCGCGAGCAGGATGGCGAGACCCCGCTGGAGGATCACCGGGTCCAGCTCGAGGGCGACGAGCGACGCCGCGAACCCGCCGATGAGCCCGCCGGCCGCGAGTGGCACGACCGTGCGAAGGTCAAGGAACCCGCGCTGCTGGTGGGCCCGCGCGCCCACGATCGCGGTAGGCACGATCGCGACGAGACTCGTGCCCTGGGCGAGATGCTGCGGCAACCCCGTCAGGACCATGAGCGGGACCATGACCAGCCCGCCGCCGATCCCGAACAGCGCCGACGCGATCCCGGCCAGCAGGCCGATCCCGAACGCCGGGATGAGGAACAGCAGCGTCGAGAGGTCCGGCGGCGCGGCGGTGCTCTCGTCGGTGCCGAGCAGCATCCGGATCGCGACCACGGCCATCAATGCGATGAAGGCCCAGCGCAACTGGCGCTCGCTCATCCGATGCATCACGCGTGCCCCGGTCCGCGCGCCGATCATCGCCGTGACCGCCATCGCGGCCGCGAACGGCCAGCTGACGAAGCCGGTGGCGATGAAGGGGATCGATGCGACGGTGGCGATCGGAACAACGGCGCCGAGGCTGCTGGCGTGGGCCTCGTGCTGGCGCATCGAGGCGAACATGACCATCGCGGGGACCATGACCAGCCCACCGCCGATCCCGAAGAGGCCGGATGCGGCCCCGGCGACGAGCCCGATGACCGCCAGTCTTGCGGTCGCGGAGCGAGTCCAGGGCGTCGACGCCGAGGGTGAGCCTGGAGCGGGGCGTTCGGACACGTCGAGAACTGGGGCCTCCGATTCGGGGAGGCCATTGTGGACCACGCGCCCCCGTCGGCTCTGGGGCAGGGCGTCAGAGGCGGGCGGGGATCTGCTGGGCCAGCCACGCCTCCGGTTCCTGGCGCGGCCGGATGAGTGCCGCTTCGCCCGCGCGCACGATGACCTCTGCCGGGATCGGGTGCGACAGGAAGAGTGGCATGGACTCGGTGAACCCGTAGGCGCCGACGTCGAGGACCGCGAGCAACTCGCCGACCTGCGGCGCGGGCAGGATCGCGTGCTGGCTGAAGACGTCCAATCCGGAGCACAGCGGGCCGGCGACGGTCACCGGGGCTGGCCGGACGGGCGTCGACTCGGCACGGGTCGACACAAGCCGGATCCGGTGCTCCTGACCCACGAGCGCGGGTCGCAGCAGGTGGTGCACCCCGCCGTCGAGGACCAGGACGGTGGTCCCGTCGACGCACTTGCGGTCGACGACCCGCGCGAGATACGCGCCTGCCGGACCGACGAGGAAGCGGCCGGGTTCGAGCAACAGGCGGGCGTCGCGGAGCTGCGGATCCTCCGGCCACGCCGCGACGAGGTCGCGGAGGCCACGACCCAGCCGGACGAGATCCAGCGATTCCTCGTGCGTCTCGTACGGGATCCCGAGCCCGCCGCCGGCGTCCACGATGCGCAGCCGCATCCCGGTCGCGATCGCAAGCTTGCGGGCGGCCCGGACCGTCGCGGCGATATGGTCGACGAGCGCCGCCGCGTCGAGGACGTTCGACGCTCCGAAGGCATGCAGCCCGAGGGCATCGAGATGCGGCGACGACGTCGCATACCGCGCAGCAGCCAACAGATCCTTGGCGTCCATCCCGAACTTGCCGGCGCCATCGTCTCCCACGAGTCGCACGCGCTCCAGGCGCGCGTCCTCCGTGACAGCCGCCCGCAGCAGGACCGGCACCACGACGCCGCGCTCCGCGGCGATCGCGTCAAGCCGTGCGAGCTCGCCCGGGGATTCCACGGTCACGGCCCGGATCCCGGCGTCCACCGCCCGGCGCAGCTCGGCCTCGCGCTTGCCCGGACCCGTCATCACGATCGAGCCCGGATCGAACCCGGCCTGCAGGACCGTGGCAAGTTCCCCGGCCGACGCGACGTCCGCCCCCAGCCCGAGGCGAGCCAGGTGCCCGACGATCGCGAGCGCCGGGTTCGCTTTGACCGCATACGCGAGGTCGACGACCGGCGGCAGGACGGCCCGAAGTGCCGCCACCTGGCGATCGATCACCTCGAGGTCGTAGACGTAGCAGGGCGTCCCGAACCGCTCGGCGAGGTCTTCCGCGGCCACCCCACCCAGCCGTCCGCCGCGCAGGATCTCGTTCCGCGTCGGCGGGCGCCCGCGCCGCGATCGCTCGAGGGTCAGACTCATCGGAGCGCGTCCTCGAGCGCGACGCGTGCGGCGGTCCCGGCATCGCGGTACTTGATCAGGAGGGCTACGGTCATGGACAGACCGTGCTCCGCGGCGAATCCACCCGCGACCACGCGCGCTCCGGGGATCACCACCGCTCCGGCGGGCACCGCCAGCGGCTGATCCACGGATCCGCTGATGACGACGTCCCGGACGAGGTCGTAGAGGCGCGAGGTCCCGGTCAGGGTCACCCCGGCCCCGATGACCGCGCCGCGACGGACCAGCACGCCCTCGAGCAGCGCGCTGCCGGCTCCCACGAACGCGTCGTCCTCGACGATGACCGGACGCGCCCCGGGAGGCTCCAGGACGCCACCGATCGACACGCCGGCCGACAGGTGGACCCGCGACCCGATCTGGGCGCACGACCCCACGAGGACGTGTGAATCGACCATCGTGCCGTCGCCGACCCACGCCCCGACGTTGACATACGACGGCGGCATCACGACCACGTTCTCGCCGAGATAGGTGCCACGCCGGACGGCCGTGCCACCGGGGACGATCCGCCACGGCCCGCCCTCGAGGTCTTCCCGCGGCGGGACGGCGGCACGGTCCCGGAAGCTCAGCGGTCCCACCGTCCAATCACGGGTGGTCCGGTCCGCGAAGCAGGCGAGGATCGCCGCCTTCACGTCCGGGTCCACGCGCCAGCCGTCGGGTGCCTCGTCGTCGGGGACGGCCGCGCGTCGGCGCCCCGCCTCGAGGTCGTCGAGGATCGTCGCGGGCCGGACGGCACTCGATGGCGGACGCGGCGGGCGTTCCAGCTCGGCGGTCATGCGACCGCCTCACGATCCGCGCGCTGGGCGGCGATCCGGCCACCGGCCACGTCCAGCAACCCGGTCGAGCGCAGCAACGCGGCCATCGCCGCCCGGGCGTCATCGTCGAGCGGCAGGAGCGGTGCCCGCACCGCGTCGGCGTCGAGCAGGCCCATGAGCATCAGGGCCGCCTTCACCGGCACCGGGTTGGGGCCACCGCGGAAGTTGCCGAGGAAGAGCGGCAACCACCGCTCATGAAGACGCCGAGCCATCTCCCAATCACCCGCCTGCGCCGCGGCACAGAGCGCCACCAACTGGCCCGGGATCTGGTTGGACGCCACGGACACGACGCCGTCGCCGCCCATCGCGAGGACCGGGAGGGTCCACGCGTCGTCGCCGGCGAGGACGGCCACGTCGCGCGGCCGCTCGCGGCAGATCCGCGCGATCTGCTCGAGATTGCCGCTCGCCTCCTTGACGGCCACCACGCGTGGGTGCTCGGCGAGCCGCAGGAACGTGTCGGCGTCCACGTTCGTCCCGGTCCGGCCGGGCACGTTGTAGACGACGATCGGCAGGTCGCCGTCATCGGCCACCGCCCGGTAGTGCGCGAGCAGCATCCGGCCGTCGGGCCGGTTGTAGTACGGCGCCACCACCAGGGCAGCATCCGCGCCGAGCTCCGCGGCTCGGCGCGTCGCGCGGATGGTGGCGGCCGTGTCATTGGTGCCGGTCCCGGCCACCACCCGGACGCGACCACGCGCCCCGCCCTCGGCCACCGCATCGGCGGTGATGGCGATGCAGCGCTCGCGCTCTGCCTCCGAGAGGGTGGGTGACTCGCCGGTCGTGCCGCAGGGCACCAGACCGTCGATCCCAGCAAGGATCTGCCAGCGGACGAGGCGTCGGAACGCGGCCTCGTCGAGCGAGCCGTCGGGACGGAACGGCGTGACGAGCGCGGTGAACGCCCCGCGCAACATCGGTCGCGTGGGACGGGGCGGCGTCGTGGTTCGTGGTGGTCGCGTCATCGGAAGGTCCTCCAGAGTCGTGGGTATCGGTGGGTGGTCGAAGCGGAAGGCGTCGTGGCAGTCGGTCGCATCGACACGCTCACGCGGCCACGCCGACGCGTGCCAGCAGGTCGTCGACGATCGGGTCGAAGGCGTTCAGCCCGGCCGGTCGATCGGTGCGCGACAGCCAATCGGCGGCCGCCAGGATCCCGGCGGCATAGGCGGAGCGGTCGCGCGCGGTCAGGCGCAGCTCGACCGTCTCGCCGGGGGCATCGAAGCCGACGAGGTGCATCCCGGGCGACGCGCCAGCACGGATCGACACGACCTCGAGGTCGTCGGTGGCGGCCAGCGCGGGGTGGGCGGCGACGATCCGGTCGGCGAGGTCCCGCGCGGTCCCCGACGGGCGGTCCACCTTCGCGCGGCGATGCCACTCGACGAGGTACGGGTCGAACGCCTCGACCCGGCCGAACAGCGCGACCGCGGAGTCGATCAGCCGCCCGAAGAGCGCGACCCCGAGGCTGAAGTTGGCGGCGGCGACGGCCGACGCGCCATGCCCCACCAGCAGGCCGTCGACGAGCGCGCGATCATCGGTCCACGCCGTGGTCGCGATGACGAGGCGACGGACGCCGGCATCGAGGGCGGCGGACACGTTGGTCGCGACCGCGTCGGGTCGCGAGGCCTCCACCACGACATCCGCACCGGCGAACGCCGAGCGATCGTGCCGGCCCACGGGTCGTCCGAGGACCCGGACGTCGTCACCCCGGTCGCGGGCGGCCGCCGCTGTCGCGGTCCCGAGCCCGCCGTCCCCGAGGATCACGATGGTCGCCATGGTGGTTCTCCTCACGAGGTTCGTGGTGGGAGCCGCCAGTGGTTCGGAAGGGTCCAGACGAACGAAAGCCGCGGTCACCGATGTGGTGCCGCGGCCCCTGGAGCCTCCGTTCCCTGGAGGCTCGGTTCGTCTGGTCGACGCGCCTTAGAGCCCCAGGGCCCGTGCCTCCCGGCAGGGCCGCCAGAGCTTCTTCTTCGATCCGGTCGAGAAGATGCGGCGGTTCATGTGGAAACCATACGCATATTCGGTTGGTCATGCAACCATTCCGCACCTCGTCCCGGGTTGCGGTTCGGTGCTCGTTCGCCGGTTTGCCCTTCCAGCGGTGCGGTGGTACACATCCACGATGCCCCCATCGTCGCGGCGCCGGGTCCCCGGCCCGCTGGCCAATCTGCCCCGTCCGCTCGATGAGCGAGCGTTCCGTCCCCGGCGTGGTCCCGGTCGGCGCTTCGTCGGGGCGATCGTCGTCCTGGGGCTGGCGCTGGCGATCATCGCCGCTGGGTCCGCCCTGGCGCCGCGGTTCCCGATCGGCGGGGATGTCGCGGGCATCGTCGCCGGCCCGGGACCATCCGCGACGCCCACGACGCGGCCGACCCGACGCCCGTCGGCCCCTCCCACGACCGCGCCACCCAGCAGCCCGCCGCCGATCGGCAACGTCGGTCCGCCCGATCCGTCGACGCTCACCGACTACCAGTGGCCGCTCCCCAAGGGCCGGCTCACCCTGCCGTTCGGCCCGTCGCCGCTCGGGTCGCGCATCGTGGACGGCGAGCGGTTCCACGACGGGCTGGATCTGGCCACGTTCTGTGGCGACCGCGTCCTCGCCGCGCACGACGGCGTCGTCCTCGCGGCCGGCCGGCGCTACGACCGCTTCATTGGCTGGGTCGGCGACCTCGGTCCGTACCTCGCGCGCCTCGACCGAAAGCAGTTGTGGGGCACCTTGCCGATCGTGGTCGTGATCGACGACGGGAATGGGTATCGCAGCGTCTACGCTCACTTCAGCAAGGTGCTCGTCGGGAAGGGGGACGTGGTCACCGCCGGCCAGGTGATCGGCCTCGAGGGCGCCACCGGCCGCGCGACCGGCTGCCATGTCCACTACGGCCTGTTCAGCCCGGACGAAACGGCGACGTTCGCCATCGAGGCCGGCGTCGTGGAGCGCATGAAGGTGCCGCCCGCGGAGGTCGCCCGGATCGACCCGCTGCTCGTGCTGCCGCCGCGCTCCGCGCCCTAGGCTGGCCGCGCCCGTTCAGGCCTGACGCCGCCGGTAGCGTCGAGCGATCAGCCAGAACGCGGGGATCGACGCCAGCGCGTCGCTGACCGACCCGGGATCCCCACCGCGTCCTTCGAGCGCGAGCAGCGCATCCGTCGACCGCGGATCCGCCGGCCTCGCATCCACCTCGGCCAGGTCGATGACGACCCGGCCCGGCTCCGACGCACCCAACGACGCGACCAGGTCCGCGGGTCGGTCGCCGGCCTCGTACTCGGCGCGACGCTCCGCCTCCATCCGCCAGCGCGGCTTGCGGAGCAGGATGCCGCGCCACGCATCGGCGATGGCCGCCGTCACCGCCCCGTCACCCGGCCGCGGCCGCTCCGAGACGGACTCCCCGCGAGCCCAGCGCGCCGCCTGGTGCAGGAGCGCGTACTCGTCGAGGTCGGCGTACTCGGCCAGGCGCTCGGCCGGGGACCCGTCGCCGAAGATCGCCGCGACGGACGGCCCGAACACCTCGGCCAGGTCGATGTCGATCGCGCGGACGGTCCGGTGGAAGTAGACCTGCTGGTACATGAACCGGCGCGCGGTCAGGAACATCTCGAGGGCCCCGAGCCCGGACTCGTAGAGCGTGAGTCCGCGATCGGAGATGAAGCAGTAGCGACGCAGCCGCTCCGCGTCCACGGGCCCGGCCGCCACCCCCGTGAGGTAGGCGTCGCGCCGAACGTAGTCGAGGTTGTCGACCGTGAAGACGCCCGACAGCAGGGGCTGGAGCCAGCGGACCCAGCGCGGCATCGAGTCGTCGACGAGGGCCGGCTTCGAGATCAGGAAGGACACCCAGGCCGGATCGATGGATTCGCCGGTCGCGAATCCGTCCCGCTCCGGCACGGAGCCCGGCGCCCGCCGCAGCCCGCGCAGCAGCGGCCCCAGCTCCTCCTCGATGATTCGGCCCGAGAGGTCCTCGTGGGTCAGTCGCTTGCCGGCCGGACGCCGCGGATCCGGCGGCGCCGCGAAGGCGGCGAGGACGTGGTCGTCGAAGAAGTGAGCGAACGGCCCGTGCCCCACATCGTGAAGCAGGCCGGCCATCCGGAGCGTTTCGACCACGAGCCCTTCGGACGGTGCAGGTTCCCCGGCAGAAGCCAGTTCTGCCCGCAGACTGGGATAGAGCGCCCGGGCCCAGATGCCCGCCTCGTGCATGACCCCGAGGCCGTGCGTGAACCTCGAGTGCTCGGCCGTCGGGAAGACCCAGCGCGCACTCTGGAGCTGACTGATCCGACGCAGCCGCTGGACCCACGCGGTGTCGAGCAGATCCTCCTCGGCGACATCCTCGTCGGGCAGACCGGCCGCCGCGGCGCCGGCCGCGTCGAGGCGCTTGGTCAGCTCGACGTAGCCATGGATCGGGTCACTGATGAGATTGACCGCGGCGAACGAGTGCCGGCGCATCGCCCGGTCAGGGCACCCAGACGCGGATCTCGGAGGTGTATGGGCCGTCGTTGCCCTTGTGATCTCGGGCCCGGACGCGCATCCCGTACCAGTGACCACCGGCGAGGTCCCGGACCGTCCGCCCGGTCGCGCCCGACCGCTTCGAGATCGTCCGCCACGCCCCCTTGTCCTTGCGGAGCTGCACCTTGAAGTCATCGAGGCCTGCCGTGTGGGTCGCCAGCTGGATATCCCAGCCGCGCCACGTCCAGGTGACATCGTCCCCGCTCCGGTAGCCGTTGATCATCGCGGCGCGGGCGCCCGTCAGGTCCGGCGACTCGGTGAAGACGATCGACGAATACCATCGACCGTTGCTCTTGCGCAGCGACATGCCGACGCCGACGTAGTTGTACTTCGAACTCATCATCAGCGCCCAGTGCGAGGGGCTGGCCTTCCAGAGCTTGAACAGCTCCTTGGCCGCCGCCGTCGCGCCCTTTTGCGGGCTATAGCCGACGTCCTCGCCGTAGGCGTACCACGGGAAGTCCTTCGCGCGGAGCTGCGCGGAGATACTGCCGCCGATCGAGTGGTTCAGGATGTTCGTGCTGGCCATGCGCCACGCCCGGTACGCCGCGATGCTCCACAGCCGGGTGCTGGCGCGGAGGTCCGTCAGGCCGCGCTCATTGCGCGCGTCATTGACCAGGTCGAGGATCAGGTGTTCGACATCGTCGACCGAGGCGGCGCGGGCGGGCGCCGGGGCGCCGAGCAGGAGGAGGACCGCAAGCCCGGCAGCCAGGACCCTCAATCGATCGTCCCCGCATATCGGGCGGCGGCCCGAGCGTGGGTCGCGCCGACATCGTCGCGCAGCGACGCGGGGCTCACGACTTCCACGTCATCGCCCCAGGACAGGATCCAGAGTCGGATCTCGATCGTTCCCGATACCGTTGCCTGCCAGCGCAGGGAGCCATCGGCCTGGGGAGTCGCGGTCTGGGTCGGGTGCCAAGTCGTCTCGCTGACCCGGCTCGCGACGGTAGGCGAAAACAGCAATACGACCTCCACGGGGTCCTGGTCCGCGATGATGTCCCAAGCCCGCCGAAGAGCCATCTGGATGGCGCTGGGGTCCGGGGGCTCGAAGGTGCGCGGCGTCAGAGCGACGTCGCGGATGCGCTCTATCTTGAAGGTTCGGAGCCCACGGCGCAACTCGTCCCATCCGATGAGGTACAGGCTGTGCGTCTGGAGGGACGGTTCGATCAGGTAGGGGTGGACCGTCGCGCGCCGTGGCTGGGCTCCCGCGTCGTAGTTCGCGGGGCGGTAATCGATCGTCACCACACGTCGTTCCGCCCAGGCCTTGGTGAGTTGGTGGACCCGGTCGCTGAACCCCGGGTCGCGTGGCGCCTTGCTCAGGATGTCCAGCGTCCGCTCCACGTAATCCGCGAGGACCGGGGGCAGGCCTTGCTCCAGCTTCTCGAAGGCCGAGGACAGGTCAGGGTCGTACTTGTCCGCATATCGGACCATCAGCCGGGCGGACAGGACGACCGCCATGGCCTCGGCTTGGGTGAGCTTGAGCGGCGGCAGGAACGCCTTCTCGAGATCGACCCCCCACCGTCCATCGTCGGCCCAGAGCGGGACGCCGAGCTCGCCCTCGATGGCCCGAAGGTCCCGATACGCGGTTCGCACGGACATCCCCACGCGTTCCGCGATGTCGCGCGTATGGACGCCATCCGGGTGCGACTGGAGCATGGCCACCAATCGGGTCAGGCGGGCGAGGCGGTCCCGCTTCGAGGCGTAGCGGTCCGCCGGGTCGACGTCGGGGGGCATCACGCCGGAGGATAGACGACCCGGTCCCGATCCCGTTCCGTGGCCGTCAGGCGGACCCGGATCGTCGCCTGGAGGGCGTCCGGCTCGATCCCGGTCGCCTCCCCATTGACGCTGCCGGTGACCTGGCCAAGTTGACCGTCGAGGAAGACCCAATAGTCCAGCTGGCCCCGCCAGTGCGAGAGATCGGCGTCGCCGACGAGCCAGCGGATCAACGGGAACGCGGCCCGGAACGTGTCGCCGTCGACCGCCACGCGGCAGCGTCGGGCCCGGGCACCCTCCAGCACCTCGACACCGCGATCCTCGGCCGTGACCCGGCTCCCGGGCGCGAGCGCCGTCCGGAGGACCTGCACGTCGAGCGTCTCGGGGATCACGTCGGCGATGCGCTCCGCCACGAGCCAGCTCCCGCCGGGCTCGCGGATCCAGGCGGCGTCCCCGATCCGTGCGACGCCGGCCAGGCCCAGGCGACGATCCGTGGCGACGTACGCGGTCCAGCGGAAGGCCGTGCCCATGCGCTCACCCGAAAGATCGATGGACCCGATGGGTCGCTGATCCACGGTTCCCACGACCTCACCGGCCAGTCGGGCGGAACGTCCGGCGGTCACGAGCGCGTCGCACGCCGGAGGTGTCCGCGACCCGGTCGGCCCGAATCGTGACCCAACGGCGTCGCGGTCCCGGACGGCCAGTTCGTTGGCGACGGCGACGCCCGCGAAGATCCCGGACGCCGCGATCGTCAGGGCCAGCCCGATGACCACACCATCGGTGAATCGCCGGCGACGGAGCGCCGCGGCGCCGTGCAGCCGGCGGGCGATCCCGAGCCCCGAGAAGAGGCTCGTCGCGATCAGCGCCAGCACCCACGGGTAGGCGGCCTCCGGTGATGGCAGCAGCGTCTGCGAGCCGAGCGCTCGAAGCTGCTGGAGGACGCCGAGGGCTGACGGGATCAGGCACAACAATGCCCCGATGCCAAGCCACACCATGACGGAGAAGGCGCCGCTCCCCCGCGTGACCGGCGGCCAGATCAGCCCGCACAGCGCGATCCCGACGGGGATGACCATCGCGACGCCGACGGCCACATCGAGCGGTCCGCCCGGCCGATACGTGAGCAGGACGAGGCCGGCCGCCGTCGCCCAGCCGGCCACGAGCGCGGCCGCGACCAGCCGGAGCTCGAACCGTCTGACCCGCATCTCGCGTCGAGTCTAGCGGTCGACGCGCCGAAGGCCCGCAAGTACCGGGTCCCCCCTGACCGCCGGGTCATCGCGGTCACCCGGCCCGCGCGGGAACATGCGCGAACCGCACCGGAAACCACCGGGTGCGGGTCGCGAAGGCGAGTGAGGACACGTTGCGTCATGGCCGGACGGGCACCGCGAGAGTCACGGGGACACGCTCGACCGTCTCGCCGCGCCTCGTCCTCGGCGCGCGGTTCCCTCCGCGGACGCCCCTGGGTCGGCCGCCGCAGCGACGACCTCGACGGTCCTGGATCCGAGGGTCACGCCGGCGACACGGCGGACGTTCCGAACCTTGATCGGTCTGGGGCTGACGCCTGAGGAGGCGGCCAACGTGACCGCCTTCCTGTGCGGGCTGCCGGTCGAAGGGGCACACTGGTCGATCCGCCAGGTCAACGAATTGCTCTTCCTTCGAGAACTCCGTCGTACCGGCCGGTTCGGTCGGACCGACGGGCGGTCACCGCGACCGCACTGACCATCGCAATCCCCGGCTGAGACGGCGAATCCCTCCTCCCGTCGTCAAAGCCAATCGACCGAAGCGGCGCCGAGCCTCCTCCCGGCGCCGCTTCGGTGCGCTCGGGAGGGTTCGCGTTCGGTACCATCCCGCAGATGAGCCGACCCGTGATCACCTTCCTGACCGATTTCGGACCAGCCGCGCCGGCGGTCTGTCGTGGCGTGATGTTCCGCTTCTGCCCGGACGCGAACATCATCGACATCAACCACCAGGTGCCGCGCTTCTCGATCCGGGACGGCGCCGGATCGCTCGTGTTCGCCCTGCCGCACATGCCGGTCGGCGTCCACGTCGCCGTCGTCGACCCCGGCGTGGGCACGGAACGAAGGGGGGTCGGCCTGAAGACGGCTCGCGGCGATGTCCTGATCGGCCCGGACAACGGCCTGTTCGTCGCGGCCGGTGAGGCCCTCGGCGGCATCGTCGAGGCGCGGGAACTGGCCAACCGGGACCTGATGCTCCCCGTGGTCACAT
The DNA here is from genome assembly GCA_963764975.1 of uncultured Chloroflexia bacterium. Taxonomy (GTDB): domain Bacteria; phylum Chloroflexota; class Limnocylindria; order Limnocylindrales; family CSP1-4; genus SPCO01. Next base: position 1,682,777 of record CAVXUF010000002.1, on the reverse strand, counting down.
CCAGCTTCCATGGGCGCGACATCTTCGCACCGATGGCCGGCCATCTCGCCGCGGGCGTCCCGTTCGAAACGGTCGGGCCGGCCTTCCCGGTCGACACCCTCGAGCGCCTGCCGGAGATCCGGCCGACGATCGGCGATGGCGAGCTGGTCTCGTCCGTCGTCCATGTCCTGATCTACGGGAACGTGACATTCGCCGGGACGCCGGCGGACCTCGAAGCCGCCATCGGGCCATTGGCGGCGGGTCGCGCCCTGGTGCTCGAGTTCCCGGCGACCGGGAATGCGCCGGCGGTCACGGAGCGGACCGTCTGGGAGGTCACGTTCGGCCGCGTGCCGGTCGGATCGTCCTTGCTGATGTCGGACTCGGAAGGCCACCTGTCGCTCGCCGACAACCAGGGCGACGCGGCGAAGCGCCTAGGTCTGGCACTGGATCGTCCCGTCCGGATCCGCCCGGCCTGACCATGGTCGGGCCGTTCATCTCGTTCCTGACCGACTTCGGCGGCGAGTCGGCGCCCGCGACGTGTCGCGGCGTGATCTGGACGATCGCCCCGGACGCGCGGATCCTCGACCTGAACCACAACGTCCGCAAGTTCGCGGTCCGCGACGGCGGGTTCCTGCTGTCGCGGGCCGTCGGTTACCTGCCCGTCGGCGTCCATCTCGCCGTCGTCGATCCGGGTGTGGGGACGGTCCGGCGACCGATCGCCATCCGGGTCGCGCGGGGCGACCTGCTCGTCGGGCCGGACAACGGGCTGCTGATGCCGGCCGCCGCGGTGCTCGGCGGCGTGACGGATGCTCACGAGCTCACGGAACGGTCCCTCTTCCTGCCGCGGGTCTCGAACACCTTCCATGGACGAGACCTGTTCGCGCCGATCGCCGCGCATCTCGCGTCCGGGGTCCCGCTCGCGTCCGTCGGGCCAGCCATCGATCCACCGTCGCTCGTGGACCTGCGCCTCCCCGAAGCCGTCGCCGACGACGGCGGTCTTCGCTCCGGCGTGCTCTTCATCGATTCATTCGGGAACGTCCGCATCGCGGGACAGCCGGCCGATCTCGAAGCGGTCAGCGGTCCTCTGGCGACCGGTCGACTCCTTCGGGTGACCGTGCCGTCGTCGTCCGTGCCGGTCGAGATCCCGTGGGCCGCCACCTTCGGCGACCGTGCGCCAGGCGAGCCGCTGGTCTACGAGGATTCGGACTACGGCGGGCTCGGGATCGCCGTCAACCAGGGGTCGGCAGCGGAGCGATTCGGGCTCGTCATCGACGACATCGTCCGGATCGAACCCGCGTGATCGCGTGACCGATGGTCCGATCGTCGAGGTCGACGGACTGACGTTCCGCTATCGGCGGGCGTCCGAACCGGCGATCCGCGACGTCTCCCTGACGGTCCACCCGGGCGAGATCATCTTGGTGGCCGGGCCGTCCGGCTGCGGGAAGAGCACCCTGATCCGCGCGATCAACGGGCTGATCCCGCACGCCTATCCGGGTGAACTGAGCGGCACGGTCACGGTCGAGGGTCGGCTGACCACGGACATCAAGCTGCGCGACATCGCCCGAAGCGTCGGGACCGTCCTCCAGGATCCGGCGAAGCAGATCATCGGGGCGACGGTGGAGGCGGAACTCGCGTTCGGGCCGGAGAACCTGGGCATGCCCCGAGCCGAGATGCGCGAACGCGTCCGCGACGTTGCAGCCCGGACCGGGATCGAGGCGCTGCTCGGTCGCGAGACGTCGGCACTATCCGGCGGGGAGCGGCAGCTCCTGGCGGTCGCCGGCACCCTGATGATGCGACCGCGACTCTACGTCGTCGACGAGCCGCTCGCGAACCTCGATCCGGCCACCGCGGAGCGGCTGCTGGGCGTCCTGCGGGCGCTGGCCGACGACGGCGACGCCGTGGTCATCGTGGAGCATCGCGTCGAGGAGGCGCTCGACATCCGCCCCGACCGGGTCCTGTACCTCGAGGACGGCCGGACGCGGTTCGTCGGCGACGTCGACGGGTTCCTGCTCGAGGCCGATCCACGGAACGTGAAACTGCCGTTCGAGGTCATCCTGCAGCGGGCGCGTGACGGTCGGCTCGGGCCCCCGATCGCCCCGACGTCACGATCCGCTCCCGCCGCCGCGGCCACGCCGGACGCCACCGCAGTCGGTGCTCCCGACCGGGGCGCCGACGATCCGCCGCGGCTCGAGTTCCAGGAGGTCACGGCGGCCATCGCCGATCGCCAGATCCTGCACGGTGTGACGGCCAGGCTCGGCCGCGCAGAGGTGGTGGCCGTCCTCGGGCCGAACGGGAGCGGCAAGACGACCGCGGTCCGGACAGCGATGCACCTGCTTCCGGTGACCTCGGGCAGGATCCTCGTGGATGGCGAAGACGCCGCGTCCAGGACCACGGCCGAGCTCGCGACGATCTTCGGCTACGTCTTCCAGAGCCCCAGCCAGATGCTGTTCGCGCGGACGGTGCGCGAGGAGCTGGTCTTCGGGCCGACGAACCTCGCCCGGGACCCGGAGACCTTCGAGGCGATCGTGGATGCGGCGCTGCGCCGGACGTCGCTCGACGCCCTCGAGAAGATCCGCGAGCGGCCGCCGCTGTCGCTGTCCTTCGGGCAGCAGAAACGGCTCGCGCTGGCCATCGCCCTGGCCCTCGAACCGGCCACGCTGATCCTCGACGAACCATCTGCCGGCCAGGACCACCGGACGTCCCAGGCGTTCCTCCGGGAGGTCCTGCAGATCCCCGGACTCGAGAGCGTCTACCTCATCACGCACGACGTAGACCTTGCATTGACGCACGCGGACCGTATCCTGCTGTTCAGGGACGGTCGGATCATCGCCGACGGCCCGCCTTCGGAGGTCATCAAGGACGAGGATCGCTGGCGAGCCTGCAACCTGAGGCCCACCTCGCTCATGACGGCGAATGCTCGCTGGGGCGACGCCGGGGTGTTCCTCGACGCGGCATCGCTCGCGCATCGCATCGCCAGCGGAGCCCACGAGGGGGAAGGAGGATCGTTCGTCGACGGTGGTTGATCGAACCGCGTGAGGGAAGGAACGAAGGAGGGTTCACACCAATGTCCAGTACGACCATGTCGAAAGGCGGTCTGTGGGAGGTCAACTCCCGGACCATCGTGTATGCCGCGATCGGCGCCGCGCTGTACGGCGTCCTCGGGTTCCTCGTCAGCATCATCATCCCGGGCTCGAACAACGTATCGGTCCGACCGGCCTACGCGCTGGTCCCGTTCTTCGGGATCGCGTTCGGACCCGTCGTGGGCCTGTTCACCGGCCTCGTGGGCAACGCCATCCTTGATCAGTTGACCGGGTATGGCGCGTTCACGGCCTGGAACTGGAGCATCGCCAACGGCCTCGCGGGCCTCGTGGCGGGTCTCCTCGCGGCCTCGATGGCGGCGCGGATGAGCAGCTCCACGATGCGGATCGTCGGTGCGGCCATCATCGCGGCTGCCGCGACGATCATCGGGTTCCTGTTCGTGTTCACGGACATGTTCGTGTTCGGGAACAGCTTCGAGGCGGCACTCACCGGGAGTTACGGCTGGGTCATCGTGCCCAACCTGATCGCGGCGGTGATCATCACGCCGATCCTCGCGGCCGCATGGGAGCCGCTCAAGGATTCGATCGGGCGATGACGTCGACTCGACGTCGCCTCGCGGCGCCGAGATGAACATCGCTCCGCGCTATCTCGGCCGGGGGTCGTGGCTTGCCCGTCGTGACCCCCGGACGATCATCCTGACCGTCGCCCTCATCGGCATCACCGTCATCCAGATCTGGGACATCCGGATCGTGATCGTGATGCTGGCGGGGGCGATCGTCTGGTATCGCTCGGCGGCCATCCCGTTCCACATGGTTCGTCGCCAGTGGGCGTTCGTCCTCGTCTTCGTCAGCCTCATCGTCCTCTGGAACACCCTCCTGACCGGCGGTGAGATCGGAGGGTTCGAGCGATCGGAGCTGCACGTGCTGTTCACGCTGCCGCTGCTGGGGACGCCGATCTCGGCCGAGGCCCTGTCCTACGGAGCGACCCAATACCTGCGCTTCTTCACGTTCGCGACGCTCGGATTTACGATGGCCTACGCCATCGCCCCGTCGGAGATGGGCGTCAGCTTCGCGCGCCTGAAGATCCCCGAGAAGTTCGCGTATGCGATCGATCTGACGTTTCGGTTCATGCCCTCGCTCGCGAGCGACCTCCAGGCCACGATGGACGCCCAGCGCGTCCGCGGCTACGAATGGGACAAGGGCAAGGGCGGACCGGTCAAGCGACTGCGCCGGACGATCCCGCTCGTGGTCCCGCTCACGATGAATGCCATCGTCAACGCCGAGGACACCATCGATGCGATGGACCTCCGGGCGTTCGGAACGGGCAAGCGGACCTGGTTCCAGGAGCTGATCTACGACCGCACGGACCGCCTGATCCTCGCGCTGGTGGTGACGCTGCTCGTCTTCTTCACGGTCCTCGGGTTCATGGGGATCACCTCCAAGCTGTTCGTCTTCCCGTTCCTCCTCGAGGCCGCCGGCGCCTGAGGGTCGATCACGTGGGGGGCCGCGCCGGGTCGCAGGCCGCGCCGGGTCGCGGGCCAAGCCGGGCAGCAGGGCCTCGTACCGTGGCGCGGTCGCAGGCGACGCCGACCGCATGCCCGATGTGCGGACGTGCCGTGGGACGACCGAATCCACCCGAGAAGACCGCACCACGGAGATCTTGTGAGGACCCCGCGTCCCCCGCGGCGCCACGTACCGTGGGGCGTCACAGGCGCCGGGCAACCCGGACCGGGCAACCCGGTCCGGGAACCCGGGCCGCGCACCGCGCCACGCGCCCCTGCGCCGCGCGGCGAGCCCGTCAGGGCGTCGGACTCGGGGTCGCAGTCGGCCTCGGACTCGGGGTCGGCGACGGGCTGGGCGACAGGGTGGGGAGGTCCTCGGGATCCACCTCGTGGCCGGGGATCAACAGCAGGACCCAGCCACGCTCGATGCGGTCGGGCTGATAGGTCGGCGAATCCGGGTCGAGGGATGGATACGTGACCCGGTTCCAGTACGCGACGCTGCGGCCGGTCGTCCCGAATCGATCAGCGATCCCCTCGAGCGTGTCACCGCGCCTGACGGTGTAGGCCACGAAGTCTGGCGACGGGTTGGGCGTCGGTCGCGTGAACGACGGGTCGGGCGTCGGGCCGGAGGGCGTCGTGCTTGGCGTCGCCGTCGCGATCGGCGTCGCCGACCCAGCCGGCGGTGACGTCAGAAGATTTGCGGGAGTCGGCACGCAGCCGACGGCGATGATCGCCGCCAGCGCCACCCCGGATCCCCGTGTCGCCCGCATGGTCTTGCGTCATGGTGACGCATCGGCGCCGCCGACGGTGACGCCCGATCAGGTGGTGGCCTCTCCCGTCGGGTCGATCGGGGTCGGCGTCTTCTCCGAGAACTCGGCCGCGAGCGCCAGCCCCTCGGCCGCGGTCGCGATCCGGTCACGCCCTTGTCGCTTGGCGACGAAGCACGCGCGGTCCGCTGCGAGCAGGACGGTCCTCGCGTCGTCGCCATCGTTGGGATAGGTCGCCACCCCGATCGATGCGCTCATCCCGACGCCGACGGCGCGGATGGCGGACGCCACCCGCTCGGCGACGTGCATCGCACCGGGCGCGTCCGTGCCGGGCAGCAGGATCGAGAACTCGTCGCCGCCGTATCGGAAGAGCTGGTCCGACTCGCGCCCCGCGTGGGCGAGCGCCTCGGCGATCGATCGCAGGTGCCGGTCGCCCGCCTGGTGGCCGAGCGTGTTGTTGACGTCGCGGAAGTCGTCGAGGTCCAGCATGATCAGGCTGAACAGCCCTCCGCCGTGCACGGCGCCCTCGAGTCGCTCCTGGAAGGTGCCGTGATTGAGGAGCCCGGTCAGGTCGTCCGTCTGTGCGCGGATCTCCACGGCGCGGAACACTGCGGCGTTCTGCAGGGCGATGGAGACCTGGGCGGCGAACAGCTGGACGAGGTCGAACTCGTCCGGGGTGAAGCTGACGCCTACCCCGATCCGCTCGAGGGTGAGGACGCCGATCGCGCCATCCCGACCGCGGAGCGGCACAACGATCAGGCAGCCGTCCTGGATGTCCCCCGGCTTGAAGTGGTTGACGCGCGGGTCGTTCCGCTCGTCCGAGACGTAGGTCGGCTCGTTGTGCTCGACCACCCACGTCGCGATCCCCGTCTCCCCGGGTTCCCATGGCAGCAGGTAATCCTCGGCGTGGATGCCGCGAGCTGTCAGCGGCGTCAGGAGCCCGGTGGATGGGTCCACGACCTCGATCGCGATGTTGTCGCAGGCGATCAGCCCGCCGAGCCGCTCCGTAACGCTCTCCAGCACTGCGCGTCCGTCCAGTGTCGAGAGGATCGACTCGCTGATGTCGAGGATCGCCCGCTGGCTTCGGACCTGCCGCTCCAGCGCGGCACTCTGCTCGCGCAGGCGCTCCGTCGAGTCGGCGTTGGCCATCGCCTGCGCGGCGAAGCTCGCATAGATGACCAGGAGGCGCAGGTCATCGTCGGTGAACTGGTCCAGGCCAATCTTGGACAGGACCAGGACCCCGATGACGGCGTCGTCGTAGGTCATCGGCGCCAGCAGCATCGACTCGGGGAGGTCCGGTTCGGTGCCCGGGATGACGCTCCCCCGCGGGTCCGACGCCGCGTCGGCGAGCCGCTGCGGGATCCCGTGCTGGGCCACCCAGCCGGTGATGCCCTCACCCAGGCTGACGCGCAACTGGTCCGGGGTCTGGTCCACGTACTCGCCGAGCTGGCCCTGCATCGCAACGGGGACCAGTTCGGTGCCGATCAGCCGGTAGACCCGCACGTTGTGGCACTCGATGAGTTGCCGCAGCTCCGAGGCGATGGCCTGGCCGATCTCACGGACGCCGGACAGGCGATCCAGTCTCGTTCCGAGCTGCTGGATGGACTGGAGCTGCGCGGCCCAGGTCGCCATCCGTTCGTAATCCTGTGCCGCGCGGATGGCGACGCTCGCCTGGGCCGCGAGGGCGGTCACCGTCCCGATATCGTCGTCGGTCCACGGGTTCGGGCGATCGTGGTAGACGTTGAGGTGCCCGAGGACATCGGTCCCGTCGAGGAGCGGCGCCGTGCAGATCGTGTCGAAGCCCTCCTGGACGACGGCGGCTCGCTCATCGTCGGCGCGTGGGTCGTCGGCGTAGCCCACCGCGAACATCGGTCGGCGAGCCGCGACGGAGCGGGCCGGCAGTGATCGCGTCGGGAAGTCCCGGACCGCGCCGAGATAGCTCGTCGACAGACCGCGGCTGACCTCCGCGGTCACGGAGCCGTCGGGACGACGCAGGAAGACCGCGCCGCGATCGGCCTGGAAAAGCACCATCGCGTGGTCCACAAGTCCCGACAGGATGCGGTCGAGGTCCAGCCGGCTGCCGATGTCGCCCGCGACTCGATAGAGGGCCTCGGCCCGGTGGAGCTGGCGAGCCTCCGCTTCGCGCCGTCGAGCGGACTCCACGAAGCCCGCGAGGTGGTCGGCGACGATGGCGGCGACATCCACGTCACGCGCGTCGAAGGCCGCCGATCGCTCCGCGACGACGTGCAGGACGCCCCACGCTTCACGCTGACCGGGGATGACGACCGCGAGCTCGCGGCGGCCGCCCCCGAGGACGGGCTGCGGCTCGGCACCCCGCGAGGGGTCGGCTGTGGCGACGCCTCGCCCGTCGGCCTCCAGGTGGGCAACCGCGGCGCCGAGGACGCCGAACGTCCGAGACCGATCGAGCAGGCGTTCGGACGCGGCGACATCAGAGCGTGCGATCGCTCGCGGGAACAGGCGGTCACCGCGCCGTTCCCAGACCGCGACCAGATGGTGATCGTAGGTGTCGCGCATCCGCGCCACGGCCCGCGTCAGATGTTCGTCGAGATCGCCGGCTTCCCGCGTCTGGCGCGCGATGTCCTCGATGATCGAGAAGTCGAGGACATCCCGGTCGGTGCCGAGCGGGCTGTCCGCGCGGATGCCGACGTCCTGTCGTCGAGCCGCGGCGCCGGCCGCGAGCGTGACGGCGAGCCCTCCCCGGCGACCGATGGCACCCAACCCGGGCGGGACGGATCCGGGGTCGGCCAGGCCGCTCTCGGCGGCCGCCATGAACCGATGCAGGTCGCCCAGCCGGTAGCGCCGATCGCCGCGTGGGTTGATGCGGTAGTAGCGGAGACGGCCGGCGTCACTCCAGGCCCGCACCGTGTTCGGATGCACGCCGAGGACCCGGGCCGCCTTGGTGACGGTCAGGGTCGCATCGATCGGACGGGAGGAGAGGGCGGCGTTCAAGCTGGCTCGTGAGGAAATGTGAAGTCGATCGCCCCCGAGCCTACCGAACTCACACTTCTTGCCAATAGGCCGATGGTCCCGGGAGGTCTGGCCCCGGTCGGACGGCCCGCCGCCAGCGGCTCACGTCGCAGGTCGGAGGAGGCATCGGGCACGCGTCCGCGCTGGTCACCGCATCAGCGGGTGAGGGTCACGCGTTAGCGGGTGCGGCCGCCGGTCAGGCGGATGAACGCCAGCGTCAGCACGAGGGCTCCGACGCCGATCGAGATGACGGCCAGGATGGCGAAGGCCGGATCGCCCATCAGCCCGGGGCCTTCGCCGGCACTCCGCGGGTCGCCGCCGACGCCGGGTGTCGGTGATGCGGCGACGACGGTGCCCGCCGACAGGACCACGATCGTCAGGGCCGAAACGATGGCCGTGGCGGACCCGGCCATCCGGGTCCACAGGCGCGACAGGGCGGGTTGGGTCGTGGCCGCGCTCACGTGAGCATGTCCACGACCGCTGAGGCCAGACCGAGAGTCACCAGGACCAGGCCGCCGGCAAGGGCCAACGCCGCGACGAGCGGCCGCCGTGGATCGCCACCAGCGAGCACACGCATCGCCTCGTCGCGCTCGAGCGTGGAGAGGATCAGCGGCCGACCGAGTCCCGCCGTCAACGTGACCGTGCCGTCCGGGTTTCGCGTCGGGACGCCGAGCACGATCGCGTGCTCGACCGAAGAAACGAGCTCGACGCGGAGCCGGACCTGGGTATCCGGTGCCGTCCCGGCCGGGACGCGATCGGGCACTTCACCGGCGGTCCCGATCGACTCGCGCGGCATGACGACGAGCCCGTGATCCAGCGCGTCGCCATCGATGGCCATGGCATCGAGGCCTTCCCGGATCTGGAACGGGACGACCTCGCGGCGATCCTCGATCGACCGCCAGGTCCGACCGTCCCGCAGCTGGAGACGCGTCCGGCGCATGACGAGGGGCCGATGGGCGTCATCCTCGAATTCGTCCTCCGCGTCGATGCGACCGTCGATCCGGACGTAGCGAGGCGGTCCCTCGGCGGCAGCCACGGCCTCGGCCACGGTCACGCCCGGTGTCGTCGACAGCAGCCGGCCCACGCGGAACCGCGGTCCGAAGGAGCGAAGGATCGCGATCCCGGCGACGAGGGAGGCGAAGCCGGCGATCAGGAGCGTCACGGGGATCACGGCCGCGATGATAGCGCCGGACATGGAAGGGCCCGAAGGAACCTACCCGACACGTGGGCGTTGAGGCGATCGCCGCCGTTAGTGTCGCTCGACCCCTCCGGGCTGCGGTTGACGATACGCTCCCGCACGACCCCGATGCAATGGGGTTGTCCACTTGTTCGGGCGACGGGGTCGGGTTATCCACCGTCCGTCCACAGCCGGGATCGCCGCCAGGTGCGGCGGAACGGCGGGCGTCAACCGGTCTGGCGTCCCGTCACAGGGTCCAAGGCATTGAGCTGTCCGTCGTAGCCGGTCAGGATCAGCCGGCCACCCACCATCTCGGCACCGGTCACGACGTCCGAGTGTGCCACGCGCCAGGCCACGGTCCCGTCCGGCTCGATCGCGAAGGTCTCGATCTCCGACTGGATGACGACGTGCGCCAGCCTCGATGATCCGATCAGCGCCACGATCGGCGTCGCCGAGCGATGCTCCCAGGCCAGGGACCCCGCCGCGACGTCGAGGCCGAACGTGTGGAAGCCGTAGGCCACGACCAGCAGCCCGCTCGTGTCCCAGTGCACGGCCCGCGGCTCATCGGAGATCGTGGACGCGAAGCGGGCGCTCCAGGCGCCACGCGGGCCCTCGAGTCGCAGCTCCGCCCGGCAGAGGGGTTCGGGGTCGGCGGCGACGTGCGTCCCGAGGTCGATCATCGTGCCGCCCATCTCGGACAGTGCGAAGACGGCCGGTCCCTGGCCGCTGCCGCCCCAGCGCCACCTGGCGCGGAGTCCACCGGGGTAGGCGATCGTGGCGTTGCGCGGTTCGGCGGTCACGGACCGGGCGCGGCCTCGGGTCCGGCGAGCATCTCCGGGGTCGTGGGGGACGCCGAGGACGGGTCGGGTGGGTCCGCCGACGCGGGTGCGGTCGCGGGTGTGGGCGCGGTTGTGAGCGCGGGCGCCGTGGTCTCCTCGGTGATCGGGGCCACGGTCGCGTTGGCCAGGATCCGCAACGTGCCGGGCGGAGCCGGGAAGACCGCGGTCGGGATCCCGGCCGCCGCCCAGACGACCGGATAGCGACCGAGGTCCGGATCCATCACGACGCGGACCGGTCGTCCGAACCCGATCGGTGGGATCCCGCCGATCACGAAGCCGGTCAGCGCATTCGCCTCGCGGGCCGTGGCCCGTCGGACATCCGCCGCACCGGTCACGGCCGCCAGTCGCGCGAGGTCGACGCGGTTCGGACCGGAGACGAGCGCGATGATGGCCTCGGGCCCTTCGTCGCCGTCGTCCACGAACACGAGCGACTTGACGATCTGCCCGAGCTCCACGCCGAGCGCGGCGGCGGCTTCGGCGGCGGTGTGGGTGGACTCCTCGAACGTCGTGACCGAGAGCGTCACGCCCTTGCGCGCGGCGGCTTCGACGACGCGGACGATGGCGGGGTGGGCGAGCGGGTCGGGCACGGCGCGGAGTCTAGCATCGGACCGGGTAGCATCCGATGGATGCAGGCGATCGTGCTGGCCGACGGTGAGGTGCCTTCGCGCGCCCGTCTCGATGCCGTCTGGGCCGGCTGGTCATTACCGGATGCGCTGGTGGTCGCGGCCGATGGTGGGGCTCGACACGCGGCCCCGCTCGGGTTGCGCATCGACATCTGGGTCGGCGACGGCGATTCCGTCGACAGAGACATGCTGGCGTCGCTGGTCGCCGAGGGGATCGAGATCCGCCGCTTCCCGACCGACAAGGACGCCTCGGACACGGAACTGGCGATCGGCACCGCCGTCGAGCGCGGCGCAGACTCGATCGTGGTCCTGGGTGGGCTGGGAGGGCCGCGCCTCGACCACGGCCTGGCGAACATCGGTCTGCTGGCGCTCCCCGCGCTCCGCGAACGACCGAGCGTCATCCTCGATGGCACCAACCGCGTCAGCGCGCTGTTCGCCCCGGGTCCCGACGGTGGGGTCGTGCAGCGGCCGCTGGGCGGACCGATCGGGGATGGCGTGAGCCTCCTGCCGATCGGCGACGGGGTCGAGGGCGTCACGACCGGCGGCTTGGCCTACCCGCTCGCCGACGAGGGGCTCCCTGCCGGACCGGCCCGCGGCCTGTCCAACCTGCGGACATCGCCCGACGCCTGGGTCGCCCTTCGGCGCGGGGGGCTGCTCATCGTCGAGACGGCTGCTACGCTCCGGCTATGAGCCTCCCGCAGCCGGGCGACCTCGCTCCCGACGTGGCACTCCCCGACGCGACCGGGGCGTTGCACCGGCTCGCCGACCAGCGTGGTCGATGGACCGTGCTCTATTTCTATCCGAAGGACGACACGCCCGGTTGCACGACCGAGGCCTGCGAGTTCCGCGACGCCAACGACACGATCCGTGGGCGCGGCGCCGATATCTGGGGGATCAGCCCACAGGGCGCCGCGAGCAAGACCGCGTTCCGTGACAAGTACGAGCTGCCGTTCACGCTCCTGATCGATGCGGGACACGAGGTCGCCGAGGCGTACGGATCGTGGGTCGAGAAGCAGAACTACGGGAAGACCTACTGGGGAGTGGCGCGCACGACGTTTCTTGTGGATCCCGATGGGCGGATCGCCAGGACGTGGCCGAAGGTCAAGCCCGAAGGCCACGCGGCGGATGTGCTCGCGGTCCTCGACGAACTCCAGGTCGCGGCCAGCGGCGGATGAGCCGGGCACGCAACGAGGCTTCGCTCGTGGGGGGAGACGAGCGAAGCCTCGGCCGAAAGGGTAGCGCTGGTCAGGCGCGACCGCAAGGTCGCGGCGCACCTCATTGAGCGCTTCCGATGCGCCGGTGCAACCTCGACCGACGCCACACGACTGGCGTCCGGATCGGTTCATGGTCATCGCCGCCCATCCCGACGATGCGGACTTTGGGCCGTCGGCGACGGCCGCGCGATGGATCGACCAGGGGTCCGAGGGCTGGCTGGTCTGCTGCACGAGCGGCGATCAGGGTGGTGAGGACGCGGCCGCGGATCCGTTCGTGCTGGCCGCTCTGCGCGAGCGGGAGCAGCGGGCAGCCGCGGCCGTCATCGGATTTGCCGGCGTGACCTTCCTCCACCAACCCGATGGCGCGCTGGTCAACGATCTGGTCTTGCGCGAGCAGCTCGTGCGCGAGATCCGTCGTTTCCGGCCCGACGCCGTCCTTGCGACCGACCCGGAAGCGGTGTTCCACAGCGACGGTGGGATCAACCACACCGATCATCGGGCCGCCGGCATGGCCGCGGTCGACGCGGTCTACCCGGCATCGCGGAACCCGATGGCGTTCCCGTCGCTGACCCGCGCCGGGTTGCCGGCCCATCGGGTCCGTCGGCTCTACCTGTTCTGGTCCGACAAGTCCGATACCTGGGTCGACGTCACGTCGACGGTCGACCGCAAGATCGCCGCGTTGCGCGAGCACGCCAGCCAGATCCGCGAGCCGGAGGCCCTCGCCGACCGCATCCGCGAATGGGCCGCCGAGGAAGGTGCCCCGATCGGCGTGGCCGCGGCCGAGGCGTTGCGGCTCATCGTCATCGACGACGACGAGAACGAGGGTCCCGGCTAGGGGTTTGCCGTGCGTGGGGCTGTGCCGCCGCACGTGCCACGGGCCAGCGCGCGTGCCACGGGCCAGCGCGCGTGCCACGGGCCAGCGCACTGCCACGGGCCGCCGCACGTGCCAGCGCACGTGCTGCTGTCGTTCGTGCCCCCGGCGCAAGTCTTGCCCCCGGAGCACACAACGGGCACGGCGCTGCCCTCGAACAGACGAATCGCGTCGTCCTCTTGCATCCGCAGCAAGAAGTCGGTCCAAGGCCCCACGTTGGGCCACGGCTTTGCACCGGGGGACAAGCACCCGACAGGGAGGGGCGCGGCGCACCTGTTGTGTGCACGGGGCGCAAGCGGCGAGGGATTCTTGCCCGGGGTGCACAGGATCGAACAGGATCAGCGCCAGGGCCCCGGGCCAGGCCGGAGACGCCCCCACAGGCCCCCGGCACCCAGCCCCTGGCCCCCAACGCCCCGAGGCCGGCCCCGGCCTACGCCGCCAACACCCCGCCCTCACCCACCAGGCCCGCCGCCCTGGACCGGCCTACGCGCCCTCGAGGAGCAACGGGCGGATCCGGCCCCATTCGTTCCAGAGGTCGGCCAGCGCGTCGGCCCGGCGCCCGAGCAGCGCCACCAGTTCGGCCAGGCTCAGGTCGCCAGCGGTGACCGCGAGGTGCTGGTCGGCGGCGACCGTGACGTCCTTGTAGAGCACCGCCATCTCGGTCTCCGTCGGCCACGGTCGCATGCGCATCGGGTCGATCCCGGCATAGCCGAGCGCCAGCGCCAGGTCGCGCTGCGACGGCACGCGATCGTCGACGAACCCGCCGAGCCCGTCGAACCGATGCCCCAGCGACGACAAGGCCTGCGCGATCTCGCGGTCCTGGGTCTCCGTGAACATGCCCCAGAAATGGTGGCCCGACGGGAAGACCAGCGCGCCGGCTTCGATGCTCACCGCGACGATGCCATCGACGAGACCCGTCAGCGCCCCTTGCCACCGTCGTCGGGCCGCGGTGTCCCCGCTGCTGAGCCGTTCGACGAGCGCGATCAGCGCGCTGCGGTCGCCGCGGACGAGTCGGAAGATCGTGGGCGTCCCACCGACACTGAAGGCGATGGCCAGGGGCTCGTCCTCCTCGGGCTCACCCTCGAACGGGCCGGGGTGGTCGGACCAGGACGGGACCGCAGGCTCGGGCGGGACCTCGGGTGGTGGCGTGATCCCCTCCAGGGACCGCTCGTCGCAATCGGCGAGCGCCTGGCGCGCCGTCAGGCACGCCGCCTCTGCGGACTCGGCGGCGATCCGGGCGGCGTCGGCCTCGAGGCCCAGCCGCTCGAGGGTCGATGCCAGTGCCGCCGCCGCCGCGCGTTCGCGCTTGGCCGTGGTCGTGGCGCTGCGAGCGACCGTGTTGATGTCGTTGATCTCGATCAGCCAGTCGCGCGCCGCGGCCTCGGCGTCGTCCGTCGTGTGCGATCCGTCGTACGTCTGCCGGAACCGGGCCTGCGCGGCCTCCTTCTCGCGCCGCACGGCGCGTGGGTCCGCGGTCTCGGTCGCGATGTCCGCCTTCGACATGTGATCGTCGTAGGCGCGCTGCGCCGCCCGCATGGTCTCCGCCGATTCGGTCGCACCCGCCCGTGCTCGGACCGCGAGCCCGCAACGTTCCGCCGCGATCCGTCGCTCCGCGGCACACGTGTCGGTCGTCGAGGCCGCGACCCCTGCGACGCCTTCGGTGCCCATCGCGTCGTCGACCGAGGTCGGTGGTGGCTCAGCGTCCGCAGCAGCCACGACGATCGGGCGCTCGAGGACGGCGACCGCCGCTTGTGGATCGACCGCCGACCACGCCTTCGATGGCGATGGCGGCCGCGCGACGAAGACGCTCAGCGCGCCCGAACCACGGGACGGCCCGAACCGTCCGTCGAGGGCCTCCGGCACGACGATCCCGAGTCGGACCGCCGTGAGGATCGGGTCCGGATCATCGACCGACGTCGCAGGCGGATGGGCGACGCCATGGCCGTTGAGGATGGTCGCGCGCGGCTCCCCGTCTCGCGTCGAGATCGGTGGATCGGCGAGGCGATAGGCTGGCGCAAGGATCCGACCAGGGAGCGGGGCCGTGGCCACGGCGCCGGCCGGGAGCGTCATCGACGAACCGCCCGGCAGCCCGGGCACGGTGGAGCGAACGGCCGTTCGACGGTCGGGCTCGGTGCTCGCTGGCACGTCGTCGATGAGGCGTCGGTCGGCCGGACCGCCCCGGGCCGGCTGGGGGACGGCCGTGATGAAGGCGTCATCTGACAGGGTCGCGCCGCGTCGGCGGGGGACGGCGTCCTCCGCGATGGTCAACCGGACGTCGCGTGGAACGGGCGGACGGGCGCGAAGGACCTCGATCAGGGCGGCCCCGCTCACGAGGCCGAGCACCAGCCCGAGCGCCAAGAAGGAGAACTCGGTGGCGGTCACGCGCCCGACGGTGACGGGTTCGAACGCACGCTGATCGCGGGGGTACCCACGCTCGCAGCGTAGCTGCGCCCTTTCGGCGCGTCAACTCGTCCTGGACGCTCGCGTTTTGCAGGTCCGGAGACGCGGATGGTAGATTCGGGCCACCGGCCACGAGCCGTCCGTTTCCTCATGCCTCCGTTCGCCGCTCTTGCCCCTCCAAGGGAAAGGCACGACCCCGCTTGGCTATCGACTCGCCCCAGGAATTCCTGGTCCAGCCCGTAGACGCCTCCTGGCTCCAATGCAACATCGAGTGTCAGGAAGCCTGCCCGGTCGGGACCAATTGTCGCGGCTACCTCAATCTCGCCGCTGAAGGGCGGTTCGAGGAGGGGTACATCCTGTCCCGCGACCCGAACCCGGTCGCGGCGATGTGTTCCTACGTGTGTTCGGCGCCGTGTGAGCGTGCGTGTCGCCGCGGCGACATCGACCGCCCGCTCGCGATCCGCGCGATGAAGCGCTTCCTCGTCGAGTGGCACGAGGCATCGGGGATCCCCGACGTCATGCCCCAGATCACGGCCCGTGCGGAACGGGTCGCGGTCGTCGGCGCCGGACCGGCCGGCATCGCGGTGGCTCGCGAGCTGGCGATGAAGGGCTATCAGGTCACGGTCTTCGACAGCCTGCCGTACGGCGGCGGAACGATGCTCATCGGCGTGCCGGCCTTCCGTCTGCCGCGCGAAGCCATCGAGATGGACATCCGGCTCGTCGAGCGGCTCGGCGTCCGGTTCGTCTTCGACACCACGATCGGCAAGGACATCGCGTTCGACCAGCTCCAGCGCGACTTCGATGCCATCTCGATCACGGCCGGCGCCATGGATGCGGTCGCGCTCGATATCCCCGGCTCGGACCTCGAGGGCGTCGACTACGGCGTCGACTTCATGAAGAAGGCGAACCTGGGCCAGCCGCTCGAGGTGGGCAACGACGTCGTGGTCATCGGTGGTGGCTACACCGCGATGGACTGCTCCCGGACCAGCCTTCGGCACGGCTCGGAGAACGTGTCGATCGTGTACAGGCGGACGCGGTCCGAGCTGGTCGTCGATGAAGAGGAGCTTGGCGAGACCGAACGCGAAGGCGTCCGCATGGAATTCCTTGCCAGCCCGATCGAGATCCTCGGGCAGGACGGCAAGGTCGCCGGCGTCCGCTTCATCCGCAACCGCCTCGGCGAACCCGACGCGTCCGGCCGCCGTTCCCCGGTGCCGATCGAGGGTTCCGAGTTCGTCATCCCGGCGCAGACCGTCATCCCGGCCGTGTCGCAGGCGGCGGATCTGACCTTCCTCCCCATCGAGGCGAAATTCGAGATCAACCGCGGCCGCGTCAAGGTCGACCCGGCCACGTACGCGTCGAACGTCAAGGGGGTCTTCGCCTGCGGCGACTTCGTGACCGGGCCGACGACGCTCATCGAGGCGGCCGGCCACGGCAAGAAGTGCGCCTACGCGATCGACCGCTACCTGTCAGGCCGGACCGACGTGACCGTCGCGGCGAACGTCAAGATCACCAGCTCGTGGCGCCACGATATGCCCGAGTTCTACGACGTCCTGCCTCGTCAGCACATCCCGATGGTGCCGCTCACCGCGCGGATGCCGTCGACCGAACCGGTCGTCAATTTCAATACCCCGGTCGAGCTGGGCTATGACGCCATGGGCGCCGTCGCCGAGTCGACGCGCTGCCTCATGTGCAACTACAACATCTGGTTCGATCCGTTCCGGTGCGTCCTGTGCGGCGCCTGCGCCGACGTCTGCCCCGAGGGCGTCATCCACATGGTCGACATCAACCAACTCAAGTCGGAGGGCCTCCTGCCCGAGGTCGAGGAGGCCTACGGCTGGGACCAGGGCGGCGCGATGATCCTCGATGAGGAGCGCTGCATCCGCTGCGCCCTGTGCGTCAAGCGGTGCCCCTTCGACGCCATTACGATGGAACGGTTCGAATTGCAGGAGATCTCGACGGACGGACGCCTGTACAAGGAGTCCTATCGAGACGCACAACTGGCCGGCACCCCCGGCGTGGCAGGAGGAGCCCGGTGAGTTTCCTCGAGCGGGTGGATCAGACCATCCGCCGAAGCCCCGTCTGGCGGTCGATCTTCCGTCAGCCCTACCCGCGCGACGAGCGCTCGCGCGCGTACGCGGTCATGAACAACGTGTTCCTGCACATCCACCCGGTGCGCGTCCGCCAGCACGCGGTCAAGTTCGCCTACACGTTCTGCCTGGGTGGTCTGAGCTTCTTCCTGTTCCTGGTCCTGACCGTGACCGGCGTGTACCTGATGTTCTTCTACGTGCCGTCAGCGCTGCAGGCCTACGACAACATCCTCGACATCCAGAGCCAGGTGACGTTCGGCCTGCTGACCCGCAACATCCACCGCTGGGCCGCGCACCTCATGGTGTTCTTCGTGTTCCTGCACATGATGCGGGTCTTCTACCACGGCGCCTACAAGCCGCCGCGCGAGTTCAACTGGGTCGTCGGGGTGGTCCTGCTCTTCCTGACGATCATGCTCAGCTTCACGGGCTACCTGCTCCCCTGGGACCAGATCGCCTACTGGGCCATCACGATCGGCACGAACATGGGCGGCTACGCGCCCCTGGTCAACACGCCGACCAAGCTCCTGCTCCTGGGTGGACTCGAGGTGGGTCAGAACACGCTGCTGCGCTTCTATGTGCTCCACATCATGGTCCTGCCGCTCGTGGCGGCGATCTTCCTCGCCGTCCACTTCTGGCGTATCCGCAAGGACGGAGGGATCAGCGGGCCGCTATGACCGCCATCTGCGTCGTTGTCGCCTCCGCCCCTCGCTCACGCACCTTCGGGTGCGCTCGCTCCGGTGCTCGGCTCCGCCTTGCATCTGACGGCCCTGTCGGCCCGCTGGCGCTGAGTCCGCAGGAGCAGAGTCCGCGATGAGCGAAACGAAGACGCCGCCGGAGACGCGGGTCGTGTTGCCGGTGGACCCGACGCGGCGGACGGAGATCGACAAGCAGCGCGTCCCGATGTCGGCGCGACCGTACCGTCTGCTCGCGCTCGTCAAACAGGATGCCGTCGTCCGGGTCCAGAAGGAACCCGACGACACGGTCATGACCTGGCCGCACCTGCTTTCGATCGAGTTCCTGGCGGCCGGGATGATGAGCATCTTCCTGCTCCTGATGGGCCTCTTCATCAACGCCCCGCTCGAGGAACTCGCCAACGGCAACGTCACGCCGGCCGTGGCCAAGGCCCCGTGGTACTTCCTCGGTCTCCAGGAGTTGCTGGCTTACTTCCACCCGACGGTGGCGGGCGTGCTCGCCCCGACGTTCGTGCTGGTGGGCGCCGCCCTCATCCCCTTCGTCGACCGTGGCGACATCCTCGCGATCCGGCCTTCGCAGCGGAAGACGGCCGTCATGTTGTTCAGCTTCTTCTGCATCCTGGGTCTGGTCCTGACCTTCGTCGGCATCTTCTTCCGAGGCCCCGGCTACACCTTCGTCGTGCCGCTGATCGACGGCGCCGGCGTGTATTTCGCCCTGTGATCCGAGGAATCTTCGCGCGATGAGCAACTACCACGTCCAGCCCGCCGACAAGCCCGCCGCCCTGACCAAGGAGGCGATCAAGTCCCTGCGTTCGCAACAGGTGCAGGGCATGTCCCGCCGTCAGCTGATGCGGACGGCGCTTGGCGCGGGGATCGGGCTGTGGCTCGTCGAAATGACCGCGGGCACCCTCGGGTTCATCTGGCCGAACCTGAGCTCCGGGTTCGGTGCCAGTCTGTCGATCGGAGATCTCGAGACGATCAAACTGCAGAATTCGACCCTCCCGATCAGCGAGGGGTTCCCGGCGTACTACCCGGAGCCGCGCGCGTTCGTCGTCCTCGTGAACCCCGCGCAGCAGCAATTCCTCGCCGGCGAGGACCCCTCGGGTGATGGCACGGCCCTCAACGTTCGAGCCATGTACCAGCGCTGCCCGCATCTCGGTTGCAAGCCGAATGCCTGCCTCAAGAACTTCTGGCTGGAGTGCCCCTGCCATGGCTCCCGGTACGACCGACTGGGCATCAAGGCGGACGGCGCCCAATACGGGCCGGCACCCCGCGGGATGGACCGCTTCTCGATCTCCGTGGATGGCAAGGGCGTCCTGACGATCAATACCAGCAAGATCACGCTTGGCCCGTTGCCGGTCGCGCTTGGCCAGCCCGGCATCATCCCGCCGCGAACCCCCACCGGGTGTATCTGACGCCCGTGACAGCGATCGTCCGCCGAGGAACCCGATGACCGACACGCCCGAGCGGGAGCCCGAGCAGCGTCTGCCCGCCACCCGACCCCCGGCCGTTCCGGCGCCGGTGGAGCGATTCAGTTCGCCTCCCTCGGTGCGCACGTTCGAGTTGTCCCCCGAGCGCGCCGCCCAGATCGTCCGCCAGTCGTCGAACGCTCGATGGGTCGGCTTCCTCGCCACCGTCGTCGTGATCCTTTTCGTGGCCCTGTACTGGTTCTACGAGCTCGGCGCGCCGCTGGGCATCACCGAAGCCCGGCTGAGCCAGGAGATCGACGCCCAGCAGGTCACCAAGGTCGAGCGCGGCTACAACATCTTCGAGGCCAACTGCGCCCGGTGTCATGGCGAGCAGGGCGAGGGCGGGATCGGCCCGGTCCTCAACCGCCAGGACAAGCTCTTCCAGCATCTGAACGAGGCGTACCTGCGGAACGTCCTGCTCGTGGGTGGGCGGTATGTCTGCGGGGAAGCGAAATCAGGGATGCCGGTCTGGTCCGATCAGGGGAACCCGCCGGGCCCGCTGAACTATCGCTCCATCGACGAACTGGTCGCGTTCCTCCGAGCGACCAGTGACCACGAGTACATCGTCCGTGACCACGAGCTCTATACGCCCAAACTCGACCCGATCACGGGCAAGGTCATGACGTTCCGGGGCTGGCGGGACAAGGACTGGACGCCCGAACCCGGCGCGACACCGTATCCCGCCTGCTGGACCGACGAGTTCACATCGCCATCGGCATCGCCGGGGGCATCGGCATCGCCGGGCGCATCGGCATCCCCGCAGCCATCGGCGAGCGGCGGGACCGGGTCGACGACGGTCGATATCGTCGCGTCGGGGATCAAGTACACCGCGACCGAGGTGACCGTCCCCGCCGACACCGCGTTCACGATCCGTTTCGACAACCAGGATGCAGGCGTCCCCCACGACGTCGCCATCAACGATGCATCGGGCGCCCAGATCTTCAAGGGCGAGACGTTCCCGGGCGTCGCGACACGCGACTACCAGATCCAGGCGCTTGCCGCCGGTAGCTATCCGTTCGTGTGCACCGTGCACGCGAACATGACAGGGACTCTGATCGCACAGTGATCGAACGACCATCGACCGTCTGGTCGGTGGGTGAGGATGGAGGACGATGGCCCAGCGGGCGCTCACAGCCGGGATGACGATGCCGCGCAAACGAGCCCTCTTCGGGCTGCTCGACGCGGACGGTTGGGGCTGGGCGTCGATCAAGGCCGGAGTCTGGATGGTCGTCATCCTCCTGTTGCTGGGCTATATCCCGGATCGCGCGTACTACCTCACCGTCGGCCGGACCGTGGACCTGGGGGTCATCGCCTGGTCGCCGGTCAACTTCTGCCCACCGGAGAACAAGACGCTGCCGTGCCCGGCACCGGTCGGTGCCGCCGTGCCGTGGGACCCCTCCCCGGACACCTTGGCCCTACCCGCCGCACGTACCAACGGCGCCGTGGTCCAGGTCGGGACGAAGGTGCTGTATGTCGGCGGCACGGACGGGACCACCGCCCAGTCGACGGTCTTCGTGACGACGACCGTCGGCAGCGACAACATCGGGCCGTGGTCCGAGGGACCCGCGCTGCCGGAGCCGCGGTCAGACGCGGCGGTCGTCTTCGTCGCCGGGAGCATCTACGTGATCGGCGGCACGGACGTGGATGGCCAGCCCACCACCACGACCTACGCACTCAAGCCCGACGCCACGACGGGTGAGCTCGCCAAGTGGGAACCTGTCGAGACACTGACCCTGACCGAGCCACGGACCGGCGCTGCGGCGGTCGCGACGGCGGACGGACTCCTGCTCATCGGCGGATCTGACGCCAACGGGCCGGTCGCGACCACCTGGAAGGCTCTCCTCGATGCGCAGGGCGCGCTCGGCAAGTTCGAACCCCAAGCGGCGCTGTCGTCCCCGCAGACCGGCGCGAGCGCCGCCATCGAAGGCGACTATGTCTGGCTGTTCGGCGGGTCCGGCCCCGATGGGCCGACCGCGACCGTCCAGCGTGGGGCCTTCGGGCTCGCCGCGGCCGAAGGTCTGCCGGAGAACCCGGACGAAGGCAAGGTCATCGCCTGGGCCACGAACGCCGCCGCCAACCTTCCCGGCGCCCGTGCAGGCGCGGCCACGTGGGCCGCCAACGGGGCGTTGTACGTCCTCGGCGGCGAGGACGCGACCGGCGCGCATCGAGAGCTGTACTGGGCCGTGCCATCGATCGCGGGAGACATCGCCGAGTGGCTGCACCTCGACGTCAGCGACCTGCCGGCCGGCCTGACGGGCGGAGCCTCCGTGGTGCTCGGACCGGCGGCCATCGTGGTCGGCGGGGTCAACGACAAGGGCGTATCGGCGGCCAGTGTCCGGGCCAACCTCGCGCCACAGGCCCCGTTCTTCCGACTGGGCTTGGTCGGTGCGACGGTGCCTGGTCTCAAGATCGACGGCGAGATCGGCCAGCAGCTGGGCTATCTGAGCGCGGCTGGTGCCGGGACGCTGAACTTCGTGATCCTGATCGTGATCGGCTGGGCCTATGCCCACAAGGAGCAGGCCGGACGGATCGTCGGTCGGGTGTTGCGCCGCCGGCGCTGATCCGAACCTCGCGGGCGTTAGGCGGCCGCGTCCCGAGCCGGCCCCGCGCGTGGATGTCAGCCCGGAGCCGGCCCCCAGCCGGCCCCGAGCCGGCCCCCAGCCGGCCCCGAGCCGGCCCCGCGCCTGGATGTCAGCCCGGGAGGTCACCCTCGCCGGCGTCCGGGGCACCGCGACGCACGGGCAATCCCGCACGTTCCCACGCCTCCATCCCGCCGGCCACGTTGACGACATCCGCGCGTCCGGCCCGGATCAGGAACCCTGTGACCGCCGCCGAGCGGCCACCAACGTGACAGACCAGCATGAGCGGGCGATCCGCGGGCAGCTCGTCGACCCGTGCCTGGAACGTCGATGTCGGCACGAGGACGGCGCCCGGGGCGCGGACCGTCGCGAACTCCCCGGCCTCGCGCACGTCGACGAGCATGGGCTGCGCCGGATCCTCGCGGAGGCGCCGTTCGGCTTCGACGACATCGATCGTGGGCAGGCCACCGGGAAGGGTCATGTTGGGCTCCTCCGCATCTCCGCGTGACGTTCGGCGTCTGACCGTGCATCCCGGCGGGTGGACCGCCGGCGCAGGGCCGAGATCCGAGCCAAGGCCGAATTCCTGCCAGATGTCACTGGGGCGAGCACTGGTCAGCCCGGTCGCGCGGCCATCGGTCCGATCCGAGCGTGCGACAACGACTACTTCCTGACAGATGTGCGCCGCTGGCAGCAACTGGACCTAATCCCGCGACGAGTGCTCGGGTGGGTGTCATCTGCCGGAATTTGGGTTCCGCGGGACGACGTGCCGACGTTCCGCCTCCGAATCAGCGTGGGCGGTCCGGGATGAAGACCGCGACGTCCGCGCGGGTCTGACGGACGAGATCCGGCACGACCGCAGGTCGGGTGGGTCGAGTTTGGGCGCACCGGGGTCAGTCGCGAGGTCGAGCAGGCGGGCGTCCAGATCGTCGAGCAGGTGCGCCACGTCCAGCCCCACCCCGTCGGTGCCGGCGGCGACCGCCGCGCGCAGCCGCTGTCGAGCCCCCGCGAGGTTCTTTTCGACCCCGGCCGGGTTCCCGCGGACGGCGTGGACGTACGCCGCCGCGAGCTTGATCAGCCCCTGGAGCATCGAACGTTCGGCGGGGTCATCCGACCCCATCCAGGCGGGCTCGAGCCGCTCGTGCGCCTCGAAGAAGTCGCCGCGCTCGTATGCCGCGAGCCCGGCGGCAAGCGCGCTCGCCCGCTCGGATGCGGGGAGCGGCCGGTACGCCTTGTACCGCCCCTCGGCGTCGATCACCGTCCGGCGATCGGTCATGTGAGCTCGCTCAGCGGCTGTCGTCCCCCGAACCCGCTTTCAAGCGTGTGCCAATGCTCGACCGCCGACTCGCCGAGCTTCCAGCACAGCCAGACCTGGCGCCCGTTGACGAGCGCCGGAAAGTCCACGAGCCCGTCGGGGATGTCGCGCAGGGTGATCCCCATCGCTTCGATGCGAGCGACGCCGGCGGCCATCTGGTCCACGAGCCCCTGCATCCGCAGTCTCGTGAACCGCAGCTCCTCCGAGACCACCGCCGTGTCGGCACCGCCGGCGACGGCTGGATCGGGCTCGCCCGTGGCCTGTCGCGCCAGCACTTCGTCGCGGATGCGCACCAACTCCGCCCGTTGCGAGGCGAGCGCGCTGACGATCCCGTCGAGTTCGGGGATCGCGGCATTCGCCTCGTCGATGTCGTAGAAGCGCGTCATGGTCGAGGGATTCTACGTCGGCTCGTCGCGTACCATCGGCGCGGGACCAGCCGTGGTGTCCGGCGCAAGCCTGCCGGCCGCCGCCGCACGTCGATCGCTGTAGCACGTCGAAGGAGGAGCGATGCGCCGGGTCTTCCTGTGGGCCGCCAGGAACGAGTGGCTCAAGAAGTCCTTGCCGCGACTGTGGTTCATGCGTCGCGCCGTCCGCAAGTTCATGCCCGGCGAGACGATGGACGCCGCCCTCACCGCGGCGGCGCCGCTCCAGGCGGCCGGGATCGGGACGATGTACACGCGGCTGGGCGAGAACCTCGAGAGCCTTGCGGAGGCCGAAGAGGTCGTGGCCCATTACCTGACGCTGATCGAGCGGATCACGGCGGCGGGCATCGATGGCGAGATCTCGGTCAAGCCGACGCAACTCGGGCTCGATGACGACCCGGCCGTCTGCCTCGCCCACCTCGTGCGTCTCGCCGAAGCGTCGGCCGCCGCGGGCTCCTACCTGTGGATCGACATGGAGGGCAGCGCCTACACCGAGGCGACGCTGCTCCTCTACGAGCAGCTGCGGGTGACGCAGCCTCGCACGGGCATCTGCCTCCAGGCGTACCTGCGCCGGACGTCCGCGGACATCGATCGTCTCCTGCCGCTGGCTCCCGCGATCCGCCTCGTCAAGGGCGCCTACGACGAGCCGGCCGAGATCGCGTATCGGGACAAGCGTGCCGTTGATGCCAACTACGCCGCGCTCGCGGTCCGGTTCCTGCTCGACACCCGTGGGACCGAGGCGCGGCTGGGGCTCGGCACCCACGACGTGACGCTCATCGAGCAGATCGCGGCCTCGGTGGAGTCCGCCGGCGTGGCGCGCGACGCGTTCGACATCGAGATGCTCTACGGCATCCGGAGCGGCGAGCAGTTCCGCCTGGCGAAGGCTGGCTACCATGTGCAGACCCTCATCGCGTACGGTGAGCACTGGTATCCGTGGTATATGCGGCGGCTGGCCGAGCGACCGGCGAACGTGACGTTCGCCATCCGTTCCCTGCTCCCGTAGGAGGTCGAGCGATGGCAGCCCTGTCCGGTCTCCGCGTCGCGTCGCGGATGAGCACGATCGGGACCGAGAGCGCATTCGAGGTCAGCGCGCGGGCGCGCGCACTCGAGGCGACCGGTCGCTCGATCATCCATCTCCAGATCGGCGAGCCGGACTTCGACACACCCGCGAACGTCCGCGCGGCCGCCAAGAAGGCGCTCGACGAGGGTGCCACGCACTACGCGCCGTTCGCCGGGATCCCGGCACTTCGGGAGGCCATCGCCGCTGACGTCGCGTTGCGCAAGGGTTTCAGCGCGGACCCGTCGCAGGTCTTCGTGACCGTCGGTGGCAAGGGCGTGATGCTGTACGCGATCCTCGGCCTGATCGACGCGGGGGACGAGGTCATCGTCCCGGACCCCGGGTATCCGATCTATGAATTGCTCACGCGGTTCGTTGGTGCCAACCCGGTGCCGATCCCGATCCGGATGGAGAACGAGTTCCGTCTCGATGTCGATGAGCTCGAGGCGCTGATCACGCCCAAGACCAGGATGATCGTGATCAACTCCCCGGCGAACCCGACCGGGGGCGTCCTCACGCGCGGCGACCTCGAGCGGATCGCCGAGCTGGCCAACAAGCACGACCTGTGGGTGCTCGACGACGAGATCTACGCACGGATCCTGTACGACGGCGCGGAGCATGTCTCGATCGCGTCGCTCCCCGGGATGACCGAGCGGACCATCGTGCTCGATGGGTTCTCGAAGACGTACGCGATGACGGGGTGGCGGCTCGGCTACTCGATCGTGCCCAAGTCGCTCATCCAGACCTACGCTCAGCTCATCATCAACACCATCAGCTGCGCGCCAACCTTCGTGCAGGTGGGGGCAGTCGAGGCGCTCAACGGGCCACAGGACGACGTGGACGCGATGGTCGTGGAGTTCAAGGCGCGACGCGACCTGATCGTCGCAGGGCTGAACGAGATCCCCGGCGTCCGATGCGCGACGCCGGTCGGCGCGTTCTACGTCTTCCCGGAGGTGTCGGGCACGGGCTTCAGCGGCGCGGAACTCGCGGAGCGACTGCTTCAGGAGGCGGGGGTCTGCGTGCTGGCCGGGACCGCGTTCGGTGGCGTGGGCACGGACCATGTCCGGGTGAGCTACGCCAACTCGCGTGAGAACCTCTCCGAGGCGCTCGCGCGGATCCGTCGGTTCGTCGCGGGATCCGGCCGTGGGTAAGGGCGAGAGCGGCGGCGCGGGCAGCCCCGGCGGTGCGCGGCCGCGCGTGTTCGTCGCGCGTCGGATCCCCGACGAGGGGCTCCACGCCGTGAGCGCCGCATGCGAGATGGACCTGTGGGAGGACGAGCTGCCACCGCCACGGGATGAGCTGCTGCGCCGGATCGCGGGGTGCGACGGCGTCCTGACACTGCTCACCGACCGGGTGGACGATGCCTTTCTGGACGCCGCTGGGCCAGGGCTCAAGGTCGTCAGCAACTATGCGGTCGGCTATGACAACATCGATGTGCCCGCGTGCGCTCGACGCGGTGTCGCGGTCGGGAACACGCCGGGCGTGCTGACCGACACGACGGCGGACCTGGCCTGGGCGCTCCTGATGGCCGCTGCACGCCGGCTGCCCGAGAGCGATCGCTACGTCCGCGGCGGGAACTGGAAGACGTGGGGACCGCTGCTCCTGCTGGGTCCGGACGTGCACGGCGCCACGATCGGCATCGTCGGGTTCGGGCGGATCGGGCAGGCCGTCGCGCGACGCGCGCAGGGCTTCGGGATGCGGATCCTGTACCACGATCTGGCCCCGTTGCCCGCGTCCGTGTCCGAGCCGCTCGGCGCGACGTACGCGCCGCTCGAGGACGTCCTGGCCGAGAGTGACTTCGTGTCACTCCACGTGAACCTCTCGGCGGAGACGCGGCACCTCATCAACGCCCGGACGCTGGCCGCGATGAAGCGCACGGCCGTGCTGGTCAACACGTCCCGTGGTCCAGTGGTGGATCAGATCGCCCTGGCCGATGCACTCCGCGATGGGACGATCTGGGCGGCGGCCCTGGACGTCACCGATCCGGAGCCGATCCCCATGGACGACCCGCTCGTGGGGCTCGATAACTGCCTGATCGTGCCGCACATCGCGTCGGCGTCACGGGCCACCCGCGGCAAGATGGCCGCGATGGCCGCCGCCAACCTGGTCGCCGGGGTCCGCGGCGAGCCATTGCCGACACAGGTGCCGGTCCCGGCCTGAGGCGACGAGGGGAGCGAGCGAACCCGGGCTGGGAGGAACGACCGGCCTGGGAAACCGTGAAACCTGCGTCGTGTCCCCGGATCCGCTGTTGGGCGAGGCCTCGCACTGCAATCGCGGCCTGCCAGGCCACGAATTGTGCGTCGACGCTCTCCCGTCCCCCGTTCGAGCAGGATTTCCGGCCTGGGAGACCGGTTGCCAGTGAGCGAGCCCGCGACCGATCGCGGACGTTCTGCGGAATGGACAGCCGCCGTCGGGGAAACCAGGTTCCTTGGGGCGACGTCTCGTCACGGTGCGACGCGGGCTTCCGGGCTGCATGCTTCTCCCGACGGCGGATGCGTGGCCGGTACGTCGGGGAAGCGTCGCGAGACCGGTCTTGCCCCTGATGTAGCGATCGTAGGAGGTAGCTCTATGGCGACAGTGGACGACGCGGTCCAGACGCAGGTACGCAACATCGAACGCAAGCACGGCCGGTCGATGGCCGCCTTGATCGAGCTCGTCCGCGACAGCGGGAAGGCGAAGCACGGCGAGATCGTCGCCTGGCTCAAGGCCGAGCACGGGTTCGGGCATGGCGACGCGAATCTCGTCGCCTTGACCTTCCTCCGCGGACCGGCGGCACCGGAAGGGGATGATCTCCTCGACGCGATCTACGCCGGCCCGAAGGCGAGCCTGCGTGCCTTCCACGACACGGTGATCGATCTCGCGCGCGGGTTCGGCGGAGACGTCGAACTCTCGCCGAAGCAGACGTACGTGAGCCTCAGGCGATCGAAGCAGTTCGGCACCGTAGGCCCCGCATCGGGCGGGCGCCTCGAGATCGGGTTCAATCTCAAGGGCGTCGAGCCCGAGGGTCGGCTCGAGTCGTCAACCGGGATGTGCACGCATCGGGTTCGCCTGGCCGACTCCGCCGAACTCGATGCGGAGGTCATCGGCTGGCTCCGCGAGGCCTACGACCGCGCCTGACCCTTCGGGTACGCTGTCGCGTGGGCCGGTAGCTCAGTGGTAGAGCACGGGACTTTTAATCCCTTGGTCGTGGGTTCGAATCCCACCCGGCTCGCCAGGACGTGACCACCTCCCATGGACGCATCGAGGTGGCCGTGGGATACGGCCGACGGAAGATGAGGCGGGGTCGGCCCGCGATCGGCCCGCGATCGGCCCTGCTGGCGCCTAACGGTCACGTGATGGTGATCTGGCGACCTTCGGCTCGCCGGGGTGGCGCATCGTTCGCTCCGACAAGGCCATCCCGATCGCGAAGACCACCGCCCCGCCGATCGCCGGTCCGACGTGCGTGAGGTCCAGGTACGCGATGAGCCCGTGCACGCCGATCGCGGCCCCGAAGCCCGCGATGCCCGCGATCAGGAGCGCCTCCCAGAGTGCTCTCGATGGGCGACCCGCATGCACGCACCCAAAGACGGTGATCGCGGTGATCGCGAGGCCGCCACCGAACCCGGAGCGGTCGTGGGCGATGAGTGGGACCAGCTTCGGGTCGATGGCGTCCAGGTCGGCTCGATCGAGACCGAGGTAGGCCAGATCCTGAGGCACGAAGACCACGAACGTCCCGATGGTCACGATCGTCGTCCCCGCGACGAACATGCCAAAGGCGGTGAGGAGCAGAGCGGCTCGACCCCACCAGGCACGGGATCCGAGGGTCGGTCGTGCGCCGGGTCTGAGGAGGGAGGTCGGACCATCCGGCTTGATCGATCGCCTTCGGGTCCGCGCCAGACCGAGCGCGAATGGCGGCAGCAGTGCCAGCGTCGCGATACCGTGCCAGCTGTCGAGATACCCGGTGCCAAGGTAGGTCAGGAACGTCAGGAACCCAAGCGAGCCGCCGACCGCCAGGAGCCACCAGGCCCAAACCAGACCTTCACGAAGCGGGAACCGGATGAGCCACAGGTAGAGGACGCCGATCGAGATCAGCGTCCCGCCGAACGCAGCACGGTCGTGGGCCATGAAGTGGACGAGCCGGCCGTCCGCGACGGCACGGAGATCGGTCTCGGCCACGGTCAGCCAGGCGAGGTCGTGCGGCAGGAGCTGATCGGAGACCGCCAGGAACCACGCGAAGAGCCCCGCGGCGATCAAGCCCACGGCCGTCACCGTCAGCAGCGCTGGTCCATCGTCGAGGATCCCGGCGATCATGCCGTGCTCATCCGGATCCAGCGGGGCCTGGGCCGCGCTGGGCGGCAACGTGCTATTCACGAGTAGCACGATAGGTCCGTGCGGAGGTCGGCGTCAATCCACGATGACGGGCAGCACGACGGTCCACCGATCGCATCGGACACCGCCAGATTCTCACGAGGTGACCGTTCGGCGGGGCCATGGGTCCGTCGGGCCCCGATGCGGGCAGTTCCAGGACCGGGCCGTGCCGGGAGCGGCGGGTTGCGTGCATGGACCGTGCACGTTGCGTGCCGAAGTGGGCCAGGTTGGTCCAGCGGAGCTCTCGAGACCGCGCCTAACGGTCATGTGATGGCAATCTGGCGGAGTCGTGGGGATGGGGCTCGACGATCCGGCGCGCGCCGACCGCCTCGCGCCCGCCACGCTCGCCCGCCACCCGCCCGCCCCCAGCCGCAACCACCGACGCCCCACGGCGTGCGGCCGGACCCGAACCGCACCCTTTTCGGTCCACGCGGGGCGCCGTCCAGGCCTCCCTCCGTACGTAGCCTTGCCGTACGCCCGGACGGAACGGGTGAAGCGCCTCGGGAGACACCGAAAATCGGATGGACACCGGAGATACCGCCTGGCTGCTGGTGTCGACCGCCATGGTCATGATCATGCTGCCCGGTCTCGCCCGCTTCGACGGCGGGCTCGTGCGCCGAACGAACGTGCTCTCGACCGTCATGCACAGGTCCGTCGGGCCCGCGCTCGTGCGCGTCGAGGAGACCGGCCTCGACATCGCCGTCCATGGGGGGTCCGCCTACCAGACCTGACCCGTGCGGACCCTCGCGTCCACCCAGCGACCGGCTCGTGACGTCTCCTCCCGTCGCGGACCGGTCGCTCGTCCCTCTCCCGGAGACCTGGCATGACCATCGCCGCCTCGCTCTACGACCCCCGTTTCGAGCACGACGCCTGCGGTGTCGGGTTCGTCGCGGACGCGGGCGGGCGATCGAAGGAGCGGGTCCTCCCCCTCGCGCTGGCCGGGCTGGCATCGCTCGCCCACCGTGGGGCGTTCGGCGCGGACGGGGAGTCCTCGGACGGCGCGGGTGTGTCGCTCCCGCTGGACCGTTCCCTCCTCCGGCTGCTCGCCGGCGATGACGCGCCCCACCGACCCGGCATCGTGTTCGCGTTCCTGCCGGCCGGGTCGGCGAAGGAACGGCGCGGCCGGCGCCTGATCGAGACGGCGCTCGCCGGTCAGGGGCTGACCGTCGCGCGCTGGCGAGCCGTCCCCTTCGACCGCGTCGCCCTGGGGGCCGCCGCCGCCGCTTCGATGCCGACGTTCGCCCAGGCGATCGTCACCCGGCCGCCCGACGATCGGAGCGGTCGACCGCTGACCGATACCGCGTTCGAGCGACGGCTGGTCGTCGCCCGTCGGGCGCTCGAGAGCGCCGTTCGCGAGGGTCCCGCGACGGCGCCCTGGCCGACCTGTCGATCCCGTCGGCGTCGTGCCTGACCATCGTGTACAAGGGCCTGGTCACCGGCGCGCGACTGCCGCTGCTGTACCCGGACCTGCGCGCCCCGTTGTCGCTCGGCTACGCGGTGTTCCACCAGCGCTATGCCACGAACACGCACCCGGTCTGGCGCCTGGCCCAACCCTTCCGCTCCATCGCTCACAACGGCGAGATCAACACGGTCCGCGGCAATCGCGAGCAGGTCCGCGGACGCACGCGGGACCGTGGCGCCCGCGCCGTCGCGGATGCGCTCACCGCCGCGGGACCGCTGCTGTCGCCCGATGGCTCGGACTCGCTCTCGCTCGACGAGGCGCTCGAGCTGCTGACCACGACCGGCTGGGATCTCACGCCGGCGATCCTCGCGCTGATCCCGGAGGCGCTCGCCCTCCGCCGATCGCCGCATCCGCACGTGGCCACCCTGCGGCGTCGGACCGCGGGACTTCCTGGCGCCCTGGGACGGTCCCGCCGCGATCGTCTTCGCGGACGGTCGACGGGTGGGCGCGCTCGTCGATCGAAATGGGCTCCGTCCGGCGTCGTTCGCCGTCACCCGTGAGCGCCTGGTAGCGGTCGCGTCCGAGGCCGGCGCGGTCCCGCTGGTGGCCGCCGACACGGTCCGGAGGGGGCGCCTCGGGCCGGGCGAACTGCTGCTCGTGGAGCCGGGCCGTCACCTGATCCTCGAAGACACCGATGCGAAGACCCACGCGCTTCGGGCCCTCCCGATCCACGACGCGCCGCGACCGATCCACGAGGACCGGGCCGAGACCGCCGCCGCCCGGCTCGAGGACACGCCCCCGACACCGGCGCCGCTGCGCTTCCTGGCCGGCCTCGATGCCGAGCGCGCCAGACTCGACGTCAAGACGATGGCGATCGAGGCGCACGAGCCGCTGTGGAGCATGGGCGACGACACGCCGACGCCCGGCCGCGCGCGACTCGATCGGCCGGTCGCCGACCACCTCCGCCAGGCGTTCGCGCAGGTCACCAACCCGGCGATCGACCCGGAGCGCGAGCGCGTCGTGATGGACCTGCGCGTGGAGCTGGGTCGTCGACCGGCGCTCCTGGGCGGACCGCCGCGAGGGCCGCGGACGCTGCGGATGGCGAGCCCGGTCGTCGCCGATCTCGCCGGGCTGTCCGACGCCGTGGGGACCGGTGGCCGGCGCATCCGGGCGCTCGATGCCACCTGGCCGGTCGACGCCGGGCGCGAAGGCCTCGAAGCCGCGCTCGACCGCCTCGCCTCGACCGCCGTCGCGGCGGCGACGAACGGCGTCGAGATCCTCGTGATCTCGGATCGTGGGTTCACGGCATCGCGACTCCCGATCCCATCGATCCTCGCCGCCGGGAGCGTCCACGCCGCGCTGACCGAGGCGGGTCTGCGTGGTGGGACGGATCTGGTCCTGGATGCCGCCGACGTCCTCGACGTCCACGGGATGGCGATGCTCCTTGCGGTCGGGGCGAGCGCGGTCCATCCCCGGCTCGCGATCGAACTCGCGGCGGAGTTGGCCGGTTCGCGCGGCGCCGAGGCCCTCTCGGCGACCGAGACGATCGGGAACCTGGTGGCGGCCTTTGAAGCCGGACTACGCAAGACCCTCGCGCGGATGGGGATCAGTGCCGTGGCGTCGTATATCGGCGGCGCGCTGATCGACGCGATCGACCTCGATGCGGCCGTCGTGGCCCGCTGCTTCCCGATGGCGGCCGCGTGGCCCGGTCGGACGACGTTCGCGGACCTCGCGGAGCGACAGCTCCGGCGGGCGGTAGCCGCGACGGCCATCGCCCCGGCGGCCCCCGGCCGCGAGCCGCGCCTCCCCGACCCCGGCTGGGCCAGGTTCCGTGCCGACGGCGAGGCGCACCTGTTCGCGCCGAAGATCGCGACCGAGATCACGGCCCTCGCCACCACCGACGACCCCGCCGGCATCGATGCCGCCCTGGCCCGCTACCGCGCGTCCGTGACCCGTGGCGCTGACGATCGGGCCGTCCCGCGCGACGACCTGCGACTCCGCCGCGGCACGCCGATCCCGCTGGATGACGTCGAGGACGCCCGGTCCATCGTGCGTCGATTCGTGGTGTCCGCGATGAGCGTCGGCGCGCTGTCGCCCGAGGCTCACCAGGCGCTGACGATCGGGATCCAGCGCGCGGGCGGTGCCGCCAACACCGGGGAGGGCGGCGAGGACCCGGCGTGGTACACCCCCGATCCGGACGGCCGCCGGCGCGACGCGCGGATCAAGCAAGTGGCCTCGGCGCGGTTCGGTGTCACGGCCGAGTACCTCGCCCGCGCGGACCAGCTCGAGATCAAGGTGGCCCAGGGCTCCAAGCCGGGCGAGGGCGGTCAGCTCCCTGGGCGCAAGGCGACCGCGTACATCGCCGCGCTGCGTCGTGGGCAGGCCGGTCAGAGCTACATCTCCCCGCCGCCGCACCACGACATCTACTCGATCGAGGACCTCGCGCAGCTGATCGCGGACCTGCGCGCGGTCAATCCCACCGCGCGCATCGGCGTCAAGCTCGTCGCGAGCCGTGGGGTCGGCACGATCGCCGCGGGCGTCGCCAAGGCGGGCGCCTCGTACATCCACCTGTCCGGGCACTCGGGCGGGACGGGCGCTTCCCCGCTGTCGTCGATCAAGCATGTCGGCGCGCCGTGGGAACTTGGGCTCGCGGAGGTCCACCAGGTCCTGCTCCGTAACGACCTTCGTGACCGGGTCGCGCTTCGGACGGACGGCGGGCTCCAGGCGGGCCGGGATCTGCTCATCGCGGCGCTGCTGGGCGCCGAGGAGTACGCCTTCGGGACGGCCGCTCTGGTCGCCATCGGCTGCGACATGGCGCGCCAGTGCCATCTCGACACCTGCCCCACCGGCATCGCGACCCAGCGCGAGGATCTGCGGGCGAAGTTCGCCGGCACGCCCGACGACGTCGTCCGCTACTTCACCGCGATCGCCGAGGACCTGCGCCGGGAGCTCGCGGCCGTCGGCGCGCGAACCGTCGGCGAGATCGTCGGGGAGAGCCGGCGGTGGCTGTCGCCGATCCCCGCCGCACGCGCCGAACTCGCGCCGGTGATCGGGGCGCCGTCGTGGGCCGCCGTACCCGCCCGACGCGCCGACCCCGCGTCGGCGGACCGAAACGTCCGGCGCGCCCCCGCGTCACCGCTGGAAGCCGCCATCGTCACCGCGTTCCGTGGCCAGGGTTCCGTCCAGGCAGCCGGGCTTCGCGTCACCACCGCGGATCGCTCGTTCGGCGCGGCGCTCAGCGGCGCGCTGGAGCGCGGCGAGCTCGACGGCCCGGTCCATCTCGACCTCGAAGGTTCCGCCGGCCAGTCCCTGGGTGCGTTCGCGGGACCGGGCATCACGCTGCGGCTCGTCGGTCAGGCCAACGACTACGTGGGCAAGGGCCTGTCCGGCGGGTCGATCACCCTCGTCCCGGAGCCCGATCTCGCGGCGACCCCCGGCTCGCAGGCGATCGCCGGCAACACGGTCCTCTACGGCGCGACGAGTGGACGACTCCACGTCGTGGGTCGCGCCGGGATGCGCTTCGCGGTCCGCAACTCCGGGGCAGAAGCCGTCGTGGAAGGCATCGGCCCGCACGGGTGCGAGTACATGACCGGCGGCGTGGTCGTCGTCCTGGGGCCCGTTGGCGCAAACTTCGGTGCCGGGATGACCGGCGGTCGCGCGTATCTGTACGACCCGAGCGGGCGTCATGGTCTGGCCCTCGCCGACGGCAGCGTCCACGCCACGCGCCTGTCGGCGATCCTGGCCGATCGCGAGGACGGTCCAGCCCGCCTCGCCGAATTGCAGCACCTGCTGGAGGCGCATCGTGCGGCCGGGTCGGACGCGGCCGCGCGGCTGCTCGACGGCGACGACCTCCCCGCCCGGATCTGGCTGGTCGAACCGAACGTCGTCCCCACCACCGATGCCATCGCCGCGCCGGTCCTGATCACCGCGGCATCGGCGGCCATCCCCGTCATGCGCGCGCCGCTCGAGGTCTCGGCTGTCGAGTCCGCGGCGCCGACGCTGTAACGCGCCGATCGCGGACCGTGCCCCACGGTCCGCAACCAGACCGCAACCTGAGTGTCGCCGTCCCGACGACGACGCGGGCCGGCCCCGTCCGTACGCTGTCGTCCTACCCCGAGTCCGTCCGCGCCCGAAGGTGACCGCCATGATCCACCCGCCGACCCCCGAGCTCCGCGGTGCCGCGGTGCGTGATGGCCACGGTGCCCCCGTTACGTGTGCCGCGTGCGGCTGCCGCCTCACCGTGAGTGGCGAGGCCTGGTTCCACTTCAACCCGCTGAGTGGACGAGATGCGCGCGGTTGCCGGGTGACCTGTGCCGACGCGGCGCACGACGCCGACGGGCGCGCGATCGCCCTCGCGGTCTGACGCGGGCGGGTTCGACCTCGAGCGGCAAGGCCGCGGGAGGCTCGGCCACCTAGCGCCCGACGGGTCGGTCGAGACGGCGATGTCCTTCGTGGGCTCGCCGGCCGGTCAGTCGTCGACGACGACCCGATAGCCGACGCCGCGGACCGCGACCACATGCGGACCGCTGGCCGCTTCCACCTTGGCCCGAAGACGCGCCAGGTGCGGCTTGAGCCACAGCAGGTCGGGGTCCGTCTCGGCCGGCCAGCCCGCCCGGGCGAGTTGGAGGTGCGGGACGATGTCGCCGTTGGCCCGGACCAGCGCTTCGAGCAACCGGAACTCGGTCGGCGTGAGCGTCAGCACCGTTTCGCCGACCCGTGCTTCATGACGTCCGGGCTCGAGGACGAGCGCACCCGCCTCCAGCGGGCCGGACGCTCCGCTCCCACCCGGACTGGAGCGATCCACGCGGCGCATGACGGCCGCGATCCGTGCCAGCAACTCGGCCTTGCCGAAGGGCTTGGTCAGGTAGTCGTCCGCCCCGAGGCCCAAGGCCCGCACCTTGGCCGCCTCGCCGCTCTCGCCGGACACGATCATGATCGGCGCCTGACCCACGGCCCGCATCTGCCCGGCGACGCTGAACCCGTCCGGCCCCGGCATCGCGAGGTCGAGCAGGACGAGGTCCGGATGCTCCTCGCGAAAGCGCTTGACGGCGGTCAGCCCGTCGTAGGCGGTGATGACCTGGTGGCCCTCGGTGCCGACCAGCGCGGTGACCGCGCCGACCATCGCGGGGTCGTCATCCACCACGAGGATGCGAAGCGGTCGAGTGCTCATCGTCATCACGTCCTTCGTTGCTCGCCCTAGACGGCCACGGCGGCCGGGAGGGCCACCACGAAGCGGGCGCCGCTCGTCCGCGCGGGTTCGCACCACAGGCGCGCGCCCATCGATTCGCCGAGTCGTTTGGCCGCGTACAGACCGATCCCCGAACCGCGCGCGGTGTGCGTGTCACGTCGGGCGTACGGTTCGAAGATCCGCTCGCGCCACTCCTCCGGGATGCCGGGACCCTCGTCGCTGATGCCGAGGTGGACCACCCCCTCGACCAGCGCCCAGTCGACGGTGATCATGGTGTCGGGCGGCGCGTATTTGACCGCGTTCTCGACGAGGTGTTCGAGGATCTGGCGCAGCCGTGGCGGGTCCGCCAGGGCGTGCAGGCCCGGACCCGGACGGACCTCGGTCCGGTGGTTGGCGAGCAGCGGCCGCACCGATGCGAGCACTTCCTCGACCGCCGCCCGAACGTCGAGCGGGACCACGTCCGCCGCGTCCTCCGGCACCACCCGGACCGACGCCAGGATCGAGTCCACAAGCCGGTCCAGCCGCTCCACCTGCTCGAGTGTCGCGCGGTGCCAGGCCGACCGCGTCTCGCGGCGCGCGATGTCCCGCGACTGCCGGCCGGACAGCGGCGGCTCGTCGGCGAGGAGGTCCGTGTAGGCGCGCACGACCGCGAGGGGTGTTCGCAACTCATGCGTCACGAGCGCGATGAGCTCGCTACGCGCTTCGTCGATGGCCTTGAGCGACTCGACGCGCGCCTCCGCCTCGGACTGCTGCCGGCCCTTCTCGACGATGCCGGCGAGCAGGTCCGCGACCGCGCCGAGCTGATCCACGTCCGACGGGTCGAAGTCGCGCGGCTGCTCCGTCTGGATGTTGAGCACGCCGACGGTCTGGCCGTGCCAGGACAACGGCACGGACAGCATCGAGGCGACGAACCGGCGCTGGTCGATGCCACGGACCCACAGGAAGCGCGGGTCCGCCTTGACGTCGGGGATCACCAGCGGCTGCTGCGACGCCGCGACCCGGCCCGTGACGCCTTCGCCGAACGGGACCCGCGCTCGCCCGATCTGGAACCGGTCGAGCCCGTTGGTCGCAGCCAGGGTCAGGTACGCTCCATCGCGATCCATCAGGTAGAGGGAGCACACATCCGCGTGAAGCGCGTCGCGGGTCCCATCCACCACCGTCTCGAGGAGCTCGTCCCAGGTCCGCGCGGTCGTGGCGAGACGCAGGACCTGGTGGAGGAACCGGAGCTGCTCCAGCCCGCCAAGGTCGCTCGGCCGAGCGCGATCGGACGTCGTCATCGCCAACACGATACAAGCGTAGGGAACATTCCCCTCGAGAAAGGTTGCGGCGAGGGGAAGGTTGCGACGCGTTGCGGTCCGCAACGGAACGCCGCATGAGCGGGCCGGTGGGCCGCAGGAGCGGCGTCGAACGGGGCGCGAGCGGTGCCGAACGCCGCGCGACCATCGCCGTCCAGGCGGAACCCGCCGGTATCGGCACCTCTGGCGCGCCTGACACGCTGGCGGCCGAGGTCCGACTGATGGGCTCTCTCCTTGGACAAGTCCTCGCCGAGCAGGCCGGACCCGCGATCTTCGAACGTGTGGAGCGCATCCGGCGGCGCGCGATCGCCCTGCGCCGCACCGACGACGCCGACGTCCGCCGACAACTCGACGAGGATCTCGCCGAGCTCGACCTCGGCGACGCCGAAGGGATCATCGGCGCGTTCGGGCTCTACTTCCAGCTCGTCAACCTCGTCGAGGCCCGTGGCCGGGTCCGCGCGCTGCGACGGCGGGAACGCGCGTCGCCGGACGGGGCGCTCGACGATTCGATCACCGAAGCCGTCACCCGTCTGCGGGCTGGCGGACACACGGACGAGGCGATCGAGGCGCTCGTGCGACGCCTGTCGATCCACCTCGTCCTGACCGCGCACCCGACCGAAGCGCGAAGGCGGACCGCGCTCGTGGCGCTTCGCCGCTGTGCCGGCCTCCTCGAACGGCTCGACGATCCGCGCCTCACACCGTCCGAGGATCGCGAGGTGCGGCGCCATCTCCG
The DNA here is from genome assembly GCA_963764975.1 of uncultured Chloroflexia bacterium. Lineage (GTDB taxonomy): Bacteria > Chloroflexota > Limnocylindria > Limnocylindrales > CSP1-4 > SPCO01. The sequence continues at coordinate 1,644,796 of CAVXUF010000002.1, read as the reverse complement.
CGAGGAGATCACGCTCCTGTGGCGGACCTCGGACCTGCGCGCGGTCGCTCCCACCCCGCTCGACGAGGCCCGCACGGCGATGGCGTTCTTCGACGCCACGCTCTTCACGGTCGTCCCGCGGCTCTATCGGGCGCTCGACGGGGCGTTCGATCCGCCAGCGCATCGACGCGGGATCGGGGCGGCACGCGATTCCGGTCGGACCGGGACGCGCCCACCGCGCGTGACCCCGTTCCTGCGCTGGGGCAGCTGGATCGGTGGCGACCGGGACGGCAACCCCGGGGTAACCGCGGACATCACCGAGCGCACGATCCGCATCCACGCGGACCACGTCCTGCACGGGTACGAGGCGGTGGCCACTCGACTCATGCAGACCGTTGCCGCCGCGGCCGCGCCGGACCAGGTCAGCCGGGCCTTGACGATGCGGCTCGGGCGGGACGCGGAGGCGTTGCCTGAAGTGGACCGGCAGCTCCGCCGCCGGTTCCCGGACGAGCCCTACCGCCAGCGGTTCGGGTTCATCGCGGAGCGGCTGCGCCGGACCCGGGCCGGGCTGACCGGGGAGGCGGCGCCGCTCTCGGGCCGGTACGCCGATGCCGCCGAACTCGATGCCGAGTTGGGAGAGCTCCAGGACGCGTTGCTCGCCGATGGCCTGGCACGCGTCGCGTGGGGCGAGCTGGCCGACCTGCGCTGGCAGCTCGGCACATTCGGGTTCCACCTGGCATCCCTCGAGGTCCGCCAGCACGCCAGCGTCCACCGGGCGGCGCTCGCGGCGCTCGATGCGGGGGCCGCCGGTTCCACGGAAGTCTCAGCCGGCGTCCCGCTCGACGAGGTGACCGGGGTGTTCCGGGCGGTCCGCGCGATCCAGGCTCGATACGGCGTGGATGCCTGCCATCGCGCGATCGTCAGCTTCACGTCGAGGGCGTCCGACGTGACCGATGTCCTCGAACTGGCGCGGCGCGCGACCGACGGCCGTCCGCCGGTCCTCGACGTCGTGCCGCTCTTCGAATCGAGCGAGGCGCTCACGGGGGCCGGGCCGATCCTCGCCGAGTTGCTGGCGGAACCCTCCTACCGCGCCCATCTCGCCGCCCGCGGTGATCGCCAGGAGGTGATGCTCGGCTACTCCGATTCGAACAAGGAATCGGGGTTCCTGGCCGCCGCCTGGATGCTGCACGAGGCCCAGGAGGCACTGGTCGTGGGGGCGCGGGCGGAGGGCGTCGAACTGACGCTGTTCCATGGTCGCGGCGGCGCGATCGGGCGCGGTGGCGGCCCGACCAACCGCGCGATCCTGGGGCAGGCGCCTGGGTCGGTCGATGGCCGGCTCAAGCTGACCGAGCAGGGCGAGGTCATCGCCGCGAACTACTCGGACGCGACGATCGCCCGGCGCCACCTGGAGCAGGTCACGGCCGCGGTCCTGCTCGCCTCCACGCCGGCGCACGCCGCCTCGCTCGCCGCCGCGGTCTCCGCCGCGCGACCGATCATGGGCGAGCTGTCGGCGACGTCCCGGGCCGCGTACCGAACCCTCGTCCATGACGACCCGGCGTTCGCCGACTTCTTCCGCGACGTCACCCCCATCGCCGAGCTGTCCGACCTTCGCCTCGGGTCACGACCGGCGGCGCGTGGACGGGCCGGTGACGCGCCGTCCATCGATAGCCTCCGGGCCATCCCGTGGACGTTCGCCTGGACCCAGGCACGGATCAACCTGCCGGGGTGGTACGGGCTGGGGACGGCGCTCGAGGCGTACGGAGCCAGGCACGGGGAGGCCGGACTGGATGCGGTCGCGCGGCTCGGTCGGGACTGGCCGTTCCTGCGCAGCCTGTTCGACAACGCGGAGATGAGCCTGGCGAAGGCCGACATGGGCGTCGCGCGCCTGTACGCCGCCCTGGCCACGGGCGAGGGGGACGACCGCCGCTGGGCGACGATCGAGTCGGAGTTCCATCGCACGGTCGCGATGCTTCGCCGGGTCACCGGGCGGGATCGGCTGCTCGATGACTCGCCGGTCCTCCAGCGATCGATCGCGCTGCGGAACCCCTACGTGGATTCGCTCTCGGAGCTCCAGGTGCGGCTGCTCGCGCGGCTCCGCGCTCTGCCCCCGGACCACCGGGACCGGCCGCGCGTGCTGCGGCTCGTCCAGCTGACCGTGAACGGGGTCGCGGCCGGGCTCCAGAGTACGGGCTAGGGTCGGGCCCCGGCAGCAAGGACGCCGGGAAGGACCAAGGCGAGGCGCTCCGCGTCCGCGGGTTCGTTGTAGCGCTGCGCCGAGATGCGCAGGACACCCAGCCGTCCACGGTCGGTCGGAGTCGGCCGTGCCGCTCTGACCGGCCAGACGTTGACCGGGACCTCGATCGCGTGATCCTCGAAGAGGCGGTCCTCCATCGCGGCCGCGGCCTCGTCCGTCCGGATCTCCGGGAGCGGGACCGCGGCCATCGCGCCGAGCATCCCGTCGGGGACGGGCACGGGGATGCCGAGGGCGCCGATGAGGCGATCCCGGCCATCGAGCGCGAGCGCATGGTTCGCCGCCATCACCTCCGACCACCCACCCGGCGCCTGGAACGCCATCCAGGCGATCGCGTCCGGCAGGGTCAGGTAGCCACTCGGATCGCCGGTACCCGTCCAATCGGCCTCGAGCCGGAACCGCGTCGAGCCTGCGAGCGGGCTGTTCGCCCCGTGGGAGATCACGAGTGGATGGATCTCTGACCGTCGATCCTCGCGGACCCACAGCATCCCGGTGCCCTTCGGGCCACACAGCCACTTGTGGCCGTTGCCTGTCCAGAACGCGGCCCCGAGCGCATCGACGTCGACCGGCACCTGCCCCGGCGCGTGCGCCGCGTCGACCAGCGTCTCCACGCCGCGCTCGCGAAGGGCGGGGACGAGACGATCGATCGGCAGGACGATCGCGGTCGCGCTGGTGATGTGGCTCAGGATCGCCAGTCGGGTGCGCGGCGTGACCATCGCGAGGACGGCATCGACGGCTTCGTCCTCGTCGCCGATGGGAAAGGGGAGCGCCGCGATGACGACGCTCGCGCCATCCCGGGCCGCGGCCGCCGCGACCGCGTTGATCGTGGCGTTGTACTCATGGTCCGTCGTGAGCAGTTCATCGCCGGGTGCGAACCGAAGACTGCGCAGGACCGTGCTGACGCCCGTCGTGGCGTTCCCCACGAACGCGAGACCCGCCGGGTCGGCGTGCAGGAACGCCCCGACCGCATCGCGGGCCGCGGCAAGATGGCCGGGGAGGTCGTGTGAGAGGAACCGGACCGGTCCACGCTCGAGACGGTCACGCCACTCGCGCTGGATCGCGAGGACCGGCTCCGGGCAGGCCCCATACGACCCGTGGTTCAGGTACGTGACGGACGGATCGAGACCCCAGCCGAGGTCGGTTCGCACCCCGTCAGACCCGTGGCTCGTCGGCCTTGTCGGGGGACGCGTCGGTGGTGCCGGGGCCGTCGTTCGCATCGGGTGGCGTCACGTCCTTCATCGGACGAAGGCCGGCCTGCATCCCGTCGCGGCCGCGAGCGAGGACGCGCCGCACCGTGTCGGGGGCCGCGACGAACGGCGCGAGATACGCGATCAGCAGGATCGGGATCAGGAACCTGGTACCGACCGGGCGAACGGCAAGGAGCATCGCGCCAAGCCACAACAGGGTGGCGTAGATCGACGCGGCCCGACGACTCACCCCTGCCAGTTGCAGGCGCCTCGCCGGGATCAGGATGATCAACCCCAGGACGAGGGCGACCGCGAGCAGCCAGGGCGCGATCATGCGGGACTCAGCGGCTCATCGAGCGGTCGCCGCTGATGTCGGGAAACCTGACGAGGCCTTCGGCGGTGATGGCGGCGGTCACGGGCAGTCCCTCGAGCGGGCGGTCGTCGGGTGGGGGCAGACGATGATACGGGCTCGTCCTGCGCGCTGCATCCGCCACGTCTCGACCGGGGCGGGGGCGTTACGCTCGCGGGATGGTGCCGACACGAGTCCCACGCTTCGGCCCCTGGCTGGATACCTGGGGCGGCATCCTGCCGCTGTTGCTGGCCGAATTCGTGGTGTGGCTCGGGTTCGGCGGCCTGCTCCCGGTCCTGCCGCTGTACTTCGTCGAGCAGGGACTCGACTTGGCGACGCTCGGCCTGGTGATCGCCGCGTGGCCGGCCGCCCGGCTCGTCAGCGAGCCGATCTTCGGGTGGCTGGCGGATCGGACGGCGCGGGTCCCCCTGATGGTCATCGGGCTCCTGGCGAGCGGGCTCTTCGGCTTTCTCCCGCTGGTGTTCACGACTCCCCTCGCGTTCCTCCTGCTGCGCGCGGGCGCCGGGCTTGCGGCCGCGGTGTACGACCCGGCCGCTCGCGGCTTCCTGACCGACGCGACACCGCCCGGCCGCCGCGGGGAGGCCTTCGGCCTCTACGGCGCCGCGCAGATGGGCGGACTTCTGCTCGGGCCGGCGATCGGAGCGTTCGGGGCCGCCAGCTTCGGCGGGATCGGGTTCGTCTTCGTCTTCAGCGGGATCGCGGCCATCGTCGCGGCCATCCCGGTCGCGCTCCGCGTTCGCGAGACCGCCGTTCGGACGCACCCGGCGCCATCGCCGGACGCCACCGAATACCCCCCAGATCCGCCGTCGCTGATGGAGCGCGCGGCCGCCGATGTCGATGCGGACCGGGATGTCGTCACCGCGGCCCGGACGGCGGCCCTGCCGCGGAGCCTCTGGAATCGGGGGCTCATCGCGGTCCTGATCCTCAACGCCGGTGGCTACTACGCGGGCGGCACGTACGAGGTCATCTGGAGCCTGTTCCTCGACGGTCTCGGGGCGGATCTTGCCTTGATCGGTCTGACGTTCGCCATGTTCGGCCTGCCCGTCCTGCTCTTCTCGCCGCTCGCCGGGCGGATCGTCGATCGTCGTGGATCGTTCGCCTTCCTGATCCTGGGGTCGATCCTCCCGGCGGTCACCGGGATCCTGTACACGGTCATCGACACGCCCGGCTGGTCCGTCCCGTTGATCCTGATCGAGGCCACCGGGTTCGCGTTCCTCAACCCGGCCCTGTACGCGATCGTCGCCCAGTCGGCGCCGGCGGGCCGGTCGTCGACCACGCAGGGGCTGTTCGGTGCCGCCGGGACGCTCGGCTTCATCGTGGCGTCGCTGGCCGCGGGTGTCCTCGCGGAGTACGACATCCGTCTGCCGTTCTACATCTTCTCGCTCGTCCTGACCATCAGTCTTGGGGTGAGTCTGGCGGTCGGTGGGCACCGGCTTCGCGTTCGGCCGACACCCACGGGAGCCCCGACGGTTTGACCGAACCGGGCTCCGCGACTACCATCCGCAGGCGGGGTGGAGCAGCGGCAGCTCGTCGGGCTCATAACCCGAAGGTCACTGGTTCGAATCCAGTCCCCGCAACCAACGCCTTTTCCTGAACCCCGGGCCCGACCACCCGGGGTTCATCCTTTCCGGCCCAACGTCAGGGCGACGCTACTCCCAGCGGAAGGTGCGGATCGCGATCAGGTTCGTGCCCACGGCCCACGCCGCGACGATCACCAGCGGCCGGACCAGCTCCCCACCGTCGCCAAGGGCCGCACGGAACGCCTCTGCCACGGCAGCGGCCGGCAGCCAGCCCGCGACCGTGCCGAGGAGCCCAGGGAGCTGATCGGCTGGGACGATGATCCCCCCGAGGAGGAGTGACGTGAGGAACAAGACGTTGGCGAGTACAAGCGTCGCCTCCGCTCGAAGCGACCCCGCCAGCGCCAGACCGAGCCCGACGAACGCCGCGGTCCCCAGGACGAGCGCGGCCAGCACACCCACGACCGACGCCGATGGATCCGGACGCCAGGCGAAGATGACGGCCGCCACGCCGACCAGGAGCAGCGCGACGACGACCTCCACGATCAGGATCGTGAGGACCTTCGAGATGACCAGCCCGCTCCGACCGAGCGGCGATCCGCCAAGTCGCTTGAGGACGCCATAGGACCGCTCGTATGCGGTGGCGATCCCCAGGTTCACGAGCCCGGCGGCGAGCACGGCGAGGGCCAGCGTCCCCGGCAGCAGCACGTCGACGCGCGAACCCCCGGTCGGCGCGGGCACGGCGTCAACCGACCCGAAGAACAGCAGGACGGCGACCGGGATCCCGACCAGCGCGAGCAGATTCTCGCCGCGACGAGCCGTCAGGCGTAGCTCCACGCGCGTCTGGGCAGTGATCGCCGTCGCGAGACTCGCGGGCGCGCTCATGCGCCGCGGACCAGGTCGAGGTAGGCCTCCTCGAGCGAGCCCCCGGTCGTCCGCAGATCCGCCACGAGATACCCATGGTCGGCGCACCAGCGGGTCACGCCCGCGACGGTCGATGCGTCGGGCGTCACCTGATCGAGTCGATAGCCACCGTCGTGGCCGTCGACGACGCGTGCGGCGACGGCTTGCCCCAGCGCGTCCTGGTCGTCCGACGACAGGTCGCGGTCGAGGCGGAACCGGATCGACGGCCGGACCCCGGCGGTCAGGTCCGACACCGTGCCCGAGGCCACGAGCCGGCCGTCGACGAGCACGTCGACGCGGTCCGCGAGTCGCTCCACGTCGGTCAGGTCATGGCTCGTCAACAAGACCGCGACACCGTCACCCCGGAGCCTGGCGATGATCTCCCGTGTCACCGCCCGAGCCTCGGGGTCCATGCCGGCCGTCGGTTCATCGAGGACGACGACCTCGGGCCGGCCCACCAGCGCAAGCGCCAGACCGAGGCGCTGTCGCTCCCCGCCGGACAACCGCCGGTACGGCGTTCGCGCCACGTGGCGCAGTCCCACCAGGTCAAGCAGCTCCCCGGGCTCGCGTGCGTCCCGATGGAACGCCGCGAACTGGACCAGGGTCTCCAGTGGGCGGGCGCGGATGTCGATCCCACCGCCCTGAAGCATCAAGCCCGAGCCGGGCACGGAACGTGCGCCCGCCCCGTACCGGGTCCGTGCCGAGGACCCGCACGACGCCGGCATCCGGCGCTCGATAGCCCTCGATCGTCTCCACGATCGTGGTCTTGCCAGCCCCGTTCGGTCCCAGGAGCGCCACGATCTCTCCCGTCGCCACGCTGAGCGAGACCCCGTCGACGACTGCCCGTCCGTCGTAGCGCTTGACCAGTCCTTCGACGGCGATCGCCGCCAGGCTCACGGCGCGATCCGGGCGTATTGGCGCACGAAATCCTCGTCGCGGAGCTCACCGTACTGGATGGACCGGATCACGCCGTCGGCGTCGATGAAGTAGGTCTGCGGGCGGAAGGCGACCCGGTAACGGTGCTTGATCGCCTGGTCAGGGTCCACGACGGTGGGCCACGTCGCACCGAAGTCGGCCACGAACTCCCTGGCCGGTGCCGGCGGATCGTCTGTCAGGACGCCGACGATGACGAGCCCGTCTGCCGCATGCTCGGCCAGCTTCGCGGCAAGGAGCGGGAACTCCTCGCGGCAGGGGACGCAGGACGGCCCCCAGAAGTTGACGATGACGGGGTGCCCCCGTTCGGCCGCGAGGCTGAAGGTGCCGTCGTCGAGCGTGGCGCCCGCGACCTCTGGTGCCACGGCCCCGACATCCGCCCCCGAGCTTCGATCCCGCGACAGTTCGACCACCGCCACGACACCCGCCATCGTCGCGAGGGCCACGAGGAGAAGGAGGACGATCGGTCGACGCGGCATGTCGGACGGCGGCGGTCGCGCTCTACTGGAGCGTCGCGCTCCCGACCATGTTCGCGTGGACCGTGCAGACGAACGTGTAGTCGCCGGCCGGGAGCGCCGGTACCTCTTCGATCCGCGTCTCGACACCCGGAAACGTCTCACCCTTCCACACGATCGCTCCGGCGCCGTCCTTGAACGCGACGTCGTGCGGGGTGGCTGGGTCGAGATTGGCGAAGACGATCGTGAACGGGGTATCCGCGGGCGCCGTGATCGAGGCCTCGAGGAACTTGACGCCCTGCGCCGTGATGCTGACATCGCCCTCGGGGGCGGGGGATGTCGGGCCGCTTGACGGCGACGGATCACCCGAACCGGATGGCGCCGGCGACCCGGAAGCATCCGGGGTCTCGGCACCGGTCGCCGAGGTCGGCGGCAGGATCCCGGTCTGAAGCAGCGTCGCGCCCACCAGCAGCACGGCAAGACCGCTCAGCAGCAGGGCGGGCGTCCGAGGCGCCGGACCGCTGTCAAGATGCCCGGTCCGGTCCGCATCCACCGTCCGGCGGTACTCCGCGACCGCATCCACGAGCCAACCCACGAGCGTCAGGACCAGCGCCCCCACCCCGGCGAGCAACAGCCACCCGCCGAAGACCAGACCGAGCATCAGCATCGCGGTCCCGATCGCGCCCAGGAGCGGGCGGAACGACGGACCGGGCATGTGGACGCCTGGCGGAGGACCATCGTGGATCACCGCGGGCAGGGCGGGGACCGTCGGTTCGACATCGTGGTCGTAGACCCGCATGCCCTCGACGAACCAGTAGAGCAGTGTCAGGACGAGGGCCAGGATGCCCAGCCACAGGATCGGTCCCTCGAAGACGAGACCCAGGAACAGCAGGGCCACGCCGATCGCGGCGAAGACCGGCGAGTACGACGGGCCCGGCATGTGGATCCCGGCCGGTGTCGCGCGGATGACCTTCGCCTTGCCGCGGCGGGCGGGCGGCACACTTCGGAACCGTCGGACCGTGAACAAGAGCCAGACGATGATCAGGGCCATGATCCCGACGGGCAGCAACGCGACGAGCGCGCCCCAATCGGGGATGACGACCTTCGAGGTCAAGTCCAGGAACCAGTTCCAGAGTTGATCGAGCATGGGCCGGACCGCTCAGGCGCGAGCGGTGTCGCGCGCGCGGGTCACTCGTGCGAACCGGCGATGAGGACGTACGCGAGGAGGCTCATCGCCACACCCAGCGCGAGGAGCATCGTGGTCCCGGCGTAGTCGACGTGCCAGCCGCCATACGTCGGGACGGCCCAGTAGATGACCGCGATGACGACGAACACAAGACCGACGAGGACGGCGTTGCGGGGGTGCTTGAACGCGTGCATCGGCCCTCTACTTCCCTGGCAGCAGGTACAGGAGCGAGAAGAGCAGGATCCAGACGACGTCCACGAAGTGCCAGTACAGGGACGCCGCTTCGACCGCGTCGTGGTGCTTGGCCGAGAACTGGCCGGCAAGGCCGCGATAGAGCACGACGCTCAGCATGATCACGCCGCCGAAGACGTGCGCGCCATGGAACCCGGTGAGCGTGAAGTACGTGGTCCCGAAGGTCCCCGCCGACAAGGTGATGCCCTCTGCGCCGAGGACCGAGTAGTCCGCCGCTTGCATGAACAGGAACACGACGCCGATGACGACGGTGACCGTCATGTTGCGCAGGAACCCCGTCCGATCATCGCGGCGGATCGCCCAGACGGCGAACTGCATGGTGAACGAGCTCGCGATCAGCATGATCGTCGCCGGCAGCACGAGCGGCAGCATCTCGAGGTGGAATGATTCGACGCCTTCCGGCGGGGTCGGCGGCCAGGCCGGCGCATTGGCCCTGACGTTGAAGTACGCCGCGAACAGGCCGGAGAAGAACATCACCTCCGAGGTGATGAACAGCAGCATCCCGAGGATCGGGTTGCTGATCCCGCCGGAGCTGTCGTGGGCGAGCCCGGCCACCGGGCTGTGCTCGGCGGTGGTCAGGGCGTGCGAGTCGGTCGTCATCGCTGCGCTCAGTGCCCGCTCGGGCCGTGGCGGAGATCGAAGAGCGGGCGCTCGGAGCGGATCTCCGGGAGGCGGTCGAAGTTGTAGGCGGGTGGCGGTGAGCTCGTCGCCCACTCGAGCGTGTTCCCCTCCCACGGATCGTCGCCGGCCGGCGTGCCGCTGCGCAGCGAGATGAAGACGTTCCAGAGGAACGGCAGCATCGATGCCGCGATCGTGAACCCACCCACCGTTGCGAGCAGGTTCAGGTCGTTCCAGCCGGCAGTCGAGGCGTAGTCCGCGATGCGCCGAGGCATCCCGGCCAGCCCGAGTTCGTGCATCGGGAAGAACGTGAGGTTGAAGCCCACGAACATCAGCACGAACTGGACGCGCCCGATGGTCTCGTTGAGCATCCGCCCGGTCATCTTGGGGAACCAGTAGTAGAAGCCGCCCATGATCCCGAACACCGATCCACCGAACAGCACGTAGTGGAGGTGCGCCACGACCCAATACGTGTCATGGAGGGCGAAGTCCACCGGGACGGCCGCACTGAAGGCGCCGTTGATCCCGCCGAGGAGGAACATCGAGAGGAACCCGAGCGCGAACAACAGCGGCGTCCGGAGCATCAGCTGGCCGCGCCACATCGTGAAGATCCAGTTGAACATCTTCACGCCCGTGGGGATGGCGATCAGGAAGGTCATGAAGCTGAAGAACGGCAGGTAGACGGCGCCGGTCGTGAACATGTGGTGGGCCCACACGGAGAAGCCGAGGGCGCCGATCCCGGCGGTCGCGAACACGAACGCCTTGTAGCCGAAGAGCGGCTTGCGCGAGAAGACCGGCATGATCTCGCTGATCATCCCCATCGCCGGCAGCACCATCACGTAGACGGCCGGATGCGAGTAGAACCAGAAGACGTTCTGGTACAGGATCGGGTCGCCGCCGGTGGCCGGATCGAAGAACGCGCCTCCGTAGTTGCGATCGATGAAGAGCATGATCAGGGCGCTGGTGATGACCGGGGTCGCCATCAGCACCAGGACGGACGTGACCAGGACCGTCCAGGCCATGATCGGCATCCGGAACAGCGTCATCCCGGGCGCTCGCATCTTGAAGATCGTCACGAGGAAGTTGATGGCGCCCAGGATCGAACTCGTCCCGATCAGCACGAGCGCCGTGATCCACAGGTCCTGACCCGCCCCGATCGACGCCAGCGGCCGGTCCTCCGACAGCGGCGGGTAGCTTGTCCACCCCGCGGCCGCCGTGCCGCCGGTCACGAACCCGAGCAGCAGCAGGATGCCAGCCAGCGGCAGCATCCACAGCGAAAGAGCGTTGATCCGCGGGAACGCCATGTCCGGTGCGCCGAGCTGGAGCGGCACGATGTAGTTGCCGAAGCCCGCCAGCATCGGGATCACGAACAGGAAGATCATGAACGTCGCGTGCATGGAGAACGCTTCGTTGTAGCCCTGGTCGGTCAGGAACTGGAGGCCGGGGATGGCCAGTTCCGTCCGGACCGCGAGGGCCAGCACGCCGCCGACGAAGAAGAACAGGAACGAGTTGATCACGTACAGGATCCCGATCTTCTTGTGATCGGTGGTCGTGATCCACTCGTACAGGCCGCTCCGGTAGCTCGAGGCGGCCGGCGTCAACGTCGTCGTTGCCATCGGACTCCTTACTGGACCGTCAGCGTGCCGGTCATGTTGCTGTGGACGATGCAGACGAACGGATACGTGCCAGCCGCGAGCGGGCCGACGTCGTAGGTCTCCTTGGTGGGTCCCGTGACGATCTTGCCGTCATAGACCGTCTCGCCGTTGAAGGCGTCCTTGAAGATCTTGATGTTGTGCGGCAGCGCTTCCCGGTTGTCGAACTCGATCGTGATCGGGCTGTTCGCGGGAGCGCTCAGCTCCGTCTTGTCGAACGCCGTGGCGTTCGCCGCGATGGTCAGCGTTGTCGGGTCGACCGCGGGGCCGCTCGGTGGTGGACCGGATTCGGTCGGCGCCGGCGTGGGGGTCGCCGTCGCGTCGCCGATCTTGCCCTGCAGCCACGCGTCGAAGTCGGCGCCGCTCATCGCGTGCACGTCGAAGAGCATGATCCGGTGACCGGCCCCGCACAGTTCCGCGCACTGGCCGCGGAAGGTGCTCCCGGCGTTGACGTCGTCGATCTTGAAATCGAACTGGTTGACCCTCCCTGGGACGACGTCGCGCTTGAACAGGAACTGCGGGACGTAGAAGGCGTGGATGACGTCGGAGCTCGCGAGATAGAGCTGGACGGTCCGCCCGGTGGGGAGGTTCAGGCCGCCCTCAGCCCCCACCGGGGCAAACTGCTGGAACAAGGGCTTGGGACCGGGGACCTCTGTGGGGTCGTAGTCGTCGGGCATGTAGTCGAACGTCCACTGGAACTGCCCCGCGACCGCTCGAACCTTCAGCTCCGGGTTCGCCGAGGCCGCGTCCACGACGTTGAGCGTCTGCCACGACACCACGAACAGGAAGATCACGATCAGCGTGGGGACGACGGTCCAGACGATCTCCGCGACGTTGTTGCCGTGGGTCTGGATCGGCAGGTCCACGTCGCCCGGCTGGCGCCGGTAGCGGATCACGGACCAGATGATGAGGCCCTCGACGAGCAGGAAGATCGCCGCGCCGATGACGAAGACGACCGTGTACAGGTCCCGGATATGGCGACCCTGCTCGGTGACGGCGACGGGCGGATACAGCCCCTCGACGAACTTGGCGCCTTCCCCGGTCACGATCGCAAGCGCCAGACCGACGCCCAGGACCACGAGCGTCGCGACGAGCGCGAACGTGGGGCCGGAGCGAGGGGCGCCGGGGGATCTCGACATCCAGGGTCCTCAGAGCAGGCGACGAACCGGGACGTCCCGGGACGCATCACGTGGATCGGCAGGCGGCATGGTCCGCGGACGGACCGAACGCATGATACCCGGAGCGTAGGGGCGCCGTCCGTGCGACGATGCCTGCACGATGCGGCCGCGAACCCTCCTCCGTCGCTCGTTCGCCGCGGCCATGCCGGCCCTCGCCTGGATCGTTTCGGCACCAAGCGTCGTCGCGCACGGACCCACGCCGGCCGAGGCTCCAACGGCGGTGAACCTCCTCCTCGGCTGGACGTTCGAGCCGCTGCCGACCCTCGGGATCGTCGCCGCGCTCCTGTGGTGGCGCTGGGCGGTCAGGCGCGTGGACGCGGCCCACGCATCGAACCCGGTGCCGCGCCGCCGGACGGTCACGTTCGTCCTGGGGCTCGCCGCGATCGCTGTCGCGCTGCTGTCCGGGATCGACCGCTACGACACGACCCTCTTCTCGGTCCACATGGTCCAGCACATCCTCCTGGCGCTCGTGGCGGCGCCCCTGCTCGTCCTGTCGGCGCCGATCACCCTGCTCCTGCGCGTCGCGTCGCCAGAGACGCGGCGGCGATGGATCCTCCCCGTCCTGCATTCGCGTGCGGTTCGGATCGTCGCGTTCCCGGTCGTGGGGTGGCTCGCGTTCGCGGTCGTCATGTGGCTCGCGCACTTCTCGCCGTTGTTCGACGCGGCCCTCGAGGATCCATTGATCCATGAGCTCGAGCATGCCCTGTTCCTGGGAAGCGCGCTGCTGTTCTGGTGGCCGGCGGTCGGCGTCGACCCCGCGCCGTGGCGGATGTCGCACCCGGTCCGGATCGCGCACCTGTTCATGCAGATGACGCAGAACACGTTCCTCGCGGTCGTCCTCCTCAATGCGGGCGGCGTGCTGTATCCGCACTACGCGTCGCTCGCGCGATCGTGGGGGCCGACGGCGCTGGACGATCAGCGGCTCGCGGCTGGCCTCATGTGGCTGTTCGGAGACCTGATCTTCATCGGGGCGATCATGGCCACGGTCGTGCTGTGGCTGCGGTTCGAGACCGTCGACGCGCCCCGCGCGGATCGACGCGCCGCGGAGGACCTGGCGCAGATCCGGGTTCGCGAGCGGCGATTGGCGGAGCGGCTCGCCGACGAGCAGGGCGACAGGAACCGCTAGACGGGCGGCGCGCTCGCTAGGGGAGCGGCGGGATCGGCGCCTCGAGATAGCCCCGGTAGAGGGCTGGATCGACGTTGCCGCCGCTCACCACGGCGACCACGGACCCTCGACCGTTCGTGAGCCCCAGCTCGCCGGCGTGGAACGCGATCGCGGCGATGCCCAGGGCGCCAGAGGGCTCCACCACCAGACGACTCCACTCGGCGGCCAGGCGCACGCCCGCGGCGATCTCCGCCTCGGACACCAGGACGACGCCATCGAGGAACGCCCGAAGATGCACGAAGGTGCGCTTGCCCAGCGCCTGCGTCCGGGTCCCGTCGGCGATCGTCCGGGCGACATCTGCCGCGGACCAGCGCACGATCTCCCCGCGAGCCAGCGACGCATGCGCATCCGCCGCCAGTTCGGGTTCGACGCCGAGGACGCGAACGTCCGGCCGGATGGTCTTGATCGCGGTCGCGACGCCGCTCGCAAGGCCACCGCCGCCGATCGGGACGAGGACGGTCGCAAGATCCGGCAGATCCTCCACCAGCTCCAGGCCGATCGTCCCCTGGCCGGCGATGATCCGGTCGTCGTCGTAGGGCGGGACGATCGTGAGCCCGCGTAACGCCGCGAGCCGCTCGGCCACGGCCTGGCGTTCGTCGCTCGACGGTCCGACGATGACGACTTCGGCGCCGTCCGCCTCGACCCGCTCGCGCTTGAGCGCCGGGGCGTCGGACGGCATCACCACCACGGCCGGGATCCCAAGGAGGCGTGCCGATCGAGCCACGCCTTGCGCGTGATTGCCCGAGGAGTAGGTGATGACGCCCCCGGCTCGCTCGGCGTCCGTGAGCGAGGACACGAACGCGTAGGCGCCGCGGATCTTGAAGGCGCCGATTGGCTGCAGGGACTCGGCCTTCAGCCAGGTTCGGTCCGCTGGCGGTCCGAACGCCACCAGCGGCGTCCGAATGGCGATCCCGTCGAGGCGCCTGGCGGCGGCCCTGATCGCGTCGATGGACACCAGGTCGCGGGCGCGGCTGGCGCGCATCAGCGGCTGCCGCGATCCTCGAGACGCTGGCAATCGATGCAGAAGGCGGCCCAGGGGAGGGCCTCGAGGCGGGCCGGTGCGATCGGCTGGCCACAGCGGCGGCACACCCCGAACGTCCCGTCGTCGAGCCGCGAAAGCGCCTCGTCGACGAGCGCGAGGTGTGCCTCCGAGCGGTCGCGGAGAGCGAGGTCCCGTTGCTGCTCGAACACCTGGCTCGCCGCCGCGGCCTGCGAGCCGTACGTCATCTGGCCCGGCGCGATGATCGTCTCGCCGATCTCGGCGACCAGCCGCTCACGCTCGGCAAGGAGGGCCTGACGGGCGGTCTCGGCGTCGACGGGGTCCATGGCCGAGGATGCTACCCCGCGATATACTCCAGGGGAGTACCACGAATCAGAGGAGTCTCAAGCAATGGCGATCGCGATCGATCCGGTCTGTGGCATGGAGGTCGACACCGAGACCTCGCAGTTGTCGTTCGAGCACGACGGCACGACCTACTGGTTCTGCGGGCGCGGCTGCCTGCTCGAGTTCAAGGACGACCCCGAGACCTACCTCTCGCCGGACCACGTCCCGTCCATGTAGGCCCGGGTGAGCCGGCGGTGATGACGGGATAAGCCGCAGCTAAGCCCTCCCCGCGACACTGGAGCCCGGCGCTGTCGATGGACCGGGCACCTGGTGGGTCCGGCGCCGGTGAACCGGGCCGGGACCGGCCCGCGCGGAGGTGCCCGATGCGTCAGTTGCTGTCCCGCCTCATGTCGATCGCGATCGCGCTTGCCCCCGTCGTGACGATCGTCGGGATCAAGTGGCGGTTCTGAGACCGATCAGGTCCGGCCGGATCCGGTCGTCGCGCTCAACCGGGTCGCGAGATAGACCGGGATCACGGACAACAGGATCGCCACCATCCCTGCGACGTTGACGAGCGGGACCTGGTTGGCAAGGCGGAAGCTCTGGAAGATCCAGATCGGCAGGGTCTTCACGCCGCCCGCCGTGAAGATCGTGACGATCACCTCGTCGAACGACAACGCGAACGCGAGCAGCCCGCCGGCGAGCAGGGCCGATCGCAGCGCGGGGAACGTGACGTAGCGAAACGTCTGGAATGAATCTGCCCCGAGGTCGGCCGAAGCCTCCTCGAGCGATTGCGACGTGCGCCGCAACCGCGCGACCGCGTTGTTATAGACGATGACGATGCAGAACGTCGCGTGTCCGATGATGATCGCGAAGAACCCGAGCGGGATGCCCACCTGCGAGAACGTCGTGCTCAGGGCCATGCCGGTCACGATGCCCGGGAGCGCGATCGGGAGGATGACCACCAGCGAGATCGACTCCCGCCCGAAGAACCGATACCGCGCGACCGCGAGGGACGCCAGCGTGCCCAGGATCATCGCGACCGACGTGGCTCCGAGGGCCGCGGCGATGGACGTCAGGAACGCCTGCTGCAGTCCAGTGTTACGGATCGCCTCGGACCACCAGTGAAGGGTCAGGCCGACGGGTGGCCACGCTGGCGTGGTCCCCGAATTGAAGGAGTAGACGGCGATCAGGATGATCGGCACGTAGATGAACGCCATGATCAGCGCCGCCGCGATGGTGAGGACGGTCCGTGTTGCGCGGCCGACGGCCATCAGAGCGCCTTGAACGCGCCGAGGCGGCGCGCGACGAGGAGATACAGGGTCACGATCCCCAGCGGGACCAGGGACAGGGCCGCGGCGAGCGGGAGATTGCCCGCGCCGAAGTTCCCGTAGATGGCATTCCCGATGAAGATCGTCGTCGAGACCTGGGCCGGGGCGATGTAGTCCCCCAGCGTGAGCGAGAACGTGAAGATGGAGCCGGCGATGATCGCAGGAAAGACCAGTGGCAGGATGACCCGTGAGAACGTGGTCAGAGCCCTGCCTCCGAGATCAGCGGAGGCTTCGAGCAGGGACTCTGGGATCCGGTCCAGGCCGGCGTAGACCGGCAGGATCATGTAGGGCAGCCACAGGTAGACGAAGACGAGCCAGACCGCGACATCCCCGAAGCCTGGTCCCTGGAGCCCGAACGGCGCCAGCAATTCGTTGAGGATGCCCTCCTCCGCGAGGATGAGCCGCCACGAGTACACCTTGATCAGGTAACTGGCCCACAACGGCACGATCACCGCGGCGACCATCGCGTTGCGGAACCGCGGCGGGATGACTCGCGCCATGAAGAACGCGATCGGCAGCGCCAGGACAGCGCAGGTCACGGTCACCGCGATCGCCATCAAGACGGTCCGGAGCGTCAGTCCCGGATAGGGGTCATCGAGGAGACGCGCGAAGTTGTCGAGCGTCGGCGTGAAGTCCGTCGCGCCGCTGAACGCGTCACGGGTGAAGAACGCGTTCGCGAACAGGATGACGAGCGACCCGAGATAGACGATGACGAGCCACCCGAACGGGCTCGCGAGGAGCAGCCGAAGCCGAAGGGTGGGGCGTCGATGCAGGTTGACCGCCAGCCGTCGTCGGAGTGACGCGTCTGGGACGGGGACCTCGCGTGGCTTGGTCGACATCACGGCATCATCGGTGATGGAGCGGCCCCGCGGCGGCGTGTGCCTCCGCGGGGCCGAGTGATCCTCCTAGGCGTGGCGAACGGCTACCCGCTTCGGATGGCCGTCCAGGCCTCGACCCAGGCCGCGAAGTCCTTGCACTTCACATCGGTCCGGCCGTCGAGGCAGTCTGCGACCGGGGTGGTCCAGTACCAGACATCGGTCCAGTACGCGGTCTCCTCGGCGTGGTAGATGGCGCAATGGTCGGGGTTGGCCGCCAGCGCGCACGACTTCGAGTTGCCCGGCGCCTCGCCGAAGTACTCGGCGATCTGGATGTTGATCGGCGCCGACGTGATGTGGTTCACGAACTTGTAGGAACAGTTGATGTTCTTCGTCTTCGAATTGATCATCCAGGTGTCCGACCAGCCCGTCGCGCCTTCGATCGGCTTGGTCACTTCGACCGGCACGGGCGGATCCGACCCCTGGAGCACGTTGGCGATGACCTGCCACGTGGTCCCGAGGACGGTGTTTCCGTTCTGGAAGGAGCTGATCTGCTTGGTGTAGTCACCCCAGTACTCGCCGACCGCTGGCTTCTGGGCCGTGAGCAGATCGATGGCCGCCTGGAACTGCGTCTCATCGAGCGAGTACGGGTTCTTGATCCCGAGTTCGGGTCGCGACTTCATGAGCACGACCGCCGCATCGGCGATATAGATCGGGGCGTCATAGACCGAGAACTTGCCGGCATACGGGGACGCCGGGTCGAACAGCTCCGCCCACGAGGTCGGGGCGGTCGTGACGCTGTCGGTCCGCCACATCAGGACGTTGGCGCCGCGGCCGTGCGGCACGCCGTAGTGCACGCCGTCGACGGTGTTGTAGTCCTTGTTCTTGAGATCCTCGAAGACCTCTGCGTAGCTTGGGATGATGTCGACGTTGACCGGCTGGACGAACCCACCGGCAACGAGCCTGAGGCTGGCGTCACCCGACGCCGAGATGACGTCGTACTCCTCCGGGTTCGTCTGGAACAGCGTGAACGCCTCGTCGGACGTGCCGAACGTCTGGACCGTCACCTGGCAGCCGGTCTCGGTCTCGAACGAGGAGACCCAGTCCACATCGGGGCTGGTCGTCCCGTCCTCGACGTATCCCGGCCACGCCAGGACCTTGACCTGGCCCTCGCCGTCGCCGACCGCCGTCGGCAAGGCGGGACCGCTTGGCGCGGCCGAACCGCCACCGGCGCCGCACGCGGCGACGACGATCGCGAACGTCGCGATGGCCACCGCGGACCGCTGGATCTTCATCCGGATCCTCCTCCTTCCCACGCCCATGCGTGGCTATCGGTCGGCATCCTCAGTGATGCCGAATTCGTGCTGTCGCTTCCAGACGAGGCGGACAGCCGCGCCTTGCTGCGCAAGGGCTTCCGTCGAGGTCGTGGTGAGGTTCTGCTGGGTCACGACGAGACGCGCGCCCGCGTCGAGTTCGACGAAGTACCGAGTGTCCGGCCCGAGATAGACCACGTCCCGGATACGCCCCGATGCTCCGACCTCATCCGGACCGACCGGCGCGTCGGTCGACGCCAGTCGGATCTTTTCAGGCCGGATGGTATACGTCCCGCGGCGACCAAGGATGGTCTCCGCCGCATCACCACGCAGCAGGTTCGATGTCCCCACGAAGCCGGCGACGAACGGCGTGCCGGGACGCTCGTAGACGTCCGCCGGCGAGCCGACCTGCTCGATCTTGCCTTGATTGAAGACGGCCAGGCGGTCGCTCATCGTGAGCGCCTCCTCCTGGTCGTGGGTCACGTAGATGAACGTGATCCCCACCTGCTGCTGGATCGCCTTGAGTTCGATCTGCATCTCCTCGCGGAGCTTCAGGTCGAGCGCGCCGAGAGGCTCGTCGAGCAGGAGCACCCGTGGCCGATTGATCAGGGCGCGCGCCAGGGCGACGCGCTGGCGCTGCCCGCCGGACAACTGGCCGGGTTTGCGGTCCTCGTATCCGTCGAGTCGGACCATCCGGAGCGCCTCGGTCACCCGCTCCCGTCGCTCCGGCTTCGGGACCTTCCTGACCATGAGACCGTAGGCGACATTGTCCGCGACCGACATGTGCGGGAAGAGGGCGTAATCCTGGAAGACCGTGTTCACGTCTCTATCGAAGGGTGGGACCGCCGTGACATCCAGTCCGTGCAACAGGACCCGTCCGGACGTCGGGAGCTCGAATCCCGCGATCATCCGGAGCGTCGTCGTCTTCCCCGAGCCCGATGGTCCGAGCATCGAGAAGAACTCACCGTCGCGCACGTCGAGATCGATGCCGTCGACGGCACGCGTCTCACCGTAGCGCTTGGTCACGCCCTCGAGGCGGACAGCGGTTTCGAAAGCGCCCTGCGACGCGGCGGTCGGAGGGTCGGAGTCGATGCGCGGGAGGGCCAACAGAACCTCGACACCGATAAGGCGATCGGATGGGCGGAACGAGACGACTGCGCCGCACTGTGCGACCCGGCCAAGTGCGTGTCAAGACGCCACCGACCTCGTCGCGGCGCGCGCGTCGATAGACTCCGCTGGTGTCCCGGTTCGGAACGTCACTCGCCGTCGTGCTCGCGCTCGCCCTGATGGGTTGCGACGCCTCGACGCCGGTCGCGACACCGACCCCCAGCGCGGGCACCCCCGACGCCCCGCGCGACGTGAATCTCGTCGCCAAGGACTACTCCTTCGTCCCCGCCACGCTCGATCTGATCCCGGGCGAGACCATCCTGCTGCACGTGATCAACGGTGGATTGGAGATCCACGAGGCGGTCATCGGCGACGGACCGGTGCAGGATGCGTGGGAGGTCGCGGAGGCCGCGACGATCGGGGCTCCGCCCGGGCCGACACCGGTCGTCAGCGTGCCGCCCGAGGTGGCGGGTATTCGGATCGTCGTCGCTTCCGGGGAGCGGGTGGACCTGCGCTGGACCGTCCCGTCCGCACCGCCCGTGGGGTCGCCCACCGATGCTCCTGGCGATGCCTCCGGAGCACCGGACGACCCAACGGCCTGGATCGTGGGCTGCCACATCCCCGGACACATGGAGAAGGGCATGTGGATCCCCGTCCGGTGGGTCCGCGACATCGCATCGTGAGGACGGTCGGTGGTACCCTCACGCTGCATCCACGAGGGTGCAGCGGGCTCGAAATGCCAAAGCGGGAGGATCCTGGATGACCTACGTGATCGCCGAGCCGTGCATCGACGTGCTCGACATCTCGTGTGTCTCCGTCTGCCCGGTCGACTGCATCCACTACGAAGAGGGCGTGGACCGCAAGCTGTTCATCGACCCGAACGAGTGCATCGACTGCGGCGCCTGCGAACCGGAGTGCCCGGTGAACGCGATCTTCCCTGAGGAGTCCGTGCCGCCCGAGTGGGCGAAGTTCACCGTCATGGACGCCACCTGGTACACCGACAAGGCGGCGGCGCGCGCCGCTGTCGACGAGGCCAAACCCCCCGCGTGATGGCTCGCAGGAGCGTCGCCTCACGCGTCGGGGCGCGAGGATCGGTAGCCCGCTGAGGGTGCCGATCGCCCGTCGCGTATGCGCATCGTCTCGCTGCTCCCCTCTGCGACCGAGATCGTCTGCGCCATCGGGCTGGGCGATGAGCTCGTCGGCATCACCCATGAATGCGACTGGCCACCCGAGATCATCGGGCGTCCGGTGGTCACGCGGAGTGTCCGCGACCTGACCGTCGCGTCGTCGCGCGAGATCCACCGCCTCGTGACGGCCTCGATGCATGAGGGCTCGTCGCTCTACACGCTCGACGAGGAGGCGCTCGCCGCGACGGAGCCGGACCTGATCATCACGCAAGAGCTGTGCCGGGTCTGTGCGGTGAGCTACCGGGAGGTCAATGAGGTCGCGCGCCGCATCGACGCCGACGTCACGGTGGTCTCACTGGAGCCCACCACGATCGAAGGGATCCTCAACGCGATCACGACCGTCGGGGCGATGGCCGAGGCCGAGGACGCGGCGATCGACCTCGTCGAGGCGCTCCGGGAGCGGCTCGGGGTCGTGGAGCGGGCGGTGGCGGAGCGCCGCGAAGCGGGCCAGGTGCCACCGCGCGTGGCGTGCCTCGAATGGCTCGACCCGCCCTTCACGGCCGGTCACTGGGTCCCGGAGCAGGTCCGTCGTGCTGGCGGCTGGGACGTCCTGGCCTCCGACGGCGAGCGCTCGATCGAAACGACCTGGGACGCGGTCGCCGAGGTGGACCCGGAGATGCTGATCCTGATGCCCTGTGGGATGCATGTCGCCGACACGGTCGACGAATGGGCCCGGACGCCACGTCCTGTCGGCTACGCGGAGTTGACCGCCGTTCGACGCGGTCAGGTCTTCGCGGTGGATGGGTCGGCGTACTTCAGCCGGCCGGGTCCGCGGGTCATCGACGGGATCGAAATGCTCGCCGAGATCCTCGACCCGGACGGGTTCGAGGACATCGCCCCCGTCGGCTCGTGGACCCCGATCCTTGCCTGATCCGCCCACCCGGCGCACGTTCAGCCAGCGGTAGCCGGGGCCATGCCGTACCGAGCCTCGTTCGCCTGCCTGTGGTGCGGGGCCGCGCACGCCTGTCGCAGCCAAGACGACCTCGAGGGCTGGGCACAACTCTGCTCGACGTGTCTTGGCAAGGCCGGCGACAACGGGTTCCTGCGGTTCCGGTTGCACAGGGCGATCGCGGAGCGAGGGCAGTCGGCCGCGTCCGACGCACCGGTAGCCCCCGCGTCTGAAGCGCCGACTCCGACTCCCTCCCCGGCCGCCCTTGATCCGGAGGCCGCCCTGATCCCGTACTACGAAGCCCGCGCCCCCGAGTACGACGACTGGTACCTGCGCCGCGGTCGCTACGCGCGGGGCGCGGTCCACGACACGGCCTGGAACGCCGAGCTCGATGCGGCGGGCCGGTGGCTGGACGCCTTGCCGCTGGGTGGCCAGATCGTCGAGCTGGCCGCGGGCACGGGCTGGTGGTCCCCGCTCCTCGCCGACAAGGGGGAACTCTCGCTCTACGACGCGAACGCCGCCACCCTGGACCGGGCCCGCGACCGTCTGGTGGCCCACGGCCTGCGAGCGCATCTGCACGTGCGCGACGCGTGGGCCGAGCCGGATCGCCAGGTGGATGCGGTCTTCGCCGGCTTCTGGCTCAGCCACGTCCCGCGCGCCCGGCTGGTCCCGTTCCTCTCGCTCGTCCGTCGCTGGCTCACGCCGGGCGGCAGGTTCGCCTTCATCGATTCGTTGCCGGACCCACAGTCCTCGGCCGTCGATCACCCGGCACCGGCTGACGACCTATCCGTGCGCCGCCTCGACGACGGACGCGAGTTCACGATCGTCAAGGTCTACCACCAGGCGGCCGACCTGGATGCGGCCCTTCGTGCGGCGGGCCTCGAGCCCGAAGCGATCACGACGACCGGACGGTTCTTTCAACTGGGATCAGCGGCGCATCGGTCGTTCGGACAGAGCGCCGCGGCATCGGCCCCGGAGGTTCGCGGGTAACCCAGTCCAGGGATCGCGTCCGTGTCATGGCGATGTACATCGCTGGTCGGATCAGCCCCAATTGGTACGGGAGCAGTAGCGGCGTGAGGAACAGCCACGCGGCGGCCCTGGCGCGTCTGGTCATCCCAGGGCGACCTGCGACGTAGTGCAGGGTCTGGGCGTAGAGGAGTCCTACCCAGTACAGCCAGCCTTCCCAGAACCATTGGTCGCGGAGGAGCGGCGCGACGACCAGGGCAAAGACCACGACGACGGGGAAGGAGATCAGGAGCACGAGGTTCCACGCACGCCACAGCCACGCAGCACCCGACAGATGCTCGAGTTCCCACGTCAGGTAGCGGAAGTAGCCCTGGAACCAGCGCGTCCGCTGCCGGACCAGCGTGGAGACGGTCTCCGGCATGCGCATCTCCACGACGGCCTCGTCGCAGGCCACGACCTGTCCCCGAAGGAGCGCGTAGTGCGTGAGTCGTCGGTCGTCGCCATAGGTTCCGCTCGTCAGATAGTCGCGCACGTTCTCGAACAGGACGGCCGCCCGGTAGACCGCGAACGGCCCGGAGGTCGGCGCCACGACACCGAGCGTGGAGCGCGCCCTCCGGAACACGAAGTTCCCGGTGACGATCTCGAGGTCCGCGAGACGCGTCAGCAGGTTGGTGGTGCGGTTCGCGACGACGCAGGTCGCGGTGACCGCCTGGACGCGGGGGTCGGACAGCGCCCGGAGCGCGGCTTCGAGCGCTGTCGGAGCGGCGATCGAGTCCGAATCGACGGTCAGGATGAAGTCGGCCGTCGGCTCGTCAAGCAGCGCGTTCACCTGCGCGACGCGCTTGCCCTGGTTGGTCTGGACATGCCAGATCACCTTCGGGTGGACGAAGGGAGGTGCCGGCACCGACGAGCCATCGTCGACGACATGGATCACGTCGGGGACCACGGTGCCGGCGAGCAGTGAACGGATGCATGCGTGCAGCAGCTCGGCGTCCTCGTTGTAGGTCGGGACGACCGCGACGACGCGCCCGATCGGGACCGGCCGGTGGGTGAATCGGCGGCCGCGGGCCGCAAGCGCGAGCTGCATGATCAGGACCGCCGCGGCGACGTCGAAGAAGGCGGTGGCGAACCCAGGTGGCCGCGGCCAAGGGCCCGCGTGGAAGACGATCGTCATAGCGACCGTCAACGTGACCGCCGCGATCCCCCCCGCGTCAGTCGCCCGCATGGCGGCGGCGACGCCGCAAGCGGATCGCGATGATCGCCATGACCGTCAACCCCACGACAACCAGCAGCACGTGATCGAGCCCGAGCGTGGCGAGCCCGACGCCGAAAACGGACGCCGCCGCCGCCTCCTGAGTATCGACTTCATACATCCCTGTCATCATCGCCGCCGTTCGGCTCCCTGGCCGGTAGCCGTATGGTTCGAGTCCCGCAGGCATTCGGGTGAGACCGATGTCACACCTGGACGGTCGTCCACGCTGATCCTGACGGGATCGGATCGCGCCGCGGCTATACTCCGGCCGATGTCCACCCTTGCGAAGGCCACGATCGCGACGGTCGGCTCGGGCGTGATGGCCGAGGCGATGATCGCCGGACTCCTCCGCGGCCAACTGGTCGACCCGGGCCAGGTCGTCGCCAGTCACCCGCGCCCCGAACGCCGCGAGCACCTCGAGCGTGACTACGGCATCCGGACCGTGGCGAACAACGTGGAGGCCGTGAGCGGCGCGGACGTGATCCTGTTCGGCATCAAGCCCCAGATGCTGGCCAAGGTGGGTCGCGAGATCGGCCCGCACCTTCGACGCGGGCAGTTGGTCCTGAGCGTCCTCGCCGGAGCGACGACCGCCGCGCTGACCGGGATCCTGGGTCACGACCAGGTCGTTCGCAGCATGCCGAACACGCCGGCGCGGCTCGGCAAGGGGATGACCGTCTGGTACGCCACCCCCGAAACCACCGACGAACAGCGCGCCCAGGCCGCCGCGCTGCTCGGCGCACTGGGGACCCAGCTCGAGGTCGACGACGAGAAGATGGTCGCGATGGCGACCGCGGTCAGCGGCACCGGGCCCACCTACGTCTTCCTCGTGATGGAGGCCCTCATCGATGCGGCCGTCCACCTCGGCTTCCCCCGCCACATCGCGCACGACCTGGTCATCGAGACCCTCGAGGGTTCGACGCTGTTCGCGAAGCAGTCCGGGATGCACCCGGCGGAGCTGCGGAACATGGTGACGTCGCCAGGCGGGACGTCCGCGGCGGCCCTCCACGAACTCGAATCCGGCCGGCTTCGCACGGTCCTTTCGGAGGCGGTCTGGGCCGCGTTCCGACGGACCGTCGAGCTGGGGGACCAGCTGGAGCGATCTGCGGCTGAGCCCGAGGGGCGCCGGAGCGGAGGGCGGTGACGGCCGAGCGCCAGACCCTGGTCCTCGACCTGCGACGCGACGTCCTCGCCGACGTTCGCGGCCGTGATCTGCGCGCTCCCGAGCGTGACCTGTGGGCGGACGAGGCGGCCCTCTGGGATCGCCTCATCGCCTCGTGGGCCGGGCTTGACGATGCGGCCTGGCACCTGCCCGGGGCGGCGCCATCGGACGCGGGCGGCCCGGACTGGTCGCTCGCGGATCACGTCGGCCACATCGCGGTGTGGCAGGAACTCGCGATCGTCTATACGGAACGGGCGATCGGCACCGGCCGATGGCCGAGCGACACGGACTTCGACAGCGGCGACTTCGACCGCTTCAACGAGGGTCTGCGAGATCCGTGGTCGACGCTCTCGAGGGACGAGATCGTGCGTCGCCTCGCAGCCTCGCGCGATGGTCTGCTCGTGGTGGCGAACCGACTCGGCGCCAAGGCCATCCGCGGCGATGACGCGTGGGGCTGGGTATACATGACCCTCCACGGTCACTACCTCGACCATCTCGCGGTCATCGAGCCGTGGACCACGGGGCTCCGCGGTCGCCAGACCGACGGCGACCCATTCGTCGAGGACCCGCGGTCGGCGGACGCGGACGACTTCCATCGCGATGCGTCGCCGCACGAGCGGGACCTCGACGCCCTGCTGGCGACCGTTCCGGTCGATCGTTGGGACACGGACACTCCGACGACGGGCTGGACGCTGCGCGATCACATCGGCCACCTCGCGGACTGGGCGACGGAGGGCGTTCGGGCGATCGAGGTCTTCGGACGCCGCGGGCATTGGCTGGCGGACCCGGACGAAGGGATCGATGCCTGGAACCAGCGGATGGTCGATGAATCTCGCGGCGAGACCGTGACCGAGACGCTGGCCCGCTATCGCGAGGCGAGCGCCGCGCTCCACGATGCCGTCGACACCCTGACCGACGACGACCTGCGCTCGCCCGATGGCTGGAGTTGGGCGTACGACTGCCTCCACGGGCACCTCCGCAAGCACCTGGCCATGCTCGGACCATGGGCGGCGACGACGGGCTGGCCGGAGCGCCCGGCCTGATGCCGAGCACGACCCCGTCGAAGCCGGGCGGGCTCACCATCGAGGCGATCGTTTCGGTGGACCCGCCGCGCGAATACCGACTCCACCCTCGGGACCGGCAGGTGGCCTACACCGCCGAGGCCGCCGGCGCCCGCCAGGTGTTCACCATGTCGCTCCGCGGCGGGCTGCCGGTCCAGCTGACCGCGTCCGAGAAGCCGGTCTCGGATCCACAGTGGTCGCCGGACGGCCGCCGCATCGCGTACATCCGGGACGACGAGCTCTGGGTGACCGAGGCGGACGGGTCGCGTTCCACTCGCGTCGCGGCGAAGCCCGGTGGCGCCCGGTCCCCGCGATGGTCGCCGGACGGTCAGCAGCTCGCGTTCCTGTCCCGTCGGCGCGGCTGGAGCCAGATCTGGCGCATCGACGCGCCCGTCCCCCGGCGCGGCCGCCCGGCGAACGACCCGAAGCCGCCCAGCGCGACCGCCGTGACGGCGCCCGGCATCGATGTGGCCGAATTCGCCTGGGCACCGGACGGCGGTCGCCTGGCGGTCGTGGCGACGTGGGAGACGCGCGACCCAGAGACGCGGCAGATCGCGCTCGTCGATGTCGCCGGCGGTGACGCAGAGGTCGTCGCCGGCCGCGACAGCATCGACACCGGGGTGAGCTGGTTGCGCGACGGATCCCTCCTGTTCGTCTCCGATGCCGACGGCTGGTTCCAGGTCGTGCGTCGGACCGCGGACGGCCATGACCGTCTCGTCCTGACGTCGGGAGACCGCGAGCATGGTGAGCCGGCCGGGAACCCGGGTTTCGTCCCGCTGGCCTCGCCGGACCTCACACGATTCGTCCATATCGAGGTCCGCGAGGGCCTCGTCGACCTGCTGGTCGGCGACCTCTCCGGCGCGGTCGTACCGAAACGCGGACGCGGGCGTCCGCCGAAGAACCCTCGGGTCGTCGCGGCCGTGGTCGGGGCCGGCTCCCGGATCAACCCCTTCGACGGCATCTGGCGTGCGGTCGGCTGGCTCCCGGATGGCGCCTGGGTCGCGGCGATCGGTGAGAGCGAGACGCAGCCCCAGGACCTGTGGCTGCTCCCTGTCCCGGGCGTCGCGCCTGAGCAGGCCCGGCCCCGGCGGGTCACCGCGACACGGCCCGCCGTCCTGGGGCCTGCCCTCGCAAGCGGCAAGGTCCCGACCGGTGAGCGCGTCGCGATCACGGCCCGTGACGGCCTTCGGGTCGAGGGCACGCTGTGGCGCCCGATCGGCGCCACGGGCAAGCGCGGCGGCACTCGCGTGCCCACGGTCCTGTATCCCCACGGCGGGCCGACGGCCCAGGCATACCGCAGCTGGCAGCCGTTCAAGCTGCTGCTGACCGAGGCAGGCTTCGCGGTCCTGGACATCGACTTTCGCGGATCCACCGGATACGGACGGGCATTCCGGCGTGCGAATCACGATGAGTGGGGTCACGCCGACGTCCACGACGTCATCGATGGGGCTCGCTGGGCCGCGGAGCAGCCCTGGTCCGACGGCCGCCTGGCGATCTACGGCGGGTCGTACGGCGGGTACCTCGTCCTGTGCGCCCTGGTCGAGGAGCCAGGATTGTGGCGGGCCGGCATCGACCTGTACGGCGACTCCGAGATCGCGGAGTCCTATCGGCACGGCGATCGGCCGGGACGGCTGGACCTCGCCCGCATGATGGGATCGCCCGACGACGAGGAGCGTGCGGCGCTCTATCGGCGCGGATCACCCGTGTATCGGGCGGAGCGGATCCAGGCACCGCTGCTCATCCTCCATGGCCGGAAGGACAAGCGCGTCGTACCGCTCATGACGGAGCGCATGGTCGAGGCCCTCGAGATCGAGGGCAAGACCCACGAAGTCCACTGGTACGACGACGAGGGCCACGGTTGGGAGCGCCGCGAGAACCGGCGCGACGCCTTCGAGCGGATCCTCACGTTCCTGCGGACGCACGTCCTCGACGAGCCGCCCGCCTGACCGTCAGCCGCCGGTCGCCTCGCTGACGATGCCCTCGAGCTGGTCGGCGTGCTCGGTCATGTGGCCGAGGATGAAGCGATCCACGCCGGCCTCGACGGTCAGTTCGCCGCGCGTCGGGTGGACACCGGTACGCGATCGCGCCACGTCGGACCAGCCGGCCCACCGGTCGGCGAATGCCGTTAAGGCGTCGTCCAGGAGGCGGTAGAGCTCGACGGGCGGCAGCGTTCGGAGGCGTTCGATCTCGGCCAGTCGCTCGGCGTCGGTCGCGATCCGGCCGAAGTCGGTCGGGGGCGCGTCGGGCACCGCACCCGCCACCCGTTCGAGTTCGCGATGCCAGAACGGCACCATCTCGACGAGGTGGGCGAGGATCTCCGGCGGGCCCCACGACGCCTCGGGCGCGTGATCGAATCGGGCCGCGAGCGGCCAGGGATCGCCCGCGAGCACGCGCTCCTGCGTGGCGTCGAGGCGACCGCGCACAGCGTCGATGCGGGCGGTGACGGAGTCGTCGGTCATGGTCGGGAGTGTCGCACGTCGGGCGTAGTATGGGCTCGATGACCCATCGAGCGGCCCTGCCGCCCGCCCTCCACGCAGCACGGAGCGCCGATCCATGACCGAGACGGTGTCCCGCGGCGCCGCCAATCAGGCCGGTGCCAGGGTGGACGCGGACGCCTACGCGAAGGCCGCCGACTTCCTGCCACTCGACGGTATCGACCATGTCGAATTCTGGGTGGGCAACGCCCGCCAGGCGGCCGCCTATTACCGGGCGCTATGGGGCTTCACGCCGGTCGCGTTCAGTGGCCTCGAGACGAAGGTCCGCGATCGCGCCAGCTATGTCCTGGTCCAGAACGACATCCGCTTCGTGTTCACCGCGCCTCTCACCCCCGACGGCGAGATCGCCGAGCACGTCCGCGAGCACGGAGATGGCGTCCACGACATCGCGTTCGCGGTGGCGGACGTCGAGGCGGCCCATCGCGAGACGACCGCTCGCGGCGCAGTCTCCGCCCAGGCGCCCATCGAGCTCGACGGCGGCGAGGACGGGATCCTGCGACGCGCGTCGATCCGGACCTTCGGCGAGGTGCTCCATTCGTTCGTGGACCGGAGCGACTACCACGGTGCGTTCGCACCGGGCTACCGCGCCGTCAAGCGCCCGGCGCGCGCAGCCGACGGGCTGTCGCTGCTCGAGGTCGACCACTGTGTCGGGAACGTCGGGCTCGGCGAGATGGACACGTTCGTCGACTTCTACCGCGATGTCATGGGCTTCGCCCAGCTGATCCACTACGACGACACGGTCATCCACACCGACTTCAGCGCGCTGATGTCGAAGGTCATGACCAACGGCAACGGCCGGATCAAGTTCCCGATCAACGAGCCGGCGACGGGCAAGAAGAAGAGCCAGATCCAGGAGTACCTCGACTGGTACCGCTCGCCCGGCTGTCAGCACATCGCGCTGCGGACCGAGGACATCGTCGGGACGGTGCGACGGTTGCGCGACAACGGCGTCGAGTTCCTGGGGCTCCCGCACGAGTACTACGCGAATCTCGCGGAACGCGTCGGCGATGTCGGTGTCCCCATCGACACCCTCGAGGAGCTCGGCATCGAGGCCGACCGGGATGAGGAGGGCTACCTGCTTCAGATCTTCACGCGCCCGGTCCAGGACCGGCCGACGTTCTTCTTCGAGATCATCGAACGACACGGGTCGCGCGGTTTCGGCGTCGGCAACTTCAAGGCGCTCTTCGAGGCGATCGAACGGGAACAGGCGAAGCGCGGGAACCTCTGATCCGGCCCTGCGCGACGTCGTATCCTGCGCTCGAAACCGGGGTTCCGCCAGTGCAGGAGGGTGTGCCGGATGGAGTTCTACCCGTGGGTCGTCTTCGCCCACGTCGTCCTGGTGATCCTGGCGTTCGGGGCGCACGGTGTCTCGGCGTTCGCCATGTTCGCCGTCAAGCGCGAGACGGAGCGCGTCCGGTTGGCCGCCGTCGTCGACCTCTCGCAGATGGCGCTCGTGTGGGCCGGAATCCTGCTGATCTCGGCCGTGGTGACCGGGATCGTCGCTGCGATCATGGCCGGCCACTTCAGTCGGTTGTGGCCCTGGGTGTCGATCGGGGTCTTCGTCATCACCTTCCTCCTGATGACCCCGCTGGCCGGGGGCCCGATGACGAATGTCCGCAAGGCGCTTGGGATCGCCACGCGCGAGACGGCCAAGGGCGAGACGCCGCAACCCGGCACTGACGCGGAACTCGCCGCCGCGCAGGCTCGATTGCAGCCGACCTCGGTCACGGCTATCGGCGTCGTCGCCATCGCGCTGCTGACGTGGTTGATGGAATCCAAGCCGTTCTGAGCGGCTGGATCGAGGGGTGCTCGGTCAGTCGCCTGAGACGAGGCGCAGCCGCCGTGGGTCGCCTCGTGGCGATTCGAGGTCCTCGCGCTCCCCGCGTGGCGTCCCAGGTCGGCCCTCGCTCGCGAGGGATCCTGCCAGCATCGCTTCGGTCGCGGCGGCACCCAGCGGCCGACCGAAGAGGTAGCCCTGACCCTGGCGGCAGCCCAGGCGCATGAGCGCGTCCCGCTGCTCCGGGCGCTCGATTCCTTCGGCGATGATCTGCAGGCCCAGCGCCCGCCCGAGGGCCACGATCGCACTGGCCAGGACGGGCTGGTCGCGCTGATCCTGAAGCCCCTCGACGAACGAACGATCGATCTTGAGGATGTCGACGGCGAACTGCTCCAGGTAGCTCAGCGACGAATACCCTGTCCCGAAGTCGTCGATCGCGATCCGCACGCCACGTTCGCGGAACGCGGCGAGGCGCGCGACGGTGCTCGTCGTGTGCTGCATGAGCGTGCTCTCGGTGATCTCCAGAACCAGCGTCTGTGGATCCAGCCCGGATTCCCGCAGCGCTTCATCGACCGTGGTCATCAGCCCGTCGTCGGCGAACTGCCGGGCCGACAAATTCACGCTGATCTCGAGGTCTTCCCGGCCGAGCCGGACCTGCCAGTCCCGGGCCTGGCGGCAAGCCTCGCGGATGACCCACCGTCCGATCGGGACGATCTCCCCGGTCTCCTCGGCCAACCCGATGAACTCGGCGGGCATGGCGAGCGGTCGACCAGGCGGCTGCCACCGGACGAGGGCCTCGAGGCCGACGAGACGCTCCGTCTCCAGATCGACGATCGGCTGGTAGTCGAGGCGAAGCTCGTCACGCATGTCCGCCCCGCGCAGTCGCGACGCCATCGCCATGCGAGCGGCCTGCTCCTCCCGGAGGGCAGGACGGAAGAGCTCGATGCCGTCGCGACGCTTGGCCTTGGCGGCGAACATCGCGACGTCGGCGTTGCGCAGCAGCGCCTCCAGCGACTCCCCGTCCGGCCCGGTGGTCGCCACCCCGACACTCGCGTCGATGTCGGCCGAGGCGTCGCCAAGATCGAAGGGTCGACGAATGGCATCGAGCAGACGGCTCGCGATGGAGACCGCGATGTCGTCGCTCTGGACGTCGCGAACGAGGACGGCGAACTCATCCCCGCCGAGCCGCGCGGCCACGTCGCCGTCGCGCATGCTGGCGGCGAGCCGCTCCCCGACCTGGGCGAGCAGTGCGTCGCCGCGGGCGTGCCCAAGCCGGTCATTGATCTCCTTGAACGAGTCGAGATCGATGAAGAGGATCGCGATGCCCTCGCTCGGCCGCCGGGTGGCAAGAGCCGCCTCGACGCGGTCACGGAAGAGCAGTCGGTTCGGTAACCCGGTCAGCGCGTCGTGGAAGGCTTGGTGTCGCACCTTGTCGTAGAGCCGCGCGTTCTCGAGTCCCATGGCGGCTTCATGGGCCAGCATCCGGGCAAGATCGACGCGTCGGGCATCGAAGACACCGGATCGTGCCGACGCGAGTTCGACGAGCCCGATCGTCGTGCCCATGGCGACCAGCGGGATCATGACCAGGCTTCGCTGGTCGAGGGACCGAAGGTGCGCGACCTCGGCCGGGTCGGCTCGCGGATCCGCGACATCGATGCGCTCGACCCGCTGACCCGCCAGCATCGCTCGTGTCGCCGGGTAGTCGTCGAGGGCGTAGGAGTCCTCGATCGTGTCGCGACGGTCAGGCGGGTAGAACCCGAGCGAGACGACCCGATCGCCGTCCCGGTCCCAGAAGCTGATCGTGCAGTCATCAGCGCCGACCGCCAGCGCGATGTGCCGAGCCACGCCATCACCGACGAGTCGTGGGTCCAGCGACCTCGCGAGGTCACTGGACATCGTCACGACGCTTCGCAGATCCGCCGCGGTGTCCTTGAGACGACGCCCGACCTGGAGCAGGAACGCGAGCAGGAACGCCAGGCCGCAGATGAAGGTCGCGGTGGCGATGAACGCCTCCACGGACGCCGGGATCGCGGCCTGCGGCGGAGCGAGTCGACCCGCCAGGTACGCGCCGATGCCAACGACGCCCCCGGCCATGGCCAGCTTGGTCACGGTGCGGACCGAGGCGTACGGGAGCGCCAGCACGATCGGCACGACGGCCGCGACCGTCAGCGCTCGACCGATCCATGGCTGGAGCACGATCGCGACCGCGATCAGGCTGAGCGTCGCGATCGCGATGCGGACGACTGATGACTCGCCGAAACGCGCGGCCGAGCGGACTTCGATACCGAGCCACACGGCGTAGGCCATCGCCCCGAGGCCGACGAGGGCTTCCGCAGTCGCGCCGAAGATCAGCCCGGCGAGGAGGGTCGCCAAACCGATCAGGCCCGCGACGATCGATACCAGGCGGATCGTGGTCAGGAGGATCCTGAGCGATGCGTCGACCGCCGGATCGTGCGTGTCCTCTGCACCGCCCACGGTCGTCCCCCCGCGGCGATGTCGGGCCAGGTCCATCACTGGAGAGTGGCACACGATGTGTGCGGCGCCCATCCACCAATCGGGTCATGTCTCAGCAGGACCGCGGGCTGTCGTGTTTCGCTAAGGTGGCGCCATGCGCATCGCTCACGTCCGCGACCGACACGCGCCGGCCGGCGCCCCATGGCGCATCGCGGCGGCCATCCCCGCTCGCCCCGCAGAGGGCTCGTCGTCGAACGATGCCCCGCGGCTCTGGCTGGATCTCGAGGTCGCCCGGCGGCGATCGGTCGCCGCGCGACCCAACCTCGCGCACGACGCAGCCCTCTACCGCCAGCCGCTCACGACCCTCGATGACCTGATGGCCCGCGGGCTGCGTGTCGAGACCCTCCTGGACATCGTCGAGGGGTTCGCCGTCCGGGACGACGAGGACGATGCCGTGCTCGATGGCGAGGGGCTGGACTTCGGGCCGCCGGTCCTCCGCCCACCGTCACTGCGCGACGGCTACGGGTTCGAGGGCCACGTCCGGACCATGTGGGAGCGACGTGGCGGGACGGTGCCCGAGATCTGGTACCGGCTCCCGGTCTTCTACTTCTCCAACGTGACCGAGATCCGGGGGCCGGACGAGCCGGTCTGGGCCCCGCGCGGATCCGAGGAGCTGGACTTTGAACTCGAAGTGGCCGCCCTCATCGATACGCCCGCGATCGACCTCAGCGAGGCGGCAGCCGAGGCGGCGATCGGCGGTTACATGATCTTCAACGACTGGTCGGCCCGCGACCTCCAGCGCGAGGAGACCGCCCTGCGACTGGGCCCGGCGAAGGGCAAGGACTTCGCGAACTCGTTCGGTCCATGGCTGGTCACGCCGGACGAGGTGGAGTCGGCACGGGCGGGCCGGGCCTTCGACCTCGAGATGACCGCCCGGATCAACGGCGTTGAGGTCTCCCGGGGTCGATGGTCGGACGCGGTGCACGGGTTCGCCGCACTCGCGGCCCGCGCCTCGGCGGACGTCCACCTGCGACCCGGCGACCTGCTCGGCTCGGGGACCGTCGGGACCGGGTGCCTGCTCGAAGTCCGCGACGCGACGCTGGGTCGGTACCTGCTGCCCGGCGACGTCGTCGAACTCGAGGTCGAGCGACTCGGGGTCCTGCGCAGTCCCGTGGTGGCACGCCCGGCGTCGGCCGCCATCTAGACTGACGGCCTCGGATCCGAGGAGGCAGACGCCGATGTACTACGTCGCCCGGGGCAGCATCCCGCGCCAGCGCCACACGCAGCACCGCGCCCCGGACGGCTCGCTCTATGCCGAGGAGCTCTTCGGCGTGGAGGGGTTCAGCGGACGAAGCTCGCTGCTGTACCACCTGACCGCCCCCACCCGGACCCACAAGATCGAGCCGGGCGCGCGGATCCGGCTGGAGGCCGCCGACGACGGCCTGCACCGCCACCGGTTGACGAAGTCTGGCGGGCTCGAACCGCGGGGCGACATCGTGACCGGCCGGGTCCCGCTCTACTTCAACAGCGACGTCGTCTTCGGGATCGTCCGACCGGCCGGGCCGATGCCAGACGGCGCGTTCTATCGCAACGGCGTCGCCGACGAGATGCTCTTCGTCCACGAGGGAACGGGGGTCTGCGACACGATCTTCGGACCGTTGCGGTACGGCCCGGGCGACTACCTCGTCCTCCCGATCGGAACGACCTGGCGGCTCGACCCGGACACGGGGTCGGCGCAGCGGATCCTCTACCTCGAGGCCCCATCGGAGATCGAGCCGCCCAAGCGCTACCGGAACGACTATGGCCAGTTGCTCGAGCACAGTCCGTACTCGCAACGCGACCTGCACGCTCCCGAGCTCGCCGAACCGCGCCGCGAGACCGGCGAGTTCGTCGTCCATGTCCGCAGTCGGGACCGAACCACCGCCTACCACTACGCCGACCACCCGTTCGACGTGGTCGGCTGGGACGGCTATCTGTGGCCGTTCCGCTTCGCCATCGAGGACTTCCAGCCGATCACGGGCCGCGTCCACCAGCCGCCGCCGGTCCACCAGACGTTCGGGGCCAGGAACTTCGTCGTCTGCTCGTTCGTCCCGCGCAAGTTCGACTACCACCCACTCGCGATCCCGGCCCCGTACAACCACTCCAACATCAACTCTGACGAGGTCATCTACTACGTGGCCGGCAACTTCATGAGCCGGCGGGGCGTGGAGATCGCGTCGTTCACGCTCCACCCGGCGGGTATCCCGCACGGCCCGCATCCGGGGACCGTCGAGGCATCCATCGGCCGCGACGCCACCGAGGAACTCGCGGTGATGGTCGACACGTTCCATCCACTGCACGTCACGCGGGCGGCGATGGACCTCGATGACCCGGGCTACCCGTTCAGCTGGCTGCCCTCGGACGATCCCACCGCCGAGGCCCGCGAGTTGCGTGAGCGCGGCCCCGAGGCGTTCCCGGACTGACGCGGCGATGGACCGTCGCGCCACCATGCCCTTCGTCATCGCCTCGATGACCGCCGACGACTGGCCGGAGGTCCGGCGCATCTATGCGGACGGGATCGCGACGGGCAATGCGACCCTCGAGCGGGAACCACCGGACTGGCACCACTTCGATCACTCGCACAAACCGGACGGTCGGCTGGTGGCCCGCGAGGAGGCCAACGGTCCGATCCTCGGCTGGTGCGCATTGAGCGGGTATTCGGCACGCCTGGTCTATGCCGGTGTCGCGTGGGAGAGCATCTACGTGGATGCGGCGGCCCAGGGACGTGGCGTGGGTCGAGCGCTCCTGGGCTCGCTCATCGCGGCATCCGCGGCCGCCGGGTTCTGGACGCTGCTGGCGGGCGTCCTGCGCGAGAACGCCGCGAGTCTCGCGCTGCATGAGCGCGTCGGGTTCCGCCGCGTCGGGGAGCATCGCGCGATCGGCCAGGACACCGGTGGCCGGTGGCGGGACATCGTCATCCTCGAGCGCCGCAGCGATCTCGCGGAGGGCTGAACCCGGTCCGGCGGTGCGCGCCGGAACCGGACCACCGAGCCATCGCCATGGAACGTCTTGGTGGGTCGCCGCGAACGGGCGGATGACCCACCATCGCGTCATGTCCATCCATCGCCGCGGCCGTCGCGCCGTCGTGACCGCGTTGCTCGCGACCATGCTGCTCGCCGCCCTCCCGTTGACGACGATCGCCGCCACCGATACCGACGGCGACGGCTTGGCGAACGCGTTCGAACGGAACAAGTCGAAGACCAGCCCGAACCGCAAGGACACCGATCGTGACGGGAAGCCCGATGGCAAGGAGAACCCGGACCACGACGCGCTGAACAACCGATATGAGTACCTGGCCGGCACGAACCCGCGCAAGGGCGACACCGATCGCGACGGCAAGGGCGACGGCAAGGAGGATCCGGACCGCGACGGGCTGACGAACCGCCAGGAGCAGGATCGCGGCACGCACCCGCGCAAGGCCGACACCGACGGCGACGGCTACCACGACGGGACCGAGGTCCGCGCCGGGACCGACCCGAAGAGCGCCGCCAGCCATCCCGTCCCGCCGGCGAACCCCGGCGGAGCGCCGACACTCCCCGGCGCTCCGGACTGCCCGATCTTCCCGGCGGACAACGTGTGGAACATCCGGGTGGACGACCGCGACGTCGCGTCGAACTCCACGACGATGATCGCGGCGATCGGTCTTGACCGCGGGCTGCACATGGACTTCGGCTCGTACGCGGGCTACGGCATCCCGATCAACGTCGTGGATGGCGATACCCCTGGATCCACGGTCACGTTCCAGTACGACGACGAGTCCGACCACGTCCCGTACCCGATCCCGGCGAACCCCAAGGTCGAGGGCGGCTCGGACCGGCACATCCTCATGGTCGACCGCGACCTGTGCCGGCTGTATGAACTCTTCAACGCGCGGAAGGTCGACGGCACCTGGCGAGCCGGCAGTGGGGCCACCTGGGACCTCCAGTCCAACGCCCTGCGGCCCGCCGGGTGGACGAGCGCCGACGCCGCCGGGCTGCCCATCCTTCCGGGGCTCGTCCGCTACGACGAGGTCGTCGCCGGGGAGATCGCCCATGCGCTCCGGTTCACCACGGACGAGACACGCACGTCCTACATCTACCCGGCTCGCCATCAGGCGGGCGCCTCAGGCTCCTCGAGCCTCCCGCCGATGGGGCTCCGGGTCCGGCTCAAGGCCAGCTATGACGTGTCCGGGTTCTCCCCGCAGGCGCGGGTGATCGCGGTCGCGCTCCAGCGCTACGGGATGATCCTTGCCGACAACGGATCGCCCTGGTACATCACCGGCGCCAGCGACCCGGGCTTCGACGATGACGTCATGCACGAACTGGACGTCATCACCGGCCGCGATCTGGAGGTCGTCGATACGAGCGGCCTGGTCAACGGGCCCTAGGCAGGCCTGGCGGCTCCGAGCATCGCTCGCGCGCCGATCCCGAGCAGCGCCGCATCCGACCCGGCGCCGAGGAACGTGAAGCCCATCTCGAGATGACGGGCCACGACCGACGGGTCGTGGATCAGGATCCCGGCCGCCTTGCCGTGTCGCCGGCAGGCCGCGATGACGGACCGGAGAGCGTCCAGGTACGTCGGGTCGTCGAAGCGCCCCGGGACGCCAAGGGCATGTGAGAGGTCCGCCGGCCCGACGAACAGCACGTCTGCGCCTGGTACGGCGGCGATGGCCTCGATGTCGGCGAGGGCCGAGACCGTTTCGATCTGAAAGACGCCGAGGACGACGTCGTTGAGGGTGCCGATGTCCGCGTGACCGACCGCGCCGAACCCCTGCCCACGCCCGCCCAGGGCGACGCCACGCTGCCCCGCCGGCGGGAACCGCATCCAGCTGAGCGTGTCGTGGACGGCTGCCGCGGACTCGATCCGTGGGATCACCAGCCCGCCCGCTCCGAGGTCGAGAGAGCGTGCCACTCGAAGGCGATCACTCCGCTCGATGCGGACCAAGGCGGTCGCCGGCGTCGTCCCGACGGCGTAGAGCTGGGTCAGCAGGTCCGCCTCGAACCCCATCCCGTGCTCCGTATCGAGGACGAGCCAGTCGTACCCCGCACGACCGAGCAACTCGGCATTGAACGGTGAGCCCGACGACACCCAGCAGCCGATGGTGGTCTCGCCGGCAAGGACCCGTTCGCGGAGTGACGTCATCGATCGGTGAATTCGAACGTGGCTGTAAAGATCTCGAAGAACGCGACGTCCTCGTCGCCGCCACTGCTGGCCAAGAAGACCTCCCAGCCCTTGCCGGCGTGCACCGTGACGACGTCCGCGATCGTCACCTCGACGTCGTCGGCGTTCGTGAAACGATAGACCAGACGATGGGCGGCTGCGCCAGCGAGGCTGGTGGGCTCGTCGATGATGGGGTCGACGCCGAAGTCGCGCTTGTAGCTCTTCCGAAGCGCGGCGACGAAGCCGGCCAGCTTGGTCCCCTTCGCGACCGCCTGCGGCGCTACGTAGACATACCCTTGCCCGCCCACGCCGTACGTGTCCTGGGACTTCGACGCCTTGACCGTCCACTCGGCCGGGTGGGCCATCCGGTAGTCGAAGGCCTTCGAAGCGTGGAACTCCCAGACGTCGGTCGGTGGCTCGAGCAAGCCGGTGAATGGGGTCAATGTGTAGGCGGCCCCGACCTCGACCGTCACGTCCTGCCCGTCAGCCGTCTGCGTCCAGGCACCGCCGAGGGCGATGATCGCCGGCGTCCCGTCGTCGGTCGCGTAGAAGTCGATGGTGAAAGCTGCATCTCGGGCCCCTTCGACGTCGAACCCGGCGGCTTCCGGGGTGAGCTCGTTGCCGCCCGCGGGCTGGAGGTGGTGGAACGAGGTCCCGTCAAGATCGACGACGCCGAGGTCGACGGCGCCGGTCATCGCCTCGAGGAACGCGCGCATCGACGACTTCGATGGTGGATCAACCAGCCACGGTCCTGGCGCCCGCCGGGCCCAGCCCTCGTCGCCGATCTCGATGGACTCGTTGATCTGGTCTCGGCCGGCGATCGACAGGGTGATACTCGTCGCGGACCCGGCACCCGAGACTGTGCCAAAGCCGGTGATCGTGCCCTCGGTCCCGGCGATGGTGACGGTGCCGCTGATCTCCATGTCGGCTTCGAACCCCGGGTCCGTGATCGCGGCCAGGAACGGCGCACTGACGTCCACGGGCGCCGGGGTGGGCGACGCTGTTGGGACCGGGGTCGTGGAGGGGACCGGGGTCGCGGAGGGGACGGGAGTGGAGCTCGGTGGCCCGCTCGGCGAGGTCCCTCCACAGGCGACGACGACGACCATGACGACGAGCGCAACCGACCGATGAACGACCATCACCCAGACCTCAGCGCAGGAGCGGGGCTGGCGAGCGTGGCCGCTCACCCGGCGCATCATGCTCGCTTGGGTCGCTGCGGGCAATGACCGATTACACTCTCGTTGTGACCGAACTCACCGAAGCCGCCGTCGTCGGCCGCGTCCCCGCGATGCTCCAGGAGCGCCTCGGCGTCCTGACCCGGCGGCAGCCGCTGACCGTCAAGCCGGGCACCTCCCTTCGACAGTGCATCCGCGCCATCCAGCGCACCGGCTCGAGCGATTCGGTGTTCGTCTGCGATGCCGAGGGTCGACTGCGGGGTGTCCTGACCGAGCGGGACATCTTCGGTCGCATCGTGGGCGGCCAGATCGATCTCGGCGACCCGATCGAGACGCTCATGACCACCGAGCCCCGCACCCTGGACCTCGACCAGACGATCCGGGACGCGATCGCGCTCATGGAGAGCGGGCGGTTCCGCAACATCCCACTCGTGGATCAGGATGGGTACCTCGTGGGCGTCGTCCGCCAGATCGACATCATCCGCTTCGTGGCCGAGTCCTTCCCCGAGGCACTGCTCAACATCCCGCCCCGGCCCCACCAGCGCATGAAGGCGTCTGAAGGCGCATGACGATCACCGACACGGCGATCGAGTCGGACGTCTCCGAACTCGAGCGGGTCACCATCCGGTTCGCCGGCGACTCCGGCGACGGGATGCAGCTGACCGGGACCCAGTTCACCCGGACGGCGGCCGTCTTCGGCAACGACATCAGCACCCTGCCGGACTTCCCGGCCGAGATCCGCGCACCCGCGGGCTCGCTACCCGGCGTCTCGGGCTTCCAGATCAGCTTCAGCTCGAACGAGATCCACACCCCCGGCGACCAGCCCGACGTGCTCGTGGCGATGAACCCGGCCGCCCTCAAGACCAACATCATGGATCTGCCGCCCGGTGGGGCCCTCATCGTCAACCGGGACGCCTTCACGCAGCAGAACCTCAACAAGGCGGCCTACGGCAGCAATCCGCTGACCGACGGGTCGCTGTCGTCCTTCACGGTGTTCGAGATCCCGATCACGTCGCTCAACGAGCGTTCGCTCGATGGCCTCGACATGACCAGCAAGCAGAAGGATCTGACCAAGAACTTCTTCGCGCTCGGGATCATGTTCTGGCTGTACGAGCGGAGCATGGACCCGACGCTCGCCTGGGTCGATGCCAAGTTCTCGGCGCGACCGGTCATCGCCGAAGCGAACAAGCGCGCGCTCAAGGCCGGCTACGCGTTCGGCGAGACCACCGAGATCTTCCACACCCATTACCGGGTCAAGCCGGCTCACCTGCCTTCGGGCACCTATCGGAACATCACCGGCAATGAGGCCGCCGCGCTTGGGTTCCTCGCGGCATCGAAGCAGGCGGCTCGCCCGCTCTTCTACGGGAGCTATCCGATCACCCCCGCGAGTGACATCCTGCACCAGCTCGCCACCTACAAGGCCTTCGGGGTCAAGACGTTCCAGGCCGAGGACGAGATCGCCGCCATCGGGGCCGCGATCGGGGCCAGCTATGGGGGATCGCTGGGGATGACGGCCTCGTCCGGCCCGGGCATCGCGCTCAAGACCGAGGCGATGGGCCTCGCGGTCATGGTCGAGTTGCCGCTCGTGGTCATCGACGTCCAGCGCGCGGGCCCGTCGACCGGGATGCCGACGAAGAACGAGCAGTCCGATCTCCTCCAGCTCATGTTCGGGCGGAACGCGGACTCGCCGATCCCGATCGTTGCGCCCGCGACGCCTGGAGAGTGCTTCGACGTCGCCATCGAG
The DNA here is from genome assembly GCA_963764975.1 of uncultured Chloroflexia bacterium. Lineage (GTDB taxonomy): Bacteria > Chloroflexota > Limnocylindria > Limnocylindrales > CSP1-4 > SPCO01. The sequence goes on along the minus strand of CAVXUF010000002.1, from coordinate 1,603,923 downwards.
GCCTGGCGCATCGCGCTCAAGTACATGACGCCCGTCGCGTATCTCTCCGATGCCTTCCTCGCCACAGGCTCCGAGCCGTGGCGCATCCCGGACACCGCCACCCTCCCCGACATCCGAGTGCCGAATGCGGAACGCGGCGAGGGCCCCTTCCGCCCGTATCTCCGCGATCCGGAGACGCTCGCCCGCCCGTGGGCGGTCCCGGGCACCGCCGGGCTCGAGCACCGCATCGGCGGGCTCGAGAAGGCCGACGTGACCGGCAACGTCAGCTACGACCCGGACAACCACCACCGCATGCAGCTGCTCCGGGCCGCCAAGGTGGCCGGCATCGCGAATGACATCCCGGCGCTCGAGGTCCACGGACCGTCCACCGGCGATCTCCTGATCCTCGGGTGGGGATCCACCTATGGGGCGATCCGATCCGCCGTCGAACGCCTGCAGGCCGACGGTCGCTCCGTCGCGCACGCCCACCTGCGCCACCTCAACCCGTTCCCGGCCAACACCGAGGGTGTCCTCCGGTCCTATCGACGCGTCCTCATCCCCGAGGTGAACCTCGGACAGCTCCTGATGTTGATCCGGGCGAAGTACCTCATCGACGCGGTCGGCTACGACAAGGTCCGGGGCAAGCCGTTCCGGATCGCCGAGATCGTCGAGGAGGCCGAGCGGCTCCTCGGGGAGACGACCGCATGACCGACACGAACGGGCACGGTCCGGCGACCGTCCCCGATCAGCCGCCGTTGAGCGCCGAGAACGCCGAGATCATCAAGCTCACCCGCAAGGACTTCGTGTCGGACCAGGAGGTCCGCTGGTGCCCAGGCTGCGGTGACTACTCGATCCTGGCCCAGACGCAGAAGGTGATGCCGGACTTCGGGTACGCGAAGGAGGACATCGTCTTCATCTCGGGGATCGGCTGCTCCGGTCGCCTGCCGTACTACATGAACACGTTCGGGTTCCACACGATCCACGGCCGGGCGCCGACGCTCGCGACGGGCCTCAAGGCCTCGCGCCCGGACCTGATGGTCTGGGTGATCACCGGCGACGGCGACGCGCTCTCGATCGGCGGCAACCACGTCATCCATTCGATGCGCCGCAACGTGGACATCAACCTGGTCATGTTCAACAACCGCATCTACGGGCTGACGAAGGGCCAGGCGTCGCCGACCTCCGAGTTCGGGAAGCGGACCAAGTCCACGCCGGTCGGCTCGGTCGATACGCCCATCATCCCGCTCACGATCGCGATCGCGGCCGAGGCCAGCTTCGTCGCCCGCTCCGTGGACACCCACACGGAACACCTGCAGGGGACGCTGGAACGCGCGGGACGCCACAAGGGCTCGTGCTTCGTGGAGGTCCTCCAGAACTGCAACATCTTCAACGACGGCGCGTGGCGGGACTTCACGGACCGTGATGTCCGCGAGGAACGCATGCTCGTCCTGGAGCACGGGAAGCCGATGATCTTCGGCAAGGACCGCGACAAGGGCATCCGGCTCAACGGCCTGCATCCCGAGGTGGTCACCATCGGGCAGGACGGCGTCACGGAGGCGGATCTGCTGGTGCACGATGAGGCCGCGGACGAACCGTACCTGGCCCTCATGCTCTCGCGGATGTCCTATCCGGAGTTCCCGGTGCCGGTGGGGGTCCTGCGCGCGGTGAGCCGGCCGACCCACGACCAACTCATCGAGGATCAGCTCACCGCGGCGGTCGCGAAGTCCGGGGCCGGGGACCTCGCGGCGGTCCTGGCCGGTGGGGAGACCTGGACGGTCGAGTAGTCGGAGGGAACGAGATGGACTGTCCGGTCTGCGGGACCTTCAATCTGATGGGCGCGGAAGTCTGCGACAACTGTGGCGCAGACCTGGCGTGGGGCGACATCCCGCAGCCCGCCACGTCGTTCCACGGGCGGCTGCTCGGTCAGCACCTCGATGACCTTCGGGCCCCCGAACCCGTCGTCGTCGCGCCAGACACGCCGCTCGATGTCGTGATCGCGCGCATGCACGAGGCCGAAGTCGACTGCGTCCTCGTCGTCGAGGACGAGCGACTCGTGGGGATCTTCACGGACCGCGACGCCGTGGTGAAGGTCGCCGGCAAGTCCGTCAAGTCATTCCGCGTCGGCGACCTGATGACCCACGATCCCGTCGTGCTCCGCCACGACGACCCGATCGCGATCGCCATCCACAAGATGGCCGTCGGTGGGTTCCGCCACATCCCCATCGTCGAGCACGGCCGTCCGACCGGCATCGTGTCAGCCCGGGACGTCTTCCATCACCTGGTGGACCAGTTCGGTTGAGCGTCCGGGTCGCGGTCCTCGCGCAGGACCTCATCTGGCAGGATCGACTGGCCCGCGCCATACGCGATGCGGACGCCGAGCCTGTGGCGGTGCGGACCGCGTCAGACCTGCCCGACACCGGATTCCTCATCGTCGACGTGACCGCCCTCGCCTACGACGCGGACGAGGTCGTCGGGCGGGCGGTGAGTGCCGGGACGCGCGTGCTGGCGGTCGGCCAGCATGACGACGCCGCGCAGCGCAAGCGTCTCCTGGCCGCGGGTGCGGACCGCGTGCTCGCCTACCGGAAACTCTTCGAGGATGGCCCCGCGAGCGTCCGTCGCTGGCTGGCCTCGTGACGCCGACCACGACCGGTCGTCCGACCATCACCGGCGACCGACACGCGACCCGCCTCGCCCGACTCGGCGCTACCGCCGAAGCGCACGGGTCCGCGGCGGTCCTCGTCGGGGTCGGCGCGGACCTGCGCTACCTGACCGGCTACGTCGCGCTCCCGCTGGAGCGGCTGACGATGCTCGTGGTGGTCCCCGGCGAGGCGCCGGTCATGGTCGTCCCGAGGCTGGAGCGCGGAGCCGCCGAGGCCGGGCTCGGGACAGACGTCACGATCGAGACCTGGGACGAGACCGATGATCCGTACGCCATCGTCGCGGGCCTCCTGCCGGCGGCGGGTCGTGAGCCAGGCGGTCGTATCGCGGTCTCGGACACCCTGTGGTCCAGTCACCTCCTCCGCCTCCAGGCCGCGCTCCCGGGTGCGCGCTTCGAGCCGGCGTCGGTCGTGCTCCGCGAGTTGCGGATGCGCAAGGACGACGACGAGATCGCCCTCCTTCGACTCGCCGCGCAGGCGGCCGATCGCGTCATCGGGCAGATCGCGGCCGGTCGCCTCGTCGGGCGGACCGAGATCGATGTCGCGGATGAGATCAAAGCGCGACTGATCGCCGAGGGGCACGAAACGGCCGAGTTCGCGATCGTGGGGTCGGGACCGAACTCGGCGTCTCCGCACCATGAGCCGTCCGAGCGGGTCATCCGGGCGGGGGAGCCGGTCGTGGTCGACATCGGCGGCACGCTCGACGGGTACGGATCGGACATCACGCGAACGCTGTGGGTCACCGGTGGCGATCCGTCCCGCGGCCCCGACGAGCGGTTCCGTCACCTCTTCGGCGTCCTGCACGCGGCCCAGGCCGCCGCCACGAGAGCCGTCCGTCCGGGCGTTGCGTGCGAGACCGTCGACGCCGCCGCTCGCTCGATCATCGACGCCGAGGGGTACGGCGCAGCGTTCTTCCATCGCACGGGCCACGGGATCGGGCTGGAGGTCCACGAAGACCCGTATATCGTGGCCGGGAACGGCCTTCCGCTCGAACCGGGGATGTCGTTCTCCATCGAACCCGGGATCTACCTCGTCGGCGAGTACGGTGCCCGGATCGAGGACATCGTCGTCTGCGGTCCCGACGGGCCGATCGCCCTGAACGAGGCCCCTCGCGACTTGACGGTCGTCGACGGCTGAGGCCGGCTGAGGCCGGCTGAGGCCGGACGGCTTTCGGACCTGCGGTATCATCGGGCGACGGGTCGCCTCCCAGCGACGCGCCGAGCCTGAGTGTCCATGACCATCACGCCCACACGCCGCTTCGGCGGCGTTGCCCAGCACCGGGACGCGCGACCCGGGACGACCGGCCGATGAGCCGGCGCCACGGCCGCGGCCACCATCACGAACGACCCCGTCGCGAGGGCCCCAAACCCGGGCCGTCGACGGACGCGCGCGCCGTCCGGGCCGCGGAGCCCGGCCTGGGCCCGATGAACGGCGGTGGGTCTCCACGACCGGCGCCGCCGGCGAGGTCGTCCGATGTCCCCAGCGCCGATCCAGTCCTCCCGGCGCCGCTGGTCGAGATGCGTGCCGAGGCGGCCCCGACACCGATCGCCACCCCCCCGGCACCCGACGCACCGCCCGTCGGATCCCCGGCGCCGGTCAGCACCGGCCGACCTGGACCCGGGTCCGTTACCTGCGGGTGCTCGCCCGATGAACGGACACGACCGATCATCGCCGTGTACGGCGCCGCAACTCCGGCGCTTCATCAAGAGCCGGCCCTACGTGCCGATGCATGAGCTGCGGCGCCGGTTCGCGATCGACGGCGACGACGACGACGTGTGCCCCATCGACCTGGCCCCGGGACGGATCTATGTCGGACTCCCGGACCGGGAGGGCCAGCTGCTCGGCGAACTCGTTCGTGCCGGTGAGATCGGCTATGAGCTCTCGTTCGACCCGCGGACACCCATCGTCGTGGGCGTCTACCCGATGCGCCCGGTGCCCCGGCCCTAGCTCGCAGAGGCCGCCGGCGGGAGACGCGCCCGCGTACGATGACCGCATGGCGCCCAGCCCAGCCGATGCCTCGATCGCCCGCGACGCCCTTCGCGCCTGCCGACTCTTCGCCGGCGTCGACGAACGCTCCCTGGACGTCTGCCTCGGGGCGCTTCGCGCTCGCCGCTTCAAGCGTGGCGAGGTCATATTCCATCTCGGAGACCCTGGCGACTCGCTGTTCGTCATCGTCAGCGGCTCGGTCAAGATCCTCGTCCCCGCGGACGACGGCGGCGATGCGGCCATCCTGACCACCATCGAAGCTGGTGGGTTCTTCGGGGAGCTGGCGTTGCTGGACGGCACCGCGCGATCCGCGTCGGCGGTGGCATTGGATCCGGTGAGTGCGCTGGTCCTCCATCGCCGTGCGTTCGAGACGGTCATCGATCGCGAACCGACGCTCCGACGAGCGCTCCTCGCGGCGCTCGCGGCCGAGATCCGCCGACTCACGGCGCAGGTGGAGGATCTCCACTTCCTCGATCTGCCGGGCCGCCTCGCGCAGCACCTCCTCCGCCGGATCGCCGACGGTGACGGCCGCGTCCCCTCGGCCGAGGTCCGGCTCGACTGGCCGTTCACCCAGACCGAGCTGGCCGGCATGATCGGTGGATCGCGCCAGTCGGTGAACCGGCTCCTCGCCGAATTCGTCGATGACGGCTTGCTGCGGTTCGACGGCGACGCCCTCGTGGTCCCCGATCCGCGTCGACTGGCCGCCGCGGCCCACCGATGACCGACGCCGAGGCTGCGTCCGCCGCCCTGGCCGCCGTCGCCCGCCGGCTCGAAGCGGCGGTCCGGATCGAGCCACCGGGCGGTGAGCTCGTGCTCCAGTCGATCGTCGACGCGACGGTCACCCTCTTCGACGCGGAGGCCGCTTCGCTCGCCCTGCACGATCCGGCAACGGACCGACTGGTCTTTCGCGTGGCCGCGGGCGAGCGCGGGCAGGGCGTGGTCGGGGTATCGGTGGCGTCCGGCGAGGGGATCGCCGGATACGTCCATGCCACCGGTCAGCCGATCTCGATCGCCGATGTGGCGAGCGACCCGCGATTCGAGCGCGCCGCGGCCGAGCGGACCGGCTATGTCCCGCGCTCCCTGCTTGCCGTGCCGTTGGTGGACGAGGCGTCAGTGCTCGGCGTGCTCGAGATCCTCGATCGACGCGACGGCGGGACCTTCGATCTCCGCGACATCGAACTCGCCTCGGTCTTCGCCCGGCAGGCGAGCGTCGCCGTCGAGGCGACCCGTCTCGATCGACAGGCGAGCGGCCTCCTGCGCGATTCCCTCGTCGCTGTAGCGGCTGCGGCGGCTGGATCGGGACCGGGATCGCTCGATGACGAGGCCATCGATGCCCTCGTCGCCTCCGCCGCCGAGTCGGCGGCCGGGGCCGATGATCCTGTCTGGAGGATCGCGGATCGCCTTGCCCGACTGGGGCCGACCGACCCCGCCGACGTCGACTTCATCGTGGAGATCCTCGACGCGCTGGCCCGGCGCACGGCCGCCCGGCGCGGTCGACGTGGTGCCACGCGATGACGACGTTGGACATGCGCCCGCCGGCCTGGGGCGAAGCGTTCGCTGTGGACCGGCGAGACCGGCTCGCGCGCGAGCGGCCCTTCGGTCGGCTCGATCGGACGGCGGTCTTCGGGGAGGCGGACGGCACCGGCGTGACCGTGGCGATCGTCGACTCCGGGGTGGAGCGAGACCATCCCGCGGTCGGCGGCCGGCTGCTCCGCAGCGTCGTCGTGGCACTGGACGGGGACCAGGCCGAGGTCCGCGAGGATCCCGACGCGTTGGATGTCGTCGGGCACGGGACCGCATGCGCGGGGATCATCCACTCCGTTGCGCCCGGCGCGTCGCTCGTCTCGATCCGCGTCCTTGGTCCGGACAATCGTGGGAAGGGCCTGGCGTTCCTGACCGCGCTCGAGTGGGCCACCGCCGAGGGGATCGGCATCGTCAACCTCAGTCTCTCGTCGCGCAGCGAAGCCCTCGCGGGCGTCTTCCACGAGGTCGTGGACCGGGCCTATTTCGCGAACACGCTGCTCGTGAGTGCCGCAAACAACGTCGCCGGCCCGTCACTGCCCTCGCTGTTCGCCACGGTGATCTCGACGGCCGCGCACGACGTCGCCGATCCGGCCGTCTGGTTCTACAACCCGTCGCCGCCAGTCGAATTCGGCGCCTACGGTCTCGACGTCGATGTCGCGTGGCGCGGCGGGACGCGGATCCGCGCCACGGGGAATTCGTTCGCGGCACCGCACCTGGCGGGATATGCGGCCCGCATCCGCGATCGACATCCCGGCGTCAGCCCGTTCGAGGTCAAAGCGCTCCTGGCCGCGACCGCGGACGATCCCCGCCGGACATGAAACGACCGCCCGATCGATGCGGGCGGTCGTAGCCTGGACGAGATCGCCGATCAGTGTCGGCGATGGCCCTCGACGTCATCGTCGTCGGTCAGGTCCCCACCCGTGGACGGGAACGATGGGCTGAGCTCGCCGCCCGTCGACGGGGTCCGTCGCGAGAAGTCATCCGGCGCCTGACGTGCCCGATGGCCTTCGACGTCGTCGCCGTCGATGGACCGCTTCGCCGCGTCATCCGGTTCGATGAGGTGCTCCTTCGGAAGCTGGATCTTCTTCTGCATCTCACGCTCCTTGTCGGACCGCCTGTCGTCCCTCGATGGCGATGCACGAACCCTAGCCGTTCAGTCCCAGGCCCGCCAGTCGGTGGCCGACGGGCCGGGTGTCACCTACGCGACATCCCCGTCGCCGGGCCCGGCGAGCACGGGTGGGTCCGGTCTTGGCGTGCGCAGGTCGCGCAACGAGTCCTGATCGACACCGGCCAGCCGCGGCAGGTCGGCGTTCTCGGTCCGCATGAGGCGCGTCGCGAGCGTGGCCGAGACCAGCTTCTGGATCTCGGGGACCCGCATCGCCGCCCGCAGGGCATCCGCGGGCACCTCAAGGAGGACCGTCGGCACGTCCGTGACCACGTCCGCGGTCCGGGCACTGCCGGTAAGCGCCGCGATCTCGCCGAAGAAGTCTCCGGACCCCATCGTCGAGAGGCCGCGATAGCCGTCCTCGTCGGGGATACCCGCGGTCGCCGATCCGTCGAGGATGAAGTAGGCGGACGTCGCGACGTCGCCATGCTCGATGACGCGCGTCCCGGCCGGGATCTCGCGATGGGTGGCGGACCCGAGGAATTCGGCGCGCTGCTTCGGGCTGAGCTTCCCGAACGCGCCGATCCGGACGGCGAGCCGCTCGAAGTCGGCCGCGGTCGCGGCTCTTGCGGGTGCCTGCGCCAGACCGGGTGCGGCACCGGCGGCACGGAGCCGCTCGCTCGCCGCGCGCCACGTCCCGATCCCCATCCCGGGGGCGACGAGCGTGATACCGGCCGACACGAACAGCAGGCTCGACGCGACGACGATGAGCAGCCGGATGTCGACGACGTCCGCCAGCCCGGCGCCGGCCATCCCGATCAGGAAGATCACGTCGCGCATGACGTAGAACGCGGAGAACACGCGACCGCGCATCTCGCGGGGCGTGGCGCGCTGGAGCAGGACCGAGCGCGAGACCGACGACGGGGGTTGCAGGAACCCGCTGATCGTCACCAGCAGGATCGCGATCGGGACCGATGTGGCCAGGGCGTAGGCGATGCCCATCACGCCCATGCCCACCATGGAGATGATGATCCAGACGGGCTCGGGGAACCGGGAGGCGAACCGGGCCATGAACAGCGAGCCGATGACGAATCCGACCGACGTCAGTCCCTCCTGGAGCCCGTATTCGAACTCGGTGGCGCCGAGGATCCGGATCGAGAACGGCAGCAGCAGCACGTTCCAGAGCCCGAAGGCGACGAACATGAACGCGCCCACCAGGAACAGCGAGCGGATCATCGGGGTCCCGAACAGGACCGACATGCCGGACTTGAGGTTCTCGACGATCACCGCGACCGACGCCTCCTCCTCCGGTATCGGCATCGGATAGCGCCCCATCAGGAAGATCAGCGCGGCCGCGACGACGAAGGAGATCGCGTCGATGATGAAGGCGAGCTGGACCCCGACGGTGCTGGCGAGGAGACCGGCGCCGGCGAACCCGATGGCCGTCGAGCCGAAGGACGCGATCGACAGGAACGCGTTGGCGGCCGACAGCTCTTCGTCGCTCGCCATCTCCGGGATCAGGCTGTCGTGGGCCGGATCGAAGAACTGCTTGACCCCGGCGTTGAGCAGCAGAAGGGCGTACAGCCCCACGATCGATTCCGTGCCGACCGCGAGCGCGATGAACGCGACGACCACCGCCTGGATGAGGCAGGTGAGCATCATGATCCGCTTGCGATCGTGGCGGTCCACGTACACGCCCGCGAGCAGGCCGATGACCAGGCTCGGGACGGCCGTCGCCATCAGCGTCAGCCCCACGGCCAGGGCCGAACCGGTCTGCTGGTAGACCCAGATCCCGGCGGCGAGGTCGGTCAACGACGATCCGGCGGTCGATACGAGCTGAGCCGTCCAGAGCAGGGAGAAATCGCGCCGACGGAAGACGGCGAACATCGACGGCGCAGCCGGGGGTGCCGGCGGCGTGGGCGCAGGCGGCGTGGGCGGGGCCGCGGCGGTCATCTCGAGGGAGTCTAGCCGCGGGGCAGAGCGACGGTGACGCTCTCGCGACCCGAGCCGGCACCTTCCGATCGCCGGCCCGCGACGCCCACCGCCGGATCGCTCGAGAACCCGGCAGATGGCACCCACCCGAGCACTCGTCGTGCGGTCCGGGTCACATGCCGTCCTCCGCACGCATCTGGCAGGATCCAGTCGCTGCGGCCCGCACGGATCGCGGGACCGGGGCGCGACCGTCGTGACGTGTGGTCACCCCAGTGACATCTGGCGGGACGTGGGCCGGTGCCCGCGACGCCCGCGACCCCCGCGACGCCGTCGACCTCGGCCTCGACCTCACCGACCCTGGGCCGACCCGTCACCCTGTCGGCGTCTCGATGACGATGCCCTCCCGAAGAAGCAGCGCCCGCTTGCGTGCCAGGGCGTCGTCGCGCGATCCCCAGCCGTCGCCACCGTACCCGCCGATCGTCCCGTCCCCGGCGATGATCCGGTGGCACGGGATCAGGAGCGCGACCGGGTTTCGTCCCAGCGCCCCACCGACCGCCCGGGCGGCCCGCGGCGCGCCGATCATCCGCGCGATCGTGCCGTAGCTGGCGGTCTCGCCCCAGCCGATCATGCGGACGGCCGCGAGCACAACCTGGTCCCATCGCGGTCGATCGGCGAGGTCCACCGGGACCGCGTCGGTCGGCGGACGGCCGTCGATCATCGCGGCGATGACGGCCTCGGCGCGGTCCAGGAGCCAAGGCCTCGGATCGGCCGCGGACCGAGTGGCGTCGCCGTCGCCCGCCACGATCCCCCGGACGCGGTGCGCGACGGCGCTGGCGAAGGCGTGGTTGGTGGTCATGGACTCTGCCGCGATGATCCCGCGCCTTGTGGCCGCGACATGCAGCGGACCCCACGGACCCTCCACCACCCGAACGATCGCGACTGACTCCGCGTGGCCGTCCATCGGGGTGAAGTGTGCCCGACGGCCCGTCGGTCGGCGCGCGGGCGCCTCGAGGCTCGCCACTCACCATCTACCAACCGGAGTGGTACGAGCCACCACCAAGCGCGCTCATGGGGCCGAACCGGACCAGAAGGGACCCAGGTACCAACCGGGGTGGTAGGTGGGCCGGGAATTGCCTTCGGTGCTGCCCCGGCGGCGCCACAGCTCGCCGCGTACCACACCCGTTGGTGCATGGCAGGACGGACTCGCTCGGCAGGACCGACTCGCTCGGCAGGACGGACTCGCTCGGCAGGATCGACTCGCTCGGCAGGACCGACCTGCTCGGCAAGCCAGACTCGCTCGCCCGCGCCGGGCGCCACTCCGCTCCACCGCCCAACATCCACGCCGTGTATACTCCTAGGGAGTATGACGACCACGACGACACCCGCCGCGCCCGGGCCCGGCCCCGCGGCCCCACCCATCGAGGTCACCCTGCCCATCGAGGGCATGACCTGCGCGTCCTGCGTCAACCGGATCGAGCGGTTCCTTCGCCAGACCGATGGCGTGGAGACGGCGACCGTCAACCTCGCCACCGAATCGGCGACGATCCGCTACCTCCCGGACGTCGCCGCGCCAGCGGATCTGGTCGGCGCGGTCGAAGCGGCCGGATACGACATCCGCCAGGCCCCGGCGTCGGACCCCGATTCGGCCCCCCGTTCCCTCGTCGACGAGCTTTCGGACGAGGACCTCGCCAGGGTTCGGAGCGCACGGATCCTGCTCGCCAAGGCGGTCGGCTCCGTGACGGTCGCGCTGGCGATCATGGCGCTGATGGCCCTCCCGATGGCTGTCCTCACGATGGAGGCACGGAACCTGATCGCGCTCGTCCCCGCGACGATCGTCCAGGCGTGGGCTGGCGGCCGTTTCTACCGTGCCGCCTGGCGCGCCGCCCGGCACGGCACCAGCAACATGGACACGCTCGTCGCCATCGGGACCAGCGCCGCCTGGATCTACAGCACCGTCGTGACCCTGGTCCCATCCCTCGTCAGGGACGCCGGGCTCGAGCCGATCACCTACTTCGACAGCGCCGCCATCGTCATCGGCCTCGTCCTGCTCGGACGGTGGCTGGAGGGTCGGGCGAAGCGACAGACCACCGGCGCCATCCGTCGACTCGCCGCGCTCGCCGCGACCTCGGCTCGGCGGATCCGGGGGACCGTGGAGGAGGATGTCCCGCTCGAGGCGGTCGTGGTCGGCGACCTGCTTCGCGTGCGACCGGGCGACAAGGTCCCCGTCGACGGCGTCCTCGTCGAGGGGGCATCGGCGATCGATGAGGCGCTCCTCACCGGTGAGCCGCTCCCGGTCGCCAAGACCCCCGGTGATGAGGTCATCGGGGCGACGCTCAACACCACCGGGACGTTCGTCATGCGCGCCACCCGTGTCGGTCGGGACACCGCCCTTGCCCGGATCGTGGATCTCGTGCAGCGCGCTCAGGGGTCGAAGGCGCCGATCGCGCGCCTGGCCGATCGCATCGCGGAAGTCTTCGTCCCGATCGTCCTCGTCATCGCGACCGTGACCTTCGTCGTGTGGCTGCTGGTCGGCCCCGAGCCGCGCCTGACCCGAGCCCTGGTCTCGGCGATCAGCGTGCTCGTGATCGCCTGTCCGTGTGCCATGGGTCTCGCCACGCCCACGGCGATCATGGTCGGCACCGGGCGCGGCGCCGAGGCCGGGATCCTCATCCGTGGCGGTGAGGCGCTCGAGATGGCGCATCGCGTCAGCGCGGTCGTGCTCGACAAGACCGGGACCCTGACCGCCGGGCGACCCACGGTCGATGCCGTCGTCGCAGCGCCGGGCTCGAGCGAGCGCGACATCCTCGACCTCGCCGCGTCCGTCGAGCGCGGGAGCGAACATCCCCTCGGCACCGCCATCGTCCGCCGCGCCAACATCGATGAACTCGGGTTCCTCCGGCTCGAGGGGTTCGCCACGACCGTCGGCGGCGGCGTCGCGGGAACGGTCATCACCGACGACGGGCCGCGCGATGTCATGGTCGGCAGTCCCCGCTGGATCCGCTCCCTCGAGGTCGATACGACGCCGATCGATGACGACGCGGCGGCCGCGGCCACGGGAGGCCGGACCGTCGCACTCGTCGCCATCGACGGGCGGATCGCCGGCCTGATCGCGATCAGTGACCCGATCAAGGCCGGGGCGGCCGACGCCGTCCGAGCCCTCCAGGCCGCCGGTCTCGACGTGTGGCTCGCGACGGGCGATGGGCAGGCGACCGCCGAGGCCGTCGCGGCAACGGTCGGGATCCCGTCCGATCGGATCCAGGCCGAGGCCCTCCCCGGTGACAAGACGGCCCTGATCGATCGCCTCCGCGCCGGCGGTGCCGTCGTCGCGATGGTGGGCGACGGACTCAACGACGCCCCGGCGCTCGCCGCGGCCGATCTCGGCGTGGCGATCGGGACCGGCGCCGATGTCGCGATCGAGGCATCGGACGTCACCCTCGTCGGCGGCGATCCACGCGCCGTCGCCACGTCGATCGAGCTGTCGCGTTCGACGATGCGGATCATCCGCCAGAACCTGTTCTGGGCCTTCGCCTACAACGTCTCGCTGATCCCGGTGGCGATGGGCGTCCTCTACCCGACGTTCGGCATCACGCTCGACCCGGCCCTTGCCGCCGGTGCGATGGCGGCCTCCTCGGTCGCGGTCGTGCTCAACTCCTTGCGTCTTCGTGGGCGTCGGCAGGCCGTAGACTCCGCGGCGTGACCCACGACCACGCGACCCACGCGGCACCGACGGCGCCTGACCCCCGAGACCTCGTGGGCCCGTTCCATCACGCGATCGAGATCGCGGTGCGCTTCTCTGATACCGACGCCCGCGGCCACGTGAACAACGCCGTCTATCTCACCTATTGCGAGATGGGCCGCATCCGGTACTGGACGGACGTGACCGGCGAGACCTTCACGTCCGTCGCCGAGGATGCCGAGAGCCTGATCCTCGCCGAGGCACGGATCGTGTACCGCGCCCAGACCTTCTACGGCGAGACGGTCACCGTCCAGACGCGAGCCACGCGGATCGGCCGATCCTCGTTCACGCTCGAGCACCGATTGCTCGCGGCGCCCCCGGGCCGGGAGCCGCGGCTGGTCGCCCTGGGCGATTCGGTCCTCGTGCAGTACGACTACGCGGCGCTCAAGGCGACGCCCCTCACGGACGAGCAGGTCGCGTCGATCGAGGCGTTCGAGGGTCGGCCGCTCCGGAGTTGATCCGGTGCGCCTCCGATCAGTCCGTGACGCGGCGGAAGATCGCGACGGCATTCTGGCCGCCGAACCCGAACCCATCGACCGCGACCGTGTCCACCTTGGCCGGGCGCGCGGTCAGCGGCACGTAGTCGAGGTCGCAGTCCGGATCGGGCGTGTGCAGGTTGGCCGTCGGCGGGATGACCTGATCGCGGATCGCCCCGACGGCGGCGAGCACGCTGGCGATCCCTGCCGCTCCGACGAGGTGTCCGATCATCGACTTCGGCGAGCTGATGGCCACCTTGTAGGCATGATCCCCGTAGGCGGCCTTGATCGCCTTCGTCTCGGTCGCGTCGTTGAGCGGCGTCGACGTCCCGTGGGCGACGATGTAGTCGATCTCGTCGGGCGCGACCTCGGCGTTGCGTAGCGCCGAGGTCATCGCCCGCGCCTGCCCGCGGCCGGATGGATCGGGGGCGCTGATGTGGAACGCGTCGGCGGTCAGTGCCCCACCGAGGACCTCGGCGAGGACGGTCGCGCCGCGCGCCCGCGCATGGGCGAGCGATTCCACGACGACCACTCCGGCCGCCCTCACCGAGCACGAACCCGTCGCGCGTGGCGTCGAACGGTCGCGACGCGGTCTCGGGGCTGTCGTTGCGCTTCGAGAGCGCGGTCATGTTGGACAGGGCGGCCACGCCCATCGGCACGATCGGGGCCTCTGACCCGCCAGTCAGGACGACATCGCACTCGCCAGTGCGGATGAGTCGCAGGGCGTCGTGGAACGCGATGACCGATGTCGCGCAGGCCGCCACCTGCGTCATCACCGGACCGGTCAGCCCGTATTCCATCGAGAGCATGCACGCGCCCATCGATCCCGACAGCGCCGGGACGGCGAACGGGCTCACGAACCGCGGGCCCTTCGTGTCCTGGACGTGCGTCCCGTCGATGATCTCCTCGATCCCGCCGCCGCCGGTGTTGACGACGACCCCGACGCGATCACGTTGGTCCTGGCTCATGGCCTCGAAGTCGATCCCGGAATCGCGGACCGCTTCCTTGCCGGCGCCCATCGCGAGATGGATGAACCGGCTCATCCGGCGGGCCATCTTGGCGTCCATGACGGTCGTGGGGTCGAAGTCGAGGACTTCAGCGGCGATCCGGACCTCGATGGGCGGACGCGTCGAAGCTCGTGATCAGACGCGTCCCGGTGACGCCCGCCACCAGGTTGGACCAGTACGTCGGGAAATCGTTGCCGATCGGCATGACCGCGCCGAGACCGGTGATGACGGCGCGACGTGTCGGATCGTGTTCGGGCACGGGCGTGGTTCCTCTCTGGTCGGCGACGTCGGCCGATCGTAGCAGGGTCGCTCGGCGCGGCCGCGCCGACGCCTGCCGGGTCGATCAGTCGCCGTCGTATCGTCGGAAGATCACCGCGCCGTTGTGGCCGCCGAGCCCGATGTTGTTGGAGAGCCCGTAGCGGATGGGCATCGGGGTGGATCTCCTGGAGGACCCAGAGGTCGCAGTCCGGATCGGCGTCCCGGTAGTTGAGGGTCCCGGGTGCGACCTGCTCGGCGATGGACTTCACCGTGGCGAAGGCCTCGAATGCGCCGGCGGCGCCCATCAGGTGGCCGGTCATCGACTTGGTCGCGCTGATCGCGAGCGAGCGAGCCGAGCCGGCCGCTCGAGGGCCGAACACGGTCCACAGCGCTTCGGCCTCGCGCTTGTCCCCGAGCGGCGTGGACGTGCCGTGCGGGTTGATGAGATCCACCTCGTCGGCCGGTACCCCGCGACGCTCGAGCGCCATCTTCATCGCCCGGGCCGACCCGACGCCGGCTTCGATCGGCTGGACCATGTCCCACCCGTCTGCCGCGGAGCCGTAGCCGACCACCTCGGCGTAGATGTGCGCTCCGCGCGCCTTGGCCAGCTCGAGGTCTTCGAGGAACAGGGACCCGGCGCCCTCGCCCAGGACGAACCCGTCGCGGGTGAGATCGAACGGGCGCGAGACGGTCTCGGGACCTTCGCCAGGCCGGGGCATGCCCATCCCGCGCATGTTCGTGAACCCGGCATGGCCGGTCTCGAGCAGCGGCGCCTCGGTGGAGCCGGAGATCACCGCGATGCAGTCCCCGCGTCGGATGGCCTCCGCGGCCTCCCCGACATTGTGGGTGCCCGTCGCGCAGGCCGACACCATGCAGACGTTGTGTCCGATCGCCCCGGTCTCGATCGCGATCATCCCCGAGCAGCTGTCGACGAGCGCGTTGGCGATGAACGTCGGACCCACCGTCCGCGGCCCGCGCTCGTGGAGGGAGGCGTAGCTGTCGATCATCATCGACATGCCGCCGGCACCGGACCCGAAGATCACCCCGACCTCCGTCCGATTCTCGTCGGTCAGTTCGAACCCGGCGTCCGCCAGTGCTTGCTTGGCAGCCGCGACCCCGAAATGCATGCTCGACTCGCTGCGACGGACGGCCTTGGCGTCCATCCAGTCGGTCGCCGTGAAGTCGTGGACTTCACCAGCGAGCTTCGCCTCGTACGGCGACGGGTCGAAGCGCGTGATCGTTCCGAGCCCGGAGCGTCCCTCGACGAGATTGGACCATACCGTGTCGACGTCGTTGCCGACGGGGCTGATGACGCCAAGGCCGGTCACGACGACGCGCCGGTCGTAATCGGGTCTGCGCAAGGTCGGGTCTCCTTCGGCTTCGTTCGGACGTCGGATTCAGCCGGTCGGCCCGGCAAGGGCCAGCAGGCGGTCGTACGAGGCTGGATCGTCGGCGGCGAGGATCTCGGCGTCCGGCGCGATCCGGCGGATCAACCCGGTCAGGACCTTGCCAGGCCCTACCTCGACGAACGTCGTGACACCGGCGCTGACCATCGATGAGATCGCCCCGACCCAGTCGACACCGGCCGTGAGGTGCTCCACCAGCTCCGTTCGGCAGCCATCGGCGGTCGTGATCGTCCGGGCATCCGCATTCGCGAGCAGCGGGACCCGTGGGACCGCGAACTCGACATCGCCCAGCGCGGCCCGCATCCCGTCAGCCGCCTCGACCATGAGCGGTGAGTGGGCTGCGACCGACACGGGCAACACGATGGCGCGCTTGGCCCCCATTGAGCGTGCGATCTCCGCGCCGGCCTCGATCGCGGTCCGCTCGCCCGAGACGACCACCTGTCCGGGCGCGTTGCGGTTGGCGACCACGAAGACGCCATGCACGCTCGCCTGTGCCACGAGCTCCGGCAGCCGCGCGTCGTCGAGGCCGATGAGCGCCGCCATGGAGCCATCCCGCCCGCCGCCTGACGCCTGCATCAGCTCACCACGCCGGCGGACCAGCCTGATCCCGTCCTCGAGCGCGAGGGCGCCGGCCGCGACGAGGGCGGAGTACTGGCCCATCGAGTGCCCCGCCGCGAAACGCGGCGTCGGCTCCGGGAGTCCCACGGCAGCCCAGCGCTCGCGCATGGCCTCGAGGATGGCGATCGAGGTCGCGAGCAGCGCGGGCTGGGCGTTTTCGGTCCGATCGAGTTCGTCGGCCGGACCATCCCAGGCGAGCGCGCTGACCGGCGAAGGGGACGCGCGATCCGCAGCTTCGAAGACGACGGTGGCGGCCGGCGACATCTCGGCCAGCGCTCGGCCCATCCCGACGGACTGCGACCCCTGGCCGGGGAAGACGTAGGCGAAGTCGGTCATCGTGGGTCAGGGTAGGTCCGGTCGGGTGTCGAGGGCCTGATTCGCGTGCACCGTTGCACGGACCTCGTCGCCGGCCTACTCTTCGTCCGTGCCCGACCCTGTGCTCTCCGCCCGGCGTCGCGTGGTCCCCCGCCAGGCCGTCGCCCGCCGTTTCGAGGCCGATCTGTCGGCGCCCGTCCTGGCTGCCGGCAATCGGCTCCCGAATGTCCGCCAGATCAGCGAGCGGGTCGCGATGGGGCGTGCCCTCTGGCGCGAGCTGGTCATCGGCTTCGCCGGTCAACTCGGGGAGCTGCGGCTCGGGTTCACCCAGCTCGCCGCCCTGTACGTCCTCGCCGATGGCAGCACGATGACCGTCGGGGAGCTTGCCGAGGAGATCGGCCGCTCGCCGTCGGCCACGAGCCGGCTGGTCGATGGGCTGGTTCGCCGCCGGTTCGTCGAGCGGCACCAGGAGGACGAGGACCGGCGCCAGCGGACGCTCCGGCTGACGCAGCGCGGCCACGCGATCCTGCGGGTGGTGGATCGATCCCGTGCCGACCAGTTCCTGTCGGCGGTGCGACCGCTTCCTACCGCGGAACGGGCGATCGTCGCGATGGGCGTGGCCGCGCTCGCGACCCACGCCATCAATCGCCGCGGACGCCTCATCCGCGCGCCCCGGGACGAAGGCCGCTAGGCCGAGGCTGGGAACCGGGCGGGCCCCCGGGCCACCGGACCTGGCGTGTGCGGTGGGACGGTACCTGGCGACCTCCGGTGCACCCGGACAGGCCGGCGATGCCGTGGCGCGGTCATCCGGGACGATCCTGCCGTCGGACGGTACAAGACGACGTGGCACGTGCTCCAGACGTCGTCACGTTCCGTGGGGCGGTAGCGTCGGGAACCCGGGCTCCGGCTTCCGGAACCCGACACGCACGTTCTCGCGACGCTCGATCAGCCGCAGAAGCGGCGGACCACGTCGTACAGGACCGGCAGGCCGAAGCGGAGCGCGTCGAGCGAGACCCGCTCGTCCGTCCCGTGGAATCGCTCGAGGAACCGCTCGTCGGGTTCGAGCCGGAGCGGCGAGAAGCCGTAGGTCGGCACACCGAGGTGACTCGTGTGCTTGGCATCGGTGGCGAAGGGAGCCATCACCGGGAGCGGGACCGCCTCAGGGTCATGATCGATGAGGGTCGCCGCGAGGATCTCGTAGAGCGGTCCATCCGACGGTGCCTCGACCGGCCCGCCGAACACGATCAGCGACACGTCGGCGACCGCCGCCAGTTCCGGGCCCATGCGCTCGACGAGCTGGGCGCGCATGTCCGCTTCGGTGGTCCCGGGGAGGACCCGGCAATCGACCTCCACGACCGCGTCGCCGGGGATCACGTTGTACTTGACCCCAGCGTGGATGACGTCCGGGCTGGCCGTGTCGCGGACGAGCGCCCGCAGGGCCCGCGCGTACATCGGATCGCACACGGACTCGAGGGCGGCCTCCGCGCGGCCCGCATCGCCCGTCGCGAGCCCGCGCAGGACCCGTGCCGGCGCGTCGGGGAGCGCCGCAGCCGCCGCCTCGAGGAACCGCTCCATGACCGGCGTCACGCGGACCGGTCCCGGGACCGCCAGCCGCTCCACGATCCTTGCCGCCAGCACCGCCGCGTTGTCCGCCCGCGGCATCGACCCGTGCCCCCACGTGCCACGGACCGCGATCCGGTACGCGGCGAACCCCTTCTCCGCGACCTGGATCGGGTACAGGCGTCGCCCGGCGACCGTCACGGACACCCCGCCGCACTCGTTGAGCGCCCCGGCGGCCTGGAGCCAGTCCGGTCGGTTCTCGGCGACCCATTTGGCGCCCACGACGCCGCCCGCCTCCTCGTCCGCGGTACACGTGAAGAGCACGTCGCGGCGCAGGCCGGGGATGGGATCCACGGCCGGATCGACCCCCGCCGCGGCCGCCCCCTCGACCAGAAGCCGGACGACGCCGAGTTCCATGGCGACCATGGTCTTCATGTCGACCGCGCCGCGTCCGTAGACATAGCCGTCGGCGATCTCGGCCGCGAACGGCGGGTGGCTCCAGCGTTCCGGCGGGGCAGGGACCACGTCCAGGTGGGAAAGCAGGAGC
Organism: uncultured Chloroflexia bacterium; assembly: GCA_963764975.1. Taxonomy (GTDB): domain Bacteria; phylum Chloroflexota; class Limnocylindria; order Limnocylindrales; family CSP1-4; genus SPCO01. The sequence continues at coordinate 1,584,817 of CAVXUF010000002.1, read as the reverse complement.
AGCGGCTCGCCGCCCGTGCCGTCGCCGCGAAGGCGGACGTGGACCGAGCCACGACCAGGCACGGGCTCGACGATCTCCGGCGCCAGTCCGATCTCGACCAGCCACTCGGCGATGCGCGTGGCGACGCGGGTCTCGCCGTCCGGTGCGGCCGGGTCCGGCGGATTGACCGACGGGATCGAGATCAGCTCGCGGAGCGTCTCGACCAGCGTGTCGTGCGCGGTCACCCAGTCGATCGTGGCGGACGTGGCGGTCACGGTCATCGGGTGGAGGCGGCCAGCACCGCAAGGATCAGCCCGACCACGAACCCGCCGAGGACCACGGTCAGTACCATCGCGACCAGGAGCCGACCGTAGAACCGCTCCTCGCGCCGCCCGGCGGCAGGATCGGGGTCGTGGCCCCCGGCGATGTACGGTCCAGGCAGGCCGCGGGCCCGCGCATGGGCGTTTCGGACCTCGTCGTACGCCACCGGATCGGGCGGGAGGGGGTTCGTGGTCGTCGTCCCGTCGGTCACCGTCCCATGATGCCGCTCTCGGCCGATCCGCGCATCGTCAGCTCATCGGGCAGCGGCCGATAGCCGAGCCGCGCATTGACCCTCTGTATGCCGACGTTCGACTCGTCGTTGTAAGTCCGCAGGTCCGTCAATCCGTGATCCATCGCGACGCCGATCCCCGCCCGTTTCAGCGCGCTCGCGACACCGCGCCCCCGCCACGACCGAGCGACCGCGGTCATGTCGTGCCAGGCCTCGGTCGACGATCCAGGCACCATCAGGAGCGACGTGTAGCCGACGACCGACCCCGTCGCGGCGTCGAGCGCGACGATGAACCCCCAACCCGGAACGACGTCGCGGTCGACGTCTCGCGCCCGGAACTCGGCGAGGTCGCCGACGTCCATCGGCCGCTCGCCTCCGGGGATGTCGGCGAAGGCCTCGATGGCGACGGCGTGGACGCCCGCGACGAGATCGGGGTCAGCCTCCAGCGTCGTCAGGCGGACGCCCTCGGGGGCCGCCACGCCCGGGCGTTCGAAGCCCGCCAGCGGGAGATGCACGGATCTCGAGCGCTCGTACTCCGTGAAGCCGCGGTGCTCGAGGAACGCGATGCCCTCGGGTCGGGCATCAGACGCCGGGACGAGCAGGGCGGACTTGCCGGCCGCCAGGGTCGCCTCCCGGATCGCGGCCAGCAGTCGGGAACCGACGCCCTGGCGCCGGGCGTGCTCGAGGACGTCGACCGTGCCCCACAGCGCATCGAACCCCGGTTCGTACATGGAGATCCGCCCCGCCGACGCGGCACCCACCGCGACCCCATCGAGATCCGCCAGCAGCCGGACGGAGCCGGGATAGGTCGTGTCCGCCCAGTGCATCTCCTCGACCGACGTCGGCTCGTTGGGGCTCGCGGCACTCACGATCCGGGCGGTGGTCGCGAGGTCCGCATCGCCGCGGACGGTTCGGACCGTGATCGTCATCCGATCGCGTCCCGGATCGGGGCGGCGATGTCGCTCGCCACCGCGTCCACCCCGGCCGCGCCGAGTTGCGGCGGCATCGACAACAGGATGTGCGTCGCCCCTTGCCGCACCGACTCGACCGCCCGGTCGCGCGCGGTCGCGCGCGATTCGCGCGTGGCGCCCGTCGGGACCTGGGCGAGGATCGTGAACGTCGACGGATCACGCCCGACGGCCGCGAGGGCCGCCAGGATCGAGTCGCGTCGATCGGCGAAATAGGCGAGGTCCGTCGGCGACTTGTCCGGCAGGACCGCCGGGAGCAGCCAGCCTTGCGCGACCGCGGCGGCCAGCGCGATCCCTCGGCGCTTCTGCCCCCCGAGCCATATGGGGGGACCGCCCGGCGTCAGGGGCGGCGGTTGGTTCGTGGCGCCGTCGAGCGGATACCAGGGATCGGGACGGGTGACACCCGCATCGGTGGTCGCCTCGGCGCCGAAGAGCGCGCGGATGATGTGGACGGCGGATTCGAAGCGGTCGAAGCGCTCCGGCATCGGCGGGAACGGGATGCCGAACGGGGTGTGCTCCGGATCAAACCAGCCGGCGCCAAGGCCGAGGATGAATCGTCCGCCCGTCGCGTGGTCGAGCACCGTGGCGGCCTTGGCGAGGACGGCCGGGTGGCGGAACGTGACGGACAGGACGGCATGTCCCACCCACTTGCCCGGGACGTGATGCACGAGCGCCGCGATCGCGGTGAGCGACTCGAGCGATGCTCCCGCCCGTTCGCGGCCGATGTCCGTCAGGTGGTCGTTCAACCAGACCGAGTCGAACACGTCGTGCTCGCCGATCCGGCCCCACGCCGCATCGAGGGTGGGCCAGTCGACGTCCTGCGGCGAGGTCTTGATCCCGATCGGGACCCGCGCCATGGGTCCGGGCACGGGCGTCAGAGGTTGGCCGTCATCCGCGGTCCCGTCGTGACCGCGCCTTCCGACGCGGACCCCACGAGCGCCGCGTACTTCGCGAGCACACCCGTCCGGTAGCGCGGGGGGAGTGGCGTCCGCGCGGCCAGGCGGCGGGCGATCTCGTCGGCCGGGACGTCCAGGTCGAGGGCCTTGCGATCGACGTCGATGATGATCGTGTCGCCTTCTTCGACGACGCCGATCGGGCCGCCGAGCGCGGCTTCGGGCGCGATGTGGCCGATCATCAGGCCGTGGGTCCCGCCGGAGAAGCGGCCATCGGTGATGAGCGCCACGTCGTCGCCAAGGCCCTCACCCACGAGCGCGCCGGTGACGCTGAGCATCTCCTGCATCCCGGGACCGCCCACCGGCCCCTCGTTGCGGATCACGACCACGTCGCCGGCGACGATCCGGCGGTCGCGGACGGCGGCATAGCAATCCGCCTCGGACTCGAAGACGCGGGCCGGGCCGCGATGGAGTCGTCGTTCGTGGCCGGCGAGTTTGACCACGCAGCCTTCCGGCGCCAGCGTCCCGTGCAGGATGGCGAGGCCCCCCGTCGCCTTGAGCGGAGTCTCGATCGGGAGGATCACCCGTTGCCCCTCCGTCTCGGTGGCGTCAGCGGCGATCTGCGCGATCGACCGACCGTCCACGGTCGGGGCGCTCCCGTCAAGCAAGCCGGGTCGCTTGAGCAGTTCTCGCATGACGAGGGACACGCCGCCGGCTTCGTACAGGTCGAGGGCCGTGAAGCGGCCACCGGGCTGCATGTCGCCGACGACGGGCGTCCGGTCCGCGACGGCGCCGAACTCATCGATCGACAGCGGGACGCCGAAGTCGTGCGCGATCGCGAGCAGGTGCAGCACGCCGTTCGTGGATCCGCCGGTCGCGGCGACCGAGGCGATCGCGTTCTCGAGCGACGCCCGGGTCACGAACGACGACGGACGCGTGTCGGCCCGAACGAGGTCCATGACGATCTCGCCGCATCGGTACGCGGCAGCGTCCTTGGCCGGATCTTCGGCGGGGATCCCGTTCAGGCCCGCCGGGCTGAGCCCGAGGAACTCGAGGATCATGCTCATCGTGTTGGCCGTGAACTGGCCGCCGCACGCGCCGGCGCCGGGGCACGCGGCGTTCTCCACCTCGTACAACTCGTCGAGGGTGATCTTGCCGGCACGGTACGCGCCGATCGCCTCGAAGATCGTCACGACGGTCGCGTTGCGCTGGCCCTTGTAGACGCCGGGATAGATCGTGCCGTTGTAGAAGACGAGGCCCGGCACATCCAGGCGCCCGAGGGCCATCGCCGCGGCAGGGCTCGTCTTGTCGCACCCGGTCAGACACACCACGCCATCGAGCAGGTGACCGCGAACCACCAGCTCGATCGAATTGGCGATGACCTCGCGGCTGACCAGCGACGCCTTCATCCCCTCCGTGCCCATCGAGACCCCGTCGCTCACCGCCACCGTGTTGAACTCCATGGGTGTCCCGCCGGCGGCCCGGATGCCGGCCTTGACGTGCTCGGCCAGTCGCCGCTGGTTGAGGTTGCACGGCATCGTCTCGATCCACGTCGTCGCGACGCCAACCAGTGGCTTGGCAAGATCCTCGTCGGTGAAGCCGACGGCCTTGAGCATGCCGCGCGCCCCCGCGCGGTCGGGCCCGTCGGTGAGTGCGGCGGAGTGCCGCTTGGCCGGATCGGACGGTCGGTCGTAAGGGTGGATCGCGTCGGACATGAGCGTGGGATCCTCGGTCGCGGCTGGGGCGGTCCAGTGTAGGTGCCACGCCGGCCGTCATCCACCCGCACGGTCGCGGGCCGACACTCAGCGGATGCACGACCCCGTATCGACCGCGCGCGTGCGTCCGATGGCCCCCTTGACCCGATCCCACACCGGGCCCCCGGACAGCGCGTACCCCACGTCGGCATCCGTCCGCGCCTCGGCGAAGACCACGCCGCCGACGGTCCCGTCCGCGAGCACGAACGGACCGCCGCTGTCGCCGCGGTCGATGGCGGCGCGGAGTTCCAGGATCTCGCGCCGCACCCGGTCCACGCCATAGATGTCCCGACCGGTGGCCGAGTAAGCGCCCGTCACGGCGGCCGGGAGGATCGCGAGCGGTCCGCCACCCGGGTAGCCCAGCGCCGCGCCAACGTCACCACGATGCGGTTCGTCATCCGCGAAGGCCAGCGCCGGCAGGTCGAGCTTGGCGACATGGAGCAGGGCGACGTCGAGGCTCGGATCGAACGCGACAGGGACGGCATCGAGCAGCCGCCCGTCGTGGTCGGTCACCCGGACGGCCCGCGCGCCCGCCCCAGCCACGACATGCGCGTTGGTGACGACGTAGCCGTCGGCGATCGTGAAACCGGTGCCGCTCGAGGTGTACCCGCACGCGCCGGCCGAGACCTTGACCGTGCTCCGCGCCGCGCGATCCGCGATGGCCCGTGCCGTCGGGTCGTCCGGTCGGTCGACCGGAGCCTGTGGGAGTGGCTCGAAGCCGACGAAGACCGACGGTAGCCCGCTCGAGTCGAGGACCCTGCCCAGTTCGACGGCGAGGACGGATGGAGGGGGGAGGATGGCATTGAGCGTCCGGATCGCCCGCGAGGTCTGCGCGGCTTCGGTGAGCTTCACGAACGGCCCCAGCGCGACGAGCCCGCCGATGAGCCAGATGACGAGGACCGCCTGGCCGATCCCGACGACCGCCCCACCCACGCGATCGGCAGCGCCGAGGAACCCGGTGCCGAGTTGCCTCGTGGTGCTCAGGCCGATCGCCGACCCCACCGATTCGCCGACCCCGACCGCGAGCAGCAGCCCGGCGAGGACGACGAAGGGACGGATGGATGGATCGACTGAGGCGATGGGATCGGCCAGGAGCGGCAACGCCGCGATCGCCCCGATGGCCCCGACCGCGGCCCCGAGGAGACCTCCGACCTGCGGCAGCGCCCCCGATCGGAACCCGAGGACCGTCCCGAGGACGACGAGCCCGATGGCGGCGACATCGAGCGGGTTCACGCCCCGATCGTCGCACAGGTCGCCCGCCGACGCCGTCGGCGGGCGGGGGGCGGGCTCAGCTCAGGAGACGACCACCTCGATCGCCGCCGCGCCGCCCGCCCCGTCCACGATCGTGTACGTGCCGGGGTCCAGCTCGCCCAGGTCCACCTGCGTCGCCTTCTGCTGGGCGATCTCGATGCAGGCGACGTCGTCGGGTCCGTGCCCTTCGCGCAGGGTGATCGTGTAGGTGGAGCCGTCCTTGTCGACGATGATCGTGTCGAGGACATAGCAGGGTTCGACACCGCTGGTCCAGGTCGCGGTGACGATCACGCGCCGACCGTCGACCGTCGCGGACAGGCCGTCCATCGGCACCGGTCGAGGGTCGAGCTGGCCCGGCTTGGGGATCACGAACCCGTCACCGTTCCCGGGTGTCGCGGCGGGTGGGGTCGCGGCTGGTGGGGTCGCGGACGGTGCGGCCGATGGCGACGGGTCGGCTCCGCCAGTGCACGCGGCGGCCAGGACGACGACGAGGAGGGGGCCGGCAAGCCGGCGGATGGTGTTCATGGGCCGGAGACGACGCGACCCGGTGTCTGGTTCCGGGGTCAGCGAGACCCGGCGAGGGAATCGATGCGCGGCGGGTGCGCGGCCTCCCACGCGACCAGCTCGGCCTCGTGCGACAGGAGGTACCCGAGTTCGTCGAGTCCGGCCACCAGCATCCGTTTCGCGAACGGGTCGATCTCGAAGTCGATCGTCGTCCCGTCGGGCAGCAGCACACCGCCCTCCGAGAGATCGACGGTGAGGCGGGCATCCGGATCAGCGGCGAAGATCCCCAGCAGGCGCTCGTGGGTCGCCCGGTCCACCACGATCGGGAGGACGCCGTTCTTGAGGCTGTTGCTCCGGAAGATGTCGGCATACGACGTCGAGATGATCGCCCGGATCCCCCAGGCGCGAAGCGCCCACGGCGCGTGCTCGCGCGACGACCCGGCACCGAAGTTCTCGCCCACCAGCATGATCTGCCGACCGGCTGCCGCGGGCTGGTCGAGGACGAACGGCGGATCCTTCAGGCGTCCGTCCTCCTCGAACCTCCAGTCGCGGAAGAGCGCCTCCGCGAGCCCCGCCTTGTCGGTGACCTTCAGGTAGCGGGCAGGGACGATCTGGTCCGTGTCGACGTTCTCCTTGTCGAGCTGGATGACCCCGCTCGTGAAGACCGTGAACGGCTCGCCCAGCACCTCAGCGACCCCCGACCGCGGCGAGGGTCTCGATGCCGGGCAGCCGCCGCGGGTCGCTGACGACCCCGTTGATGGCACTCGCGGCGGCGGTGAGCGGCGAGGCAAGGAACGTCCGTCCGCCCTTGCCCTGTCGGCCCTCGAAGTTCCGGTTGCTGGTGCTGACGGCGTACTGCCCGGGCTGCAGCTGGTCCCCGTTCATCGCGATGCACATCGAGCAGCCAGCCTCGCGCCACTCGGCGCCGGCGGCCTTGAAGATCTCGGCCAGGCCCTCCTGCTCGGCCTCGCGCTTCACCTCGTCGCTGCCCGGGACCACCATCAGCCGCACGCCGTCCGCGATGTGACGGCCCTTCAGGACCGAGGCCGCGAGGCGAAGATCGCTGATCCGGCCGTTGGTGCAGCTGCCGACGAACACGACATCCACCTTCTGCCCGAGGATGGCCTGACCCGGCTGGAGGTCCATGTATTCGAGCGCGCGCTCGAGGGCGCGTCGCTGCGACGGCTCCGCCTGGTCGTCGGGGGAGGGGACCCGGCTCGTGATCGGGATGCCCATCCCCGGGTTGGTCCCGTAGGTGACCATCGGTTCCAGCGCGTTCGCGTCGATGGTGAGGCTGCGGTCGAAGGCCGCGCCGTCATCCGTCGGGAGGGTTCGCCAGCGAGCCACCGCGGCGTCCCAGGCTTCGCCCTGCGGCGCGTGGCGCCGACCGCTGAGGTAGTCGAAGGTCGTGTCGTCGGGGGCGATCAGGCCGGCGCGCGCGCCGCCTTCGATGCTCATGTTGCAGATGGTCATCCGCTGTTCCATGGTGAGCGAGCTGATGGCCGAGCCGCGGTATTCGAACACGTGCCCGGTGCCCCCGCCGACCCCGATTCGCGAGATCAGGTTCAGGATGATGTCCTTGGCGCTCACGCCGGGATCCAGCCGGCCGTCGACGCGCACCTCGTAGGTCTTCGGGTCGCGCTGGAGCAGGGTCTGCGTGGCGAGGACCATCTCGACCTCGCTGGTCCCGATCCCGAACGCCAGCGCGCCGAACGCGCCGTGCGTGCTGGTGTGCGAGTCACCGCAGACGATCGTCATCCCCGGCTGTGTCAACCCGAGTTCGGGCCCGATGACGTGCACGATGCCCTGGCTCGGCGATCCGATCCCGTGGAGCGGGATGCCGAACTCGGTGCAGTTCGCTTCGAGCTGGCGGATCTGGGCCGCGGCCATCGCGTCAAGGATCGGCAGGTCGCGTGGGGTCGTCGGGACCGAGTGGTCGGCGGTGGCGACCGTCTGGCCGGGACGCCGGACACGGATGCCGCGCGCTCGCAGGCCGGAGAAGGCCTGGGGACTCGTGACCTCGTGGACGAGGTGCAGGTCCACGGCGAGGACGGCCGGAGCGCCGGGTTCCTGGGTGACGACGTGGTCGTCCCAGATCTTGGAGACGATGGTGCGTGGGGCGGTCATGCGGCGAGGCTCGCTGTGTTCGGGATCTGACGGGTGCGCAGCGTACCAGAGGGTGCGCGTCTGGCCCCTCAGGCGCTCGCCGCGATCGGGCCTCCGTGCACGGCACTCCCCGCCGCAAGGATCGTCGTGAGGTCCTCCGCCGGGGCCGGGTGGCCGAAGAGATACCCCTGTCCGAGCCCGCATCCGAGGCGCCGCAGCATCCGCAGCTGCTCGTCGGTCTCGATCCCCTCCGCGACGATCGACAGGCCGAGCGACCGACCGAGGGCCACGATCGCCCGGGCGAAGGCCCACGTCTCCGGATCGTCGGGTTCCCCTGGGTCGCCGATGAGTTCGCGGGCGATCTTGAGGATGTCCACCGGGAACCGTCGGAGGTAGGCGAGCGACGAGTACCCGGTGCCGAAGTCATCCATCGCGATCCGGATGCCAAGGTCGCGCAGCGACTCGAGGGTCGCGATCGTTGCGCCGATATCCCGGAACATCGCGGTCTCGGTCATCTCGAACGTGAGGTCACGCGGGTCGATGCCGGACTCGCGCAGGTCCGCTCGGACCTCGTCGATGAACCCTGGGTGCTGGAGCTGGAGCGGGGACAGGTTGACGCTCAGCGACAGGCCACTGAGGCCGGGCTCACGGTGCCAGGCCACGACCTGGCGGGTCGCCGCCCGAAGCACGGATCGCCCGAGCGGCACGATGGTCCCGTTCTCCTCGGCGAGGCGGATGAACTCGGACGGCTCCACCAGACCGCGCGTCGGGTGATGCCATCGGACGAGGGCCTCGACGCCCACGATCCGCCCCGTGGCGAGCGCGACGATCGGCTGGTAATAGACGTCCAGGTCGCCGCGGGTGATGCTCCGGCCGAGGTCGGACGTCAGGGCGTGTCGCTCGACGATCGAGCGGTGCATGTTGGGATCGAAGACCTCGGCCCGCCGCTTGCCATCGGCCTTGGCCCGGTACATCGCGACGTCGGCGTCGCGGAGGAGCTCGTCCACACGATCGGTCCCGCGAGCCGCGCTGATCCCCGCGCTGCATCCCACGATGACGTCGGTGCCGCCGATCGGGAACGGCAGTTCCAATGCGGCGATGACGCGCTCGGCGATCGCCATGGCGTCCTCGACCGTCGAACCGGCCGCGGGAAGGATCGCGAACTCGTCGCCGCCGAAGCGCGCCAGGAGGTCGTCGGGACGGAGCTCGGCGCCGATCCGCTCCGCGACGCCGATCAGCAGGCGGTCGCCTTCGGCATGCCCGAGGGTGTCGTTGACGACCTTGAAGTCGTCGAGATCGAGGAAGACGACGGTCGGTGGCGTCGATCCCTCGATGGCTGTGGTGAGCCGACGCTCGACCTCCTCGACGAACTGGGCCCGGTTCGCGAGACCGGTCAACGGATCGTGGTAGGCCTGATGGCGGAGTTGTTCCTTGAGTCGCGACAGTTCGTGGAGGGACTGCTCCAGCTGACCGTTCTCGAGCGCGACAGCGGCCTGGTTGGCGACCGTCTCCAGCAACCGAAGGTCGTCCGATTCGAACCGGCTGCCCTCACCGAGGCGGTTGATGATCGTGATGGCGCCGAACACGCGCCGCTCGCCGACGAGCGGCCCCACCATCGCGCCACGGATCGACATGGGATCGGCGGTCCACGGCCATGTCGGGCGGGCCTGGAACGCGGCGTGCTCCTGGCGGACGCGGGCGCGGAGTGGGTCGTCCACCGGGACGACGACGGGCAGCATGGACTCGGCACCGTCGGCGCCGCCGGCAGAGGACCGGAGCGCCGCCTCGGCGAGTGGATCCGGAAACAACAGCAGCTCCGCGCGTTCAGCGCGGAACATCCGGCGGGCATGCTCCAGCAACGCGGCGATGGCCGAGTCGAGTTCGGGGGCGTAGTGCAGGAGGCGGCTCGACTCGTAGAGCAGCTCGAGGCGCTCGTGCTTCTCACGTTCCCCGATGTAGGCACGGTAGGCGAGGAAGACGACGGACGTCGGGACGGCGAGGAGCAGCGCGGAGCGGGGATCGATCCAGACGACCATGACGGCCAGCAGCGCGAGGCTCGTATTCGCCATAGCCACCATGCCGCTGAAGCGGATCATCTCCGGCAGCTTCTTGAACTGGGGCGCCCCACCCGAGAGCGAGATGACCGTGGCGACGAGGACGGCACCGAGGACGGACGTCGCGCCACTCGACGCGAAGGCCCCGATCCAGTCCTGCGGCTGCGGTCGCCCGACCGGGTTGGCGATCAGATGGAAGACCACCTGGGCGACGACGGCGATCACCCCGAACTGGGCGAGGTTGAAGATGCGCTTGATGGCTGGCTGGCCGCGGTCGAGCAGCACCGCAGCGCCCGCGCCCACGAGGTAGGCGAGGACATAGTCCGTCGGGGTGAGCAGGAAGAGTCCGATGGCCCCAGGCAGTTCGCTGAGCGAGAACGAGTGCCGCTCGCGCAGGAAGTGCACGACGACGACGTTGACCTCGCCGAGGTAGAACGCCACGGCCGCGATCGGCCACGGGATCAGGAACGGTGCCGCGCTCGTGGGCAGGTGGCTGATGACCGCGGCATAGCCGACGACCGACACGGCGATCAGGAACAGCGTGAACAGGCGCACGCGCGCCCCCGGGTCGATCCGGTCCGCGAGGAGACGACGGGCAGCGCCCGGTACCGCTCGGATCAACGCTCGGATCCGCTCACGTCGGGTCGCGCATCGGCGGGTTCTCGCTGGGATGTGGCGGCGGCCATGCCCTCTCGATCAAGGTGGCGGGGTTCGATGTCCGAAGTCTCGCGTGCGAGGGGCCGTCTGCGCGCTGACCCGAAGGTCCTATCGGGCGCGCCGTCTCGAGGTCACGGACATGGAGAGAGCGGCCCCGACGGGACCGCTCTCCATGAGTCCGATGGCGGGCCGTCGCCGGCCCGCCGCCGAGGAGCTCAGCGCCAGCGATGACCGGATTCAGGTCCGGGTCGCAGGGCGTCGTGCCGGGTGTCGATGGACGGAGCCACGAACATGACGTTCATGGCTAGTACCACTTGATGCCCGCGCCGAGTGACAGGGCCATCGTCGCCAGGAGCGACACAGCCACAGTGAAGCGCGCCAGGTTCGCCTTCACGATAACCACCTCTGGTTCTACGACCTCTCGACCTTCCCCGGCGGCCGGGCGGTCTTCGCAAGAAGATCCCTGGCTTTGCGTCCCCGTCTCACGACGGGTTTGCCCTGGACGGTTGGATCAAGGGAGCGAACATCGCTCCGTGCCACGCAGACTCCCTTGTGGTCGGCGCGGTCGCCATGGGCAAGTGGTCCTGCCCCGACGGATGCGACCGGGTCATTGCTCGGGCGCACCATTGGCCTCGAACGGCAGGGACGGGCGTTGACAGGCGGTCTGACGACGGGCGCCTGACCCCTCGCCGATAAGGAAAGAGCGGCCCCGGCGGGGCCGCTCTTCGAGAGCCGTGGGGAGGGCCGTCACCGGCCCGCCGCCGAGGATCTCAGCGCCAGCGATGACCGGACGCAGGTCCGGGTCGAACGGCGTCGTTTCGAGGATCGATGGCTGCGGTCATGAACGTGGTGTTCACGACTAGCTTCCGATCGGTCCCGCGACGACGAACGCCGCCATCCACTTGATGCCCGCGCCGAGCGTCATGGCCATGGTCGCCAGGAGCGACAGCGCCACAGTGAAGCGCGCCAGGTTCGCCTTCACGATAACCACCTCTGGTTTCGAGGGTCTCGATCGTCGCCGGCAGCTGGGCGGTCTTCGCAAGAAGATCCCTGGCTTTGCGTCCCCGTCTCACGACGGGTTTGCCCTGGACGGTCCCGATCGCTGGGACGAACGTCGTCCCGTGCCCCGAGAGTCCACCTGACGTCGGTACGGCGGCCATGGTCCGTTGGTCCCGCCCGGCCAAGACTCGAGGGTCAGTGCGCCGGCGCACCGATGCCGCTGGGGCCGGGGGTCGCATCGTCGGGGCGTCCGGTGGCGTCCACGAAGGGCCCGATGCCGTGCATCGCGGTGACGATGGCGATGAGCGTCCCGATGCCGATGAGGACGTCGCCGACGCTGAAGACGTTCGCGGCGGGGAAGAAGGTCGGCATCGCGAAGAGGTCGGTGAGCGGTGCCAGGTTCACGTTTTCGCGCAGGATGCTGTTGGAGTAGTCACCGTTCGGACGCCAGCCCATGGCCGCCAGCGCCCCCTCGCTCACCGGCATGTACCCGCCGTTGGCGACGATCGCGACCAGGTTCGACATCCCGCCAGCGAGCACGATCGCGAGGCCTCGGATCGCCAGATTCACCGCGACGGCGAACAGCACCGCGAGGTTCGTCCCGATATACACGATGGGTGCGGCATCCCCGATCGCCTGACCCAGCGGCGTGGAGAACAGGGAGACCTGGAGCAGCATCCCGAGCGCGATGAGGATGCCCCATCGGAACCGAAGCCGGCCAAGCCGGCTGGGGGATCCGCGGCTGAGCAATCCGACGAGGACGCCAGCGAGGACCGCGTAGAGGATGAACATGTGCCGATGGTCGTCGGGCGACCCATGACCGGCAATGGAACGAAGGTCACGACCATCACCGGCGACATTGGTCCTCCCCGGCCAGGTACCACTGGACGGCGCCGCACCGGCCCATTCGCGTCTATAAGGAGGCTCCACGACCAGCACACCCGCGCGAGGAGCGTCCGATCCGCGCTGAGCCTACCGCGAACGAACACCTGATGGGCGAGTCGACCAACCTTCGACTCGTCCGGCTGCGGCTGTTCCTCGCGCTGATCACGATGTTCGCCATCCCGATCGGGATCGTGGCGCCGGTGATCTACTCGCTGGCCTGGGGCTGGGGCGCCTCCCTGGTCATCCCGACCGTCGCGATCCTGTTCATCGCCTTCATCCTCGGGGCCCTGACCGTCTGGCTGGCCCGCCGTGTCCTCGAACCCGCCGAGCGACTCGCCACCGCCCATCGCATCCTCGAGGACGCGTACGACCGTGCTCGGGCGGAGGCCCTGCGCGACACTCTCACCGGTCTCGGCAATCACCGGGCGTTCCAGGAGGAGGTCGAGCGGCAATGGGTGATCTCGACGCGGTCCGGACGGCCGCTCGCGCTGGTCATGCTCGATCTCGACGAGTTCAAGCGGATCAACGACTCGAGCGGGCACGCCGCCGGCGACGAGGTCCTTCGCCAGGCCGCGACCACGATGGCCACGTTCCTGCGCCGGTCCGACCGCACATTCCGGATCGGCGGCGATGAGTTTGGCATCATCCTGCCCGAGACCAACGCCGAACAGGCCCAGAGCATCGTTCGACGACTCCTGGCCGCCTGTCTGACCGGCGAGTCCGGCCGTGGTGCCCCGCACACGGTGTCGTTCTCGGCCGGGATCAGCGCGGGACCCGTCCTTGCGCACGATCGCGACTCGCTCTATCGACAGGCCGACGCGGCCCTCTTCTGGAGCAAGCGCCACGGGCGGACGTGCGTGACGATCTTCGACGCCAGCAAGCACGAGGGCGCGGCCGCGGGTCGTCAGCCGGCCGAGTTGTCCGCGGCGATCGCCCGCGTGGCCGCCACGGCGGCGATCCGGGCCGTCTTCCAGCCGATCTACGACCTCTCGACCGGCGTCCCGCGCGGGTTCGAGGGCCTGGTCCGGCCGCTGCCGGACAGCGGGTTCTCGGATCCGGGGTCGATGTTCGAGGCCGCCGAAGCCGTGGGTCGCACGAGCGAACTCGACCTCGCCTGCGTCAAAGTCGTCATGGAGACCGCGTCCCGGCTGCGCTTGCGCGGCTCGCTGACGGTCAACCTCTCGCCGCGGACACTGGAATCCGACGACTTCAGCGTGCATGCCTTCCTGCGCCTCATCCTCCGCTACGGCCTCGACCCGCGGAACATCGTGCTCGAGCTGACGGAGCGCGAGGCCGTGGAGGACGTCGAACGGCTTCGTCGAGCGGTCGAGGCGTGCCGTGCCGCCGGGATCAAGCTCGCCGCGGACGACGTCGGCGCCGGGAACGCGGGCCTTCGGCTGCTGAGCCAGCTTCGGTTCGACATCGTGAAGATCGACCTCTCGCTGGTCCAGGGCGGCGCCGTCCGCGACACGTCACTCGAGATCCTCAAGACGCTCCGGGACCTGGCCGACCGCTGGGGCGCGCTGGTCGTCGCCGAGGGCATCGAGACGCCACAGCAGCTCGACATCGTGCGGACCCTTGGCATCGGCGCTGGACAGGGCTATCTCCTCGGCCGCCCGACCGATCGACCGAGCATGGAGCCGCTCGACCTCGCGGTGCTGAGCCGCAGCTCGGACTGGCTCATCGAGCGTCTCCGTTCGGCCTCCGCCTGAGCCGGTCCGCAGTGGAGTTGCCAGATGTCTCGTCGACTCGTAGACTGCGCCCCACGTCGTCCTGTCGGACGATGACCCGTCACTGGGAGTCCACCGTGGGTCGCTTCGATCGCCAGGATCGTCGACAGGTCGCCGTCGTGATCACGACGGACGGACGTCGGGTCCACGTGCCCATCGAACCGGCCGGTCTCCCCGACGTATCCCTCCTCGCCCTGCTTCGCTCGCTTCCCGGGCTTGACGGCCTTCTTGGCCTCATTACCGGCTCCCGGCGGGAGAACGGAGGAACGCGGAGGGACAGGCGCTCATAGCGCACCAACCACCGAAGACCGATGGGACCCTCGCCGGGAGGCGGGGGTCTTTCGTTTGTTTCGACCGATCACAGACTCGAGGGCAAGCGGCATGACCACCAAGACGCCGACATCGAACGCACCACGTCCTGGCCCGTCGCGGCACAACCACGTGCCGGCCGACGGGACCCCGCAGGCACTGGCAGTCGAGCGCGCCCGCAAGGCGATGCTGCACGAGGGCCGCGACCTCAAGCGCACGCGCATCGGCGCCGATGTGCTGTGCGAGGCGCTGCTGCGGCAGGGAGTCGATGTCTTCTTCAGCTACCCCGGTGGCGTGATCCTGCCGCTGTATGACGTCCTGGGTGACTACCCGGAGCTGCGCCACGTCCTCGTCCGGCACGAGCAGGGCGGCGCCCACGCCGCGGATGGCTACGCCCGGGTCACCGGCCGGGTCGGCGTCTGCATGGGGACCTCGGGACCGGGCGCGACCAACCTCGTGACCGGGATCGGGACGGCGCTGCTGGACTCGATCCCGATGGTCGCGATCACAGGGAACGTCCCTGCCGCGTTGATCGGCAAGGACGCGTTCCAGGAGATCGACATCAACGGCATCACCCTGCCGATGACGAAGCACAACTACCTCGTCCGTGACGCGGACGACCTCCCGCGCGTGGTCGCCGAAGCGTTCCACATCGCTCGAAGCGGGCGTCCCGGACCGGTCCACATCGACATCACCAAGGACGCCCTCCAGCAGGAGACGCGCGCCGAGCATCCGTCCGAGGCCGAGGTGGTGGCCGGGCTGCCCGGGTTCCGACCGAACATGGACGGGCACCCCAAACAGCTCAAGCTGGCGGCGGCGGAGATCGCCCGGGCCGAGCGTCCCGTCATCCTCGCCGGTCATGGCGTCCTCCATGCCGAGGCCTGGGAGGAGCTGCGCGTCTTCGCCGAGAAGCTGCACGTGCCCGTGGCGTGGACGCTGCTCGGGATCGGCGTCATCGATGAGACGCACCCGCTGGCCTACGGCTACATGGGCATGCACGGCTGGAAGCACGTCAATCGGGCGATCCAGACTGCCGACCTGCTGATCGCGATCGGCATGCGCTTCGACGACCGGGTGACCGGCAACGTGCGGACCTACGCGCCCTATGCACGGATCATCCATGCGGACATCGATCCCGCCGAGATCGGCAAGAACGTCGCGGTGGAAGTGCCGATCGTCGGTGATGCCAAGCGGGTCCTCGAGGGCCTGACCCGGCTCGTCGAGCCGGTGGATCCGGCGACGCGGGCGCCGTACCTGGCGCAGCTGGCCGAATGGAAGACCGATTCCGTGGCCTCGAGCTGGCACGGATCCGGCGCCTGGCGCGATGGGCTCCTGTCCGCTGACTACGTCGTGGAGCGGATCGGGGAACTGAGCGGGCACGATGCGACCTATGTCGCGGACGTTGGCCAGAACCAGATGTGGCTGGCCCGCTACACGGGCTTCCGGCACCCGAACAGCCACGTGAGCTCGGGCGGGCTCGGCACGATGGGCTTCAGCCTGCCGGCCGCGATGGGCGCGGCCCTTGGCCGGCCCGACCGCGAGACCTGGGCCATCACCGGCGACGGCGGGTTCCAGATGACCTTCCAGGAGTTGATGACCCTCGTGGCCGACCGGATCCCGGTCAAGATCGCGCTGCTGGACAACAAGAAGCTCGGCATGATCCGCCAGTGGCAGGAGATCATCTACGCCGGGAACTACCACTCGTCCAACCTGCCCGGACCCGACTTCGCGAAGCTCGCCGATGCCTTCGGGATCCCGGCGTTCCGCGCCCGGACACCGGCGGAGGTGGATCCCGCGATCACCGCGGCGCAGGCCGTGGACGGCCCGGCGCTCATCTGGTTCGAGATCGCCGAGGAGCAGAACGTCTTCCCGATGATGCCGGCGGGCAAGGGTCTGTCCGACCTGATCGAGAAGTGGGGCGGGGCAGACGAATGAGCGACGACGTCGTGAGTCTCGGCGGGCCGGCGGCCCCGGCCCACGCGGCACCGCCGCCCCGGGCACTGCCGGGCGGTGGGGAGCATCGCCGCCACGTGCTGATCGCGATCGTCCTCGACAAGCCGGGGGTCCTCAACCGGGTCTCGAGCCTGATGCGGGCGAGAAACTTCAACATCGACTCGCTCGCCGTGAGCCGGACCGACCGTCCGGACGTGAGCCGGATGACCATCACGCTGCACGGCGATGACGTCGCGGTGGAGCAGGCCGCGAAGCAGCTGTACCGGCTCATCGATGTGCTCAAGGTCCAGGACGTGACCGCGGAGCCCACGGTGGAGCATGAACTGGCGCTCGTGAAGATCCGGGCCGGCGTCAACGATCGGGCCGAGATCCTGCGCATGGTCGAACTGTCGCGAGGCCGCGTCGTGGACGTGACCGACGGGGCCGTGGTGGCCGAAGTGACCGGCACCGAGACCGAGATCGACGCCTTCGTGGCGCTCGTCCGGACCTATGGCATCAAGGAACTGGTCCGCACCGGCGCCGTGGTGATGGCGCGCGGAGCAGGATCCATCGAGGAGGCGATCAAGCGATGACCGCGAAGATGTACTACGACAACGATGCGGATCCGGCGGCCCTGGCCGGCCAGACGGTGGCGATCATCGGCTACGGCAGCCAGGGTCATGCGCACGCGCTCAACCTGCACGAGAGCGGGGTCGACGTCGTCGTGGGCCTCGCCGCTGGCTCCAAGAGCCGGTCCATCGCGGCCGATGCCGGCTTGCGCGTCCTGGACGTGGCCGAGGCGGTCCAGGCCGCGAACGTGATCATGATCCTCGTCCCGGACACCGCCCAGAAGGCCGTCTACGACAACGACATCGCGCCGCACCTGCATGCTGGGCACCTGCTGATGTTCGCGCACGGGTTCAACATCCACTTCGGGCGCATCGATCCGCCGGGCATCGTGGATGTCGGCATGGTGGCGCCCAAGGGCCCGGGACACCTCGTCCGGAGCGTCTACCAGGCGGGCGGCGGCGTGCCGGCCCTGTTCGCCGTCCATCGCGACCCGTCGGGGACCGGGCGCGACCGGACCCTGGCCTACGCCCGGGCGCTCGGCAACACACGCGCCGGTGTCCTCGAGACGACGTTCAAGGAGGAGACCGAGACCGATCTCTTCGGGGAGCAGTCCGTCCTGTGCGGTGGCACCTCGGCGCTGGTCAAGATGTCGTTCGAGACGCTCGTCGAGGCGGGCTACCAGCCAGAGCTCGCCTACTTCGAGACGATGCACGAGCTCAAGCTCATCGTGGACCTGATGTACCGCGGCGGGCTGAACTTCATGCGCTTCAGCGTCAGCGACACGGCCGAGTACGGCGACTACGTGAGCGGCCCGCGGATCATCGATGAGAACGTCCGCACGACGATGCGGGCGGTGCTCGCTGACATCCAGGACGGGACGTTCGCGAACCGCTGGGTCACCGAGAGCGATTCGGGTCGGGCCGAGTTCGAGCGGCTGCGCGCCGCCGATCACGACCACCTGATCGAACGCGTCGGCAGCCGGCTCCGCGCGCAGATGCCGTTCCTCAACCCCGTCGAGGTCCAGGCCGGGCAGGCCCAGGCTGCGACGACGACGCCCGGGGCATCGAGATGAGCAGCGCCGTACCCCGGCCCGCCGGGCCGTTCGTCGAGGCGGGGACCGTTCGGATCTTCGATACGACCCTTCGCGACGGCGAGCAGGCGCCGGGTGCCGGACTCACGGCGGCCGAGAAGCTGGAGGTCGCGCGCCAGCTGGTCCGGCTCAAGGTCGACGTCATCGAGGCCGGGTTCCCGGCCGCCTCGCCGGGCGACTTCGAGGCCGTCCGGCGGATCGCCCAGGAGACACGCGGCGGCATCGCCGTGGCCGCCCTGGCCCGCTGCAAGGACGGCGATCCGCAGCGCGCGATCGAGGCCATCAAGGGCGCCGAGCGCCCGCACCTTCACGTGTTCATCGCGACGAGCGACATCCATCTCAAGCACAAGCTTCGGATCGATCGCGAGACCGCGCTCAAGGAGGCCGTCCGCTGGGTCCGCTACGGGCGCGAGCAACTGGGGCGCGACGCCGAGATCGAGTTCAGCGCCGAGGACGCCTCGCGCACGGATCTCGACTACCTGATGCAGGTCTACGAGGCCGTCGTCGAGGCCGGCGCCTCAACGGTCAACATCCCCGACACGGTCGGCTACGCGATCCCGGCCGAGTTCGGCGCGCTGACGAAGCGGGTCGTCGACCTCGTCGGTGACCAGGCGACGATCAGCGTCCACTGCCACAACGACCTGGGCCTCGCGACGGCCAACACCCTCGCCGCCGTCCAGGCCGGCGCTCGGCAGGTGGAAGTCACGATCAACGGGCTCGGGGAACGAGCCGGCAATGCGTCGCTCGAGGAAGTCGTGATGGCCCTCCGGACCCGCCCGACGCAGTTCGAGCGGGGAGCGGCGGGCGTCGCCACGGAACAGATCACCGCTGCGAGCCGCCTGGTCAGCTACCTGACCGGCTTCACGGTCCAGCCCAACAAGGCGATCGTCGGCGGCAATGCCTTCGCCCATGAATCCGGGATCCATCAGGACGGGGTCATCAAGCACCCGCTGACGTACGAGATCATGACCCCGCAGTCCGTCGGTCTGTCGGGGAGTCAGCTGACCATCGGAAAGCTCTCGGGCCGCCGCGGGCTCCAGGGCAAGATGCGCGAGCTCGGCTACGACGTCGAGGGCGACGCGCTGGACGAGCTCTATCGCCAGGCCGTCGCGCTGGCGGACGCGAAGAAGGACGTCACCGACGCGGACCTGCTGGCCCTCGCCGAGCAGCGGGCGTCGGAAGTCCCAGCCAGCGTCGCTATCGTCGGCTGGAGCGTGACGTCGTCCCACGGCGGCAACGCGACAGGGACCGTCTCGCTGAGTGCGAACGGCGAGGAGAGGATGGCGGAGACGACCGGGAACGGACCCGTCAACGCCCTCTTCGGCGCTGTCGACCTAGCCATCCAGCCGGTCCTCGGCTGGCACCCGGTCCTCAAGGAATACGAGATCAAGGCCGTTTCGGGCGGCGAGGACGCCCAGGGCCAGGTGCTGGTCCGCTGTCGTCGCTCATCCGACGAGGGGCCCGGCGCGCTGGTCGTCTCCGGCCATGGGCTGTCAACCAACATCATCGAGGCGTCGCTCGACGCGTACGTCGCCGCCATCAACAAGCTGCACGGTGCGGAGATCAATGGCGTTGCCGTGGCGTTCGTTCGGCCTCGCTCGGAGGAAGGCCTCCCGTGACGACCTACCGGGTCGCGACGATCCCGGGGGATGGGGTCGGTCCGGAGGTGATCGCCGCGGCTCGCCGCGTCGTCGATGTCGCCGGCGTGCGCTTCGGGTTCGAGGTCGAGTGGACTGAGGTCCTCGCGGGTGGCGCCGCCATCGATGCCTATGGGGTCGCGATCCGTCCGGCGGACGTCGATGTCTGTGGCGCGAGCGACGCGATCCTCCTCGGCGCGGTCGGCGGCCCGGCATGGTCCGATCCGTCTGCCGCCGTCCGTCCGGAGCAGGCACTGTTCGCCCTTCGAGGCGGGCTCGGTCTCTTCGCGAACCTGCGCCCGGTGACCGTCAACCCGGCCCTCGCGAACGCCTCGCCGCTGCGCGCGGACCTGCTCGACGGCGTGGACATGCTCATCGTTCGAGAGCTGACCGGCGGCGTGTACTTCGGCCCCCGCGAGGAAGCCAGCGGACCGGTGGGCGCGCGGACGGCCCGCGACACCCTGCCGTACTCGGAGCCGGAGATCCGGCGGATCGTCCGGCTGGCGTTCGAGCTCGCCGGGACGCGCCGGGGCAAGGTCACCTCGGTGGACAAGGCGAACGTCCTGGCCACCTCGCGCTTGTGGCGGACCATCACCGACGAGGTCGCCGCGGACTTCCCGGACGTCTCGGTGAACCACCAGCTCGTCGACTCGTGCGCGATGCTCCTCATCCGCCGGCCGGCGGACTTCGACGTCATCGTCACGGAGAATCTGTTCGGCGACATCCTTTCGGACGAAGCCGCCGTCCTGGCCGGCAGTCTCGGGATGCTGCCGTCCGCCTCGCTCGGAGAGCGGCGGACCGGGCACGGAGTCTTCGGTCTCTATGAGCCGATCCACGGGTCGGCGCCGGACATCGCGGGGCAGGACCTCGCGAATCCCATCGGCACGATCCTCTCGGCAGCCATGTTGCTGCGGCTGTCCCTGGGTCGCGCGGACGCCGCGGACGCGATCGAAGCGGCGGTCTCCGGCGCCCTCGCGGACGGCTGGCGGACGGGGGACCTCGCCGATGCCCGCGACACGGATGACGGCCTGGTCGTGGTCGGGACGACGGCGTTCGCGACGGCGGTCATCGACGTCCTTGCTGGGGCGGCGGCACCGGCGGTCTCGCGATGACCCACGCCCCCGTCGTCCTGTACGACACGACCCTGCGCGACGGGACGCAAGGCGAGAACATCACGCTGTCGCTCGCCGACAAGCTGCGCGTGGCGCGGATGCTCGACGAGTACGGCATGCCGTTCATCGAGGGCGGCTGGCCCGGTTCGAACCCCAAGGACATCGAGTTCTTCGCGGCGGCACGGACGATGCGCTGGGAGACGGCGAAGCTCGCGGCGTTCGGCTCGACCCGCCACCGCGCCAATCGCCCGGCCGAGGATCCCAACCTCCAGGCGCTCGTCGCGGCCGAGACACCGGTCGTGACGATCTTCGGCAAGTCATGGCTCCTCCACGTCGAGGAGGTCCTGGGCGCGACCGCGGGAGAGAACCTCGACATGATCGCGGACTCGATCGGGTTCGTCGCCGATCACGGTCGCGAGGCGGTCTATGACGCTGAGCACTTCTTCGACGGGTACCAGGCGGATCGCGACTACGCGCTGGCGACGCTCCGAGCGGCTCGCGAGGCGGGCGCGCGGACCATCGTGCTGTGCGACACGAACGGCGGGACGCTCACTGACGACCTCACGAGGATCATCGCGGACGTCCGTGACACGCTCGAGCCGGAGCGCGTCGCCGACCCGGTCACGTGGGGGATCCACACGCACAACGACGCGGAGCTGGCCGTCGCGAACTCGATGGCGGCCGTCGCGGCCGGTATCCGTCACGTCCAGGCCACGATCAACGGGTATGGCGAACGGTGCGGCAACGCGAACATGATCAGCATCGTCGCCAACCTCGCCCTCAAGACGCCGCACACGCTCGTCCCGGCTGGCGGAGGGGCGCTGGACGGCCTGACCGAGCTGTCGCGCTCGGTCGCCGAGATCGCCAACGTCAATCCGTCCGACTATCAGCCATACGTGGGCCGCTCCGCGTTCGCGCACAAGGGTGGCGTCCATGGTGCAGCGGTCGCAAAGGTGGAGCGGAGCTACCAGCACGTAGACCCGGGCGCCGTCGGCAATGCGGGGCGCCTCGTGGTCTCCGAGCTTGGAGGCCGGGCGAACACGGCGATCCGGGCGCGCCAGCTGGGCCACGAGCTCGAGGGCGTGATCGATCCGCGCGAGCTCTCGACGCTGATCAAGCAGCTCGAATCCGAGGGTCAGGCATTCGAGGGCGCCGAGGCGTCGTTCGAGCTCCTCATCCGCCGGCACGGGAAGGACTACCGCGCCCCGTTCCGGATCGTGGACTACACCTGTCTCGTGGAGCAGCGCGATGGTCGGGAGCTCCTCGCGGAGGCCACGGTCAAGGTGGAGGTCGATGGCGAGATCCTCCACACCGCGGCGGATGGGAACGGACCCGTCAACGCGCTCGACGCGGCGCTGCGCAAGGCGCTCAGCGCGTTCTATCCGGACATCGACGACGTCCACCTCGTCGACTACAAGGTCCGCATCCTCGACGGCGAGGCGGCCACGGCCGCGCGGACGCGGGTGATCATCGACTCGGCGGACGGCGCCCGAGCCTGGTCGACGATGGGCAGCGACACCAACATCATCGCGGCGTCGGCGGCCGCCCTCGCCGACTCGCTCGAGTACGCGATCTGGCGGTCCGGCGCCGAAGTTCGACGTCGCGATGAGCGACGGATGCCGGCCAGCCCGGTCGGGGTCGACCGGTGACCGCGTTGACGTCGGATCCCGACGCGATGCCGACGCTCCATCTCACCCGCTGGACGGTCACCTCCGGCTCCAACAGCCGCAGCCGCGGCGCCGTCGTGGTCACCGCTGGCGATCACCAGTGGCGCGCATCATCCGACGGGAACGGCGCGATCGACGCGCTCTTCCGGGCCGTCGACAAGGCCTTGATCGAGGTGCTCGAAGGCCATCCCCGGCTCCTCGCGTTCGACATCCACGCGCTTGGCGAAGGGACCGACGCGGAGGGCGCGGTGACGGTCCGGATCGGTCCGCCGCCCGCCGAGGGCGAACGGGGTCTGGGCGAATACGCCGGAGAGAGTCGGGGGCCGAACACGATCGCGGCCGCCATCGAGGCGTACATCATGGCGCTCGACGCGATGCTGTCCGAGGCGCACTGGCGCGGCGCCCCAGAGGCTGCTGCGACGAGCGGGACGCGGGCCCGCCGTCGAAGCGCCGTACCGGCCGGTGAGGCCCGCGACCGACGCGCCGACGTCGACGCCGATGAGGGCCATCACGACACGACGTCCTGGTTCGAACGCTGACGCTGAACCGGGGACCGGGGCGGATCGAGGTCCCGACGCGCCTTGCGCGACGACCTTGCAGGGGCGCCCGAAGGGGTGTACGTTTCCCGATGTCACGGGCGACCGCTGCGATACGAGTCGTCTGTGACGTGCGACGCCCACCACGGGGAGTGGTCGATGTCGCCTGGGGGCTGATCGAGCGCGGGGAGTCCTCCCGAGGCATGACCAAGCAAACCCTGTTGGCGCGCGTCACGACCATGCCGGAGACGTTCCTCGGCCAGGTCACCAAGGAGACCCGGGCGACCCTCCTGGCCGACGCGCCGATCCTCACGATCGAGAGTGGTGGGGTCATCTTCTCCTCGCGCGATATCGAGGAGCGGGTCGGCGTCGTCCTCGAGGGGACCGCGCGGACCTACCTGCACGCCCGCGATGGCCGGCAGCTGAGCGTTCGATATGCGCACCCCGGGATGATGATCGGAGACATCGCCGGGCCGCGCTCGCTGTTGAGCGTGCAGGCCGTGACGGACTGCACGATCGTGGAGATCGACCGTCGGCGGCTGCGTGAGGTCGCGGCCGCGGACGGCACCGTGGGCCTGGCGCTGATCACCGAGATCGCGCGGCGACTCAACGACACGTACTCGACGCTCGCGGCCAACACGTTCGGGACCATGCGGGAGCGTGTCGCCCGGCAGCTCCTGGACCTGGCGTCGGACCACGAGCCGGCCGAGCCGCTGATCGCCATCGTCACGCAGCAGGACCTCGCTGACGGCGTCGGGACCGTCCGCGAGGTGGTCGCCCGCGTGCTCCGTGACTTCCGCGCCGAGCACCTGGTCGCGACGCGACCCGGGCACATCGAGCTCCTGGACCCCGAGGGGATCGCGACGATCGTGGGGCGCTGGCGGGCAGGCTAGACTCCCGGCCATGACCGCGCCGACCATCGCCTACGCCGGGGAACCCGGCGCGTTCGCCGAGGACGCCGTCCTCGCGGCGTTCGGAGACGTTCCCCGGACGTCGCTCGGCAGTTTCCGGTCGGTCTTCGAGGCGGTGACCGCCAACGACGCCGTCGCCGGCGTCATCCCGATCGAGAACGTGATCAACGGCACGGTCCGCGAGAACTACGACCTGTTGATCGAGTTCGGGTTGACCGTCGCCGGGGAGGTCACCGTCCCGGTGCGGCTCGCCCTGGCGGCGTTGCCCGGACAGGCGATCGATGACATCGAGCGCGTCTACTCCCATATCCAGGCGCTCGGGCAGGCCGAAGCCTTCCTGCGCGCGCGGCGTTGGCAGCTCCTGACCACCTACAACACGGCCGGCGCGGGCAAGGACATCGTTGCCCGAGGTGAGCGGGCGGCGGCGGCGGTCCTGTCGCCCCGCGCGGCCGCGCTGGTCGGACTCGAGGTCCTCACCGACGACATCGGCGATCTGCCCGGCAACCGGACGCGGTTCCTGGTCCTCCGCCGACCCGATGGGCCTGCACTCGAGCTTCGGATGGACCCCGACGGGGTCCGACGCACGACGATCGTCGTCGCCGTCCGCAACGAGCCCGGGACCCTGCTCGCGGTCCTGGGGGTGATCGCCGAGCACGGCCTGAACATGCGTAAGCTCGAGTCTCGGCCGAGCCGGGAGCGGCCGTGGGAATACGTGTTCTGGATCGACCTCGACGGCGATGCCGGCGATGCGTCGATGGCGGCAGTCCTCCAGGCACTGCCCTCGGTGACCTCGATGACCCGGGTCCTCGGGAGTTATCCCAGCACCGACGTCTGAGACTCGAACGGCCCGCCGTCGCCGGCGGGCCGCTGCCGTGGTTTGGAGCGCGTCTGTCGGTCAGATCGCGCTCGTGCACGCTCGACACTTGGTGGCGTCGGGCGCGTTGGTCTCCTTGCAGAAGGGACAGTCCTTGGTCGGCGGCGGCGCCGGTTCCTTGATCATCTTGCTGATCTGGAACACGACGAATGCGATCACCACGAACGCGATGATCGAGTTGATGAACAGCCCGTAGCGGATCGCGACGGCCGGTGTGTCACCCGCCGCTTCCTTCAGGACGACCTGCAGCGACCCGAAGTCCACGCCACCGAGCAGGACCCCGACCGGCGGCATGATGATGTCGTTGACGAGAGAGTTGACCACGGTGCCGAGCGCGCCGCCGATGATGACGCCGACGGCCAGCGCCAGCGCGTTGGTCTTGAGCAGGAACCCTTTGAATTCACCCATGTCGCGAACTCCTCAGTCCCAGGGGTGCCGGTCGATGTGATGCCGGCATCAGTTCGTCTCCTGGCGAGAGGTCAGTGCTCGACGATCCTTCCCAACGACTTGGACTGGTCGATCCAGTCCTGGAGCTCCTTTTCGCTCGGGATGCGCCGGACCTTCCCGGGCCGGGCCGCGACGACCTCCTGGACCGTGGCTGCCAGGTTCGCGGCGTTGCGCTGCGCCAGCTCAGCCGGGGAGTCCACCCCGGCGGCGGACAGCAGGTCCGAGAACTCGGAGCCGACGCCCTTGATCCGCATCAGGTCGACATGGTTGACCCACTCGAGCACGAGCGCGTGCGGGATGCCCGACGACGCCTCGATCGCGGCTCGTCCGCTTGCCGAGGCTCCCTGCTCGAGCAGGTCGTCCGTCGTCGTGATGCCCACGGCCGCGAGCTTCTCGGCATAGACGGGCCCGATGCCCTCGACGTCTTCGATGTTGGCCAATGTCCAACCCTCCGGATCTAGGCGCCAAGCATGGCGCGTGAACGGCGATGATACGCTTGCAGACCCCCGACACACATCGCTCGCGCTTCGGAGGACCCCGTGGACGACGCCTTCCAAGAGGCTATCACGACCGGCTACGCGCTGACGGAGCCAAGCCTGGTGCTTGGCAGCGCCATGCTGGACGGTGAGCTGTTCAATGACACTCGGGTCGCGGTCGCCCTCTCGATGCTCAACCGGCACGGGCTGATCGCCGGAGCCACTGGGACCGGCAAGACCAAGACCCTGCAGCTCATGGCCGGTCAGCTCTCCAAAGCCGGTGTACCGGTCTTCGTGGCGGACATCAAGGGCGATCTGACGGGGCTGGCCGCGCCGGGCACGACCGGACATCCCAAGCTCGTCGAACGTACGGAATCGATGGCCTGGACGTTCGAACCGTCCGGTCATCCGGTCGAGTTCCTGTCCCTCACCGGCAAGCTGGGCGCGCAGGTCCGCGCCACGGTCCACTCGTTCGGCCCCTTGCTCCTCGGCAAGGTCCTGGACCTCAACGAGACGCAGACCAGCATCCTCTCGCTGATCTTCAAGTACTGCGATGACCACGACCTGCCGCTGCTGGACCTGACCGACCTGGCCACGACCCTGAAGTACCTCGCGTCCGACGAGGGCAAGCCGATCCTCGCCGAGTACGGTGGGATGTCGACTGCGTCGGTCGGGGTCCTGCTGCGCTCGATCATCGTCCTCGAGCAGGAAGGCGCGGACGTCTTCTTCGGTGAGCCCGAGTTCGACGTGGACGACCTCCTGCGGACCACGCCCGAGGGTGAGGGGATCATCAGCCTCCTCGAGCTGTCCGACGTCATGGACAAGCCCCGCTTGTTCTCGACCTTCATGCTCTGGATGCTGGCCCAGCTCTACGAGGGGCTACCCGAAGCCGGGGACCTCCCGAAGCCCAAGCTGTGCTTCTTCTTCGACGAGGCGCACCTGCTCTTCGACGACGCGTCGGAGGCCCTGATGGACCAGGTCGAGCGGACGGCGCGGCTCATCCGCTCGAAGGGCGTCGGCGTCTATTTCGTGACCCAGACCCCCACCGACGTGCCGTCATCCGTACTGGCGCAGCTCGGCAACCGCGTCCAGCACGCCCTGCGCGTGTTCACGGCCGACGATGCCGACGCGCTGCGAAAGACCGCGCGGACGTTCCCGATGACGGACTTCTTCGATGTGGAGCGGCAGATCACGTCGCTCGGTACCGGCGAAGCGCTGGTCACCGTGCTCTCCCCGCGCGGGGTACCGACGACGCTGGCCGCGACGCGACTGATCCCTCCGGATTCCCTCATGGCGCCGATCGACGCGGTCCAGTTCCAGGGCCGGATCGCGACGAGCCCGTTCCAGGCGAAGTACGGGGCGACCATCGACCGCGACAGCGCGCACGAGCGCATCACGGCCCGGCTTGCCGCCGCGCGCCAGGCGGCCACCGACGCGGCCATCCGGGCCGGCGTTGATCCCACCACGGCGACGGGCATGAACACCATGACGCCGGCACAGCAGCAGCGCGAGGCGGCCCGTCAGCAGCGCGAGTACGAGGCGGCGGTCAAGAAGGCCGCACGCGAGGAGGCTCGTCGCCAGGCGGCCGCGAAGAAGACCACCGTCGAGGCCGAGAGGGCGCGTCAGCGCTCGCTCGACAACGCGATCCGGACCGGTGGCAAGGTCGTGACCTCGCGACTCGGCCAGAGCATCATCCGGGGCGTTTTTGGGACCCTGTTCGGCGGGAAGAAGTAGGCCGACGCGACTCGGCGCCCCGTGACGGAGTCGGCTACTCGATGACGAGGTCTGGCGGGAGGTCAGGCGCGGGCGGGTAGGCCGGCTTGAGGTCCGCGATCGTGTCCGCGAGGATCGAGCTGACCGCGAGGTTGCGGAACCACTTCTGGTTGGCGGGGATCACGTACCACGGCGCCGCTGCCGTCGACGTCTTCGAGAGTGCCTCGTCGAACGCGGCCTGGTAGTCGTCCCAGCGCTTGCGCTCCTCGAGATCGCCCATGGAGAACTTCCAGCGCTTCGTCGGGTCGTCGTAGCGGGCCTGGAAGCGCTCGCGCTGTTCGTCGCGGTCGATCGAAAGGAAGAACTTCACGATCGTCGTGCCGTTGTCGGCCAGGATCCGCTCGAAGTCGTTGATCTGGTCGTAGCGCTTCGACCAGACGCTCTTCGGGACGAGGTCGTGGACGCGGACCACGAGCACGTCCTCGTAGTGCGAGCGGTTGAAGATCCCGATCTCGCCCTTGCGCGGAACCCGCTGGTGGATCCGCCACAGGTAGTCGTGGGCGAGCTCCTCGGTGCTGGGCACCTTGAAGCTCGTGACGGGACAGCCCTGCGGGTTGAAGGCCTCCATGACCTTGTTGATCGTGCCGTCCTTGCCGGCGGCGTCGATCCCCTGCAGGACGACCAGCACCGAGTGCTTGGCCTCCGCCCAGAACCGGTCCTGGAGATCGGCGAGGCGCGCCAGCTGTTCGGCGGTCGCGTTCTCGGCGTGCGTCCTTGTCGAACCCGTGCGTGGCCGCCGGGTCGAGCTTCGACGAGACGGACCTGGGCGCCGGGCTTGACCCGGAGCGCGTCACGAAGATCGTTCATGCGCGTATCGTCGCATGGCGGACCACGCGCGTGGCCGACGATGCACGCGTCAGGAGCGCGTCGCCGTCCGCGTGAGCCGGCGCGATACCATCGGCGATACGAACGCGAGCCGCCCAGGAGAACCACCCGCCATGACCATCGCCGCCGGCGACCAAGCCGCATCCCATCTTCCTGGCTGGCCGCTGGGTCGAGTCGCCCGACGTCCTCGTCGTCGAGAACCCGGCCGATCCCGCCAACCCGGCGGGCGCCACCTTCCAGGCCACCGAGGCGCAGTACGAGGAGGCCGTCGACGCGGCGGTCGCCGCGTTCGAGGTCACGCGCCGGCTTCCGGCCTACGAGCGCGGCCGGATCCTGCGCGAGATCAGCGCGGGCATCAAGGCACGTCGCGAGGAGCTTGGCCGGCTCATCGCCCTGGAGGCCGGCAAGCCGATCCGTGACGCCCTGGTAGAAGTCGACCGGGCCACGCTCACCTTCCGGCTCGGTGCCGAGGAGGCGGAGCGGATGACCGGCGAGCTCATCCCGCTCGACCTGCTGCCCGTCGTCGAAGGACCGGGTCGGGATCACGCGACGGTTCCCGATCGGCCCGATCGCCGCGATCAGCCCGTTCAACTTCCCGCTGAACCTCGCGGCCCACAAGGTCGCGCCGGCGATCGCGTCGGGCAACCCGATCGTGCTCAAGCCGCCGTCCAAGGACCCGCTCGTGATGCTCGCGGTCGGCGAGATCATCGAGGCCGCGGGCGCGCCCGCGGGGCAGCGTCAGCATCCTGCCGATGACCCGTGAGCTCGGTGACCGGATGGTCGCCGACGAGCGGTTCAAGCTGCTCACCTTCACCGGCAGCCCGAGCGTCGGCTGGCGGATGAAGGAGCGCGCCGGCAAGAAGAAGGTCGTGCTCGAGCTCGGCGGCAATGCCGGGGTCATCGTCGACAAGACCGCGGACCTCGACTGGGCGGTCAAGCGGATCCTCGATCGGTGGCTTCGCGTATGCCGGCCAGGTGTGCATCAGCGTCCAGCGCGCGTTCATCCACGAGGACGTCTGGGACGCGTTCATGGCCCGGTTCGTGGAGGGCGCGAAGGCCCTCAAGCTCGGCGACCCGCTCGACCCGGCGACCGATGTCGGGCCCGATGGTCGACGCGAACGCAGGCGACGCGCACGCAGCGCTGGGTCGACGAGGCGGTCGCGCTCGGTGGCACGGTCCTCGCCGGCGGTCGGGCGGACGGGACGTTCTTCCCGCCGACGATCCTGACCGACGTCCCGGCGACGCGCCCAGGTGTGCTCGAACGAGGCGTTCGCCCCGCTCGTGGTGGCCGCCCCGTTCCGGACGATGGACGAGGCCATCGCCCAGGTCAACGACAGCATGTTCGGGCTCCAGACCGGGGTCTTCACCAACGACCTCGCCGGCGCCTGGCGCGCGTTCAACGAGCTCGAGGTGGGCGGCGTGATCATCAACGACATCCCGACCTATCGGATCGACCACATGCCCTACGGCGGGGTCAAGGATTCCGGGCCTGGGTCGCGAGGGGCTGCGCTGGGCGATCGAGGACATGACCGAGATCCGCATCATGGTGCTCGCCCAGCCGGGGTAGGGGCGGCGGATCTGCCGGTCGCAGCCTGGGAGGCCGGAGAACGTGCGTCGTGCCCAGGCGAAGCGGCAGTTCGGGCAGGCCGAGCACGGATCCCGGCCTGGGAGGCCGGAGAACGTGCGTCGTGCCCAGGCGAAACGGCAGATCGGGCAGGCCGAGCACGGATCCCGGCCTCGGAGGCCGAAGAACCTGCGCGCCGGAGCGCGGCGACGCCCGAACGCCCCGCTGACGCAGGAAATCCGGCCTTGCAGGCTGCCACGTGGCGGCCCGGTCGTCGCGCCACCAGACCCGCGTCTCGCGGCCCGCGACTCGGTCGGTCGCGGGCACGGTTCGTAGTCCATCCTTGCCGCATGGAGTTCAGCCTTACACCGGGCCAGCTCGAGCTGCAGGCGCGCGCTCGCGCGTTCGTGCGCGACGAGCTCCAGCCGCGCGAGGTCGAGTTCGAAGCCGCGGGAGGCCGGGTGGCACGCGACTGGGGCAACCCGATCCGTCGCGCCGCCATGGAGGCGCGACTCCACGGGGGATCCTTCCCGGTCGCTCTCGGAGGCCAGGGCTGGTCGGCGATCGAGCAGGTGCTCGTCCACGAGCAGCTCGGCCAGTCGACGGGTGGGCTGTGGTCCTACATCCCCGGCCCATACAACGCGCTCATCCACTGCACTCCCGCGCAGCGCATCCGTTACCTCGACCCGTCGATGCGCGGCGAGCGTTCCGGCAGCTACGCGATCACCGAAGACGGCGCCGGATCCGACGCGCGGGCCCTTCGCGCCACCGCCGTTCGCGACACCGCGACCGGCGAGTACGTGCTCAACGGGGAGAAGTGGTTCGTCACCGGGCCGGACGACACGGACTTCATGATCTTCCACGCCAACGTGATCGACGGCGACCGGCGGCTGCCCACGCTCTTCCTCGTGGACTACGACGTCCCCGGTGTCCGGATCAAGCACGATCCCGACTACATGCACACGTTCGCGGATCGACACCCGCAATTCGTGCTCGAGGACGTCCGGATACCGGAGACCGCGATCCTCGGGGGCGTGGGCGAGGCCGATGCGCTCACCAACGAGTGGTTCGTCGAGGAGCGGATCCACATCGGAGCACGCTGCAGCGGCGCGATGGAGCGGCTGCTGACGCTGGCTGTCGATTGGGCGACGGAGCGGGTCCAGTTCGGGGAGCGGATCTACGACTTCCAGGGCGTCTCGTTCCCGCTGGCGGATTCCGCCGCGGACGCCTCGGCCGCCCGCCTACTGACCCGCGAATGCGCCTGGCTGGTCGACAGTGGCGCGGATGCGAAGGTCGTCCACGCCAAGGCGTCCATGGCCAAGCTGTTCGCGTCCGAGGCGGCCTTCCGATGCGCCGACCGTGTGGTCCAGGTCTTCGGCGGCCGCGGCTACATGCGGGAGTTCCCGGCCGAGCGCTTCTTCCGGGAGTTGCGCGTCGACCGGATCTGGGAGGGCACGTCCGAGATCCAGCGTCTGATCGTGGCCCGTGCGCTCGAGAAGCGCGGCGTGGACCGGGTGGTGGGGTGAGCCGCGCAGCGCTCCCGGCGCCCTCGGCGCCGGGCGTGATCGATCTCAGGCCGCTCTTCGCGCCGCGATCCGTGGCCGTCATCGGGGCATCGCCGCGCAACTGGATCGGTGAGACGGTCCGCGACAACTTGCGCACGATGGGCAGCGAGACGCGCTGCCACTTCGTGAACCCCAAGTACGACGAGGTCTACGGGCAGCCCTGCTACCCGAGTCTCGATGCGCTCCCCGAGCGTCCGGACGTCGCCATCCTGGCCCTGAACCCGCTGCGCGCCGCGACCATGACCGCGGAGGTCGCCGCCGCGGGCGATCCCGGCCGTGATCATCCCGGGCGGCGGGGTGGTCGAGGGCGGCGCCGCGGCCGCGCAGATGCAGCTTGACGTGGCCCGCGTCGCCCGCGACCACGGCCTGGCCCTCGTGGGGCCGAACTGCATGGGCGTCATCGACCTGACGGTGAACTCGGCCACCTACATCGGCGACGTCTCGCCGTACCTGCCCCGCGGTGGTGTCGCGGGGATCGCCCAGTCCGGGTCGGTCGCCGATGCCTTCGTCCACTCGGGGAATCGCGTGGGCTTCAGCCGGATCATCAGCTGCGGCTCCGAAGTGGTCCTCGATGTGTGCGACTTTCTGGCGTACTGCCTCGACGACCCAGAGACGACTTCGGTCATCCTGTTCGTCGAGGGGTTCAAGCGCCCCGAGCGGTTCCTCGCCCTCGCCGACCGCGCGCTCGAGCTGGGCAAGCCGATCATGGCCGTCAAGGTCGGCCGGAGTCCGCAGGCACAGGTCGCGGCGATCGCGCATTCCGGATCGCTCGCCGGCGAGGCGCGGGTGACGGACGCCGCGCTCGATGCCGCGGGCGTGATCCGCTGCGGGGACCTCGATGAACTCCTCGAAACGGCCGAGCTCGTGGAGGGGACGCGCCGCACCGGGCGGTCCGTGGGTCGCGGGCGGACGGGCGTGGTGACCGTCTCGACCGGCGAAGCGTCGCTCGTCGCCGACCAGTCGGCCCAGACTGGCGTCGACCTGCCCCCCATCCCCGAAGACGCCCGAGAGGCGATCCTCGCGGCGCTCCCGACGATGGGCTACGTGGGCAACCCGCTCGATCCGTGGGGCGCCGACACGCCCGCGGTCGCCTACGGCGCCTCCTTCGAGGCGATGGCCGCCTCAGGTGCCTACGACGTCCTGTGCATCGTCCACGACTTCCCCTATCGGTCGCTCCCGTCCGAGGTGGCGACCGCGAACGACGTCGCCTTCCAGCTGCTCGAGGCGACGGCGGATCGACCGCACATCCTGCCCGTGTACGTGTCGCTGACCTCCGGAGAGCCGTCCCCCGAGACCAAGGCGCTGCTCGATGCCAAAGGCGGCGGGGCGCCGCTGCTGCGTGGGTCGCTGGAGGCCTTCACCGCGATCGCGAGCCTCGCTCGCTGGTCGGCGCGACGGGAGCATCGGCGGGCGGTCGGTCCCTGGCGTGGGACCTGGACCGCGCTGGCGGCGGACCGGACCTCCTACGGGGCGGACGATGCGCCACTCCCCGCCGCGATCGCGGGCACGCGCGCGCTCTCCGAGCACGAGAGCCTCGCCTTTCTGGGCCGGGCCGGGATCGCCGTCACGGCCGCCGAACTGGTCATCGATGCCGCCGCCGCGGTGACCGCGGCACGACGGTTCGGCGGACCGGTCGCGCTCAAGCTCGACGCCGAAGGCGTCGCGCACAAGAGCGATCTGGGTGGCGTGGCCCTGGATCTCCTCGGCGACGACGCGGTGTATGCCGCGGCGCTCACGATGCTCGAGAACGCGCGTCTCCGCCGGCTCCGCGTCCGTGGCCTGCTGGTCGAGCCGATGGCGGACCCGGGCGTCGAACTGATCGTGGGACTGCGTCGCGACCCGCTATTCGGACCCGCGGTGCTCGTGGGCCTCGGCGGGATCCTGGCCGAGGTCATGGACGACGTCGCGATCCGGCTCGCCCCGGTGACCCCGCGCGTCGCGCTCGAGATGCTCGACGGCCTTCGCGGCCGGCGCCTGCTCGACGGCGTGCGCGGACGGCCCGGGATCGACCGATCGGCCGTCGCCGCCATGCTCGTGGCCCTCGGGCGGGTCGGCGCCGCGCGTCCGGACTTGCTCGAGGTGGATCTCAACCCGGTCATCGCATCCGCGTCCGGCGCCCTCGCCGTCGACGCCCTGGTGGTCCTCTCGACCACTGAACCAGAGGAGGCTTCGTGACCGGCGATCAAGCCCCACCGCTCGTTCGGACCGATCCCACCCCGTGGGGCGTCCGCCTGACGCTCGAGCGGCCGGCGAAGCTGAACGCCCTGTCCGCGCCGCTCATCGGCGAACTGACCGCCGCGCTCGATGCCGCGATCCTCGATGACCGCGTGCGGGTGATCGTCCTCCAGGGTGCCGGGCGGGCGTTCTCGTCCGGCTACGACCTCACCGAGGAAGGCGACATCGAGGGACCGGTCCAGTGGCGCGCGTTGCTCAAGGCGGACGTCGACGCGACCCTGCGGATCTTGGACTGCCCGAAGCCGGTCATCGCCCAGATCCACGGCTACGCTCTCGCCGGCGGTCTGGAGCTCGCGATGGCGTGCGACCTCGTGGTCGCGGCGGAAGGCACGAAGCTCGGCGAACCGGAGATCCGCTACGGCTCGGCGCCGGTCACTCTGCTGATGCCATACCTGATCGGCCAGAAGAAGACCCGCGAGCTGCTGCTCACCGGGGACCTCATCGATGCGGTGGAGGCCGAGCGGATCGGGCTGATCAACCGCGTGGTGCCGATGGACCGCCTCGAGGCCGAGGTCGACGCGCTGGCGGACCGGATCGCCCGGACACCGCCGGAGGTGATGGGCCCCACCAAGATGATGCTCAATCGGGCGATGGACGCCGCGGGATTCCGGCTGGCGGTCGAGGCCGCGCTGGATCTCGGGGCGATCATCAACGCCGCCGACACGCCCGAGCAGCGCGAGTGGGACGCGATCGTCAAGCGCGATGGCCTCAAGGCCGCCCTGGCCTGGCGTGACCGTCGCTACGACGAGCGGCTGGCCGATTCCGGGGAAGGCCGCGCGCCCGGCTGAACGCGCGTCCCGTGGGGCGTGCGTTCCGTCACGGACCATCGACCGGGCGCTCCCGACCCACCCTCCCATATCCGGACTGCACTGGCCGTCGTTTGATGGACGCCGATACGACCGACTCGGTCGAGTCATCAAACCGAAAGGGAATCCACGTGCAGGAGTCACACCTCCAGACACGGATGCCGAGCGCGCAACGTCGCATCCGAACCCGCGTCATGGCCGGGCTGCTGGCCACCACCATCGTCGGAGTCGGGGCGGGCGCCTTCTCACTCGCCGTGTTCACCGACACCGCCGCCTCGACCGGAAGCTTCACGAGCGGCACGATCGACATCACGTCGAGCCCGACGGTCGCCTTCACGGTCACGGCGATGATGCCGGGTGACCAGAACACGGCCACGCTGACGATCGCGAATGCCGGGACGGCGTCGTTGCGATACGCGCTGACGACGACGGCCAGCACCGCGCTCGGCGCGGCGCTCCAACTGACCGTGAAGGCTCAGGGGACCGATTGCGCCACCTTCGATGGCGCCACGATCCTCGCCGCGACCGCCCTCGACGGGGCGGCCATCGGGAGCCCGGCACAAGGGGGACAGGCGGGGGACCGGACGCTGGCCGCGGCCGCGAACGAAGTCCTCTGCTTCCGCGTGAGCCTGCCACTGGCGAGCGGCAACACGCTCCAGGGGCTGACGTCGGCGGCGACATTCACGTTCGACGCGGAGCAGACCGCGAACAACCCGTAATCCATCATCGGCTGCACCTCGGCCGCGGTCTCCTTCGGGGGCCGCGGCCGTCGTACTTGAACGGAGGACGTGCTCGATGCTGCTTCGCGCCGCCGCCGTGACCGGGATCCGGCGTCTCCTCG
The DNA here is from genome assembly GCA_963764975.1 of uncultured Chloroflexia bacterium. Taxonomy (GTDB): domain Bacteria; phylum Chloroflexota; class Limnocylindria; order Limnocylindrales; family CSP1-4; genus SPCO01. The sequence goes on along the minus strand of CAVXUF010000002.1, from coordinate 1,549,317 downwards.
ACGCGGCTCTCATGATGCTGATCATCGTCGGCCTGGCGACGGTCGTCCTTGGCCGGGTCGTGCCCATGACAGGGCGCGCGACCCTCGTGGTGGCGAGCGGGTCGATGGTCCCGGCCCTCCCCATCGGCGCCGCCGTCATCGTCGAACCGGTACGCCCGGACCAGCTCGTGGTGGGGGATATCGTGAGCCTCCGCAGTGGGGCCGAGCAAGCGATCTTCACCCACCGGATCACCCGGCTCGCCGAGCGGGACGGCGCCCTCTGGGTGGAGACGAAGGGCGATGGCAATCCCGCGATCGACCCGTCGATCACCCCCGCCTCGGCAGTCCTGGGTCGGGTCGTCATGGTTCTCCCCCAGGCGGGCTTCGTCATCGCCTGGCTGTCGCTGCCCACCGGGGCCATCTCCGTGATCGCGGCGGGTCTCGCCCTGATGATGGCCTCGTGGCTGCTCGCCGGCGGCGCCCGTCCGTCCAGCCGTGCCGGGGTCCCCGACCGGGTCGGGGCCGGGTCCCTGACCCACGGCGTCTGACGCGGCGTCCGACCTCGCGGGCCACGACCGCGAACCGGGCATCCGAGTGGGCGGTCCGCGGGACAGGGGGGTGGTGGGGAGCGGTCTGCGTCGGTGCGACCGGTCAACGCAGCCGGAACCAATGGCCCCCCACCGATGGACGTTCGGATGCCCCTTTCGTATAGTCACGTGGTCCTGATCCGGCTGTGACCCTCACGTTCGAGGGCCGATCCGCCGCCAACACCCTCGCGTTCCGCACCACAGGGGGCTCGACGTTTGATCCACGCCATGCGCGACGCCCATCCGGCGCGATGATGCGGCGCCCTGGTCGCCACCCGGGCCGGTCGCGGCCCATCAGGTGACATCCGTGGCCGACACACCTGCGGATCAGCCGCTCCTCACGATCGCCGTCCCGACCTTCGAACGTCCGGACCTGCTTCGCCGCGCCCTGGCCTCGATCGCTCAGGCGATCACTGAGCCGACCGTCGTCGAGGTCGTGATCTCCGACAATTCGCCGGCGGTGTCCGGTCCCGAAGTCGAACGGTTCCGGGGCATCTGGACCGGGCGGCTGCAGTACCTGCCGAACGATCCCGGGATCGGCCCGGTCGCGAACTGGAACCAGTGCATCACGACGGCCACAGGTCGCTACGTGCTCTTCGTCCACGACGACGACTACCTCCTCCCCGATGCGGGGGCCAGACTTCTCGCGGGATTGCGGCGGGCTCCCGATGACGAGCACGTGTTCCTGTTCGGGGTTCGCGTCGTGACCCTGGACGGCCGGATCCGTCGTCGCCAGGTCCACCCCCGGGAGCGGCGCCTGGAGCCGGCCGAGGCGCTCCGCCGGATCCTGACGAACTCGTCGTACGTGCGGACGCCGGGTCTTGTCGTCCGTCGTGACGCCTTCGATGACGTCGGGCTGTTCGACCCCGAGGTCCGCGTGCCCACCGACTTCGATCTCGAGACCCGGCTCTTCGCGCGCTATGGCGTCCGACTCGAGCCGGAAGAGGTGGCCGGTTACACGGTCCACCAGGCCGGGACGACGACCGGCATGTTCCATGAGGGCACCATCGCCGATCTGCTGCCGATCTTCGATCGCGCGGCCGCGAAGGGTGTGCTGTCGTTGGGCGCGGTCCGGCGCTGCCAGCGCGACTGGATGCACCAATTCGTCCTCGGTGGCGTGTATCGCAAGCTCGAGGTCCGCGACAAGGCCGGCGCGGCGTCCGTCCTCAGGCTGCTGGCCATGCCCGAGCTTCGTGGGCTGGGGATCTCCTGGCGCTGGCTGCCCGTCCGCGTGGTGTTCTCGATCCTGGTCCGGTTGCCGCTTCCCAGGCGACGGTCCGCATGAGGGCCGTCGGATCACCGGGTCGGCGGTTGGCGTCATGGGCGCTTGCCGATCAGGCGTTGATCAGCGCCGCGAACTTCCTGACGGTGCTCCTGGTCGCGCGCGCGCTGCCGGTGGACGCCTTCGGGATCTACACGGTCGCGTACACGAGCCTCTACGTCTCGAACACGCTCCAGAGCGCGATGATCGCGGAACCCCACGCGGTGCTCAGCGCGAGCCGACTCGGCCGGGCGTACGTCGACTTCACCACCTCGACCGGCGTCATGCAGCTCGGCATGTCGGCGATCACCGGGATCCTCGCGGTCGTTGTCGGGTTCATCGTGGGTCTGGGATCCGAGCTCTCGATCCTCATCCTCGCGCTCGGCTTCGCCGCGATCGGGTGGCAGCTTCAGGAGTTCTGCCGCCGGGTCCTGTATGTCGAGAGTCGCCATAGCGCGGCGTTCGGCACAGACGTCGTGAGCTACGGCGGACAGCTCGTCGCCGTGGGGGCGTTGGCGGCCGTGGGTGGTCTGAGCGCCGTGTCGGCGATCCTCGCCATCGGAGCGACATCATTCGTCGCGGCGGCCGCAGGCGCCGTCCGACTGCGACCCAGTCTGCAGGGCCAGGCCGAGCGGTCGGACATCTGGGCGAACCTTCGCTTCGGCAAGTGGCTGGCGGCCAGCGAGCTGACCGGGATCCTGTCGGTCCGGCTGTGGGCGTATCTCGTCGCCGCCATCGCTGGCGCCGCCGCCGCCGGGACGTACGGTGCGGCGTTGCTGATCTTCGGCCCCATCAACGTGATCCTGTTCTCGGTCTCGACCGTGCTCCCGATCCGTCTCTCGCGCGCCCGGGTCGCGGGGGGTGACTCGCAGATGATGGCCATGCTGCGGCGCTTCCACGTCTGGACGGTCCCGCCCGTCGTCGCGGTCTGTCTCGCGGTCGCGGTCCTGGCCGACCCGATCTCCAACACCCTGTTTCAGGGCAAGTACCCGGCCATCGAAGGCCTCGTGACGGCCCTCGCCGTGTTCAGCGTGATCCGCTATCTGCAGGCGCTCGCCGCGGTCGCCCTGCTGTCCGCCGAGCGGACGCTGGCCGTCTTCGTGGCATCGGTCTTCGGCGCGGTCCTCACGCTCGCGCTGGGCTGGTGGCTAGTCGGCGCCGCCGGGGCGGAGGGTGCCGCGCTCGGAGCGATCTTGGCGACGGCGGCGACGCTGGCGGTCAACTGGTGGACGCTCTGGCGCCGCCAGCACCAGGCCCGTGTCGATCGGGGATCGATGCCGACCGGTGCGTCCGATAGCGTTGCCTCCGCGGTGGCCGTGGCCCCGCGATCCGGAGCCCGGTCATGATCCGCCGACGCCGGTCGCTCGCCGACAGGGGGCGGATCGTCCGCGCTCCGCGTATCCTCCGACACCCTGCTATCTCGAACGAACGCCGGCCGATCGGCCGACGCCGTGCCGATCCATCCATACCAGCGGGACCGCACCATGCGGCCCGCGCCGCCACCTGAGGTCGATCCGTGGAACTTCGCCATCAACTCGTCTTCCTGCGGTCAGCGTTGCCCCTGATCGCGGTCAGCACGGGCCTCGCGCTCGTCGCCGCGCTCGTGGTGAGCCTGCTGCTCCCACCGACGTACGAGAGCACCGTGCGGCTGAGCGTGGGGCAGTCCACGACGGGTGGGGCCTCGAATCGGCTCGATGACCTGCAGGTCTCGATGCGCCTGTCACAGACGTACGCGGAGCTGGCCACGACGAACCGGATCGCCGGGCAGGTCATCGCCGCGCTGGGGCTCCAGACGACACCGGAGGAACTGCTCAAGCATGTGAAGTCCCAGGCGGCGCTGGAGAGCGTCCTCCTGGAGATCACCGTCGATGACCGGGACCCGGATCAGGCTACCCGCATCGCGAACACGATCGCGGACGAGATCCTCAAGGAGCCGGCGTCGGGCTCGCCGATCTACCAGGAGCTCCAGGCCTACGTCGAGCAGCAGCTCCTGGCCACCAAGGATCAGCTCGACGAGGTCCAGGGCCAGATCGACCGGCTCGCCGCCCTCCCGACGCTGACCGCCGCGCAGCAGACCCAGCTCGACGTCCTCAGCGGCCGGGCGGCCACGCTGCGGGCGACGTTCTCGACGCTCATCCAGCTCTCGACCGGCGCTCCGGCTAACCAGCTCTCGATCTTCGATCCGGCGGTCCGACCGCTCGAGGCCGTCGCGCCACGACCGATCCTGAACACCGGTCTCGGCGCGACCCTCGGGCTCGTCCTTGGCGTCGCGCTCGCCTACACGCGCCGACGGCTCGACGACACGCTCCGGACCCCGGAGGAGGTCGAGCAGCTCACCGGCCTGCCAAGCCTGGGGACGATCGTCCAGATGCCCGGCGACAATCGCCGCCCCCTGTTCTACCGACTCGCGACGCTGCTTTACCCGCGGTCACCGGCCGCCGAAGGGTTCCGCCAGGTCCGGACCAGCATCGACTTCGCGAGCGGCGACCAGCCGCCCCGGTCGCTCCTCATCACGAGCGCCATGCCGGGCGACGGCAAGACCACGTTCGCATCCAACCTCGCCATCGCCTACGCGCAGGCCGGGCGCAAGGTGGTCCTCGTCGATGGCGACCTGCGCAAGCCGGAGCTCCATGCCATGTTCCGGATCCCCAATGACTCGGGCCTCACGGACCTGCTGCGTGGTCACGACGTCCCCTTCGAGACGATCGCTCAACCCACGGAAGTCGCCGGCCTCCGCGTGATCCCGAGTGGGGTGCGACCCACGAACCCGGCGGAGCTCGTGGTGTCCGGTGGGATGCCGAAGATCATCGCCACGCTGCTGGCCAATGCCGACATGGTGATCATCGATAGCCCGCCGCTCCAGGCCGTCACGGACGGCACGATCCTGGCCTCGCAGACGGACGGGACGATCCTTGTCGCTGCATCGGGCCGGACGCGGCGAGCCGCACTGCTTCGTGGGCGCGACAGCCTCCAGCGCGTCGGGGCACGGGTCCTGGGCACCGCCCTCAACGGCGTGAGCGAGCGGGACGGCAAGGAAGCCGCCCTCGGCTACTTCACCTACTACGGGGACACCGAGGCGCCGATCGACGGGCCCGGCGCCTCGTCGAGCAACGCCGTCGGTCGGAGTGGTGCCTCCCGCGACGCGCGCGTCGGGACGAACGCGCGCGTCGGGACGGCTCGTCCGGATCGCTGAGCGACGACCGACCGTGCGGTCGGCAGGTCGACCATGACCACGCTTGACGCATCCCGATCCGGGCCGGCCAGCGTCGTCGCCGTCGTGGCGGCGCTCGCGGCGGTCGTATTCGGCGCGCTCGTCGCGATCTCCCCCCTCGTCGGCATCATCGCGTTCGTGATCGCGCTCGCGGTCTGGATGCTCTCCTACGGCCAGCGGATGGTGCCCGCGTTCCACGGGACGCTGCTCATCATCCTGGTCATCTATGCCTTCCTCGGTCGGGGCGGCGCGTACCTCGGCGTGGCGCCCGTCTACGTCGGCGAGGTCGTGCTGGCGATCGGCATCCTGGCGATCATCGTGTCGCTCCCGACCGCGCGCTGGCACTGGTTCCATCTCGCGCTGATCCCCTTCATGGCGTGGGGCGCCTACCGGACCATCCCGTACGTGGGGCCGTACGGTGTCGACGCGTTCCGTGACGGCGTTTCGTGGGGCTACGCGATGTTCGCGATCGCCGTCTCCGTGACGGTCCGCAAGGAGCACATCGATGCGCTCCTGCGCCTGTACTCGCGGTTCATCCCGTGGTTCGTCATCTGGGTCCCGATCGCCGCGGTGCTGTTCATCGTGGCCAACTCGATCCTGCCCCGAGCCCCGGGATCGGACGAGCCGATCATCGTGTTCAAGGGCGGCGACGCTGGCGTCCACCTCGGGGCGATCGCGGCCTTCCTGGTCCTCGGACTGGGCGGGACGAGCCTCGTCGCGGTCCGCGACTGGGCCATCTGGGCCGGCTGGCTCCTCGCCGTGGGGATCGCCGGGGCCATCAACCGGGGTGGCATGGTGGCGGCCGCGATGATGACCACCAGCATCCTCTTCGCCCGGGCGACGACACGCTGGTTCTCGCTGGTCCTGGTGGGGTCCTTCCTGTTCGCCGTCGTTGGGCTCGTCAATCCAGAGGTCGACCTCGGTTTGGCGCGCAAACTGTCGTTCGACCAGGTCGTCAACAACGTGGTAAGTGTGGTCGCCGGACAGAAGGACGATCCCATCCTCGAGGGCACCAAGGCCTGGCGGCTGCGCTGGTGGGGCAAGATCGTGGACTACACAGTCGACGGGCCCTACTTCTGGCAGGGCAAGGGCTTCGGGATCAACCTCGCCGACGAGGACGGCTTCCAGGTCAACGCCGACGGTTCGCTGCGGGCGCCGCACAGCGGCCACCTGGAGTTGCTCGCTCGCGGCGGCGTGCCGATGTTCGTCCTGTGGCTGCTGGTGAACGGGGCCTTCGCGGCCACGATCCTGCGCGCGGCGCTGCGCGCCAGGGCGGCCAGCCTCGATCGCTGGGTCCGGGTGACCGGCTGGATCTTCGTGTACTGGCTGGCCGCGCTCGTCAACGCCTCCTTCGATGTCTACCTCCAGGGACCGATGGGCGGGATCTGGTTCTGGAGCGTGATGGGGCTCGGCGTTGCGGTGGCCGGGATCATCGACCGCGAGGTGGACGAGGTCCGCACCGGAGCGACCGACGCCCGCTGACCGACCTTGTCCCGTGCCACGATTCCGTCAGCTGTCACTGGGCTGAGCGCAGGTCACCCCGGATGAGGTTGGATTCGGCCGACGTCAGCTGCCTTCACCCGGGCCACGATTCCGTCAGATGTCACTGGGCTGAGCACAGGTCACGCCGGACGAGGTTGGATTTGGCGATCCGTGCGTGTCGCTCTGGCCGCTTCCTGACAGATGTTCTGCGCTCAAGGCATCTGACCATGACCTGACGACGAGTGCTCGGGTGAGTGGCATCTGCCGGAATCTCGAGTGATTGGTCGGATATCCCGGACGGAGCTCGGCCGGATCGCCCGGGCCGCACCAGCACGGAGCTCGGCCGGATCGCCCGGGCCGCAGCAGGACGGAGCTCGGCCCGAGCCGGCTTGGTCCTAGCGCAGGAACGGACGCGACCGCGCGATCGCCCACACGAAGCGTGGGTTGTTCGACAGATATCGGCGCCACAGCCGTCGTGGCTCCCGGACGAGCCGATACAGCCACTCGAGTCCGCGCTGCTGCATCCAGCGCGGCGCCTGCGGGAGCGTCCCCGCATGGATGTCGAAGGCGGCCCCGACGCCGAGCAACGCCGGTGCCGTCAGACGTCCGACGTGCGCGGCCATCCAGCGCTCCTGCTTCGGCGTGGACAGCCCGACCCACACGAGGTCCGGCTGCGCGGCGTTGATCCGCTCGACGATGGCCTCGTCCTCCTCCGGCGTCATCGGGCGGAAGGGCGGTGAGTACGTGCCGACCGAGATGAACGCCGGATACCGCTCCTGGAGCTTGGCGACGAGCTGATCCGGCACGCCATCCTTGCCGCCGTAGAAGAAGCTGCGCCAGCCGTTGGCGGCGGCGCGCTCCGCGAGGGCGAGCATCAGGTCCGGCCCGTAGACCCGCGACATGTTGGCGGCACCGGCCTTGCGGCCGGCCCAGACCATCGGCATCCCGTCCGGGGTGGTCAGCCCGGACTCGTTGTGGATCCGCTTGAGGTCGGGGTCGCGCTGGCTCTCCATGACGCCGTGGACCCCGGTGACGCACACGTAGTGCCGCTCACCCTCGTGGATCCAGGCCGCGATCTCGTCGAGCGCGGCGGTCATGTCGATGGCGCTGACGCCGACGCCAAGGACGTCGACGCGCTGGATCATCCGGCGGCCACCGCCGCCAGCGGCGTCCATGCGGGATCCTCCTCGCCGTGCACACGGGCGTTGATCCAGCGATAGGTGGGGACCATCCCCTCCTCGAGCGAGATCCGCGGCTCCCAGCCGAGCACTTCCCGCAGGCGGGTGTTGTCCGAGTTCCGACCACGGACGCCCTGCGGTCCCGGGACGTGGCGAAGGCGGATGTCGCGCTTGCCAGAGATCCCGATGACGAGCTTGGCCAGGTCGTTGATCGTGATGATCTGATCCGTGCCGAGGTTGAGCGGCTCGCGGTAGTCGGAGCGCATCAGGCGATGGATACCCTCGACGCAGTCGTCGACATGGCAGAACGAGCGGGTCTGCTCGCCATCGCCCCAGATCTCGATCTCGCCACCGTCCTTGACGTTGGCGACCTTGCGGGCCATCGCCGCGGGGGCCTTCTCTCGCCCTCCGTCATACGTCCCGTACTCGGCCGTAGATGTTGTGGAAACGGACGATCCGAGTCTCCATCCCGTAGTCGCTGGTGTAGTACTCGCACAGCTTCTCGGTGATGAGCTTCTCCCAGCCGTACGCGTCCTGGGGCTGAGCCGGATAGGCGTCCTCCTCGCGGAGGGGCTTCACGTCCGCTTCGGTCTGGAGGTACTCCGGGTAGATGCAGGCCGACGAGCTGTACAGATACCGCGAAACGCCGTTGAGCCGAGCCGCTTCGAGGGAATGAAGATTGATGAGTGCGTTGTTGTGCAGGATCTCGGCGTGGTGCGTGGAGATGAAGCCCATCCCGCCCATGTCGGCGGCGAGTCCGTAGACCTCGTCGATGCCACCGCGCATCGCCTTGAGCGCGTCGTCCCAGCGGCGCAGGTCGAGCACTTCGAACTCGTCGGCGTCGACCTCGGTGTACTCGGGCAGCTTGAGGTCCACGCCGCGGACCCAGTAGCCGCGGGCCTTGAGGTAGGTCACCAGGTGGTGGCCGATGAAGCCACCGGCGCCGGTGACGAGGACTCGCGTGGTCATGCTTCCTCCGTGGTCTCGACTCAGGCGACGGACGCCGAGCCAGCCGTTACGACGGTCTTCATGGTCGGGGTCGTGCGTGAACGAACGAACCCATCGATGGTCCGGTCCAGCCCCGTCGAGAGGTCCACCGTGGGGGACCACCCGTAGCGAGCCTGGATCCTGCTGATGTCCGGTCGACGACGCTCGGGATCGCCGGGTCGCCGGGGGTCGAACTGGAGGGCCGAGGTGGAACCGGTCAGACGCACGATCTCCTCGGCCAGGTACCGGATCGTGATCTCGTGGGGATTGCCGATGTTGAGGATCTCGCCGTCGGCGCCAAGGTCCAGGCCGACCGCGAGGATCGCGTCGACCGTGTCACTGACGTAGCAGAACGAGCGGGTCTGGCTCCCGTCTCCGTGGATCGGGATGGGCCGACCGTCGAGCGCGGCGGAAGCGATCTCGGGGATGGCCCGACCGTCATCGGCGCGCATGCCCGGACCGTAGGTGTTGAACAGGCGGACGATGTTGGCCCGGACGCCGTGGACGGCGCGATACGACGTGATCAGGGCCTCGCCGAACCGCTTGGCCTCGTCGTACTTGGCGCGCGGACCCACCGGGTCCACGTTCCCCCAGTATGTCTCTGGCTGGGGATGGACGAGCGGATCGCCGTAGATCTCCGAGGTCGACGTATAGGTCAGCGTCGCGCCGGCGTCTCGGGCGACGTCGAGCAGGCGCCACGTGCCGAGCGAATTCGCCGCGAGTGTCTCGAGTGGCAGCCGGTCATAGTCGTCCGGGCTCGCGGGCGACGCGAGGTGCAGCACGACGTCCACACTGATCGAGGGCGTCCGCTGGACGTCCGTCTCGATGAGGCGGACGCCCGGATCGTCGGCCAGCCCCGCGAGGTTCTCCGCCCGGCCGGTCGAGAAGTCGTCGACGATCACGACCTCGTGGTCGCGTCGGCGAAGCTCCCGCACGAGGTGGCTGCCGATGAACCCGGCGCCACCCGCGACGAGCACCTTCATGCGTCGGACCGGCGCCTGGTCGGGGTGCGAGCGATGCGGCCGACACCGATGTACGCGAAGCCGAGAGCCTCGGCCTCGTCGCGCGACAGGACGTTGCGACCGTCGAAGATGACCCGGCCGCGCATCGCGGACCGGACCTCGGCCAACGGCACGCTCGAGAACTCGCGCCAGTCGGACAGGATGGCGAGGGCATCGGCGCCGATCGTCGCGTCGACCGCGCTCGGGCGGAGCAGCGGACGCAGGGTCTCGCCGGCTCCGGCCGGGTACTCGGCGACGCCCGGGTCATAGGCCTGGACGATGGCACCTTCGTTCTGGAGGAGGTGCACGACGTCGGCGGCGGGCGAGTCCCTCGTGTCCTCGGTCCCGCCCTTGAAGGTCAGGCCCCAGACCGCGATGGTCTTGCCCTCGAGCGACCCGAGGCGCGCCCGCAGCCGACGGACGGCACTCATGCGTTGCGCGTCGTTGACCTCCTGGACGGCGGACAGGACGGGCGTCGCGACACCCATGACCTCGCCGACGTAGCGGAGCGCCGCCACGTCCTTGGGCAGACAGCTGCCGCCGTAGCCGATCCCGGCCTTGAAGAAATGCGACCCGATGCGCGGATCGGCCGCGATGCCGGTGACGACCTGGTCGATGTCGACGCCGATCGCCTCGCACAGGCGCGCGATCTCGTTGATGAACGACACCCGGGTCGCGAGGAAGGAGTTCGAGACGTACTTGATCATCTCCGCGGTGCGCAGGTCCGTCAGGACACGCTCGCCCGGAAGTCCGTCGTAGAGCGCGGCCACCGCTCGCGCGTCCTCCTCCGCCCGGGCACCGATGACGATGCGGTCCGGATTGAAGAAGTCGTCGACCGCGGATCCCTGCTGGAGGAACTCGGGGTTGCTGACGATCCGCGGCGAGACCTGCCGGTGGGCGAGCGCCGCTTCCATCAGTCCTTCGATCGTCTCGCCGGTCCCGATGGGTGACGTGCTCTTGTTGACGATGATCGGCATCCGACCGTTGAGCGCCGCCGCGATGGACTTGGTCGCGGCGCGGATGTTGCGCAGGTTGGCGGCCCCGGCGAGGGTCGCGGGCGTATCGACCGCGAGGAAGATGAAGTCCGCCTCCGGGATCGCGTAGTCATACGACGTCGTGAACGTGAGGCGGCCGGAACCGAGGCCCTCCTTCACGAGCTCCGGCAAGCCACGCTCGCGGATCGTGACTTCGGCACTGCACAGCTGCCCGATGAGGGCCTCACTCCGATCGACGCCGACCACCTGGTGGCCGAGCTTGGCCAGACCGGCCGCCATGACGAGGCCCACGTGGCCACAGCCGATGACGGCGATATTCGTGCTCATGGATGGATTACCTACCCTCTGCGCGGATGAGTGCGGGGATGGTGGAGGCGATGACCCGGAAATCGAGCCAGAGCGACCACCGATCGATGTATTCCAAGTCCTTCTCGACCCATCGGTCGAAGCTTGTCTCGCGGCGACCACCGATCTGCCACAGCCCGGTGATCCCGGGGCGCATGGACAGGCGGCGCCGGTGCCAGTCGTCGTATCCGGCGACATCGTCGAACGGATGCGGCCGCGGGCCGACGAGGCTCATCTCACCGAGCAGGACGTTCCACAGCTGTGGGAGCTCGTCGATGCTGGACTTGCGGAGGAAGCGACCGACGCGCGTGATGCGCGGGTCGTTGGTCATCTTGAACGAGGCGTTGCCCTCGATCTCGTTGAACTCCCGAAGCGCGTCGCGCTGGGCGTCCGCGTCGATGACCATGGTACGGAACTTGGCGATCTGGAACGGGCGGCCGTTCAGGCCGGCCCGCGGCTGACGGAACAGGACCGGGCCGCCGTCGTCGAGTTTGATGGCGATCGCCGCGATCAGCAGGATCGGCGAGATCAGCAGGCCGCCAACGAGCGTGCCGGCGATGTCGACCAGGCGCTTCGCGGCAAGCGCAAGCTCCCGATCCGGGCCGGCGATGATGGAGACGACCGGTGTCCCGTCGAGGTCCTCGACATGGCCGCTATTGAGCGCCGAGCCGGGGATCTCCAGCGGGATGCGCACGGTCTTGCCCTGGTCCACGCACAGGCGGGCGATCGCGTCGATCCGCGCTCGGTCCGAGGCCGGCAGGCAGATGGCGACTTCGTCGACGATCTGGTCGCCGAGGATGGCCGGCAGGCGCTCGATCGGCCCGTGGAACGGCCAGCGGCTGCCCGCCGCCGATGGCGCCTCGTCTCCGATGAGGGCGGTCACGACGAAGCCGAGGTCCCAGCGGTCCTCGAGGCGCGTGGCGAAGTCGATGGCCGAGGGGCCGGTCCCGACGACGATCACGTGGCGCAGGTTGCGTCCGCGCCGCCGCAGGGCGCGGAGGACGGAGCGCAGGACGGAGCGAGCGATGACGGTGACCGCGGCCTGCGTCGGGATGACGAGCACGAGCACCAGGCGGCTGACCTCGCCGGCCTGCAGCAGGAAGAGGCTGGCCAGGGTGATGAGTCCGAGGAGGATCGAGGCCCAGATGACGCTTCGGGTCTCCGATGCGAGGGTCCAGTGGGCGCGCGACTGGTAGATGCCCTGGAGGGCGAGCAGACCGACCCACGCGAGCGCGTACAGCGACACGAGCAGGACGGGCGACGGGACGACCACCTGCCAGACATCGGGCCACACCGGCCCGAAGCGGAGGGCCGAGATCCCAAGCAGGACGACCATGGCGACCATGGCGTCGCCGAACATCATGAGGAGGCGGATGGTCCGTCCGTGTCGTCGGATCATGCGACGGCCTCTCGGCCACGATGTGGCCGGCAGACAGCCAGCGGCTCACCCCGATGCGAGGGTGAAGCCGTCAGCGGATCGTTCAATCGAGAGCCCCCTGTTGCAGTCCCGGAAGCGTGCGGTTCGCGTCGTCGAGATGACCCCCGCGACACATGGTCGCGGCTTGCACGTCCTTCGGACTCGCCCCCGGCAGTCCGGGCCTTCGGGGAACCTGAAAGTACCACAGGGCACCTCTGATTCCACCTTTCAGCAGTGCCCCAGATTGCACACGTCGCCCTGAAATCGGTGCATCGGAGCAACGCCCCGAGGGCTCAGGCGACGGTCGTCCCCGCCGCCTCGTCCGGCGGCGGCCGACGGGTGCCCCGTTGGCGTCGAGCGACGGCCCGGAGGAATTCCCGCCACGTCTCCACGGCCCCGAGCGAGTGGCCCGCGGCCATCCCGAGCGCCGCTGTGGGAGCCCCGCCCGAAGCGGCACCCAGGACCGCCCCAGCGAACCCGAGCGCGGACCGAAGGACCCCCACCCGGAACGTCGCACGGGCCTCGCCAAGCGCGCGCAGGCCGACCGACGGGCCGGCCACGGCCATCAGCGCCGCCACGAACAGCGTGTAGGGGAGGAGCGTGTCACGGGCCGCCGGCCAGTTCTCCCCAAGGATCACGCCGCCGAGCGAGTCGGGGATGAGCAGCAGGACCGAACCGGTGGCCACGACAAGGCCGATGAGCCCGCCGGAGTACAGCGCGGCGGCACGGCGCAGCGTCCGGTCCGAACGATCGAGGATCCGCACGGCCTCCGGCAGCGCCACGAGCCCGAGGCCCTGGAACAGGACGGTGAACGGGCCGAGCAACAGCTGCGCGGCGCGCAAGGCGCCGACGGCGGCGAGGCCAGCGATCGCGCCGATGGCGTACGGCGTGAGCTCACCCACGACGTTGGTCGCCAGGCGGTCGCCCAAGAGCGGTCGAGCCAGGTCATGGTTGGCCCGCCACCACCGGCGGACGGCGGTGGGGTTCGGCCACACCCGCGTCTGCAGGATCCCGACGATCGCGGCGATGTTAGCGGTGATCCCCCATGCCGCGATCAAGGCGAGCGGCGATGGCGCCCGCTGGAGCTCGAGGACGATGATGACCGGGATGAGGGTGCCGGCCCAGACCAGGTCGTTGACGAATGCCGCCCGACCACGTCTCGCGCCGAAGAACGCGAACCGCCAGCCGTCCTGCAGCACGAGGCCCGGGATGAGCAGACCCATGACGAGGAAGCCACTGCCCAGGAAGCCGCCCTGCGTGAGCCCGATGACGACCCCGACGAGTCCGAGGAGCGTCCCGGCGGCGGCGACGGTGCCCGACGCCTCGGAGAGGGCCCGATGCCAGCGATCGTCCTCGCCGCCCGAGAACCGGATCAGCAGTGGCTCGATGGCGATCGGGCGTGTCACGTTGATCGCGATCAGGTAGGCCGCGAAGAGCAGCCCGTACACACCGAACTCCGACGGCGTCGCCGAGCGCGCCATCGCGATCCCGAGCGTGAAGTTCGTGACGCTCGAGAGCGCCTGGTCGGCGACGCCCCAACCGACCCGCCCGGCGAACCGCCGTCCCGGGATCACGGTGCGCCGCGTCGAAGGCGTCGTCGCCGGACGATCACCAGGACGGAGCCGACGACGACGCCCCGACGCCGCGAGGCCGATGAGGAGCAGGGCCGCGTCACGTGGACGGAGGGGCTCGACCGGGTGCGGTCGCGCGACCGGCGGGAGCGCGTCGCTCTCGAGCACCTGGTTTCGCTCAGGCTGGGTCACGTAGAGGCTATCCGTCCCGCCGGGTGTCGCGGCGAACGCGGCGATGGACCGCCGGCAACCGTCCCACTCGAACCGACACGGTCCGGGCTCGGGCCGCTCGTGCCAGAACCGGTTCGTCATCCCCACGTTGCCCGACTCGGGTGCGTAGATGCCGCTGTCCCAGTCCTCGAGCCACGCGAGCAGGTACCCGCCCGCGGCGTCGGAGAAGACCCAGTTGTCGCGGATCGTCGTTCCGAAGACACGGTCGACCTCGTCGCGACCGCGCTCCTGGCTGATGACCGTGATGCCATCGGCGTTCCAGGCCAGGTCGTTGTCGCGGACGGTCGCGCCGCTCGACGAGCTGATCAGGATGCCGGCGCCCCAGCCCCACGTGGGTGCGGCCCAGCCGTTCTCGGCGACACGGTTGCCGACGATGTCGGCCCCCTGGCTGATCTCGAAGAAGATCCCGTTGCCCGAGTTGCCCGTGACCCGGTTCTCCGCGATCACGATGTCGCGACAGTCGATGTCGCACCAGATGCCCGGGCCGAGATTGTCTTCGACATCGTTATCGGTGACCCGCAGGCCGATCGCCTGCGTGATCTTCATCCCGCCCGCTTCCCACTCCGGATCGAAGCCCTCGGTGTTGTTGCCACGGACGACGTTGCCACGGATGGTGAGGTTCGTCGTCCCGTCGCCGCCGCTCTGGATCCCGAGCTGGCCGCCGCGCTCGACGAGACTGTCGAGCAGGCTCGCGTCGCTCACGTCCTGGAAGCTGATCAGGGCCGCGTGCGTATCGCTGAGCGTGACGTTCCGGACGGTCAATCGATCGGCGCCGTCGCGAGCCTGGAGCCCCCCGAACTGTGACGGCGTCGCGGCGTGGCGCATGGTGAAGCCGTCGATGGTGACGTCCGGTCCGTCGATCTCCATCCAGAACGGTCGGACGGTGACCTCCACGAGATGGCCGGTCGGGTCGTCGCCGAGGACGATGTGTCGATCGCCGTCCAACGCGAACTCGCCGGGACCCGGCCGGGCCTCGACCTGGAGACGAGAAGCGCCATCGATGAACACTTGCTCCGGCCAGTCGCAGCGCGCCTCGACGCAGCGTGCCCCGGTCTGGAAGTCCGGCACAGCCTCGGCGCTGATCCAGCGGCTCCCGTTCGATCGCCACTCGTCCCACGGGTCCGAGCCGCGGATCTCTGCGTCCGGGCCGCGGAGCGTCAGCGGACGGTCGATCACGACGGACTCGCGATACGTTCCGGAAGGCACGACGATCTCGGCGCCGGACGGTGCGGCGTCGATGAGCGACTGGAGCGACCCGGGCGGATGGTCGATGGTCGAGCCCACGCGGTGGTGGCTCGACGCCGACTCCCGCGCCGCGACGATCGGGACGAGGAGCAGGAGCGAGGCGATCGCTGCCGCGAGCATCGGGATAGGGCGCCCCCGCCGGGTCGCCCGGCGTCGTCGGATCGTGTGCAGCATGGCCTCCGTCGGTGAAGAGGCCGTCGGCTGGACTCGTTGCCCATGGCCGGCTGACCGTCCCGCCGAGGCGCGATGGTACCAGTCGGACCGGATACCTCGATCCGAGCGGGGAAGACCGACGCCCCGGCCGTCAGGGTCGGGGCGTCGGGAGGTTCCGTGGCGCGGATCAGGCCCTGGGTCAGGGCAGCGTGACCCTCAGGGTCGCCGGGTTGATGGAGCAGTCCTTGACGTTGCTGGTCACCGTGAGCGACCCGTACTCCGTGAACCACGGGGCCGGCTGTGACCCGTTCTCGTTCGTCCAGCAATACCGGTTGTCGCGGACGGTGCCACGCGGGTTGCCCTCCCATGACGTCATGGGATTGTTGTTCTTGGCCCGCTTCTCGCCATACACGACGTTGCCGTAGACCTGGAGGCCGGGTCCATCGATGTGCTGGATGCCGACCTGACCGGGTGTCAGGAACGTGTTGTTGCGGACGATGATCCAGCCGTTCTTCGATGACCCCGTGCCGTCCGAGAGGATGAGGCCGGTCCCTGAGCCCGAGGTCCACGCCCGGGCGGTGGAGGTGTCGCTGACCAGGCCCTGGAAGCGGTTGTCCTCGATGACGAGTTCCTGGCCGGAACCGCGGCCACCCGAGTGCCAGGTCGACACCATGTCCTCGGTCCGTCCGCCCAGGAACAGGTTGTCCCGGATGGCGCCGCTGAACGAGCTCTCGGCGAGCTGGATGTGGTTCGAGTGGCCGGCACCGATGGTGCCGTCCCCGATGTTGCGCGATCGGACGTTCTCGATGATGAGCGTTCCCGAGGACTGGGAGATGTAGATCCCGCCCACGAGGTCGGACAGGTCGACGTCGCGGATGGTGATGGTGCCGGTGACGTTGCGGATCGTGATGCCGATGCCCTGGGGCGAGTTCACGCTCCCGCCGTCGATCGAGACGTTGGAGATCGTGACGTTGCTGCCGCCGGAGATCACGATCGGTGCGCGGGCAGGTCGGCTCCCGAAGGTGGATCCGCCCGACGCCGGCGCTGGTGTCGGTGCCGCGGTGGGTGCCGCGGTGGGTGCCGCGGTGGGTGCCGCGGTGGGTGCCGGCGTCGGTGTTGGTGCCGCGGTCGGTGCCGCGGTGGGCGTCGGCGCTGGGGTCACGGCCGGCGCCGTGGTCGTCCCGGGTCCCGAATCGGGCGTGGGTGTCGGCGAGGGTGTCGGTGTCGCATCCGGTGTCTCCGTCTGCACCGGTGCCTCGAACCGTTCGTCCGTCGGAGCGCCGCGGACGACGATCGCATCGATCGCGACCGTCGGGTGTCCGGCGGTCCCGAGGACCTTGATGGCGATCCGGTGACGGCCGACGTTCGCCCACGTCATCTTGAACAGCACGCGGGCGGGCTCGAACGACGCCGCATAGGTATCGACCGTGCTGACCCTCTTGCCGTCGATGTAGACCCAGGCCTTGCCGCGGGTGGGGCCGACCGGCCCGATCCACGACACGGCGGACCCTCGGAAGCTGAGCTTCACGGTCGCCCCGCGCTCGTCGGAGAAGCGGGCGTGGTCGCCGAAGTAGGCATCGTGGTCAGCGCGGATCCAGGTGCCTTCGTACTCGAGCTGTCCGCTCGTCTCCTGGATGGTGGACGTCCGGAAGTCGCTGGACCACTTGGTGAGCAGCGAGCGACCCGACGACGACGCGGATGCGGGGATGGCCATCAGCGCGATGGCGGGGACGAGGAGCAGGATCGGGAGCGTGGCGAGGACGTCCGTCAGCCGCCGCTGACGCTTCGGGGTCTTGCCGGCCTTCGGGGTGATGGCCGGTCGCTCGTTGACGACCCAGTCGCGACGATCGGCGACTCGGATGTTTCTCACGATGCGCTACCTCCGGTACCGGCCCATCGAGGCGGCCGGTCACGGAGGAAGAACCCGAATGGCCCACGCCGACAGGAGGTCGGCCGGGACCCGACCGTCGACGGGCGACGGTCACAGATCCAACTTCGGCAACCCGGCTACCTGGTTCGACAGGCCCGTGGCTTTGCGGCCCCGCCTCACGACGGGTGTGCTATTTCGGTCGAGGTGTGACTGTGGCAGTCGGGTCTGGGGAGGGCAACCCACCTGATGGTTCCGGATCGTTGCGCGTCAGCAACGGGCCGGGGCTGAGCGGTTCCGGGGGGTGCGGGACCGGTTCGGTGTGGTCCTCGATGGCCCAGCTGCGCCGTCTCGGTCTAGTACTCCCGCCAACGGGACGGATCAAGAGGCGGTGGAGATGCTCCTCGGGGCCACGCCGACGCGGGTGTAGAGCTCCCCGATGTCGTCCGTGAGGCGCCGGATGCCGTAGGGCGCTGCGGCATCGCGAAGCGAGCGGTCGCTCGTCGCCGCGGAGGTCGCGGGATCGGCGAGCGCCGCGGCGATCGCGTCGGCGACGGCCGCCGGGGAATCGAAGTCCACGAGGCGCTCCGCGAGCGCGTCGCCGAGCAACGCCCGATGTGGCGGGATGTCGCTGGCCAGGAGCGGGACCCCGGCCGCCATCGCCTCGAGCAGGGCGAGTCCGAAACCCTCGGCGCGACTCGGGAAGATCGCGAGCGAGGCCTCCTCCAGGAGCGTCAGGTGCTCGGCATCGGTGTAGCCGCCGAGGAACCGGACCACATCGCGAAGGCCGTGACGCTCGATGATGCCGTCGAGGCGGGTTCGCTCCCCGGCGTCCTCGGTCCCGGCGATCTGCAGTGACCAGCCGGGCGCGTCAGGGCGGTTTCGCAGGGCGGCCAGGCCCTCGATCAGGCGGTCGATGCCCTTGCGGTCCGCGACGCGGCCGATGACCAGGAGCCGGCCTGGGACCGGACGACGTTCGGCGGCGAGGTACGGCACCAGGTCCACGGCGTTGGGCAGCGTCACCGTCCGTGGCGACAGGCTCGGCACGTCGGCGATGAGCAGTTCCCGATCGTGTTCGCTGCTCGCGACGACGTTCGCTCGAGCCAGGCGCAGCATCGGACCGTAGTAGCTCCGCATGAGGCGTTGCTTGAGGCCCGACGCGAAGGCCGTGTGCCACAGCAATCCGTGGGTGTGATACACGAGCGGGCGACCGAGCAGCCGAGCCGCGAGGCACACGAACCCGGTCATGAACCGCAGGTCATGGAGGTGGACGACGTCCACCTGCCGGATCTCGCGGGCGAGGCGGTCCGGTCGGAAGCACACCCCGAATCGCTGGTTGCCCGTCCCGGGCAGGCGGACGATCCGGACGCCGTCATGCTGTTCGTCCGCGGACAGCTCCCCCGGGTGGACGCCGAGGATGTCGGTCCGCAAGGTGACGACCCGGACATCCGCGCCGGATCGTGCCTGGTCGGTCGCCACATCGAGGACGTAGCGCTCCATCCCGCCGACCAGCGGCGCGTAGCGGCGCGCGATATGCAGGATTCGGCGAGGACGCGGATGGGTCGTGGATGCCGGCACGCCGGGATGGTAGCCGGGATGCGCGGGCTGTGGTGTCGACACGATGTCCTGGACGGGATCAGGGCGCGGGCGACGGGCTGGCGAACGGGTACGGATCTGACAGCCCGGCCGCGATGGCCAGGTCGTGCAGCCGCAGCTCCAAGGCGCCGAGCGTATCGACGACCGCCCGGCCTCCCGCAACATACGCCGGCGTGTCGGCGAGCGGCGACTTGAGTGTCTGGAGGCTGGCTGTCGTCGCAACGTCCAGGATCCCCCGGATCGCGCTCGTCGCCGCGAAGGGTCCGCCGGCCCGGTCAAGGGTCCGGGCGGCCGTTGCCGCGATCGCGAGACTCGAGTTGACGGTGCGCAGACGCCGGCTGAGTTCGTCGGCACTGGTCGGGACCGCCTCGACCGCCGTCCGCAGCGATTCGCGTGCGTCGATGACCCGCGCGCCGGCGATCAGGACCGAACCCGCCTGACTCGCCCACGGGATCGGCGTGGGGGTCGGAGCCGGCGTCGGCGTGGTCGTCGGATCCGGCCGGGGTGTCGCCACGATCCCGCCGACGCCGGCCGTCGCGGAGGAGCTCGGTGGCGCGGTCGGGGTCGAGCTGGACGGCGCCGGCGAGGGAGATGCGACGGCCGCGATGACCGACGGCGCCGGAGAAGGTGCCAGCGACGCGAGTCCGGGCGGGGCATTCACCGCGACGAGACCG
Organism: uncultured Chloroflexia bacterium; assembly: GCA_963764975.1. GTDB lineage: Bacteria > Chloroflexota > Limnocylindria > Limnocylindrales > CSP1-4 > SPCO01. The sequence goes on along the minus strand of CAVXUF010000002.1, from coordinate 1,529,537 downwards.
ATCAGGGCGACGATCGCCACCAGGATCGCGGCGACCATCTCGGGGCCGACGACGGATCGCAGCCGGGACGTGCCCCCGCCCGGGCTCACGCGCTGTGCCGTCACGAGGCCACCCGCGTCGCCCGCGCGGCCGTGAGGATGGCGGCGGACACGCCGGCCGCAGAGCTGCCATCGAGGTCGCTGAAGACCAGGACCATGCCGTGGCGGCCGCCGCCGCCAAAGGTCAGCACGAGGCGCTCGTCGAACCCGGTGGCTTCCATCCCGGTGAGCACCTGCGTCAGGGCGACCGCGGTCGGATCGATGTCCGTGGGACCCAGGACCCGAAGCGTCGCGCCGCCCACCTCGAGCGCATAGCGTGACCCCCCGACCAGCGGCACCGTGCCGGTGACATAGACCCCCGTGGCGAGGATGTGGCGAGGGCCGCCATCGCCGGACGGATCCGCCCGGCCGCTACCGGCCGCCGCGGCGTTGGCGGCGCGGCGGGAGCTGAGCGACGTCAGGCGCTCGCGGATGCGGGCATCGGACGTGTTCTCGATCGTGCGCCGGATGTCAGCGGCCGGGATCCCGTCGCCAGCAACGGGCTCGGTCGTTTCGAGCGAGACCCGCCCCCGGGCCACCGCACCCACGCGACGTCGCGGGACCGCCGCCGGCACCGGACCAGGTTCGCCGCCGATCGCCACCGCCACCGGTCGGGCGGTCGTGAGGGCGCTCCCACACCACTCGCAGATGGTCGACCAGCCGCGGACGGACGCACGGCACGTCCCGCACTGCCCGCGTGGTGCGATCCACAGGAGCCACAGCGCAACGGGTCCGAGAAGCGCCCCGAAGACCATCCAGATCGCCATCGCCCGGTCGCGACGACGCGCCAGCATGCCGGCGGCGCCGGTGAACACCACGATCCAGGCGAGTAGCGCGATGGCGAACGGATCGATCGTTCGTCCTCCGAATCTTCAGTAGCGGCAGATGGCCACCATCTGAGGAACCGATACGGTACGTCAACCTGACCCGGTACGACCATTCATCCGAACGTCACCGCACCGCCCGGTTCCGGCGTGTGGATGCGCACGTCACTGAGCCCGCGTGCCTCGAGCGCGGAGCGTAACGCGTCGGGTGTGCCCGTGAGGATGGGGAAGGTGCCGTAGTGGATCGGGATGACGTCGCCGACGCCGAGCAGTTCGACGGCGAGGGCCGCCTCGCGGGGCCCCATCGTGTAGTGGCCACCGATGGGCAGGAGCGCGACGTCCGGTCGGTACAACTCCCCGATGTAGCGCATGTCGCCGAAGACGTTCGTGTCACCGGCGTAATAGAAGCTCGGTCCCGTCCCTGGATGCACGACGAAACCGACGGGCTCGCCGAGGTACAGCGTCGTCTCGCCACCCGGGTTCCAGTCGCCCGCGGAGTGGTCCGCGGACGTCATCGTCACGGACATCCCCGCCGCCTCGACGGTCCCGCCTTTGTTCATTCCGATCGTGGCATCACTCCCGCCGGGCAGGCGTCGGGCCAGCCACAGGCTCATCTCGTGGATGCACGGCCAGACGGGACGGAGACGGCTGGCGATCGCGACCGAATTGCCGAGATGGTCGCCGTGGCCATGGCTGACGAGCAGCAGGTCGCAGTCGGTGATGCTGTCCGCGGTCCGGGTCGCGCGCGGATTCCCGAACCACGGGTCGATCAGGATCACGCGACCATCCGCCGTCCGGACCTCCACGGTGGCGTGGCCATGCCAGATGAACGAGGTCACGGGGCCCCGGCCGCGTAGTGGGCGCCCACCTGGGCGGCGGACAGCGCGGTCGCGTAGATCGCCGCCTCGTCGATGACGCCCTTGAATGGCGCGCCGCCGACCTGGCCGAAGCGCCCACCCGCGGCCGGGGTCGCCATCGTGCCGGTCGCGTTGCCGAGTTCGACGCCGTTCACGTACAGGCGGAACGTGGTTCCGGAGCGGGTCGCGACGATGTGCGACGTCTGACCAGACACGACGGTCCCGCCGAGGATCTGGACGTTGCCCCCGGACTGCGTGGTCCAGAAGCCCCAGCGGTTCCCCTGCTGCCCGAGACGGAAGCCGTTCGACTGATACGACTCCTGGCTGAAGACGACGGCCCAGGCGCTCGTCTGCGAGGGCTTCACCCACGCTTCGATCGTGAACGCGCCCGCCCAGGGGTTGACCGAGGCCGGCACGGTCACGCGTCCGTTCGTGAATGTCACCGCGGTATTGGTGTCGTTGGCGATGAGCCCGGCGGTCCCCTTCGTGTGGGTCCCGGTGTACGAGCCGTTTCGACCGTTCGGCGAGGCGTCGACGGCCGCATTGCCGCTCGTCTCGGCCAGGCGGTAGTAGACGGCCGGTCCGTCCGCCAGCACGGCTGAGCGATAGTCGGTCGGCGGCGGCGCGGCACTGAACGTCGCGGTGTACGTCCCACCGCCGGCCGGCGCGATGATGTCGTGGGTCCGCGCCCCGCCGTCGGACCAGGCGTCGAACGTGTAGCTCGTCCCGGCCAGGGTCTGGGGCGTGGGTGTCGTGACAGAGTTCCGGGAGCCAAGGATCACGGTCCGGGTGTAGGGGGTCGCCCCGGTGAAGGCGCCGGTCGTGACCTGCAGCCCGCTTGGCACGGACCGGATCTGGAGATCCACGGTCTGCGGCTGGATCACGACCGATGTGCTGGCGGACGTCCCGGTGGAGTCGGTCGCCGTCAGCTGCAGCTCGAGACTCGACGGGTATTCATGATCGGGGGCGACGAAACTGCCGTTGGCCTGGCCGACCCAACTCGTCACCGTATGGGCGTGGCAATTGGACGGGCAGTGGTTCTGGACGAGCGTCCAGGTGAGCCGGCTCGCGGCCAGGGTCCCTTCCTGCGGGTCCGTCGCCGAGCCACTGAACGTGATCGTGTCACCGACCTTCCAGGTGGTCAGGGTGGTCGGGTTGGCGATGACGGGCACGGGCGGGTCATTGGCGACCGAGATCGTGCGCGAGGTCGTTCCCGACGCGCCACCGGGATCGGTGACGCGAAGCCGGACGGTCACGGTGCCGGCCTGGGTATAGGTGCGGTTTGGCGTGGCGCTCGTCGAGTCACCGTAGGCGCCATCGCCGTCGAGGTCCCAGCTGTACGTGAGCGCCCCGCCGTCGGGGTCGCTCGAGGCGCGCCCGTCGAAGGCCACGCTCAACGGCGACGGACCGCTCGATGGCGTGGCCGTGAACGAGGCGGTCGGTGCCTGGTTCCCGCTCAGGTAGACCATGCGGTGGATCGTGCCACCCTCGAGGTCCACGTAGAAGAGGTCGCCGTTCGGCCCGATCCGAAGGTCGACGGGGTTCGCCGCAGCGGCGACGAATGTCTCGATGTTCGACGCCGACGGGAGCCCGTTCGTCCCGGCCTTCATCGCCCAGATGCAGTTGCGCGAGTGGTCCGTGAAGAACAGCGCGCCGGTGTACGCGGCCGGGTAGTTGCCACCCTGGTAGAACGCCAGCCCGGTGATGGCGGAGCTGCCCGTCGGGCAGGTCTCGCCCGCCACGACCTTGGCGCCGTGGTTGTACGTGGAGTACGGCCCGATGACGCTGCCGGACGACAGGCTCTGACACATCGACAACCCCGTGTACGAGCCCTGAGTGCCGTTCCCCTCGTAGCACGGCCAGCCGAAGTTCCGCAACGCTGACGTCGGCGTGACGATCCGGTTGATCTCCTCCCACTCCGCGAAGCCGACGTCAGCGACCCACAGCTCGCTCGTCCCTGGGCGGAACGCGATCCGGAAGGGATTGCGCAGCCCGTAGGCGATGATCCGCTCGGCGTTCTCTTCGCTGTCGCCGGCGAGTGGATTGCCCGGGCTGGACAGGCCCGTGGACGGGTCGACCCGGATGATCGTGCCATCGAGGCCGACCGGGTCGGGTCCGGTGGGTGGCGGCGGTGGCGGCGGGCCGCCGCCCTGGCCGGCCGCGTAGTGGGCGGCGACCCGTGCCGCCGACAGCGCCGTCGGGTAGACGGCCGCCTCGTCGAGCACACCCCGGAATGGGGCGCCACCGACGGTGCCGAATCGCCCGCCGCCGGTCGGCGCGACGAAGGTGCCCGTGCCGTTCGCGACTTCGACGCCGTTCACGTACAAGCGGAACGTGTTCCCCGACCGTGTCCCCACGACGTGGTAGGTCTGCCCTGCGACCACCGACCCGCCCCCGATCTCCACCGACCCGCCGGACTCCGTGGTCCAGAACGCCCACCGCTCGCCCTGGTGGCCCAGCCGTAGGCCGCTCGCTAGGTAGGTCTCGCGGCTGAAGATCGCCGCCCATGACGTCGCCTGCGACGGCTTGGCCCACGCTTCGAGCGTGAAGTCGCCGGCCCACGGGTTGACCGTGGAGGGCAGGTCGACCCGTCCGTCGGTGAGGGTGATCGCGGTGTTCGGATCGGTGGCGAGCAGGCTGGCGGCATTGGCGCTGTACGCGCCCGCGTAGATCCCGTTGCGACCGTTCGGCGAGGCATCGACCGCTGCCGAACCGGACGTCTCCGACAGCCGGTAGTAGACCGCCGGCGAATCGGCGAGGACCTCGCTCCGATAGTCGCCGACCGCCGCCCCGCCTCCACCTCCTCCGCCACCACCACCGGATGGACGGGTGCGGATGTCCTGCGACCGGAGCGAACCGCCCTCGGCGCCGGGCGACAGCATGGCGCCGCCCACGCCGCCCGGTGGATCGCCGCACGGGTTGCGCGGGATGATCGGGTTGGTCGTGTTCGGCAGTGTGCCGCCGCCCTGCCCCCAGTCGGCGCCGTTGAAGCTGGCTCCGTCGCCGGCGCTGACGTACAGGGCCCCGTCCGGACCGAATTCGATGCTCCCGATCGAGTGGCTCGGATATTGCTGGCACCAATCCTCGATGAGAACGTTCTCCGGTCCGGTCATCACGCTGCCCGACGCCGTCAGTCGAGACAGACGTCCCGACACCACGCAGCCGTCGGCCGTGGGTCCGGGCGGGGTTGGGCATGGGTCGGACGCGACATCGGGGCTTCCCCAGCGCGGGGCCGCGGCCGTGCTCCCGAGGATGTGGTCGTAGGTGTACAGGACGTACACGTAGGGCTGGGACGGGAACCCAGGGTCGAGCGCCAGCCCGAGCAGCCCACGGTCCCAGAAATTGTGCACGTTCGTGCGCAGGTCCGCGAACACCGTCGGCGTCGTGGCACTGAGACTGCTGAAGACCTTGATGAGGCCGCTCTTCTCGGCCACGAAGACGCGACCGTCCGACGCGAAGCGCACGGCCGTGGGGTTGACGAGACCGCTCAGGGCGACGGTATCCTGGAAGCCACTGACCGGCACGGACAGGGGCTGGATGACGAGCGCCGCCGACGCGGTACTCACCTGTGTCGCCCCGATCAGCAGCGCGGCAGCCAAGGCGATCGTCCGCCGCGATCGCCGGGCCCTCTGAGGTCGCGCGGGAGGCATGGGCACTGCTCCTTCAGGCCGTGACCCGTCCATCCTAGCGACCCGACTACACTCGCTGCGTGCCCGCCGTGCAGATCGCCCAGCAACTGGCATTCATCAATTGGACGGTCCTGACCGGCTTGTCGGTGGGGTCGTTCGCGGCCGTCGTCCTGCTCCGTCGTCGATCGTCGGCGACCCGCGGGTACCTCGCCTTCACGACGATCTGCGCCGTGGGCTTCGGGATCCTGGCTTGGCTGTCCGATGGTGCGCTCCCGTCCGGGCTCGGCGATTCGCCGGTCGTCGTGGATCCGACTTGGGACGGACCACGTCGATCGGCGCTGCTCGCGTTCTGGGTCTTCGCCATCAGCTCGACGGTCGCCCGCCGGCCCATCCCACGGCTGGCACCCGGCCTCGAGGCCGCGGCCCTGGTCGCCGCCGGTGCGACGCTGGTGACCGGAGCGCTGGCGTGGGGCGGCGGCGGGCTCGGGGTGCTGACCCTCCTGGTGCAACTGGCCGTCATCAGCGCCGCGACCGGCGGGGTCTTCGCCGCGATGATCCTCGGACACTGGTACCTCGTGACACCCAAGCTCCCGGAGGCCCCGCTGATCCTGCTCGCGCGCGTCCTGTTCGCGGTGACTGCCGTCCAGCTGGTCCTGTTCGGGGCGTGGGTCGTCACGGGCGCCGGGCCCGCCGACGTCGCGCCCTTCGCGGTCCTCGTCGGTCCCTGGGCTCTGTTCGTGTGGCTCCGGCTGATCGTGGGACTCGTGTTCCCGCTGATCGTGTCGTGGGCGTCGGTCCAGACCGCCCAGTCACGGTCGATGGAATCCGCGACGGGCCTGCTCTACATCAACGTCGGCTCGATCGCGGCCGGCACCATCCTGGCGGCCGGGCTCTACTTCGGCGCCGGGATCCTGGTCTGACCGGCGCCGCAGGGAAAGGAACGACGATGGGCAAGAGCGACGCGACATGGATCCCTGACGACACGGATCTGGCGTGGATCGAGTCGGTCGGCGCCGAGCCGGCTGCCGCGCTGGTGGCGATCGAGGTGGCCGCCCGGCCGATGGATGTCCCGATCGTCGACCGGCACACCGGCCGGGTCCTGCAGGCGCTCGCAGGGGACCGTCGGCGCATCCTCGAGGTCGGGACGGCGTACGGCTACTCGACGTTGTGGATGGCCCTGGGCCAGCCCGCCGGCGGGACGATCGTGACGATCGACCCCGATGCCGGTCGGACGGATCTCGCCCGCGGCTGGTGGCGCGACGCCGGGATCCAGGACGCCGCGGTCGTCCAGGTGACGGCCCCGGCGCTTGACGCGTTCGCCGCCGACGATCCCGCCTTGCGCGGACCGTTCGACCTCGTCTTCATCGACGCCCTCAAGCATGAGTACGGCGCGTACCTCGAGGCGGCGATCCCGCGCCTGACCCCGCGAGCGCTCGTCCTCGCCGACAACGTCCTGTGGAGCGGTCGCGTGTCGGGGACGCGGCCGGCCCCATCGGGCGATCCGAGCGTGGCGGCGCTTCGAGCCTTCTCGACGGCCGTCCTCGCGGACCCTCGCTTCGCCGCGACGATCCTGCCCGTCGGCGACGGGATCCTCATCGCCCGATGGCTGGGCTGATGGCGGGCACCATCCGCGTCAGGATCCGGCTCTTCGCGCTCCAGCGCGAACTGGCCGGCACGAAAGAGGTGGCCGTCGATCTCGCGGAGACCGCGACGATCGAGGACGCCTGGGCGGCGCTCGTCGAGCGGCACGCCGCCCTCGCGTCGGGTCGGCCGTCCGTCCGGTTCGCGCGGAACGGCGCGTATGCCGACGCCGACGTCGTCCTCGCCGACGGCGACGAACTGGCGATGATCCCGCCAGTGTCCGGGGGGTCCGGCGTGCGGCTCCTCGAGCTTCGCGAGACCGCGTTCGACGCCTCGATCCTCGAGGACCTGGCGGACCGACTCGTCGACCCGGGTGACGGGGCGATCGTCGGGTTCCTCGGTCGGACGCGGGCAACACCCGGGACACCGGCACCCGGTCAGGAGGCCGAGGCGGCCCGTCATGCCGGGCGATCGGTCCTCGCCCTCGAGTACGAGGCGCTCGAGTCCATGGCGCTCGACACGCTCGCCGCGATCGCCGACGAGGTCGAGGCCCGCTTCGGCGTGACCGGGCTGGCGATCGTCCATCGCACGGGCGTGGTGCCGCTTGGCGCGGCATCGATCGCCATCGTCGTCGTCTCGCCCCACCGGGACGCCGCCTTCGACGCGGCGCGCTACGCGATCGACGAGACGAAGGCGCGCGCGCCGATCTGGAAGGCGGAGCGCTTCGCCGACGGCCACGTCTGGGTCGGGCATCCCGCGCGACCGGGACCAGAGGAGGCACCCGCATGAGGGTCTATATCAGCGTGGACATGGAAGGCGTCGGCGGGATCAGCCACCCGCATCCCACCGACCCCGCGGATCGCCGCTATCCGGAGGCGGCCGCGCTGATGATCGCGGAGACGAATGCCGCCATCGAGGGAGCCATCGCTGCCGGCGCGAACGACATCCTCGTCAACGACAGCCATTGGACGATGACCAACCTCGTCCCGGCGGAGCTCCATCCGGCGGCACGATTACTCCAGGGCGAGAAGGCCTGGTCGATGGTCGCCGGCGCCCAGCCGGGCGCGGATGGCTCGCCGGCCTTCGATGTCGCCCTCTTCGTGGGGTATCACGCCAGGGCTGGCCATCCCACCGGGACGATCGCCCACACCTACTCGGGACAGCCGGTCGAGACACGGCTCGACGGACGGCCCACCGGCGAGTACGGGCTCAATGCGCTGGTGCTCGGGTCGTGGGGGATCCCGGTCGGGCTGGTGACCGGCGATGACGCGCTCGCGGGTGAGGTCGAGACGTGGTTGCCCTGGGCGGAGCGTGTCGTGGTCAAGACCGCCGACGGCGGACACAGCGCGATCTCGGTCCATCCGTCCGAGGCCTGCCGGCGGGTGACCGCGGGGGCCGAACGTGCGGTCCGAAGCGCCGCCGCCGGTGGACTTCGAGTCCTGACCGTGGGTCCGCCGGTGGTCATCGAGGTCGATTACGCGAAGGGCGTGGTCGCCGACTTCGCCGCCCTGGTGCCCGGCGCGGAACGCGTCGGCGACCGCGGCGTCCGGTACGCGTCGGTCGATCCGGTCACGGCGTACCGCGGGTTCGTGACGGGGAACCGGGTCGCCAGCACGGTCGCCTGAGCCCGGTCCATACTGGCCCACGTGACCGACTTCGGACCGCTAGACCGGCTGCTCGAACGGGCCGGATCCGTCGCGGCCGCACTCGGTGGCCCGGCGCGCGCGTCCACATCCCTCGGTCAGGAGCGCGCCATCCTGCGCCTCTTCGGCGTGACGGGGCTGGACGCGAACGGCCGTCCGCTTGCGGGCGCCACGGTCCAGCAGTGGCTGGCTCGGGACCGGCGCGGGCTCAGTGGCGGGATCGCCCTCCCGTTCGCGATGGGACTGCTCGAGTACGACCTCGAGCCGCAACAGCTCGCGCTCGACGTCGCGTCGGGTTCCGTGGATCTCGGCCTTGAGGCGGATCTGCTTCGCGAGCCGGACCGTCGGGCGGTCGCAGAGGCGGAGGCGATCCGGCTCGCGAGCTCGGCGATGGAGCGCATCGATGCGGATCGCATCGCACGCCTCGAGATCCTTGACCTGCTCGGTGACCCGGAGCGTCCCTGGATCGGGACGACGCTGGTCGAACCGGATCTCGAAGGGGCGCTCGAGGAGGTGACCGCCCTCGTGGAGGCGGGCATGGACGTCATCCGTATCGAGGTGCCCGTCGGTCGCGAACTGGCGGACCGACTCCAGCAGGCCGGCGAGGACGTGCCGACCTGGCGGCCCGGTGACCACCGGTCATCCGGCGGGGGGCATCCGCCCGTGGAGCCCGCTCCCGCAGGCAGCCAGCGGGCGCTGGGTGAGCTGCGTCGCCTCGTCGACCGGCTCGCCGCCCAGCGACGGGCGTATGTCCGTCTGGCGACATCGGCGCCCGCGCTCTGGTCGCCAGAGGACGCGGTCGTCGCGGCGTTCGAGCGGGTCGACATCGTCGAGTCCGATCCGATGGCGGAGATCGTGGCCAGCGGGGTCGACCCCGATCGCGTCCTCGCCGACCACGCGTTCGCCGATCGCCTGCACGTGCGGGCCGGGACCGTGCTCGCGATCGGGGCCGGCTCGTTGGTCGTGGCGCCGGATCTTCGCAGCGGGCTCCCAGCGGATCCGGCGACGCGTTCGGGGCGCGCACTCGGCCTCCAGGCGCTGGCCGTGGCGCTGGCGCGGGCCGACGGCATGCCCGCGGCGCAGGTCGCGATCGTCGCGCTGCCCACATGGATCGCGGACGAGTCCGACGCGGGGGCGCGGTCGATCGCCGAGACCGCAGTCCGGCGTGCGCTCTACCCCGAGCACGCCCTTGCCTATATCGAACCCGACGCTCCGCCGGATCGCATCGCGGCGTGGCCGCACATGCTGGCGGCCTCGCTGGTCGGATCGGGGGAGACCTCCTTCATCATGCGGCGGCCCGGACGGCCCCAGACGGCCTCACGCGAGACACGGGCGGCGGCGTCGATCGCCGCTGAAGCGACAGCGGCGCGCGTCATGGGCGACCTTTCCGGCGTCGCGCTCGAGCACGCCCGCGCGGCCGTGGAGGCCGCGATCGCGACGCTGGACCTGCTCGCCGACCGCGGCTGGGAGGCGATCGCAGGTGTCGTTCCCGCGGATGGACGGCCGCGCGTGCTCGGCGGCGATGCGGTCGCGCCGCGATCGGAGCCGTTCGATCCCTTCGCCGCGCTCGGCTGACGCCCGCGACCCTCAAGGCGTGCGGGTCAGCCGCCTGACACCGCCGGGATGACGTGGACCGTGGCGTCCGGCCCGACCGGGGTCGCCAGATCGGCCGGCGTGCCGTCCACGTACACGTTGATGTGCGGGCGCAGGCGAGGTCCGGCCTGGACGAGCCGTTCGCGCATCCCCGGGATCGTCGCGTCAAGACGATCGAGGATCTCCGCCACGGTCGTGCCGGTCACCGCGTTTCGTTTCTGCGCGCCGGGGAACAGTGCCAGGAGCGCCCGTGGAAGAAGGACGGTCGCCATCGCCCGTGGTCAGGCGTCGACGACGACGGCCTCGACCGCCCAGATCTCCGGCAGTGAATCGGTGAGCTGCCGCCACGACGCCCCCTCGTCGAGGCTCTGCCAGAGCTGTCCGGTCTCGGTCCCGAACGTGACCCCGACCGGATCCATCGTGTCGCGGGCCATCGCCTCGCGGAGGACGGTCAGGTAGGCCCCGTCGGAGGGCAGACCCTTGTCGCTCCGGATCCACGAGGCTCCGCGGTCGTGGGTCCGCCACACCGCTGGCTTGCCGTCGGGGACGAACCGCCCCTGGTCGGCGCCGTTGAGCGGGATGACCCAGACCGTGTCGGGGTCGCGAGGGTGGGCGACCATCGGGAACGCAAACTCGGACGGCAGCCCGTTGTCCGTGAGTTCCGTCCAGTCGGCCCCGCCGTCGTCCGAGCGGTAGACGCCGCAGTGGTTCTGCTGGTAGAGCGTCTCCGGCTGGCCGGCGGCCATCACGAACTTGTGCACGCATTGGCCGGTGACCGGGTGCGGGTCGGGCATGAAGCCGGCACGCACTCCCTTGTTCCGGGGTTCCCAGGACGCGCCGCCGTCGCGCGACTCGAACACGCCCACGGCCGAGATCCCGACCCACGTCCGCGACGCATCCGTCGGATGGGGGATGATCGTGTGCAGGATCAGCCCGCCGGCGCCCGGCTGCCAGGTCGGGCGGGTCTCGTGGTTCGTCAGGCCCTCGATGTGGCGCCAGGTCGCGCCGCCGTCGTCGCTCCGGAAGAGGCCGGCGGGTTCCACGCCGGCCAGGATCGCGCCGTCCGGCGTCGTTGCCAGGCTCCAGACCGTCTTGACCGCCTCGGCGCCATCGCCGTAGGTCATGCCCTCCGACGAGTGCGTCCAGGTCTCGCCGGCGTCGGCGCTGCGCCAGACGGCCGGCCCGAACCACGGGCTGCCACCCGCCGCCAGGATGGCCCCGCTCCCCGGGTCGACGATCATGTCGTGGATCGGCCAGCCCTCGCACAGCGGTCCGCGGACCGCCCAGTCGCGCGGCCCGCGTCACTCTCGAGGATGAAGGCGCCCTTCTTGGTGCCCACCAGCAGCATCGTTCGGGTCATCGTCGAAATCCTCCTCAGCCACCGGCCTTGAACGGGTAGACCACCCACGCGTCGGTCTCCACCGCGGCGACGTCGGGGTGACCGGGAACGGTCGAATGTGTGGGCTTGTGGTGCAGGACCGCGGTGGTCGGGATGCCACCGGCCTGGAGGACCCGGTCCGTGACCGCGTGGATCGTCGTGCCGCTGTCCCAGACCTCGTCCACGATCAGCACGCGCTGGCCGCGAAGCAGCGGGTCGGCCGGGAACTGGAGGAACGTGGGGTGCGGCCCGGGGACCCCGTGGTCGTCGTAGTACTCCACGGCGGCCACGAGGATGTTCCGGATCCGGAGCCGATAGGCGAGCATCCCGGCCGGGACGAGCCCGCCGCGGGTGATCGCAAGCATCACGTCGAACGTCGTCCCGGCGAGCCGGTCGGCGAGATCCAGGACCAGCCGGTCCAGATCCTCCCAGCTGACGATGTCGCGCTCCGGCGCGGTCGTGGTCGTCATGGCCGAAGCATACGAGGGAGCGGCGAGCGACGGTGCGCCGTGGACGTCCGGCCGGTGCTCGCCGACGCGCTAGTGACGCCCGATGGCCGCGGAGCGGATCGCGTCGAGTGTGAGCGGGTCGTCGAGGGCGCTCACGTCGCCGGGGTCGAGGCCGAGCCAGGCGGCCCGCGCGACGCGCCGCATGACCTTGCCGGACCGGGTCTTTGGCAATGATCGGACCACCACGACCCGCTCCGGCTTGAGCGGCTTGCCGAGCTGATCCGTCACGGTCCGACCGATGGACGCCCGGAGCCCTTCGTCATCGGACTCGCCGGGCCGGAGGACGCACAGCACGACGACGGCTTCGCCCTTGATCTCATGCGGGACGCCGATGGCGGCGGCCTCCAGGACGGATGGGTGCGAGACCGCCGCGCTTTCGACCTCGGCCGGCCCGACGCGCTTGCCCGCGATCTTGAGCGTGTCGTCGGAGCGGCCGTGGATGAACCAGAATCCGTCGGCGTCGATGCTCGCCCAGTCGCCGTGGACCCAGATGCCGGGGATCCGGGACCAGTACGTCTCCTCGTAGCGCTCGGCGTCACGCCAGAACCCGCGCGTCATCCCGGGGAGTGGCGCGCGGATCACCAGCTCCCCGACCTGACCGCCACGGACCGGGGTCCCGGACTCGTCGACGACGTCCGCCGCCGTCCCGATGCACGGCCCGGAGAACGAGGCCGGCTTGATCGGGCCCAGGACGTTGCCGCTGACGATCCCGCCCGAGACCTCGGTCCCGCCCGAGTAGTTGACGACCGGGCAGCGCCCCTCGCCGACTTCGCGGAAGAACCACCACCACGGACCGGGGTTCCATGGCTCCCCGGTGGAGCCCAGCACCCGAAGCGACGAGCGGTCATGCGAGCGCACGGGCTCCTCGCCGTGCGCCATGAGCGACCGGATGACCGTGGGCGACAGGCCGAGGTGCGTGACGCGATGTCGCGCCACCAGCGACCAGATCCGGTCGGGCCCCGGGAAGTCCGGGGCACCCTCGTACAGGACCAGCCTCGCCCCGAGCAGCAGCGCCCCGGAGATCGCCCACGGACCCATCATCCAACCGAGGTCGGTGAACCAGAACAGCGTGTCGTCCGCGCCAAGGTCGAACTGGTGCGCGAGGTCCTGCGCCCCCTTGATCGGGAACCCGCCGTGGACGTGGACCGCCGCCTTGGGTCGGCCGGTGGTGCCCGACGTATAGATCAGGAGATAGGGCGTCTCCGGATCCACGGGTCCGCCGACGACCGCGTCCTCCTCGCCGACGACCGGGTCGTCCCACCAGACGTCGCGCTCAGGCGACCAGGGAACCTCGATCGCCTCACCGGCGCGGCGCACGACGATGACCCGACGGACCGACGGGGCGGCCTCGACCGCGGCATCGGCCGCCGCCTTGAGCGGAACCCATGCGCCGCGGCGAAGGAACCCGTCCGCGGTGATGAGCACGGACGCTTCACAGTCCGCGAGTCGCGACGCGATGGCGGGTGCCCCATACCCACTGAAGATCGGCGTGTAGATCGCCTGGAGTCGACCGAGGGCGAGCACGGCGACCACCGTCTCGATGAGCATCGGCAAGAGGATCCCCACGCGATCGCCGGCCCGGACGCCCAGCGCCCAGAGCCGTCTCGCGGCCATGTCGACCGACGCCGCGAGTTCGACGTTCGACAGGCGACGGACCGCCCCGTCCTCGCCTTCCCAGATGAGCGCGCCGCCATCGGGATCGCTGGCGGCCCGGCCTTCGATGCACGCCTTTGCATAGTCGAATTCGCCGCCGACCCACCATCTGGCCCACGCGGGCCCGCCGGTCAGGTCCAGCGAGTGGGTCGGTCGACGGTCCCAGGGGATCGCGATGTCGTCGGCCGCGGCACCCCAGAACCAGCCCGGATCGGCGGTCGCGCGCGCCTGCAGCGCATCGAGTGACCGTTCGCCGGTCGAGCGCAGGAAGCGCGCGAGTCTCGACGCCTCGGCCGCCTCGGGCGTCGGCCGCCACGCCACGCCGTCGCCATCACGTCCGAAGATCGACACCTGGGGCTCTGGCCTTCATCGGTTCGAAGTATCGCCGGGGCGGCCGACGGACGAGCGGCTCTCAGAACGCTCGAAGAATCGCCCGAGACACTGGCGGCACGGTGGACGACCACCGCATCCATCCCGCGAGCCCACGCCAAGTCTCTGGAGGTCCCACATGACCGAACTCAACGTCCAGATCTCGCCTCCGCCGCCGGATGCGACGGATGGCATCGCCGTCGCCGAACCGGTCCGACCCGGATCGCCCGGTCTCTTTGCCCGCGGCGGCATCGTCGTCGGCTCCGGCCTGCTCTTCGCTATGGGTGCGATGGCGGCGCTCGGTGCCGCGCCGGGGTCCTCGGCCGATCCCGCGGCGGCCGGGCTGCTGTCCGCCGCCACCACCGATCCTGCAGCCGGCCGAACGGCCGACGAGGCCCGCTTCGGTGGCGCCGGCTTCGAGCGCGGTGGGCACGGCTTCGGCCGCGGCGGCATCACGATCACGACCATCGACGGATCGAGCCTGTCGCTGGAGACCGACGACGGCTGGACCCGGACGATCACCACGACGAGCGACACCAGGGTGACCCGCGCGGGGGCGACGATCACCATCGGCGATCTCGTGGTGGGTGACCAGATCGGGTTCCGACAGGAGCTCGGCGAGGACGGGACCTACACGATCACGGCCGTCAACGTGGTCTTGCCGCGGGTCGTCGGTCAGGTGATCGCCATCGACGGATCCACCATCACCCTCAAGCAGGTCGACGGCACCACGGCCACCGTCCGCGTGTCTTCGTCGACCACCTACGCGATCGGCGAAGACGCCGACGCGGCGCTCTCCGATCTGACGGTGGACATGTTCATCGTTGCCGCCGGGACCCAGGCCGCGGACGGCTCGATCGATGCCGAAGCAGTCCGGGGCGGCACGGGTGTGCCGTTCGGTCGCGGTGGCCACGGCGGCCACGCCGGGCCGGGTGGCCCGAAGAGTGACGACGCTCCGGACGCATCCGCCGCACCGACAGCGTCGACCACGCCGGGCTGATCCTCCTCCAGACCGGCAGCGACGGAAGCGGCGGCCCGATCGGGTCGCCGCTTCTGCTTGTCTCAACGCGGTGGCGCTCATCGCGCGAGCGCGACGCGGCGATGCGTGCGGCTGCGGCGCCAGGATGGACCGCTACCTGCTCTCCGGTCCGGGGCGGACAGTCTCCCTTCTCTGACCCAAGGACGACGGAAGTCGCACAGTGAACCGGGCTCCGCCACCCGGTCGGTCGTCGACGTCGATCCGACCACCGTGCCGTTCGACGATCCAGGCGGCGATCGCCAGACCAAGGCCCGTCCCGCCCCCAGGTGCGCCAGGGGCCCGATAGAAGCGCTCGAAGATCCTGCGGTCGGTCCTCCGGCCGGATGCCGGGCCCGCCGTCTTCCACGGTGATGGTCGCACCGGCAGCATCGCCCCGGACCGTGACGCCGATCCGCCCACCGGCCGGGCTGTGCCGGATGGCGTTGTCGACCAGGATCACCACGAGCTGGCGAAGTCGAGCCGAGTCGCCCTGGACGACCGCTCGGCTGCGGGTCGACCTCGATCGTGACGCCGCGATCTTCGGCTGTCTTCGCCAATGCCGACGCACCGTCCGCGGCGACATCGCCGAGATCGACGGGCAGCCGCTCGAGGGCGATCGCGCCAGAGTCGGAACGGGCGAGCAACAGCAGGTCCTCGACGATCGACGTCATGTGCCGGACCTCGTCGTCGATGTCGTCGAGCGCGCTGCCGATCGCGCCGACCGGCTCGTCGCGGTGGCGCGCCAGGTGTTCGACGCTGCTCCGGACCACGGTCAGAGGCGTCCGCAGTTCGTGGCTCGCATCGGCCGCGAAGTCGCGTTGTCGACGCAGGGCGAGTCGCTGGTTGATGAGCGACGTTCGGATCGGCACGAGCGCGCGCCGGGCGTACAGCGTCCCGAAGCCGAAGGCG
The DNA here is from genome assembly GCA_963764975.1 of uncultured Chloroflexia bacterium. Classification (GTDB taxonomy): domain Bacteria; phylum Chloroflexota; class Limnocylindria; order Limnocylindrales; family CSP1-4; genus SPCO01. Next base: position 1,513,497 of record CAVXUF010000002.1, on the reverse strand, counting down.
ACGAGCAGGACGGCGACGCCACCGACCCCCAGCACCACGAGCATCAGGTCGAGTGTCCGCTGCTCGGCGGTCCGGTCCTGGACGACCTGGATCACGAAGACCTGGCCACGCGGTCCGGTGACGGACTCCGAGAGGATCCGGACCGGGATCGTCCCCAGAATCGCCGTCCGACGGTCCCGGCCGTTCGCCCGGGCGGCGCTGATCGCGTCGACCTGCGGTAGCCCGTCCGGCAGGCGGAACCGCGGACGTCCGATCGGTCGACCGTCGGCATCGACGACGATCGCGAACGTGCCGGACGCGAAGTCGAAGTCGTACGGAGACTCGTCACCCGGGTCCGGGCGTTCGCCCGTGACGATCGCCCGAAGCGGCCCCATCGCGGTCTCGAGCTGGGTCTGGCTGGAGCTCGCGAGCGAGTTCGCCGCGGCGAGATACAGGGCGACGCCGAGGACCAGGAGGATGACCAGGGTGGTGCCGCCACTCCAGAGGACCAGGTTGCGGCGGACGCCACGAAGCAGGCCAATGTCTGCGTGGTCGGCCTCCTGCTCGCCGGTCGTCGGGGTCATCGGGGCGGGCCGCCGTCAGGCGTCGGCCATCCGGTAGCCCACGCCGCGCACGGTCTCGATCAGCCGTCCCGCGGCCCCGAGTTTGTCGCGCAGGTAGTGGATATAGGCGTCCACGGCATTGGGTGTGACTGCGACGTTGAATGGCCAGGCCTGGTCCAGGAGCTGGTCTCGGGACAGCGTCTGGCCCGGGTGTCGAAGGAAGCACTCAAGCAGGGAGAACTCGCGTGGACTGAGGTCCGACGGTCCGGCCGTGGACCGTGACGCGGCGGGCGACCTCGTCCAGGGTGACCGGGCCGACGATGAGGTTCGGCTCCGGGCGGCGGCTGCCGTTGCCGCGTCGAGCCAGCGCCCGCAGCCTGGCCGATAGCTCCTCGAAGGCGAACGGCTTGACGAGGTAGTCGTCGGCACCTGAGTCCAGACCGGAGACCCGGTCGCCCACCGTATCCCGGGCGGTGAGCATGAGGATCGCGACGTCCGAACCCGACGCCCGGATGCGCCGCGCGACCTCCAGGCCGGAGATGTCCGGCAGCCCGATGTCGAGGACGATGGCTTCGACGCCTTCGGCCGCGAGCGCGATCTCCAGCCCGGTCTCGCCGTCCGTCGCGAGCTCGACGACGTGCTTGTCCTCCTCGAGGAGCCGCCGCAGCAGCCGGCTCAGGCGCGGGTCATCCTCGATCACGAGCAAGTGCATCCGGGTCAGCCTACCTCGCCCGACACGAGGGTCGGGCGCTCTCAGGGTTGGTGTCGACCCGCCCATCTCAGCACATGAGTCTGAGATCCGCATGAGAGCGATCGTGGCCGTCGGCCAGCAGGACGCCACACGCACCGACGGGTCGCCGGCCGCTAGCATCGCTCGCGATGGACCCCATCGACCCAAGCCCGGACCTCGGCCAAGCGGCCGCCTCACCCGAAGCGCACCGCCGCCGACCACGGCGCGTGACGACGACGCTGGAGCAGGTCCCATGGCGCCGCCTGACGAACCCGTTCCGGCCGGTCGAGATCATCTCCGCCGACCAGGTGGAGGCCATCCACCGGGCGTCGCTCCGGATCCTTTCGGAGATCGGGTTTGACGTGCTCGGTGATCGCGTGCTCGACGCCTTCGAAGGCGCGGGCGCCCGGGTGGATCGCCTGGCTCGACGGATCCGCCTGGATCCCGAACACACGGAGGCGCTCGTCGCGACCGCCCCGTCGACCTTCCGCCTGCACGCCCGGAACCCCGAGAAGGACCTGATCTTCGGAGCCGGCCACCTGGTCTTCAGTGCGGTCGGCGGTCCGGCGTTCGTGACCGACATCGACCGCGGTCGCCGCCCGGGGAACTTCGCGGACTTCGTGGACTACGTCCGGCTGATCGGATCACTCGACGTCCTGCACCAGGAAGGCGGCGGACCGCTCGAGCCCACGGACCTGCCGGTGGCCACGCGCCACCTCGACATGTACGCGACGTTCGCGAAGGAGCTCGACAAGACGTGGCAGTGCCTCGGCTTCGGGGCGACACCCGTCCACGACGCGATGGCGATCGCTGCGCTCATCCGCGGCATCGAGCATGACGACCTTGAGCGCGAACCCAGCTGCATGACGGTCATCAACACGAACTCGCCGCTTCGGCTCGATGGGCCGATGGGCGACGGGCTCATCGAGATGGCGAAGCACGGCCAGCCGGTGGTGGCCACGCCGTTCACGCTGGCCGGGGCGATGAGCCCGGTCTCGATCGCCGGGGCGATCGCGCAGCAGAACGCCGAGGTCCTGTTCCTCGTCGCCTTGAGCCAGATCATCCGGCCGGGCGCGCCGATGATCTACGGGGCGTTCACCTCCAACGTCGACATGCGGACTGGATCGCCCGCGTTCGGGACCCCGGAGTACGTCAAGGGGCAGCTCGCCAGCGGCCAGATGGCCCGGCGCTACGGGTTGCCGTGGCGGTCCAGCAACGCCACGGCCTCGAACGTGGTGGATGCGCAAGCGGCCTACGAATCGGAGATGGCCGTGTGGGGCGCGGTGATGGGCGGCGTCAACCTCCTCTACCAGGGCGCGGGCTGGCTCGAGGGCGGGCTGACCGCGTCGTTCGAGAAGCTCATCCTCGACGCGGAGATCCTCCAGATGATGGCCGAGGTCCTCCAGCCACTCCCCGTGGACGAGGCGAGCCTCGGGTTCGATGCGATCGCGGACGTCGGTCCGGGCGGCCACTTCTTTTCGACCCAGCACACGCTCGACCGCTACGAAACGGCGTTCTATCGGCCGCTCATCTCGGACTGGCGCAACTTCGAGACGTGGCAGGCAGACGGGTCGCGGACCGCCACCGAGCGGGCGAACGGAGTCTGGAAGCGCCTGCTCGCCGAGCGCGTGACCCCCGACCTCGACCCACCGGTGGCCGAGGCGCTCGATGCCTTCGTCGCCCGACGAAAGCGCGAGATCGAACGCGGGTAGGGGCCGCTGGGCGAGGGCGGAAGCGCCCGCTCAGCCGCCAGCCGGCCGGTGGATGGCGGACTGGCCGCCGTCGACGACCAGGATCTGGCCCGTCACGTGGCGGAGCCGAAGGGCGAGCGACGTGAAGGTGTCCGCGATGTCCGCGGGGGTGGCCAGGCGGCCTGTCGCGGTGCCGATCGCCAGGCGTTCGAAGTGACCGGGGTCACCGGCCCAGGCGGCTTCGGTCCGTGGCGTCCGGACGGTCCCGGGCGCCACGACATTGACCCGGATCCCGCGTGCCCCGAGCGGATCCAGCAAGCCATACATCATCCCGTGCAGCCCGGCCTTCGCCGCCGAGTAGGCCGGCATCCCCTGGGCGGATAGGGCGTTGAAGGACGATGTCAGCGCGATGGATCGATCCGACTGAGCGGCCTTCCCATCGCCGAGGTACGGCAGCGCGGCCCGGACAACGACCCACTGGCTGGTGAGGTTGGCTTCGATCGACGCGCGAAACAGGTCGACGTCGATGGCCGCCGGGTCGCCCGCCGTCGCGGCAGCCGGCTCGCCGGGCAAGGCCCCGCCGGCGATCCCGACGACGTGTCGAAGCGGCGGCCGCTGATGGAGCCCGTCGCGCAAGGCCGCTTCGACGGCAGTCTCGTCCCGGAGGTCGACGATGACGTGCCGATAGCCGGACCGTTCCGGGCCGGCGACGTCCGCGCGATCCAGCCCCAGGACCTCGGCTCCTGCCTCGAGGAAGGCGTCCACGGTCGCGCCGCCGATGGCACCAGCCGCACCGGTCACGACGACGGTCAGATCCATGCGGCGACCTGGCGTTGCCACGATCTCGCGACGGCGTCCCACGTGAACTCCCTTCGAACGAGCTCGGCTGCCTGCGCGCCGACCCGGGCGGCATCGGCCGATACGACGCGCAGGAGGCCATCGAGCAGACCGTCCACGGACGGCTCAGCCAGGAACGCCGCGTTCCGCTCGCCAAGGTACCGCCCCAGCGGGTAGGGCGTGACGACCGTCGGCACGCCGATGGCGCAGGCTTCGGCCACCGAGTTCCCGAAGCCCTCCCAGCGCGATGGATACACGAACCCGAGGGCACCGGCATACGTCTGCCACTTGTCCTCGCCATACAGGGCGTCGCCGACGACCACCCGATCGCGCAGCCCGAGGGACGCGACCATCCTCCGGACGCGATCCTTGCCACCCCGCCAATCCGGGCCATGCATCCGCAGCGGCGGCAGGGCTCCGGCCGGCGCGGCGGCGATCGAGCGGATCAGTGTGTCCAGGCCCTTGTGCTCTGGGTCGAACCGCCCCAGGTACAGCAGGTACTCGCCGGTCCCGCCCCACCGGATGTGGTCCGGGGCGGTCACGCCATTCGGCGCGATGAGGCGCGGGCCCGAGTAGCCCAGGGCCTCGATGTCCGCGCCTTCCGACTCGAAGAAGATGTGGATGGCTGCCGCGCCGTGGACCAGGTGGGCCTCGCCCAAGCTCCACCAGGTGCGCTTGAGCCACGGTCGTCGGCGCAGGATCCTCGGGTCGTAGGCGCCGCGCGGCGCGAGGACGTACGGCACCCGCACGCGGCGTGCCGCGCGACCGGCAGCCACGTTGTGCACGGTCCAGGCCGAGTTGAAGACGACCACGTCGGCGTCCGCGAATGCATCGTCGAGCCGACCCGGGAGGATGGCCGAGCCGACCCGTCGGTGCGGGACGCGGCGCCACCGGACACCGGGGAGATCGGGCGCGGGACCGTCGTCGGCGCAGACGATCACCGACTTCGCACCCGTCCGCGCGAGGCCTTCCGAGAGTCGTCTGACCGAATTCGTGATGCCCCCGTCGCCGCTGGCGGCACGGACGTGATATTGGATGAACGTCAAGTGCGTGGGCCCCGCGCTGCTGCCGTCGCCCTCGAGTCCGGCCGCCTCATCCTAGCCGACGACCGATGGGGGGTGGCCGGACCACCCTATATTGGCGCGATGTCATCGTCGTCAGGCAGCCGCCTTCGCTCGTCCGCCATCGGGCGGGCCATCTGGGGCATCGCCGACCAGGCCCTCTCGAGCCTGACGAACTTCGGCCTCGCGGTCGGGGTGGCCAACCAGGTCGGAACGACCGAGTTCGGGGCGTTCAGCATCGCCTTCGCGGGCTATCTCGTGGCCCTCACGGTCTCCCGCGCCGTCTCGACCGACCCCCTTCTGATCCGGTACAGCGCGGCCTCGCCGGATGCCTGGCGAGCGGCCACAGGCCGGGCGACGGGTACGGCCTTCGTCGTCGGCGTGGTGGGAGGGCTCCTGGCCATCGCCGCCTCGATCGTGGTCGGCGGATCGCTCGGGACCGCGCTGCTGGTGCTCGGGTTCGGCCTGCCGGCCCTGCTCGTGCAGGACGCGTGGCGCTACGCCTTCTTTGCGCTCAAGCGCGGTCGTTCAGCGTTCGTCAACGACCTCGCGTGGACCGTCGCGCTGGGGGTCGGCCTCGCGCTCATCGTCATCACCGCCCAGCGATCCATCGGGGCGTTCGTCCTCGCCTGGGTCGTCGGAGGTCTCGCGGGGGCGTTGGTGGGGATCGTGCAGAGTGGCGTCGCCCCGGATCCGCTGCGGGCACGCGCATGGTGGCGCGAGCACCATGACATCGCCCCGCGCATGGCCACAGAGGCCGCGATCCTGAGCGGAGCCCAGCCGGTGACCCTGTCGCTGATGGGGACCGTGGCCGGCCTCGCGACGGTCGGGACGATCCGTGCGGGCAACACGCTGATGAACGCCATCCACATCGCGACCTACGGGATCCACCTGTTCGCGGTGCCGGAGGCGGTCCGAATCCTCGCGCGTTCGACCACGGCGCTCGTGCGGTTCTGCGTCGTGCTGACGGTGGGTCTGATGGCGATCAGCGCCGCGTGGGGCGCGATCCTGCTCGCCTTGCCGGACGGCATCGGGCGAGCGCTGCTTGGCGTCTCCTGGGAGCCGGCCCGCACCGTCCTCCTGCCCGTCACGGTGCTGGCGTTGGCACAGGCCGGGCAGGGTGGCGCGCTGGTCGGCCTCCGGTCGCTGGCGGCTGCCCGCCAGAGCCTGCGCGCTCGCGTGATCTCCTCGCTGTCGATCTCGACCGGGGCGATCGCGGGTGTGGTCGTCGGTGGCGCGGTGGGTGGCGCGTGGGGGATGGCGATCGGGCTGTCGCTCGGCTCGGTCTACTGGTGGATCCAATTCCTTGCCGCCGTCGATGATCGGCGCCGGACGCCGGCGGCCACCCCCATCGACCCAGCGGACTCCGGAGCAGACGCGGCCGTCTCGACCACGGACGTCACCGCGCTGGACTGACCTCCGGACCCGCGTGGATCGGATGGTCGATCGAGAGCCGCTCGATCCACGCGGCGCGATCGTCCGGGATCCGGCGTCCCTGGCCGAGGATGGCTTCCACGACCGGGCAGGTCGCGCGGGCGCTCCGACGGAACCGGAGTCTGGCGATCGTGACGCGAGGGTGCAGGACCGCCTTGAGAAGCATCCAACCTTCGATCGCGAGCATCGCCGGGCGTGACCAGTCGCCGGCCGCCGCGTGACGGGACCCACGTCGGACGGCCCCGCCCGCCGGTCCGAACAATCGCGACGCCTGCGCCACGCCCGCGGGGTCATCGCGGAGCAGGTCGCGGACGCCCTTCGCGGCGAGGGCGGCCTCATCGGGTGCGCCGCCGCGGCGGGTGCCGTTGAGGAGGAGCTTGAAGACGCCCTCGGCCCCGGGGCGCAGTCGACGGAACCCGCGCGGATCCGTCACGGCCATCGGCAGGATGTCCTCGAGCACGAACAGCGTCGAGCCGCGCCAGATCCGGCGGGCCTTGATGCCCATCTCGAGGAACGTCGCCTCGCGGTCCGGTATGGCGATGAGGTTGAGCCCACCCGGAATGTGGCGACAGACCACGACCGGTGCCAGATCCCGCGCCGTCGCCCACGAGCGGAACTCGCGCTCGATCATCGGCCAGTCGTGCTCCGGGGCGGCCGCGTCGATGTCGCCGATCCCCGTGAACGCCGACTCGGCGTTCTTCCAGAGCAGCCACGAGGTCGAAGCCTCCGTCAGACGCTGGAGCAGTGGCAGCCACAGCTCCGTCCGGTCGGTCACCGGAAGTGCAGCTCGTACACGTCGAGGACCCGGTAGTCGTCATCGACGACGACGGCCTCTCGCCACAGCTGGAACGCGGTGCACGGGTGCGAGATCCCGAGCGCGACGAGGTCGCCGACGGCGACCTGGGCTCGCGCGGCCGGCGTCAGGCCGACGAACGCGTGATGGTCATGGAGTCGCTGCGTCGTGAAGCCGGGACCCGCGGCGCGAACCGAGCCATCCTCGCCGCGGATCTTGATGACCACGGGCAGGTCCTGGTCCGATGGCGTGTCGCGGCGACCGGCCCCCGCGAGCATCAGCCCGTCCTCCGGGATCGACAGGACGGGGGCCCAGACCTCGATCGCGGGCAGGAGACGTGGGCCCCCCGCCGGCGCGCGACTCCCGAACGGCGACGTCCGCTGGTACAGGCCGTGGTCGTGGCTGATATAGGCGCCGCTGCGGATGACCACGCGGACCGGCCGCGACAGGATCCACGGCCGCGTCAGTTCCTCGGCGACCACGTCCATGAAGTGGCTGCCGCCGCCCGACACCACGATCTCGTCGATGCCGGCTCGTTCGAAGGCGGGCGCCAGGCGCTCTACGATCGCGCGGGTCATCGACGAAAACGCCCGCACGGCCGCGTGACGATCAGCCAGCGTATCGCCCGAGACCACGCCCTCGTACAGCGCGACACCGGCGAGGGTCAGCGGGTCGGCGTCCTCGATCGCGGCCGCGACCGCCGCGGCTTCGTGGGCGGTTCGGACCCCGGTCCGGCCGCCCGGCAGCCCGACCTCCACGAGGACCGGGAGCGCACGCCGCCGGCCCCTGAGGCGGTCGGCCATCCGTCGCACGCCGGCCACCGAGTCCGCGAAGACGATCAGCTCGACGTCCGCGTCGTCCAGCTGCGCGCCGATCCATGACAGCGCCTGGTCATCGACCACCTCGTTGCCGATGAGGATCCGCTCGATGCCGGCATCGAGCGCCACGGCCGCCTGCGCGGTATCCGCCACGGTGATGGCCCAGGCTCCGGCCTCGATCTGGCGTCGGAAGATGGCCGGCGACATGGTGGTCTTGCCGTGCGGGGCGAACGAGGCCCCCATCGAGCGGCAGTAGTCCGCGAGTACCGCGATGTCGTTGGCGAGCGCCGTCTCGAGCAGGACGAAGACGGGCAGCACGGTCTCGCCGTCGAACAGGTCCCGACCGATGCGGGGATCGCGCTCCGCCACGTCAGCGGCGCCGGCGGGCATTCACGCGCCGCGTCGGTCCGGTCGGGAGGTCGACCGCCTCCGGGGGCGGCGGGATGGCCGGCAGCTCGGTCTGGTCCACGAGCCCGGAAACGATGATCCGGCGCAGTTCCGCATCCACGGCCGGATCGAGGTCCGGGGCACGGTACGCGGCGAGGCGCCGCTCCACCTCATCGATCGACCGCTGGTACGTGTCCTTGGCGCCCTGCTTGGTCCAGTTCTCGCGGTTGTCGCGCATCACGATCGACGACGGCAGGTACAGCTCGTCCGGCCAGTGCGCCATCGTGTGGTCGGCCATGATCAGGTGCTGGTCCGCCATGAGCTGGTCGATGAGGGCGCGGACCGGGAGGTCATCGGCGGGTCGGATCTCCCGGACGAAGCGCAGCGCCTGGCCGCACATCTCGTCGTCGAACACGAGCTTGGGGAGGCTGAAGACGAGCAGGAAGTCCAGCATCCCCGGTCCCGACACGGAATTGACGCCCGCAAGGGCGGCGATCAGCGCGCTGCCGAACGTCTCGGCGCCCGCCTGTGCGTCGAGGATCGGGCTGTCTGAGAGGGCCATGTAACTCTGGCAGGGGAGCCCGAGGGACTTGGCGACCGCGACGTAGGCCGCATCGAGCTGGATGGCCTCGATGGCGGCCATCGGGGAGCTGGCGATCTTCATGTGGAACGTGGCCGGCGCGCCGCCGAAAAGCACGGGCGCACCGGACCGGATGACCTGCGCCATCGTGATCCCCGCGAGCACGTCGACAGTGTGGAAGACGGTCGCCCCGACGATCGTGACCGGCGCGATCAGCCCCATCAGCGTGACCGGCACGATCTCCACCGGGATACCGGCCTCGACACAGTCGATGAGGTTCTGACAGGAGTCCTCGCTGTACCGGAAGTTGCCCGTCGCGGTGATGGTGAAGATGCTCATCGGCCTCGCGATGAGGTCCGCTCGGTCCGCCCGGAAGAGCTGCATCATCTCGACCATCCGAGGAACGCCATGCTCGGTGAATGCCCCGGATACGACCGGCCGCTTCGAATTCGTCAGGGTCATGTAGAGCCGCCACGCGTCCGAGACGTTCGCCTCGATGTCGGCGTTGGTCGAGAAGGCGGTCGCGAGGTAGGCGATGTGGTCGAGGCCGTCGGCAAGCCGGACGTACTCGACGAAATCGGTGGAGTCCGCCAGACGCGTCTCGCCCGTCCGATGGTCGAGCATCTTCAGCCCGCTGGATCCCGGGACGAAGTGGACGCGGTCCCCGCCGAGGTCGGCATGCGGGTTCCCGTCGCGGTCGAACAGGGTGAACGACTTGGGCGCGTCGGCGATGGCCTGCTCCACGATGGCGCGCGGGAACAGTACGCGGCCGGCGGGGTCGGTCGGGAGCCCCGCCTCGATGAGTCGACGGCGCATCTCCGGTCCGCGAACCTCCATGCCGGTCTCGGCCAGGACACGGAGTGCCTCGTCGAGGATCTGGGTCAGGAGGTCATCCGAGAGCAGGCGCAGAGTGGGTCGCATCAGGAGGCAACGCTACCGCACCGGGAGGGTCGCCCGTGTCGGAGGAGCATCAGGCGCGCGGGCACGATCCGGCGAACCGATGCAGGATGTGGCCATGGTCACCTCGCCGCCGCTCCATCGTCGGGCCGTCATCACGCTCGCGTTCGCGTTCGTCGCCACCCTGACCGCGGGTGGTCTCGTCCGTCCGCCCGAGGCATCGGCGCTGACCGCCTGGACCGGTGGGGTCGACCTCTACCGGTCGGGCGCCTTCACGACGCAGAAGACCTGGCTGTGGTGCACCGCCGCCGGGATCCAGATCGTCCGGAACATGGTCCAGGGCACGGACGATCACACGAAGGCGGGGCAGCGGCGCTACTTCGAGTGGATGCGGAAGCGCAATCGGTACGACCTTCCCGTGACTGCTGGCGTCGACCCGCAGGGCTGGGCGGCGGGCATGCGACGGTTCGTCGATGGGCGCTACCGCCTCGTCGCCAGCGCCACGTTCAAGGACGCGCTGCGCATGGCCGCGATCCGGATGCGCAAGACGAACCTGCCGGTCGGCGTGACCGTCGCCCACGGCGGTCATGCCTGGATCCTTGCCGGGTTCACCGCCACCGCCGACCCCGCCAGGACGCGCGACTTCCGGGTCACGAGCGTCCTGGTGGTCGGGCCCCTCTACGGGCTCCAGAGCCGGAACGGGTACGACATGCGCCCCAACAAGCCGCTCTCCGTCGCCCAGTTCAAGCGGTTCTTTACCGCCTGGCGCTATGCGCCCAAGCGCATGATCTGGGATGGGCGGTTCGTGTCGATCCAGCCGGTCACTCCGCGAGGAGCCGCGTCCTAGCGATCCTTGGACCGGGCCCAGACGTGGGCGGTCTCCTCGGCGATCGCCCGGACGCCGGCATCCGGGCCCGAGCTGTCGATCCGGTGCTGATCGGCCCGATAGGCGCGCACGATGACCAGGGCGGCGACGATGATCGCCCCGCCGCCTGCCACATAGGGGACGAAGTCCGACCCTGCCTCCTTGACCACGATCCCGACGTACGCCCAGACGATCACGGCGCCGTACGCCGCGTCCGTGAACTGCCAGACGAAGCGAGCCGCGATCAGCGTGCCAAGGAGCAGGACGACGGACGCGACGATCTCCGGCTGGATGCCGAAACCGTCGAAGCCGAGCGCCGCCAGCGTCTGCGCGATGTTCGCGATCGTGGCGACCGTGATCCAGCCGAGGTAGATCGAGAACGGGATCCGGACCGCCCAGCGGCTCGCCGCGGTCAGCTGCTCGCGTCCTGCCCACAGGCGGAGATGGATCGCGATCAGGGTGACAAGCAGCGCGAGCATCAGCGGCACCGTCAGGACGAACACTTCGTACTGGAAGAGCAGGAGCCACGTCGTGTTGAGGACCCCGGAGATCGCGGGCAGCCAGCCGACGCGTCTGACGATCGGGTCGTCCCCACGGATCGCCTGGTAAACGGTGTATGCGGCGAGCCCGAGGTAGATGACGCCCCAGATCGCGAAGACGTGACCGGCCGGGATGACGAACACCTGGTAACGGTCACTGATCGCCGCGGTCGACTGGTTGATCGGAAGCGCATTGGCTGCCCCATTCACGACGACCGTGATGAGGAAGACGATCGACGTGATCGCCTGTCGGGTTCGATCCGATGTCATCGACGCCTCCTTGGGACTGCGCGCACCGTGTCCAGCCGAGTATGGTCCGGTCGAGCGGATCCGAGGCGTATGCTGCGGCGATGGGTGATCCGGAGAAGCTCTCGCGCGACGACTGGGAGGCGGTCATCCAGGCGCCATTCCGTGTCTATTCCACGATCGCGGCCGTCGACCTCGGCCCGATGGAGGCCCAGTTCCGGACCTTCCGCGATGAGGTGGAAGCCGGCCGCAGCGTCTTCGCGCACGAGACGATCGGGTTCGCGATGATCGAGGCGCTCGCCGCGAATCTCGACGTCCTCTGGGATGCCTACCAGGCGTCGGACCGATCGTCGAAAGACGGCCTCAAGCGGGCCGTCAAGGCCCTCCGGCGCGCGCCGGAACCGGAGAGCGCCGAGATCCGGGACTGGCTGCTGGTCCTTGCCGGCCGGCTCGCGTCCGTCCGCCGGGTGATCGGCGATGGATCCGTGTCGGCCGATGAGGCGCGTGTGATCCGTGATCTGGCCGACTGGCTGGATCGACCGGAGCCGGAGATCGCCGCGGACGTCTGATCGCCCACGCAGGCCACCACCGTCCGCCACGAGCTCGATGTCCCGTGCCCGAAGACGGTGGAGGGCTGGCGCGACGCTCGCACCAGCCCTCCCGTCGTTCGACGCGAACGTCGGTCAGGCGCCGGCGCCCTCCCGCTCGTAGCGTGCGTCGAGCTCATCCCACTGCTCGTTTTCCTCGCGGGCCGTGATGACGTGCCACGCGATCCACAGGACCACCCCGATGATCGTCATCGCGACCTCGGTCCCGGCGAATGGCCAGAGTGCCCCGATCTCGGCGGGATTGCTGAACGATTCAAGCCCCGTAGGCATGGTCGGTCCTCCTTTCTCGGCGGGTCACGCCGATCCGTGGGCTTCTCGCCGTTCGATCGGCTCGAAGTCCGTCTCGACATGTGGCAGGTACGGATACCCGTCGCCCATCGTGTTCTCGTCCAGCCCCGCAAGCTCGACCCGGCGCGGAATGCGCAAGAAGCCGATCCGCTTGAGGATTCTCGCCAACACGTAGAACGGCAGGAACCCGAGGACGCCGAACATGATCACGGCGCCGATCAGGTTGCCGATCGGATTGATGGCCGGAAACCCGTCCGGCGTCACGCCGAACCACGGCAGGGCGCTGCCGACGACGGGCGCCGCCGCGGGATAGCCCCACAGCAGGAACCCGGCGATGACGACGCCAAAGAACCCGGAATACCCATGGACCGCAACGGCGCCGACACCATCGTCGATCTTGAACCGGCGCTCCACGTAGTAGTGGCCCTTGTAGGCGATGATCGCGCCGGCCACGCCGACGAGAGTCGCCTGGAGCGGGTGATAGAGGTCATTACCGGCCGATCCCGCGATGATCCCGGTGAGGCCGCAGGAAAGGGTCCAGTACGGATCGCCCTTCGAGAGGTAGTAGCCGGCCATCAGCCCGCCCGACAGCGACATCAGGAAGTTGAACGTGATCCCCGACAGCGTCGTCGGCATCAGGTAGATGTTCGTGGCCGAGTAGAACGGCTCGCCTTCCGTCCCGATGTTGAAGACCGGGATGTTGCACGCAGCGTAGAAGCCCCAGAAGCCCGTGTAGACGAGCAACAGGCCGACGCTCGCCATCCAGACGTTGTGTGGTCTGATGTTGCGAATCTCGCCGTTCGGACCGAACTTGCCGATCCGAGGTCCAAGGACCACCAGGACGCCGAGCGCGGCGCCACCAGCGATCGCGTGGATGACGCCGGACGCGTAGGCGTCGTGGTAGCCCATGAGCTGGACCATCCAGCCGTTGGGCGCCCAGCCCCACGCCGCGTCGATGATCCAGAAGACGGAGCCGATCGCCACGGCCATGATCAGGAAGGCGCCCGTCTTGGTGCGCTCCATGATGGCGCCGGAGATGATCGACGCCGCCGTCCACGAGAACAGCAGGAACGCGGCCCAGAAGACGCCGGTGATCCGGTCGCTCAGGTTCGGACCCATCAGGGCCGACCACGGGTAGAAGCTCTCGGCCAGCTCCGGCACCCCGCCGTTGAGGAACGGACCGTTGACGAAGGCGAAGTAGATCCACCATCCGAAGAAGAAGAACGTCACCGTCACCACGGGGATGACCATGATGTTCTTGATCAGGATGTGCTGGAGGTTCTTGCGCCTCGACACGCCGACTTCGTAGGTCGCGAAGCCGACATGGATGAGGAACATCATGACGACCGTCACCCAGTAGTAAAACTCGGTGAACAGGACGTTCAGGGAATCGGTCAGATCGGACATACCCTCCCTCTCCGGTGCGGTATCGATCCAATGCTCGGCGATACCGTCTCCGGCCGCCGTCTCCGTCGGGAACCCCCTGGGCTATCTGTCGAGCGAGTGGCCTCCTTCCTCCCCAGTCAACCGGCGCCGGGGCGATCCTCGTCATCGAGCTCCACGGTGATCGACAGGAATTGTGCGGGCAGCACGTTCAGCCGTTCGGGTCCGTGCGGCGTCTGCCCATCGAACATGAGCGAATCCCCAGGCTCCATCGGATAGGTCTGGCGCCCGTAGCGATAGACGAACGAGCCATCGAGGGCGTACAGGAATTCGACCCCGAGGTGCTGGAACAGCGGGAATGTCTCGCGCTGTTCCGTGAGGGTCACCAGGAATGGCTGGACCCGCCGCTGCGCCCCTTTGGCGGCCGCGAGGAGTTCGTAGCGATGGCCGTGGCGGGTGCCCTGTCGGACGAGTTCGATGCCCTCGCCCGCCCGGACGTGGGAGGCGTCGCGCTCCTCTTCGAACCCGCGGAAGAACGTCGTCACGGGGACCTCGAGCGCCTGCGACAGCCGGGCAAGGGTCCGGAGACTCGGCGAGGTCTGCGAGTTCTCGATCTTGGAGATCATCCCGAGCGACAGACCGGACCGATCCGCGACGTCCTGCAGCGTGAGCCCGAGCCGATGGCGCTCTTCGCGCAGGCGGGTGCCGATGGCCTGGGTGATGGCGTCCTCGAGGAACGCGGATTCATCATCCAGCAGGGTCGCGAACGCCTCGTCGGTTCCTGGCATCGCCACTCCGCGCGTGCGAACGCCGACCGGGCGTCGCCACGGGAGCGTACACCATCAGGAAAGTCGTTCAAGTCCCTTATCGGGGTAGAAGTTGCATGACAGTGGAACGCGGCCTATCATCTTCCCTGAGAGTGAAACTCCCGCGGGCTTCGGCCGGTGAGTCATCGCGCTCGTTCAACCCGTGGTGGAGTGGGACCATGTGTGGCATCGCCGGCTACCTGTCCAAGCGGGAGGACCCCGAACCGGTCGGGCGGATCATGCTGGACATGCTCTCGAGCCTCGCCCGACGCGGCCCGGACTCGGCCGGCATGGCGCTCTTCCGCAGCGAGCCCGCCCACCGCGATGCGTGCTGGATCCGCCTCCCCGAGACCGGCGACCCCGAGGCACACGAGCGTCGGATCCTGGCCGGGCTCGCGACGGTCGGCAAGGTCGGCAACGTCGAGCGACACCACGGCCTCCTGCGGGTCGAGCTCGCGACGGTCGCCGAACCGGCGGCCATCCGGGCCGCCGCCGAGCGCGGTTCCGACGATGTCGAGGTGGTCAGCCTCGGTCGGCAGATGGAGCTCGTGAAGCAGGTGGGTCACCCGGACGGACTCGATGATTCGATCGATCTCCAGGGGTTCCGCGGCAGCCACGCCATCGGCCACACCCGGCTGTCCACGGAGAGTCGCGTGGACCTGACCCACTCGCAGCCGTTCTGGGCCCGCGGGATCGCCGACGTCGCCACGGTCCACAACGGCCACATCACGAACTACCACAAGCTGCGCAGCCGGTACGAGCAACGCGGCGTCCGCTTCTTCTCCGAGAACGACTCCGAGGTGATCGGCGTCTACCTCGCGGACCAGCTGGGCCGTGGCCTCAGCCTCGAGGCGGCGCTCGAAGCCTCGCTCGACGACCTCGACGGCAGCTTCTCGTACCTCGTGGCGAGTGGCGACGCGATCGGCTTCGCGCGCGATCCCTTCGCGCTCAAGCCGCTGATCACCGTCGAAACGGACGACTACGTGGCCATCGCGAACGAGGAGATCGCCATCCGGGCCGCCCTGGGATCCGCCGGCGTCGCCCACGAACCATCCGGTCACGTGTCGCGCGTCTGGCGCCGGACCGGTCTCGCCGCCGCCGTCGCCTCATGAGCGCGGCCGACGCCGCGCAGGGCCAGGTCGAGATCGATGCCTCGGAGCGACCGGTCCGCGAGATCAACGTGGCCATCCGGGCCGCACTCGCTGCTGGATCGGCGGTCACCGTCCGCGACCCCGGCGCGCGGCACAACCTCGGCGTCGCGCTCCTGACCCCGGGCGAGGTGACCTTCGACGGGAGCGTCGGCTACTACTGCGGCGGGATGAGCGATGGCGCCACGGTCCGCATCGGCGGGAGTGCCGGCTGGGGGGTCGGCGAGGGGATGCTGTCGGGCACCGTGATCGTGGACGGCAACGCCGGGAACAGCGCGGCGGCGTCCATCCGCGGCGGGACGGTCGTGATCCGTGGGGACTGCGCCGCTCGCGCCGGCGTGTCGATGAAGGGCGGCCGCCTGCTCGTGGCCGGGAACGCGGGCTACATGACCGGGTTCATGATGCAGAAGGGCTATATCGCGATCGCCGGGGACGCGGGTGACGCGCTCGCGGACTCGATGTACGAGGGCACGGTCTACGTCGCCGGGGAGGTCGCCTCGCTCGGCAACGACGCTGTCGTGGAGGACGCGCCAGACGAGGAGCAGGCCATGCTGGAGGCCGCGTTCGCCGAGTTCGACCTGCCCAGGCCCGGCCGCTTCAGGCGGATCCTCGCCGGCCGAAAGCTGTGGAACTTCCAGACCCACGAGATCGATACGTGGCGGGCCGCGCTGTGAGCCAGGATCCGCCGCGCGAGGACCCGCAGGGGATCCGGACGAGCCCCATTTACACGCCGAGTGTCATCGGGGAGATCCAGGAGAAGGCGGCGCTCGGGCGGTACCTCATGCGCGGCTTCGGGACGCTCCGGACGAAGCCGCTCCCATCGCTTGATGACCTGACCTTCCTCCCCGCGTCGCTGACTCGAATCCCCCTCGAGGGCTATCGCGAGAAGTGCGTCACCACGACGGTCCTCGGGACGCGCTTCGCGGAGCAGCCGATCTCGCTCGATATCCCGGTCATGATCACCGGGATGAGCTACGGCGCCCTCTCGCTCAACGCGAAGGTCGCGCTTGCGCGCGGCGCCAGTCGAGTCGGCGGCTCCACCACGTCCGGCGACGGCGGGATGCTCCCCGCGGAGCGCGAGAACTCCAAGACGATGATCGTGGAGGTGCTGCCGAGCCGCTACGGCGCGAGCGTCCACCACCTTCGCCAGGCGGACGGCATCGAACTGACGATCGGCCAGGGCGCCAAGCCGGGCACGGGCGGGTTGCTGCTCGGGTCCAAGGTATCGCCCGAGATCGCCGCGATCCGCGACCTGCCGCCCGGCGTCGACCAGCGATCCCCCGCGCGCCATCCGGACTTCCTCGGCCCGGACGACATGACCCTCAAGATCGAGGAACTACGCGAGGCGACCGATTGGCGCGTCCCGATCTTCGTCAAGATCGGCGCCACCCGGACCTTCGATGACGTCAAACTCGCCGCCAAGTGCGGCGCGGACGTCGTGGTCGTCGATGGGATGGAAGGCGGCACGGCCGCATCCCCGGAGATCCTCCAGGATCACACCGGGATCCCGACGCTGGCCGCGATCGTCGAGGCCCGCCGTGGGCTCGAGGACATCGGCATGCTCGGCGAGGTCCAGATCATCGCGGCCGGCGGGATCCGTAGCGGCGTCGACGTGGCCAAGGCACTCGCCCTCGGGGCCGACGCCTGCTACATCGGCACGGCCGCGCTCATCGCCCTCAACTGCAACGCGCCGCTCTACCTCGAGGACTACGCGGCGATCGGCACCCAGCCGGGCGCCTGCCACCACTGCCACACGGGCCGGTGTCCGGTCGGGATCACGACCCAGGACCCGGAGCTGGTCGCCCGCCTGCCCGTCGACGAGGCGACCGACCGGGTCGCGAACTTCCTGACGGCCATGACGCTCGAGGTCCAGATGCTCGCGCGCGCCTGCGGCAAGGCGAACATCCACGACCTCGACCCTGACGACCTGCGGGCGCTGACGATGGAAGCCTCCGCGATCACCGGGATCCCGCTGGTCGGGACGCACTGGGTGCCCGGCGCGTCGAGTGGACTCGGCTGAGAGACTGACGGCGTGTCCTTCCTGATCGGGTGCCCGCTGTGCGGCCCCCGCGATGTCGCCGAGTACCGCTACGGAGGCGAGGTACAGGCGCGCCCGTCGCCCGGCTCCGAGCAGGCCGAGTGGTCCTCCTATCTGTATGGGCGGACGAACGTGTCGGGCATCGAGCGTGCCTGGTGGTTCCACCGGGCGGGCTGTCGCCGTTGGTTCCAGGCGGTGCGCGACACCCGGACCAACGAGGTGATCCGCGTGGGCTGGACGCTCCCCGCCGATGCTGCCGCAGCGACGGCCGATGGCTGACCGTCGGCTCGCGGACCCCGCCGGCCAGGAGCTTCGGCGCGACGAACCCATCGAGTTCCGGTTCGACGGTCGTCGGCGGACCGGCCTCGGCGGCGACACGATCGCTTCGGCGCTGACCGCGGAGGGCGACGACGTCCTGTCGCGCAGCTTCAAGTACCACCGTCCGCGCGGCGTCATGTGCGCGAGCGGCCGCTGCCCGAACTGTCTCGTCGACGTGGACGGCGAGCCGAGCGTGCGCGCCTGCGTCACGCCGATCACCCCGGGGATGCGCGTCCGCAGCCAGAACGCGTGGCCGTCGCTGCGCCGCGACCTTCTCAGCCTGACCGACCGTTTCGACCGCTTCTTCCCCGTGGGGTTCTACTACAAGACGTTCATCCGGCCGCGCCGCTTCTGGCCGCTCTATGAGGCGGTCCTGCGTCGTATCGCCGGTCTCGGGCGCGTGGATGTCCGTGCCCGTCCGGACCTCCACCCGCGCAAGCGGCACCTGCACGCCGGCGTCGTGGTCGTGGGCGGTGGCCCGGCCGGATGTCTGGCCGCGCTCGAAGCGGCCAGCACCGGATCCCGCGTGATCCTCGTCGACGACGGGACGCGGCTCGGCGGGCACCTGCGCCTCCGGACACGCGCGGTATCCGGCGACGCCCGGATCGCCGGTCTCGACGGCCTCGTGGCGGCGGATCGGCTGGCCGAGCTGGTCGCGGCGGAGCCCCGGATCGAGCACCTCGCCTCGGCCACCGCCATCGGCATGTACGACGGCGGGCTCGTCGGGATCACCCAGGGCTCGACGTTCGTCCGGGTGCGGGCGGAGCGCGTCGTGCTCGCGACCGGCGCGGCGGAACGGCCGATGCTGTTCGATGCCAACGATCGCCCCGGGATCATGCTCGCCTCGGCGGCGCTTCGGCTCGCGCATCTGCACGGGGTCCAGGCCGGTCGCCGAGCGATCGTCGTCACCGACGATGACCACGGCTGGCGCCAGGCCGCCGAGTGCCTCGCGGTCGGGATCCCGGTGGCCGCGATCGTCGACACGCGAGCGCTCGCCGCCGATGGTCCGGAGCCGGCCGAAGCCGCGAGCCTGCGAGCCGCGGGGACCGAGACCGTCCACGGCGCGGTCCTGCTGGCGTCGAAGGGCCGGTCGCGCGTGACGGGTCTGGCGATCCGTGCCGCGGACGGGTCGACCCGGACCCTCGCCGGAGACCTGGTCCTGATGGCGGCCCGACCCGAGCCGGTCGTGACCCTCGCGGCGCAGGCCGGACTCGCGCTCGCCCTCGAACCGCGGCTGGCCGAGTGGATCCCCGTGGCCGGTTCCTCGGACGTGGTCGCCACCGGCCACATGACCGGGCTCGCCGATGACGACCTGATCGCCGCGGGCGCGGTGCTGGCCGGACGGGTGGCCGCGGACCGGGATGCCGGAACGGACCGGGCGAGCCATCAGCACCATGCCGAGCGCGTCGCCGCGGCGTTCGCAGCACTCCCCGAACCGGTCGCGACGGTCCTGCCGTCTGGGCGCAAGCCGTTCGTGTGCCTGTGCGAGGACGTGACGGCCAAGGAACTCGCACAGGGGATCCGCGAAGGGTTCGATTCGCTCGAGACGCTCAAGCGCTACAGCACGGTCACGATGGGCCCGTGCCAGGGCAAGCAGTGCCACGGCAACGCGGCCCGGGTCACGGCGGCGATCCGCGGCGTGTCGCGTGAGGAGACCGGCCTGACCACGTACCGGCCGCCGGTCCAGCCCGTCCCGCTCGCGGTGCTCGCCGGGCCGCACCTCAACCCCGTCCGTCGCAGCGCCCTCCACGACCGGCACGAGGCGGCCGGTGCGACGTGGATGGACATGGGCGATTGGAAGCGGCCGCTCCACTACGGCGATGTCGCCGGGGAGTGCCGCGCGGTCCACGAGGGCGTCGGGCTCATCGACGTCTCCACCCTCGGCAAGCTCGACGTCCGCGGCCGCGACGCCGGCACGTTCCTCGACTGGCTGCATCCCAACCGGTTCAGCGATCTGCGGGTCGGGCGGATCCGCTACCGGGCGATGACCGACGACGCCGGGATCATCCTCGACGACGGGACGGTCGCACGGCTCGGCGACGATCGCTACCTGGTGACCACGGGAACGGGCAGCCTCGATGCGGTCGACGGCTGGCTTCGCTGGTGGCTGGCGGCGTCCGACCGACGCGTCGATGTGACCAATGTCACGGCACGCTACGCGGCGATGAACCTGGCCGGGCCGCGGGCACGGGACGTCCTCGCCGGGCTCACGGACATCGACGTCTCCCCGGACGGTCTCAAGTACCTCGACGCCCGCGAAGGTCTCGTGGCGGGCGTGCCCGACGATCCTGCTGCGCATCGGGTTCGTCGGCGAGCTGGCGTACGAGCTCCACGCTCCGGCCGACCAGGCCGCCCATCTCTGGGACGCGCTGATGGCCGCCGGCGCCGACCACGGCATCCGGCCGTTCGGCGTGGAGGCGCAGCGGATCCTTCGCCTCGAGAAGCAGCACGCGATCGTCGGTCAGGACACGGACGCCCTGTCCGACCCACGCGGCGCCTCGATGGCGTGGCTGATCAAGGCGGACCGGCCGGACTTCATCGGCCGCGACGCGATGGCGTTCCTCGAGGCTCGCGGACCGCGCGACGTCCTGACCGGGTTCGAGATGATCGGGACCGCGGTCCCGGCCGAGGGCGCGGCGATCGTCCGCGATGGCCGGCCGATCGGCCGCGTCACGAGCAGCAAGTGGAGCCCCACCCTCGGCAAGGCCATCGGGCTCGCCTGGGTCCCCGCCGAGGACGCCGTGGAGGATGGGCCGCTCGTCGTCCGTCTCGGGACCGGACGCGAGGGCTCGACGGCACCGGCCGTCGTGCGGACCGCGCCGTTCTATGACCCGGCCGGTGAGCGGGTGCGATCGTGACGACCGCCGCGTCCACCCCGGCCGTCCGACGGAGCGCGATCGAATCCGCGCACGAGGCGCTTGGCGCTCGCTGGATCTCCGACTCGATCCGCTGGCCCGACGGGTATGCCTCGGACGGGCGCGCCGAGGCCGCGGCCGTGGAGGCGGGCGCCGGCCTCGCGGAGGTCGGACCGTTCGCGGAGTGGCTGGTCCGCGGGCCTCGATCCATCGCGGCTGTGAGCGAGCTGGCCGCTGGTCTCGACGCGACCGGTCGGATCGTCGATCTGGGGCCGTCCGACGCCTTCGCGACGGCCTGGGTCCTCGGTCCAGACGAGGTCCTTCTCGTCGGGCCGATCGAGGATGGCTCGCTGGCCACCACGGCCGGCGCGCTGGCCTCCGAGGACGTCTCCGTGATCGAGATGACCGGCGCGCGGACGGCGCTTCGCCTGGGGGGCCCGGCCGCGCCCGCGATCCTCGCCGAGCTGTGCGCCGCGGACACCACGCCCGCCACGATGGCGCCCGGGGCCCTGCTCCAGGCCTCGATGGGCGGCGTGCGCGCCTTCATCGCCCGCGCGGACGTCGGCGCGTTCCCCGGCTACACGATCATGATCGCCCGCGACGAGGCGCTGTATGTGTGGGACGCGTTGGTGACGATCGGGGCCGCGCACGGCCTGACACCCGTCGGACCCGCGGCCGTCGCGGCGGTGGCTCGATGATCGGCCCGCTCCGCCGCTGGCGCGTCATGCAGCGGCGCGAAAGGAAGGACCGCTACGACGTCGTGATCATCGGCGGCGGCGTCCACGGCTTGTCGATCGCGTATGAACTCGCCAAGCGTGGCGTGCGCGACGTCGCGGTCCTCGAGAAGGCCTACATCGGCGCCGGTGGCAGCGGTCGCAATACGGCGATCATCCGATCCAACTACCGGACCCCCGAAGGCGTCTCGTTCTACGACGAATCGGTGCGGATCTACGAGCAGCTGTCGGTGGAGCTCGGGTTCAACGTCCTGTTCAGCCAGCACGGCCACCTGACCCTCGCCCACACCGACGCAGCCGTCGCCGGACTCCGGGTCCGGGCGGAGGTGAACCAGCTCCAGGGCGTCGACTCCGTGGTGATCGGGCTCGACGAGATCCGCGAGATCGCGCCCGCGCTGGACCTGACGGACCATCCTCGCTACCCGATCCACGCCGCGCTCTACCACCCGCCGGGCGGGATCATCCGCCACGACGCGGTCGTGTGGGGGTATGCGCGCCGAGCGCACGAGATGGGCGTCCACATCCACCAGGGCATCGAGGTGACCGGCATCGACCTCGCGGACGGGCGCATCGCCGGCGTCCAGACCAGCGACGGACCGATCCGGGCGGGGACCGTCGTCAACGCCACGGCCGGCTGGGCCTCGACCATCGCGGCGATGGCCGGTGTTCGGCTGCCGATCGTCACCCATCCACTCCAGGCGCTGGTCACCGAGCCGCTCAAGCCGTTCCTCGATCCGGTCCTCGTGTCAGCGACGCTCCATGTGTACGTCAGCCAGACGGACCGCGGCGAGCTGGTGATCGGGGCGGAGATCGATCCGTACGCCTCGTACAGCCATCGCTCCACGCTCGCGTTCATGGAGACCTCGGCCGCGCACGTGCTGGAACTGCTCCCCAGCGTCGCGGGCGTGCGCGTCCTGCGCCAGTGGGCCGGGATCTGCGACATGACACCGGACTTCAGCCCCATCATCGGTCCCGTGCCGGACGTCCCGGGGTTCATCCTGGATGTCGGCTGGGGCACGTACGGGTTCAAGGCCGGACCCGTGGCGGGTCGCCGGGTGGCGGAGCTCATCGCGACCGGGCAGACTCCAGCGGTACTGGCGCCATTCACGATCGAACGGTTCGCGACCGGGTCCCTCATCGGCGAGAAGGCGGCCGCGGCGGTCTCACACTAGGTACGGGCGGGGGCAAGCGAGAGGAGGGTGCAATGGCCGAGGCGGCAGGCAACGGACGGTCATCTCGCGAGTCGATCGCGCAACGGCTCGCCGACGACGGCGTGACCTACATGCTCGCGCAGTGGGTCGACATCCACGGCACGCCGCGCTGCAAGGGCGTGCCGACGAGCGCGCTGGACCAGTTCCTCGGCGGCAGTGCCGGGTTCGCCGGCGCGGCCACCGTGGGCATGGGCCAGGGCCCACACGACCACGACCTCATCGGTATGCCGGACCTCGACACCTACACGCTGGTCCCGTGGGAGACGGGGCTCGCCCGGTTCGCCTGCAACATCGAGGTCGACGGCGAGCCGTGGCCTTACTGCTCGCGAACGGCGCTCCAGCGTCAAGTGGCCCGGCTGGCCACGGTCGGATATTCGATGAAGGTGGGCGTCGAGCCAGAGCACATGCTCGTCACTCGTGGCCCGGACGGTTCGATCGTCCCGTTCGACCCGTCGGGCTTCGACACCCTCCAGAAGCCCTGCTACGACTTCAAGAGCTTCGCCGGCAGCATCGAATACCTGCGCACGCTCGTGACCTACCTCGAGGGTCTCGGCTGGGGGCCCTACGCCGCCGACCATGAGGACGCCACGGGGCAGTTCGAGATCAACTGGAAGTACGCGGACGCGCTCGAGACCGCGGACCGCTACACGTTCTTCAAGATGATGACCAACCAGGTCGCGCAGCGGTTCGGCGCGATCGCGACGCACATGCCCAAGCCGTTCAGCCACTTGACGGGGAACGGCAGCCACTTCCACTTCTCGCTCTGGGACGGGGACGAGAACGTGTTCGTCGACGAATCGGACCCGCGCGGGCTCGGGCAGTCCAAGCTCGCCTATCACTTCCTCGGCGGGCTGATGGCCCACACCCGCGCGCTCTCGGCGCTCATCGCGCCCACCGTCAACTGCTACAAGCGCCTCTCGGTGGGGTCGTATCTCACCGGCGCCCGATCCGGGTTCACGTGGACCCCGGCGTTCATCACGTACGGCGACAACAACCGGACCCAGATGTATCGAACCCCGGACCCGGGGCGGTTCGAGTGTCGCGTCGTGTCCGGTGCGGTCAACCCGTACCTCGGGCTGGCCGGGTTCATCGCCGCAGGCATCGACGGTATCGAGCGTGAGCTCGACCCGGGCGATCCGCAGATCGGGCGGAACATGTACGAGACGCCGCTCGACCAGGCCCGCAGCGAGGGGCTCAAGTTCCTGCCCCAGACCCTGTCCGAGGCCCTCGACGAGTTCGAGGAGGACGAGGTGGTCCAGGGCGGGCTCGGCTCGGACCTGGCCGCGGAGTTCCTGCGCATCAAGCGCACGGAATGGGTGCGCTACCACAGCAACGTCAGCCCCTGGGAAGTGGACCAGTACCTCACCCTGTTCTGATGGGTTCCCGCGCACGTAGGATGGCGGTGACACATGACGGCGACCTGGCGGTTCTCCGCGCTAGCTGACCGACATCGGGCCCTGGGCTCCAACCTCGAGGATTGGAGCGGGATGGGGACCGCGTGGACCTACGACAAGGACATGGCGGCGGAGCACGTCGCCATCCGGACCAAGGCCGGGCTCATGGACGTGTCCGGTCTCAAGAAGGTGCACGTCGTCGGGCCGCATGCCGCCCCCGTCATCGACCGGGCGACCACCCGCGACGTCTCGCGGATCCATCCCGGGCGATCGGCCTATGCCTGCATGCTCGATGAACGCGGGACGTTCGTCGAGGACTGCATCATCTATCGCACCGGGCCGACGGCCTGGATGGTGGTCCACGGATCGGGGACCGGGCACGAGCAGCTCCAGCGCGAGGCGGCGGGTCGGAACGTCGCCCTGCTCTTCGACGACGACCTGCACGATCTCTCGCTCCAGGGCCCGCTGGCCGTGGACTTCCTCCAGCGATACGTGCCGGGGATCCGCGACCTGCCGTACTTCGCGCAGACGCAGACCCGGCTGTTCGATGCGCCGGTCATGCTGTCGCGGACCGGCTACACCGGCGAGCGCGGCTACGAGATCTTCTGTCGCGGCCAGGACGCGGTGATGCTCTGGGACACGATCCTGGCTGAGGGCGCGGACATGGGCATCATCCCGTGCCGGTTCACCGTCCTGGACATGCTCCGCGTGGAGAGCTACCTGCTCTTCTACCCATACGACAACTCGCAGATGTACCCGTTCGCGGACGAGGCGCCCGGGGACACGCTGTGGGAGCTGGGGCTCCAGTTCACGGTCACGCCCGGCAAGCAGGGCTTCCGCGGCGCCGAGGAGCATTACCGACGCAAAGGCCAGGAGCGGTTCCGCATCTTCGGCGTCCTCGTCGAGGGCGACACGGCCACCGCCGAGGGCGACGAACTCTGGGCCGACGGCCGCAAGGTGGGCGTCATCACGTGCGGGATGTACTCGACGCTCACTTCGACGTCGATGGCGATCGCGCGGCTCGACGTGGACCGCGCGGTGCCGGGCAGCCCGCTCGAGGTTCGCGGCGCGACGGTGAACGGACCGGCCATCGCGCACACGTTGCCGTTCGACGATCCCAAGAAGACCAAGCGCAATGCCGTGGGCTGAGATGGGGTCGGTGGCGATCCGCTCGGCCCAGGCCATCGCGACCGGGTCGCGGGGTTGAGCGCGTGCTCGTCGAGGGCATCAAGAGCCGCCCGGTCTACGCCCCGCTGACCCCGCGGCCGGGCGGTCCACACCTGATCGCCGCGAACGAGGAAGGCGCGCTCGCTGTCGTCGACCTCGCCGTGGCCGGCGGCGCCTCGTTCCTCGCGGACGCGCGGATCCTGTACGTGCCGGGCGGATCGGCCGGGGTCGGGCACGGCGCGCGGCTGCGCGAGCTCGGCGCGGCCGCCTGTCGCGAGTTCCCCGCCAACTCGGGGGCGGTCGCGGCCCTGCGCGAGGACCTGCGCGAGGCCCGCATGGGAACGCAGGTCTATGCGGCGGGGACGGAGGACTTCATCGCCCAGGTGGTCAAGGCGGCGCTCGAAGCCGGGTCGGAGCTGGGCGCGATCGGCGCGGAGCATCGAGGGTCGCTCGAACGGCGCGTCCAGTGCGTCCACTGCAAGGCCATCACCGAACGGGTCACGACGCAGCCGGTCACGTGCAGCGGCTGCGGCCTCTCGCTGCTGGTCCGCGATCACTACTCGCGTCGGATCGGGGCGTTCCAGGGGGTCAGCATCGATGCCGAGGATCCGGGCACGGCGCCGCCACCCGATCCGGTGTTCGCGTGACGGCCGGCGGCACCACGCCCTCTGGGGCGACCGGCGCGGGGATGGCCCCCAAGGTCCAGGCGCCCAAGCTCGCGGTGACGGTCACCGAGGTCGTCGACGTCACCGCGATGATCAAGCGCTTCCGGTTCGAAGCCAGCGACGGCGGCCCGCTGCCGTCGTTCAGCGGCGGGGCGCACGTCATCGTCGAGATGCGTGACGGCGACGTCCTGCGCCGCAACCCGTACTCGCTCATGAGCCCGCCGTCGCAGACGTCGAGCTACACCATCAGCGTTCGTCGCGACGACCAGGGCCGTGGCGGTTCGCGGTTCCTGCACGACCAGGTGCAGCCCGGCCACCGACTGCTGCTCGGGCCGCCGGTCAACCTCTTCCCGATCGACCGGCGTGCCCGCAAGCACTTGCTGATCGCGGGCGGCATCGGCATCACCCCATTCCTCGCGCAGATGACCCAGCACGCCGCGGAGGCGAGTGCCTTCGAGCTCCATCTCGCGGTCCGCGGGCGCGTGCACGGGGCGTACCTCGACGATCTCGAGGCTCGCTATGGCCAGCGGGTCCACGTCTACTGCGACGACCAGGGACAGCGCATCCCGCTCGATGCGCTGCTGGCGGCCCAGCCTCTGGGCACGCACCTCTACGTGTGCGGCCCGGCGCCGATGATGGACTGGGTCCTCTCCACCGCCCGGGCCGCGGGCTGGCCCGAGGGCAGCCTCCACAACGAGCGCTTCCTGGCACCCGCATCCGGGCTGCCGTACGAGGTCACGCTCGCCCAGTCGGGCAAGACCATCCGCGTCACCGAGCACCAGAGCATGCTCGATGCGATCGAGGCCGCCGGCATCGACGCGCCATACATGTGTCGTGGCGGGGCCTGCGGCGAGTGCGAGACGGAGGTGCTGTCGTGCGACGGCAAGATGCTCCACAACGACGATTTCCTGTCCGCCGCCGACAAGGCCTCCGGCCGCAAGATCATGCCGTGCGTCTCACGGTTCGAGGGCCGCTCGCTGGTCCTGGCGCGCTAGGGATGAGCAGGAGTCCACGATGACCAGCGGCGTGATCGACTTCCACGACGAAACGTTCCGCGACGATTTCACGTTCCGCAACAGCCCCGCGGGCATCCGCCGCTTCCCGTTCCCGTTCCACGAGGACCGCTATATGTACGCGGTCAACATCGAACCGCACACGCCGGGTCCGGTGGGCACCGCCTACGAGCACCCTATCGATGTCGACGAGCACTACGTCGCGGAGATGCGCGACCGGGCGCTGGTCCTGGCCGAGGATCCGGGTCGCTGCCAGTCGCTCCCGCACATGACACTGGCCGGCTGGGACCTGCTCGAATTGCTCATGGACGCGCAGGCGACGGCCTACCCCGCCCACTTCGAACTCCACCGAGACGGGGACCGATGGCGCTGGATCAATCGCCCGCTCGGCATCGATGACACGTTCACGTTCGGCGACACGGCCACGTTGCCGTACGGGCCGATGGAATACATCACCCGCCAGAGCCAGGGCGATTTCTGCATCGTCGACCAGCGCGACGGGAACCTATGGATGGACGCCGGGATGGTGACCACCCAGGCGGACTGGTCGCTGGACTTCGACATCGGCATGAACTTCATGGAGTGGCACGGGCCGGTCCCACTCGCGCATGAGCTGGGCGTGTTCGACCGCGCCCTCAAGTTCCTGCTCAACATCCGCCAGGGCCAGCCCGTCCGCCGGCTGAACTGGACGATGACGATCAACCCGCGTCTCGACACCAGCCCGGAGTTCTACCCGCGCTGGGGCCCGGACCGGGCGTCGGTCACGCCCGAGAACGTCGGGGCAAAGGTCCACCTGCGCGTGGAGCTCCAGAGCTTCTGGCGGCTGCCGCGATCCAACGCCATCGTGTTTCCGATCCGCTGCTACCTGATCAGCCTGGACGAGCTGGTCACGGTCCCGAAGTGGGCCCGCCGCCTGCATCGGGTCCTGCAGACACTCCCCGACGAGCTGGCTGGGTACAAGGGCCTGACCCGCTATCGACAGACGACGATCGACTGGCTGGCCACCTACGACGACGGCGCGCCCACCTCTCCGGGCTTCTTCCCGGATCCATAGGGGCCGCGCTGCGCCGCCGGGCGGAGGCCCCAGCTAGCGGACCGCGTCACTCCCGCCGGCGATGATCGCGTCGAGCTCGGGGCGGGTCGGGAGGCCGGTCTGATCGCCCAGACTGCCCACGACCGCGGCCCCCGCCGCGTCGCCCCAGGCCAGGGCGGTGGGCCACGGCAGGCCGTCGAGCCGTGCCGCGATGCACCCGGCCACAAACGCGTCGCCGGCACCGATCGGGTCGACGGCGGTCGGCACCGGGAAGCCCGGATGCGTGGCCTTGTCCCCCGTGTCGGTCCGGACATAGGATCCCGCCGCCCCGAGCTTGATGACCGCCGTCGAAGGCCCCAGGGCGAGCAGACCGGCCGCGGCCGCACCCGCGTCGGTGGGTGGGCTCCCGAGGACGACGCCCGCCTCGTCGAGGTCCGCGAACACCATGTCGGCGCCGGCGACGAGGTCCCGCAGCACCGGCCGGGCGGCCGCCTCGGTCCACAGCCGGCGGCGCATGTTGACGTCCACGCTGACGGTGAGCCCATGGCGCCGTCCGAGCTGACGGGCCGCGTCGACGGCCGCCCGGGCCGACGCCGACAGCGCCGGGGTGATGCCGGTCAGGTGCAGCCAGCGGGCGCCGGCGAAGCTCGCCGCGGCGGCGCCCACGTCGTCCGCGTCGATCGCGGCACCCGCGGCGCCCGAGCGGTAGTAGCGGACATCCACGGGCCCCAGGACGCGTCGCTCGCGGACGTAGACGCCGGTCGCCGCCGCCGGATCCACCGTGATCCACCGGACATCAACGCCCTCGCCGCGCAGGCGTCGAACGATGGCCGTGCCGAACCCGTCGTCGCCGACCCTGCCGATGTACGCCGTTCGATGGCCGAGGCGAGCCAGGCCCACCGCGACGTTCGCCTCGGAGCCGGCCACGTGGCGCTCGAACGAGTCGACCTCGGCCAGCGGTCCCGGCGAACCGGCAACGAACGCGATCAGGCACTCGCCGAGCGTGATGACCGCCGGCGGCGTGCTGCCGTCGTCACCCAGGGCTCGGGTCACCGGGCTCAGCCCGGATGCGCCGGATCGGACGGCGCGTACGCATGGCGGCCGAAATACGCGGCGGTCCGCGCCATGACGTCCGTCGAGCGGCTCAGCAGCACGTACCGCTTGTGCAGGCCGGCGAACCCCGTGGCCGCGATCGGCAGCCGGAAGTCCACGTGGCAGCCGTTCTCGCGAGCCAGGATCCCGAGGGACCCGGGCGAGTAGAGCGAGACGTGGCCGCGGAAGAACGGGTACTTCTGCGTGGCGACGTCCGAGCCGTTCATGATGTTCGTGGAGCAGACCAGCAGGCCGTCGTCGTCGACGAAGCTCAGCAGGTGGGCCAGGTCCGCGCGCGGATCGAGGAAGTGCTCGATCACCTCGGACGCGACCACCACGCCATAGCGCCGCGGCGCCGGATCGTCCGCCTTGATGAACGGCGCGTCGTCGCGGACCTGCATGATGTCCGCGATCGTCACGCTCCCCACGCCGGCGAGCCCCTCGATGTGGCGGTTGTCGAGACTGCGCCCGGCCCCGAAGACCAGGACGTCGAGGTCCTTCGGCCCGAGGATCTCGACGGCCATGGCCGCCATGTGGAACTCGCGACCCTGCTGCTGCTCCGTCCCGACGCGCGGTCCGGGCGTCATCTCCTCCATCGACTGGTAGCCGCGGTAGTCGAAGGTGTTGCCCGGATTCGCGACGTGGCCACAGAAGCGGCACTCGAGCAGGACCAGTCGCCTGCCGGGATCGTCGCGCTTCTGGACCGCCACCCGATCCACCGGGTCCGTCCCGCAGATCACGCACGCGCTCGCCGACCCGGCGTCGGCATCGGCGATCCTGACGTAGGGGCTCGCGGAACGGCCCGCGGGCTTCCGGCCACCTCGCATGGGGCGCCCAGCTTGCCCGGTGCGCACGCGCCGGAGCCCGGCGCGCGCGATCCTGGCCAGTCGACGAGGGAGCATGGCGCTAGGGTATCGCCTGTCCCCGGCCACCGCCGCCGCGTCCGACGGCGTCAGTCCGCGGCGACCTCGTAGCCGCTCGGGCCCGGGACGTACCCGAGGCTATCGACGAAGCACCACAGCCAGTCCTCGTCGGGCTCGGCGGTCCGCATCATCGCGTGACCGGTCTCGTGCGAGTGTGCCATCGCGTGGCGGTTGGGACTGTCATTGCAACAGCTCGTCTGCCCGCAGGTCAGGCACTGGCGCAGGTGGACCCACGTCGCGCCCATCGGCACGCACACCGAGCAGACGTCGAGCGGCGGGTCGATGCGGATCTCGGGTTCGAAGTGTTCGCAGGGGGAGGTCACGGGCGACTCCGATGCGGCGGTCCAGGTGAGGATACCCCTGCCGCGGTCCGTCTCACGGGTCGACCCGCCCGATGACGATGTCGAGGTCCTCCGGATGCCGGGCCAGGTAGCGGCGGACATACGGGCATGCCGCGATCACGCGACGGCCGAGGCGACGCGCGTCATCGAGCGCGAACCGCGTGATCGCGGCGGCCACGCCCCGCCCTTCGAACGCCGGGGACACCTCGGTGTGGACGAGGAGGATCCGGTCCCGTCGGATCGTGTACTCGAGGACGCCAGCCAGGGCGCCATCGAGGTGCGCCTCGTAGCGACCACGCTCTGGCGCGTCCGCGATGACCGGCGGTTCCTCGGTGTTGGGCATCGCGCCCATTCTGACGGCGGAGGCATCCCGGCGGGCCTTGGCCACCGACGCCCGTCCGTCACGCGGAGCGCCCGGGCGCCAGATCTCGGTGCCATCATGGTCATCCCTCCGAGCCCACCACCGAGGAACGATGAGCGAACCACCGCAGTTCTCGATCCTGACCGCCGCGCGCCTGCTCGACGGGACGGGCGGACCCGTCCTCGAGGACGCGGCCCTCCTGGTGGACGGCGCCACCATCATGTCCATCGGCCACCGGTCCGAGATCCGCCCGCCCGATGGCGCGACCGCCGCCACGCACGACTACCCGGACGCGACGATCCTGCCCGGCCTCGTCGATGGGCACACGCACCTCGTGGGCATCGGCGACGGGACGCGCGGCGACGACGTCGCCGCGCAGGGCGAGGAGCTCCTGCTGGTCCGGGCGACCGTCCACGCTCGGGTGATGCTGCACTCGGGCGTCACGACCATCCGCGAGAATGGCTCGATGGGCCGGGTCCCGTTCGTCGTCCGTGAGGCGATCCGGCGCGGCATCACGGAAGGTCCGCGGATGGTGGTGGCTGGGCGGGCCGTGACGATCACCGGCGGGCATCTGGGGTACTTCGGCGGCGAGGCCGATGGCCCCGAAGAACTGCGCCGGACCGTCCGGCAGCTGGTGAAGGAGGGCGCCGACTTCATCAAGGTCATGTCGTCCGGCGGCAGCACGCGGAGCTCGCATCCCTACCTCCCCGCATTCACGCCTCCCGAGCTCGAGGCGATCGTCGACGAAGCCCACCGGCATCAGCGGCTCACCGCTGCGCACGCCGTCCCCAACGCGGCCATCGCCGCCGTCCTGGACGCTGGCATCGACATGGTCATCCACGGCACGATGGCCGAGGCTGACGGGACGTACCGCTACCGCCCCGACCTCGCCGACCGGATGGCGGCCGCGCGCGTCTGGGTGAACCCCACGATGCACGACCTGCGCGCGTGGCTCTGGCGCTACCGCGACGACCGGGACGCGGGCCGCCCGCCGAGCGCCGGCGAGGAACGGACGCACGCCGAGTTCCAGCAGATGTATGACGAGAAGCTCGACACCGTCCGGCGACTCCACGAGGCGGGCGTCCGGCTGATCGCGGGCTCCGACTCGGCGTGGGGCCACTTCCGAGCCGGCAACGGCTGGCTCGAGATCCATGCGCTGACCGACGCCGGGCTGTCCACCACCGAGGCGCTCGTCGCCGGCACGTCGGGTTCGGCCGCGGCGATCGGGGTGGCCGACGTCGCCGGGCGGCTGGCCGCGGGACGGCCGGCGGACATCCTCGTCGTGCCCGGCGATCCGATCGCTGACCTCGACGCGCTGGGCGCACCCCTCGACGTCTTCCAGGCGGGTCGACGGATCCGGCGCGTCGCACCCTAGGCGACGTCAGTCGATGGTCGGGCGACGGCTCGCGCCGCTCGCCCGGATCCATCATCGGATCGGGTGACATCCGAGCCGTCCGCGTACCAGGGAACGCGACGACGGTCCTCGGTGGGCCGCGCTCCGGTAGAGTGTCGTGACGCGATGACCCCTCTCGCACGGAGCACCGGATGACCGCGACTCTCACGCCAAACCCCATCCGCCAGGACGGCCGCGACAAGGTCACCGGCACGGGCCGCTACACGGCCGACATGACGCTCACCGGGATGCTCCACGGGGCGTTCCGGATCGCCGATGTCCCCCACGCCCGGATCCGACGACTTGACACCACAGCCGCCCGCGCCCTGCCCGGCGTGCTGGCTGTCATCACGGCCGCGGACGTCCCGGATGTCTGGTATGGCGCGTTCGTCAAGGACCGCACCCTGTTCGCCCGCGACGTCGTGCGCTGGGAGGGCGAGGTGATCGCCGCGGTCGCCGCCACCACACCCCAGATCGCGGCACAGGCCGCCGCACTCATCGAGATCGACTTCGAAGTCCTGCCGGCCGTGACGGATCTGGAAGCTGCCGCGCGCGCTGGTGCCCCGCTCGTCCACGCCGACTGGGCGTCCTACGAGACCGATGAGAACCTGGTCCGCGAGGGCAACGTGGCCTCGCGCTCCACGATCGTCAAGGGCGATGCTGCAAGCGCCATGGCAACGGCGGACATCGTGGTCAAGGACCGCTACGAGGCGGATGGCTCGCACGCCGTCCCCATCGAGCCGCGCGCGATCCTCGCCGAGTGGCAGGGCGATCACCTGACGATCTGGTCGTCGACGCAGGTGCCGTTCGCGGTCCGCTCCGGCGTGGCCGACACGCTCGAGATGCCGCAGAACCGGGTCCGCGTCATCGTGCCCCACCTCGGCGGCGGGTTCGGGGCGAAGTGCGAGCTCGGGTTCGAGCCGCAGGTCGCCGCACTCGCCCGAGCCGCCGGCCGGCCGGTCAAGCTCGTCTTCACCCGCCGCGACGAATTCCTGCTGCCGGACCACCGCCGCGAGCGGATGATCATGGAACTCGAGACCGGCGTCCGGCGGGACGGGACGATCGTGGCTCGACGCGGCCACCTCATCGTGGACAACGGCGCCTACAGCATGGACGAGCCGTACCTGGGCCAGATGGCCGCGATGTTCGCGGTTGGTCCGTACCGGATCCCCGATGTCGACGTGTCCGTCGACGTGGTCTACACGAACACCCAGCCATCGGGCTCCGTCCGCGCCCCCACCGGCCCCACGACGTGCTGGGCGCTCGAGCAGCACCTCGATGTCGTTGCCGAGCGCGTCGGCCTCGATCCGGTGGAGTTCCGTCGGCGCAACCTCGTCCACGAGGGCGATGCCGGCCCCACCGGCCAGATCTTCGAGCGGATCGGCGTCATCGAGACGCTGGAGAGCGCCGCCAAGGCCATCGGCTGGGGCCAGCCACTCCCGGACGACGAGGCCATGGGCATCGCCACCGGCTGGTGGCCGTCGTTCCCGGGCGCATCGGGCGCGCACATCCGGATCAACGCCGACGGGAGCGGGACGATCGTCACGGGCGCGCAGGAGTGCGGCACCGGCGCCGTGATGGCGCTCCCGATCCTTGCCGCGGAGGTCCTCGGGATGCGCCCTGACGACTTCCGGATCCTGTACCAGGACACCGACGCCGGCCCGTACGACGGCGGCGCCAGCGGGTCGCAGACCACGTTCAACAACGGCCGCGCGGTGATCGCCGCCGCCACCGAGGTCCGCGACCAGCTCCTTGCGCTGGCCGCGGAGACGCTCGAAGCGAACGTCGACGACCTCGAGCTCATCGACGGCGTCGCGCGCGTCAAGGGCAGCCACGCCGCATCGGTGACCATCGTCGACCTGGCGGACCAGGCGGCTGGCGCCGGATTGCTTCTCGGTCGCGGCTCGGGCACGCCCCCGCCCACGCCCGAGGCCCAGACGGGGAGTTGCGTCGGTCGGCTCGGCGCCGAATCGTTCGCTGCGCCCACGTTCTTCACCCACGCCGCGCACGTCAAAGTCGATCGCGACACCGGGGTCGTGCGGGTGCTCAGGATCGCGGCGTCGCATGAATCGGGCGTCGTCATCAATCCGATCGGCGCGTTCGGCCAGATCTACGGCGGCGTGGCGATGGGCATCGGGCAGGCGCTCAGCGAAGGCGTCCAGCTGACCGAAGACGGCCGCCAGCGCAACCCGTATCTCCTCGATTACAAGCTCCCCACGATGGCCGACATCCCCACGATGCACGTCGACTTCGTCGACGCTCCGTCGCCCAACGCCGGTCCGAAGGGTCTCAAGGGGATCGCCGAGCCGCCGTGCGTCCCGACGCCCGGGGCCATCGCCAACGCGATCGCGCGAGCCCTCGACACCCGGATCCACGAGCTGCCGATGACGCCCGAGCGCGTCTGGCGAGCGATCGCGTCCACCACGAGCGAGACCTGATATGGGCGGGCAGTTCGCCAGTCCCACCTCCCTCGCCGACGCGCTGGCCGCGGCCGCCGCGGGGCACCGAGCGGTCGCCGGCGGCACGGACCTCGTCGTCGGGACCCGGCAGGGCAAGTTCACCTTGCCGACGGATCTCGTGGCGCTGGACCGGATCGAGGAGCTGCGCGGGATCGCCGAGACCGACGACGGGCTCCGGATCGGCGCGATCACGAGCCACGCGGAGTTGGCCCGCCACCCCGGGATCCGCGAGCGCTGGACGGCCCTGGCCGATGCGTCGTCGATCGTCGGATCGCCGGCCACCCGGCACGTCGGGACGCTCGGCGGGAATCTTGCCAACGCGTCGCCCGCCGCCGAGACGACCGGGCCGCTGCTCTGCTTCGATGCCGTCGTGGAAGTCCGCTCGACCGGTGGGAGCCGGCGCATCGCCACGACCGACCTCTTCACGGGCCCGGGCCGCACGGCGCTCAGTCCGGACGAGCTGATCGTGGGGATCGACCTGCCGAGCCTCGCCGGTGCCGGCAGCTGCTACGTGCGACTCGAGTTCCGGAGGCAGATGGAGATCGCGGTGGTCGGCGCGACGGCGGTGGTCGTCCTCGATGGCGGGGTCGTGCGTGATGCCCGGATCGCCATCACGGCGCTGGCGCCCACGGTCCGCCGGATCGCCGACGCGGAGGGCTCGCTGGTGGGCACCGATGGCGGTCCGTCGGCGATCGCCAAGGCCGCCCGACTGGCCGCCGAGGCCGCCACGCCCATCTCGGATGTCCGCGCCTCGCTCGACTACCGGCGCGCGATGGCCGCGGTCGTCGTCCGTCGCGCGGTCGCGGGCGCGATCGCCCGGGCCGGTGGCGAATCGATCGCGATCCCGGCCTCAGCCACGCTGTTCGGAGCACGATGACGATGCGCTACCCGGCGACCCTCCACGTGAATGAGACGACCTACGACGTGGAGCTGGATCACGGCCGGACGCTGCTGTCGGTGCTGCGCCAGGAACTCGGGCTGACCGGGACCAAGGAAGGCTGCGACGACTCCGAGTGCGGCGCGTGCATGGTCCTCATCGATGGCCAGCCGGTGAACTCGTGCTCGTACCTCGCCCTCCAGGCGGACGGCCGGGCGGTCACGACGGTCGAGGGCCTCGCGGCCGGCGCGGAGCTGCATCCCCTCCAGCGGGCGTTCCTCGAGCACGGCGGCGTCCAGTGCGGGTTCTGCACGCCCGGGATGCTGATCAGCGCGACCGCGCTCCTGGCCGCCAACCCCGATCCCACCGAGGACGAGGTGCGGGCCGGGTTGTCCGGCAATCTCTGTCGCTGCACCGGCTACGTCGGCATCGTGGCGGCTGTCCAGGCGGTGGCCGCGGAGCGCGCCACCGCCGACTGAGCCACACGACCCGGGACCCAGCAGAAGTCGCGCCGAGTTCCGTCCGCGGCTCAGGAAGGCTGTCGGTCGAGGAACTTCGATGGCGACATGATCTCGATGTCACGCCACGTCCCGACATCGAGGAGGTGTCGGTCGCCGCTGATGATCATGTCGGCGCCAAAGGCGAGCGCGGCGTCGAGCACTCGATCGTCCGCCGGGTCCGCCGCGATCACCTGGACGGCTTCGATCGCCTCGACCACCGACGCGACGCGGGTCACCTGGGCGACCGCCGCTTCGACTCGATCCGGGAGCCAGCCGAACTTCAGGCCGAGCACCCGGCCGAATTCCGTGAGCAGGGGCCGCGAGGTCCCGATCTCAAGATGCCCCTCGAGGCCAAGCCGGTAGACCGCTTCTGGCTTGCCACCCGGAAACACGTACGCCGAGACGAGGACGTTCGTGTCGAGCACGGCCTTCAAATCGGTCGCTGGTCCGGGATCGGCCGGCGCTGATGGTCGGCGGGTGGGAGGCTCACTGCCCTCGCGATTCCTGGATCAATCGCTCGACGTCACGCTCGTCCCGCACGCCTGCCCGCCGGGCTGTCGACGCCCCATATCGCTGCAGTGACTCGAACGTCTGCGTTTCCTGGTAGGTGAGATAGACGGCCAGCATCTCGCGGAACAACTCGCTCTTGTTGCGTCCCTCGCGTTCGGCCAGACGCTCGAATACGCGCGCGGATTCCGGTGGCAGGGACACGGACAGGACCGCCGATGATCGCTTCATGTCATACACGGTATGACCGTCGATGCGGCGAGTCAATCCCCGGCATGGCGACGGAGAGGGAAAATGGAGCGGGAGACGAGGTTCGAACTCGCGACCTTCTGCTTGGGAACGAGACCGTCACGTCGGCGAGTGCGGCTCTGCTCTCCGACCGAGGCTGGCAGCCCAAGCAGGGGTTTCGGCGCCGGGCCATCAATGGGTAGTTGTATTTCCTGTATCGCGTAGTAGGATTGCGCGATGAGCACGAATCCGACCTCGAACACGGGATGGCTCGATGAGGCGCTCGGTTCCCTTGGTGCTGTCCTTGAGGCGCGCGGCCACCACTACGAGCTCGTGGTCGTGGGGGGCGCCAGCCTGCTGCTACGCCAGATCACATCGCGCCCAACGAAGGACGTGGACGTGCTCGGCACTCGGACCGCGACTGGCGAGGTCGTCGCCCTCTACGGCCTGCCCGACCCGCTCGCGATCGCGATCGCCGACGTCGGTCTTGCCCTGGGTCTCGCGTCGGACTGGCTCAACCTGGGTCCAACGAGCCTTCTCGAACTCGGGCTACCGGTCGGGTTCGCTGACCGTCTCGATCCGCAGCCCTTCGGCGGCCTCACCATCTGGGTCGCCAGTCCATTCGACCTCGCCTGTCTCAAGCTCTATGCCGCGGCCGACGCCTGGCCCGCACGTGATCGCCATCTGGCGGATCTCCTGGCGTTGTCCCGTTCGGTGGATGACCTGCGCGCCGGGGCCGAGTGGGCACGAAGCCACGACCCGTCGCCGGCGTTCGCCGAGAACCTGGCGGCCGTCCTGCGCCATCTGGCGGTGGAGGATGCAGATGACGCCGACCGATAGCCTGGCGGCGGCTGTACGCGATCGACTTGCCGCGCAGTGGATCGCTCTCGGCGTGTCGCTCCCGGGAGACCCAGATCAGACCCTCGTGGACCTCGAGGCCCTCATCGTGATGACCGCGCTCCGGGGCGGAGTCGAGCCACGACTGACGGACGGCGCCCTCGACTGGTGCGTGCGATATGGAACGTCGATCAATGGCGGCCGACTTCGCGCAGTCTCGACAGAGATCGGTGGCGATGCGGGAGCCGTGGCGGGATTTGCGTCGACCGTGGCTGCGGCCGGTGGGCCGCGCTGGCCAGTCGCCGTGGGCGAAGGCCGCGCGTATCAGTCCCGCGACAAGACGCTGGTCACCCACCTGAAAGCGCCGGGAGCCTTCGCCTGGCGGCTACGGTCAGCCTTCGGCGTGGCGGTCCGCGCCGACATCGTCGCCGTCCTTGCCGCCTCGCCTGGCTGGGCGCCGTCGCTGGCCGAATTGGCCGTGGTCACACGGTCGACGAAGCGCAACGTCGCGATCGCGACGCGGTCCTTGCAGCTGGGTGAGGTCGTCGAGATCGATCGCGTCGGCAACGAGCAGCGGGTTCGGCTGACGAGCCACGCTGGGTTCCACGGTTGGCTCGGGGCGGTACCGGATCCGGCGGACTGGACGTCGCGATATGCCATCGCCGAGGCGGTGTGGGCCTTCGGCGAGCGAACCGGGACGTCAGCGGTCGTCACTGCCGTCGAGGCCCGCGTGCTGGTGGCGCGTCTCTTGCCCGGCATCCGGCGGACGGGATTCCCTCCGCCAGACATCGACGTGAAGGGTGACGCGTTTGGCGCGGCCTACGATTCCTGGTTGGTCACACTCGCGAGGGCGATCGCTCCGTCTGCGTGACGCGGCGGATCGTAGTGGCGCGAGGAATCACGGGATCGATCTGGCTGGGAGTCGATGATCGAGGGATGGAGCGGGAGACGAGGTTCGAACTCGCGACCTTCTGCTTGGGAAGCAGACGCTCTGCCGACTGAGCTACTCCCGCTCGGGAGAGCGTCAGTCTATCGGGTCCGCCCAGCACGGGACAACCACCGGTCGATCGTTCGTCACCGAGCCATGATCAGTCGTCCCGGAGAAGCTCCGTCGGCTCGAGGCGGTTGACCAGGCGGGCGGCCACGATCGACGCGATCACCGTCGCCGCGGCGACGAGCACGGCCGGCGTCGCGGCGGAGAAGACGGGTAGCGCGTACGCCGGATCGATGACGAACAGCGGGCGCAGCACCGCCACGAAGTAGCCACCCATCGCGGCGCCCACGACCAGGCCGGCGATCGTCCCGGCGATCGCCACGGTCCCCGCCTCGGCGATGATCAGGGCGCCGACGGTCCGGGCCTCGAGACCCTGCGCCCGGAGCGTGACGTACTCGCGCCGCCGATGGAGCAGCAGCCCGAAGACGAAGATCGCGATCGCGACGACGGCCATCGCCAGCGCGAAGGTCGAATCCAGGTCGGCGAGACCGGCCACGTTGAGCGCCGCGAGGCTCGACTGATCTCGCGCCAGCGTGCTCGCGCGCGTGTCCACCTGGAGGAAGTCGTCGGCGGCCGGTGTCTGCGAGAAGGCCGCCAGCGCCAGGGCCAGGCCGGCGTCGCTCGGATCGCCGGTCGAGGCCAGGAAGAAGTCCGGCGTCTTCGATGGCACCCGGGTCGCGTGCTCATGGATCGACATCAGGGCATCCGCGCCATCCGGGAAGCCGGGGACGCGCTCGAACAGCCCGGCGATCCGCAGGTCCACCTCCACCTGCTCCGGCGTGGCTCGAGCCAGCAGGACATGGAGGGTGTCGCCCGGCTTGGCCC
Organism: uncultured Chloroflexia bacterium; assembly: GCA_963764975.1. GTDB lineage: Bacteria > Chloroflexota > Limnocylindria > Limnocylindrales > CSP1-4 > SPCO01. The sequence goes on along the minus strand of CAVXUF010000002.1, from coordinate 1,474,079 downwards.
GCAGGAACTCGGCCATGTCCCGGCTCACCAGGATGGTTGAGGGGTCGTCCCTGAGCGCCGCCAGGGCGTCGGTCGCGCCGCCGTCCCCGAACCCGGCGTCGTCGATCGGCGCGACGGCCGCGAACGAATCGGGGTCGATGGCGGCGAGATTGGCCGGGTCCGATGTGCGTGCGCTGCGCAGGATGACGTTGCTGACGCCGTAGATGACCGGCGAGGTCGCGGTGATGCCCGGGGTCCGGAACAGCCCGACGTCGCCGACGCCATAGGTCCGCTGCGACGTCGGCGTCGGCGCGATCCGGAGGTCCGAGCCGTTGGCGTATCGGGCGTCACGGGCCTTGGCGACGTCATACGAGGCGGTGAAGGCGGCGAGACAGGTCGCAAGGCCCACGATCAACGAGATCGCGACCGCGCCGTTCGCGATCGCCCACGGTCGGCGCCCGATGCTGAGCCGGTACAGGCTGCCGAGCGGCCGACCCATCGCGGTCGACGAGCGCGGCGCCGTCCGCGCCAGCAGCGACCCGATCAGCCGCGCCGCCACGAGACTGCCGGTCACCCAGACCGCCACCGGCAGGACGAGCAGCGCGATGTTGAGTTCGACGGCCCGCCCGAAGTAGACCGATCCCGCGACCCCGGCGAACGCGTCCGTGGCTACAGCGAGGCCGGTCCCCGCCACCACGACCAGGAGCCCGACGAGGTCCAATCGGACCCGGCGCCAAAGCGGCGGACGCGTCGAGTGTCGCGCTCGGTCCTCGGCGATCTCCCGGTCGATGGAGCGGCGCCCCGTGATGTACAGCGCGAGACCCGTGGACGCGAACCCGCCGACCCCCCCGAGGACGGCGGACGTCGCGAGACTCGCGGCGCTCGCCCGGCCAAGCGACTCCTGCCCTAGGATCGCGGCGGTGACGATGTAGCCGAGGGCGAGCCCCACGATCGACCCGACGCTAGTGAGCAGCCCCGTCCGCATCGCGAGCATCCGCAGGAGGTGACCTCGGCTGGCGCCCCGGATCCGCAGCGTGGCGCCCTCCCGCCGCGCGGCATCCGCCATCACGGTGCCGGCGTACGCCGCGAGGAGGGCGGCCAGGATGAGCCCCGGGACCCCAAGGAACACGAACAGCTGCTTGGCGACCGCCGAGTCCGCCGCGGCGACGGCGAGGGTGTTCGAGATGTTGTCGAGCAGGTAGTCCTGGTGCGTCGCCACCGCACCGATGGCGTCCGCGATCGCCCGAGTCTCCGCGAGCGCCGTCGCCGGATCCGCGTGCAGCCGGTCGCGGTCGAGGGTGACATCCACCTCCCGGATCGGTGGGTTCTTGAGCCGTCCGCCGAGCTGCGTTGCCGCTCGCTCGTAGGCGGGCTGGACCACGGCCGCGAAGACGTCGGGCGGGACGACGATCGCGTTGCGCGAGTAGATGAACGTCTCGAGGTCGCCACCCCGCCGACTCGAGAACAGAGCGCGAGAGCGGCTCAGGTCGGCGATGCCGCCGATGCTCGCCTGGACCGTGGTCGCGTCCGGCAAGGTGACGGTCACCACGTCACCGATGCCGGCCCCGAGGACCCGCGCCGCCTCGGCGCTGATCAGCGCCCGACCGGGTTCGATGGCGCCCTCGACGATCCGGATCGTGTCGTCGTGGTCGGCGTAGTCGGCGTCGAAGCCGAGGATCTTCGTCGGTCCGGGCGCGACACGACCATCGAACGCCAGCGCCCCAGCACCGAGGTCAGCGAGGGATAGCTGGCTCGCGTGATCCACCCCGTCGAGTGCGGCGATCATCCGGACGAGGTCGGCGAGCGGCACCGTCGCCGGCTCATCGGCCGCGACCGGACTCACGGATTCCCGGGTGGAGAACGTCGACGCGACGGCAGCAGCATCGAGCGTGAGCGCGGATGTGGCCTCGACGAGGTAGGTCACGACGCGACGTTCACCGGCCCCGATGCGCCCGAGGTTGTAGCCCATCACGGCCGGCCCGTGCGCGAACGGGTTGTCGTCGAAGCCGGTGATGGGTGCATCGTCCACCGCGGCCGATCCCGCGATGAATGCGAAACCCGCGCCGGGCAGCGATCGGATCGTGACCTCGTGGGCGTCGACATCGCCCGGGTTCCGAACCTCGAGCACGACGCGTGCCCGCGTTCCGGCAGCCAGCGCCCCGGCCGGATCCAGACGTTGGGTCATCGCCACGGCCCCGCCCACGCGCTCGGTGACGATGCGCTGGATGTCGATCGGCAGGGGAGCCACGGCGCGTTGCGTCATCGACGCCGACAGTCCATCCACGAAGAACAAGACGCCGCAGCACAGACCGACGCCAAGCGCGACGCCCACCATCGTCGACAGCGTCCGGCGCGGGTTGCGGACCAGGTCCGCGACGACGTACCTAGCCAGCATGGGGAGGTTCCGCCGCCGGCCCGCCCGGCCCGCCCGAGGCGAGATGGATGGTCCGCGGCAGGTACGCGGCGATCGCCGGGTCGTGCGTGACGACGACGAGCGTGGCGCCGATCTCGCGGTGGACCTCGACGAGGAGTTCCGCGACGATCCGGGCACTCGCGGCATCCAGGGCGCCGGTGGGCTCGTCGGCGAGCAGGACCCGTGGCCGGTGGACGACGGCACGCGCGACCGCGACTCGCTGGCGTTCCCCGCCCGAGAGTTCGTCCGGCAACCGCCGAGCGAGCCGGGCGATCCCCAGCCGGGCGAGGAGGGCCGGCAGGTCCGGCGCGTCGTCGCCGGCATCATGTCGCCGGTCCGGCCGGCAGATCGCGAGCTGGAGCGCCACGTTCTCCTCGACCGTCAGGTAAGGGAGGAGGTTGTCGGTCTGGTAGACCATGCCCAGCGATCGTCGTCGGAAGCGGACGCGGTCCGGCTCGCTGAGCGCCGAGATCGTCTCGCCGCCGATCGTCACGGACCCCTCGGTCGGCACGGCGAGTGCCGCGAGCAGGCCGAGCAGCGTGGACTTGCCGCTCCCACTCCGGCCCATCACGGCCACGCCCGCGCCGCCCTCGATCCGCACGGGCGCGCAGTCGAGCGCCCGGACGGGACCGGTCCGCCCGTCGTAGTCCACGACCAGCCGTGACGTCACGATCGGGCTGGCCCCGGTCAGCGCGGCCATACCGCCCCGTCGCGGATCGCGTATCGGTCGTCCGCGAGGTCCGCCAGCGCCACGTCGTGGGTGACGAACAGGACCGCCACGTCCGAGGCGAGGATGTCGTCGACGACGCGCCCGGCCGTCTCGCCATCGAGCTGCGCCACGACCTCGTCCGCGAGCAGCAGATCCGGTTCGTTCGCCATCGCGACGGCCAGCGACACGCGCTGGGCTTCGCCGCCGGACAGCTCCCGGGGCCGGTGCCGGGCTCGGCCGGCCACCCCGAACCGGTCGAGCGCCGCGAGCGCGCGTTCCCGCGCCTGGACGCCGCCCCGTACCGACAGCCCGAACGACATCGCCAGCTCGACGTTCTCACCCGCGGTCAGGAACGGGATCAGGTTGTCCGACTGGAGCGCGATGCCGATCCGTTGGGCCCGCAGGCGCGCGCGCTCGGTGTCGTCGAGGCCGCTCATCGGGACGCCGTCGATCTCCACGACTCCCTCGGTCGGTCGCAGCAGCCCCGCGATCAGCGACAGCAGCGTGGACTTCCCGCTGCCCGATGGGCCGATCAGGCTTGCCTTCTGCCCGGGTCCCATGGTGAGATCCACCCCGTGGAGCACGGGCACTGCGCGATCGGGCGGCCCGTACGACTTTGAGATCCCGGCCAACCGGACGATGGGTTCGGCGGTCACGGCGCGCGCTGCGCCGGTGGCGCGGACCCGAACACGTCCTTCGCCACCTTCCGCGCGTGCTTCTCGAGATCGAGCACGGTCTGCGACGCCTCGGCGAGGCCTTCGGGGCTCAGGACCAGGAAGTTGATCAGCTCGAACGTGTCCTGGTGGAGGCTGGCGTCGAACGGGACGTTGTTGATGACCCCGACACCGGGTGCATAGGACTTGTTTTCGTTGTCGGGCGCTCCGACGTTGCCCTCCATGACGACGCGGACGTCGTCGAAGCAGCCGAACTTGACGCACTCCCGGTTGCCGATCCGCACGGGCTGCCCGACCGACGCGGATTCGTCGGGCGCCTTGCCGATGAACCAGCGCACAGTGCCCATGTCCACCTGGGCCGGCGACAGGATCCCGAGCTCGGCACCCCCGCCGGCGCCCAGGTACGCGCTGTCCGTGTTGGTGAACGCCCCGCCCTCGTACTCCTCGGTGTAGCCGCCGAGGATCCAGACGTTGCCGTCCTTGTCGAGCGCCAGGTAGTCCATCCCCACCTGCGAGACCTCGCCGGAGTCCGTGGACTCGTCGAGCATCGCGATCGTCGTGACCCCATCGATGATCCGGATGACGTCGGTCATCGTGGTGATGATCTCGTGGGGAACCACGCGGGAACCCACTTCCGTGGTCCCGGCGCGGACCCACTGGAGCCCGGGCTTGAGCGGATGGAACGGGTTGGTGTCCAGCCGCGGGTCCACGAAGTTCGCCGGGTCGAATGGGATCTTCGTCCCTTCGAAGTCGGGGTCGGCATTCTGGCTCGGCGGCGTCGGCTCCGGGGTCGGCGTCGGGATGGGGGTCGGCGTCGGGGTCGGGGTGGGCGTCGGGGTGGCGGCGGCTGGCGTCGTCGGTGCGGCGGATGTCGACGGATTCGATGGGACGCTGCTCGTCGTGCTCGTCCCGCACGCGGCGACCGCCACCGCGAGACCGGCGGCCATCAGGCCCCGCCTGGCAGACAACGAGGGGGAGCGGTGATCTGAACGTCCGAACATCTGGCTGTCCTCCGGTGCGAGCGAACCAGGACGAGCCTGCTCCCCGCCAGATGAGAGCCAGATGAATTGGAGATGAGGGCCGGGTGAATGACCGGGCGCGGACCTACGCCGGCAGGCGGATCTCGACGACGGCCCCACCGTCGGGGCCGTTGCGCGCCGAGACCGTTCCCCCGTGCGCGTCCACGATCACGCGCACGATCGAGAGACCAAGACCGGTGCCACCCGCCTCGCGGCCCCGGGCGGGGTCGGCGCGGCTGAACGGTTCGAACGCACGCTCGAGGAAGCCAGGCGGGAACCCGGGACCGGTGTCCGCCACCTCGATCGCGATCCCCCCATCCCGCTCGGACGCGCGGATCGAGACACGCCCACCCGCCGGCGTCGAGTGCAACGCGTTGTCGATGAGATTGCTCACGGCCTGGCGGATGCGGTCCGCGTCGACCCGCCCGACGAGCGCGGCATCAGCGCGCACATCCAGGGCTACGCCCGCGACGGTCGCCCGGGCCTCGAAGCGCGCGGCGGTGTCACGGAGCAAGGTCCCGAGAGGCTCGGGTTGACGCCGGACGGGGAGCCCGCCACCGTCCGCGCGGGCGAGGACGAGCAGGTCCTCGGCCAACCGGGTGAGCCGCTCGGATTCCTCGAGCGCACTGCGCAGCGCCACTTCGAGCTCGTCGGTGGATCGCGGGCGAGACAGCGCCAGGTCCAGCTCGGCATGGAGATTCGCCAGGGGCGTGCGAAGTTCGTGGCTCGCATCGTCGACGAACCGTCGTTCGCGAAGGACCGCGGCCCTGAGCCGCCCGATCATCGCGTTCAGGCTGTCGCCGAGACGACTCAGCTCATCGCCGGACGCCGGCACGACCAGCTCGCGATCGAGGTCCGTGCCCGAGATGGCCTCGGCCTCGAGTCGCATCCGCTCCACGGGCCGGAGCGCCGCACCCGTCACGAGCCACGCGACGACCGAGGCGAGGACGATCGCCAACGGGCCCCCGACGAGCAGCAGCGGTCGCAGCCGGGCCAGCGTGGCCTCCTCGTCCTGGATCGCCGCGCCAACCAGCAACGCGCCGCCGCCGGTCATCGGGACGAGTCGCATCCGTGCCGGGACGGTCTCCTCCGTCGTCGTCACGTCGGCCACGAGCGAACGCGGGCCGGGATTCGCGACCTGGACGGGCGTCAGCAGCGGCCCGGCGGCCACGTCCGGGGACGATTCCATCAGCCCGCCATCGGATCCGTAGACCTGGATGAACGCGTCGCCGGGATCGCTGGTCCAGGGCTCTGGCACGATCGGGCCGTCGCCGGCGTCGAGCAGCAGATCCTCGGCGCGGTCCTGGAGGCGGTCGTCGACGGCCGAGAGCAGGCTGGCCTGCAACCGGGTGTACACGAACACCCCGAGCGCTCCGATGACGAGGGCCATCAGGACCGCCGAGACGACCGTGAGCCTAACGCGGATCGGCAGGCGCATCGATGGGCTCCGCCCGCAGCCGATACCCGGCTCCGCGGACCGTCTGGATGGTGTCGCGCCCGAACGGGAGGTCGATCTTGCGACGCAGGTACCGAACGTAGACATCGACGACGTTCGAATCGCCGTCGTACGCGAAATCCCACACGTGCTCGATCATCTGGGTGCGCGACAGCACGTCACCCGCGTGGCGCATGAAGAACTCCAGCAGGCTGAATTCCTTGGCGGTCAGCTCCACCTCCGTCCCGGCCCGCGTGACCCGGCGCCCCGCCGGATCGAGGACCAGGTCACCGACTCGGACGACCGCGGGGCGCTCGCTCGCCCCTCGCCGCCACATGGCGCGCAACCTCGCGAAGAGCTCGCTGAACGAGAACGGCTTCGTCAGGTAGTCGTCGGCGCCCGCGTCGAGGCCGGCCACCCGGTCGGTGACGGCGTCCCTCGCGGTGAGCATCAGGATCGGGTGCCAGCGCCCGGCCGCCCGGAGGCGACGGCAGACCTCGAACCCGTCGATGTCGGGCAACATCACGTCCAGCACGATGGCGTCGAACGCGACCTCGGTCGCGAGCCAGACGGCATCCACCCCGGTCCGGGCCACGTCGGCGACGTGCCCCTCTTCTTCCAGGCCGCGCTTGAGCAGCCCGGCCATCTTCGTCTCGTCTTCGACGACCAGCACGCGCATCCGAACCTCCGGTGCCGGACAGGCTACTGCGCCCAAGATGAGAGCGAGATGAGGAACCGCGGGTTCGGGCGCGTGGGCCGCCGCGCGCCGCCGACGCGCGCGATCGGGGGCGGGGTCGTCAGGCGCGCAGTCGAAGCCCCTGGGGGTCGTACGGCAGTTCCGGCAGGATCGATGCCGTTCGCGGCTCGCCCACGATGTCGATCGTCAGCGTCGGCTGCATCTCGATCACGTCGCTCCCGACGTACGCGAGCGCGAGGCTCATCCCGACGTGATGGCCATAGGCGCCCGACGTCACCGCCCCCACGAGACGTCCATCGAGCCAGATGCCGTCGTCCTTCGAGGCGTCGGCGTCAGCGGCATCCACCGAGAGGAGCACCAGCCGGCGCGGCGCGCCTCGATCACGGTCCTCCAGTGCCGCCTCTCGGCCCACGAAGTCGCCCTTGTCGAACGCGACGAACCGGTCCAGCCCGGACATGCCGGGCGTGATGTCCTGGCGAAATTCGGCGGACCAGATCCCGTAGCCCTTCTCGAGCCGCAGGCTGTCGAGCGCCCGGTCCCCGATGAGCCGCATCCCGTGCGCCTGCCCGACGTCGCGGAGTTCCTCATACAGGACCCGGTGGCGATCGACCGGGACGACGATCTCGTAGCCCAGTTCGCCGGTCAGCGAGATCCGCCCGACGACCGCCTCGGACGACCCGACCCGCATCGTTCGAGCGGTCAGGAACCCGAACGAACCATGCGCCATGTCCTCGTCCGTCAGCGCCGCCAGGATCGCCCGCGCTGACGGGCCCGAGACCGAGAACCCCATCTGTTCCTCGGACAGGTTCCGTAGCGAAACGCCGGTCGCTGGCAGCTGACTCCTGAACCAGCGCAGGTGCCAGTCCTGGAGGTAGTACGAGCCGGTCAGCCAGAACCGGTCCTCGTCGAGACGCGTCACCGTCAGGTCGCCCATCAGCCGGCCGCCCGGGCCGAGCATCGGTGCCAGGCGGATCCGCCCGACCGCCGGGATCCGGGCAGCCAGGAGCTGATCGAGCCACGTCTCGGCGCCCGGTCCGGTCACCTCATAGCGCGAGTACTGGGCGATCTCCGTGGCCCCGGCGGCAGATCGGACCGCGGCCACCTCCTCGGCGACGAACGGCTCCGCATTCGAGCGGCCGAATGCCGCGACTTCGGCGAAGCCAGGATCCGGCGCGAAGTACAGCGGGACTTCGAGGCCCCAGTTCACGGTGAACCGCGCACCCGCATCGGCGAAGAGGTCGTAGCAGGGCGTCACCTTGAGCGGCCGCGCGGCGGGCAGCTGCTCGTTCGGGTAGGCCATGACGAAGCGGCGTGCGTAGAACTGCGCGGTCGTCGCCCGCAGATACGCGTCCTCGGCGGCATACGCGCCGAATCGCGTCACGTCCATCCCGAAGGCGTCGAGCCCCGGCTCGCCGTCGATGATCCAGTTCGCCAGGACCAGGCCCACCCCCGCGGCCTGCGAGAAGCCGGCGAAGACGCCGCACGCCGCCCAATAGCCGGGCAGGCCGTCGAGCGGTCCGACGAGCGGGTTCCCGTCCGGCGTCGCGGTGAACGAGCCGTGCACCCACTTGCGGATCCCGACGTCGCCGAGGACGGGGAAGCGCCGGTACGCCAGCTTCAATTCGGGCGCGATCCGCTCGATGTCCGGTGGCAGCAACGTCATCCCGAAGTCCCACGGGGCACCGTCCACCTCCCAGTGGGTCGGGCGCTCCTCGTAGACACCCAGGAGGAGACCGTTCCCCTCCCGCTGGAGATAAGTGAAGCCCTCGAGATCGGTGACGGCTGGCATGAGGCCGTCGATCGCCGCGATCGCCGGGATCTCCTCGGTCACGAAGTAGTGATGCGGCATCGGCACGAGCGGATGGTCCACGCCCACCATCCGGCCCACGCGACGCGCCCACAGTCCCGCGGCGTTGACCACGTGCTCGGCAACGACCGTGCCCTGCTCGGTGGTCACGTCCCAGCCGCCGTCGCGGCGACGCGCCAGATCCGTGACCCGGTTGCCCTGGACGATCTCGACGCCCAGCGCCCGGGCCGCCTTCGCATACGCGTACACGGCGCCGTTTGGATCGAGATTGCCTTCGTCGGGGTCGAAGAGCGCGCCGTGCAGGCCGGCCGTGTCGATGATCGGCACCATCGCGGCGGCCTCGCTCGGGCTCAGCAGGTAGGCGCCGTCGTTGCCCTGCGCCCGCATCAGCGCGAGCTCCCACTTCAGCCAGCGCCAGCGTTCCGCCGAGCCGGCCAACTCGACACCGCCCGAGGCCTTGAGGCCCAGGTCCTGGCCGCTCTCCGCCTCGATCTTTGGGTACATGCGCATCGTGTAGCGCTGGAGCGCGGCGATCTCCGTATCCGCGTTGATGCCGTGGAACCCGCCGGCGGCATGCCACGACGACCCCGCCGTCAATCGATCGCGCTCGATGAGCACGACGTCGGTCAGGCCGCGAAGGGCGAGGTGATACGCGACGCTCACGCCGACGATCCCACCGCCGACGATCACGACGCGGTACTGGCTGTTCATGAGCGACGAGGATAGCGGGCGACTCGCCGGCGAACGGCCTCGGTCCGCGGTGTGGTTCGGACCCCGCGCTACTCCATCAGGGCATAGCTGCCGTCGGCGTCGTGCCGCTCGCGGCCCGTCAACGCCGGAGTGAAGACGCACACGAGGCGCAGCTGGCCCTCGAGGGCTCGCAGGATGTGCAGGTCGTGGCGGTCGAGGGCGTAGAGCGTGCCGGGTGTGATCGGATGCACCTCTCCGGTCGCGACGTCGACCACCTCGCCGATACCGGCGATGCAGTAGTTCGTTTCGATGTGGTTCTTGTACTGGAGGGTCAGCTCGCAACCTTCCTCCAGCACCGTGTCGTGCAGGGAGTAGCCGAAGCCGTCGTCGCCCAGCAGGAGTCGGCGGCTCTCCCATCCGTCGCCCCTGGCGTGGCGGTCCGTGTCGATGACGTGTTCGAGCCGTTTGACGATCATGTTCAAGACTCCGGATCTGGGCGATGGTCCAGCTGCATGGTTCATGCTAGTGCTCTGCTCGCTCGCTCATCGCTGACCCTGGAGAGGCTCATGTGCACGATCGGCACCCTGCGGATCACCGCCGACGAGTACGTGCTGTTCAAGAACAAGGACTTCATCCTGCCGCGGTTCTCGGATCGCCTGGTGCTGGAACCGGACCTGTTCGGACCAAGGGGACTCGAGACCTTCGCGGCGGACGCCTCTGTCGAGAGCGTCTTCTCCGGCCTGTCCGTGGGCGCGAATCGGCACGGGCTCTTGGCCTGCGACAACAACGTGAAGATCACCGACGAGGACCACCAGAACTACGACCGGCTCGTGGAGACGGCCCTCCGCGAGGCGACCAACGTCCCGGACGCCATCGCCGCGATCACCGACGCGGTGGCGATGCAGCCCTCCTGGTGGGGCAACCTGATCCTCGCCGATCCGCAGCAGCTCGCCGCCGTGGAGGTCCGCGGGCGGGAGGTCCGCGTCGAGCAGGCGAATTCCCGGATCTTCCGGACCAACCACCAGCCCCTGTTCGGCGAGACCAGCTCGCCCGAGGACCTGCCCTGTTCCGCGCGACGATTCGCATCCGCGCGGTCCCGCCTCGGTGACCTGCATTCGATCGATGACGTGAAGGCCATGCTGGCCTCACACGACGATGGCGAGACGGGCATCTGCAACCACGGGGTGCCGCTGACCACCGTCTATTCCTACGTGCTGCATCGCAAGGCCGGCGAGACGACCCTGCATGTCTTGCACGGACGACCGTGTGACGGGGCCTGGAGCGAATTGCCCGTGCCGCTCGGCGCCCGGTGGACAGAGACGAGCAGGGATGGCTTCCGGTCTCGATACCCGGGTGGTTCCGCCGCCTGACGTCCCGCCGCGGGTCAGTCGAGCGGGGCGAACCGGGCGGAGAAGTGGCGCAGGGCGCGCGGTTCATCCACGATCCGGAAGCCCCGCAGATCCGCAGCGTGCGCCGCGACCCAACTGACCACCTCGATGACGTAGTCGATGTGGCTCTGGGTGTACGTCCGCCGCGGGATCGCCAGTCGGACGAGGTCCATCGCCGCCGGCGTCTCGGTCCCGTCCGGGTGCCGCCCGAACATGACCGTCCCGATCTCGCAGCCGCGCACTCCGCCTTCGCGGAACAGCGCGACCGCCAACGCCTGGCCGGGATACTCGAGCGACGGGATGTGCGGGAGCAGGGCCCGGGCGTCGATGTAGACCGCATGCCCTCCGACCGGCCGGACGATCGGGATGCCGGCCGCCGTCAGGGCGTCCCCAAGGTACGCGGTGGACCGGATCCGGTAGCGAAGGTAGTCCTCGTCGACCACCTCGCGCAGCCCCTGGGCGATCGCCTCGAGGTCCCGTCCGGCGAGCCCGCCATACGTCGGAAACCCCTCCGTCAGGATCAGCAGGTTCCGGCACTGCTCGGCGAGCGCGTCGTCGTTGACGGCCAGCCAGCCGCCGATGTTGGCCAGCCCGTCCTTCTTGGCGCTCATCGTCATCCCGTCGGCCAGCGACGCCATCTCGCGGACGATGTCCGGGATGGGCCGGTCCGACTGACCCGCCTCGCGCTCGTGGATGAACCATGCGTTCTCGGCGAACCGGCACGCGTCGAGGAAGAGCGGCACGCCGTGGCGATCGCATACGGCCCGGACCTCTCGCAAGTTTGCGAGCGAGACCGGTTGGCCGCCGCCGCTGTTGTTGGTGACGGTCACGAAGACGGCTGGGACCGTGTCCGCCCCGTGTTCGGTCAGGAACGCCTCGAGCGCGGCGACGTCCATGTTGCCCTTGAACGGGTGGAGTGCCGACGGGACCCGTCCCTCCGCGATGACGAGATCGACGGCGTCCGCGCCGGTCGCTTCGACGTTGGCGCGCGTCGTGTCGAAGTGCGTGTTGTTCGGGATCGCCTTGCCCGGCCCGCCGATGACCGAGAACAGGATCTTCTCCGCGGCCCGGCCCTGATGGGTGGGGATGATGTGCTTGAACGGGAAGAGCGTCTGCACCGATTCCTCGAAGGCGAACCACGACGGCGAGCCGGCGTAGGACTCGTCGCCGCGCTGGATGCCCGCCCACTGGTCGCGCGACATCGCGCCGGTGCCCGAATCGGTCAGCAGGTCGACGATGACGTCCTCGGCGTGGACGCCGAACAGGTTCCAGCCCGCTTCGCGCAGGGCGGTCTCGCGCTCCTCGGGCGTCTTGAGCCGGATCGGCTCCACCGAGTGGATCCGGAACGGCTCGATGATCGTCTTCCAGCGGTCCATCCCCGGGAGCATAGGCGGCGCTGCCGCGCTGTGCGTCGGTCGGTCAGATCGCGGTCGCGACGCGCAGCCCTTCGAGCACGGCCTCTTCCACGGTCCGTGGCGCCAGGCAATCCCCGATGCCGTGGACCTCGCCGTCGAACACGCCGGGTTCGCTCAGCGCCGTGAGTAGCCCGTCCTCCGGGTCGTGGCCCTGCGCCAGGACCAGCGCGGCCACGTCCTCCACGACGACGGCCTCGCCCGTCAGCACGTGCTGGAAGAAGACCGCGGACCCGTCGTAGCCGAAGAGCCGCACGAGCGGCGTGACGGTCACCCCGGCCCGCGTCACGCCGGCGATCATCGCGTCGCGGACGTATTGCTGGATGCGCTGCCCGGGCATGTAGCCGTCCACGCCGAGGGTGACCTTCCGCCCGCGTTCCGCCAGCAGTTCCGCGAGACCAAGACCGATCCAGTCGCAGCGCCAGTCGGCAACGACCACACGACCCTCCGGGACCTTCGCGCCCCGAAGGACCTCCCACGCGTCGAGGACCACCGGTGAACCGGTCAGCTCCATGGGCGGTCGGCGAGGACTAGCGCCCGTGGCCACCACGACTACATCCGGTCCGGCCTGCTGGATCAGCGCTATGTCGACGGTCGTCCCGATCACGACCCGGACCCCAGCGCGTTCCGCTTCGCCGGCGAGGTTCGTGACGACCCCGCCGAACTCCGCCCGACCGGGGAGACGCTCCGCCAGCAACGCTTGGCCGCCGACCCGTCGCGCGGCCTCGTACAACGTGACCCGGTGCCCGCGTTCCGCCGCCACGGTCGCGGCTTTCAGACCGCCCGGCCCGCCGCCGACCACGATCACGTCCCGCGGCTGGCTCGCGCGCCCACGCTCCCCGAACTCCAGTTCTCGCCCACTCTCTGGGTACTGGATGCACGAGATCGGGTAGCCGGCATGGAAATGGCCGATGCACGCCTGGTTGCAGCCGATGCAGGCGCGGATCTCATCGACCCGGCCGTCGTCGGCCTTCATCGGGAGCAGCGGATCGCAGATGAGCGCGCGGGTCATGGCGCAGGCGTCCGCCTGCCCCAGTTCGAGGACGCGCTCGGCCTCCTGCGGCTGATTGATCCGCCCCGCCACGATCACTGGGACGCGTACGACGGTCTTGGCCAGGGCCGCCATCGGTGCCGTGTAGGCGTTTGGCACCGTCATCGGCGGCACGATGTGGTCTGAGCCGGCGAGCGTGGCGGACGTCCCGGCCACGACGCTGACGTAGTCGATGAGCCCGTCGGCATCGAGGGCGGCGAGGGCCGGCAGGACGTCGTCGGGCGTCAGCCCTTCGGGCGTGATCTCGTCGATGGAGATCCGGAGCCCGACCACCGGCTCGCGGCCGATCTCGGCCCGGATCGCGGCGATCGTCTCGCGCAGGAAGCGCAGCCGGTTCTCCGGACTGCCGCCGTAGCGGTCCGTGCGCAGGTTCACGCGTGGATTGAGGAACTGCGCGGGCAGATAGCCATGGCTGGCGACCACCTCCACGCCATCCAGCCCGGCGTCGCGCAGTCGCCGGGCCGCGGACGCGTAGCCAGCCCGGATCTCCTCGATGAGCGGGATCGGCATCGCGCGCGGCATGACGTGGAACCGCTCGTTGGGCACGGCGGACGGCGCGAGCGCGACGGGAAGCGAGCCGTCCATCGATTCCATCAGCTCGCGCCCGTCGTGGAAGATCTGGCCCACCACCGCGCTCCCGTGCTCGTGGACGGCCGCGGCCAGCCGGCGGAACCCGGGGATGCAGTCGTCCTCGGTGGCCATCAAGACGTGCGATGTGTACCGCGCGCTCTCGTGGACGCCCGCCACCTGGACCACGATGAGCCCCACACCGCCGGCGGCCCGTGCCGCCTGGTACGCGATGAGCTGGTCGCTGACGAACCCGTCGACCGCCATGACCGTGTCATGCCCCGACGACACGATCCGGTTGCGGATGGTCACGCTCCCGATCCGCAGCGGCTCGAAGAGGAGCGGGAACGGTCGCGGCCGGTCGGACATCGACGGACCTCCAGGGCGAATGGCGCTCACGGCCGCGCCACTCTAGCGCGCCGGCGCGCGGGCGGGCGGCATGGGCCTGGGCGGCGAGACCGGAGGTCGTACGACCAGCGACCGATGGTCTGCCCCGCCACGCCCGGCCATGATCCTGACAGTCGAGGCGCTGAACCGCTGGCGCCCAATAGATCGGAGAACATCTCATGGCCCGTCGAATGATCCTCATCGGCCTGTTGGCCGTGGCCGCCCTGGGGGCCACCGTCGCACCCGTCGCCGCGAAGGACGGCGACATCATCACCCGTGGCTCCTGTTCCGGAGCGACGGACTGGAAGCTGAAGCTGAGCCCCGAGAACGGCCGGATCGAGGTCGAGTTCGAGGTCGACCAGAACCGGAACGGCCGCGAGTGGCGCGTGGCCATCCGGCAGAACGGCACGCGGGTGTGGCGTGGCCTGCGGACCACGGCCGCACCGTCCGGCTCGTTCGAAGTCCGCAAGGTCCTGTCGAACAAGGCCGGCGCCGACCGGATCGTCGGCAAGGCGACCAACCTCGCGACCGGCGAGGTCTGTCGGGGCGTTGCCTACGCCCGCTTCTAGGACTGCCAGACGGACGTCGGCCCACCATCGCTGGTGGGTCGGCGACCCGTCGGATCCCTCGCCTGGATGATCAGAGGAGGTCACCGTGACCCAGCTTTCACGCAGCAACGGGTCGCCGGTAGCCGGGCGGCACCGGAGCCGATCGCGCCTGGCGGCGATCCTCGGCGTCGCCGCGCTCGTGGCTGCGTGTCAGGCAGGCAGCGCTGGCCCGACCTGGACGTTCGCCCCGGCGGGCTCGAGCGGCGCTGCGGCGACGGACTCGTCCGTCAGTCCGTCTGACACGCCGGCCCCCTCAGCGACACAGTCACCGTTGGCGACCGCCACTCCGACGTCTGAAGCGTCGGGGTCGCCGACGGTCTCCGCCGCCCCGTCGGCATCCGCGGTCGTGGCCGTAGACCCACGGGATGGCGGGTTCGACGTCGTCTTCGGAGAGTTCGCCATCACCCTTGAAGCCGACGCCATCCGGCCGGGTCGCGTGACGTTCGTCGTCCACAACGCCGGCAAGCTCGTGCACGGCCTGGAGATGAAGATCGATCGATCCGGATCTGGTTCGGGATCCGGCGGCGACCGGCAGAAGATCGAGACGCGAACGTTCCGCTCGGGCGAGACGCTTCGAGTGGAGGCGGACCTGCCGGCCGGCGTGTACAAGATCGAGTGCTTCGTCGCCGACCACTCCGACCGTGGCATGGAGACCGAGCTCGTGGTTCGCGCCGACGCCCCGTTGACGACGACGCCGCCTGCCACCGCCACCGCCGAATCTGTTCGCATCGTCCAGTTCGCGTTCGTCGCCGCCGCGCTGGACGTGCCGGTCGGCACGACCGTGACCTGGACGAACGAGGACCCCGCCCCGCATACCGTGACCGCGGACGATGGCTCGTTCGACTCGAAACAACTGGACCCGGGCCGTGCCTTCTCGATCAAGATGGACACCCCGGGGACCTACGCCTACCTCTGCGAGATCCACCCGACCATGGTCGGGACGGTGGTGGTGCGCTAAGGCGGTCATGACGGTCGTCAGCGCCGCCCGTGGGACCATGCCTCAGGATTGAGCGCAGCAACGCCGCCAGCGATCGCTCCGGAGGATGACATCGAACGCTCGACCCCACGGACCCGACGAGACCAGCGACCGCCATCGATCCGGCGTGCCGTCGCCCAGTTCGTGCTGACCGGATTGGCGGCACTCGCCGTCGTGGCGCTCGCGGGCGTCCTGGCCGTCGACCGGCTGGCCACCGCGGCGTCGCTTCGAGACGCGGGACGCGTGGCGGAGCTTGTCGCCCACGGGATCATGCAACCCGCGATGAGCGGGAGCCTGGTCCGGGGGGATCCTGGAGCCGTCGCCGCCCTCGACCGAACGGTCCGGGATCGGGTGCTCCTTGGTTCCCTCGCACGGATCAAGGTCTGGGCGCCGGATGGCCGCATCGTCTATTCCGACGAGCCCCTGCTCATCGGGGAGGTCTTTCCGATGACCCCGGAACAGACCGCGGCTCTGGGGAGCGGCCTCACCAGCGAGCCCGAGATCAGCGACCTGGACGCTGCGGAGAATCGGCTCGAGAACGCGGACGAGCGGCTGATCGAGGTCTACGTCCCGATCCAGGCCCTTGACGGAACGCCGCTGCTCGTGGAGTCCTACCTGCGGCTCGATGCGGCACTGACATCGGGTCGCCTTGTGGCCACGCAGGTCCTCCCGCTGGCCCTTGCCGGCCTCGCCCTCCTGGTCATCCTCCAGTGGCCGCTGGCGTGGCGTCTCGCGCGCGACCTTCGGGCTGGGCACCTTGCCCGCGAGCGTCTGCTCCAGCGCGCGGCTGACAGCTCCGTCGACGAGCGGCGTCGGATCGCCGGTGAACTGCACGACGGGCTGGTCCAGTCACTCGCCGGAGTCGCGCTCGATCTGGCCGGCTCGGCCGATCGCAGTGCGGACACGAAGTCGGCCGACGACCTGCGACGAGGCGCCGACGGGGTCCGGGCGTCGATGCGCGAGGCCCGCTCGCTCCTGGTGGAGCTGTACCCGCCGAACCTGAGGTCGGCGGGCCTCGCCAATGCGGTGACGGACCTCGCCGCGAAAGTCAGCGCGCGCGGGATCGCCGTGATCACGGACATCTCGGATGACGAGTCCCTGTCCGATGCCGATCAGGCCGTGGTCTTTCGCGTCGCACAGGAGTCTCTGCGGAACGTGGTCAAGCACAGCGGAGCGGCGCACGTGCGGGTCGGCCTGACCGTCATGAGCGGGCGGTGCGACCTGGTCATCACGGATGACGGGCGCGGGATCGACGACGGGGCTGATCGGAGTGGGCGTGACTCCGGACACCTCGGCTTGGCCGTACTCAGGGACCTCACGCAGGAGGCCGGTGCTTCGTTCGACATCCGGCGAGCCGAGCCCAGCGGGACCATCGTCACGCTGCACCTCGCGGCTCCGGCATGATCGAACCACCGAAGGGAGGGATCGTTCGTGTCGTCATCGCGGACGACCACCACGTCGTTCGCTCAGGCCTCGAGCGTCTCCTCGAAGGGTGGCCTGACGTCGAGGTCGTCGGGACGGCGGCCAACGGCCTCGAAGCCGTCGAACTGACCGCGCGCCATCAGCCCGACGTCGTGCTGATGGACGTCTCCATGCCGACGCTCGGCGGCATCGAAGCGACCCGACGCATCGTCAAGGCCTGGCCCGGCGTGCAGGTCGTCGTGCTGACGTCGTTCGACGATCGAACGACCGTCGCGGAAGCCCTCGATGCCGGAGCGGTCGGATACCTGCTCAAAGACGCGGATCCCGTGACCCTGCGGGACGGCATCATGTCGGCGGCCCGCGGCGGTTCGCCCCTGAGTCCACGGGTGGCGCGCGGCATCCTGACCGATCGCCGTCAGGTGCGGCCGGAGACGTCGTTGACGGATCGCGAGCGCGAGATGCTCGAGTTGCTGCGCCAGGGTCTGTCGAACAAGGAGATCGCGGACCGATCCGGCATCACGGTCAAGACGGTCAAGGCCCATCTGTCGAGCCTGTTCCAGAAGATCGGGGTCCTCGACCGCGTCCAGGCCGCACTCTGGGCGGAGCGCGCCCGACCGGAACACCCGCCGACCCCGGAATGACGGACATTCTCATCCTGTGGGAATATCGCCCTTGTCGGTGACGCCCCGTTCATCCGCGATGGGACGGGCGACGTATCGAAGGTGATGGGGACGCCACGCATGACCACCGCTCGCGATCGTCCGCCGGAGGAGGCCGCTGAGGACACGTCCTTCGCGCGCGGGCTGCGGCTGCTCCTCACGGTCGCGGATCGGGGCGACGTCCGAGCCGACGAGCTTTCCGCGAGCCTGGACATGCCCGTGTCGACGGTCTACCGCTATCTCCGGACGCTCGCGGACTTCGGGTTCGTGGATCGCCATGGCGGGACGTACCGGCTGGGGCCGAAGCTCCTGATCGGCAGCGGGAACAACGTCAGTGCCGAGCGGCTCATCCGCCACGCCGACCCGGCCCTCCGGATGCTCGCCGTGGAGACCGGCGAGACCGCGATCGTCGTCCGTCGGATCGGCCTCGCGTCGGTCTGCCTGCACCAGATCGAAAGCGACCGTCCGCTTCGCGTGACGCTGGAACCCGGCTCCATGTCCCCGCTCTACGCCGGCGCTCCCGGCCGGGTCCTGCTCGCGTTCGCGCCGTCCGAAGTGCTCGACGAGGTCCTGGCGCAGGACTTGCGGCGGATCACGGGCAACACGCCCACCGAACCGGAACTCCGGGACTCGCTCGGTTCGATCGTGATGTCCGGGTTCGCCACGAGCGAGGGTGAACTCATCGAGGGCTCGACCGCGATCGCGGCACCCGTCTTTCGCGAGGACGGGATCATCGGTGCGATCGCCCTCATCGGCCCGGCGTTCCGCTGTGACGACGCATGGATCGCTCGCGCCCGCCGATCCGTCCTGGAGGCGGCTCGCACGGTCACCGCGGAGTTGGCCGAGGACCCGCCGATCTGACGGTGAGCCACGACACCGGTCCTTCCTTCTCGCTATCTGGCTGACGCTCGTCTCATAGCGTGACAATCGACGGTACGTTGGAGTACCGTCATCGCGATGAGCCCCCGACCGAGCCCCTGCTTCGATCGATTGCTCCCGGTTTCGGACCGGTATGCGACGTTGCCCGTCGCCGAGGCCTTCACGTGGGACGCGTGCGAGGACGAGGTCGAGCCCGGCGAGTGGTACATGGTCGCCTTCCGCTCGGTCCATCGCCACGACGCCGACGAGGCGCGGCTGACGGCGTATGACGACTGGGCGCACGCCGAGGCCATGAGTGCCGCAGGCTTCGTCCACTACTTCAAGGGTCCGACGGGTTCGGACGGGTCGTGCATGTCCTTCTGTCTCTGGGACAGTCGCGTCGAAGCCCGGGCGGCCGCCGGCCAGCAGCGCCATGCCGACGCGGCCGCGATCGTCCACGAGATGTACGAGCGCTACCAGCTCGAATTCCATCGTGTGCGCCGGACCGTCGCCGGCTTCGCGTTCGAGGATTACGACCATCCGCCAGCCAAACCGGAGCCGACCCCGGTCATCGAGATCCAGCCAGGGTTGGCCCCGGCCTGATCCCCGCCCTGCCGACGTGCGGGGCATGACGCTGGCCCCTGCTATCGTGCCGTCGTGGATGTCGACGTCCTGACCCCGCCGATCGCTAGCCCGACGACGGCCGCGCTCCGGGCCGATTGGCTGGGGCGGATCGACTATCGCGACGCGCACGCCCTGCAGCGCCAGCTTGCGGAGGACCGCGCGGACGGACTGATCGGGGATCGCCTGCTGTTGCTCGAGCATCCACGCGTGCTGACGCTCGGTCGTCACAGCGACCCGGCGCACATCCTCGCCACGCCCCAGGACCTGGAAGGGCGAGGGATCACCGTCGAGCGCGTCGAGCGCGGCGGGGAGGTCACGTACCACGGACCCGGCCAGCTGGTCGCCTACCCGATCATCGCCCTGAGCCAGCGCGGCCTGCTCCTTCGTCCGCTTGTCCGCGCCCTCGAGACGGCGCTCGTTGCCACGTGCGTCGCACACGGCGTGGACGCCGCTCGCCGCGACGGTCATCCCGGCTGCTGGTGCGATCCCGACGGCGCGGCACCGCGCAAGATCGGGGCACTCGGGCTGCGGGTGCAGCGTGGCGTGACGTTCCACGGGATCGCGCTCAATGTCACCGTCGATCTCGCCGATTTCGACCTCATCGACCCATGCGGGATGCCGGGCGTCGTCTCGACGTCGATCGCCCGTGAGAGCGGCGAGGGCGACGTTCCACCTTCGACGGCGTCCGTCGAGCGTGCCGCGTGGGTCTTCGCGCAGGCGTTCGCGGACGCCATCGACGCACCGCTCGACGCGCGACGCTGAGGTCGAGCCCATGGCTGCCGGCCTCTTCGAACTGCGCAAGGACCCCATCACGGGTTGGTGGGTGGCCACGATGGTGGATCGCGCGTTCCACCGCGACCGGTTCGCGCGGGCCGCGGAACCCGTCGACGACCGCATGTTCGGCTGCGCCAACTGCACGACCCCCGACGGGGACGGCGTCCGACTCCGGATGCTCAAGGACTTCGCGTTCCACGTCGTCGGGACCGGGGACGAGGCGCGCCAGCTGGACCGCGGGTTGGGTCAGGTCGCCCTCGACCAGGCCCGCTCGACCGGCAGCTGGCGGACCGTCGTCGCGCCACCGAAGGAGCACCGCCCCCTCCACGCGGTCGGGATGTCGACGATCGAATCGATGCTGGGTCTTGCCCGCGATGCCCTGGCCGCGGCCCGGACGACCGGCCAGACCGACTACCTCACCGTCGTCCAGAACTGGGGGGCGCAGGCCGGTGCCCGCACGAACCACTTGTGCCTGGACCTGTACGACCTGCCGCAGATCCCGCACCGGATCGCCGAAGAGCTGGGTGGCGCTGCCCGGTTCGTGATCCGCGAGGGGGAGTGCCCGTTCTGCCGGCTCGTCCGCGACGAGGTGCGGCGACCCGAGCGCCTCGTCTGGGAGGACGCCGGGAGCGTCGCCTTCGCTCCGTACGCGTCGCGCTCACCGTTCGAGATCTGGATCGTGCCGCGTCGCCACGAAGCGGACTTCGGTCGCATGGGGTCCGCCGACATCGCGGCCACCGCGGAGGCGCTGCGCCAGGTCCTCGGCCGGCTGGCGACCAGCCTCGACGGGCCGCCGTACAACCTCGTTCTGCACACGGCCCCGCTCAAGGAGCAGGTGGACGCCACCTACCACTGGCACTGGGAGATCCATCCGCGGTTGCGGGAGATCGCCGGCCTGGAGCTGGGAACCGGGCTGCCGGTCAATCCCGTCTCCCCGGAAGACGCGGTGGAGGAACTCCTGGGCCGCGCCGATGCGCAGGGAGGTGCGACGGGTTGAACGGCTGCGTGCCGGGCACCCGCCGGCGTCACACGGGGGAGATGCCCATCGTCATTGGCCGTGCGAGCGTGCGACGCCCAAGTCGCGCGTTCCGTCTCCCTACCCGCTCGGAGCCGCCGTGGCCATCGCTCACAACCTCGCGGACCTGCACGGCGACGCCGGTCGTCGATCCGGGCGGCCAACGGCGTCGACGGAGCGTCGCGTGACCGGGTCCTGGGACCGCGACGAGGCCGGGGTCTTCATCGAGACGCTATTCGCGAAGCACCAGGGCGAGATCTACGCCTACCTCTTCCGCATGATGCGAGACCCGGAAGTCGCGGCGGACATGACCCAGGACGCGTTCATCAAGGCGTACAAGAACTACGCCACGCTCGAGAAGCCGGAGAACGCCCGGGCCTGGCTCTACCAGATCGCGCATCGCGTGGCGCTCGACGAGATCCGCCGGCGGAAGATCATCCGCTTCTTCCCGTGGACCGGCGAATCGCGGGGTGCCGCGCCATCGGCCGAGCATCTCGTGATGGAGGGCCGACTGTCAGGCGACATGCAGCGGGCGCTCGAGCGCATCCCGGAACGCCAGCGCGCCGCCCTGCTGCTCGCCGAGCTCCATGATCTGACCGGGCTGGAGCTCGCGGCCGCCTTGGGCGTCAGTCACGTCGCCGCGCGAGCGCTCCTGACCCGTGCTCGCGAGAGCCTTCGCCAGGCACTGGCGTCCGAGCGCGCTGCCGAGGCGGAGACCGAGGCGCTTCGCACCGGTTCATCGGAAGGACCTCGATGAGCCCGCTCGGCCGGGTCGGCCGACGGCCCGATCACTGGGCGACGCCGCACGAGCGGGCCAGGGTTCGAGCCGCCGAGCAGCTCGATGATCCGCTCGACCCGCTCGAGGCCGCCTGGCTGGACGAGCACCTGGATGGTTGCCAGGACTGTCGCGCGGTCGCGGCCGCCTACGAGATCGATCGCGCAGCGTTGCGGTCCCTGCGTGACGTCCGATTGGATGCACCACGTGACCTCTGGGCACGGACCGCCGCCGGGATCGAACGCGAGGCGTCGCGCGGGCGCTTCGGCCGAGGCGACCGGCGACCGGCGTGGACCGGGTCGCGGATCCCCCTTGGCGCCATGTCCGGGATGGCCGTCGCGATCGTCGTGGTCGGCGCGACGCTCCTGTCGGGTCGGTCGCCGCAGCCCCCGACCGCGATCGAGAGCGCGCCGGGCGCCACGGTGGCCCTGGCAAGCCCGACGACCTCGAGCGCGCCATCCGATCCGGGCCCCACGCTCGCGCCGGCGGCCACGCCGATGGCCGTGGTGGCTGGGCCGATCCAGTGGCTACGCTCCGGGTCCGACGGCAGCGTCACCATCAACGAAGCCCCGATCGACCACGTCTGCCCGGTCGACGACGCGCCGAGCTGCGCGGCGCTCGACGATCAGACGGCCCGCAAGATCATGCTCAAGAACCGCCCGAAGTCCGTGGTCGGTTCCCCGGACGATCTCCAGGCGGTCGTCGTCGCCAGTGACGGCTCCGGTCAGGACCAGGTCATCGTCCTGGTGCTGCCAACGTTGCCCCCCACGCCGGTCCCCACCGAGAGCGCGTCGTCGACCGAGACGACGAACCCGCTCGATACCCCGGCGCCCACGCCGAGCGAGACCGCGAGCGAGGCTCCCACGGGCTCCGACGGCCCGGAGCCCAGCGACGAGCCTCCGGCGTCCATCGACCCGAACGCCTCGCCTTCGGTCAGCCCTGAGCCGTCCGTCGCACTGGAACTCGCCATCGCGAGTGGCGTGACCGTCGTGGGCGACTCGGCCGCGTTCTCCGCCGATGGGTCGTGGTTCGCCTTCACGGCGCGACCGGCGGACGGATCCGCCGGCCCGGATGTGTTCGTCTGGCACGTCGGTGATTTGCTGGCGCGGCCGCTGACCAGCGACGGGTCGACGGTCTTCGCCTCGTGGGACGGCGGCACGCTCGTCGCCAGCCGGCCCGGCGAGGGCGAACTGGACGGTGAGCGGCCGGCGACGAGCGTTCGCATCGACCCGGTCACGGGCGAGGCGGTCGGCGGACCGTTCGACGTGTGGCGTCCGGTCATCGACCCGACGGGACAGTTCGCGGTCGCGTGGAACGGGACCGTCCTCGTGGATGCGGACAGCCTCGAGCCGCGACCCGCCACAGGCGCCCTCGGCCTGATGCGCTGGTCCGTCGACGGCGCCGACCCGCAACGCGCGACGATCGATCTTGGCGACGCGTCGACGGCCCACGTCGATGTCCGCTGGGACGTGACCGGGTCGTGGTTCGCCATCTGGACGGGCAGTGCCGACGACGCCACCATCGGTCGTCTCTCGCTCTTCCACCTCGACCCGTCGACCGGTACGTTCGACCGGCCGTCCGGGGCGCCGACGGATGTCCCGGCGCTGGCGGGGTTCTCCATCGACGATGGCCGACTGGCCTGGGTCACGCCAAAGGGCCAGGACGCGGAGGGCAGTCGCGTCCAGGTCGTGGCCTGGTCCGGATCCGAGGTCGGAGCCGTCGAAACGGTCCCCGGTGAGGGCGTGATCGTCGTTCGCTGAACCGGCGTTGCAGCCCGTGCGCGCAAGGCATGCGCGTCGTCGCCATCCGGCGTAGATTCCACTCTCCCGATGCGACCCAGCACATTGGTCGTGGGGTCGGCGCTCATCGCCGTCCTCACCCTGGGCGCACTTCCCGGTCTCGCCGGTTCACGGTCCCCGCGGCCCATCGAACCCGTCCCGGTCGGTGCGTTCCAGACGCTCCCTGACACCGCGTCCCGCAACGCGCCGGCGATCCAGATCGGCGGATTCGACGCGACCTTCGAGGGGGCCGGCGCGGTCGATCCCGACGACACGTTCATCGAACCGGGCGGTGACGCCGCTGAGGGGCCCTCGAAACGCCGTCGACTGGACCAGCCTGACGGCGCTGCCGGCTCGATCCGCAAGCCGGAGCTGTACACGATCACAGGTACCGCGACCTTCTATGAGGCGGGCTACACCGCGATGCGCCTCCCGCGCGGGACCATCGTGATCATCTGCGGCGACGGTGGGTGCATCGAGCGGGTCATCAACGACTACGGGCCGCAGACCGAGAGCCGGGTCGTCGACCTGTACAAGCCGGACTTCTTCGAGATCTGCGGCTGCCCCTCATGGTCCGGCACGACCCAAGTCAGGGTGTACGTCTACTAAGCCCGGATTCCCCCGCCAGGCCGAGGTCGTACCGTGGGGCGGAACCTGGTGACGTCGCCAGCAGGGCCCAGGGGCATTGCTTCCGTCCCGCGGCACGCGTGACCCTGTTCGATCGTGGCACGGCACGGACCGGCGATCCCACGACCGAGCCGTCACCACGTTCCGTGGCACGGCACGGACGACGCCCCGTCGCCACGGTCCATGCCGGCGGGAGCCGATCCTGCTCCCTGCCGCTCGCGCGGCGCGGTATCCTTGCGTCATCCCTTCGTGGCGGCTCCGTGAGGCCGCAGGTGAGGCCCAGTGAGGCCGGGAAGGAGCGATGAGCGGCCGTCAGATCATGACCGCGGACGAGATCCGTCGCGCGACGGTTCGCCTGTCCCACGAGATCGTGGAGAAGCAGGCGGGGACCGACGGCCTGCTGCTGATCGGCATCCAGCGCCGCGGCGTCCCGCTGGCCCGCAGGATCGCCGACGCCATCGCCGAGAACGAAGGCGCGCAGGTCCCCGTCGGCGCGCTCGACATCACCTTCTACCGAGACGACCTGTCGCTCGTCGCCCAGCAGCCCGTGGTCAAGGGCACGGAGCTCCCCTCGGGGATCGACGGGAAGACGGTGGTCCTCGTCGACGACGTCCTCTACACCGGGCGCACCATCCGTGCCGCGATGGACGCGCTCGTGGACTTCGGACGGCCACAGGCGATCCGCCTCGCGGTCCTGGTGGATCGCGGCCATCGCGAGCTGCCGATCCGTGCCGACCATGTGGGCAAGAACGTCCCGACCTCGCGCGAGGAACTCGTCAAGGTCCACCTGACCGAGACCGATGGCGAGGACGCCGTCGAGATCGAGCGGATGCCGACGGCGGTCGCGGCCCGCGCGGGCGAGCCGGTCGGGTGAGTCTGGTGGTCGACGCGGACGCCATCTCGGCCGTCCCGTCGGTCGACGTGGCCCCGGAGACCCAGCCGGTCGGCTGGCCGCATCGCCATCTCCTCGACGTCGACGGCCTGTCCGCCGCCGATCTTGACCTCGTGATGCGAACGACCGACGCGATGCGCGAGGTCCTGGCCCGGCCCATCGCCAAGGTGCCCGCGCTGCGCGGTCGCCAGGTGACGATCCTTTTCTACGAGTCGTCCACACGAACGCGCGTCAGCTTCGAGGTCGCCGCGAAGAACCTGTCGGCGGATGTCGTGAATATCGCGGCCGCGTCGTCGTCGGTCACGAAGGGCGAGTCGCTCGTCGACACGATCCGGACCGTGGAGGCGCTCGGCGCGCACATGCTCGTGATGCGCCACCACGTCTCGGGAGCCCCCTACCTCGCGGCCGAGGTGTTCGGGGGGTCCGTCCTCAACGGTGGGGACGGCTGGCACGCGCACCCCACGCAGGCGCTGCTCGATCTGTACACGATGCGCTCCCATCTCGGCGACGCGTCGCTGCGCGGGCGCAAGGTGGTGATCCTTGGCGACGTCCTGCACTCGCGGGTGGCACGGTCGAACATCTGGACGCTGACCGCCGCTGGCGCGGACCTCTGGTTATGCGGGCCGGCCACGCTCTTGCGCGGGTTCGAGGCGTGGGCAGGCCGGGGAGCGGCGGCCGGTCGTCGGTTCAACGTCACGACATCGGTGGATGAGGCCCTGCGCGACGCCGACGTCGTCATGGCGCTCCGGATCCAGCGCGAGCGGATGGCATCGGGTCTGTTGCCGTCGATGCGCGAGTACGCGGCACGGTACGGATTGACCGCCGAACGCCTGCGGACGGCCAAGCCGGGCGCCCTGGTCATGCACCCTGGCCCGATGAACGAGGGCGTCGAGATCGCCGCCGACGTGGCCGCGGGCTCGCAGTCGGTCATCACGGACCAGGTCACCAACGGCGTCGCAGTGCGGATGGCGCTGCTCTACCTGCTGGCCGGCGCCGGAGCCGGCTCACGGTGACCGACCTCGAGATCAGTCGCGCGTGGCTGGTGGACCCGGCCACGCACCGGGAGGGTCCGGGCGAGATCGTCGTCCGCGACGGCATCCTCGAGGCGGTGACGTGGCTCAGCGGTGCGGACGCCGACGGGATCGATGCGACCGGCGTCGTCGTTGCACCGGGGTTCATCGACCTGCACGCGCATCTGCGCGAACCGGGGAACGAGGACGCCGAGACGGTCGCGACCGGACTGGCCGCCGCCGCGCACGGTGGCTTCACGACGATCTGTGCCATGCCCAACACCACCCCGGCGCTCGATGAGCCGAGCGTGCTGGCACGGATCCGGGCAGCCGCGACCGTTTCTGGATCACCGGTGGAGCTGCTGGCGCACGGCGCCGTCACGGCCGCTCGGGGAGGGGAGACGCTCGCGGCGCTTGGAGAATTGGCGGACGCCGGGGTCGTGGGGTTCAGCGACGATGGCTCGCCGGTTCGTTCCGCGACGATCCTTCGGTCGGCACTGGAATATGCCGGGGCGCTGGGTCTGCCCATCGTCGAGCATCCAGAGGACACGTCGCTGACCGCCGGCGCCGAGGCGAATGACGGGGTCGTCGCCACGATCCTGGGTTTGCGCGGCTGGCCGGTGGCGGCCGAGTCCGGTGCCGTCGCCCGGGCCATCGCGATCCTCGCCGATGTGGTCGCCGACGTGCCGACCGCGCGATTGCATCTGACGCACGTCTCCACCGCGGCGTCGCTGGCCGTCGTCCGGGACGCCAAGGCTCGCGGCCTGCCGGTGACGTGCGACGTCACGCCGCACCACCTGACGCTGGCGGACGAATGGGTCGCGGGTGCGCGCCGCTGGGCGTGGGAGGCCGTCGACGGCGCCGGTCATTCGCGCGATCCCTGGGCGGACGATGCCCGAGTCGCTGGGCCTTACAACACGTCCACTCGCGTGAACCCGCCGCTCCGCTGCGCCGAGGACGCGATGGCGTGCCTCGCCGCGTTGCGCGACGGCACGGCTGACGCGATCGCCACGGACCACGCGCCGCACGCCGAAGTGGACAAGGCGGTCGAATTCGGGCTGGCATCGAACGGGATCAGCGGGATCGAGACCGCACTGGGGCTGGCGCTCGCGGCGGTGGACGCTGGTCAGTTGCTGCTGCTTCGCGCCATCGAGGCGCTCACGACGGGTCCGGCCGGGATCCTGGGCGGTCGGTCGCGTCGATCGGGCGCCGTCGGTCTTGTCGAGGGTTCGGTTGCAGACCTCGTGGTCTTCGATCGTTCTGATCGCTGGACCGTGACCCCCGAGACGCTCCTGTCCCGTGGCAAGAACTCACCGCTCCTGGGCCGCGACCTCCCGGGTCGCGTCCTCCTCACGATCGCGAACGGCCGCGTTGCCTACGAGTCCACGGACGCCTGACAGGTTCAGTTGCTTGGCCCGGTGGTGATGATCGCCCCCGTGGTGTCGTCGATGGCGAGCCAACGGATCGTTCGGGCGGGGCCGTCGGGACCACCGGGTGCCAGCACGCGCACGAACCAGAGACGCTCGACCGACGCCGTTACCGCGGCGGCCAGGTCGGCGGCCACGACGTCGGCGGCCGCTGGGTCGATGCCGACGAGGTCTTCGACCGAGAGCAAGGACTGGCTCAGGACGACCGTCGGTCCGGAGAAACCCTGCGCCGCTGACGCTCGAACGACGTCGGGCTCCATCGACGAAGCGGTCATCGGGACGAACGTGACGACCGGTTCGGGCGGGTAGTCGCCGGCCACCCAGCCGACGCGCTCGATGACGAAGGACTCGCCGCAATGCCGGCCGTTCGACGTGCATTCCGGCACGCGTGTATCGCCAAACCGACCGACGACCACGACCGGGATCGGCTCGACCGTCCCGGCGCGCCGGCCACCACCGAACATCGGGATCGCCTCTCGATCGAGGTACTCGCGGTCGACGCCGGGCGGGATCTGCGCGTGGAGGTGCGCGCCGTTGGGTCCGATGCGGCGCATGGCACCGTCCTGCCAGGCGAAGGCCGGCGACGCGTCACGGCCAAGGATGACGTTCCTCCAGCACAGAGCGTCCGGGACGACGCGTCCATCGGCCAGCAGCGGTGATCGCGCGCAGCCGTCGTCGTAGCGGATCGTGAGCCAGGCCTGGATCGCCACGATCGCCTCCGCGTCACCCTCGGTCAGGGCCTCGGCGACCGTTTGGACCGGCAGGTCGTAGATCCTAGTCGGGAACGCGATGTCGGCGACGGTCGCTCCGCGGGCCGGCGGCGTCGTCGTCGCGGGTTCGCTCGCCGCTGCGTCGGCGGCATCGTCGGTCGCGCCGGCGACCAACCCGAGCGGATCGGACGCCGGCGTGGTCGGCCGCTGCGGCCCCGCGATGGCCACCGCTACGACGATGACGAGCAGGACGAGCGGCGCCAGCGTCGCGATCCACGATCGGACGTGTCCGGTCCGGGCCGGCATGATCGGTCGGGTCTCGATGAGCACCAGCCCACCTCTCTGCGGTGACGCGTCCCGGGAGAGCGTACCCCGGTGTGCTCCGTCGGATCGTGGGCGCACCGTGCGCCGCTCTCGGCTACGCTCGGGCCGATGGCGACACCGACGCTCAACACGGACTTCGAGCGGCGATCGTTCTGGCAGGCGTCGATGGACCCGCTGCCGGATCGGTCTGGTCGACGGTTGCCCGACTCGACCGACGTCGTCGTCATCGGTGGCGGGTATGCGGGGATCAACGCGGCGCGCGAGCTGGCGCGTCGCGGAACGGCGGTCACCCTGCTGGAGGCGCACACGTTGGGGTGGGGTGCCTCGACACGGAACGGCGGGATCGTGCACGCCGGGTACAAGTGGGGTCCCACCCAGTTGCTGCGCCGCTATGGCCAGGCCACCGGATCCGCGCTCTATCGCGACACACTCGACTCCTACGAGCTCGTCAAGCGGCTGATCGCCGACGAATTGATCGACTGTGACTTCCGCGAGCGCGGCCAGCTCGAGCTCGCCTACGCGCCGTCGCATGTCTCGCACCTGGAGCACGCGCGTGACGCTCTGGCCACCGTGGGCGTTGCGTCGACGATGGTGCCGCGCGAACGGATTCGCGAGGAGATCGGATCGGACGCGTATCACGGGGCGCTGGCGGTCGAGTCGAGCGGGCTGATCCACCCGGGTCGGTACTTCGCGGGATTGGCGGCCGCCGCCGATCGTGCCGGCGCGGATCTGCACGAAGGCGTCCGGGCACGGACCATCCGGCGACAGGGCGATGGCCGGTTCATCGTGGAGACCGAACGGGGCGCGATCGCGGCACGGGACGTGTTCGTGGCGACCAACGGCTACACGGACGGCGTCGCGCCGTCGCTTCGGCGCCGGATCATCCCGATCGGCAGCTACATCATCGCGAGCGAGCCACTCCCCGAGGACTTGGCACGGGAGCTGTCACCCAAGGGCCGCAGCTTCTACGACACGAAGAACTTCCTGTACTACTGGCACGTGTCGGCGGACCGCCGGATGATCTTCGGCGGTCGCGCCTCGTTCCTGCCGACCTCGATCGAGCGGACCGCCGCGATCCTCCACAAGGGCCTGCTCGAGGTCCACCCGCAGCTCGCCGACACGAGGATCGAGTACGCCTGGGGCGGCAACGTCGGGTTCACGTTCGACCGCATGCCGCACGTCGGACGGACGAAGGACGGGGTCACGTATGCGATGGGTTGTTGCGGGACCGGGGTCGCGTTGATGACGTACCTGGGCACGCGTGTCGGCGAGTGGCTGTCCGGCGGGGAAGCACCCGCGCTGGCGAAGCTGCGCTTCCCGCTGGTCCCGGCCCCGTACGAGGGCCGGCCGTGGTTTCTGCCGTTCGTCGGGGAGTGGTACCGCCTCAAGGACCGACTCGCGGCGCGTTCGCGGGACTGACCGGCCGCACCCGCATCACGGACCCGGCTCACGGGTCTCACGGCCCGGCCCACCAAGCCAAGAAACTTGCCTGAACCCGGGCCGCGCTGTCCAAGATCGATCGTCGTGCAGGTTTCGTGGCCTGGGAACCCGGAAAAGGTGCGCGGAGGTGGCCAAGACGGCCGGATCCCCTCCATGACGCAGGTTTCTTGGCCTGCCAGGCCACGGTTCGGGCTCGAACGCGCTCGCACGGTCGGCCTCGAACGCGCGCCCCGCGGCCCGCGGCCCGCCAGCCCCGCGCGACTGACGCGCGTCAGCCCGCGAGGCGGCGAAGTGTGTCCAGCAGGTGGTCGATGTCGTCTTCGGTCGAGAGGTAATTGACGATCCCGGCACGGAGATAGGTCGCGTCGCGGAGCCGCGTGGTGGTCAGCCAGCCGTCGCCCGACACCTCGAGCGCGCGCTGGAGTCGATCCTGGTGCGCGTCGAGTTCGCCCGGCGGAAGCGCGAGCGCGGCCGCCCGACCGCCCGGGAGATGTCGGAAGCACACCACGGACAACGGCGGGTCGGCCGGGAGCGCCTCGAAGTCGTCGGCCTCGCGGCAGCGGCGCGCGAGATGCGCCGCAAGGTCGTCGTTGGCCTCGATGAGCCGCCCGAACCCCTCGGTCCCCAGGTGCTGCCACGACATCCACAGCTTGAGCGCGCGCCAGCGCCGGGTGCCTTCGAAGCTGAGTTTGTAGAAATTGAGCTGGTCGCCGTGGTCGGCGTGGCCTTCGTCGCCGGGGCCATCGAACTCGGGGGTCGCGCCCGCCGCCGACTCGCCCCCGCGGTAGTACTCCGGCGAGCGGCCACCGAACGTCTCGGCCAGGTGCGTCCGCTCGCGGACCAGCAACCCGCCGATGTCGTAGGCCTGGAAGAACCACTTGTGCGGATCGACGGTCACGGAGTCGGCCCGGTGCAGGTCCGGCACCCGATCCCGGTCACGCGTCGAAAGCCTCGCGCCGCCGCCGTACGCCGCATCGACGTGCAGCCAGAGCCCGTGCGCCTCGGCCACGTCGGCCAATTCGCCGACGGCATCGACCGCACCCGTGTTCGTCGAGCCCGCGACAGCGGCTATGGCGAACGGCGTCAGCCCGGCGGCCAGGTCGCGTTCGATGGCGGTTGCCACGGGACGGCCTCGAAGCCGGAAGTCGTCGTCCGACGGCACGACC
The DNA here is from genome assembly GCA_963764975.1 of uncultured Chloroflexia bacterium. Classification (GTDB taxonomy): domain Bacteria; phylum Chloroflexota; class Limnocylindria; order Limnocylindrales; family CSP1-4; genus SPCO01. Next base: position 1,442,766 of record CAVXUF010000002.1, on the reverse strand, counting down.
ACGAGGGTCTCGGCAGGGAACCCGAGCAGGTCAAGCGCCCGGCCGACGGAGAAGTGCGTCTGGTCGCTCGCGTAGATCCGGGCATCGTCGAGGGCGCGTCCACGTGGGGGACCGGCCAGGCCCACGAGGCGCCCCAGTCGCTGGTCGCGCGCGATGGTCAGGCCCATGAAGTTCGCCATGACGCCGCCGGAGGTGAGCAACCCGAAGGAGGTCCGCTCGAAGCCGACGAGGTCGCACAGCCAGCGAACGACCTCCTCCTCGACAAAGGCGGCGACCGGGCCCGCGTGCCAGACATCGACGCCCTGGTTCGTCACCTGGGCGAGGAGCTCGCCGGCGATCGACATCGGGAGCGGCGGTGGCGTGAAGTAGCCGAACTGGCGTGGATGCTGCGAGTTCATCTGCCCGTCCGCGAGGCGGGTCCGGAAGGCATCGAGGACGTCGGCGGCGAGGGCCGGCGCGGCGGGGGCGGGTCCAGCCTCGCCGCGCTCCCCGAAGAACCGCGAGCGGATCTCGTCGTAGGTGGCGGCATCGCCCATCGCCCGGAACGCCGCCTGCTCATAGAGGAAATCGAGGGCCGTCCGCCAGGTGTCGGCGCCGAGCCGGGTGAGGGCGTCGCGCGACGCTTTCTCGTCGCGATAGCCGATCAACTCGGGCTCGGGATGCCAGTCGAAGCGCGCCAGGTAGGCGTCGATGTCGAGCGGCGCGGTGGGATGCGCGGCCGGTGCTGCGCGGCGGTTCGATCGATCAACCATCGGCGCGATGGTAGCGGCTGGCGCCGGTCCGACCGCCGCCGTCCCCACGCCGGCGTCGCGCAGCGTTCCCACACCCGGTCGTCGCGCAGCGTTGCCACACCCGGTCGTCGCGCGCTCTACGCTGCGGATATGCACGACCTCGGCCCTGATCACGATCCCGTTGGCCGCGGCTGGCTGGTGGACCACCTCGCGGACCTCGGCGTCCCGTACGAGCTGTTCGCGTGCGATCCCGACCTCGCCGACACCGCCGCGTTCTGCGAGGCCTACGGGTTCACGCCCGACACGGCGGGGAACACGATCGTCGTGGTGGGCAAGAGCGACCCGCCGGTCTATGCGGCCTGCGTGACGCTGGCTCCGTACCGGCTCGACGTGAACCGCGTGATCCGTGACCGGCTCGGGACACGCAAGGCATCCTTCGCCCCCGCCGAGGAGGCCGCGGCGCTGACGGGCATGCAGATCGGGGGCGTGACCGTGTTCGGGCTACCGTCGGGGCTCCCGCTCTGGGTGGACGCCCGCGTGATGGACCGTGACCGCGTTGTCCTTGGTGGTGGCTCGCGATCCTGGAAGGTGATCGCGTCGCCGGACATCCTGCGGGCCTTGCCGAACATGGAGGTGGTCGACGGACTCGCCTCGGAGCCGCGTCCGGCGGGGTAGGCTCCGGTCCCGTATCGTTCCGCCCCGTGACCGACGACCCGACACCGCCACGTCCCGCCCGCCCGGCGGGTCCCGTCCAGTACAAGGGCGAGGATCTTCAGCCCGACCGTGGTCCTGGTTTGGGGTGTTTTCGGTTCCAGGTGATCGTGCTGGCGGTGTTCCTCGTGCTGACGCCCCTCAGCGTCGGCTGGGCTTGGCCGATCGCGGTCAGCGCGGCGCTGCTGTTCGCGGTGATCCTGCTGCTCCTTACCACGGGACAGACCGTGATCTTCCTGCTCAGGCTGGTCGCCGCGGATCGTCGAGGTCGTCGACGTCCGCTGGGGAGTGCCACCAAGACCGTGGGTGAGCTCGAGGACGCGAGCGGCGAGGACCGGGACGATGGTGCCGAGGCGGGGATGGCCGGGGATACCGGACCCGACGGTGACTCCGCCAGATCACCATCAGGTGACCGTTAGGCGCGGTTCGACCTCCGTGAGCGGTCCGGCGTCGGGCATCCGACAGGCCTTCTGAGCGTGGAGTCCGGGCTCTCGAGCTCGTCAGATCCTCGGTGGCGGCCCGATCTCGGCCGTTTCGGTCCCTGGAGCGACGGGTTTAGCGCCTAACGGTCATGTGGCGCGAATTTGGCGGGGAGCCGCCGGCACGGACCGGGGAGCCGCCGGCACGGACCGGGGAGCCGCCGGCACGGACCGGGGAGCCGCCGGCACGGACCGGGGAGCCGCCGGCACGGACCGGGGAGCCGCCGGCACGGACCGGGGAGCCGCCAAGGTCTTGCGCCGCGCTGCCGGCCTCACGACGACGGCCATCCCCCGGACCCCGCCTGCCGACGAGGGCCCCGTGCGACAATAGCGGCCGGGACGGCACGGGCTGGCCCGGACGACGCTCACGGAGGGCCCCACGACGTGCCGGTGCTCGCGACCTACTTCTCGGTCCGTCGCGGTCGTGACCCGTTCTTCAAGTTCTTCATGCGCACCATCTTCCCGAAGCAGGTCAAGGACTACGAGGAGAAGTTCGGGATCCGCTTCGTCGGCTGGTACAACGTGGCCCACGGCTGGGACTTCGACAACGTGATCCTCCTGGACCTGCCCGACTACGCGACGCTCGACAAGCTCGAAAAGGACGAAGGCACCCGCGCGCTGGGCCACCGGGCCGGCGAGTGGATCTTCGAACGACATCACTCGATGTTCCTGCGCGAACGGATGGGACCCGACCTCGAGTACCACCCGTAGACTCCCCGGACAGCACGGAGGCGACCCACATGGATGGCCACAACGACCTGCTCGGGGAGATCGCGGCGGACGCCGCGCTCGAACGATCGGACTTCATCGTCCAGTCGACCGAACAATTCCGCAAGTTCCTCGATCACCACAAGGACCGCATCGCGGCTCTCGGCGGCCTGACGCTCATCGACGATGAGCCCGATTACCTGTCGATCGCCCAGGACATGACGTTCCGGAGCCGCAGCCGCTACCAGGACGACGTGACCGGCGAGTGGGTCAGCGAGACCGAAGTGCTCGAGAGCGCGTCCGAAGTCATCGAGCTCTACAACCCGGCCGACATCTACGCGGCCTTCGCGGATGCCGCTCGCGCCGCGGCCGGGCTCGGCGAACAGCCGACCGGCGAAGCCGAAGTCCTCGAGACCGCAGGCATCTCGCTCGATGAGACCGTGCCCGTCGGGGAGGATCCCTACGCGGCCGCCGCCGACTCGTGGGCCGCCGGTCAGGGTCTGCCGCTCGATGCCGATGACGACGAAGCGGCCGCGCATCGGTTGTACGACATGGCCCTCGAGTTCCAGGAGCGCAGCCAGCAGAACGAGGCGCGGATCCTCGAAGAGTTCGAGGCTGCGGCGGCTGGTCTGAGCACGGTCCTCGGCGAGCTGATCGTGGTCGACGACGACGACGAGCGCCTGTCGCTGTCGGCCGCGGGGCAGTTCCGTGCCGAGGTCATCCCCGAGGATTCCAGCGGCGAGTGGCGGACGCTGACCAATCCCGATCAGCTCGTGGAGTTCTACGACCCCACGGACGTCTTCGGCGACCTGGCCGACTCGATCGCCGAGGCGTACCCGTCCGTGGCTCCGGAGCTCGCCTCGGACGACGACGACGCCGCGGCCGAAGACGACGACGCCACCGCCGAAGCCGACGACGCCCTTGACGGTGACGCGGCGGAGGACGAGCCCCGGGCGTGAGCATGCGCCTCGGTTCGGCGGAACTCGTCGACAGTCGCGAGATCCTGCCGGGCCAGTGGCTGCAGTCGTTCCACGCCCCGGCCCTCGCGACGGGTTCGCGGGCCGGCCAGTTCGTCCATATCCGCACCGGCGACGACTCGGGCATGGTCCTGCGCCGACCGTTCTCGCTCAATACCGTGGACGCGGCGACCGGGATCATCACGATCCACTTCCGCGTCATCGGCCGCGGGACGGCATGGTTCACGCGGCTCCGGCCGGGTGACGCCGTGGACCTGCTCGGACCCCTCGGGCGACCGTTCGAAGTGGACCCTCGAAGCACGCACCTGCTGCTCATCGCGGGCGGTCTCGGGATGGCCGGGGTCCGGATGCTCGCCGACGAGGCGATTCGTGACGGTCGGCAGGTGACGTTGCTGTTCGGGGCGGCCAGTTCCCGCGAGGTCTATCCGTCGAGCCTCCTGCCCGACGAAGTGGAGTACGTGGTCGCCACCGATGACGGCTCCTTGGGGCACCGTGGATTCGTCACGGAACTGGTCCCCGAGTACGAAGCCTGGGCCGACCAGGCGTTCGCGTGCGGACCGGCGGCCATGCTCGCCGCGCTGTCGCGTCAGGCGGCCGGGCGTCGCCAGCGCCTCGGGGTCGCCAAGCTCGGCCGCAAGCGTGGTGGCGGCAAGGCGGACGCGATCGGTTCCCCGGCTGCCCGCCGCAAGGCGTTCCTCCAGGTGTCCATGGAGCAGAACATGGGCTGCGCGGTCGGGGCGTGTCTGGGCTGCGTCGTGATGAGCGTGACCGGGACCCCGCAGCGGGTCTGTCGCGAAGGCCCCGTCTTCGCGTCAGAGGAACTCGTCTGGGACGACGCGTGGACCTGACCGTCGATCTCGGCCGGGGCCTCATCCTGCCCAACCCGATCCTCGTGGCATCGGGGACGTTCGGCTACGGGATCGAATACGGCGACGTGGTCGATGTGGACCGGCTCGGCGGGATCTGCTGCAAGGGCACGACCCTGCGGGCACGGATCGGCAATCCGACACCGCGCGTCACCGAGACCCCCGGCGGGATGCTCAACTCGATCGGGCTCCAGAACCCGGGCGTCGACGCGGTCGTCGCGAAGTACTCCGCGACCTGGGTCGGCTGGAAGGCGCCGGTCATCGTCAACGTCGCCGGCGAGTCCGTCGAGGACTACGTCGAGGTGACCCGGCGACTCGACGGCGTCCCGGGCGTCGCGGGGATCGAGCTGAACATCAGCTGTCCGAACGTCGGCAAGGGTGGTCTCCAATTCGCGATCGATGCCGGGGCGGCGGGCGAGGTGACCGCGGCCGTGCGCCGCGCGACGGACCTGCCACTGCTCGTCAAGCTGTCGCCCAACGTCGCGGACATCCGGCCGATCGCGCGGGCCATCGCCGACGCCGGCGCCGACGCGCTGACGGCCATCAACACGCTGTCCGGGATCGCCGTGGCGCCCGGGCGCGGCCGGCCGCTCCTCGGCAACATCTATGGCGGGCTCAGCGGTCCGGCCGTGAAGCCCGTGGCGCTGCGCATCGTGTACGAAGCCGCCCAGGCCGTGAAGATCCCGGTCGTCGCGATCGGCGGCGTCACGGAGCTGGCGGACGTTCTGGACTTCTTCGCGGTGGGGGCCGTCGCGGTCCAGGTTGGCACCGCGATCTTCGCCGACCCAACGCTGCCGGTCCGCCTCGTGGACGAGCTCGAAGTCGAGTGTCGCCGCCGCGGCCTCACGAGTCACAACGACCTGATCGGTACGGCGCTCCCGAAGCGGCCCGCCGCCCCATCGTCGAAGGGCGTCGAGTACCGACCGTAGGTTGACATGCACATGGTATGGTATGTGCATGTTCAGCGAGCGCACCCAGGTCCTGCTGTCTCCGGCTCAGGTCGAGAAGCTCAAGCGGATCGCGGCACGGGACGGCCGATCGGTCGGGGCCGTCATCCGTGATGCCGTGGACACCTACATCGACCCAGGCACCGATTCTCGGCGTCGCGCCTTCGAACGGATGCTCACGATGCATGCCCCCGTCGACGACTGGGAGGTCATGAAGGCGCAGATCATGAAGAGCCAACTCGGCGACTGGTGACCGTCTTCGTCGACACCGCGATCATCATGTACGCCGCTGGCGGCGAGCACGACCTCCGTCAACCGTGCGTCGACATCCTGGACCATGTGACCGCCGGTACCCTTGACGCCGTCACCTCCGCTGAGGTCATCCAGGAGCTCGTGCATCGGTATCTGAGCATCCGACGACCCGACGCCGCAGCGAGCGTCGCAACGCAGGCCATGGACATGTTCGCCCCGGTGTTTCCCATCACGCACGCGATCATGCGTCGAGTCCCGGACCTGGCCGCGCGTTACCCGACGCTCCAGGCCCGCGATCTCGTCCATGCGGCGACGTGCATCCACGAAGGCATCAGCGAGATCGTCAGCCCGGACACCGGCTTCGATGCCGTCCACGAACTCCGACGACTGGACCCGGTCACCTTCGCCGCGACCCTCGCCTAGACTGGTCGCGTGACCACCCTCCGGCCCGCCATCGATGCCGTCGCGCACGCCGCCGTGGCCGCGCGGACCGAGGCCCTGTTCCGGGCCTCCGGAGCGTTCCGGGACGGCCACTTCATGCTCAAGAGCGGTCGCCACGGCGACGCCTACGTCGAGAAGTTCGCGGTTCTCTCCGACCCGGCGGCGACCAGCGAGCTGTGCGGGTACTGGGCGGCCACGCACCGCGACGAGGACGGTCAGCCGAGCGTCGACCTGGTCGCCGGCCCGACCACTGGCGGCGTGATCCTCGCGTTCGAGACGGGGCGGCAGCTCGGCGTCCGCGCGATCTTCGCCGAGGAGGTCCGCGGACCGGACGGCACGACCCAGCGCGAGTTCCGCCGCGGCTTCCGGATCGAACCGGGCGAACGCGTCCTCCTCGTCGACGACATCCTGACGACCGGCGGGTCGTTGCTCGCGATGATCCCCGCGATCGAGGCGATGGGTGGAGAGATCGTGGAGTGCGTGGTGCTCGTTGATCGCGGTGGCGGCCGCAACGGCCTGACCTCGCCCGCCACCGGCCGAACCTACCCGCTCCGCTCGCTGTGGCGACTCGACCTCTCGACCTGCGAGCCGGGCGCCGAAACCTGTCCGCGCTGCGCCGATGGGACGCCGCTGTACGCCCCGGGGAGCACGGGCGCCGGAGCCTAGACGTGGATCCGCGGACCCGTCGAGTCTTCGCGCTCGCGATCGTGGCGATCCTCGTGCTGACCGGCGGCGCGGCTCTCGTGCTCGGGGGTCCTGGGCCGGACGAGCCCCCGGGAGCGGAGTCCGTCGTCGGCGTGATCGTCGACGTGCAGGCGACGAGCCTGAGCGACGTCTGTTGCTTCAAGCTCCGGACCACGGACGGTGACGTGCTCGACTTCGAGCTTGCGCCCGGGGCCATGGGGCCGCTCTTCCCGCCGGGCCACCTCGTCGAACATCAGGCGACGGCGCAGCCCGTCCGAATCTGGTACCGCGGCGGGGTCGACTCGTGGCTGGCCTACAGAGTGGAAGATGCGCCTTAGCTTCCGGGCGCGATCTCGGCGATCACCGCGTCGAGTTCCGCCTCGGTGGCGAGCAGGGCGTACGACCCGCGCACGATCCCCTCTCCGTCGACCGCGAAGATCCAGGGTTCGCTGAGGAGCCCGTAGGCCTCGGTAGCGGCCACTGGCTGGAGCTGCCCGTTGGCATCGGTGACCGGCTGGAGCTGGCCATCGACCTGCTGGAGCTGATATGGCTCGACATTGATGAAGGTCACATCCGGGTGGGCGGCGGCGATCGGCTTGATGAGGTCGAGCGTGGGGCCGCACTGCGCGGTCTGGCAGAACTTCGGCGTCGCGAAGACCAGGATGAACGGCTTCCCGGCGGCGAGCGCTTCGTCGACCGAGGTCGTGTAGAACTCCGGGTCGGGGTCCGCATCGGTGGAGACCCGCGACACGTCCCCGCCGACGTCTGCGAGTGTCGGCGTCTCGACGACCGGCGCGGGCTCGCCGACAGCGACCGTGGGCCCATCGTCGTGGACGTCGAAGCCGATCCGGATGGACTGTCGCGGCGATCCAGGCGCCTCCGTGACGAACTCGGCGCCCCAGGTCCCGGCTTCGGGCAGGGTGGCGTTCGCGATGTAGATCCCCCGGTCGCCGTCGATCGCCCAGGCGAACGTGGCTTCGACCGTCGTGACCGGCGCGTCGAGCGAGCGCCCAAGGTCGTAGAAGGTCACTGTCGCGGTCCGATCGGGTGCGCCGATGGGTTGGTTGTCGGCGTCGATGAACGTGAACACGAACCGCAGGTCCCCGCACACGGCGACGTTCGTGATGATGACCGGGATGACGGTCAGTGGCGTCGTCGGAGGCGTCCAGCCCGTGTTCGCCGTGGGCGCTGGGGCGGTCGGACAGGCGGCGCCCGGCGACGGCGACACGGCCGAGGATGGCGGCGTCGAACCGGTCGGGCTGGGCGCGCCGGACGGGCTTCCGCCGACGCACGCCCCCAGCAGCAGCACGAGTGTCAGCAAGGCGATGACCGGGCGATGGGGTGGCACGCCCTCAGGGTACCGGCCCGGGCCGAGTGATGCCGTTCGCGCGATAGAATGGCCGGACATGTCCCCCTATCGGCGCCTGGCGCTGGCCACGCTCCTGACCACGCTCGTCCTCGTGACGATCGGGGTGATCGTGCGCGCCACCGATTCGGGGCTCGGATGCCCCGATTGGCCGCTCTGCCACAACCAGATCATCCCGCCATGGGGCGACTGGAAGGCGTGGATCGAATGGATCCACCGCGACGTCGCGGTCATCGTGGGGTTCGAGGTCCTCGGTTTGGCCATCCTCGCGCTGCGCGGCCACCGTGACCAGCCGTCCATCCTGTGGCCGACGATCGGGGCCGTGGCGCTCGTCGGGTTCCAGGCGTGGCTTGGTCGCGAGACGGTCCGGCTCGGGAATTCGGGCGAGTCGGTCACCGCGCACCTGGCGGCTGCGATGATCCTCGTGGGCCTGCTCGTCTACCTGGCCGTGCGGTCCGGCTACCCGGCGCGGATCGCCGGGCGGGGGGCAAGTCAGCGGTTCACGCTCCTTGCCGCGTTCGGCGCGGTGGCCACGTTCGCCCTGCTCCTGTTCGGGTCTCATGTGACGGCTGGGGGCATCGATTCGGCGCTGATCTTCCCGGACTGGCCGCTGATGGGCGGGACGCTGGTCCCGCCGCTGACTGAGCTGACATCCGCGCACGTCCTCCACCGCTGGGTCGCCGCGATCGTCGCGGTCATCGTGGTCGCGATCGCGTTGATCGCACGACGGACCCAGCGCGAGCGCCCGGTCCTCGTGCGGCTCGCGGCCGTCGCCGCCGTCCTGTTCCTTGTGCAGATCGTCATCGGTGGGCTCCAGGTCATCACGCGGCTGGAGGCCTGGACCCAGACGCTCCACCTCGCGCTCGGGGCCACGATCTGGGCGCTCACGGCCGCGCTCGCCGTGACGAGCTACTACGAGGCGCGGGCGAGGGCCGGGGCCGCGGCGACGGCCGGGTCCGGATCTGGGCTCGGCGCCCCCACGGATCGTGAGCCAGGTCCGCGGACGCGTGCGGACAGCATCCGCGCCTACATCGCGCTGACGAAGCCCAGGATCATCGAGCTGCTCCTCGTCACCACCGTCCCGGCCATGGTCCTCGCCACACGCGAGGTGCCGGGAATCGCCTGGACCGACTGGGGGGCGCTGGTCTTCTGGACGCTCATCGGCGGCACGCTCGCCGCGGGCAGCGCGAATGCGATCAACTGCTACCTCGACCGTGACATCGACCTCCTGATGACGCGAACGCGGCGTCGGCCGCTCCCGGCCCACGAGGTCGAGCCGGAGCGCGCCGTCGTCTTCGGCATCGTGCTGGGCGTCATCTCATTCGCGCTCATGTCGTTCACGGTCAACCTGCTGGCCGCGTTCCTGACGCTCCTGGCGATCGCCTTCTACGTCGTCGTGTACACGATGCTGCTCAAGCGCACGACCACGCAGAACATCGTCATCGGCGGCGCGGCCGGAGCCCTCCCGCCGGTGATCGGCTGGGTCGCGGTCACCGGCAACATCGGGATCCCGGCCCTGTTGCTGTTCGCGATCGTCTTCTACTGGACGCCGCCGCATTTCTGGGCGCTGTCGCTCCGGATCCGCAAGGACTACGCCGCGGCCGGCGTGCCGATGCTCCCCGTCGTCAAGGGCATCCCCGAGACGACGCGCCAGATCGGCCTCTACACGATCCTGATGGTCGCCATCTCGCTGATCCTCTGGGCCGTGGCGCGGATGGGGCTGATCTACCTTGTGGCCGCAGTCGTGCTCGGCGCCATCTTCATCTGGCAGGCGTATCGACTGTGGCGTCGCGGCGCGTCGGAGGAGGCGTCGACCGCGGGCGCGATCTCCCTCTACAAGTACTCGATCAGCTATCTGTCGCTGCTGTTCCTCGCGGTGGCCGTGGACACGGTGGTCGTCATCCCGCTCTAGCCCGCAAGATCCGCGAGCATCGGGGCGTCCGTTAGCGGGCCGCCAAGCAGATCACGGATCAGGACGTTTGGTTCGCGCTCGGCACCGAACCGCAGGAGTCGCTCCGAGACGAAGGCGTACCAGCCCGGGTCGCCCGTCGACCAGTCGCCGCGCTTGGCGCGTATCGCGGCACGCAGCGCCGCCGCCGTGATCGCCGACAGGACGTAGTTGGCGAGGTAGCCCGGCCCATCGATGAGTTGACCGCGGACGGCCCACCACGACCACTCGGGGTGGGGTTCGATGCCGAGCTCATCGGCCACGATCGCCGACCAGACGTCGTTCGGGCGACGATCCGGCGAGCGGTGGAGTTCGATCTCGAACAGGGACCAGCATGCTTCGAGCAGGGCACTGCCGTAGCGGTCAAGCGAGGCGGCGCTCGGCTCGACCGACGCGCCGAGGTGATGCGCCTGGAACATCGGCTCGCTCACATCGAAGCCGAGGACGTCCGCCACCGCTTCGAAGTAGGCCGCGAAGGACTCCGGCGTGTAGCGGTAGGCGGGCCGCGCGTCGATCGCGGCCATGTGCAGCGCGTGACCGCTCTCGTGGATGAGCTCGGCCAGATTGCCCAAGCCGCCCTCACGGTACGTGGCGAACACCCACGGGCCGTCTCCGCCGTAGGTGGTGAAGGCGACGGGGATCTCCGGGCGATCCGGGCGGGGGACGATGTCATAGCCGATGCGGAGCGTCACGGGGTCGGCGCCGAGCGAGCGAAGGTGGGCATCGTTGATCTCCCGAAGCCGCTCGGGCGTCACCAGCGTGCCGAGCCGTCGCTCCGCCTCGCCCACGAGGTATCGGTAGTCCCACGGCTCGATCGGCCGGTCGTGACCGGCCACGTCGGCAAGTCGCCTCCGGCCCGCGGCCAGCAGCCGATGGAGCATCGGTTCGAAGGCGCCCGGCGGGATGCCGAGCACCGCGGCATTGGCGTCGATCACGGATCCGCCTCTCGCCCAACGCGCGGCCGACGACGCGACGAGACGTCGATACGGACTGGCGTCGCGCCCGTCGCCATCGACCGAGCGCCAGACGGGTGCCATCGCCTCGAATGTCGTCCGTCGCGCGGCTGGGTCCGGGTCGGTGGCGAGGCGGGCGAAGGCGGTCAGCCGGTCGATGGTCTGGCCTCCGACGTCGATCGCGGCCGCCGCCTCGCCGTAGGCGTCGAACGTGGCGCGCCGGAGGGTGGCGATCTCGTCCGTCTCGTACTCGCCGCGCTCGGCGTCAGGCGCGAGGCCAGGCACGGGTTCGAGTTCGTCGAAGAAGCGGAGCGACGCCCGGATGTTGTCGAGCGCGCGACGCTCTTCGGCGGTCCACGAGTCGGCGTTGGCCGTCGTGAGCGTCCGGTCGAACGCTCGCCGGCGGGTCGCGTAATCGTTCGGGTGGATCCGCACCCCCCGATGCGCGGCGACCAGGCGGCGCTCGAACGATCGTCCAAGCTTGGCCCACGCGGTCTCGAGTCGCTGGAACGGTGTCACGGCTCCGACGATACCCGGAACCCCACTGGTATTGTCGTTGCGACGACAGATCCCTCGTGGACAGCGGACCAGCGTGCAATCTGAGCGCGGCACCACGCTCACCTGTGACGAAAACGACACTGGTATTGGAGGACCCGGTGGCCGGATCGGAGGACCCGGTGGCCGGATCGGAGGTCCTGGCAGATCGCGCCCGGCGCCCAGATCCCGCATCGCGGCCCGGCCTGTCATCATCGGGACGCATGGAGATCCACTTCCTCGGTGGCGCGACCACCGTCACCGGGTCGCAGTACCTGCTCGTCACCGAGCAGGCCCGGGTCCTCATCGACTGCGGCATGTTCCAGGGCAGCCCCAACGAATCGATCCGCAACCGGATCCCGTTCGCCTTCGAGCCGGCCGACCTCGATGCCGTCCTGTTGACCCACGCCCATCTCGACCATTGCGGACTGCTGCCGATCCTCGTGAAGGCCGGCTACAGGGGACGGATCCACGCGACGCCCGGCACGATCGAGCTGGCCTCGCTCGTCCTGCTCGACTCGGGCAAGCTCCACGAGGAGTTCGCCAAGCGCGAGGCGCGCTGGGAGAAGCGGAACCCCGACAAGGTCGAAGCCGACGATCGCAAGGAAGCCGACCAGTACGCCGCGGCCCTCCGACTCGCCGAGGATGGCGAGGATGCCCAGCACGTCCCGACCACCATCGAGCCTGACCGGGATCCCCGGGCGCCGGACACGTGGCCACGCGACCCGGAGGCCGACCTTCGCGCGCAGCCGGCGGCCATCGATATCGACCTTGACGCCCCGCTGTATACGGCGCGGGACGCCGAACGGGCACTGGCGTCGTTCAAGCCGGTCGGCTACGACCGAGAGATCGAGGTGGCACCCGGGGTGCATGCCACGTTCGTGGATGCCGGGCACATCCTGGGCTCGGCCATCATCCGGGTCCGCGTGACGGACACGCCCGACGGGGAGGAACGGGTCATCGTGTTCTCCGGTGACCTCGGTCGACCCGGGACGCCGATCCTTCGCGATCCCACCCCGCTCGACGCCGCGGACTACGTCCTCGTCGAGTCCACGTACGGTGGCCGCGAACACGAAGCCGAGGGCGAGGCGATCCAGCTGCTCGCCGAGACCGTGCGGATGGTCGCGGAGGCGGACGGCGTCCTGCTGGTGCCGTCGTTCGCGATCGGGCGGACGCAGGAGGTGGTCTGGGCCCTCGACCGACTCATCGAGCGCGGCGAGATCCCGCTCCTGCCGCTCTACCTCGACTCGCCGATGGCCTCGAAGGCCTCCGACATCTACCGACGGCACCCGGAGTACTACGACGAGGAGACCGCGGAATTGCTCCGTTCCGGCGACTCACCCCTCGACTACCCGAACCAGACCATCACGAACAACGTCAAGGAGTCCCAGGCGATCGAGCATGCCAAACGGCCGTACATGATCGTGGCCTCGAACGGCATGTTGACCGGCGGACGCGTCGTCAGTCATCTGCGCAACCTGATCGGGGACCCCTCGGCGACGATCCTGTTCGTCGGCTACCAGGGCAAGGGCACGCTCGGTGCCCACCTCCAGGCCGGCGCGACCACCGTCAGGCTCGATGGCCAGATCCGCCAGGTGCGCTGCCGCACGCGGTCCATCAGCGGGTTCTCGGCCCATGCAGACGAAACGGAGTTATTGGAGTGGCTCGCCCGGTTCGCGGCAGGGCGACGACCCGGCGACGCAGGCTATCCCCGGCGCGTGTTCCTCGTCCACGGCGACCCTGAGGCCCAGGTCGCGCTGGAGCCGAAGGTCCGCGCCCTCGGCCTCGCGACGCACGTCCCGCACTGGCACGAGCGAGTCGTCCTCGACTAGCGAAAACCGACCAGTCGCCACCGTCGTATCCCGGGTGAACCCTTCGTCAGCCAGGAGGAACCCCGGATGCGGATCCAGCATCGAGTCGTGAGTCTCGCCGTCGCCATGATCGTGGTCTTGGCCGCGTGTTCGAGCGGTGGCGCTACGGCCGCCCCATCAGCCGCCCCATCAGCCGCCCCATCAGCCGCCCCCGCGACCATCGCCCTCGGCGACTCGAGCCTCGGGCAGATCATCGTGGATGCCAGCGGCAAGTCGCTCTATCTCTTCACGCCGGACAGTGCGGGCGAGCCCACGTGCTACGACGACTGCGCGTCGACATGGCCGCCGCTCCTGGTGACCGGCGATGCGGTCGCCGGGACCGGACTCGACGCGAGCAAGCTCTCGACCGTCGAGCGGACGGACGGCACCAAGCAGGTCAAGTACGGCGCGTGGCCCCTCTACTACTTCGCCGCGGATGCGGCGGCCGGCGAGACCAAGGGCCAGGGTCTCGGCGAGAAGTGGTACGTGGTGAGCGCGGCGGGCGACGCGATCAAGTAGCCGCGGCGCGGCCACCTGGCCGCGAACTTGCCTCTCGTCTGTCGGCTGGCGGCGCCCCTGGGCTCGGGCGTCGTCAGCCGATGACGTCCCCGGATCCCGCCGCGCGTCCGGCTACTTCCGCGTGGTTGCCTTCGCCCGGTCCTTGAGGATCTGGCCGGCGGCCAGCTTGCCAGGGGCGCCGCTGACGCAGCCACCCGGGTGCGTCCCGGATCCGCACTGGTAGTAGCCGTCGATCGGCGTCCGGTACTGGCTCCAACCCGGTGCCGGCCGGAAGAAGAACATCTGCGGGGCGAGGAACTCGCCGGCGAAGATGTTGCCTTCGCTCAGACCCACGGTCCGTTCGATGTGGAGCGGCGTGACGACCTCGCGCTGGAGCACCAGGTCCGAGAACCCGGGGAAGAACCCTTCGATGGTCCGCTGGACGGTGTCGCCCAGGTTCTCCTTCTCCGCGTCCCAGTCGCTCTCGCGCAGCTTGTAGGGCGTGTATTGGATGAAGCACGACATCACGTGCTTGCCCGGAGGCGCCATGTCGGCATCGATCGTGGACTGGATGGCCATATCGATGTACGGGTTGGTGCTGTACCAGCCGTACTTGGCCTCGTCGTACGCGCGCTCGATGTAGTCCATCGACGGCGCGAGGTTCGTGAAGCCACGGAACTGGTCGCCGCGGTCGCCCATCGGCGGGTACTTCGGCAGGCCGTCGAGCGCGAAATTGACCTTCGATGACGTGCCCTGGAACCGGAAGCGCTGGATGTTCTCGACAAGGTCGTCGGGGAGTTCGCGCGGGTTGACGAGCTCGAGGAAGGTCCGACGCGGGTCGAGCGCGCTCACGACGGTGTCTGCGTAATACTCCGTGCCATCCGTGAGGGCCACGCCGGTCGCCCGGCCGTCCTTCGTGATGACCGAATCGACGGGTGACTCGAGGATGATCTCGGCGCCGAATGCCTCCGCTGCGCGCTTGAGGACCTGCGTGAAGCCGCCGTTCCCCTTCTTGTGGAACGCCCACGAGCCGAACTCGCCGTCGTGTTCCCCGAGCGAGTGGAAGAGCAGCACGAGCCCGGAGCCCTGCGAGCGCGGCCCCACCTTGGTGCCGATGATCCCCGACGACGCGAGATACGCCTTGAGCAGATCCGACTCGAAGTAGTCGTCGAGGAAGTCCGCCGCGCTGCCGGTCAGGAGCCGGACGGCGTTATGCAGGACGCGCTTGTCGAGGCGCTTGAATCGCGAACCGAGCGCGGCAAGCTTGATCAGCTCTTCGGGATCGTCGCTGAAGATGTCGGGCGGGACCATGTCGAACAGCGGCTTGATGGCCTGACAGACCATCTCCATGTCGTGGCTGTACTGGTCATACGCGTCGACATCGTGCTTGGAGTGCCGCGCGATCTCCTTCTGGTTCTGCCCGTGGTCCTGGGTGAAGAGCATGTAGTCGCCCTGGCCGTCCGGGGCGAACGTCCCGGACATCAGGAGCGGCATGAACCCGTGCTTGACGAGTTCGAGCTCCTGGATGATCTGCGGCCGGATGAGGCTGAGGGCGTACGAGAACGTCGTGAACCAGAACCCGGGGCGGAGTTCCTCGGTGATCGCGGCGCCGCCGACGAGGTGGCGCCGTTCGATGATCAAGGTCTTGAGCCCGGCCTTGGCGAGGTAGGCGCCGTTGACGAGGCCGTTGTGTCCACCACCGATGACGATGGCGTCATAGGTGCGATCCGAGCGCGACGTGGCCTTGTTCGACTTCGTCGACGCCGCTTGCGCGGGCTTCGCGGATCTGGCCGTCTTGACCGGCTTCGCGCTCGTCTTCGCGCTTGCCTTGGGCTTGGGGGCAGTCATCGTCATCTCAGGCCGTCTTTCGCTCTGGGTTGTAGAGCGGCAGCCGGGCCACGTGCGCGGCGACCTGCTCGTAGTGGTGGTCGACCGTGAACTCGAGGTTCACCTTCGTGCCGAACTTGGCGAGGTCCGGTCGGACCCGCGCGATCGCGATATGGCGCTGGAGCATCGGCGAGTACATGAAGCTCGTGGCGTAGCCAACGCGCTCGTCGTCGTCGTCGTACAGCATCCAGTCCTCCACGATGGGCGAGTGATCCTTGGGCGGGATCAGCCCGGCCTCGTTGTAGACCCGATCGTAGTCCTCGAAGTCCACGACCAGCCCCCGCATCGCCCAACGCGAGGTCTTGTCGGCGATCTCCCGCTCAAGCGCGCGACGACCGATGAACCTGCGATCGTCGGATGCGAGGTCCTTGAACATCCAGTTCCAGCCGAGTTCGATCGGAGTGGAGCGGTGGGCATCGTTCCAGGCGAAGCGGCTGGAGTCGAAGTCGGCGTCGAGCAGCAACAGGCCCGCTTCGATCCGAAGCATGTACAGTGCCGCGAGCCCGAACGGCAGGACGCCGTGGCCGTCCATGCTGTCCCAGAGCGTGTCCCACACGTGCAGGGCGTCGGGGCTGTCGATCCAGACCTCGTATCCGAGGTCGCCGCTGTACCCGGTCCGGCTGACGGTCACGGCCGCCCCGCCGATCTCCCCGGTAGCGACCCCGAAGTAGGGGATCTTCTCCATCTGCGGCACGAGCCGGGCGAGGAGGTTGCGAGAGCGCGGGCCCTGGAGTGCCAGCGTGCCGATCTCGTCGCTGACCTCCTCGATGGTGACGGCCATCCGACCGATCCGGTCGGCGAACCACGCGAAGTTCGCCTCGGCCGAGGTGAGGAGGTACTCGTCCTTGCGCGGGTGGAGGATCACGCCGTCCTCGACGACGAAGCCACGGTCGTCCAGCCAGCAGGTGTACTGGGCGTTGCCCGGCGCGCACGTCCGGATGTCCCGGGCGAGGATCCCGGCGAGGAACGCCTGCGAGTCCTTGCCGGTGATCCGGTACTTGTAGAGCGGGCTCGAGTCGAACAGCCCGGCGGCGTTGCGTACGGCGAAGTACTCGAACTTGTCCGACATCTGGTAGCGATCAGCCGCAAGGTGGCCGGACCAGTGACTCCACAGGTGCGTCTCGTTGAGCACCGACGTGCGCTCGTGGAACGGGGTCGTCCGGATCATGCCGTGCTAGCCCTCTTGCTTGCCGCTGGTCCCGGCACGATCGCCGTTGGCCCCGGCACGATAGCGGTTGGTCCCGGCACGATAGCCGTTGTTGGACGAGCGCGCAATATCGTCCTACGCTGCGCGTCATGGGTCGCATGCCGCCGGATCAGCGCCGCCAGGCCATCGTCGATGCCGCCCTGCGCGTGGCGGTGGCCAAGGGCCTCGCGTCGACGACGGTCCGTGACGTGGCGGCCGAGATGGGCACTTCGAGTGGCCTGATCCACCACTACTTCGACTCGATGGACGACGTGCTCGCGGGGGCGTTCGAGCAGGTCGCCGTCCAGGACCTGCGGCTCTCGGAGCGCGCGATGGGGGAGGCGACCGACGCACGGGAGGCGATGCGCATCTTCTTCCGGACCTACACGCCCGCCGACAAGGACTGGGCGTTCCAGCTCTGGCTCGACGCCTGGGCCGAAGCCGCCCGTCGGCCGGCGATCCAGGCGACCTCGAGACGACTCAACCTCGAGTGGCAGGCGCTGCTCGAGCGGACGATCCGTGACGGGGTCGACGGCGGGCAGTTCCGGTGCGCCGACCCGGCGGCGGCCGCGTGGCGGATCCTGTCGCTGCTCGATGGACTCGCGCTCCAGGTGGTGGCGCACGGGACGACGATCTCGCGCGAGGACGTGATCCGCTGGGCGACCGGGGTGGCGGAGGTCGAGCTGGGATTGAGCGGGGGATCACTGGCGGTCTGAGCTCCGGGCTCGGCCCGGGCGCGGTTTCGGGGCACGATCCCGAGGGTGGCGCACGGGTTCCTGCGGCCGGCGATCCCGGCGGCCCGATCCCGGCCATCCCGGCAGCTGGCGCCCGATCCCGGCGCGGGCGCCCGATCCCCGCGATTCCGGCGATCTCCACTCAGTTGAGCATTGGTCGCGGGATTCGTGCCAGATGTTCATCGCCGCCCGCATCTGGCAGGAGCGAGGGGGCACGCGAGCGCGAAGTCGTGCTCAGGGCGCGCTCACCGCCGTCGGCGCCCCTGACCAGTGCTCGGGTGGGTGACAGATGACAGGAGTGCCCGGGCGAGGGCCGACGGCACGCACCCGACCGCACGCTCCTGGAGCCCTGCCCTGGCGCCTCGCCATCCGACCTGGTCCGCCTGATGGAACGCGAGAGGCAATAGAACGCCGTTGGCCGACCATCCCGGGACCCAGTCATGAGGTCCCGACGCGATGTCCAGTCAACTGACCACGCCCGCCTCGCCCGCCACCACGGACTCATCCACGCTCTACTTCGGGCCGTGGTATCGCCGCTCCCCGTTCTTCGACAAGACGCTGGCGGCCGGCTGCAGTGCGTACGACATCTACAACCACATGTACCTGCCGGGCTACTACGCGGATCCGGTCGAGGAGTACTGGGCGCTGCTCAACGACGTCACGGTCTGGGACGTGTCGGTCGAACGGATCGTCGAGATCACCGGGCCGGACGCGTCGGCCTTCACCAACAGCCTGACGAGCCGGGACCTGACGAAGTGCGCCGTGGGACAGGGCAAATACATGCTGGTGACCGCGGATGACGGCGGCATCGTCAACGATCCGGTCCTCCTCCGGATCGAAGAGGATCGCTGGTGGATGGCCCTCGCCGACTCCGATGCCGGCCTGTGGGCGCGCGGCGTCGCGGTGCACAGCGGGATGGACGTGACCGTCCGCGAGCCCGAGGTCTACCCGATCCAGGTCCAGGGCCCGAAGTCGCGCGACACGATGCGGACGATCTTCGGACCAGCGATCGACGAGATCAAGTACTACTGGACGCTCACGACCGAAGTCGACGGGATCCCCGTCGTCATCAGCCGGACCGGCTGGACCGGCGAGATCGGCTACGAGATCTACCTACGTGACCCGTCCCGCGGCGGCGACCTATGGGATCGCGTCATGGAGGCCGGCAAGCCGCACAAGATCCGCCCGATCGCGCCGTGCGAAGCACGCCGCATCGAGGCCGGCATCTTCAACTACGGCTCCGACATCACGATCAAGGACACACCCTTCCACGTGATGGGCCTCGAGCGACTCGTCGAGTCGCAGGACGCCGACTATATCGGCAAGGCCGCGCTTGAAGAGATCCGCGTCAACGGCGTCGATCGAAAGCTGGTCGGTATCGAGGTCGCGGGTGACGCGCTCCCGTTCGAGCTCTCGCGCAAGTGCGACGCGCTCCACCAGGGCAAGCCGGTCGGCACGGTGACGGACCTGATCTGGTCACCGCGGCTCGAGAAGAACATCGGCTACGTGTGGTTGCCGATCGGCCTGTCTGGGCCAGGCACGCCGCTCGAGATCGTGGCGCCGGACGGCGGGACTTGGGCGGCGACGTCGGCCGCGATCCCCTTCATCGACCCGAAGAAGGCGATCCCGCTGGGCTGATCGACTGTCGGCCTGACGGGCGGCGGGCGCTTCGACGTCAGCTCGCGCTCGGCGGCTCGCGCCCGCGTCGACGTCAGCTCGCGCCCCCGGCTCGAAGCGTCGTTGGTGGCCGGTCAGGCGGCGGGGAAGCCCACGCGCGCCCAGGGCTCGGGCATCAGCAGATCGAGATCCAGGCGCTCGACGGCCCGGTCCCTCGCCGGCCGACCGAGCAGGTACCCCTGGCCGGCCGCGATGCCGAGCTCGCGGATGACCGCGAGCTGATCGCCGGTCTCCACGCCCTCGGCAACGACCTTGGCGTGCCAGCGTTCCGCCAGTTCCTGGAGGGCTCGAAGGACGCCGTGCGACGGATCGTGCATGACCCCGCCCTGCACGAGGGACAGGTCGATCTTCACGATGTCGAACTGGATCTCCGAGAGCAGGCGAAGACCAGCGTTCCCGGCGCCCACGTCATCGGCCGCGAGTCGCATCCCCGCCTTCCGACAGGCCGCCGCGTTGATGCGCAGGCGCTCGAGGTCCAGGATCTCCTCGCGCTCGGTGACCTCCACGACCAGCTGCTCGGGGCCGATCCCCCGCCGGAGGAACAGTGACGTCACTTCGGCCGGACGGAACAGATCCGACTCCAGCGTGCGCGGCGAGAGGTTGACGCTCAGGTACCGACCCGGCTCCAGCCCGGTGATGCCGTTGGCGACGATCTCGAGGCAGGCCATGTCGAGCTCCACGGTCCGATCGGCGCGGACCGCGGCGGCGAACAGCGCAGAGGCGTTAGCGAACGGCGCGCCATCGCTCAGACGGATCAGGCCTTCGTACCCGATCGGCTCACCGGTGACGAGCGAAAAGATCGGCTGGTAGACGGGTCGAAGCGCGCGGGCGTCGAGGACGGCCCCGATCGCGGCCGACAGATCCTCCACGGATCGATCGTCGGACGCGACCCCGTGGCGGCCCGGGTCGTAGACCACGGCGTTCGTGCGGCCGTGCCGCTTGCACCAGTAGAGCGCGGCGTCCGCGTGCCGGTAGAGCAGATCGCCCTGGGTGCTCGGCGACGGGAAGGCGGAGACCCCGATCGAGAGCGAGAACGGAGCCGCGCTACCCGAGTAGTTGTTGGTCAGCGCGCTCGCAAGCATCCGGCGCGCGACCGTCAGGCCAGTCTCCACGTCGGCGTTGGGGAGCAGGAGGGCGAACTCGTCGCCGCCCACCCGAAAGGCGCGGTCACCGCGTCGGATCGCGTTGCGCGCGATCT
Organism: uncultured Chloroflexia bacterium; assembly: GCA_963764975.1. Classification (GTDB taxonomy): domain Bacteria; phylum Chloroflexota; class Limnocylindria; order Limnocylindrales; family CSP1-4; genus SPCO01. Next base: position 1,422,139 of record CAVXUF010000002.1, on the reverse strand, counting down.
GCCCGACAGCCGCCAGCAACTGGTCACCGTCGGCGTGGCCGCGCCCGTCGTTGACCTTCTTGAGGTCGTCGACGTCGACGAGGATCAAGGCCAGGCTCGACCCCTGGCGTGCCGCGAGGTCGAGCTGCCGGCGAAGCTCCTCCTGGAAGGAACGATGGTTGCCGAGGCCGGTCAGACCATCGAGCCGAGAGTCCTCGCGAGCCTGCCCGTAGAGCTCGGCGAGCTCGTTGCGCTCGTCGTCGAGTCGGTGGATCTCGCGCAAGAGCGGGGCGGTGAGCTTGGCCATCGTGATCGGGATCACCACGGCCGAAACCGCCAGGAAGACCAGGGCCAGGCTCCGGTCCGGGCCGCCCGGCCAGAACCCCTCGATGGCCGCGACGCCCATGAGCAGCACGAATTCGATCGTGAGCACCTTGAGGGTGCCTCTTCGGATCGTGTTGGACGGGCGCTGGTCCGACTCGCGTGCGTTGATCAGGTTCGCCTTAGCCATGGGCGAACCACCGGTGAGAGCTCACGAAGTGGTGATACGACACACCGGTCCCCGTTCGCACCGCGACCAAAGTACCGAGCACCCCCTCCAACCGTTCCAAGGACGCGGGCGGGTGCGACGGCTAGGGTCAAGACCGTCATCCCTTGGAGACCGCATTGATCGCACGCCAAACACGGGGATCCGCTCGCGCCGCGGGGGCACTGGCCCTCGTGCTGACGCTGTTCGGGACGCTCCCATGGTTCGCCGCCCCGGTCCTGGCCGTAACCTGCCCGGACAATGGCAGCCTGACCAACGCGAACATCTCGCCCTCTTCCGGGACGCCGAGCACGGACTTCACGTTCTCGGTGACGTATCAGGACAACGTCGGTGAGACGCCGGACTGGATCCGGGTCGAGTTCAGCAACGGCGTGACCCGAAGCCTGAACTACGTGTCCGGTGACCTGACGACCGGGGCCGTCTACGCCCGGACCCGTCAATTCAGCAACGGAACCTACTCCGCGACCTTCCGCGTCCAGCCGGGCACCCAGTCGGGCACACCGGCGAACTGCGAGCTCTCTGGTGGATCCTTCACGGTCGGGCCCGCGGCGACCCCCACCCCCACCCCGACCCCCACCCCGACGCCGACACCCACACCGACGCCGACTCCTACGCCCACCCCGACCCCGAAGCCGACCGCCAAGCCCACACCCAAGCCCACCCCGAAACCGACCCCAAGGCCGACCGCGAAGCCGACCGCCAAGCCCACGCCCAAGCCGACCGCCAAGCCGACGGCGGCACCGACGGCCGTAGCGGCCTCGGCCTCGCCCAGCGTCGAGCCGTCGATCGCGCCGACACCATCCCCGTCGCCGACCGCCAACGTGCTCGCGTATGTCGTGCGCGTCCCACAGTCGCCGCAGCCGGGGGAGCCGGTCGTCCCAGCGGTCGTCGTCGACCCCGAGGATGGCGACGGCGGCGGTAGCGGCTCAGGCGTCGCCGCACTGGCCTTCGACCTTCGCGGCGGCGCGACCCCGAACCCGTTCGCGGCATGGCTGATGGCGACCGGCTTCGGCCTCTGGCTGTTCTTGTTCATGACGCGCCGTTCCGAAGCCAAGGACCGGAACACCATCGGTTCGATGGCGATGGCCGGGGCCTTCCACGGCCTGATCCACGGCCCGGTCCCGGACCCCTCGCTGCTCGCGGACGTCCCTGCCGTGGCCACCGTGGCCACGCGCGGTCGCCAGAAGACGCCGAAGCCGCCCAAGGCGCCGAAGGCCGCCAAGCCGCCCAAGCTCTCGAAGGCGCAGCGAGCCGCCGCCGCGGCGGATCAGACGCTGGACGCCGCACCGGCCGCCGCGACCGTCCCGCCGACCGTCCCGCCGGCCACCCATGTCCGGCGAACGACCACGAACCAGCCGCGCTCGCGCCGCGACCGGGGCAATCACCCCACGATCGAGTTGATCAACGCCACGGCCGACGATGCCCCGCTCGCCGCGGTGGCGGAAGCCCGCGCGGCCTTTGTCGCGGCCGCCGAAGCCAGGGCGGCCGTCGGCCCGCTGCGGTTCACGAACCCGCCCACCGATGACGCCGAGCGTCTCAAGATCAACTATCGGCAGGTGCGTGTCTCCGACGAGCCGTACCTCGGGGATTCGCGGGAACTCGGGCGCCTCGACCGCGGGGACGAGGTGGAGGTCGTCGGGTCGTACGAGGGCTACCTGCAGGTGCGGACGCCCGACGGCCTGATCGGCTGGATCACGCGCCAGGCGATCGTCTAGGGGCGCGTGCGGGCCGCGATCCGCGAAAGCGCGCCGTCCCAATCTGGATCAAAAGGTTTGCCCGGATCGTCCAGGTCGACGGTGAGCGGCGCGTGGTCCGAGGGGACCGGCGGACCCTTGCGAGCCTGGCGGTCGATCTCGGCATCCACGATCCTCGCCGCCACGGATGGTGCGGCCAGCAGATGGTCGATCCGCATGCCGAAGTTCTTGTGGAACATGCCGGCGCGATAGTCCCACCACGTGAACCGCCGAGGCTCCGGGTGCCGGGCCCGATACGCGTCGACCAGCCCGGGCTCGAGGAGCGCGCGAAACGCCGCCCGTTCCGGTTCTGACACGTGCGTCCCGCCGTGAGCGGCGTTGGCGTCCCAGACATCGGCATCGGTCGGGGCCACGTTGAGGTCACCGCCCAGCAGCAGCGCCCCGCCCGTCCCACCGGCACCGCCGCCGAGCTCCTCGCGGATCCAGCGCGCCAGCCGCTCGAACCAGGCGAGTTTGCCCACGTAGAACGGCGAACCGACGACGCGCCCGTTGGGCGCGTACAGGCTCGCGATCCGGAGCCCCTCGACGGTCGCGGCCACCATCCGCGCCTCGTCGAACGGATCGAAGTCGTCCTCGCTCGTTTCTGCGCCCGCCCCACCGGGTCCTGAATCGCGGACCGGCCCGTCCCCGAAATTGGTAACCACATCCGCGACGGTCAGCCCGTCCCGTGCCGCGATCGCGACGCCATTCCAGCGACCCTCGCCGTGATGGATCAGTTGATAGCCGGCCATCGCGAACGCCATGACCGGGGCGTCACCGTCGGTGAGCTTCGTCTCCTGGAGCAACAGGATGTCCGGCTCGGCGCGGGCCAGCCAGAGCTCTACGGCCTCCTGGCGCGCCTTGAGCGAATTGACGTTCCATGTGGCGATCCGCATCGATCAGTACCGGCGGCCGCGCTGGCGCTCCAGGTCGAACGTGGCGGTATCGGCCACGGCCATGACGGCCATCGTGCCGGCCTGGACCGGATCGGAGACCACGAGGTCCACGTGCTCCGTGATCGAACCGACCATGTTGAGTGCGATGATCGGGATCCCCACCGCGCGCAGCTCCTCTGCTGCCACGCTGATGTCGCCGCCCATGATCGAGCCCGCCAGGACGAGCAACCGGGCCCGCGGCAGATCGGCCACGGCCCGGACCGCCGCGGCGATGTTCGGCTCACCGACGAGCGGGATCGTGTCGACGCTGATCCGCTCGCCGCGCAGGTTGTGCCGATCGGCCTCGCTGACCGCGCCGAGCGCGACCTGGGCGACCTGTGCGCCGCCACCGATGACGATGACCCGCTTGCCGAAGATGCTCCCGAGGGCGCGCGTCAGGTGGACCGCCCGAACATCCTCCAGACGCTCGAGCGCCGCCGCGAGATCGGTCTCCGACACCCCCTCGACCTCGAGGTCGATCTCGACCATCGGCGGGTCGGCCTCGATGTGACGGACCGTCGCCAGCGTCCGGATGCGGCCGCCGAGGTCAGCCGCGATGGTCGTGATCGCCGTCAGCGCCTCCGCCCGATCGACCACATCGAAACGGATGGCGGCCGTCTCGGCCGCCCGTCGCCGAGCCACGGGTCGTCAGGCCAGCGTGCCGCGCCCGGCCGCGCCGGGTCGGAGGTCGGCGATCGACAGGCCTTCGGGTTCGATGCCGCCGGTCGGATCGTGGTCATCGAACGCCAGCTCGAGGCTGTCGAACGCGTCACGTGTGGCGGCCGGGTCAGAGGTCGTGAGCATGAGCGCCCCATCGGTATCCTCGGCGACGCCGACGATCCCGGTGATGTTCACGCCGCGTTCGGCCAGCGCCGTCGCGACGCGGGCGAGCGACCCCGGTCGATCGTCGAGCTTGACCGTGAACCAGACCGTCACTGCACGCCTCCTGTCCGCCCGATGGTACCCGGTCATCACGCTACGCTTCGAACCATGACCACACGATCGACGCACCCGGGGCGCTGACGTGCCGGCGCCGCTCCCGCGCACGCCCACAAAGAAGATGCCGGACATCCAGGTGTTCGGCCGTGAGGACTCATCGACCACACGCGCGGCGCTCCGCTTCTTTCGCGAACGACGCGTCGCCGTCCACTTCGTCGATCTTCGCAAGCGCCCCATCGCACCAACGGAGCTGCGCCGGTTCACGGATCGTCTGGGCGCCGCCGCGCTGCTCGACGAGGGATCGAAGGCGTACCGCGACGCCGGGCTCGCCTACCTCCGCCTCGACGACGCCGGCATCGTGGCCCGCGTCAGCGCCGATCCGCGCTTGTTGCGCCTGCCGTTGGTCCGCCACGGCGCCGAGGTGACCGCCGGGCCGGCGGAACAGACGTGGGCGGTCTGGCTCAGACCCTCGGGGGGCGGATGAGCCGCCAGGCGCCCACCAGGACGCCGGCCGCGGCCATCCCGACACCGGCGACCGCCCAGCCGGGCTCGCCGACCATGAAGCTCGAACCCTGGAGGATGCCCGTACCCTGGCCGATCCACACGAGCCCTACCAGGATGAGTGCGACCGCCGCGAATATCCGTGAACGCATCTCCACCTCCGCGATGGCATCCTAACGGCGATGGACCCTGAGCATCGTCAGACGCGTCGCGCGGGCCGCGTGACCGTCACGCCCATGGCTGCCGAACTGATGGCGGTGGCCCGGCCCACGACGGAGGACGAACGGCTCCTCGTCTCCCGACCCTCCCCGGCGTTCCTCGACACGGATCCGTGGCGCGCGCTGCGCATCCTCTCGGAGTTCGTCGAAGGGTTCGATGCGATGGCGGCTGTGGGCCGCGCCGTGACCGTCTTCGGATCGGCGCGAACCCAGCCGGAAGATCCGCTGTACGAACTCGGTCGGACGGTGGGCCGAAAGCTGGCGGAGGCGGGCTACGCCGTCATCACGGGCGGTGGTCCGGGGACGATGGAGGCCGCCAATCGCGGCTGCCAGGAGGGCGGGGGGCTGTCGGTCGGCTGCAACATCGAGCTCCCGCACGAGCAGGGCCTGAACCCCTACGTGGACCTTGGGGTCGAGTTCCGCTACTTCTTCGCCCGAAAGACGATGTTCGTGAAGTACGCCGAGGCCTTCGTCATCCTGCCGGGCGGATTCGGCACCATGGACGAGCTGTTCGAGGCGCTGACCCTGATCCAGACCGAAAAGGTTCGCCACTTCCCCGTGGTCTTGATGGGTCGTGCCTACTGGGGCGGTCTCCTCGACTGGATCAGGAATACGCTGCTGGTTGCCGGGACCGTCTCGGAGCGAGACGTCGGCCTGTTGCAGATCACGGACGATCCCGATGAGGCCGTGCGGATCATCTCGGCCCACTCCCGATCCGGCGATGACCGCGACGGTCCACGGCCCGGTCCGCGCTGACCGGCGTCAGAACGGGAGGATCGCGCCGAGGTCGGGGAGGATCGCGTCGAGCGAGAGCACGAACACGAGACCGATGGCCAGGCTGAAGACGCCCGCGACGGCACCCACGACGACGTAGATCCGCTCGCGCGTCTGGCTGGCGACGAACCCGACCGAGCTGAGCAGGACGATGGCGAAGTTCGACAGGATCAGGCCCAGGACGAACGCCCCGAGCATCGGCACGCCGAGCCCCGCGCTGGCGGCGCCCCCGACGGCGGCGATGAGCAGGACCTGGGTGCCGGTCTCCGCGCCGACGCCGTGGATCATCCCGACCCCGAAGGCGGTCCGCGCGCCGTACGAGCTCATCTCGAGCGGCTCCACGTGTTCGTGGCCGTGCAGCCGCGCCTGGAGGCGGCGCCAGCCGTACCGCGCGCCATCGAACACGAGCATCCACCGACTTCGCAGGTGGAAGGCCTCGCCGGCCGTCGCGTACCGGTAGACCGAGTAGAGGACCCACAGACCGAGCGCGACGAGCGTGAAGCCCACGACCCGCCCCATGACCGGGTCGAGCCAATCGGGCAGCAGGGCGCCGAAGGCCAGGGCCGCCAGGCCGAGCGCCACGACGACCACCGCATGGCCAAGCGCGTAGAGCGTCCCGAGACGGATCGCTTCGCGCTGCTCCCGGCCGATCCGGACCGGCGCGCCGCCGCGCATGGCGGGAGCCAGTGTCGCCGAGCCGGGCCCAGCGTCGTGGGCCCGCAGTTCCAACGTCGCCGCCGTGGCCGTGGTGATGTCCGGTGACCCGCTCGTGCTGAGCGTCGTGTGCCGCCTCGGCGGCGCGAGCGGCCGCGGTCGTACTGGTGATATCGGTGATCGCCGCGATGTGATCCCAGTCGATCCCATGCCGGAGGCCCAGCGCGAACCCGGTCGCGAGCACGCCGATGCCCGCCAGGTTCGTCGAGACCGCCGTCGGCAGATCGAACACGCATCCTCCTCCATGACCACGTCCCGTGGTGGTGTCACTATCGCACGTCCTTGCAATAGCGACGCCGCGCGTCGATGGGCGTCGTCACGAAGGCATACGTCCGGATGGGCGATCCGGATGACGGCGCGGTGCGCGGCTAGACGGGCGGGAGGATGATCTCGATCATGCCGTCGACGACCCGCAGCGGGTAGTAGCGGAACCGCCGAACGCGGGTCAGTCGTCGCGCCTCCGCCTTCTTGCCCGGCGGGTCCACCTTCGCATCGCGGCCCCCGGGCGACCAGGTCGGGTGATACCGCCCGTCCGGGTCGAGCCCGCCCGTCGTGGGCATCTGGACCGGGTCACCCGAGGCGAGGTCGAACCGGCCCTCGTGGAGTGGGCACGAGACGACGCAGCCATCGAGTTCGCCGATCGACAGGGGGGCGCTCATGTGCGGGCAACGATCCTCGGTCGCCACGATGCCGGCCGTCGTATGGGCCAGCAGGATGTCCAGCTCGCCGCGCGACACGCGACAGAGCGCGCCTGGCGGCAAGTCGGCGACCGGCAGGACGGCCTGGAACGGTCGATCGGCGAGGCCGAGCGCCGTCAGATGAGACGGGAACGGTGCTGGCTGGATGCTCACGACCGGCATCGTACCCGCCCGACGGCCAGGGACCCCGATGGCGGTTCGGTCCGAGTCGCCCAGCGCGGTCGTTCGATGCGAATCAGTCCGCCGGGACGGCCGCCGGGCTCGGCGGCGCCTCACCGCCCGCGGGCGCCGAAGCCGGCGCGCCGTGCTCTCGCCGGAGGGGAAGTTCCCGCATGAACAGCGCGGCGATGACGGCCAGCACGCCGGTCACGACACCGATCCAGAAGGTCTGGGCGATGGCGAGACTCATGGCGTTGTAGAAGGCCTGATCGAACTGCGCGACGAACGGCGCGAGGATCGGCTGGAACGTGGCGGGCGCCTGGTCGAGGACCACCTTGCCAAAGCTCTGGCCGACGCCGGTCAGGTCGTTGAGGTCGAGCGAGCCTCCACCGAGCTGCGAGAACCCAGCCTCGGCCTGGGCGCGGAATTGCTCCGGGACCTGGGCCAGGATCTGGCCCTTGATCGGCTCGAGCTGTGCCGGCAATTCGTTCCCGAGCGCCGTGCCGAACTGCGTCCCGGCGATCGCGAGGCCCACGGACCCGCCGATCTGGCGGAAGAACGTCAGGTTGCTCGTGGCGACGCCGAGCTTCGCGAACGGCACCGCGTTCTGGACGACGATCGTGAACACCGAGAAGCTTGGGCCGATGCCGAGACCGGCGATGAACATCCATAGGAACAGGACGGGGTACTCCGTATCTGCCCGGAGGTTGGTCATCAGGCCCACGCCGACCACCATCGCGACGAGGGCCGACAGGACGAGGGCCTTGTACTTGCCCGTCCGTGACACCAGCGCGCCGGCGATGATCGAACTCGCGATCAGGCCGATCAGCATCGGGAAGATCAGGTAGCCCGAGTTGGTCGCGGACTCGCCGCGGACCACCTGGAACCAGCGCGGCAGGAAGATGATCGCCCCGAAGAACCCGAAGCTGACCATGAACGTCGCGATGATCGACGAGACGTACGTCCGATTGCGCCACAGGTCCAGCGGGACGATGGGCTCCTTCGCCCGGGATTCCACCCACACGAAGACCGCGCTCAGCAGCAGTCCGATCGCGATGAACCCGCCGACCGTCAGTTCGACCCAGTCGTTGGGGATCCGGACGCCATCGACGATGTGGACGCCCGACTTGTTCGTCAGACCCACGAGCAGGAAGCCGATCGCGACCGTGAAGAGGAACGCGCCGAGGAAGTCGAGGTTGCGACTTGCGCCGACGCGCTTGATCGTCGGCAGGAGCCGCCAGATGACGATCAGGCTGATGATCCCCACCGGGAGGTTGACGAAGAAGATCCAGTGCCAACCGACCGTGTCCGTCAGGAAGCCGCCCAGCCCCGGTCCGATCAGGAACGAGACCCCGAACACGGCGCCGAAGAGGCCCTGGTACTTGCCGCGCTCCGCCGGGGTGAAGAGGTCACCGATGACTGCGAGCGCGATCGGAAAGAGCGCCCCGGCGCCGAGGCCCTGGACGCCGCGGAACAGGATCAGTTGGGTCATGTCCTGGCTGAGACCCGACAGGACCGAGCCGAGCAGGAACAGGCTGATGCCGATCATGAGCATCGGCCGACGCCCGTACAGGTCCGAGAGCTTGCCGTAGAACGGGACGGTGATCGTGCTCGTCAGGAGGTAGATCGTGACGACCCACGTGTAGAGGTCGTTGCCGCCGAGGGACGTGACGATCTTCGGGAGGGCCGTCCCGACGATGGTCTGGTCCAGGGCGACCAGGAACAGGCCGAGCAGGACGGCGCCGAGGATCTCGAGCTTCTCGCGCTGGCTCAGCCCGAGTGCCGGATCGTCGGCGAGGGTCGGCGTGGGATCGCCGAACTCGGCCGGGATGGATTCCATTGGTGGTCAGGCCCTCCGCGTTGGGGTTGGTTGGGGTAGGTCGACGCTCCGGGTCGTGGGGACTGGTCGCGGAGCCGATGGCGAGATGGGATGTCGATCGGGGACCGGGATCGTGGTGGCCTCGATCGCCGTCCGCATGGCGGAGGTGGCTTCAGCGACGCCCGTGAGCTGCTCCGGTCGGAGTCTCGCGAGGACGCGGCGGAGCAGGTCGTCCGTCATCGCGTCGTGCTCGTCGAGCAGCTGCGTGCCTGCCGTCGTCATCCGCACGATGACGACCCGACGGTCCTCCGGGACGCGCGTCCGCTCGATGTATCCACGCTCCACCATCCGGTCGACCAGGCCCGTCGCGTTCGACAGCGACACGTTGAGCACGTCGGCGAGCCCACTCATCGTCATCTCGCCGGATCGATGGAGCATGTAGAGGATGTTGAGTTGCGCCATGCTGACGCCCAGGCGAAGCAGCCGTTCGCTGGCCGCGCACTTGAGCGCGATCATGGTCGCCCGAAAGTCCGCGATGATGTCCCCGGTGAGGGCGGCTGGGTCGATACTTCGTGCCACGACAACTATCCTAGTGACCAGAACCATCATGTCAACCTGAATGATTGCGGCGAGACACCGGAGGTAGGGATGCGCTTCGTCCTGATGATCGAAGCCCAGCAGGGGTTGAGCTACGGCCAGCAGGTGGCGATCGCCAAACGCGCGGAGGCGAACGGGTTCGAGGCGCTGTTCCGCTCCGACCACTACGCGAGCTTTCCCGGTCCGGCCGGACTGCCCACGACCGACGCCTGGACCGTGCTTGCGGGTCTCGCGCGCGAGACGGATCGGATCGGCCTTGGTGCCCTCGTGTCGCCCGTCACGTTCCGCCACCCGGGGACGTTCGCCAAGGTCGTCACCACGGTCGACGAGATGAGTGGCGGTCGGATCGAGGTGGGTGTCGGGGCCGGGTGGAACGAGCTGGAGCACGCCCAGCTCGGCCTGGCGTTCCCGCCGATCGGCGAGCGTGCCGACCGGCTCGAGGATCAGCTGGCGATCCTGCACGGGCTGTGGGGTGAACCCGATGGCTGGTCCTACGAGGGCCGGACCGTGACGGTCCGTGATGCGATGTTCTATCCGAAGCCGGTCTCGGTGCCGGGCCGGCCGATCGGGCCCAACGGGCACGCGCGGCCCCGGATCCTGGTTGGTGGTGGCGGGACACCGCGCGGACTTCGGGTCGCGGCCCGCTACGCCGACGAGTTCAACCTGTCATCGGCGAGCCCGGCCAAGGCGGTCGAGGCGTACGCCGCGCTCGACGCGGCGTGTGTCGCGCTCGGCCGGGAGCCGGGTTCCATCACCCGCTCGGCGATGGTCGGCACGCTCATCGGCGCGACGGACGCGGACGTCGCCGCCCGCGAGGCCGCGCTCCTGACCGCGTTCGGCGATGATCAGGAGGATGGCGAGGGCTGGATCGAGGAGCGGCGCCAGCGCTGGATCGTCGGCACGCCCGAGGCGGCTCGGGACAAGGTCCGCGCCTTCGCCGCGGCCGGAGTCGAGCGGCTGATGCTCCAGGACTTCCTTCCCTGGGATCTCGACCACATCGATGCGATGGGCGAAGCGCTCGTGGGTCAGGTCTGAGCGGTCAGCCCGCCGCGTCAGCAGCCGCCACGTAGCGCGGGTCGTCCCGTCGGATCGGGTCCGGGTCGGTCCCGCGCGCTCGCGCGAGTCGTTCGGTGAGCAGCTGGAGTGGGATCGCTGTGCCGACGAGTGCTGCCACCGGGGCCGGCAGACCAGGTGCCTCGCTCACGAGCAGCCGGCCGGCCGGGGTGAGTTCCGCATCAACGGCTGCATCGACGTCGGACGCGAGGATCGCGGCGGCCCGCATGCCGAGGACCCTGGCGGCGCGCAGGGCGTCGATGGTCCGCGCGAGGCGTTCGGCGCGACGGTCGCGATCGGCCAGGATCGCCACGAGGGCGGTGTCCGGGCCGGTCGCGGGGAGGTGGCCGTGCAGGAACGTCTCGAGATCCCGGAACGCCGACGGAAGCCACGAGGCCTCCTCGACCTTGAGCACGAGTTCACGACCGGCCGGCCGATCCGCGCCGGACGCGACCACGATGAGTCCTGTCGCGTCGGCGAACCGGGCCGCGATGTGCTCCGCGCCAGCGGTGTCATGCTGGCCCTCGCGAAGGAGGCGGGCGACCTCGTCGCGGTCGACTGGCCGACCCGCGACGTGCGCCCCAACGGCGGCCGCCGCAAACAACGGCGAGGTGTAGCCGACGACGTGGCACCAACCCTGGTCCAGCTCCTCTGTGGCGACGACGATGTCGGCCAGCGCGGCGCCCGGGGAGCGTTCGGACACGGTGATGAGCGCGGTCCTCGCCCCAGCCTGGCGCGCGGCGGCCAGAGCGGCGTTCGTCGCGGGAGTGCCGCCCTCGTGGGAGACACCGATGACGAGACCACGCGACGGCGCGTCCAGCGACAGCTCGAAGGCCTGGGCCGCCTGGGGTCCCTGTCCCGGCAGGCCGGCGCTTGCGCCACGCGTCGCGCAGGATCTCCACGATCCCGAGCGCGGCGTGCTCCGAGGTGCCGCACCCGGTCACGATCACGGGCGCGCTGGCCTGGGCGGCCTCGGCGATGGCCGTCGCGAGGCGGGCCGCACCCGAGTCCCGCGCCGATTGCGCCGTGATGATCCGGCGGGCGAGGGCTGGCTCGACCTGGATCATCTCGGTCATGTGATACGGCGGGCCTGATCGCGGGCTCGGGGTATCGCTGGACGCCCACGGATCCGGCGGGCCGGGGAGGGGAGCGTCAGGGTCGAAGGCGTCGGTGTCGTCGGTCGTTCGCATCGGTCGAGCATAGGCGCGCCGGCAGATGATCGACCGGGAGACCCACGGTTCGCGACGCGTCGGTCGTTACGTGGGGCGGTACGTGGCGACACCACGAACCGCCCTGGCGTGGTCCCGTACCGTGCCGCGGCACGACGGGTCAGATACGGCCGCACCACGGCACGAGGTGGTCGGTGGGCCACCAGAGGCGTCGTGTGCGACCGTGGGACGTTACGAGTCCGGGTTCCGTGGCAGGTCCGCCACCATGAGCCGCGCGTCGGTCTAGGGGCGGGAGACGCCTCGCAGCCGACCCATCCGCGACAACGGCGCGTACCGGAACCAGGCGCGACCCACGAGGAGGTCCACCGGCACCGGCCCATAGCGACGCGAATCGATCGGCGGCCCGAAGCCGGCGGCTTCGGTCTCATCAGACGTGGCGTCAGCCAGAAGCCACGCCTCGTCCTCGGCGAGGTCGAGGAAGCCGTCCTCGAACGGGACGCGGTCGCCCGGTCCCGCCGCGATGCGCTTGATCGCCAGCGCCCCGCCGTCGGGCTCGCTGAAGACCACGATCGTGCCGCGTCTCGGCCAGCGGGTCGGCGTGGGATCCACCAGCAGCCAGTCACCCGCGGCGAGGGCCGGGGCCATGCTGGCCTCGGCGACCGCGACGCGCCACGGGCCGCGCAGGCGCTCGCGAAGGGTCGCCGAGCGCCGCGGTCCGTCGATGGTCCGAGGACCGGCTACTTCTTGGTCGACCAGAAGATCTCGCTGAACTCCTTGACCGCGGCCTCGAGTTGGGCAGCGGCGGCGGCGTCGACGCTCTGCTTGTTCTTGCCGGCGAGCTTGAGCAGCTTCCAGACCTTGTCGTGCAGGTCGGGGTGTGCCTCGAGGTGCTCCGGCTTGAAGTAGTCGGACCAGATGACCTGGACTTCGCGCTTGACCTTCTCCGCGTGGTCTTCCTTGACCCGGACGCAGCGCTGGAACTTGTTGCGCGTCTCGGTGTCGTTGCCGTCGAGGCCGTCGATCAGCTCGACCATCCGCGCGACGGTGCGAGCCGCGACTTCGGCTTCGTGCGGGTCATAGATGCCGCACGGGATGTCGCAATGGGCATGGACCGTGGTGCTGGGGGCGAACCACCGGGTGAGACGGGACATGGGCACTCCTTCGGGGACGGGGACCGGCCTTGACCGTATCGCGACACGGGCTCCATCGAAGTGTCCGAGCCCTGACATGAGGTGTCAAACGCCCGTCACCGGCGTGCGGTAGCGACGGAGCCGGGTATCATCGCGACGATGACCGACCGTGCGACGTCCGGCGACGGATCCCCGGCCTGCCCGTTCATCGCCTTCGAGGATGAGCGCGACGAGCGCTCGTCCAGCCCGGACCACCGACACCGCTGTTTCGCCGAAGTCCGTCCGGCCCCGCGGGCGGTCGCGCACCAGGAGGCGTACTGCCTCTCGAGCGCCTTCCCGGTCTGCCCCACGTTTCAGGACTGGGCCCGTCGCGAAGCCGCGAAGGCGAAGGCCCCGGGTCGATCCGCGAGCGCCTCGAAGTCGCCCCGCGCCGCCGCGGTACCGCCGCCCGAGGCCGTCGAACCTGACGAGCCGGTGAGCGTCGAGGCGCCCGAGCCGGGACCGGCCGAGGTCCATGACGACCTCTGGTCGAGGCCATCAGTCGACGACGAAGAGCCGGTGATCCATCGGAACCCGCCGCGCGACTGGGCGGCGCCGCCACCGTGGGCGACCGGGGCTCCAGTCGGGGGCGCGAGCCGCGACGACGTCTCGTCGGCGGCCTCGTCGCCGCGGCGAGCGGGCGCCGGCCTGGCGGGCAGTGCCGCCGATCGAATGGCCAGCGGCTACCCGGCCCAGGATCCTGACATCGCCCCGTCATCGCCGCCGTCGGACGACCTCGCCGATCTCGTCGCCTCACCGCGTCGGTCCTCGCCTCAGCCGCCGGCCGCCGCCCCGATCAGCCGGCCACCCTCGGGTCGCTACCCCGCCGGACGTCGCCCCAGCGTGAGCGCCACGCGAGAGCATCCGCCCGCACCGGACCACGACGGCCCGTCATGGGAACGTGCCAAGCGCTACGAGGCCTACCCGACGATCAAGACACGTGTCGGTCTGCCGGGCATCCCGCGGCTCGGGATCTGGGCGGGCGCGCTGGTGGTCGCCGCCCTCGCGCTGTTCTTCCTGCCCGGTCTGTTCGAGGCGGACCCGGTCAGCGGACCGGGAGCGAGCGCGAGCCCGAGTGCCAGCGCGACCGAGGCCACGCCGGTGCCGACGGAGACGCCCGTTCCGTCTCCGACCCCTGAGCTCTACGTGATCAAGAAGGGCGACACGCTCAGCAAGATCGCCAAGAAGTTCGGCGTGACCGTCGACGACATCCTCGAGGCGAACAAGGAGACGATCAAGGACCCGAACAAGATCGGCGTCGGTGACGAGATCATCATCCCGGTGGCGCCCCCGGACGAGATCGTGGATCCGTCGGCGGAGAACCCCGAGGCCAGCCCTTCACCCTGATGGCGGTCCCTGCTGCTGCTTGCGGCGGCTCCGCCCGTGGCGGCCGCGGCGGCCCGGCGAAGGCCTCGTTCTGCGCTTCGCTGGTGGCTAGCGGGGCGCGATGTTGATCGCGGTGATCTTCCCGGCTTCCACGCGGAACGTGGCATCGATGTGCTGCGTGGGGGCTCCCGGCCGCACGACGAGCAGGTCCGCCTCGTAGGTGTTGCCGGTGTCGCGGATCTCGCCGGGGATCATCCGCAGGCCGGCATCACCGCGCAGGAACCAGCCGCCGACCCGTTCGACGCCGCGCATCATCTGGACGCTGTCACCGACATGCACACGCATCTCGGTCATCTCGTCCATCAGCGCCACCGCGCCTTCACGGTCACCGCCGTTGAGCTTCTCGAAGAAGTCTTCCATCGTCTCGACAGCACCCATGGGCGGAGTGTACCGTCGGCCGCCGATGGACGCCGACGTCGTTCCGGGCACGACAGTTGCTGACGCCTGGCCGCTGTTCGCCCTGCGGATCCGGAGCGAGCGTCTGGTCTTGCGACTCCCAACCGATGACGAGGTCCTGGCACTGATCGACCTCGCCAAGGCGGGGATCCACCCAGCCGACGAGATGCCGTTCGCGGTCGCCTGGACGCGAGCTTCGACGCCCGACTTCGAACGCGGGTTCGTCCAGCATCACTGGGCGGCGCGGGGCGGCTGGCGGCCGGACGACTGGGCACTCCATCTCGCGGTCTGGCTCGACGACCGACTGATCGGTGCGCAGTCCCTGCTCGCGACGAGCTTCGCCGTGCATCGGACGGTCGCGACCGGGTCCTGGCTTGGGCGCGCGTTCCAGGGCCGAGGGTTCGGGAAGGAGATGCGCGCGGCCGTCCTCGCGTTCGCGTTCGATGGTCTTGGTGCCCGGGTCGCCGAGACCGAAGCCTTCCTGGACAACGTCGCGTCGAATGGTGTGTCGCGTTCCCTCGATTACGAGCCCGACGGTCGCGGGCGACTGGCGCCCGAGGGTGTCTCGCGGGAGACGCAGCGGTTCGCCATGACCGTGGAACGGTGGCGATCACGGCCGCGACCGCCGGTGTCGATCGACGGTCTCGATGGGTGTCGGGAGATGTTCGGGGCTTGACGGTCCGGCGTCCGGTGGCGAGCCCTCGGGCTGGCGGGCCGGCGAGCACGGGGGCCGGCGACGGGCCGGCGAGCACGGGGCCGGCGAGCACGGGGGCGTACCAGGCTTCGCCCCCCGGTTCCTGCCAGATGTTCACCAGCTGAGCACTGGTCATGACCGCTCCCGGAGGGGCCGGGTCCGGTGAGCGTGGATCCGGCGTGGTGGGCGCACGAAACGTGTCAGATGGCTTCGCCTGGGATCATCTGGCGACGAATCCCAGACGAGTGCTCGCCTGAGTGCCATCTGTCAGGAAGCGGGTCTGGCGGAACGGTCCGCGGGTCTGGCGGAACGGTCCGCGGGCCCCGTGCACGGTCCGCGGGTCTGGCGGCACGGTCCGCGGGCGTCAGCACGGCCACCGCCGATCCCCCCGCTAGAACCCGCCGCCGGCGCCCCCGCCACCGCCACCGGACGACCCACCCGAGAACCCGCCACCGCCACTCCCGGACGACGAGGGCGAGTTCCCGATCGTCCCGAGCGCAGACATCATCCCGCCGACGTCCGGGACACCCGAATCGGAGAACAGGCTGCCGCCGCTGCTCGCGATCTCCGTGGTGCTGAACTGAGCGCCGCTCGAAGTCGTGTACCAGGCCGGGAAGTAGGTCGACGTCGCGGCCCGGCCCTCCTTGAGGTCGTCGATGCTGCGACCGAGGACCGCCTCGATGTCGTCCTGAAGCCCGAGCGCTGTCCCCCAGACGACCGCCTGGTCCGGTGTCTCGAGCCAGGTCAGTCCGGCGGTGGCGGCTTCGTCGACCACCTGCTGCATGGAGCGTGCCTGCGCCATCGTCATCTGGAGCGTCCGCCGGTACGCGGCCATCATCGCGCGGATCATCGACCCGTCCTTTGTGACGGCGGGCATGGCCTGCGCCATCACGACCATCACGATCCCTCCGGCGAGCGTCGCCGCGCCGATCGCGGTCAACCCGGAGATCGGCACGTTGAAGCCGATGAACAAGCCGGCGATCCCGCCGACCACCGCGAGCCAGCCACGCCCGCTGTAGCGCGAGATGACCTTGGACGGGGCCTCGGCGTACCAGCCTTGCTTCACGACATGCTTCTCGAGCGCCTTGTCGAACGAGCTGACCGACGCCCCGAACTTGGGCAGCTCGTCGGGCGTGACGTAGTGGTCGGCGCCGGATCCGAGCGAGCGCAGCTTCTTCAAGACGATCGCTTCGGCTGGGCCGGTCGGACGCCGATCGTTGCGGGCCCGCTGCGCTTCGATCGTGTCGTCGCCTCGCGCGGGCTCGACGTCGATCCCCACCTTGTGGGAAAAGAACCCCTTCTCCTCGCGGAAGGCGACGTGGCCACGGCTGGCCAGATCGAGGATCGCCGTCGTCAGCGCCCGACGTGAGGTCTCGCCGTCCATGACCATCGCGCCGGACGCGGCGGTCAGGTCCGGCGGTGGGGCCGGCATCAGGACCGAATCGTCGTCGTGATAGACCGGATCGCGGCCGACCCGGCGCCAGCGCACGAACGCGGAGCCGACGAGGCCGAAGAGGGCGAGCGGCGTCCCGATGAGCCCGAGGACCGCATTGAACTGGCGCGCGGTCTGGAGTTGGGCGGCGTGTTCTGGCGTCGCGGCGGCATCCACCTTGCGCAGCGCGATGAGCAGCGCGTCGTCGAAGTCCGCGACCCGGAGCTCGGGGAGCATGTCGTTCTCGAAGATGGCCTGGCGTTCGCTGTTGCTCAGGTACGTCGACTCGAACCCCGGGGCGGCATAGAGCTGGACCTGGCCGTGCTCCAGTGATGGATCGAGGTCGAAGAAGATGACCATCCCGTCGTTGAAGCCGGCCCGGCCGATGCCCCACTGGTCGATGAGCGCGCGAGCGCGACGTTCGGTCTCGGACGTCTCGACCCCGTAGTACCCGGTCTCCTGCGTGTAGACCACGACCTCGGCACCGGTGCGCGTCTCGATCGCGTCGATGATGGACTCGGCCTCGCCGATCGTCGCGGAGCGGAAGATGCCGGCGAAGTCATAGACGGCGCGGTCGTTCTCGGGCTCGGGAAACGGCGGACCAGGTGACGCGGCGAGCGCGACCGGCACCGCGAGCATGATGCCGGTGACGACGACGAGCGAGATCCGGGCAAGACGGCGCATGCCCCGAGCATAGCCCGCGCCATGGACGCCGCGTGCGATAGCCGATGGACGCCTGGTTCGATGGATGGCCGGCGACCGAGCCGTCGCCGCCCTCCGGACTCTGACTACGAACCGCGCCGACGTCCCAGGGTCAGGCGTCCGTCCCGTGCCAGCAGGACCTGCGGTGGTCGCGGTCGGCCGTTGTACGTGGACCCGAGCGAGGCCGCATAGGCCCCCGCGTCGGCGATCGCCACGAGGTCGCCCCGTCGGAGCGGCGGCAGGTCGTGCGTGCCCAGGCTGTCGGTCGACTCGCACACGGGCCCCTCCGACGCGCGTTGGCACCGATTCGCCGCGCGCGCGACCTCAGCGGCGGACGATCGGGTGCCGGGCCCCATAGAGCGCCGGCCGGATCAACTCGGTCATGCCGGCGTCGAGGATGACCTGCGGGCCCGCGCGATCCCGGACATGGAGGACGCGCGCGAGCAGCCAGCCCGCACGGGCCACCAGCGCACGCCCCGGTTCGATCGCGAGGCGGTTCGGACGTCGGTCAGCGGGGATCGCGTCGACGAGCACCGGGAGCTCGCGCGCGAACCGCTCCGGTGTGGGCGACGGTTCCCCGAGGGGGCGGACCGGGAACCCGCCGCCGAGGTCGAGCGTGTCGAACGTGTCGATCCCGCCGCGCCACAGGGCCGTCAGCGCCAGCGATCGCCGGACGGCTTCGCGCCACGCGTCGACGGCCCCCAGTTGCGAACCGACGTGGAGATGGATCCCCCGCGGACGAAGCGGCCCATCTGGGCCACCGCCGGCCTCGATCGCCGCGCCGATCTCCGTCTCGGTCATCCCGAACTTCGAGCCGCCGGCGCCCACGGCGAGTCCGGCGAGTGTCTCGGGCGTGACATCCGGGTTCAGCCGGTAGAGGACGTCGATCGTGACGCCCGCGCGGCGGGCGATGCCGGCCAGGGCCGCCGCTTCGTCCGCGGACTCGATCGCCACCCATCGGAGCGGGTCGCCGGCGGCCGCCGCTCGGACCGCGGCGCGCAGGTCGGCCGGGGTCTTGCCGATCCCCTCGAGCGAGGTCCGGTCGTTCGGCACGCCGGCTTGCCGGGCCTGGGTCCACTCCCCGCGTGAGACCACATTCGCGCCGAACCCGTGGCCGGCGACGGCGGCGATGACGGCCGGGACGTCGTTCGCCTTGACCGAGTACTGGCGCACCCACGGATCGGGGAAGGCGTCACGGACCGCGGCTGCAGCCGCCTCAAGGGCGACGAGATCGGTGACGAAGACCGGCGTCCCGAACCGGCGGGCAGCGGCCCGCAGGTGATCAGCGATGTCGGGGAGTCGGTCGGGCTCGCTCAGTCGCGGACGACCATGCCCACCGCCGAACTGACGATGCTCAGTCCGGCCGCGCCCACCACGGCGGCCACGATGGTGTCGGCGGTGAGTTTCGGCGGGAAGTCGCCGACGCTCAGGTCGAAGCCCGCCTGGTCCGCGACGAAGGCTGTGACCAGCAGCAGCCCGCCGTTGATGAGGAAACCCACCGTGCCCATCGTCATCAGTGACAAGGGGAGGGCCAGGATCTTCACGATCGGGCCGATCAGCCCGTTGACCAGGCCGAAGATCACCGCGATCGCCAGCAGGCCGACGAGTTCGCCCTTGTACTCGACGAACCCGGGCAGGAACTCGACCAATACGTAGAACGCGATCGCGGTCGCGACCGTCCCGGCGATGAAGCTCTTCACGTCGTGCCTCCGTCCCGTGGCTGCGGTCTGGTCTGCCGAGGATAGCGCGGCGGTGCCGTCAGCGGGTTCGACCCGCCTCCAGTGTCGCTTTGACGGTCGGCCACTCCACGGCCGTGATGCTGAAATACGCGGAGTCCCGCAGCGAGCCGTCGGGCATCACCATGTGGTGGCGGAACACGCCCTCGAAGGTGGCGCCGATCCCCGCGAGGGCATTCCTCGAGGGGGTGTTGCGGCTGTGCGTCTTGAATTCCACCCGGTTCGCCTCGAGCGTCTCGAACGCGTGCGTCAGCTGGAGCAGTTTCGCCTCACGGTTCGCGCCGGTCCGCTGCCACGCCGTCCCCACCCAGGTCCAGCCGATCTCGAGACGCTTGTGCTCGGGCACGATCGAGAGGTACCGACTCGACCCGATGGCCCGCCCGGTCTCGAGATCGACCGTCGCGAACGGGAGCTCCGTGCCGGCTTCGGCGTTCGCCACCGCGGTCTCCAGCCAGCGGACGAGCCCCGGCTCGTCTTGCGGACCCATGATCGTCCAGCGCCAGATCGCGTCGTCGAACGCCACGGCGCGCAGGTCGTCGAGATGGTGGGCGGCAAGGGGCTCCATCCGAACGCGTCTCCCGGTCAGCGTGACGGGCGTGACCCATGTCTGGCTCAACATCGGTCGATGGTAGCGGGCTAGACTCGCGGCCATGTCCACCCTCGCACCGGCGTTCGACGCCCTGCTCGAAGAACTCTTCGACCTCCAGCCGCTGTTCGCAACGTACGTCGGGGACCACGCGCGCGACGATCGCTGGCCGGACATGAGCCACCGTGGCCGGGCCGAACGGGTCGCGTTCGCGGAGCGGTGGATCGAGGCGGTGACAGCGCTCGGACCCCTCGGGGTCGAGGACGCGATCGACCGCGACCTGCTGATCGGCGAGCTCGATGAGATCCGGTTCGCCGATAGCGTGCTGCGCGACGAGACCTGGGACCCGTTGCAATGGGTCTATCTCCTCGGCGACGGGCTGTTCGGGCTGCTCTCGCGCGAATTCGCGTCGCCGGCGGTCCGTCTCGCGTCGGTGACCGGCCGTCTCGAGGGTCTTCCCGCCGTCCTTGACGCGGCGCGCGAGGCGCTGACTCGTCCCGCGGGCATCGGCGACGACTGGCGACCGATCGGCCGGTTCCAGACGGAACGCGCGATCCGCGACCTTCCCGGCGTGGCCGATCTCATCAGCGAAGCGCTGGAGATGGCGGGGACCGCGGTGGCAGATGGCGACGAGGCGGTCCGGGGGCTCCTGCCGCGCCTCGAGGCCGCGGCCGGTACGGCGCGCGCGGCCGTCGAGGCCTTCGACGCGTACCTCAAGGACGATGTCCTGCCCCGGAGCGAGGGCGAAGGCCGGCTGGGTCCGGACCTGTTCGCGGCCAAGTTCCGGCACACGATGCGGGACGTCGACCTGACACCGGATCGGATCCTCGCCGCCGCCGAGCGCGAATACGCCGTGGTCCGGGCCGAGATGGTCCGGCTCGCCGCGGCCCACTGGAGCGTCTGGCACGCGGATGTGGCGGCACCAGCGGACGAGACCCACCTGGTCCGTGGCGTCCTCGACGCGATCGCCGCGGAACACCCGGCGGCCGACGACCTCCTCACCGCCTGCCGCGACGAAGTGGACCGGATCCGCGCCTTCTGCGAGGCGGAGCGCCTCATCGCCATGACCGACGAGCCGCTCGAGATCCGCTGGACGCCGGTGTTCATGCGCTCGTTCGCCGGAGCGTCGCTCTCGACGCCGGGTCCGCTCGATCGCGACCAGAAGGCGTTCTTCTCGATCACCCCGCCCGATCCGACGTGGACCGTCGAGCGCCAGGAGTCCTTCCTGCGCGAACTCAACGACCGGATGATCCGGCTCCTGACGATCCACGAGGCGATCCCCGGCCACTACCTCCAGATGGCGGCCGCCAACCGTGTCCCGTCGCGGCCGCGGGCCATCTTCAAGAACGGGCTCTTTGCCGAGGGCTGGGCGGTCTACGTGACGCAGGTGATGATGGATGCGGGGTACGGCGCGGACGACCCCGGCCTGCTGCTGACCCACTGGAAGTTCTACCTGCGCGCCGTCGTGAACGCGATCATCGACATCCGCATCCATACCGCGGGCATGACCGCGGAGGAGGCGGTCGGGCTGATGGTCGACGGGGGGTTCCAGGAAGTCTCGGAGGCCACCGCGAAGTACGACCGGGCCCGACTGTCATCGACGCAGCTGTGCACCTACTTCGTCGGCTCGATGTCGATGTGGGACATCGAGCGCGACGCTCGCCGCCGCGCCGCCCTCGACGACACGATCGATCACGCTGGGTTGCCGGGGGGCTTCCCCGAGACGCGTGGCTTCGACCGGCGGGCGCACCTCGCGTCGGTCATCGCCCACGGCGCGCCACCACCGTCACTCCTTCGTCGGATCCTCTTCGGCTGATCGCGGCGGGCCGGACGCGGTCGCCTGGACCGCGGCGACCAGCCGATCCAGGCGATAGCCGGCGACCCGGGCGGCGCGTTCGAGGGCGCGGGTGACCGCCGCGCTCGCCTTGGCCTGACGCGCCGTGCCGTCGATCGCATCGAGGCGGGCGGACCACGACAGGAGCGAGGCGAACCGGTCGCGGTCGAGCCACTCGACGCCCTCCCAGGTGTTGACCCCGATGGCTGCGCGGACTCGGTCGTCGGCGAGCCAGGCGCGGAGCAGTCGATCGGGCGCCGAGCGAGCCGGGGGCCCGAGACTGGATGGGCGCGGCAGAACGAGCAGGACACGGATGAGGTCCGCCGCGGCGGCTGCCTCGTCGTGGAGACCGCCATCCCGGAGACCGGCGGCCAGGGCCTCGCCCAGCCGGAGTTCGTCGAACCAAGCGATCGCCGTCGCCTCGGGGTCATCGCCTGGTGCGAGCGTCCCGATGCGGCCGAGGATCGCCCAGGCCTGGGCGACCGCCCGGTCACGTGGCGGGGTCGGGGTGTCGGTCGGCCCGTCGTCGGTCGGTCCATCGGCGGATCGGAGGGCGGCGAGCCGTCGATGTGATCTGGCCGCCAGCTCGGTCGTGGCCGTCCCCGGTAGCCCGGTCGTGGTCGCGAAGGCCCCGTAGAACCCGTGGATCCCATCGGCCGTCGGTGAGTCGCCGTCCGCGCCGCGCGCGAACGTCGCGGCAAGCGTACGCAGTGCCCCGTGAAGCGGTTCGAGCCGAAGGTCGACCAGCGCCGCATCCAGCGAGGCCACCGGTCCACCCGCGAGGCGCTCGGCCAGATCGGCCCATCGGTGGGTGGGCCCGTCGAGGAGCTCGCGGAACTCCCAGAAGACGTGCGTGCCGTAGGCCGGCAGGGTCAGCCGCAGCCCGTGCTCGCGGATGTCACGGCATGACCGGATCCACTCCAGCCCGGTCCGCGCGTCCCGGAACGCGACGAACGCGGTCGGGTCGAGCGGTAGACCCAGACCATCGGCGAGCGTCCGACGGACCAGTCGCTTGGACCCGTCCGGGCGTTTGCGCGCGTACCGGACGGACTCGCGGATCGTGACGGTCGTCGTCGCGAACCGGTCGTGGTAGAAGACGAGCGAGCGCGTGGGCCCGGTCCCGTTGGAATAGGCCAGGACGTGCTCGTCGACCGAACCGTCGTCGGTTCGCGCGTCATAGAGGAGGAAGTCCCCCGCCTCCGCGAACCACGAACGTCGATGGAGGATCGGGAACAGTTCGCGCTCATGTCGCTCCAGGAGCGCCGGGTCCGGGCGCTCGTCGAGCGTGGCGCGGCGGAACTCCATCCCGTACTTCTCGCCAAAGCCCTGGACCTGGCCGTGGCCCAGCATCGGCAGCCCCGGGAGCGTGGCCATGACGGACGCGACACCGAAGTACTTGTCGCCGTTGCCGAACTGGTCGAGGGCGGTCCGCTCGTCCGGATTGCTCATGAAGTTGACGTAGCGCTTCAGGATCTCCGGGTCGAACTCGAGCGTGTCGCGGATCAACCGCCGGTAACCGGGCCCGTTCTCGTCGCGGAGCATGTGCATGAACGCGCTGTTGTAGACGCGGTGCATGCCGAGGGTCCGAACAAAGTACCCCTCGAGCATCCAGAAGGCCTCCGCGAGCAGGAGCGTGCCCGGGACCTCGGCCGCCACGCGGTCCACGACTTCACGCCAGAACTCGGCCGGCATCCGGGCATCGAACTCGGCGGCGGGGATGGCATGTTCGGCACGGGACGGGATGCCGTCACCGCGCCCTGGCTCGGGCCACCACAACCGCTGGATGTGCTCCCGTGCCAGGACCATCGCGGCATCGAACCGGATGACCGGGAACCGTTTGGCGACCTCGAGGATCGTGCCGATCACCTGCTCGCGGACGGCCGGGTTCAGATAGTCGAGTTGGGCGGTGTCGTTCCACGGGAAGCTCGTGCCATCGTTGCCGTGGTAGACGTAGCGCTCGTCCCCGGTCTCGCGGTCGAACCGCTTGAAGACCACGGCGGCGTCGCTGTCATCCCAGTAGTGGTCTTCGAGCACGATCCCGACGCGTGGGTCCGACGACAGGTCCGGCCCGCTGAATGCGTAGGCCGGGTATGGCGGCTCCGGCACCGACAGGAACCACTCGGGATGCTCCACCACCCAGTGCGAATCGATGCCCATGTGGTTGGGGACCATGTCGCTCGCGAGTCGGATCCCGCGGAGCCACGCGCGCTCGCGCAGGTTCGCGTAGGCCGGGTCGCCGCCAAGGTCGTCGGCGATCACGTAGTCGTCGAGCGAGTACGCCGACGCGACGGCCTCCGGGTTGCCGCGCATCCGCTTGATCCGCTCCGAGGCATCCGATCGCGCCCACAGCCCGATCAGCCACAGCCCGGTGACGCCCCAATCGCGCAGGGTGTCGAGCTCATCGTCGGGGATCGCGTCGAGCGTGCGGATCTCGCGGCCATGTGTCCGCGACAGCTGATCCAGCCAGACGTACGTGCTCTTGGCGATGAGGACAAGGCTCGGCATCCAGGCCGAATCGGCGGAGAAGGCCTCTGGCTCGAGCCCGACGCCGGACGGGAAGGCGGGAACATCGACCGGATCCCCGGGGCGGGCGCCGCCGCCGCCGCCGCCGAAGCGCTGGTGCAGCGCCCGGTCCTCTTCGATCAGGATCCCGAGCGTCAGGTCGATCCGGGCGAGCAGATGATCGAGGGAATCGCCCAGGAGCGGGCCCCATGCCTCGCGGATGTAGCGCAGCTGGCCCGCGAGCGAGGTGGGCGCCCGTCGTGCCGGCAGCCGCAGCAGCTCGATGAGCGGGCGACCGCCGAGTTCGTCGTCGGGATCGCCCGATGCGCCTTCCAGCGCGGCGATCGCGTCGAGGTAGCGCGTCGTCCGCTCGAGCTCGCGGTCATCGACGAGTTCACGCAGTGGCGCCGCCGCAGGGTTCTCGTTGGCCACTCGAGTGAGCAGGAGCTCCTCGAGCCGGACCAACGGCGGCTCCGGCTGCCGACCGGGCCCCGGGAACTCGTCGCCGAAGCGATCAAGTAGCAGCGGCCCGTCGTGGCCCAGCTGTCCCTCCAGCGCGGCCATCGCCGACATCATCCCGCCGCGCGACGGATCCGCGGCTCGTTTCGCGATGAGCAGATGACCGATCTCGTGCAGGAGCCCGAGCGCACCGATCTCCCCGGCACTGACGCCTGGCGCGCCTGGAGCCCGGGCCGCATTCATCCGCAGGGCCAGCCGCCGGACACCCGCGGGGTCACTCGTCACGAGGTCACCGCGGAGACCGAAGAGGGCGCGCTCCACGCCAAATCGATTGCGCGCGGCGCGCTGGACGTGGAAGGCACGCATCGGTCGAAGCATCGCACGCGCCACCGGGTGCGTCAGGCCGGCACGCCCTCGCTCACCCGGGTGGCGGCGGCGTGCTCGATCGCGCGGCGGAGGAGTTCCAGCCCCGACGGGTCGAACTCGTAGGTCCACGACCGGATCCGCTCGGGCCGGCTGAAGCGTTCGTCGAGACCGACCCGCTGGGCTTCGCGGGACAGCAGGATGAGGTCGGCGGTCTCGTCGATCAGGTCGAGACCGTCATCGCCGCCGATGAGCGCGGACAGGATCTCGACGCCTTCCGTCCCCGACATCGCCAGGGTCTCACGCATGTTGTCGACACCGCGGTCCGAGGCACAGACCAGACCGACTCGGGATCCTCGCGGCAAGCCGGCGATCTCGTGGACCATCTCGACGTACCCCGGACCGACGAGCATGGCGACGACCGGTACCCGCCCCGCGGCGAGCGCCTGGGCCTCGTCGGCGTGGAACGTCGTCGTGGCGACGACGTCGTAGTGGAACCGATCGAGCCGCTCGGGCAGGTCGTCGAGCAGCGCTCCTTCGGCCTCGATGAGCCCGGGAAACGCCTGCACGAGGCGCTCGGCGTCGTACCCGGCATCGGCGTTCGTGCACTCGGTGAACAGGACGTGGACGAGGCGACCGGGTCGCTTGCGTTCGGTGGCCGCGGCAAAGGTGGCGGCCGCGAGCTCGTCGGCGGTGAACCCCGCCTGTGCCGCGCGGCGAAGCATCTCCGACACGATGCCCGCCAGCGCTTCCGCGCCACGCCGCTGTGGCGGGCGATCCGCGACGTGGGTCCCGGCACCGTGCCGGCTGGTCACGTACCCCGCGTCGGCGAGGCGCCGGTAGACGGCGCGGATCGTATTGGGGTTGACGCGGAGGGCACCGCCGAGCTCGCGAACCGGCGGCAGCCGGGAGCCCGGGAGGAGTCGCCCGGAGTCGATCTGGTAGGCGATCTGCCAGTAGATCTGCGTCGAGATGGGCACGTCGGACCCGCGCTCAACGTCCAGCGATTCAGCGGACGGGACGGCGGACGCCCCCGGGACCATCGGTTCGGTTGACATAGATAGCTAGTCCAAAGTAGTGTCGACCTTGGCCGACGCCACTATAGCAACGGGGCTCGATCGCCCGACAGACACCGTCGTTCCCTGCGGGTCGTCCCCTCCGACGACCTGCCTCCTCGTCAGCCCGTGGCGCGCAGGCCACGGGCTGACGGATTCTCCGGCCCGCCACCGAGATCCGCCTCCAATCGTCGCTCCAGCCCGGTGCCGACGAGTCCGTCGATCAACCGGGCGGCGTGGCGGGCCAGCCTGATGACCCCGACGGTCTCGATCCGCTCCGGGACGTCCCAGAACCAGCCGCAACTGGCATACATCGCCAGCCGCCAGCGCTGCGCCGCCATCATCGTCAGGAAGCTCGCCCGGTCCGACGGCCCCGCGGGCGCCCCCACCCACGCTTCCGCGAACGCCTCGCCCGTGGTCGCACCGATCACGACGTCCACGTAGGCGTCGCGCGCGGCCCACGGGTCGGGCGCACCCGGGAGACCGCGGGCCAGACGCTCGGTCTCCGTGTCGATGTCGGCGGCCAGCCGGTCGAACGCGGCGCGCAGGTCGGCCTTCCACGAGCCGTCCGGCACGCAATCGCACGCCCCGGACCAGCGCTCGATCCCGTGGTGGCAGCTCCACGATGTCCGCTCGACCAGCTCCGCGGTCTCGAGCGGCCGGCCGTCCGCGGCGAGCGCGTCCTCCAGCGTGACGACGTCATAGCCAAGATCGACTTCGCCGATGAGCCGCGCCAGGAACAGCTCGCGGAAGGGCTGGTGATGCCCGTACAGCTCGCCGTCCGACGCGATCAGCGCGACGGCGGGCGCATCGTCGGCCCAGCCTTCCGCCAGTCGCGGGTGGATCCGCTCGCGGGCGAAGCGGTCGGCGTCGATGGTGGCCTCGGGCTCGAACGAGACCGACGTCGAGAGCCCGGCGTCGTACATGGCCACGGCGATCGACCGACCACCCGGCAGGTCGATCCGGTATGGGCGGCGGGTATCGGGCCCGCCCGCCAGCTGCCACGGCGCGAGGATCGTGTGCTGCACCCCTTCGTCGGCGAAGAGTCGGAGCGTCTCGAGGTCCGCGGCCGTCTCGGGCAGCCACATCCCGGTCGCCGGACGACCGAACCGCCAGGCGAAGTCACGCAGCCCCCAGCGGATCTCGGTTCGACGGTCCGCGGAGGTGGCGAGCGGCAGGATCGTGTGATGGAACCCCTGCGCCATACCGTTGACCCCGCGGTCGCCCGTCGATGAAGCCGCGGTAGGCGACCGGGTCTCCGTCGGTGAGCCAGCTCGCCAGCGTCGGCCCGAGGTCCCAGGACATGCGCGCGTAGTTGCCGGCGATCGCGTTCGGGCGATAGCAATCCGCGGCGATGCGCGTGTTCCAGTCGCGGTTCGGGGCTGCGGTGGGATCCGGCGGGACGACGCCGGTGACCGGATCGAGCCGAGACGGTTGGTAGAAGTGGCCGTGGACGACGACGCGCGGTCGGCTCACGCGTCGTCGGCGCGATCGCGACTCGCGCGCACGTCGTGGGTCACCGTCACGGCCCATCGCTCGCCGTCGGCCAGGCGGACCGGCCACGACAGGAGCAGGCCGCTGCCCTGGTAGACCCGCTCGAACCCCGCCTCCGAGTTGGAGATGGTCTCGACCGGCGCCCACCAGGCATCGCCCGGTGTGGTCAGCGTCGACGTCACGCTCACCCCGACGTGGTCGTTGCCCTGCGCAATGGTAATGATCCCGACCGCGGTCCCCTCGCCGTCGTGCGCCGAGCGCCGACCGTCGACTTCCCACCAAGCGGCCGGGTTCCCGCCACCGCCGAGCATCGTCATGCGTCCACTCCACGCCCGCCCGAACATCGATCGCAGCACCGCCGAGATGTTCGAATTCGACGGTGAGGGCGAGGCTCGGATCCATCCGGCCGCCGCCCGTATGAGAAGCGCTTGACGACGCTGGACCGACGCAGGCCCGTCCGGCGTGTCGACGGTTGCGTCCCGTGCGACGACGAGCCGACCCGGCGCCAGGTCCAGGACACCAAAGGGGCGATCGGTCGCATCGCTGAGCTCGACGGCGCTCGCGGTGCTCCATTCGCGCGCGGTCACACCGGGCTCGAGGAACCGGACCAGACCGGATCGACGTTCGAACGGGTCGTACCAGAGCCGTTCCTTCGAGCCCGCGTTCCTTGACCCGCACGACGCCGTGGATCGACATCGTCGAGTCACCAGCCTCCATAGGCGCATCGTCGTCGTCGTGCTGACGGAGCAGGTCGTGATAGGCCTCCGGGCGGCGTCGCATGACCGCGGCCAGGTTGTGGCGGACGGGTCGGATGTCCCAGCCGCCGATCCCGGCGCCCTCGTTGGGGTCGATCGTGATCACCTGACCGGCCGACGCCAGGCGGACCTCGTCGAACCCGTCCATGTCGAGATCGACCGACTCCGCGGCGTCGAAGGCGCCCGCATCCGCGTCAGCGATGTCCTCCGCGGCGATCAGGTGCTCGTACGTCGCGAGCCGCATGTGGCTGATGTAGATGCCGCCGAACAGGCCATGCCAGTAGCAGTCGTTGGACTGGCCCTTGTACAGGTGGCTGAGCGCGCGGTCACGGGCCGGGCCCACGGGCATCGCCTCCACCTTGTCGGACGCGCGGAGCATCTGCTTGTGGAGGTCGTTGATCTCGCGGTACTTGACCTGGAAGTTCCGCCAGAAGGCGCCACGCAACCAGCGAGCCTCGGGCCGATCCTCGGCGCGTGCGTCGTGGAGGACCGTCGCATAGACCAGGCTCTCGTCCGCGGGGAGGGCCCACTCGCCCATCTCCGCGTACGAGCCGGTGGGGATGTAGACCCGGCCGATCGGTCGATGTTCGCGAAGCCACGCCGACGGCGTCGTGGTCGACAGCCAAGCCTCGTTTGCCTCAAGCGCCTCGAAGAACCGATCGACCCAGCGACCCTCCCCCCAGCAATGCGCCCAGGTGGTGGGCCACGCTCCGAACTTCTCGCCGTCATCGCCCATCATCCCGACCCGCGACCCGTCCTCGGTCGCGTGGTCGCGCAGGTACTCGATGACGTCATCGACCTCGCGGAACGGGATGCGGTAGCGAAGGCCCTGCTCAGTCCCGAAGATGCTCATCAGCCGGCCCTGGTCGTCGGTGGTGTACGGGCCCCACAGGTCGTCCTCATGGATGGCGGCCGCCCGGAAATGGGCGTCGTCGAGGATCGTCCAGTCGTAGCCGCCCGCGACCAGCGACGTCGGCAGGTCCGGCTCCCAGACCCGCTCCGCCAGCCACGCCCCCCGCGGGCGATCGCCGAACATCGCCTCGAGCGCATCGCGCATGCGGACGAGCTGGCCGACGCGATCCCGCTCGGGGAGCGAGGCGAGGACCGGCTCGTAGTAGCCGCCGCCGAGGATCTCGACCTGGTCCCGGGCAACGAGGGCCCGCAGTCGTTCGATGAAGTCCGGGCGCTCGGCCGCGAACCAGTCCAGCAACGGGCCCGTGTAGTGGAGCGAGACGCGGACCGACGGGTGCCGCTCGAGGGCCTCGAGCATCGGCAGGTACGCCTGCTCGTACACCTCCGCGAAGACCCAGCCGAAGTTGCCGACCGGCTGGTGGTTATGGAGCGCGAGAGCCAGGGAGATGCGCGCGGCCATGCCTCAGGACGCGTTCGTCGGGACGCGCGGTTCGGGGCTGGGCTCCTCGACGACCACGCCCGCGGCCGGCAGGTACAGCCGCTCCGTGTACTCGTGGAGCATCCGCGTCGTCGAGAACCGCCAGAGCGCCGTGGCCATCGCGCGCCGCATCACGTCGAGCCAGCGGGTCGGCAACCCGGACGCGTCGCGGGTGTAGTAGCGCGGGACGACGTCCTCCTCGAGGATCCGGTACAGGTCCAGGGCGTCCTGCCAGTCCTGGGCCGCCTCATCAGGGTTGTCGACCCGTCCGCCGATCGCCCAGCCGTTGTCCTCGTCGAAGCCCTCGTCCCACCACCCGTCGAGGACGCTCAGGTTCGGGACGCCGTTCTGGGCCGCCTTCATCCCCGATGTCCCCGATGCCTCCAGCGGCCGTCGCGGATTGTTCAGCCAGACGTCGACCCCCTGGACGAGGAACCGGCCGACCCGCATGTCGTAGTCCTCGAGGATGAAGACGCGACCGCGCAGTTCCGGCGATCGGGACCGCTGGAAGATCTCCTGGATGACCTTCTGACCGGGCCGGTCGGCCGGGTGCGCCTTTCCGGCGAAGACGACCTGGATCGGTCGCGCCTCGTTCCAGAGCATCCCGGCCAGGCGCTCGATATCGCTGAACAGCAGTCCGGCCCGCTTGTAGGTGGCGAACCGGCGCGCGAACCCGATCGTCAGGACGCCCGGGTCGAGCGTCGTGTGGACCTCCGCCAGGACGCTGGGTGCCTCCCCGTGTCGAGCGAACTGGGCGCGCAGCCGTCCATGCGCGAAGTGGGCGAGTTCGCGCTTCTGACGGAGATGGGCGTCCCACAGGTCCTGCGACGGGACCCTCTCCATCCGCTCCCAGAACCGCCTGGCGCGCGTCGAGGCGTCGAGGTCGTC
This sequence comes from uncultured Chloroflexia bacterium, assembly GCA_963764975.1. GTDB lineage: Bacteria > Chloroflexota > Limnocylindria > Limnocylindrales > CSP1-4 > SPCO01. The sequence continues at coordinate 1,391,463 of CAVXUF010000002.1, read as the reverse complement.
GAGGTCCGCATCGAGGTATCGGGCGAGCAGGTCCGCGATCGGCTGTCCGATCCACGACGGGCCGTGGACGCCGTTCGTGATGCCCGCGATGTCATGGTCCGAGATCCCGTGCCAGGTGCCGTTCGCCGTCTGCGCATGCAGCTGGCTGACCGCGTTGGCGCCGTTGGTGAGGCGCAGGGAGAACGCGGTCATGTCGAACTGACCGGGGTCGCCATCCATCCCGACACCGAGCTTCAGGACTTGCTCGACCGGCACGTCGCCCCGGTCGAGCTCCGGACCGACGACCCGTCGCACGAGGTCCGCATCGAAGCGCTCGTTCCCGGCGGAGACCGGGGTATGGATCGTGAAGACGCTGTTGCGACGGACCTCCGCCCAGGCCGTCTCGAGGTCCACCCCGGCGGCGACGTGCTCGCGCGCCCGTTCGGCGAGCAGCAGCGCCGAGTGACCTTCGTTGAGGTGCCAGACCGCCGGCGCCAGACCGAGCGCCCGGATCGCCCGCACGCCACCGACGCCCAACACGAACTCCTGGTGGAGACGCATCTCGCGGCCGCGGACGTACAGGATGTTGGTGATCGGGCGATCCTCGTCCGCGTTCTCGGGGACGTCCGTGTCGAGCAGCAGCACGGGCACCCGGCCTACCTGGACGAGCCAGACGGCGATCGCGATCTCCCGGTCCGCGAGGGCCACGCTGACCGTCAGCGGCAGCCCGCTCTGGTCCTGGACCCGGCTCAAGGGCAGGCGCGACAGGTCGTAGTCCGGATAGCGGTGCTCCTGGTGGCCATCGGCGTCGATGGCCTGGCGGAAGTACCCGTTGCGGTAGAGCAGGCCCACGCCGAGCGCCGGTAGCGCCATGTCACTGGCGGACTTCATGTGGTCGCCGGCCAGCACGCCGAGGCCGCCCGAGTAGATCCCGAGCGATTCGTGGAGGCCGTACTCCGCGCAGAAGTACGCGATCGGGCCGCTGAGCGCATCCCCGTAGCGGCGCTGGTACCAGTGGTCCGCGCCGTTGGCCATGTAGGCATCGAACTCGGCGAGGACGTCGTGGTACTCGGCAAGGAACTTGGCGTCGTCGAGGAGGCGCGACCAGTCCACCGAGCCGCTGATGACCGGGATCGGGTTCCGGTAGCGCGTCCAGGCCGTTCGGTCGATCAGGCTCCAGAGCCCCCGCGTTCGGGGATGCCAGGCCCAGTAGACGTTGTAGGCGAGACGCCGAAGACCTTCGAGCCGCGGGGGGAGCGGGAAGGTCCCCGCAGGGATGGACGGGACGCGAACGGGTTCCATACCGCGCGGATGATACCCGGTCGTTCCCGGCGAGTGAACCGGTTTACAGCCGGTGGACCGGAGCGTGGTGCACCGGGGCGCCGCGGCGCGACTACGATGGGACGCGATGGGACTGCGCGTGGCGTTCCTCGCCGCCGAGTGTGAGCCGTTCGCCAAGACCGGCGGCCTGGCCGACGTCGTCGACGCCCTCGCCCGGGCGCTGGGTCGCACCGCGGACCGGGCGGTCGACGCGCCGGTGGATGTGTTCCTGCCCCGCTATCGGAGCGTCCCGGTGCCGCAGGGAGCGCCGAGAACGGTGATGCGCGTGCCGGATCCCGTGGCGTCGTCGGGGTCCAGCGAGGTGACGATCATCGATGTCGCCGCCGACGGCTATCGACTCCGACTGGTAGACCATCCGGCCGCCTACGACCGCGACGGGTTCTATGGGGACGCGGACGGGGACTACCCGGACAACGCCTGGCGCTTCGGCCTCTTCTGCCGGTCGGCGCTGGAGGCCCTCCGCGCCGACGGTGTGCCGGTCGACGTCCTGCATCTGCACGATTGGCACACCGGACCCGCGGCGATCTTCCGCGACGCCCGCTACGCCGACGATCCGGTCGTCGGCGGCGCGGCGGTCGTGATCACGCTCCACAACCTTGCCTACCACGGGTGGACGCCACGGTCCGCGCTCGGGCAGCTCGGGCTGCGACCCGGTGACGGTGTGGTCGCCGAGAACGCCGAGGGCGTCGATCTCCTCTGGTCCGGGATCGAGCGGAGTGATCTCGCGAACACGGTCTCGCCCGGGTTCGCGGCCGAGGCGTTGACACCGGCCTTCGGGATGGGGCTCGACGGGACGTTGCGGGCCAAGGGCGACCGGTTCTTCGGGATCCTCAACGGCCTCGACACGACGGTCTGGGACCCGGCGAATGACCCTGACCTGGCGGCGCCCTACTCGGCCACGAACCTCGCCGGGAAGGCGGCCTGTCGTCGGGACCTGCTCGCTCGCGTCGGGTTCGACCCCGATGATGACGGCGCGGTCCTGGGGATGATCGGGCGACTCGACCCGCAGAAGGGGTTCGACCTCGTCGCTGACGCCGCCCCCGCGCTCCTCGATCGCGGCGCGCGGCTCGTCGTCCAGGGCAGCGGTCATCCGTCACTCGCGGACCCGTTCAGGGCGTTGGCGGGGGACCGACCGGACCGGGTGGCGCTTATCGAGCGGTTCGATCGGGTCATGGCCCGGCGGATCTACGGGGGAGCCGACTTCTTCCTGATGCCGTCGCGGTTCGAGCCGTGCGGGCAGGGCCAGATGATCGCACTGCGCTATGGGACGCCACCGATCGTCCACCGGACGGGCGGCCTCGCGGACACCGTCGTCGACACACCGCGTCACCCGACGAGCGGGACGGGCTTCGCCTTCGATGTGCCGACGGTGGACGCGTTGCTCGCCGCCTGCGAGAGCGCGATGACCGCCCGCTCGGCGGGAGGGCCGGCGTGGGAGGGGCTGCTCGCGCGCGGCATGGCGGTCGACTTCGACTGGGTCACCGGATCCGCGCCGCGCTACGAGGCGGCGTATCGTCGGGCGGTGGCCATCCGTGCGGGATCCTGAGCGCGGTCACGCAGGGTAGAATCGGCGCCCGCCCAGTCGTCGGAGGTCGCATGGCCAACCAGTTCGTGGTCCAGTTGAAGAACGAGCCTGGGGCGATGGCGACCCTTGCCGAGGCGCTGGCCGCCCGCGGCGTGGACCTGCGCGCCATCGGCGGCGGCAGCATGGGCGATTCGGGCCACGTGATCATGACCACGGCAGACGACGATGCCACCAAGGTCGTGCTGGACGAGGGTGGGTACACCTACATCGAAGGCGAATCGATCCTCACCGAGGTCGATGACAAGCCGGGTGGCATGGCACGGCTGTCGCGGGCGCTCGCCGATGCCGGCGTCAACATCTACGGTCACTTGTTCCTTGGCCGCTGGGGCGATCGGGCGATGTTCGCGTTCGTCGTCGACAAGCCGGACGTCGCCCGCCCGATCCTCGAACGCAAGGCCTGACGTCGGGCCCACGGCGCTCCCGGACCTTCGGGTCCGCGCCCGCACCGGGCGACATCGAGTATGCTCGGGAGGAATTCGTTGTCGATGGGCGCTCCGGTCAGCGCCCCGGTCCACACAAACCGTTCGATCCCGAACCCAACTTACGCCCTGACCGGGCCCCGCCACTGCGCGGGAGGGCCTCGTCAGGAGTCGTCCTTCTCATGTCCTTCGATGGACTCGGGCTGTCGCCCGAGCTGCTGCACTCTGTCGCCCGCCAGGGCTACACCATTCCCACCCCCGTCCAGTCCGAGGCGATCCCGATCGTCCTCGCCGGCCGGGACCTCATGGCCGGCGCCCAGACCGGGACCGGCAAGACGGCCGCCTTCGTGCTGCCGATGCTCCAGGTTCTGCACGCTTCGCGGCCCGACGGTCGACCGCGCGTTCGCGCTCTCATCCTCACGCCGACCCGCGAGCTCGCGCTCCAGGTGGAGGAGAGCGTCCGAACCTACGGCGCCCAGCGGCCGATCCGGTCCGTCGCCATCTACGGCGGCGTCGGGTTCGACCCGCAGGTCAGGGCGCTCCGCTCGGGCGCCGAGATCGTCGTGGCAACGCCAGGCCGGCTGCTCGATCATGTCGGGCAGCGCACCATCGACCTCTCGGGAGTCGAGATCCTCGTCCTTGACGAGGCCGATCGCATGCTCGACATGGGGTTCATCCGCGACATTCGCAAGGTGATCGCGCTGCTCCCCGCCAGGCGCCAGAACCTGCTCTTCTCGGCGACGTTCTCGAACGAGATCCGCTCGCTCGCGTCCGGCCTCCTCCACGATCCGGCGTCCGTACAGGTCACCCCACGCAACTCCGTCACGGAACTCGTGGAGCAACGAGTCATCCGCGTGGATCGTGAGCGCAAGCGCGAGCTGCTGAGCCACCTCGTCAAGACCGGGGTCATCTACCAGGCGCTGGTCTTCACCCGGACCAAGCACGGAGCGAACCGTCTCGCGCAGCAACTGGAGCGCGACGGGATCGCCGCGACGGCCATCCACGGGAACAAGAGCCAGCCGCAGCGCGTTCGAGCGCTCGCCGACTTCAAGGCGAACAAGTACGCGATCCTGGTCGCCACCGAGGTCGCGGCGCGCGGGCTCGACATCGATGCCCTGCCGCACGTCGTCAACTTCGAGCTTCCGATGGTCGCGGAGGATTACGTCCACCGCATCGGTCGAACGGGTCGAGCCGGCGTCGACGGCGACGCGATCTCGCTGGTCTGCATCGACGAGACCAGGCTCCTCGCGGATATCGAGCGGGTCCTTGGGCACGCCATCCCGACCGAAGTCGTGGAGGGATTCGAACCCGATCCTCGCGTCCGACCCGAGCCGATCCTGCGTGGTGGCCTCGGGAACTCGCGACCGGCCGTCGCGCCCCGGGCACGGAACAGTGGGCCAGCCGCGGACCGGGGCGGATACGCCGCCCCGCGGCGCAGCGAGGTGCGGCGCGATGTCATGCCGCGACCGGCGGTGCCCGGCCGACCGGCACCATCCGGCTACCCGGCCCAGGCCACTCGTCCCGCGCAACCGGGACGGCCCGACGGTCGCCCGGCACCGAACGGTCGCCCGGCACAGGGACGGCCCGCGCAGGGACGCCCGGCGGGGAACGGACGCCCAGCAGGGAACGGTCGCCCGGCACAGCCCGGGCAGTGGCTGGGTCAGCGCCCAGCGAATGCCGGATCCTCACGCCCCGCGCCGCACCGCGGTCGACCCGGCGCTGGTAGCCGCCCGGACCACGGCCCGCGCATGGGCGATCGACCGCCGGACGGTCCCGTCGCCCTTCCGGGCGAGCGCCTCTCGCGCAACCCGGGACGCCCGTCCCGCTGAACCGCTACGGAGCGCGCTGCTTCACGCCCTCGAGGTAGGCCGCGATCTCCGGCACCGAGTACAGCGCTCGCTGGAAGTAGTCGTTGACCGCGTTCAGGGCCGCGCCCTGGATGCCGCTCAGCTCATCCTCGCGATCGGCGTGCGACTCGCGCGCCTGCAGCGAATTTCGAAGACTCAGCAGGTGGCCGACCATCTCGGTCTCCTGGGGTCCGTCGAGCGCCTGGATCGCCGACATGATCAGCCCGTCCACCTGCGACACCATCGTCTCGGTGTCGAACGCGTCCCCCGATGACGCCGCGTCGTCCAGCGTTCGGATCAAGCGCGGCCACCTGGTACAGCGCGGTCACGGGCTCGTCGAACAATTCGCGGAGATAGGCGGCTTCGCGATACATCCCGTTCATCCGGAAGACGTTGTACATCCGGCGCGCGGCCTTGCCGTAGTTGGGGTCCTGGACGCTGTACTTGTAGACCTCGTGCTCGAGCTGGTCGACATAGTCGTCCACCGAGTCCGCCGACAGCTCCTTGACGAGCCGCTGGAAGAGCGGGATCGACTCCGACTCGAGATAGACCTCCTGGTAGTAGGGGTCGAGGAATCCGTCGAGCGGGGTGATCGTCCCGTCGGGGGCTTCCCACGTCACGTCCAGCATGTTGCTCGCGTTGGCGAGCTTGCCACGCGAGGCGTCCGCGATGACCCAGTCGAGCTTGCACCAGCCCGGGTCCTTCGAGGCATCCATCCACGTATGGACCACGATGGTGCCGTCGTCGGCGATGAGTTCCATCTGCCCGGCCTGGACCTCCTCGAGGGTCCACGACATCGGCGCACCTACTGGGATCGCATGACCGCCCTTCGTCCCGGCGACCGGATGCGATCCGAACTTGACCTCCCACAGCCGATGCCCGGGTCCGCGCGCCGTCGAAAGGGCCTTGTCGCGCATCAGGTCGGCGAGGATCGTCGTCGCCTCGTCCCGCGTGTCGGCCTTGATGTGGATCCGCTCGAAGAAGTCGCAGTCGGCGGGGTAGGCGTTGACCTTGCTCTGGGCCGCCGACCCGGAGATGGACAGCGCCGTCAGGACCTGCGGTGGCCGATCCTCGAACCCGACGATCTTGGACATCTCGCGGAACCGGGCGAGATCGGTCTGGGTGAAGTCGAGCATCGTGACCCGGTGGCCGTACACCCCGGAATCGACGTCCATGACGATGTCGCCGCCGGTGACTTCGGTGGCCATCGCCTGGACCCATTCGGCCGCCTCGTCCTCGTTGAGTTCGACGCCGAGTCGCGTGGCCGAGTCGCGGACCTTGGCGATCGCCGCGCTGAGATCGGTATCGGCTGCCGTCGCCCCGGCCTCCATGTGCTCCGTCATGCGGACCTCCTGTCTACAGAGTCTACGCGTGCGAACGATGTCCCTCGATCGAAGTTTCGACCCTGCGAGGAGCCGTTGGCATCGTCCACTTGCGCCGCAGGTCGGGCGCCCGTACGAGGCATGATTTCGACCAGTTGTTCTAATCTTCGTCTGATGCGTTCGAGCCAGCGAACCGCGAATGCGGCGTACTACGAGCGGAACCGCTCGCGGGAGATCGAGCGCGTCCGAGGACGCCAACGCCGTGCTGTCGAGCTCCTCCGCCGGCTTCGCTCCCGGCCGTGTGGCGACTGCGGAGGCACGTTTGCCGCCCATCAGATGGACTTTGACCATCGGGAGCCAGGCGCCAAGAACTTCCGCCTGACCTCCGGCGGCGCGATGCTTCGGCCCACGGCAGCCCTGCTTGGTGAAGCGGCGAAGTGCGATGTTGTGTGTGCGAATTGCCACCGCATCCGGACGCAGCAGCGCCACGCCGACCGCCCAAAGTCGCTGGCGGGCACGTCGAGGCACCTGGCGCGCAAGCGAGACCGGTGGCGTGCCCAGGCCCAGACCCTTGATCAGTTGCGTGATCGGCCATGTATGGACTGTGGTGGTCGATTTCCCCCGTGCGCGATGGACTTCGATCATCGCGATCCGTGGACGAAGCGATCTGCCGTGACGCGGATGATCGGCCGTGCCGGAACGGCTCGGATACTTGCCGAAGCCGACAAGTGCGATATCGTGTGTGCGAACTGTCATCGACGTCGCACCTTCGATCGTCGATCGGCAGCCTCGGCGCGGGAGTAGCTCAGTTGGTGGAGCGGCAGCCTTCCAAGCTGCATGTCGCGGGTTCGAGTCCCGTCTCCCGCTCCAAGCCCTTTCGTTCATGGCGATCGAAGCGACGCGCGCCCGCTCGCGCGCGCAGCCACGGATCCGGCATCCGACGGGTCCGGGGTATCGTCCCCGGGTGACCGACGACACCAGGCCACTCGCCGACCAGGGCGCCCCACAGGTCATCGCCGGCCGCTATCGGCTGACAGGGGTGATCGGTCTGGGCGGGATGGCCACGATCCACCGCGCGACCGACCTGCGCGGCGGACGCGATGTCGCGGTCAAGCTCCTGCGTCCCGAGATCAGCGTCGACCGTGAATTCGCCGAGCGCTTCCGGCGCGAGGCGCTCGCCGCCACTGTGCTGCGCCACCCCAACATCGTGGCGTGCCTGGACACCGGTACGGACCCCGCCGGCCCGTTCATGGTCATGGAGCTGATCGAGGGGGAGGATCTCGCGGCCCGGATCCGCCGCGATGGCGCACTGGCACCGGCCGACGTCGCGCGGATCGGTCTCGATATCGCCCGGGGCCTGCACGCCGCGCACACCCGCGGCATCGTCCATCGCGATGTGAAGCCCGGGAACATCATGCTGGCCCGCGACGGGCGCTCGATGATCACCGACTTCGGGATCGCCAGGCTGGCGGCCGACGCGGAGGCCGTCCTGCCGGGCACGACCCTCGGGTCCGTGCAGTACTTCAGCCCGGAACAGGCACAGGGCCGGCCGACCTCGGCGGCCACCGACATCTACGGCCTCGGCCTGGTGCTGTTCGAGGCCCTCACCGCGCGGCGACCGTGGACGGGCGCGACGACCGCCGAACTGGCCGCGGACCGCGTCGGCGCCCCGGCCCCATCGCCGCGCGATCTGCGGCCGAACACGCCGATCTCGCTCGATGCGGTCATCGTCCGCGCGCTCGCCCCGGAGCCGGCCGACCGGTTCGAGAACGGCGGGGCGATGGCGGCCGCGCTCGAACCGATCGTCGGGCGCATCGACCGGACGGGGACGACGAGGACAGGCAACCCCGGCTCGCCAGACGCGGCTCCGCCCGTCGGAAGGTCACGCGGGTTCGGTCTTCGCCGGCGACGTCCGGTCGCCGTCGGGCCCGGCGGTCCGGGCCCCGTCAAACGCCCGTATCGATCCGATGGCGGCCTCCGTCGATCGTTCCTGGTCTTCGCGATCATCGGCGTGGCCATCGTCGGCACCGTGATCGCCCTGTCTGGATCCGCCAGTGGCTCGATCGTTCAGGCGACCGACGAACCAACGGAGGGACCGACCAGCGCCCCGCCCACCGACGGTCCGACGGCCACACCCCAGTCGACAGCCGACGCCACGGTGACCCCGGCCCCGACGCCGACCGAGCCCCCGACCGAACTTTGTCGACCGTTCCTCGACCTTGCCTGCGCGACCGGTCCAGGCCGGTTCATGCCGACCGGCTTCGGGCTGCCGATGGCCTTCGCCCTCGGCGACGGGTGGTCCGTGGCCCGTCACGACGACTCGATCGTCACCCTGACTCGCGCCGAGGGCTCCGTGACGTTCGCCATCGATGTCGGCCTTGCCGACCCGTCGCAGGGCGGTCTCGGGAATGGCGGACCACGCGCCCTGCTCCGCGCGGTCGCCGCGACCGTCGGGCTGACCGGCACGGGTCCGGCGACCGTGCGGATCGACGGGCGCCGTGGGGCCTCGACCGATCTCACGCCGGACCCCGACGCGAGACCCGAGATCCTTGTCGCCGGGGACGTGGCGATCCACGCCGAGCCCGATCGGACGACCCGGATCGTCGCCCTCGACGTCGACGGCACGATCCTCGTCATCGTCATCGAACCGGCCGCGGACACGACCCTTCGAGACCTGCTGGACACGGCCGACGACGTCGCCGCGAGCCTGCGTTTCGGCTGATCGGCGAGGTGCGGCACCGGGACGTCCGGTGCTGGTCTGGTGGTCCGAAGGACCCATCGACACGGAAGACCGGTCGCGAGGATCGCGGGGTTCGCGGCGCGTACGGAGATCCTGCCGTCGTCGCCGCGATCAGCGGGCGTCGTCGCTCATCCAGGTCGCCGACGTCGGCCTGCAGATGGCCAAGCGCGCGGGGCGGAACCAGATCGTGGCCGCCTAGTGCGCCGAACGCGCTAGGCTTCATCGCTCATGGCACTCATCGCGCTCGACGGGCTGACCAAGCACTACCCAGGCGGCGTCGTGGCGCTCGAGGACCTGTCGCTCACGCTGGAGCCGGGGATCATCGGGCTCGTTGGCGCCAATGGCGCCGGCAAGAGCACCCTGCTCAAGATCCTCCTCGGTCTCTTGGAGCCGACCGCTGGTTCCGCCACGGTCCTCGGCATGGACGTCCGATCCGGTGGGACGTCGATCCGTGAGCTCGTGGGCTACATGCCCGAATACGATGCGATCCCGCCGGACACATCGGCCACCGATTTCGTCAGCCACATGGCCCGGATGTCCGGTCTGCCCGGAACGGCGGCCCGTGAACGGACCGCCGAGGTGCTGCGCCACGTCGGGCTGTACGAGGAGCGCTACCGGGCCATCGGCGGGTACTCCACGGGGATGCGTCAGCGGGTCAAGCTCGCCCAGGCGCTGGTCCACGATCCGCAACTCCTCCTGCTGGACGAACCGACCAACGGCCTTGATCCGGCGGGCCGCGACGAGATGCTGGCGCTGGTGAAGCGGACCGGCGCGGAGTTCGGTATGGCGGTGATCGTCGCGAGCCATCTCCTTGGCGAGATCGAGCGCGTGTGTGATCACCTCGTGGTCATCGACGCGGGGCACCTCCTGCGGGCCGCCCCGCTCGGCAGCTTCACGGAGCGGACGGGCTACCTCGTCGTCGAGGTGGAGGAGGGCGAGACCCTGCTGGCCGACGCGCTCGCGTCGCGTGGGCTGTCTCCCGCGGTGGATGGCCGGACCGTGGTGATCCCGATCGATGACGACCGACCGTACGACCTGGTTCGGGACGCCCTCGCGGAGCTCGGTCTGCCGCTCGTCCGCCTCGAGCAGCGTCGTCGTGGGCTCGAGGACCTGTTCGCGGAGCAGCCCGCCGCGATCGAGGCGGGGCGATGAGCGCGGACGCGCCGACCAGCGCCACCGGCCCTGGCGGGAGCATCTACGACCTCGGGTATCAGCGCTATACCGGGCCGCGACTCGGGCGCCGCGCCGCGCGGACCTCCCTCTTCCGCACGACGCTGCGCGGGGCCTACGGGATCGGCCGCGGCGGCCGGGCGAAGATCGCCCCGATCACGCTGACGGGTCTGGCCGTCCTCCCCGCCATCCTGGCCGTCGGCATCGCGGCCCTCGCCGCCCAGGCCGGCGCAGGCGACGTCCTCGACCAGGCATCGCCGGTCCGCTACGAGACGTACCACGGCCTGACCGTCACGCTGTTGATGTTGTTCTGCGCGGCCCAGGCACCAGAGCTCTTCGGTCGCGACCAGCGGTTCGGCGTCCTGCCGCTGTACTTCTCGCGGGCCCTCACGAGGACCGATTACGCCGTCGCCAGGGCGGCCGGGCTGATGGTCGCCCTGCTGTTCATGGATCTCGTCCCCCAGGTCATCCTGTTCGTGGGTCGGGTCCTGGTCGCCCCCGATCCGATCGCCGGGCTGGGCCACGAGGCGCACGCGGTCCCGCGGTTCGTGATGCAGGGCCTGCTGTCGTCCGGGCTGCTGGGCGGGATCGCGGCGCTGGTCGCCGCCTGGACGCCCCGCCGTGCCTATGCCACCGCGGGCATCATCGCTATCTCGCTCATCCCGCCCGTCGTGGTCGCCCTGGCCGGGACGCTCGACGGCGGCGATGTCGGACGCCTGCTTGTCCTGCTGAGTCCGGGTGACGTGCTCGATGGCGCGAACGCCTGGTTGTTCGGCTCGATCTCGGAGAACCCGGTGGTCGCCGCCATCGCCCTGCCGGGCCCGCTCTACGCCGGGACGGCCGCCGCCGGCGCGATCGCGACGCTCGTGCTGACGATCCGGCGCTACCAGCGGATCAGCGCATGACGACGCCGTCTGCGGCGCTCGTCGTCGACCATGTCTCGCGCTGGTACGGCAACGTGGTCGCGATCAATGACGTCTCGTTCGCGCTCGGCCCCGGCGTCACCGGGCTCCTCGGCCCGAACGGTGCCGGCAAGACGACGCTCCTGCACCTGATGGCCGGGCTCCTGCGACCATCCGCGGGGGCGGTCCTGGTCGAGGGACAGACGGCATGGGGGCGGCCGGAGATGTTCCGCCGGATCGGGCTCGTGCCCGAGCGCGAGGTCGTCCACCCGTTCCTGACCGGTCACGAGTTCGTCCTCCTGAACGCTCGCCTCCAGGGTCTTGCTGACGCGTCGACGGCCACGGAACGGGCGATCGCCACGGTCGAGCTGACATCCGCCGCGCATCGACCGATCGGGACCTACTCGAAGGGGATGCGGCAGCGCGCGAAGCTCGCTGGCGCCCTCGTCCACGACCCGGCGATCCTGCTCCTCGACGAGCCGTTCAACGGGATGGATCCGCGGCAGCGCTTGCACATGATGCGCCTGCTCAAGGCGATGGCGGCCGCCGGCCGGACGATCCTGTTCTCCTCGCACATCCTCGAGGAGGTCGAGCGGCTGGCCGACTCGATCCTCGTCGTCTATGCCGGGCGATTGGCGGCGGCGGGCGACTTCCGGTCGATCCGCCGGCTGATGACCGATCGCCCGCACACGTTCCGGATCCGGTCGTCGGATGACCGGGGCCTCGCCGCGGCGCTCCTGGCCGACCCGGTGGTGTTCGCGGCTGAACTTGCCGGTGAGCGGCTATCCGTTCGAACGTCGGACTTCGGGGCGTTCACGCGCGTCCTCCCGGTCATCGCGCGGGATCAGGCCATCACGCTCTATGAGGTCGGCCCCACCGACGACTCGCTCGAGAGCGTCTTCAGCTACCTGGTGCGCCGATGAGTGCGTTCGGCGCGCTGCTTGCGGTCACGGCGCGCGGCCTGTTCGGGCGGCGGCGCGTGATCCTCATGCTGCTGCTGGCGGCGATCCCGGTCCTCCTCGGCATCCTGATCGAGGTGCGCGGCGGTCGACCGGACGTCGACGGTTTCCTGAGCCTCCTCATCGTGCGGACGGTGATGCCGCTGATCGCGCTCATCCTCGGGACGTCGGCCCTTGGGTCGGAGATCGAGGACGGGACCGCGATCTACCTGCTCATCAAGCCCGTCCCGCGCTGGATCATCGCCGTCGCCAAGATCACGGTCGCGGTCGTCGCGACGGCCGTCCTGGTGGTCCCCGCGACGGTGTTGACGGGGCTCCTCGTGGGCGGGTTCGACGATCCGGAGCTGTCCACGACATTCGCCTTCGCGATGGCCTGTCTCGTGGGCGGGACGGCGTACGCGGCGCTGTTCGTCGGGTTGAGTGCGATGACGCCGCGGGCCCTCGTCGTGGGGCTGGTCTACGTCCTGCTCTGGGAGGGCGCGCTCGGCGGGCTGCTCGAGGGGACGAAATTCCTGTCGATCCGGCAGGCCACGATGGGCGTCGCGGAAGCGCTCGGCGGACGCATCGGTGGCGATCAGATCGACGGCGGGATCGCCGCCGCCGTCCTGACCATCGCGATCCTGCTCGCGCTCCTGCTGACGAGCTGGCGACTGTCGCGTTTCGAGATCAAGGGCGGCGACTGAGGCGGCGGCTGAGGCGGCGACTGAGGCTCCGTCCGACGGGTGAGATTCCGTCCACGGGGTGGAAGGGCCGCTTCGCCCGGTCGACTCGGGCCGGATGGCTCGCGGCGGACCCGGCGTCGGTGGCCGATGATGACGTGGCATGACGCCACAGACCGTTCAGACCTTCTTCGCCCTGCTCGCCCTCGTGGCGTTCGCGTTCGTCCTGGTGATCGCGGTGGGCCGCGTCGGCGTGGCCGTCCGGCCGGGCGCCCGTGCCAGGTTCGAAGCCGCGAGCGCCATCGTCGCGCCGAACGCCCTCGCCCTCGCTGCGATCGTCGCGACCCTGGCGACGCTTGGGAGCCTGTACTTCTCCGAGGTCGCCGGGTATGAGCCGTGTCGCTTGTGTTGGTTCCAGCGCATCGCGATGTATCCGCTCGCGGTCATCCTGTGGCTCGCGGTCGTCCGCCGGGATCGCGGCGTCATCCCGTCCGTCGTCGCGCTTGCCGGGATCGGCGCCGTCATCGCCGGGTATCACGTCGCTCTGGAGTGGATCCCGGCGCTCGATACCGGAGCCTGTGGCGTGGGGCCGTCCTGCTCGGTCATCTGGTTCCGGGCCTTCGGGCTGATCAGCCTCCCGACGATGGCCCTTGCCGCATTCCTGCTCATCATCGCGGTCGTCACGGTGCCGGTGCGACGATCGCTCCCCGAACCTGGATCCGAGGTGGTCGTGTGAATCAGCGTCTTGTCCTGCCGATCGCGGCTGGCGTCGTGGTCGTGGCGGCGGTGATCGCCGTTCTCCTGGGTCCGGGACTCGGTGGTGCCGGGGCGTCGCCGACGCCGATCGCCGGGTCACCGTCCCCCGAGCCGACGCTCGCCGGCCCGACGGACGCGTCCGCACTGGTGATCACCGGGACGGCGTTGGCCACCCTCCAGAGCCCCACCAACGACGTGGCCGCCGGGAGGCCCGCGCCCGTCGCGTCAGGGCCGTCGTTCGATGGTTCGACCGTGACGATCGGCGAGGCCGGGCGGCCCCAAGTGATCATCTTCCTGGCGCACTGGTGTTCGCATTGCCAGCGCGAGGTGCCGGTCGTCCAGGCATGGCTTGACGCGAACGGTCCACCGGAGGGCGTGGATCTCCGTTCGGTCGCGACAGGGATCGATCCGACCCTGCCGAACTACCCGCCCGATGCCTGGCTCGAAGCCGAGCGGTGGAGCGTTCCGGTCCTCGTCGATCCGGCCGACACGGTGGCGTCGGCGTACGGGCTGTCCGGGTTCCCGTTCTGGGTCTTCCTCGATGCTGAAGGCCGAGTGGCGCTGCGCGCGAGCGGCGAATTGACCATCGAGCAACTGGAGGGGATCCTCACCATCCTGCGGGGCGGATGACGGTCTCTGGCCGAGGCGGACGCGCGGGCGCCATCCGAGTCGCGAACTCGAACGTATCCACGCCATGACGACCTCGACGAGACCGATCCGTATCCCGCCCGGCCCGGGCCAGGAATCCGTGTGGGATTACCCGCGGCCGCCACGCATCGAGGCCGTTTCGGATCGATTGCGCGTGATGGTCGACGGCGAGATGCTCGCCGACACCGTCCGCGGCCTGCGGGTCCTGGAGACGGCCGGCGCGCCCGTCTATTACGTGCCGCGCGCCGATGTGGACCTCGGTCGGCTCGTGCCGTCGCCGCGGACCTCATCCTGCGAGTGGAAGGGAACCGCGACGTATCTGTCCTACGAGCGGTCCGGGCGGCGGATCCCGGATGTCGCCTGGTCGTACGAGACGCCGAACCCCGGGTACGAGGCATTGGCCGGCTATGTCGCGTTCTACGCGGGCCGGGTCGACGAGGCGTGGGTCGGCGATGAGCGCGCGACGCCGCAGCCGGGTGGCTTCTACGGGGGATGGGTCACCTCGAAGATCGTCGGACCCATCAAGGGTGAGCCGGGCAGCTTCGGCTGGTAGCGAGCGGGGCCGTGCCGCGCCCGACGGGCCGTGCCGCGCCGATCGGGGCCGTGCCGCGCCGCTCGTCGCGCTCCGTGCTCCGGGCGCAAGAAGTCGACCGTTTGTGCCCCCGGTGCACACAACGGCGCCGACGCGGCCCAAGGGCGTCAATTCCTTGCTCCCGGTGCAAGGATCGGCGCCGAATGTGGGTCAGGCGCTCCGTTCTTGCTCACGATGCAAGGATTCGACCAACTTCGGGTCAGGAGCGCGTTCCGAGCGGCCGTTGTGTGCACGGGGAGCACGATCTGCCCCGGGTGCACGAGATTCGACGCCCCGGCTGCGACGCCCCGGCAGCACGCGGCGATGGGAGCACGCGCCGATGGGAGCCCGCGCCCGCGGACGCCCCGATGGGTCACTCCCCGGTCGGCACGCCCATGATGCTGAAGCCACCGTCCACGTAGAGCGTCTCGCCGGTCACCGCCCCGGACAGATCCGACGCCAGGAACACGGCGGTCCGTCCCACATCCTCGGGCGTGATGTTGGCCCGCAGCGGCGCCACCTCCGCGAAGCCGCGGTACAGGCCCTTGAACCCGGCGATCCCCGCGGCGGCCAGCGTCCGGACCGGGCCCGCGCTGATCGCGTTGACCCGCACGCCGTCAGGCCCGAGGTCCGCGGCGAGGTAGCGGACCGACGCCTCCAGCGCCGCCTTCGCCACCCCCATCACGTTGTAGTTCGCGACGACCTTCTCGGCACCGTAGTACGACAGCGTCATCACCGACGACCCGCGGCCGAGGAACGGTCGCGCCCCTCGCGTCAACGCGACCAGGGAATACGCCGACACGTCCATCGCGATCGCGAACCCGTCCCGGGACGTATCGATGAACCCTCCTTCGAGGTCCTCCCGCTTCGCGTACGCCAGGGCGTGCACGAGGATGTCGAGGCTGTCGTGCGTCTCACCCCAGCGTTCGAAGACGCGCGCGATGTCGTCGTCCGAGGTGACGTCGGCGGCCTCGACGAACGTCGAACCGATGGACGTCGCGAGTGGCCGGACCCGTCGCTCGATGAGGCTCTCGACCGACGAGAACCCGACCTCCGCCCCTTCGGCATGGAGCGCCCGGGCGATCCCCCAGGCGATCGAGTGGTCATTGGCGACCCCGAAGATGAGCGCCGTCTTGCCCTCGAGCAGTCCCATCCGTGCACTCCCTGACGTTTCCGATACGCTGCCATCATGCCCGACACGACCACCCGCGGGACCGACCTTCGTGCGGCCCTGCACGGGGTCCGGGCGCTCCTCCTGGACCTGGACGGCGTCATCGTCGTGGCAGGCGAGATCATTCCGGGCGCGGCTGAGGCCGTCGGCCGGTTGGAGCGTGCCGGGCACCCGTACCGCATCGTCACGAACACCTCAGCGGTGAGCCGATCGACGCTCGCGCGCTGGTCGGCTCGCCTCGGCGCCCCGATCCCGGCGGCGCGGTTCCAATCCGCTCTGTCGGCGTCGGCCGCGTGGACCGCCAAGGCCTTCGCCGGGCGGCCGCTGTACGTCCTCGCGTCGGATGACGCCAAGACCGAGTTCGAAGGACAGCACCTCCTGACCCACGAGGAAGCGGGTGTCCGCGGGGCCTCCGCCGCGGCCGTGATCATCGGCGACACGCCCGAAGAGATGACCTTCGACAGCCTCAACCGCGCGTTCCGCCTGATCCGCGACGGTGCGGTCCTCGTCGGGATGCACCAGAACCCCTGGTGGCTGACGCCGGATGGACCCACGCTCGATTCGGGCGCGTTCGTGGCCGGGTTGGCGTTCGCGACCGAGACGCAGCCGCGGATCGTCGGCAAGCCCTCCACCGCGTTCTACAGCGCGGCCGTGGCGGACCTCCGGCGGCAGGTCGGCCGCGACCTACATCGCTCCGAGATCGCGATGGTCGGCGACGACGTCCGCTCCGATGTGCGCGCGGCCCAGCGGGCCGGTCTCAAAGGCATCTTCGTCCTGACCGGCAAGCATGGTCTCGAGGATGTCGATGCTGCCGCCGCCGAGCGGGGTGGCCGCCGTCCGGACGCGATCGCCGCCTCGCTGGCCGATGTCGTCGCCGCGCTAGACTGACCCCAAGCGACCCGCGGCGACACGCCGCCATCCTTCACACGAGGGCCCTCCCATGACGACTGACGAGAAGCCGCGGATCAAGGTCACGTACGCGACCCTTCGCGCCGACAACGAAGACCTCCATACCGGGTTCGAGGAAGCCGTGGCGCGGGTCCGAGGCACGCTCGGCGGTCATCACCTGAACCACATCGCGGGCGCCTGGCGCGACAGCGCCGCCTCCTTCGAGGTCCGTTCGCCGATCGACTCGGCGATCCTGCTCGGGACGTTCGCGACCGCGACGAACACCGACGTCGATGCCGCCGTGGCCGCCGCTCGTGCCGCCCAACCGGCCTGGGCTCGTACCCCGTGGGCGGAGCGCGTCGCGATCCTGCGGCAGGCCGCCGAGAACATCAGCGACCGCCTCATGGACGACTCGGCGCTGATGGCGTTCGAGGTCGGCAAGAACCGCATCGAGGCGCTTGGCGAGGTCGAGGAGTCGGCCGACCTCATCCGCTACTACGCGCAGACCGCCGAGGACAACGCGTTCTACGACCACCCGATGGGCAACCTCGGCGATTCGACGGTCCACACCCGATCCGTCCTGCGGCCGCACGGCGTGTTCGCGATCGTCAGCCCATTCAACTTCCCGATGGCGCTGGCGGCCGGACCCACCGGTGCCGCGATGCTCGCCGGCAACACCGTCGTCCTGAAGCCCAGCACGGCGTCGCCGCTGTCGGCGGTGAAGCTGATGGAGGCCTACATCGATGCCGGCGTGCCCGCCGGGGTCATCAACCTGGTCATGGGCCCGGGCGAGACGGTCGGTCAGGCGCTCCAGGAGCACCCGGGGATCGACGGGATCGTCTTCACCGGCTCGTACGACGTCGGGATGCGCCTCTTCCACTCATTCAGCCGTGCCTGGCCACGCCCCTGCATCGTGGAGATGGGTGGCAAGAACCCGGCCATCGTGTCCCGGCATGCGGACCTCGAGGAGGCAGCCGAAGGGATCATGCGCTCCGCGTTCGGGTTCGGCGGGCAGAAGTGCTCCGCGAATTCGCGCGTCTACGTGGAGCGGCCGGTCCACGATGAGCTGATCCGGCTCCTGGTGGAGAAGACCGAGACGATCACCATCGGCGACCCGCTCCAGCGCGGCAACTGGCTGGGCCCGATCATCGACGCACGGGCGGTCGAGCGCCACCAGGCCGCGGTCGCCGATGCGCGCCGCGACGGCACGGTCTTCATCGGCGGCGAGCGCCTGTCGGACGGCGACATGGCCCGCGGCTCCTACGTGGAACCGACCGTCGTCGGCGGACTGCCGGCCGACCATCGGCTCTTCCGCGATGAGCTCTTCGCGCCGTTCACCGCCGTCGCGGCGGTCGATTCGATCGATGAAGCGCTCACGCTCGCCAATGACGCGGTGTACGGCCTGACCGCCGGCGTCTACAGCGAGGATCCGGCCGAAGTGGAGCAGTTCCTCGAGCGGATCGAGGCCGGCGTGCTGTACGTCAACCGACGAGCGGGCGCGACCACGGGCGCGTGGCCCGGGATCCAGGCGTTCGGCGGCTGGAAGGGGAGTGGCTCCACCGGCAAGGCCGCGCTATCGATGTACTACGTCGCGCAGTTCCTTCGAGAGCAGTCGCACACGGTCGTCGACTAAGCCGAGTCTCCAATACCAGTGGAGTTCTGCGGACAGGTTCCTCGTGGAGCAGGATCCACGATGCGATCTGGTGCCGCGACCACGCTCACCTGTCGGGGAAACTCCAATAGCAGTGGACTCCGGGCGCGGGCCAGTCGTCAACCGAACGGATGGCTTGACATTCGTACGTTCGGGCGGAGTACAGTCCGCACCAGCGCTCGCCGCCGCGACGTCGGCGGGCGCGGGGACGCCAACGAGGATCGACCTTCGATCATCGGGCTGTCTGGAGGGGATGGACGGTCTGCACCGCACGGTCGGGCTGATCGACGCCGGCCGGGTCCTGACCGACGCCTACCGCTTCGACCCGTACGGCGAGACCGTGGCCACCTACCCGACGAGCTCGGGTACCGCCAACCCGTGGCGCTTCCGGGGGCTGCTCGACCTGAGTCCCTCGAGCGCCCCCCTGTACGAGATGAACGCGCGCGACTACTCGCCGGGCTCGGGCACGTTCAGCAGCCTCGCGTTTTCGATGGTCGGACGAACCACGGATTTGGTCTGCTAGACTCCGCCATCGATATCCACCCTGCATACTCGTTATGCAGTCGTTTGGTCGTTGAGGTGCCCCTTGGCCACGGAGTCGTCGCGCGTCGCCGGTGACCGTCCGGTCCCGCATCTCGTCACAGAACTGCCGGGCCCGAAGGCGCGGGCGCATGTCGACGTTCGACGAGACCTGGACCTCGCCCAGCCTGCCGCGCGCTTACCCGATCGTGCCGATCCGGGGCGACGGCCTGACGGTCGAGGACATCGACGGCAACCTGTTCCTCGACTTCGCGGCGGGGATCGCCGTCACGTCCACGGGTCATGCTCATCCGCAGGTGGTCGCGGCCATCAAGGAGCAGGCCGCGGAGCTCATCCACTTCAGCGCGAGTGACTTCTATCTGCCGATCTACGCCGAGCTGGCGCAGCGCCTCGCCGAGGGGGCACCGATCGCGGGTCGAGTCCGGACGTACATCGGCAACTCCGGGACCGAGGCGGTGGAAGCCTCGATCAAGCTCGCCCGCTACGCGACGCATCGGCCGTACGTCGTGGCGTTCCTCGGGGCCTTCCACGGTCGGACCTACGGGTCGGTCTCGCTCACGGCCTCGAAGGCGAAGTACCACGCTGGCTTTGGGCCACTTCTCCCCGGTGTCTACCACGCCCCCTACGGTCGCGTCGAGGACCTGCGCTGGTTCGACGAGGTGCTGTTCGATCGGCTCGTTCCGGCGAACGAGGTTGCGGCGATCATCGTGGAGCCGGTCCAGGGCGAGGGCGGCTACATCGTCCCCGAGGACGGGTTCCTCCAGGGCCTCCGCGACATCTGTGACCGCCACGGGATCGTCCTCATCGCCGACGAGATCCAGTCCGGTGCCGGGCGCACGGGCAAGATGTGGGCCGTGGAGCACTGGGGCGTCCAGCCGGACATCCTTCTCACCGCGAAGGGGATCGGATCAGGGATGCCGATCGGCGCGATGATGGCGCGCGCCGAGCTCCTCGAAGCCTGGGGGCCGGGCGCGCACGGTTCCACCTACGGCGGGAACCCTGTGGCCTGCGCAGCGGCGCTTGCCACCATCGACCTCCTCGACGGCGGGCTGATCGAGAATGCCCGGATCCGTGGCGAGCAGGCGATGGACGGCCTCCGGATCCTGGCATCCCGCTTTCCCTCGCTGATCACCGATGTTCGCGGTCTCGGTCTCATGATCGGCGTCGAGTTCGACACCGCCGACCAAGCAGAAGCCGTCCAGTGGGCCTGCTTCGAACGCGGCCTGCTCGTCCTCGAGTGCGGCAAGTCCAGCGTGCGCCTATCGCCGGCCCTGACCGTGACCGAGGCGGAGATGGTGACCGCGCTGCGCCTCTTCGGGGAGGCCGTCGCGGCCGTCGCCGGTCACCCGGCCGAGATCATCGCCGAGGCACGGGCCGGTGGCGCACTGGGCGGGGTCGAAGCAGCCGGCTGACCCGACCGACCCCGACCCCGCACACCCAGCGCGATCGGTCTCGAGTCCGTCGTCAGGCGGTGGCGCCTCGCAGGTCGGACGAGCGCAACCGCATCGCCAGCACGGCCAGGCCGATCAGCAGCCCGATCCCCATCGCTGGAGCGCCGATCTGCTTGAGGATCTGGACCTGGGCCGCGAGCCCCACGATGAACAGGATCAGGCCGCCGTTCATCAGGGCGAAGACCACCTGGTCGAGCGCCGATCCGTCGCCACTTCGGTCGGCGGTCAGCTTGATGACCAGGGCGAACACGAGGTTCGTGATCACGCCGATGAACGTGGCGTGATCGCTCGCCGCGAGGATCGGGAGGAACGTCTCGAAGTCCTGCGTCGGGTCGGACAGGAACGAGACGACCAGCACCATGTACGCCCCCATCGCGACGATCACGAAGACCGATGCCGTGGCCAGGTACCGGCCCGGCGACGACGCCATCCAGTCCACGCGCAGGGCGGTCGGCAGGATCCGAACGATGAACAGGATGATCGCGATCAGCTCCACGAGCAGGTAGATCCCGCCGATCGACTGGACCTGATCCGCGGCGAAGATCGAGACGGCCGCGAGCAACGCACCGCCGCCGAACAGCGCGACCAGCTGGACCAGGCCGGCCACCGGTCGACCGGTGGTGCCCTTGACCTGCCACTCGATCAGGCCCATCGCGACGAGGATCAGATAGCTGAAGACCATCGTCCCGGCATGCGCGCCGATGATGTCGGCGCCGGGCGGAAAGACCGAGGTGCCACTGGCCATCTGGACCTGGAGCAGGACGCCGATGATCGCGCCGTAGCCGAAGGTCCCGAGGCCCAGCGCGACGGCGAGCGCGGGCAGCGACCCGACGCGCGCGTAGGACTGCCACGCCCAGACCACGAGCCAGACGATGGCGATGAGGAGCGCCGTGCCGCTGATGGCCCGGAATGCCAGGTCACCGACGTAGAACGCGACCACATAGACCGGGATCAGGATCCCGAGCGCCATCGCGAGGCGTCGATCTGGTCGTCCGAACAGCCAGACCGACGCGGCGATGAGCGAGAGCGTCACCCAACCCAGCGTCCCGGAGTGGACGTGGGTGAGCACCTGGTCGCGGTTGAACTCCACGGCATCAAGGCCGTTGAGGATCCCGATCACGATCGTGACGACGAACAGCGCCATCGCCACATTGATCAGCCCTCGGACTTGTCTACCGACGGCCCCGTCGTCCATCGCCATGCCCTCCACTCGCCGGGTCGTCGCGCCCCATCGGACGCGTCGCCGACCCGCACGATAAATCTCCGGCCCGGCCGTTCGCGAATCGTTACGGCGCGGCGCTCGCCGGTCGCGGCGCCGATAATGGCGGGGTGAGCCCCACGTCCAAGGTCGCGACGATGCGCGACGCGATCGCCGATCTCGTGCGTGACGGCGACACCGTCGCCATCGAGGGCTTCACCCATCTCATCAGCTTCGCGGCGGGACAAGAGATCATCCGGCAGCGCAAGCGCGATCTCACGCTCGCCCGCTTGACGCCGGACGTCATCTACGACCAGATGATCGCCGCCGGTGTGGCCCGCAAGCTCGTCTTCTCCTGGCTGGGCAATCCCGGGGTGGGCGGTCTCGGGGCCATCCGTCGTCGGATCGAGGGCGAGATCGCGGACGAGCCGCTCGAGATCGAGGAGTACAGCCATTTCGGGATGGTCGGGCGCTACACCGCGGGCGCGATGAACCTCCCGTTCTTCCCGCTCCGGAGCTACTTCGAGACGGACCTGCCGGTGGCGAATCCCCTCATCCGGCCGATCGCCTCGCCCTATGGCGACGAGACGATCTACGCGGTGCCCCCGCTTCGTCCGGACGTGACGATCGTTCACGCCCAGCGGGCGACCGCCGCCGGGGACACCCAGGTCTGGGGTCTGCTCGGGTGTCAGAAGGAGGCCGCGTTCGCCGCCGACCGCGTCATCGTCGTGGTCGAGGAGCTCGTCGACGAGGCTGTGGTCCGCGCCGACCCCAACCGGACCATCATCCCGGGGCTGATCGTGGACGCCGTCGTCGTCGAGCCGTGGGGCGCGCACCCGTCGTACGTCCAGGGCGCCTACGACCGCGACAACCGGTTCTATCTCGACTGGGACCCGATCTCGCGCGACGAGGCCGCCGTCCAGGCCTGGCTGCGCGAGTGGGTGTACGACCTTGATGGCCGTGCCGCCTACGTCGACAAGCTCGGCGCCGACCGGATCACCAGCCTGCGCCCGAGCGACTCGGCCCCCTCCGGTCCGGTGGACTACGGGGCGTATCGATGACGGCATCGAACGGTACCGGCGCCCTCGAGCTCGGGTTCACCCGGTCCGAGATGATGATCGTGGCGGCGGCACGGGAGTTGGCGGGCCAGCGGGTCTGCTTCGTCGGTGTCGGGCTCCCGAACATCGCGGTGAATCTGGCCAAGCGCACCGTCGCGCCGGATCTCGAACTGGTCTATGAAGCCGGGGTCTTCGGTGCGCGCCCGGCGCGGCTGCCGCTGTCCATCGGCGATCCCACCATCGTGACCGGGGCCACGGCCGTCGTCAGCATGCTCGAGTTGTTCGGGTACTACCTCCAGCGCGGGCTCATCGACGTCGGGTTCCTTGGCGCCGCGCAGATCGACCGGTTCGGGAACATCAACACGACCGTCATCGGCCCATACGAGCACCCCACGACGCGGCTGCCGGGATCGGGTGGGGCCTGCGAGATCGCGATCAACGCTCGCGAGGTCTTCGTGATCATGCGCCAGAGCCGGCGCTCCTTCGTCGAGCGGATCGATTTCCGGACGTCGCCTGGCAACTTGGGCGGCGCCGAGGCGGCGGACCGGATCCGGCGCCAGGGCGGTTGGCTGGGCCGCGGACCATCGGTCGTCGTCACGGACCTTGGCATCTATCACTTCGACGAAGCCGGCGAGATGCGCCTGGACTCGCTCCACCCCGGTGCGACGGTCGACGGCATCCGCGAGACGATCGGCTGGGACGTGGCGATCGCGGAGGATCTCGCCGAGACCGCGCCACCGACGGCGGGGGAGCTCTCCCTCATCCGCGACGAGCTGGACCCCGGCGGGACCTACACCAAGTAGCTCGATTCGTTCGGGTGGGACCCGTACCACCGGGCATCGGCCACCGTGACCACCGGGCCGGGGGGACAGGGGACGGGGAGCCGCACGATGGCGACGTCATGGACCAGGCCGCCCTTCGCGTCGAGCCGATCCGCTATGTGGATGGTTCGACCACCGCGACGCCCTTGGCGAGCGCTCTCGTGGCCGCCCGCCGCGCCGACCTGCGCGTCCTCGATCGCGAGGCCATCCCCACGAGCCAGCTCCTCGCGGCGCTCTCGACCGCGCTCGACCTGACCGAGGGCCAGCTTCCCGGGCACGCCTTGCGGACGTGCTACCTGGCGATGCGACTCGCCGACGATCTGGGCCTCGCGGCGGACGACCGAGACGCCTTGTTCTTCGCCGCCTTCCTCAAGGACGCGGGCTGCTCATCGAACGCGGCCGCCATCACGCGCCTGTTCGGCGCGGATGACATCGACACGAAGCGGCGCCAGGCGACCATCGAACGCTCGATGCTGTCGTACGCGGCCTTCAGCCTTCGGACGATCCCCACAGCCGAACCACTGCCGCGGAGGATCCGCCGCCTCATCGCGCTCGGCGTTCGCGGGCGCGAGGAGCACCGCGCGATCGAACAGCTCCGCTGCGAGCGAGGCGCGGCCATCGCTCGGAAGGCCGGGTTCGACGACCGCGTGGCCGGGGCGATCCTGGACCTCCACGAGCACTGGGATGGCAAGGGCGACCCGCGTCATCTGCGCGGCGCCGAGATCCACCCGCTGTCACGGATCCTCGCCGCATGCCAGGGGCTCGACGTCTTCGTCTCGACCGCCGGGCCGGACCGGGCGCTCGAGGTCGTCACGGAGCGGATCGGGACCTGGTATGACCCCGACATCGCGACGACGCTGCTCGATCTCGGGCGTGGCGGACTGCTCGAGGATCTGGCGGCGCCGGACCTCGCCGCTCGCACGTTCGCGCTGGAGCCGGCCGGCCGCATCCGGACGTCCGACGACGCGGACATCGATCGCATCGCCGGGGCCTTCGCCGACGTGGTGGACGCCAAGAGCCCGTATACCGGCTCGCACTCGCGCCAGGTGGCGGACATCGCCGAGGGGCTGGCGGCCCGCCTCGGGCTCCCGGCGGCGGAGGTCGTCGACGTGCGGCGGGCTGGGCTCCTGCACGATCTCGGGAAGCTCGGCGTCCCGAACCTCATCCTCGACAAGCCGGGCCGCCTCGACGCGACCGAGATGGACGTCATCCGACGCCATCCCGAGATGACGTTGCGCATCCTCGACCCCGTGCCGACCTTCTCGGCGGTCGCCCAACTCGCGGCCTGCCATCACGAGCGTCTCGACGGGACGGGCTACTTCCGCGGTCTGACCGCCCCCGAGCTGGCCATCGGGGCACGGATCGTGGCGGTCGCCGATGTCTTCGAGGCGCTGACCGCGAACCGGCCGTACCGCGGCCCGATGTCCGTGGACCAGGCCCTCGCGGTGATGCGCGAGACCGCCGGGGAGCATCTCGCCGCGGACGTGATCGACGCCCTCGCCGAAACGGTGGCCTGACCGGCGGTCGCGGTCAGCCGCGCCGGGTCAGCCGCGCCGGGTCAGCCCCGAGAGAGAGTCACGACGAATTCGAGCGTGCCGGTGTCCGCGATCGAAACGATGAATCCGCCGACGTTCGGTGCCACGATGTCGAAGTCGCTGAGCGAGAAGCTGACGCTCCCCTGCACGGAGATCGTCGCGCCGGACACCTGGGCCTTGGACGGGATCTCCACCGTCTCCGTCACGCCGTGGAGCGTCAGATCGCCGGCGAGCGTCACGTCGACGATCTCGCCGTCGAAGGCGGCCGCGGGGATCTCGATGGGACTCGTGAGCACGAACCCGGCGGTCGGGAAGCGGTCGGTCTCGAGGCCCTGGCCGCGCATCCGGTCATCGCGTCGGTTCTCGTCAGAGACGATGGTCGTGGTGTCCACATCGATCCTCGCGGCGGTCAGCTCGACCGTCTCACCGGACGCCGCCAGCGTCACGGACCCCGTGACATCGGTCGTCCGGCCGACCGCATCGCTCTCGGCCGGCAGGCTCGCCAGCTGCTCTCGAACGCGATAGCCGGCCTCGCCGCCCACGACCGTCCAATCCCCGACCGCGCTCGACGGGTCCAGGTCACCGGCCGGCGCCTCGCTGGCTCCACCATCTGCCGACGCCGTCGCCGACGCCCCGGCCGACGCCGACGATGCGGCTGACGGGAGCGTCAGCTCGGGGGCCGCGTCGCCGCGGAGGAACTGGTCGTAGGCGATGTAGGCGCCGATCCCACCGACCGCGAGGACGGCGACGAGGACGGCGACGAGGCGGGTCGAGGTCATGGCGGGTCTCCGAAGGTCGAGGCCACGACGGACCGTCGAGGCGTGGGGGCAACCTCAAGCGTCCCACGCTTTGCTGAGAACCGCCTGAGAACGAGATCGGCGCGCGCGGTCCGCTACGATGCGGCGATGAGCCGTGGCCGCGTCTTCCAGCGCTCGTCGGTGCCGAACCCGCTCGTGGCGCGCGAGGCCATCGGCAGCACCGTCGTCGACACGACCGGGCGGGCGTACCTCGACGCCGCCGGCGGTGCGATCGTCGTCAACGTCGGGCATGGGCGCCGGTCGATCGCCGAGGTCATGGCCACCCAGGCCGACCGGCTCGCCTACGCGCACGGGAGCGTCTTCACGTCGGAGCCGCTCGAAGCCTACGCCGCCGCCGTTGGCCGATATCTCCCGATGGACGATCCGGCGATCTACCCGGTCTCCGGCGGCTCCGAGGCGATCGAGAGCGCGATGAAGCTCGCCCGCGCCTACCACCTGGCGCGCGGCGACGTGGACCGGACCACGATGATCGGACGCTGGGGGAGTTACCACGGCAACACGATCGGAACGCTCGACGTCGGTGGGCGGCCGGGCCTGCGGCGGCCGTACGAACCGTGGCTCGGCCGGTCTCGTCACGTCTCGGCGGCCTACCCCTACGGAGCCGGACGGGACGGCGCCCGCGCGCTGGCGTCATCGGACGCGTTGGCCGCCGAGCTGGATGCCGCGATCACGGGGGAGGGGCCGGGGACCGTTGCGGCGTTCATCGCCGAGCCCGTCGTCGGCGCGACGCTCGCGGCAGCCGTGCCCCCCGACGACTACTGGCCCCAGATCGCCGAGGTCTGCGCGCGGCACGGGGTCCTGCTCATCGCCGACGAGGTCATGACCGGGTTCGGTCGGACCGGCCGATGGTTCGCGAGCGATCACTGGGGTCTGCGCCCGGACATCCTCGTGGCCGCGAAGGGCGCCAGTTCGGGTTACTGGCCGTTCGGCTTCGTCGCGGCCTCAGCGGAGGTGTACAGCACGGTGATCCGTGGCGGCGGGTTCGTCCACGGGTTCACGTACTCGCACAGCCCCGTCGGCGCCGCGGTCGCCGGGGAGGTCCTGCGGATCCTTGAGACGGAAGATCTGGTCGCCGCGAGTGCCTCGAAGGGCGAGCGGCTCCGCGCGCTTCTGACGACCGCGCTGGCGCCCGTGCCGGCGGTCGGGGACATCCGCGGTCTCGGGCTCATGCTCGGGATCGAGCTTGTGGCGGACCGCATGACCCGCGCGCCGTTCCCGCGGACGGCGAAGATCACGGAGGCTGTGGTCCGTGGCGCGCGCGAGCGGGGCGTGCTCGTCTACTCGGGGACTGGCAACGCGGACGGCGTCAACGGCGACACGATCCTGCTTGGCCCGCCGTTCATCGTCACCGACGACGAGATGGTCCGTGTGGCGGCCGTCCTGGCCGAGGCCGTCGACGCGGCCACCGCACCGAACGCGATCGCCGCCGGCTGACGGCCGGGCCGTGGGTCTCGGCCCGCCCGCAGGTCCGCGACGGGCGGCTTGGCCCTGCTACGAGCGGCGCGAACCCCGGGCGACGCTCCCCAGGATCAAGACCGCCCCGAGGGCGATGATCGCGATCGGGAGGATCATCTCGCCGGCGTTCGGGCTGGACATGCTCACGCCGCCGATCAGGGCCAGCATCGCGCCGAACCAGAGCTGCCAGCCCCAACCGCCGCCGCTGACGGCGCGAACGACCGCGATGAACACGAACGCGACGCCGAAGCAGAAGGTTCCGAGTCCTTCGCGATCCACGCCCGCCGCTTCGAGCACGCCTGGCGCCGCAAGCGCGGTGATGATCGCCCCGGCATAGAGCGATCCTGTGCCACGGTCGACGGCCCAACGGATCAGGAACGTGAGCCCGATGGCCAGGACCAGGACGGACCCGGCTGCCCGGGCCTCCGGGTAGACCGACTGGATGAACAGCAGCCCCCCGAATACGACGAGGAAGATCCCGATCCACGGAAGGCCCGGTCGTCGGGCGTCGTCGGGACCCCACTCCCAGCGATAGACGTGGACGCCGCCGTCGGCGGGCGGGCGGTTCCCGTCGTTCGGTCCGAGCCGCGTCACGGGGTCCGTATGCTCATCCATGCCACGGAACGATACGCGCGCATGGATGGATCTGTTGCCGGAACGCAACGCTCATGGGTTCGTGGCGTGCGTCGGGCGACACCGGCGGCCCGCGGCCTCGTACACTCGCCCCCCCGGACTCCAGGCGCGATGGCGTGAGGCGGATCCGGCCAGGAGGGTTGCCATGCTTCGCGTCCCCGGAGGTCGCCGCGTCTTCGCGGGCCTGCTGTTCTCCAGCATGATGATGGCGCTTGCCATCCTGCCTGGTTCCGGTCTGTCCGGGTCGGCTGCCGCGATTGCCCCGGAGTCCTGCCCGGAGTACGAGGAGTACCCCGGCACGCCGGGCTTTCCCACGTGCTACCTCGACATCGAGGGGACGCCGGCCACGATCGCCGAAGGGGCGCTCTTCAGCTTCGAAGTTCGCGTCGAGGACGCCGAAGGTGTGCTCGTCACCGGCGACTGTGCTTCGGATGACCTGATCACCGTGACGGACGGTCAGGAAGGCGACACCCTCGACGTGGTCCTGGCCGTTGATGGGATCGCAACCTTCACGAACGTGTCGCTGAGCGATCCCGGCGAGCATGAGTTGGTCGCCTTCGTCAACGGTTACGACGAGACCTGCGGCACCGCCCTCTACGGCACCTCGGAGTTCATCCTGGTGACCGAGGCCGGTCCGGCCGGCACCCAGTGCCCCCCGACCGAGGCCTGCACGAGCGACCCGATCACCAGCCCGAGCGGCGAGACCGCTGCTTCGATCACCGCGGGTCCGGGCGCCCTGATCACCGCGTCGTTCAGCACGCTGGCCGACGCGAACTACACGGCCTGCGCCGGCACGGAGCCGCGAGATGCTGGTGGTGTCCTGACCTTCGATGCGACCGGGACCAACCTGCCCAAGCTCGTCAAGCTGGAAGTCGTGAACGGTCGACCGATCAAGGTCTGCTGGAACGCTCCCGAGCGCTTCAAGAAGGCCGGGGGCGGGTGGTCAGCCGCCGATCCGATCCCAGGGGCTGGGTTCACCGGTCTCTTGCCGAACTGCCTGTCCATCCGTCCGACACTTCCGTGCGTCCTGCCCGCCATCGCCAAGCGCAACGCGCCGACGATCACGGTCTACGTCCTGGCCCCGGCCGGGGATCCGAAGGCGTTCATCTCGCGCGGCTGATCGTGCGGGCCGGCTTGTCGGCCCACACCCCTGCTCTGTAGATCCGAGGTCGTCCGGCCCACACCAGCTGGGCGGCCTCGACGCGTCGGTTCGCGTCGATTCGCCGCGCGCGGCGCCGTACACTCTCCAGTCATACGCCGAGTCTTGGGCACGTGCGGATGCCCGACGAGGGCGAAGTCTCCCGGAGGGTCCGTCCATGCTCACCCCGCGTCGATCACGGGCTCGCTCGTCGACCACCACGTCTCGTCGCTTCATCACGTTCCTCACGGCGGCCTCCCTCGTCGCCAGCCTTGGCTTGATGAGCGCGGCCACCGTCTCGGCGGGGGCCGATCCGTCGGCCACGGCGCTCCAGATCGCCCAGGCGATCGCGGCGCCATCGACGACCGTCAGGGGCGCCGAATTCGTCTCGGTCACTGGCGGCACCCCCAACGGCACGTTCGACTCGCCGCTCGCGGGCTTCCCCACCAGGGGGAGCACCTTCGGCATCCTGACGACCGGGGACGTTACATCGGTTGACGAGCCCGGGACAGCCGCGAGCACGAACAACGGCGGCGGGAGCGTCGGCGAGGGCACGGACCGCGACGTCACCGTCCTAAAGGTCGAGATCACCGTCCCGACCGGCGCGAACTGCCTGACGTTTGACTTCAGGTTCCTGTCGGAGGAGTTCCCAAGGTTTACGACGAGCGAGTTCAACGATGCCTTCATTGCGGAACTCGGCGAGACCGATTGGTCGACAGCGGGGTCGACCATCACCGCGCCACTGAACTTCGCGTTCGACGAGGTCGGCAACGTCGTCAGCGTGAGGTCATTCGGGGAAGACGGTTTTACGCCCGGAGCTGGCGCAGGAACCGCGTTTGACGGGACCGGTGAGGATCAGGACGGTGGCGCGACGGCGCTGCTGCACGCATCCACGCCGGTTGCGGCAGGTGATCGTTCGGTCTACTTCTCGATCTTCGATCAGGTCGACAATGTTTACGACTCGGCCGTCTTCCTCGACAATCTGACCGTCGGGTTCGTCCCGAACCCAGGCGTCAACTGCACGCCCGGCGCCACGCCGGTCAACTACATGCTCTCACTGACGCCCGCGTCGGCAACGAATCCGACAGGCACGCCGCACACGGTGACCGCCACCCTCACCGACACGGAAGGCACTGCCATCGCCGGGCAGGAGATCGCGTTCACGGTCGCCGGGGTCAATCCAGGGACCGGGAGCGGCACGACGAACGCGAGCGGCCAGGCGACCTTCACGTACACCGGTACGAACGCCGGCCAGGACCAGATCAACGCGTGCACCGCCATCGAAGAGAGCTGTGACGGCGCCGCCTCCGCCTCGGCGACCAAGGACTGGAACCCCGGCGTGACGATCACGTGTCCGGCCACCCAGACCTGCGAAGCGACCACGACGAGTTCGAGCGGCCAAACCTCGGCCTCGGTGACGGCCGGACCGGGAGCGACGATCACCGCATCGTTCAGCACCCTCGCGCAGGCCAACTACACCGCGTGCGGCGGGATCGAACCGCGGGATGCCAGCGGCGTCCTGACGTTCGACGCGACCGGCAGCAACCTCCCGAAGTTGCTCAAGCTCGTCGTCGCCAACACCAAACCGTTCAAGGTCTGCTGGAACGCCCCAACGCGCTTCAGGGTCGCCGGAGGCGGCTGGTCGGCTGCGGATCCGATCGCCGGCGCCGGGTTCACCGGGATCCTGCCCAACTGCGTATCCACCAAGCCCACGTTGCCGTGCGTCCTGCCGGTCATCGTGAAGAAGACAGCCCCGACGGCGAACGTCTACATCCTGGCCCCGGCCGGAGATCCGAAGGCGTTCATCTCCCGAGGCTGACCGGGCGGCCGGTCGTGTCGGCCAACGGATGATCGGTCTCAGCCGGCTCGGTGCCGCCCGGCTGAGACCAGGTCGCCCTTGCGTTCGAAGCGTTCGATCGCATCGCGCCGCGGCGCCGGTGATGCGTCTGTGCGACCCAGCGCGTCCAGCACGGTCGCAAGGTCTGCGAGCGCCTCCGCCTGGGCGATCACATCGTCCGATCCGAGCGTGAGTTGGACCGCTTCGTTGGCGAGCATGAGCGCCCGGTCGGCATCGCCTTCGCGAGCTGCCAGCTTCGCGCTCACCTGTCGCCACAGGAATTGCGTCACGACGTCATCCGGCTCAGCGACCGCCGCGCTGAACGCCGCGAGTTCGGTCGCCTCATCCGATCGTCCCTGGGCTTCGAGGGCATCGGCCAGGTATGCCGCGATCGTGGCGATGTAGTTCCGCTCACCGAGCCGCTGGAGCGTCTCGTAGTCGCGCCGGTACTCCGCCTCAGCCGCGATGGGGTCCCCGGCCAGCATCTCTACGGCGCCCGAGTCGATCGACGTCAACGCGGCCTGGAAGGTCTGGCCGAGCTCGTCGAGGATCTCGCGAGCACGTCGGTACTCATCGCGCGCCTGCGCGAACTCGCCGCGCATCGCGCGGGCATGGGCAAGCACCCGGAGGATCAGCGCCTCGGTCTTCCGGTTTCCTCCGGCTCGAGCGATCCGCTCTGTCCCGATCGCGATGACCTCGTCGACGGGTGTCGGGCCGTTGAGGGCCGCGATCGCCTGATAGGCGCCCATCCGCCCTACCGTGACCTGGTCCCCGGCGAGCTGCGCGTGCCGGATGACCTCAGACAGCGCGGCGGACGCGTCTTCCCAGCGGTTGTCGGCCAACCGCAGATTGCCGATGAAACCCCAGGCGTCGGCGAGGCCGTCGTGGTCGCCAAGCGGTTCGAGGGCGGCGATCCCGGCGCGCACGTCGGCCTCGGGCGACGCGTCCACTGGGAGTGTCCCGGTCAGATAGGCCACAAGCAGGGTCTGCAGCCGCGCTCGTGTCAGGATCGCCGTATCGCCAAGATCGGCCGCCGCCCGCGCCGCAGCGTCAAGGACCTCCAGCGCGCCGTCGTAGTCGCCCGTCTCGACGCGTGCCAGGCCGAGGAGCAGCTGGAGCCCCGGCCGACGCGCGTGGCCGTCGTCCAGCAAGTCGACCGCCCGGGCCAACAGATTCGTCGCCGCCGGGAGGTCGCCCCGCTCGAACGCCCGGCGTCCCGCCGAGGCCAACCGTTCCGCGGCACGAACGCCGAGGTCTGCTCCGTGGTCGTCGAGCGGTCCGAGTTGTCGCCGATAGCCGTACGCCTGCTCGAGGTGATAGCCCAGGATCTCCTCGAACTCCGCGGCTCGTCCGGAAGCGCGGTTGGCCTCATCAGCCCAGGCGACGAACCGTTCGTGCAGCTCCGCTCTGGTTCGCTTGAGCAGGCCCTCGTACGTCGTGTCGCGGATCAGGATGTGGCCGAATTGGTGGGCGGTCTTGTCTCCGGCATCCGGCCGGATCAGTTGCTTCGTCGTCAATGCCCGCAGGTGCGCAGGCAGTCGCGTCCGAAGGTCATCGCCAACGAGGGTCGCGAGCGCCGCGCGCGCGAAGACCTGGCCGATGATCGACGCTGGGTCGAGGACGGCTCGCTCCGCCGCGTTAAGGCGATCGATCCGCGCGGCGAGCAAGGCCTGGATCGTCGGCGGGATCGTCAGACGGGAGAGGTCTGCGGCCGCCTCCCATCGACCGTCGACCTCGCGCAGCGACCCGTTCTCCACGAGCATCGACAGCACCTGCTCGATGAACAAGGGATTGCCCTCGGCCGCGCGGACGATCCGATCGCGAACGGTGTCGCCGAGTCCGACGCCGCCGAGCAGACCCTCGGCGATGCGACCGGCATCGCTCTCGGAAAGCGGCGCTAGGACGATCCGTCGCTCGCCGGGACTGGTCGCCCAGTCCGGGTGCCGCTCCAGCAGTTCCGTCCTCGATCCGCAGAGGATCATCAGCGGTGCGTCGTGGCTGACCGAGACGAGATGGGTGATCAGCTCCAGCAACGTCGTCTCGGCCCAATGGATGTCGTCGAACAGGACGACCACGGGACGTTCCGCGGCGAGGGTCTCGAGGAATCGCCGGATCCCCCAGAACAGCTCGCCGACCGGGAACGATGGGCCGGGCAGGCCGATGGCTGAGGCCACGCGTGCCGCGATCTCCTCATCGGCGATGAGCGTCTCGATACGGCGCCGCGCGACGTCGGGTGGATCGTCACCGCCGATGTCGGCCGCCTCCCGGACGAGTTCCACGACTGGCCAGAACGTGATGCCATCGCCGTACGGCAGACATCGCCCCCGGATGACGGTGGCCTCGGCGCTCGCGCGAGCCAGGAACTCCTCGGTCAAGCGCGTCTTGCCGACGCCCGCATCACCGATCAGGGTTGCCATCCTGGGAGCACCGTCCGTGATCGACTCCCGGAGGGCGTCCAGGAGCTGTCCCAACTCGGTCTCGCGGCCGACCATCGGGCGTACCGGGGTCCGATCGGCTCCACGCGTCGTCGCCAGCCCGAGCAAGCGATACGCGGCGACCGGCTCCGCCTTGCCCTTGAGGGTCAGCGGTTCCTCGGCCACGGCCTCCACCGCGTCCCGCACGAGCCGATATGTCAGACCCCCGAGGACCACGCCACGCTCCGGAGCCGTCTGTTCGAGCCGAGCGGCCACGTTCACCGCATCGCCGGTCACGAGTCGCTGGCCCAGGCTCGCGTCCCCGGCCACCACCTCACCGGTGTTGACGCCAAAGGCCATCCGGATCAGCACCTGATCCGCAGCCTGCGCGTCGGCGACGGCGCCCAGGCCGCGTTGCATGTCGAGCGCTGCCCGGACCGCCCGCAGCGCGTCGTCCTCATGACGGACGGGCAGTCCGAAGACGGCCATGACGGCATCGCCGATGTATTTCTCGACCGTCCCGCCGTGGGCCTCGAGCGCCGTGCGGGCGGCGTCGAAACAGGCGGCCATGGCGTCGCGCAGCCGTTCCGGCGGCAGCGGTCGCCCATCGAGCTCGGTCGCGCGTATGTCGGCGAAGACGATCGTCACGGTCTTGCGGGTGTCGGTCCGGGACCCGGATCCGGGTCGACCAGGTCCGCCGCCGGAATCCGGGTCCTCGCGCAACGACCCGTCAGCGGGCTCTGCGGGTGAGGTGACCGTGATCAGGCGATGCGCCGGGACCGATCGCATCTCACCCTTGACTTGGACGTCGCCCGCCTGTTCGACGACGACGTCATCCGCGACCAGAGCAAGCGTGCTGTCCGCGATCAGGACCTCGTCCGCGGGGGCGCCGGCCTCCATCGAGGTCGCAAGCGGCAGCACCGCACCGGTCAGGATGTGCTCACCCGCCGTGGCCTCGCGGACCACGAGTTCGCCCGTGGCGATCCCGGTCCGATTCGTCAGCCGGACGGCCCACTGGCGATCTAGCTGGTCGTTGAGTGCCGCCAGCGTCCGCTGCGTCTCGGCGGCTGCGCGAACAGCCCTGAGGGCATCGTCGGGGCGAGCCTCGGGGAGGCCGAACACCGCCACGATCGCATCGCCGATGATCTTCTCGATGACGCCGCCATGCGACTCGAGGACGGCGCCCATCTCGTCGAAGTAGCGGGACAGCACTTCGCGAAGCGATTCTGGATCGAGCTGCTCACCGAGGCTCGTGGAGCCCTTCAGGTCCGACGTCACGATGGTGACGACGCGGGTGGCCTCGGTCGACGGGTCGGGCACGGAGGTCCTCGTGATTCGTGAGGATCCGAGTCTAGCCGGGCGCGTCCGGGCAGCGGTCGGGTTCGATCAGGCCGCCGGTACCGGCGCGACCGGGGTGGATTCCTCGTCCTCGACGTGGCTGAACCCGAGCCGCTCCGCGAAACGACCAAGGACCCCCGGCGCCCACCAGTTCCAGCGGCCCATGAGGCGCATCGTGGCCGGCACCAGCAGGACACGGATGATCGTGGCGTCCACCGCCACCGCGATGGCCATGCCGACCCCGATCGATTTGATCGTGATGACTTCGGCAAGCGCGAACGCGGAGAACACGACGACCATGATCAGCGCCGCGCCGGTGATGACGCCCGCGGTCCGTGCTAGACCCTCCGCGACCGACGCGGTGTTGTCACCCGTCCGTCGATACGCCTCCTGGACCCGCGAGAGCAGCAGGACCTCGTAGTCCATCGAGAGGCCGAAGATCACGCTGAACATGATGATCGGGTTGCCCGCGATGGTGTAGCCGAGGGCATCGAAGGCGAGGACGTCCGACAGGTTGCCCTCCTGGAAGATCCAGACGAGCGCTCCGAAGCTCGCGCTGATCGAGAGCAGCGTCATCAGCACGGCCTTGATCGGGATGATGATCGACCCGAACAGCAGGAACAGGATCAGGGCACTCGCGAGGAGCGTCAGCCCTACCGCGAAGGGCGCGCGCTCACCTTGCGAACGCAGGAAGTCGTAGCCGATCGCCGCGGACCCGCCGACCTTGGTCGTGACATCCGTCCCGGCCGATGTGGCCCGGATGACCGGGATCATGTCGGTCGCGCGGGGGAGGGACGGCGAGAGCGGGCTGATCGCGTCGAGGCGGACCGTCTGGCCGCGGATGTACTGCGCGAGCAGGGCGTCGAGACCCGGTGGCCGCTGACCGGCCGGCAGGGCATAGAGGGCCGCGACCTGGTCGGGCGGGAGGAGCACCCCGGTGCCGGGATCACGGATCGTGAACGGACCCTCCACCCGGTCGATCCCATCCATCGCCTCGAGCGTCGCAGCAAAGTCGGTCAGGATCCTGATCGTGGCCAGATCCGTTGGTTCCCCCGGGACGTCGGCGAGCACGACGATCGGGGTCGTCTCACCGGGTGCGAACTCGGTCTGGAGTGCGACGTACGCGTCGCGGCTCTCGACGCCGGCAGGATAGATCTCAGCCCCCGGCACGCCCTGCTCCAGGCGCAGGAACGGCGTCCCGGCCAGGAGCAGCAGCGCGAGCGTCGGGACGAGCACCAGGATCGGCCGTCGCATCACCCCGTGGGCGACGCGTGCCCAGCGCGACCCGCGTTCGGATTCGATGATCTCGGCCGTGGGTCGGAAGCGGCCCAGCAGGCCGCGGATCGACAGCGCGTTGACCCGCGGGCCGAGCATGCCGAGCACCGCGGGCAGAAACGTCAGGGCGAACAGGACCGAGCACAGGACCACGAGCATCCCGGCGATCCCGATCGACCGGATGGCGGGCGCCTCGAACAGCAGCAGGCCCGACAGGCCGATCCCGACGGCGACGCCGCTGAACGCCACGGCCTTGCCGGCCGTCGCGACGGCGCGCTCCACGGATTCGCCCACGGTCCGACCACGGCGCAGCTCCTCGCGGAACCGGCTGACGATGAAGAGCGAATAGTCGATCGCGAGCGCGAGGCCAAGCATCGTGGCGATGTTCAGCACGAAGATGCTCATCTCGACCTGCTGCGCCACGATCCACACGAGCGCGAGGCTGCTCGGGATCGCGAGGCCGGCCACCAGCAGGGGCATCCCGGCGGCGACGAGGGACGCGAAGACAAGGACCAGCACCAGCGCCGCGATGGGCAGCGACACGACCTCCGCCTTCTGGAGGTCCTTCTCCGATTGCTCGGCG
Source organism: uncultured Chloroflexia bacterium (assembly GCA_963764975.1). Lineage (GTDB taxonomy): Bacteria > Chloroflexota > Limnocylindria > Limnocylindrales > CSP1-4 > SPCO01. Next base: position 1,354,761 of record CAVXUF010000002.1, on the reverse strand, counting down.
GAGTCGAGGGTGATCGGTCCGTAGCCGGTCAGCTGGTACGAGAACCCGGCGGGCGGGGCGATCGCCTCCCGGATGTCCTGGACCGCCTTGACGGACGCTTCGTCGGTCATGTCCAGCTCGATGACGACGTACGCCACATCGCCGGCATCGCTGATGAAGCGCGGGTCGCGCGTCTCCGCGTAGCCGATCGTGCCGCTCACTCGATCGTCGTCGGCCAGGCCGGCGAGGGCCGCCGTGATGGCTCCCTGGAAGGCCTCGGACGTCGCATCGGCCCCCGGCGCATCCGATCGGAAGACCGCGATGAACGAGCTTCGGCCGGCGCCGAACTGCGTATCGAGCCGCTCGGAGACCACCGCTGACTCCGAATCCGCATCCAGCCAGCCGCCGGAACTGAGCGAATCGGCTGCCTGTACCGCGAAGACGGACGACCCGACGGCCAGCACGATCGCGACGATGGCGACCGGCCGACGCCAGCGATAGACGAACGCGCCCCAGCGACTGAACATCCGGTGGTCTCTCCCTCGTGGCTTGATCGCAGCGCGCCCGACGATACAGGGGATCGCGCACGACGACCCGGCGGCTGGCGGCGCGCCACCCGGCGGCTGGCGGCACGTGTAGCATCCGGGGCCATGGCCCATGTCCAGACGGTCCTCGGTCCCATCGATCCGGTCGACCTCGGGTTCACATTGCCCCACGAACACACGCAGATCGCTCTGTGGCACATCGCGAACCGCTGGGACTACTGGCAGCTGACGCGGGACGAACCCACGATCCTCGAGGAGCTGGCGGGCTACCGGTCCGCCGGTGGGAGCGGCCTCGTCGACCTGACCCTGGCGGGAGTCGGACGCGATGCGGTGTGGCTGCAGGGGATCGCCCGGGGGAGCGGCCTGCACATCGTCATGGGCTGCGGTTGGTATCGCGGCGCGCACTATCCGCCGGAGGCGCGCATCGATCGGCGGTCCGTCGACGACCTCGCCGACGAGCTGGTCCGCGAGGCGACCGACGGTGTCGGCACGACCGGCGTGCGCCCCGGGATCATCGGTGAGATCGGCACGGACAAGCCGTGGCTCTCCGCGCAGGAGGAACGGGTCCATCGCGCGGCCGCCCGGGCCTCTCGACGCACGGGTCTCGCGATCACGACGCACGCCGTGCTCTCGGCGGTTGGTCTCGACCAGCTTCGACTCTTCGAATCCGAAGGCGCCGATCCCACGCGCGTCGTCATCGGACACGCGGACTCCTACCCGAACCTCGACCACTACCTCGCGATCGTCGAGCGGGGAGCGAGCGTCGAGTTCGACTTCCTCGGGATGACCTTCTCGGCTCTCGAGCGACATGGCGAGGGGCGGATCGTGACGCTGCTCACGGAGCTGCTGTCGCGCGGACACCTTGACCGGATCCTGCTCAGCCAGGATGTCTGCCATGACTCGCAGTTGCGCCGCTACGAGGGCAACGGCTACACGCACCTCACCGATACGTTTCTGCCGCGGCTGCGCGCGGCCGGGGTCTCCGACGCGGAGATCGGGGCCATCACGATCGCGAACCCCAGGCGGCTGCTGACGATCGCCTGAGCGGCGCCATCGCCGGAGGCCTACCGACCGCGTCCTGTGGGACCATGAGCGCGTCGAACGACCGAACGAACCGCATGAACCGGGAGGATCGCCCATGGCCATCGTCAGTCGCGCCGCCGCCACCTGGTCCGGGAACCTGATCGATGGTCGCGGGTCCGTCAGCACCACGACCAGCGACGCGTTCACGGACCTGCCGATCACCTGGTCCGCGCGGACCGAGGATCACGCCGGCCTGACGAGCCCGGAGGAACTGCTCGCGGCCGCGCACGCCGCATGCTTTTCGATGGCGTTCTCGTCGAACCTGACCAAGGCCGGCACGCCGCCGGACCGCCTGAGCGTCGCTGCGGAGATCACCTTCGAGAAGCTCGAGGGAGGTTGGACGGTGGTCGCGAGCGCCCTGACGGTCACCGGACAGGTACCCGGCATCTCGGCGGAGGATTTCGCGTCGATCGCCGATGCCGCCAAGGCCGGGTGCCCGATCAGTCGTGCGCTGTCCCCGGACATCGCGCTCAGCGTCACCGCGACGCTCGAGGGGTAGTCCCGGCGCGCGCGCTCCCGGTGGTTGGAAACATCGGTCACATCCGACCGGGCTATGACCAATAGGTCAGGGAACGGGGCGTCGGCGCACCACTAGCATCGGCGTCGTGACGACTTTCGACCACTCGGTCGACGGTCGGGGTCGATCCGTCCCCGGACGCCTCAACGCCGCCCTCGCCGAGATCCGGAGCCTGACGGCTCGATTGCGAGCCTCCGAATACGTGACTGTGGGCAGTAGCCCCTGGTACCGCGCGGCACAACGTCGGCGGACGCGGACGGCCGCCCGGGCGGGCTTCCTCGTCATCGCTGCCGCGATCGGCATCGACTCCCTCAACCTGCTGACCATCACCAGCGCCGACACGACGGCCGCACTCGCGATGAACGGCGCGTTGCTGATCCTCGCCCTCGGGGGTTGGTGGCTCCTGCCCCGTCAGCTCCGCAAGGTGCCCGATGCCGCGGCGTGGCTCGTCGCCTACGCCGCGGTCGTCTCCACGGCCACGACCGGCCTCACCTTGCCGGCCCTGATGATCCAGACCACGGCATACCTGGTGCTCCTCCCAAGCCTCGTGGCGCTCGTCCTGCCGTGGAGCACGGTCCAGCACCTCCGCTGGATGTTCGCCTTCACGGTCACGGCCATGGCCTTTCTGGTCGTGATGCCCGAGTCGTATCTCGTGGCCGGCCATCGGGCCGACATCGCGACCGTGCTGGTCGTCGCGCTGGGGGCCAGTCTGGTCGGTCACCTGCTGCTCCAGCGCGCGCAGATCCGCAGCTTCACCCAGGTCAAGGAGATCCGCGCCCTCCACCGGCAGGCCGACAAGGCGATGGCCGAGCTCGAGCGGACACACCGAGCCCTCGAAGCGACGTCGCGCATCGACCCGCTCACGGGCGCCGGCAATCGACGACGGCTCGACGAGGACCTGCGCGCGGTCCGCGCCCACATCGTCCGCTCCGGCATGGTCTACGGGGTGCTCGAGGTCGACCTCGACCGGTTCAAGGGCATCAACGACACGTTCGGCCATCTGGCGGGCGACGACGTGCTGCGACGCGTGGTCGAGGCCATCCAGGGGACGCTTCGCGGCACGGATGCGATCTACCGGTACGGCGGCGACGAGTTCGTCGTCATCCTCCCGGTCCCGGGACGCGAGGCCCTCCTGATCGCCGCCGAACGGATCCGCAAGGTCGTCCTGGATCTCGTCATCGAGCATCCCGCCAATACCGACATCGGGATCGTCTCGGTCAGCATCGGCGCGACCTTGATCGGGGCCTTCAACGTCCAGATGACCGACGACGGCTGGTTCGCTCTGACGGACGACGCCCTCTATGAAGCCAAGCGCAGCGGTCGCAACCGGGTCCACCACGTGACCGAGATCGCCTGACGGGGCGCTGGTCTTGGCATCGCGGCCGACGCCCGGTGTAGCCGGTCGGGGTCTGGCGGGGCAAGGTGCGGTCTGGGCCCGTGACCATCCGACCCGCGTCGTGGGACGGGTGTGCGATGGCGTCGGGTGGCTGGCCGCCATACGGTCGGTCCATGCGCTCCCAAGCCCGTCGCCTCCTGCCGCTCGCCCTGCTCGTGGGGCTGATGGCCTCGCTGACGCCGGCCTCGGTCGTGGCCGCGCCGTCGGAATCGCAGCTCCTCGAGGCTGAGGCCGTCACGCTCGACAAGATCAACGACGAACGTGCCGACCGCGGCCTGGTGGCGCTTCGCAACTGGGGGCCGCTCGCCGACCTCGCGCGCGAACGCGCCGTCTACATGGCCGAACACGATCTGCTCAGCCACACGCACGCCGGCGGTCTGGCGGTCTGGGACATGATGTCCGACGACGGGATCACCTGGTTCCGGGCAGGCGAGATCATCGCGTACAACACCACCTCGGGCCTCAACGGCTCGGCGGCGACGGCGGTCTCGTCCTGGATGGGCTCGCCGCCGCACAAGGCGATCGCCATGTCGGACGACTACAACTACGTCGGGTTCGGTGTCGCGATCTCGTCATCGACGGGCCGGCGCTACTGGGCCGGAGTGTTCCTCAAGGGGCCCGACCACACGGGCGCGTGGTCCAAGATCCTGTCCGTGTCGAAGGATCCGATCAGCTCGTCGAAGTCGCGGGTCACGATCCGCTGGGACGGTGGCGACACTACGCTCCAGGTCCTGACCGCCGGCTTCAAGCACTACGACATCCAGCGCCGGGTGAACGGTGGCGGGTGGTACGACTACGGCACTCGCACGTCGACCTCGACGACGCGGACATGGACCCGAGGCAAGCTCTGGGAGTTCCGTGTCCGGGCGATGGATCAGGCCGGCAACTGGGGGAACTGGAAGACGGTCAAGGTCAGACCCTGATCCGCGTCAGACCCTGATCCGGCCGTCCCGGCCCAGCCGTTCCCGGACGGCCGCCCCCAACGCGCGATGACGCGCGGTCCGCGGCCAGCCGATGCGCCCGGCGCCGACGAACCGCGCGTGTGACTCGAGCGCGGCCACGAACGCGTCGACGAAGCCCTCGAGGTCGAGAGGGTCGATCGCGTCCTCCCACCAGATGTCGATGATGCGGAGGACGCCCGCCGCGCGGTCGGCGCGCGGCTCGATCCGACCGATCAGCCGATCCCCGAACAACAGCGGCAGGACGTAGTACCCCCAGCGACGCTTGCTCGCCGGCACGTAGACCTCCCAGACGTAGTCGAAGTCGAAGAGCCAGCGCAGGAGGTCGCGATCCCAGACGAAGGGATCCAGTGGCGCGAGGAAGGCGACGCCGGGCGCCACCCTGCCGGGCCGGTCACCCGCCTGGGTCTCGGTCCTCGCCTGGTCGAGCGCGTGGAGGTCGTCCCGGACGATATAGCGCGGCCCCTTCGCCCCTTCGACCGCGACTTCGACCAAGTCGCCCGACGCGATGAGGTCGGACCGACGGCGCGCCCGGTCCGCCGCGGCCCCGGTCCCATACCAGAGCTCTGACTGGCCGCCCGTCCCGAGCAACCCGTTGCCGCGGTAGCGCGACAGAAGCTTGTGCCGCCGCTGGTCGTCCTCGTCCCGACGCTCCGCGAGCAGGTCGGGAGGAAAGAGGCGCTCCACGAGGTCGTAGACACGACGGTTGCCCTCCCGGCGGGCCAGGCCCAGGATCCCGGCCTCCGCGAGCGCCTCGAGGATCGCCCGGACTTGGTTCGTGGGCCGCCAGTACCAGTCGATGGCGGCGCGAGGCTCGACGTCGGTCGAGGACAGGGGCCCGTCACGGCGGATCCGCTCGAGCAGTTCCTCGACGAGCGGCGCATGGTCCTGGAACGTCCCGCGCTCATGGTCCGTTCGCTCGCGGTCCCACATGACCCGATACCACGGCAGTTCCGCGGTCGGGACCAGGGACAGCCCCTTGTTGTAGGTCTCGTAGAAGACGCGAGTGCCGTACAGGTGCTCGTCGGTCCAGGCCCGCCGATAGCCCGCGATCCGCGATGCCAGGACGAGATCGTGGTTCCGGCCGGCGATGTCGAGCGGGTCGAACTGGAGCGACCCGAGCCGGTCCATGACGGTCAGGACGCTCGACCGGGTCAGCCGGCAGCGCGCGAGGTGGCGCCAGCAGATGCCGCAGGACGAGGAACCGGCGCGCCGTGGCACGGTCAAGGGTGTGGGTCGGGGTCATCGACGCGATGGTACGGGGCGCCGCCGTCACTGCGCGCCGCGAGGGCCGAGCGACGATGAGGCGTATCCTTGACGGAAACCGGATCACCAACGGAGGGCCGACGATGCGTTGGATGCCAGTCAAAGAAGGTCGGCGGGACAGCCGTCGCCCGGAACGACGACGCGACGAGATCGTGCGCGCCCTGTCGGAGCGACTCCCGGACCTCGACCTCTCGAAGCTCGACCTCTCGAAGCTCGACCTCTCGAAGTTCGACCGACCGAAGGTCGACCTGCCCGACATCGACCTGCCCCGGGTGGACCTGCCCCGCGTGGACCTCCGCAAGGCCATGGAGGAGGCTGCCATCCGCGCTGGCGTGCGCGAGCGGACTCGGTCTCGCTGGCCGATCGTCGCGGCGCTTCTGATCGCGGGCATCGTCGGCCTGATCGCCGTGCTGCGCCGGCCGGCTGTTCGGGCCCAGGTGGAGGAGACCGCGCGAAAGACACGCGTCCGGATCGAACAGATGCGGCTGGAGCGCGAATCGGTGGGTCTGTCGATGGAGGAGATCGAGGCGGCGGTCGGCGACACCAACGGAAGCGGCCCGGATCCTGTCGCGGTGGGACCCGGCACGCACACCGAAGCGGAGGCTGCGGCTGATGCCCCGGCACTCCAGGAGGCCGGCACGCCGACCTGACCGGGAACGCCGGGGATCCTCGTGTGTCCCTCCACGCGCACCGCGGCCCATTCGGCATCGGTGCGGCCCTAGACTCGCTGACATGGGCAGACCCCGGCGTTCGACCGAGCGGTGACGACGCCCCTCGCTGTCATCCGCCGCATCCTTCGGAACGGGGATCTGCGCCGCGTCTTCGTGGCATTCCTTGCCTTCAACGCCGCCGAGTTCGGCACGTGGGTCGCGATCCTGCTGTATGCCTACGAGGCCACAGGGCCGGCGTCCATCGGGCTGGTCGCCCTCATCCAACTCATTCCGGCATCGTTGGCCGCGCCGGCCGCGGCGTCGCTCGGAGACCGATTCCCGCGGCATCGTGTCCTTGCCGTCGGGTATCTGGCCCAGGCGATCGCGATGTCGTCGACCGCCGCCGCGATGCTCATCGAAGCGCCGGTGACGTTGGTCTATCTGCTCGCCGCCATCACGGCGACCAGCCTCGTCATCAGTCGGCCGACCCAAAGCTCGCTCCTGCCGAGCCTGTCGCGCGCCCCGGATGAGCTGACCGCGGCCAACGCTTCCGCTGGGATCGTCGAAGGGGCCGGCGTCCTGCTTGGCCCGCTGGTCGCCGCCGCGATCCTGGTGGGTTCGACGCCGGCCGTGGTGTTCGCGGTCGGCGGCGGAGCGCTGGTTGCCGCCGCGTTGATGACCATGGGGCTACAGCCGGAGGCGGGCTCGAGTCCGTCGTCGGGATCGGCGCCCGGTGCCGAAGCAGCCGCCGATCGGTTCGGTGTCCTCGATGGTCTGCGAACGCTCGTCGCCGATCGGGACGCGCGGCTCGTGGTCGGACTCCTGTCGGCGCGGATGCTGATGATCGGCGCTGCGGACGTGCTCTTCGTCCTCCTGGCCCTGGAGTTGCTCGCGACGGGGGACCCGGGCGCCGGCGTCCTCGCGGCGGCCCTGGGCGGGGGTGCCATGGTGGGGGGCGCGGTGACCTTCGTGATCGTCGGTCGGACCGGGCTGGCGATGGTCGCGATCGTGGGGGCGGCGATCTGGGGCCTGTCGCTGGGTGTGGTCGCGCTGTCGGCGTCCGCGTTGCTGGCGCCCTTGCTGGTCGTGTCCGGTGGCGCGGGCCTGGCGATCGTCGACGTGGCCGGGCGCACCATCCTCCAGCGATCGATCCGCGACGAGGTGCTGTCCCGGGTCTTCGGGATCCAGGAGGGACTCGCGATGGGGGCGCTGGCGCTTGGATCGGTCCTGGTGCCGGCGCTGGTCGCGTGGCTCGGTCTGGTGCCGGCCACGCTCGTGACGGCCGCGACCCTGCCGGTCATCGTGCTGCTCGTCCTGCCGCGGCTGGCCGCCCTCGACCGTCGGACGATCCTGCCGGCCCGGGAACTGGCCCTCCTCGGTCGGACCAACATCTTCCGGCCGCTGCCCGCCCCGGCGCTGGAGTTCATCGCGCGCCACACCTCGTGGTTGACCGTGCCCGCGGGGACGGTCGTCATCCGCGAGGGAGATCCCGGGGACCGCTACTACGTCCTCGCGCGTGGTGCCGTTCGCGTGGATCAGGGCGGCCGGCACCTGCGTGATCTCACCAGCATCGGTGACGGGTTCGGCGAGATCGCCCTCCTTCGCGACGTCCCGCGAACCGCCACGTGCACGACGACGCAGGAGACGGTCCTGCTGGCGATCGACCGCGGCCCGTTCCTCGCCGGCTTGACCGGGCTCCCCGAGCGCGTGGCCGAGCCGGGCTGACGGACCGTCTGACCTGGCCGTGCCGCCGGGGGCGGCGCCGCGAGAGCGGCGCCCCGGCCGTGCCACCCGTGCAAATCCCGGGCCGTCAAGGCGAGCCCGTGCACTGGCCGTGCCACCCGTGCAAATCACGGGCCAGCCTTGCATCCGGAGCACACAATGGGGACGTAGGTCCTCTGCCGCGACGAATTCGTGCCCCCCGAGCATCGCATGATGCTCGCCGCCGCTTTCAGCGGTCCGTTTTGCGCGTGGGGCAAGGATCCGACCACCTCCAGGGCATCTGGCCGTGCTCGATCGTCGTTGTGTGCCCCCGGTGCACACTCTGCCGCGGGTGCACACCGAGCCCCCTCCCCAGCCTCTCCTCGCGGCTCCCCGAACGCTCCCCGAAGGCCCTCGTTGACGCTTCGAGCCGTAATCCCGATAATCTGACTCGGAATTACCTGACAGGCGTCCTGCGCCCCTGATGCCTGCGCAAAGCTCACGCACGCCGCGCGCCCGCGTCGCGCCGAACAACGCCAGGACCGAGGATCGAATGACCGTCACCCGCGAGATCGTCACGGACCAGCGCGACCAGTTCGCGTTCCACGATGACATCGTCTATCTCCAGGAGACCAAGCGCGGCCTCACGCGCGAGACCGTCGAGGAGATCAGCGGGTTCAAGGACGAGCCGGACTGGATGCTCCAGTTCCGTCTCCGCGCCTACGACCACTTCCTGAAGCGCCCGATGCCCACGTGGGGCGGCGACCTCACCCGCATCGACTTCGACAAGATCGTCTACTACCGCAAGCCGTCGGAGCGAGAGGAGAAGTCCTGGGACGACGTCCCGGACAAGATCAAGGCGACCTTCGAGCGGCTCGGGATCCCCGAGGCGGAGCGCAAGTTCCTGGCCGGTGTCGGAGCCCAGTACGACTCCGAGGTGGTCTATCACTCGGTCAAGGAGGAGTTGACCAAGATCGGCGTGGTCTTCATGGGCACGGACCAGGCGCTCAAGGAGTATCCGGAGATCTTCCGTCAGCACTTCGGCACGGTCGTCCCGCCGGAGGACAACAAGTTCGCCGCGCTCAACAGCGCCGTGTGGTCCGGTGGCTCGTTCGTGTATGTCCCCGAGGGCGTCGAGGTCCCCCTCCCGCTCCAGGCCTACTTCCGGATCAACGGGGAGAACACCGGCCAGTTCGAGCGGACGCTGATCGTGGTCGACAAGGGCGCGAAGGTCCACTACATCGAAGGCTGCACGGCCCCGATCTACGCGACCGACTCCCTCCACGCCGCCGTCGTCGAAGTGATCGCGCTGCCGGGCTCGAAGGTCCGCTACACCACGATCCAGAACTGGTCCAACGACGTCTACAACCTCGTGACGAAGCGCGCGCATGCGCACGAGAACTCCACGGTGGAGTGGATCGATGCGAACACGGGCTCCCGCCTCACGATGAAGTACCCGGCCATCTACCTGCGCGGCGAGGGCGCCACGGCGGACATCATCAGCGTCGCGGTCGCCGGCAAGGGCCAGCATCAGGACACCGGCGCGAAGGCCGTCCACCTGGCGCCGAACACGCGCTCGCGGATCGTCAGCAAGTCCGTGTCCAAGGACGGCGGGCGGGCCACGTACCGGGGCTCGCTCAAGGTGGCCCCCGGGTCCACGAACGTCGTCGCCAGCGTCCGCTGCGACGCGCTGATGCTCGATGACCAGAGCCGGAGCGACACCTACCCCTACATCGATATCCAGGAAGACGACACGACGATGTCGCACGAAGCGACCGTCGGGAAGGTCAGCGCCGAGCAGGTCTTCTACCTGATGAGCCGCGGCCTGACCGAGAACGAAGCCACGAACCTGATCGTCCAGGGCTTCCTCGAGGTCTTCACGAAGGAACTGCCGATGGAGTACGCCATCGAGTTCAACCGCCTTGTCAAGCTGGAGATGGAGGGGTCGCTCGGGTGAGTGCACCCGCGACCACGACGAAGGCCCGGCCGGCGCGCCGGGCGATCGACCAACTCTCCCTCCCCATCGACCGGACGGATGTCCTTTCCCGCATCGACGCCTTGACCGTCGGCGACCGGGCCGACCGCATCGCGGCACTCGACGCCTACGACGCCCTGCCGGCAGAGGCCAACCGCCTCTACACGACGTACATCGACCTGCGAGCCGCGCGCCTCGACGACGCGACGATCCGCTGGGAACCGCGCTCGACGCCCGTCGATTCGCCGCTCCCGGATGGCGCGGACGGGCTCATCGCTTTCACCGAAGGCGACGTCACCGGGACCGCGCTGTCCGCGGCCGTACGCGACGCGGGGGTCGAGCTCACGACGATCGCCGACTTCGCCTCGCGACATCCCGATCGGGTCGCGGGGCTGGTCGACGGGTCGCGGCTTCCGGCCGACGACAAGTTCGCCCAGCTGACCCGCGCGCTCTGGACGCAGGGCGTGATCCTCGACGTCCCGGCCGGCGTTCGGATCGAGCGGCCGATCATCGTCCGTTGGGCGCTCGGTGCACCGGATCGGGCGCTGCTGTCGCGCACCATCATCGCGCTCGGTGAGGGGGCGTCCGCATCGGTCGTCGAAGAGCTGGTCGGCTCTGGCGCGGCCGAGGCTGGTCGGCAGGCGTATTTCGCCGGCACGACCGAAGTGACGCTCGCGAAGGACGCTCGCCTCGTGGTCGCCAGCCTTCAGGAGCTCGGGCCCGATGTCGTCGCATTCCAGCATCGCCTGGCCCACATCGGCGAAGGAGCGGAGGTCCAGTGGGCCCTCGCCCAGCTCGGGGGGCGATTGGTCCGGAGCCGGATCGACAACCACCTTGATGGCGACCGGAGCTCCGTGGACCAGGTCGAGATCGTGTTCGGTGGTGATGAGCAGCTCTTCGACCTCACCTCGTACACGACGCACGTCGGACGCGACACGACCGGCAACCTGCTGTCCAAGGGCGCGCTGCTCGATCGCGCGCGCTCCTACATGAAGGGCCTGATCACGATCGAGAAGACGGCGGTCGGGACCGACAGCTTCCTCGGCGAGTTCGGAATGAACCTGTCGAGGGCCACGCGCTCGGTCGCGATCCCAAGCCTGGAGATCGACCAGCCGGATTGTCGACGGGCGGCTCACGCCTCCTCGGTCGGGCCGATCGACGAGGCCCAGCTCTTCTACCTCGAGTCGCGAGGGATCCCGCCGGACGAGGCCCGGAAGTTCATCGTGCTCGGGTTCCTCGAGCCGGTGGTGGCCAGAGTGCCGCTGGAGGAAGCGCAGGACCGGTTGCGCGAGGCGCTCGAGGCCAAGTGGGCCGCAGGGACGGCCGCCGCCGGCGAGGCCGCTGCCTGATGCCTCCGATACCTGGCTGGTCACGCCGAACAGCAGCACGGCGCGAGCGCGCATGAGGCGGATCGACCTGATCGGCGTCGACGAGGTGCCGGACGGCACGATGAAGATGACCTTTGTCGACGGGACGGACCAGGTCCTCGTGGTCAACGCGGGCGGCGAGTTCCGGGCCATGCAGGGCGTCTGTTCCCACGAGTACTTCGAGCTTGATCAGGGGTTCCTGACGGCCGGGACGCTCACGTGTGCGCTCCACATGTCGCGGTTCGACCTCGAGAATGGCGAACCGCTGGACCCGCCAGCCGAGGAGCCGCTCGCGATCTACCCGGTCACGATCGAAGACGGGCGCGTGATCATCGAGGTCCCCGACGGCCCGCTGGAGATCAGCGAGTAACCCTCGTTCCGCGAAGGGTGTACACGCGGCCGCTCGACAGGTCGAGGTCCTCCAGCGCCGTCGTCGATCGGACGTCGTAGATCGCGATCTCGGCGAGCTGGTCCGTCCGCAGATGGCGGCGACCCGGATCGCCGAGCAGGACATGGACGCCGGCGGCTCGAGCGCCGTCCAGCCAGACCATGACCCGGTCAGTCAGCCGAGCGTCGTAACTGCAATCGCCGGCGAGGATCACGTCCACGTCCGGCGGGTCGGCGGCGAGGGCGTCGCCTCGGGCGGTGGCGACCCTGACGCGATTGGCTCGCGCGTTGAGCCCGATCGCCGCCACCGCGAACGGATCGATATCGCACGCTACGACCGACGCGGCGCCCGATTGCGCCGCCACGATCGCGCACAGGCCCGAACCCGAACCAAGGTCCAAGATCCGTCGTCCGGTCACGGCCTCTGGACGGTCCCGCAGATAACGAGCGACGGCGAGTCCGCCGCCCCACGCCACGCCCCAGTAGGGCAGGGGAGCATCCGGATCGTCGGTCGCGACCTGCGTCGCATGCCAGAGCGCCACGGCGTCAGTCGTCAGGTGGAGCCGGACGCCGTCGAGACCGGGGACCGGACCGAGACTGGTGTGTCGCAGGACGAACGCGCGCCTGGACGACGCGATCAGGTGGCTCGCGCGACTTCGCTGAGGCGACCGTCCTTGTCGGCGAAGGCCCAGACATCGATGTCCGGGGGCTCGATGCCGAGGGCGGTCAACGCCGTGCAGATCTGGCTTCGATGATCGGTCCCGTGGTGGAGGGCCTGGACGATCCGGATGCTCATCGGCGCATGGCTGTCGATGCCGTCGTCGCGGTGCCGGGTGACGGTCGTGTCAGGATCCGGCGCACCGTTGACGAGCGCGATCCACGCTGGCCCGTACGCCACCATCACGGCCCGCAGGTCCTCGAGACCCAGCGCAGCCTCGTCGATCTCCGCGACCTGCCCGCCGGTCAGGACGAACAGGTACGACGCATCGCCGCCGACGAGATGGCGCAACGTCTCGATGATCGAGCCATACGTCCCAGGCACCTTGGTGTCGAGTTGCTCGGCGGTCAGCGGACGGCACGCGTCGAGGATCTCGATCGTCGCCCACGTGTGGTGGCCGAACGCGTCGGCGAGGAGGGATCTCGTCATCGGTTCGATCGTAGCATCGCCGACCCGCGGCATCAGCGGCCGAGGAGGCGGACCTCGGCACTCGGCAGCGACGTCCACCAGCGCGCATACCGCCGATAGACGCTGGGATCGCGGTCGGCCAGGAACGCGACCAGGGCCCGGGCCTCCAGGTCGAGTCCTGCCCAGGCGTCTTCCGGCAGGCCGCGGAACGCCGTGGCTTCGATCGCGCCGTCGACCGGCCGCCAGACACCGGCCACGTGCCCGTCCACAAGGAGCGTGGGAAGCACGTCGCCGTTGGAGCGGATGACGACCCGACGGAGGTCCGGCGGGATCACGCGACTTCGGTCGGCGTAGGCGAGCAGGATGCTGTCCCACATCGGCAAGAGCCGCGGCGGAGCCGCCGTGTCCTCGTCCGGGAGCTTCGCGCCCGGGATATCGAACAGGGAGGACCCGTCCGGCGCATCGCTTTCGACAAGGTCGCCGGTCATCGCGGCGATGGCCTCCCGAACCACCGCTCTCGTCAGGAGCGTGAACTGCGCCGCGTCGGCGACCGATGCCGGCCCGAAGGCCTCCAGGTACCGCCGGACGAGGAACCGCACCGACGTTTCGCGGGACGCCCCGGGGAGCCGGTCGCGGGCGGCGATGAACGACGGCCGCAGGCCGAATGACCACGGACCGCCGGTCGGGGCGTGCGTGAGCGGCGCGAAGGTCTTCAACGCCCACCATGCCCGATCGGCCCGGTCGCCGAGCCGAGCCTCGAGCGTCGCCTCGATCTGCGCCTTCGCGCGCGGCGTCTCTGTGAACGCCAGGAGGTCCGGCATCACGGCATCGACCTCCGCGATGGTGAGTCCCGTGACCTTGAACCGACGGTCGTACAGCCGCGAGGCACGCAGGCTGCTGACCATCGCGTCGTGGAAGATCGGGTGGTCGTCCGCGTGGACCGCATGCAGGGTGATCCGCATGAGCGACGCCTTCACCACGGTGCCGTCGATGAAGGCCGCGTCGAGTGCCGCCGGATCGAAGCCCGCAACCCGGCCCCAGAGCGCGATGTACGGGGACGCCGGCTCCTGAGCCTGCAGCGCGCCGACTCGGCGGACGGCGTCGACCGCGGCGATCGGCTCGCGCTGGAGCAGCAACTGCCGTGCGAGGGTGGCGCGGTTCAGACCGCGGGCCGTAAGACGCATCTCCGGATTCTGCGCTGCCGCTCCGACTCGAACAAGCTAGCTCGCGCCGACCTACAGCCCGTACGGGCAGATCTCGAACACCTCGTCGGATCCCCGCGCCACCACCCAGGTGGTCGAGGACGTCCCCATCGGTGGCGACGACGCTGCCCCAGGGATCGGCGAGCACCGCTCGCCCATCGAGCCGCCAGGCGGCGAAGCCGCTCGGCCATCTGACGCGGATCGTCTCCCCGGTCTCGATCGCTCACGAGGGCGAGCTCGTCGCCGACGGTCGTGACCCGGGCTGGAGAGAGCAGGGCTGTCATGCACCCGGGGGTCAGGTTCGGACTCTGGGTGGCGAGATGGAGCCGGGTCGCCCCATCCGGGAGCGCGGGGCCCGTGATCACCGGAAGCAGCCGCCACACAGCAAGGCCCAGGAGGATGGCGAAGACGACCGCGATCGCGAGTCCGACACGCCTGGCGAGCGACATGGCGACAGTCTGTCCCGGGCCGGCACGTCCGGCAAGGGCGGCGTCTTGCGCGACTCGCACGATCGCTTCATCCCCTCGGGTGGGTCAGACCGTACGAAGGTCCCGTGGTCCCGGCAGCGAGCGGCGTCGTACCGTGGCGGCATGGAGTCCGTGGATTTCCTCGCGTTCGCCGCCGACTGCACGATCACGGCCAAGACGACGATGTTCGGCGACCGCCTGACCGACTTCCTCAACGGTCAGGAGCGGTTCCGGCTGTCCAAGGTCACCTTCGAGGCGCTCGAGGACGGGCGGCTGATCAGTGTCGATTCTGTGTCGGTCGAGCGGATCGACGTGCTGGCCGTCATCGGCTCTGGGCCGCGCGGCGACGAGAAGCAGCGCGTCGACCTGCACACCCAGCGCATGGAGCTCCAGATCGGGCCATTCCTGGTCCTGGGCAACCTGCACGTGGAGCAGGGCAAGGATCCGGTGACCAGTGTGAAGACGCGGCACGTGATGGTGCCGTTCACGAACGCGACGTTGGCCTATACGGTCGCCGGCAACGTCGTGGCGCGCGACATCGGGACGATCATCGTGAACCGGCTGCTCGTCGACTGGATCGTGCCGACGGCCGACGAGGCGGCGGCGTTCCCCGAGGTCGAGATCCGGGCGCCACACGCGTTCGGCGCCGCCTAGCTGCGCTCGCCCCGATTCAGGTCGGGATGACCGTCCCGAGGCCGGCCGCGACCGCTCGCTGCGAGATCGCGTCGCCGAAGATCACGTCCGCCAGCCCGACGCCAAGGTGCGTGACGACGATCCTGCCGCTCCCCGGCCGGACGGTACCCGCGAGGATGGCCTCGCCGATCGTCGCCATCGGGTCCGGGTAGCCGTCGAACTGACCGGCGTCGCGATTGGCAAGGTACTGCCCGCGCTCATCGACGAGGAACAGGGCAGCCCCGGCGGCCACCTCCGCGTTGAGCATCGTGGCGTAGTCGACCGGGACGACGAGCGCGTCGGGACCTAGCCAGTCAGCGGTCATCGTCTGGCGGTGAGCGGGGTCTGTGAAGGATGCGACGCTGACGACCACGTCCGCGCCCGCGACCGCCTCGCGCGCCGATGCGACGACGGTCACGTCTGAGATCCCCGGCGTCTGCCGACCCGCCTCGGCCAGCCGTTCGGCGCGTTCCGTCGCGCGGTCGTAGACCCGGAGCGTGACGCCAGGGAGGGTGTGCCCCAGCACGTCGAGGTGGCTGTGGCCCTGGACCCCAGCGCCGATGAGCCCAGCCCGGACGGTCCGTCCGAGCGCCCCGGCCGTCGGCCCGAACCGGGCGATCGCGACACCGGACACGGCGGCCGTTCGCTGGGCGGTGATCGGCCCGCCATCCATGATCACGGCCGGGAGGCCGTTGACCGGATCGTTGAGGATGACGAGGGCGTTGATCGGCGGGATCCCGAGGTCGGCGTTGCCGCCGAACCCGGTCACCCACTTGATGCCAAGGCGATCGTCTCGCCCGTCGGGGTCCGTTCCGCGCAGCAGCGCCGGCATCGCGTGGGCGAACGAGCCCTGCTGGCGGGGGTGGACGCCGATCTTCGGCGGGAGTTCGGCGTCGGCGACGAGGGCGATCATCGTCCGCTCGGCGAGCGCGATCCGATCCTCGACTGACGGCATCGAGGCGACCACATCGGCGGCGGACAGGTAGCGGAGCGTCCGAGCGGTGGCGGCCATGTTCTCCAGTCTACGGGCGTCGGGCGCTACCATCGAGCCCATGGCGTCCATCGACATCCCCACCAGCCTCGAAAACCTCAAGCTCGAGCGCGACGCCATCGTCCTGTACGAGGCCCTCGCCCGCATCGAAAAGGACCCGGTTCGCGCCGACGCGTTCGAGCGCATCGCTTCCAACGAGCGACGCCATGCCGATATCTGGGCAGCCAAGCTCGCGGAGCTCGGGGCGACCGTGCCGCCGACCGCAGGGCCCCGCGCCCGCGTTCGGTTCATCGTCTGGGTGGCTCGACTCTTCGGCACCAAGTCGGTCTCCGACCTCGTCAAGGCGCTCGAGGGCGACGAGGAGGACATCTACGACGCCCAGGGCGGCTCACCCGAGGTGGCGGCCATCGCGGCCGATGAGCGGGAGCACGCGCGGATCTGGGACGAGCTGAGCGCGAACGGCGCGGCGGCTGCGGCGGCGGAAGTCGTCTCGGTCCCGGGGCGGGACGGCGTGGCGCTCGCCCGGCGCGCGGAGAGCCCCTCGGAGATCGGCCAGAAGGAGCGCTGGCACCGGACGAGTCGGTCCGGAACGCTCCGGGCGGTGATCTTCGGGGTCAGCGACGGGCTCGTCAGCAACCTGTCACTGATCATGGGTGTGGCCGGGGCCGGCGCCGCGGCGCTCAACCCAGGGTTCATCCTGCTCGCCGGGGTCGCCGGTCTCCTGGCCGGGGCGTTCAGCATGGCCGCCGGCGAGTACATCTCCATGCAGAGCCAGCGCGAGCTGTTCGAGCGGCAGATCGAACTCGAACGGGCCGAGATGGCCGCGATGCCCGAGGAGGAAGAGGCGGAGCTGGCGGCCTCATATCGTGCGAAGGGCTTCACGCCCGACGAGGCCGCCCGGATCGCCAAGCGCATCTTCGCCGATCCCGAAGCAGCCCTCGACATCCTCGTCCGCGAGGAGCTGGGTCTGGACCCCGATGAACTCGGATCGCCGATCGGTGCCGCCGCGGGCTCCTTCGCCGCGTTCTCCGTGGGCGCGGCCGTGCCGGTGATCCCGTACCTGTTCGGTGGCGGGACCGTGGTCGTGGCGCTGAGCCTGGCCCTCAGCCTGGCGGCCCTGTTCGCCGTCGGGGCGGGCGTGAGTCTGCTGACCGGCCGGAGCCTGCTGTTCTCGGGCACGCGCCAGCTGCTCATCGGGCTCGGTGCGGCCGTCGTGACCTACGCGATCGGCTCGATCATCGGCGTCGCGGTCACCTAGCCCCGCGTCCGAGCGGCGCTGCAGGGCCGGCGGACGCACCAGGCGCCCGTACGTGTCCTCCCCTCCATCCGCGTGCCAAGCGGGCGCGTACCGTCCCACGGTCGCAGGTGACACCGAACGCATGCCGGACGCCGACTTGCTCCGTGGGACGGTCGCGATCGCGCAACCCGACCGCACCACGGTGATCCGGGACGTGCCCGATGCCGTTCACGCCGCCACGTACCGTGGGACGGCAACGCGCTCGAACGGGCGCCGGCCGCAGTTCGCGCGCCCGAACGGCCAGGAATCGAACGAGGCCCCGGTGATCGGGGCCCCGTGCGGGTAGGCTATCGGCGATCGATGCGGTTCAGCGTGCGCCGAACCGCATCAGGTATCCGATGTCGAACGTCGGCTCGACGTCGCCCTGGGCAGGTTCATCGGTGCCCAGCAGGAAGCTGATCAGCGAGAACAGCGCCAGGAGACCGATGATGATGGAGATGACCATCGAATACGCTCCCTTTCGCTGCGAGTGCCTCGACCCTCGGGATGGGTCGCGACACCATACGGATGATGTTGCCAGGCGATTGTAGCCTAACGTATCGATGTTGACAAGCCGCTCTACCTAACGGATACCGAATCTGATGCCTGAACGCCCCGCGATCGACGAGGTCGATGCCAAGCTGCTCGACCGCCTTCAGGCCGACGGTCGGCGCTCGTACGCGGATCTCGGTGCGGACGTCGGGATCAGCGGACCATCGGCCCATGAGCGGGTGAAGAAGCTCGAGGCCCGTGGCGTCATCCGCGGATACGCGGCCGACGTGGATCCACCGTCGGCCGGGTTCACGATCCTCGCGTTCTGCTGGCTGACCCAGGCGCCAGGGTCGCGTGGGGCCGACCTGACCGAGGCGTTCGCGGTCATCCCCGAGATCGAGGAGTGCCACCACATCGCCGGTGAGGCGGACTACCTGCTCAAGATCCGGGCGCGCGATACCAAGCACCTCGAGCGCGTCATCGTGCGACTGCAGGGCACCGACCACGTCTTTTCGACCCAGACCGAAGTCGTCTTCTCGAGCGCGTTCGAACGCCGGCCGCTGCGCCTCGCGTCGCCGTCCGCCGAAACCGGAGACGCCTCGAAGCCGTACCCATGACCGAGGTCCAGCCGGGTGGTCACGACGATGCCGCCCTCGTCCGCGCTGTCGTGGGCGGGTCGCTCGATGCGCTGGCGAGCCTCTATGACCGGCACGCGGCAGCGATCTTCGCGGTGGCGTCCCGGCTGACGAGGGATCGAGGAGTCGCCGAAGAGGTGGTCCAGGACACGTTCCTTGCCCTGTGGGATCGGGCGGAGTCGTTCGACCCGGCCACGGCGTCCCTCGGGACGTGGCTGCACGCGATCGCTCGCAACCGGACGATCGACCGGTTACGAGCCGCCGGTCGTCGTCCGCACCTGGTCGACCTCTCCGATGGCGGTGGCTCGGCGCTCTCAGAGACGGAGGCCCTGGACCGCGCGGCCGGCAACGGACGGATCCTGGCCGGGGCGATGGCCCCCGACGCACCCGACACCGTCTTCCTGGCCAAGGAGACGCGGGCCACGATCGAGGTGGCTATCGGCGCCCTCGAAGCCGACGAGCGGACGGTCATCGTGCTCGCCTACCGGGACGAACTCAGTCAAACGGAGATCGCCGAGCGGCTCGGCTGGCCGCTGGGCACGGTCAAGACCCGGACCCGGCGCGCCCTCCGTCGCCTCCGCGACGTGCTCGAGGCGTCGGCGAGCGTCACCGTGCCCGCGAGCGAGGACCGAGGCTGATGGATCACGACGCCGTCCTCGAAGCGCTCGAGCTTGCTGCGGCGGAGCCGGGCGGTCTCGACCGTCTCATGGCGGGTGACACCGCGACCGCGGCGGCCGTCGCGGCGCACCTCGTCGGGTGCGAGGCGTGCTCTTCGGAACTCGTGCGACTGCGGCGGATCAGCGGTCTGGTTCGCGAAGTGGTGGCGACGACCCTGCCGCCGGACCTCCGCGACCGGACGCTCGCGCACGTCCGGTCGCGCGGGATCCCGCGGGGCGTCCTCGCGCAGACCACCGAGCGACCGCCGGCGCACGTCGACGTCGCCGCACCCGCCGGGGCGTCGCTCGCGGATCGCGGGTCGGGTCGCCGTGGCGCCGTGATCGGCTGGGTCGCGGCCGTCGCCGCGGCGGTGGTGATCTCGGTCGCCGCCACATCGATCATCGTCGGCGGACGCCTCGACGAGCGGGTCGCCGATCAGGACCGGGCTATGCGCGACCTCGTCGCGGTGGCCAACGCCACGGTCCAGGTGACCGCCGCGTCCGACGTGCGACGCGTGGCACTGACCGGCCCGACCGACGCGGGCGTCGCCGGGACGCTGCTCTATTCGCCGAGCTCTACCGATCTCGTCGTCGTCGCGACCGGCCTCGTGGAGCCGCCCGAGGGCATGCAATACGGGTGCTGGGTGGATACCGGTTCGGGCCGCGAACGCGTCGGCCGGATGTTCTTCGGCGGTGGGCTCGCCTACTGGGTAGGGCCGTCCCCGGCCGTCGCCGGATCGACTGGCTCGGTCACGTTCGGGGTCTCGCTCGTCGACGCGAGCGGCGCCATCTCGGGCCCCGATCCGGTCCTCGTCGGCGGTTCCTGACCGTCCGCAGCCAGAAGGTCGTCCGGCGGAGCCGCGTCGAGGTAGATGCGATGGAGCGCGAGGATGCGCTCGATGCGGCCCGGATGGACCGGTTGTCCCTCGCGTTCCATGACGGACGCGAGCCATGCCGCCTCGCGCGGTCGCTCGGCGAGTTCGATGTCACTCTCGCGTCGTCGCGCGTCCGTGACCACGTACCAGACCAGCCCGGCTCCGACGACGAGCCCGACGATGAGCAGCCACCAATTGAACTCGGCGTTCACCGTCGGGAGTATAGGGAGCGCCGGCGTGGCAGGGCTCCTGCCCCGCGACCGCTACACTTCCGCCGATGTTCGACGGCTTCCCGAGCGCGATCGCGTTCACCATCGGCCCGCTCTCCATCGGCTGGTACGGGATCGGCTATGCGCTGGGGTTGGCGGTGGCCTACCAGGTCATGGCCCGCCTGGCGAAACGGGCCGGCGAGGACGCGGACCTCCTGATCAACGGGATGATCGTGGTGGCCATCGCGGCGCTCGTCGGCGGGCGCGCGTATCACGTGATCGACCAGTGGGAAGCGCTGTACGCGAGCGATCCGATCAAGGTCATCCTGCCCCCGTACGCCGGGCTCGGCGTCTACGGCGGTCTGATCCTCGGCCCTGTCGCGGCGTTCCTGTACGCACGCCGCCTGGGGATGCCGTTCCTGCGCTGGGTCGATATCGTCGCCCCGGGCCTCTTCGCGATGCAGATGATCGGGCGCTGGGGGAACTACTTCAACCAGGAACTCTATGGCCCGCCGACGACGTTGCCATGGGGGATCCCGATCGATGCCGCGCACCGCGTCGCGGACTACCCGCTGAACCTGTTTCCCGAGGCGATCAGGTTCCATCCGCTGTTCCTGTATGAATCGCTGTCGGGGTTCCTCGGCTTGCTGGCGCTCGTCTGGATCGGCCATCGCTGGCGTTCGTGGCTGCGCCCGGGCGATCTGCTGCTGATCTTCTTCATCTGGTACGGGGTGGTCCGCTTCGCGCTCGAGTCACTGCGGGTCGAGAACTGGACCTTCAACGGGATCCCGACCGCCCAGCTCGTCTCGCTCGCGTTCATCATCCCGTCGCTCGTTTTCCTGATCCTGCGCCATGCGCCGCGCGAGGCAGCTGACGCGCCCGCGACGTATCCGGAGGTCGCGACCTGGGGGGCGCTCGGCCGGACCGCGGTCGACCCGGATGCCGCGTTCGACGACGACCTCGACCGGGACGCCAACGACCTCGACCCGGACGCCGACGACGTGGACGACCGCGACGACGACGCCGAGATGGACCGCACTCCGGCCTGATGGCCGAGTCGAGCGACGCCAGCGGCTCGCCGAAACGCCGACCGCCGCCCGGCAGGGTTCGCCCCGGGGCCCTGGCCGCGGCCCGAGGCGGAGCGAGTCGAGGGTCTGGCCTGGCTGGGTCGCAGACCGGAATCGCGGGCATCGCTCCTCTACCGCGCCGTTCGCCTGCTCGGGCGCGGCGTGCTCTTCGGTCTCCTCCGGTTCCGGATCCGCGCCGAGCGCGAGGCTCCGTTGCCGGCCGGCGGATACCTGCTCGTCGCCGCAGCCCATCGCGGCTGGATGGATCCGTTCGTGGTCATCCACGCCCTGCCTTCGGCGCCCCGTGCCTGGTTCCTGGGGAGCGCCCCATCGACGTTCACGGCACCGTGGCGCGAGTGGCTCATCCGACGCCTCGGTGGGCTGCTTCCGGTCTGGCGCGGTGGCATCGGCGTCGGACAGCACGTCGAGTCCGCCCGAGCCGTCGTCGGGAACGGCGGCGTCTTCGTCCAGATGCCGGAAGGGACGGTCAGCGGGCCTTCGGGTCGCATCGGGGCGTTCCGGACCGGCTGGGCGATCATCGCGCTCCGGACGGACGCGCCGATCGTCCCGCTGGCCATGGCCGGCACCGAGGAGCTGTATCTCGGCAAGCGGATGGCGTCCCGGATCCTGCCACCCACGACGGCCCGGGCGCTCGCAGGACTTGCGCCCGACGCGTTGGTTCCAGAGCCGGGCTCGCGGGAGGAACTCGACCTCGCGAAGGTCATGAACGAGGCCCTTGCCGCGATCCTCGACCCGGTCATCCGTGACCTCCATCCCGGGACGGTCGATCCGCCAGGACAGCCACGCCGACTCAGGAAGCGCCTGACGTGGCTCCTGCTCCGACCAGGCCGACTCGACCGAGAGGGCTGAGCCCGCGTCGATCGGCCAGGAACGACTCAACGGTCCGCTCCGTGACCGCGAGATCCTCGCGCACGACCGCGGCGAACCGCGGTGGGCCATGGTCGGCTGCGCCGGGCCGGCCCAGGGCCACGACGCCCAGATGGATGGTCCGAACCCCCTCCGCTTCGAGGGCAGCCGTCCACTCGAGGATCGCCTCGGCCCGTCGATCGTCCGGGAGGGCCCGATTCCAGGCGGCGGCATCCTGGGCCGGCGTTTCGCTCGCGACGAGGATGACGAGCGTGTCGGTCTCGGAGTGTTCCACCCAGCCTTCGACCGATCGTTGCCATGGCCCGGCGTCGCGGTCGATCCAGACGCACAGCACGTACCCACGACCGCCCGGCGCGAGGGACCGACCCACCTGCCGGACCGTCCGCTCGCCGACCTCGTGGCCCGGTAGCGGACGGTCGCGGTACAGCAGTCGCGGGGCCGGCGCGAGGACGAAGGGCGGATTGGCGACGACTGTGTCGAAGCGTCCATCGAAGGTCGGGTCGGGTGGCGCGATCAGGAAATCCCCGAGCTGCGTCGTGATCCCTTGGATGCCGTTCAAGGCGGCATTGAACCGCGTGAACCCGAGGGCCCTGGGGTTGATATCGAGGGCCAGGACATCCGCTCCCGATGCCGCCAGGACCAGGCTCTGGATCCCGGACCCGCACCCGAGGTCGAGCGCCCGACCGGGAGCTGTCCGACGGACGTACCGCGCCAGCAGGAAGCTGGCCGGTCCGGGCCCTACGACGAAATCAGGCTCGTCGCGCCGGCGGCGCAGATCGGAGGCCACGAGGAGCCAGTCCACGCGATCGATGCGGACCAGCGGCATGTACTCGGCTCCCGTGCGGCGAACGAGGTCGAGCTCGACCAAGCATCGTCGGTCACTCCGATCGAAGGTCGCCTCGAACTCCGCACGAGCGACGGGGGTCTCGCGGTCGAACAACGTCGCGACCAGACGGCGCCGTTCGGGAACGGGGTCACGAACGAGGCGGGCGCACCGGGCGAGGAGGTCTATTTGATGTCCCCTCCGGCGTCCGGCGGCGATGGCATCGTCTCATTGCCGACTGGTGGCAACTTGTCACCGCCCGGCGGCGACGACGCAAGATCGACCGGACCGCCGCTGAGGCTGGGATCGATCCCGCTCTGGTCGTAGTCGAGGCGACTGCCCGGGACGTCCTTCGGGATGGATCCGCGGCCACGCGCCCGGAGCAGCAACGCGGCGCCGACCGCGGCGGCCGTGGCGGCGACGATCGCCGCGGCGAGGCCGATGTTGCTCGCGAAGCAGTCGGCGATGTCGGCGCAGTCGAGGACGCCGGCTGCCGCGGGCGCGAACCCCGATGGCTCGGGGGAGGCACCGTCGGTCGCCTTCGCGGACGGATCCGCCGATGCGTCCGCGCCAGATGGTGTCGGGGCGGCGTTCGGCGGGGCCGATGCGGCCGGAGCCGGGGTCGTGCCGATGACGACCGCCACCAGTCGGAACGTGGTCCGGGCATGGCAGTCGGAGAGGAGCGGCTGCGTGCAGTCGCCGGTCCACACCGTCGTGGCGATCGGGCCGCCAGCGGTCCATGCGTCCGTCGTCCCTTCGGGCGTCCAGCCGATGACTTCGAACCCCTGGGCCTTGAACTCGGCTCGATGGACGGTGAAGAAGGCGTTCTCCCACGTGTTCATGACGCCGTCGATCGGCCCGGAGCACATGTCGGCGACGAAGCCGTCGGGGTTCTCGGCGATCGGCCCGGAATCCATGCTCACGACGATCTTGTCGGCCGGCACGTCCGGCCCGGCCGTGGCGCTGCGGACGACCCAGTCGTACGTGCCTTCGCCCTGGATGCGCATCGACGGGCAACCCGATGCCTTCGAGCTGGTCGTGGACGCGAGCGTCCCGGTCCCACGCCAGGTGTCGCCAGATGGATCCTTCTCGAGGCGGATGCGACCCTTGGCCGTGGTGACGCCATCGACCGGGAGACCGGACATCGATCGGACGGTGATCGTCGAGTCGATCTCGAGGTCGAGGGCGAAGATCGGCGTGCCACCCGGGGTGCCCCCATCGCCCTTGACCAGCTCGTTGGTCACGGTCAGCTCGGTACCCGCGGTGGCGCTGATCGTGACGGTCTGCTCCTTGGCCGCCACGTAGCCATCGGGTGGTCGGGTCTCGCGCAGGGTGTACTGGCCCTTCTCGAGCCCGCCGGTCCGGGTCATGATCAGCAGCCCGTCGGCGCTCCCGTCACCGGGTCCGACGTTGGGCACCGTCGGTCCATCGCACAGCGTGACGCCCTGCTTGCCGCGGCGCAGGTCGAAGCACGCGCCGGGTACCCGGTCGCCCGATCCGTCGACCTTGTGCAGGACCAGGGTCGCGGTGCGCGTGTGCGGGATGATCAGCCGCGTGATGGTGCCGTCGGTCAGGACGACCGGCTGGTCGGCAGCGGGGGCGTACCCGCCGGTGGCGTCGCCCGGGGCCCGGGTCTCGGTCAGGATGTAGTCGCCGCTCGGCACGGCGATGAACGCGATCACCCCGTCGAGCAGGCCGTCGTGGTCCTTCGTCACGCCCTTCGGGCCGGCCACGCCATCGCAGCGCAGCCCGACCCGCGTCCCCGGCTTGCCAGCCGCATCGGTCCACAACTCCAGGCACGCCCCCGCGAGCGGTGCCTCGGTGATGGCATCGGTGGTGGCCACGATCAGGCTGGCGCCCTTGACCAGCTCGTTGGTCACGGTCAGCTCGGTACCCGCGGTGGCGCTGATCGTGACGGTCTGCTCCTTGGCCGCCACGTAGCCATCGGGTGGTCGGGTCTCGCGCAGGGTGTACTGGCCCTTCTCGAGCCCGCCGGTCCGGGTCATGATCAGCAGCCCGTCGGCGCTCCCGTCACCGGGTCCGACGTTGGGCACCGTCGGTCCATCGCACAGCGTGACGCCCTGCTTGCCGCGGCGCAGGTCGAAGCACGCGCCGGGTACCCGGTCGCCCGGATCCGTCGACCTTGTGCAGGACCAGGGTCGCGGTGCGCGTGTGCGGGAGGATCAGCCGCGTGATGGTGCCGTCGGTCAGGACGACCGGCTGGTCGGCAGCGGGGGCGTACCCGCCGGTGGCGTCGCCCGGGGCCCGGGTCTCGGTCAGGATGTAGTCGCCGCTCGGCACGGCGATGAACGCGATCACCCCGTCGAGCAGGCCGTCGTGGTCCTTCGTCACGCCCTTCGGGCCGGCCACGCCATCGCAGCGCAGCCCGACCCGCGTCCCCGGCTTGCCAGCCGCATCGGTCCACAACTCCAGGCACGCCCCCGCGAGCGGTGCCTCGGTGATGGCATCGGTGGTGGCCACGATCAGGCTGGCGCCCTTGACCAGCTCGTTGGTCACGGTCAGCTCGGTACCCGCGGTGGCGCTGATCGTGACGGTCTGCTCCTTGGCCGCCACGTAGCCATCGGGTGGTCGGGTCTCGCGCAGGGTGTACTGGCCCTTCTCGAGCCCGCCGGTCCGGGTCATGATCAGCAGCCCGTCGGCGCTCCCGTCACCGGGTCCGACGTTGGGCACCGTCGGTCCATCGCACAGCGTGACGCCCTGCTTGCCGCGGCGCAGGTCGAAGCACGCGCCGGGTACCCGGTCGCCCGATCCGTCGACCTTGTGCAGGACCAGGGTCGCGGTGCGCGTGTGCGGGATGATCAGCCGCGTGATGGTGCCGTCGGTCAGGACGACCGGCTGGTCGGCAGCGGGGGCGTACCCGCCGGTGGCGTCGCCCGGGGCCCGGGTCTCGGTCAGGATGTAGTCGCCGCTCGGCACGGCGATGAACGCGATCACCCCGTCGAGCAGGCCGTCGTGGTCCTTCGTCACGCCCTTCGGGCCGGCCACGCCATCGCAGCGCAGCCCGACCCGCGTCCCCGGCTTGCCAGCCGCATCGGTCCACAACTCCAGGCACGCCCCCGCGAGCGGTGCCTCGGTGATGGCATCGGTGGTGGCCACGATCAAGCTGGCGGGCGGACCAGCCGCGGTCGCGGTCCCGACCCCGAGTGGGAGGATGGCCAGACCAAGCAGCACGGCTGCCATCGCCGCCTGGACGCTGCGGCTGGAGGATCGCTGATCGGGACCCATGACCCCCTCGGTCTGTCGCGGCTCGCTCGTCGCGGCGTCGAGCGTCGGCCGTCCAGGGCAGCGTCGCCCCGCTCGTCCCCAACGTCATCGTCCAGTTGCGCCAACCACGGATCGCAGGATGTGGCGCAAGTGGACGATGACGCGCCTCGGTCCGTACCGGAACGTAAGGTGGTGCCCTCGGGCGTACCGCGATGTCGTCGGGCGCCAAGGGCAATACGAGGAGACGATTCGATGACCCGACTGCGACGAGCGACCTTGCTGCTCGCGACGACGACCCTGATGCTGTCCGCCTGTGGCGGTGGCGGCGGCGCCTCGAGCGCACCCTCGGTCGCTCCGTCGTCCGGCACCGCCAGTAGCGCGCCGGGCGAGACTCCTGCGGCGAGTTCCGCGGCCCCGGTCAGCGCGGCCCCGTCGGCCGGCGGCGGGACGGCGGCCGGCGTCTGCGAGCTCGCGACGCCGGAGGAGTTGGCGGCCGCATTCGGTGTCGCGAGCGTCGCGACCCAGGTCCTGCCGGGACCGCCGGACACCTGCATCGTCGACAACGACGCCGGTCGGACGGTGGCCTCCTGGAACTACAACCCGACGGGCGCGACAGCGATCTTCGAATTGTTCGTGCTGCCGGGCCAATCGACCGATGTCCCTGGCATCGGTGACCGTGCCGCGTTCGTCGAGAACACGGGTTTGATGATCCTCAAGGGCGACGCGATGGTGGTGGTCGTCATCGCCGGCGGAGCAGATCTGGAAGAGGAGGCGGCGAACGAGGTCGCCAAGCAGATCGGGGCGGCGATCGCCGGCCGGATGTAAAGCGCAGGAGGCGCTGGCCGGCTCGGCGGCCGTGGTCGCGACGACGCGGCCACCTATACTCGGCGCCGATGCGCTACGCCGAGACCATCCTGGACCTGATCGGCCACACACCGCTCGTCCGCATCACGCGGCTGACCCGGGACTTGGGTCCGGACGACCGGCGACCGCTTCTCCTGGCCAAGCTCGAGATGCTCAACCCGGGTGGTTCGGTCAAGGACCGGATCGGGCTGCCGATGATCGAGGCTGCCGAGCGGGCCGGGTTGCTCAAGCCCGGTGGGACCATCATCGAACCGACGTCCGGGAACACCGGGCACGGTCTGGCGATCGCCGCGGCGCTGAAGGGCTATCGCTGCATCTTCGTCATGGCGGACAAGCAGTCCGCCGAGAAGCAACAGCTGCTGCGAGCCTACGGTGCGGAAGTCGTTCTCTGCCCCACCAACGTGGCACCCGAATCGCCGGAGTCGTACTACTCGGTCGCGGCGAGGTTGGCCCGCGACGTCCCCGGCGCGTTCAAGCCTGACCAGTACTGGAACGAGGAGAATCCGGCCGCCCACGAGCAGACCACGGGTCCCGAGTTGTGGGAGGCCACCGAGGGCCGGATCACGCACTTCGTCGCGAGCGTGGGGACCGGCGGGACCATCTCGGGGACCGCGCGCTTCCTTCGCGAGAAGAACCCGGGCATCCAGGTGATCGGCGCCGATCCGGAGGGTTCCATCCTGTCCGGCGACGTCGCACGTCCGTACCTGACCGAGGGGGTGGGCGAGGACTTCTTTCCGGGCACCTATGACGCGGCCATGGTGGATCGCTGGGTGCGGGTGAGCGACCGCGACGCGTTCGCGATGGCGCGCCGGATCACACGCGAGGAAGGGATCCTGGCCGGGGGTTCATGCGGCACGGCGATGGTGGCCGCTCTCGAGGTCGTGCGCGAGCTGAGTGGGCAGGACCGCGGGAACGAGTCGGTCGTCGTCGTGCTCTTACCGGACAGCGGACGCTCGTACCTCTCGAAGATCTACAACGATGAGTGGCTTCGCGCGAACGGCCTGATGGCGACGACCGGGTCCGCGATCCGCGTCCAGGAGCTGCTCGCCGACAGGCACCATGCCGAGGACCGTCCGGCCGTCGTCGTCGCGCGCACGACCGAGCGCGTCGGGGCGGCGATCGCCACGCTCCAGACGTACGGGATCAGCCAGTTGCCGGTCTCCGAGCGGGCGGACGGCGACGACGTCTCGGGGCTCGTGGGGGCGATCAACGAGAAGAGCCTCCTCGAGCGCGCCTTCCGCGACCCATCGATCGTCGAGCGAACGGTCGGCGAGGTCATGGACTCGCCACTCCCCGTGGTCGCGGCTACGGCGACGCTCGACGAGGCCTTCGCGCTGCTGTCGGGGGGCGCGAACGCGCTCGTCGCGGTCCGCGGTGAACGCCCGGTCGGCATCGTGACCAAGCTCGACCTGCTCGAGTACCTCGCCCACCACGGCACCGGGGGCTGACCCGCGCCGTCGGTCAGTGGCCGGGAAGCTTTTCCACGACCACCGTGGCCTCCCACGAATATGGGCACAGGTCGCTCCCGCCGCTGCCGCGGCTCGCGAAGTCGCGCGCGCCGCCGTCCTTGGGCATCTCGAATGGTTCGGTGGTCACGCCGTTGACCGTGCCGAATGCCGAGACCGTCACCGTGTCCCCGACGATCGTCGCGCCGAAGAAGGCCGGACCGCTACGCCGCGGGACCTCCATGTTGACACTGCAGGCTGCCCACCCGACGCGGGCCCCGGCCACGGTGCCAGCTCCGGTGAGGAAGACGCTGCTCTCGTCCGCCGATGGCTCGACATTCCCGGCCTCTCCCTTGAATTCGAACCGGTCGACGTTGCCATTCCAGGACTCGAGCCAGATGATCGTGATGTTGTATTTGATACACGGATCGTCATCGATGTCGAAGTTGTCGGTCTCGTCTCCGTTCTTGTGCCCGTCCCCGCTGGTGTCCTCCTCGCCGTCCCAGCAGCCGCCCTCGTCGGAGTCCTTGTCACGCTCGGTGGGCGAGCCGTCCGAGTCCCAGTCACGACCGCCCGACCAACCGAACGCATAGCCGTGGCGGGAGTCGTAGACCCCGGTGACGATGTCGTAGTAGTCCTCGAGCTTGTCCTGATCGGTGTCCTGGTCACCGGGTTTGGTGTGGAATCGCACCGTCTCGTCGAAATCGCGGACCCGGTCACCGTCCGAGTCCGCGTTCACCCCGGCCTCCTGGCGGCGACCACTGGATCCCGGCGGCACGATCCACAACGTCAGGTCGTTCGGCGAGAACCGTGTCGTGTCGATGTTCAGGCGCCTATCGCGGCCGTTGGCTGGATCGTGGTACCAGAACACACGACCCGCGGCCGTCTGCTGGTAGCCAGTGACGACAAGCGTGTGATGGGTGTTGGCGGCCATGAGCGGGCGGCCGGCATCGATCGAGGCCGTGATGTCGGCCCAAGCGTCGTCGTAGTCGAGGTAGCCGATCTCGTCGCGCGGCGTGGCCTGAAGGGCGTATGCCAGGAGGGAAGTCGCCTGCGGCACGGAGATCCCGGTCCCGTAGTTCAGGTCTCTCTCCGGACCGGTCACGCGACCATTGAACAGCTCATAGCCGAGTCGATCCTGGCTCATGTCGCCCCGGAAGAACCGGTTCATCATCGCGACTGCCGCGAAGGCGCAGTTCTTCCTGTCGGCCGGGTCTCTGTGGCCGTACACCCCGTGATCGACGTCCCAGGCGTGGGCGCCCTTCTCGTTCTCGCTCTCGAGGAGCAGGAGCTTCGTGTCCTTGTGCTGGGTGAGGTACGGCACGGTCAGTCGTCTCGCGGGTCCAGCGACCGCAGCAGGTGCGAACCCGGCCTCCACGAAGGTCCCCGCGGGCGACGCCGCGGCGACCGACCCGTCGTCGACCGTGAATCCGTGCGGCTCCGAGTATCCGGCCTCGACTCCATCGGCGATGGATGCGACCCGCCACAGGTAGGCGCGCGGCGGGAGTCTGCCCAGGGTCGCTTCGGCGTCGACGACGACCCGATCTTCGATCGGGTCAGCGAACGAGCGATCCGTTGCGACCTGGAGTCGATAGCTCGTCGCGCCGGTCACCGCGTACCACGCGAGCGTCATGTCGGCGGCCTCGAGGATCGCGCCGTCCATGGGCAGCAGGACCTCGACCCGTGGCAGTGGATTCGCTGCGCCGGGCGTCACCATCGTGGGTGGGTAGACGACCCAGTCTAGGCGTTCCGAGGGGCGATCCGCCCCGGGGGCTCGTCCGATCGACGAGCCGCGCGGCACAGAATCGGGCACGAGTCCGCCCGGCCCCTTCTCGACGGCATCGGGCTCCGAACCCCAGGCGACGCGATCGATGCGCTGGCCGGTTCGGTCGGCCAGCTCCACGAAGCCGTCTTCCGGGCGGACCTTGACACCCGCGTCGTCCAGGTCGAGCAGCAGACGGCCGCCGGCTGCCAGGCTTGTGCCGGGATCCGCGAGCGCGATGTCGCGGCCGCTGACACGGACGCTGATCCCGGTCAGGTCGACCGTGACGTTCGAGGGGTTGGCGATCTCGACGAACGCTGACGCGCCCGGCAGCGGGTCGTAGCGGACTTCCGCGACGACGATCGTGGCCGCCGGCGATGGCAGAGGCGACCCCTGGGGCGCCGGCGGGACGGTCGCGGCCCCCGGGCTGGCCGCAGGCGTCGCGACGGCGGGACCACTCGGGCTCGGCGTCCCTGGAACGGTGCTCGCTGGCGACGCACTCTGTGTCGGCGGCGGCCCGCCGCAGCCGGCGATCACCGTCGCGATCAGTAGGACGGCGCCCGCGCGCAGCCATCGTCGATCGGTCGGCCGTCTCGTCATGCAGCCAGCGTCATGGACGACAGACCGGGCGTCATCGTCCACTTGCGCCACCGCGAGCGTTCGAGGCCGTCAGTCCTCCGCAACGAGGGCCACGGCCTGCGCCCGCGAATCCACCCCCAGCTTGGTCATGGCGTTCGACAGGATGCGTGCGACGGTCGGACGACCCAGGCCCATGCGTCGGGCGATCTCGATGTTCGTCAGGCCCCGACCCGCCATGTCAAGGAGCTCGCGCTCTCGCCGCGTGAGCCGGAGGCCGACCCGAGGGGTGAGGTGTGGCTCGGCCGAGGGCCGGAGGCCGGCCTGGCGCATCGATCGTCGGACCCGGACCGCGACGACCTCGAATCCGGCACCCGACGCGTCGGCCAGGACCGCCGCGAGCCGTTCAGCCATCTCGGCGTGGCGACCCGCGAGGCGGAGCCCCTCGCCTTCCGCCCAGCGGCAGGTCAGCGCTCGAAGCGCGTCGAAGCCGGACCACAGACCGGCCGCCTGTCCGAATCGCTCTGCGGCGGCGTCTGGGTTGCCGGCGGCCAGCATGGCGATACCGGTCAACTCCGGGACGGCGCCGGCCGAGACCCGCGTCGGCGCGACGTCGAGGATCGGCTCCTGTGGCAGACCGAGATCGTGGTGCGCCCACGCTCGCGTGATGGTTGACAAGACATACGCGTTCCGGATCGGTGACGGGATCGCCAGGACCGCGCGGGTCGACTCGATCGCCCGCTCGGCCGTCCCGCCCCAGAGCTCGACATCGCCGACGGCCGCCAGCCACCAGCCGCGACCGAGGAAGTCGTCCGTGACAGACCCCTCGAGCGCCGTCAAGCTCGTGCGAGCCTCATCGAGCCGGCCCATGATCCCGAGCGCGCGGGCACGATGGATCGCTGCCGTCTGTCTGGCGCGTTGTGGCGCCGGACGCTCCAGCAGTTCGTCGGCAAAGCCGACGGCGTCGGCCGGACGACCGGCCAGGATGGCGGCCTGGACGCGCTCGGCCTCCAGTTCAAGCGCGACCCCCGAGACGCCCGCGGCCTCGAATTGTCCGGCCGCTTCCTCGATGAATCGTAGCGCCGGCTCGGCGCCTGACCAGATGAGGAGCGCATAGCTCACGACCCGGGACAGGTCCGCGGCGAACGAATGCGCGCCGATCCCGATCGCGCCATCGACGGCGGCCCGGAGCAGGTCGATGTCGACCGGTTGTGCCGCCAGCATCCCGACGCTGGCACGGACCGCCCGGAGCGACGCAGCCGCGGGACCTGGGAGCGGATGGCGGTCGATCTCCGCGTCGAGCAGCTCGAGCGCTCGCGCGATCTCCCCGTCCACGTTCACCATCAACGCCGCGGTCTCGACGGCCAGGTAGGCCGCCGCATCGCCCGAGGGGTCGACCTCGACTGCCCCTCCCGCGTCCAGGGCGGCTCGCGCTTCCACGTGCCGGCCCAGTTCGAACCATGCGTGACCCAGGAGCGCCGCCCGTTCGACGAGCACGTCAGGCGGCGAATCCGCCCCGATCGGCCCCAGGAGCCGGATCACAGACTCCCAGTCCGACAACGCCGCTAACGCCCGGGCAGCCTGGAGCCGCCGCGCGATCCCGGACGCTGGGTCACCCGCCTCCGCGACGATGGCCAGCAGGAGCGCGCGGCGCATCGGGTCGGTCGTGTCGGCGAGCGCCGCCATGGCGAGGGTGATGGCGCGCTCCGCGTGCCCGGCTGCCGCGAGATGGCGGGCCCGCTCGATCGGATCCGTGAGCAGGTCGGCGAGGCGTTCGTGACAGGACGCGCGCGTCCGATCGTCCATCCGCGACCGGATGGCCTCCGCGAGCAGCGTATGCCGGACCTCGACGCCGCCCTCGCGGTCGACGAGCAGACCGGTCGCCAGGATGTCGACGGACCCGAGCGCGAGGAGGTCTCGCTCGATCGGTCGATCCGCGACGACCAGCAACTCGACGACGGAACGGGCGTCCGGCGACAGTCGATCGAACCCGGCCTCGATCGTCCGAGCCAGGATGGCGGACGGCTCGCCGTGCATGGCGATCTCCTCCAGGAGCAGGGGGTTCCCTCCGGCCCGCGCCACGACGTCGGTGACGGTGCTCTCGCTCAGGTCCGGTCGGACGCGGGTCACGATGGTCCGTGCGTCGACCGGCGACAGCCCGCCGATCTCGATGACGTCCAAGCCGATCCGCCGCGCGAGCGCGAGCGCGACATCGGTCCTGGGATCGTCGGTTCGGATCGTCGTCAGCAGTCGGATCCGCCCCGCCAGGAAGCCGAACACCTCCATCGACGCCGGGTCGACCCATTGAAGGTCGTCGATGATGAGCAGGTCCGGCCCGACCCGGCGTTCGACCGCGGCCGCGACGCGGGCCGTGTCGCCGGAGAGCGGGATCCCGACCGCACGCCCGAGGGCCAGGAATGGCTGCTCGACGAGGGTCGCGAATCCGCCTCCCGCCCAGATCGGGACGCCCGCCTCCATGGCGACCGCACGAAGCAGACTCGACTTGCCGATCCCGGCCTCACCGGCGACCGCCAGCGGCCGGTCCGCCGCGATCGCCTCGGCGATCCGACGGCGTTCCGGGTCTCGCCCGACGAGGTCCCACGACGCGCGCTCCACGGTCGGGACATGGTGGCTGTTCACCGAGGGCGCTGCACCGTGGTTTCGCACGGGCTTGGCGCAACTGGACGATGACGTCGTCGGCGCCGGTCAGCACAGTCCCGGCAGGAGGTCGCCATGCGTCAGAAGCGAACCGACGAACTGATCCTCGACCCCACCCTCGCGGTCGCTGGCGGTGGATCGTCAGCGATCCGCAGGGCGAGCACGTCGACGCGCACCGTTGATGTCTCCGGCAGCTTCGCGGCCGATCCCTGATGCCATCCGTGCCCGCGCGGATCCGTCGGACCCGCCCACCTCGCCCACCGCGGGTCCCATCGGAAGCGCAACCGATCCCGGATCGGCCGCTCGTCCCATCGCGGCGACCCATGCGAGCTCCCCGGCCGCGGACCGCTGATCGACCGTCTCGGCGACCGCTTCCTCACGATCGACCGGCGACCGGCCTCGACCGATGCGCGACGGACCTGGTCCGATCAGTCCCCGGTCCCGCGGGGTCGGAGCCAGCCGAGCCGACGTGCCCGGGCGATCGCCTCGGTCGTCCGTTCGACGCCGAGGGCCCGGCGGCCTTCGGCTAGTCGCCGGTCAGCGGTCCGCCGCGGCAATCCGAGGATGGCCGCCGCCTCGCCAAGTGAGTGTCCTTCCGCGAGGAGCCCGAGGATGGCCTTCGCCTGCGGTCCGACCGATGGCCGGACGTCCGGCTCGCCGATGCGATGGTCGACCGGTCCGAGTCGTCGAAGGTCGTCGACGAGCCGATCGATCACGGGCCGATCGGCGACCGCGCGCACGACGAGGCCTGCACCGTCGAGTGCGGCGAGCAGGGCATCTGCGGCGGCGCCGGCGGAGTCGACGATGCCCGTTCGCACGAGCGTGCCTGATCGGCCCGTCCGCCCGAAACCCGGTTCGACCGCCCAGCCCGCCTCCGTCAGCTCACGGACGGCGCGGTCCATGGCGGTCGGCGGTCCTTCGACCACCACGAGCGGGATCATTCGGCCTCGGCCTGCGCGGCGACCTGCGCGCGCGAATCGACGCCAAGTTTGTCCATCGCCGAACCGAGGAGGCGAGCCACCGTCGGCCGCCCGAGGCCGAGTCGACGAGCGATCTCCACATTCGATGCCCCGGCCGTCACGTGCCGGACGATCTCGCGTTCGCGCGCCGTCAGCCGCCCGCCAGCGCCGACGGATCGGGATCCCACGGACGGTGACGTGCGTCGGACGCCCGACAGCCGCAGCGAGCGATGGATCCGAACGAGCAGCGGCCCGAACCCTTGCGCCGACGCTTCGCGCTCGAGGTCCTCGAGCGCCGCCCGGGCCGTGTCGGCGTCGCCGCACCGTCGTCGAATATCGGCCGCGGCCCAGCGCGCGCGGAGTTCGCCGCGCCGGTGATACCCCACGTACGCCGCCGCCGCGTCGTCGAACGCGCTCGCGGTGGCGGCGTCCGCTTCTCGTGTCGATCGATCGATCGCGTCGCGCTCGAGCCGTGCGCCGACGAGCATGCCGACCGGGTCGCTGTGGGCGATCCGGGGCGGCGGTTCCGCCTCGAGCTCGATCGCGGCCCACCCGGCGATCACATCCACGAGGAATGACATCCCGTACTCGGATGCCTCGTAGCGGCGATAGTCGTCAACGATCCGGAGCGCCAGCGCCGGGCGTCCGAGCCAGAGCGCCAGTTCCGCCTGGACGAGGAGCACATCGCCACGGGCACTCACGTCGTCGGCCGCCTGGTCATGCAACCGATCCAGCAGAGGACTCGCCTCCTCGAACCGACCCTGATCGATGAGCCCGAGCGCGATGATGAGCCCCGCCTGCTGGGTCGCCAATGGATCGAGCGGTTCGTCGAGCAGGCGTGAGGCTCGCTCGATCGCCGCGTCGAGCTCGCCGGCGTGGAGGTCGAGGTTGGCCATCATCGCCTCGGCTTGGCGTTCCCAAGCGGCGTATCCGACATCGTGCGCCCGCTCATGCATGGCCGCCGCCACCGCGCGTCCGGCGTCGGGCCGACCGTGCATCTCGTGACCGGCGACGAGGTTGTTCGTCGCGGCCAGTTCTGTCTCGATATCGTCCGACGTTCGAGCGGCCGCGATCACCGCCTCGAGGGCGTCCTCCCAGCCGTCACGGCCGAGCCCCGCCAGGATCGTCGCCCGGAGCAGCAACGGTCGGACCCGGTCGGCACCGGAGTGCTCGGCGAGCGAGAGTGCGGCGTCGACGTCCCGGAGACCTTCCTCGAAGCGCCCATCGACGAGCGCCGTGACCACCACCTCCTCGGCGCGCAGCATCGCCTCGGCGACGGAACCGCGACCCCTGACCCGTGCCAATCCGCGATCGATGGTCTCGCGCATCATCACCGAGTCGCCCGATGACCAGGCCACGCGAGCGCGGATCGCGTCGGCGCGCCCGAGCACCTCCGGATCCGTGGTCGAGAGGCCGTCCAGCAGGGCCGTGGCCGCCTCGAGCTCCCCGGCGAGACGTAGCTGGCCGGCGGCGGCGACGCGCAGGTCGTCGCCAGCCGATCCATCGGCACTCTGGGCGGCGAGTCCGAGATGGGCGGCACGCTCTCCGGGGGTCGCTGCCGCTGCCACGGCCGCTTTGGCTGCCGCGTGTGCGCCGTCCCGATCTCCGGCGGCGAAGAGATGCCTGGCACGTTCACCGGGCCCGGTGGCGGTCGTCGCGAGTCGGGCGTGAAGCCTC
Organism: uncultured Chloroflexia bacterium; assembly: GCA_963764975.1. Classification (GTDB taxonomy): domain Bacteria; phylum Chloroflexota; class Limnocylindria; order Limnocylindrales; family CSP1-4; genus SPCO01. Next base: position 1,318,391 of record CAVXUF010000002.1, on the reverse strand, counting down.
GCCCGCACCGCGTCGTCGAGGCTCTCGACCACGACCTCGGCGAGAAGCGCGTGCCGGATCGACAGACCCTCCGTCTCCGTGTCGATCGCGAGGCCCCGTGCCAGCAAGTCACGGACATCGCCGTCGATCTCGTGCGGAAGCAGCGGGCGCGCGGCCAGGGCGAGCAGGCCGAGACGCTCGCGCTGTCCAGCATCGAGACCATGGAGGCGAGCCGCGACGGCCAGCCGGAGGCTCTCGCTCTCGCCGCCCGCCGCCAGTTGTTCGATGAGGAGTGGGTTGCCGCCCGCCCGCTCGGTGATGCGCCGGGCGGCCTCGGTCGAGAGTCCGGGTCGGGATCGCCTCGCGATCGCGGCGGCGTGCTCGGTCTCCAGCGGGCCGAGGTCAAGTCTCGCGACTCCCGCGCCCGTCAGACGCGTGACGCGCGAGACCGCTTCGGCGTCGTCGATCCGGCTCGCGACCACCATCGCGATCCGGCCGATCAGCCGCTCAAGCACGGTCAGCGTCTCGGCATCGACCCATTGGAGGTCGTCGATGACGAGCACGTCTGGCCCGACGATCGACTCGACGACGGCGGCGACGTGATCCGTGTCGCCTGTCGGGTCGTGGCGGATCGCTCGGGCGAGGGCCAGGTACGGCTTCCACGCGAGGGTCGCGAATCCACCGCCTTCGAAGGACCGTCGACCGTCGACCGCGACCGCCGCCCGGATGACGCTGGTCTTGCCGATCCCGGCCTCGCCGGTGACGACGGTCGCCTGATCCCGGTCGAGGGCGTCGACGACCGTCGCGACCTCCAGATCGCGACCGATGAGCGCGGTCTGACCATGCGTGCGCGCCGTCACCCGCGCATCGTGACAGCCACCCAGCCGCGGCGGAAGACCCGATCGGCCCCTACAGCCAGGGAAGCGTCACGGGCACCAAGGCGTTGAGCAACAGGCCGAGCGTGAGCAGACCGCCGGCGCGACGGGTATGCACGAAGGCATACCCCACGAACCAGAGCGGCCAGCCACGCTCCGGATAGCCGGGTGGGGGACCGTCCGGCTTCGGCTGGGCGAAGACCTTGAGCACGTCGAGGAGCCGTGGGATGCCGAGCACCACGAGGAGCACCCACGGCCCAACCAGTCCGACCACCACCGACAGCAGGGTCAGCGGGTAGAACGCGATCATCAACCATGACCCCACGGTCCGCGCTCGCGCCTCGCCAAGGATGACGGGCATCGTGCGGACGCCGATCGCCCCATCCGCCTCGATCTTGTCGATGTGCTTCCCGAAGAGGACCGACGTCACGATCAGCGCGTACGGGATCGACGCGACGATGACCCAGGCCGGGATGGTCCCCGTCGCCGCGAGGAACGTGCCACCGATCATCAGCGGACCCCAGACCAGGAACACGCCCGGCTCACCGAGGCCGTGGTGCTTGAGCCGCAACGGCGGCGCGACGTAGAAGACCGAGACGAAGAGCCCGGCCAACGCGAAGACGAGGATGAGCGGGCCACGCACGGACGTCAGGTAGAGCATCAAGCCGGCGTCGATGGCGTTGACCGCGAGGATGGCCGCCGCGAGCTGCCGGCGGGTCACCCACCCGGACAGGATGGGATGCGGCGCGTACAGGGCGCGCACGTAACCGGGTGTGTCGACGCCGTTCGCGGTGTCGAAGAAGTCATTGATCATGTTGTTCGCCGCATGGGCCAGCACGAGCCCGACGACCGCGATCGTGAGCAGCCAGTAGTCGACGGTCAGCCCGGCCGACGAGGCGGCGGCGACGGCGAGCAGGCCACCGATCAGCCCGGACCAGATCGTCATCGGGAAGACCGCGGCCCTCGTGATGACCAGCCACTTGCCGACGGTGTCGAGCGGCCGTGACGCCGGCGGGTTCGCGGTCTCGAGGATCTCCTTCCAGGCGAGGAGGCGGTCGCGGAGCGAGACCGATGCGGCGGGCACGGTCGCGTCGGGGGCGGTGGAGTCCATGAGGTCGTCCTTCGGGTGGCTGAAACGTGCGGGTCGAATGTATCAGGTTCTGACGGGGATACGCGCCCGGGCCGGCGCCGGATGGCATGATGGCCGCGATGCCGACACCCGACGACGGACCCTCCTTCGACACACTGGCCGTCCACGCGGGCGCCGAGCCAGATGAGCTCACGGGCGCGGTCACGCCACCGATCTACCAGACGAGCACCTTCGCCCAGGATGGCGTTGGCCGGCCCCGGAACGGCTACGAGTACGCGCGGTCACAGAACCCCACGCGCGAGCGGCTCGAGCGCGCGGTGGCGGCGCTCGAGGGAGGATCCCAGGGCATCGCCTTCGCGTCGGGCTCCGCGGTCACGGCGGCGATCGCCGAGTTCGCCGGTCCCGGCGACGAGGTCGTCGTGGGTGACGACGTTTACGGCGGCACGTTCCGCTACCTCGAGCGGGTGAGGCGCGCCAGTGGCGTGTCGACGCGATACGTCGATCTCGCCGCAGGCCCCGACCTGCTGTGGGAGGCGCTCACGGAACGGACGCGCCTCGTCTGGTTCGAGACGCCCACGAACCCGCTGCTCAAGGTGGTCGACATCGCCGCGATCGCCGACGTCGTGGCGCGTCGCTCGGCGGAATCGGGCGGGCGCCGGCCGCTGATCGTGGTCGACAACACGTTCGCGTCGCCCGCCCTCCAGCGTCCGCTGACGATGGGCGCCGACATCGTCTTCCACTCGGCCACGAAGTACCTCGCCGGTCACTCCGACACGATCCTCGGCGTCGCGGCCACGTCGGATGGCGAGATCGCGGAGCGGCTGCACTTCCTGCAGAACGCGATGGGCGCCGTCCCGGGCCCGTTCGACTGCTTCCTGGTGCTGCGCGGCCTGCGGACCCTGCACCTCCGGATGGAGCGTCACGGCACCAACGCGTCGGCGGTGGCGGATTTCCTGCAGACACGGGCGGACGTGGCGGTCGTCCGCTACCCGGGGTTCGGCGGCATGGTGTCATTCGACCCCGCGGCGGGCGGGGCGCATGGACGGTCGGCCGCGGAACGGGCCATCGCGATCGCCGAGGGCACGCGTCTCTTCACGCTCGCCGAGTCGCTCGGCGGCGTGGAGTCGCTGATCGAGGTCCCGGCGGCCATGACCCACCTCTCGGTCGCGGGCTCGCCTCTCGAAATCGATCCGGCGCTCATCCGGCTCTCGGTGGGGATCGAGGGCATCGCCGACCTGCTCGCGGACCTGACGCGCGCCCTCGACGACGCCTGACGATCCGCCGGGCGACGTGTCAGCCGCCGGCCATCGCCGGGAGCAGGACAAGCGTGTCCGCGTCGCCGACCGGGGTGTCGAGCGACTGCAGGTGTCGAACGTCGGTGTCGTTGAGGAACGCGTTCACGAACCGGTTCAGCTCGCCGTCCGGGGCGAGTAACTGCGCCTCCAGGCCCGGATGGGCGGCCACCAGCGCTCGGACGACCTCGCGAACGGTGCCGCCCGCCACGTCGACCTGCTTCGCACCACCGGTGGCGGTCCGCAGCGTCGGCGGGATCCGCACCGTGCTCACGACGCGCCCCCGTCCAGCCAGCGCTCGAAGGCGGCCAGGCTGGGGCGGATGACCGGCGCCAGACCCGGTTCGCCCGGGCGCGCGATCCCGTCGCCAAGGCCGAGCGTCCGGGCGTCCGGCGTCTTGAGCCCGTTGCCGGTGAGCAGGGCCACGACCTCGTCGCCGGCACGGATCGCGCCCCGCCGGCGGGCCGCGGCGACCGCGGCCAGCGTCACGCCGCCCGCGGTCTCCGGGTAGATGCCCTCGAGACGGGCCACGTCACGGATCGCGGCGGCGGTCACGGGGTCGTCGATGGCTTCGATCGATCCGCCCGAGTCCCGCGCGAGCTCGACGGCATACCGCCCGTCGGCCGGATTGCCGATGGCTAGCGACCGGACGAACGTGTCGGGGTCGCGGACGGGATCGATGACGTCGGTCCCGCGCTCGAAGGCGGTCGCGACCGGGCTGCAGCCGCTGGCCTGACCGCCCACGAACCGGATCGGATGCGCCTCGATGAGCCCGAGTTCGACAAGCTCCTCGAACCCGCGCGCGACGCGGGTGAACATCGCCCCCGACGCGATCGGCCCCACGACGACGTCCGGCGACCGCCACCCGAGCGATTCGGCGATCTCGTAGGCGAGGGTCTTGGAGCCTTCGGCGTAGAACGGGCGAAGGTTGATGTTGACGAAGCCCCAGCCCGTCTCGTCGGCGACCTCGAGACAGAGACGGTTCACGTCGTCGTAGGTCCCGTCGATGGGAACCACCGTGGCGCCATACGCGAGCGCATGATCGACCTTGGCACGCTCGAGGTCGGCCGGGATGAACACGTACGCTGGGAGTCCCACGGCGGCGGCCGCGGCGGCGGTGGCGCCGGCGAGATTGCCCGTGGAGGCACACGCGAGCGCCGGCACGCCGAATGACACGGCGCGCGCGACCGCGACGGCGACCGCACGGTCCTTGAAGCTCAGCGACGGGTTGCGCGTGTCGTCCTTGATCCAGAGCCGCTCGACACCGAGGACCGGTGCCAGACGATCGGCTGACAGCAGCGGCGTCGACCCGACCGGGAGCGAGCGAGCCGGCGGCGAATCGACGGGCAGGAGCTCGGCATACCGCCAGATGCCGGGCGTCCGGGACGCGATCGCGTCCCGGGTCAGGGTCTCCGCGACGCGGCCGTAGTCGTAGTCGACCTCGAGTGGCCCGAAGCAGGCGGCGCACACGTATTCCATCCCGATCGCCCGAGTCGCACCGCAATGGCGACAGCGCATGCCCAAGATCCGCGGTCGGTCGTTCCCGGACGGCGCGCGCCCGGAACCGGTGATCGCGCTGGTGGGCGGGCTGAGGGTCTCGAGCGACATCGCGGGCTCCCGGGAGGCAGGGACGGGGTCGTGGCCTCGGGACCGGGAACGGGTACGGACATCGTTGGTGTCGAGGGGGCTCCGAAGGGGAGATCCCTTATCACGCAGGAGGTCCTGCCCGGATTTGGCACCTTGCCGACTCGACGCCGGTAGGTTGTCGTGGCTTCATCGGGCCGGTCCCTCTGCCACTCTTGATAAGAGCTCTTCGGTTGTGTGCGGATGCTACGGGGGAAACGCCCGAGGCGTCAAGGCGACCAGCCTGGCGCTGCGCCACGAGCCGAAGGGCGCCCCTGTTCGGGACGCCCTTCGGGATCGACTCGGTCCTCGGCCGCCTGCCACGGCCGGGACGGGTCCTAGCCGGTCTGGCCGTTCCCGCCGTCGTCGGGCGGCGGCTCCTCGGCAGGTGGCGGATCGCAGTCACGGGTTCGCGAATGCTCGTGGAGCACCAGCGTGCGCCGGTGCCAGTGGGCCCAGACACCCACCCGGACGCCCTCGCCGAGGAAGCGGACGCGGAACCAGTGCCGGTGGCTCTGGACGCGCACCTCGCCGCCGGTCGCCTCGATGAACACGAGTCGCCCGCGGTCCGTGACCTCGTAGGTGACGCTGATGGCGGTGCCGTCACAGAGCTGGCCCGCCCAGACGTGCTCTCCGACCAGATCCGCCGGGACGACGCGCCGGTCAGGGTGGGCGGCGGCGCTGACCGGCAGGGTCAGCGACAGGGCGATCAGGGACAGCCCCAGGAGGAGCGTGACCCGTCGAGTTCGATGGTGCATTGGTGACCTCCGATGGACCCGGGCTCGGCGCCCGGTTGTGATCAGTCCTGACGATGCGTGGCCTTGGATCCGGCACAGACGACGAACCGGGGTCCGTGGTGTAGATGACGCTAGGCCTTGCAGCAGGGGCCTGCGCCGGACGGTGGTCCCGTTCGACGGGGCTCGATGGTCCCGTTCGTGGCGCGCACGCACCCTTTCGTCGCCTCGGTGCACCGACTGCCCTGGATCGACGACGCTCGACGACCGCCGCCGGCGCCGCGTCGAGGCCGGTTCCCTCGCGCACCGAAACCGTGTCGCAACCTTGCCGCTACCCAGCCGCGACTGCTAGCATCGACGGAACGCGACTGCGAAAGCCGACTCCTGCGGGACTCCCGGGTCCCGCATCACGCGCGGCCGGTCGATCCGTACGACGTGATCACCGCGCCCAGGAGTCGACATCCGATGACCACCAGCACGCCGCGCTCCCTCGCCCCATCGATCGGCCGATCCGTGCGTTCGAACCTGTCCTCGGCCGCGCTCGTCGAGGCCGCCATCCGCCACGACGAAGGGCTGATCGCCGCAGACGGCCCGCTCGTGGTCCGGACCGGCAAACACACTGGCCGCTCGCCGCTCGACAAGTTCATCGTGGACGAACCGTCGAGCACGGATCGGATCTGGTGGGGCGACGTCAACCGACCGATCAGCGAGGCCCACTACGAGCGCCTCCGAGCCCGCCTCGTCGACTACTGCGCGGACCGCGACCTGTACTCGCAGGAGTGCCTGATCGGGGCAGACCCCGCGCATCAGCGTCGCCTCGAGGTCTTCACGGAGACCGCGTGGGCCAGCATGTTCGCGCGGAACCTGTTCCGCCGACTTTCGGCACGGGAGCGCGAGACGTTCGAGACGGACTTCCGGATCATCTGCGTCCCATCGTTCAAGGCGGATCCCGAGACCGAGGGCACGCGGACCGAGACCGCCATCCTGCTCCACCTTCGACGGATGGAGATCCTCATCGTGGGCACGGAATACGCCGGCGAGATCAAGAAGAGCGCCTTCACCGTCATGAACTACCTGATGCCCGACGAAGGCGTCCTCCCGATGCACAGCTCGGTGAATGTGGGTGAGGACGGGGATCCGGCCGTCTTCTTCGGCCTGTCCGGGACGGGCAAGACCACGCTCTCGGCCGATCCCTTGCGCCGCCTGATCGGCGACGACGAGCATGGCTGGGGACCGGACGGCCTGTTCAACTTCGAAGGCGGCTGCTACGCGAAGACGATCCGTCTGTCGCCGATGTACGAGCCGGACATCTTCCAGACGACGCGACGGTTCGGGACCGTCCTCGAGAATGTCGACCTCGATCCGGTCTCGCGCGAACTTGACCTCGATTCGGAGCGGATCACCGAGAACACCCGCGGCGCCTACCCGCTGGACTTCATCGGAAACGCCGATCCCACCGGGATGACCGGTCACCCGCGGACCGTGATCCTGCTCACCGCCGATGCGTTCGGCGTCCTGCCCCCGATCGCGAGACTGACGCACGATCAGGCCGCGTATCACTTCATCTCGGGCTACACCGCCAAACTCGCCGGCACCGAGGTGGGTGTGCGCGAACCGAAGGCCACGTTCAGCGCGTGCTTCGGGGCGCCGTTCATGCCGCGCCACCCGGGCGAGTACGCCGCGATGCTCACGGAGCGACTCGCTCGCCACGATGCGTCGGTCTGGCTGGTGAATACGGGCTGGACCGGTGGACCGTACGGGTCGGGTCACCGCATGGCGATCGATCACACCCGGGCCATGGTCCGGGCGGCGCTCGATGGGCGACTCTCGGGCGTCGAGACCCGACTCGACCCGGTGTTCCGCGTCGCAGTCCCTGTGGCGGTCCCGGGCGTCCCCTCGGAGGTGCTCGACCCGCGGGCGACCTGGGCGGACCAGGCCGCCTACGACCGGCAGGCGGCCCAGCTGGCCACCATGTTCGCGGCGAACTTCGCGGGCTATGCTGGTGGCGTCGCCGAGTCGATCCGGGACGCTGGCCCACGGACCGGCTGATTCACGGCGCGACGTTGCCGGGGCGCACCACCAGGACCTTCGCCGCAAGGCGAATGCAAGGACTGGGCTCGTAGACTCCACTGCCCTGCCCCTGCTTCGGAACGCGAATTCGTGCGGAACCAGCATCGGGCACACAAGAGAGACCTGACCGATTCCTGCCGATCCCCAAGCGACCGACCGCTCCGCCGTATGGTCGCCTCTGCTGCGGCGCCTGACCCATGAGGTCCCCAGCTGGGTCGTCATCAAGAACGCCCGCGCTGCGCTCGAGGGCATCGGCGACGTCGACTCCGTGGCGGCGACCGCCGACTGGCCGATCATCGAGCGCCTCTTCCGGCGATGGGTGGAGGACGAAGGGCTGACCGATGTCGGGGTCTGCCGACACATCTGGCGCGGACCGAATTTCGTGGCGCGCGATCCATCGAGCCCGTATCTGCTCGTCCTCGATGTCAAGGCCATGCGGACGTTCCGCGGCTCGCCGCTGATGACGGCCGCTGATGGGCTCGCCCTGTCCGAGGTAGACGACGCCGGCTTTCGGCGGATCCGCCCCGGGGCTGAGGGCGTGATCAAGCTCCTCCACAACGGGACCACGAGGCGCGGTCGGCCCGACCAGGGCGGACTGGACCGGAAAGGCGTCGTCGCGCTCCTGCGCACGGATCCGGAGGGCGCGGATCTTGCGGCGGGATGGGTGGGTCGAGCCGCCCCCGCCCTTCGTCGTTCGATCGCGGCGGTGATCGGCGGCGGCTGGTCGCAACGCGACATGACCGTCGTCCAGGCATGGTGTCTCGCACGCGGTCTGGCTGACCCTGGGACGCCCGCCCGCCAGCTCCGGCTCCGCGCGACCGGGGAACGATGTCCGTTCGTCCGCCTCACCCGCCGGGACCATCGCAGGCTGCCGGCCGAGAGCGATGCCTGGGTCGCGTCGATGCGGTCGGCCCATCCCGAACCAGCCGCCCGCGCGACATCGAGCGGGGTCCTGCCATGACGAGCGGGGTCCTGCCATGAAAGGACGGAGCATCGTCATCTCCGGACCCGACGGCGCCGGCAAGTCCGCGGTCGCCGATGCCGTGGTGGCCGCGCTCGGCGGCCCCGCGCGCGTGCGGCGCTTCCACCATCGAGCCCCGATCCTGCCGCGGCGGACGCAGTCCCTCGTCCCGGTCACGGAGCCACACGCGAAGTCACCGTACGGACGCCTGCTCTCGGCGGCCAAGGTCGCCTGGCTGGCCGTCGACATGCAGCTGATGTGGCGGGTCCTGGTCCCGCTCACGACGCGCCGCGGGATCCATGTCGTGGTCGAACGCGGCTGGTGGGATCTCGCCGTGGACCCCCGTCGCTACCGCCTCGCATCGGCGTCGCTGGCCACCGTGGTCGGGCGGTCGCTGCCGGCGCCGGACCTCGAGGTCATCCTCGGTGGGGATCCGGCGGTGATGGTGGCCCGCAAGCACGAACTCCCCGTCGAGGAACTGGAGCGCCAACTCGCGATGTGGCGATCTCTCCGGCCGCCAGGTCCGCGCACGATGTTCCTGGACGCGTCGGACACGATCGAGGACCTGACGACCGCGATCACGTCCCGGCTCGTCGGAGTCGCATCGAGATCGTCGGCGACGCGGCGCGTTTCCGGACATGGGGTCCACGGCCTGGCCCACGTGCCGCCGTGGGGGCGACCTCGCTGGGAGTTGCCGCGCGGTCCGCGCGCACTGTCTGTCGCGGGCTTGCGGGTCTATCAACCGGTCACGAGACGTGCCTCACTCGGATGGGCCATCGCCCGAGTCGGCGCCACGATCGGCGCCCTCCGGCTCATGCCCGGCCCCGCGGCGTCCCCACTCGCGGCCGTCGTCGCGGGAGCGCTGCCGCCCGGGACGTCGTTCGCCACATCAGCAGCGCGAAAGCCGGGCCGCGGCACGGTCCTGGCCCTGGATCCTACGGGCCGCGCCGTCGCCGTCGCCAAGATCGCGACCGATGTTGCTGGTCGGCGCCGACTGATCGAGGAAGGCGAGCTCGGCGAGCGCCTGCGCGTGGCCCTCCCGCCGCCCCTGGCCGGTCCGGCGCTCATCGGGCAGGGAGATGGCTACCTGCTCTTCGAGGCGGTCGACTGGGTCGGGCGACCCCGGGCGTGGGAGTTGCCGGAGGAGGTGGCCTGGGCGATGGGTCGATTCCACCTCGCGGGTCGTGCCGCGGGATCGGACCGTGGCTTCACGCACGGTGACTTCGCGCCCTGGAACCTGCTCCGTACGGCGACCGGGTGGTCGCTCGTCGACTGGGCCGACGCGGCGGTCGACGGGCCGGCCTTCCACGACCCGCTGCACTACCTCGTCCAGTCGCACGCGCTGCTCGGGCGTCCGCGGCGGCACGAGATCCTGGCCGGCCTCCGAGGCGAGGGACCGGTGGGCGCCGTCCTGCGCGCCTACGCCCAGGCCGCGGAGCTGGATCTGGCGGACGTTCCGGACCGGATGCGAGCCTACCTCGACCGCAGCGAGGCCGCCCTGCTACCCGGCGCGGACGAGGCGCGGGGCCGCCGGGCCAGGGCCGAGTTGCGCATGGACCTGACCAGTCCGGGCGCCTGACCGATTACGATGGTGGCGGGCGCAGCGCCTGACCCCGTCGTCTGAAGGAGCGATCCCCGCATGGCCCGCAACAAGGTCACCGTCATCGGCGCCGGCAATGTCGGCGCGACCACCGCGCAGCGCATCGCCGAGGCCGGTCTGGCCGACGTCGTGCTTGTCGATATCGTGGAGGGCCTGCCGCAGGGCAAAGGACTGGACCTCGCGGAGGCGGCGCCGGTCGTCGGGCACGACGCGCGGGTCACCGGCACGAACGACTACGCCGACACGGCGGACTCCGACATCATCGTGGTCACATCGGGCCTCGCGCGCCAGCCGGGGATGAGCCGCGACGACCTGCTCGCCAAGAATGCCGGGATCGTCCGCGCGGTGGTGGAGCAAGCCGTGACGTACTCGCCGGGCGCGATCCTGATCGTCGTCACGAACCCGCTCGATGCCATGTGTCATGTCGCCTTCCAGGCATCGGGGTTCCCGCGCGAGCGGGTCCTGGGTATGGCCGGCGTGCTGGACTCCGCGCGCTTCCGGACATTCATCGCGCAGGAACTCGGGGTGAGCGTCGCGGACACGCACGCGTTCGTGCTCGGCGGGCACGGCGACACGATGGTCCCGTTGTCGCGCTACTCCACCGTCGCCGGCGTCCCCATCACCGAGCTGCTCCCCGCCGACCGGGTCAAGGCCCTCGAGGAGCGCACCGCCAACGGTGGCGCCGAAGTGGTCGCCCTGCTCAAGACCGGCTCGGCGTTTTACGCTCCGGCCGCGAGCACCTTCGAGATGGTCGAATCGATCCTTCTCGATCGAAAGCGGGTCCTGCCCTGCGCGGTCCTGCTCCAGGGCGAGTTCGGGGTCGACGGGCTGTTCGTCGGCGTGCCCGCGGTGCTCGGCGCGGGCGGCATGGAACGCGTCTTCGAGATCACCCTGACCGAGGCTGAGCGGACAGCCTTCGATGCCTCCACTGCCGCGGTCCGGGAGCTGGTCGCCAAGCTCCCCTGACCGACACCCCGCGTCGCGTTGACCCGACCGCCGTCGTCGGAGTACCGTGCGAGCCACCACGGCCGGGGGACGCCAGGTTCGGCTGTGCCGCTACTCGAGCAGCGTCGCTCATGCCCGAACGCCACCTCTGACGGCAGGACATGCCGTCGTCAGGCGTGCGGCGATGTCGATGTCCAGGACCGGGCGCCGCGCCCGAATGGGAGGGTCATGAACCGGAGAATCGCTGCCGCCCTTGGGACGGCCGCCCTCATCGTTGCCGTGGTCATGCCGACCGCCGTGGTCGCGCGCGAGCCGGGAGGCCGGGATGTCGAGCGCGTCGATCGCGGCGTCTTCGGGAAGGTGGACCCCAGGCTCGTCAAGTCGATGCTCGGTGGCGGGGACCGCGCCGTGAACGTGATCATCGAGCTCGAGGACAAGCCGGTGGCGCTCCTGACCGCGGACGCCAACGCGCAGGGTCGGACCCTCACCAAGGCCGAGAAGGCCGTCCTCCGGTCGCAACTCAAGCGAACGCAGGATGCGCTCAAGACCGGGATCAGGGCGGCCGGCGGCAAGGTCCAGCGGCAGTATCAGGACGCCTACAACGGGATCAAGGTTCGAGCGTCCACCCGGGACCTCGCGAAGCTCGCGAGACTGCCCGGCGTCGTGGCGGTGCGCGCGATCCCGAAGGTTTACCGGACCTTGTCGAACGCCGTCCCGCGGACCGGCGTCCCGGGCGTCTGGGGTGACTACGGCTACACCGGGGCGGGCGTCAAGATCGCGATCATCGATACCGGGATCGACTACACGCACGCCGACTTCGGCGGCGAGGGGACGCCCGAAGCATTCGCGGCCAACGACGGGACGATCATCGAGGACGGCACCTTCCCGACGACGAAGGTCGCCGGCGGCTGGGACTTCGTCGGCGACGACTACGATCCCGACTCGGATGATCCGGACGACCTGATCCCGCAGCCCGATGCCGATCCGCTCGACTGCGAGGGCGACGGGCACGGGACGCACGTCGCGGGTATCGCCGCCGGCCAGGGTGTCGACGCCGACGGTGCCACCTACGACGGGCCATACCACGCATCGGTGGACTTCGGCCAGTTCCGGGTCGGTCCCGGTGTCGCACCCGAAGCCACGCTCTATGCCTACCGCGTGTTCGGCTGCGAGGGCGGGACGGAGGTCGTCGTCGACGCGATCGATGCCGCGGTGGCCGCGGGCGTCGACGTGATCAACATGTCCCTCGGGTCGGACCTCGGCGAGGGGACGGATCCGGATGCCGTCGCGGCAGACAACGCCGCCAAAGCGGGGGTCACGGTCGTCATCTCGGCCGGGAACAGCGGCCCGGTGCCGTTCGTCGTCGGGTCGCCGGGGACATCGACGCGCGCCATCACCGTCGCCGCGCAGGACACGACCGCGTCGTTCCCGCTCGCGACCGTCGAGTTGCCCGACGAGGACGACCAGGACGGGCTCAATATGAACGGCGCGGCGCTGCCCGTCAGCGCCGACCTTATCGTCCTGCGGAACGACGATGACTCGATCAGCCTCGGCTGCGACGCCGACGCGTACGGCGGCACGGACGTCGAGGGCATGATCGTCGCGATCAAACGCGGTGAGTGCGCCCTGGTGGACAAGGGCGCGGCGGCCGACGCCGCCGGCGCCGCCGGCATCATCCTGGTCAACAGGGACGACGCCGATCCCGAGGAACTCGGGCTCTTCCTGGGCTACAACCCGGATCTCTTCGACATCCCGCTGATCGGCGTGGCCAATGGCAGCGAAGCCGCCATCCTCGCGAGTGACGGCGAGGAGATCTCGCTGGTCGACGCTGGGACCGGCCCCAACCCCACGTACGGCGAATCGGCCGACTTCACGTCGTCGGGACCACGCCACACGGACAATGCCCTCAAGCCGGACATCAGCGCGCCGGGCGTCAACATCCTGTCCGCCCTGGCCGCCAGCGGGGACGACGGGACCCAGTTCTCCGGCACATCCATGGCATCGCCCTACACGGCGGGCGCCGCGGCCCTCGTCATCGAAGCCCACCCATCGTGGTCCGCGGCGCGGGTCAAGGCCGCGCTGGTCAACACGGCCATCGCCGGAGATGTCGTGGGGTACGACCCGCTCCTCGCCGGGTCCGGCGGCATCCGGCCACGACGTGCCGTGTCGACCAGCGGCCTTGCGAGCGTCGCAGGCGGGACGTCGTCCCTCTCCTTCGGGTACGTCTCGAACGACGGTCCCATCGTCCAGACCAAGAAGATCCGCATCGACAACGTCAGCGGACGGGCCATCACCTACGATCTTTCGGCGAGCTTCGTCGGCGGTCGGCAGGGCGCCTCGATCAGCTTCGACCGGCGGACCGTCCGAGTCCCGGCGCACGGGCATCGCAACGTCACGGTGACGATCCGGCTCAGCCGCGCCGATGTCCGGAACCTGCCCGATGCCGCCGCCTTCGGTGACGGCACGGCCATCAACACGATCCGGGGCGCGATCACCGCCAACCCGCGGGGTCGTGCCACCGGCAAGGTCAACCTGCGTGTCCCGTTCCTCCTCGTCCCGCGCGGCGAGTCCGACATCCGACCCGGCAACCTCTTCGGGTGGGCGACCTCGAGCGGGATCTCCACGGCCAAGGTCAGGGTCAAGAACCACGGCGTCCATGCCGGCATCGCCGACATCTACGCCTGGGGGCAGTACGACCAGAATGATGGCGAGGCCAAGACCGACATCCGCGCGGTCGGCGTCCAGTCCATCGTGGGGAGCGAAGTCGGCCTCGACCCCGACGACCGGCTCCTGATCTTCGCCGTCAACTTCTGGTCAACGTACTCGACCGCGAGTGACCTTGACCTCGAGGTGGAGATCGACACGGACCAGGACGGCTCCACGGACTTCTATCTCGTCGGCTTCGACTCGGGCCTGCTGTTCGGCGGTGAGTTCGATGGGGCCACCTATTCGCTCCTGTTCGACGCGGCCTTCGAACTCGTCGACATCTGGCCGGTCGTCGCGCCGATGAACGGCAGCACCTACCAGCTGATGACCGCGGCGAGCAGCCTCGGCCTCAGCGATGGGGCGGCGGCGTTCGACTACGACACGTTCGCGTACCCGGTGATCCTCGGCGGGTTCGAGGACAGCGCCTCTGGGGTCGGGCACTTCGATGCCTACACGCCGGCCGTGTCACAGAACGACTACGTCCTCCTGTCGACGAACGAGACGGTCAAGGTGACGCTCGCGATCGACCGCACCGCATACATCGCCAACCCGGCGCACGGCTGGATGATCGTCGCCAACGACGATGCGGACGGACGAGCGCAGGCGAACCTGATCCACGTCTGGGACGTCCCGATCCGCTAAGTCAAGGCTCTCCGTCCGCGCCCCGAGACCCCGGCCCCGCCGGGGTCTCCGTCGCTTCAGCCGGTCGTCAGCCGCCCGGCTGGAACGTCTCGCAGCGCCGGAATGAGCCGCCGCCTCCCGCGCGGTAGTCGAGCTGCTGGTCGCCCGCGGCCACGATGACGCGATAGCCGTCGACGAGCGCCTGCGTGTAGTTCTGGCCCGGTTCGGGACACCCCAGCGCCCCGTCGTTCCAGGTGGTGGCCTCCACGCTGACAACGACCACCGCCGCCGGATCGACCCCGAGCGTCTCGGCGGCATCGGCCACGATGGCGGCCGCGAGCTCGTCCGGGAGCGTGTCACCCGATGGCGGGACGCTCACCGCGATGGGCGACACCGACGGCCGGGCCGTCGTCGGGCTCGCGTCGTCGCTCGGCGGTGTGGCGGCGGTGCAGCCGATGACCGCGAGCATCGACAGGAGCCAGAAGGTGCGGACGGCGCGGTTCACCCTTCGATGCTACGCCCCGTCGATACACTACGAGCCACCGTGCCGATCGCCACGCTCACGCTCGACTTCGACCCGCTCCTCCGGCTGGCCGACGGCATCGTCGTTCGGTGGGTGACGGTCGCGCTCGCCGCGGTCATCGTCTTGACGCTGATCGCGCTCGGGGCGACCGCGCGACGACACGCCGGCCTCCGCGCCGATGACCTGCTGTTCATCGCGATCGGCGTCGTGCCTGGGGCGGTCGTCGGAGGGCGCCTCGGGTTCGCCCTGCTCCATCTCGACGTCTACCGCGCCGCTCCGATGACCCTCTTCGATCCCGCTGTCGGCGGACTCGAGCTGGCCCTCGCGGTGGTCGGCGGCGCGATCTCGGGCGGGTACGTCGGTCATCTCCTCGGGGCGCCCGTCGGCCGCTGGCTGCACGTCGGAACCGCCCCCGTCCTGTTCGCCCTGGGGGCGGGCAAGCTCGCGATGGCGCTCGGTGGAGCCGGGCAGGGCCAGCCGTCCGACCTCAGCTGGGCCACGGCCTATGTCGGCGCCGGTCCCTGGTCGACGCTCGCCCCCGCCGTGCCTTCGCACCCCTCCCAGGTGTACGAGGGGATCGCCGGCCTGCTCCTGGCCGTGGTCAGCGCGCTGGCCCTGGCGATCGGCGCATTCCGCGGCCGCGACGGCCGGGTCTTCGTGCTCGCTATCGGCGCGTGGGCGTTGCTCCGCCTGGCCGCGTCGCTGACGTGGCGCGATCCGGCCGTCGTCGGTCCGCTATCGGCGGCCGGGGTCATCGCGCTGGTCGTCGCCATCGGCGCCCTGCTTGCCGAGGTCGTCCTGACTCGGCGATCACGCCGGATGGCCCGCACGCTGCCGGGGCCCCGCGACGGCGCGCACCCGCACGCCTGGTCCGAACCGGACGCCCGCCACCTGCCCTGAGGGATGGGACGACGGGCCGTCCCGTCGCGGCGAGGGAGTATCGTGGCGGGAAGCACATCCCAGCGGCTGGCCTCGGTCCGGCCGTCCCACGAGAGGTCTTCGAAGATGACGCAGGTCGCAGAACCCCGGTCCGGGCGCGCGGACGCCACCGTCCCGGGTCGGGTCAGTCACTGGATCAACGGTCGCCTCGTCAAGGGCACGTCCGGCCGGGAGGGACCGGTCTATGACCCAGCGACCGGACAGATCACCCGACACGTCGACTTCGCGTCCACCGATGAGCTCGACGCGGCCGTTTCCGCCGCGAAGGCCGCCTTCCCTGGCTGGCGCGCCACGTCGCTCTCGAAGCGCACGGACGTCATGTTCAAGATCCGGAACCTCGTCGAGGCCCGCCGGCACGAGCTGGCGGCCCATCTGACGGCCGAGCACGGCAAGGTTCCGTCGGACGCGCTGGGTGAGATCGCGCGCGGGATCGAGAACCTGGAGTTCGCCTGCGGGATCCCGAACCTGATCAAGGGCGGGTTCAGCGAGCAGGTCTCGACCGGCGTCGATGTCTACCAGATCCGTCAGCCGCTCGGCGTCGTGGCCGGCATCACCCCATTCAACTTCCCGGCCATGGTCCCCATGTGGATGTTCGCCACGGCCATCGCCGCGGGGAATACGTTCATCCTCAAGCCGTCCGAGAAGGACCCGTCCGCGTCGAACTTCCTCGCCGAACTCCTGGCCGAGGCGGGCGTCCCCGATGGGGTCTTCAACGTCGTCCATGGCGACAAGGTCGCGGTCGACGCCATCCTGGCCAACCCCGACATCGCGGCCGTCAGCTTCGTGGGCTCCACGCCGATCGCCCGCTACATCTACGAGACGGGCACCAGGGCCGGCAAGCGCGTCCAGGCGCTCGGTGGCGCCAAGAACCACATGATCGTCCTGCCGGACGCGGACATCGACATGGCCGCGGACGCCGCGGTCTCGGCCGGGTACGGGTCCGCTGGGGAGCGCTGCATGGCCATCGCCACGATCGTCGCGGTCGGCGACGTCGGCGATCCCCTGGTGGAGGCGATCCGCTCGCGACTGCCGAAGATCAAGGTGGGCCCGGGCTCGGACCCCACCGCGGAGATGGGTCCGCTCGTGACGCGCCAGCACCGCGACAAGGTCGCCGGGTACCTCGACTCATCGGCCGCCCAGGGCGCGACGGTCGTCGCGGACGGTCGCGAGCATCCGCTCTACGGCGATTCGGAGGGCTACTTCCTCGGCGTCAGCCTCATCGACCACGTCACCACCGAGATGGACGCCTATCGCGACGAGATCTTCGGCCCCGTGCTGACCGTCGTCCGGGTCAAGACCTACGACGAGGCCGTCCGGCTCATCAACGAGAACCCGTACGGGAACGGGACCGCCATCTTCACGCGCGACGGCGGCGCGGCCCGGCAGTTCCAGTTCGAGGTCAACGCCGGCATGGTGGGCATCAACGTCCCGATCCCGGTCCCCGTGGCGTACTACAGCTTCGGTGGCTGGAAGGCGTCGCTCTTCGGGGACCTGCACATGTATGGCCCCGAGGGCGTCCAGTTCTACACGCGAGCCAAGATCGTGACCAGTCGATGGCCGGACCCCGGTACCTCGAAGATCGACCTCGGCTTCCCCCGCACCCGCTGAGGCGACCGATGACCCAAGTCGAAGATGTGACCACCACCCAGCTCGACCGGAACGCCCGGCGTGACCACCTGCGCAGCGCGGGCTGGACGCCTCGACCCACGCTGACCGGCTCGGATTACTCGAGCGAGACGGTCTACGCGGAGGAACGCGAGCGGATCTGGTTCGGTGGGTGGATCTGCCTCGGTCGGGATGAGGAGATCCCGAAGCCCGGCGACTTCCTCGTCCGCGACGTGGCCGGCGAGTCCGTGATCGTCACGCGCAACCACGCCGGCGAGCTGCGGGCGTTCTACAACGTGTGCGCGCATCGCGGCACGAAGCTGCTGGACGAGCCAGACGAGGTCTGTGGGCACGTCAACAAGGCCTTCAAGTGCCCGTACCACGCCTGGAGCTACGACCTCGACGGGCGCCTCGTGGGCACCCCCAACGTCCACGAGGACGAGCACTTCGACCGGGAGTCCTATCCGCTCCACGGCATCACGGCCGGGTCGTATGGCGGCTTCATCTTCGTCAACCTCTCGGACGACCCGTCGCCGCTGGTCCCGTCCCTTCACCACGGCACGGAGAGCATCACCAACTTCGAGCGCTACGGCCTCGATGAGCTGCGTATCGGCATCCGCCTCCGATACGAGGTGGCCGCGAACTGGAAGATCGTCGTCGAGAACTACAACGAGTGCCTGCACTGCCCGACGGTCCATCCGGAACTCGTGTCGATCGTCCCGTTGTTCCGCTTCGGCGAGGTTTGGGACGAGGAGACCAAGGACGACGGCAACGCGATGATCGACGGCGCGACCAGCTTCACGCGGACGGGGAGCTCGGACCTGCCGCCCCTGCCCGGGCTGGACCCCATCGACCACAGCATGTACTACGGCACGTTCCAGTACCCGAACCTGCTGCTGAACCTGCATCCGGACTGCGCGATGTACTACATCCTGTATCCGCAGGGTCCGGGGCACACCACCGTCATCTCGGAGTACCTCTTCCGACCCGAGACCATCGAATCGGCGTCGTTCAAGCCCGAGCCGGTCGTGGAATTGTGGGACCTGATCTCGAAGCAGGACTGGATCGTCTGCGAGCGTGCCCAGACCGGGGTCAGCTCGCGCTCGTTCAAGACGGGCGTCTACCCGCGGCAGGACCGCTTCCTGTTCGACTTCAACGAGCGCTACCGCCGCGAGATGGGTCGCCCCACGATCGGTTGACGCCCGGACGCCAGTGCTTCACCGCCTCCAAGCGGCTCACCATCCATGACCTGCCCGATGCGTTCTCGACCGCGCAACCGACGTTCGCCTGGCGACTCGACGGGCTGATCGCGGCACGCACCTGGTCCGGCTCGTCAGCCACCTTCGCCTACGACGGCGCCAAGCGCCTGACGGGTATCACCAAGGGCACCCTGACCGAGACCCAGACCTACGACCGCGACGGCAACGTCACGTCCGAGGCGCGCTCCTTCCCGAGCGTCAGTGGCGATCCGGGCACGGGCACCCAGTCGTTCACCTACGACGCCCTGAACCGCGTCCTGACCAGCACGGGACTCGCCTCGGGCACCCGCTCGTATGCCTACGATCGCGACGGTAACCGGACGTCCAAGACCGAAGGTGGCGTCACCTTCAGCTACGTGTTCGACCGGACCGATGAGCTGCTCTCGGTCCAAAAGACCGGCGGCTCCAGCCAGATCTTCACCTACGACGCCTACGGCAACCTGACCGGCAACGCCGAGAGCGCCGTCGCGGTCACGACCATGACCTACGACCTCGGCGACAAGCTGACCGGGATCGACGCTGCGGGCACGACCAACGACGCGACCTTCACGTTCGACGCCCTCGGTCGCTTCCGGACACGGGTCCTGGCGGGTTCGACCGACACGTACAGCTACCTCGGCTCGGGCGAGACGGTCCTCCGCATCGCCAACAGCGTGGCCGGCACCACCGACAGCCCCGTCAGCCCCGAGGGTGATCGCCTGGGGGTCAAGGTCGGGAGCACGCTCAACTGGTTCGTGCCCGACGCCCACGGCACCATCGCGGGCTCGCTCGACGCGACCGAGGCCACGGTCGTCAACGCCATCCGCTACGACGCCTATGGCCAGAAGATCGGGAGCGGCGGCGCGGGCGGCACGCCGGTCGGCCACGACGCCTGGAAGTACCAGGGCCGCCTCGACATCAGCCCGAGCGGCCTGGGCACCCCGCTGTACGACATGAGCGCGCGCTTCTACGCGCCCGGTCTGGGCGCGTTCAGCCAGCTCGACACGGTCATGGGCTCCGCCCAGAACCCGTTGAGCATGAACCGCTTCCTGTATGCCCACGCCAACCCGGCCACGCTCATCGATCCGACCGGCCACTGCGCCATGGACATGCTGCTCACCTGCGGCGCGTCGGCCTCTGCGCCGGCGCCCAGCCGGCCGCGCACGTACGACGAGGGGCCGGCCCAGAGCGCCAATCCGACGGCGGCCACTGGAACCGGCGACGCGCCCACGACTCCCACGACGAAGTATCCGGCGACCAAGACGCCGACGACGAAGTCGCCGACGACCGAGGCGCCGACCTGGGTCAGGGACGACTGGGCGATTGACAAACAGACTACGCCCGGAATCCGGCCACCGATCGACCTGAGTCCCAGGCTCGGCGGCCCGTGCCTCGCCGGCGCCGCCAACTTCCCGACGGTTTTTGGAGGGCAGGCCTGCATCGTTACGAATTTCGACGACCTCCTGTCTGGTAACGCCGCACTGGTACTGACGGGTTCTCCACTTACGCAAGGGAGCACCGGCCTAGGAGCGTCCGTCACAGTCGGAGGGATCGCGTCGAACGCGAGAGAATTCGGTGAGCTTTCTGGTTGGTTTGCCAACGTCGGGGGGTCCGCGACCAATGGATCCTACGCGGGTGCCGGAGACATCTCCGTTGGACAAGCTCGCGATGGATACCTCGTCTACGCCGCGGACCTCGGCGGAGGGCGAGGGTGGGAGATGTCACCGCAGTTCAGTATCCCCGCTGAAGGGCACGGCGGCGCCACGATCACGTCAGTCATCGAGTTCAATCTGGCGGATATTCCGATCGGCGGTCTACCAAACCCCTGGTCGTTGTTTCGCTCGATCGAAGCCACGGTAGATTCCCTCCCATGAGTGCGGTGCTCGCCCTACTCGCGTTTCCAGGCCTGCCCCTGATCGCTTACTTCTACTTTCATCGCGCGATGCGGCCGTACATCGCCTGGAAGGTAGAAGCAACGAGTTATCGCGAGCCGACGATCGATGACGTCGTCGAACGGGGCATCTTCGGCACGTATCGAGCGCTGTCGGACGCCGAGTACGCCAGCGACGCCGAGGTCCGCGCCGGTCAGCACGGCGAGCGAGCACAGAAGCTTCTAGCTGTCTCCCAACACCGGCTGCGCATCGCGGTCGCGTCGCTCCCGGTCGGCTTCGTCCTGATGGTCGTTCTCACGCAGCTCATCCCGCGCGTCTCGAGCCTGACGGGCCAGTCGGCGGACACGATCGCGACGCTGGTCTTTCTAGTGGGCGGAACCGGCGCGATCGGCGCGGTGATGCTTTGGTCGGCACGCCAGGTAGTCCGCTCGGGTCACTCACGGACCATCGCCCTCGGCTATCTGATCGGGTTCGTCATGGTGGTTCTCGGCGCGGTGATGGTCGCTCGGATCATCTTGCCCCACGTTTAGTCGACCGGCGGCTTAGTCTGGGGCAGAAGATCGGGAGCGGTGGCGCGGGCGGCACGCCGGTCGGCCACGACGCCTGGAAGTACCAGGGCCGCCTCGACATCAGCCCGAGCGGTCTGGGCACCCCGCTGTACGACATGAGCGCGCGCTTCTACGCGCCCGGCCTCGGCGCCTTCAGCCAGCTCGACACGGTCATGGGCTCCGCCCAGAACCCATTGAGCATGAACCGCTTCCTGTATGCCCACGCCAACCCGGCCACGCTCATCGATCCGACCGGCCACTGCGCCATGGACATGATGATGACCTGCGGCGGTCGGTCGCCTGCCGCCGGTCGGCCAGCCGGCCGCGCACGTACGACGACGGGCCGGCCCAGAGCGCCAATCCGATCGGCCGCCTGGACGACCACGCAGCACAGCGATCGGGAGCGCCAGTTCGCGTCCGACCGGGGGACCTCGCGCACCGCCACCAACGACACCGGTATCCAGAACGTCGACGAGCGGGTCATGCGCACGCGCGGGAACCTCAGTTCGACGATCCCGACCAACCGCACCGAGACCGCGTCCGACGGCGGGTTCGACATCGGCGGAGCCATCCACGCCGGGCTCGATGTGCTGGGCATGGTCCCGGTCCTGGGCGCCATCCCGGATCTGGCCAACGGCGGCTTCTACGCGCTCCAGGGTGACTGGGGCAACGCGGCCTTCTCGCTCGCCGCGGCCGTCCCGCTCGCCGGTGACGTGCTCGGCGCCGGCAAGCTCGCCCTCAAGTACGGCGACGACGCGGTCGCCTTCGTCGCGACCAAGGGCCGTGGCATCGGGGCGGCCACCACCCGCTACGGCGAGGATGCGGCCAGCGCCCTGACCCGGGGCGCCGACGACGTGGCGGCGGGAGCCAGGAGCTGTGTCCACAGCTTCAGCGCCGACACGCCGGTGGCCACCCCCGACGGGCCGGTGCCCATCGCTGAACTCGATGTCGGCGACGAGGTCAGCGCGCTCGATCCCGAGACCGGTCAGGTCGCCGCCCATGCCGTGACCGCGACCTTCGTCCACGACGACCCGACCACGGGCACGGTGACCGTCGCCGGCGAGGCCATCGCGACGACGCCGGGCCATCGCTTCCTCACCACCGAGCGCGGCTGGGTCGAGGCCCACGACCTCCGCGCCGGTGAGCACGTCCCCTCGATCGGCGGCGGCTCAGGGATGGTGGGGTCCATCACGTGGGAGCGCGGTCCCGCTACGATGTATGACCTCACCGTCGAGACCGTCCACACCTTCGCGGTCGGCAGCGGCGGCTGGGTGGTCCACAACTGCGACCCGTTCGTAGATCTCGCCTCACCAGAGAGGCGAACCCATATTCTGGATGGCGACGCAACGGGCGGGGGGCACAGAGCCGGCAGCGGTCTCGGTAAGTCGGAGTTCCCGGCGGGTTGGTCCGACGACCAGACGATGCATCACATCTCGGATGTAGCCACAGATCCAAGCCTTCCGTGGACGATCCAGACGAACGGCAACATACGCATCACAGGCGTACGCGACAGCACTACGATCAGCGTGATCTTGAATCCACACCATGGTTACCAGATTTGGACGGCCTGGCGACAATGACGCGATTTCAGCCTTGGCGACCCGACCTGGCTCGCGACGTGACGACTCTCCTGCGGTACGTGGAGGGTCACATGCGGGCCGAGACTTATGACTGGGCCCGCGACCTTATCGACAACAACGAGTTCGGCGAAGCCGTCGACGTGATTCGGTCAGACCTGCAGGTGTCGCACCTGCCAATTGCCGATGAAGCCATGGGCCTCCTCGAGAGACTCGTCTCCGAAATGGACCTGGGCCGTTCATAAGCCTCGACTTCCGTTTGCTCCAAGAATCGTGGAACGCTTGGGCAGGTTCAGAGTCCCGCGCTGCCTATCCGCTGCTGGCGTCGCGCACAACCAGTACGGGGCCGAAAAGATTGTTCAGTCTGCCTTAGGTGCCGACGGGAGTTCGATTGCGGACTGGCAAAAACGAAGCACGCGATCGTTCCCTACAACAAACCCAATGGGCGCCGCTCAAGTGCATTTCTATCAGAACCAATCCACTGGGGCCGTGAACTACTTTGGCGTCAAGAGCGTCTTCAACCAGGCGTCTGGCCAGCGATGGACAATGCCTTCAGACGTCATCGAACGGATCCTGGGCTCCTGATGCGGGTCCGTTGCATCGCTCATGCGACACCTGGTGACGCTCACACGGCGAAAGCTTGGCTCAGCATCGGTAGCGACTACGTCGTGTTGAGCCTCGCCCTGATGCCTGGGCGTGCTCCGCACGTTCGCGTACTGACTGACGACCCAGGCTTTGAGGGTCTGTTCGACATCGGGCTCTTCACGATTCTGGACGCGACGGTGTCGCGTCATTGGTCGTTCAGCGTAGGCGAATTCGGCGTGATGGAAGTCGGGCCACCGTCATGGACGCCGCAATTCTGGGAGGACTACTACGACGACTCGTCTGCCGTTCGACACGTCGGCAAGGTCGACGACTCAGCGCGAGAAGCGTTCTGGGGGGCGGTGGCGCTAATCTACGAGGAGAATGGTCTCGCATCCCCGAGGGCCAGTTTGCCTCGGTGGCGAGAAGACGGGCCAGATACGCGATCTCCCGTCCGCCTACCGCCGGCTGATCACGAGTGAGCTTCGCCGACTTGCGTCAGCCCGTTCATCGGTCGCGCGGCACGCTCGGGCCAATCCATGCAGGACGGCCGTGACCCTCCGGTCGGGCGATTGCGAACCGTGATTACCTAGCTGTGATTCCCGGACACGTTGTTGACCAGGACGGTCATGGGTGACAGCCCGTTCAGCGAGCCGTGGGGTTGGGTCCGGTTGTAGCGCTCGACGAAGCCCGGCAGGGCGTCGAGCCGCGCCTGGTTGGTGTCATACCGGCGGACATAGGCCCACTCGGCGAGGAGGGTCTTGTTGAAGCGTTCGGCCTTGCTGTTGGTCTGCGGCCGGAACGGTCGGGTCCGCTTGTGCCGGGCACCGATCTCCGATAGCGCCGCGGCGAACGCCCTCGACTCGGTGTAGTTCCTGGCGTTGTCGGTCATGACCCGCTCGATGCGGACGCCATGACCGACGAAGAAGGCCGCGGCGTCGAGCAGGAAGCGAGCGCAGGTCGTGCCCCGTTCGTCGTTGAGCGGGGCGACATAGGCGACCCGGCTCATGTCATCGATCGCCACATGCAGGTAGTCGTAGCCGCGATGGGGGCGCGGTGTGCCATGACCGCGGCCCCGGAACCGGTGCCCACCATCGTCGGGGATCCGCCCGAGCTTCATGACGTCGCGGTCGGTCGACCCTTTGGGTCGTTGCAGTGTCAACGATAGCGCAAGGATCGCAAGCCGCGATCTGGCTCTCGGAACTCGCAGAACGAGCGAGCCGGATCAAGGCAAAATCTTGAGTAGGGGTCCGCGACGGAGGGCCCAGACAGTCGGCTTGGGAAGCAGACGCTCTGCCGACTGAGCTACTCCCGCTCGGGAGGCGCTGCGGATCGATCGATCCAAAGCGCGATCGCCATTCTAGCGGCTCGGGGATCAGGTGCACCTCGATGCGTACCGGGCAAATCGATATCGGCGCGCGTCCACGAACTCCACAGATACCACTATTCCGGCGGCGCCGTCGTGAGAGACTTACACCGTGGATGAGCCGCTCGAACCCGAGGCCGCGACCGAGATCCTCGATGCGATCGAGGGTCCTACGAGCGGGCCGAAGTGGGTCGTGGCGAGGCCGAGCGCGACGAGGTGATCCCGCGTGTAGTTGGGATCAGCTCCAAGAGATCGCGCGGCTGCGGCGCGAGGCGCCGCGGGCGGCCCGCGGTGGATGAGATCGTGTTCCGCGCTCACGAGTCGATGTTCATCCTCGACGGAGGGCTCGACGCAGAACTACCCGCAGGGGCAGGCGGCCCGATTCTGGCCGGTCCTGAGGCGATCTTTATCGGAGGGCGTGTCGCAGCCGACGCTTCCACGCTGGTGAGGATCGGCTCGTCAGGCGACCAAGGCGACTTGGTCACTGCCTACACGGGAGACCTCGCGACTCCAGACCGAGTCCTACGTGTGCTGAACGTCATGGGGGATGTTCTCGCCGAGGTGCCCGTGAACGATACGATCACACCGCTCGAGATCTACCTCACGGATCTTGAAGAACCCGATGAGATCTTCGTCGCGGTCGGACGGCCATGAGACGGTGGGAGCCGCGATGAGCCGCCGCGGCTCGGCCGTCGCGCTCGGCTCCTTGCCGGCGACGATTATCGTGAGCGATCCGTGGGAGCTGGCGACTCCGGTTGATAGCCCGGGACTGCGCGTGGTGCTTCTGCGCCGCCAACCGGCCGATCGAGGCGACAAGGAGCGCGTCCTGGGCCGACTCCTTGATCCCCTTCGGTGGAAGGATGCGACGGTCGGGCACGTCGTGATCGAGGCTCGGCGTGGTGTCCCGCGTCAAGATTCTTGGACGGTTTCGGGCTGAGATAGGTGTGACGCGGCAGGCTCGCTGAGGTAGCGGTCCATCGGCCGGTCGAAGCCGATGCCTTCGTGCGGTCGGACCGTGTTGTAGATGAGCCGATAGGCCTCGACCTCCGCCACCAGGGTGACCACGTCGGCGATCTCCAGCCGATACAGGTGCTCGTACTTGAGGGTCCCGAAGAAGCGCTCGATGACGCCGTTGGTCTCGGGCGAGCGATGGCGGGTCCGGACGTGGGTCAGCCACGGTCTCGCCCGGATGAAGCCGGCGAAGTCGATGCTCTTGAAGGCCGGCCCGTTGTCGGTGACCACGACCAGCGGCACGAGCTCGCTGGTGACCGGATCGAGGCAGTCGTCGGCCAGACGCCGGCCGGTCAGTCGTTCGGCATTGTCGATCGCCTCGGCGAGGGCGGCACAGGCATCGCGCGCGGCCGTGGTGCCGGCCACGCGTACGACGAGCGAGACCTTGGTCGCGTGGTCGACTAGGCCGGCCAGCCGCCAGGTCCCGCCGCCGGCGGTGTCGAACTCGGAGAAGTCCATCTGCCAGACCCGGTTGCGCCGGGTCGGCGCTTCGACGAAGGCCGCCCGCCGGGCCGCCGCCAGCTGGCGCCGTTCGGACTGGTAGCGACGGGGCAGGAGCAGGCCTTGCCGGCGCAAGGCGCGCTCGACCGAGCTGCGCGACACGCGGATGCCGTCGGCCCGGAGCATGGCCCAGATCTTGCGGTGGCCCCACGCCGCCCAGCGGTGAGCCTGGATGGCGGCCTCGGCCTCGATGGCGTCGACGACCGGCGCCGGCCAGCGCCGGATCGGACGACCGTTGAGCTCGCCTGCTCGCCAGTGATACCAGGTCGAGATCGGGATGCCCAGCCTGGCGCAGAAACGGCGGACCGGGACGTCGAACTCGCGCCTTATCGCCTCGAGCTCGGCGAACCCGGGTAGAGCGCCCCCTTTTTTCGCCACACGCGCAGCTCCGCGTAGGCCTCCCCGAGGGCCGACGTCAGGTCATCGACCTGGTCCTCGAGCTCCTCCTCGTGCTTGGACTTGTCGGTCCTTGCGTTCTCGCCCTGGGCGAGGTGCTCACGGGCGCCCTCGAGAAACTGCCTCTGCCACTTGGCGATCGTCGTCTGGCTCATCCCGAGGCGGCGCGCCACGTCGGTCTGGGTCGTCTCGCCCTTGAGCACCGAGAGGACGATCTGGAGCTTCTCGTCCGCTGTCCGGAACGGCTTGCGGCCCACGCGATCCTCCTGTGTCAGACACCCCGGAGGTATGACGAACCAGGTGTCCAAGTCAGTCTGACGCACCACACGAGACCTATGGCTACGACGCCTACGGCAACCTGACCGGCAACGCCGAGAGCGCCGTCGCGGTCACGACCATGACCTACGACCTCGGCGACAAGCTGACCGGGATCGACGCTGCGGGCACGACCAACGACGCGACCTTCACGTTCGACGCCCTCGGTCGCTTCCGGACACGGGTCCTGGCGGGTTCGACCGACACGTACAGCTACCTCGGCTCGGGCGAGACGGTCCTCCGCATCGCCAACAGCGTGGCCGGCACCACCGACAGCCCCGTCAGCCCCGAGGGTGATCGCCTGGGGGTCAAGGTCGGGAGCACGCTCAACTGGTTCGTGCCCGACGCCCACGGCACCATCGCGGGCTCGCTCGACGCGACCGAGGCCACGGTCGTCAACGCCATCCGCTACGACGCCTATGGCCAGAAGATCGCGAGCGGTGGCGCGGGCGGCACGCCGGTCGGCCACGACGCCTGGAAGTACCAGGGCCGCCTCGACATCAGCCCGAGCGGTCTGGGCACCCCGCTGTACGACATGAGCGCGCGCTTCTACGCGCCCGGCCTCGGCGCCTTCAGCCAGCTCGACACGGTCATGGGCTCGGCCCAGAACCCATTGAGCATGAACCGCTTCCTGTATGCCCATGCCAACCCGGCCACGCTCATCGATCCGACCGGCCACTGCGCCATGGACATGCTGATGACCTGCGGCGCGCCGGCCGCCTGCGCCGGCGCCCAGCCGCCCGCGCACGTACGACGACGGTCCGGCCCAGAGCGCCAACCCATCGGCCGCCTGGACGACCACGCAGCACAGCGATCGGGAGCGCCAGTTCGCGTCCGACCGGGGGACCGCCGGTAACGCCACCAACGACAGCGGGGTCCGGGGCGAGAACGCCGTGCGATGGGCGGCCGCCTGCACTCCGCAAGAACTGCAACCCGTCAGGCCGAACGACCCAGCCCTAGTGGCTTCGAGCGTGGTCGGCCGGGGATCGCTTGATGAACCGGCCCGCGCCCTTGCGGCCCGTGAACTCGCCGTCGCGCACGATGACCGACCCTCGGCTCAGGACGATGTCCGCGCCGCCCTGGACGGAGCGGCCCTCGTAGCACGAGTAGTCCACGTCCATGTGATGCGTCGCCGCCGAGATCGTGTGGCGGCGGTTCGGGTCGTAGATCACGATGTCCGCGTCGGAGCCGACGGCGATCGCCCCCTTCTTCGGGTACATCCCGAAGAGCTTGGCCGGCGCGGTGGAGACGATCTCCACCCAACGCTCGCGGCTGATCTTGCCCGCGACGACCCCACCATCGTGGAGCAGGTCGAGGCGATCCTCGACGCCAGGGAGGCCATTGGGGATCTTGCGGAAGTCGCCGCGCCCGAGTTCCTTCTGGCCTTCGAAGTCGAACGGGCAGTGGTCCGTCGCCACGAGCTGCAGGTCGTTCCTGACCAGGCCGCGCCACAGGTCGTCCCAGCCGTCGCTCGAGCGAAGTGGCGGCGAGCAGACGTACTTGGCGCCCTCGAACCCGTCGCCCATGTCGTCGAGGGACAGGAACAGGTACTGCGGGCAGGTCTCGGCGAAGGTCTGGGAGCCACGGTCGCGGGCCGCGCGAACCTCGTCCAGGGCCTCCTTCGCGGACAGGTGGACGATGTAGACCGGCACACCGGCCGCCTCGGCGAGCCGGATGACCCGGTGCGTGGCCTCGGCCTCGAAGACGGCCTTGCGCGCTAGCCCGTGCCCGATGGGGTCGGTCGTGCCGGCATCGACGGTCTGGGCGGCGACGACGTCGATGGCCATGCCGTTCTCGGCGTGCATCATGATCATGCCGCCGTTCCGCCCGGTCTGCTGCATCGCCCGGAAGATGGCGCCGTCGTCGCTGTAGAAGACGCCCGGGTACGCCGTGAAGAGCTTGAAGTCCGGCACCCCCTCGGCGACCAGACCGTCCATCTCGGCGAGCGTGCCGTCGTTGACGTCGCTCATGATCATGTGGAAGCCGTAGTCGGCGACCGCGTTGCCCTGGGCCTTCTGATGCCAGGCATCCAGACCCTCGCGCAGGGAGCGCCCCGGCGTCTGTACCGCGAAGTCCACGATCGACGTGGTCCCGCCGAAGGCCGCAGCGCGCGTGCCGGTCTCGAACGTGTCCTTGGCGAACGTCCCGCCGAACGGCAGCTCCATGTGGGTGTGGACGTCGATCCCACCCGGGATCACGTACTTGCCGCTCGCATCGATCGTCTCGTCCGCGCTGACGCCGGCGCCTGCCAGATCTCGACCGATCTGCTCGATCGTCTCGCCGTCGATGAGTACGTCAGCGGTCGTGGAGCCGTCCGCGGTCACAACGGTGCCGTTGGTGATGAGCGTTCGCATCGGTCCCTCCGGATGTCAGGAGCGGCGTCGGTCGATCAGGGGTCAGATGGTAGCGACGCGGCGACCGTCGCGGCGGGTTCGGCCGCGGTCGCGCCACGCACGTGGTCGACGATCGCGACGACCTGCCCGAGCAACATCGCCACCACGGTCAATGGGTGATAGAGGATCGTCGAGAAGGGTTGGCGCTGGGTCACGGTCTGGGCAAGCCGGGCGGCCGCAAGCAACCCAAGGGGCGCACACGACGCGACGATCAGGCGTGCCTCGGCGCCATTGGCCAACGCGACGAACGGGAGGGCGATCGGGACGATCAGCGCGGCGACCGTGAGGGCGGTCACCAGGACCGCGCCGGCCAGCGAACCATCGCCGCCTGTCGGCATGGCGCGACGCCACGTCCCGACGATCGCGCCGAGCGACCCAGTCACCCTGGTGGTGCCCAGGTCCGTCGCATCGATCAGTCCCACGCGATGACCGGCGCCGGCGACGGCCCGGGCCAGCGCGGTCGCCGACTGGTGGCTGCCCGGGGCGATGGCGTGGCCGCCGACCTCGAGATACGCCTCGCGACGGACCAGGACGAGCGGCGCGAATGCGGTCGCAAGCCCTCGCGACCGCCGACCAGCGAGGGCCGTCAGCCACCCCGGGAAGAAGCCGACACGAACCAGCGAGATCCCTGCCCCCACGACGCGGCCGGGCCATGGACCGGGCTCCGACGCCGTGCCCGCCGACAGGAGCGCGAACCCACCGCGCTCCACTTGCTCCACCAGCTTGCGGATCGCGACCGGGACCACGTAGGTGTCGCCCTCCACAAAGAGCAGCAGGTCCGTGGTCGCCGCCTCGGCGCCCACCTGGTTTGCCCAGTTCGACCCCACCCACCCGGCCGGTGGCGGTGACGCCACGACGACATCGCCACCGTGGCCCATCACCTCGAGGAGCAGATCCGCACCCTCGCCTTCCGCGGCATCATCGACGACCGCGATGATCGTCGCGTCGGCGTAGGTCTGGTCGCGCATGGCCCCGACCGTCGCGGCCATCGCCGCGACGTCGTCCGTGGCCGGGATCACGATCGTGAGCGACGGGACCGCGGCATCCCAGGCTGCCTCGGGAACGGCCCGGCGACGGGTCACCAGACCGGTCAGCACGACATTGAGCAGGACCCAGCCGGCGGCGCCCGCCGCGACGGCGATGGCGATCTCGAGCGGGCGGATGGTCGCCGAGCCCCAATGCGCCACGAACATGACCACCAGCCACGCGCCGACGACCAGGTGCAGGCCGCGGGCGTCGGCCATCGCTCGGCGGGCCGCCGTCCCCTCGGCGGCGGCGTCAGGACGGGGGGCCAGCAGGAACATCGCCGGGAGCAGGAGGTAGAGATCGAGGCCGAGCGCGGCGAGCGCGCCGAGCGGACCGAGGGTGGCGACGAGGGCCGCCGCGAGCACGAACCCGACCATGGCGATGACCGCCGTCGCCGGTCCGCCGAGCGCGGTCGCGATCGACCCGGCGCCGTTCCCTCCGGAGGTAGGTGCATCGGCGATCGCGGCGAGCGTCGCGGACGCGACCGCCCAGAATGCGAGCGCGAGGACCGCGGTCCACGACAGCTCGACGAGGGCTCCGCCGGCCACGAGCCATCCGGAGATCGCCGGCAGGACGACGAGCAGGGCGCTCGATACGACGTCGAGCCCCGGCCGATCGCGGAACCGGAACGGCGGCGCGCCCCACGCGATGGCCTTCGTCACCGCCAGCGCGAGCGCCAGCCCGGCCGCGGCCCCCGTGAGCAGGACGAGCGCGGCCAGGAACGGCAGGTTGAGGATCGCGATGATGAGCCGCAGGTCGCGGGCCTGGTTCGCCGATCCGTCGGCCGGGGGCTCGACCGATCCGTCGGCCGGCTCGTCGGATCCGTGGATCAGCAGTCCATACGGGCCAAGGAAGTAGAGGGTGCCCAGGATCACGGCGATCGGCACCCCGCGTCCCGCGTCGAAGGCCGCGACGAAGAAGGCCGCGGCCGCAAGCGGACGAGCCTGGCGGCGGATCCGGTGGGCCAGCTCGCGCAGCTCGCGAGCGATGGCGTCGCCGTTCACGAGGTCACGTTCCCCCTTCGGGCGTGGTCGGTTCGATCCCGCTCAGGCGCGGACGACCGGGATGACGTCTCGACCGTAGGCCTCGACCTGAGCCTCCTCGTCCCCGTTCATCAGATACAGGTTGAACTGGTCCACCCCGGCCGCCTCGAGTTCGCGCAGCTTCTCGATGTGCTCGTCGGCCTCGCCGAGGATGCAGAAGCGATCGGTCACCTCGTCCCCGACGAACGCGGCGTTCGAGGAGCCCACCTCGGCATGATGGTGATAGTCGTAGCCCGACCGATCGGCGACATAGCCGGTCAGCGCCTCCGGCAGTTCGTCGCGCGGGTACTTGTTCACGAGATCCACGACGTGGTTGGACACCAGCGCCGGGAACCAGCGGGTCCGCTCTCGGCCGAGCTCCCGCGGCCCGATGTGGGCTGGCGCGGCGGCCTGGATCTTCACGGATCCGGGTTCGCGGCCCGCCGCCTCGACAGCCGCCGCGACTTGACCGGCGAACAGCCGGATGAGGTCGGGGTCCGCGAGCTGGAGGATGATCCCGTCGGCGACTCGTCCGGTCATCGCGATCGCCATCGGCCCGTATCCCGCGACCCAGACCGGGAGGGTCCAGCCAGGCGTCCACGGGAAGACCAGCTCGGTGCCTTCGTACTCGATCGACTCACCAGCGACGAGGGCGCGGATCACGCGAATCGCCTCCTCGGTCCCGGCCATGGTGATCGGCGGCTTCCCTAGGATCCGTCGAGCCGAGTCGCCGCGGCCGATCCCGAGGTCCATCCGTCCGCCCGAGATCTCATCGAGCGTGGCCAGGGCCGATGCGGTCACCGACGGCTCGCGTGTCCCCGGGTTGGTGACGCACGTCCCGAGCCGCATCCGCTCGGTGACGCCGGCCATCAGCGTGAGCAGGGGATAGGGGTCGTGCCACAGGACGTGGCTGTCGAACAGCCAGCCGTAGTCGAAGCCGGCCGCCTCCGCCTGGCGGGTCAGGGCCAGCGTCCGTTCGATCGTGTGTTCGGGCTTGAGCGTGAATCCGAACTGCATCCGGGGGACGCCTCCTTCGGTCGACGCGGCGTTCGATGTCGCCCTAACGTACACCGCCGTCCCGCCACCGGTCACGACGCGTCCTGGACGAGTCCGGAGGGCCGCTGGAATCAAGCGGCTCGGCCGTCCTCCTCCAAACGGCCGAGCCGGCGCGGATGATAGCGCGTTTCTACGGCCGAGTCAGGTCCGAATACGCGTCCGGGCGACGATCGCGATAGAACTGCCATGTATTGCGGACCTCGGTGATCTTGTCCATGTCGAGGTCCCGGACGATCAGTTCCTCGTCGTGGGCCGAGCCGACGTCACCCACGAACTGGCCGCGCGGGTCGACGAAGTAGCTCTGGCCGTAGAAGTCGTCCTCGCCGAACTCGGATTCGATCCCGACGCGGTTGATCGTCCCGACGAAGTAGCCGTTGGCGACGGCGTGACTCGGCTGCTCGATCCGCCACAGGTACTCGCTCAGACCGCGCGATGTCGCCGACGGGATGAACACGATCTCCGCGCCATTGAGACCAAGCGCCCGAGCGCCCTCGGGGAAGTGGCGGTCATAGCAGATGTAGACGCCGACCTTGCCGACGGCCGTCTGGAAGACGGGGTAGCCGGTGTTCCCGGGCCGGAAGTAGAACTTCTCCCAGAAGCCCTTCACATGCGGGATGTGGGTCTTGCGGTACTTGCCCAGGTACGTGCCGTCGGCGTCGATCACGGCGGCGGTGTTGTAGTAGATCCCTGAGGCGGTGCCGTCTTCCTCGTACATCGGCGCCACGATGACCATGCCGGTCTGCTTCGCGAGATCCTGCATCCGTTTCGTCGTGGGGCCGTCCGGGATGAGCTCCGTGTAGCTGTAGTACTGGGCGTCCTGGACCTGGCAGAAGTACGGCCCGTAGAACAGTTCCTGGAACAGGACGACTTGTGCCCCGGCCTTCGCGGCGTCGTGCGCGTACGCCTCGTGCTTCTTGATCATCGATTCCTTGTCGCCGGTCCAGCTGGCCTGGATGAGCGCCGCGCGAACGATCCTTGACATGGTCTGGCACCTCGCTCCGGAGATGGGATGGCCTCGAGCCGTGAGGGTAGCGTGTCAGTCGGGGATGGCGTCCGGTCGGCGACGCATGTACCACTCGGTGAACTCGCGGCAGCGACCCTCGTCGTCGAAGCGGCACACGAAGATGTTCGCGAATTCGCGGTCCACGGCCGAGCGGTCGTCCGTCAGGTAGCGCGTCCGGCCGTGCGCGACCGCCACGTCACCGTCCACGGCGAGGGCCTCGTAGTCGGCCTGCCATGATCCGGGAGCGTCGGGGTCCGCGAGCCAGTTGGCGACGACCGCCGCCCGACCCACGACCGCCTCCTCGAACGGGTCGAACGCATAGCGGACATCGGCGCTGAACAGGTCGCCGATGGACGTTGGGTCGAGCAGCCGCCACGCGTCGCGATAGCGGTCGAGCCAGGTCTGGAAGGTGTCGCGATCCATGGCGGATCCTCCCGTTCGTCGATGGGCATCACCGTACCACCGAACCGCTAGGCTGGGCCGATGACCGACCCGCCGCGCTCCCGGCTTCTTCGACGCACGGCCGAGCTTGCGGACCGGTACCTCGCGAGCCTGGACGAGCGCCCCGTCGGTCGGCCCGTTGACCTGGCCGCGCTTCGGGTCGCGATGGGCGGGCCATTGCCCGAGGGTCCCGGAGACCCCTTGACCATCGTCGAGGCGCTCGCGTCGGCGGCCGAGCCGGGCCTCGTCGGCAGCGCCGGTCCGCGCTACTTCGGGTTCGTGATCGGCGGGGCGCTCCCAGCAGCGATGGCGGCCGACTGGCTCGCGAGCGCGTGGGACCAGAACGCCGTTCTGTACGCGACGTCGCCCGCCGCCGCGGTCGCCGAGGAGGTGGTCGGAGCCTGGCTCGTTGAACTCCTGCGCCTGCCGCCCGGGACGAGCACCGGATTCGTGACGGGGGCCACCATGGCCAACTTCACCGCGCTGGCGGCGGCACGCCACGCCGTTCTGGCACGCCGGGGTTGGGACGTGGAGCGGCTCGGGCTCCAGGGCGCGCCGCCGGTGACCGTCATCACCCACGAAGGTACGCACGTCACGGTCTATGCCTCGCTCCAGATGCTGGGCATGGGTCGCGAAGGGGAGCGGGTCCGGCGCATCGCTGCCGACGCGCAGGGTCGGATGGTGCCCGAGGCGCTGCGCGAGGTCCTTGCCGGGATCGACGGGCCGGTCATCGTCTGCGCGCAGGCCGGCAACGTGAATACCGGCGCGTTCGACCCGTTCGAAGCGCTGATCCCGATCGCGCACGAGGCCGGAGCGTGGGTCCATGTCGATGGCGCGTTCGGGATCTGGGCTGCGGCGGTCCCGACGCTCCACGACCGGATACGCGGTCATGAGCGAGCCGACTCGTGGTCGACCGACGCTCACAAGTGGCTCAACGTCCCGTATGACTCGGGGTTGGTCTTCGTCCGCGACGCCGCGGCCCATCACGCCGCGATGACGCTCGGCGCGTCGTATTACGTCGAGACGGCTGGCGGCGAACGCGACCCCTACAACTGGGTCCCGGAATCGTCGCGGCGGGCGCGAGGGTTCGTGCTGCTGGCGGCGCTTCGGTCGCTCGGGCGATCGGGCCTCATCGACCTCGTGGAGCGCGATTCGGCGCTCGCCCGCCGGATGGCGGAGCGCCTCGCGTCGGGGCCGGGAGCGCGAGTCCTCAACGAGGTGGTCCTCAACCAGGTCCTGGTCCGGTTCGATGCCTCCGAGCCCACGGACGCGGACGCCGGTGACGTCCGGACCCGAGCGATCATCGACGCCGTGCAACGCGAGGGGACGGCTTGGCTGGGCGGGACCATCTGGGGCGGCCTTGCGGCGATGCGCATCTCGGTGTCGGGCTGGCAGACGACCACCGACGACATCGACCGGACGGCATCGGTCATCCTCGAGGCGGCCGGGCGCATCTGATGGTCCCCGTGGTCCGGGTCACCAAGATCGACGTGCCGTGACGGGGCCGAGCCCGACGCGCTGGCTCGACCGGCTGTCGGACGGCCGCTTCGCGATCGTCATCGCTGCGCCGGGGCTGATGCTCGTGAGCGCCTTCGTTCTGCCGCCGATCCTGGCGACGGTCGGGATGAGTCTGTTCCGGATCGAGCTCCTCCGCGACGACGTGACCCCATTCCTGGGTTTTGGGAACTACGTGACCCGGCTCCCGGCGGACTCGAGCTTCCTCGCGACGCTGCCCAGGACCCTCGGGTTCGCCGCCATCACCTCGGCGCTCGCCATCCCCCTGGCCCTCGGGACCGCCATCCTGATCCAGGGTCGAGGCCGCGCCACCGGATTCCTCGGTCTCGTCGTCCTTCTGCCATGGGCGGTGGCGCCGATCGGCGACGGGATCCTCTGGCGACTGATGTTCGAGCCTCGGACCGGGATCGTCACGTACCTTCTCGGACTCGTCGGGCTGCCCCCGGTCGTGATCCGGGAGGCACCCGGCGCGCTACTGGCCACGATGGTGGCCGTCACCTGGCGGTCCATCCCGCTCCTGGCGATCCTGTTCCTGGCCGCGCTACGCGGCGTCCGGCCCGACGTCCGACGGGCGGCCGCCATGGATGGGGCGACGAGTGCCCAGGCGTTCCGCCACGTGACGCTCCCGGCGATCACGCCGGTGGTTATCGGAGCGAGCCTGCTCCAGCTGATCCTGGCCCTCCAGGTCTTCGAGGTGCCGTACGCCTTGTCGGTCGGCCGCCCGCCCGCCGGAGCCCTCCTAGCCGGGCAGGCGATCTTCGATACCGTGATCGGAGACGTCAGCCTCGGGTACGGATCGGCCATGACGGTGGTGCTGGCATCGGTGAGTGCTCTTCTGCTCGGAGTGGTGTACGTCGTGATCGCTCGCTGGCGCGGGGGAGATGAGCCGGTCCCTGACACCCCGGTCACGGCCGACGATCCGATCGCGCGCCGACGACCCCGCGTGCGTGCGGTCCCGTGGGCCCGGGATCGCACAACCTCGGATGACGCCGTACCGGTGACCGACGCGCCGCCTGCTGGGCGGATCAGGTCACCCCGCGGCGCGGCCGCGCTTCGTGCCGGTGCTGCCATCGCCCTGGTCGTCTGGCTGGCGGGTCCGATCCTTTGGGTCGTGGTGGCCAGCACCCAACCACGAGACGCCATCAGTCAGATGCCGCCCCGTCTCACGCTGGACCTGGACCTGTCGCAGTACGCGCGACTGATCACCGATCCCGTCTGGCAGGGCGCCGCCGTCACGACCATCACGGTCAGCGTGATCGGCACGATGCTGGCACTCGGCGTGGCGCTTCTGGCCGGGTATCCGCTCGCCAGGCTGCGCCACCGCCGCGTCCGACTGGTGATGGCAGGGCTTCTCAGCGTCATGCTGATCCCGCCGATCGCCCTCGCCATCCCGATCCTGTATCTCGTGATCGCCCTCGGCCTCCGCGACAGTGTGGCTGGGCTCGTGTTCCTGAACGGGGCGTTCTGGTCGCCGATCTTCATCTGGCTGGTCCGCGGCGCCTTCATGGGCGTCGCGCTCGAAGTCGAACGCGCGGCCCGGATCGACGGCTGCTCCCGGCTTGGCGCTCTCGTCCGGGTCAGCCTGCCGGCGGCCGCTCCGGTCATCGCGGCGGCGGCCGCCATCGTCTTTATCGGGATCTGGAACGACTTCGCGTTCGTGGCCGTCGTGGGCGGTGGCGAGACCGAGACGCTACCGAGTTTCCTGGGCGAATCGCCCTCACCGCCGCTGAACGTGCTGGCAACGCGCATCGTGCTGACGATCGCGCCGTGCCTCGCCCTTATCACCATCCTCCGGAGGCGGATCTTTACCCTCTCCTGAGATGCGGATGTGCTGTAATGGCCGCACTGACCCCACCCCCCGGCCGATCCGTGATGCGACCCGGGGGACCGCTACTGAGCCCGTCCCGAGGTGAACCATGGCGACGTCCACCGCTCCCGGCACGATGACCAGCGAGGAGATCACGGCGCTCGCCCGGAAGCACACGATCTTCTCGTGGTCCGTGCAGAACGCCCTCGACCCCATCGCGATCGACCGCGCGGAAGGCGTCTACCTGTACACGCCCGAGGGCCGGCGGATCCTCGACTTCAACAGCCAGCTGATGTCGGTCAACATCGGTCACGGCGACCGCCGCGTCATCGATGCCATCAAGGCGCAGGCCGAGCACCTGCAGTTCGTCCAGCCGGCGTTCGCGACCGAGATCCGGGCGCGCCTCGGCGCGAAGCTTGCGGAGATCCTCCCGGGCGACATGGACAAGGTCTTCTTCACGCTCGGCGGTGCCGAAGCGATCGAGAACGCCATCAAGTTCGCGCGCCACGTGACCGGGCGGTACAAGGTGCTCGCCCGGTACCGCTCGTATCACGGCGCCACGTTCGGGGCCATGTCGCTCACCGGCGACCCGCGCCGCTGGGCGAACGAGCCGGGCCTGGTCGGCGTGGTCCGCTACCCCGATACGCACCGCTGGGGAGAGGCGGAACCCCGTCCCGTGGCGGAGAGCCTCCAGGGGCTCGAGGATGTGATCCGGTACGAGGGGGCCAACACCATCGCGGCGGTCTTCCTCGAGACGATCGTGGGGACGAACGGGATCCTGATCCCGCCCGATGGCTATATCGCGGGCGTCCGCGAGATCTGCGACCGCCACGGGATCCTGATGGTCGCCGACGAGGTGATGGCCGGGTTCGGGCGGACGGGTCGCTGGTTCGCGGTCGATCACTGGGACGTGACACCGGACCTCATGACGATGGCCAAGGGCCTGACGTCGAGCTACCTGCCCTTGGGCGCCGTGGCCATGCGCCCCGCCATCGCGGACGCCATGGCGGACCGGATGTTCTACGGCGGTCTGACGTACAGCAGCCACCCGATCAGCCTCGCCGCCGCGCTCGCGACCATCTCGGTCTACGAGGAGGACGGGCTCATCGAGCACACGGCCCGGATGGATGGCGTGCTTCGCGGCCATCATCACGCGCTGGCGGCCAAGCACCCCAGCGTCGGGGCCACCCGCAGCCTCGGCCTGTTCGGGATCATCGATCTCGTCCGCTCGCGAGACCCGTGGACACCGATGACCCCGTTCAACGGCACCTCGGATGAGATGAAGGCCATCGGCAAGCACTTCCGCGAGCACGGGCTGTACACGCTCCTCGCCAACAACTCGATCCATACGAACCCGCCGTTGTGCATCACCGAGGCCCAGCTGGCGGAGGGTTTCGAGATCATCGACGCCGCGCTCGACATCGCCGATCAGGCGGTCACCGGGTAGACGTGGTCCGGATCGGGCCGAGGCTCCGCCGCCCGGACGCCCGAGGCGTGCATCGACGACACGGTCGGTCGACGGTCCGATGACGGCCGCCGCGCCTGGGCTCGCTGGTCGCACGACCGGCGTCGATCCCGCTCCGCCGTCGCCTGCGTCCGGTCACCGGGTTCCTGACCGTCCTCGTCGTGATCCTCGTCGTCTGGGAGCTGGCGAAGGTCATCGGCGGCGATCCCTGGCGCTACGACTCGTTCCTGTGGACGGGGACGCCGCTGGAATATCACCCGCCACTGGCGTTCTCCTTCGCGACGGACTCGAAGCTGCCGCACACCTGGGACATCGTCGCGGAGTTCTGGTCCCCCGATGCCGTCGGGGCCACCACCCTCCAGCGCCTGGTCGGTGCGGCGCTGTTCACGCTGCGGAACGCCGCGATCGGGTTCGCGCTGGGCTCGGCGTTCGGGCTGGGGCTGGCGATCGTGCTGGTCCACGTCCGGATCCTGGAGCGGGCGCTGGTGCCGATCGTGGTCGCCAGCCAGACCATCCCGATCATCGCCATCGCCCCGCTGATCGTCATCGGTCTCAAGGCGGACTGGTTCGGTGTCGCGATCGTCGCGACGTACCTGACGTTCTTCCCCGTGACGATCGCGGCGATCCGGGGGCTGCGCGCCTTCGACCCGCGGGCGCACGAACTGATGCGCTCCTACGGGGCCTCCCGGTGGGACATCCTCCGGATGCTCCGCCTGCCGGCATCGCGGCCGTACCTGTTCACCGGGTTCCGGATCGCCGGCCCCGCGGCCGTGGTCGGGGCGATCGTCGGCGAGTTGCCGTCGCTGATCCAGGACGGTCTGGCGCGCCAGATCATCACGGGGATGCAGTACTACTCGTTGAACGCCGAATACCTGTGGGCCACGATCGTCGTGTCCTCGTGGCTCGGCATCGGCGTCTACCTGCTCGTTGCGGGCGTCGAGACCTACATGCTCCGCCACGAACGGCGCGTCGATGAGGCAGGGACCCGATGAACCAGCCAGCCGATCCATCCACCGGCGCGGACCGGCCCGGTCGTCGAGATCTCGTCGGTCTCGAAGGTCTTCGCGGCCCACGGTGGGGCGGCTGGCCGCGTCGAGGCGCTGGTCGACATCGACCTCTCCGTGGGCGCCGGGGAGTTCGTGTCCCTGATCGGGCCGTCCGGCTGCGGCAAGTCGACGCTGCTGCGGATCGTCGGCGACCTGATCTCCCCGACGTCCGGCAGCGTCACCGTCAACGGCAAACCGGCGCCGCAGGCCCGCCTCGACCGGGACTACGGGATGGTGTTCCAGGCTCCGATCCTGTTCGACTGGCGGACCGTCCGCGCGAACGTGGAACTCCCCCTCGAGGTCAACGGCACGCCGCGCGACGAGCGGACCCGCCGCGCGACGGACAACCTGCGCCTCGTCGAGCTGGAGGACTTTGCCGGGCACTACCCGTGGCAGCTCTCCGGCGGGATGCAGCAGCGAGTCGCGATCGCCCGGGCGCTCGCGGTGGACCCGGCCATCCTGCTGATGGACGAACCGTTCGGCGCGCTCGACGAGATGACGCGCGAACGGATGAACCTGGAACTGCTCGAGATCTGGCGGCGCACGGAGACCACGATCATCTTCGTCACGCACTCGATCGCGGAGGCCGTCTTCCTCTCGACGCGGGTGGTCGTGATGTCCGCGCGGCCGGGGCGGATCAGTGCGGTCGATCGATATCGACCTGCCCCGCGAGCGCGATGCGGACACGCGCGAGCTCGACCAGTACTTCCACCTGGTGACGGCGGTCCGTGAAGCCTTGCGCGGGACGGAGGGTTCGGACGGCGAGGGGGGCGGACCACCCGCACCCACCGCGGCGCGTCGGGTTTCGGCCGAGGGACTGTCCGGATGACCGGGACGGCGTCCGCGGACCTCCCGGCGGGGCGATCCGCGGGGACCGGTGCCGCGGACCGAGCGCGTGACTGGTTGCCGCCGCTCCTCGTGGTGGCTGGCTTCCTGGTCGCTTGGGAGCTCGTCGTTCGGGTCTTCGAGATCCGGCAGTTCATCCTGCCGAGCCCGATCGCGATCGCGGTCGCGTGGCAGACCTATCTGCCCGAGCTCGTCGCGGCCGCGCGCTACACGGCTGTCGAGATCGTGCTCGGGCTCTTGATCGGCTCGGGGTCGGGGATCCTGGTCGGCGCGATCACGGCACGGTACCGCTCGATGCAGGACTCGCTGATGCCCTTCGCCGTCGCGGCCAGCTCGGTCCCGATCCTGGCGTTCGCGCCGCTCTTCAACAACTGGTTCGGGCTCGATTCCCAGCTGTCGAAGGCGATGGTGGCCGCCGCCTTGTGCTTCTTCCCGGTCATGATCAACACGGTCCGCGGGCTGACGAAGGTGGATCCGCAGTCGCTCGAACTGATGCGTTCGTATGCGACTCCAGAATCCGTCGTCTTCCGGAAGGTCCGGGTCCCGAACGCGCTCCCGTATGTCTTCACGGCGCTTCGGCTGGCGGTCACCCTGGCCACGATCGGTGCCGTCGTGGGGGAGTATTTCGCCGCGCCGCGGTCGAGCCTGGGCCAGTACATCGCCACGTACTCCGCATTCCTCAACTTCGAGCGATCGTGGGCAGCGATCGTCTTCGCGAGCGCGATCGGCATCGGGTTGTATCTCGTCGTCGCGGGGCTGGAGCGGGTCGTGATGCCGTGGCCGCGGCACCGCGCGGCCTCGGTCTGAGGGCGGGGGGAGGAGCGGTCGTCCCGAGCCCCGCGCTCGACATGCGGACGGTCGCTAGACTGCAACCGGAGGAGGCGGATCGGATGTCCGATCGCGGCCCGAAGCAGAGAGGAGTCCTAATGCGAATCCGGCGAATCATCGCGCTGCTCGCGGCCGTGATCGTGGTGGCCGCAGCGTGTTCCACGCCGAGCACCCCCGCTGAGCTCAAGCCGATCCGGCTCCAGCTCCAGTGGTTCCCGCAGGCGCAGTTCGCGGGCTATTTCGCGGCGCTCGAGAAGGGCTACTACAAGGACGAAGGGTTCGACGTCACGATCCTGCCGGGCGCGGTCGAGATCGTGCCGGCGGTCGTCGTGGAGGGCGGTCAGGCCGAGTTCGGGATCAGCTGGGTCCCGCGGATGCTCGCTCCGCGCGAGTCCGGCGCGGACGGCGTCGTGATCGCCCAGATCTTCCAGCGCTCGCCCACGCTCCAGGTCTCGTTCAAGGACCGGAACATCACCAAGCCCGAGGATCTCGCCGGCAAGAAGGTCGGCGCGTGGGGCTTCGGCAACGAGGCCGAGCTCTACGCTGGGCTGATCAAGGCCGGGCTGGATCCGGCCGATCCGGCCAGCGTCTCGATCGTCGCCCAGCAGTTCGACATGGAAGCCTTCGCCGCCGGTGAGATCGATGCTGCGCAGGCGATGATCTACAACGAATACGCGCAGGTGCTCGAGAAGATCAACCCGGCCACGGGTGCGCTGTACACGGCCGACGACCTCAACGTCATCTCGTGGGAGGACTACGGCACCTCGATGCTCCAGGACGCGATCTTCGCGTCCGAAGCGTGGCTCGCCGAGGCCGGCAACGAGGATGTCGCCGTCAAGTTCCTCAAGGCATCGTTCAAGGGCTGGATCTTCTGCCGTGATAACCAGGCCGAGTGCGTGGACATCGTCCTGAAGTCCGACGCGGCGCTGCCCAAGGGTCACCAGACCTGGCAGCTCAACGAGGTCAACGGGATCATCTGGCCCTCCCCGAACGGGATCGGCATCACCGACGGCGCCGCCTTCGACCGAACGGTCCAGGTCGCGCTCGACGGCAAGATCCTGAGCAAGCCCGTGGTGGGCACGGCCTGGCGCAACGACCTGGCCGAGAAGGCCTTGGCGGCGCTCGGGGACGCGGACACCAAGGGCGCTTCATGGCAGAAGGCCACGGTCACCCTCACCGAGGGTGGCAAGTAGCCTCGCACCAACTCCCGCGACAACACGAGGCCGGTCGTCCTACGGGCGGCCGGCCTCGCACTACCTGGCCCACGCTGGAGCCGGGTCGACGGTCTCGGTCGGCGATCACCAGGGGACTGCCGCTCGCGCTCGTGCTGGCGATCTGTGTCGGGGCGTGCGGGGAGGGCGA
Source organism: uncultured Chloroflexia bacterium (assembly GCA_963764975.1). GTDB lineage: Bacteria > Chloroflexota > Limnocylindria > Limnocylindrales > CSP1-4 > SPCO01. The sequence continues at coordinate 1,275,592 of CAVXUF010000002.1, read as the reverse complement.
GGCGACCGGGGTGCCGCCGTCGGGTTCGGCCGCGCCAAGCGAGAGCGTGGCCCCGAGCGCGAGTCCGAGTCCCACGATCGCGCGGCCCCTGCCCGTGACGCTGCAACTCCCGTGGGCGCGCGGCGCGCAGTTCGCCGGGTTCTACGCCGCGGTCGAGCAGGGCTATTACGACGCGGTCGGGCTGGACGTGACCATCGTCGACGGGGGACCGGAGGTCGAAGTGGACGTCCTCGGATCGGCCGCCGATGGGCCCGAATTCACCGTGAGCTGGCTGCCGCGCATCCTTGCGGCGCGAGATCGTGGTGCATCGGACCTCGTCGCGATCGCGCAGCTCTTCCAGCGGTCGGGGACGCTCTCGCTCTCGTGGCGTGGCGCCGACATCACCGGCCCGGAAGACTTCCTTGGCAAGCGCGTGGAGATCCGCGCCTTCGGCGATGGCGCCGAGGTTCTCGCCGCCGCGCGGACGGTGGGTCTCGATCCCGAGACGGATTTCCGGACCGTGGCCGCCGGCGCGGACATGGTGCCGCTCCTCTCGCGCCAGGTCGATGTCGCCCAGGCCATGCTCTACGACGGATATGCCACGATCCTCGAGACGACCGATCCACGGACAGGTGCCCACTACCGTCTTGATGACCTGAACGTCATCAACTACCGCGACGAGGGGACGGCGATGCTCCAGGACGGCGTCTATGCGCGTGCCGCGTGGCTCGACATCGAGGGGAACGAGGCCATCGCCACGCGCTTCCTGGAAGCATCGTTCGAGGGTTGGATCCACTGCCGTGACCGTCCCGCCGAGTGCGTCGAGGCGCTCGTCGTGGCTGGCGCCACCGCGGGGCCCGGCCATCTTGCATGGGGGGTCAACGAGGTCAACACACTGATCTGGCCGTCACCGAACGGGATCGGCGCGCTGGATCCGGCGATGTGGCAGGCCACGGTCGACGTCGCACGCGAGGCGGGCATCATCTCGGTGGCTCCACCCGATACCGCCTACCGAACGGACCTCGCGGCCACGGCCGCCGAGCGGGTGGCGGACCTGGACGCCCGTGGTCTGTCATTCGTGCACGCGTCGGTGGAGATCACACCCGGCGGCGAGTAGCCGAAGCGGTGACCGTGGCGCCGTTTGCGGCGCGCGGCGCCCAGCCGCGGACCAGACGCTCGGCGCGGACCAGACGGCCGGCGCGCGGCGCCCAGCCGCGGACCAGACGGGCGCGCGGCGAGCTCCTTCGGGGCGGGCGCCGCGGACCAGACGGGCGCCGCGGACCAGATGGGGCGCGCGGCGAGCGGACCAAACGGGCGCCGGGCTCCTTTGCCTCGCGGACCAGACGGGCGCCGCGGACCAGACGGGGCGCGCGGCGAGCTCCTTCGGGGCGGGCGGCGTCGCAACGGCTGCGACGGGCGGCCTCTTCGGGCTGCGACGGGCCGCTCGCGAGGCTATACGGCTCGTTCTGGCAGCTCGCAAGGCTCAGGGACTTACCTCGGGCTCATCGCGACCGCATCGACTGCCGCGGCTGACCGCACCGGTTTGATCGGGGTCCCGCCCACGCTGGGAGGGTGTTGCTTTGACGCTCGACATGGATCGTCCCAGGGCCTCGTGGCCGCGTAATGGCCAGGTAAGGGTCGAACGTAAGACTGTGAGCCATGAACACGACGACACCGCAGACGCGAACGCCCGCCCGCAGACTGGAACGCCCGCCCGCTGCCGACCGCCGACCATGACGCCGACCACGACGCCGACCACGACGCCGACCACGACGCCGACCACGACGCCGACCACGACGCCGACCACGACGCCGACCACGACGCCGACGGCACCTGCCTCACAGTCGTCCGATCGCCGCGGTCCGACGACCCGGCGCCGCCCGACAGACATCGACCGCGAGGCGGAGCGACTGGCGACAAGCATCGCCGCCTCGCTCGGCGACGAGGTTCGCCAGACTCGACGACGGCGCCGCCTGACGCAGGCTCGCCTCGGTGCGTTGGTCGGCATCCATCAGACGCGGGTCAGTGACATCGAGCGTGGGCGCGGTCGCGGCGTCCCGCTCGAGACGTGGGTCGCGATCGGCGTCGCGCTGGGGCGGCCGCTGGCGATGGCGCTCTCCAGACCGCTCGACCCAGCCTCGACCCTTGCCGATGCCGGGCACCTCGACATCCAGGAGGCGATGGTGGCCATCGCCATGCAGACCGGTCGACAGGCAGGCGTGGAGGTCCCGTCGCGACCCCAGGACCAGCGGCACGCAACCGATGTCGTGATCCGTGACAACCAGCACCGGACGATCATCCTGATGGAACTCTGGAACACCTTCGGCGACCTCGGCGGAGCGCTCCGATCGACCACCCGAAAGCGCGCAGAGATGGAGGAGCGAGCGGCCGTGGCGGCCGGGCCGGGCGGCGCGTATCGGGTGGCGTCGGTCTGGGTCGTCCGGGCGACACCCGCCAACCGCGCGCTGGTCGCTCGATATCCCAGCCTTTTCGCGGCGACGTTCACGGCCTCGTCGCGGGACTGGGTCCGCGCGGTCGTCCTCGGGACGGCCCCGCCGTCGGCGCTGGGTCTGGTCTGGTTCGACGGTTCCACCGATCGCGTGTTTGAGTGGCGCGGCCGCCGCTCCTGACCGATCGATGCGGACGGCCCGGCGACGAGCAGCCCGGGCCCCGATGCGACGCCGACCGCCGTGGCGACGCCGAGCGCCGTGACGACCGCCGCGGCCGACCGCCGTGACGCCGCTTACGCGAGTGCGGCGTCCGCGAACGAGGCCATGTCCGGGAACGACGCGTCCGGCCGGGCGATCGCGGCGGGTGTCGCGCCCGGACTGACGTGGCCGCGACGTCGGTCGATCCAGACCGAGGTCATGCCCAGGATGTTGGCCGGCACATGGTCGTGGTACAGGCTCTGCGCCACGTGCAGGACCCGGTCGTGGGCGAGCCCCGACTGTTCGAAGAACGTCTCGAAGTGGGCCATGGCCGGCTTGTAGCTCCCCACGCCTTGCGCGGTCACGACCCATTCGAACGTGACGCCGAGCTTCGCGTTCGACGCGGCGAACAGGTCGTCATCGCAGTTGGTCAGGACGCCAAGGCGGAATCGCTCGGCGAGTCGCGCCAGCGATGCCCGGGAATCCGTGAAGGCTGGCCAATCCACCACCGAGCCGCCGAACCGGTCGACCGCCGCGTCATCGACATCGACGCCGTACGCCCGCGCGACCCCTCGGCCCGCCTGTCGGAGGACGTCCCGATAGGCGATGAACGGACCCCGCTCGGCGTCGGCCTCGAAGCCGGCATACGTCTCGAGCAGTTCGTCGTGATCGACCGCGGCACCGATCGAACCGAGCAGCGTCCGAAGACCGGCATCGAGCCCAGCCTCCCAGTCGATCAAGGTGCCGTAGCAGTCGAAGGTGAGGGCGTCGAACCGGCTGAAGTCGATGTCGGCCATGGCGCGATTGTGGCACCACGGCGGGACGGAGGCGAGGCCCGGCGCCCGGCCGACGGCAGCGAGTCCGGTCGGCGACAGCGAGCTCGGCCGACGGCAGCGAGCTCGGCCGACGACAGCGAGCTCGGCCGACGACAGCGAGCTCGGCCGACGACAGCCCCGCGTTCGGCCGACGACGGCGAATCCGGCCGGTCAGGGTCCCGTCGGGGTCCCGTCAGGCGCCCACGTACGTGGCGAGATGCTGGCCGGTCAGGGTCGAGCGGGCCGCCACCAGGTCCGCGGGCGTGCCCTCGAAGACGATCCGGCCGCCGTCGTGGCCCGCGCCAGGCCCGAGGTCGATGATCCAGTCGGCATGCGCCATGACGGCCTGGTGATGCTCGATCACGATGACCGACTTGCCGCCGTCGACCAGCCGGTCGAGCAGAGCAAGGAGCTGCTCGACGTCGGCGAGGTGCAGGCCGCTGGTCGGTTCGTCGAGCACGAAGATGCCCCCCTTCTCGCCGAGGTGGGTCGCCAGCTTGAGTCGCTGCCGCTCGCCGCCGGACAGGGTGGTCAGGGGCTGGCCGAGGCTCACGTAGCCCAGCCCGACGTCGACGAGCCGCGTGAGGATCGCGTGCGCAGCCGGCGTCCGCGCCGCACCCTCGCCAAAGAACGGCAAGGCCTCACCAATGGGCATCGCGAGCACCTCGGCGATGTTCCGGCCGCCGAAGGTGTACTCCAGCACCGAGGCCAGGAACCGCTTCCCTTCGCATGCCTCGCAGATCGACTCGACCGTGGCCATCACCCCGAGCTCGGTGTAGATGACACCGGCACCGTTGCAGCTGGGACACGCGCCTTCCGAGTTGGAGCTGAACAGCGCGGCCTGCACGTCGTTGGCCTTCGCGAACGCCTTGCGGATGGGGTCAAGCAGCCCGGTGTACGTCGCCGGGTTGCTCCGGCGTGAGCCGCGGATCGCGCCCTGATCGATCACGACCACGCCGTCGCGATCGGCCACGGAGCCGCGGATCATCGAGCTCTTGCCGGAACCGGCGACCCCCGTGAGGACACAGAGCACCCCGAGCGGGATGTCGACGTCCACATCCTGGAGGTTGTGCATCGACGCGCCACGGACCTCCAGTGCGCCCTCGGCCGAGCGGAGCGAGGCCTTGAGGGCTGCCCGGTCGTCGAGGTGCCGGCCAGTGATCGTGTCGCTCTTCCGGAGCCCTTCGACGGTGCCCTCGAAGCACACGGTCCCGCCCGCCGTGCCGGCACCGGGCCCAAGGTCGATGACGTGGTCGGCGATCGCGATCGTCTCCGGTTTGTGTTCCACCACGAGCACGGTGTTGCCCTTGTCGCGGAGCTGGAGCAGCAGCCGGTTCATGCGCTCGATGTCGTGCGGGTGCATGCCGATCGTGGGCTCATCGAACACGTAGGTGACATCGGTCAGCGACGAGCCGAGGTGGCGGATCATCTTGGTGCGCTGCGCCTCTCCCCCGGACAGCGTGCCCGACGGCCGGTCGAGCGAGAGGTAGCCCAGGCCGATGTCGGCGAATGACCCGAGGAGATGCTGCAGCCCGCCGACCAGCGGCGCCACCGACGCGTCCTCGAGCCCGCGGACCCACTCGGCCAGGTCGCTGATCTGCATCGAGCAGACCTCGGCGATGTTCTTGCCCTTGACCTTCGAGGCCAGGACCTCCTTGGTGAGGCGGGTGCCGTCGCACTGCGGACACGTCTGGAAGGTGACCGCCCGTTCGACGAAGGCGCGGATATGCGGCTGCATCGATTCGACGTCCTTGGACAGGATCGACTTCTGCATCTTCGGGATCACGCCCTCGAACGTGAGGTTGATCCCCTCCACCTTGATCTTCGTCGGTTCGCCGTACAGGAGCTTGTCGAGATCCTTCTTCGAGTACATGCCGATCGGCGTGTCCATGTCGAACCCGGCACCAGCGAAGATCCGACCGTACCAGCCGTCCATGCTGTAGCCGGGGACCTTGAGCGCACCCTCGCCGAGCGACTTGCTCGCGTCGTACAGCGCGCTGAGATCGAAGTCGCTGACCGCGCCCATCCCCTCGCAGCGCGGGCACATGCCGCCCAGGTAGACGACGTTGCGGACCACGTCGCGCTCCACGCGTCCGGCCTTCTCCTTGCTCATCACCCCGCTCGCCGTCTGGGTCGGGACGTTGAACGAGTAGGCGGTCGGAGGACCGACGGAGGGCCTGCCCAGCTTGCTGAAGAGGATGCGCAGCATGGCGTTCGCATCCGTGACGGTGCCGACCGTGGAGCGGGGATTGGACCCCATCCGCTCCTGATCGACGATGATCGCCGTCGTCAGCCCGTCGAGCGCATCCACATCGGGGCGTGCCAGCGTCGGCATGAAGCCTTGCAGGAAGGCGCTGTAGGTCTCGTTGATCATCCGCTGCGACTCGGCGGCGATCGTGTCGAAGACGAGCGAGCTCTTGCCCGAGCCGGAGACGCCGGTGAACACCGTGAGCCGGCGCTTCGGGATCTCGACGCTGATGTCCTTGAGGTTGTTCGCGCGGGCGCCCTGGACTCGGATCAGGTCGTGTCGATCGGCCGGGTCCGGCACTCGCGCTTCCGCCTCTCTCGTGGTGGCCATGTGAGCGCTCAGGCCCCCGGCGCTCGCTGGATCATCCCGGCCCCGACCGTCCGGTTCGTCCCTTCATCGACGAGGATGAAGGCTCCGGTCTGGCGGTTCGACTGGTACGGATCCACGAACAGCGGCTGCGTGGCACGCAACTGGACCCGGCCGATCTCATTGAGGGCGAGCTCGGTCGCATCCTCGATCCGATGGAGCGTGTTCACATCGATCCGATACGTCATCTCGCGGACCACGGCCTTCGCCCAGCGGGTCGTGTGCTTGATCAGGTAGCGGCGACCCTGAGTCAGCGTCGCGGATTCGTCCATCCAGCAGACCTGAGCGTCGATGTCCTGGACCACGGATGGCATGTTGTTCGGGCGGCACAGCATGTCGCCGCGGCTGACGTCGATGTCGTCGGTCAGGGTGATGGTCACTGCCATGGGCGGGAAGGCCTCCTCGACCGGTCCGTCGGGTGTCTCGATGGTGGCGATCGTCGACTCGAAGCCGCTCGGCAGGGCCACGACCCGGTCCCCGGGCTTGAGCACCCCCGACGCGATGGTGCCCGCGTAGCCTCGAAAATCGACGATCTGCATGGACTGCGGCCGGAGCACGTACTGCACCGGGAAGCGCACGTCGACGAGGTTACGGTCGCTGGCCACGTGCAGGTGCTCGAGGTGGCTGAGCAGCGGAGCACCGTCGAACCACGGCGTGTTCGAGGAGCGGGTCACGACGTTGTCTCCGAGCAGCGCTGAGACAGGGATGAACGTCATGTCCCCGACCCGCAGTCGCGTCGCGAACTCGCTGAACTCGGCACGGATCGTCTCGAAGACCGTCTCGTCGTAGTCGACGAGATCCATCTTGTTGACGCAGACCACGATGTGGCGGACGCCGAGCAACGTGGCGATGAACGCGTGCCGGCGGCTTTGTTCGGTGATGCCGCGCCGTGCGTCGAGCAGGATGAGCGCCACGTCCGCCGTAGAGGCGCCGGTCACCATGTTGCGCGTGTACTGGATGTGCCCAGGGGTGTCGGCGATGATGAACTTCCGGCGCGGCGTGGCGAAGTAGCGGTAGGCCACGTCGATCGTGATGCCCTGCTCGCGCTCTGCGCGCAGGCCGTCCGTGATGAGCGCGAGATCCGTGTAGTCGTGGCCGCGATCGCGGCTGACCCGCTCGACCGCCTCGAGCTGGTCGCTGAAGAGCGACTTCGAATCGAACAGCAGCCGCCCGATGAGGGTGCTCTTCCCGTCGTCGACCGAGCCGGCCGTCGCCAGCCGCAGCAGATCGCTGGCCATCAGAAGTAGCCCTCGCGCTTGCGGTCTTCCATGGCCGCCTCGCTCACCTTGTCGTCCCCGCGCGTGGCGCCACGCTCCGTGACCCGGATGGCTGCGATCTCCTCGACGATCCGCTCCACCGTATCGGCATCGGACTCGACGGCCGCGGTCAGGTTGGCGTCGCCGACCGTCCGGTAGCGGACGACCCGACGCTGGATGGTCTCGCCCGTGCGGGCCGTGATGAACGCGTTGACCGCGTAGAGCATCCCCTCGCGCTCCACGACCTCGCGTTCCGCCGCGAAGTACAGCCCGGGGATCTCGATCCCGGCCTCCGCGATATAGGTCCAGATGTCGAGCTCCGTCCAGTTCGACAGCGGGAAGACGCGGATCCCCTCGCGGGGGAAGACCCGGCCGTTGTAGAGGTTCCAGATCTCCGGCCGCTGGTTCTTGGGGTCCCACTGGCCGAACTCGTCGCGGAACGAAAAGACCCGCTCCTTGGCCCGTGACTTCTCCTCGTCCCGTCGACCGCCGCCCAGGAGCGCGTCGAACTTGTTGGTCTCCGCGGCTTCGAGCAGGACCTGGGTCTGGATCCGATTGCGCGAGCCGTTGGGCTCCTCGCGGACGAGCCCGCGATCGATGGCGTCCTGGACGGACGCGACGACGAGCTTGAGACCCAGGGTTTCGATCCAGCGGTCGCGGAACGCGAGGATCTCCGGGAAGTTGAGCCCGGTATCGACGTGCATGACCGGGAACGGGATCGGCGCCGGCGAAAACGCCTTGCGCGCGATCTGGAGCATCACGATCGAGTCCTTGCCGCCGGAGAACAGCAGGCACGGCCGTTCCATCTCGGCGGCGACCTCGCGGACGATGTGGATGCTCTCCGCCTCGAGGCTGCGCAGATGACTGAGGCGGTGCATCACGGCCATGCGGGCGCCTTCACGTCAGCGTCCACGCCGACGCGCTCGATGAGGTGCGAGAGATGCCCGACGAGCGCCGGATGGCAGATCATGAGGTCCGGAGACCACGGATCGGACTGGTTGTAGGCGACCGGCGTCCCGTCCAGTCGGGTGGCGACGTACCCGGCGGCGATGGCCACCGCCACCGGTGCTGCGGAGTCCCACTCGTACTGGCCGCCGGCGTGGACGTAGGCGTCGACGCGGCCGTCCAGGACGGCCATCGCCTTGGCTCCCGTCGAGCCCATCGGCACCAGCTCCACGTCGTCCAGCTCGGCGAGCCGCGCGGCGAGGGCCGGCGGCCGGGTCCGGCTCGCGGCGATCCGCAACGGTCGCCGGCCGGCCAGGACCGCTTCGGTGGTCATGGGGTCGGGTGTCGTCGTCGCGTCCGTATCGATGACGCGGCCGCAGGCCGGCAGCGCGACCGCGGCGGCCGAGATCCCCCGGTCACGGATCCAGAGGGCGACGTGGACCGCGAAGTCATCGCGCCACGTCCCGTCGTCCCCACGCTCGGCGAATTCGCGGGTGCCGTCGAGCGGGTCCACGATCCAGACGCGGTCCATGGCGACACGTCGGCGGTCGTCACGCGCCTCCTCGGAGAGGATGCCGTCCGTCGGTCGGGCCGCCGCCAACGCGCTGGCCAGGTAGGCCTGGGCGGCGGCGTCGCCAGCGGTCCGAAGGTCCAGCGCATCGCCGCTGAACGACCCGGCATCGACCCGACCGCGAAGGTCGAGGAGGACGGCGCCGGCGCCGGCGGCCAGGTCGGCGGCCAGACGGGTGTCGTCGGCGTGATCGTGGCCGCCGGGCCTACCCGTGCCCGAGGCAGGGTCGCGCGGGCGGGCGTGGTCGATCATGCGGTCGCGTCGGAGGTCAAGGTGGCGTCTACCTCGGTGAACTGGACCGCCGGCGACGGCGGTCATCGACCCTAAGCGTCGCAGGTATCATCGCCGCATGCCAACCAGCGGGCTCGACGGCCTCGCGCGGGTCCCGCACGTCGCGCTCGACGACGATGGCCTCGACATCCTGGAACTGGCCTTGATCGGGGCGCTCCCGGCGCTGCCCATGGTCCCCGGCGTCCCCGACGAAGGCGAACTCGTCCTGACCGACAGCGAGAACACGCCGCTGGCGCATCTGCGGGTGTCGTCGTCGGGCGGACGCGACATCGTTCCCCTTCGTCCGCTCGCCGGCGGGACGACCGGTCGCTGGGACCCGGCCTACCGACGCCGGCCCGAAGCCGTCCGGGCTTGGGTCTCGTCTCGCGGCAACGACCGGCCGGTCCTCGCGATCATGGTCGATGACGCACCGACCATCGCGGACACCGACGCCATCACAGCCCTCGTCGAGCGGCTGGTTCCCGCGAGCGTCCTGTGCATCGTCCCGGTCGCCCGACGCCCTCGTGGCGTCGGCCGGGTGGGCTGGGATGGGCTCGTCCGGTGCGCGATGGCGATGGCCGAGACGATCGCCACGACGCGGCCGGGAACAAGCGTCCTGCCACTGGTCGTTCCCTGGCCCGGTCCGTCCGTCGCCGCGACGGCCGGGGTCCATCTTGCCGACGTCCTGGCCACCTTCGGCGTCACCGAGCGACACGACGTCCTCGCCTCACGAACCGCTGATGCGTCCCGACGCATCGCGGCGCTCGCCACGGCCCACGAGACCGCCGTCCGCGACCTCTACGCCGACGCCATCGCGACCGAGGTCCTCAAGGTCTCTCGCCCGACGGATGCGCCGGCGAGGGGCGCCGTGGTCCTGTTCACCGGGTTGTCCGGCTCGGGGAAGTCCACGATCGCCCGAGCGCTGGCCGACGACCTTGCCGAGGCGCTGCCCCACCGGGTCACCCTCCTCGATGGCGACGATGTCCGTCGGTCGCTGTCGTCGCATCTCGGGTTCGACGTGGCCTCGCGCGAGGCCAACATCGACCGGATCGGGTATGTCGCGTCGCTCATCTCCGAGCACGGCGGGATCGCCATCGCCGCTCCGATCGCCCCGTTCGCCGCGAGTCGCGGTCGAGCCCGGGAGCGGGCCGAAGCCGTCGGGGCGTTCGTCCTCGTCCACGTCAGCACGCCCCTGGAAGTCTGCGAGGCGCGCGACCGCAAGGGCCTCTATGCGCGCGCCCGGGCCGGGGAGATCGCCGACTTCACCGGGATCTCGTCGCCGTACGAAGCGCCGACCGATGCTGACGTCACGGTCGACACATCGACCGTGGATGTGGCAACGGCGGCGACCCTGGTCCGTGCAGCGCTCGAGCGTCGACTCGCCCAGGCGGGGCCCGGAACGGACTGATCCGGTCGCCCGTTCGCGGATCCGGATCTTGAAGAGGATCGATCGCCAGCCTTCAGCGCCGCCGCGCCCGGATGCCACCGACTCGCGCCCGTGCCGCGGCGCGCAGGCGCCGCGCGAGCACCCGGCTCAGTCGGCTGGTGGACACGCGGAGCAGCTCGAACGGTTCGGTGGTCGTGCTCGGCGCAGGGATGCCCTTGCCCACCCCGAGGTCGTCCGCGTCCGCCCGGCTGCGGGGCTGTCCGCCCGACGTTCCGCGGACCAACCCGCTCGAGGTCAGGATGCCCATGGCGACCGACGCCGCGACGGTGGGGGTGATGGCCACCTCCGGCGTGTCCCCGGCGGCGACACGCGATGGGGGTCGCGTGAGCGATCCAAGGTCGCCGACGACGCGGACGCCGGACGCCGCGATCGACGCGACCATCTCGTGCGCCACGTCCGTCGTCCGGTCGACCGCCCACGCCGGCGTCGTGATCCGCGGTTCGTCCGGTTCCGGGATCCGGTTCTTGATGTAGGTCGAGGCGCCGGTCCGCATGACCAGGGCATGGAGCCCGGCCTTGAGTCCCTCGGCGTAGAACCGGACGTTGAACGCCCGGACCGCCTCGATCTCGGGGAGCGTCATGGACCGGTTCGTTCGATCGTCGTCCGCCTCCAGCGTCCCCTGCCTCAGTCCGAGCAGCGCTTCGAACACCCGCAGGACCATGTCGTGATCACGATCGTCGAGGACGACGACCGTGAGGTTGGCGCGGCCGACCACCTCCGCCCAGCGCTCGACCAGTCGGTCGTGCCGATGCCGGTGCCAGAAGGACGGGGTCATACGAGGGTCCGGTGTGTTGAAGATGGCGTCCAGCCACGTGTCGTAGGACGCGCGGATCCCGCTCTGGACGTACTGCTGCCACTGCGACGGGAGGATGCTCGCGAGCGGACGCAAGGTCACCGCCACGTGGACGCGCGCCGGATCGAGGTCGTCGACCACGCGGCGGACCGCCTCGGGTGTCGCGTCGGCCAGGAACTCGCTGCTCAGGAGGACCCGCTGGTCACCGGCTCGCTCGATATCGCGGACGAGCCGTTTCCAGTTGTCGATCGAGGGTGGGACGCGGGAGATGGGCCCCGGTCGGCCGATGGCCGAGAGCACCGCTTTCATCGGGTGGCGGTCGGTCCCGGCGAACCGGACGCCCTGCGGCGCGATCGCCTCGCGGCCGTTGTGGAACGCCGTCTGGAGCATCGTCGTCCCGGTCTTCGGCGGTCCGATGTGGACGAGCCGTGTCCCCTCGGGGAGGAGCAGCGTGCCGGGATCCCAGCCAGATGTCATCGGATGCCGTTCCTCCTGGTCCCGCCCCTCCGCTCGTACAATAGCGCCGCCCCGTGGCCGACCGCCCACGTACGGGCGCGCGCGCAGCGAGGGTCGCGGGCGTTGGGCGACGCCGACGGAGGGTTCCGGAGCCATGCGAGCACGGGTGCGATGACCGACGCCACGCCCACCCACGCGACGCCGACCGCCTACGACCGCCCACGCGTGTCGACGACCGAGCCGCGCAACGCGGAGACCGAACTCGTGCGCCTCGACGCGCCCGTGACGTCCGCCGGGGACTTCTTCATCCGCTCCCACTTCCCGGTCCCGGCACTGTCCTCCGCGGATCATCGCGTGATGGTCGACGGCCTCGTCGAACGGACGCTGTCTCTCGGCGTGGCCGAGCTCCGGGCGATGGGCATCGAGGAGAGGACCATCACGATCGAGTGCGCAGGCAACGGTCGGGCGCACCTCTCCCCGCCGGCCCACGGCGTCCAGTGGATCGGTGGCGCCGTGGGCAACGGCCGCTGGTCCGGCGTGCCGCTTCGGCGGATCCTCGACGCCGCGGGCGTCCGTCCCGAGGGCCGAACGGTCCTCGATCGCGGGTGCCGACACGGGCGTCGTCACGGGGGCGGATGGTGAGCGGCGATCCATCCGGTTCGAACGAAGCCTGCCGCTCGAGAAGGCGATGCGCGATGAGGTGCTGCTCGCGCTGGACCTTGACGGGACGCCGCTGAGCGCCGAGCACGGGGGACCGGTCCGGGCGCTGGTCGGCGGCTGGTATGGCATGGCGTCGGTGAAGTGGGTGACGCACCTCACCGTGATCGACGGCCCGCACGACGGTCACTGGGAGACCGTGGAGTACGCGTCGGCCGGACTCGGCGGGGACGGCCGACGCGTGCCTGTCACGGAGATGCAGCCCAAGGCGCAGATCACGTCCCCGGCGCCCGGAGTGGGCGTCGCTGGACCGGAGGTCGTGGTCCGCGGTCTCGCGTGGGCCGGTGAGGCGGCGGTCGCCGTCGTCGAGATCAGCGACGACGGCGGGGGACGTGGGCGCCCGCGACCCTCGTCGACGAGCCAAACCCGTTCGCTTGGACCCGCTGGATCTTCGACTGGTCACCCCGGGTGGTGGGGGCCACCGCCCTGCTCGCCCGCTGCCGCGACGACCGGGGCCGGGTCCAGCCGGTCGAACGGGACCCGGACCGCGGGACCTACGTCATCAACGAGCTCGTGCCGTACCCCGTGATCGTCCGGGGCTGAGTGGCCCGAGCCAGTCAGTCGTGGCCGGTCCCGAACTGGCGATCCCCCGCGTCACCCAGCCCGGGCTGGATGTAGCCACGCTCGTTGAGGCTGCGGTCCAGCGCCGCGCAGTGGATCTCGACGTCCGGATGGGCCGAGGTGACCGCCTCGACGCCCTCGGGCGCCGCGATGAGGTTGACGAGCTTGATCCGGACCGCGCCCCACTTCTTGAGGACCTCGATCGCCGCCGTCGCCGAGCCGCCCGTCGCCAGCATCGGGTCGAGGATCAGGCACAGGTCCACGGACGCGGAGTCCGGAAGCTTGTTGTAGTACTCGACGGGCCGGAGCGTCCGCTCGTCGCGGAACAGGCCCAGGTGCCAGACCTGGGCGGTGGGCATCAGCTCGAGCATCGCGTCGACCATGCCCAGGCCCGCACGCAAGATCGGCACCAGCCCGATCCGCTCGCCGAGCTCGTGGGCGGTCATCGCCTCCATCGGTGTGCGGATCTCGCGAGGCTTCACGCTCACATCGGCCAGTGCCTCGTAGCCGAGGAGCCATGACAGCTCGCGGACGACCTCACGGAACTTCTTCGGCTCGGTCGCGACGTCGCGGAGGATCGCGAGCTTGTGCAGGACGGCCGGATGCTGCGATACGTGGAGCGACGGGGCGGGCACGGCAACCTCCGGCGGACGGCGGGACTCGATGTCGGTGCGACCCATCGTACCGACGCGCCGGACGGTCCGCCGGGGTATCCTCGCGGTCCCGGAGTGCCCGACTCCAACCGTGCCCGAATCCACCGGAGATCCAGCCTCGTGACCGCACCCGCGGCGCCGCGTCCTCGACGCCCGACGACCCGTGCCCAGGGTCGACGGGGAACCGCCACGCCGATCCTCGCCCGCCAGATCCGCGACGGCATCGAAGAGAGCGTGCATCGCGGCGATATCGTCGAAGCGGACGCGTCGGGCGCGCTCATCCGGGTCCTCGGCGACGCTGACCGGCCGGTCACTCTTCGGTCGACGGTCAAGCCGTTCGGAGCGCTCGCGCTCATCGAAGCGGGCGGGGTCGCGGCATTCGATCTCCAGCCGGCTGAGATCGCGATCATGGCCAGTTCGCATTCCGGCGAGGACCTCCACGTCCGCACACTCCAGGGGATCTTCCGGCGGACCGGCGTGAGCCAGGCGTTGCTGGCGTGCGGGTCGGACGGGATGCCGCTCGACCCGCTGACGGCCGCCCGGCTCGCCCGCGATGGGGAGAAGGCCGGACCGATCCGCCACATGTGTTCCGGCCAACACGCGGTGTCGCTGCTGCTGTCCAAGCTCCGCGGCTGGGACGCGACCGACTATTGGCGTCCGACCCACCCGTCGCAGGTCGCCTACCGCGCCGCCGTGGCGCGCGCGTTCGGCACGGCGCCGGACAAGCTCCGGACCGCCATCGATGGGTGCGGCGTCGAGACCTACGCCTTCCCGCTGCGAGCCGTCGCCCGCGCCTACGCCTTCCTGGCGGAGCCCTCCGCGGTCACGACACGTGACGGGCGAAGTGCCGTCGCGGAGCACCTGACCGTCATCCGGGACGCGCTCCTCGCCGAGCCCGAGATGATCGGCGGTCGCCACGACCGGCTCGACACCTCCGTGATGAAGGCGTCCCCGGGGAGGCTCGTCAGCAAGTCCGGGATGGAGGGACTCCGCGGGGTGGCGGTGCTGGCCGGGACGCGGACGGGGACGACCCACGCCAACGCCTCGGGTCTCGCGGTCAAGATCGAAGACGGGGATGCCGGCGGGCGGGCGTCGTGGGCGGTCTCGGTCGAGGCCCTGCGCCAGATCGGCGCGCTCGATGGGGCCGCCCTTCGGGCCCTCGCCCGCTACCACCGGCCGTCGTCCATCGATCCGCACGGGCGCGTCGGCGCCGAGACACTGGCCGCCTTCGAACTCGCGCCGGTGGGCGAGCTCATCGGTTGACGCCGCCAAAGGATCCGTACCGCACGCTCGGGTTGGCGCGGGGTGCCACCCTCGACGAGGTCCGGGCCGCCTATCGGGCGCTGGCCAAGGTCAACCACCCCGACGTCGCGGGATCCGCAGCGCTCCCACGGTTCCTGGCGATCAAGGCGGCCTATGAGCAGATCCTGCGGACCGGCGCCGCCCGAGGTTCGGTGTCACGCGGAGCCCCGACCCCTCCCGAGCGGCCATCGAGTGCCGAACCGGACCGCGCCGACGCCACGCACCGTGCCTACGGGGGCCGCACACGGCGGACCCGGACCGGGCCGCGCCCGAGTCGCGATCGCCCGCCGCCCACGGGGCCGGCGTCGTCGTCGGGCGGGGCGGCGGCCGACGATCGCGAAGGTCCCGGCAAGGCGACGCTCGGATCCACGTCCTACGACGGCGCCGAGGGCCAGCCGTTCGAACCGGACTGGGGCGGGGCGAGCTGGTACGGCACCACGAGCGGCACGTACTGGACGATCAATCCGAAGGAGTACGCGGACCCGCGCAAGCACGGGCCGGAATACCAGGCACGGGCCAGGCGATCGGCACGGGCCCGCCCCGCGGCCGGTGCGCTCGACGGGGCGACCGACGACGGCGATCCGGGTGAGCCGTCAGTAGGGTCGGCGCTCGGGGGCCCGCCACCGCCCGAGACCGAGACACCTGCCGGATCGCCGGCGCCGCCACGGACCGGCGAGCGCGGCCCGGATCGGCCGGCCGCGGCGACATGGCGCGACGCTCGGCCCGGTCCCGCGTCACCCGCAGGACCGCCGGCACGACCGGTGGACGAGCCACCTCCCGACCTGGCCGCGGCGGCCACGGACCTCGGACGCGCGCTGACCGACGAGCGGACCGCCCATGGGCGCTGGCGTCTGGTCCAGGCGATCGTCGGCTGGCTGCCGATCGCTTTCGGGCTGGGCTGGCTCGTCGGGGAGTTCACGGGCTGCGGACGGTTTGCCGCCACCTGCGATGGGGTGGAGGGCGCCGCGGCGCCACTGATCGCGCTGATCGCGCTCGGAGTGCTGGCCCTCGCGCCGACGCTCGCGACGCTCGCGGCAGCCGCAGCCATCGCGGTGGTGATCGCGGCGGTGCCCGTGACGCTCGCCCTGTCGGCCGGTGGCGCCGCCACCGCCCCGGAGACACGGACGATGATCCTCGGGTCGGCGCTCGTCATCGGCTGGCTCGCCGGCCTCGCCGTCGCCATCGTCCGGCGAGCGCGAGGGATCGATGCCGCCAGGCCGCTCGGCAGCGATCGCACCAGCGGCCCCGAACGCGACGGACCGGCCACACCGCCCGGTCCCGTATCCTGAGGGCATGCCTCCCCGTCACGATCCGCACGACCTGTCCACGGCCGCACAGCAGTACTTGCTCGCCCTTCGGGTGATGGCCGGCTCGGCGGACAGCGGGCGCGTCACGGCGGCCCAGATCGCGCGCCACCTCGGGGTCACCACGCAGGCGGCGAGCGAGATGTTCCGCCGCCTCGTCGCCGACGGCCTCGTCGCGCACGCCGAGAGCCGCCAGCTCCACCTCACTGCGGCCGGCCGGACGGCAGCGGACGGGATCTTCCGTCGCCACGCGCTGCTCGAGTGGCTGCTCACGACCGTGATCGGGCTCGGCTGGGCCGAGTCGGACGACGAGGCGATGCGCCTCCAGAGCGCGATCTCGCCGCGTGTCGAAGCCAGACTCGACGAGATGCTCGGTCACCCGGAGACGTGTCCGCACGGCAACCCGATCGATGCCGAGACCGCGAAGCGCCGCCCCTCGGGTATCAAGCTCAGCGAGATCGGCGCCGGCGAGCATGCCACCGTGTATCGGATCACCGAGGAGGCGGAGGAGGACGCGGGGCTCCTCTCCTACCTCGAGGCGCGGGCGCTCATGCCCGGTGCCCAGATCACGGTCCTGGCACGGTCGGAGTCGCTCGATTCGCTCACGCTCGACGGGCCGCGGGGGCGCGCCACGTTGGGCCTTCGACCCGCCTCGCTGGTTCGGGTGCTCCCCGGCGCGGCCGATCCCGCGCTCTTCCACCAGGTGCCCGAGCTGGCCCCACGGCCCGTCCGGGCATGACCGGCGATCGGGTCCGGATCGCGCCCAGTCCGACGGGGCCGCTCCACATCGGGACAGCACGGACCGCGCTCTTCAACTACCTGCATGCTCGGCACGTCGGCGGGACCTTCGTGCTGCGGCTCGAGGACACGGACCAGGCGCGCGGCTCGATCGCCTACGAGAAGGACATCCTCGACGGGCTTCACTGGCTCGGGTTGCGCTGGGACGAGGGCCCCGAGGTCGCCGGAGAGGCCGCCCGCGGCCCGTATGCGCCGTACCGCCAGATGCAGCGGCTCCCCAGCTATGCGGAGGCCGCCCAGCGGCTCCTGGACGCCGACCAGGCGTATCCGTGCTTCTGCACCGCGGATGAGATGGCCGCGGACCGTGCCGCGCAGGAGACCGCGAAGCTGCCCCCGAGATACACCGGTCGATGTGCGGCGCTGACGCCCGACGAGCGAGCGTCGCGCGAAGCCGAGGGCCGACACGGCGCCATCCGCTTCCGGGTGGGGGAGGGCCTGGTGGCCTTCGACGACCTCGTCCGGGGGCCCGTCGAGTTCGATGTGGCCAATCTCGGCGGGGACTTCGTCATCGTCCGGGGTGACGGCAACCCGCTCTACCACTTCACGGTGGTCGTGGACGATGCCGCCATGGCGATCACGCACGTGATCCGCGGCGAGGACCACCTGTCCAACACGCCCAAGCACATCCTCCTGTTCCGCGCGCTCGGCTACGACGTGCCCCGGTTCGCGCACCTGCCCCTGATCCTCAACCCGGACCGCACCAAGATGAGCAAGCGCAAGAGCCAGACGGCGGTGAGCGACTACATCGCGGAAGGGTTCATCCGCGAGGCGCTCGTCAACTACCTCGCGCTCCTGGGGTGGGCCACGGGCACGGAGGAGGAGGTCCTCTCGATCGAGGAGATCGTCGAGCGGTTCGACATCGACGCCGTGCACAAGGGTGGCGCCGTGTTCGACCGCGAACGGCTCGAGTGGCTCAACGGCCAGTGGATCCGCCGGCTCGAACCCGACGACCTGATCGACCGGCTTCGACCGTTCATCGAGGCCGAACTGGTCGCCGGACGCATCGAGCGGATGCCCGCCGAGGGTGAGATCCGCGCGCTGCTCCCCGTGGTCCAGGAACGGCTCCCGACGCTTGGCGCGATCGGCGACCTGGTCGGGTTCCTGTGGGTCGATGACGTGCGGGTCGACGCGACGACGCTCGTGCCGAAGCGCTGGGATGCGGCCACGACCCGCGACGGGCTGTCCGCCGCGCGGGACGTCATCGCGGACGTCGGGGCGGTCGTCTTCGAGGTCGATGAGCTCGAACCGCCGTTGCGGGCTCTCGCGGAAGCGCGCGGGTGGAAGGCCGGTGACCTGTTCATGGCGATCCGGGTGGCCGTCACCGGCCGGACGGCGACGCCGCCGCTGTTCGACACGCTGGTCGCGCTCGGGCGTGACCGCACCCTCGAACGTCTCGATCGGGCCATCGAGGTGCTGGCTCTCGCCTAGGAGCCGCGGGGCGCGCTCGCGCGACGGAAACGCGCCGTTAACCGTGGCTCGTACCATGGGCGGTGGATGGCACGCACGATCCTCATCGTCGAAGACGAACCTACGCTGCGCGAGACCCTCGCGGACGCGCTCGAGTCCGACGGATTCCGTGTCCTCGCGGCGGCCAACGGTCGCGAGGCGCTGGCGACGTTCCGTGCCGAGCGCCCGGATCTGATCCTCCTGGACCTGATGCTCCCCGAGCTGTCCGGCATCGAGGTCTGCCGCATCATCCGCGCGGAATTGGGCGTGCCGATCGTCATGCTGACCGCCAAAGACTCCGAGCTGGACAAGGTGGTCGGGCTGGAGCTGGGCGCGGACGACTACGTGACCAAGCCGTTCAGTCTGCGCGAGCTGACGGCCCGGATCCGGGCACTGTTCCGCCGGTCCGACCAGAGCGTGGCCGTCGACGCGCCACCCGCGATGGTCGACCTTGACCGTGTCCAAGTTGATCTGGGTGGCCATCGGCTGCTGCGCGATGGTCAGGTCCTGCCCGTCAAGCCGAAGGCGTTCGAGCTGCTCGCGTTCCTGATCCGGCACCCGGGCCAGGTGTTCACCCGTGACCAACTGCTCGAAAACGTCTGGGGCTACGACTACGCCGGCGAGACGCGCACCGTGGACGTCCACATCCACTGGCTGCGCAGGCAGATCGAGGATGACCCAGAGCACCCGCGCTACCTGCACACGGTCCGCGGCGTGGGCTATGTCTTCCGCCGGCCGACGTCCAGGCTCAAGGCGGCGTCCGAGCCCGAGGCGGTCTCCTAGCCCGAAGCGGCGGTCAGGTCGCCTTGTGGTACATCCGCTCGATGGCCTCGGCGGCGTCCTCGGCGGCGTCGATGGAGTTCTCCAGCTCGCGGTAGAGATCCCGCCACTTGATGACCTCGAGCGCCTCCGTCCCGTCGCGGAACAGGCGCGCGACGGCGGCACGCGACAGGCCGTCGGCCTCGTGCTCGAGCTCATGGACGGCGACCAGGTACGGATCCACGCCCTTGAGGCCGTCCAGGCGGCGGAGGGCCTCGACCAGCTGATGGGCCTGCCGGGCCAGGATCCGCGAGAGCTCGCGCGCTTCGTCGGTCGGCTCGCTGATGTCGTAGATGACGAGCGTCTCGGCCACGGCCTGGATCCCGTCGACGACGTCGTCGAGGCGGACCGTCAGGTCGTGGATGTCCTCGCGGTCGAACGGCGTGATGAACGCGTCCTCGAGCCGCTGGTTGATCTCGCGGTCGATCTCGTCGCCGCGCTTCTCCAGGATCTGGATCTCGGCCACCCGCTCATCGAGCCGGTCGTAGGTCAGGATCATCGTCTCCAGGGCGAGCGCGGCGGCCAACAGGTTCTCCCCGTCGGCGACGAACAGCTCGAAGAAGCGCACGTCCTTGGGCAGCAGGCGAAAACTCATCGCGGCGACTCCTCGTCGGTCATCCGATCCCCAACAGGTCAAGGACGATCCAGGTGACGGCGGCCACGAGGGCCGTCGCCGGGATGGTGATCACCCAGGCCATCAGGATCCGCCGGGCCACGCCCCAGCGGACGCCCTTGGGACCGCGCGCTGACCCGACCCCCATGATGGCACTCGAGATGACGTGCGTCGTGGACACCGGCATGCCCAGATGGGCGGTCGCGATCAGCACGGTCGCCGCCGTCGTTTCCGCGGCGAACCCGTTGACCGGCTCGAGCTCGACGACGCGGTGGCCCATCGTGCGCATGATCCGCCAGCCGCCGACTGCGGTGCCCATCGACAGTGCGGTGGCGGACACCACGATGACCCAGCCAGGGACATCGATGCTGGGGATGACGCCGGCGGAGAACAGCGCCAGCGTGATGACGCCCATCGTCTTCTGGGCATCGTTGGAACCGTGGCTGAAGGCCATGTACCCCGCCGACACGACCTGCAAGCGGCGGAAGATGCGGGCCATCGGCTTGCGCCGCGCGCGACGGAAGATCCAGTACAGGGCGAGCATCAGCACGAACGCCACGACAAAGCCGATGAGCGGTGAGCTGATCATCGGGATCACGACCTTGCTGACGATGCCGTCGATGCGCAGGGCGCCGGTCCCGGCAGCGATGGTGGTGGCGCCGAGCAACCCGCCGATGAGCGCATGCGAACTCGAGCTCGGGATGCCGTAGTACCAGGTGATGAGGTTCCAGGTGATGGCCCCGACCAAGGCCGCCATGACCACGGCCTGCGTGGTCGATCCCTCATCCACCAGGCCGGACCCGATGGTCTTGGCCACGGCCGTCCCCGCGAACGCCCCGACGAAGTTGAATGTGGCGGCCATGAGGATCGCCAGCCGCGGGCTCAGCGCCCTCGTGGCCACCGACGTCGCGATCGCGTTCGCCGTGTCGTGGAACCCATTGATGTAGTCGAAGACCACGGCCAGCGCGATGACCACGGCGAGTGTCAGGGTGACGCCTTCGAGCGAGATCGGTGGGACCTCCAGCAGAGTTGCAGGCGGGGAGTGTGCCGAGGATGCTAGCGCCACGGACCGATCGGCGGGTGCCAGCGCCGCACCGATCCGGATGCGCCTGCCCTGCCACGACGTCGCGGCTATCCTGTGTCGGCGATGCGACTCTCCAGTCTCTTCTTCACGACGCTCCGCGACGACCCGGCCGACGCTGAGATGCCGTCGCACCGGCTCCTCCAGCGCGCCGGGTACGTCCGCCAGCTCGGGTCCGGGATCTACTCGCTCCTTCCGCTCGGCAAGCGCGTCAACGATCGGGTCGAGCAGATCATCCGCGAAGAGCAGGACCGGATCGGCGCCCAGGAGATGGAGATGCCGGTGGTCCATCCGGCCGACGTGTGGCGCGCGAGCGGCCGCTATGACGCCGTCGGTCCGGAGCTCGGGCGCTTCAAGGACCGCAATGGCCGGGACATGGTCCTCGCCATGACCCATGAGGAGGTCGTCGGCCTGCTGCTCGCGGACATCGTGAAGTCGTACCGCCAGCTCCCGATGCAGGTCTACCACTTCCAGACGAAGTGGCGCGACGAGCCACGCGCCCGCGGTGGCCTGATCCGTGTCCGCGAATTCGTCATGAAGGACGCCTACAGCTGTGATCGCGACGACGCCGGCCTGGACGCCTCCTATCAGGCCCAGTACGGCGCCTACGTCCGCACGTTCGAACGGCTCGGACTCGCGACGATCTCCGTCTCGTCCGACGTCGGCATGATGGGCGGCAGCCAGGCGCACGAGTTCATGGTCCTCAACCCGGCGGGCGAGGACGTCCTCGTCCTGTGCGAGGCGTGCGACTACGCGGCCAACCGGCAGGTCGCCATGATCCCGCGGCCGGCACCCGCTCCCGAAGCCCCACGGCCGCTCGAGGAGATCGAGACCCCCGGGACGACGACCATCGCGACCCTTGCCGCGTTCCTTGGCGTCGGGCCGGAGCGGACGGCCAAGGCGGCGTTCTTCGTCACCGGTGACGGTCGCCTCGTCACCGCCATCGTCCGTGGCGACCACGAGGTCAACGAGACCAAGCTCGTCAACGCGGTCAAGGCCATCGGTGGGATCCGGCCGGCCACCGTGGAGGAGATCCGGGCCGCGAAGATGGAACCCGGGTACGGGTCGCCCGTGGGTGCGGTCGGGACGACGGTGGTCGTGGATCCGCTGGTCGTCGCCTCCCCGAACCTCGTCGCCGGTGCCAACCGGGAGGGGTTCCACCTTCGGAACGTGAACGTCGGCCGCGACTTCGAGGCGGATGTCGTCGCGGACCTCACGAACGCCCAGGAAGGTGATCCCTGCCCGTCGTGCGGGCAGCCCGTGATCCTGCGCAACGGCATCGAGGTCGGCAACATCTTCAAGCTCGGGACCAAGTACGCCGATGCGTTCGGCGCGACATATCTCGGCGAAGACGGCGTGGCGCACCCGATCGTCATGGGGTCATACGGGATCGGCGTCGGCCGCAACGTGGCCTGCATCGTGGAAGCGCACCACGACGACAAGGGGATCGCGTGGCCCGTCGAGGTCGCCCCGTACGCCGCGCACCTCGTCTCGATCGGCGCCGCCAAGGAGCCGCGGGTCACCGAGATCGCGCAGGGCCTGCACGACCTCGCCGCCGCTGCGGGTCCCCGGCGCGAGATCCTCTGGGATGACCGCGACGAATCACCAGGCGTCAAGTTCACCGACGCAGAGCTCCTCGGGATGCCCTGGATCCTGACGGTCAGCCCGCGGTCGCTGGCGGCGGGCGGGGTCGAAGTCACGGAACGGGCGACCGGGGAGCGCTCGACGCGCCCGATCGACGACGTCGAACGCTTCCTTACGACGGGTCTCTGACCGACGGGTCTCTGACCGCCGGGTCTCTGACCGCCGGGTCTCTGACCGCCGGCTCGCCCGCGCCCCGGGTCACGTCCGTCACCTCGGCGACGAGCGCCGCGCCGGCGGCGTCGATCGTCGCCTCATCGATGAGGGTCCCGTCGAGCGAGATGACGGCTTCGCCCGTCTCGTCGAGTCGCTCCACGAGTGTCGCGGACTCCATGGTCTCCCCATGGATGAAGTCCTCGGGATCGTCGATGCGCGCGATCGAGAAGCTCACGCCCGGTGGGATCGATGCCTCGATCGCGATCTCCGCGATCCGATACGGGGATCCCTTGTCTCGAAGCGCGCTGTTCGTCCGCTCCTGGAGGGCGGTCGCCTTGATGATCAGGTCGGCGAGCGTCGCCGGATCGATGCGCTCCACGACGGTCGAGACGCTTCGACGCGCTGCGCCGATCGCGTCCTTGGCGCTCTTGCCGAGTCGCTGTTGCGTCGCCGGGTCGGCGGCCGTCCGGCCGGCGGCTTCCGCGGCCTCGCCCGCCTTGACCCGGGCCTGCTCGGCGACGTGTTGGGCCTGCTCGGCCGCGCCCTTCGCCACCTCTTGCGCGCGCTTGATGAAGCTCATCGCACGAACCCTCCCGCACCCGGATGATCCCTCCGGGGTCGCAGTCCCAGCATAGCGGCCCACTACGATGGTGGGACCATGCCGCCACGACCATCGCTCCCGCCCGATGACCTCTACGACCGCCTCGGCGTGCCGACCGACGCGAGCATCGAGGCGATCGAAGTGGCCTGGCGCGCGCTCCTGCGGCGCCACCACCCCGACGTGGCCGGCGAGCAGGAGCTTGAGGTCGCCAAGCGGATCAACGTCGCCCACGACTGGCTGACGGATCCCGTCCTCCGCGCCCGGTACGATCGCGAGCGCGGCCTGCGCCACCGGGCCGGGCCGCGCGGGGACGGCCACACCGGGTGGCACGCGCGCGACGGCGCGACCGAGGAACGCCGGGCGCGCCCACGGCCCGTCGTCGACGAGCGGACCGCGGTGGAACGGTTCCTGGCACGGCTGGGCGCGCTCACCCCGGTCGAGATCGACCGCCTGGCGCTCGCCGAGCCGCCACCGATCGCATTCGGGGCGACGATCCGCCGATTCCTCCCACCGGCCCAGGCCGACGCTCTCGATGCCGTCGAAGCCGCGGTGGCCGCCCACCTGCCGGCCGCCGCCGATCGCCCCGAGATCCGCGACGCCATCGATGGCTACGCGACCGAGCTGGTGCTCGGCCCGTTCCTCGACGAGCTCCTCAGCGAGCCGTTCAGGAGCCGTGCCAAGGAGCGGTTGACCCGCGGCTGGGAGGCGGCCGTCGGCCAGCCGCGCTACGGCCCCAACGGTGTCGCGGTCACCGCTCTGTGCCGGCGACTCGCGGTCCTCGACGAGGCCGGTCGCCGAGCCCTCGCCGCCACCGGCGTCCGCGAGCGGCTGGGCGACGATCCGTGGCCACCGGGAATCTCGCCCGATGACGACGAGACGTTCCGGGTCTCGTCGCTGCTCGCCCAGCGGGACGCGGCCGCGGCCGTGCTGGATCCGCGAGCCGCGCGCGGCGCGGCCCGGCTGGCGCACCTGCTCGTCGTGCGGCACGCCTTCGCCCCCCGCGAGTTTGCCGCACTGACCGCTCCGTGGCGCCCGTGGCTCCTGCCACCCGACCCGACACCGCCTGGCGTCCGACGCCCCGGGGTCTAGGCACCGTCCCGGGGCGTGGTCGTCGCCTGACCCGCGCCGCCAGAACGGAGTCGCATGGCAGCGGTGACGCGGTTCGTGCCATGCTCGGGGCATGGACGCGGTCGTCATCGTCATCATCATGGTCCTGGCGGTCGCCGTGGCGATCGCGACCGGGGTGGCGATCAACCGAGGCCGTGCACTCGCGGAGATCCGCGGGCAGATCGCGTCGGGCGAAGGACACCCAGTCGCGGCCACGGACGACGGTCTCGCCGGCCATGTCGGGCGCCTCGTCGCGACGGCCGCCTCGGCCAGGACCGCGCACGACGCCGCACGCGAGGATCTGGCCAGCGTCATCGAGTTCATCGGCATCGGGATCGCGCGACTGACCGACGAGCGGCGGGTCGACGTGGCGAATGCGGCGGCCCATGCACTCCTCGGGCGACCCGCCGGATCGCTCATCGGGCTCACGGTCACGGGCGCGTTCCTCGACGCCCGGATCGAGTCGATCGTCGAGACCGCCAGGCGATCCGGGTCCGCGACCGGCGAGGTCCGCCTGCAGCCCGATGGCGCCGCACTGATCATCCGCGCCCGCCGGTCCCCGGTCCAGGGGCTGTGGCTCGTCCTCGAGGACGTGTCAGAGCTGCGACGCCTCCAGCAGATCCGTGCCGAGTTCATCGACAACCTCTCGCACGAGCTGCGGACCCCGTTGACGACGATCAGCCTGCTGGCCGAGACCCTGACCCGCGAAGCCGAGGTGGCCGGCGACGTCATCCCGTCCCGGATGCGGGATCGCATCGGCAAGATCGAGGTGGAGACCGGCCATCTGGTCCAGATGGTCACCGAGCTGCTCGATCTGTCCCGGATCGAGACCGGCGCCGCGCCGATCCTGATCGACGACATCGATCTCGCCCATCTCGCCACGGCGTCGACGGAGCGGCTCCGCCTGTTCGCCGAGCGGCAGGGCGTGGTCCTGAGCGTCGACGTCCCCGGCGTCGTCCCCTTGGTCCGCGGTGACGAAGCACGCATCGGGCAGGTCCTGGTCAACCTGCTCCACAACGCGGTCAAGTTCAGCCCGGATGGGGGCGACGTCACGGTTCGCGTCCGGACGGAGCCCGGTGAGGTCGTCACGTCGGTCGAGGATCACGGCGTCGGCGTCCCGAAGCATGCCCAGTCTCGGGTCTTCGAGCGCTTCTACAAGGTCGATCGCGCCCGGGCCCGCGGGGAGGCCGGGGGCACGGGTCTCGGCCTCGCCATCGCCCGCCACGTCATCGAGCAGCATGGAGGCCGGATCTGGGTGGAGTCCGAGGATGGTCGCGGCTCGACCTTCGCCTTTGCGCTGCCCGTCCCGCCCGCCCGACCCTGAGGAGCCCGATGGATCCACTGCACGTCGCCACGCTCAACATCCGCAACCTCGCCGATCGCTGGCACGAACGCCTGCCATTGATCCTGTCGGACATGGCCGCGCTCCAGCCGGACCTCCTCGGCCTCCAGGAGGTCGTGTATGTCATGCAGCAGGACCGCCTCATCGGTGCGGCGGGGGAGGGCCACTACGGCGCGATCCGCGGCTGGGCCGGTCGCCCGGAGTACGGCAACAGCCTGCTCGTCAAGGCACCGCTGGTCGCGGCGGACATGGATCGGCTGGATCTCGGGATGAACCGGTCCGCGCAGCGGGCCATGGTCATGCTCGCCGGCGGCGCCCGGGTCCTCGTGGTCGTGACCCACCTGCACCATCTCGTGCCCGACGAGGTCCCGCGCGACGAGCAGACGGCGGCGGTCCTCGCGTGGCTGGCCGACGCGCCGGCTGCGGACGCGACGATCGTCATGGGCGACTTCAACGCCAACCCACGGGAGCGGGCGTACACGCGGATGGGCGAGGCGGGGTACCACTCGGCCTACCTCGAGGCGAACGGCACGGAGCCGGCCGTGACCTGGCCGTCGGGTCTCCAGGCGCCGGCGATCGACACCGACGGCGACCCGGCCTGCCTCGACTACATCTGGGTCCGCGGCGCGGTCCGCGTGCTCGACGCCAGGCTCGCCTTCGACCGCCCGGATCCCGAGGACGCCACGATCTACCCGAGCGACCACCTCGGGATCAGCGCCCATCTCGAGATCGGCTAGGCCGCGCGTCGTGGCGACCCCCGGCCGCACGCTTCGGCTCGCGCACCGCGGCGACTGGCGGGACGCGCCGGAGAATTCGATCGCGGCGCTGCAGGCCGCGCTGGCGATCCCTGGCTGCGACGGACTCGAATTCGATGTCCGCCGTTCCTCGGACGGCGTCCCGGTGCTGCTCCACGACGAGACGCTCGACCGCGTCCAGGGTCGTCCCGAGCGGGTGGACGCCCTGACGGCCGACGAACTCGAGCTGGCGGGGATCCCATCGCTGGCCGACGCCCTGGCAGCGATCGGGCGTCGGGCATTCCTCGACGTCGAACTCAAGGGCGAACACGATCGGGCGGTCGTCGAGGTGCTCGCGGCCGCGCGCGGGGCGGATCTACGCGGTGCTGTCGTCTCGTCCTTCGAGAGCGCGACCCTGGAGCGCATCGCCGGCCTGGCGCCCGCCTGGCCACGGTGGCTCAACTCGGAAGCGCTCGATCCGACCGTCGTCGCCGCGGCCGTCGACCTCCGTTGTCGAGGCGTATCAGTCTGGTGGGAGTCGATCGACGAGGCCGGGCTGGCCGCTGCCCGCGTCGCCGGGATCGACGTAGCCGCCTACACCGTCCGGCGCCGCGCGACGTTCGACCGGCTCTCGCGGCTCGGGATCGTGGCCGTCTGCGTGGAGGCCGCTGCCCTCGACGGCTGACACGGGCTGGCGGTTCGCCAGCCGGGTCAGCAGCACCCCGTCCCGCCGCAGCAGCCCTCTCCCTCGGCGAGCGGGAGTGTCGCGATCGGCGTCGGCAGCGTGGTCGCACGGACACGGTCTGGACTCCAGTCCCGGGGCTTCTCCGCGCGCACGATCACCGAGTGCATCCCGTCGGCGACGGCGTGACTGCGCTCGAGTTCGATCCCGGCCAGGCCGGCCGCGGCGAGCCCCTCGCGGTACTCGGCGAAGGACAGGGCGCCGGCGATGCACCCGACGAGGCTGCCTCGGCTGGCGCGATCGGCCGGCGACAGATCATCGTCGGCGACGACGTCGCTTACGCCCATCCGACCGCCGGGCTTCAGGACCCGCGCGATCTCGCGCAGGACCGCCGCCTTGTCCGAGGAGAGGTTGATCACGCAGTTGCTGATGACGACGTCCACCGACGCGTCAGGGAGCGGGACGGCCTCGATCACGCCCTTGAGGAACGACACGTTGGTCGCCCCGGCCGCGACGCGGTTGCGCTCGGCGAGTTCGAGCATCTCGTCGGTCATGTCGAGTCCGTAGGCGAAGCCCGTCGGCCCGACGCGCTGCGCAGACAGCAGGACGTCGATGCCGCCCCCGGACCCGAGGTCGAGGACGATCTCGCCCGGCGCCAGTTCGGCGACGGCGGTGGGATTCCCGCACCCGAGACTGGCCAGGACGGCTTCGGCCGGCAAGCCGGCGCGCTCCTCGGCGCCGTACAGAGCGTCGCCAAAGGCCACCGAACCGTCCGGCGCGCAACAACTGGCGGCGGCGTCGGACGGGGTGGGATCGGCAGTCAGGACAGCCCGCGCCGCCTCGGCATAGCGGGCTCGGACCTGCTCAAGCAAGGTTCCGTCTCCTCGGCGTGGGTATCGACGTCCGTCAATATCCACGAGATATCGATACTTGTCAATATCGAAGATCACCGATATGCTGCCAGCCATGGCCCGACCCCGAACGCCTGCCACCATCGACCCGGACGTCCGCCTCCTCGCGGCACTCGCGGATCCCACGCGCCTGGCGATCGTCCGTCAGCTCGCGGGAGGGGAGACGTGCGCGTGCGACTTCACGAGCTGCTGCGACGTGGGCCAACCCACCGTCTCGCATCACCTGCGCGTCCTCCGCGAGGCGGGGGTCGTGATCTCGGAGCGCCGTGGGCAGTGGATCTGGTACGACCTCGACCCGTCCGTTGCGGACCGGCTCGCGGCGATCACGCGGACCCTTGTCCCGGGTGGCCTCATCACCCTGGCGCCGCGTCGAACGGCGCGCACCCCCGACACCGCCTCTCCTGTCGCCCGCGCCTGACGCGACGCGGACAGCCGCGACCTAGAACAGATCGGGCGCGACGAGCCACCGGAGCGTGCCTGCGCCATCGCTCAACGGCCGGTCGATGTCGATCCGGGCAAAGGCCCCTTTCTTCATCGGGATCGAGCCGGCGCCGGAAAGCCGCGCCACGAGTTCGCTGAAGTCGGGGTCATGGCCGACGAACATCGGGCGCAGGGTCTCGCCGTGCTCGCTGAGGATGGCCTCCAGCGTCGAGGCGTCAAGCGGGCCGGCCAGCCGGTCATCGATGCCGACGGGCTGTCCGAGGTGGAGCGCGACGATCTCCGCCGTCCGCAGCGCGCGGACCCTCGGTGACGAGACGATCAGGTCCGGGGCGAACCCGGCACGCTTGAGGAACCGCCCAAGGCGGTCCGCGTGCCGCTCGCCCTTCTCGCTGAGCGGTCTAGCCGCATCCGGTCCGACGTAGGCGACCGGATCGCCCGCGTGCGCATGCCGGAGCAGATGAAGCTGGGTCATGGCCGCGCCGCGCCGAGTGGGTCGCGCGCTGGCACCGAATTGCGCACGCGATGGTCGAGCGCCGTCGGGATGAAGGCCTCGACCCGTTCCTGGACCAGGGTGAACGTCGCCCGGTAGACGGCCATCCGCTCCTCGTCCGTTCCGACGGCGTCGGCTGGATCCTCGAGTCCCCAATGGTGCGAGACGTGCCGGCCGGGAAAGACGGGGCAGACCTGCCGCGCCTCGTCGCAGACGGTGATCACGTGGTCGAAGGACGTCGCCAGGTATTCGGCGACCGATTTGGCGCGGGCCCACGGATGCTCGATGCCGGCTTCGTCGAGGGTGCGGAGCGCGAAGGTGTTCAGCCCGTTCGGATGGGTGCCTGCGCTTGAGACATCGAAGTCGGCGCCGCCGAGGTGCCGGAGGAGACCCTCGCCGAAGATGCTGCGGCACGAGTTGCCGGTGCACACGAACAGGACGCGAATCGGCCGCGACCGGTCTGTCACGGATTGAGGTCCTCTACCTCGCCGCTGGCCAGGAACACGACGTCTTCGGCGATGTTCGTCACGCGGTCCCCGATGCGCTCGACATAGTGCGCCGCGAACAGGATGCGCGTCCCGCGCTCCACGTTGTCCGGATGGGCGCGCATGAGGTCCACGACCTCGGCGAAGGTCTTGTGATAGAGGGCGTCGATCTCGTCGTCCCGGGCCGCGACCTCGCGAGCGGCGTTCTGGTCGATATCGACCAGCGCCCGAAGGATCCCGTGCACGAGCGAGGCGGCAAGCTCGCCCATCGCCGGCAGGTCCACGTACTCCTTGAGCGGCGGCTCGGGCGCGAGCTTGCGAACCTGCTTCGCCACCGAAGCGGCGTGGTCGCCGATGCGCTCGAGTTCGTACGTGACATGGTCGAGCGACAGCAGGAACCGCAGGTCCCGGGCGACGGGCGCCTGTGTCGCGATGGTGCTCGCGATCAGGCTCGAGGCGTGGCGCTGCGCTTCGTTGATCCGCCCGTCACCGGCGATGACGCGCAATGCGGCGTCCGCGTCATGGTCCACGAGCGCGCGCATCGCGGCCCGGATCTGCTCCTCGACCATCACGCCCATCCGAAGGACGCCGTCCTTGACGTCACGCAACTCTCGGTCGAGGGCACTTCGTGGCGCATGTGGTTCGGCGGTGGTCGGCACGCTCTCGGAGCGACCCATGATCTCGTCGAGCTGTGCGTCGAGGGCGTCGGCCTGGTCCTGGTCGGTCATCGGTGACTCCTCGCCGCTCAGCCGAACCGGCCGGACACGTAGTCCTCGGTCAGCTGGTGCTTCGGGTTCGTGAAGATCTCGATCGTCCGGTCCTGTTCGACGACGTACCCGGCCCGATCGTCGCCCATCGTCATGAAGACCGTGGTGTCGGACGCCCGCGCCGCCTGCTGCATATTGTGGGTGACGATGATGATCGTGTAGTCGCGCTTGAGTTCCGCCATCAGCTCCTCGATCTGGAGCGTGGATCGCGGGTCGAGGGCCGAGCATGGCTCGTCCATGAGGATGACCTCGGGCTCGATGGCGATCGTCCGGGCGATGCACAGCCGCTGCTGCTGCCCGCCCGAGAGGGCCATCCCTGACTGCCCGAGCTTGTCCTTGACATCGTCCCAGAGGGCGGCCCGGCGGAGGCTGCGCTCGACGAGTTCGCTCATGTCGCCCTTGTAGCCGTTGAGCTTGGCACCGAAGGCGACGTTCTCGTACACGGACTTCGGGAACGGATTCGGCTTCTGGAACACCATGCCGACGCGGCGCCGAACCGCGACCGGGTCGACGTCCCGCCCGAAGAGGTCCTGACCGTCGAGGAAGACACGGCCCTCGGTGCGATAGCCGGGGACGAGGTCGTTCATCCGGTTCATGGTCCGGATGAGCGTGGACTTCCCGCAGCCCGACGGCCCGATCAGGGCCGTGATCTGCTGTTTGGCGATCCGGAGATCCACGTTGCGGACCGCGCGGAAGGAGCCGTAGAAGCAGGACACGTCCTGCAGTTCGATCACGGCCTCCGTCGCCGCCAGGGCGACATCGCCATCGGTGGCCGGACGCATCGGGGCGATCCGGATCGTCGGACCCGCCCCATCCTCGATGGCGGGGCGTGGCGGCGCCTCGGCTGATGTGGCGTTCACGGGGGACTCCTCTACCACTGGATGTTCCTCGACAGGCGGGCCCGGACGAACAAGGCCAGGGCGTTCAGGACGAGCATCAGGATCAGGACCACGATGATCGCGGCGGACGCGAGACCGTGGAAGTCAGCCTGCGGCCGGGTGGCCCAGTCGTAGACCTGGATCGGCAGCACCGTATAGCCACCCTCGAACGGCTGGGGCAGGAACGTCACGAACGTGAACGCGCCCACGAGGATCAGCGGGGCGGTCTCGCCGATCGCCCGGGCCATCGCGAGGATGATCCCGGTCATGATCCCCGGAGCCGCGGCCGGGAGGACCGCCCGCCGGACCATCTGCCAGCGCGACGCGCCCAACGCGTAGGCGCCCTCCCGCTGGGCCTCGGGGACGGCCTTGATGGCCTCGATCGAGGCGATGATCACGACGGGGAGGATCAGGAGCGTCAGCGTCAGGGCGCCGGAGATCACCGTGAACCCGAGGCCGATGCCGCGGACGAAGATCGCCAGCCCGAAGATGCCGTAGATGACCGACGGCACACCGGACAGGTTGGAGATGTTCGTTCGGAGGGCCCTCGTCAACCGACTGTCGCCGGCGTACTCGGCGAGGTACAGCGCCGCCGCGACCCCGATCGGGAACGCGATGACCCCGACGATGACCGACAGCTGGAGGGAGCCGATGAGCGCCGGGAAGATGCCGGCCCGCTCCGGGCGCCGCGACGGGACGCCGGTCACGAAGTCGGGGTCGAGCCAGGGCAGGCCCTGGATCAGGACGTCATAGAGCAGCAGCAACAGCGTCAGGAGCAGGACGCCGATCGCGGCCATGCACGCACCGTAGAACAGGGTCCCGGTGAGGCGACGGCGCATCAGCGCCGGGTCGAACCGGGCGTCCGCCGGCTCCACCGGACGGGTCGCGAGCGCGCCCATCAGTAGGCCACCTTGAACCGCCGGATGACCCGGTTGCTGATCATGTTGAGGATCAGGGTCATCGCGAAGAGCGTGGCGGCGACGGCGAACAGTGCCCGGAACTGGACCGAGTCCTGCGGCGTGTCACCGAGGCTGATCTGGATGATGAAGGCGGTCATCGTCTGGATGCTCTCGAGCGGATTCAGCGTGAAGTTCGGTTGCGTCCCGGTCGCGAGGACCACGGCCATCGTCTCGCCGATGGCGCGGCTGATCGCGAGGATGATCGAGGCCATCACGCCCGACAGCGCGGCCGGGAAGACGACCTTGCGCACGACCTCGAACCGGGTCGCGCCCATCGCGTAGGCGCCCTCCCGCATCCCGCGCGGGACGGCGCGCATCGCATCCTCGGAGATCGACGCGATCAGCGGGGTGATGAGGAGTCCGACGACGATCCCTCCGGCCAGGGCCGAGAACGTGCCGATGCGGTCCGCACCGATGATCGGCTTGAGGATGTTCGGGGTCAGGAAGTAGAGCGCGAAGAAGCCAAGGACGATCGTCGGGACCCCGGCGATCGTCTCGAGCATGGGCTTGATGATGTTGCGGGTGCGTGGGCCGGCGTACTCGGCGAGGAGCGCGGCGGCCAGGAGACCGAGCGGCACCGCGATGATGACCGCGATCGCCGCCACGAGGACCGTGCCTGACACGAGCGCGAGGACCCCGAACGCGTACGGCTTGATCGATGCCGACCACGACGTCCCGAGGAAGAAGTCGAGCGGGCTGACCTCCGTGAAGAACTGGAAGGTCTGCCCCGCCAGGACGATGACGATGCCGAGGGTCGTGATCACGCCGATCGAGGCCGCGCCGAAGAGCAGGGCCTCGATGACGCGCTCGCTGATGGGTCGGGTCCGCGTGAGTGGGGCCGGGCGACGCGTCATCCGATGTCGAACTCCTGTGTGGCCCGTCGATGGTAGGGGAACGGCGAGCCAGGATGCGCGAGACGCACCGGCCCGATCCGAGCGACGGGCCGGTGCGTTCGTGGAGGAGGGAGTCGCGTCAGCCGCCGGTGGCGGCCGCCCAGGCGTCCTTCGACGCCTGGAGGAGTTCGTCAGGGAGGGCGACGTAGCCGACCTCCGATGACAAGGTGTTGGTGTTCTCGAGGTAGAAGTCGACGAACGCCTTCAGTTCGGGCCTGGTCTTCGCCTTCGCGCTGTCCGGGTAGATGAACAGTGGGCGGGACAACGGCGCATAGCTGTTGTCGTTGATCGTCGCGTCGGTCGGTCCGACGCACCCGCCGCCCTCTTCTGCGTCGACCTCGAGAGCCTTGAGCTGGTCCTGGTTCTCGACGAAGTAGGCATACCCGAAGAACCCGATGGCGTACGTGCTGCCGCCGACGCCGGTGACCAGCGTGTTGTCGTCCTCGGACTGGGTGGCGTCCTGCGTGGCCGCGTCTACCTCGCCGTTGATGACCTCGGTGAAGTAGTCGAAGGTGCCGGAGTCCGCGCCCGGCATGAAGCGGACGACCTCCTCGGCCGGGAACGACGGATCCACGTCCGACCACAACAGGTCCGGGCTGGAGTCCGGGCCGTAGATGGCCGCGAGCTGGGACACCGTCAGGCACGTGGCGAACGTGTTGGCCGGGTTCACGACGACCGACAGCCCGTCGATCGCCACCTGGAGTTCGACGAACTCGACGCCGTTCGCCGCGCACGCGAGACCTTCGCCTTCATCCTCGGCCTTGATGGGCCGGGACGCGTCGTTGATGTCGGTCTCGCCGACGCAGAACTTCTTGAAGCCACCGCCGGTGCCCGAGAAGGCCACCGGGACCTGGACGCCGGGGTTCTCGATCTGGAACTCCTCGGCGACCGCCTGGGTGATCGGGAAGACGGTGCTGGAGCCGTCGATGGTGACGGTCCCCGAGAGCGATGGGTCGGCCGATGGGGCCGCCGACGAGTCACCCGATGGCGCTGTGGACGGCGCCGCCGATGGCGCGGTGGACGACCCGCTGGTCGAGCAGGCGCTGATGGCGACGACCGCCATGAGCGCGAGCGCTCCGAGGCGGGTTCGTGAGGTCGTTGTCACGTGGATGGATCCTCCGAGAGATGGGCGCCGGGACATCCGGCCGATTTCCTGTCTGGCCGTCCCCAACCTCGGTGCCGCGGGTCAACGGTTCGTTGGTGCTTTGTTAACGCTTCGTGAATCCCGGCCGGACCCGTCGAGTAGCATCCGGGCTCGATGGGTATCGACCGCCTCGCCTTCCTCGGGATCCTGCTCGCGGTCCCGTGGCCGTTGTGGCGCCTGGCGGCATCCGCGCCCGTCCGCTACCGGCGACGAGATCAGCTGGCGCTCCTCGCGGTGCTGGCGACGTACGTGATCGGCGTCGTCGTCATGGCGGTCGGCTGGCGCGACCTCCTTCCCGGTGCGGCCGTGGCGGGCTCGCTGGTCGTCCTCGCGCTGTGGTGGCGGTCACGACCGGACTTCGGTGGCCGGTCGTCCATCCCGCCGGGACGGGTGCTCCTGCATCCGACCGGTCCCTTCGACGAGGTCGACCATCTCGAGCGTCTCGCGGGGCGGTACGGACCCATCTTCAAGATCGGGGCGACGTTCCCTGTCCCGACGCTGACCCCGATCGTGTGCATCGTGGGCCACGACCTTGGTCTGGAACTCCTTCGCGAGCACGAATCCTCCCTCGAGGTCTACCCGCCATTCCCGACGAGCCGCCTCATCCCGCGCGGCTTCCTCCGCAACATGACCGTCGCGGACCATGAGCGCTACGCGCCGGTCTTCCGGCAGGCGTTCGCGACGGTCGTCGACGCGGCATTCGAGCGATACGTGACGGACGCGGCGCGGCGAGCCCTGGCGGCGATGGCGGTCGGCGGCGGGGCCCACGCGGACCGTGGGATCGCCCCCGCGACCTACCTGCGCGCGTTCGCCTTCGACGTCCTCGCCCGGTGGCATTTCGGCTTTGACGCCGACACGCCCGAGCAGACGCAGATCGCGGACCTGTATCGGGCGATGGATATCCCGCAGTTCGCCCGCTGGACCACGAACCGGTCTCGCCGCCGAATATGGACGACTGCGGTCGACATGCTGGCGAGGGACTTCGGCTCAGTCGCACCCGGCGCCGAGGGTCGGCGCCGAAGCGTCCTCGGCGTCGCCCTGATGACTGCGCGCGATCCCGCGAGGCGCAACGGCCCGCCGCTCGACGAGGAGACGATCGTCGGCAACATCCTGCAGATGCAGGAGTCGGGGACCCAGGACCTCTCGGCCCTCCTTCGCTGGGTGGTCAAGCACCTCGGGGATCACCCGGAGTGGGCGGATCGGGTTCGCAAGGAGGCGACGACGGGGTCAGCCCCTCCCGGCAGCACTCGCCCCCGCCGAACGTTGGGGGAGCGGATCGTCCGGGAGTCGCTCCGGCTCGAACAGAGCGAGTTCCTCGTTCGGCGGACGACGGCCGACATCCGGTTCCGGGGCTTCCTGCTGCCGAAGGGCTGGCGAATCAGGATCTGCATCAGGGAGGGCCATCGCGACCCGGCCGTCTTCCCTGATCCGACGAGATTCGATCCGGATCGATTCACCGGAGGTCTGCCGCCGCCGTCCGAGTACGCACCGTTCGGCCTGGATCGGCATCGCTGCCTCGCCGCACAGCTGGTCCCGTTGATCGGTCGGATCTTCGTCGAGGAACTTGTCCGAAGCTACCGGATCACCATCGTCAGTGACGGCCCGCGGGTGCACGGCCGGTTCCACTGGCAGCCGAGTCCTCGACTGCGCGTGCGCCTGGAGCCGCGGGAGGACGAGACATCACCGCTGGCGGGCCGGGCGGTGGGTTCCGGCGTCGTCTAGACGGCCCGCCCGACCGCGAGTCCGGCCAGGAGGGCGATCATGCCGACGGCCAGCGAGCCGCCCATATTGGCCGCCGCCGCGAGCCACGCGCCCGAATTCCACGAGTCGCCAGGACTCGAGCATGAACGTCGAGAAGGTCGTGTACGCCCCGAGGAACCCGACCAGCACGGGACCGCGGATCTCGGCCGGCAGGTCGGTGCGTTCCTGGCTCAGGACGAACAGCAACCCGAGCACGAATGAGCCAGTGGCATTCACGACGAGGGTCCCCCAGGGGAATCCCGCCCCGAGCCGCCCGGTCACGATCGAATCGATCGCGTAGCGGGCGATCGCGCCGCCAAAGCCCCCGAGTCCGATCCAGAGCAGGGTCATCGAGCCTCCGTCGTTAACGCGGCGATGGTACGTTGCGCGTTCCGAGCGAGTCGGGCGAGATCCCCTCGAGTCGGCATACCCACGCAGGAGTCGGAAGCATGGCAAAGAAGCAGGCACACGCGGTCGATGTCGTGATCGAGGCGGCATCCGGCCTGGCGGACAGCGCGCACGATCTGGTCGTGCCCATCACCAAGGGCGCCGCCCGGGAGCTGCGCAAGCTCGAAGGAAAGCTTGGCGACGCGCGGAAGGCCGAGTCGAAGCGATTCCGCCAACTGGCCGCCGCCCAGGCCACGCGTAGCAAGAAGCAGGTGACGAAGCGGACGCGGCAGGCTGGCAAGGCCGCGGCCGACGTCGCACATATCGCTGGTCGGGTCGCGGAGATCGTCGGTGGCGCGATCGGGTCGGCGACCAACACGGCCGTGTCCGCGGCCACGGACATCGGCGAGGCATCGATGCGGGCCGCCGAAGCGGTCTCACCCGTGAAGGCGCCGGAGGCGACCTCCGCGGCGTCGGCGCCCGCCAGGAAGTCGACCGTCCGGAAGTCGCCCGTCGCGAAGGCACCGACCGCCCGGAAATCGCCCGTCGCGAAGGCACCGACCGCCCAGGCCACGACTCGACGCACCACGACCGCGAAGCCGTCCTCGCCGAAGACCACGCGCAAGCCCGCGGCGGACGCCTGACCGGCCGACCGGGCCGAGGGTCGCCCCGGACGACCGTCCGGGCGTCGATCGACGTCGGGTCGAGCTCGGTCCATGTCCTCGTCGCCGAGCTGGCGAGCGACGGGCTCCGGACCATCGCCGACGAGTCGGTCTTCCTCGGTCTTGGGCGAGCGATCGTCGAACGACATCACCTCGGCGCGGCCGCTCGCGCAGGGTTGGTCGACGCCCTGTCCGGCTACGTGGCCATGGCGCGTGCCGCCGGCGCATCGCAGGTCACGATCGTCGCCACGGAGCCACTCCGACGGGCCGGTGATGCCGTCGGTGTCGTCGTCGCCGTCGAGCGAGCGCTCGGGCTCCCGTTGCACGTCATCACCCACGAGGAGGAGGCGTATCTCACGGCTGTGGGCGTCACGGGTGGTCGGGCCGTCGAGCGCGAGACGGCGATCATCGACATCGGGGGCGGCAGCTCCGAGTTCTGCCTGATCGCGCCGGAACGCCACCCGATCGCCATCGGCCTTCGCCTCGGTTCGGACCGCCTGACGCGGCACCACGTGCGCCACGATCCGCCGACGCCGGACGAGGTGGCCGCGATGGCCGCCGAGGCGAGTGCGATCGTGGCGCAGCTGCCCGAAGGCCACCCGGGCGAGATCGTCGCCGTCGGCGGGACGGTCTCGAACCTGCTCAAGGTCGCGCGTTCCGGTTTGCGCGAGGGTCGCCTGACCCGGGCCGACGCGGCCCATGCGCTCCAGCTCCTGATGGCCGAGCCGGCGGAAGCCGCCTCGAGTCGGCATCGGATCAAGCCGATCCGGGCCCGGATCCTCGCGGCCGGCGCCGTGATCGTCGACGCGATCCTGGCCCGCTTCGCCGCCGAAGGACTACACGTCTCTGATGCGGGGATGCGCGACGGCGCGATCTTGGTCGCAGACCATGCCGGTGCCGCGTGGCGGGATCGACTCCCGCTCCTCGCGAGGGGCTGGCGGGAATAGCGACGATGCCGGACCGAGTGCCCCTACAGGCCGGCGGTGACCCGCCCGAGTAGGCGACGGAACGCGATGCCGGCCACCCCGCGCCATGGCACCGACAACGTTCGGCGGAGGCTGACGACCTCGCGCTCGCGACTGACGAGGTACCGGCCGATCGCCGCGCTCTCGAGCGACGACAGGTCGCCGGCGTGTTCGACGAGGAACGCGCGGGCCATCGAGGCCGAGACGTCCGCGTCGTTCATCTTCCCGAGATGATCCTGGAGGGCCGTCACTCGGGCGATGAGCGGCGTCGCCTCGTCGCCCAGCGCCTCTCGGACGAACTCCATGCTGTAGCGGAGCCACTTCGCCGCGATTCGCAGGTCGTGCAAGGTCTCGACATCCGCCCAGCGAAGGACCGGCTCATAGCCGCGAACCTGCTCGTAGGCCGCCCAGATGCGTGACGGCGCCGTGTCGCAGACCCGATGCGGCTGCACCGGCCCGACGGGGACGACGGCGGCACCCTCCGTCCGCACGAAGTCACGGTAGTCGTCCACAAAGCGCTGATAGCGGTCCGAATCGAGTTCCCGGGCAAGCAGGACGCGCGCGTCCTCGCGGTGCGAACGCCATGCCGCCAGGAGCGGCTCGAGCCCGCGCTGCTCGGCGATCGACAGGTCCGCGCGGTAGACGTCCGCGGCCTCGAGCAGGACATCAAGGTCACGGACGGCGCCGAGGCGAGAGGCGATGCCGCGCAGGCCAGTCCGGAAGCGCTTGGTGCGGGCAGGCCGGAACGCCTCCCCGAAGACTCGCCACGCCGCCCGCTGCCGTCGAGTCGCGACGCGCATAGCGTGGAGATCTCGGGGATCCTTGCCCTCGCGGGTGCCGGCCTCGCGGTCGAGCATCCGAGCAAGGTGGAAGCGCAGGACCTTTCGACCGGCCTCGGCGACATGGTCCTCGCCGACAACGCCCGCGGTCTTGCTCATCGGAAGGCGCGAGCCAGACTCCGGTGTGAGGTCGGGCTCGGACCTGGGATCGGTGTCTATCTCGAGACCGGCGAGGGCGTCGGCGTCGGCGTCGGCCTCTGCCTCGGCGTCTGCGTCGGCCTCTGCCTCGGCGTCTGCGTCGGCCTCTGCCTCGGCGTCTGCGTCGGCCTCTGCCTCGGCGTCTGCGTCGGCCTCTGCCTCGGCGTCTGCGTCGGCCTCTGCGTGTGCCACGGCGTCTATTGCCGTCCGATCCGCCGGGACGTTCTCGCCGTCCGCCTCGGCCGCATCGGCACGAGTGTCCATGACCGGCACGGGTTCGGGCGTCGCCGACTCCGGCGTGGCGCCGGATGACGTGCCTGGGACCGCATCGGCCTCATCAGTGTCGACCTCGCCGCGCAATGCCGCCAGCGCGGCCTCGAGCTTGCTCCCCGTGGAGCGCCGCAGCGCGGGGTCGGCGGCGAACGTCGCGGCCAGACCGGCCAGTCGCGCCTCGTCGCCGTTCGTCAGCTCGGCCTCGAGCTCCACGAACCGGCCGACGACACGCTTCCCGGTGACGACGTCCACCTCGTCCAGGCTGAGTTCCACGCGTGTCGCCCCATCGCGCAGCTGGCGCTTGCGGCGCAGTTGCCGGACCGTGACCACTTCCAGGAGCGGCGCATCCCCTGCGTGCTCGAGGACGAACGATCGGGCGTCGGACGGCGGCCAGTCGATGGGCGGGCTGGCCTTGTCGGCGGGACCCTCGAGTTCCTCCCGGCCGACAGATCCTCCCACCCCCTCGCGCGCCGCCAGAGACTTCACCGAGACCACCGTGCCCGTCCGGGAACCACGCAGCCGTACGGCGTAGCCGGCTCGGGCCATCGCACGGTCGGCCGTGTCCACGTAGCGGTCCTCGAGCTGCGTAGCGCGCGGTTGCGACTCGCCGACGAACGGGCCGACCGTGCTCGAGGTCAGATAGCGCTCGGCGGCCGGCAGGTCCAGAACGCGGAATTTCAACTCGACCTCGATGTGGTTGACGGTATCGGTCATGCGCGCGGGTCCAGCGAGCCGGCACCGACGCCGGGCCGCCGCGGGATGTCCGTGACCGATCCCTGCGTGAGCGCCATGGCCTTGAGTGTCTCAAAGGTGTCGATCGTGCCCGCCGCGCCGTTGATGTCCTCGCTGCGGCGCCACGTCCCGTCGCCACCCAGCTGCCAGGATCGCCGGTCGTCGTCGAGCATCAGGTCGATGATCGTCACGAGTCTGGTACGGGCCTCAGGGTCCTCCACGGGAACGACCGCCTCGACCCGTCGGTCCAGATTGCGATCCATGAGATCGGCCGAGCCGATGTACCACTCACGCTCGCCACCGTTCTCGAACGACCAGATGCGCGAGTGCTCGAGGAACTCCCCGATGATCGAGCGGACCCGGATGCGGTCGCTCAACCCCGGGAGGCGCGCCTGGATGGAGCACCCGGCGCGGACGATGAGATCGACATCGACGCCCGCCTGCGATGCCCGATACAGCGCCTCGATCGAGGCGACATCGACGATCGCGTTCAGCTTGAGGATGATCCGGGCCGGCCGGCCGGCCTGGGCGTGCTCGATCTCGCGGTCCACGAGGTCAAGGAACCTCGAACGGAGGCTGTGCGGAGCCACCAGCAGCCGGCGAAAGGACCGCTGTCGCGAGAGGCCGGTCAGGACGTTGAACAGGTCCGTGACATCCGCGCCGATCTCCGGCCGACAGGTCAGGAGCCCGAGATCCACGTACAGCCGCGCGGTCTTGGGGTTGTAGTTGCCCGTCCCGATGTGGACGTAGCGGCGCAGCCCGGACCCCTCCCGACGGACCACGAGGGCCGTCTTCGAATGCGTCTTGAGCCCGACGAGCCCATAGACGACGTGGGCGCCCACGCGCTCGAGCTTGCGCGCCCAGACGATGTTCGCCTCCTCGTCGAAGCGCGCCTTGATCTCGACCAGCACGACGACCTGCTTGCCGCGCTCAGCGGCACGGATCAGCGACTGGACGATCGGCGAGTCGCCGGATGTCCGGTAGAGCGTCTGCTTGATCGACAGGACGTCCGGATCGTCGGCTGCCTGGGTGATGAACCGCTCCACGGATGCCGTGAAGGACTCGTACGGGTGGTGGACCAGGATGTCGCCCGCACGGATGGCCGCGAACACGTCCGTCGGCTCATCCTCGTCGGGGGGCACGAGACGCGGGGGGGTCACCGGCGTCCAGGCGGGCATCTGGAGATCCGGTCGGGGCAGGTCCAGGAGGTGGCGGAGTCCGGTGAGGTCCAGCATGCCGCTGACCTCGTAGCTGTCCGCCTCGCTGATGCCGAGGCCGCGAAGCAGGAGCGTGCGCGTGGCCGCGGGCATCGAACGTTCGACTTCGACGCGGACCGCCTCGCCGAACCGACGGCGCCGAAGCTCCTCCTCGATCGCCATCAGGAGATCGTCGGCATCGTCCTCCTCGAGGGCCAGGTCGGCGTTCCGGGTGACCCGGAAGAGGTGGTGCTCCAGGATCTCCATGCCCGTGAACAACGCGTCGAGGTTGGCCTCGATCACCTGATCGATCAGGACGAACCGAGACGGCGCGACCTCGAGGAGGCGCGGCAGGATCTGGGGGACCTTGACACGCGCGAAGCCTCGCTCGCCGGTCTCCGGATCACGCAGGCCGACCGCGATCGACAGGCTGAGCGTAGAGATGTACGGGAATGGGTGGCCGGGATCTACCGCGAGCGGCGTCAGGACCGGGAAGATCTCGTCGATGAACCGCTGACGGAGCGCGTCGTGATGCTCGGGGATCTCGCTGTACTCGAGGACTTCGACGCCCTCGCTTGCGAGCGACTGCCGGACCTCACGGTAGATCGCCGAGTGATCCGCGACCAGTTCGAGGATCCGCTCCCGGGCAGCCACGAGCTGCTCGGCGGCCGTCCGGCCATCCGGGGAGCGGGCGACGGAGCCCGTCTCCATCTGCTGGCGCAGACCGGCGATCCGGACCTGGAAGAACTCGTCGAGGTTGCCCGCGAAGATCGTCAGGAACTTGACCCGCTCCAGCAGCGGGTTGCGCGCATCGCGAGCCTCGAACAGGACCCGGGCGTTGAACTCGAGCCACGACAGGTCGCGGTTGATGTACGGCAGCGGTTCACGCGCGCGGGCGGTCCGACGGACGCGAGGGACGATCGCGGGTCGGGCGGGTGCGCCGGGTTCGACGGCGGCCATGCGACGGGTGGGCTCCATGCTCGCGTGAGGGGTCCGATGTGCTGGACCCGGCGGGCGAGGATAGCACGCGTCTGTGAACGAACCGACCGCCCGAATGGGCTACGTCGGCCGTCCGAGGGTCCGCGCTCCGGCGGGACCGTGCGTCGGTCAAGCCGGCTTCGGTGCCGCCCTGGCTTCCCCCGGCCTGACAGGCTTGTTTTCCTGCGTGGCTGGCGCCGAGGCGGCAAGGTTGCCTTCGCCACGCAGTCCATCCGGCCTGGCAGTCACGATTTCCTGCCTGAACGGTCCCGAGACGGAAGATCCGGCTCGGCGGGGCAGGTTTTCGAGCCTGGTAGGCCGGCCTCGTGCCCGGAAGGTCCCACGACGAGGGATCGGCGTCGGCGGAGCAGGCTTTCGAGCTTGATAGTCCAGCCCCGCGCCAGGGTCGACGGCCGCAACGGCATCCGCCGACAGCGCTGAGCGACGACCCGCAGCCGCTCACTGTCCGCAGCCGCTCACTGTCCGCAGCCGCCCCGCGCTGCGGCACTCCGAATGCGCTCCGGCGGGACCGTCAGTCCTCGGCGCGGTAGCGGCGCTCCCCGGTCTGGTCGTCGACCCAGACGCGCATCTGGCGACGCGTCGAAGGGTCGATGAACCGCTCGTCCGTGCGTCGGAAGCGCGGCTCCATCGGTCGGTCGACCGGCTCCCCACCGCCGGGCCCGGGTCCCTCGGACGTCGTCTCGGCGGTCGATGACCGGTAGCGGCTTCGTTCAAGCACAGCCGTGGCCATGATGACCAGGCCGACGACGACGCCCCACAGGCCGGCGATCGCGGCCTCACCACCTACCGCGAGGGCGGCGAGCCCGCCGACTGCCACGAGGGCGCCGAAGACGAGGATCAGCCCTCGGATGATGGTCGCGCCCATCGACTTACTCGACCGCGCTGGGAATGGCTGCGGACGCGTCTTCCTGCACGATCACCGCGGTCCCGTAGGCCACGATCTCGCTCATGGACTGTGCGATCTCCGAGCTGTCGAACCGCATGGAGATCACCGCGTTGGCCCCGACGAGGGTCGCGTTCCTGACGAGTCGGTCAAGCGCCTGGCGGCGGGTGTCTTCGAGCAGGCTCGTGTACTCATGGATCTCACCGCCGCCCAGCGAGCGGATCGACGCCATCAGGTTGCCGCCCAGGCCCCGGCTACGGACGACCAGGCCGAACACCATCCCCTTTGACTCCACGATGCGATGGCCGGTCAGGTATGGCGTGGTCACGACGATCATGCGGACTCCTTCTCGCGCCCGGCGGTGCACGCCGGGCAGGGGCAGTGATGGCGGAGCATGTCCCAGGTGTAATAGCCGGTGTGGTGGCCGTCGGCCCAGGCCGGGCAGAGCGCGTAGTTGCCGATCAGGTGGAGATCCACGAGTCGGGTCTGTTCCGGGGTCAGGGTCGGGTCACTGTCGAGCCAGCCGGGCATCCCGGCCTCCCCCCGGCAGACCGCGCACGGGCACAGCCAGCGCAACGGGACGGCCTCGAAGACCGATTCGTGACCATCGTCCCAGCCGATCTCGAGCGTGCCCGCCGCCCGGTCGGCATGGATGCGTGTCGGGGCGTTCACGTCGCCATTGTGGCACGTGGACCGGTCGTCGCCGTTCGTGACCACCGGCCCGACCGCGGGGAGCCGGACGGCCGTGACGCCGCCCCGCCGCGGGCTCGATGATGGGGACGTGACCGCCCCCGTCGCCCCACCCGCGCCGACCGCGCCACCTGACGCCCACGCCCGCTCGATCGACGACGTGGCCGGGGCGTTGGCGGTCGATCCGGCGGCCGGGCTGTCGAGCCTCGAAGCCGCGACGCGGGCGCGAACCTTCGGGTCGAACGAGCTTGAGCCCGCACACCGCGAAGGCATCCTGGGACGGATCGTCGAGGGCGTCACGGAGCCGTTCATCCTGCTGCTGCTCGCGGCCGGGGTCGGCGCGGTCCTGCTCGGCGAGGTCCGCGACGGGATCCTGATCCTCATCGCGCTCATCCCGATCGTCGGCGCCGACGTCGTGACCGAGTACCGCGCCGACCGGGCGCTCGATGCCCTCCGCGAAGCGAGCGCGCCGCAGGCGCGTGTCCGACGCGACGACGCGATCGACGATCGACCCGCCGTCACCCTCGTGCCCGGTGACGTGGTCCTGCTTCGGGTGGGCGACGTTGTGCCTGCCGACCTGCGCCTCACCCGGATGGATCGTTTGCTCGTGGACCGTAGCATCCTGACCGGGGAATCCGTGCCGGAACCAGGATCCGTGGCGGCGGACGCTCCCGGGGCCACGCTCATCGAGCGGCGCTCGATGGCCTACGCGGGCACGAGTGTCGTCGGCGGACGTGGGGAGGGCCTGGTCGTCGCGATCGGCCGGATGACGGAGGTCGGCCGGATCGCGGGCGGTCTCGGTGCCCGGGGCTCTCGCCG
Organism: uncultured Chloroflexia bacterium; assembly: GCA_963764975.1. Taxonomy (GTDB): domain Bacteria; phylum Chloroflexota; class Limnocylindria; order Limnocylindrales; family CSP1-4; genus SPCO01. Next base: position 1,230,950 of record CAVXUF010000002.1, on the reverse strand, counting down.
CTCGCCGCTCCAGCGCGAACTCGACCGGCTCGTGAAGATCCTGCTTGTCGTCGCGGTCACGCTGATCGTGATCGTGACGGGCCTCGGATTCCTCCGTGGCCAGCCGCCGGGCGCCAACCTGCTGGCGGGCATCTCGGCGGCCATCGCCGCGATCCCGGAGGAGCCACCGATCCTGCTGGCGGTCGTCCTGGGGCTGGGGGCGTATCGGCTGCTCCGGCGCGGGGTCCTCGTCCGTCGGCTCAACGCGCAGGAGACGTTGGGCGCGATCGACCTCATCATCACTGACAAGACCGGGACGCTGACCCGGAACCGGCTCGACGTCGCATCGATGACCACGCTGGACGGCCCGGTCACGGACCCGGCGATGCGTCGCGCACTCCTCGTGGCGGCATTCCGTGCCGAGGACGACGCGTGGGCGGTCGCGGGAGGCTCGGCCCCCGGCTCGTTCACGCAGGCCTTCGCGCGCGCGGCCGACGCCGCCGGCGGGGACACGCGTCTCGATCCCGCGGACCTGATCGACACCGAGCCAGTCACCGAGGGCCGTCCGACGAGCCTCGTGACCGCGCGTCGCGACGGGGTCGAGGAGACGCTCCTCATCGGCGCGCCCGAGGCCGTGCTGGATCGCGCGACGACCGATGCCTCGGAGACGGTGGCCTGGACCGCCATCGTGGAGGACGGCGCCCGTCGAGGGGAGCGTTTGGTCGCCCTGGCCGCCGGCGAACGTGGCGGCTCGCTCCGGATGCGTGCGGTCATCGGTCTCGCGGATCCGATCCGGGACGGGATCCCGGCGTCGGTGGCGATGGCGCTCGAGGCGGGGATCCAGGTGGTGATGATCACCGGGGATCACCCGGTCACGGCCCTCGCGATCGCCCGGGCCGCGGGTCTCGAGGCGGAACGCGCCGTGTTGGGCGATGACCTGGCGGCCGAGGATGACGCCCAGGTCATCGCCGGGCTGCCCGGGCTGCGCGTGATCGCCCGCTCCACGCCCGCCCAGAAGGCTCGAGTGGTCCGCCTCGCGCGAGGAGCCGGCCGGACCGTGGCGGTCACTGGCGACGGCGTCAACGACGCCCCAGCCCTCCACGGCGCGGATGTGGCGGTGGCGATGGGCTCCGGGTCGGCGGTCGCCAAGGAGGCCGCGGACCTGGTTCTCGGAGACGACTCGTTCGTGACGCTCCTCGACGCCCTCCGGGAGGGCCGTCGGATCGTGGACAACATCCAGAAGGGCCTCGTCTTCCTGACATCGACCCATGTGGCGTTGCTCGGGTTCATCCTCATCGCGACCGTCTACGGCTTCGGGCAGCCGCTTCTCCCGATCCAGATCCTGTGGATGGAGCTGTTCATCGACATCTCCACGTCGGTCGCCTTCGAACGGGAGGCGCCAGAGCCCGGGATCATGAGCCGGCCCCCTCGACGGGCGCGCCGCCCGCTGCTTCCGTACGGACTGCTGGCCCGGATCGGGGTCGCGGGCGGGTTCAGCGCCGTAGCGGCCTTCGTGATCCTGATCACCGACGATGGCACCCCGGACCACGCTCGCTGGCTCGCCTACACCGCGCTCGTGTGCGGTCAGGCGGTCCGGGCGAACGCGAATCGAAGTCTTCGGTTCTCGGTGCATCGACTGCCGGCGAACTGGCTGCTGCTCGGCGCCGCGGTCGTCGCGATCGCGATCCAGGCGCTCATCCCGTTCGTTCCCGTCCTCGCCGACGCCTTCCGCGCGACCCACCTTTCGCTCGCCGACTGGCTGCTGGTGGCGATCGTTGCGCTGGCGCCCGCGATGGTCGTCAACCTCGCGCGGACCGCCGGGCGTCGAGACTGGGTGGCCTGAGTCCCTGCCCGGTCGGTCCCGGCGGGCCCGGGACCTTCGACCCAGCGGCACCCGAACCGCCCTCGACTATCCTCCATCGGTATGCTGACGCCGCACGCCGCCACGGGGACCGTTCATGCCGCCCTCCGCGCACCTGACTGCCTGATCGTCGCATGAAGGTCGTGCTGTTCTGCGGTGGGCAGGGGACGCGTCTGCGGGACTACTCCGACACGGTCCCGAAGCCCATGGTCCACGTCGGGCTGCGCCCGATCCTGTGGCACGTCATGAAGTACTACGCGTACTTCGGGCACCGCGAGTTCATCATCTGCCTCGGGTACAAGGGCGAGGTCATCAAGGACTTCTTCCTCCGCTACGACGAGGCGGTCTCGAACGACTTCGTCCTGTCTCGTGGCGGCAAGCAGGTGGACCTGCTCACGAGCGATATCGACGATTGGCAGATCACGTTCGTCGAGACCGGCATGGCGTCGAACCTCGGCCAGCGCCTGACGGCCGTCCGGCCGCATCTCGACGGCGAGGAGATGTTCCTCGCCAACTACGCCGACGGCCTCACGGACCTGTGGCTGCCGGACTACCTGGAGAACTTCGAGGCCCGGCCGGACGCTGTCGCCAGTTTCATGGCGGTCCGACCGCCGCTCTCCTTCCACGTGACCGAATTCGACGACGAGGGCTATGCCAGCCGGATCTCGCCCATCCGCGAGGCTGGCCTGTGGGTCAACGGCGGGTACTTCGCGTTCCGCCGCGAGATCTTCGACCACATCCGCCCCGGCGAGGAGCTCGTCGTCGAGCCCTTCCAGCGGCTGGTCGCGCAGCGTCGCCTCGTGGCCTACCGTTTCGATGGCTACTGGGGCGTCATGGATACCTTCAAGGACAAGCAGGCACTGGACGAGCTCTACGAGCGCGGCCCCGCGCCGTGGGAGGTCTGGAAGACCGGTCGCGCGCTCACGCCGGTCCCCGGGCGCGACCCGGCGTGACCTCGCTCCTCTCCTTCGAGCGTGTCCGGACGGTCCTCGCCATCGGCGCCCACAGCGACGACATCGAGATCGGGGCCGGCGGCACGCTGCTCCAGCTGGCCGAGGACCCGGACGTCGCGATCCACTGGGTCGTGCTGTCCGCGGACGGCGGGCGCACCGCCGAGGCGGAGCACAGCGCATCGCTCTATCTGGCCGGTCGCCCGAACGCGACGGTCGAGGTCAAGGCCTTCCGCGAGCGCTACTTCCCGTACCAGCCGGAGATCAAGGAATACTTCGATGACCTGGGGGCCCGCGTGCAGCCGGACCTGGTCTTCGCGCCACGGACCGATGACCTGCACCAGGACCACCGGACCGCCGGCGAGCTGGCGGTCAACACGTTCCGGACCCAGCCCGTCCTCCACTACGAACTCATCAAGTACGAGGGCGATCTCATCACGCCGAACATCTACGTCCCGCTCCGCACCGAGATCCTGGACCGAAAGATCGCGTTCCTCGACGAGGCCTTCCCGTCACAGCACGGCCGCTACTGGTGGCGCCCCGAGACGTTCCGTGGCATCGCCGCGGTCCGTGGCGTGGAGTCGCGCGCCGAGAGTGGCTTCGCGGAGGGGTTCCACGCCCGGAAGCTGGTGGTCGCGTGACCGCTCGAACGGGCGGCTCGCCGGCCGCGAGCGCAGGCGCCTCGCCAGCCGCGAGCGCCTTCGGCCCGACGAGCACCGGCGATGACGTCCGCGACGCCGATCTCGACCACATCCTGAGCGCCGCAGCGGGCGAATTCGACGAGCTGGCCGGGTCGGACCTGCTCATCACCGGTGGCGCTGGGTTCCTGGGCTACTACCTGACTCAGGCCGCGCTCGCGTACGGCGATCGGCACCCGGACAAGCCGATCCGCGTGACCGTCTTCGACAACTTCATCCGCGGCCTCCCGGACTGGCTCGGCGGCCTCCGTGACCACCCGTATCTCACGCTCCGCGAACACGACATCCGCCAGCCCCTGCCCGCGGACATGCCCGACGTGGACTGGATCATCCACGCCGCGGGGATCGCGTCGCCCGTCTATTACCGGCTCCACCCCATCGAAACGATGGACGCCAACATCACTGGCCTCCGCACGCTCCTGGACCATTCGGTGGCGCAGGGCAAGCGCGGTCGCCCGATCAAGGGCTTCCTGTTCTACTCGAGCTCGGAGATCTACGGCGACCCGTCCCCGGACGCCATCCCCACGCCGGAGACCTACCGCGGCCTCGTCAGCAGCACCGGGCCGCGCGCTTGCTACGACGAGTCGAAGCGCTACGGCGAGACCCTGTGCGTGGTCTTCGCCCAGGTCCACGGTCTGCCGATCACGATGGCCCGCCCGTTCAACAACTACGGCCCCGGGATGAAGATCACCGACGGCCGCGTCATCGCGGACTTCGCGCGCGACATCCTCGACGGCCGCGACATCACGCTCTTTTCCGACGGCAAGCCCACGCGCACGTTCTGCTACGCGGCCGATGCGGTCGCGGGCTACTACAAGATCCTCGTGCGCGGCGGGGCGGGGGAGCCGTACAACATCGGCGTCGAAGGCCCCGAGATCTCGATGATCGGGCTGGGGCAGCTGATGGGCGATGTCGGCGAGGAACTCTTCGGCTATCACGGGACGATCACCGCGGGTGTGAGCCCGGAGGCCGTCTACCTCGTGGATAACCCGAACCGCCGCTGCCCCACGATCGAGAAGGCGCGGGCGCAGCTCGACTACGACCCCACGATCGGGATCGAAGAGGGGCTGCGGCGCACCCTCCTGTGGTATCGCGACAACCAGGGCGGCGAACGCCAGTGACCCGGCTCGCGATCGTCGGAGCCGGGTACGTGGGCCTCGTGACCGGGGCGTGCCTGGCCGAGACCGGCATCGACGTGGTCTGCGTGGACCTCTCGGCGGCCCGGGTCGACGAGATCAACCGAGGCTCCGCGCCGTTCCACGAACCGGGGCTGGACGCGCTCCTGGCCCGCACGGCCGGCCACGGCCTGTCCGCCACGACCGATCTCGCCGACGCGGTCCGTGGCGCGGATGTCGTGATGCTCGCCGTGGGCACGCCCTCGCGCGACGGCGCGATCGATCTGACGCAGGTCCGCGAGGCGGCGCGGCTCGTGGGCGAGCTTCTGGGGACCGCCGCGGCCTACCCGGTGGTCGTGGTCAAGAGCACGGTCGTGCCCGGGACGACCCGTGACGTGGTCACGCCCATCCTGGAGGCGGCCGCCGCGGGGATCGCCGGACGCGATTTCGGGGTCGGCGTCAACCCGGAGTTCCTGACCGAAGGCACCGCGATCGACGACTTCGCGCACCCGGACCGGATCGTCGTGGGGGCCGAGGATGCGCGCTCCGCGGACGTCATCGCCGGGCTGTACGCGGCGTTCCCGGACGTCCCGCTCCTGCGCGTCAACACCGCGACCGCTGAGATGATCAAGTACGCCTCGAACACGCTTCTCGCCACGCTCATCTCGTTCACGAACGAGCTGGCCAACCTCGGGGCGGCGGTCGGCGACGTCGACACGGTCGAGGTCATGCGCGGCGTCCACACCTCCCGCTACCTCACGACCCAGGCGGACGGGCCACCGCCGACAGCGGCGATCAGCTCGTTCCTCGGTGCCGGGACCGGCTACGGCGGGAGCTGCCTGCCAAAGGACACGCAGGCGCTCATCGCGCGCGGCGAGGAGCTCGGTCAGGCGATGCGCGTCCTTCGCGCGGTCGAGGCGGTCAACCAGGACCAGGCCGCGGAACTCGTCCGTCTCGTGGCCGAAGCGGTCGGGGAGTTGCGCGGGGCCCGCATCACGGTCCTTGGCCTTGCCTTCAAGCCCGACACGGACGACGTCCGCGAATCACCCGCGTTCCGCGTGATCCCCGCGCTGCTGGCTGCCGGCGCGAGCGTCACCGCGCACGACCCGGTGGCCATCGAACCCGCCCGACGCGTCCTCGGCGACGCGCCAGTCCGCTACGAAGCCGATCTTGCGACCGCGCTGGCCGACGCGCAGGCCGCCGTCATCGTCACGCGCTGGCGCGACTACGAGGCCGTCCCGGGCCTGATCGCCGGTCGCGAGCCCGCGGTCGCGGTCATCGACGGGCGCCGGATGCTGGCGCCCGACTCGGTCGAGTCCTACCGCGGGATCGGCCGATGAAGTTCGAACCCACCGCCATCGACGGCGTCATCCGGGTGGAGCTGGAGCCCATCCGCGACGACCGAGGCTTCTTCGCCCGCGCCTGGGGCCTCGATGAGTTCGCCGCCGCCGGCATCGAGACCGACTGGATCCAGCTGAACCTGGGCCGGAACCCGCAGGCGGGCACGCTTCGAGGGATGCACTACCAGACCGACCCGCATCCCGAGGCCAAGCTCGTGCGCTGCACGCGCGGGTCGCTCCAGGACGTCGCGGTGGACATGCGCCCGTCCTCGCCGACATTCCGCCGGTGGATCTCGGCGATCCTCACGGCCGAGGGTGGCGAGATGCTCTACCTGCCGCCCGGCTGCGCCCACGGCTACCTGACCCTCGAACCCGACACGGACCTGCTCTACCAGGGCTCGGCCCGCTATGCGCGCGAATCCGCGACCGGTGTCCGCTTCGATGACCCGGCCTTCGGGATCGAGTGGGCGGGGCCCGTCACGCTCGTGTCCGACGCGGACCGCGCCTGGCCGCTCCAGGACGTCGGCTGACCCGATGACCGCCCCTCGACGCGTCCTCGTCACCGGCGCCAGCGGGTTCGTGGCGCGTCACGCGCTCGCGCCGCTCGCCGCGCGCGGGTTCGACGTCCACGCCGTCGCCCGTCGGCCGCGCCCGGACGACCTGGCCGACGTCGAGCTGACCTGGCACACCGGAGACCTGCTCGACGCCGACGTGCGCCGCGGTCTGCTCGCCGACATCGCGCCCACGGACCTCCTCCACGCGGCGTGGTACCTCGAACCGGGCAAGTACACCGGTTCGCCGCAGAACCTCGACTGGGTGGCCGCCAGCATCGACTTCGCCCGCGCGTTCGAGGCGGCCGGTGGTCGGCGCATCGTCACCCTGGGGAGCTGCTTCGAATACGAGCATGGCGTGATCCCCGTCCTGACCGAGACCTCACCGCTGCGGCCGTCGACGGTCTACGGCGCGGCCAAGCAGTCCCTCGCCACGGCGCTCGACGCGCTGGCGCGTTCCACGGAGCTGTCGAGTGCGTGGGCCCGGCTCTTCTACCTCTACGGGCCGCACGAGGATCGCCGCCGGCTCATCGCGGACATCGCGAGTTCCGTACTGGAGGGCCGCGAGGTCGCGACCGGCCCCGGGACCGCGCTTCGTGACTACATGTTCATCGCCGATGCTGGCGATGCCCTCGCGGCGCTGCTCGCGAGCGACGTGCAGTGGTCCGGTCAACATCGCCACCGGTGACGCGCCGCCGGTGCGGGATCTGGTCGAACGGATCGCCGCCGCGGCCGGTCACCCGGAACTGGTCCAGTTCGGGGCCCGCCCGGCGCCGCCGAACGACCCGCCGGAGATCCGGGCGGACGTCACGCGGCTGCGCGACGAGGTCGGCTGGTCGGCGGTCACGTCGATGGACGAGGGCGTGCGCCAGACCGTCGACTGGTGGCGGTCGCAACTCGCGGTGGCGCCGGCATGAGCGCCGACAACGGCCGCCCGACCACGCCCAAAGACGCGCCGATCGTCCTCCTGGGCTCCGGCATGGCGACGCTGGGTGCCGCGTACCGGCTCCGGGCCGAGGGCGCGCCGTACGTGATGTTCGACAAGGGCGACCATCCGGGTGGCCACACCAAGACCTACGCCTACGACGGCGGCTGGGTCTTCGATGACGGGCCGCACGTCTCATTCACCGAGAACGAGCGAATCCAGCAGATCCTCGCCGAGCAGGTCGCCGACGACTACCACCAGGTCCCCACCGGCGTGAACAACCACTGGCAGGGCCACTGGATCAAGCACCCGGCGCAGATCAACCTGCATGGGCTGCCGGAGGACCTCGTCGTCCGCTGCATCGAGGACTACGTCGCCGAGACCACCGGGCCGCAGCGCGAGATCGCCAACTACGAGGACTGGCTGATCGCGGCCTACGGGCGGACGTTCGCCGAGACCTTCCCGATGCACTACACGCGCAAGATCCACACGACCGACGCGAAGAACATGACCTACGAGTGGATGGGGCCGCGCATGTACCGCCCCAAGCTCGATGAGGTCCTGCGCGGCGCGCTGTCGCCGAACAGCTCGGACGTCCACTACATCGACCGCTTCCGCTATCCGAACCACGGCGGGTTCTACTCGTACCTGCGGCCGATCCACGAGTCATCGGACCTGCGGATGGAGCACGAGGCCGTCCGCATCGACCCGAAGGCCCGCCAGGTCCACTTCCGAAACGGCAACGTGGCGGACTACCGCGGGCTGATGTCCTCGGTGCCGCTGCGCGCGCTCATCCCGATGATCGATGGGACGCCGGCGCGCGTGCTCGAAGCGGCGAGCGCCCTCGCGGCGACGGGCGTGGTGGTCGTCAATATCGGCATCGACCGGGTGGAGGAATCCGGGATGTCGTGGACCTACTTCTACGACGAGGACTACGCGATCACCCGGGTCAGCTACCCGCACCGCTTCTCGCCGTACGCCACGCCGCCGGGCACGTCCGCCTACCAGTGCGAGATCTACTTCTCCGAGAAGTACCGCCCGCTGACCGAGACGCTCCCCGAGATCATCGACCGGGTCGAGGCGGACCTGCGCCGGTGCGGGATGATCGAGCCGACGCGACACGATCCTGATGCGCGACGCCAAAGTCAGCGAGATCGCGGGGATCATCTTCGACCACGACCGGATCCCGGCGCTCAAGATCGTCAACGACTACATCGACGAGCTGGGCATCCGCTCGGCCGGCCGGTTCGGCGAGTGGGCGTACCTCTGGACGGACCACTCGTTCGAGAGCGGGGAGCGGGCGGCGCAGCAGATCCTGGACGCGGGGGGCTAGACGGCCGTGGCGCTCGAGATCGACCACGTCACGAAGCGGTTCGCCGCAACGGTCGCCCTCGACGACCTCACGTTCGCCGTCCCGCGCGGGGCGATCTTCGGGTTCCTCGGCGCGAACGGGGCAGGGAAGACCACCACGATGCGGATCTGTCTCGGCATCCTGCGCGCGGACGCCGGCGAGGTCCGCTGGGACGGGCACGGGACGCACGGAGCTCCCGCGCCGGACGTGGGGCTACCTCCCCGAGGAGCGCGGCCTCTACCCGCGGATGCCGGTCCTGGACCAGCTCGTCTACTTCGCCTCGCTGTATGGCGAGCCGGCCGATGTCGCGCGCCGGAACGCGCTCGCCTGGCTGGAGCGGTTCCGGATCCCGGAGCTGGCGCATCGTCGCGCCGAGGAGCTGTCGAAGGGCAACCAGCAGAAGGTCCAGTTCATCGCCGCGGTCCTCCATGATCCGGACGTCCTGCTGATGGACGAGCCGTTCACCGGGCTGGACCCTGTCAACCTCGGGATCCTGCGCGAGGCGTTCCTGGAGTTGCGCGATCGCGGGAAGACCTTGATCTTCTCCACGCACCAGATGGAGGCCGCTGAGGCGATGTGCGAATTGGTCGCGATCGTCGATCGCGGTCGTGTCGTCGCGGGCGGGTCGCTCGCCGAGCTCAAGCGGGTCAGCGGCCGGCGAGTGGTCCGGCTCGCGGTCGATGGCGAGGTGGCGCCGGCCTGGCTCGGGGCGCTGCCTGGCGTCGTCGGCGTCCGTGTCGGGGCCGGCCATGCCGAACTGGACGTGGCGTCCGGCGTCGAACCGTCGTCGATCCTGACGGCCGCGGTGAGCCGTGGCGCGACGGTGACCCGATTCGAGATCGATGAGCCCAGTCTCGAGGCGCTATTCATCGAACATGTCGGCCGCCCGCCCGAGGACGTGGAGGCCGCATGAGCGCCCGCAACGACCCGCTGCTGCCCAACGCGGCGATCGTGGCCCGGCGCGAGTACCGCGACCGGATCCGTTCGCCATTCTTCGTGGTCAGCACGATCCTGCTGATGGCGCTCGCGCTGGGCGTGGCCCTGGCGCCGGTCTTCATCCGGTACCTGGACTCGCGGACCGTCGCGCGGGTCGTGGTCATCTCGTCCGACGGGGAGCTGGGGTCGCGCGCCGTCGCGACGGCGGACAGCCTGCTCAACATCCCGCCCGGTGGGATCGACCCGGCCGACTGGAAGAAGCCCTATCGCGTCGAATCCGGGATCGACGAGGCCGCCGCGAACGCGCTGCTGGCCCGTGGCGAGATCCGCGGCATCCTCGTCGTGGAGCGGCTAGCGTCGGGGCAGCTCGACGTCGTCTTCCGGACGGACCGGCCCACCGACGTCCAGTCGCGCCAGACGATGGGCCTCGTGGGGATCGTGCTCGGGGTCTATGACTGGACCTCGAACCTGCCGAATGACGTGTCCATCGGCGCGTACCAGCCGCCCGCGTTCCAGGTGGACGCCGTCGGCGCGCCGACGGAGGACGGCCGCCCGATCGATGCCCAGCAGATCGCCAGTCGAGGGTTCCTCGGGGTGGTGTTCGTGGTGCTGCTGTTCCTGACCGTGATCATCTACGGCATGTGGGTGGCGACCGGCGTGGCGGCCGAGAAGAGCAGCCGGGTGATGGAGCTGATGATCAGCGCCGCGTCGCCGCGACAGCTGTTGACCGGCAAGGTGGTGGGGATCGGCGGGGCAGGCTTGACGCAGTACGTGGCGATCGCCGTGCCGGCGCTGGTCGTCGTGGGGCTCCAGGACCGGATCGCGATCGCGCTGATGGGACCGGCGGGCGCCGCCGCGGCACCGATCGCGGGGCTGACCCCGGGCCTGCTGCTCGGGTACGGGGTGTTCTTCCTGCTCGGGTTCGCGCTGTTCGCGCTGATCTATGCGGCGATGGGTTCGTTCGTGAGCCGGCCGGATGACCTCCAGACGCTTGTCGCTGCCGCTCAGCCTGCTCGCGATGGGCGGGTATCTCGCGGCGGTCTTGACGCTCAGCAGCGGCGGTGGCGGCGCGCTGACACGGTTGCTCTCGTTCGTCCCGCCGTTCAGCCCGTTCGTGATGCTGGCCCGGCTCATGGTGGGTGCCGTCACGGCGGTGGAGCTGGTGGCGTCCGTCGCGATCCTGCTGGCGACGATCGCGTTCGTCGCGTTCGCGGCGGCCCGCATGTACGAGGCCGGCGTGCTGCTGTACGGCCAACGGCCGGGCTTGCGGGCCTTCATCGCGGCAGCCCGGCGCGCGGGGTAAGGCCGGAACGCGTCAAGGCAATCCTCTCCCACCCGGCACCTGGCCCACGACCAATGCCGACCGCTCGACCGGACCATCGCCGCGGCCGGATGTGGATAACCCTCTTGCCATGAGCCCGCCCATTCGGCGCATACCGTCCGAAGACCGACGCGACGAGCGTCACGGGGGCCAGGCACCAGTCCGATGTCGACCCTCCCGGTCATGGAGGGGATTTGCGATGGCAGCGACGTCGGTTCGGCGCGCCCCCGAAGGCGCCGTCTTTCACACCAGGATCGAAGTGGGACGATCGTGGCTCGCCCTGTTCGTTCCACTCTTCTTGATCGCTGGCCTCCTCCTCGCGCGATCGAGCGCCGTGGGCCCGCCGCTGACGCTGGCCGCCCTGACCGGCGCGGTCGACGACGCGAGTCCGGCGGAGCTGACCAGCGCCGCCGCGACCGAACTCGAGACCGCCCTCTCCGCCGGTGGCGCCGGGATCAGCTTCGAGATCGTCCAGCGCCAGACCATCGTGACGCGCCCCGGTGGACCGCAGGTTGATGTCCCCGACCCTGTCGACCCCACAAGGAGCCTGGGCCTGGCCGACTCCTACGAGATCGGCGTCCTTGTCTCACGCGGCATCGCCACGTCGGCTGGCTTCTGGTCCGAGCTGCGCCACGGCCCACGACCCGATGACCCCGAACCCTACGACTACGACCAGGCGCTGATCTCGCGCCAGGCGCTCGTGCTCGACGGCACCAGCTGGCGCGACGACGGCTACGGCTGGCACGAGACCAGCCAGGTGCCCGGCATCGGGCTCGATCCGGTCTCGGTCGGCCTGCTGGCGCGCCTGCTGCGCGACGCCACCGACGCTCGCGACGCGACCACCGAAGCTTCGGACCTGGCGGCTCGTCCCGAGCTCGCGGACCTCGCCCTCGCCGCGAGCGATCCCGCCCGGACCCTCGAGGCCGACACCACGGTCGCGGATGCGCCGGGCATCATCGCGGTCGACCTCGCCGCCGCGACCGAGCTGCGCGGTCCGGCCCGCCTCGCCTTCGACGCGTCCGGCCGCCTGATCGGGCTTACGATCGTGGCCCGCAACACCAACCTCCAGACCTTCGACCTGGTCATCGAGACGGTCATCACCCTGGCCTATCCGGCCGACCCACCGCCGTTACCGGAACCGCTGCCCGCGTACGTCGCCCCGGCGCCCGATCCGGACGAGGAGGCGGGGTCATGACCCGCCTGGTGCCGTCCCTCCGGTTGCGCACGGTGCTGCTGACCGCGCTGTTCAGCTTCACGACGTTCTTCGTGCAGGCGGCGCCGAACGAGGTCCTGCCGCGGCCCGCGGCGCTCACGCCACAGTCCGCCCAGGCGCTCGCGTGCGCCACCAACGCCAAGCTCGACGGCTATCTGACCAGCTCGAGCGCCTCGACCACGCTCCTGACCCGCTCGACCACCGGCAACGTCTTCGGCTACGTCAGCAACGTCGTCGGGGCGTGGAGCTGCACGGCCTGGTACCGCTACTCCGGGCTCGCCTGGCAGCGCCCGAGCGGTCTCGGCAACTTCGACTGGGGCAACCTCATCAATTCCATCACGGTCAGCTGCAACTGGGCGGTCGGCTCGACCGACTACCTGAAGGCCAACAGCACGACCGACTGCGCCGATTCGGACGCCGAATACGCCATGCCCATCTATCTCGAGGAGACCAAGGCCAACCACGAGCGGCTGGACGCCGTGTTCACGAACGACACGACGCCCGACGCGACCGGCGACTTCATGTTCATCCATTCGGACTGCGAGTCCTACTACGACGAGGGCGGCGGCGAGGTCATCCAGTACAACCACGCGTTCACCACGACCGACACCGCCAACCGTCCGGGCAGCAACTGCGACCCGCTCGACATCGACGGCACCAACAACGCGCAGACCCTCGTGGTCGACGGGTTGGCGCCGTCGACCAACATCGACTGGCCGACCGCTGCGGGACCGACGCTGGTCAGCTCGCCGAGCGTGACCGTCCACTTCGATGTGAACGACACGGTGGCCGGCTTCACCGACAGCGCCCACGACTGGGACCTTCAGCGCCAGAAGCAGACCTGGGACGGCAGCAGCTGTAGCGGCGCGTGGACCGACGATGGCGCGGCCGTCTCGGGGATCACCAACGAGACCGACCGAGCCGAATCGCAGGGTCCGCTGTCGGGAGCCTTCTGCTACCGCTGGACGCTGGCCGCGACCGACGCCAACGACAACGCCGCGAGTCCAAAGACCTCGGGCATCGTGCGCGTCGATCCGGGCGGCAACCTCGGGGCGCAGGCCCAGCACGCCTTCGAGAGCTGGGACCTCGGTGCGGGCGATGCGCTCGGAGTCAACGTGGCGACCGGCAACCTGACCGCGACGCACCCGGTCGCGGATCTGCCCATCCGCGGCGGCAGCCTGCCCATCACCCTCGCCTACAACAGCCTCGATCCGGCCGATGTCGGGTTCGGCCCGGGCTGGCGGCTGGACCTGCAGCGTCGGCTCAAGATCGACACGGTCAGCAACGACGTGACCTTCACCGACGCGACCGGCGCGCGCCACCTGTTCGTTGACACCACGACGGTCAGCGGCGTGACGAACTACACGATCCCGCAGACCATCGACGCCGAGCTCGTGCGCGACGTCAACCAGACCGGGGCCGAGTTCACGCTGACCTACAAGGACCGCTCCGCCGACGTGTTCAAGACCGTCGGCAGCGAGGGCCTGCTGCGCTACATCCGCGATCGCCACGGCAGCGTCAACCAGGTCACCGTCAACTATTCGGGCAGCACCACGGACATCACGACCGTGGTCGACCCGAACGGCCGGGCGGTGACCGTCAGCTGGAACGCCGACGCGGTCCACCACGTGACCTCCATCGTCGACTGGGCGGTCGTCACGGGCGGCATCGTGCAGACCTCGGGGACGCCCAACCGGACATCCAAGTTCTTCTACAGCTCGAGCGTCCTGCAGGGCTGGACCGACCCGCTCAATACGACGGCTTCATCGTGTGCCTCGCCGGCCAGCCACCTGACCTGTCTGACCTACGTCAACGGCCGCCTGGCCACGGTGGCCAAGACCCAGACCTACACGACCCTGTCAGGCGGCGCCCTGTCAACCGCGACGCGCGTGGCCACCACGACCGTCACCTATCGCGGCAGCGAGGTGGCCGCGGTCCGCGACGCCACCCAGAACAGCACGACCGAGACCACGATCAAGCGGACCACCCCGAGCACGGTCACCGTGACCCGCGTCGGCACGCCGAACCTCGTCATGGCCTATGGGCTCGAGGCCTTCCCCGACCTCTATGGCCGCGTGTCGACCGTGACCCGCTCGCCGGCCAGCGGTCCGATCGTGGCCAAGACCACGTGGCACGGCTCCTACCCGGTCAAGCCGGCGTCAATGATCGAGGACTTCGGCGGCCCGCTCGCCCGGACGGTCTCCAACACCTGGACCGCGGGCGCCATCGGCCCCAACCTCGCCACGATGACTGAACCGGTGACCGCGTCCGAAAACCGGGTCACCACCAACACCTGGAATGGCAACGACGACCTGACCCGGACCGTCGTCGCCTCGAGCGTCTCGGGCTCCACGACCACCGACTACAGGTACGCCTCGGCGACCAACTGCACGACCGGTCTGCTGGTGTGCTCGATGATCGCCAACCGGATCGACAGCACCAAGGGCGGCAGCACCGGGAACGTCGAGGACGTGACCACCGACTACCAGGACGACGGCAATGGTCAACGCACGCGCGAAACGCGCTGGAACTACGCGGCCGGCGGCGCGCTCATCGACAGCCGCGCGACCGGCTGGACGTACGACGCCAACGGCAACCTGACCAGCGAGATCGCCAACTACGTCTCGGGCAGCGTGACCAATCCCGGCGACGACGTGACCCCGAATGCGACCACCAACGCGCGGACGGACCTCACGACCGCCCACGCCTATGACACGGCCGGCAATCTCGTCTCGAGCGCCGACCCGCGGCGCGCGATCGAGACGGCCAAGGGCACGAGCCTCCAACCGGACGACTACATCACCCGCTGGACCTACGACCCGCTGAACCAGCGGGTGAGCGAAGAGACGCCCACGACCACTAACATCTCCATCAGCCAAGAGATCTCGTACGCGACCTACGACGAGTTCGGCGCCGAACGCAGCTCGACCGACTTCGGGGGCCGGGTGACCGCGACCCAGTTCGACGCCGCCGGTCGGGCGAAGGAGACCTACGAGGACGTCGATGACACCGGCGGGACGGCCGCGGTCATCACCGGCAAGGTCGACCTCGACGCCGCCGGGCGGACGCTCTGGAGCGAGGACCAGATCCAGGCCAACGACCCGGCGGGCGGGACCGACCCGGGCCGGACCGAGCTGACCTACGACGTCCACGGCCGGACCACCGCGAGCGTCGACGCCTTCGGGAGCGCAACGCCCGCGATCCCGAGCACGACCGCCACAACGTATGACGCGCTCGACCGCGTGACCCAGGTGACCGTCGGGACCGAATTGGGCGCGGCGGCCCAGACGACCAAGACCGCCTACGACCCGGGTGGTCGGGCAATCTCGGTCGACGACGAGTTCACGTGCACCACGACGACCTACGACTACCGCGACCTCGTCAAGCAGGTCGTCGAAGGCAAGACCTCGGCGACTCCGTGCACCGGCACCGGGACGCGGATGATCGACCACACGATCGACGGGATGGGTCGCGTGACCAAGCGCATGGTCGTCGGCGGCGACACCCTCGAGGAAACGACGTTCGATGCCGCCGGGCGGGCGACCAAGACATGGTCGCTCAGCGGATCGACCTACCGGGTCGTCGAGACGACCTTCAACCCGCTCGATGAGCCCACGACCGAGTGGCGCTACACCGAGATCAGCGCGGTCAAGAGCGCCCAGTCCTGGGCGCGCACGAACCGCGACCCGGCCGGCAACGAGACCGACCGCTGCACCTGGACGGCGGCTCCGACCGAATGGTGCCACCTCGCCTCGGATACGACCTGGGCGACACCCGTCCCGATCACCAAGAGCAGCTCCGCCTTCGATGCGCGCAACAACCGGATCAGCCAGTACACGCCAGGGGTGGGCGACACGACCTACGACCCGAACGCGAACTACCAGATGGCCGGCGTCTACATCCCGACCGCGTCGGGCAAGGAGCACCAGACGCTGTACACGTACGACGGTCGCGATCGGCTCGATACCATCACCAACGTCCTGTGCGCGACGAACCAGCGCCCCTGCCTCGGCGGCAACATCCTCTCCTCGGTGGTCGCCGACGACTATGCCTACGACGCCAACGACAGCCGCACCCAGGTCGTCGAGAACAACGGCTCTGGCGCCGTCAGCCGCCACTACTGCCACGACGCCCGCAACCAGCTGATCGGCGTCTACTCGGCGTCCGGATGCTCGTCAGGGTTGCTCGAGACGTACGCGTACGATGCGGCGGGTAACCGGACCGCCGGCCGCGGGTCGGACGTTCACCTATGACAACGAGGGTCAGCTCGCGACCTGCTCGGGGACGGCCTGCAGCCCGACCTTCGATGCCGATGGCCGGCTGACCAAGATCACCGTCACCGGCGGCACGACCTGGAGCTACCTGTACGACGGCGAGAGCCGCCTCGTCTCCGTTGCGCGTCGACCAGCTGCTCGGGCTCGGGCTTCGCGCGGTTCGACTCGACCTATGACGGTGAGGGCCACCGCATCAAGCTCGTCGAGACCCCGGCCGCGGGCACGGCCACGACGACCGAGTTCCGCTACGAGGGAGACGCGGTCACCTCCGAGGTCTCGACCACTGGGGCTGTCGTGATCACCCGCACGTTTACCACCGACGAGGCCGGGGCGATCATCAAGATGACGATCGCCGGCGACCCGGTGTCGCTCCACAACGGCGAGTACCTGGTCACCTGGAACGGCCACGGCGACGCCCTGGCGCTGTCCGAGATCAACGGTGATGGCACCCTGACGGCCGCCAACCGGTTCACCTACACGACCTGGGGCGCACCGTCGGTGACGACCGTCAACGGCTATGCCGACCTGCGCTTCCGCTACCTGTACGTCGGACGGTTCGACGTCCAGTGGGACCACTCGACCGCCGTGCTGGCGGGCCTGCTGTACATGCATGCCCGCCACTACAGCCCCGAGTTCGGGCGGTTCCTGCAGCCGGACCCTGCTGTCCTCGAGGCGAACCTATATGGGTACACCGGCAACTCGCCGGTCACGAAGGTTGATCCCAGCGGGACCTTCGCCCCTTGCTTGGTTCCGTACGTTGGCTGGATCATCTGTGGGACAGTCGCTCGATCCGTAGCAATGGCCGTCATAGGTTTGGTGGGGCGGCATGCGGCGGCAGCGCCTCGGGCCGCAGCCGTGATTCAAGCGTCTCGTGACGGGCTCGGCCGGATCAGCTACGTGACCACCTCGCTGACTCGGGCCAACATTGGCATGGGGACGCACGTCACTGCGGCTGGCCGCGCGATGTGCTGCAAGGGTCTGAAGGGGTACGACGCAGGCCACTTGATCGCCCGAATCCTCGGGGGAAAAGGGGGTGCCGCGGCCAACAACATTGTCCCAATTCTGTCCAGAGTCAACCGCGGGAAGATGCGGCTGTTCGAACAGGGGCTTCGAGACCAGCTTGAGAAGGGATATCGTGTGGATGTGCAGATTAGGGTCTTCTACGACGATGCCAGCGGCATTCCCAGCCAGATAAAGTACACCTATCGTGTAATGATGAGAGGCATGCCCACCACTACTGAGACCTTCATCAACAAGTAGAGGGGGGATCAATGGACGATACGGATCTTATCCGCGACCTGGTGTTGGGCTACCTGGCAGCGCGCGAAACCTGGGAGCGTGGCGCGAATCGCGACTTTGACGCGGCAATCGAGTCTGGTTCAAGGAAGATGGTCGTCGAAGCGATCGAATCCGAGTATCGCCAGCTTGCGACGGACTACTTCCACCCGGACCTGCTGTCGCGACTCGAGCCAGTCTCATTCGGCGATCCACCTGGAGCCCAACTGAGCAAGACTCGGATCAACTCGATCGACGTCGTCGGACCGGATCGGGCGATCGTCAAGACGACGGAGCCATACCGTGGGCCGGACGGGGCCGCCCCATACGAGTACGAGGTGCTCCGGATCGAGGGTCGCTGGCGGCTTTGGGATCGCCGCATGCGCCACCGGAGCGGCTGGTTTCGAGGTCTCCTATAGCGGTGGTCGGTGCAACCAGGTGGACGGTTCAACCCGCGAGGGGAGGCGTTCGACACCGCGCTGGAGGCAACGTTCGAGTGGTGCCGTCGCGACACGTCATGCCAGGCCTCCCTGGGCATGGATCCAGGCGAGGCGTACGGGATCATGCGAGGCCGTCTCGCCGCCGTGCCGCCTGACCGGATTTCCTGGCTTGGGCCTGGTGCTCTCGACGCCTTCGCGGCGACGCGGTTGACCGACGCCGCGGGCCGCCTTGCGTTGCTCCGCCTTATCGTCGCCACGCGAGGCGGCGATTGGACCGGGCTCGCGGCGACGCTCGAGGCCTCCGCGCGACCGGCTGCGACGGAAGAAGTCCCCGGTTCGCCGTTCAGCGATGCCGCCTACTACGCGATCCAGTGCGCGGACTGGAGCTGGGATACCGATGACCCGGACAAACGCGCGGGGGAGCTGATCTCCACTCTGCCGGACCGCGCCTTCCTGCCGGCGCAGGCGGCCGTCGTCCTGCGTGACCTCCCCTGCGCCTACTGGCCGGGGATCGCTGGGCAGTCGGTCATCGCCTCGGAGGTCAACCATAGGACCGTGATCGTCGGCGCGATACCAGACTGGGCGGCACCTTCGGCCATCGCGGAAGGGCTTTGGGAGTCGAACCCGGACGCGTCGATGGTCGTCGTCGATGGGGGTCCACACGTGTCCCTGGGCCGCGGCATCGCCTGCGTCGATGACGCGGTGCGTGATTTTCTGGCCGGCACGGTCGTGTCGGACACTCGGCGGGTCGAGTGCTCGGTCGCCTTGGTGGGACCGGGCGTGTGAGGATCGCCTTGCCGGCGATGAAGGAGCCTGGGCGTCCGCACGACGACGCTCGATCGCGGTCGACATGGCTCGGCTCCCTCGGCCGATACTACGCTTCGTCGTCGAGTGGCAGGCGGCTGATGAGAGCGAGCACCGGCTCGGTGGCGGCCGTAGGTGTTGACAGGGCGTCGGCGTCCGCTTCCAGCACGCTACTCCCCGGGGTGGCCGCCACGAACCGCCACAGCCGACTCTTGATGCCGGGGAGATAGGGGCTCATCCGCTGGCGGGCCAGGATGCCCGCGATGCCCTGGGCGACCGCCGCGTCATAGAGCGCACGACCCTCGGTGGCGATTGCTGGGACCGCGACGACCTCATCACCGGGCCGCAGCACGCGCCGCAGCGCCTCGCGTCGCTTGACGAGTGGCTGGTTGAGCAGCGATCGACCGTCGAGATGCAAGAGGTCCAGCGCCAGGAAGGCCGCGGGCCGGCTCGGACCGCCGCCCACACCGCCCCCGCTCCCCCCGCTGATCCGTCGCTCTAGCGCCGCCGGATCCGCTCGCCCCGACGCATCGACGACGACCAGCTCCCCATCCAGTAGCGCCGACCGCGCGGCCACCCGCACCGCCATCCCGGCAAGCTCCGGGAACGCCGCCGACAGGTCTCCGCCCTCGGCATCCACCACGCGCACGGACCCGGTCCCGGGCAGATCAGCCGGCCCGATGTGGACGAGCGCCCGGACCCCGCCCCACCAGGGTTCGAACAGGTGATCGGCCGAGTCGAACGCCTCGGGCAGCGGTCGCGGCTGCATCGGGCGCAGGTCGGGCAGGTCGGGCAGGAGGTCGGTCTCGAGCCGCAGCGACAGCTGGTCGGACATCGTGGGCCGATGGTAGCCCCGCTAGACTTGGGCCGTGCCTCGTCCCCCTCGGCCCGACGATCTCTATCGCCTGCGCGTCCCGAGCCAGCTGCACCTGTCGCCCGGACGGCCGGTTCGCCGTCGTGGCCCTGCAGACGGTGGCGCCGGACTTCCGCTCGTATCGATCCGCGCTGTGGTTGGTCCCGGCCGATCCGGCCGACGGGGAGGCTCGCCAACTTACCCTCGGCGCGCGCCAGGATCGGCATCCTCGCTTCTCGCCGGACGGCCGGACGCTCGCCTTCCTATCGGACCGGCGCCTGTTCGTCGAGGAGGAGCCGGACCGCCCGAAGGATGCCAAGGACCGCGAGGACGTGCTCCAGATCCACCTCCTGCCGCTCGACGGCGGTGAAGCGCGCCGGCTGACCGACCTGCCGCGCGGCGTGAACGGGTTCGAATGGTCGCCCGATGGGACGCGCCTGGTGGCGACATCGACCTCGATCGAGGCGACGCGCGAACTCGACCTCCGGCGCCGCGGGCTCGACAAGCCGCCCGGCCCCGATTCGCCGCCGCCGTCGGACTACCGCTTCGTTGACCGGCTCGACTACATGCTCAACGGCGCGGGCTTCACATTCGACCGCGTCGCGCACCTGTGGCTCGTGGACGCGACGACCGGGGACGCGACCCGCCTCACCGACGGCCGCGTGTCCGACGACGAGCCCGCCTGGTCGCCCGACGGGACACGGATCGCCTTCGGCTCGAACCGACGGCGCGACCCCGACCTTCGCAGCCGCCCCGACCTGTACGTGGTGGACGTCGTCGTCGCGGGCCGTCAGCGCGCTGACGGCCGGGCCGGACTCCTTCTTCGGGACGCCGGCGTGGCTCGACGGCGACACGGTGGCGGGTCTCGGGTTCCGCGTGGATCGACCGAGGGCGGGTCGGCGGAACGACATCTGGTTGTTCGCGGCCGACGGCTCCGACGCGACCCCGACCGGCGGCCGGAACCTCTCCGCCCGGCACGACCTGATGCCAGGGTCGGGGATGAACAGCGACATCACGATCGGGGAGGGCGGGCACCTCCAGGCGACACCGGACCGTGCCGGCATCCTGTTCACCGCCCCCATCGACGGCTCGTACGCGGTGTGGCGGATCGCCGCTGCCGACGGGGCCGTGGAGCGGCTCACGCGTGGCGAGCAGTACGTCTCGAGCTGGGACGCGGTCGCCGGGCCGCGCGGCACGGTCCGTCTGGCGTATCTCCGCTCCACGCCCACCGAGACGCCCGATGTCTGGCTCCAGGACGGCGGTGGCGCGCCGCGCCGTCGTTCCGCGTTCAATGCTGACGTACTCGACGAATTGGCGCTGCGACCGGCGCAGGAACGCCATGTCACGGTCGACGGCCTCGACATCCAGGGCTGGTTCATCCCCGGTGGTGATGGCGCGGGCCCCCTCGTCGTCGAGATCCATGGTGGGCCGCACACGCTCTACGGCTGGTCACCGTCGTGGGAGTTCCAGGTGCTCGCGGCGAGCGGGATCGGCGTGTTCTACTGCAACCCGCGCGGCTCCGAGGGCTACGGCGAGGCGTTCAACGACGCCAACCACGCCGACTGGGGCCCCGGACCGATGCGCGACGTCCTCGCTGGCGTGGATTCGCTGGTCGCGGATGGCCTGGCGGATCCGTCGCGGCTGGGGCTGACGGGCGGTTCGTACGGTGGTTACCTGACGAACTGGATCGTGGCCCACGACCATCGGTTCCGGGCGGCGATGACCTGCCGATCCGTCAATGACATGTCCATGCTGATGCTCACCGGCGACATCAGCGGCGGCGACTGGGCGCGCCTCGAGTTCGGCGCGACGCCGTGGGAGGACCCCGAGGCGTATCGCGAGATGTCACCGCTGACCTACGCCCCGAACATCCGAACGCCGCTGCTGATCCAGCACTCCGAGCGTGACATCCGAACGACCGTCGGCCAGGCCGAGGCGCTGTTCACGGTCATGCGCTCGCATCGCCTACCTGTCCGGCTGCTGCGGGTCCCCGAAGAGACGCACGAGCTGACCCGTTCCGGTACCCCGTTCCGGCGCATCGAGAACCTCGAGGTGGTCCTCGGCTGGTTCCGCCACTTCCTCGTCGCGGGCAGGCGCGGGATGCCGCCACTCCCGAAGATCCGCGGCGGCCGCTAGGGGAGTCGCGGGCGTCGCGATCCGCCGCCGAGCACGGGGTTCCACTCGTATTGGAGTTCCTGGCACGGATGCGCGTGGTCGCGCGCCCAGATGGCAATCTGGGTGTTGGTCCACAAGGGATCTGTCGCCGCGGCTCCAATACCAGTGGAGTTCCCCGAGTCCCCCACATCCGAGCCTCGGCACCGGCCAACCCCGCTCGACGCCGGTGTATCCTCTCGCTCCCATGACGACCGCGAGACGCGCCGACAGCCCCGCCCGCGAGCGCGCGCATGAGCTGATCCAGGCGTGGGACGGCCGGCCCGGACCGCTCGGCAGCCTGCTCGGTCGCGTCACAGCCGTCGACCAGGTCGGGGTCGAACAGCGGGTCGACATGCTCAAGCGCCGGTCCATCAAGAAGGCCTCCAAGATGTGGGCCCTGGACCTGGCGATCCGGATGATGGATCTGACCACGCTCGAGGGGAAGGACACCCCCGGCAAGATCCGCGCGATGTGCGTCAAGGCGATGCGCCCGCAACCCGGCGACGCCGACGATCCCGTCCGTGGCGGCGGTGTGCGTCTATCCGGCGCTCGTGGCTGAGGCGAAGGACGCGCTCAAGGGCTCCACCGTCAAGGTCGCTAGCGTCGCGACCGGGTTCCCGAGCGGCCAGACGTTCCGTGACATCAAGATCGCCGAAACGCGCGCAGCCGTCGAAGCCGGTGCCGACGAGGTCGATATGGTCATCGACCGTGGCGCCTTCCTGTCGGGCGACTACCTGACCGTCTTCGAGGAGATCGTCGAGGTCAAGGAGGCGACCGGGTCGGCGCATCTCAAGGTCATCCTCGAGACCGGCGAACTCGAGACCTACGACAACGTCCGCCGCGCGTCGGTCCTCGCCATGGCGGCCGGCGCGGACTTCATCAAGACCTCCACCGGCAAGGTCCAGCCCGCCGCGACGCTCCCCGTGACCCTGGTGATGCTCGAGGCGATCCGCGACTTCGAGAAGTCGACGGGCCGGCAGGTGGGGATGAAGCCAGCGGGCGGGATCAGGACGGCCAAGGAGGCGATCCAGTACCTCGTGGTGCTCTACGAGACACTCGGCCCACGCTGGATGACGCCGGACTGGTTCCGGTTCGGCGCGTCCTCGCTGCTCAACGATGTCCTGATGCAGATCGAGTTCCAGCGCACCGGCCGCTACCAGGACCCCGACCACTTCACGCTCGACTGAGGTGGGGGAGGACCGAGCCGAGGGCGCTGCGGCGCATCCTCCGGGCCACGTGGCGCCGTCAGCCGAGCTGGCCGCCGTCGCCGAGGACTATTGGGTGGCCGTCCTGGCCGCCGACCCGGTCTTCGCCACGGCCCTGGGCGAGCGCGGGGACGACCATCGCCTCGATGATCCCACCCCCCAGGGCACGGAACGTCGTCGCGCGGAGGTCGCGCGGTCCCGTGACAGCGCCGAAGCGATCGACGCCGCGAGCCTGGCCGCCGCGGACTGCGTGACGCATCTCGCGCTTCTGGCACAGCTCGACGCCGACGCGGACGGCCTCGCCGCCGACCTCGGGACGTGGAACGTCGACCCGCTCGAGGGCCCGCAGATCACCGCCATGAACCTGGAGGCGTTCCAACCGGCGGCCACACCCGATGAGGCCGCCGCAATGGTCGCTCGATGGCGGGCGCTCGGTCCGTGGTTCGATGCCCACATCGAGAACCTCCTCCGCGAACGCGACGCGGGTCGGGTCGGTGTCCGTACACCGGTGGAGCGGGTCCTCGACCAACTCGACACGCTCCTCGCACAGCCCGATGAGGCTCTGCCGCTCCTGGCCCCGCTGACGGTCGACCGACCGGACTGGACGCCGGCGCATCGAACGGCGTTCGACGCCGACCTGCGGGCGGCCGTCCGCGACGTCGTCAGGCCAGCCATCGAGCGCTATCGCGCGACCATCCGAGACGCGATCCTGCCCATCGCCCGACCGGACGAGCGACCGGGTCTGTCGCATGTCGCGGGTGGTGCCGAGGCCTACGATCAGGTCGCCCGGATGCACACGTCGCTGTCGCTCACGGCCGAAGAGATCCACGCCATCGGGCTCGATGAGGTCGCGCGCATCGACGCCGAGCTCGTCTCGCTCGGCGACCGCGTTCTCGGTACGGCGGACCTGACGACCATCCGGGCGCGGCTGCGCTCCGATCCAGCCCTCCACTTCGAGACGGGCGCGCAGGTGTTCGAGACCGCGGCTCGGTCGCTCGAACGCGCCCGGGCGGCGATCCCGGCGTGGTTCGGCATCCTGCCGGCGGCCGCGTGCGACGTTGTCGAGATCGGCGAGCACGAGGCGAAGCACACGACGATCGCGTACTACCGCCAGCCCGCGGCGGACGGCTCGCGCCCTGGCCAGTACTACATCAACACCTACGCACCGACGACCCGGCCACGGTACGAGGCAGAAGCCCTCGCCTTCCACGAGGCGATCCCGGGGCATCACCTCCAGCTGGCCATCGCCCAGGAGATCGAGGGGTTGCCGGCGTTCCGCCGACACCTCGGTCCGACGGCGTTCGTCGAGGGCTGGGGCCTGTACACGGAACGCTTGTCGGACGAGATGGGCCTGTACACGGGCGATCTCGACCGCATCGGCGTCCTGTCATTCGACGCCTGGCGAGCGTGCCGGCTTGTCGTCGATACGGGGATCCACGCGCTCGGCTGGACGCGGCAGCAGGCCATCGACTTCATGTTCGACCACACCGTCCTCGCCGCCAACAACGTGGCGAATGAGATCGACCGGTACATCGTGACACCCGGCCAGGCACTGGCCTACAAACTGGGACAGCGCGAGATCCTCCGATTGCGAGAGGACGCCCGCTCGATGCTCGGCGCCCGGTTCGATATCCGGGCCTTCCACGACACCGTCCTCGGCCAGGGCGCGCTCGGCCTCGAGGCGCTCGCGGGCGTCGTGAACGACTGGGTGGCGGCCACCGACTGAATCCGCGCGTCTCGATCGGTCGGGCGCGACCGGGCGCGCGGCCGCCGGGCGCGCGGCCGCCGGGCCGCGACGGCGTCAGCCCGCGTCCGCCTGACGTCGCCTATGTCGTCGCCCGTGAGGCGGGAAACCCAGCCCGTTTGGCCGCGACGGCGTCAGCCCGCGTCCGCCAGACGTCGCCTATGTCGTCGCCCGTGAGGCGGGAAACCCAGCCCGTTTGGCCGCGACGGCGTCAGTCCGCGTCCGCCAGACGTCGCCTATGTCGTCGCCCGTGAGGCGGGAAACCCAGCCCGTTTGGCCGCGACGGCGTCAGTCCGCGTCCGCCAGACGTCGCCTATGTCGTCGCCCGTGAGGCGGGAAACCCAGCCCGTTTGGCCGCGACGGCGTCAGTCCGCGTCCGCCAGACGTCGCCTATGTCGTCGCCCGTGAGGCGGGAAACCTGTACGCCCACCCACGTCGACCGGTCGCCGGGACCCGACTCCCGTGAAGCGGGCGACGAGATAAGGAGGCTCCAGCGGCGCCTCCGCCGCCCGCCGTGGGTGCATACGGAGCCATAACCTTTACGTCAACGTCAAGGTTGTGGTATCGTCGGGGGGCGAACGATGACCGACACCACCACCGATGACACCCCACTCCTCCGGATCCAGGAGGTCGCGGCCGAGGTCGGGCTGACCGCCCGCTCCATCCGGTACTACGAGGAGATCGGGCTGCTCGAGCCCGCGGCCCGCTCCGACGGCGACTACCGCCTCTTCGACGCCAGCGATCTCGACCGGCTGCGGTTCATCAAGAGCCTCCGCGACGACGCTGGGTTCTCGCTCGCCCAGGTCGGCCAACTGCTCGAGGACGAGGCCGCGCGCGAGCGCAACCGCGAGCGCTACCAGCAGACGAGCGACCCAGCCGAGCGCCGCGCCATGCTCGACGACGCCATGTCGAGGGTCGAACGGCAGCTCGAGACCCTGCGGTCGAAGGCTGACCGGATCGCCGCGATGATCGAGGACGTCGAGGCGCGCCGAACGCGGATCCTCGGACACATCGCCGAGCTGGAGGGCGGGGCGATCGAGACCACCACGACCGATGAGGCGCCCACGACGCCGGGCGGGTCGCGAGCGTGATCCGGCATCGCGGGACCTCCGCGCTGGCCCACCGCAACTACCGGCTGTTCTTCGCCGGGCAGGCGGTCTCGCTCATCGGCACCTGGATGCAGCAAGTCGCGCAAGCCTGGCTCGTCCTGCAGCTGACCTCGGATCCGGTCTGGCTCGGCGTCGTCGCGGCCGCCCAGTTCATCCCCGTGATGATCTTCGGGCTCTTCGCCGGAATCGTGGCCGATACCCTCCCCAAGCGCCAGACGCTGATCGTCGTCGAGATCGTGATGATGGCCCTCGCCGGGATCCTCGCCGTCCTGACGTTCACCGGTCTCGCGACGGTCCCCATCATCGTGGGCCTCGCGTTACTGCTCGGCGTCGCCAATGCCGTCGACATGCCGGTCCGCCAGGCGTTCTCCATCGAGATGGTCGGGCGCGAGGACATCACGAACGCCGTCTCGCTCAACTCCGCCATGTTCAACGGCGCGCGCATCGTCGGCCCGGCGATCGCCGGCATCACGATCGGGCTTGTCGGGGTGGGCGCCGCGTTCGCCTTGAATGCCGCCAGCTTCCTCGCGGTCATCGTGGGGCTCGTGGCCATGCGCGACGACGAACTCCACCACCCGCCCCGGATCGCGCGCCCGCGGACCGTCCGCGCCGTCGGGGAGCACCTGGGCGCCGGGCTCGGCTATGTCCGCCAGACCCCGCTCGTGCTGCTCGCCGTGCTCGTGGTCGGGCTCGCCGCGACCGTCGCGCTGAACTTCACCGTCGTCATCCCCGTCCTCGCCCGCGACCATCTCGGCAGCGACGCGTCGGGCTTCGGGTTCCTGATGGCCGCATCGGGGATCGGGTCGTTGTCCGCCGCGATCTGGCTCGCGTTCCGGAGCCGGCCGACGCCGGTCTTCATCCCGCTCGGCGCCATCGTCCTCGGCGTCGGGTCGATCGTGCTGGGGCTCTCGCAGGTGTTCGCCGTGTCGCTGGTGGTGATGGCGGCCATCGGGTTCGGCACGATCATGATGGCCTCGACCGCGAACAACGTCATCCAGCTCGCCGTCCCGGATGCGCTGCGAGGTCGCGTGATGGGCGTCTACACGACGATCTTCGCCGGGTCCACGCCCATCGGCGGGCCGTTGATGGGTGGCCTCGCGTCGGCGTTCGGCATCGCGGTGGCCGTGTCGTTGGGCGGTCTGCTCGCACTCGGGATCGGCCTGTGGGCGCTCGTGTGGATGCGGCGTGAGAACCTCGAACGCACGATCGAGCGCGACCCGGGTACAGGTGTGTCCGTGACCGACTCGGGTTCGGCCGCCACCGCCGCCGCGACCACCGCCGCCGCGACCACCGCCGGAGCCGCCGCCACCGCGACCCAGCCGGCGAACCGGACCTAGCCCTCCGGCGCCCCGAACACGAGCGCGGCGTTGAGCCCGCCGAACCCGAACGACGTCGAGAGGACCCGGCGGTAGGTGGCGTCATGACCCTGACGCAGCAGCCCGGGGAGCAGCGTCGCGACCTCGTCGTCGGGTGAGCCAAGGTTGACGGTCGGCGGCGCCCAGCCATCGCGGATGGCCAACGCACAGATCGCGGCCTCGATGGCGCCAGACGCGCCGAGCGGATGCCCGTAGTAGGCCTTGGTGCCCGAGACGGGGACGGTCGCCGCCCGGCCGCCGAGCGCGGTCACGATCGCCCGAGCCTCCGCTACGTCCCCGATCGGGGTCGAGGACGCGTGGGCGTTCACGTAGTCGATCTCACCCGGGTCGACCGCGGCGTCCTCGAGGGCGATCGTCGCCGCGCGAGCCGCCTCGCGGCCGTCGGCCCGTGGCTGGACCATGTGATGCGCATCGGACGTGGCGCCATAGCCGAGGATCTCCGCGTACGGCGTCGCGCCTCGGGCCTCGGCGACGTCGGCGGCCTCGAGGACGAGGAGCGCGGCGCCTTCGCCCATGACAAACCCGTCGCGGGCGACATCGAACGGGCGCGCAGCGGCACCCGGGTCCGCGTTGTGGCCGGCCGAGAGCGCGCGGATGATGTCGAACGCGCCAAAGGCCAAGGGGCTGAGCGGGATCTCGCAGCCGCCGGCGATCGCCGCATCCACGCGACCCTCGCGCAGGTCACCGAGCGCCTCGCCGAGCGCGACGGCACCGGACGCGCACGAGTTCGCGGTCGAGAGGATCGGTCCACGGACGTCGAGCGCGATCCCGAGATTGGCCGGCGCGGCCCCACCGAACACGGCGAGGGCCAGGTTCGGGGCCACCTGCCGGATGCCCTTCTCGAGATACCGTGTGTGCTGCTCCTCCGCATAGGCGATGCCACCGAGCGCAGAACCGAGGTAGATCCCGATCCGCTCTGGGGCGGCGGCACCGCCCTGACCCGGGACGAGATCCGCGTCATCGAGCGCCAGCCGCCCCGTCACGAGGCCGAACTGGCTGAACCGGTCGAGCTGTCGCGCGGTCTTCGGCGGCATCCACGCCAGCGGGTCGAAGTCATCGACCTGGGCCGCGACCTGTGAGCGGAACGGGCTCGGGTCGAACCGGTCGATGCGGCGCACGGGCGACGTCCCGGCGCGAAGGCCGGCCCGGAACGCGTCCACGCCGGTGCCGATCGCCGTGATCACGCCGATCCCCGTGATCCAGACGCGACGTCGGTCGGTCACGGGACCAGGTCCGCGGCCGCGGCTTCTCGGAGCGGCGTGTCGTGAACGGCCTCGGCGAGGGCCTTGAACGTGGCCAGCGTCCGCCCGGCGATGGGTCGCGTGAAGCCCCGGTCAACGAACCAGGCAAGACCCGGGAGTCGAGGCCTGAAGTCGTGGGCGATCTCCACGCGACAGCCGTCGGCCGTCGGTTCGATCGTCCACGTCACGTCCATCCCGCGCGTGACGCCCGCGACGTGCACGAACCGGAGGCGTTGGGTGTCCGGCTCCGACCACGTCCGTGATCGCCACGCGACCGGCAGTCCGAGCCCCAGCCACGGAACGAGCGATCGCCGCGCCACGAAGTCCACGATCGCGCGACCGTCGTCCGGGCGGGACCGTGCCCGCGACCGGACGTAGTGGGGAAGGAGTCGCTCCCAGCGCTCGACGTCGCGGGCCAGCCGGAAGACGAGGTCCGCGGGCGCGAGGACGTCGATCCCGATCGAGCTACGCACGCCGTTGGCCCCCGGATCGTGGCACGGTCAGGGAGCCAGCAGCGCGGCGAGATAGCGCGGGTCCAGCCCGCGGGTCGCCGGGACGAGATCGCCCATCACGAGGCCCATCGTCGCACGGACCGATGGACGCGACGCGACCCGCCGTGCGGCGTACTCGAAGGCGGTCGGGCGCGCAAGGAACGCCTGGACCAGCCACGAGATCGCGTCCTTGGCCGCGAACCGGCGCGACATCGTCCGATCGTAGGCGTCGAGGGCGCGGCGCTGCCCGCGCAACCATGCGTCGACCGCCGCGGCCGCCAGCTCGGCCGAGACGATCGCCCGATGGAGACCCTCCCCGGTGAACGGGTCGAGGAACCCGGCGGCGTCCCCCACGAGAAGCCAGCCCCGGCCGGCGCGGCGCGTCACCCGATGACCCACGGGCCAGGCGCCGGCGACGTGGTCCAGGGGCTCGCGGTGACGCCACAGCGCCGGATCAAGGACGTCGGCGGGC
Source organism: uncultured Chloroflexia bacterium (assembly GCA_963764975.1). GTDB lineage: Bacteria > Chloroflexota > Limnocylindria > Limnocylindrales > CSP1-4 > SPCO01. Next base: position 1,201,272 of record CAVXUF010000002.1, on the reverse strand, counting down.
GGGATCTCGCCGATGATCCGCCGCGCGACCGGCCACGCCCCCTCGCGCGCAACCAAGGCGTGCCAGGAGCGCCCCAGGACGATCCCGACGTTGACGCGCCCGCCCGGCACCGGTGCGAGGCCGACATATCCGTCCCGGATGACCCGGATCCGCGCGTCGCGGGCCGGAGCGTCGGGCCCGACATCCGGTTCCGCGAGATGGAACGTCAGCCCGAGGCGCGGCGACAGCCATGCCCGACGCGCGACGCCGGCGGCCGCGGCGACGATGGATCGGCGGCCGTCGGCGCCGACCACGACGTCCGCCCGAAGCTCGACCTCGCCGGTGGCGTCGCGAGCGCGGACCGTCGCCGGCGACAGAGCGACGGCCGTGACGCTCGCGCCGACCCGGACATCGACGCCGGCCGACCGTGCCAGGTCGACCAGGGCCGGGTCGAGACGGGATCGGTCGAAGCCAACGGCCGGCTCACCACCACGTTCCGTGCCATAGGTGAGTCGGAACGCCGTGCCGGCCGGCGTCTCGACGCGCATCGCCGGGACCGGTGTGGTGGCCAGGCGGAGCGTCGCATCATCCAGACCCGCACCGGCGAGCGCGGTCACCGTCGCCGGCGACGCGAACACGCCGAGCGCCCGCCATCGCCACGCGGGCGACCGTTCGAGCAGGACCACGTCCCGTCCCGCTCTCGCGATCCGGGCCGCGGTGACGGCGCCTGCCGGGCCGCCGCCGACCACGACGACCTCGACCCGCTCAGTCCGAGCCATCCATGCCTCCGGCGCCGATGCCGTCGAGTTCGGTTCGCGGGACGGCCGCGATCGCGTACCGGTGGTCGAGGAACCCGCGGATGGTCCGGACCGGCGACAGGTCCGCGGCCCGAAGCATGGCCGCCACTTCGGGCGCGGTGTAGGCCCGCCGCACGGACATGGGCGCATCGCGCCGCGTGAATTGGTTGCCGGTCAGGAGGTGGCCAAGCAACCACGCGCCGACCCACGCGAGCCGGCCGCGGTGCAGGTCGTTGATGACGATCCCGAGCCGCGCGACGCGCGCCATCTCCCCGATCAGGCGCGCCGCGTCATCGGGCTCGAGATGATGGAGCACGAGCGACGCGTGGACCACGTCGAACGATCGGTCGCGGAAGGGGAGCGAGCGGCCGTCGCCCAGCTGGAGCTCGAGCCCTTCGACGCCGGCGATGGTCGGGCTCGCCACCCGCGCCGCGGCCAGCACCTCCGGTCGACTGTCCACCCCGACGACCCGCCACGTCCGGCCTCGCCGGCGGGCCATCGCGAGCAACGCGACCGGGATGTCGGCGCCACCGGTCCCCACGTCCAGGATCGACAGGTCGCCGCGATGTGCCGCCAGCGCATCGATGGCCTCGTCCGTGAGTCGCACGCCGCCCAGCCAGCGATTGATCCGGCGCAGGTCGCGCAGGTTCCCGGCCAGGGCGACCGGGTCGTCCAGGGGGCCGTCCAGCGCTTCGACGCCATCGATCAGGCGGTCCATCGGGTCGTCGAAGGCTACACCCGGCATGGTCCGAGGGGCGCCCCGGCTTGGCGTGTCACCCGGCGTCTCACCCGGCGTCACGCCCCGAAGCGGCTACGATCGATCGATGCTGATCGTGGCCGGCGAGGCCCTCATCGATGTCATCACCTCCCCGGACGGGCGGACGGAGGAAGTGCCGGGGGGCGGGCCGTTCAACACCGCCCGGACGATCGCGCGCCTCGGCACAGAGGTCGCGTTCCTCGGCCGGCTGTCGACGGACGCACGCGGGCGACGTCTTCGATCCGCGCTTGCCGACGACGATGTCGACCTGCGCTTCGCCGACGCCACCGACGACCCGACGACGCTCGCCGAAGCGTCGATCGACGACGCTGGGAACGCCAGATACCGGTTCACGCTCGATGGGACGTCGGCGTCGGACTTGGACGCGGGCACGGTCCAGGCCGCCATCGACGCTCGACCGGTGGCCGTCCACATCGGGACGCTCGGACTCGTGATGGAGCCCGTGGGCGCGAGTCTCGCCCGGGGCGTCGCCGCCCTCGGACCGGAGACGCTCCTCGTCGTCGATCCGAACTGCCGGCCGGGGGCCATCGCGGATCGGGCCGCCTACATGGCTCGGATCCGGGCCATCCTCGGCCGCGCCGACGTGGTCAAGGTCAGCGTGGATGATCTCGAGTTTCTCGTTCCGGATCGGGGCGCGGAGGATGCGACGGTGGACCTGCTTGCCATGGGGGCACGCGTCGTCCTGCTCACGGACGGCGGCCGGTCCGCGCGGATCCAGACCGCGACGTTCGAATCGTCGGTCCCGGTCCCGTCGATGCCGGTCGTGGACACGATCGGCGCGGGCGATGCGTTCAGCGGCGGGTTCCTCGCGCACTGGACCGCGGCCGGTCGCGGTCGCGCGGACCTGGCGGATCGCGAGGCGCTCGAGGACGCGACGCGCCACGGCGTCCTCGTGGCCGGGCTCACGTGCGGACGAGCGGGCGCCGATCCGCCGACGGCCGCCGAGGTAGCGCAGGCGCGCGGCACCATCTGACCGGCGAGCCGGGTCGCCTCACGCCACGGACGGGGGTCCCGTCCGGCGAGCCTTGGCCCTGCCCGGCTACCCTGAGCACCATGACGCGCGTGCATCGCCTGCTCCTGCCCATCACCCTGGCCGGCCTGCTGCTCGGGATCCTGGCGCCCAGTACCTCCGCGGCCTCTCTCCGTTTCCCGGTCCAGAGCCTCGGGAATCGCGGGACGGACGTGAAGGCGATCCAGTGGCTCCTCACCGATCGCGGGTTCCCGGTCACGGCTGACGGCGTGTTCGGAACCTCGACGGTCGACGCGGTCAACGCCTTCAAGGCCACGGTCTCGCTGGTCCCAAACGGGATCGTCGGGGAGGGGACCTGGACGGCGCTGATCCGGCCGCTCCGGATCGGCGACAGCGGCCCAGCCGTCAAGGCGCTCCAGCGCGAGCTGCGCGCCAAGCGCCACCTCTCAGTCCCCGTGGATGGTGTCTTCGGGCCGTCAACGCGCATCGCCGTTCGAATATTCCAGGCCCACGCGGGTCGTCAGGTGACCGGCGTGGCCACCCGATCGACGTGGCGCCGCCTGATCGCGCATTACGAGTTGCCGACGTTCAACGGGACGTCGCTGTGCGATTACAGCGTCGGCAATGGCGCGGCGAACTGGGGCACCGCGGCGGCGATCAACCAGGTGGAGGCCGCGGCCAAGGTCGTCGCCTCGAAGGGGTACGGCCGCGTCGCGGTCGGCGACGTGAGTCGCGAGCACGGCGGGAACATCGCGCTCCACAGCACGCACAAGGTGGGTCTCGATGTCGACCTCCGGCCGATGCGCCGGGCGAACGACCAGTGCCGCTGGGGCGTCAACTGGCGCTGGTCCACCTACGACCGAAAGGCGACGCGGGCCCTGATCAAGGCCGTCCTCGCGACGGCGCCCGGCCACGTCAAGCTCATCTACTTCAATGACCCGGTCCTGATCCGTGACGGCCTGACCCGCTGGTTCCCGGGTCACGAGGACCACCTGCACGTCCGCTATTGCGACCCGACCCACCGACTCGCCAGGTACGACTGCTGACCGAGTCACCGCTCAACCACGAGGATCGCCGCAGAACTCGTGCGGCAGGTGACCGAGCGAGCGGTGCCATAATGCCCGCGATGTCGACGGAGCCGAGCGAACCGACCACCGTGCTGGTCCCCGCGCCACAAGGGAATGCCGTCACGACCGCGTCGAGCTGGGGGTTCGGGGACGGCCAGGCGATCCCGTGGGAGTACGCGCCGGCGCCCGAGGCGCGCGACATCGTCACGATCCGCGAGGGGTATGGGCTGTTCATCGGCGGGCGCGAGGTCCCTTCGAGCGACGGGTCCACCTTCCCGAGCGTCAACCCGGCCACCGAGGAGACGCTGACCCATGTCGCCCGCGCGACGGCGGTCGACATCGACAAGGCGGTCAAGGCCGCGCGCCGTGCCCAGACGCGGTCGTGGGGCTCGATCTCGGGCAAGGAACGCGCCAAGTACCTGTTCCGCATCGCCCGGATCCTCCAGGAGCGCAGCCGCGAGTTCGCCGTCCTCGAGACGATGGACTCGGGCAAGCCGATCAAGGAGAGTCGCGACGTCGACGTCCCGCTCGCCGCGGCGCACTTCTGGTACTACGCCGGCTGGGCGGACAAGCTCGAGTACGCGTTCCCCGGCCGGAACGCGAAGCCGTTAGGTGTCGCGGCCCAGATCATCCCGTGGAACTTCCCGCTGCTGATGCTGTCGTGGAAGATCGCCCCGGCCCTCGCGGCCGGCAACACCGTCGTCCTCAAGCCGGCGTCCACCACCCCGCTGTCGGCCCTCCTCTTCGCCGAGGTCTGCCAGCAGGCGGACCTCCCGCCCGGTGTCGTCAACATCGTCCCGGGACCGGGCGAGGTCGGGATGTCGCTCGTCACCCACCCCGGCGTGGACAAGGTGGCGTTCACCGGGTCCACCGAGATCGGTCGCAAGATCTACCGGGGCGTGGCCGGGACCGACAAGGCGCTGACGCTCGAGCTTGGTGGCAAGGCGGCGAACATCGTGTTCGACGATGCGCCGCTCGACCAGGCGGTGGAGGGCATCGTCAACGGGATCTACTTCAACCAGGGCGAGGTGTGCTGCGCCGGGTCGCGGCTGCTCGTCCAGGAGTCCATCGCCGAGACGCTCATCGACAAGCTCAAGGACCGCATCTCGACGATCCGCGTCGGTGATCCGCTCGACAAGAACACCGATGTCGGGGCGATCAACTCGCGCAGCCAGCTCGAGAAGATCACCGAACTCGTGGCATCCGGGGTCGCCGAGGGCGCGGAGCTGTACCAGCCGGCCTGCGACTTGCCGGACCGTGGCTACTTCTTCCGCCCGACGCTGTTCACGAATGTCGCCCAGAGCCATCGCATCGCGCGCGAGGAGATCTTCGGGCCGGTGCTCTCGGTCCTGACCTTCCGCACGCCGGACGAGGCGGTCGAGAAGGCCAACAACACCCCCTACGGGCTGTCCGCCGGGGTGTGGACCGACAAGGGCAGCCGCATCCTGGACATGGTCTCCAAGATGCGCGCCGGGGTCGTCTGGGCGAACACGTTCAACCGTTTCGATCCGACGTCGCCGTTCGGCGGGTACAAGGAATCCGGGTTCGGCCGCGAGGGCGGCATGCACGGCCTGCACGCCTACGTCCGCCTGGAGGACCGCTGAACGTGGCCGACCGGATCGGGGTCCGCAAGACCTACAAGCTGTACATCGGCGGGGCGTTCCCGCGGACCGAATCAGGGCGCTCGTACCTCGTGTCGGCCGCAGACGGGACGCCGCTCGCGAATGCCTGCCGCGCATCGCGCAAGGACCTTCGTGACGCCGTCCGGGCCGCGCGCAAGGCATTCCCCGGCTGGGCCGTAAAGACCGCGATGAACCGCGGCCAGGTCCTCTACCGCGTCGCGGAGCTGATGGAGGGTCGACGGGATCAATTCGTTGCCGAGGTCGCCGCCGCGGAAGGCCTGCGCGATGCGAAGGCGCGAGAGGTCGTCGATCGGGCCATCGACCGCTGGGTCTGGTATGCCGGCTGGGCCGACAAGATCACCCAGATCCTCGGGTCATCCAACCCCGTCGCGGCCCCGTACTTCAACTTCACGATCCCCGAGGCGACCGGCGTCGTGGGCGTGGTCGCCCCCGAGACATCGTCGCTACTGGGGCTGGTCAGTCGGCTCGCGCCGCCGCTCGTGTCGGGCAATACGGTCGTGCTCATCACCTCCGGGACGCGGCCGCTGCCCGCGGTGACGCTGAGCGAGGTCCTCGCCACGTCCGACGTTCCCGGTGGTGTCGTGAACGTGCTGACCGGTCACAAGCGCGAGCTGGTCCCGGTGCTGGCCGGACACGTGGACGTGGACGCGCTCGATACGTGGGGCGTTGCCGACGACATGCGTCTCGAGATCGAACTCCTGGCAGCCGACGACATCAAGCGCGTGCTGCGCCGGCCGACCAAGGTGTCGGAGGCGCGCTTCGACTGGCTCGATGATCGGGCGTCCGAGCGCCCCGAGTGGATCGCCGCCTTCCTCGAGATGAAGACGGTCTGGCACCCGATCGGGGTCTAGGGAGTGGGGGTCCGGCCTGATCCCGAAGTCGGCTATCGACGCCCCGGCGACCATCGGCGGGCGGATGGGGTCGTCGAACGACGCGTGTTCGTCCAGGCCTCGCCGCAGATCGTGTGGGCGACGCTGCACGACCCTGCGCTGACCGCGGCGATCTACCCCGAGATCCGGTTCGGACCGGCCGCTCCGTCGTGGCCCGCGGCCGCGACCGTGCGATCGGCACGGACGAGGCTCGGGATGCTGCGCGAGACCGCACGCATCGAGAGCCTGGAGGCACGCCCGGCCGCCCGATTCCGCGCCCGGATGACCGGCACGGGATTCGAGTGCGAGTGGAGCTGGCGGCTCGAGCCGGTGTCGGGCGGGACGCGGGTCATCCACGCGGCGTCGTTCGAGCCCTTCGATCGCTGGACAGGATTCCTGGTCCGCATCGGTCGATCGTCGTCGCTGGGTGGGCGGGTCGAGACGCACCTGCGCGTCCTCAAGGAGCGCGCCGAAGCCGCGCAACGGTCCGCGACCCCCATCTCCTGACCGGCCGGATCGGCGCTCCGGGCCAGCGGGCGTCGGCCGCCCGCGGCATCATCATCCGACCACCCCGCAGCGCGCCGGCAGGGCCGGCAGGAAGGACCTGGAGCCGATGACCGCGGTCATCCAGACCGAGCGACTGACGAAGACCTACGGCATCCATCGAGGCATCACCGAGTTGGATCTCGACGTCAAGGCGGGCGAGATCTTCGGCTTCCTCGGGCCGAACGGGGCAGGCAAGACCACCACCATGCGGCTCCTGCTCGACCTGATCCGCCCCACCTCAGGGCGCGCGGAGGTCTTCGGGATCGAAACCACGGCCGACCCGGTCGCCATCCACCGCCGCGTGGGTTATCTGCCGGGTGAATTCGACCTCTACGACCGCCTCACCGGGGCCGACACGATCACCTACTTCGCCAACCTTCGCGGTGGCGTGGATCGCGGATACGTCGCTGAGCTGGTGGAACGCCTGGACCTCGATCCGAGCCGGCGATTCAAGGAGTATTCGAAGGGCAACAAGCAGAAGGTGGGACTGGTCGTGGCGCTCCAGCACCGCCCGGACCTCCTGATGCTCGACGAGCCGACCGCCGGCCTCGACCCGCTGGTCCAGCAGACGTTCTTCGAGATCGTCCGCGAGGCCCGCGCAGACGGGAGGACCGTCTTTTTGAGCTCGCACATCATCGACGAGGTGGACCGGACGTGCGATCGGGTGGCGATCATCCGCGAGGGTCGCCTGGTCCAGGTCGACCGCATCGAGGCCATCCGTCGGCTGGCGTTCCACCATGTCGATCTGACGTTCGGCGCACCGGTCGGACCGGCCGTCTTCGAGGCGCTCGCCGGCGTTTCGAACGTCACGGCGAGCGGGAACGTGGTCTCCATGCGGGTCAGCGGTCCGATCGGCGCGGTCATCGCGACGGCGGCCGGGCACGGGCTCCAGGACGTCGTCAGCCGCGAACCGAACCTCGAGGATGTGTTCCTGGCGCAGTACGGCGACCGGACGAGGCACGCAGCGACCATCCCCGATGGCCGCTGATACCGGGACACGCACGCGGGCGCGACCATGGTCGAGGGTCATGGGGCTCGGCTCGATCTTCGCGAAGACGTTCCGTGACGGACGCCGAGCGGCGCTGATCGTCGGTGGTGTCGCCGGACTGTTCATGGTCGGGACGGGCGGACCGTACGGGGCCTCGCCAGAGTTCGCGACGATCGAGCTTCGCCAGCAGTTCACGAACGGGCTGCTCGCGCTGCCGGCAGCGCTCCGCGGGATCCTGGGCACACCCATCGACATCGAACATCTCGGCGGGTTCCTGTCGTGGCGGATCGGGAACGTCCTGCCCCTCACGTTCGGGATCTGGTCCGTGCTCGCCCTGTCGGGGACGCTCGCCGGCGAGGCCGCCAAGGGCAGCCTGGACCTCATCGTGTCCACCCCGGTCGCCCGGCGGGTGATCGCGCTGCAGAAGGTGGCGGGCCACCTCGCGGCGCTCACGCTCGCGATGGTGCTCTTCTCGATCATCACCTCCCTCGTGGGTGTCGCGTTCGCCAAGCTCCCCGGGGACGAGATCTCGATCGGCGCGGCGCTCGGGCAGGGCATGCTGCTCGGGATGGTGATGCTGGCGTCGGGGGCCGTCGCGTTCGCGGCCGCGCCATTCGTCGGGCGGACGCGAGGCGCCGCGTTCGGTCTGATCGCCCTCTTCGGCGGCTCGATCGTCAATTCGTACTCGAGTCTCTCGCCGATCGTGGAGGTGCTGCGCCCGCTCTCGTTCGAGGCTTGGGTCAGCAACCACCGGCCCATGGCCGGCGTGACGGATTGGCCGGCGATGGCGGCGCTCGGGCTGGCCATCCTGGCGCTGCTTGGCGTGGGTGTCGCCGGGTTCGTCCGCCGCGATGTCGGGAACGCCACGGCGCTTGCCTGGATCCGGCTACCCGGGCTCCCTGCCGGGATCGGAGGGCCCCTCCGTCGACAGACGGCCGATCGGACGGGGATGGCGCTCGCCTGGGGCCTGGGCGTCGGTCTCTACGCGGCCGTGATCGTGGCGTCGGCCAGCGCGTTCGCCGAGAGCATCGGATCGATCCCGCAGGTCGTCGCGCTCGTGGCGTCGATCTACCCGGACATCGACTTCGCTCAACCCTCGGGGATCCTCCAACTCGTCTTCTTCGGGTTCGCGTCGCTCATCCTCAGCATCGCCGGCGCCTCGTTCCTCGCTGGCTGGTCCGCCGATGAGGCTGACGGCCGACTGGCGATGGTGATGTCCGTTCCGATCACCCGCGCCCGCTGGATGGTCCTGAGCGGGCTTGGCGTCTTCGCGGCGATCGGGATCATGACGATGACCGTCGGGACGTTGGTGGCCATCGCGGTCGTGAGCCAGGGTGGCCAACTCGCCGGACCGCTCCTCGGGACGGCGATCCTGGGCCTCGCCGCGGCGGCGTTCGCCGGGATCGGACTCGCGGTCGGGGGGCTGATCCGGGCCACGCTTGCGGCGCCTGCGGCAGGTTTCGCCGCGATCGCCACATTCCTGATCGACACGCTCGGCGCGGCGCTCGATCTGCCTGATCCGGTCCTCCAGCTCAGCCTCTTCAAGCATCTTGGTCAGCCGATGGCTGGTGTCTACGATCCGGTCGGACTTGCCGCCGCCGCCGTCCTGGCGATCGGCGGCCTGTCGATCGGCGCATGGGGTCTGCAACGACGCGACCTGGACAGGTAACGTCCCGGCGTGAATCCAGCGATCATCGCCCTCGTCGGGTTCTCCGCCATCCTGCACGTGGCCTGGAACGTCCGGCTCAAGACGGCCGGCGATCCGTTGCGGGCGGCGACTGTCGGGATGATCGCCGGATCCGTGGTGATCGTGCCCATGGGGGTTGCCATCTGGGCGGCGTCCGGGTGGCCGACGGTCTCGCTGGCGGGGGTCGGGCTCGGGCTCGTGTCGGGGGTGGTGGAGGCTGGGTACTTCATCCTCCTCGCGGCCGCCTATCGACGCGGTGACCTCTCGATCGTCTACCCGATCGCTCGCGGGACGGCCCCGCTGCTCGCGGTGGCGATCGGGATCCTCGTCTTCGGCGAGCGGTTGGGACTCTCGGGTTCGGCGGGGGTCGCCGCGCTGATCGCCGGGTTCCTCGTGCTCCAGCGGCCGTGGCGCGTGATCGCTGGCGTCAGGGCGGCCAGGTCGGCCCGGGCCTCGGCGGGCGACGGCAGGGTCGGTGGCTCGGATGATCGGCCGGCGGCGGGTGGGATCGACACCTCGATCCTGTTCGCTCTCGCGACCGGCGTCACGATCGCGACGTACAGCGCGATCGACCGGATGGGGACGCGCCTCGTCGACCCGTTCGTGTACGGCGCGATCCTGACCGTCACATCCGCGGTCGTGCTGGTCGCCTGGGTGATGCTCGTCGCCGGTGGTGGCGTTCTCGCCGGCGGACGGGCGCAGGTCCAGCGAGCGGCGATCGGGGGCATGCTGACGCTTGTCGCGTACCTGTGCATCCTCGTAGCGTTGAGCGTGGCACCGCTGAGTGGCGTGTCACCGCTCCGAGAGTCGGCGACGGTCTTCGCGGCAGCCTGGGGATCGGTCCGGTTGCGCGAGGCGGCCAGCGGCCGCGAGACGGCGCGAAGGATCGGCGCGTCCTTGCTGATCGTCGCCGGCGCGCTCCTGTTGGCGCTCGGCGGGGAGTGACGCGCGGCCCTCCAGGCATCCGGTGCCACCCGACGTCCACGCGGCTGGCCGCGAGCCCGCGACCGTCACCACCCGGCGTCAACAGGCATCCGGTGCCACCCGACGTCCACGCGGCTGGCCGCGAGCCCGCGACCGTCACCACCCGGCGTCAACAGGCACCCGGTGCCACCCGGCGTCCACGCGGCTGGCCGCGAGCCCGCGACCGTCACCACCCGGCGTCAACAGGCACCCGGCACCGGCTGCCGCTTGCCGCGAGCCGGCGACCGTCACCTACCAACCCCCGTAGTACGCGGTGCCGGACTAGGGCAACTCTGCCGCCGATTGGGCCAGGTTTCCTGTCACGCACCACCCGGGTTGGTATCTGCGCCCGATTCCGGTCGATCCGGGCCGAAATTGGGCGGAATCAGGCCGATCCGAGCCCCGCGTATCGCCCGCTACTACTCGGGTTGGTAAATGGGAGGATCGGGCCGATACCGGCGGGAGGATCGGGCCGATACCGGCGGGAGGATCGGGCCGGAACCGGCGGGAGGATCTCGGCCCGGCTGGTGGGAGGATCCCGGGCCGATACCGGCGGGAAGGGATCCGTGCCCGACAGGCCTCCCCGACAGGCCGACGCGACCCGCGTCCGCGAGACCCTCGGCTACACCGCCTCGATCGGGGGCGTCCGGCCGAAGAGGCGTCGTCGGCCGTAGCGGCTGTTGACCAGCCCGATCCCGGTGATCACGAGGGCCGTCCCCAGGATGATCCGCTCGTCCACCGGCTCCTGCAGCACGAGGTAGCCGAGCAGGATCCCCACGACCGGGATCACGTAGGCGACCGTCGTCATCCGGGTGGCGCCCCAGTTGGCGATGAGCCTGAACACCACCAGGTACGCGAACCCCGACCCGAGGATGCCAAGCCAGAGGATCGAGAAGATCGCCTGTGTGTCAGGCGTTGCGGTCCAAGGGTGCTCGAGGATCAGCGCGAAGGCGCCCGCGACGACCGCCGCGAACGTCACCTGGAAGACGGCCGGGATGACCGCCGGCAGCCCCCGGACGTTCCGTCGCGAGTAGACGGCCCCCGCGGCGTAACAGACCGTCGCCCCGATGAGAGCCAGCTCGCCCTCGATCGAGCCGCCAGACCCGCTCAGCCCCCGGCTCGTGATGATCAACACGCCCACGAACCCGACGAGCAATCCCACGAGCCCGTTGACCCGGATCGGTTCGTCGGGGAGGAACAGCGACGAAAGCACGATCGCGAACAGCGGCACCGGCGAGGTCAGGATGGCCGCGAGTGACGAATCGACGGACTGCTCGGCCCACGTGATGAGCACGAACGGGATCGTGATGTTGACGAGGGCCATGACCAGCAGATGCCCGTACATGCGCGGTTCGCGCGGCAGCGGCTGGCGTCGATACCACAGGAACGCCCACAGCAGGATCGCCCCGACGACGAGCCGCAGCGCGACGAGCGTGAACGTCCCGAAGTCGTCGACGGCGAGCTTGATGAAGAGGTAGCTCGAGCCCCACATGAACCCGAGCGCCAGGAACAGGACCCAGTTCATCCGGGCGTCGCGGTCGCTCACGGGCGCATCATACGCGACACTTGGCCTACGTCGATAGGCCAACGGGAGGGTCGATGGAGCGATCGCTGGACGACTCGACGCGCACCCAATCGGCCAGGATGGATGGTCACATCACCCCAACCACGACCCGCTCGAAACCGTTGCACGCCGGTGCCCGATACGATGGGCCTCGTGACGTCCCTGCGCCTGCTCGTGCTCTCGCTGGGCGTCGCCCTGGGCGTCTTCTTCCCGTTCATCTCGGTGATCCTCGCGGATCGCGGGTTCGGGCCAGGGGAGATCGGCCTGATCACGTCGCTGGCCGCGCTCGGCTCGACGATCGCGGTCCCGATGTGGGGCCACCTCGCAGACGTCCGGTGGGGGCGGCCGCAGACGCTGCGCATCTGCGCGATCGGCGGGGCCATCACCGTCGCAGCCCTGCTGGTCGCCTGGCCGGCCGCGATCGTCGTCGTTCTCGTCATCGTCTTCTGGTTCTTCCAATCGTCGTGGCAGCCGCTCGCCGACGCGATCACGGTCAACTCGCTTCGTGATCGAGACGGGTACGCACGGATTCGCCTCCTGACGAGCATCGCATTCGCGGTGGGCACCATCGCGGCCGGCGTCCTGTACGAGCGGACGGGCTATGCGGCCGCGTACGCCGTGTTCGCCATCGCGGCGGTCGCGCTGGCCCTGACGACCCTCCGCGTGCCGGACGTGGAGCGAGCCGACCTCGCGGCGCACATGGGCCCTCGGGGGGCCAGCGTTGGTGCGGACTCGGACGGGACCCCAGCGCGAACCCGTCGCGGGAACCCCCGGACGTGGCGGTTCGGGTCGTCCAGCGTCGCCCTCCGCCTGGCACCGAAGCTGGCGCTGGTGCTCTTCGGCGTGGCCCTGCTCCACGTCGGGATCATCTCCGGCTTCACCTTCCTGGGACTGCGGCTCGTGGAGCTGGGCTCCGGTCCCACCGAGGTGGCACTCTCCTCGGGGGTCTCCGCGTTCACCGAGGTCCCGGCCATGCTGGCGGCCGGATGGTTCGCGTCACGGATCGGGCTCCGTGGCATGTTCACGGGGAGTGCCCTGCTGTACGCGGTCTGCCTCGCGCTGTGGACCTTCTCGGACGTCCCGGCGCTGATCATCGCCAGCCGAGCCGTGACGGGCGTCGCGTTCGCCGGTGTCGTGGTCGCCACGGTCCTGACGATCGCCGCGTTCCTCCCGGCAGACCTCCAGGCCACCGGGCAGGCGCTGTTCCAGATGACCGCCTTCGGGGCCGCGGCGGTGGTCGCCAACGTGCTCGGAGGACTCTTGTACGAGCTGGTCGGGCACGCGGCGGTCTTCGGACTCGGGGCCGTACTCGCCCTCGCCGCCGCCGTCGTGGGCTGGCTCGCCGTTCCGGCTCGGCAGAGGCCGACGCCGGTACGATACGGCTCGTGACCATCCCGCTCCTGGCGGACGTCGACGTCTGTGTCGTCGGCTCCGGGTCCGCCGGTTCCACGGCGGCCATCGCCGCGGCCCGCGCCGGTGCCCGGACCCTCCTCGTCGAGAAGCTCCCATTCCTGGGCGGCAACTCCACCGCCGTCCTCGACACGTTCTACGGCTTCTACACACCCGGCTCGCGGTCCCGCAAGGTGGTCGGCGGCGTCGCCGACGACGTGGTGGCCGGTCTGCGCGCGCTCGGACCGGTCGTGGAGCGGCCCAACACCTATGGCGCCGGCACGGGCGTCACCTACCTCGCCGAGCATCTCAAGGTGGTCTGGGAGCGCCTGGCGACCGACGCCGGCGTCACCGTCCTCCTGCACGCGTTCCTCCAGGACGCGGAGGTTCGCGACGGGCACGTGACCTCGATCACGATCGCGACGAAGGCCGGACTTCGTCGGGTCGCCGCGCGCATCTTCATCGATGCCTCCGGCGATGCCGACCTGTGCCACTTTGCCGGATTCGGTTACGAACTCGCGGGCGCGCTCGAACCGGCACAGACGCTGACGACGACCTTCCGCATGGTCAATGTCGATGGCGACCGCCGCCGCACGATCGACAAGGACGCGCTCCATGCTCTGATGGCCGACGCGGCGGCGTCGGGCGCCTACGACCTCCCGCGACGCGAGGGCAGCGATCACATCACCCCGATCGACGGCGTGACAGCAACGATCATGACCCGCCTCGAATCGGTCGAGCGGCGCGGCGACACGGTGGTGAACGCCACGGACCCCGACGTGCTCACACAACGGGAGATCGCGGGCCGGCGGCAGGCGCTCGAATACGCGCGGTTCCTCGTCGATCGCGTCCCAGGCTACGAAGCCGCGTCGCTTGTCGCGCTCGGCAGCCAGATCGGCATCCGGGAGACCCGTCGCGTCTACGGCGACGCCCGTCTCACGCGCGACGACGTTCTCTCCGCGCGGCAGTTCGACGAGCAGGTTGGCCTGTGCGGCGCCCCGATCGAGGACCACCGCTCGGGGGATGGGACCGAGTGGGCCTACCTGCCCGACGGCGAGGTGGTCGGGATCCCCTACCGCACCCTGCTGGTCCGCGACGCGGCGAACGTCCTCGTGGCGGGTCGCTGCTTCTCGGCGACCCATGACGCCCACGCGTCGGTCCGCTCGATGGCCCAGTGCATGGCGATGGGGCAGGCCGCCGGGACCGCGGCCGCGCTTGCCGCCTCCGCCGGCCGCTCACCGCGCGACCTCCCGATCGACGACCTGCGTGACCGGCTCCGACGCGACGGCGCGATCCTCGACCTGGCGCCCGACGAAGCCGGGATGGGCGCGTGACCTTCGTCCGGACCGTGGCCGGCGACATCGACCCGGCCGACCTCGGCGTCACGTATGCACACGAGCACCTGGTCATCGACGGCGGGCGGCTGCCGGAGATCGACCCGGATTTCGCGATCGACGCCGTCGAGGACGCGGTCAACGAGCTCGCGCCCGCCGTGGCGCTTGGTTTGCGGGCCGTGGTGGACGCGATGCCCGGGGATGTGGGACGAAACGTGTCCAAGCTCGCCGCGATCGGGGCTGATGCCGGGATCCACGTGATCGCCGCCACGGGGTTTCACGTCGCCCGTTACCACGCCGCGGACCACTGGAGCCTCGACGCACCCACGGCCGACCTGGCGGCTGCGATGCGACGCGACGTGACCGACGGCATCGACGGGACGCCCCACCGGGCCGGGATCATCAAGGTCGCCTCCGAGCGGGACGACCTTTCGCCCCGCGACCGGCGCGTCTTCGAGGCGGCCGCGCTCGTCCACGTCGAGACCGGCGTCCCGATCCTCACCCACTGTACGGACGGCACGGCGGCCGACACGCAACTGGCGCTCTTCGGCGCCGCCGGGGTCGACCTGGGTCATGTCGTGCTCTCGCACACCGACAAGGTCGTCGACCGCGGGTACCACCGCGCGCTGCTCGAGACCGGGGCGAGCGTCGAGTTCGATGGCGGCATGCGCTGGAAGCCCGATCAGCCCAGTGGCACGCTCCAGCTGCTCGAGTGGCTGCTCGCGGATGGGTTCGGCGGGCAGCTCATGCTCGGGATGGACGCCGCCAAGCGGTCGTACTGGGCGGTCCACGGCGGGCGCCCGGGGATGACGTTCCTGCTCGACGCGTTCAGTGCGCAGATGGCCGATCGCGGCATCGATGCGGGCGCTCGGCACGCCATGTTCGTCACGAACCCGGCACGGGTCCTCGCGTTCGCCCGCTAGCATGTGCCGGACATCCCAAGCGACGGAGGCACGATGCGGCTCTGGGGCGGACGCTTCAGCGAACCGAACGACGCGCGCGTCGAGGCGTTCACGACCTCGGTGGAGATCGACCGCGAGCTGGCGGCCGATGACCTGGCCGGGTCGATCGCCCACGTCCGGGGGCTCGCGCGCGCCGGCCTCGTCACCGACGACCAGGCCCGCGAGCTGATCGACGGGCTGACCGCCCTCGCCGAGGACGTCGCAGCGGGCCGGTTCGAGTGGGACCCCGCGCTCGAGGACGTCCATCTCAACCTCGAATCGGCACTCGCCACCCGGATCGGCGCGGTCGCCGGCCGGCTGCACACGGGTCGGTCGCGCAACGATCAGGTGGCCACGGACCTTCGTCTCTGGACGCGCCGGGCGATCGACCGCCTCGATGACGCCCTCGTCGGGTTCGAGCGGGCGCTCGTGGATCTGGCGATGCGGGAAGGCGACGCGGTCCTTCCGGGGAGCACGCACATCCAGCCTGCCCAGCCCGTGCTGTTCGCCCATCACCTGCTGGCGTACGTCGAGATGGCGGAGCGCGACCGGTCGCGACTGGCCGATGCGCGCCGACGTCTGAACGTCTCGCCGCTTGGCGCGGGCGCGCTCGCGGGTGCCGGATATCCGCTCGATCGCGAGGCGACGGCGGCGGACCTCGACTTCGACGGCGTGACCCGCAATTCGCTCGATGCGGTCAGCGACCGGGACTTCGTGGTCGACGTCGTCGGCGCGGTCGCCCTCGGGATGGTCCATCTCAGCCGGCTCGCCGAGGAGATCACCTGGTGGTCGAACCCGGCGTTCGGGTTCGTCCGGGCGTCGGACGCATTCTCGACCGGCAGCTCGATCATGCCCAACAAGAAGAACCCCGATCCGGCCGAGCTGGTCCGCGGTCGCTCCGCCCGGGTGATCGGCGCGCTCGGCGGCATGCTGACGCTGCTCAAGGGCCTGCCGCTGGGGTATCAGCGGGACCTCCAGGAGGACAAGGCGCCGCTGTTCGATGCGGTGGCGGTCTACGAGGCGTCGCTCGGCGTCATGGCTGGGATGCTCGAGACCATGACGGTCGATGCCGACCGGATGCGGGCGGCCGCGAGCCAGGGGTTCGTGACTGCGACGGCCGTGGCCGACAGCCTGGTCCGGCGCGGCATCCCGTTCCGTGCCGCCCACCACGTCATCGGCGCGCTCGTGGCCGCGGCGGAGCGAGCCGGGACCACGCTCGACGCCGTGTCCGACGCCGACATCACGGCGGCCGTCGCCGCGAGCGACGATCCGGACCTCGCCGCGCTCGGTGCTGACCCGGGGATCGGTGACGCGTTGCGGGCGGCCGCATCGATCGATGGCGCGATGGCGTCCTGCGATGTGATCGGTGGGACGGCGCCGGGCCGCGTCCACGCGGAACTCGCGTCGGTCCGGACGCGCCTCGAGGGCGACACCGGCTGAGGGCTAGAACCCGAACCGTAGCGACGTGGGGAGCATCACGCCCTCCTGGCTGATCAGCGTTGACCGTGCCCGGTCCAGGTAGCCAACGCCTACATGGGTGGCTAAAGCTCCTCTGTGGAGCAGATGGCGATGTCCCGGACCAGGTTCGGATCCCTGGCCCACGGGACGGCGACGACGACGCGGAACGTCGCGTCTGAGCGGCCGTGGGGGCTCCGCATCGTGGGGGCGGCCCGGTCCGGAAGCGCGCCGTCGAACTCGTAGGTCGCGCCGGACCCGAACGTGCCGGCGCCCGCCAGACGCCCCACCCAGAGTGAGACGGACTCCTCGCGACCGCCGGAGACCGTGGCTTTGACCTGTGTCCGGAGTTCGAGACGGACCTCCTGGACCTCGCGGGCCTCGCCCTGCGTCAGCGTCAGTCGACCCTGGAATGGAGCGCCGACCACGAGCGGGACCGGGTCAAGCCACAGTCGGCCGGCCCATCCGTCGGCGGCGAGGTCCGCCTCCGGGTACAGCGCGAACTCGCCGACGGTCACGACGCCTGCCATGAGGAGCGCGGTGGGTTGGAGGATCGTGACGGGCAGGGTCAACGTCGGGTCGAAGAGCGGGACATCGAGGTTGAGGCGGAGCTCCCACTCGATCTTGACCTCGGTCGCCTCGAACGACGGCGGGCCGAGGCTCGGGACGGGGACCTGGAACGGGACCTCGCGAGTCTCACCCGGCGCGAACGTCGTCGGCCCGAGGACGCCCAGCGGGACGAGCGGCAGGTCGTGGGTCGCGGTGTGGGTGACGGTGCGCGAATGCCCCTTCGAGTCCGTCTCGGTCCGGTCGTAGCGATAGGTCTCCACGCCAGCAAGGGTCACCCGCGCGCCCCTGATGGCCTCGCTCCCCGACGCGGTGATCGTCGCGCGTCCATCGACGAGGCGGCCGGGCAACAGGTCGGCGCGATCGAGCTCGAGGGTCAGGTCGAATCCGCCGTCCCGACTCCGCGTACTGACGGTCATGCGCGTCATCATGACGGCCCGGGCGCGCTACCATCGGCGCAACCTCGCGCATGGAGGACGGCCCGTGCCGGATCTGGCGACCATCGTCGCGGCCCCGAAAGCGCTGCTCCACGACCATCTGGACGGCGGTCTGCGCCCCTCCACGGTCATCGACCTCGCGGCGGAGTACGGGTACACGGGCCTGCCGACGACCGACGTCGACGACTTCGCGGCCTGGATCCGCCGCGGCGCGGATCGGAAGTCACTCGAGCTGTATCTCGAGACGTTCGTGCACACCTTCGGCGTGATGCAGGACCGCGACGCGATCACCCGCGTGGCCGCCGAGTGCGTCGAGGACCTCGCGGCGGACGGCGTCGTGTACGCGGAGGTTCGGATGGCCCCCGAACTGTGCACGGCCAAGGGGTTGACGCTCGACGAGGTCCAGGACGCGATCCTCGCGGGATACCGGCTCGGGGAGCAGCGTGCGGCGGAGGCGGGTCATCCCATCGTCGTGCGATCGATCGTCACGGCGATGCGCCAGGCCGCGCGCTCCGTGGAAGTCGCGCAGTGCGCCGTCCGCTGGCGCGACGCCGGCGTCGTCGGGTTTGATATCGCCGGTCCCGAGGCGGGTTATGCCCCGACGCGCCATCTCGACGCCTTCGACTACGTCCGCCGAGAGAACTTCCACATCACGATCCATGCGGGCGAGTCGTTCGGGCTGCCATCGATCTGGGAGGCGCTGCAATGGTGCGGCGCCGAGCGGCTGGGACACGGCGTGCGGATCGTGGATGACATCACGGTCCGCGACGACGGGTCCGTGGAGTTGGGCCGCCTGGCCACGTTCGTCCGGGACCGACGGGTGCCGCTCGAGATGTGTCCGACGTCGAACGTCCACTCCGGCGCGGCGACGTCGATCGAGGACCACCCCATCGACCTGCTGCGGCGCCTCCGCTATCGCGTGACGCTCAACACGGATAACCGGCTGATGAGTGGTGTCACGCTCTCGAGCGAATTCGCGGTGCTGGATCAGGCGTTCGGGATCGGTCTCGGCGAGATGGAGTGGCTGACGATCAACGCGATGAAGAGCGCGTTCGCGCCGTTCGACGAGCGGCTGCGAATCATCAACGAGGTCGTGAAGCCCGGCTACGCGCACCTGCGCGCGGCCGAAGCAAGGGTCGTGACCGCGGGGTAGGGGTCCTGAGGGGCCTGCCGGGGTCGGCGCGCCATGCGGCGGCGTTTCCCGTCATCGACCAACCCCCGTGGTACGAGGTGGCGATCCAGGCCCCGATCGGCCGGTATCCGGGCTGATTTCGCGCGATTTCGGGCCCACCTACCACCCCGGTTGGTATCTGATCCCGCCAAGCGACCCGTCCCGCGCCGCGCACCACACCGGTTGGTATCTGACAGCGTTCGCGGCAGGCGTGGCCCAACGCTGGCTCAGACCCCCGGCTCAGACCCTCGGCTCAGGCCCTCGGCTCAGCGCGTGCCGAGCGCTCCCTGCACCTCGGGCACCACGACAGCAAGCCCGGCAACCACCGTTGCAACGAGCGCTCCTCGAGCGACGAGACCGATCCAGCGCGGCGTCGCCCCCCGCTCCTGGCCACGAAACGCCCACGTGGCAAGGGTGGCAAGACCCACGACGGTCAACGCCACGCCAACAAGGGTCATCGGCGCCGCCAGGTAGAAGGGCACGACCAGCAGCACCGTCAGGCCAGTCCCAAGGATCGTCACCGCGAGGAACCCGTTGACCACGCGGCTCTCACCCGGTTCGGGATGCGGCAGCCGACGATCCAGCCACGCATCGACAAGGACCAGCGCTGGACCGAATCCGGCAACCAGGGCGACAAGCGAGGCGACCACCAACGGGTCGTGGTCGAGGATCGCGAAGTCCCGATTTCGCGCCTCGATCAGACCGCGCGTCCCGAGCGCGACCGCGATCGGGATGGTCGCGAGTGCCCGCCACCACGCATGGTCAGGCAGCCACGGCCGGATGATGACCCACAGCGACCCGGCAACAGCGCCGAACAGCAGCCCGACGGCGATGATGATTCCCAGGCTCCCGCCAAGCGTGATGTCGCCGATCCGATTGCCGTTCTCCGTGAACGCCCCCGTCGCCGAGGGGACGAGCAGGGCCGCGAGGCGCATCACTGCCCGGCCGCCGACGCCGGCAAGCACGACCCCGACGATCAGGCCGGCGAGCCCGCCACGCGTGATGTCTCTCAGGACGCCCAGTGCGCCGCGCGAGTACGCCGACGCCTCGCTGGCCGGTGATGCCGACGTGGTCGCTGCTTCGTGCACGTGCTTCCCGATCATCGGGCGACAGGCCCCCGACGACCGCCGGGAGTTATATCGCGAGACGATATATAACCGGGACGTCGTCGGCCGTCAAGCGGGAGATCCTGTCGGCGTGCGACCCGTCTCGGGGCTCAGACCCCCGCTGGAGTCGGATCTGTGACGGTGGTCGGCAGGTCGTCGAGCAGAGGATCGGTCCAGGTCCACGCCGCCCCGTGGTGCTTGCCCACGGCCCCGTGCCGTGCCGCCTCCACGCGCAGCGGCAACCCGAAGATCTCGATGAACCCGACGGCCGACGCGTGGTCGAACGCATCGCCCTCGTCGTACGTCGCGAGGCTCTTGTCGTACAGGGACAATGGGGAACGCCGGCCAGCCACGATCGCCTGACCGTGGTCGAGCCGCATCCGGACCTCGCCCGAGACCACGCGCTGCGACGACGAGACGTATTGCCGCAGGTCCCGCGACAGCGCGGAGAACCACAGCCCGTCGTACACGAGCCGCGCCAGTTCATCGGCGACGAACGCGTCGAACCGAAGCGTGTCACGCGATAGCGTCAACCCCTCCAGCGCGCGATGCGCGGCGTGCAGGATCGTCGCGGCGGGGGCCTCGTAGATCTCGCGGCTCTTGATCCCGACCAGCCGATCCTCGACGTGGTCGATCCGGCCGACGCCGTGCCGGCCACCCAGGTCGTGCAGCCGCTCGACGAGCTCCACCGGACCCAGCCGCTCCCCGTCAAGCGCCACCGGGACCCCGCCCTCGAAGTCGATCGTGACCTCGACCGGGTCCGGCGCATCGCCCGGGGCCACCGTCCACTCATACGCATCGGCCGGCGGCGTGACCCACGGGTCCTCGAGCACGCCCGTCTCGCACGAGCGACCCCACAGGTTCACGTCGATCGAATACGGCGACGCCTTGGTGATCGGGATCTCGATGCCGCGCTCGTTCGCGTAGTCGATCTCCTGGTCGCGGGTCAGGCCCATGCCCACGCGCATCGGCGCGATGACCTCGAGCCCTGGATCGAGGGCGTGCGTCGCCACATCGAAGCGGACCTGGTCGTTGCCCTTGCCCGTGCAGCCGTGCGCGACCGCGTCCGCGCCCTCGCGCTTGGCGACCTCGACGAGCAGCTGCGCGATCAGCGGGCGTGCCAGCGCCGTCGCGAGCGGATAGGCCCCCTGATAGACGGCGTTCGCCTGGAGGTGCGGCCACACGAAGTCGGTCACGAACCGCTCGCGAGCGTCCACGACGTAGGCGCGCGTGGCGCCCGCCGACATCGCCCGGGCTTCGACCCCCGGGCGGAGCGAGCCGCCGCCAAGATCGACGGTGAGCGTCACGACCTCGGCGTCGTACTGCTCCCTGAGCCACGCGACGGCGACCGATGTATCGAGACCACCCGAATAGGCGAGAACGACCTTCTTCACGAGTGCGAGACCTCCAGGGCCGATGGCATCGGCGATGCGTTCAGTGGCGACGGGCGACCCCAAGCGGTGCGGCGGGCGGCGGCCCGATGGCGCGGAACCGCTCGAGCCAACGCTCGAGGCGGGTTTCGTCGGCGAACAGGACGAGCAGCGTATTGTCGCCCGCGAGCGTGCCTTCCTGCTCCCGAAGCGTCGATTCGTCGATCGCCTGGGCGATGATGCTCGCCGTCCCGGGCGTTCCGGTCAGCACGACGATGAGGCCACTCCGGCCGATCGTGACCGGGATGTCGAGCAGGATCCGCGCGAGACGCTCGTCCGACCCGGTCGCCCGTCCCGGCCCGAGAGCCTCTGGCGCGACGTAGATGTGGCCGTCGACCCCGGACGCCTTGAGCAGGCCGAGCTCGGTGATGTCACGCGAGACGGTCGCCTGCGTCACGGCGAATCCCTGCTCGGTGAGGGCGTCGACGAGTTCACGCTGGCTCCCGACCGGACGAGTCACGACGAGATCGCGGATCGCCCGCTGGCGCAGGCGCTTGAGGTCGGTGGTGGCGGTCATGGCGGCCGTCAGGCGGCACCCACGCCGGCACTTCGAACCGCGGTGATCCGCGTGCCGAATGCCTCATCCCCGAGCGCCCGCGTGAGCGCTTCCGGGGCCGAGGCGTCGGCGATGATCGCCTCTGCGCCGTCCCAGGCGAGGGCGCCCAGCGCCGCCCGCACCTTGGGGACCATGCCCCCGGCGATCACCCCGCTGGCGATCAGGTGCTCGGCTTCGGCGACGGTCAGTGTGTCGAGCCGTCGGCCATCGGCATCGCGGACGCCGTCGACATCGGTCATCAGGACGAGCTGACGAGCACCGAGCCCGGCGGCGATCCCGGCCGCCACGTCATCGGCGTTCACGTTGCAGACGATCCCGTCGGCGTCGCGCGCGAGCGGCGCCACCACCGGCACTTGGCCACCGACGAGGATCGCATCGAGCAGGTCGCGACGCAGCCCGACGACACTCGCCACGAGCCCGAGCTCGGGGATGCGCTCGGCGATCAGCAGGCCGCCATCGACGCCCGACAGTCCCACGGCGTCGACACCGAGATCCCGGAGTCCGGCCACGAGTTCGCTGTTGACCACGCCCCGCAGGACCGCAGCGGCGACTTCGAGCGCGGCCGCGTCGGTGACGCGCAGCCCGCCTTCGAACCGCGACGGGACCCCGAGCCGCTCCAGCCACTCAGTGATCCGCTTGCCGCCGCCATGGACGAGGACTACGGGCCGGCGCCGCGCGACCGCGGCCACCTCGGCGAGCACCTGAGACTGGTCCGCGATCGTCGTCCCACCAAGTTTGATGACGAGGATCTCGCTCATCTGACGTCCTGCCTCGTCGCCGTTCCAGACACGGCTGGCGCCATGGCGGTCCGAGCGCAAGGCGGCGACGAGCACGGGAGCGAGCGCACTTCGAGGTGCGTGAGCGACCGCGCGCAGGCGCCAACGCCGCGATCGGCCGTCAGCGCGTCGGCCGTCACGTCGTGTACTCCGAGTTCTCGATGACGTAGGCCTCAGTGAGGTCACAGCCGAAGGCCTCGCCGTGACCGTCGCCGAGGCCCAGGTCCAGCCCCAGGATCAGCTCCGGTTCGGCCATTGCCGCGCGGGCGGCGCCGCGATCGAACGACAGCGGGCCGCCGGCCGCGCCATCGAAGACCGGGAACCCCGCGATCGAGATCCGCAACCGATCCGGGTCTACCTGCGCGGCCGTCCCGGCACGACGGGTCGCTTCCGCGGTGGCCAGGCCACCGGCTTCAAGGACTGCGGCATCGGCGAGACGACCGTTGCCGGCCGCCCCCGCGATGCGGCCCCAGTTCGGATCGCGGCCGTGCGCCGCGGCCTTGACCAGGCTCGAGGAGACGACCGCTCGCGCGACCGCCCGAGCGTCGGCGTCGTCGAGGGCGCCCGTGACGGACGCGGTGATCAGCGTGGATGCTCCCTCGCCGTCGGCCGCCTGCTGGCGCGCCAGATCGCGGGCGACGGCCTCGATGGCCAGCCCGAGAACGCTCGCTTCGGCGCTCCCCGGCCCGACCGGCGCCGCCCCGCTGGCGCCGGATGCGAGGACGAAGACCGTGTCGTTCGTGCTGGTGTCGCCGTCGACCGACAGTTGGTCCCAGGTCCGGGCCGCGGCCGGTCGCAGGAGAGCCCACAGCGTCTCGGGCGCGATCGAGGCGTCCGTGAGCACGACGGACAGCATCGTCGCCATCCGCGGATGGATCATCCCGACGCCCTTCGCGACGCCGCTGACCGTGACGGTGACCGGTCGTCCGTCGGCATCGGGCAGCTCGACACGGCTGGTCGCGACCTTCGTGACCGAGTCGGTCGTTCGCAGCGCGACGGCAGCCCCTTCGAGACCGTCGTCCGTCGCCAATAGCCGCGGAGCGAGCGCCTGGATCCCGGCATGCACCCGATCGAGCGGCAGACGCGTGCCGATCACGCCCGTCGAGAGGTGCAGGACGTGGTCCAGGCCCATACCGAGGGCATCAGCGACCAGCCGTCCGACCTGCGCCTGGTCCGCATCACCGGCCGCGGCCGTGGCGGCATTCGCGCAGCCGCTCGTCGAGACGACCGCACGGGCCCAGCCGAAGCGGCCGCGGGGATCGCCGGACGACGCGGCGAGGTTGGCTTGCGACAGACGCACCGGCGCGGCTGCGAACAGGTTCGGGGTGAACACGGCGGCGACCGCCGCGGGACCTCCGTCTGCGACGAACAAGGCCACGTCGGGTCGGCCCGACGCCTTGATCCCGGCCGCCAGCCCACCGGCCCGAAAGCCGGCTGGCATGGCGGCGCGTCGCTCGACCGGCGGGAGATCGGTCGTCGACACCGGGACCGGGGGAAGTCGCGTGGCGGTCATGGGGCGAGCGGCAGCTGTTCGAGGCCGGTGGCCTCCGGCAGGCCGTGGACGAGATTGAAGGCCTGGACCGCCTGGCCCGCGGCGCCCTTGACGATGTTGTCCTCGACGCTCAGGACGAGGATCCGCCCGGTGCGATCGTCCACGCGGACGTGGATGCGGACCTCGTTGCTGCCGGTGACGTGCTTGGTGGCCGGTGGGGCGTCCACGACCGTCACGAACGGCTCGTCGGCATACGCCGTGGCGTAGAGGGCGTCGATCTCGGCCTGCGTGACCGGGCGCGTCGGGCGGACATGCGAGGAGGCGAGGATGCCCCGCGTCATCGGGATCAAGTGCGGCAGGAAGTCGACCGGGGCGGCACCGGGGTTCGCGCCGGCGCTCAGTCCGGCGCCGGCCGCGACCACCGCGAGTTCCTGTTCGATCTCGGCGACGTGTCGATGACCGCCAACACCGTACGCGCGGACGCTCTCGTTGACCTCCCCGAACATCATCTCGGGCTTCGGTTCGCGACCCGCGCCGGACACGCCGCTCTTGGCGTCGACCACGAGGTCGCCGATCAGGCCGGCCCGTGCCAGCGGTGCGAGCCCGAGGATCGTCGCCGTCGGATAGCACCCGGGAGACCCGACGATCGCCACGTCGGTGTCCGCGAGCGCGCGCAATTCGACTCGATGCAGCTCCGGGAGCCCGTAGACCGCTTCGGCGAGCAGGTCCGGACGCGGGTGCTCGAACCCGTACCAGCGTGGATAGTCGGCGGGATCACGGAGCCGGAAATCCGGCCCGAGATCGATGATCGCTGTGCCATCCGCGATGACATCGGGGACCAGGGCCGCCGCGGTACCGTGCGGGAGCGCGAGGAACGCCGCGTCGACCGGCGGGAGCGTCGCACGGACGGTCAGACCGGTGGTCGACAGGTGCGGGTGGATCCCGCCGAGGGGGTCGCCGTCGCGATCGCGTCCCTGGAGGCCGGCGATGACGACGTTCGGGTGTCGCGCGAGCAGCCTGACCAGCTCGGAGCCCACGTAGCCAGTCGCGCCGATGATCCCGACCCGGATCCGGCGAGGGCCCCCCGACGGGTCGATCCCGCGCTGGGCGCGGGATGTCGGGGTCGTCGAACCGGGGTGGGTCCTCGTCATAGTCGGATGACTATACAGTCAAGATGCATAGTCATGCAATAGCCCCAGCCGACCCGAGCCGACCGGGGCCACGTGGACGTCAGCGGTTGTAGCTGATCGGCTCCACGGCGAGACGGCCCTTGGCGCTCGCCCCGCGGGTCCAGATGCGGGTCACGAGGTCCGGCACCCACCATCGAAGGAAGTAGAGCCGGCACCCGAGGCAATAGCCGGTCAGGCCAAGCACGCTCTGGAGACCAGCGACGGCCAGCGCGAAGACCCAGCCGAGGACCGGCACGCCGAGTGCGAACGCGACGAGCGACAGGATGAGCGCGACCGATCCCAGGACCTGGGCGAAGCGGGGCGGATACTCGTGTTCCGGTTCCGTGGGGCCCAGCTTCGCGACCTTGACGATGCGCCGCCAGATCGCGCCATAGATCGAATAGCGGAGTCCGAAGGCTGCGCTCACGCCGATCGACGCCAGCGCGACGGCGACCAGCGCCGGGATGTTCGCCACGAAGGCGACGAGCAGCAGGATCGCGGAAAGGCCCGCCCCGAATCGATGACCGCGTGGGTCGATCATGCGCGCCTTGGGGAGGCGGGCGGCGGCATCGGGTGGGACGGCGACAGGCATCGATCGGCTCCTGATGAAGGTGGAGCCGCGACCATACCATACATATCCGACCGAGTTACTGGGATTTGCGCCGATAGCGACGGGTCGAGTCGGTCAGAACTGGGTCAGTCGCCCGAGATTTCGGGGCGGCGGAAGGGCCCGGTCGCGATCACCTCGCCATCGGCCTCGTATGGACGGTCGCCCGTGGAGTGGATGACGTATCGATGGTGGACCGTCGTCGCGCCGGCCGAGATCGTCGCATTGACCGGGCAGTACTTCGTCGCGGACAGCTCGATGCTGCGCCGGATCGCCGCCTCGGCGATGTCGCGGCCCCAGACCTCGTGGGTCACCGTCGCCTCGGTCAGGATCTGCGGGTACGCCTCGCGCTGGTCGGCGACCCCATGGACCTCGTAGCGCTCGATCGCCTGGCGCTTCTTTGTCGCGATGGAGATCACGTCCATCGCCGAGCAGGAGGCGAGCGCGGCGACGAGCATCTCGACGGGGGAGTACTCGTTGGCCTCGGGCTGGTCACCGAAGACCATCGAGCGCCCCGTGTCCGACTGGCCGCTGAACCGCGACCCACCCTCGTGAACGAAGGTGACGCGGCGCTCGCTCGTCACGCCGGCAGCTCCTCGGGGACGGTTGGGCGGTCGGACAGGAACTGCTCGCGGTAGAGCCTCGCGTACAGACCGTCCAGGGCCAGGAGTTCGCCGTGGGTGCCACGCTCCACGATGCTGCCCCGGTCGTAGACCAGGATGCGGTCGGCCCGCAGGATCGTCGAGAGGCGATGGGCGATCGCGATCGTGGTGCGTCCTTCCATGAGCCGCTCGAACGCGCCCTGGATGAGCCGCTCGGAGACCGTATCGAGGGCCGATGTGGCCTCATCGAGGATCAGGATGCGCGGGTCCTTGAGCAGCACGCGGGCGATCGCGATCCGCTGCTTCTCGCCGCCCGAGAGCTTGTACCCGCGCTCCCCGACGATCGTCTCGTAGCCATCGGGCAGCTCCATGATCCGATCGTGGATGGCCGCGGCCGTCGCCGCGCGGCGAAGGTCGTCCTCCGTCGCGTCCGGTCGCGCATAGACCAGGTTGGCCCGGACCGAGTCATGGAAGAGATATGTCTCCTGGGTCACCACACCGATGATGTCGCCGAGTGACTCGAGCTTGATCCGCCGGACGTCGACCCCGTCGATCTCCACGGCCCCGGTATCGACGTCGTACAGCCGCGGGATCAGGTACGTGGTCGTCGTCTTGCCACTCCCTGACGGGCCGACCAGCGCGACCAGTTCGCCGGGCTGCGCCTCGAACGAGACGTGGTCGAGGGCGAACGTCGGCAGCAATTCGATGGTGGGGAGTGGGGCATCGCCGATGTCGCCAAGCCCGTCCTCGGTGTCGCCAAGCCCGTCCTCGGTGTCGCCAAGCCCAACGCCGGTGTCGCCAAGCCCGTCGCCCGCGTCGCCAAGCCCGTCGCCCGCGTCGCCCGGCCCGCTTCGCGTCAGCGCCTCGGCGGCCCGGGTGGACGGCACGGCCTCGGTCGGATAGCGGAACGCCACGTCGCCGAACCGGACGGCGCCGCGAACGCCCGCGCGGTCAAGCGACACGGCGTCGGGTGCGTCCACGATCTCCGGATCCATCTCGAGGTACTCGAAGATCCGGTCGAACAGCGCCAGCGCGCCCTGGATCTCGACCTGGACGTTGAGCAGCTGCCCAAGCGGGAAGAAGAGCCGGCTCTGGAGTGTCGTAAAGGCCACGATGCTGCCGACCGTCGGGGCGGTCGGGTCACCCTGGATCGCCAGGAAGCCCGCCAGCCAGTACACGAATGCGGGCGTGATACTGAAGATCGTGCCGATGATCATGAAGAACCAGCGGCCGACCATCGCCTGTCGGATCTGGAGCGCGGCGAGCCGTCCGTTGAGGGCACGGAACCTGGAGATCGAGTTGGCCTGCTGGCCGAACGTCTTGGACAGCAGGATCCCGCTCACGCTGAGCGTCTCCTCGGTCATCGCGGACATCTCGGCAAGGGACTTCTGGGTCTCCCCGCTGACTTCGCGGCGGATCTTGCCGACACGGAACGTGAGCAACGCGAAGAACGGCAGCATCCCGAGCGAGAGGGCCGTGAGTCGCCAGTCGATGAGGAGCATCGCCACGATCGTGCTCAGGGCGATCGCGACGTTGCTGGTCACCGAGCTGGCGGTGTCCGTTACGACGGACTGGACGCCGCCGACATCGTTCGCCAGGCGGCTCTGGATCTCGCCGGTCCGCGTTTCGGTGAAGAATCGCAGCGGCATGCCCTGGAGATGGGCGTAGAGCGCGCCGCGCAGGTCCTGCATGACGCTCTGGCCGATCGCGTTGTTGAGGTACGCCTGGCCGACGCCGATGAGCCCGGTGACGATCGGCAGGATGATCATCAGGCCCACGTATAGGTTGAGCCGGCCCCAATCGCGGTTCGGGATCGCGTCGTCGATCAGCAGCTTGAGCAGGTACGGGTTGGCGAGCCCGATGAAGCTGGTCGCGAGGATCGCCACCAGGACGACGCCGACCTGGGTCCGATACGGTCGGAAGAAGACGACGATGCGGCCGATCGTCTGTCCTCGACGTTCCTTCGGGACGGGCGTGAACTCCGTGGACGGGCCGCCCCCGCCGAACATCCCGCCGCCACCCATCATCCGGGTCCCGCGACCACCGGCGACCCCACCGGTCGCCGCCCGCGTCCGGCCGCGCGGAAAGCTCATGCTCGTGCTCGGAGGGTCATCGCGCCGACGCTACCACGACCGTCGCTTAGGCGGTCGCCGGGAGTGTGGTCGGTGGCGTTTCGCTCGACGGCGCTATGCACCTTTTCCCCCGCCGGGTCGCGTTCGACCGGCGTATGCCCGTCGACTGCATACGGGCTCGGCATGCGACGGCCGCCGCCGCCGGGCCGCCGCGTTCGACCGGCGTATGCCCGTCGACTGCATACGGGCCCGGCATGCGCGGCCGCCGCAGGGCCGATCGGCCAGATGATCCATCGAGAAGTCGCTGATGAGGGCGGGGTGAGCGTCGTTCGCTACCGTCGGGTCATGCCCTGGCGCACATTCGCGATCGACGAAGACGAGGACGGTGATCACGCGGTCGCTGGTGCTCGCTGCATCGGCCGGCTGTTTCGGCGACGACGTCAGCAGCTCGGGATCCCGCAACGGCGACTCGAGGCAGAGACCGGCGTCGATCAGACCATCATCAGCCGGCTCGAGACGGGTCGACTCAAGGGCATCAAGCACTCGAAGTTCCTGACCCTCATCGGGGCTATGGGCGGCCTCTCGGACGACGATCCGATCCCCGAATGGGTCGCCAAGGGGACGCTCCGGTTCGTGTCGCTGATCCCCGACGGCATCGACTTCGGATCTGACGACAGCGGGCTCGACGAACCGTGAGTGAGCGTCGGCCCATCGACGGCGAAGATCGGGCGACATCGCCCGCCGCCGCACGCCCGCCGCCGTCGAAGCTGTCTTCGAGCCAACGAGGAGGCTGCCCCGTCGATCGGCAACTGACGCTGGCGCCGATGCGGTCGACGGGCATACGGGGCGCGAGTCGTAGTCGGCGCCGCCAAAGGTGCATGACCTCGGGCGCGAACGCTCGGGTTCCGACCAGTCCTGACCTACCAGGCCGTGGCCGTGGCGATCTCGGTGATGCCCTGAGATTCCAGCCAGCGCTCGGCGTCGATCGCTGCCTTGCACCCGTCCGCGGCCGCCGTCACGGCCTGACGATAGCGATGGTCGTGGACGTCGCCCGCGATGAAGACGCCATCCAGTTTGGACGCCGTCTCGTCGTGGACCACGAGATAGCCGGCGGCATCCACGTCGAGCCAGTCGCGGAACGCGTCCGTGTTCGGCCGGTAGCCGATGGCGATGAACAAGCCCTCGATCGGCACCGACCGCTCCTCACCGGAGACCGTATCTCGCAGGCGGAGCCCATCGACCTTGCTCTTGCCGAGGACCTCCTCGATCGCCGTATTCGTGTGGATCTCGATCTTCGGATGGTCCTTCGCGCGGTCCACCATGATCTTCGACGCACGGAACGAGTCGCGCCGGTGATACAGGTGGACCTTTGAGGCGAAGCGCGTCAGATACGTGGCCTCCTCGAACGCCGTATCGCCGCCCCCGACGACCGCGATCTCGCGATCCTTGAAGAAGAACCCGTCGCACGTAGCGCACGCGGAGACCCCTCGCCCCCGCAGCCGTGTCTCGGACTCGAGCCCCAGCCACAGGGCCGACGCGCCAGTCGCGACGATCACCGACTGCGCCCGGTACTCGGTGCCGCGCGCCCACAGGCGGTACGGGCGGCTGGAGAAGTCCACGCGATCGATATCGACATCGACCAGCGTCGTCCCGAATCGTTCAGCCTGGGCCCGCATCGCCGCCATGAGGTCCGGCCCCTGGATCCCGTCCGCGAACCCAGGGTAGTTCTCGACGTCGCTGGTCAGCATCAGTTGGCCGCCCGGTGCCGATCCGGCGAGCACCACGGGCTCAAGGTTCGCGCGGGCGGCATAGATCGCGGCGGTCAGTCCGGCCGGCCCGGAGCCGACGATCACGACCTTGGCATCCACCCGACCCTCGCCACTCGCGACGGTCGACGGACCACCAGTCGTCGGCGTGGCGGCCCCGGGCGCGTCGTCGATGATCGCGATCGAGAAGCCGCCGAATGGGTCCTTGTCAGTCATCGTCGCATCCTACCATGTTTCTGATACCCCCTGGGAGTATCAAGGGGAGGGGTCGCGGGCCGGGGTTCAAAGCTTGGCCAGTGCCGGGACGACGTCCCGACCGATCGCCTCGAGATTGGCGGCATCGTCGGCGTGCTTCAGGCTGAAGATCACGTGCTGGGCGCCGGCATCACCGAGCTCCCCGAACCGATCCACCACCCGCGCCGTCGACTCATTCGCGAGATTGATGCCCTGCAGGGTCGAGCGTTCGATCTCGTCGGGGTCGCGACCGATGTCCGCGCAGTGCTGTGCCAGGATCGCGTACTTGCGCGCGATCGCCTCCGGTGCCCCGAAGACGTTCGTCGCGTCCGCGTACTGGGCCACGAGCCGGAGCGTCTTCCGCTCCCCGCCACCGCCGACCATGATCGGGACCCGTGGCCGCGACAACGACTGGGGCGAGTTGAGCAGCCGCGTCGCGCGGACGTGCCGGCCCTCGAGCGCCGCCTCGCTCCCGCGCTCGCCCTCCCACATCCCGTGCGCGAACCGGAGCGTCTCCTCGAGCCGCTCGAACCGTTCGCCGAGCGGGGGGAACGGGAACCCGAGCGCCCGCGACTCCTCCTCGTTCCAGGCCGCGCCGATGCCAAGCCACGCTCGGCCGCCGGACAGGACGTCGAGCGTCGTGGTCGCCTTGATCCACAGCCCGGGCTGGCGGTAGTGGATCGCCCCCGACCATCAGACCGAGTCGCGCCCGGGACGAGTGGGCGGCCATGAACCCGAGCGCCGTCATGCCCTCGAGCATCGGCTCCTCGGGGCGCCCGGAGCTTCGGATCTGGAAGAAGTGGTCCATGACCCAGATGGAATCGAGGCCGATGTCGTCGGCCTGGCGGACGATCCGCGCGAGCGTCGGGCCGATGGCCTCGCTGCCTCCCGGCCAGCTGAACGACGAGATCTGGATCCCGAGCTTCATATCGGCGGAGCCTACGACGAAACTCGGTTGCGCGCGCAACGGACCGCGGGACCTCGCGATAGCCGACGAGCGGCACGTCCCGTCAGGGAAAGAGATCGCTCTCGGCGGGGATCAGGGCCTCGCGGATGGTGGCTTCACCGCGCGTGAACGTCGCACCCCGGACGATCGCGACCGGCCGCGCGGCGAGCTTGCCCAGGACCAGTTCCGCGGTGGAGGCGATCTCGTCGGCGACCGCCCGGACCGTGCTGCGCATCACCCGTCCGTCGGCGTCCGGCGTCCCACGAAGGTCCTCGAGGGGCAGCAGCCCGCTCACCCCGATGGCGACATCGACGATGCCCCAGCGCCACGGCCGACCGAACGAGTCCGACACGATGACCGGCACATCCACCCCGAACCGTGCCCGGATCGCCGAACGGATCCCGGCCGCCGACCGATCGGGATCGCGCGGGAGGAGCGTGACGATCGAACCCGAACCGGGCCCCACGTTCGACGCGTCCACGCCACCGTTCGCGCAGATGAACCCGTGCGGCGTCTCGGTGATCAGCACGCCGCGCTCCATCCGCACGACGCGCACCGCCTGGTCGAGGACGACCTGCACCTGGCGCGGGTCGCGATCGAACGTCGCCGACCGAACTCGAGCGCGGCCGGGCTCGGCGTGACGCCGTCGAGGTCGATGATCGCGCCCTCGGCCTTCGAGACCACCTTCTGGGTGACCACCAGGATGTCGTCGTCGCGGAGCGGCAGCGTCCCGGGAGTCCGTTCGATGGCATCGCCGATCAGGGTGGCGAGGTCGTCTCGGAGCCCGATCTCCGGGATCCCCTCGAGCGCGATCGCCGAGATCGTCCGTACGTCAGCCGACACCGAGGCGCTCCGGGTCGACCGACCCCACGAGAACGAGATCCTCCGGCGTATCGAGGTCCATCGCGAGGGGCGACGCCATCTCCACGTACCGGGCGCCCGTGTCGGCCGCCAGCTGCCGGTGGGCCGCCAGACTCCCGGGTCCGAACGCGAACTCGATGATCGACGGCGGCCGGAGCGCGAGCGTGTTCGTCCCGGTGCCATGCCGGTCGGCGACGAGCACGACGGCCGGTCCGTCGGTCGCGACCAGCTCGTCGATGACCGCGTCCACGGCCGCGACCGTCAGGTACGGCAGATCGATGGGCAGGACGATGATCGCGTCGGCTCCCCCCGCCACGACGTCCTCGCGCGCTTCCTCGAGACCGGGTCGAAGCCCGTCCGAGCGTTGCCGCAGCGTGCGAGCACCGAGCCCGGCGGCCCGCTCGATGACGGCAGGATCAGGTGTGATGACGAGCACGTCGTCGAATCGGGTCACGTCCAGGGCCGTGCGCACGGTCCGTGCCAGCAGGCCGTCGACGAGATCCTGGCGCTCCTCCGCGTCGAGCGATCCGCCGAGTCGCGTCTTCGCGCCCTCGAACGTGCCGACCGGGATGATCGCCGCGAGCCTGTTCACGGTCGCGATGATACGGACCCGCCACTGCGAAGCGTCGCGGCGAAGTCGACGACCGCGCGCGCGACCCGGGCGCGACCCTCCGCGTCGGCCATGATCGTGTCCGTGGCGAGCACCCGCGGTCCGAGCTGCTCGACCGCCGGGATGGTCTCGGCGTCCACGACGTCGAGCACGAATCCATCGACCAGATCGGTGTACAGGCGCGCGACACCCAGTGCGCTCGATTCATGACCGAGCGAGGTCAGCATCCGGCCCGCCGGGCCCTTGAGCGCGACACCGCCGATGATCGGGCTGACCGCCACGATCGGGGTCCCGCGCCCTCGCGCGGCCATGAGCGCGTCACGCATCCCCGGGACGGCGAGGATCGGACCGACGGACACGATCGGGTTCGAGGGTCCGATCACGATCGACGTGGCGGCCTCGAGCGCGGCGAGCACCGCGGCGGTGGGGCGAGCGTCCGCCAGGCCATCGAACGCGACCTCGAGGACGTCAGGCCCTTGCCGGCGGTGGACGAAGTACTCCTGGAAGTCCAGCCAGCCCTCCTCGATCCGGATCCGCGTCCGGACCCGATCGTCGGTCATCGGCAGGATTCCGGTGGGCGTGCCGGAGGCCACCTGGAGGGCCCGGACAGCCTCGGTCAGGGACGCCCCGGCCTGCAGGCGCGCCCCGCGAGCGATCAGGGTGGCGATGTCGCGGTCCCCGAGCCGGAACCAATCCTGCTCGCCGTAGTTGGCCAGGGCGTCCATCACCGCCCAGGTCTCACCGGTCACGCCCCAGCCGCGCTCGAAGTCGAACCGGCCCGTCAGCATGTACAGGACCGCGTCGTGATCGGGCATCACGAGCAGGCCGTGCCGTTCAGTGTCGTCGCCCGTATTGACGACCACGGTGAGGTTGCCCGGTGGCAGGACCGCCTGCAGCCCTGCCGCGAGCTTGGCGCCCCCGGTGCCGCCGGCGAGGGCGACGACCGTCACGAGCGGAGGCGCTCTTCGACGTCGGACATCCGATCGATCGTCTCGTGGTCATACGGGGCGGGCATCCGGACGATGACGGTCTCGAAACCCAGCGCCTGGTACGGCCGGATGGCGTCGGCGATGTGCTCCGGCGGTCCGGACAGGACGGGGCCGTGACCCATGTCCGGCGTCCCGTTGGCCGTCAGGAGTGCCGCCTGGACGGCCACGGCATCCTCGACGCGATCCCGGATGACGATCGGGAAGCTGACGGTCATCTCGAGCGTGGCGAGGTCTCGTCCGACCGCGTCAGCGTGCTCGCGCAGCGTCTCGACCGTCTCGGTCACCACGTCGAGGTCTCCCGACGTGTTCCAGCCATCGGCCCGCTCGGCGACGATGCGCAGCGTCTTTCGGCGCCCCGAGCCGCCGATGAGGATCGGCAGGTGCCCCTGGATGGGACTGGGCGTGCTCAGGGCGTCACGCATCGGGTACGCCGGACCGTCGTGGTCGAATCGCTCCCCGTCCAACAGGCGGCGAAGCAGCATGACTGCCTCGTCGAGCCGGTCCAGCCGCCAGCCCGGCGTTTCGCCGAACGGGATCCCGAAGGCCTCGTGCTCTCGATCGAACCAGGCCCCGCCGATCCCCAGGACCGCCCGCCCGTCGGAGACATGGTCGAGCGTCGTGGCCAGCTTGGCGGTGTGCCCCGGGTTGCGGAACGTATTCGCGCCGACCATCAACCCGAGGCGGACCCGCGTGGTGATCGGCCCCAGCGCGGACAGGACGCTCCAGCCCTCGAAGATGGGCTGCTCCCACGGCCCGAAGATGGCCATGAGGTGATCCCAGGTCCAGACCGAGTCCCAGCCGGCGCCGTCGGCCCGTTGCGCCGCATCCCGGAATCCGGCCCAATCGGTCTGCTGCGACCAGAGCTGCAGGCCGAACTTCACAGCGTCAGGTGGTCGTGGATCGCCGCGATCGTGACGCGGAACGAGATCCGGACCTGGGTCTGAAAGCGATCGCGGATCACCGCCTCGCCGGCGTCGGGGTCATCGGCGTTGTAGCGGCGGGCCATCTCGGCGATGTCGGCCTGTGCCGTGGGCTGGTCCTCGATCGGCGTGACCGTACCGGTCAGCCCCACCCAGAACTCACCGCCGGTGTGGTCATTGACCGCCACGGAGATGCGTGGGTCGCGAAGCAGGTTCGTGGGCCAGCGGCGCCCGACGAGGCTGTTGATCACGAGGTCGTCGCCGTCGAGCCGGTACCAGATGACCGCCTGACGGGCGCTCCCGTCGTCGTCGGTGGTCGCGATGACGGCGTATCGGTTCGTGTCACCCAGGAACGCGCGAACGTGGTCGGGAAGGGTCATGCCCTCGATGGTACGCGAGCGGCTCGTGGGCGGCTCGGACCGAGCTGGCGCGGTCTGGCTGGCTCCGCCGAGGGGCGCCCCAGCAGGTATCCCTGGCCATAGTCGACGCCAAGCGACTTGAGCATGGCGAGGTCGGCGCGACGGTCGATCCCTTCAGCCACGAGCTTGGCGTCGATCCGGCGACCGAAGGAGACGAACGCTTCGACGAGCGCGAGCCGGGCATCATCGCGGGCGACGCCGTGGGCGATGTCGCGGTCGATCTTGATGATCGATGGGCGCAGCGACGCGACGAGCGCGAAGCTCGCATAGCCGGCGCCCGCATCATCGACCGCGAAGCCGAACCCGAGCCGGCGCAGCGCCTTGACCTGGCGGCGCAGCGGGTCGACGTCCGCGACCGCCTGCTGTTCCGTGCATTCGATCGTGATCCGTGACGGCGTGAGTCCGGCGTCGCGGACCATCGCGGCGATCGCCCGAGCCTCGAACGTGGGGTGCAGGAGGCTCGCCGGCGCGAAGTTGATCGCGTAGCGTCGCGGCGGCCGACCGATCTCGCGCCCCACCGCCTCCATCTCCCCGGCGCGAGCCAGGATCGTGTTGACGATGAACGTGTCGAGCTCCACCGCGCGGTTCGTGTTGATCGCGGCCGCGACCACGTCGGAGATCGACTGGGGGAGCATCGGCATCTCGGGCCGGAAGAGGCACTCGTATTCGTGCAGGTCACCGGTCGCCAGGTCCACGATCGGCTGGAATGCGACGCGGTGGAGCGTGCGCAGGCTGAAGAAGTAGTCGAGCATCTTGGTCTGGACCATCTGCGACGACTGCGCCATCCCGATCCGGTCAGCCAATCCGGAGAGCTGGATCGCGGCCGATGTGGAGATGAGGTAGCGCTCGGACTCGGGCAGATCCGTGTCGACGGAGACCAGACCGAAGTCCGGATCCCCAGCGGCCTCTGCCGCCCGCTCGACGAGGCGCTCGGTCAGGACCGCGGCCGGAGCGATGAGGACCGTGCCCGCATCGAGCTCGATGGTCCGCGCGCCAGCAGCCATCCCGGCGAGGTGATGGACGAACCGGATATCGCGCGACCAGAGGAGTCGCTCGTCGGGCGCTCGGCGCGGGGCGTTGAAGATGCGCATCGCTTGGCGATGATGCTCGCCGGATCGCCTTGCCGGACACGCCCGGGGGTCCCGCGGTACCGGGTACGTTCGTCCCGGTCGGCGACCGTCAGGCGAGGCGTTCACCTGCGCGGATCGGGCGGTCGAGCCGATTCTCGGGTGGCGCGAGCGGGCAGGCCCACCGTGGATCGAACGCGCACGACGGCTGGATCGCGTAGTCGAAGTCCAGGACCAGCGTGCCGGCCTCCGGGTCGCCACCCAGATCGGCGCTCTTTGCCGCGTCCACGAGGTAGCGTCCGGCGCCATAGGTCTCGGTGCCGTTGGTCGCGTCACGGAACGGGATGAACAGGCCACCGGCATACCCGGCCATCCAGTACACGGCCAGCGTCGCGGGGCCCTCCGTGAAGGGCAGCGTCACGGTGCCGATCCGAGTGAACGACAGCGTGTCAGGGCCGCTGTTCGGGAGCGCGAGGCTCACGGCACCGGTCGACGCCTCGGCCGGGACCAGCGGGACCTCGAAGCGCAATCCGCCGTCTGATGGGAAGTGCCGGGCGCGAAAGGCCGCGCGTTCGGCCGGCGGGACCGGCGATTGCGGGTGCTCGCGGAAGAGCGACTCGCGCGTCGAGCGCCAATGCTCGAGCGCGCCGTCAGGGTCGGACGCACGCATCGCCCGGATCTCGCTATAGAGCGTCGCGATCCGTCGCCGCCAATCCGCCAGCCACAGACGGTCGGTCGCCGACCCGTCGCCCTGGCTCCAGGCCACCTCGGTCAGCGCCGGTCTCGCCGCAGCGCCCCGACCAGGATCAACGCCCCGACCCCGATCACGATGAGGGGCCACAGCTGGCTCCAGCGCAGGAGCGGCATGTCCAGGCCGAGCGTGTGGTCCGCGAAGAACCACAGTCCGATCCCGAGGACGATGAACCCGGTGATGAGCGATGCCCAGCGACCCTCGTCACGTTGCCGGGGTCGCGGGTTCGCGGTCCGCGTCGTGGGTTCGGGCGGTGTGGTCGGGTCATCCATGGCGGCCTCGCATCGGCGGGTTTCGCTCGTCACGACCATCCTAGCCCGCGGCGCCTAGAATCGGGCCGGCCGGCCGCGTCGCCCGGTGTCGAACGGATGGGAGGCAGGTCGTGGCGGACAGTGCGGAGATCGGGGTCTTCGGCGGGTCGGGGTTCTACTCGCTGCTCGACGATGTGCGCGAGATCAAGGTCGACACGCCGTACGGGGCGCCATCGGACTCGGTCTTCCTCGCCGACGTCGCCGGCCGCCGGGTCGCGTTCCTGCCACGGCACGGACGCCGACACACGATCCCGCCGCACGCGATCAACTACCGGGCCAACGTGTGGGCGATGCGCTCGCTCGGGGTCAAGGCGGCGATCTCGCCGTGTGCCGCGGGGTCCCTCCAGCTCGCGGTGAAGCCCGGCGATTTCGTGGTCTGTGACCAGTTCGTGGATCGGACCCGCGGCCGCGCCGACACGTTCTTCGACGGCCCGATCGTCACGCACCTGTCGTCGGCGGAGACGTACGACCCGGTCCTGCGGCGCCTGGCGATCGAGACCATCCGCGACCACGGGATCGAGGTCCACGAGCACGGGACCGTCGTGGTCATCTCCGGGCCGCGCTTCTCGACGAAGGCCGAATCCAAGTGGTTCAGCGACGCTGGCTGGGAGGTCATCAACATGACTCAGTACCCCGAGGCCTGGCTGTGTCGTGAACTTGGGATCGCCGTCGTGAACATCAGCCTCATCACCGACTACGACGCGGGTGTCCACGAGGGCACCGAAGCCGTCAACGCCACCGACGTCCTCGAGGTCTTCCAGCAGAACGCCACCCGGATCCAGGGGGTGGTGCTGGACCTGATCGGACGCTTCCCGACCGATCTCGACGCGCTCGGCGCCCGAGCCGCGCTCGAACCCACCCGCGGCGACGGTCACACGATCACCCGCGAGGACATCCGGCTGTTCGAGACCGGCCTGTGACCGACGGGCTCCC
Source organism: uncultured Chloroflexia bacterium (assembly GCA_963764975.1). GTDB lineage: Bacteria > Chloroflexota > Limnocylindria > Limnocylindrales > CSP1-4 > SPCO01. Next base: position 1,162,510 of record CAVXUF010000002.1, on the reverse strand, counting down.
GATCGGTGTCGCGATCCGGACCATCCGCGCGGAACCGACCTGGTGGCTCGAGAGCGCCCGCCGCCTCGATGCGGCCGGCTATGCCGGGGTCTGGGCCTGGGACCACTTCATGGGCCGGGTCGACCTGACCGTCCCCGTCGTCGAATGCTGGACCGCCTTGTCGATGGCGGCCGCGCAGACATCGCGGATCGGGGTCGCGCCGTTCGTGATCAACGTGATGAACCGGCACCCGTCGCTCCTGGCGCGGATGGCGTCCACGCTCCAGATCGCGAGTGGCGGGCGATTGACGCTCGGGATCGGGATCGGCGGTCATCCCCCCGAGCACGACGCCTACGGGATCGATTTCCCGCCGGCTCCGGAACGTGTCGCGCGTCTCGAGGAGGCCGTGGCCGTGATCCGCGCCCTGTGGACCGGCGGTCCCGTGACACGGGGATCACCGTTCTACCCGCTCACCGACGCGCACGCCTGGCCGGTCCCGGTGCCGACACCGGCGATCGTGATCGGCGGGGAGACGGCGGCCGGAGCGCGCCTCGCCGGACGGATCGGCGACGGCTGGTCCGCCTTCGATGACAACTTCGAGCGCAACCTCCCGATCTATCTCGAATCGCTCGACGCGGCCGGGCGAGCGCGCGCCGACCAGCAGGTCCACGTGGGGTTCCAGGGTCAGGTCCTCTCGGACGAGACGCTGGTCGGGTCGCCCTGGGTCGACGCCCCGGTCGAGACATGGGCGCGCTGGCGCGAGGCGGGGGCGGATGGCGCGATCGTGCTCGCCCGGACCACCGCCGACATCGATGCGCTCGTCAGGGCGGCCGACCGCTGGTAGGGCTCGTTCGTGGCACCATCGAGTCGTGAGTGACCCCGCTTCCCGTCCGGCCGCGATCCCGGGCGCCCCGGACGGCACGCACGGGTGCATCCGCTGCGGCGCCCCCGTGGCGCTGGACGTCGGGCTGTGCGAGCGCTGCAATCCCCTCGGGCTCAAGGACGTCGCCTCGTCGCAGGTCCACGGAACGGTCTTCGTCGCCGTCGTCGGGGCGATCATCGTCCTGGCCCTGCTGGCGAGGCTCTCCGTGTCGGGTGTCGGCCCGTTCGACGCCAGCGTCGGCGACGTCGTCTTGGCAGGGGAGGGACTGACGATCACGCTGACCGTGACCAATCAGGGCGCCGCCGAGGGTCAGAGCCCGTGTCGAGTCGTCGACCCGAACGACCGCAACGGGGTCGGCATCGCGATCATCCTCAGCCCGCGGATCGGACCGGGCGAGACGGCCACGTTCAGCCAGACCGTGACGGGACTGGGTGCCGTCGCGCGAGACCTGGTCGTCGACTGTCCCGCGCCATGACCACGGACCTGGCGTTCGCGACCGGCCTGGCCGTGCGGGCCGGCGAGATCCTCATGGACCGCTACGAGCGACTGGAACGCATCGACCACAAGAGCGCCCGCGACGTCGTGACCGAGGCGGACCATCTGTCCGAGGCCCTGATCCTTGACGCGATCCGCTCGACGTATCCGGCGGACGCGATCATGGCCGAGGAGACCGGCGAGCACCCCGCGCCTGCGGGCGAGGCGGCGACCTCGGGCCGTGGCCGCGTCTGGATCGTCGATCCGCTTGACGGCACCGTGAACTACGCCAATGGCCTGCCGGTCTTCTGCGTCGCGATCGGGCTGGTGATCGACGGGCGCCCGTCGGTCGGGGTCATCCACGATCCCACGCGCGGAGAGACCTTCGCGGCCACCGCAGACGGTCCGGCGACCCTGAACGGCCACGCGATCAAGGCGTCCCGCAAGGACAAGCTGTCGGACTTCGTGGTTTCGATGGCGCTCAACGGTCGAGCCGCAACGTCGCGCTCGCGCAACGTGCGTCGCGCCGTTCGCATCTCCCGATCGATGGGGTCCGCGGCGCTCGCTCTCGCGTACGTCGCGAACGGGCGGTTCGATGCCTTCGTCCAGCAGGGCGGTCTCTCGTCATGGGATATCGCGGCGGCCGGGCTGATCGCGGAACGAGGTGGCGCCACGGTGACCGCGGCCGATGGCGGACCGTGGTTCGACATCGCTCGACCGCCGCGGTCGATCGGGGCGTTGGCGGCCCCGCCGCAGCATCACGCGGAGCTGCTCCGGCTCACGCGATAGCGCGGACCGGGTCCGTCAGCCGTCCTCGAGCCAGCGATGGGGTCGCGCCCGCAGGCGGTCGAGGCCCCACTCTTCGCAGAAGGCCTCCCACGTGGCCCGAGGTGTTCCGTCCCAGCGAAGATCGTCGGGCACGCGCTGGCGGATCGGGACACCGTCATCCACGGATCGGAGCCGCGCCAGGTCGCGATACAGCAGGGCGTCCTCCCAGTGGTCGCGCAGGGTTGCCGCGAGGGTGATCGCGCGCGAGCCACCCACGCCCGGGACCTCCCACGCCGACGCCTTGGCCGGAACGTCCTCAAGATGGCCGTAGACGGCGAGCACCGCGGCGGCGCCTTTCGCGCCCCAGCCGGGCAGCCCCGGGTAGCCGTCCGATGAATCACCGACGACGGCGAGCCAGTCCGGGATCGATGTCGGGGCCACGCCCCATTTCTCGCGGACGCCCGCTTCGTCATACGTGATCCCGCGGCGACGGTCCCACAGGACGACTCGATCACCGACGACGAGCTGGGCCATGTCCTTGTCCGGCGTGCAAACGACGATGCGCTCGACCGCCGGATCGGCCGCGAACCGCCAGGCGGCCGCCCCGATCGCGTCGTCGGCTTCGAATTCGACCATCGGCCAGAGGACGATCCCAAGCGCCTCGACCGCGGCCTCCGCGATGGGGAACTGGGACAGCAGCTCGGGCGCCATCCCGGCCGAGGACTTGTAGCCGGGGTACAGGTCGTTGCGGAACGACTCGATCACCCGGTCCGTGGCGCAACCGACATGGGTCGCCCCTTCCTCGCGGAGCAGGTACAGGAGCTGGTCGCACAGCCCGGATACCCCGGAGAGGTTGCGTCCGTCCCGGCCAAGCACCGGCGGCCGTGGCGCGAAGTGCGCACGGAACAGCTCGTAGGTAGCGTCGACGAGGTGGATCTGCATCGACGGGGCTTCGTCTCAGCCGGTCCGGACGGCCGCGCCCGCGCGACTGGGCTCGCCACCATCGACGCCTTCGCCGGCCTCGACCAGGTCGCGGAGCCGCTCGAGGTCTCGCTGGAAGATCCGATGGAACACGGGCGCAGCGGCGAGGGCCACGAGGTGTGCGAGTTCCGGGGCGATCAGCGTCTCCTCCCAGCGCACGATCGTCGTCGTCCCGTCGGCGCCGGGCTCCAGCTCGAAGGTCCCGCTGCCCGAGAAGCGGCCCTCGTGGGCGACCGCGAATCTCGTTGGCGGCTCGAACGCGGTGACCGTAACGGGGTCCGTCGTGCTCAGGCCATACATCCGAACCGTGGCTTCGCCGCGGCTCCCGACGCGCGTCGGCCCCGGCGTCGACATCGACACCCGCTTCATGTCGTGCATCCAGCGCGGCTGGCCCTCGATGTCGGCGAGCACGGCCCAGACCCGCTCGATCGGCGCGTCGATCACGATCCGGGTCCGGACCGGGGGCGGCGGTCCACCCGCGCCACGGGCGCGCAGCACCTCATCCGCGAACCATGCGCCGACGGCGCCAAGCGTGGCCAGCCGCAGCAACGCCAGGATCACGCCGTCATCACGATTCGGTGGTTCGCTCGAGACGGACACCCGCCTCGCGCATCTCGTCGACGGCGCTCGCGCCGTCCCCGGGCTCGATGTCGACCGCGGCGACGGCATCGGTCAGCAGCACGGTGTCGTACCCCAGCCCGACGGCATCGAGCGCGGTCGCCTTGACGCAGTAGTCGGTCGCGAGGCCCACCACGACGACCCTGGCGATCCCCGCGTCGCGCAGGCGCCCGTCAAGCTCGGTCGGGACCGTGTCCCCGGTCCGCGGATCGCGCAGCGTGAACCCGGAATAGCCATCTTCGCCACCGACCCCCTTGCGGATCCGGGTGGCGTCGAGTGGCACGGACAGGGCCGGATGCAGCTCCGAACCCCAGGTGTCGCCGACACAGTGGACCGGCCAGATCCCCCCGTCTTTGGCGAAGTGCGGCGTCACGGCCGGGTGCCAATCCTGGGTGAAGACCACGGTCGCGCCATCGCGGAGCGCGATGTCGATCTCGCCGTTCACCGGACCGATGATCGCGTCCCCGCCCGCGACACTCAAGCCGCCGGCTGGATCGGCGAAGTCGTTCTGCACATCGACGACGATGAGTGCGGTCGTGGGGTCGTACCGCTGCATCGGGAGAGTCTACGTCGGTCGATGTGCCTGTTTCGTCACCATCGTCCCGGGAAAGGATGGGCTACGCTCCCTTGGATATGTACTTCGACCAGTTCAAGCACCAGCTGCCCGACATCGACGAGTCCGAGACGGACGACTGGATCGACTCCCTCGACCAGGTCGTGGCGCAGGAGGGCGAGCAACGCGCCCGGTTCCTCGTCTACAAGCTCCTCAAGCGGGCCCGTCAGCTCCAGATCGGCCTGCCGCCGCTGACCCAGACCCGCTACATCAACACCATCAGCCCGGAACAGGAGCCCGACTTCCCGGGCGACGAGGCGATGGAGTTGCGGATCCGGCGGATCGTGCGCTGGAACGCGGTCGCCATGGTCCTGCGCGCGAACACCCGGTTCCCCGGGATCGGCGGCCACCTCTCGACGTACGCCTCGTCGGCGAGCCTGTACGAGACCGGGTTCAACCACTTCTTCCGCGGCAAGGACGGGGAAGGGAGTGGCGACCAGATCTTCTATCAGGGCCACGCGGCCCCGGGGATCTACGCCAGGGCGTTCCTCGAGGGGCGCCTGACGGAGGACCAGCTGGACCACTTCCGCCGCGAGTCGGTCCCCGGCGTCGGCCTGTCGTCGTACCCCCACCCGCGCCTGATGCCGGAGTTCTGGGAGTTCCCGACCGTCTCGATGGGCCTGGGTCCCATCAGCGCCGTGTACCAGGCGCGCTACAACCGCTACCTCCACAACCGCGGCCTGCTCGACACCTCGGGCTCGCGCGTCTGGGCGTTCCTGGGCGACGGCGAGACGGACGAACCCGAATCGCTTGGCGCGCTCCACCTGGCCGCGCGCGAGGGACTCGATAACCTGACCTTCGTCGTCAACTGCAACCTGCAGCGCCTCGACGGTCCGGTCCGTGGCAACGGCAAGATCATCCAGGAGCTCGAGGCCGTCTTCCGCGGCTCCGGCTGGAACGTCATCAAGGTCATCTGGGCGCGCGAGTGGGACGACCTCCTCGCGCGCGACGTGGACGGTCTGCTCGTCCAACAGATGAACGACACGCTCGACGGCGAGTTCCAGAAGTTCTCCGTCGCCGGTGGTGCCTACATCCGGGAGCACTTCTTCGGCCCGGACGAGCGGCTCCGCAAGCTGGTCGAGCACCTCTCCGACGACGACCTCGCGAAGCTCCGCCGAGGCGGCCACGACTACCGAAAGATGTTCGCCGCCTACAAGGCCGCCACCGAGCACAAGGGCGCCCCGACCGTGATCCTCGCCAAGACGGTCAAGGGCTGGACGCTCGGCCCCGGCGTCGAGGCCCGCAACATGACGCACCAGGCCAAGAAGCTCTCCGAGCAAGAGCTGCGCGTCTTCCGGGACCGCCTGGAGCTGCCGATCCCCGACTCGAAGCTCAAGGACGCCCCGTACTACCACCCCGGCACGGATTCGGACGAGGTGGCGTACATCAACGAACGTCGCAAGGCGCTCGGAGGGCCGGTGCCGCGGCGCGTGGTCCGGGCGGCCGCGCTGCCGACGCCCCCGCCGGCCATCGATGCCGAGTTCGCCCAGGGCAGCGCCAACCCCGTCTCGACGACCATGGTCTTCGCGCGCATCCTGCGCAACCTGATCCGCGACAAGGAGCTTGGCCCGCGGATCGTGCCCATCGTCCCGGACGAGGCACGGACCTTCGGTCTGGACCCCCTCTTCAAGGAGGTCGGGATCTACTCGGCGTTGGGCCAGCGGTATGAGCCCGTGGACTCGGATCTCGTCCTGTCCTATCGCGAGGCGACCGACGGTCAGGTCCTCGAGGAAGGCATCACGGAAGCCGGGTCGATGGCCAGCTTCCAGGCCGCCGGCACCTCGTACGCGAGCCACGGCCTCGCCGCGATCCCGTTCTACATCTTCTACTCGATGTTCGGGTTCCAGCGGACCGGTGACCAGATGTGGGCGTTCGGGGACGCGCGCGGTCGCGGCTTCCTCATGGGCGCCACCGCGGGTCGCACGACCCTTGCCGGCGAGGGCCTCCAGCACGACGACGGCCACTCGCTCATCCTGGCCTCCACCGTCCCCAATGTGCGGACGTACGATCCGGCCTTCGCCTACGAGCTCGCGGCGGTCGTGCGCGACGGCATCGTCCGGATGTACGGGGCGTCACCCGAGGACGTCTTCTACTACGTCACGCTCTACAACGAGAACTACGCCCAGCCGGCTCGTCCCGAGGGCGTGACGGATGACGACATCATCCGCGGCCTGTATCGGTTCGCGCCGGCGCCCAGGTTGGGACGCAACGCGCATCCAGCGCGGCTCGTGGGGTCCGGCTCGATCCTCATGCAGGTCATCGCCGCCCGCGACCTCCTGGCCGAGCGGTTCGGCGTGGCGGCCGAGGTCTACAGCGCGCCATCGTTCGGCCGGCTCCGCCGGGATGCGCTCGACGTGGAGCGGTCGAACCGGCTCCATCCGGAGGCGAAGGACCGTCGCGTCCCCCTCGTGAGCACCATCCTGCCGGGCGACGGCGGCCCGATCGTCGTCGCGACGGACTGGATGAAGGCTCTCCCCGACATGGTGAGCCGATGGCTGCCCGAGCACTACGTCAGCCTCGGGACCGACGGCTTCGGTCGCAGCGACACGCGCGAATCCCTGCGCTCACTGTTCGAGATCGACCCGCCGCACATCGCGGCGGCCACCCTCGCGGAGCTGGCACGTTGCGGCGCGATGCCGGGCGCCAAGGTCGCCAAGGCGATCCGCGAGCTCGACATCGATCCGGACAAGCTGGATCCACTCGCCCTCTAGGCGGGCGCCCGCCGCTACTGCGTGACCCGGAGCAGCTCGCCCGAGCGCAGATCGGTCACGAGGATCCGCCCGTCCGCGTCCTCGCCGATCGCGCTGACCTGTCGGCTGGTCTCGGCCACGATGGTCGCGGGCCGCAGCCCGTCACCGCTCAGGGGGATCGTCCAGAACCGCCCGGTGCACGCATCGGCGAAGAGGTAGCGTTCGAGGAGACCGGGCTGGGTTGGGTCGCGCATGACGACGCCGCCGACCACCGCACAGCCGAACGCGTGGTCGTACTCGGCCAGCGGGAGCGTCAGCCCGGTCTGGTCGCAGTCATCGGCGTTGTAGCAGTGCGACCCCTCCATCGTGTTCCAGCCGAAGTCGAGTCCGCCCACACCGTTGCGGCGCGACGTCGATCTCCTCCCACTCGCCCTGGCCGACGTCCCCGATCCACAGGTCACCCGTGGCACGATCGAACCGCATGCGCCACGGGTTGCGGAGCCCGGTCAGCCAGATCTCCGGCCGGGCCCCGTTCGCCCCGCCGACCCACGGGTTGTCCTCGGGGATGTCATACGGGGAGGCGCCACTCGTCGGAACGTCGACGTCGATGCGCAGGATCTTGGCGAGGAGCGTGTCCAGACGACGTCCGTTGCCCTCTGGGTCGCCGCCCCCACCACCATCGCCGAGCGCGATGTACAGGAACCCGTCCGGTCCGAAGGCCACCGCGCCGCCATTGTGGTTCCCGTACGGCTGGGCCACCCCGAGGATGATCCGCTCGCTGTCCGGGTCCGCGACATCCGGGTCGGCCGACACATCGAAGGACGAGACGACCGTGTCGCCCTGGCGGTCCGTGTAGTCGACGAAGATGCGCGGGTCGTCGGGGAACGCCGGGTGCAGGGCGATGCCGAGCAACCCGCGCTCCCCGCCGGTGGTGATCCGGTCCGAGATGTCGAGGAACGGTCGTTCGACGAGATCCCCATCCACCACGATCCGGATCCGCCCGCCCTGCTCGGCGACGAACAGCCGCCCGCTCCCGTCTCGCGCAGGATCGAGGTCGAGCGGCTGGTCAAGGCCGTCAACGACCACCTGGAGCTGGATCTCGCCGACCGGGTGCGGGACGGGCGAGATCGTGGGACTCGTGTCGGTCGACCCGGATGGGACGACGGTGGGCGTCGCCGCGCTCGACGTCGGTCGCGCGGTGATCGGTGATGGGCTCGCCCCGCCGTTGGCGCATGCGACGACCGCGATGACCAGCCCGACCAGCCCGGCGACGGCTCGGGTCAGAAGCGTCCAACGGGCGACCATCGCTCGATGCTACCCCGCATCGGCGCGAGACGCGGTTTCTCCGCCTGCTACCCTCCGCCCGGGAGGCACCACTTGCTCGATCGACTGATCTCTGGCGCCGGGGCGGTCACCGACCTGGCGGACCGGGCGGCACGGCTCGTCACGGGGCGCGTGGGACGCGAGGTCCTGGGGTCGCGACCGGGCTCGCCGATCGTCGCCGGGCTGCTCGTGGTCGCCGCCATCGTGCTCGGCCTCGTGGGTGCCGAATCGTCCGGAGACCCGAACCCGCGCCCCCTCCAGGCGGTGGACATCGCCGACGACCCGGATCTCGCGACGAGGACGTATGCGACGGTCGAGGGCGTGGTCCATGGCGCCTACGTCGAGACGTATATCGACGTCGACGGCGATGCAGAGCAGGATCCGGAGGAATCCGGCCAGGCCTGGTACTACTTCCTGGTGGATCCGACGACGCACGCCGGCCTGACGGTTCGTTCCAGCCGGACGCCGGAGGACGTGTTCGTGCTCGATGTCGTCGGCCGGCTCGTGGCTGACCCGACGTACGTCGCAGACGATCTCGAGATCATGAAGGCGGAGATCGCGGGACGGGATCTCATGATCGACCCGACCTACATGATCGACACGACCGACCCGACGGTCGGCGATGCGATCCCGCTCGATCTGGCGAACCCGCCGAGCGAGGGGACCGTCGTATCGCTGTCGGCCTCCACCCTGAGCTACGCGGGTCCGTCATGCGAGGGGATGGAGACCGACCTCGACTGCCTCGATGCGGACGAGCGTTTCTACGACGTGATCCTGTTCGACCCCGCGACCGACCTTGGGATCATCGTGTACACGACCACGACCATCGAGTTCGTCCCGGCGACGTTCACGGGCCTGCTGCGTCGCGACGAGCGCGCGGTCGATGACGCACGGACGACGCCCGGCCTCGAGTTCGCGACGCTGGCCCTGTCCGTGAGCGACCGCTATGTCCTCGATGACGGTGCCAGCCCGGCGAACCCGATGATCGCGTACGGGGTCGCCGGTCTCTGCCTGCTGATCGCGGGACTGATCATCATCGGGTGGGCCGGCGGCTACCTGGTCTATCGCCGTGATCCCGAGGGCCTGCCGATGCCGGCTGCGGGCCTCGCGCCGGGTGAGCGGATCCCGCTCCGCGTCACCGGCCTGCTGCGATCGTCGGCTGGGCTGATTCACGTCCGCGAGGCACCGGGCGACCTCGTGCGCTACGTCACCTCGCCGCCGCCGCCCACGGTCTCCGCCGACGTGAGCGAGCCGGTCTCGACGCTCATCGTGGAGCGCCGCGGTCGGCCCGAAGGCGTGGCGCTTGGTCTTGGCGAGACGCGACGGCTCACCGCAGGATCCGTCATGCCGCTGCACGGACCTCGGCCGGCGCTCCGGATCGTGGCCGGTACGGGGCCGATCATGCTGTCGTTCGACGACGCCATGGCTCGCGATCGCGCCGCCGCCGCGCTCCTGGACGAGAGCGGCCTGGTGGCGACCGGCGGGGTCGCGATCGAGGCGCCGATGCCACATCCTGATGCGGTGATCGAACCCGACCCGATCGGGCCGACGGAGGCGTGACGATGCAGTCCTGGGAGATCGACGAGGTCGAGGCCGAGCGTGCCGCGACGGGCATCCGCTACCACGAATTCCTGCGCGAAGCGGACCTGTCGGCGGGTCTGTACGTGCTTGAGGCGGGCGAGCGCGATCCGCAATCGCCGCACACAGAAGATGAGCTCTACTACGTCGTCAGCGGCATCGCGCGAGTCACCGTCGGCGAGGCCGTCCGCGACATCGGGCCCGGATCCCTGGTCTTCGTCGGGGCGACCGTGCCGCATCGGTTCCACGACATCGCGGAGCGGCTCGTCCTGCTTGTGGTGTTCGGGCCGGCCGAGGGCGACCGAGCCTAGCCTGTCCGGCGCGCGACGGCCGCCTTGAGCCCGAGTGCGAGTTCCCCACCGCGGCCGACATCGTCGTGGCGAAAGAAGACGAACGCGTCCATCCCCGACGCGAGGAACGGCTCGAGCCGGGCCGCCCACATCTCGATCGCCGACTCGTCGTAGTCGTGGCGGCGCAGCCGCAGGTACAGGAATGAGCCGGTGCGTCGCAGGTCCGGTGCGTCCGGGTCTTCCGGCGCGTCGGTCGCGCACAGGACCGCACCCGCGGCGCGCAGGGCGTCGAACGTCTCGTCCGCGATCCAGCTCGGGTCCTGGAACTCCATGGTCAGCGGCAGGTCCGTGGGCCAGGCGGCGAGGAAGGCGCCCAGGCGCGCGTCGTCGCGCTTGCCCGCCGGGACCCGGACGAACACGGTACCCAGCCGCTCCCCGAACGCCCGGTACGGGTCGGTCAGCCAGGGGAGGCCCGGCGTCGGTGCCGCGAAGGACCGGATCGCGCCGCCCCGTTGCGCCTTGACCGTGAAGCGGAAGTCGGACGGGGTGGCCGCGAGCCAGGCCGCGACCTTGGCCGGCGCCGGCTGCTGGTAGAAGGTGTTGTTGAGCTCGACGGCGGGGAGCCGCGAGGCGTACGACGGCAGGAAGTCCGTCGCGCGCGATCCGACCGGATAGAACCGCGGCACCCAGTCCGGGTAGGCGAACCCGCTCGTCCCCACGAGCAGGCGCCCGGTCATGACGCGGTCAGTCGTGGCCGGCGGTGTCGCGGGCGTCGGACAGGCAGCGTCCGCCGTCCCCGATCGATGAGCCCGGACCGGCTCGCTCTGCGACGGTCTGCATCGCCTGGCCCACGGCCTCGAGTTGACGCGGGTCGAGAACGTCGATGAAATGGTCCGAGATGCCGCGGAGGTGCGTCCGCGAGGCCGATCGCAGCCGCCGGAGCCCGGCGTCGGTGAGGACCGCTTCGGCGCCCCTGGCATCGGTCTCGCACGCGCTGCGTTCCACGAGCCCATCGGCGACGAGCCGGTCGACCAGCCGCGTGACCCCGCTCTTGGAGAGCACGACGCGATCCGCGAGCTGGCGCATCCGGATCCGGCGACCGGGTGACTCGGCGATGTTCAGCATGGCGTCGTACTCGGCGACCGACAGGTCATGCTCGGCGCGGAGTTCCTCATCGAGGCGGCGTGCCACCCGGGCGTGGGCCTGGAGGAAGGCACGCCACGATCCCAGCCGGGGATCCTGGGCGGTGACGGGTCGGTCGACGGTGTCGCTGGTGGCCATGGCGGGCTGATGCTACACCTTGCGATCCGATCGTCACGGTCGTTGACGGCGCAAGGACCCGGGCTTTATCGCCAGCTCTCGGGATCGAACAGGAAGAACGTCGTCTGTGCCCATCCGGCCCGGATGTGATGCCAGCGCTCGGTCCAGTCTTCGTCGGGCGCCGCGCTCCCGAGGACCTGGGCGAGCCGGTCCAGGTCGCCCGTGGAGAGCGCCTCACGAACCACCGAGCCGGGCATCCCGCCGCGTCGTTGCGGTCGCACGCTGACGATGTGGGCCATGGCCGAGTAGGCGTCCATGACGGCAGGGTACGACGCCACGCGGCGCGCGCCAAGGGCCGCGGCTCGAGCTACGAGGCGGTCGTGGCCAGCTCGCGCCGGCGAGCGACGGTCAGGACGACGGGCACGACGACGAGCGCCGCTCCGATCAGGCCCAGGACGGCGAAGTTGGCCGCGGCCATGATCAACCCGCTGCTGAGGCTGGCGGCCGCCGCAGAACTCCAGATGAGCGCGTCCGTGGTGCCCTGGAGCTTCGTCCGCTCGGCGACGCCGAGGCCGGTCGTGAGCAGCGCCGAGCCGGCCACGTACCCGAGGTTCCAGCCGTACCCGAGCAGGAACAGGGCGATGAACAGGATCGTGCCACCGTCCGGCGGCGCCGCCGCGGCCAGGACACTCGCGGTGGCCGTCGTGGCGAGTCCGGCAAGGATGACCGGTACGCTCCCGAAGCGGTCCGTGAGGCGCCCCGACAGCGGCGACAACCCGAACATCCCGAAGGTGTGGCCGCTGATCACCAGGCCGACGGCACTCAGCGAATGCCCGTGCTCGCCCATATGGAGCGGGGTCATCGTCATGATCAGGACCATGACCACCTGACCCGTGATGAGCGCCACGACAGCCACCGGGACGTGCGGTCGGCGCAGGACCGACGCGAGCGAGACGACGACCGACGCCCCGTCCTCGGCGACGGCCGACTCGGTCTCGTGGGCGAGCTCGTAGGGATCGGGTCGAAGGAGGAACCAGGTGAGCAGTGCCGCCGCCCCGACGAAGAGCATGGGGACGAGGTATGGCCCGGCGAGCTCCGGCAGACCGAGGGCTCGAGCCGCGGCGCCCGCCGGTGCGACCAGGTTCGGTCCGATGATCGCGCCCGCGGTGGCGCCCCACACGACGACGCCGATCGCGGATGCCCGACGTTCGTCGGGATACAGGTCGGCGGCGGCGTACCGCGACAGCTGGTTGGACGCGTTCCCGAACCCGACGAGGAACGTCCCGATCAGGAGCACCGGGAGCGACACCGTGATGACCGCCACGGCCGCGATCAGCGCGCCGATCACGCCGATCGCATAGCCGGCCGCAAGCCCGGTCCGGCGATTCCGAGCGACCATCATGCGCGACAGCGCCACCGCGCCAACGGCCGCCCCGAGGACCACGGCGGCGCCGTTGACACCGCTCCACAAGGCAGATCCGCCGACGTGCGCGGCCACGATCGCGGCCACCGTCACCGCGGCGATGTGTCCTGTGCTGCCGAGCGCCACGCCCGCGACGAGCGACCACGTGCTGCGCCGCCGCAGGCTCTCGAGGCGCGCCGGGCTATAGGCGATCGGTTCGGGCATCACGCGATGATACGGGTGGCGGTCAGTCCAGGCCGAGCGTCAGGTCCCCGACGTCGTCGAGGCCTGGGCCTTCGATCAACTGATCCGTGGACGCGGCCGTCCGCCCGACCGTCTTCGGCACGACCGTCGCCAGTTCGACGAACCGACAGAACGCGTTCGCCAGGCGCATCTGGGCGGGCGTTCGCGCCCGGACGCGCCACAGGTCCGGGGACCCCACGACGATCGCGATGCAGCGGGCCCTGGACGTCGCGACGTTGAGTCGATTTCGGCTGTACAGGAAGTCCATCCCGCGCGGGGCGAGCTCCGGGCTGGACGTCGTGAGGGAGTAGACGCTGACAGGCGCCTCCTGGCCCTGGAACTTGTCGACGGTACCGACCCGGGCCTCCGGCGGGAGAAGCCTCGCGATCGCGCCGACCTGCGCGTTGTACGGCGCCACGACGAGGATCTCCTTCCAGGTCGAGCGGCCGCTGGACGCCATCCTGGTCGATCCACGACGCGCCAGCCTCGATGAGGCCCGTGACCAGGGCCGCGACCGCCGCGGCCTCGGTCGGCGACTCGTTGTCAGCGCCCGCCGAGGCGACCTCGACGAGCCGAAGACCCGTCCCGTCCAGCCCGGCCGGCGCGTCCAGGATCCGCTGGACGACGAGACGCGCCTCCGACTCGAGCCGGTCGTCGTAGAAGACCTCCGACGTAAAGGCCGTCAGGGTCGGGTGCAGCCGCCAGGTCGTCTCGAAGAAGAGGCCGCGGTCCGGCGGGACGGTGGACGCGCTCCCGAGGACGTGGGCAAGGGCGGATCGCTCGGCGCCCGGCGGGTGCGATCCCTGGAGCGGCTGGTCGAGTTGCTGCGGGTCGCCGAGAAGGACGACGCTCTCGGCCGCGGCCGCCATCGCGACGACGTTCGCGAGCGAGTTCTGTCCCGCTTCATCCACGAACAGGACATCGACCGTCTCCAGCATCGTCGGCGAGACCCACAGCCAGGATGTCCCCGCGGCGAGATTCGAGCGACCGTCCGCGAGTCGTGCCGCGACGTCGGCCGCACCGTTCCCCCGGACGACCCGCTCATCGGCGAGCACCTGGTGGACATCCCCGTGCTGGACCGGTAGCACGTCCACGCCCTCCTCCTCGGCGGCCTGCAACACCGCCCCGAGGAGGTTGCCGATGACCTTGTGGCTCATCCCGGTGATCCCGACGCGGCGACCGGCCTGGAGGAGCGTCAGGATCATCCGGGCGCCGCCGTAGGTCTTGCCGGTCCCCGGTGGGCCCTGGATCGGTAGGATCGTTCGGTCGAGCGTCAGCGCGAGTCGTCTGGCGGCGTGGAGGTCGAGTTCACCCGGCGCCCGGAGTGGATCGCCGATGCCCTGTCCGGCGCGGGCCGGCCGGCTCATCAGCAGGTCCCGTGCCGCACGGTGCGGGCCGTCGGCGTCGATCCCGTGCTCGGCCACCCACGTCCCGAGCTCGAGGAGGCGGGCACGGTGCTGTGGCGTCTGATAGATGGTCAGCGGGACGATGGCCTCGGGATGTGGGTCGCCCGGGACTCGCCGGATGTCGATCGTGGATGCGGCCACATCGATCCCGACCACGTCGCCGCAGACCCACGCCGATGGCTTCTCGTCGGGTCGCTCGGCTTTGCGACGGGGCTCGTAGACGGTGCCCCGACCGAGGTCGAAGTCCTGCTCCGGGAACCGGTAGCGCCAGGTCTGCTTGCCCTTGGCCACCTCGTCGACCGGCCCGATCGGTTCCAGTCCGGCGATCGGGTCCGACTCGTCCAAGAGCTCGGCCGCGCTGAGGTCCATCAGGCGATGGAATTCCCACCACGTGGCCTTGTCCTCACGCCGATGCCAGCCAAGGAGCTGGGCCAGGAGCCACTGCCCGTGCTGGTCCGCTGTCCGCTCGGCCGCATCGACAGGCACGACACTGGGGTCCGCGAGCCGGTCGACGAGTGCCTGCGTGGTGCGCATCTCGTCGGTCAGCCGCTCCGGCAATTCGCCCCGCGGGCCCGGGCCTCGGGATGGCCAGCCCCGTCCGATCCGCCAGTTCCCCGCGTCGGTCCTCCAGCCAGTCGCGCAGTCGCAGGTTGCTCACCACGTCGTCGCGGTTGTAGCGCTCGATGCGGTCCAGGTGGTCTGCGGCCGGCCGCTCTCCCTCGCCCAGCTCCAGCCATTGCTCGAAGGCCACGATGCTGGAGCCGGCGTCGCGCAGGGACACCTCCCGGACGAACCCGTAGAACGGCTCCATCTTCTTGATCGAGTAGCTCTCGACCGACGCCCGGAGCGATTGGCGGACCGCTCGCAGCAGGTCCACGAGCACGCCGCCGCGCAGGAGCGCGTCCACCTCGTCCTCGCGGGTCCCGTAGCGGCCCATAAGTCGTTTCAGCGCCGTGGGTTCGTACGGCGCGTAGTGGTAGATGTGGGCCTCAGGGTGGCGGGCAAGGTGCGCCGCGAAGAAGTCCATCAGGCGCTCGAACGCCACTCGCTCCCCATCGAGTGTGAACTCGCCGCCGGCGTCGCGGGACCAGAACGCATGGAACGTCTCGTCCGCCTCGAGGACGCCGAACAGGTAGTCGATCCCGTCGTCGAAGGCGAACGGGTCGCCCTCGATGTCGAGGAACAGGTCGCCCGGCGACGGCGGCGGCAGGATGGCGAGGCCGCGTTCCGGATCGATGGGGGCGCCCGGTTCCGGGAGCAGGAGCTCGTAGCGCGGCGCACGGTCGAGACGGCCCTGGAGCTGGATTCGTGCCTGTTCGCGAACACGCAGCAGGGCCGTCGGGCTCGCTCCTTCGAGTCGCGGCTCCATGGGGAGCGGCAGCCTCCCGAGCGCCTCGAGGGTCGGGACGCCACGCTCGATGAGTCCCTGGCGCTGGCGAGCGCTGATCCCCGCGACGAGACTGAGGTGATCGTCGGCCCGTCGTCGGTCCGAGCAGCCTTCGGCCCAGCGGCACACATCGCAATGCTCCACCGGATCCGGGTAGGTGTCGGCCGGCGGGTACGACGCCGGGATCGGGTCCGCCATCGTCGCGAGGAAGCGCGCCTTCGCGCTCCGGTAGTAGGCCATGTAGTCGTCGACGCGCAGCCGCTCGACGGCCCGGGCGCTGCCGCCGAGCGCCACGTGCATCCACTCCGGCTGGACGCCCTGGAGGCGGACCAGCTGGTCGATGTAGGAGCAGATCTGGAGCACGGCGCTCGCCTTGACGTGCCGGGCGAGCTTGGTGTCGGCGACCTCGTAGTGGTAGTCGCCCCACGCCGACGGGCGTGAAGGGTCGTCGACCCGCAGGAGGAAGTCCGCGTGGCCCCGCCACGTGCCGTCGAAGAAGGTCGCCTGGTAGATGACGTCCGCGCCGTCGGTCATGGCCGCGACCGTTGCCTGGGCCGCGGCGCTGAGCCGGGCGCCCTGATCTTCCTCGTAGCCGTCCGGATCGATCTCGATCGCCGTTCTGCCCGTGGCCTTGAGGTCGGCGAGGAAGCGAGCCTCGTGGGCGAACCCACGCTTGCGGATGATGTCCAGCTCAGGGTCGTCGCGGAACGGCCGTTTGACGAGGTCGCCGAGGGCAGCGCGCTCGAGCTGGGTCAGGTGCTCGCAGGCGAGGTACGCGACGAGATCCGTGGCCGCGAAGACAGGCCGACCATCGATCTTCTGCACCCCCGCACCATACCGGCTGGTCGTGCCAGCTCGCCTGTCAGCGGCGGTACGATACGGACATGCCAGCGCAGCGACGCGACGACGCGGGGATGCGACAGGTCGGCCCGAGTGGGAGAGCCTCGTCGAGCGGCAGATCCGTGAGGCGACCGAAGCGGGCGCCTTCGACGACCTGCCGCACCAGGGCCAGCGTCTCCCGCTCGAGGACGACAGCGCCGCCGGTGACTGGGCGATGGGCTACCGGATCCTTCGCAACGCCGAGGTGGCGCCGGGGTGGATCGAGGCCGACAAGGCCATCCGGACGATGCTCGACCAGCGAGACCGGCTTCTGACACGGGCGCCGTGGGCGTCATCGATCGCCCGGCCGCGGGCGCGCGCCGAGATGACCCGGCTCGTGACCGAGATCAACCGCGCGACCCTGCGTCTCAACAGCGAAGCACCCACGCCACGCCAGCATCGACGCCCGCTGGATCTCGCCACGGAGCTCGCGACCCTCGAGGCCGCATTCGAACCCGCGGGCTGATCGGCCTCAGGCGGGGAAGAGCGCCGCGATCGCGTCGCCGAACACCTTGGTGTGGCGGTCGACATCCGCGTCGGTGGTCGACGGCGACATCAGGGCCATGTTGTGGAACGGCGTCATCAGCACGCGCCGGTTCATCGCCCACAGATGGAGGAACTGCTCGAGGTCAGGATCCGAATGGGCCCACTGCTCGGCGCCGGTGCGCGGCGGGTCCGGCATGAAGTGGTACTCGGCGCGGGCGCCGAGCCGCGTGACGTGCCACGGGACGTGGGTCGTCGCGAGCACGTCGTTGACGCCCTGCTCCCAGCGCTCCGCGAGCGGGATCATCCGCTCGAAGGCGGCCTCGGTCAGGACCTCGCCGAGCGTCGCGCGCGTCGCGGCCAGGGAGAGCGCATACCCGGCCAGCGTCCCGCCGATCCCGCCGACGTCCGAGTCGACGATCTCCAGGGAGCGATGGATGCGCTCGCCGATCTCGCTCGTGAAGCCATAGGCGGCGACCGGGATCCCGCCGCCGATCGTCTTGCCGATGACGAGCATGTCTGGGTGCAGATCCCAGAGCCGCGTGGCTCCGCCCGGCCCGGCGCAGATCGTGTGCGTCTCGTCGTTGATCAGGATGGTCCCGGTGCGCGTCGTGATCTCGCGAATCGCTTCGAGGTAGCCGGGCTCCGGCAGCACGATGCCGACGTTGGTCAGCGCCGGTTCGATGAGGACCGCCGCGACGTCGCCCTCGGCCAGGGCGGCTTCGAGCGCCGGCGACGTCGTTGAACGGCACGACGCGTGTCGTGCCGGCGACATCGGTCTGTGGCCCGACGGACCCACGGACCGGGACGACCCGCCCGTCCTCGTCGAGCATCGCGATCGCCTCGTCGACCGACCCGTGGTAGCAGTGGTCGTGGACGACCACCTTGGAGCGGCCGGTGATGTGTCGCGCGAGGCGCAGGGCGAATCGGTTGGCGTCCGTGGCCGACAGCGCGAACTGCCACAGAGGCAGGCCGAAGCGTCGCGTCAGCTCGTCGCCGACCCACGCGGCGTCCTCGGTCGGGCAGCATGTGGGTGATCCCGCGCCGCAACTGCCGTTCGACGGCCGCGATCGTGGGTGCCGGGCCGTGACCCGCCATCGCGCCGGTGTCGCCGAGGCAGAAGTCGACGTAGTCATGGCCGTCGACGCAGCGGAAGGATGCGCCCGACGCGGACTCGACGAACGGCGGGAACGGCCCGGCCCACTTGACCATCCAGGGCATGGGGACGCCTTCGAGGAGCGAACGCCTGGCCTGCTCGAACAGGGCGGCGGAGCGGGGATGCTCCGCGACGAACCGCTCGGTCTCGGCGGCCATCAAGGTGGCGAGGTGGGCGCGATCGACGGCACGGTCGGTGGTCATGCGCGGAGCATGGACCGGCGCGCGCCGCCGCGTTCGGGTCATCCCGCCACTCGCGACGGGGGAGTGGTCAGGCTCTTGGTCGGGGCCTCAGTGGCTGAAGCGAACGTACCCGCAGATGGGGCACGTGGCGGTGCCGGTGCCGGGATCGACTTCGAGGAAGCTCGCGCAGCCGTTGGTCCGGCAGAACGTGCGGGTCTCGAATGTGGGCGACGTGGACGCCGCGGAAGCGCGGCGGCGAAGCCGGCGCATGGAGGTGGCGCGTCCAGCGACGGACGCGGTAGCGGTACGGGACAACATGGGTTGTGCTCTTGGTTCCTTCTGGCGCGCTGTGATGGCGGTATCGGCCATCGGCTGCGCGACCTTGGTTGCTCGCTCCACGACCGTTCTTGCGGGCCGGAGCGGTTCTGTGATGTGGTCCGAGTGCGGGCTCGAGAGCGTCCCTCTTTGAGGCGCTCGACCGGGCTCACGCGACTTGGTTCGGACCGGTGACATCGCCCATGATGGGTCAGAACAGGTGTTCTGTCAATCGCGCCGATGGTCCGGGTGGGCATCGATGATCAGTCGCCACATCGCCGTGGATCACTGGGAACGACCCGGAACACCTGGCGCGTGACTGCGGCGGATGGCCCGCCGAACGCGACGCGGACGGTGAGGAACGGCTCCAGGCGGTACACGTCGCCCGCCGAAGGCAGGTCCCTGTCCCGCAGCCGCACCATGAACACGGGCCGATGGCAGAAGAGCGCCTCGACGCGTTGGTCGCGAGATGCCCAACCGTCGTAGTCGATGTTCGTGTCGTC
This sequence comes from uncultured Chloroflexia bacterium, assembly GCA_963764975.1. Taxonomy (GTDB): domain Bacteria; phylum Chloroflexota; class Limnocylindria; order Limnocylindrales; family CSP1-4; genus SPCO01. The sequence goes on along the minus strand of CAVXUF010000002.1, from coordinate 1,143,097 downwards.
GATGATCAGGACATCGGGCCGGCGGCCAAGCACATATCTGGCATGCCATAGGGGGGTCGTCGCGTCCCACTCCGACAGGATCGCGGCATCGGGTGGAAGGGCCGTCAGGACCTCGTCGACGAACATCTCGGCCGTGCGATCGGAGCTGCGGTCGGCGGCGTCCCAGTGCATCACCGCGAGACCGACGGCCAACACGAGCGCAGTCATTCCGATGAGCCGGCCGGACTGGCGGCCGCGCGGTCCCGGTTTGCGCGATGGCAAGGCCGCCAGCCCTCGAGCGGCGGCATCGATCGCGACGCCCGCGCCGATCGCGAGCAGGAGCCATGGGACCAGCAGGTAGTGCTCCAGTCGGAGGTACGTCGCCCAGAAGTACAGGTTCGCCAGCAGGATCGCGACGCACATCAGACCGAAGGCACGGCGTCGGTGGATGAGGATGGCCAGGCCGATCAGACCGAGCACCGGCAGGACCGGCGTGCCCTGACTCGCGAGCGTCCGCCAGAGGGCGCCCAACGATCCGGTGAAGTCCGTCACCCCGTTCGACACGAGGAAGCCGAACTGGCCTCGGAACTGGGTTCCGCTGACGAGCCACAGGATCCCGTCGAGGGTCACGGGGTGGTTGTAGGCGAGCGGCGGCGACTGGGCCGCGGCGAGAGGGATGCTGGCCCGGTGATACCGCCCGCGTCGCTTTCGACACCACGGCGTTGCGCGCCCTCGGCTGAGCCTCAATTCGGCGGACGCACGTCGACACGACGCCCACCGCGGGCTCGGTGCCCATGCCGGGGCCCTCCGCGGCATCCGCACGCTCGTCGACGCCGGGGCACGTGTCAGGCTGGCGGCGTCCTTGCCGGAAGCGGCGCTCGATGAGATCCCGGACCTCCATCGCCTCGCCGACTCCTTGGCGATCAGCCCTGAAGACCGCATCTTCCGACCCATCGCGCTGCGTGGAGCCGCGACGGAGGGCGAGCCCATCCGCCCGCAGGACATCGCCCCGGAGCTGACGTGCGACGCCGAGGGCTGGTTCTGGCACCCGCTGTCGAATGATCCGGATATGCGACTGGCTCTACCGCCTGACGCCTCGATGGCGGACGCCCTGGCGACCGTTCGAGCGCGCCTGGAGGCGATGGTCGCCACGCGCTCCGCGAGGCTCGATCGGTTCGTCTGCGGCTGACCGGTCAGGGTCGTCGGGTCGGGGGTCTTCGAACGGGCGCGAACTCGCCCCGAACATGCGAGGATGACCGAAGATTCACGAGTCTTCACCAAGGCTTGGTTGATTCGCAGCAAGCGCGGACGCAGATTCCCGGACGTGATCCGAAGGACTCGGTGATCAGCGCGTGCGGTCGTACCGGCCGTGCCCGGCTTGGGACGACCCGGACCACGACGACATTCGAGGCATCTGGAGGAGGTTCATCCGGGATGGGACGACGACCGCAGCGGCGGGCCACGCTCGGCCTGCTGACGCTCCTGACGGCGCTCCTGGTCGGCGTGCCGGGAACGGCCGCCGCGGACGGCCTGACGCTGACGACGCCATATCCGGCCGTCGCGGTGGCGCCGGGCGCCAAGGTCAGCTTCGATCTGTCGATCGAGACTGCGACGAGTCAGCGCGTGAACCTGAGCGTGACCGGGGTACCCGCCGGCTGGACGGCGCAATTCCTTGGTGGTGGCTTCGTCGTCGACGGGATCCTGTCGGACGGCAGCAAGGCCACGGACGTTCGGCTCGATGTGAGCGTCCCCGAGACCGCCGGCGCGTCAACGGTCAAGCTCGTTGCGACGGCGGTGGGCGGCGGGCTGACGACGACCTTGCCCCTCGATATCCGCGTGACCCCGCAGGCTGCCGGTGAGGTCACGCTCACCACGGACTTCCCGCAGCTCAAGGGCACATCCACCACGAGCTTCAAGTTCAACCTGACCCTCCGCAACGACACGGCCGAGGACCTGACGTTCGGCGGAACCTCCACCGGTCCGGCCGGGTGGACCGTCACGACCCAGGTGTCCTCGGAGAGCCAGGCCGCCAGCGCGATCGTGAAGGCCGGCGCGACCACGCCCGTGACGGTGACCGCGACCGCGCCGGCCAACGTCCCGGCCGGCATCTACCCGATCACGGTGGAAGTCACGAGCGGGACCCGGACCGCGACCGCCGATCTGGCGGCCGAAGTCACCGGCACCTACTCGCTCACGGCTCACGACGCCCGACGCCCGGCTCAACGCCCAGGCGTCCGCCGGATCGAACACGGACCTCTCGCTCGTGGTCCAGAACACGGGCACAGCGACCGTCGACCGGCGTCAAGGTCACGGCGACCGCGCCGACGGGCTGGAACATCACCTTCGAGCCCGAGACCGTGGACGTCGAGGCGAACACCGAGCAAACGATCATCGCCCACATGACGCCCTCGGGCGACGCGATCGCGGGCGATTACGTCGTGTCCTTCCGGGCGAGCGGCGAGCAGGCCAACGGCGCCGCGGACATCCGGGTGACCATCCAGACCGGCCTCCTCGGTGGGGCCATCGGGATCGGCCTGATCGCGCTGGTGCTCGCCGGGCTCGGCTGGGTCTTCCTGCGCTACGGGCGCCGGTGAGCGAACGGGGTACCAAGACCATGTCCCGTGAGGATCGCTCCGCGGCGCTCATCCGAACCCGCGCGCTGACGAAGCGCTACGGCACGCTCACCGCCGTCGACAAGCTCGACCTCGAGGTGCGCCGGGGCGAGATCTTCGGGTTGCTCGGCCAGAACGGCGCGGGCAAGACCACGACGATCCTGATGCTCCTCGGGCTTACGGAGCCGACCAGCGGCCAGGCGCGCGTGGTCGGGCCTTGACCCGGCTCGATATCCGCGTGAGGTCAAGCGACGGGTCGGGTACCTGCCCGATGCCGTCGGGTTCTACGGCGAGATGACGGGTCGCCAGAACCTGCGCTACACCGCTCGGCTCAACGGCCTCAAGGGCAAGGCGGCCGAGATCGCGATCGACGAGGTCCTCGAGCAGGTCGGCCTCACCGGACCGGGCGGACGACCGCGTTCGAGACGTACTCGCGCGGCATGCGGCAGCGTCTCGGCATCGCCGATGCGCTCGTGAAGTCGCCCGACATCCTCATCCTCGACGAACCGACGACCTCGATCGACCCGCTGGGCGTCGTCGAGATCCTCGACCTGCTTCGACGCCTCGTCGACGAACGCGGACTGGCGATCCTGCTCTCGAGCCACCTGCTCACCCAGGTCCAGTCGGTCTGCGACCGGATCGGGATCTTCGCGTCGGGGCGGCTGGTGGGCGAAGGGACCGTGAGCCGGCTCGCCAGCCTGTTCGGCGACGGGTCCGCCGCGATCGAGGTGGAGCTCGAACTGACCGGCGACGACGACCTCGCGCGCGCCGAACGGGTCCTGGCCGGCCTGGCGAGCGTGATCTCGGTGACGCGACCGCCCAGGCGTTCCGGCATCTGGCGACTGACCGTCCGGCCGGCGGCCGAGGAGGGCAAGGTCCGTCAGGCGGTCCTGGCGGCGGCCCTTGAGCAACGGACTCCATCTCACGGCGATCCGGCCGATCGTCCCGTCGCTCGATGACATCTACCGGACGGCCCTCGAGCGTCGCGGCCTCGCCGACAAGGCCGTGGGTCGAGGCGCTCCCGACCGCCGACGGGAGGACCGCCGCATGACCGCGGATGCCGCACCCATCCCGAGCGCCGCGCCTGACGCGACCGATGCGAGCACGGCTCACAAGCGAGCTCGATTGCCGGCCGGCTGGTGGGTGATCGCGACCAAGGAGTTCGGCGACCACGTCCTGAGCGTCCGCTTCGTCGGTCCTGCTGATCGTCCTCGGGCTGGCGGCGGCGATCCCGCTCTACTTCGCGGCCGACCTGATCCGCGGTGCCGCCCAGGCCGCCAGCGGCGCCCCCGCGATCTTCCTGGCGCTGTTCACGCTCGGGCCATCCGACATCGCGATCCTGCGCGTCGACACGTTCGTCGGGATCGTCGCGCCGCTGCTCGGGCTGGCGTTCGCGTTCGATGCCGTCAACGGCGAACGGTCGGAGGGCACGCTGCCGCGCCTCCTGTCGCAGCCCATCTACCGCGACGACGTCATCAACGGCAAGTTCGCGGCGGGCCTTGGGGTCATCGGGCTGGTCCTGCGTCGCCGTCGTGCTGTTCATCGCCGGGTTCGGGATGCTGCGGCTCGGGATCGTCCCGCAGGGGCCGGAGATCATCCGCATCGTCGCCTGGCTGTTCGTGACATTCCTGTACGTCGCCCTGTGGCTCGCGTTCGGCCTGCTGCTGTCGGTCGTCGTCCGACGGGCAGCCACGTCGGCGCTCATCGGGTTCGGGGTCTGGCTCCTGTTCACGATCTTCGGCCAGCTCATCGTCACCCTCGTTTCGGGGTTGTTCCGGCCCGCGGCGAACGCTACGGCGGACCAGGTCCTGGGGAGCTACCAGGCGCAGGAGTGGGTCACACGGCTCCTGCCGAGCACGCTCTACCGCGAGGTCTCGAGCGTCATCCTCCAGCCCAACCTCACCCAGATCTCGACCCCCGCCACGATCGGCCAGTTGGAGCAAGCGCAGTGGCAGATCCCGGGGCTGCTCTCGCTCGACCAGAGCATGCTGCTGGTCTGGCCGCAGGTGGTCGCTCTCGTGGCGCTGACCGTGCTCTGTTTCGCGGCGGCGTACGCGCTGTTCATGCGCCAGGAGGTCCGCGCCTGACCGGTCCGTGACGGGTTGACGTGCCGGGAATCTGGTGCGTGGAGGCCGGTGATCTGCAGAAACCCCTAGTCGGGCGGGCCGCCGGTGCGTATATTCGAACGGCATGGGTCGTGCGAGCCACGCCCAGCCAGGAGAGAGGGCCGAACGTATGACCGACAGCGGAACAGGCGGCGACTCGGGCGGGACCGGCGGCGGAGGCTGGACAGCTCCAGCGGCGCCCCCTCCGGCGGCTGCGGTACCCGGGGCCGCGGGCATGGTCTACGCCGATGTCCCGAACCGGGCGATCGCCTACATCATCGACGCGATCATCCTCTTCGTCGTGAACCTCGTGTTGTTCGGGATACTGTTGGGCCTCGGGATCGGCATCCTCGTCGTGTACGCGGTCATCGGGCTGGTGATCAGCGCGGCCTACTTCATCTACACGTGGACCGCGATGCGGGCGACGATCGGGATGAAGGTCCTCGGCATGCAGATCGGCAACGCGGCGGACGGCAAGACCCTGACCATGGATCAGGCTGTTCGACGCTGGGCGGTCATCGCCGTGCCGGCGGTCATCGCGCAGGCCTTCCAGGGCATGTCCGGGATCGGAACGCTCTTGAGCGTCGTGGCGCTCGGGTGGTTCATCTACCTGCTGTACACCACATACAAGAGCCCCACCAAGCAGGGCTTCCACGACATGTTCGTGGGCAGCGCGGTCGTGAAGTCGGCGCGCGGCGCCTGACCTTCATTCCGCTCTGAGGTTCGACGCCCCGGTGATGCCGGGGCGTCGTCATGTCCGATGTCCGCGCTCGGCGCCGAGCCGCGGTCAGCGATCCGCGCGCGTGATCCGACGAAGCTCGTGGTACAGCGGCCGCAGGCGCCGGTACATCGGGCGATAGACCGCCCGGTACAGGTCCTCGTAGCGGGCGTGGGCCACGGGGTCGGGATCCCGCGTCTCGGCGAGGCGGATCATGGCCGCCGCCGCGGTCCGCGACATCCGGATGGAACCCAGCGCCGACGGCGGCATCGATGGCCGCGCCCAGGGCCGAGGTCTCGTGCGTGTGGGCGCGGCTGACCGGGAGCCCGAAGACGTCCGCGGTGAGCTGGACCGCGGCCGGGCTCTGTGACCCTCCGCCCGCGATCCGCATCGACGTCAGCGGCACGCCGGTCCGCTTGGCGGTGCGCTCCGCGCCTTCGCGGAGGGCATAGGCGAGGCCCTCGAGCATCGCGCGATACACGTGGGCACGGGTGTGGATCGCGTTGAACCCGATGACCGCGCCGCGCGCCTCCGGCCCGGGGATGCGGACCCCCGGTGACCAGTACGGCTGGAGCACGAGGCCGTCGGAGCCCGCCGGAACGGCCTCAAGCGAGCTCGCTCGAACAGCGTCTCTGGCGCGACGCCGCGCTCCGCCGCGACTCGGCCACCTCGCGGTCCCCGAACTCGCGCTTGAACCACTCCACCATCCAGTACCCGCGATAGACCTGCGTCTCGAGGGTCCAGGCGTCCGGGGATGGCGGCGGGGAACGGCGGGATGAGCGGGATCGGCTCCACGTACCGGGCACTGGTCACGTTGGCGGTCGCGGCGGTGCCGTAGGAGAGGCCCAGGACGTCGGGTGTCACGGCGCCGGACCCGAGGACCTCGCACGCCTTGTCGCGCGGCCGCCGCCATGACCGGCAGCCCGGCCGGCAGTCCGGTGTGGCGCGCCGCAGCAGCCGTGATCTCTCCGAGCGGGCCAGTCGGGGGGACCAGGCTCGGGCAGCCAGTCGCGCTCGATGGGCGCGACGGTCCACTTCCAGTCGCCGCGGCGCGGCCCACGTGAACCGGCTTGTTGTCGAACGGCAGGTAGCCCACCTGCGCGGCCGTGGAGTCCACCAACCGCCCGATCGAGGCGTTGGGTCGAGGAACCCCGAGAGACCGAGATAGTGGCGGACCTTGCCCCACGTCTCGGGCTCGGTCTCGCGCAGCCAGTTCGCCTCGCAGTCGGCCGCGAACCCCTCGACCGTGTCGGTCAGGCCGGTCAGGCGGAAGACGACGCCCATCGCGCCGCCGACCCGTGGCGGGTTCGCGGCCCGGCACTGGTCGAGCCAGACCATCGCGGGTCGCAGTCGGGTCGCCGGCCTCGTCGGTCACGACGACCGTCGCCGCGCTGGGTGGTGATCGTGGCGGCGGCGATGCGACTCGACGCGGACCGCCGGGTCGCGCGAGCAGGCGTCTGGCATCGCCTCGCCGACGGAGCGCCAGTACAGCTCCGGATCCTGCTCGGCGCAGCCGGGTCGGGGCGAGACGTACGGCTCGATCGGCACCCGCGCCGACGCCAGGAGCGTCCCGTGCGGGTCGAAGGCGATCGCCCGGACGCTCTGGGTCCCCACATCGATCGCGACGATCGTGTCGCCGGCCACTCGTCAGTCCTCCCCGAGGAGCACGCCCGGCGCCATCATCGCCGTCCGGGTCGAGCGCGCGCGAGCGCGCCACGGAGCGCCGCCATCCCGAGCGGCCCCTTCTCCGCGGCGAGGTACGGGGCGTGGTCCCGGCCCGACGCCGTGCTGGTGGCTGATCGTCCCGCCGTGCGCGACGATGACCCCGCTCGCCGCGGTCTTGAGCCGCCGCCAGCGCTCGAGGGTCTCGTCCGGGTCGTCGGCGAGTCGGAACACGTAGGTCGTGTAGAGGCTGGAGCCGCTCGGGTAGACGTGCGACAGGTGGCTGAACGCGTGGACCCGCTCGTCGTCGTCCGCGAGTCCGTGGCGAAGGGCCGGACCGAGCGCCGCCGCCAGTCGGCCCGCAGCCGGCTCCAGTCCACGGCCGTCTCGAGCGTGTCCACGGCGTAGCCCGCGTCCCACAGGGTGTTGCGCAGGTACGGCGCCGCGGAACCGCTGGTGCGCCCACGCGCTCGCGACGCCGGGTGCCCGGACGGCGCGGTGATCCCCGGCAACGGCCCCGACCGCTCGGGCGACGGCCCGGACCACGCCCGCCGGTCCAGCGGTTCCGACGATGGCCAGGCAGCGCTCCCCGTCAGGCCCGCGCAGGCCGAGGTAGCGACGCAGGATGCCCGCGCCGCGGGCCTCGGCGCCGAGCGCGAACGTGGTCGCGGTCTCGAGCGGCGTCGAGACGCGGACCATCGAGAGCGGCAGGTCGGCCTGCGCGAGCGCCTGGGCCAGGTCGACCGCGCGATCCCAGCCGCCGACGACGAAGGCGACCCGGTGCTCCGCCTCGGGCATGGCGGATGCGCGGACGACGACATCGGTGATGATCCCGGCCCGACCCTCCGACCCGAGGACGAGCTGCCGGAGGTCCGGGCCGGCGGCGGACGCGGGGTGCGGTCGGCAGGTCCAGCGGTCCGGCCGGGGTCTCGAGGTGGCCGCCGGCGAACAGGTCCTCGATCCGCCCGTACCCGAGCGACTCCTGGCCGGCCGAGCGCGTGGCGACCCAGCCGCCGACCGTCGAGAGTTCCCAGGACTGCGGCCAGTGGCCGAGGACCAGCCCGTGCTCGGCCAGGGCCGCCTCGAGTTCCGGCCCGGTCGTCCCGGCACCGAACGTCGCCAGGCCGACTGCCCGGATCCAGGTCGCGGAGCCCGGCCATCCGCTCGAGGGAGACCGTGATGACCGGCCGATCGTCCGGAGCGACGTTGACGCCGCCGACCACGCTCGTGCCGCCGCCGTACGGGATCGAGCCGCGCGCCCCGCGACGCGGCCAGGGCGAGGACGTCTCGGACCCCGGCCACGTCCGACGGGCCGCGCGACGGCGTCGGGCACGGCGCCCGAGCCGCCCGGAGCGAAGGGCGATCCAGTCGGGCAGGCTCTGGCCGCGGGCGTGCCGCACGCGGACCTCCGGGTCGAGGTCCAGCCGGACGTGCGCCGCGAGACGCGTGGGCGCGACAGCGGCGACCACGTCGTCGAGCGTGGCGTCCGCCGGCGGTCGGCCGGGTCCGATCAGGCGGGCGAGCAGACCGGCGGCGGCCGCGGGCAGCGTCGAGTCGATCGCGTCATCGCCCCAGCCGTTCCAGCGCCGCATCGCCACCTCCGGCGCTCATCGTGCGCTACGGACCGCCCCGCTGCACGGCGGTCAGTACGGAGGCCACGGGACCGCCGGCCACGTCGGAGACGGGAACGGGAACCGGCTGGTCTCGAGCAGGGCATCCACCCGTCGACGCGTGGCCCGGACCTCGGCCGTCGCAAGGAGCTCCCGCAGCCGCGCGGCGAGCTCGCCACCTGCCGCCAGGCCGTCCCGGATCCGCTCGAGCCCGTCGACCTCGTCCGGTCTCGAACGGCTGACCCCGCCAGCCCCAGAGCACGGTCCGGAGCTTCGGCACGGTCGAGAAGCACACGCCGTGGTCCACGCCGTAGACAGTGCCGGCCGCCATCGACCGGGAGGATGTGGCCGCCCTTGCGATCCGTGTTGTTCATCGCGGCATCCAGCACGGCCATCCGCCGGAGTCGCTCGTCGTCGCCCACCACCATCGCGATCGACGTCGACGTCCGGATCGGCCTCCACGTACGCCTGGACCATCCCCTCGCCGAACGGTCCGTCGCGCAGGACGGTCGGCGGGACGATCCCCCAGCCGCTGGCCTCCGAGACGTGCCACGCGGCCACCTCGCGTCGCGCCAAGCGTCCCGTCGGGGAAGTCGTCGAGCGGTCGCTCGCCGATGGTCGGCTTGTAGATGGCATCGAGCACCATCGGTGGCTCCGGGTCCGGGCAGATCCGGGTCACGCGCACGAACAGCGCGTTGTTCGACGAGGCCGACGATGCGTCCGACGACCTCGATCTCGCCCTCCGCAAGGGCGGCCAGCGTCGCGGCGGGGTCGATCACGCCGTCGAGGCCCTAGTTGACGTAGTGGCCGTTGCGCCGAGGGCAGATGTGGCCCCGCGGGTCGAGCGGCGTCCCGCACAGCGGGCAGGGCAGGCGGCCGGCGGCCACGATCCGCGCGGCCCGAGCGACGAACGTCTGCGCGGCCGCGGCGGTGATCCGCACCCGCAGCAGGTCCGGGCCGTCCTCGTCCTCGTCGTCGTCATCGTCTGGGTCGACCGCCTCGCCGTCCTCGTCGAGCGCGCGCGCCTCGAGGAGGACTCGCTCGTCAACGGTGTCCCAGCCGAGGGTCAGCGTGCCAGCGCGGAACGCCTCCTTCAGCGGTTCGTCCAGCGGCGCGACATCCGAGTCGGGCTCCACCGGGCTCGCGGCCGCCGCGGCGATCCCGCGACGGTCGAGCTCCGACAGGAGGTCCGTGAGACGCTCGGCGAGCACGGCCACCTGGACCTTCTCGAGCGCGACACTGACGAGCCGCGCCCCCTCGCGGGCCTGGAGGAAGAACGTCCGGCTGCCCGGCTCACCGACCGTCCCAGCCACGAAGCGGTCCGGCGGATCGAAGATATAGCGTCGTCGGGTCATGCCCGGACTCTATACCGAATGACCGGTCCGAGCGGTCAGGCGACCTTGACCGGGATGGTGTGCCAGCCGCGCGCGCCGTCGGGTGCCGGCCGGCGTCCGTTCCTCGGTCTGGACGACGCCGTTGCCGTCGGTGGCCCGGACCATGATCTGGTGCTCGCCGGGAGTCGCGTCCCAGTCGCGGACCCACTGGACCCACGTCGTATCGGAGATCGGCGCCGACAGCGGTCGCGTCGCGCCAGTCACCGTCGACCGCGACCTCGACCCGCGACACGCCGCGGTCCGGTGCCCAGGCGATGCCCGCGATCCGAACGCGGCCGCTCGCGATCGTCTTGCCACGAGCCGGCGCGTCGATGCGCGACTGCGTGAGGATCGGCGCCTCCTTGGCCCAGCCGAGCGGGACCCAGTAGCCGTCGAAGGCCTCCATCGTGGTCAGCTCGAGGTCCGACAGCCACTTGGTCGCCGACACGTAGCCGTAGAGCCCGGGGATGATGAGCCGGGCCGGGAAGCCGTGGATGACCGGCAGTGGCTCGTCGTTCATCTTGAGCGCGATCATCGGTTCGCGGGACGGATCCATGACCCACGCCGTCGGCATGCCGGCGGTCCAGCCGTCGACGGACCGGCCGACCAGTTGCGTCGCGGCCGGGTTGCACACCGGCGAGCTCGAGGACCTCGCGCAGCCGGACGCCGGTCCACTTGGCGTTGCCGACGAGGTTGCCGCCGACCTCGTTGCTGACGCAGGCGATCGTCACGTACTGCTCGAACATCGGCAGCCCGACGAGCTCCGCGAACGTGAGCGTCGTCTCGCGTTCGACCATGCCGTGCACCTTGAGCGTCCACGTGTCGACGTCGATGACGGGCGGCAGGAGCGATGTGTCGATCCGGTAGAACCGGTCGTTGGGCATGACGAGCGGGGTCAATCCTTCGATCGTGGGTGACATGTCCGCGCCGGGCGGAAGGTCCGCGACCGTATCGGACGGCGGCGGGAGCGGGGTCCCGCCGAAGCTCGGGGCCGATCGCTGGCGGTCGAGGAGGGTTCGACCGGCCACCCCGGCCACGATCGCGGCCGCTCCGTACGATCCGGCGCGAACCAGGAACGAGCGTCGATCCCAGTCGGGCATCGACCCGGACGGTCCGGTCTCTCGTTCGGCCGACGCCATCGTCTCGCGCGGTAACAGTCGCTCCAGGATCCACAGGCCACTCCCGACGGCGACGGCCGTCGCGGCGGCGGCGATCGCCGGTTCCGTGCCGTCCGGATCGCCCAACGCCGCGAGGAATCCGACGATCCCGAACGCGACGAATGCGCCCATCGTGAGCCACGGCCGCCGCAACGCGACGACCCCGAGGCCGGCGCCGATGGCCAGCGCGACGATGACCACGAACAGCTCGAGCGCGAGCTTGTCGTTGGTGCCGAACAGCGCCACGACGACGTCCTTGGCACCGGGCGGCTGGTGATCGATGACGAACTGGCCGACGGCGGCGACGAGCGACGTGGCGCCGCGGAGGACGCCGGCGATGAGTTCCGAGGCGCCGAGGGCGACCCCCGTCGCGATGGCGCCGGCGATCCCGGATCGAAGTGGCTTGTTCACGAGGGGATCGTGCGCGCCCCGTGTGACAGTGGCGTGTCAAGTCGCGCCCAGGCTCGCCCATCCCGACGCTCCACCTTCAATGGCATCCCGAAGGCCGCAGACAGGACCTCGCTGCTCATCACGTCCTCGATCGGTCCGGCGGCCACGACGGCGCCGGCCGCGAGTACCAAGGCGTGCTCGAACCCCGGCGGGATCTCCTCGACGTGGTGCGAGACCAGGATCATCGCGGCAGGACGCGGCTCCGCCGCCAGTCGGGTCAGATCGGCCAGGAGCGTCTCGCGCGCGGCGAGGTCCAGGCCGCCGCAGGTTCGTCGAGCAGCAGCAGGTCCGGATCCGGCATGAGGGCGCGCGCGATCGAGACGCGCCGCCGCTCCCCGGCGGACAGGGTGCCGAACGGCTGATCCGCCACCGCGCTCATCCCGAGCCGCTCGATGACGGCCCGCGCCCGATCGCGATCCTCCGTCGCCGTACTCGTGCCACCAGGGTTCGGTGGCCGCGTGCCGAGCGGTCATGACGAGATCCACCGGTGCGAGGTCGTCACGGAAGACGCCCTCGACGGCACTCCCCGCGAACCCGATGCGGCGGCGTACGTCGCGGACATCCACGCGTCCATACCGCTCCCCGAGGACGGCCACCGACCCGCTCGTCGGCCAGAGCGTCGAGTCCGGCCACGGAGAGGAGCGTGGTCTTGCCTGACCCGTTGGGTCCGAGGACGACCCACCGCTCGCCCGAACGCACCTGCCAGTCGACCGGCCCGAGGATCGTGCGACCGCCGCGCCGGACCGTGACCCCCGCCAGGTCGACGATCATCGTCAGGGCGTGGGTGTCGGTGTCGGTGTGGGCGTGGGCGTGGGTGTCGGGGTCGGGGTGGGCGTCGGCGTCGGTGTGGGTGTCGGGGTCGGTGTGGGCGTCGGCGTCGGCGTCGGGGGTGGCGTGTCGGTGGGTGGCGGTGTCTCGGACTCGGACGCCGATGGGGATGGGGACGGCGGCTCGCACGGCAAGGCCACCACCTCCGAGCCGCTTGGCGAGGGGATCACGAGCGACGGGATGACGCCACTCGCGTCCGGCGTCGGGAGCGGGATGCACGACGGTGACGGGCTCGGCTCTCCGCATCCTTCGGTCACGAGCGCCCCCCAGGACGACCCGTACGGCCGGAACCCGCCGTTGTAGAAGTACGACGTGCGCGTCCGGTCCGGGCCGCCGGCGACGCCCGGTACCACGGCCGGCGCGGCGCAACCAGTCCCGGTCCGCGGCCATCCACGCCGAGAACTGGTTCTCGTAGGCGCGCGGGGCACTGAATGCGGTCAGCACGTCCTCGCCGCAGGCGTCGGCCGCCAGCTGATCGCGGGGCTCGGTGCCCGGGATGAACCACTCGTTGACCGATTCGGCCCCGTCGGCCGCGCGCATCCCGGTGAACGGGTCGATCCGGACGCGCGTGAGCCCGTCGGCGGGACGCTCGAACCGGGTCAGCGGCCAGTCCTGGCTCGCCTCCTGGAGGAACCCCTGCCACACGTAGGTGGAGACGTCGATCGAGAAGACCGGTCGCGCGGCGGTGGAGACCGGGCTGTTGTCGCTGTTGCCGTTCCAAACGCCCACCGCCAGCGCATACGCCCCGTCGGCCCGGCCGTCCTCGGTCGGTGGGGCGATATACCCGTAGGCGTTGAGGTCCTTCGCGTCGTTGTTGGTCCCGGTCTTGAGCGTGGCCGACCGGCGGCCGTCGGGGCCCTGGATGGCGAACCGGCCCCAGAACGGGTTGATGTTGCGAGTTCGTGTTGCCCGCCAGGATGTCCGTGACGATGAACGCCGTCTGCGGGCTGACCACCGGCACCGGGACCACCTTGTGCGGCGGCACGACATCGTTGCCGTTCCGGTCCTGCACGGTGAGGATCGTCGTGTGGTCGACCCGCTGCCCGCCGTTGGCCAGGGTCCCATAGGCCGTGACGAGGTCCACGGGTCGCGTCCTCCTGGACGCCGAGCGCGAGCGCGAGGCCCGCGTCGGAGCGCTCGCTCTGGAACGTCATCCCGAAGTCCTTGGCCCGATCGAAGATGTGATCGACGCCGTTGATCGCGGCCGCCTTGACCGAGGGGATGTTGAGCGAGAACTGGAGCGCGCTGCGCACACGGACCGGCCCGCGCTCGAGGTTGTCCGCGTTGTTGGGCGTGTAGCCGCTGAAGTCCGTCGCCGCGTCCATGAGCATCGTGCCGGCGGTCAGTTTCTGGTCTTCGATGCCGATGGCGTAGTTGAACGGCTTGAACGCCGATCCAGGCTGGCGGAAGCCCTGGCCGACGACGTCGTATTGCGGCTGGAACCGCTTGCTGCTATTCGTCGCGTAGTACTTCGCGGAGCCGACGTACGCCACCAGCTCGCCGGTCTGGTAGTCGAGCGCCACGAGCGCCCCGTTTCGGAGGTTCTTGTTCTCGAGGTTCGCCAGCCACGCGGGGTACTCCTCGAACCCGAGCGCCCGGGCTGCCGCGACCGGGTTCTTGCGGTGCGGCACGATGGCGGCGGCTTCCACCCACCGTTCGGCGATGGCCTGGAGCCGCAGATCGACCGTCGTGGTGATCCGCAGACCCCCGCGTTCGAGCGCGTCGCACGACTCGGCGTCGGGGCCGCACAGTTTCTCCGTCAGCTCGTCGCGCACCGCCCACACGAAGTGGGGCGCCAGCCATCGCGTCGCGGTCTGGCCGGCCAGCAACACCTCGTCGAGCTTCGCGGCTTCGAAGTCGGATGGGGAGTACAGATCCTCGGAGATCGGCGTCCGGCCGCCCTCGGCCATCAGGTCCAGGATGTCGTTTCGGCGCTGGACCACGGTCGTGTCCTCGGGGACGACCAGGACGGGGTTCGGGCAGACCTGGCCCTCGTCCAGCACGACATCGCACTCCTCGATGGCGTTGCGAACCAGGTCGTAGTTCGACGGTGACTTGGGCAGCCCGGCGATGATCGCGGCCTCGGCCGGGGTGATGTTCTCCGCGAGGAACGGCTTGCCGAAGTAGCCCTCGTAGGCCGACTTCACGCCGTAGCTCTGGTTGCCGTAGTAGTTCTGGTTGAGGTAGGCGGTGATGATCTCGCGCTTGCCGGGGTCGCCCGGGTACGCCTGGGTCACGCGGATGGACTGGATGATTTCCTTGAGCTTCCGTTCCGCGGTCCGTGACGGGTCCTGGACCAACTCCGGGTCGAGCAGCCGCGCCCGCACCAGTTGCTGGGTGATCGTGGACGCACCGCGGCTGTTGCCGCGCAGGGAATCGAGCGCCGCCGCCACGATCGCCACCGGATCGAAGCCGGCGTTCTCCCAGAAGGTCTTGTCTTCGATCGCCGTCGTGGCATCAAGGATGATCGGCGGGATCTCCTCGAACGTCACGACCTCGCGCTTGGCGTCCCCGAACCGCGCGAGTTCGGTCTCGCCGGTGCGGTCGTAGATGATCGATTCCTCGGAGAGGACGAACTTGGTCAGCTCGCTCGTGGGGGGCAGGTCGCTCGCGAGCGACGTGTAGGCGCCCACGAGCGCGATCGACGCGATAGCCCCGACGCCGGCGAAGAACAGGACGAGGATGACCCCGATGTAGCCACCGGACGACGCGCCTCCGTTGGATGGCGGTGGTTGGCGGCGGCGTGGGCGGTCGGGATGCGCGGTCTGCAAGCTTCGATCGTCTCCGGTGCATGGCTGGCGAACCTAAGGATGCCCCACTTCCGGGACGGGTGGCGTCAAGCGCCTGTGGCGGCTAGCCGCGAGCGGTCATCACTTCGGCCAGGGCGGCCTCAAGGCGCTGGTTGTCTCCGAACGTGTTGTAGAGCGGGATCGGGGCCACCCGGATGATGTCCGGGCTCCGGTAGTCGGCGACGATCCCGCGTGCTGCAAGGGCGTCGAGGACGGCCGGCGCGTTCGCAAAGCGCATCGACAGTTGACAGCCGCGCTGGTCGGGCTCCGGCGGTGTGAGCACCTCGACACCGAGGCTGGCGAGGCGCCCCGCCAGGTCGCCGGTGAGGCGGATCGAACGCTCGCGAAGGGCCGGCATCCCGACCTCGTCGAAGATCGCGAGCGAGACCGCGAGGGGCGTCAGGGAGAGGACGGGGTTGGTCGAAGCCTTCCAGGCCGACGCGCCCGGAGCCGAGACGAACGGGCCGTCGGGGTCGAAGCGGTGGTCGGGACGCGCGCCCCACCAGCCGGTGAGTCGAGGAACGTCGTCGCGCGCGCTCTGGCGCTCGTGGACGAAGATCGCGCCCGGTCCGCCCGGTCCGCTGTTGAGGTACTTGTACGTGCACCAGGCGGCGAAATCGACGCCGTCGTCGTGGAGGGCCAGTGGGACGTTCCCGGCCGAGTGCGCAAGATCCCACCCGGCGACGGCGCCGACGTCGTGGGCCGCGGCGGTGAGCCGGCCGATCGGCAGGACCTGGCCCGTGGCGAAGTTGACGCCCGCGAGGAAGACGAGCGCGAGCGTGGGGCCGTGGTCCCGGATCGCCACCTCGAGATCATCGATCCGGACGCAGTCCTCGCCCGCTCGAGGGTCGATGGTGACCAGGTCCATGGCGGGATCGAGGCCGTGCCATGCGAGGTGGCTCGTGAGGGCGTGTCGATCGGACGGGAAGAGCGGGCCGTCGACGAGGATCCGGCGACGGGCGCCAGACGGGCGGAAGAACGAGGCGAGGAGCAGCTGGATGTTCACTGTGAGCGTGTTGAGGATCGCGATCTCATCCGGTCGTGCCCCCACGATCCGGCCCATGCCGGCACGCAGCGTGTCGTCGAGCGTGAACCAGTCGTGCGGAGCGGTGAA
This sequence comes from uncultured Chloroflexia bacterium, assembly GCA_963764975.1. Classification (GTDB taxonomy): domain Bacteria; phylum Chloroflexota; class Limnocylindria; order Limnocylindrales; family CSP1-4; genus SPCO01. The sequence continues at coordinate 1,126,700 of CAVXUF010000002.1, read as the reverse complement.
CATACCCTCGATCCCGAGGTGGGCCCACGCGTCAAGTTGGGCACCGATGGCGTCGCGGACGCCGATCGATTGGAGCCCGAGCGACTGCCCGGCGAGATAGACGGCCGGAGGGCCGTCGGGTCCTTCCGGGCCGTCGGGGAGCAGGAATTGGTCCCGATAGCGCGTCAGGGGATCGGCGGCGTCGAGCGCGCGGGCGGCGTCCAGCGCGCGGGCGGCCGCGAGCGAAGCGGCGGCGTCGGGGTCGCGGGCGGCCGGGTCCGTGGCGGTCATCGGTCGGTGCCCGAGCGGGCGTCGGCGACTGCGGCCACGACCCGTCGCGCGCGCTCGGTCACGCCGGCCGGCACCCCGTCGCCGATCAGCCAGCTGCCGAGGCCCACGGCGAGTGCGCCGGCGGCGATGAACGACCCAGCGGTGTCCGCCGTGACGCCACCCGTGGGGACCAGCGAGATCTCCGGGAAGGGCCCGCGCATCTCGCGAACGAGGTTGGGGCCGACCGCCGACGCGGGGAAGAGTTTCACGGCCGACGCGCCGGCGCGCCAGGCAGCGAGGATCTCGGTCGGCGTCATGGCGCCTGGGAACGTGGGGACGCCACGGGACGTGGCCCAGGCGACGAGCTCCGGGTCCGAATGGGGCATCACGAGGAACGTCGCCCCGGCATCGAGGGCGGCCTTGGCGGCTTCGATGGTCAGGACGGTGCCGGCGCCGATGGCGAGGCCGGCCGGCGCGGCGGCCGCCACCGCTTCGATCGCGCGAAGAGCTATGGCAAGGGGCTCATTGAGCGTGATCTCGAAGGCTCCGACGCCGCCCGCGGCGAGAGCTTCGGCGACGCGGGGAGCGGTCGTGGCGTCGAGGTGTCGGGCGATCGCCACGACACCGCCGGTCGTGAGTCCAGCCGGGATCGGCGGACGATCGTGGTGTTCGGTCATCGGCCAAGGGTAGCGGGCGAGCGTGCCGGGCTCAGCGCCAGGTTCTGCGCCGAGTTCAGTGCCAGGTTCAGTGCGTCGGGTTCAGTGCGTCGGGTTGGAGCCGCGCGAACACCCATGCGCCTCCTCGCAAGTCTGTGAGCCTTACCTGGCGGTCAACGAGGTCACATCGGTCGCATCCGAGAGGTCAGGAGGGCAGCCAACGTGTCCGCACGAGCGTGGGGCGCTCCCGTCGAGCGTGAGACCCACCAGCTGTGCGTCGTCTGGGAGTGTCCCGGGCCGCGATGCGACACCGAAGGCCGCTCGATAAGGCTGGGGGGCTTGCGGACCGGCGCAAGCGGACGGGCCAGGCCGATCGAGCGAAACGAGCCCAAGTGGACGGTCATGTGCCCTGCGCGGCCCCCGGGCGACCCCGAGTCCGCCCGGCCCAGGCGACGAGCGGCAGGGCGAGGAACGGGATCTCGAGCGCGGAGTACAGCCACCCGCCGCCACGCGAGTTCGAGAGCGCGGTCAGCCAGTCCACCCAGAGCGAACCGAACGGGATCGACACCACGACCAGCACCACCAGCGCAACCCACCACGAGCGCTGTCGGATCCCGAACAGCGCGAACGGCAACAGGCTCGGCTTCAACAACACGAGCACCGCCGCGCCGCGCCACAGGGTGGCGATGGCCAAGGCCGCCGCGATCCACAGGACGGGATTGCCGGTCCACGTCTTGAGGGCGGTCGTCGGCCACGCGGCACAGAACGCGATGAGCGGCCAGACCTCCGGGCGTGGCCGCCAATGCCACACGACTCCACGCGAGCACGGCGATCGGCACGGCCCAGTAGACCAGCGCCGGCAGCACGGTGAAGGGGGCGAAGAACAGCAGGGCGACCGGCGGGTACAGGACATCGCCCGCGCGGATCTCGTACGGACCGGCGAGCTGGTACGGCTCGAAGTACGAGCCGCCCGCGAGCCACCGCCGCGCGACGTCCATGTACAGCTGGTAGTCGACGCCGAGCTGGTCGCGCGTCCCGCTCGCCTGGTCCGGGAACGCCAGCACGAACAGGGCGGGCATCGAGAGCAGCGCGAGGGATAGCAGCGCCGACCCGATGACCCAGGGCGAAGGCGAGGTTCGCGCCGGGATCACCGGCGCGTGAGCCACCGGACGAAACGCGTGAAGGGGTAGATGACCAGCGCGCCGACGACGGCGAGCAGGATCGCGGATGGACCGTGCTGCATCCCCGTCCCCGTCTCCACGATCCCGAGGTTCCCCAGGAAACTCCCGGATCCGTCGGCGCGTTGGCGTCGTCGCGGCGTGCGATCGCTCGGCATCGGGTCGTCACTCTGCTGCGTCGGTGTTGATCGAGACGCAGCGTACACCGGCGATCGAGCGTGCCGTGGCGGCACTCCTCGTGACATCTGCTCCGTGATACTCATCGCAGCCACGATCCGACTCGAGCCTTCCATGCGCGCGTCGGCCGAGGTCGCTGGAGGCTCTACGTGCGAACCACCAACGTGATCGGGGCTGTATCGATCATCGTCTTCGCCGTGGCGGGCATGATCTGGTTCGCGCTCGAGCTGGCGCCGCCAAGGCTCGGCTTCGAGGACACCGACAGCCCGGCGGTCAGCCTGCGGTTCCTGCGCGAGCACTCGATCATCTGGGCGCAGGCCGGGATCGCGCTCCTCGTGATGGCCGTGACCCTGATCATCGGGACGCTCGCCGTGGCGGACGTGCTGGCTCGCCGTTCGAGCCCGCTGGTCGTTCGATCGGTCACGGCGTTCGGCCTGCTGTCGGCCGTCGGGTCCTTCCTCCACGGCGTGATGCGGTCAAGCGTCGAATTGCTCCTCTACATCGACAGTCTCGATACCGCCTGGGGCGAAGCGGCCTACACCGCCGTTCAGATGGTGGGGATCCACGGGTTCGCCCAGGGCGGGATCTTCGCGCTGTGCCTGTGGGCCGTCGGGGTGAGCCTGGTCGGTGGTCGGACCCGGGCCATCCCCGTCGCACTTGCGGCGCTTGGCGTGATCCCCGCGTTCCGCATCATCGCCCTGATCCTTGGGCCGCTCGGTGCAGCCGACGCGCTCCCCGACGCGCTCTGGGTCATGTCGATCGGCGCGATCCCGGGCACCTTGCTCTGGTGCCTGTTGCTCGGGCTGGTGCTGGTTCGACGGGCGGCAGCGACGTCGACCACGTCGGAGATGGAGGCTTCCGTATGACGGACGACATCGGTGCGATGGTCCTGCGCCCCGGTGAGGGACGCGCCATCGACCTGGGCGCATTCACGATGTCCCTGAAGGCCACGAACCAAGAGACCGGCGGCGCCTTCTCGCTGCTCGAGGCCACCGAGCCACCGGACTTCGGGCCACCGATGCACATCCATCACGACGCCGCGGAGGCGTTCTACGTCCTCGAAGGCGAATACCGCATCTTCATCGAGGCGCAGGAGTACGCGTGCCCGGCGGGATCGTTCATCTTCATCCCGTCCGGGATCCGACACGGGTTTCGGGTGGGCGCGGCCCCGAGCAGGAAGCTCAACCTCTACACGCCGGCGGCGATGGTCGGCTACTTCGATGCGCTGAGCGCGGCGATCAGCGATGGTCGACGCCGATCCGCAAAGACTCGACGCGATCGCCCGAGACCATGGCATGGAGATCACCGGCCCGGTTTCCGAGGGCTACCTCTAAGGTGCGACCGAGTCACGTGGGCCGATCAGGAAGAAGGGTGGCCTCCGGCCGGCGGACCGACCGGAGGCGCGTCCGGCAGGCCTCGGCTAGCCCATGTCGATCGCGTCGGCGCGGGCATCCTCGCGGACATTCTCGGTGGGTCGGACGATCAACAGGTACGCGAGCCCCAGCAGGGAGACGATCCCGGCGCTGATCGGCACGAGCCACCTGTCTTCCTGGCCTTCGCCGGTCTTGACCGACAGGATGATGATCGCCGAGATGCTGTGGACAAGGCCGATGACGTTGACCGGTCGACCCCAACGACCAAGCCTGAACGATCCGGTCGGGCGCCAACCACGGGCTCGGGCGATCAGGGCGGCGAAGACGACGCTCTGGAACCCGATATAGATGCCCACGACCGCGAACGTGATGATGATCGCGACCGTGGCCGACGGGAGCAGTGTGATCACAGCAGGCACGACCGTCGCCACGGGCACCGCTCCGGGCGGCATGTGCAGACGCGGATGCACGCTCGAGCGGAGCCTGGACCCGGCGACCATGCCGTCCCGTGCGAACGAGTAGACGAGTCGGACCACTGGTAGATCCCACCGGCGAGCGGGAATTGGGACGGCGGCGATTTTCGACGGGTCGATCGCCCGCATCTGGGCGTCCGTCGGGGCAGGTTGTGAGTCACCCTCGGTCGGCGCACCATGTCGTGATCTGGACTCGTCGCCATCGACGATGGGAGTGACGTGGAGATCCGATTCGAGATCAACATCAAACGATCGCCAGAGGTCGTCTTCGACTTCCTCGCCGACACGGCCAGCTTCCCGGTCATCGACCGCGCCCTCGTGACCTACACGCCCGACGGACCGATGCGCGTGGGGCTCGCGGGAACATTCGTTCATCGCCGGGGCGGCATGGCCGCCCGTTCGACCTGGGGAGTCACGGAGCTCGAGCGCCCAAGGCACATACGCGTCGCCGTTCGCGGGATGGGTTACGAGATGGATGAGACCGCAGTGCTCGTCGCCACCGAATCTGGGACCCGGGTCGCATTCGTGGACACCGTTCGACCGACCTCGATGCCCGGACGCTTCCTGGTGGCCCTGTCGGACGGAATCATGCGGCGCGACCTCAGGAAGCGGGCCGCATTGCTCAAGGCAGCCCTCGAAGCCGGCGCGAACCGCGACGCGTCGCCCTGATGATGTCCTCAGGCGCCCGCATCCTCGATTGGGTCACGGCGGTCTCGGTGGCGCTGGGGATCGTCGCATCGATCCCGATGCTCCCGGTCCTGATCATCGGGTGGGCGGTCCTGTGGGTTCGATCCCCGGCGGCCGGACTCGGGCTGTTTCGGGCGACGCCCACGGTCGTCGGCAGAGCCACCCGTGGCCGACTCGAAGGGTTCAATTCGACGCTGCTGTTCCCCATGGTGGTTGCAGGGTGGTTCCTGATCGCCATGCTCGCGTTCGGCGTCGTGATCGGCGAGCCGGCGCAACGCGAAGTCGGCAGGACGAACATCGGCTTTCTGCTCTTTCTCGTCATGTTCATCGGGCCACCATTCCTCGCCTACCGGTCGATGTATCCCGAGATCTCGGGGGTTCCGTTCGATGAGTGGCTGGGAAGTCGGAACGTCGGCTGGATCGGCGTCCTGATCATCGCCTGGATCGCCGGCGTCTGGCTCGTCTGGTCGATCACGACATGGACTACCTTCCTGGGGACCACGTGGACGACGATCTGCACGTTCGTGCTCGTCTGCGCGATCATCGTCCTCCCCGGCGTCTTCGCCCTGATCAAGCCTCGGGGAAGTCGGAGGCTCTATCGATTCGTCGGCGTGGCAATCATCCTCGGGCTGGTCAGCGTCGGGGCTTACCTCGCCGGGGTCACGCCAAACCCCCGCTGGCCATAATTTGCCCCCAGCATTTCAAGCGCTGCCGGTCCCGAGGCATCGGCGCACGCTCCCGTGCGATGCAAAGCGGTCGGGGACATGCAAGGAGGCGATGGCCTTGTCAGTTCGCCCAGGCGGAGCTTTCGTCCTTCAGCCCGGCCAGGGACGGGCGACTGATCCTGGCAACTTCGAGATGTCCCCGAAGGCTGATGGCGCGCCAACCGGGGGCGCCTGCGCCCTGCTCGAAGCCGCCGAGCCGGCGGGAATCGGGCCCCCGCTGCGAGGGCCTGCAGCCTGTGGGCTCAGCGGACGACGCAGCCGATCGCGGTTGTGCCTGTGAACGCATGACCCGGAAACCAAGTCAACCGAGTCCTTCGCTCAGCGTCGTCCACCCGGGCCGCCCGCGCGTCACTCTTAGGTTGGCGACGGTCAGGGCCTGTCGAACGTGGCCGACTCGGCGATCGCACGCAACTCGCTAACGAGCTCGACCGGCGGGGTCCGGGCCCGTCGTTGATCGCTGACAGGCCGAGCGCCATCGAGGCGTGGCTCACGATCTGATGTCGAGCGTCGCGATGACGTTCCGGGCGTGATGGAGAACAGCCGGGGCGTTCCCTGGTATCAGATGACCGCTCGGTCGACGTCATCGGGGCAGCGGGTTGGGCCCCGTCGCGGTTACCAGCCGCTGGGGCACCCAGCCGTCGACGTGGTGGAATCCATCCTTGAAGGCGTGCCCCTCGACGAGTTCGACGGATGCCTGCAGGGACAGTCGATAGAACTTCACGTGGGTGAAGTCCTCGAACAGGATGTAGACGGGATCGGGCGTGCTGCTTGGGCCCTGGAACTGCTGCCCTGTCAGGACGGGCTTGTGGGCTTCGACGAAGGCGTCGAACGTGTCGCCGACGACGACGCCGAGGTGCTCTAGCCCCATCTTGTAGACACGCTGGTGGACGGGCGGGATGAGCTCGATCATCGGAACCGCCTTGCCGTCGAGGACTTCGAGCGGCTCCTCGGGAAGGATCAGGGAGATCGGCCGGCCGTTCCAGACGTTCTCCCGATTCGCGCTCGCGTGACGCTCGAGGAGCGTCCGGACCTGCACGTACTGGTCCCACTCGGGCACCCGGTACGCGAGGTGGCTGAGCGCGTACGGGGCGATGTCGATGCCACGCCACAGCAACCGGTCGCGCTGTTGGGCCGCGAACGCTCGGTAGTCACCGATGATGTCCGCGATCGGGTCGGTCATCTCACCCCTTCTCCGGGTCCTCGGTCCTCGGACAGGTCAGCGTTTCGCCCACAGCGCCGCGAAGTGCGATCGTCTGGACGAGGGAGACTCGACCGGAAGGCCGACCGATGCGCGCAATGGTGGCAGACAGCTCGGCTCCCGGCAGGATCTCCATGCAGGACGTTCCCGAGCCCTTGTCCGTCTGCAGGGGTTCGAGTTGTTCTTCGGTGGCGATCCGTTCGGTCGCGACCTTGGGTACCTCGCCTCGCTCGTAGCCGACGGCAAGCTCGATCCGCAGCTCGGTGCCGAGCTGCCCTGGGAAAGCGATCGCCGAGGCGATGGATCGGCTGAAGAACCGGGACGTCGCCGGGAAGGTCGCCCTTATGCTCGGCGAACCCGCGGGCGGAATGTCAGTCGGCGTCCCGCGGCGTGACCACGAAGCCGTGCGGGACCTCGGACACGTCAGCCTTCTGCCCGCCATCGGCGTTCGCCAGCGCTGCGATCTAGCCGCGATCCTCGCCGTATGGCCTCGTGATGATCTCGAGGTTGTGCCCGCTCGGGTCTTCGAAGTAGACGCCGCGTCCGCCGTCGTGCGTGTTGATCTCGCCCGGCTGGTCATGGCCCGGGTCGGCCCAGTGGTCGAGCCCCCGCGCCTGGATCCGACCGAAGATCTGGTCGAAGTCGTCTTCACCCACGAGGAAGCAATAGTGCTGGGACGCGATCTCGCCGTCGGCGTGGTAGAAGTCGAGTGTCACGTGATTCGAGACTTCGACGGCGAGGAACGGACCCCACGCCACCGGTTCCGCCAGCCCGAAGAGTCCCGCAAGAAAGTCCGATGAAGCGCGCTTGTCCCGCGAGTAGACGATCGTGTGGTTCAGCTCGATCGTCATGACGCCGTGTCGCAGGGGCGGGGCATGCTCGGCCTCCGTTGAAGATGTCGCACCGTGTCTGGCGAGGCTACACCCGGGCCCTCAGGCTTCGCGATACGAGGCTGCGACCACCACGAACGCCATCGCCATCATCCCCAGGGTCAACCAGCCCACGCGGGGAGCCCAAACCGAGTCGAGCGACGTGATCCCGGCGCGCCGGGACCGCATCCCGAGCCAGATCGCGCCGATGGCACACGCGATCGCTCCCCACTCGGCGACCGGGACGATCACGCCGATCCAGTCCGGGTTGTTGCCGGCATTCGGGATCCACGCGTAGGACAGCGGCCACACCAGGAATCCGACGATTCCGAGTGTCAGGGCCAGTCGAGCCTGTTTCACGGTCGGAGCATACGCCGCCGATCGCGCCCGCCACGGGTCGACGCGGGTCGGGCCAATCCGGATACTGCCCTCAGAAGGGGCGGTCCACCCCGGCCGGACCGCGCCGCGAATCGCGAGGGGTCTCAGGATGGCAGATCATCTCGGCACCGCGTTCGTGCTTGGGCCAGGCGAAGGACGGTCCATCGACCTCGGCAACTTCGAGATGTCTCTCAAGGCGACGGGCGAGGAGACCGGGGGCGCGTTCGCTCTGCTCGAGGCCACCGAACCGCCCGGCTTCGGGCCCCCGTTGCACATCCACCACGACGCCGCCGAGGCGTTCTACGTTCTCGCGGGTGAGTACCGCATCTTCATCGACGAACGAGCGTATGCCTGCCCGGCAGGTTCGTTCGTCTTCATCCCGGCGGGGATCCGACACGGCTTTCGCGTCGGCGACGCCCCCAGCCGGAAGCTGAACCTATACACGCCGACGGCGATGGTCGGGTACTTCGAACAACTCAGCGCCGCGATCACGAGCGGCCGGGCGGACGCAGATCGGCTCGACGAGATCGCCCGTCGTCATCACATGGAGGTCCTTGGTCCGGTTCCCGAGGGATATCTCTGACCTGAGCGGATCCGGGCAGCTCAACCTCTTCACCGACGACCGGGCCTGTGACGGGGCGGGCGGTAACGCTTTCCGAAGGAAGGCGTCTCTTCGATGTGAGGAGAGCTTCCGGAGTCTGGAATTGAGCGAACGCAAGCGCGCCGCGGGGCTGGAGGAAACCCGCGACGAAATGGGGTTCAATTTCGGATTCTTCGCGATCCTCATGCCCGCGATGGCGATGTTCGCCGGCGCCGTGTGCCTCGTGGTTCAACTGGCGACGCCGCACGAGGCCGTGATCTCCGCGACGCTCATCGGGCTGGTGTTCGTCCTGCTCGTGAACGACCACCCCCTCGGTGGACTCGTGGTGAGGGTGCTCGTTGACGGTACCGCCGTCGTCGTGGCCTGGCTCGCACCTGTTCCCGTGGTCGGCACCGTCGCCCAGGTCGTCGGGAACACGATCGTCCTTTGGTTCCCGATCGTGATGCTCGCGGTCGTCGCCTGGCTGCTCTGAGCGTCACGATCCGTTTCGTCGCGCCTCGAAGCGCTCGGCTTGGAAGTGCCGTCGGTGCCAGCGTGCTCCCTTGGCCCACGGGGCACGCCACCCCCGTCTCGTGGTCGGGCCAGTAGCCCCGGGGATTCTCAGACACGTTCAACTACTGCTGGCGGCCCGGTTGCAGGCCTGGCGAGCGATTGCCGCTGCGTAACAATGTCGTCCTGCCAGCGTCATGGTGACGCGGAGCAGTCTCTGGCTCCTGCACTGCCTGGCCAAGGAGGCTCGAGATGAGGCCCCTCGAAGATCGACTGCTGCTCGCCGCATCGATCTTGACCGGTTCCGTGGGTGTGGTCAATGAGAACATACCGGCCGCCATCGTTACCGTAGCCCTTGTGATCGCTTGGTCGATCGTGACCAGCGCCCGTCTGCTCGCGCGACCCCGCTGACTGCCGAATCCCCACATCGACCCACGGAGTTCGGGCGACTGGTCTAGCCGGACCTCACTCCGGGGTCATAGTCTGGGTCGCTACCAAGCGGTATCTCCCGCGTCCGAGAAGCTCCGCCTCGATCGGCCTCCATATGTCGACACCCTCATAGAGGAGCGCGACGCAGAGGTTTGCGGTCGCCACGCCCATGCCGGGCTCAGTCCACGTACTGCAGCGGGTTACCGCGAAGTCATCCGGCAGCTTCACACCGGTGGCGTGGATCAGGCAGTAGCCGCAGGGGTTGTTCGCTGGCGCCTGTACGACTCTTGCCTCCTCGCTTGTCTGACGTGCCCTTGGGCACGATAATCCGCTTTATGCATCGCCTCTGGGAACGGCTGCGTGGAGGACATGCTCCCGTCGGGACCGTCGACCGTGTGCTCGAGGATGAGCTGGGCAAGTTGACCCCTGGCGAATTTGGCGTCGGCGGCGGCGGGATCGCCGCGCGGTACCTCAAGAGTCAGAAGTTCGAGACCGTGGTCGAAGTCCGCGCGGACCCTGTCCAGGCGGCGATGGCGTTCTCCGACGCGATGGCTCGGCTGGGCCGGCTGCTCGATGGCGATCCAAGCGGATCGGAGCGTACGGTTTCGGGCGTGATCGGCGGTGGCTTCATGAACATGAACCCGGCGGTCGTCGAGGTCCGGATCGCGCCTCGGGTTGAGGGACGATGTCTTGCCGCGTTGACCGGCAATGCAAAGGAGGGACTGATCAAACAGCGCACTGGAGAGAAGGCTGTGCGGCGGGTCTTGGGCGCTCGCGAACTCGCCAGCATCTGCGGGCCACAAGACCCCTAGCGTCGGAGGTTAGCCCGCGCCTCGACTCCGAGCCCGATTGGGCATGAGACGCCAGTAGAGTTGTTGCAGTGGTACCCAATTGGGTTCTCAGCGAGACTGCTGCTGGTCTTCGCCCGTCTCGGCTGCGTACCACGCCCGAAGCGCGTTGGCGACCCGGAGGTCGGCCTCGTAGTAGGCCCTGAGCCCCATCCGCTCACTTCGGATGGACCTCGAAGGCCGAGGCCAAGTTCCTCCTTGCCGAGCTTGTCGCGCGACTCCGCGTCGAGTGGGAGAAAGCCGTAGCCAGCCCTAGTCCACGTACTGAAGCGGCGTGACCAGGAAGTCGTCCGGCAGCTTCACGCCGGTGGCGTGGATCGGGCAGTAGCCGCCGGGGTTCTTGTCCAGATATTGCTGGTGGTAGTCCTCGGCGTAGAAGAATCGGTCGGCGTCGACGATCTCGGTCGTGATCGGGCCGTAGCCGGCGGCGGACAGGCGGTCCTGGTACATCGCCTTTGAGGCCTCGGCGGCGGCTCGCTGCTCGTCGTCGGCGACCAGGATGATCGAGCGGTACTGGGTCCCGACGTCGTTGCCCTGGCGCATGACCTGGGTGGGGTCGTGGTCCTCCCAGAACACCTTGAGCAGCTGCTCGTACGTGATCCGGGCCGGGTCGTAGGCGATGAACACGACTTCGGCGTGGCCGGTGTCACCGGAGCACGCTTCGCGATACGTGGGATTGGGCGTGTGGCCACCGGCATATCCGACGGCCGTGGTCACCACCCCGGGGAGCTGCCAGAACTCCTTCTCGGGGCCCCAGAAGCAGCCGAGCCCGAAGATCGCGGTCTTCGTGCCATCCGGCCACGGACCGGCGAGGGGCGTGCCGAGGATCGTGTGCACGCCGGGGGTCATGATGGGATCCGGTCGACCGGGGAGGCTATCGGCGGGGGAGGGGACGGTCTGAGGCTTGGAGTCGAAGAACCACATGCCGGGAATCTACTCCGCACTGATGACGGATTCGTAACGACGACGGCCCGCCTCCACTGGTATTGGTACGTTCCTCACAGGTCCCTCGTGGACTGACACTCAGCGTGCGAGATGGTCTACCGCCCACGCTCGTTCGTGTGGAGGTTTCCACTGGTATTGGAGCCCGGAGCCAGGTTCCTGCAGTGCGCGGCAGGCTACGAACCGCGCGTCACCCGGACGTCGTCGATCTCCACCTCGAGCAGGTTCGGGGCGCCGCCGTCAGCGGCCTCGAACCGGATCCGGATCGTCTCGCCGGCGAACGCGTCCAGGGAGATCGTGGCCTTGCGCCAGACCCCATCGACGTCCACCGCGCTCCCGAGCCGCTCGAAGACCACGGTCGGCACCCCGCTGACCTCGACGATCGCCCGCAGGTAGTCCGCCGTCGAGCTTCCGGCGCTGTGCGCGACGTTGTACCGGAACGTCAGCCGCTGCCCGAGGTCCCCCGGCAACGTGATGGACCGTGAGCGCACGGTCGTCGTGCCGTCGAGGTCGTGCACCGTCGCCTTCGACCCCGCCTCCGCGCCCGTCACGAACGCCTTGCGCCCGGACGTGACCGTCCCGAGCTGCTTCGGGCCCTTCGACGACGTCGACTGCGGGTTCGATCGGCTGAAGCGCGCGTCCGCCGGCGCCGTGTCGGTGCCATCGGGGTCCACCGTCCAACCGCGCGCGACCTCGAGGTCGTCATCGAACGCGCCGCAGCGTGCGTCCCGGACGGTCGCGCCGAGGACCGACAGCGGGCACCAGGCGTGCGTCAGCAGGTACGAGACCGCCTCAAGGTTGCGCTGCGTCTCGCGCGAGATCCTCGAGTCGTCGGGGTAGTCGCGCTTCGAGAGCTCGAAGGTGTACGAGAAGATGCGATAGACCCCGTACGCGTAGTCGCGAAGCGTCCCGGACGTGATGTACAGGTCGCTCGCCTGCTGTGGGCGGTACCCGTTCGTGGCAGCCATGGCCCGCCCGATCCTGGCCAGTGCGTTGCGATCCTGCAAGGTCATGTCGGCCGGGACGTCCTTCTTCGTGTAGCCGTACGGCCACATCACGAGCCGGCCGTACTCGTGGAACGTGATCCCGGCGCGGATCTGTTGGCGCCCGTCGATCACGCGACTCGCGAGGAAGTCCCGGAACGCGCGGGCCTCCGGCGCCGAGAACGGGTTGCGGCCACGGAACGTGATCGCCGCCGGGTTCGGACTCGTCCGGCCCCCGCCGCCCCACTTGTAGCCGAAGTTCCGGTTCAGGTCCGTGCCGATCGAGCTGGATCCCGGTGTGGGCTGGCGGTTCTTCCGCCAGTAGTGGAAGCGGCCCTTCGCGATGTCGTGGGCCGCGCCATCCGGGTTGAGCATGAAGACGAGCCAGATCTCGCGACTGTTGACGATGTCGATGACATCCCGCTCCGCGTCATAGCCGTTGACGAGCCACTGCAGGATCTGGAGGGTCATCTCGACGCCCATGTGCTCGTCGGCGTGGATCCCGCCATCGAACACGACCTCGGGCTCGTCCTCGTCCACCGCGACGTTGTCCGACACCTTGGCCGCCCATATCTCGCGACCGTAGTAGCTCTGGCCGATGGAGAAGACATCGACGATGTCGGGGTGCGCGGCCTCGACCGCCGCGATCTCCGCACCGACCTCTGCGTACGTGTGATACCCCTCGAATCCGACGGGGAACTCGGCCGCCGCGAGGGCCGTGGTCGGCGAGATCAGCGACGCCACGAGCAGACCGACCACGAGCGACGGCGGGGCGATCTTCGGCAGGCAACCGGACGCGGGCATAGGCGCATGGTGCCGAATCGGTCGGCGATGCGCCACCCGGACCCTGGGTGGACGCTGGCCGCCCGGTCGTCCCGGTAGCATTCGGCGCATGACGAGCGCGTTCGATGACCTCCTCCGCGGCATCGACAGCTGGGGCGCCGAGCACGCCGCGGCCGCCGTGGTCGGACCCGACGCGGTGCTGGCGTCGCACGGCGACCCGGACCGTCGGTTCTGGTGGGCATCGGTCACCAAGCCGATCACCGCCTGGGCCGTGCTGGTGGCAGTGGATTCCGGGCGGATCGATCTCGACGAACCCGCCGGGCCGCCTGGCGCGACGGTCCGGCACCTGCTCGCGCACACCTCGGGGCTGCCGTTCGACGGCGACGGGACGCAGGGTGCGCCCGGTCGTCGCCGGATCTATTCGAACACCGGGTTCGACGTGCTCGGTGAGCTGGTGGCCGAGCGGGCCGGCGAGTCATTCGACCTGGCGCTGCGCCGGACCGTGCTCGAGCCGTTGGGGATGACAGCGACCACACTCGAAAGTCGCCCGTCCGAGGGGCTGCATGGTCCGCTCAGGGATCTCGCCACGTTCGCGGGGGAGTTGCTCCGGCCGACGTTGCTCACGGCCGCCAGAGCTGACGAGGCGCAGGCGGTCGCCTTCCCGGGCCTCCCCGGCGTCGTGCCTGGCGTCGGCAACTTCGAGACCTGCGACTGGGGCCTGGGGCTGGAGATCCACGACGGCAAGTCGCCGCACTGGATGGGCGATCGGCTCAGCCCGCGCGCGGTCGGCCACTTCGGCGGCGGCGGGACGTTCCTGTGGATGGATCCGGAGATCGACCTCGCCGTCGTCGCCCTGACCGACCGTGGCTTCGGCCGCTGGGCGCTCGACGCGTGGCCGCCGTTCTCCGACGCGATCGTGGACGTCGCGGACTACGGCCGAACGGACTCCGCGAGGTAGCGAGCCCGGGCGGCGTCGGCGTCATAGGCGAAGGCACGGGCGGGGTTCGCGACGAGCATCGTGTCGATCGCTGCATCGTCCACGCCCCGGTCGCGCAGCAACGGCACGAACCGGGTCAAGACGTTGCCGTAGCCGCACCCGCCGAACATCTCGAGTTGGTCCGTGCGGCAGATGTCGTTGCTGAGCATCACCCTGCCACCCAAGCCCTCCGCGACGAGCGCGGCGACATTGTCCGCCCGTTGCTCGAGCGAGCCGTACGCGCCCGAGAACCCGAGGTTGTCGACGCTCAGCCAGGCGCCCCGGGCGGCGATCGGGAGCAGGGTGCGGATACCCAACCGGTCGCCGAGGTGGCTGACGATCACCCGATCCGGCGCGACCCCTTCGCTTTCGAGGAGATCGAGCTGCTCGAGCGCCAGCTCGCCGAAATGGGTCGTATGGGTGAGGATCGGGCAACCGGTCCGGGCGTGCGCCCGAGCGGCCGCCCGAAAGACCCGCTCCTCGGCTGGGCTGATCGATCCGCGCTCGGTGCCGATCTCCCCGATGAACCCGGCCCTGATCCCGGTGTCGCCGACGCCCACCGTCAGCTCGCGCACGAGTCGCTCCGCGAGGCGGTCGGGGAGTTCCTCCCAGACCTCGCGTGGGTAGCGGCGCTCGCGATACCAGCCCGAGCCCATGACGACATGGACGCCGGTCCGTTCGCTGATCGTGCGCAGGGCGATCGGGTCACGTCCGAGGCCGAGGCTGGTGGGTTCGCAGATCGTCCCACCACCGACAGCCCGGAACGCCTCGACTTCGCGGATCGCGACCTCGACATCGGTGAGGATCCAGGCGTAGTCGCCGGTGGACTCGCCCCACAGCGCGTAGGCATCGCTGATCAGGTGGTCGTGACTGAGCGTCACGCCGAGAGCCTCGGGCGCGACCGGCCCTCGGACCGTCACGACCGCCGGGTCCGTGAGGGAACGGTCGCTCATACCTCGCCGGAGCTGGAGCCTTCGGCTGCGGCGACGAAGTGCGGGAGCAAGGTCGCCCAACCACCGTTGTTTCGGTCGCGCCACGATTCGCCCTCGGCGCCGAGTCGCTCCCAGCCGCGGTGCTCGATCTCGACCCGTGTCGTCCCGTCACCGCGGTCGACGAAGCGGATCTCCACATCGGTGGCATCCGCACGATCCCCGCGCAGGTGCCACAGGTAGCCCAGGCGCGACGGCGGCTCCCACGCTGTGACCTCGCCCCAGTCGTGTTCCTCGCCGTTCGGCCTCCGTTCGAAGATCCGACCGCCGGGCCGGCCCTCGAGCGTCACCTCCACGTCGTCCTGACCGGTGACGGTGTGGTCCGCAGGCCACCAGCGGCCGATCCCGCCGGTCCAGACGTCGAAGGCGTGCGCAGGGTCGGCCGCGAGGTCGAACGCGAGCCGGATGGGATCGATCACCGCGTGCGCCGCCGCGGCGAGGTGTTCTCGGCCATCAGACGAAACCGCGACGCCGCGTCGCCCCACACGTGCTCGAGGTAGGTCCGGACGGCTTCCACCCCGGCATCATGCAGCCGATACAGTCGCCGCGTCCCGACGGCCGACTCGACCACCAGCCCCGCCTCCTTCAGGAGTCGCAGGTGGCGTGACACGGCCGGCCGGCTGATCGGCAGGGCGTCGGCGAGGTCCTGGACGGAGCGCTCCCCGTCGCCGAGCAGCTCGACGATGCGCCGCCGGTTCGGGTCGCCGAGGGCGTCGAACGGGTCGCCCGTCGGCATCGGATCGATCATCGAGATCAGGACGTCGTCTCGGCGCGCTGCTTCAAGCCGTCGGCGAATTGCCTGAAGGACGGCCCGAGATCCGGCATCGATCGCCACATCATCGCGAGCAGCGGTCCGCTGTACTCCTCGCGTAGCTCGAACCTCGTGGCCTCGCCGTCGCTCGTGAGACGAAAGGTTCGGACTCCCTTGAACAGCCCAAGCGGCATCCCGCCCGTCCACGTCATCGCGCGACCGGTCTCGAACTGGGTGACCTTGACCGGGAACGTTCGTCCGGGACTGGCCGCCGAGACCACCTTGATGGTCTCGCCCAGGGCGATCCGACCCGACACATTCAACACGCCGGAGTCCCAATCGGTGTAGCGGGCGCCGTCCACCAGGATCCCCCAGATCGTCTCGGGACCCGCGTGGATGACCACGCTCGACTCGAACGCCTTCATCAGCGGGCCCGCATCCGGTTGTTCTTCGCGTCATGGGTGAGCTCGACGAGACCAAGGGCCTCCATCAGCGGCGGCATGTAGACGCCGAACCGGCCGCGCAGACCCTTCTTGAGGCCGTACCAGCCGCCGACCGGGTTGCTCTCGGAGCGGCCCCACGCTTCAACGGTCCCCTCGGCCGCCGGCTTCTGCTCGTCTGCGCCGCCGAGCGGCATCCAGTCCCCGTGTGCCTTGAGCATCGCGTGGAGGTCGTCGATGGCCCGCGCGTCGTACTTGAGCTGCGTGCCGCCGACCTGGCAGATGATCGCGGGCGGGTCCCCGGCGTCGTCGCGCCACATCCGGTACTCCGACGTGCCGGGAGGCGTTTGCAGGACCCAGGGATCGTCCTTCGTGCCGCTGCCGGTGGCCATGGGTGTTCCTCCTTCGGGCTCGGTCCGAGACGTGACTGCGTAACCGTCCGGCTACGGTAACAGGACGGTGACGCTTGGGCAAGCCGTTACGCGGACGTCGGCTCTCGAAGGCCCGCCATCTCCTGCAGGATCCGCCAATTCGCCAGGCGGTCGTCCTGCGTGGCGAGCATCTCCGGCGAGGGCCCCCCATCCGCGGCGAAGTGCGGGGCGAACCGGCCCTCCGTTCGTGCGAACGTCAGGAAGTCGACCATCGTCCCGTCGGGGAGTGCCGTCCAGTCCGCGCGGAGCGACGGATTGCCCTGGAGCGAGAGTCGCTCGCGCACGGACGGTCCGCGGCGAGGGTCGTAGGTGAACAGCGGGAATGTCCGCGAGTCGACGGCCAGCTTGGACTGCCGGTTCGAGGCATCGTCGGCGATCCCGTGCTCGGGCTGGCACGGGGTGTAGGCGAGGATGACGGCCGGGCCGGGATAGACGTTGGCTTCCATGACGGCCCGATAGAAGTGGTTGATGTGGGCGGGCGTCGTCTGAGCGACGTAGACCTCGCCGTGGGCCATGAGGATCCGGCCGAGCTCCTTGCGCCGCTCCGGGCGACCGTGCTGGCGCCTTCCCGAACGCCGAGAGCTTCGTCACCTGGCCACCGAACGTCGCGGTGGATGCCTGGCCGCCGGTGTTCGAGTAGACCTGCGTGTCGAGGACCAGGACCTTGATGTCCGCCCCGGACGCGACCATGCGGGAGAGCGCCTGGAAGCCGATGTCGAACATGGCGCCGTCGCCGCCCACGACCCACAGACGACGGTCCGGGTGGCCCTGCCGGCATCCCAGCGGGCGCGGATCCCGAGTGCGACCGCGGGTGCGTTCTCGAAGAGCGAGTTCGTCCAGGGCACGAGGTACGGGTTGAACGGGTAGGTGCTGCCGTAGACGGTGTTGCAGCCCGTGGCGGCGACGATCCCCATGCTGTCGGGGCCGTGGACCTGGCGGGTGGCCGCGAGCAGCATGCGGAGCGCCGTGGCCTCGCCGCAGCCGGAGCAGGAGCCCGCACCGCCGACGTAGCCGATGGCATGCTCGCCGAGCATCAGGTCGGCCAGCGCCCGCTCGTTCCGGTACTCCGGGGGTGTGACGGGAAGCGTCCGGAAGAACCGGAAGTCGCGCTCCACGCGCTCGATCGCCCGCTCACCGCTGGGCTCGAGCGCGGATCTTGTCGATCATCTGGAGCGCGTCGTAGCCGAGCTCGTGGCAGACCGTCGACGCACTCGGAACAGCCCTTGCAGTGCAGCGGGTCCACGAAGATCCCGAACTCCGCCGGTTCCAGGCCCTTTCGCGCCGGCACCTCGGCGTACTTCTGCGTATGGGCGAAGTGCCCCCGGATGGTGTCACGCGCCTCGTCTGGCCGCGGCTCGAGCGCGACGAACTCGGTCGTGCGGGCCTCGACCTGGGTCTTGGGGAGCGCGATTCCAAGGATCGCCGTATCGGGGCAGGCGTTGACGCAGGTCATGCACCCGACGCAGGCCTCGCGGATGAGGTCCGGGATGAGCGGCGCCAGACCGCTGAAGTCGCGCGACGCGGCGGTCCCCGGCGGGACGATGCTCCGGGCCACCGATCGGTCCGCGGGCAGCTCGCCGTCGCCGACGTTACGCCGATACGCATCCACGACGGTGCTGTTGAAGTCATCGACGTAGGCATGGACATCGAACAGCGTGTCCATCCCGGCGAGCGTCGCCTGGTGCGCTTCCATGGGCTCGCCGGCGGTCTTGCGCAAGGTGGAGGTCGTGGCGTCGAGCGGCGTCGTCGGCGTCGTCATGGTCGATGCCCGCCGATCGCTCGGACGATGTCGGTCGTGGAGATCACCCCGACCGGCGTCCTGCCATCGTCCGCGACCACCACGAGCCGATGGACGTGCGCGTCCTCCATCCGGTGGATGGCATCGGTGATGAGCGTGTCCTCGGTCACGGTCAGGGCCGGGAAGGACATCAGGTGGCGGGCGGCGAGCCCCGGCCAGCGCGCCCACAGGTCATCGGTCGCCCGGACCCGCGCCAGATCGGTCCCGCTGATGACGCCGACCAGGTCGCCGTCGGCGTTCACGACCGGCAAGCCGCTGACGTCGGACGCGGCCAGGAGCTCGGCCACGGCCGACACCGGCGTGTCGGCACCCACGACATCGGGATCCCTGGTCATCAGGTCGCCCACCATCTCTTCGGGGGTCTTCGGGTCCATCAGGCTTCCTCCTTGGAGGGGCTCGCGATCGAGGCTCCCACCGGGACAAGGTCATGGCGAGGGGCCACGGTCAGGCCGGTGACGGCACCGGTCACATCGATCGCGTGGTCGTAGGCCGCCGAGACCACGGCCAGGTTCGCGTCGACGACCGCGCCACCGCGCTTGCCGAAGAACCGCGTCAGCTGGGTGCGGACCGCGTCCAGCAGGGCCGTCCGATCGAAGCCCGCCTCGGCGGCGAACGGCGCCACGCGCAGGAACACGCCGACCAGGGCGACGCCCTGCATGCGAACCAGCAGGTCCGGGCGTGGCGCGTGGGCGCGGGCCAGGGCGGTGGTGTCGAGGGCCCAGCAATGGATGCCACGCGCGAGCATCTCGCTGCGCGCTGCGGCCGGGATGGCGGCCCAGATCGCCTCCGGGTCGATCGAGCGCGGTCTGGACGAAGATCGACCCGCCGTCCACGAGTCCGCGAAGCGGATCGCCCTGCCGGAACGCCGCGACGTCGTGGAGCGGGACGAAGTCCACCTGGCTCGAGCTCCGCGTGGGATCGGATCGGACTCGTCCGCGATCGTCAGGAAGTAGGTGGTGGGCAGGCCCTTCTTCTCCGATCCGTAGCGCGGGTAGGCCTGGACGTGGCGGCCGAACAGCTCGCCGACGAGGGCGGCCAGCAGCTTGTTCGTCGTGACCGACCCGAAGCCTCCGACGGAATGGCCGCGCACGCGGAATGCCCCCGCGGGTCCGAGGTCGACGGGCTTGGTGGCCAGGGCCAGAGGGTGATGGACACCGAGGACCACGTGACGCCGCACGTCGTCTCCGGGTTGGGCAAGCCAGTCGAACATGGCGACCAGGTCTCCCGGCGTGACGTCGCGCGAGCCGAGGCCCGCCGAGGCGGACTTGACCCGCGGTCCCCGGACCGAACCCGTCGATGCCGATCGTAGAGCGCGGCCTTGACCTCCCGGGTCAGCGGGTTGCTCCCGGCGGCCGGGTCGTCGGTCCGTTCGAGGACGCCGACCGTCGTCGCACCCTCCAATGCCGCGGCGAGTGACTCGGCCGGGAACGGCCGGAAGGCGGTGACGGCCACGCTGCCGACGGCCCGCCCATCGGCCCGAAGGTGATCGACGACGGCCGCGGCCGTGTCGGCGATGGTGCCCATCGACACGATGATCTCGCTCGCATCGTCGCATCGGTAGGCGTCGATCGGGGCGTAGGCGCGGCCGGTGAGCTGCGTCCAATCGGCCATCGCCGCGTCGAGCGCGCCCGGCAGCCGGTCGTAGAAGGCGCGCTGCCCGATGCGGCCCTTCATGTAGCTGTCCTGGTTCTGGACGACGCCGGTCATCAGCGCCTCGGTCGGGTTCGAAGTAGCTCCGGAGACGGTCCCGCGGGTCGCCGACGAAGTCGCGCAGCAGGTCGTCCTCGGGCAGGAACAGGTCCTCGAGGGTATGCGTGGTCAGGAAGCCATCCTGGACCACGAAGCACGGCGTTTCGGTCTCCTCGGCGACTCGTCGGGCGATCGCCGTCAGGTCCGCGGCCTCCTGGGCGTTACGAGCGACGAGCATCGCCCAACCGGTGTCGGCGACGCCCATGATGTCGTCGTGCCCGGCGTGGATGTTGAGCGCCTGGCTCGTGAGCGCGCGTGCCCCGACGTGGAACACCACCGGCAGGCGCTTGCCGGCGATGACGTACAGGACCTCCTTCATCAGGATCAGGCCCTGGCCGGCGGTGAAGTTCGTGACGCGACCACCGGCCAGGGCGAATCCTTCAGCGGCCGAGGCGGAGGAGTGCTCGGACTCCGGCTCGATGAACTGGAGCCGGGTGCCCCACAGGTTGGTGCGCCCGTCCGCGACGGCCTGCTGGTAGATCGCCGCCATCGTCGTCGATGGCGTGATGGGGTAGGCGCACGCGGCCTCGCTGATCCGCGCTTCCACGGACGCGATGGCCTCGGAACCATCGACGATGGCCCGGGTCCCGGGAAACCGAGCCGTCGCCGCCGCGGGGCCGGTCATCGGTCTACCGAATCACCGGGAAGACGTAGTCGCGACTCGGTGAATGGCGCGCCTGGTCGTCGACCGTCCACGACAGGTTCGCGTCGACGGCGATGACGCCCGGCGTGCCGACGATGAGTCGCTCGATCAGCTCGGCCAGCGAGCGAGTCTCGGCTTCCCCGCTGATCCGGACGACGCCGTCCTCGACCCTCACATCGAAGCGGTTCGGATCGACCATGAAGTGTCCCAACAGGAGACCGTCGCGGATGCCCTCCTCGATCTGACGATCGGTCCGCACGTAGGCGCGGACGAGGTCGGCGCGGGTGATGATGCCGACGAGGCGGCCCTCGACGGTGACCGGGAGCCGGTTCACGGATCGGTCCACCATGACGGCCGCCGCGGCCGCCAGCGTGACGTCCGGCCCGATCGTGATCGCGGGTGTCGTCATGGCCTGACCCGCGGTCGTCGCCCGGATCTTGGCAAGCCCCGACTTGGCCGCCTTGGACTCGCCGAGGATCCGAGCGCCACGCCGGTGCGGGAGTGCCGCTTCGCCCTGCTCCTTCAGCAACAGGTCCGCCTCGGAGACGACGCCGACGACGCGGCCACCGTCCACGACGGGAAAGCCCGCGACCCCGAGCCGGATCAGGAGTCTCGCCACGTCCTTCAGTGGGGTCTCGGGTGTGACCGTGGTCACGGTCTCACTCATGACATCGCGGACGGTCAACATCGCGGTCACCAGGCCTTCCTTTGGCGGCGTGGCCCATCGAGGCCGATCGCCGTGCTCCGAGCCTGGGCCGCGGCCTGGCTCGTCGACAGGGTCGAAGGTCACGATCGGACGGGCAGTGCGGCCGGGTCGTGCTTTCGCGGCGCGCTCGCACCTTCGAGTTCGCGCACGATCGCGACGAGTTGCGGGGTCGTCAGTCGTGCGGCGGACCGTGCGACGACGGTCCGCTCTCGCCCGTGTCGGGCGTCGCTCGTGGCGATCTCGTCGACCAGCTGCGCATGGACCGTGCCCGGACCGAGGATCGTCAGGTCCGCGTCGACCGGGAGCCGGTCGGCGACCGTCTCGAGGAACTGCGCCAGCATCTGCCGTCGTCGTGCTTCGACGCGGTCCGGTGACCCGCCACCATGGCGTGCGGTGGGGTCGCGACGGATGTGGCCCACGGACTGGCGCTTCCCCGGGATGTCCGATGTCAGCGTCGACGTGCTTGCCGCGCCGTCCGCCCAGGTCACGATCGTCGCACGGCGGGTGTCGACCCAGACGACCGCCTGTGGGCGTCGTCGGTCCTCGTGTGGTCGAGTCTGGTCCGTCATCGTCGGTCCTCCATGTGGCAGTCGCCTCATGCTCCCGCGACGGTTCGACTGAGGGCCCCGGCCAGCCTTCCTCAACGATGGGGCCGAACGGCCTGAACGGACGGTTGGGGTCCAACGGCCCGGACCGATGGCGCCATTCGGCCCGATCCTTCTGTCGGCTATCGGTCGAAGCTGGGGCAAGACGGCGGTGCCGTCACGAACGGGGAGTCCGCCATGAAGTTCACCGGCAAGGTCGCTCTCGTCACAGGTGGCGCTCGGGGGATCGGCGCCGCCACGGTCCAGCGTCTCGCTGACGAAGGCGCGACCGTCATCTCGACCGACATCCTCGACGACGAGGGCCAGGCCCTGGCGTCGTCGATCGCGGCCGCTGGGGGCAGCGCGGCGTACCGCCATCTCGATGTGACCGATGAGGCGGCTTGGTCCGCGCTCGTGTCGAGCGTTCTCGAGGAGCAAGGGCGACTGGACATCCTGGTGAACAACGCGGGGATCGGGACGATCGCCAACGTCGTCGATGAGACCGTTGAGGGCTGGGACCGCGTCATCGACATCAATCAGAAGGGGGTGTGGCTCGGGATGAAGCACGCTGGCGCCGCGATGCGCCTGGTCGGTGGCGGCGCGATCGTCAACGTGAGCTCGATCTTTGGTGCGGTGGGCGGCTTTGGAGGTTCGATCGCGTATCACGCGACCAAAGGGGCGGTACGTCTGATGACGAAGAACGCGGCGCTGCTGTGGGCCAAGGAGGGCATCCGCGTCAACAGCATCCACCCGGGGTTCATCGACACACCGATGCTGGAGCAGGCCAAGGGCACGCCGATGGAAGAGGCCCTCCTCGCTGGCACCCCGATGGGTCGCCTGGGTCGTCCCGAGGAGATCGCCGCGGCCATCGCGTTCCTCGTCAGCGATGACGCCTCATACATCACCGGTTCCGAGCTGTACGCCGACGGGGGTTGGACGGCACAGTGAGGGATCGACCCGACCGCCATCCTGGATCCGGTCCTCTCGCCCGTGGTGACGCATGATCGACGCCGCTTCCCTCCGGCGTCGTCCGGCGCCCATCGATCGTTCATCCGATCGTCGGGTCGTCGTGGCCGCGATCGTGATCGCCTTCGCCTTCCTTGTCGCGTCCGCGATCGCTGCGTTCCTTGATCCGACGGTCCGGCGCGGGATCTGGTTGCCGCTCCACCTCGCGCTCGCTGGAGGGGCGTCTACCGCTATCGCCGGGGTCATGCCGTTCTTCTCGGCGGCCTTCGCCGCGGCCCCGCCGAGCGACGTGCGGCTCAGGTCCACGGCGGTCGGCCTGGTTGCGGGAGGAGCGCTTGCCCTGGTCGTCGGCGTCACTGGCGGCGTAGCGAGCGTGGCCGTCGCCGGTGGCCTCGCGTTCATCGCAGGGATCGTCCTGACCGCCACGGCGACCGTGCGACCCCTGCGTGCGGCGCTAGGTCCGAGTCGCGGGCTCATCACCGAGGGCTATGCGGTCGGACTGAGTCTGATCGCGCTCGGCGCCGTGCTCGGCACGCTGTTCCTGGCGGGTTGGGCGCCGATCGTCGGAGCATGGGCGCAGTTCCGACCGGCCCATGCCTGGCTGGACCTCGTGGGGTTCGCCTCGCTGGTCATCGCGACGACGTTGCTGCACTTCTTCCCGACCGT
Source organism: uncultured Chloroflexia bacterium (assembly GCA_963764975.1). Taxonomy (GTDB): domain Bacteria; phylum Chloroflexota; class Limnocylindria; order Limnocylindrales; family CSP1-4; genus SPCO01. The sequence continues at coordinate 1,102,963 of CAVXUF010000002.1, read as the reverse complement.
CATCGGGGCACGGATCGCCAACGATCGAGCCGCTCGGGTCACCGTGGTCGGACTGGGGGGCGGCGGGGCCATGGTCGCGCTCGGGTTCGTGCTAGCGTCCGACGTCGTCGTTCGCGTGGGAGCCCTCGCGGCCTGGGCCGGGGCGGTCGCCCTGGCGGTCTACGCGGCGCGCGTCTGGGCCGCGCGCGGACGATGGACCACGGACCTTGGCTGGCACCGGTTCGCGATGGGCGGCCTCGTCTCGGCGATCGTGTGGTTCGAGGTGGGGATGGCCATCGCCGCAGCCAGGGCCATCGCGTTCGGGGCCGATCCGTCCGGCTGGTCGCTCGTGGCCGTCGCCGCTCCACTGATCGTCGGGTGGGCCGGGATAGCCATCCTCGCGTCGGCCACGCACCTGGTCCCGGCGATCGGTCCAGGCGACGCCCAGGCCCACGCGAGACAGCGCGACGTGTTGGGCCGGGCCGCGGGGCTCCGCCTCGTCGTCCTGGATGTCGGCGTCGCCGGGATGGCCGTCGGTCTGCCGCTCGGGCTCTCGTGGCTGGCGATGGCCGGGACGGTCGCGGTCATGGCCGGCGTCGGCGTCACGACCGTTCTGATGTTCCGTGCGCTCGTGTCGACTTCCGACCCTCATCGCTGACGGTGGTCGACATCGGCATACTTCGCCGATGCGCTTCCGAACGACGCTCCAGCTCGAGGGCAAGGCGGCGACCGGCTTCCGCGTGCCTCCGGACGTGGTGGCCGAGCTTGGGCGCGGCCGCAAGCGCCCGGCGGTCACGGTGACCGTCCACGGCCACACCTACCGGAGCACGATCGCCGCCTACGGGGATGTGTTCATGCTCCCGTTCGCGGGTGAGCACCGGATCGCGACGGGTCTGGAAGCGGGCGACGAGATCGAGGTGGACTTGGCGCTTGATACGGCTCCACGCGAGGTGGAGGTCCCGGCGGATCTCGCGGCGGCCCTCGACGGCGCGCCAGCCGCAAGGACGGCCTTCGAGGCCCTGTCCTACAGCAACAAGCGTCGCCACACGCTGGCCATCGATGCCGCCAAGGCCCCCGAGACGCGACAGCGCCGGATCGACAAGACCGTTGCGGAGTTGCTGGGCGGCTGATCTCGGCCTCGCCTGTTTGCAGGGCCGCGACCCGGAATGTAGATTGTCGACAATCGCGACCTGATCGCGACCGACGGCGGAGGACCGACCGGCGCATGGCCACCAACATCGCTCCACGGGTCCGACTGCCGGAGCAGGGGACGCCCCGGGACACGGTCCTCGCGGCCCTCGATGACGCGGCCGGCGGCGACGAGCCGTGGCTTGAGCGCCTCGCGGCCGGGACCAACTACGTCGCGGGCGACGATGTGACTGAGGTGGCCAAAGCCGCGTACCTGCGGTTCTTTTCCACCAACGGCCTCCTCCCGCACACGTTCCCCAGCCTCGCGCGGTTCGAGCGCGAGGTCATCGACTACACGGCTGGGTTGCTGCACGGGCCCGACGCGGTCGGGAGCATCACGTCGGGCGGCTCGGAGAGCATCCTCATGGGCGTCAAGTCCGCTCGGGACCGCGCCCGCGTCGTGCATCCGGAGATCACAGCCCCGCGGATGGTGGTCCCCGAATCGGCGCACCCGGCGTTCTGGAAAGCCGCGCACTACTTCGGGCTCGACCTGGTCCGCGTGCCGCTCGGCACGGACCTCCAGATCGACCTCGCCGCCTATCGCGCCGCGATCGACGACGACACGGTCCTCCTTGTCGCGTCCGCGCCCAGCCTGACGCTCGGGATGGTGGACCCGATCGAAACCATCGGACCGTGGGCGCTGGCTCGGGACATCAACCTGCACGTGGATTCGTGCGTCGGCGGGTTCTTCCTGCCGTTCGCGGAGAAGCTCGGCTATCCGGTCCCGACGTTCGACTTCCGCGTCCCGGGCGTGACCACCATCTCGGCCGATCTGCACAAGTTCGGCTACACCGCCAAGGGCACGTCCACGATCATGTCGCGCGACCCGGGGATCTTCCGCCACCAGGGGTTTTCGTTCGGCGGTCCGGAACGACCCGACGATTGGTACGTCACGCCGTCGATGACCGGCACGCGCCCGGGCGGGGCGATCGCGGCGGCGTGGGCCGTCATGACCTACCTCGGCGAGGCGGGCTATCTCCGTGTCGTCGGCCAGACGATGGCGTACCTGCGTCGCTGGTGGGATGGGATCAACGCGATCGACGGGCTCGAGGTGATGGGGGCGCCCGCCATGTCGGTCTTCGGCTACACGTCGTCGACGCTCGATGTGTATGCGATCGCCGACGGCCTCGAGGCGCGCGGCTGGCTCGTGTTCCGCGACAGCCACCCGGTCAAGTCCATCCGCTTCATGCAATCGGCCGGGCACGAGCCCTTCGTCGACGCGTACCTCGCCGACTTGCGCGAGGTCGTCGAGCTGGTCCGCAGCGGCCGGCTGACGAGCGACGGCGGTCGCGCGACCTACACCTGACGACGACCCAGGACGAGGAGACAGCCCATGACCGGAGCCACGCAGCACGCGACGACCCGCGCATGATCGTCATCACCGGAGCCCGCCTCATCGACGGCCTGGCCGACGAGGCTCGGACCGGCTTGGACGTCGTCCTTGACGATGACCGCATCAGCGCCATCGAACCCGCCCGGCCGGACCGGGCCGACACGCCTGGGGCGACCGTGATCGACGCGAGCGGCGCGACGCTGATGCCCGGGCTGATCGACTGCCACGCCCACTACACCATCGACCCGACGGTCGAGGACGGGTTCCTCCTGTACGGCTCGGAGCCGATCGAGGCGATGGTCCTGCGAGCGGCCGGGATGGCGAGGATGGCGCTCGAGGGCGGCGTGACGACCGCGAGGAGTGCCGGATCGCCGGTCAACCTCGACGTCGTCCTGAGCACCGCGATCAACGAGGGTCGCGTGGCGGGTCCGCGGATGCTGCCGGCCGGCCCCGCCCTGACCATCACCGGCGGCCACGGCTGGCTCTTCGGGCGCGAGGCCGACGGCGAGCTGGAGTTCATCAAGGCCGTCCGGGCCAACGTCCGCGACGGCGCCGAGGTGATCAAGATCGTGTCGAGCGAGGCCGCGATGCTGACCTCGTCGGTGGCCGGGGTGGAAGAGGTCACCCAGGGCGAGCTCGAAGCGGTCGTCCGCGAGGCGGCGCGCCTGCATCGACGCGTCCTGAGCCACGCCCAGAACAGTGAATCGGTCCGCCGCTCGGCGTTGGCCGGCGTCGCGAGCGTCGAGCATGCGTTCCTGGCCGACGAGGCCGCGATCGCCACGCTCGCCGAGACCGGCACGATGCTCGTCCCGACGCTGACCGTGACCGACGTCTGGAAGGATCTCCCCGGGCTGACCCCGGAGGCCCGTGAGCGTCAATCCGAGATCGAGCGGCTGCATCGACGATCGTGCGAGACGGCGATCCGCCTCGGCGTCGAGGTGGCGACCGGCACGGACTGCGGCGTGCGTGGCGTGATGCCCGACATGGTCTGGCGCGAGATCGTCCTGCTCCACGACCACGGCGCGGCGGCGATGACCGCGATCCGCGCCGCGACGTCAACCGCCGCACGACTGCTCGGTCTGCTCGCCGAGATCGGGACGGTGGAGGTGGGGAAGCGCGCGGACCTCGTCCTCGTGGACGGTGATCCGCTCACGGACCTCACCAGGCTCGAGCACCCGCGACTCGTGATCCGTGCCGGCCGCCTGGTGCCGCGCGTCGCGGCCTGATCAGGCGGACGCGCCGCCCGGGGCCGGATCGGCCGTCTCGGTGCGGCCGCGCTCCCGAAGGTCGAGGGAGAACAGGACGACGGCCACCAGCCCGATGACCGACGCTATCTGGAGCGCCAGATCGATGCCGATCGCGACCGCGATCGTCGCGCCCACCAACGGCGCTGCCACGCTCGCCGCGTTCACGAGCGCGGTATCGATCGACGCGAACGTCACCCCGTAGGCGCGCGGGATGCGCTTCATCAGCTCATCGAAGAGGGACAGGTCCACGCCCGCGCTGAAGACCGCGGCCACCGCGCCGAGGGCCGCCACGACGATGAGTTCGTCCGCCTGCGACAAGGCGGCCGGGTAGAGCGCGACCGCGAGGAGCGTGGCGAGGAGCACGAGCCCGCCGCCGCGCACGGCCGAGACCCGCTGCCAGACCTGGTAGCCCACCAGGAGCGCGAGCGACTGGCTCGTGGCGATGATCCCGATCCACGCATCGCTCGCGCCGACCTCGCGAACGTAATAGAGCGGGATCAGCGGGGCCGCGAACCGCGTCCCGAACACGTACACGAGCTGGCGACCGCTGTAGCGCAGGAACGCCGGGTAGGCCCGGACCGTCCGAACCATCTCCCTGGGACGATCGAACCATCGACCCTTGTCGCCCGGCGCGGGGATGTCCGGCTCCGGGACGCGGAACTGGCGCGAGTACTGGTAACTGATCAGGCCGGCGATCGTGAAACCGACCAGGACCAGCTGGTAGTTCCCCGGGAACGGCAGCCGGTCGAGCACCTGGCCGATGAGCGCCACGGTGATGGCCGTGGTCAGGCCCATGATCGCCCACCGCCGACCCATGAGCGCGTAGCGGCCTCGAGACCCGGCGGCCCCGTCCATGACGATCGGGAACGCGACCGAGCCGAACGTCGACGGGATCGCGGCGATCGCCCAGACCACGAGGATCGCCGGGACCACGGCCACGACAGGAGCGACCAGCAGGACCACCGCGACGACGCCATAGGAGAGGTGGGCGATCATGCGCGACCCGGCGTACCACGGGACGATGTGACGTCGGCCCTGGAGGAACTGGCCGATCGGGATCGCGAGCAGGACGCCGCCGACCGCCGGGATCGCCGTCAGCAGACTTACTTCGAAGGCGGATCCGCCGAGCCGGACGACGAGGACCGGCAGGAATGGCGTGACCGAGTTGATGACGCCCATCGCGATCGAGTCGCCGCGCATCATCCGGTAGTTGTGACGCTCGGTGGACGGTGGGGTCCGGGACGACGACGGGCGACGACGCGCGAGGCCCGGAACGTCGGGCAGGGTCGGGAGCCCGGGCAGGTCCGGGAGCGACGGGAGCGACGGAATCGAGGGCAGGGAGGGCAGCGAGGCGCGACGCGGCGAGCGGCTCAGGCGGCGGAACATCGATCGCGCGTCGACGGTCAGCGGGTTCGCGGCGATGCCGGCGGGAGGCCGGGCATCCGGGTGATTCGCGGGCCGCTCGGTGGCATCGACGCATTGTAGATTGTCGACAACTCGGGCCACCACGCTGGTACGATCGTGGCCTGGCGGGGACGTCGTTCCCGGGTGTCGCAAGGTGGTGCAACGGTGGCGGAACGACGGGTCGGGGACGCGATCGTGGAGGTCCTCGAGGCGGCATCCGTCCGCACGGTCTTCGGGATCCCCGGCATCCACACGCTGGGACTGTACGACGCGCTGGCGGCCTCCGCCGCGATCCGCCACATCCTGCCACGTCATGAGCAGGGCGCGGCGTTCGGCGCCGACGGCTACGCGCGCATCTCCGGGCAACCAGGGGTGGTGTCGACGACCACGGGACCCGGCACGTTCAACACGCTCGCCGGGGTCGCCGAGGCCTGGTCGGACTCGTCGCCGGTCGTGGTCCTCGCCGGCCAGATCGATAGCGACCATGACGGTCTGGGACGCGGGATCCTGCACGAGACGCCGGACCAGGGCCGTTCCTTCGAGGCCCTGACCGCGTTCGTCGGCCGGCCGCGGACGGCGGCGGAGGTCCCGGTCGCGGTGGCCGACGCCCTGACGCTCTCGATGACCGGCCGGCGGCGGCCCGCCTATGTCGAGCTGCCCACGGACCTGCTCACCGCGCCCTTCGACGGCCCGGTCCCGGCGGTGGTCTTCCCGGGACCCGTGGCGCCAGATCCCGCCGCGGTCGTCGTCGCGGCACGGATCCTGGCATCCGCCCGTCAGGTGGTGATCGTGCCCGGCAGCGGGGTCCAGCGGGCCGGCGCGGCCGACGAGCTCCTCCGGCTGGCTCGCCGGTTGGACGCCCCGGTCCTCACCCCGATCACCGGTGCCGGCGCCATCCCGGCGGACGACGCCTTGTGGGCGGGGAGCCTGAACCCGGGCCGGCCGGAGTGTCGGGCCCTGCTCGAGGACGCCGACGCCGTCCTGGTCGTCGGGTGTCGTCTCGATGACGTGGAGACGGCCCGCTGGTCGCTCCCACTCCCGAACCTCATCCAGATCGATGTCGATCCGGCCGCGATCGGCCGCTCGTACCCCATCTCCGCGGGGATCGCCGGTGACGCCCGCCTTGCGCTCGAGGGACTGGTGGACGAACTGGGCCAGCGCCCGCCCGGCGGCCGGGAGCCGTCGGTCTCCGGTGCGGCGCGGGCGGCAGCCACGCGCGCGGCGACGACGAACGGTGTCTCAGCCGGGACCCTGGCGGTACGTGACGCCTTCCTTGCCGCGCGGGCCGCGCTCCCTCGGGACACGATCACGACGCACGATGCGGCCCGCCTCAACTCATGGACCGGCTACATCTGGCCCGTCTATGAGCCCGACGGATCCATCTTCCCGTGGGGGTCCGCGACGCTCGGGTTCGCCCTCGGAACGGCCAACGGGGCGGCCGTCGCCGCACCGGGTCGTCGCGTCGTGGCGTCGTGTGGGGATGGCGGGTTCCTGTTCACGGCCACAGAGCTCGCCACCGCGGTCGCGCATCAGCTCGACGTGACCGTCCTGATCCATGACGACAGCGCGTTCGGGTCGATCGGGGCGTACCAGATCCGGCAGTTCGGTCGCGCCTTCGCGACGGACCTCGTGAACCCGGATCTCCTGGCATTCGCGCGCTCGTTCGGGATCCCCGCGGAACGCGTCGAGGACGTCCGGGACCTGCCCTCGGCGATGGGCCGCGCGGTGTCTGCCCCCGGGCCATCCGTCGTGATCCTGGCCGGTCCGCTCGGACAGCCGTGGGACTAGCCCCCGGGCGATCAGGCGATGATCAGCTCGCCCCCGTGGATGTCCACGTTCGCACCGGTGATGTAGGCCGCCTCGTCCGAGGCGAGGAACGTCACCAGCGACGCGATCTCAGCCGGTTCGGCCAGCCGGCCGAGCGGGATCGAGTCGAGGACCTTCGCCATCCGCTCGGCGTCGGTGGAGTCGCGGACCATCGGCGTGTCCACGATGCCCGGCGAGATGGCGTTGACCGTGATCCCGTCGCGGGCCCACTCGCGGGCGAGATGGCGGGTCAGGCCCAGCACCCCGGCCTTCGCGGTGGTGTAGTGGACGCCTCCGAGCGTGCTCGTGGCACGACCAGCCATCGACGCCACGTTGACGATGCGCCCATGGCCGGAGTCGCGGAGCGCTGGGTAGGCGGCGCGGGCACACAGGAACGCCCCGGTGAGATTGACGTCGACGACGAGGTGCCACTCGTCGGGCGTGACGTCGGCCGCGCGCGTGGAGCGCAGGATCCCGGCGTTGTTGACGAGGGCATCGATGCGGCCGAACCGGGCCACGACCGCGGCCGCGAGCGCCTCCGCGTCGCCCGGGACCGTGACGTCCGTGCGGATCGCGATGGCCAGCCCGCCCGACGCGAGGATCGAATCCGCGGTCGCCTCGGCGCGCGCCACGTCCAGGTCCGCCACGACGACCTGCGCCCCGTCCGCGGCGAACCGCTCCGCGATGGCGCGCCCGATCCCCTGGCCCGCGCCGGTCACGATGGCCACTCGTCCGTCAGATCGCGACATCGATGCTCCCGTTTCGGTGGTTGGGTCGCCATTGTCGCGCTACGCGACGCCGCCGTGGTGCCGTGAGCACCGTCACCGACGTCCTGCGGCTGCCGACGTACCGGCGGTTCCTCATCGCCGCCATCTGCAGCGGCGTCGGAGTCTGGATCTTCCAGACCGCCATCTACTGGGCGGCGCTCCAGACCGGTTCGACCAGCTCCGTCGGGATCCTGGTCGCGGTCATCTCGATCCCGTCGCTGGTCCTGACGCTTCCAGCCGGCATCCTGACGGACCGGGCGGGCCCGTTCCGACTGCTGGTCATCGGTCAGGCGGCGCCCGCGCTGGCGTGTCTGGCCGGGATGCTCGCGATCGGGCCCAACGGGGCGATCGCCACCGCCCCGGCCGCCGCCGTCACGCTGGTCGCGGGCACCGCCTACGCGCTGTGGAGCGTTCCGGCGCTTGTGTACGTGACCCGGATCGTCGAGCCGCGGCTGCTCGGCAGCGCGATCGGGCTGATGGTCGTCCAGTACGCGATCGGTCGGATGGTCGGCGGGTCGCTGGGCGGCCTGGTCGTGTCGGTCGGCGGCGCGGGCTCGGCCCTGGCGCTCTGCGTGATGATCTTCGGGCTCGGCACGATCGCGACCCTGAGCCTGCCGCGCGTCGCCGGTCTGGAGCTGCGTGAGGGACCCACGATCAGCGGGATGATCGAGGCCGGCCGCTGGATGCGCCGGGCACCCGCGACCATCGCCCTCGTCACCCTCAGCGCGATCGCATCGATGTTCTCGTACGCGTACATCCCGCTCCTCGGTGCCCTCTCGCGGGACGTGATCGGCGCGGGATCCGCCGGTCTGGGCCTGCTCACGGCGGTGTCCGGGGTGGGGATGCTGATCTCGGCCGCGGTGGTCAACGCCCTGGGCGCGCGGGTGGGTCGCGGGCGGAGCGTCGCTGCCGCGATGATCGCGGGCGCGATCGCTATGGCCGTCCTCGGTCAGTCGTCGGTCCTGTTGCTCTCGGCCGTGGTCGTGGCGGTCGTCGCGTTCCTGGGCTCGGTCCGCGGGTCGATCGGCCAGTTCCTGGTCCAGGCGCTGGCGCCCCCGCGGATGCGCGGACGGATCGCGTCGTTGGGTGACTTCTCGGCCCAGATCATGGCCATCACCGGCAGTCTGGCCGCCGGCGCGCTAGCCGCGTCGTTCGGCGCGTCGGCGACACTGCTCGCGTTCAGCGTCGCGATCGTCGTCCTGACCGGCCTCGTGGCGATCACGTGGCCGAGCCTTCTGAAACTCGACGTGGACCCCGAGGCTCGCCCGCTGCTGGCGGGCGAGCCGTACGCGGAAGGTGTTCCGTATCCTCAGAACAGCCTGGGCCCGATCCCGGGTGGACCCGATCGGAGGGACTCGTGATCGACGTCGTCCTGCGCGGAGGTCGCCTCTTCGACGGCTCGGGTGGCGAGCCGATCGACGGCGACGTGGGGATCGTGGACGGGCGGATCGCCTCCGTCGGTGTCGCGATCGACGATCGAGCGGCGCGCGAGGTCGTCGAGGTCACGGGCCGCGCCATCGCCCCCGGGTTCATCGACCTGCACACCCACTCCGACGTCTCGCTGCTGAGCGATCCGGGCTGTCTGAGCGCCATCGAGCAGGGTGTCACGACGCAGGCGGTAGGCCTGTGCGGGTTCTCCGCCGGCCCGCTGTCGGCCGAGAGCCTGGCCGGCATGATCGACGAGGAGCCGGTCTTCGCCTTCCCCGACGTGGCTTGGGACTGGACGACGATCGGCGGCTACCGCGACGCCGTCGCCCGGTCCGGACCGGCCACGAACATCACGACGTTCGTCGGCCACAACACGCTGCGACGGTTCGTGATCGGCACGGCGGACCGGCCACCGACGGCGGCGGAGCTGGACCGGATGTGCGGGCTGGTCGGCGACGCCATCGACGAGGGCGCCCGCGGGTTCACCACGGGTCTGTCGTACGCGCCTGGGACGTTCGCGGGCATCGATGAGCTCGTGGCGCTCGCCGGGGTGGCGGCCCGGCGCGGCCTGACCTACCACACGCACATGCGCTACGGGGACCTCGACGTCCGCGGCTCGCTCGCAGAGGCGATCGAAACCGCCCGACGGAGCGGCGCGACGCTCAACGTCTCGCACCTGTACCCGCGAGCCAACCAGCCGGTCGAGGAAGCCGATCTCCTTCTCGGGATGCTCGACGAAGCGCGCGCCGAGGGGCTGACGGTCACCTTCGACCTCACGGTCTTCCCGCGGGGTGGGGGAGCGTGGGTCCAGTCGCTGCCTGGTTGGGCGCGCGATGGCGGCCACGCCGGGACCGTCGCGTTGCTCCGGGATCCCTCGTCGCGCGCGCGGATCATCGATGCCCTGACGGCGCCCGACGCTGACTTCTTCCTCGCCGACTGGGAGGACCAGGTCATCTGCAAGGTCAATCGCCCGGAGCACTCGGCGCTGACCGGGCGGTCCATCGGGGAGATCGCGCGCGAGCGCGGCCGCTCGCCGATCGAGACCGCGCTCGACCTCGTCATCGAGGATGGCCAGTTCTGGATCGCCCCCACGATCAAGGACCAGCGGCACCTGGATCGCCTCATCGCCGACCCGTGGTGCGTGCCGATCGGGGATGGGTTCGCCACGCATCCGGAGCGCCATCGCGCGTACGGGATCATGCCCAAGAGCTTCGGCACGTTCCCGCTGGTGCTGGGGTCCTATGTCCGGGACCGCGGGGTGCTCGCGCTACCCGACGCGATCCGTCGGATCACCGCCGAACCGGCCCGGCGCCTCGGCCTCGCTGATCGCGGGACACTCGCACCCGGCCAGGCCGCGGACCTCGTGGTCTTCGATCCGACCACGATCGGGAACGTCGCCACGGAGGCCGATCCTGCCGCTCGCCCCACGGGAATCGAGCGGGTGATGGTCAACGGGGCGTGGGCCGTGGTCGACGGTCGCGCGACCGGCACCCGCGCCGGCTGGTCGCTCTAGGCGAATCACATGTGGTCGCGTGGGATCTCGATGTCCCAGGCCTGGCTCCAGACCTCGGCCGTGTCCTCGAGCGCGGTCATCCGGACGGCCAGGTCGAACGTGTCCCGGGTACACGACAGGACCACGTCGGCCGCGACATCGATCGTCCGGGCGCCATGGACGATCTCGAACCGCCGTCGGCTCTCGGCGCGGGTGGATGTCGGGTCGTCGCTCGTGATCGACACGCGGTCGAAGCCCGTGAGCGCGAGCGCGCCGTCGTGGGCGTCAAGGCGCATGAGCGGACCCTCGACGACGTTGGTGACCGAGGTCTCGCCGGTCATCGCGTCCGTCCGGATCTCGCGACCCCAGTGACCAGGCCGGAGTTCCGTGGCCGGTTCGGGCGGACCCCACGTCGGCTCGCCGAGGTCCGGCAGGGCGGCGTCCTCGTCGCGCGCCGGGCGGATGGGCAGATCCAGTGTCGATGGGCCACCGCCGGCCCCGACGGTGACGGTGACCGGTTCGGGTGACGGCCAGATCATCGGCCAGTAGTCGGTCGAGAGCGCGACCCGGATCCGATGGCCGGCCCGGAAGCGGTAGGCCATGTCGTTGAGCTGGACCCGGACCGTCGTGGGTTCGCCAGGGACCATCGCCCGGGGCTCGGCGTGCCCGTCGCGGTGCGTCAGATTGAGGATCCCGAAGCTGACCCGGGTCGACGCCCCGTCCGGGGCCACGTCGCACAGCCGTATGGCGACGAATGCCGACGGCCGGTCCACCGACAGGGTGAGTTCCACGACCGGTGCCCCCAGGATCTCCAGCGACTCGGCAAGCGGCCCCGTGTCCCACGTCAGGGACCGGCCGTCATCCTCGCGCTGGTCGCCCGGGAACTCGGGACCGCGGCCCCCGGTCCCGTACGGACACCACTCCCCGCCGGCCAGCCCGGTCAGTCGCGGCGACGCCCAGGTGCGCGGAACGGTGGCCCCGGCCCTGATCGGGTCGTCGGCGAGGCGGCCGTCGCCGAGGTGCCAGCGCCGCGTCGCGATCCGGCGTGACGGCCAGTGGTCCTCCGCGACCCAGCGCCCCGGCGCGGTGGCATAGAACGGACGAGCCGGCACAGCTTCGGCCATCCAGGCCCGGAGCATCGGCCCGTCCATCGCGTCGTTGTCGGCGCCCTTGAGCCAGTGATCGAACCAGCGGACCACCTGGGCGAGGAAGTCGTAACCCGGACCGGGGACCCCGAGATGCGGGTACGCGTGCGCCCACGGTCCGATCACGGCCCGGCGCGGGACGGTCAGCCCGGCGAGGAGTCGCGGGATCGCGTTCGAGTAGCCATCGAGCCAGCCGCCGACGGCGAGGACGGGCACCTCGATCGCCGAGAGGTCCTCCGCGACCGATCCGTGCTCCCAGAACGCGTCACGACGTTGATGGGCGAGCCACGCCGCCAGTGGCACAGACACGTCGCCCAGCCGCGCCTCCCACATCGCGCGCCAATCCTCGCCCACGAGCGCGGGATCCGGCGGCAACGCCAGCAGGGCCTGGAACATCGTTCCCCAGTCCAGCGTGTCGGTCAGGAGGCAGCCGCCCATGTAGTGCATGTCGTCCGCGTACCGGTCATCGGTGGAGCACGAGGTGACGATGGCGCCGAGGGCCGGTGGTCGGAGGGCAGCGATCTGGAGCCCGTTGAAGCCGGACCAGGAATTGCCGATGATCCCGACCTGGCCGCTGCACCACGGCTGCTCGGCCAGCCACGCGATGGCCTCGACCCCGTCATTCAGTTCCTGGGCCAGATATTCGTCGCGGAGGATCCCATCGGATTCGCCGGAACCGCGGATCTCGAGACGGACGCCCGCGAACCCGTGACCCGCGAGGTAGCGATGGAACGGGCCGTTGTTGATCGCGGTGAGATCGCGTTTGCGGTACGGGTTGTACTCGATGATCGCGGGGACCGGGTTCGCCTCGGCGTCCGCTGGCAGGATGACCCTGGCGCCCATCCGCCCCCCGTCCGCGAGCGGGATCCAGATGTTGGGGAGCTCGCGGGGTTCCCGCGGCAACGTCGCGAGGACCCTCATGCGTCGAAGGCCAGGTGGAGCGAGCGAAGCCCACGGTTCGTGAGTTCGTCGCGGACGTCCGGTGCCGCATCGGCGTCCGGGTCCAGTCGCAGACCCGGCAGGCGGACCAGGGCGTCGACGGCGATCTGGGCCTGTAGCCGCGCGAGCGGCGCCCCGAGACAGAAGTGCGGCCCGTTGCCGAAGCTCAGGTGCCGAGCCGGCGGGCGCTCGATGCGGAACGCGTCCGGATCGTCGAACCGTTCGGGATCGCGCCCCGCCGATCCAAGCGCCTGGCGGACGAGGTCCCCAGCCCGCAGCGTCCGGCCACGGAGCTCGACGTCTTCGGTCACGAAGCGCAGGTTCATCTGGAACGGCGCGTCGTAGCGGAGCATCTCCTCCACGGCGGCCGGGACGAGGTCCGGACGAGCCCGAAGGAGCGCGAGCTGGTCCGGATGGCGGACGAGCGCGCTCATCCCCAGCGAGATCAGCTGCGTGGTCGTGTCGTGGCCGCCGAGGAACAGCGTGATCGCCGTGCTCAGCAATTCCGCCTCCGTCAGCCGCCGACCCTCGGCCTCGGCGGCCACGAGCGCGCTGAGCAGGTCGTCCCTTGGCCGCGTGCGGCGTTCGGCGAGGAGGTCGCGGATCCATTCGCGTGCCTCGACGACCGCCTGGTTCGCGTCCTCGGCGGCCACCGGATCCACGACTCCGGACTTGAAGAAGAACCCGTTGATCCGATAGGTCCAATCCCGGAACCGCTCTCGATCCTCGACAGGGAAGCCGCTCATCTCCGCGATCACGACGGCGGGCAGCGGATGGGCGAGGTCTGCGACGAGTTCGATCCGCCCGGTCGACCGATGCGGAGCGATGTATCCCTCGACGAGCTCCGTGATCCGCGGCCGGAGCGACTCCACCCGACGTGGCGTGAAGGCGGCGCTCACGACACCCCGGATCTGCGTGTGATCCGGCGGATCGGTCTGGGCCATCCCCACCGCGAAGTTCTCGTGGAGGGCCGCCAGCCGGCCGTCGCCGAAGCCGGGCGTCCGCTCGATGACGCGGGTCACGCGGTGGGCGCTCGAGAATCGGCGCGTGTCGCGGATGGTGGCGTCGATGTCGTCGGCGCGCGTGAGCAGCCAGCAGCCCCAGCGCTCCACGAAGTGGACCGGCGAGGTCTCGCGGAAGCGCCGGAAGACGGGATACGGGTCCGCGATGAACGCCGAGCCCTCGAGCAGCGCGTCGAGGTCGTCGACGGCCTCGCTCACCGTCTCGCTCCGGCGGGGCGCGCCGCGCCGGCGACGTGGGGAGTCGCTACGCTGGAGACCCCACCACAAGGAGCCCCCACCCGATGGATACCGCCAGGAGCCGAGACCGACTCAGCGGGTGCTACGTGACCATCCCGACGATGTTCCGTGACCCCGATCTCGAGGTGGATCTCGACGCGATCCGCCGCCACGTGCGCTTCCTCATCGACGGCGGTCTCGTGGAAGGGGACGCGGTCCTGCTCGCGGGCGGAGCCGCCGGGGATTTCTCGACGCTCACGTTCGACGAACGACTGGCCATCATCGATGCGGTCGTCGAGGAGGCTGCCGGTCGCGTGCCGATCGCCATGGGCGGTCAGACGACCAGCACCCGCGAGCTCGTGGCGCTCGCGAAGGCGGCCGAGCGTGCCGGGGCGGACTATCTGCAGGTCTCGCCGCCGTTCTACTTCGGCCACACCGAGGGGGATTTCGAGGAGCACATCCTGGCCGCCGCCGAGGCCGCTGAGGTGGGTCTCATCATCTACAACACGTTCTGGACGAGCGTCGGCGTCTCGTACGCGATGGTGGAGCGCCTGGCCGAGGTCCCCAACGTGGTCAGTCTCAAATGGTCCACGCCGGACATCGCGAGCATGACGTTCGAAGGCGTCGTCGACCGCTTCGGGAAGCGCTTCTCGATCATCGACAACCAGATGCGCTACGTGACCAGCCACATCCTGGGCGCCCGCTCGATCGAGGTCCATGTCGCCAACTACTGGCCGCAGTGGGGTGTGGCGCTGTGGCGGATGCTCGAGCGCGGGGAGTACGCCGAGGCCCAGCGCGAGATGGTCCGTGTCGCGATGCCGTTCATGAACCTGTGGATGGAGATGGAGAGCTTCACGAGCGGCGACGGGTACCTCGACAAGCTGTGCATGGAGCTCGTCGGGCTCGACTCCTCCCGCTCGCGCCCGCCCACGCGCGACGTCCGACCGCGCTATCGCGAACAGGCTCGTCAGATGCTCATCGACTGCGGCGTGCCCGGCGTCCTCCCGGCGTGACCGGGCGGCGCGAGCCGCTAGCGAGCGAACCAGCGGCAGCCAAGCCGAACCTCCCGATCCTCCCAGGCGCGCGTGTGCGGGTCGATCCGCCGGATCTGTGCCTGCCCGTCGGTGCGCAGGAACACCCACGCCACGTCCCAGTTGCCCGAGGCGAAGCGCGTCGGGATGGCTGGGGCGATGCGGAGCAGCGGATGGGTCAGGCAGGCGTACAGGCCGGCGCGAACATGGAGGAACCCCGATCCGACGAGCGTGAACGTCTCCGATGAGGCTGCCCCGTCGGCCTGCCCAAGATCGACCGACAGGTCGCGAATGCCGACCTTGATCTCGCGTCCCGCGACCTGCGCGGCTTCGAGCGCGGCGAATGAGCCCCCGGTGACCGTGCCGTCCGCATCGTGGGCAAGGAGCTCTTCCCACTCGTCGCGGACGAAGAAGCGATACACCTCCATGTCGTAGACAAAGTTGCGCGACGGCCCGCTCGTTCCGACGTCGAACGACTCCTGGATGCCCATCTTGGGCATGTCATCGGGTGTCGGGCTCACGGTCCGCACGCCGGGGGCCGGCGCGTCGGGCAGCGCGCCGAACACGAGGTTCGAGTTCGCCTGGTCGCCGTCCATCGTGTACAGGAAGTACGACATCTTCGGGTCGCGCCCGTTGAACCCGTGGGGCGGTTCGAGCGGCTGGCGGAGCGTCGTGACGGCGGCGACATAGCGGCCGTCGACGAGGATGGGCTCGCGGAAGTCGATGACTTCGCGGATCAGTCCGTGGAGGGACGCGTCGGGGCCGCCACCGGGCAGGATGTGCTCCTCGTACAGGAACTCGGTGTAGATGCGCAGGTCGGCGCCTCGCCCGATGGCCGCGGCGAGGGCGGCCTTCGAACCGCCCGTCACGGACCGGTCCGGTGCGAGTTCGAGGACGTTGACCCAGCCGTGGTCGGTCATGCGGCACTCCCTGTGGAGGTCTGCGATGGGGTGGTGATGCCGAGCAGCCGCGCCGTCGTCCCGCCGAGCACGTCGGCGAGTTCGTCGTCGGTCAGCAGCCCGCAGGTCTCGATCCAGCGGCGGGACTGGCGATACGTGCAGAAGCGGTCCTGGAACGGCATGTCCGTGCCCCACATCAGGTTGGCGGCCCCCACTCGACGGAGCATCGTCTCGAGCGCGGGCCAGACCTCCCGCCACGGATAGTCGAACAGGTCGCCAAGACGGACCGGAAAGCTGACCTCAAGGTGGAGGTTCGGGTTCTGGAACGGCTCCCAGATGCGGTCCGGCAGGTCCAGCCGATCCCCGTCGAGGAAGGCACGGTAGGGGAACCCGTGCGTCATGTAGGCGGGCACATCCGGATAGCGCGCCATCCAGCGCTTGAGGACGTCCAGTTCGGCGAGGAAGCCCTCGCGCTCGTCCGCGTAGCCCGGCGACGCGCCGAGCGTGAACGCCACGGGTACCCCGAGCCCCTCGACCGCCTGCCAGAACGGCCGGAACGGCCCGTCGTCCCACGACCCGCCCCCGGCCCGGTAGGCGTACTCCGGGATGACCTTGACGACGTGCAGACCGTGGACATCGATGGCGGTCGCGAGGGCCGCGATGACGCCGTCGGGGTCCGTCGCGATCGCGGCTTCGTCGACCGGCGCCATGGAGTACAGGCGGCCCGGGTACCGACGGACGGCATCGGCCAGGTACGCCACGTCCAGACCGAGGGCGCGGTCGACGTGGATCAGCGCGGCGTCCACGCCCGCGCCGTCCATCGCGCCGATGCAGCTGCCCGGCTCGAAGGCGACGTCGTGCAGGTTCGCCGGGTAGATGTGCTTGGCGTGATCCTCGCCATCGAGGGTCCAGGTCATCCGGTGATGGGTCCGGTCCACCCGGAAGTCGACGCCGCGCGCCGGTCGCAGCGGGGCGTCCGGGGTCGGATCCAGGAGACGCCGGGCGTCGGATGGAGCGCGGTCACTGGTCCGCCAGGCCGGCTGGTGATGGAGCGCGTGGAAGACCTGGACCTCGTCGAGGTGCTGGGCCGCGGTCGGGTGACCGGCCGGCTCGTCGGGGGAGACGAAGCAGTAGACGTGCGCGTCGATGATCATCCCGAGGCCAGGTCCGGATAGCGCTCCTCGAGGGTCTTCAGCGCGACGGCGAACTCGACTTCCGACACGCACCGATAGGGCGACAGCATCCGCAGCGGGAAGTCTCGGGTCCCTGGCGCCAGTCGCTGGATGGTCTTGTCGTAGGCGCCGTCGACGCGCCGGTCGACCATGATCGGATCGAAGATCGCCGCTCCGAGGCGCGCGAACCATGAGCCGATCTCCGCGGCTTCCACGTGGTTGCCCTCGTTGGCTGCGGCCAGGAGCCGCCAGGACTGGACCGGCGCCAGCGCGCCGAACGTCCCGAGCAGCGCCACCTCGCCGAACAGCGCGCCATAGGCGACCGATTGCTCGGTGAGGAAATGCATCAGGTCCGGGGCGTCACGGACCACGCCGGCCACGGTCCCCAGGTCGGCGGTCATCGTCTTGGTCGCGACCAGGTTCGGGACGCGTGTGGCGATCTCGCGATAGAGCGCGCCATCCACGATCCGGCCGACGCGAGCGGTGTTGTAGTGCATGAAGACCGAGTCCGGGAACGCGCCGCACACGGCCTCCATGTACGCGCTGACTTCGCTGTCGTCGAGTGCGGACCACGCCGGCAGCGAGATCTGGAACGCCCGGAAGCCGAGGTCGTGGGCCACCCGGAGCCGCTCGAGGACGTTCGCCGTCGATAGCCCGATGACCCCGACCATCGGGTGGGCGTCCGTCCCGAGCAGCTCGTCCGCGAACGTCTCGATGACCCGGCCGAATCGGGCCGTGTCCACCGCGTAGCCCTCGCCGGCCGTCCCGAACACGTAGATGTGCCGGAACCCGGCACGCAGGGCGTCGTGGATCGCGCCCCGGAACCGGTCCTCGTCGAGCTGTTCCTGGTCGTCCCAGGGGCAGACGACGCTGACCATGACGGAGCTTGGGTAGCGGGCCATCGCGTCCTCCTGCTCGACTCGATCCAGGGACGGTCAGGCGGCCGGCAGTCGGCCGGCCTGGCGGAGCAGCTTGATGATCTGTTCGGCTGCCTCGACGTGGAGCCCGGCGACCGACTCCTCCGAACTGGCCGCGATGTGCTGGGTGAGCAGCACGTCGGACCGTCCGGTGATCCGGTCGTTGGCCGGGTCGGGAGGCTCCGGGCTCCGGACATCGAGCGCGGCAAAGGCCACGTGGCCCGAATCGAGGGCGTCGACGAGCGCGTCCTCGACGACGATCCCGCCGCGCGAAACGTTCACGATGATCACGCCCGGACGCATCTTCGCGATGGTCTCGGCGTTGATGATTCCCCGCGACGTCTCGGTCAGCGCCGCGCAGGACACGACGATGTCGGCCCGGGCGCAGAGTTCGTCGAGCGAGACGAGCTCCACCTCGGGGTCCGGGGTGCTGTCGATGAACGGGTCGTAGGCGATGATGGTGGCCCGGAACCCGTGCAGCTTGCGAGCGACGAGGTGGCCGATGCGGCCCAGGCCGATGATCCCGATGGTGCGTGAGGCGATCCGGTGGATCTGCCCGAGCTCAACGTGTTCGTACACGCCCCAGTCGCCGGCCGCGGCGGCCGTCGCGAAATGGAGGAGCCGTCGCTGCGCCCCGAGGGTCAGCAGGACCGCGTGGTCGGAGACCTCCTCGTTGTTGGACGTCGGGCAGTTCCAGACCGGGATGCCCCGAGCGGCCGCCGCCTTCGAATCGACGTAGTCCATCCCCACGCTGTAGCACAGGATCCCGACGCAGTCGTTCAGGGTGGCGATGTCGTCCGCGGTGATCGCGCTCGACGTGAAGATCACGTCCGCATCGGGCATGGCGGCCTTCGCCTCGTCGGGTGACGCTGGGACCACCAATCGGATCCCGAGCGGCTCGAGGATCGAGCGCTCGACGTCATAGTTCCAGTCCATGATGTCGATGGGGGCGGGGATGACGACGACCGGACCCTGGTTCATGCCACACTCCGTTTCGGGGGTCTGCGACGGCTCGCGGGATGCCGACGTATCGTAGATTGTCGACAATCCGGGCGTGCGGCGCTGTCGACTTCAGGAGGTTCCGGCATGATCACGGCCGTCGTGGTGGGCTCGATCGCGATCACGACCAACTATTGGGAGGAATCCCAGGCGGACGGGACGCAGGAGACGGGATGTCGGGTCCAGCTGCGGCGGATCCGCGAGGTGCCGTCGGTCACCCCGCCGCCCCAGCCGCGGCGCGATGCCACGTACTGGATGCTCGAGGAGCCGATCTGGCGGGCGGACCTGTTCACGACCGTGGGCAGCCCGGTGCCGTTCGACGCCTCGCACGTCCATCCGACGTTTTCCGGGATGCAGCCGTGTGAGCGGGTCCTCGACCCGGCGATCCCGGCTGATCCGTTCGGCTGGATCGAGGGACGGCTGGCGGATGTGCCGGGCATGCTGGCTGAGGCCGGTCACGCGGACCTGATCGATGGTCTCGACGGCGCGGCCCTGGACATCGCGATGCCGGCGGTCCTGGCGATGATCCGCGCCACGATGGCGTATCGACCGGGTCCAGGGGCGCGTGCCGAGGCGGCGGTCTAATGGCGGGCACATCCGGCCGTGGCAGCGGCCGGCTCCGCGTCGGCGTCGTAGGCGTGGGGCACTACCACGTGACGGGCTGGGTGGAGACGCTCGAAGGATTTCGCGGACGAGCTGGAGATCGTGGCGCTCTACGACTCCGACCCCACGCTCGCGACGACCCTGGCGCCGCCCCACCACGACCCGGCGTTGCGGTCCGGGCTCGGCGAGGCGTACCGCTCGCTCCCGTTCGCGACACGGCTCGATGAACTGATCGACCAGCATGCCCTCGACATCGCGCTCGTGACGCTGCCGAACATCGACGCACCCGCGGCGATCGAACAGCTGGCGCAGGCCGGGATCCATCAGATCGTGGACAAGCCCGCAGCGCGGACGGCCGCGGATGCCCGGCGGGCGTTCGACGTGGTCCGATCGCAGGGCGTTCGCGCCGTGGTCGGCCTCACGCGTCGGTACGCGCCCGCCGCGCAGGCCGCCCGACGGTACGTCGAGGAGGGTCGGCTCGGGCGGCTCATCGCGGCCGAGGCGGTCTTCGCCACGTCGAACGTGCATGTCCGGGACCCGCGCAACCGGCTCTTCGACGCCGTCGAGACCGGCGGCGGGATCCTGAGCTGGCTCGGCGTCCACGATCTCGACGCGCTGCTGTGGCTGACCGGTGAGCGTGTCGTCGAGGTCAGCGCCATGGCCGGTCGGGTGGGGGAGCCCGGGCTGACGGTCGAGGACGTGATCTCGGTCGCGTTCCGGTTCGAGGGCGGCGCGATCGGGACGCTCCACGACGCCTACGCGCTGCCGGCCCGCGGCTATCGCAGCCGGCTGGCCCTGCGGGGGATGGCCGCCTCGATCGAAATGGGGCTCGGCGACGAACTGGTCGTCGTCACGGCTGGTGGGGCTGACGATGGCGTGCGCGAGGAACGGATCGTGTTCGACGTGCCCGACGCTCCAGGCTACGGCGCGAGCGGCCGTGCGGCCGTGCGCGACCTGATCGACGCGATCGCCGAGGGTCGGGAGCCGCTGGCGAACGGCGATGCGATGGTCGCCGCGCTCGAACTGGTGGACGCCGCCTACGAATCCGCCCGGACCGGTCGAAGCGTGAGACTCGACTAGCGATCCTTGGTCGAGCGCTGATCGAAGGCGTCGCGTAACCCGTCGCCGACGAAGTTCACCGCCAGGACCATCAGGACGATCATGCCCGCGGGCGGCACCCACATCCAGGTGTAGCGCTCGAGGACGGTCACGACCCGCGTCGCCTGGAGCAGGTTGCCCCAGCTCGGCGTGGGTGGCTGGACGCCGAGGCCGAGGTAGCTGAGGCTCGCTTCGAACACGATGACATTGGCGACGCCGAATGTCGCGAGGACCACCAGCGCGGCCACGATGTTGGGCAGGATGTGGGTCATCACCATGCGCGGCCCCGAAACGCCGACGACGCGCGCAGCCTCGATGAACGCGGTCTCCCGCAGGCTGATGACCTGACCGCGGATGATCCGCGCGCCACCGGCCCATGTCACGAGCCCGATCATCACCATCATCTGGACGAGGCCGGGGCCGATCATGAACGCCACGACCAGCAGCAGCAGGATGATCGGGAAGCTGAGGACGACATCCACGATCCGCATGAGAATCATGTCGACCTTGCCCCCGACGTAGCCGGCGATCACGCCGATCGCCGTCCCGATCACGGTCGAGATGGCGACCGAGATGATCGCCACCATGATGGAGATCCGCCCGCCGACGAGCGTCCGGGCGAGGATGTCGCGGCCCAGGGCGTCGGTCCCGAGCAGGTAGCCGTCGAGCTTGCCCGGTGCCTGGTTGGGAAACCCGAGCTTGAGGTTGATCGTCAGCGCGCGCTCCTCCGAGCCGATGATCGCGAGGACCGTGATGACCGCCATGGTGATCAGGCCGACGATGGCGAGCCGGTGGCGGAGGAAGCGGCGCAGCGCGCGACGGCCCGGCGAGGCGGTGTCGGGGCCCGCGGCGGGGGCCCGGCTGACGGCGGACGGGGCTTCGGTGGTGGCCATGTCAGTCGTACCGGATCCGCGGGTCGGCGAACCCGTAGGCGACGTCGGTCACGAGGTTCGCGATCAGGACCGTGGTGGCGAGCACCATCGTGATCCCCATGATCAGCAGGAAGTCGCGATCCTGGATGCCCTCGACCATCATCAGCCCGAGGCCGGGCCACGTGAACACGGTCTCGGTCACCACGGCGGCGCCGACGACCTCGGGGATGGACAGGCCGATCAGGGTGATGATCGGGATGAGGGCGTTGCGGAAGGCGTGGCGCGTCAGGATCGTCGAACCCGACAGGCCCTTCGAGCGCGCCGTGGTCATGTAGTCGAGATGGATGATGTCGAGCATGGCCGCGCGCGTGTAGCGCAGGAAGATGGCCATGTAGCCGAATCCGAGGATCAGCGCCGGCAGCACGAGGTGGTGCAGAAAGTCCCCGAGTTCCCAAGGCTGGCCCACGGTGGTCATGCCGGCGATCGGGACGAGGTCGAGCTGGAGGCCCAGCAGCCAAAGGCCGCCGAGGCCCAGCATGAATGACGGGAGCGAGATGCCGAGGAACGTCGCGCCGGTGAGGACGAAGTCCATCTTCGAGTACTGGCGGACCGCGGACAGGATGCCCAGCGGGATGCCCACGAAGATCCCGAAGACCATCGCGGACCCGGTCAGGATGACCGAGTTGCCGAGACCACGGATCACCTCGGGACCCACCGCCGCCCCGCTGGCGACGCGATAGCCGAGTTCGCCCTGGAGGGCGTTGAGCAGCCAGAACAGATAGCGCAGGTAGAGCGGCTGATCCAGCCCGTAGCGCTTGATGATCGCATCGCGCGCTTCCTGGCTGATCCCAAGTTCAGGACGGATGAGCGCGTCGACGATGCTGCCTGGGGCGAGCGCCACGAAAACGAAGATCAGCACCGTGATCCCCAGGAACACGGGGAGGCTGATCAAGACGCGTCGGATGATGAAGGTGATCATCGGCCGTCCAGGATTCCTTGTTCACGAAATGCCGAGGGGGCGGAGCAGCGACTCCGCCCCCTCGTTGGGCTCAGGGTCTCGCGAGTGTTACTCGCTGACGGTCCAGAGCTCGGCGGCGTCGTAGTACGAGCCACCACCGGCGGCCGGGATCAAGATCATGTTCCCGACCTTCTTGCTGACGACATGGAACCGGACGGTCTGCCACAGGTACAGGGCCGGGAGCTCATCCTTGGTGATCTCACAGACCTTCTGATACAGCGCGTCCTGCTTGGCGGTGTCGAACTCGACCCGGGCATCCGTGAGGAGTTGGTCGACTTCCGCGTTGCTGTACGAGTAGCCCTTCCAGCCGTTGCTGCCCGTGGGATGGGCCGCCGACGAGTGGAAGTAGTTGTATCCGCGCTCGCCGGTGGGGCCGTTGGCAGCGCCCCAGAACGACACCTGGCTCTCGCCGTCGGTGTAGTAGAGCTTCTGCCACGCGGCGCCATCGGACATCTGGAGGGGCTTGATCGTGAGACCAAGGTTGTCCTTCAGGTTCTGGGCGATCGCGGTCATGACGTTAAGGGACAGCGGATCCGTGTAGTACGTATCCATCGTGAGCTCGCCGAGCGCGGCGAGATCGACGCCCGCGGCCTCCACCATCGCCTTCGCGGCGGCGGGGTCGTACGGGTACGGCTCGACGCCGGCGATGAGATTCGGCAGGCCATAGAGGCACGGGACGATACTCGCCGCGCCGCCGTAGATCTGCTCGATGATCGACTTGCGGTCGATCGCCATCATCAGCGCCTGGCGGACTTCCTTCTTCGCGAACTCCGGGTACTTGGCCGGATTGAACTGGAGCGCGTTGTCCACGCCCGAGTTGCCCGGGAGCACGACGGCATCCGGATTCTCGCGCTCGCGCGCGACCTCGTCCGCGGTGATGTAGGTCATGTGGATCTCGCCGGCGTCGAACGCGAGGAGGGCTGCGGCCGGATCCTCGAAGTGCCGACGGATGATGCGGTCAAGCTTCGGCTTGCCGCGCCAGTAGTTGTCGAACGCCACCAGCTCGGTGGAGACACCGGCCGTGTACTTGTCCCACTTGAAGGGGCCGGTGCCGACCTGCGAGGTCTTCCAGTACTCGGCCGTCTTCATGCCTTCCGGCGGGATGTCCTTCAGCAGGTGCTGCGGGACGATGTACAGCTCGGAGATCGACGTCGGGAACAGCGAGTTCGGGTCCTTGAACGTGAAGGAGATCGTGGTGTCGTCCACGGCCTTCACGCCGGTGATCTCGGTCGCGGTCCCGGCCTGGTACTCCTCGACACCCACCGCGCCGGCGACGGCCGTCACGTAGTGGCAGGGAGCCATGGTGTTCTTCGGATTGAAGCAGAGTTCGACGGTGAACTTGACGTCGTTCGCGGTGAACGGTGCGCCGTCGTGCCAGGTCACCCCGGAGCGAAGCTTGAACGTCCACGTCAGCTGATCGGCCGAGATCTCCCAAGACTCGGCGAGGTCGCCCGTAAGCTTCCCGTACACGCCGGAATTGGAGTCGAACTCCGCCGCCTGCTTGATCGGGTCGAGGACCTCGAATGTGGTCAGCCGACCGTAGATCTTGTTGAACCAGTGGGCATCCCCGCCCGGATCGAGTGGGGTGATCCAGTCGTTGCCATTGCAGCACGGGCCGACCCATGCGCCGATGAACGTCCCGCCGCCGACCGGCTCTTCGCTCGGGGCGACGCTGGGTGCCACGCTGGGCGCGGTGCTGGGGGCCGTGCTCGCGGAGGGCGACGTCGCCGCCCCACCACACGCAGACACAAGGATGATCGCGGCCAGCAACAAGCCGGTTCGCGGTCGCCGTAGATGGTGATTGGCCACGGGCCGCCCTCCTCCAGGTTTGGCGTGCGAAGAGCAGATGAGGCGGGCTACGCCCCTATCATTCGCAAGCGGGATGGTAACACCACGCGCGATATGCAACGTGGCTGTAAATGGGTGTTCCCGTCGCTCAATGGTCGAGTTCGGCGGGATCGAATCGATCCGAGGAACCGGTCGGGCGCCAGCCGAGGATCTCCTTCGCGGGCGACGTGTCCCTCCAGCGCAGGCGGTTCTCCGAGATCGCGTCGAAGATCCCGAATCGCACGCCTTCAGGGGCCGACAGGCAGCGATCCACCATCTGGACGGCATCCGCCTGCGCGAGGAATCCGGGGAAGTGACGGATCAGCAGGGGTCGGTCCTCTGCGAGGACGGCGCCGAGACGGATGATCAGGACGCTCATCGGGGTGGTGTCCGAGAACCAGCGGGCGGCCGCCTCTCCGAACAGTTTCGCAGCCCCGTACGGGCTGTCAGGGCGGGGCGGCGTCGTGTGGTCGAGGAGGTCCCACGCTGGCACGTCACGGTCACCGGCCGCGAGCCGACCGTATGGGAGGCGGTCGTCCCACTCCCAGCCGCACATCGTGCTTCCCGTGCTCATGAACACGACCCGTCGGACACCCGCATCGGCGGCGGCCCGGAGGACGTTGATGGTGCCTCCCGCCGTGACCGTGAAGTGGTCATCCCAGTCGTCGGCGTTCTTCGTCTCACCGGCAAGGTGCAGGACCATGTCCATGCCGTCGACCGCGCGACGGACGGCCGGCAAGTCCGTGACAGACGCCTCCGTGTACGGGATGCCCTCGACGGCATGCCGGCTCAGGCCGCTGAACTCGTAGCGGTCGGACAGGCCGCCACGGACCAGGCCGCCGATGAGCCCGTTGGCGCCGGTGATGAGGACCCTGGGCTTCGACATCGTTCGGTCGCTCCTCGATCTGTGGCCGTTCTGGGGCGACTACTCTATCGCTCGCCGGTCGTGTCGGCACCCGCAGGAGACCGAATTGCCGAGCCGCCAGATCGTCATCGCCGCCCGCGTCGCCACCCCCGACCTGGCCGGCTGGCTGCCCGACCGGGCGATCGTCATCGTCGACGGCCGGATCGATTCGGTGGTCGCGCGTGCTGCGCTGCCGACCGATGCGACGACGACGCACGAGGTCCACGACCTCGGTGACGTCTCGGTCCTGCCGGGGTTTGTCGAAACGCACATCCACATGCACTTCCCGTCCTCCCCGGACTATCGCGACATCGCGGCGCCCGAACCCGTGGAGCGGATGCTGATCCGCGCGACCGGGAACATGCGCCGGCTGCTGCTGTCCGGCGCCACCACCGCGCGCGACACCGGCAGCCGCGACGACGTGGCGCTGGCGATCCGGTCCGCGCTCCGCGACGGAACGGCCGTCGGGCCGCGTCTGCTGATCTCGGGGGCCCCGATCACCACCACCGCCGGGCACTACTGGTTCCTGGGTGCCGAGGCCGACACGCTCGACGAGGTGGTCCACCGGGTCCGCGAGCGCCGCCGGAGGGGCGTCGACGCGGTCAAGATCATGGCCTCGGGCGGCGGCTACACGCCGACGTCGAACCCGCGCTCACAGCAATACGGACTCGAGACGATGCGCGCCGCGGTCGAGGAGGCGCACCGGCTGGGATTGCCGGTCCTCGCCCACTCGCTGACCGCGACCAGCAACCGGATCTGCGCCGAAGCCGGTGTCGACACGATCATCCACGGCGGCGTGTGGTGGACGGATCACCCGGTCCGTGACCAGGCCTATGCGTACGACCCGGCGGTCGCGGACCTGATGGCGGCCCGCGGGATCTGGGTGGACCCGACGATCGGCGAGGTCCAGCTCCACGACGAGCACCACGACGCCGGTCGCCCGGACAAGCCCGAGTTCACACACTGGGCGCTCCCGGACGTGCCGAGCGAACTCGAGCCGCGGCTCGAGTTCATGCGCGACATGGCGGCCCGCGGCGTCCGGTTCATCGGCGGGATGGGGATGGGCATGCCCATCGTCACGTTCGATTCGGTCGCGTGCAGCGCCCAGGTCTACGCGCGGCTGCTGGACTTCGACCCGTGGCGCGCGATCGCCACGATCACGTCAGACGCGGCTGAGGCCCTCGGTCTTGGCGCGACCGTCGGCGCGATCCGCCCGGGGTACGCCGCGGACCTCGTGGCCGTGGCCGGCAATCCGGTCGTGGATCTCTCGGCGCTGCGCGATGTCCGCGACGTCGTCCAGGGCGGGCGACTCGTGCTCCGCGACGGGCGGGCGCTCGTCTAGGTCGGGTTCGACGATCGGCTACCCGGCGCAGGCGCGGAAGGCCGCCACGACGGCATCAACCGCCGGCTCGTCGAGGTTCTCGGGGTCCAGGCGCAGGATCCCGGACTCCGCGTCGTGGTCGCCGAGCATCATGATCGGGTCGACGTGCCTCGAAGGCGCGGACCAGATCGACCGCGGTTCGACCATAGGCGTCGGCGTCGACGCGCACGATCGTCATCGGGACCGGCCGGCCGTCGGCCTGGGTGGGTTCGGCCGTTGCCGTCAGACCGGCGATCGTCCCGAGATCGCGCGCCATCTGCTGCGCCAACTCCGTCCAGCGTCGCGTCTCCGCGGCCTCGTCCCGCTCGAGATAGCGGCGCATTGCGACCATCAGCCCGGCGATCTCCTCCTTGCCGGTCTTCATCGATCGTCCGATGCCGTGCTGCGGGGGTCGGGCGATGACGCCGTCGTCGAGCAAGCCGCGACGCGCCCACGTCGCGGGCAGGACGTCCATGTCCTGTTGCTGGAGCCCCACGGACACGAGCAGCTCGCGTCGCCCGGCGAGGAACCCCGACGCCTGGGGGCCGCCGATCGTCTTGCCGCCGCTGAACGCGACGAGGTCCGCGCCGGCCTCGATGAATCGCCGAAGGTTCTCACGAGGCGGCAGGTTCATCGAGGCGTCCACGAGGACCGGCAGCCCGTGCGCATGGGCGACCGCGACGACCTCGTCGATCGGCGCACCGAGCGCCTCCGCCTGACCGTGGAAGAAGACCCCGGCGGTCGCCGGACCGATCAGCGTGCCCATCTCCTCGATGCTCCGGCCGCTCCCGCCGAAGTCGACCAGGCGCGCCCCGGAGGCTCGAACGGCGTGGTCATACGGGTTTCGATGGGTGGCGTGGACCAGGATCTCCGACGGTTCGTCGCCCGTCTCGGGCAGACGATCCATCCGATCCGGGTCGAGCCCAGCCAGCATGGCGGCGGAGCCCAGCGTCAGCGCGGCGGCCGCACCGGTCGTGACGTAGCCCGCCTCGGCGCCGGTCGCCTCGACGATCAATGCGCTGGCGGCCTCCTGCAGATCGCCGATGCGCACGAACGATCGGGCCGCCTCGGCCATCGCCTCGACGACCTCGGGCGCCATCAACGTGCCGCCCGCGAGCGTGGCGTTGCCCCGGGCGTTGATGACGGTCCGGACGCCGAATTGCGAGTAGATGGTCACGCTGCTCCTTCGCTCGATAGGATGGACGGCCAGGACGGCCGTGCGACCCGATCGTACGGCAGCCGACTCACCAGGAGTGCCCCATGCCTCGTGTGACCCTCCGCGGCGGCCGCGTCATCGACCCCGGCCAGGCGCTCGACGGGTCGTTCGACCTCACGTTCGACGGCGACCGCATCGTCTCGATCGACGCGCCCGGCGCGACACCCGTCGCGGCCGACGACCGCCTGATCGACGTGACGGGACACCTCGTGGTCCCGGGACTCATCGACCTGCACGGGCATTGGTACGAGGGCAGCCCCTACGGGATCGACCCGGTGGCCAACCTCGCCGGCGGTGTCACCACGGCCGTGGATGCGGGGACGACCGGGTTCATCAACTTCGGCGCGTTCCGTCGTCACGTCATCGATCCGGCGCCGGTCCGCGTCCTGGCGTTCCTCCACGTCGCGGCGGCGGGTCTGGTCACGACCCTCGTCGGTGAGCTGGAGGACATCCGCTACGCGCGTCCGCGTGAGGCGGTCGAGATGATCCAGGCGAACCGCGATGTCATCGTCGGGGTCAAGGTCCGGCTCGGGACCGGAGCGTGTGGGGACAACATCGAGGCCGCGCTCGATGCCGCGCTGGAGACGGCGACCGCCGCCGGGACGCCGCTGATGGCCCACATCGCCGACGGTGCCGACGTCCGCGGCGCGCTGTCGCGACTCCGGCCGGGCGATGTCGTGACGCATGCGTTCACGGCCTCGGGGACGGGCATCCTCGGGCCGAACGGGCGCGTCATGGCGGAGGCGCACGATGCCCGACGCCGTGGCGTCCGCTTCGATGTCGGGCACGGCTGCGGCAGTTTCTCGTGGCGGACCGCCGAGCAGGCGCTGGCTGAAGGCCTCGGGCCGGACGCGATCAGCACGGACCTCCATCGCTACTCGATCGAACGTCCGGTGGTGGATCTGCCGACGACGATGTCGCGCTACCTCGCGCTTGGTTCGACGCTGCCGGACGTCATCGCGGCGACCACCACGACGCCGGCCTCGATCCTCGGTCGCGAGGATCTCGGGTCGTTGCGACCGGGTGGCGTGGCCGACATCACCGTCCTGCGGGTCGATGATCGCCCGACGGATCTCGCGGATTCGCAGGGCGTGCGGCGGTCCGTCCCGTCCACCCTCCGGCCGGTCTGCACGATCGTCGGCGGCACGGTGCACGACGCGGCCGCGGTCGACGTGCCGCTCCGGCCGCTGCTCGAGGCCGATCGCGAGGTGGACTGCGCGGTCCCGATCTGACCTCGGCCGCGCGTTTCGACCGCGCGGTTCACGACCGGTCGCGCAGCCGGAGCCAGTGCAGCTCGATCCCGTCTGAAGTCGGGTACGTGTGCAGGACGGCGCCGATCTCGCCCCCACCCAGATCCACCATGTCCGGGTAGCCGCACACGCTGCCCGGTTCGTGCTGCGAGGCTGGCCCGCCCGCATACAGCTGACCGAGTGACGTCCAGGTCTCGCCACCGTCCTCGGTCATCGAGAGGCTGACCCCGCGCTGGGTCGGGTCCTCGTCGCGGTAGACGCACACGACCGCGCCGGAGCGGAGCCGGAACAGCTTGATGTTGGAGCCCTTGAACGCGGTCGGGCGGATCGGCGACCACGTCGCGCCCTCGTCGCTCGACGTGGACCACACGCTCTGCAACGTCTGGTGCTCGCGGATGACCGCGAGGAATTGGCCGTCGGTCAGCCGGACGACATCGATGTCGCTGTAGTCGAGGCCGTCGACCTCGGCGATCATCGTCGGCGGCGTGAACGTCTCGCCGGAGGCATCGGTGAAGCTCACGCCGGAGTGCCAGCCGAAGTCGCGGCCCTTCGTCCCCATCACGGCCCACATCAGGCGTCCATCGGACAGCGGATGCGGGTTGCTCGCCCCGTAGAGCTCGGTCCACTCGGGGAAGAGCCGAATCTCGGGCGACGGCTCCTCCCACGTCTCGCCGCCGTCGCGCGTCGTGCTCGACGCCACCCACCAGCCGGTCATCGGTTCCGTGCCGCCGATCGAGAGGTCGATCAGGATCCGGCCCAGCAGGATCTTGATGTCGTCATCGCCGATCCGGGCGAGCCCGCCCATGGCCAGGCAGAACCAGCCCGGATACGCGAACACCGGCAGCGGCTCTGACCACGTCGCCCCCTCGTCGTCGGAGTGACTGACGACCAGGGCGGCCTGGTTCTTGAGCGCCGCACCGTCGACGTGCGAGAAGCACATGAGCAGCCGGCCGGTGGATTCGATCCGAACGACGCTGGCAGCGGACCTCCGGCCCACCGGTCGATCGGCGAAGAGCGTCGTCGCCGACACCAGCTCGAGCGGGCCGTCGGGGGTCAGGCGCGGGGTCGGGGCAGCCACAGGGCGATCCTCCAGGTGTTCGATGGATGCGGGGTCAGAGCAGATGGCGTGGGATCGATTCGTCCCAGCGACGCGTGGCGTGGATGACACCGTCGACGGTGACCACGAGATCGATGGTGACATCGAACGTGTCGGCCGAGGACGTGATCCTGACATCGGACCGAGCCGCGGTCGTATCGTCATCGAGCGTGCTGCGGCAGACGTGCCAGCCGTGGGCGACCACGTCGGCGGGATCCTCGGAGTGCACGTCGAACGTCCCGCCGAACTCGCGTTCGATCGCCACGCCCTCAGGTGTGCGGACGGCGCTCGTCGTCCCGATGGCGACGCGCGTGCGACCGGTCAGGACGTCCTCATTCACCCTCCAGGTGGGTCCGCCCGCGGCGACGGCTGAGCGGACCGACAGGGGCGAAGGCGCGAAGACCGGCGCCGTCGCGGAGCCCTCGTCCGGCACGACGGGCAGGATCAGCCGCGCGTCGCGCCCCGTGCCGTACCAGACGTCGAGCGCGCCGGCCTCGGGCGTCGGCCACACGTTCGGGAAGTCAGCCGCGGCGATCGACACCCGGACGTGATGGCCCGGCTCGAACCGCCACCCCGTCGCGTCGATCTCGATCTCGAGCGTGACGATCTCGCCGGGCGTCAGCGGTTCCGGGTCCGTCAGCGATTCCCGGCGCGTGAGGTTGCGCATCCCTTTGGCGATGAGGTGCGACGCGCCGTCCGGGGCAACATCGGCAAGGCTCACCGCCACCCCGATCACCGCGGCACTGGAGCTGACGGACAGGACGGCCCGCGCGTGCCCGAGGATCGAGAGCGGCTCGTCGAGCGGCGCGGACGTGAACACGAGCGACCGCGCCTCGTCCGGGCGCTGATCCCCGGGGAGTCCGAACGGCAGGCCGCCCGACCACAGACCGCCCGCCAATCCCACGGTGGGGTCGTATCGGACCTGGTCGTGACCTGCGGACACCTCGCTCCCGCCCGGCACCAACGTCCCGCCCGCGGCGAGCGCGAACGTCCGTTCCGTCGCGCCGGGCGCCGGCCACGCCACCTCCCCGCGCCAGCGCCCGGGCGAGTCGAGCCGGTCCCGAGCCAGGGAGCCGGTCTCCTGCATGTAGACCGCGATCGGTGGCTCATCCATGATCCCGGTGTCCGCGCCCCGGCACCAGTGGTCGAGCCAGCGCACCACCTCGTCAAGGTGGTCGATGCGCGGACCGGGGATCGCTGCGTCCGGGTAGCGGTGGTCCCATGGGCCGATGAGCAGCTTCCTCGGCCCGCTGAGCTGCGCGAACAGCCGCAACGGCGGGTTGGGATAGCCGTCGCGCCAGCCGCCGATCAGGAAGACCGGGCACGTGATGCGATCGGTGATCCCGGCCACCGAGCCCTGGCGCCAGTACGGGCCGTCCACCTGGTGGCGGAGCCAGGCGAGGAGGTACGGCTCGTCCTCGGCGATGTGGCGAGCCCAGACGGCGTCCGCGTCGGCGTCCCGCGGCCCCGGGACGGGCGGCATCGCGTTCCACGCGATCATCCGCGTGCCGTACCAGGTCAGGTCGTACCAGAGGCGGAGCAGGCCGCCGCGGTAGTGGCAGTCATCGGTGTAGCGGTCGTCCGTGAAGTCGACCGGGATGATCGAGGTCAGGTGCGGCGGCCGGAGCGTGGCGACCTGGAGCGCCGTGAAGCCGCCGTACGAGATGCCCATCAGGTTCACGTGGCCGTCGCACCACGGCTGGGCCGCGATCCACTCGACGACGTCGTAGCCGTCGAGCTGCTCCTGTTCGACGTATTCGTCCACCGCGTGACCCTCGGAGCCACCGGTCCCGCGGATGTCCACGCGCGCGACCACGTAGCCGCGTCGCGGCAACTCCAGGTAGTGGCGGACAGCCGCCGGGTCCACCTCGTCCTTCCGGTAGGGGATGTAGTCCACCACGACCGGCATCGGGGTCTCGGGGAACGTGGCCGCGCCCGACTCAATCCAGCTCGGGACGTACAGGTCTGCGGCGAGGAGCGTGCCGTCACGCATCGGGATCCGGAGGTCACGGACCAGACGGACGTCGTCGGCGGCGCGCAGAACCCGCATCATTGGCGCCACCGACGCCGATGACCGGCACCGCCGGGGCCAACCGATGCGACGCCAGGAGGACTCGGATGACCATCGCGCCAAGCCGTCGAACCGCCGTGCGGCTGCACGTCGGCCGGCTGTTCGACGGGACCGACGCGGACGCGATCGATGGCGCGGCGATGCTCATCATCGACGGACGGATCGTCGAGGTCGGGCCGGTCGCGACGGTGGCGAGTCCGGACGACGCCCGGACGATCGACCTCCCCGACGGGACGGCCGTCCCGGGTCTCATGGACGCCCACGTCCACATGGCGCTGCCGCCCACGATCGATCCCCTCGCGACGCTGACGGCCGAGACCGACGAGGATCTGGTGGCTCGTGGCGTGGCCGCCGGGGAGCGGATGGTCCGCGCCGGGGTCACCACCGCGTATGACTGCGGCGCGCGCGGGATGACCGGCTATCGGATCCGGGACGCGATCGCGCGCGGGCTCTCGGTGGGCCCGCGGCTGCTGGTGAGCGGCCGGGCCATCACCCAGACCGGGGGCCACTGCCACTTCTTCGGGGGCGAGGCCGATGGCGTCGATGGGGTCCGCGAGGCGGTCCGCCGGATGCTCGAGGACGAAGGCGCCGACGGGATCAAGATCATGGCCACGGGCGGCGGGCTGACGCCCGGGACCGATTCCCGGTTCGCGTCGTATTCCGTAGCTGAGCTCGCGGCCGCCGCCGATGAGGCGCATCGACTCGGCAAGCGCGTCACGTCGCACGCTCATGGTGTTCCCGGGATCCGGAATGCCTCGGAGGCTGGGATCGACTCGATCCAGCATTGCACGATGCTCGGACCGGACTGGACGTGGACGTTCGACGAGGACGTCGCCCGCGGCATGGTCGAGCGCGGCACGCGCGCGATCCCCACGATCTCGGCGGGGACGCGTTCCGAGGTGGAGTCCGGCATCGACATCAACAAGCTCCAGCCGAACCCAGGTGCGATGACCAGGGCTGACTGGTGGGCGAATGCGCGCCGCCTCATCGATAGCGGCGTCACCTGTGTCCCCGGGACCGACGTCGGCGTCAACTTGACCGACTACGGCGAGGACCTCTTCTTCGAGCTCGAGGCGTACGTGGGCATCGGTGTCGCCCCGGCCGACGTCATCCGGATGGCCACAGCGCGCGCCGCGAACCATCTCGGGATCGAGAGCGTGACCGGCACCCTCGAACCCGGCAAGGAGGCGGACGTGCTGGTGGTGGCCGGGCGCCCGGACGAGGACATCTCGGCCCTCCGGAGGACGTTGCTCGTCCTGCGCGCCGGGCAGCGGATCCAGCCCACGCCACCGCGCCCGTCGCCGATCTCCGGGCGGCCAGACTGATCCCTGGCCCTCGCCGTCGAGGGCCAGCGCCGGCGTCGCCGGATCTGCATCGACGGCGTCGTCTTTCACAGGTACTCTTCTACGGGATTTCCAACCTGACTGCAATCAGTTGACAGAGGGCACAGTTAGGTTGGACGATGCGAAGGACGCCTTGCCCTTGCCGGGCCGGGCAAGAGGAGGACTCTCTATGCGCGCTCGGTTACCGGCGATCGTGGCTGCGATCGCGCTCCTGGCGGTGGCCTGTCAGGCCGCCGCTCCATCCGCCTCGGCGCCCCCCGCCAGTGCCACCCCGGCGCCGACGGCCGCGCCCACACCGGTCCCCACGACCGCGGCGCGACCAAGCGTCCTGCGGGTCTCCCGGATCTCGGACTTCCTGCCGAGCATCCATCCGGTCAACCTTGGTACGGGTAACCAGGAGTTGATGGCGGACATCGTGTTTAGCACGTTGGTCGATGTCGACAGCGACGAAGTGACGATCCTTCCGGACCTCGCGACCGAGTGGACGGCCTCGCCGGATGCCACGGTCTACACCTTCAAGCTCAACCCGGCGGCGGTCTGGAGCGACGGCAAGCCGGTGACCGCCGACGACGTCGAGTGGACGATCGCCTGGGCCGCCCAGAACCCGAGTGCGTGGAAGAACGGGATCCCGACCAACATGTGGTTCAACGTGAAGGGTGGCGTGGAGTCGATCGGGACGACGACCATCCCGGAAGGCATCAAGAAGATCGATGCCAACACCGTCGAAATCACGCTCGCGGCACCGGATGCGACCTTCCTGCGACGCATCGCCGGAGCCGTCTACTACATCCAGCCCAAGCACATCCTCGACGGCCTGACCGCGGCCGAGGCCGAGACCTGCGAATTCTGCCTCGGCACCGCCGGGGTCACGATCGGGTCCGGTCCGTACGACTTCGAGACGTCGATCTCCGCCGGTGGCGCCAACTTCAAGGCGAAGAAGGGCTACTGGAAGGGCAAGGACGGACCGTTCGAGCAGATCGTCTACAAGATCCAGGAATCGAACGTTTCCGTGGCCCAGCTGGCTGCCGGTGAACTCGACCTGACCATTCGCGTCCCGCCGGCCGAAGGCCCCGGGCTCGCGAGCGTGCCCGGGCTCAAGCAACTCAACGTACCCGGCGTGGGCATCTTCAACATCAACTTCCACAACCAGAACACCGACAAGGCGCTCCGCCAGGCGGCCGCCTACGCGATCAACAGGCCCCAGATCATCGAGACGGTGCTCGGCGGCCTGGCCACGCTCAACTACACGATCCCGCCCGGGATTCAAGGTCTACGACGACATCAACAAGTACGAGTTCAACCTCGACACGGCGAAGGCCAAGCTGGCCGAATCGAGCTGGGACATCACCAAGACCTTCCGGCTCGCGCTCCTTGCCGAGGACCCGAACTTCACGATCACAGCCCCCGCGCTCCAGCAGTCGCTCGAGGCCATCGGGATGAAGGTGGAGCTCACCGCCCTGCCGACCGCCCCGTACACGGACCTGATCCAGAAGACCGACGACTTCGAGGCATTCCTGAGCTTCGGTGGCAGCGAGGGCGTTGGCTGGTACCAGTCCTCGATCTACTACGACTGCGCTGGCCTCGGCAGTCTCCAGCTCAAGTTGGCCGGTGACCAGTGCATCTACACCGACCAGTTCGAGGCCGCCGCGGCCGTCACCGGGGACGCGCAGGACGCGATCCTTCATGACCTCGCGCTGGACCTCAACGAGAACCTGCCGGAGATCTACCTCTGGCAGCCCAACTACCTGCACGTCTACTCGGATCGGCTGGGTGGCGACTTCGCTATCTATCCGAACGAGCGCGAGTCCTTCCAGAAGATCCTCGACTGGACCTACGCTCCGTAGGCCAACGAGTCCCGCGAACGATCGATGCTGGCGCCCATCGGGTGCCTCCCGCCGACAACTCGATAGGAGGCTCCGGTGGGCGCCTACATCATCCGACGCCTGTTCATCTCGGTCCCCGTCCTGCTGGGGATCACGCTCATCGGGTTCATCGCGCTCAAGCTCTCGCCCGGTGACCCTCTGCTCACCACGATCAACCCCGAGGTCCTCGCGCAGCTTGCGGAGAACCCCGAGATCCTCGAGGCCGAGCGGAAGCGTCTCGGGTTCGACCAGCCGATCTTCCCGAACCAGTACATCCGCTGGCTGGGGGACGCCCTCCAGGGCGACCTGGGCTACTCGATCACCTCCAAGCGAACCATCGTCTATGAGATCGGTTCCCGGCTCCCGCAGACCCTGTACCTCATGGTCACCGCGATCCTGCTGGCGATCCTCATCGGGATCCCGATCGGGGTGATCACCGCGGTCCGCCAGTACTCCAAGCTGGACTACACGCTCAACACGCTGGCCATCTTCTTCGCGTCGACCCCGGTCTTCGTGCTCGGGCTCATCGGCATCTATGTCTTCGCCGTCAACCTGCGGTGGTTGCCGACGAGCGAGATCCACACGGTCGGGCGGACCGACATCGCGGATGCCATCCACCACCTGATCCTGCCCGCGGGGGTCCTCGCGATCGTCACGGCCGCGCCGATCGTCCGCTACACGCGGGCGAGCATGCTCGACGTCCTCAACAGCGAGTACGTCACGACGGCGCACTCGAAAGGTTTGTCGAACCAGCTCGTGATCGTCCGCCACGCGCTCCGCAACGCCCTGATCCCGATCATCACGATCATCGCGTGGCTGGCGCCGGAGGCGGTGGCCGGGGCGGTCATCACCGAGCAGATCTTCGCGTGGGGCGGCCTCGGCCAACTCGCCGTCAAGGCCGCCGGCGCCCGCGACCCATCGCTGATGATGGGGATCATCCTCATCACTGGGACCGCCGTGCTCATCGCCAACCTGCTGGCCGACATCGCCTACGCCGTCGCCGATCCACGGGTCCGCTATGTCCGGAACTGATCCCGTCCTCGCGTCCGCGGGGGCGGCGGCCGCCGCGGACGCGCCACAGATCGTCGCCGAGCACGTGTCGCCGACCCGAGCGGCGGTCAGGCGGTTCCTTCGGCATCGCCTGGCGATCGTCGGGGTCGTCCTCGTGACGACGGTCGTCCTGTTGGCGCTCCTGGCCCCACTCCTGACGCCGTGGGCCCCCAACTGGATCGACTTTTCGACCGGTGCTCGCCAGGCGCCCAGCCCGGAGCACATCCTTGGCACCGACGTGGCCGGACGGGACATCTGGGCCCGCCTCCTGTATGGCGGACGGACCTCGACGATCGTCGGGTTTGGCGCGGTCGGGCTCTACCTGATCATCGGGATGGCGCTTGGGATGCTCGCCGGCTTCTACGGCGGGCTGATCGACCAGGCGATCATGCGCTTCACCGACACCATCCTCTCGATCCCGCCGCTGTTGCTGATCGTGGTGTTCGTGTCGCTGGTGGGGCCGAGCATCGTGTCGGTCATCGTGGTCATCGCGCTGCTTGGGTGGCCGGTGACGTGCCGCCTCGTACGTGGTCAGTTACTGGTCCTACGCGAGGCTGAATTCATCACGGCGGCCCGTGTCGTCGGCGTCCCGGACCGATCGATCCTGCTGCGGCACATGCTGCCGAACATCCTCGGCCCGCTGACGGTCGTGGCCACGTTCGGTGTGGCGACCGCGGTCCTGCTCGAATCGAGCTTGAGCTTCCTTGGCCTCGGGGTCCGTCCGCCCGAGGCGAGCTGGGGTAACCTCATCACCGAAGCGGTCAGCCCGGTCGTGCTGAACCAGCTCTGGTGGCAATGGATGCCGGCGGCCGTCGCGATCACGGCGACGGTCCTTGGCGTCAACTTCATCGGCGATGGCCTACGGGACGCGATCGATCCACGGACGAGCAAGCGAGGGTAGATCGGATGAGCGTGGTTGCGGGCGGATCCGGCATGACGTCGGCTGCGGGTCGCCTGGCGCGCCTTGCGACAGCGATCCTGATGGCCATGGCCCTCATCGCGGCATGCGAACCCACGACGCCACCCACCGGCGCCGGGACGCAGCCCCCGGCCAGCAGCGAGGCGTCCGGCCCGCCGTCGGGGACATCGGTTGTCACGGTCACCGCGGGGGTCGTCGAGATCATCGGGACCGGCAACAACACGACCGAGGAGTTCGAGCTCCCGGCCGGGGAGGCGGCGATGACGGTCTCGACCTGCTCATCGAACCAGGTCATCCCGTTCGTGACGATCTACGACGGCAAGGACAACAAGCTTGGCCTGATCGTGGACGCGCTCTACACGATCAAGAACCTCGCAGGCGGCCCGTACTACCTGACGGTGCAGTCGAACCCGACGTGCGTCTGGACGATCACGCTCACGCCGGGCTGACCAGCGCCAGCGCCTCGGTCGCGGCCGAGGCCTAGTTCGGCGCCGGGGACCCCGCTGGGGCTGCGGCGGCGGGGACCTGGGGCTCTTCGGCGGTCGGGATGACGTCCGGCGGGCGCTGCTCGCGCATCTGGTCCACGAAGTGGCATGCGACGGCGTGTCCGGCTCCCGTCAGCGGCGTGACGGTCAGCGGCGGATCAGTCGTGCTGCAGACCTCCGGGTTGTCCAGGCGCTCGCGGAGCCAGCAGCGCGTGTGGAACCGGCAGCCGCTCGGCGGATTCGCCGGGCTGGGGATGTCGCCTTGCAGGATGATCCGCCGCCGCTTGCGCTCGGTCCGGGCGTCCGGCACGGGCACGGCCGACATGAGGGCCACCGTGTAGGGATGGAGCGGGTCCTTGTAGAGGTCCGCCGCCGGGGCGAGCTCGACGATCTTGCCGAGGTACATCACCGCGACGCGGTCGGCGATGTGGCGGACGACCGCGAGGTCGTGGGCGATGAACAGGTACGTCAGCCCGAGGTCGCGCTGCAACCGCTCGAGGAGGTTGATCACCTGCGCCTGGATCGACACGTCCAGCGCGCTGATGGGTTCGTCGCAGACGATCAGATCCGGCTCCACCGCGAGGGCGCGGGCGATCCCGATGCGCTGGCGCTGCCCGCCGCTGAACTCGTGTGGATAGCGCACGACGAACGCGGGGTCCAGTCCGACGAGTTCGAGCAGCTCCGTGACGCGAGCCTGGCGCGCCTTGCCGGTCGCGAGGTCGTGGACGCGCAGCGGCTCGGCGAGGATCTCCCCGACGGTCTGACGCGGGTCCAGGCTCGAATACGGATCCTGGAAGACCATCTGGAACTTGCGCCGACGGCGCCGCAGCTCCTCGCCCTTGAGCGCGAGCAGATCCTGGCCGCCCATGTGGATCGCACCACTGATCGGCTCCGTGATCCGGACGATCGTGCGGCCGATCGTGGTCTTGCCCGACCCGGACTCCCCGACGAGTCCAAGCGTCTCACCGGCCGCGATATCGAAGTCGACGCCGTCGACGGCCTTGACCCAACCGGTCCGTCGACGCAGGACACCCGTCGTGATCGGGAAGTAGACCTTGAGGTCCTTGACCGTCAGGAGCGGGGCCGCATCGCCTCGATCGCCGGACGCCGAAGGCGGTGTCGGCTGCGTCGACGTCGGGTGCTGGGTGACGGTCATGCTCGGTCCTCGACGGGCGCCGGGGTCGACGCGGTTCGCTGGATGAGTGGCAGGCCCGCGATCGCCTCGGCGCGGCTCGGCTGGTTGTGACAGGCGACGTAGTGGTCGGCGGCGGTGGCATCGCCCGCGCGCTCCCCGCCGACGCCCACGAGCGCCGGGTCGACCGTCGCGCAGACGTCGAGGCTCCAGGCGCAGCGCGGGGCGAACGGGCAACCGCGCAGGTCGGATGCGAGGTCCGGAGGCGACCCCTCGATGGGGGTGAGGGCGACCTGGCGCGGTCGGTCGAGCCGCGGGAGCGAGCGCAGGAGCCCGACGGTGTACGGATGCGCCGGGTCGCTCAGGATCGTCTCGGTGGGGCCGAGCTCCACGAGGCGGCCCGCGTACATGACGGCCAGTCGGTCCGCGAACCCGGCCACGACGCCGAGGTCGTGCGTGATCAGCAGGACGGCCATCTGAAGCTCGGTCCGGAGCCGCCGCAGTAGTTCGAGGATCTGCGCCTGGATGGTCACGTCGAGGGCCGTCGTCGGCTCGTCCGCGATCAGGAGCGTGGGCTCGCAACTGAGGGCCATGGCGATCATGGCGCGCTGGCGCATGCCGCCGCTGAACTGGTGCGGATAGTTGTCCAGCCGGGCATCAGCGTCGGGGATGCCCACCAGCTCGAGCAGCTCGGCCGCTCGCGTCCGCGCCTGCTTGTTCGTGACGCCGCGGTGGGTCTCGAGGGCCTCGGTGATCTGGCGACCGATCGTGAGCACCGGATTGAGACTCGAGAGCGGGTCCTGGAAGATCATCGCGATCCGATTGCCACGGATCTTGCGAAGCTTCTCGTCCGAGAGTCGGAGGATCTCCTCGCCCTCGAACAGCGCGCTCCCGGCCGACACGCGGCCCACGCGCTTGGGGAGCAGCCCGAGGAGCGACAGGGCGCTCACGCTCTTGCCGGATCCGGATTCGCCGACGAGGCCGACCGTCTCGCCCGCGGCGATGTCATAGGTCAGGCCGCGAACCGCGCGGACGACGCCACCCCGACCCGCGAACTCGACATGCAGGTCCTTGACCGAGAGGAGGGGCGAACCGGGGCGCGGTCCATCGCGCACGATCGTCGGCGCATCCATCGTGTCGGTCATGAGGCCTCGATCTCGCTGTGACGGGTCGCGGGACGCCTGAACGGACGGCCCGGGGGGAGGTGACGGGGCGCCGACCGTCGGCCGACGATGTCGACAATGTACAGCGGACGGGGCCCTGTCAAGTCGGGATGCACGCCCGAGCGCGCATGTCGACGCTTCATGCGGGCACGTTCCCGCGGACCACGCGGCCGGCGAGCGTGCCGGTCTCCTGGCCGCTCTCCGCGGCGACGAGCCCGTTGACGATGACGGCATCGATGCCGAGCGGCGTCAGGCGCGGCTCGTCCCAGGTCGCCCGGTCGGCCACGGTGTCCGGGTCGAACACGACGAGGTCCGCGGCGAGCCCCACCTCCACGCGCCCGCGGTCGGCGATGGCGAACCGCTGGGCCACGAGACCGCTCATGCGATGGATCGCATCCTCCAGCCCGATCGCCCCCAGTTCTCGGACGTACAGGCGCAGGAACCGGGCGAAACAGCCGTAGCCGCGCGGGTGTGGCCGGGCGCCGTGGTAGATCCCGTCGCTCGCGACCATGAACTCCGGCCGCTTGAGGGTGCGGCGGGCGAGCGCCTCGAACGCGGCCTCCGAGAGCCCTCGCTTGAAGACGAGGAGCGCCTCGGGTGATTCCTCGACGATCAGGTCCACCGCGGTCTCGCCCAGCGGCCGACCACGCTCCGCGGCGATCTCGGCGATCGAGCGCCCGATGTGCTGACCGGAATGCGTGTCCGAGAAGTACTCCCGACCGCCCTCGGCGGCGTTTTCGGTCAGCCGGTCGTGGAGGAAGTCGGCGATCCTCTTCCGGTGGGCTGGATCGCGGACCCGCTCGATGACGGCGTCGAATCCGCCAACCTGGTCCTCGGGCGGGAGCCAGACGAGCAGGTGGCTGGACCCGGCGGGATAGACGTACCAATCGATGCCGAGGTCGACGCCCGCGGCCAGCGCCTCCTCGAGGATCGGTTCGGTCTCGTCGTCCGCCGACTCGTGGGAGAGGCGGACCGGGATTCCGGACTCGGCGCCGATCCGGATCGTCTCCCGATACGCCTCCGCCCGACCGATCCCGGCGTAGCGGATGTGCGCGGCATAGATCCCACCCCGACGGCGGACCTCGCGCGACAGCGCGATCAACTCCGCGGTGTCGCTGCTCGCCGCGGGCTGGTAGTCGAGCCCGGTGTTGATCCCTACCGCCCCGGCATCCATCCAGTCGCCGGTCAGGCCGATCATCCGATCCAGTTCGGTCGGCGTCGCCGGGCGCGGGTCCCAGCCGACCACCGCGAAGCGGACGGCCTGGTGGGGGACCATCGTGACGAGGTTGACCCCGAGGATCCCGTCGAACCCGGCGAGGTAGTCGTCGATCGTCGGCCAGTCCGGCACGAGATCGGGCTGACCGTACGCGAACGACGTGGATCGCCACAGGTCCCGGCTGGCATCACCGGGGAGTGGCGCCCAGCCAAACCCGTCGGGTCCGGTGAGGTGCGTGGTGACGCCCTGGAGCAGAGACCCGCGCAGCTCCCCGTTGCCGCGCAGCGCGGTCTCGGAGTGGACGTGGACGTCGATGAACCCGGGGCACACGACCCGGCCCGTGGCGTCGATGACGCGCGCCGCCGTCGCATCCGGAAGGTCGCCCACGGCCACGATCCGGTCCCCCCGGACCGCGACGTCCGCCCGGACCGACGGCGCGCCGGTGCCGTCGACCACGGTGCCGCCCCGGATCAGGAGATCCACGTCCATCGCCTCAGACCAGCTTGCCGCGGGCGGCGAGCGGGATGATCGCCTCCACGACGTCGCCGCGCATCCCGACGAAGGCGTCATGGCGGAACGTCGTCGTGTCGTGATAGTCGGGGATGATCTCGAGGCGGTCGCCGATCCGGATCTCGGGGCTGTCGGCGCCTCGCCGCCAGACGCCGTGCTCGGCGGACAGGTAGACGAACTCGACCCCGGGCTGGCCGAGGAGGATCGGATCGGCCTCCTCGCGGGCGGACAACGTCTTGAACCCCGCGTCGGTGATGACGCGCTCGGGCGTCGGGCGACTCGTGACGGTCGTGAGGATCGTCAGGGCGTACTCGAAACCCATCTCCTCGAGATGGCAGAGCTTCCCGTAGAACGGGTCCATCAGGCAGCCGCCGCCGGCCTGGAGCTCGGTGAACCCGTCCAGCGATGAGGCGAACATGTAGTTGCCGGAGCCGCCGCCACTGACGATGCCCACCGTCATCCCGTCCGCCTCGATCAGCGCTCGCGACTCGATGAGCCCGGAGATGGCCGCGATCGTCTGGTCGCGCTTCTCCTCGTTGGGCCAGGCGGTCAGGACGTGCCCCTCGTAGCCCATGATCCCGGCGAGTCGCACGCCGGGCGCCCGGTCGATGGCGCGGGCGATCTCGAGCGCCGGCGGCCCCGGCGCGACACCCGTCCGGTCCATCCCGACGTTGATGTCCACGATCATCGGGATCTCGACGCCGAGGTCCGTGCCGACGGCGGACGCGAGATCCACCTCGAACCGGTCGTCGGCGCAGATCATCACCTCCGCCCGGTCGAGCAGCCGGGCCGCACGCTCTACCTTGCGTCGGGTGACGAGCTCGTTGGCGATCAGCACGGACGGCACGCCGCCCTCGACCATCACCTCGGCCTCCGACACCTTGGCGCACGTGACCCCGATCGCGCCGAGCGCCCGTTGCCTGGCAGCGATCCACGGGGACTTGTGGCCCTTCGAGTGCGGGCGCCAGTCCTTGCCGCCACCGATGATCGCGCTCGCCAGGCGGCCGGCATTCGACTCGAACCGGTCGAGATCGAGCAGCATCACCGGGGTATCGAGCTCCGCTCGGGTCATCCCCACAGCGGGCGACGCGGCGAGCGGGCGGGTGGTCGGCACGGGCGTCTCCGGAGGGTGGCCCGACGACAGGATGACGTCCGCGGCTCGGGATATCGTATACATTCGACACGAACTCGGGGCGCGATTCGCCGGAGCCGAACCGCCCGTCAAGGTCGAAGCACCCCCGAAGGAGTCGGATGGACGTCGTGGCATCGGGCGTCATGTGGGACGCGAGGACGGCGCCGGTCAATGAGCGGACCGCGTCGGCGACCTCGATCCTGCTGACCGCGGATGGGACGCTGCTCGCCACCTGCCGGCTTGGCTCCGATCGGGAGGGCGCCGACGGGCACACGGCCGTCCTCGCGTCGACCGACGCGGGGGAGTCGTGGGAGCTGCGGTACCTGAGCCTCGGCGAGCGGGTCTGGGATGGCGTGACGGGCGAGACGCGCGGCTGGTACCTCGCCGAGCTGCACGCCGGGCGAGCTGACGGCGTCGGTGCTGTGGACGGACCGCTCGGACCCCGACGAGCCGTGGGTCCACCCGGTCACGCAGGGCCTGCTCGACATGCACGTCTATCAGTTGGTCTCCACCGACGGCGGGCGCAGCTGGCCGGTCCGGCGCCGGATCAGCCTCGAACCGCACCCGGGCGCGTCCTCCACCGGGCCCGTGCTGCGTCTCGTCGGACGGGGCGCTCGCCCAGCCGTTCGAGCACTGGAAGGCGCGTCTCGACCCGGCCCCCGGGCACCCCGCCGCGTGGCTGCGCCTCTCGACCGACGACGGCGGCGACGTGGCCGACGGACGTCCTGGTCGCGCGCCATCCCGACGGCGCCCTCTACTACTGGGACCAGCGTCTCGAGACCCACCCGGATGACGGGCGCCTCGTCAACATGTTCTGGACCCACGACGTCCGGGTCGCCCGGGACGCGGACGTCCACATCTCGTGGGGCACGCCCGATGGCCGGACGTGGACGGAGCCGGTGGGG
Source organism: uncultured Chloroflexia bacterium (assembly GCA_963764975.1). Lineage (GTDB taxonomy): Bacteria > Chloroflexota > Limnocylindria > Limnocylindrales > CSP1-4 > SPCO01. The sequence goes on along the minus strand of CAVXUF010000002.1, from coordinate 1,058,947 downwards.
ACCGGGCTGCCGGGTCAGCATTGCCAGCCCATCTCGCTTGGCGGGGACCGGCTGCTGGCGGTGTACTCGCACCGCAACGACCCGCCCGGGATCCGCGCCGTCCTCAGCGAGGACTTCGGGCAGACCTGGGATCGCTCGACGGAGATCGTCGTGTGGGCCAGCGATGCCGGCGACGAGCCGGGCGCCGGACCGACCACGGTCACAGGACGAGTACTGGAACGACATGGGAGCGTGGCAGTTCGGCCACCCGCGAGGAGCCAGGCTTCCGGACGGCTCGGTCGTCGGTGGTCTTCTACGGCGGCAGCGGGACCACGCGGAGCGCCCGCTGGGCGAGGCTCCGGATCTGATGGCCGGCGCCTCCCGCGCGCCGCTCCTGCTCCGTGGCGTTCGCACGGCCGATGCCCGCGGCGCTCGCGACGGGATCGTGGACGTCCTCATCCGCGAGGGACGGATCGCGGCGATCGGCGACGGACCTGCTCGGCCGACGGCGCCGATGTCGTCGACCTCACCGGACGCTGGCTGGCGCCGGGCCTGATGAACGCACACACGCACCTGTGTCTCGATGCCGGGCCGGACCCCGAGGCCACGCTCCGTGACGAGTCGCGAACCGAGACCGTCATCCGGAGCGCGGCGCGGCTCGGGGCCACGGTGCGTGCCGGGGTCACGACGATCCGCGATGTCGGCGGCGTTGACGGCATCGACATCGACCTCGCCCGGATGGTCGAGGCGGGCGAGGTCGAGGGTCCCCGGGTCATCCCGAGCGGTCGTGTCGTGACGATGACCGGCGGGCACGGCTGGTGGATGGGGATCCAGGCGGATGGACCCGATGCGGTCCGCCGCGCGGCGCGCGAGAACCTCCGTGCCGGTGCCGGTTCGATCAAGCTCATGGCGACCGGCGGGATGATGACCGGTGGCCGCCAGGCCGGCCAGCCGCAGCTCACGATCGACGAGATGCGCGCCGCGATCGAGGAGGCGCACAAGCGTGGCGTCCCGGTGGCGGCGCACGCGGAGAGCCGCATCGGCGTCCTCAACGCGCTCCGGGCGGGCGTGGACTCGGTCGAGCACGGCCATGGCGGCGACGACGAGGCGATCGAGCTGATGCTGGAACGTGGCGCGGCCCTCGTCCCCACGATCCTCTCGGACCGGCGGATCATCGATCACGGCGTCGGGTCCGGGATCCCGGATTTTGTCGTCGAGCAGTGCGATGCGCTCCATGAGAGTCTCGTCGTCTTCCTCGAGCGGGCGATCACGGCGGGCGTCCGGATCGCGGCCGGCAACGACGGCGGCGCCCCCCTCGTCCCGATGGGCGACATGGTCGACGAGCTCGAGCTGTACGTTCGCCACGGGATGGACGCGACCGCGGCGCTCGCGTCCGCGACGACCGCCACGGCGGCGCTCTTCGGCCTCACCGACATCGGGCTCGTGGAGGAGGGGCACCACGCGGACCTGCTGGTCCTCGCCGACGACCCGACCGTGTCGATCGCGGCCCTGCGCGATCCGCTGCTGGTCATCAAGGGCGGAGCGCCGGTCGGCGGCTCGGCAGCGCCGGTCGGCGGATCGGCCGCGCCTATACTGGCGGCCCTGGCGGAGGCCCCTCGATGAACGAGACGGGAGTGGCGATGGTGCTCGATCGAGTGGCTTCACGGTGACGAACCCTGAACCGGTCGGCAGCGGGCTCAACCTCAGCCGCGTCCAGCCACGCGTGCTGCGCCAGGAGGTCCTGACCGCGCTTCGCACGGCCATCCTCGCCAACGAGATCCCTGCCGGAACGCGCATCCTCGAGGCCGACGTGGCCGAGCAGATGGGGGTGAGCCGGGCCCCGGTCCGCGAGGCGATCCGCCACCTGGAGCAGGAAGGGCTGGTCGAGATCTTTCCGCATCGCGGTGCCGTGGTCGTGGGTCTGCCGGAGGCGGAGATCGACGCGATCTATGAGCTCCGTTCGGTCATCGAGGGTCGGGCGATCGCGGCCGCTGTCGCGTCGGTCACGGACGAGGACCTCGGGCGGCTGGAGGCGATCATCGTCGACATGGATCGCGCGATCGACGCGCGAGAGGTCGAGACCGTGGCGGACCTCGATCTCCAGTTCCACGGGCTGATCGTCGAGCTGTCCGGGATGACGCTGCTGCGCCACATCTGGTCCGGGCTGGACGGGCTCGTCCGGGTCCGCTCGTACCAGGCCTTGGACCGTCCTGGGGCCACCGCGGAATACTTCCTCACGAACGCGGCGAGCTCGCACAGCGTCCTCGTGGACGCGCTCCGCGACGGCGATCCAGGGGCCGCGGCCATCCTCGCCCGTCAGCACGTCCTGGAAGTGCCGAACCTGCTCGCGGGGCTGCCCCGCCCTCGCCGGGCTCGCGCCGCCCGGGCCAGCGGATCGGACGCCGCGAGCACTTGACCCTCGACGATCTCCGCGCGGCCTGCCGTGCGATCGACCCGGAACCTATCGCCGACCTCACCATGGAACTGCTCCACATCTGGAGCCCGCCCGGGCATGAGGCGCGGATGGCGGACCGCATGGCGACCGCCTTGAGCGACGCCGGCGCACGCGTTCGCCTGGACCGCGAATTCCCGGACAGCCCCAGCGTGATCGCCGAGCTCGGATCGGACGACGGACCCACGATCCAGTGGCACGGCCACCTTGACGCGATCGATGTCGCGCACGCCGCCCCCGAGCGCATCGGCGATCGACTGCTGGGGCGGGGCGCCGCGGACATGAAGGGCCCGGATGCCGCGATGGTGGCGGCGCTGCGGCTCCTCCGCGGGCATGGCCTGCCGAACGGCGGGCGGGTCCTCGTCACGCTCCATGGGATGCACGAGAGCGGCGGCAACGAGCCCCTCCACGCCCTGATCAAGCGCGGGATCCACGGCGATGCCGTGATCACCGGGGAGCTGGGCGGTGGCATCGAGCTGCCCGTGGGCGGCCTCGGGTTGACGTTCTGGGAGATCGCCGTGGAGCGGCCCGGGATGGCGATGCACGAGACGGTCGCCGAGCCCGGGACGATCGACCCGGTGGAGGTGGGTCGAGAGGTCCACGCCGCCCTCGCGGACCTGCGTGACCGGCTGGCAGCACGACCCGGGGAGCAGCCCAAGCCGTCGCTGTTCATCGGGAAGTTCGTCTCGGGCGACTACCCCAACCGGGTCGCCGTCCGCGCGGACCTGGCCGGCACGCGCCGCCACGACGAATCCACGGATCTGGCGGCAGTGGCCGCCGAGCTGGAGGCGCTGGTCGCGGACGTGCGGCATCGGACCGGGGCGGCGATCGAGCTGCGCGCCGTGCCGATCGCCGAGGCATTCACGGTCGACCCGGCCGAGCCGATCGTGGGCGCCATGCGCGACGCGCACCGTGACCTCTTCGGGACGGAGCTGCAGCTGACCAGGGCTCGTGTCGCCACCAATGCCGTCCACTTCGTCCAGGAGGCCGGGATCCCGGCGGTCGGCTACGGCCCGGATCCGATCACCAACCACAGCGACCACGAGGAACTCGCGGTCAGCGAGCTGCGCCGGATCGCCGCCGGCTTCGCGCTCGCGTCGGTCTACTACCTGGATCGGGCTCGGTGACCGAGTTCATCGGGGATCTCGATACGCCGGTCGCGCTCGTGGACCTCGCCCGGCTTGAAGCGAACCTCGCGACGATGGCCGCCGTGGCTCGCGACGCCGGCGTATCGCAGCGACCACACGCCAAGACGCACAAGACCCGCGAGGTCGCCGAGCGGCAGCTCGCGCACGGCGCCGTGGGGCTGACCGTCGCCAAGCTCGGCGAGGCGGAGGTCATGGTCGATGCCGGGTTCGACGACCTCTTCGTCGCCTATCCACTCGTCGGCGAGACCAAGCTCGCCCGATACCTCGCGCTGATGGATCGGGCTCGTCTTCGGTTCGAGGTCGACACGCTCGATGGCGCGACCGGCGCCTCCGACTTCTTTGCCGGGCACGGCCGGCGCGCGGCGGTCGTCGTCAGCGTCGATGGCGGCGCGGGACGATCCGGTGCCGCGACCCCCGAGGCGGCGGTGGATCTCGCCGAGCGCGTGGCGAGCCTCCCGGGGCTGGAGCTGGCGGGCGTCATGAACTACGGCAACGCCTATGGGACGTCGGACCCGGCCGAGCAGGCGGCGATCGGTCGTCGCGAGGGCGAGGTCGCGGTGGGCATGGCCGAGACGCTGCGCGGTCGGGGCATCGCGGTCGACGTCGTGACGGTGGGGAGCACGCCCACCGCGCGCCACGCCGTGACCGTCCCGGGCGTCACCGAGCTGCGAGCCGGGGTCTACGCGTTCCAGGACCTCAAGCAGGTCAGCCTCGGCCCCGCGACGCTCGATGACTGCGCGTTGACGATGCTGTGCACCGTCGTGAGCCACGCGCGGCCGGACCGCTATGTGCTGGACGCCGGGATCAAGGCGCTCGCCGGCGAGGACTACGGCTGGGGGACGTGGGGGCGGCCGCAGGATCGACCAGACCTCGCCATCATCCGCGCGACCGAGGAGCACGGGGTGATCGAACTCCCGGCGGACGCGGCCGACCCGGGCTGGCGGGTGGGCGACCGGGTTCGGGTCATCCCGAACCATGCCTGCGGGGCCACCAACATGCACGACGAGCTGGTGGCGGTCGACGGGGAACGCGTCGTCGAGCGCTGGCGGGTGATCGGGCGAGGGAAGGTCCGCTAGTGGCCGAGTCGGCGAAGGACCCGGCCGCAACGCGCGGCTTCATCGATGTCCACGCGGTCTTCGGGCCGGACCGTGGCACCGCCGGGACCGCCGGCCACCCGCTGTCGACACTCGTCGGGGAGCGGCGGGCCCACGGGATCCGGCTCTCGCTCGCGAGTTCGCTGCTCGCCGTGTGGGCTGACCAGGCCACCGGCAACCGGATCGCGGCCGAAGCCGCCGCCGGTGCGGCGAGCGGGCTGGCGGCGATCGCGGTCGTGGGGGCGCGCCGCTCGACCGACGCGGATCGGGTCGTCCAGGAATCCGCCCGGTCAGGCGCCGTCGGCTATCGACTCGATGGCTGGGACGGATCGACCCCGCTCCCCGAGTCCGTGCGGCAGGTCCTGGCGGCGGTCGGGCGGGCCGGGCGACCGCTGCTCGTCCGGATCGGGCGGAACGGGTCGTCGAGCGCGATCGGCGCCGCGACGGCGGACCTCGCGATCCCGGTGGTGCTGCTCGGCGCGCATTACACGACGATCGCGGACGATCTCGCCGCCGCGATCCGCTTTCCGCACCTGCACCTCGAGACGAGCGCGATGGCGCACTTCCGTGGCATTGCGACGGCGGTTGCGGCGATCGGCGCGGAGCGGGTCCTGCTCGGGACCGGGAGCCCAGGCCGTGCCGCCGCCTCGCCGATCTCCGCGATCCTCGCCGCCGAGATCCCCGACGATGCCAAGCGCTCGATCCTTGCCGGCAATGCCGTCCGCCTGTTCGGGCTCCCGGACGGTCCGGTGGACCTGGCGCCGACCCCGCCACCGGCACGGGTCTTCGATGTCCACACCCACTTCGGCCCGTTCGACTACGACGTCCCGGATGTCGCGGACGCGGACTTGCTCGGGGAGCTGCGACATCCGCTCGCGACGCACGCGGTGGCGTCGTCGGCGATCGCGATCTTCGGGGATCCGGTCCGCGGCAATGCCCAGGCGGCCGCGGCGGTCGCTGAGCGGCGGCACCGGCGGCACCGGCGGCCAGCTCGCCTACGTGACCGCCGACCCCACCGACATCGAATCGAGCCGGGAGCAGCTCCGTCGCTACCTCGGCGCGCCCGGTTTCGCCGGCGTCAAGGTCCACGGAGAGTGGAGCGGCACGCCGACCGCCTCGACGGCGATGACGGAGCTGTTCGACCTGCTCGCCACCTTCGGCCGGCCGGTCAAGATCCACAACGCCGGCGATGATTGGGACGCGGCGCTCGGTGCGATCGCCCGACGTCACCCACGGCTGCCGATCATCGTCGCGCACGGCGGGCTCGGCACGCCAAGCGTCGAAGGCGCCCGGCTCGCGGCGAGCACGGACAACGTGTACCTCGAGTGGTCCAGCAGCTTCGCGCACCTGCCGACGGTCCGCGCCGCCGTCGCGATCGCGCCCGTCGAACGCCTGATGTGGGGGAGTGACGCGCCACTGCTCGATCCGTCCTTCGTGCTCGGGACCTACGAGGACGCCGGGCTGCCACCCGACGCGCTTGATCGCATCTTCTGGGCGAACGCTATGAGCTCTTCCGATGATCACCGGGACACCTGGACTGGATCTCGTCATCAGCGGCGGCACCGTCATCGACGGAACGGGGGCACCGCGCCGGCGGGCGGATGTCGGCGTGGCCGGCGGCCGGATCGTCGCGATCGGCGATCTCTCGGTCGCGGCTGACGGGGTCGAGCGCGTCGACGCCACCGGTCTGGTCGTGGCGCCGGGCTGGGTGGACATGCACAGCCACTCGGACCTGACGTTGCTCAGCGACGGTCGCGCCCGGAGCAAGATCGGCCAGGGCGTCACGACCGAGATCAACGGCAACTGCGGGATGGGTGGCGTGCCACTCCCGCCCGCCGTGGCGGACCTCACGCGCAAGGCCAACGCGACCATCGACCCCGACACCGACGTCCGCTGGGACTGGACGGACCTGGCCGGGTACGCGGCCGCGCTGCATCGGGAGGGCCTCGCGCTCAACACGGCGCCGCTGCTGGGCCACATCCCGCTCCGCATCGCGGTCACCGGGGAGGCCGCACGCCCGCTGGACGCCCGCGAGCTGGCCGCGTTCACCGCCAGCATCGATGCCGGGCTCGACGCCGGCGCCATCGGCGTGTCCACCGGGCTGATGTATCCGCCGGCCATGTCCGCCGATCGCGACGAACTGGTGGCGATCGGCAAGGCCGTCGCCCGGCACGACGCCGTCTTCGCCATCCACATGCGCAACTACAGCGACCACCTGCTCGACGCGGTCACCGAAGCGCTCGACATCGCCCGGGCGAGCGGCTGCCGGCTCCAGGTCTCGCATCTGGCCGTCGCCGGGCGCCGCAACTGGGGCGCCGTGCCCCGCTCGCTGGAACTGATCGATGCGCGCGCGCGCCGAGGGCGTCGATGTCGCCGTCGACATCTATCCGTACATCGCCGGCAGCGCGAACCTGTCCCAGCTCCTCCCCGTCTGGGCGCAGGCCGGCGGCCCCGACGCGATCGTCGAGCGGCTCGGGAACGCGGAGCAGCGCCGGGCCATCCGCGAGGACTGGCACGAAAGCCTGTTCTTCGGGTGGGACGAGATCGAGGTGTCCTCGTCCGAGCCAGGCCTCGAGGAGACACTCGGGCTGACCGTCCAGGCTGTCGCCGACGCGTGGGCGAAGCGACCCGAACGAGACGGCGCTGGACCTCATCGAGCGCAGCGACAACCGCGTCCAGATGGTCGCCTACGGCCGGTCCGAAGACGACCTGCGCGCCGTCCTGACCCACGAGCTCACGTCCATCGGCTCGGACGGGCTGGCGATGGACCCCGACGGCCCGTCATCGGCCGGTCGCCCGCACCCACGTTCGTTCGGGTGCTACCCGCGGTTCCTGGGTCGCTACGTGCGGGAGGCCGGTCTGCTGTCGCTGGAGCGAGCGGTCCAGATGTGCACGTCGATGCCAGCTGATCGCGCGCGCCTGACCGACCGCGGACGCCTCGCGAGGGCGCGGTGGCGGACATCGTCGCGTTCGATGCCGAGACCGTTCTCGACCAGGCCACGTTCCAGGATCCGCTGCAGGCACCGACGGGCATCCACGAGGTCATCGTCGCCGGCCGCCGCGTCCTTACCGACGGCCGCCAGCTCGACGATGTTCGTTTGGGCCGCGTCTTACTCGGCTGAGGACAACAGACGCCGCAACCTCTGGGTCGGCAAGACCGCGTTCGTCGGATCTGGACTCGAGCTTGATGTGTCTCCACGGGCAGCTATGGCCGATCGACGACGACCTCGACCAGCGTTGAGACCGCCGCTCGGGCCTTGGCGCGAATCGTCGCGACGACGGTATCGACGTCACCGGTCGGAATCCCGATCTCGATGAGGTACTCGACGGCGGGAATGCCGGTGAGTGAGCAACGACCATCGCGGTTGGTCCGATTGACCGCTCCGATACCCGCCGCGAACGGATCCTGGGCCTCCCACAGGCAGGACATGCCCCTGACCGGCTGACCCAGCTTATCGACGACTCGAATGACGAGATCGCCGCGTGGGCCGTCCCAGGGTGGCGCCTTCCACTGCAACTCGATCCAGGCAGGGTCTCCGAGGTGCGCACGAATGGCGACGACGAGGGCTGGGTCCCGGCTCTCGAACCGGACGCGCACCCGGTTCTCCCCCTCGTCGACGTCGGCGGCGTAGAGACTGGCATCGATCGACTCGAACCACGCACTATCGGCTTGTATCTCGCTGGCGAACTGACGGAGCTCGGCCAACGTCCAGTCGACCTCGCGGACGTCAAAACGAGCACCGGACGGCAGAAGATCGGCCAATCGCTGGCGATGGACCTCGATGCCGTCCGTGAACTGCGCGACCAGGGCCCCACCGGTCTCCTGATCGATGAACATCCCCGCCCAGGTCTCAACATAGGCAGCTCCATACGACTGGAGGATCGGGACGATGTCCGTCGCGTTCGCCGACCGCGCCAGAAGATCCCGATACTCAGCGGGCATGAGCGGCACGCCATAGACCTCGAAACCGGCCTCGGAGGTTGGATCGGCCGCGACGGCGATGATCCAGGCCTTGTCATCACGCAGCCCGAACGCCTGCCGAAACTGCACCGCGCGGAGTAGCTCCGCGTCGGTCGGGCCTTGCGCGGTCGGGGTTGGCGCCCCGGTCCCGCTCGACGCGGGCCTTGGCGTTTCGGGCTTATCCGGGGGGCTCGGGTCACCACAGCCATAGCTGAGAAGCGCAATGACGGCTAAGGCGAGCACCGAAGCCGGCGCGAGGCCCACGCGCTGTCCCCGTTTGGCAAGCCTCGGCCACAGTCCCGCGATGCTTAACAGGCTGCGGTGGAACAGATGAAGTAGTTCCACGTCGCCCCGGCTACTGACGCGACCGTGTTAAACCCGGTATCGATCGGGCTGTACCAGCCATCACCGGTCGCATCGTTCGAACCCGCATCGGAATGAACGTGGGTGCCCAGCGCGATTCGGTTGACGCCACCGGACGGCGCCGGATAGAAGACTGGACCGCCGCTGTCACCCAAATCGGGATTGAAGCTGACCTCCATGGTCTTGAGGACGACCATCTTCTGTCCGTTCGGAAGGGGACTGTCGTTCGCGACATTGCGCAAGAGGATCGTTCCTGTCTTGTCGCCGCTTGTCTGCCCAAACATTAGCGCCACCCCGTTTTGCACCTGACTTGAGGCGGGAGTGTAACTGACTACCTTGTGCACGACCCCGCCACCGACGTAAATCTCATTCTTGTTGGTAGGCTCCTCATCAGCACTGATGCTGGTCAGACCGACATCCGCGTCACGCGATGCTCCGGCCAGCCAGGTAGAGACCTTGGACCATCCAAACGCGGCGACGTCCGGGTCGATGTTCAGGTTGTGTCCCCACTTCACGTCGAGCCCGCCATTCCCCCCAAAACAATGGCCAGCGGTCAATTGGTACAGCTTCGCGTTCGAAATGCGACGCACGATGTAGCCCGAAGTGCACTCACCTTCGGTGGGCAATGCGAAGATCTCCAGACCACCTTTGATAGGGCGACAGTCGTGAACGGAGTTACACGCGTCCGCGACAGGGGTAGCTTGGTCCCGGACGATGATTCCCGGCCCGAATTCCGTTTCGAGGTCTCGAGCGGCCTCATCTGTCAGGCCGCCAACTCCAACGACAACGGCATTGCGCATGTCGTCGATGCCCGTAGAGTTCACGTCAATGCCTTCGCGTTCAAGTTCTCGCCAGCGGACGTTGACTCTCTGCTGTAAGGCAAAGAGGTCCGCTTCCGACCGTTCGACAAGCTGCAGCCGGAACTCGGTTCCGTCTGGCAGGGCGTCCGTGAGATCGGACACATCGTTGGCCGTGACTTCCGTAAAAAGAAACACTGGCATTCCGCCGGCCAACTGATCTAGATATGCACCTCCAAATGAAGGCTTCTTCCGAGCTTGCTCGACGACATTGCCCACTTCCCATTGGATGGCTGCTCTCCGCAGCAACTCTGCGGTCTCATCCGCGTTGAGCGGGATGCCGTAGGTTTCGTCGTCGTAGCTCGCGCTGTTCGCAGCTTCGCGAACGAGGGCAATGTCGTTCGCAAGGCCCATCTCGCCCCGAAAACGGACCGCCTCAGCCTCCGAGTCGGTTAGCTCCTGGACAACTCCGTCATAAACAGGACTAGCTAAGTCGGGGTCGGCAGCCGATGCCGGAGCCACTACAGATGCCAACGCAAGGACCGAGGTCATGGCCAACGCGACTGATCGACGAGTACGAGTCTGCACTTCGTCCCCCCTCAAGGTTGATCTCGTTCGGATTTCGGGGCCCTACTGTCCGAGTCTTGCTGGTTGGCAACCCAGCGGATGGCCTTGCCTTCGCGAGAGCTCGTGCGAGGCCCCTCCTCGCGTGAGAGTACCGTCGAGCTCCTGGGTGTCAAGTCCATTCGAGCAGCATCCGATACCGCGATCCTGGGCCAGCGGAGGCGTCGACCCCCGAGACCTCAAATGCCCTTGACGTGGATGACGCCGCCGAACGAATGTAGATGACTGGTGTCTAGCCGGCCTCGAGTTGGATCGCGCTATGCCCGAAGGCGCTCCACCACGGCCTGATCCAACACGAGGCCGAGACCCGGTCGATCCGTGAGCGAGATCTTGCCGGCGACCGGTTCGATCGGTTCATCGAACAGCTCGGCGATCCGCTCGGGTGCGGGCCCGTACTCCACGCTGTACTCGTGCGGCCGGGTGCCGGACGGGATCGTCGAATAGGCATGCAGACTCGCGACGGCGAGGATCCCGGCCGACGGGCTGTGCGGCATGACGGGCTTCGCGTGGACCTCGGCCAACTGGAAGATGCGCATGACCTCGGAGATCCCGCCGGCGTCGACGATGTCGGGCTGGAGGATGTCCGGATCGGCGAGCTCGATGAGGTCGCGGAACCCCCAGCGGTCGTGGACCTGCTCACCGGTGCTGACCGGGATGTCCAGCGCCCCGCAGACCTCGCGCAGACCGGCCATGTCCCACTCGGGGAGCGGCTCCTCGAAATGGGCGTACCCGAGGTCCTCGAGCAGGCGCCCGTGCCGGATCGCCGCGCCGACGGAGAAGCCGCGGTTGGCATCGAACCCGATCCAGGCATCCGGACCCACGGCCTCGCGGCAGCGCCGGGCCATCTCCCGGTCCTTCGCCGGGTCCACGTCCGGGTCGATCGGGCGCCAGTCCATCCGGATCTTGAACGCCTCGAACCCCTGGTCCCGGCCCTTGAGGACGTCCGCGACCATCTGGTCCGGGGTCTTCTCGAACCCGGCGCCCACGCTCCAGTAGAGCGGGATCTCCGTTCGGGCCGCGCCGCCCAGCAGGGCATGGATCGGCAGCCCGGCGGCCTTGCCCATGATGTCCCAGAGCCCGATGTCGATGACGCCGGCGAAGGACGTCGTGGTGGGGTAGGGGAGCTCGCGCGTCCCGTGGACCAGCCGCTCCCAGTGTCGTCCGGGCTCCAGCGGGTTCGCGCCGATCAGCTGCGGCTTGATGACCCGCTCAAGATGGCCGCGGAAGATCGCCGGATCCTGCCAGCCCACTTCGGACAGGCCGGTGATGCCCTCGTCCGTATGGATCTGGACCAGTGACGGGCCGATCGACAGCGTGTCGACGGTGATGTCCGTGATGCGCATCAGAGTCCCAGGCGGCTGACCCGGACGAGGTCGCGCGGCACCTCGGTGACGTCGGCCACGCCGCAGTGCCGCAGATCCTGCTCCAGCTCGTCGCGGAGCGTCCGGAAGGTGCTGGTCTGGCCGGCCTCGCCGGCGATCGCGAGACCCCACAGGAACGGTCGGCCGATCAGCACGGCCCGGGCGCCGAGCGCCAGCGCGCGGATGACGTCCACCCCGCGCCGGATCCCGCCGTCCACGAGCAGTTCCAGGCGATCCCCGACCGCGTCCGCGATCTCGGGGAGGATCTCGGCGGTCGTCACGGCCCCATCGAGCGTCCGGCCGCCGTGGTTGCTCACGACCACCGCGGTGATCCCGGCGTCGGCGGCGGCCACGGCGTCGGCCGGGTGCAGGATGCCCTTGAGGACGATCGGCACGGACACGCGCGACCGAAGCCGGTCTAGATAGGGCCAGTCCAGCTTGTCGAGCGTGTCCTCGGCGTGCTCGGGATGCATCGGGTAGGTGACCCAGGCCGGGGTCACAAGACCGCCGCGGGGCTTGCGCTTCGGGTCGATGTGGCTCGCGACGTCGACCGTCAGGCAGATGGCCTTTGCACCGGCCGCGATCGCGCGGTCGATCATCCCCAGCGTCTCCTCGAAGTCGGGGAACGGGTAGACCTGGAACCAGAAGTTGACGTCCGGGACCGCCCCGAGTTCTTCGATGGGCACCATCGTGCTCGTCGAGACCACCATGATCGTGCCGGCCTTCGCCGCCGCACGGGCGGTCGCCAGCTCCCCGTCGGGGTGCGCCAGCCGCTGCGAGGCCATCGGCGCGATCAGGATCGGCAGCGCGATCTTCTGGCCGAGGACGGTCGTCGCCAGCGAGACCTTGGAGACATCGTTGAGCATCCGCGGCGTCAGCCACCAGCGCCCCCAGGCGGCCTGGTTGCCGCGGTAGGTCTGCTCGTCGCGGGCGCCGGACCCGTAGTAGTCGAGGGCGTACGTCGGCAGGAGCGCGGCCGCGAACGTCTCCATCTCGGCCAGCGTGGCGTTGGCCAGCGGATCCGCCTCGGTGCTCATGCGTCGCGCTCCTTCACTCGTGCTCGACCCCCAGACGCACCCATCGGACATCGAGCCCGCCGTCGGGCCCCGGGGCGTAGTGGACCACACCCACGTCGCCGCCGGGCAGCGCTTCGGCGAACGCGAGCCCGTACGACCAGGCCTGCATCTCGTCGAGCGCGTCGCCGGTGTTGTCGCTGGAGACACCGGCCCGCGCCGCGGCGGGTGTCGCCTCGTAGAGGACCACCTCGCTGCTGGCGTCGAACGGCCCATCGACGGTCTCGGAGCGCCGCGCCCGGATCGAGCGCGTCCCGAACCGGTCCACCCAGGCGATGACCACGCTGCCGTCGGCGAGCAGCGCGGGATGGCTCGGCTGGTCGGCGAACCCCAGATCGACGGGCTCGCCGTACGTTCGACCCTCGTCGTCGCTGATCCGGCGGCGGATGTTGCGATACGCGACGGCCTCGAAGTCGTACATCCACGTGAAGCTCACGAGCCGTCCATCGGCCGTCACCGCGCCGCGCTGGTCCCAGTTGGCGAGGCGGCCGGTCGGGTCGGCGACCACCGTGACCGGCTCAGACCAGGTCGCGCCGCCGTCCTCGGACCAAAGATGGACCACGCGCTGGAACCACTTCGAGTCATCGAGATAGGTCTTGTTGGTCTCGACGCTGAGCAGCAGCCGGCCGCTCGGGAACCGCAGGATCCCCGTCGTCAGGCTGGGTGGCCCGACATCGTCGGGCATCGGGACGACCCGCCACGGGGTCCAGGTCTCGCCCGCATCGAACGAATCGGCGAGCAGGATCGACATCGGCAGGCAGCCCTCGGTGGCCGGGTTGAACAGTGGCTGCCCGGGGAAGGCCTCGCGATCGATCCAGAGCGTGACCATCAGGACGTGGTCGCCCTCGAGGACGGTCATCGGCGCGGACTTGAGCGAGCCGCGGACCCCGTTCACGGTCGAGTCAAACGGCGTCCTCGGTTCGCTCCACGTGGCCCCACCATCGGTCGAGCGCCGGAGTTCGATCGTGAGGTCGTCGCTGTCCTTCGTCAAACCGATGCTGTAGCTGGCGAGCAGGCTCCCGTCGGTCAGGACCGTGAAGGCCGGGAACGTGGCCATCGCCCGGGACGTGCCGGGTTCGGCCGCGCTGACCGTGGATCGCGCGAGGATCCGCATGCGTCGCTCCTGACCTCGTTTCGGGGCCGGGCCGGGATCAGGCCGGTGTGAGCGGCAGTCTGACGGCCGCGTCGGTCTCTGATGACCGGATCGCCGCTTCGACCACCTCCACGGCGGCACGGCCGTCCTCGCCGGCCATCCCGGGGCCACCGCCGGCCTCGATGGCCGTCGCGAACTCCTCGACCTGGGCCGCGAACGCCTCGAGCCGGACGGGGCTGTACACGTCGGCATTGAGCGCGAACGACGGCATCTCGTACACCTCTTCCCAGGTGTCGCCCCGACCAAGGCGGACCTTGCCGTACGAGTCGGACTGGATGATCCCGTCACTGCCGATGAAGGTCCATTGGCTCTGCGACCCGAGACCGGGCTCGGGCAATTCCATGCTCACGAGGAATTGGGCGAGCACGCCGTTGCGCATCTCCACGTCGGCCGCGACGGTCCGCTGCAGGTGCGGCTTCCCGCCGAAGTCCCGGACCCGGGCGAACACCAGGTCGGCCTCGGAGTCGGTGAACCAGCGCAGGGCATCGAACATATGGACGCCCATGTCCAGCCACGCGCCGCCCTCACCGGGGGCGTGCGCCCAGCCGTGGTCGTCCTCGAGGTAGCCCACGACCGAGCTCAGGACGCGGACCATCCGCAACTCCCCGATCGCGCCCTCGTCGAGCAGCCGCTTGGCCGTCATCGGGGAGCGGCGCAAGCGCGTGACGTGGTTGACGGTGATGAGCACGCCGGCGGCCTTGCTGGCTTCGATCATCTCGTCGCAGTCCGCGAGCGTCACCGCCATCGGCTTCTCGAGATAGATGTGCTTGCCGGCCGCCGCCGACTGCAAGGTCAGGGGCAGGTGCGTGGAGTGCGGCGTCGCGATGAGGACGGCGCCGACATCGTCGCGGGCCAGCAGGGCCTCAGCGGACGGCTCGAACGGGACGCCGTACTCCTCCGCCAGCGCCGGCGCCCGCGTTCCGAGCGCGATCGCCGCGAGGTGGGCGTTGGGGACGTACTTGGCCAGGCACTCGGCGTAGGTGTGTGCCATGAACCCGGATCCCAGCATGCCGATGCCGATGCTCACGAAACCGTGCCTCCCAATGGTGCGCTCGCTGACGGGATCGCCCGGCGCTCCGGGGCGGGCCGTGGATGGGCGGGACAGCGGAGGAGACGGCTGCCCCGCCCATCGTCGAGGATCAACGGATGCCTCGACCGGCCGAAGGAGAGACAACGCCGGCGACATGGATACCGTCGGCGATACCCGTATATTGTCGACAATCCGGCCTCATGTCAACGCTGGCAGCTTGGGTCATCGGCGCGCGGCGACCGCGCCCGGGACCCGTGGGACACTCGCCTCGGCGAACAGCTCGGCGAGTTCCGCGTAGCGCGCGGCGCTCGGCGGCACCGACGGCGGTCGAGGCGGCCCGGCAGCCATCCCCACCTGCTCGAGCGCGGCCTTGATGAATGGTCCTTCGCCACCGGTCTCGCCCATGACCCGACCAGCCCAGGCCGACCACGCCGGCTTGAACCGTCCGATCCGGTCGCGGGCGTCGGCGTAGTCACCGGCCTCCAGCGCTCGCCAGATCCCGAGCGCGTACTCGGGCCAGAACCCGCCGACGTGGGTCACGAATCCGGACGTGCCCAGCAGGTGGCCCCAGACGTGCATCCCCTGGTTGTCGATGAAGACGAGCCGGTCGGCGGCGGCGGTCAGACCCTCGGTGAACGCGTCGTAGGAGGGCGCGGACCACTTGACGGCCTCGACATTGGGTAGCTCCGAGAGCCGGCGGAGCAAGGCGCCGTCGATCGTGATGCCACCCTCCCACCAGGTGGCGTAGACCATGATCGGAATCGAGACGACGGCCGAGACCCGCTCGGTCAGCCGCCACAAGTCGTCCTGGGTCGCGGGGTAGTAGTAGGTGACCCCGAGCTGCATGCCGGCGATCCCGGCGTCCTCGGCCGCCTGTGCCAGCGCGATCACCTCGCGCCAATCCGTGTGCTGGATGCTGGTCATGATCGGCACGCGACCGGCGGCGGCATCCACCGATGCCCGCATGACGGCGACCCGCTCCTCGCGCGACAGGGCGGGGAACTCCCCGGCCGCCCCGGCGACGAGCAGGACGCCATTCCCGGTCGTCATGCCGCCCTCGACCATCGTCTCGATGTTGCCGGTCAGCCCGTCGAGATCGAGGCCGAAGTCGTCGTCCATCGGGGTCGCGACCGCGACCATCGGACCGCGAAGCCAGGCGCGTGTCGCCTCGATGGCCATGACCGGACTCCTTGTATCCTGTAGACAATCTGGACTCGTCGAGGCTATCACCTCGGCGCCCGCGGGATCGGCTGGAGGAGGACGAGGATGCGGATCACCGCGATCGAACCCTTCGTGTGCGACGGCGGCCTGCGCGAGTTCGGGTTCCTCAAGGTCACCACGGACGAAGGCATCACCGGCTGGGCCGAGACGTACGACTGGCATACGTCCGCATCACTCCAGACCGCGCTCCAGGTCATGGGCCGGCGGCTGATCGGCGAGGATCCGCGGCGGATCGAGCTGCTCAACGAACGGATCTGGTATGGCGGCCGGCCCGGCGTCCCGGAGCGGGTCAAGGTCCTCGCGGCGCTCGATCTCGCGCTCTGGGACATCAAGGCCAAGTGGCTCGGGGTCCCGGTCTACGAGCTCCTCGGCGGGCTCTACCGCGACCGCATCCCGCTGTACTGGTCGCACTTCGCCACGTACCGCGCCATCTGGCCCGCGGTCGTGGGTCAGGAGCCGACGTTCACGTACGACTCCTGGGCGGCCGGCGCGCGCGACGTCGTCGATCAGGGGTTCAAGGTCCTCAAGACCAACCTCATCCAGGAGGGGATCGACGGGGGACCGCCGACGCTCCCCACCTATCTCGATGGCGCGATCGACCGGCGCACGATCGATGAGGCGGTCAAGTGGATCGGGACGCTGCGCGATGCCGTGGGTCCGGGGATCGGGATCTCCGTCGACGTCCAGTTCGACTATCGGATGGGCGGGATCATCCAGCTGGCGCGGGCCTTGGAGCCGTTCAACCTGTACTGGCTGGAGGTGGAGAGCTTCGATCCCGACGCGCTCCTCGCCGCCCGTGAGCAGACGACGACGCGGCTCTGCCACGGGGAGAGCCTCATCCGCCGCGAGCAGTTCCGGCCGTTCTTCCGGCGCCACGTCACGGACGTCGTGATGATCGAGACGCTGGCCAACGGCCTGTCCGAGAGTCGCCGGATCGCCGAGATGGCCGAGCTCTACGACGTCATGGTCTCGCCGCACAACTGGATGAGCCCGCTCGGGACGCTCATCAACGCGCACCTGTGCGCGGCGGTGCCCAACGTCGAGATCCTCGAGATCGACCTCGACGACATCCCATGGAAGGGCGACCTGCTCACCCACCCCCTGGAGATCGAGGACGGGACGCTCGTCGTCCCGGACCGACCGGGCTGGGGCGCCGACATCAACGAGGACGTCATCCGGGCGCACCCCCTCAAGGCGGAGCGCCTGCCATGAAGATCGTGTCGGTGGAGCCGATCACCTGCGAGAGCGGGATCGGTGGCCGGGACTTCCTGTTCCTCAAGGTCACCACGGACGAGGGGATCGTGGGCTGGGGCGAGGGCTACGACTGGCACGCGTCGCCATCGCTCGCGGAGGCGATCCGGCTGGTGGGTCGCGAGGTCATCGGTCAGGACCCGCGCCGGATCGACTGGATCAGCCGCGGGCTGTGGGCGTCGGGTCGCGCCGGGGTGCCGGAGCGGATGAAGGTGATCGCTGCGCTGGACATCGCGCTGTACGACATCAAGGGCAAATGGCTCGGCGTCCCCGTCTACGAACTGCTTGGTGGCCTGTACCGGGACCGGATCCCGCTCTACTGGTCGCACTTTGCGTCGTATCGGGCGATCGACCCGGAGGCGCTCGGCGTGGAACCGGCGCGCACGATGGACGCGTGGATCGCGCTCGTCGACGACGTCGACCAGGCCGGGTTCCGGGCGCTCAAGACGAACCTGCTGATCCCAGGGCTGACCACCGGTTTGCCGCCCACGCTCCACGGCGCGATCGACCAGTACCGGATCGATGCAGCGGTGGCCTTCGTCGGGGCGCTCCGTGAACGCGTCGGCCCGTCGATGGGGATCATGTTCGACGTGGGCCAGGAGTACCGGATGGGTGGCATCGTGCGGCTGGCCCGCGCGCTGGAGCCGTTCGACCTCTACTGGCTGGAGGCCGAAGGCTTCGACCCCGACGCGCTCCTCTCCGCCCGACGCCAGACGCGGACGCGGATCTGCCACGGCGAAGCGCTCATCCGGCGCGAGCAATTCCGCCCGTTCCTCGAGCGCCACGTGACCGACGTCGTCATGGTGGAGACGCTGGCCAATGGCCTGTCCGAGGCGCGCCGGATCTGCGAGCTCGCCGCCCACTACGACACGATGTTCTCGCCGCACAACTACATGAGCCCGCTCGCGACGCTCATCAACGCGCATCTGTGCGCGGCCATGCCGAACATGGAGATCCTCGAGATCGACATGGACGACGTGCCCTGGAAGTGGGACCTCATCGACCAGAAGCTCGAGATCGTGGATGGCGAGCTGATCGTGCCGGACCGCCCGGGCCTCGGCGCCAACATCGTCGAGGACGTCGTCGCGCAGCATCCACTCCGCTAGGCGGTGGGCCCGACGGTCAAGGGCCGGCCGAAGGCAGGCCGGCGCAGGGATCGTTCAACTCTGTCAGAAAGCGACAGAGCCCTGGTTCCAGGGTGAGAAGCTCAGCGGGCACGCCAGTCTCGTTCAACCTGTCGAATAGAGGCACGAGTTCCTTTGGAGTCCCGAAGAGGTAGTCGACGCCCAACCCATCTCCGGCGTGCATGACGATGACCGTCCTCGGATCCACGCCCTCGATGGCGTAGACCTTGTCATCTGCGACCGCCGCTTGCAGCTGCGTCGCTGTTCCGATCAACTGAAGCTTGTTAGCCCCGATCGAAGCTGCACTCCATGAAATCACGCGGTACTCGCGATCGTCATAGCGAACGGCCGGTGGGGGCAGTTCGGAGCAGCTGACCAGCGAGACTGTCAAAAGAAGCACGCAAATCAGCGCATACGAACCTCCACGGATCGCGATGCATGTCATCCGCCATTGATCGCGAGGATGAGCTCCTCTTCGGTCACCTTCCACCTCGAGTTCTGGTCGAGGGTCTGACGCCACGAGTATCTCGCTGTTGTCAATGGCGGATTGGCCATCTGTCACTCCCGGGACGACTCCGCGAACGCCTCGGCCATGGCTCAGCCGTCTATGCGCGCGGAATCCTTCGCGGCAGGTTCTAGGGAAGAACAGGGTTCTGGAACGCCGCTCTGAACGCGTAGCCGACTTGTTCGTCGGCTCGCCGGTAGGACGCGGTCTGAGCGGTCAGGCGCCCGTGAACGGGGCGATGGCCTCCGCCGCGCGGTCGAGGTCCGCCTCGGTGTTGTAGACGTGGACGGCGAACCGGATCGCGGTGCCTCGAACGGACGCCTTGACGCCGGCCGCCTGGAGCGTCGTCCGCGCACGCTCCCCGTCCTCGAGCGGCGCGCACACGAGCGACGCGCCATGCCAGGGCACCTCGAGACGGGAGGCGAGGCCCTTCGCCAGAGCGCGCACGGCGTCGAACGCCCCGGCCGCTTGCCACTCGGTCAGGAGCGGCAGCGAGGTCGCCGCCCCGATCCACGGGAACCAGCCACGAGAGACATCGAACCGGCGCGCGTCCGGCGCGAGCGTGAGCGGGCCGCCGAAGTAGCGCCCGAACGGGAGATCCGCCGCGCGCCAGTTGGCGTTCCGCGGCTCCAGCTCGTCCCAGCGGTCCTCCCGGACGTACAGGTACGCCGTCCCGCGCGGCGAGAGCAGGTGCTTGTAGCCCGAACAGACGAGGTAGTCGATCCGATGGATCACGTCGCCGAGCGGGACGAACGGGATCGCCTGGGTCGCGTCGACCAGGACTCGTGTGCCGTGGCGCTCGGCGGCATCGAGGATCGCCGCGAGGTCCGCCACGCGTCCGGTCTGCATCTGGACCACGCTCGTCGCCACCAGCTTCGTCGACGGGCCGATCGCGTCCGCCAGCCCCTCGAACGGGACCTCGCGGATGACCGCCCCGCGCTCCTTGGCGACGAGCAGCGGGAACATCGTCGAGGTGAACTCGTCCGCGGGCACGACGGCCTCGTCGCCCGGCTCGAGCGCGCCGGCCACGAGCCCGGTCCCCACCGACGACGCCGGGATCGTGGCGATCGTACCCGCCGGCGCCCCGATCAGCGTCGCGAACGCCAGCGGGGCCGCATCACTGGGTTCGTCCCAGTCGGACATCCAGTCCCCGGTGCCGGCCTGCCACGCCTCGACGGCGCGCTGGAGCACGTCGACCGTGGCCTGCGGCGGCAGCCCGTACGTGGCGCTGTCGAGGTAGGTCAGGCCGTCGGCCGGCCGGAACTGGGCGCGGATCGCGGCGAGCGAATCGGTCGCGGTCACGCCCACGCGAACTTGGCTCCGCCGAAGTTCACGCAGTGGGTCTTGAGGTGGGTGAAGGTCTGGAGCGCCTCCACGCCGAGGTCCTCGCCGAGGCCGGACATCTTGTGGCCCTCGTACGGGACGTTGACCGGCAGGTAATGCGGGCAGTTGGTCCAGATGATCCCGGCGTCGATCTTCTCGGCGACGCGGAACGCCTTCCCGAGATCGGTGGTCCAGACGGTGGCTGCGAGCCCATACATGACGTCGTTGGCGATGCGGATGGCCTCGTCCTCGTCGTCGAAGGTGAGGACGGATAGCACCGGCCCGAAGATCTCCTCCTTGGCGATCCGCATGTCCGGTGTGACGTCCACGAAGATCGTCGGCTCCACGTAGTAGCCACCGGCGACAGGGACCTGCGGCCGACCGCCACCGAGCGCGAGCCGGGCACCGCCCCGGCGACCCTCCTCGATGTAGCCGGTCACGCGCTCGTATTGCTCCGCGCTGATGAGCGGCCCGAGCTGCGATGTCGCGTCGCCGGGGTCACCCACCTTGATGGTCTTCGCCCGCTCGACGAAGGATTCGATGATCTCGTCGGCATGGCTGCGCTGGACGAGGAGGCGGGAGCCGCTCGTACAGATCTGGCCGCTGTTATAGAAGGCCGTGAAGAGCGAGCCGGCGATGGCCTGGTCCATGTCTGCGTCGCCGAAGACGATGTTCGGGGTCTTGCCACCGAGTTCGAGGTGGACGCTCTTGATGTGGTCGGCGGCGCTGCGCAGGATCGCCTGCCCGGTCGCGGTGGACCCGGTGAACGTGAGCTTCTTGACGTGCGGATGCGCGACGAGGGCGGCGCCGGTCGTCGGGCCGTCGCCGTGGACGATGTTGAAGACGCCGGCCGGCATCCCCGCGGCGAGCGTCAGCGGCCCGAGCTCGGCGGTGGACAGCGGCGTCTGCTCGGCCATCTTGAGGACGATGGAGTTGCCGACCGCCAGCGCCGGCGCCGTCTTCCAGCACGCCAGCAGGAACGGGTAGTTCCACGGGCTGATCGCGCCCACGACCCCGTAGGGCTCGCGGACGGAGTAGACGAAGTAGCCCGCATCGGCCGGATGCGTGCGTCCGTTGGGGAGCTCCGCGTGGCCCGCGAAGTAGGTGAAGAAGTCCGCGGCGAGGTTGACCTCGGCGATCGCCTGGCCCAGGGGCTTGCCGGTGTCACGCGACTCGATCGCGCCGATCCGGTCCGCGTCGTCGCGGATCAGGTCCGCGAGCTTGCGGAGGACGGCCGCCCGTTGGCCGGGCCCGACCCGGGACCAGGTGCCGGCCTCGAACACTGCTCGGCCCGCCGCGACGGCGCGCTCGACGTCTTCGATCTCGCCGAAGGCGACCTGGGCGATTTCCTCGCCGGTGGACGGGTCGATGGTCGCGAACGTCCGACCCGAAGCCGACGGCTCGTCCCGACCGCCGATGAAGTGCGCGATGGTTCCTGTCCCTGCCGCGATCGCCATGGCCCCGGCCTCCTCTTCCGTCGTGAATCGATGGTCTACAACGTTACCCTCGTCCGGCGAGGTCGATGGCGACATCGGCGCCGGCGGCTCACCGCGTGAACCGACGCTCCCAGCCCTCGCTGAAGAGGTCGAACTGAAACGGGCGGTATGGATGCTCGGCGATGACGTCGAGGTCGAGATCGACGCCGAGGCCGGGCTCGGTCGGCAGGGCGAGCCAGCCGTCGACTTGGTGTGGCGCGCCTCGGACGGCGTCGCGAACGAACGGCGCCGAGAAATCGTCGAAGAGCTCGACGGTCTTGAGGTTCGGGATGGTGACGGCGGTATGGAGTGACGCGGCCGTGCTCACGGGACCCTGGGAATCGTGGAGCGCGACGACGATCGAGTGGGCGTCCGCTGATGCCGCGATGCGGGTCACCTCCAGCGGGCCGCCGGCGAAGCAGACGTCGGGCTGGAGGATATCGACGGCGCGATTCTCGATCACGTCCCGAAAGCCGTGCCGAGTCGTGAAGTGCTCACCGCCGGCGATCGGCACGAGCGACGCCGCCCGGACCTCGCGCCAGGCACCTGGATCATCCCAGCTCGTCGGCTCCTCGAACCAGCCCGCGCGGACATCACCCAGCGCGCGCGCCAGCCGGACGGCTTGCGCGGTGGCGAACCGGCCATGCCCCTCGACATATAGTTCCACGTCCGGCCCGACCGCATCTCGAACGGCGCCCAGGATCGCGAGCGAGTGGGTCTCCTCGACATGGGTGAGCTCGTAGGCGCCTTGCCCAAAGGGATCGATCTTCAATTCGCGATAGCCGAGCGCCAGGACAGATCGCGCCTGCTCGGCGATCGCCGACGGCTCACGATCGACCATGTACCAGGCATTGGCGTAGACCGGGACCCGGTCGTGGACCGCACCGCCGAGGAGCTGCCAGGCGGGAACGCCAAGCGCCTTGCCCCGCAGGTCGAGCAGGGCCTGGGAGATCCCGCTCAAGCCGGCACAGGCGATCATGCCGCCACGGATGAAGTCGCCGAGATAGAGGTCGCGCCAGATCGCGCCAGCCATGGTCGGGTCGCGTCCGATCACGGCCGGGCGTGCGTGGCCGTGAAGATAGCCGAGGACCGCCTGGACCCGGTTCGTCAGCGTGGCTTCGCCGATCCCGGTCAGCCCGTCGTCCGTCGTGAGCACGACGAAGATCAGGTTGCGATAGCCGTCATGCATGACGTGCGTGGTCAACTCGGCGATCCGCATCATGATCCTCTCAGGCTGTACGCGCCGCGGGCCCTGGGTTCAGCCGATCCGAACCGAATCGCCGGTTCGCGCCGACCGGATCGCGGCCTCCACCATCTCGATGGCGGCCCGCCCGTCCTCACCGCTGATGTCCGGTGGCCGGCCGTCGAGCACGCTCGCGGCGAAGCTCTCGACCTGGCGTGCGGTCAGCCCGATGCGACGCGGTGCTTTCGGATCGACAGCCCATTCCCACGGCTCCAGCTCGAGCTCGGTCGCCCAGGCGTCGCCGCGACCGAGCCGGAGCCGGTCGCGGTCGAATTCGACCATGCCGTTCTCGCCCACGAGCAGCCACTGCATGTAGCTGCCCAAGCCCGGAGCCGGGATCTCGTAGCTCATCCAGAGCTGGGCCATGGCGCCACTGGCCATCCGGTAGGTGACCATCGCGGTCGGATCCACCGCGGAGATGGCCCCGAAGTTCTCGAAACAGCCGAATGCGAGCGTCGCGTCGCTGTTCGAGAACCAGCGCAGCGTGTCGACGCCGTGAGGCCCCCAGTCCAGGAACGCTCCGCCTTCGGCTGGGTCCACGAACCAACCCTCGGCCGGCACGTCCCAGCCGACGGTCGGGCTCGTGATGCGGATCATGCGGATGGCCCCGACCGTCCCATCGTCGACCAGCGCCTTCGCCCGCATCGAGATCTCGTTGTAGCGAGCCTGGGAGGCGACGGTCACCATGACGCCGGCCGCCCGTGCGGCCGCCAGGATCGCATCGCACTCGGCGACCGTCAGCGCCATCGGCTTCTCGAGGTAGATGTGCTTGCCAGCCGCCGCCGCGGCCAGTGACAGCGGGAGATGGGTCGTGTGGGGCGTTGCGATGACGACCGCGTCGACATCGGTGCGCGCGAGGAGCGACTCGACCGACGCCTCGGTCGGGACGCCGTAGGTGGCTCCCAGGGCTGCGGCTCGTGAACCCCCGGCAACCGCCACCAGCCGCCCATGGGTCACCTGCGTCGCGAGCGCCTCGGCGTAGGTGGTGCCCATCATGCCGGTCCCGATGATCCCGATGCCAAGCACGGCCACCCTCCTGGTCTACCGACGCGTCCGGCGCTTGACGCCTCTGGGATCGCCACCGTAGATTGTCGACAATGTACAACCGCCCGGCAAGCCAGGACGTGCGGCGATGACGACCGGGACGGAGCGTTCCGCGGCGATCGCGGAGCGTGCCCAGCGGGTCATCCCGGGTGGAGTGTCCTCGAGCCTGCGGTTCCTGACGCCGGCACGGGTGTTCACGCGGGCCATCGGCAGTCGGATCTGGGACGCGGACGGGCGCGAGTACACCGACTTCCACGCCGGGTTCGGGCCGATCATCCTGGGCCACGCCGACACCCGGGTCCGCGAGCGCGCGATGGAGGCTACCGCGGATCTCGATGTCGTCGGCGCCGGCTCGACGGAACTGGAGACGCTGCTCGCGGAGAAGATCCAGGAGCACGTGCCCTCGGCCGAGCGCGTGCTCTTTTCGAACAGTGGTTCCGAAGCCACCTATCACGCCATCCGGGTCTCCCGAGCCGCGACCGGACGACCCCTCGTCGTCAAGTTCCAGGGCGGCTACCACGGCTGGCACGACTACATCGCCGCGAACGTCATCAGCCACGCGGACCGCGTCGGCACCATCGACCCGATCTCCACCGGGATCGTGCCGCAGAACCTCGAGTGGCTCGTGGTCCTGCCGTTCAACGACGTCGAGGCGCTCGAAGAGCTGATGCGCGAACGCGGCCACGAGGTGGCGGCCATCATCCTCGAACCGGTCATCCACACGATCGGCTGCGTCATCCCCTCGGCGGAATTCATGGCGGCGCTGCGCCGCACCACGACCGAGGCCGGGTCCGTGCTGATCTTCGACGAGGTCGTCACCGGGTTCCGCCACGACCTCGGCGGCTACCAGAAGATCGCGGGCATCACCCCGGATCTGACGACGTTCGCGAAGGCGATCGCCAATGGTTACCCGCTCGCGGTCCTGTGCGGCCGGGCGGACCTGATGGATCGCTTCAACACGCGTCCCGACGGGAAGG
Organism: uncultured Chloroflexia bacterium; assembly: GCA_963764975.1. GTDB lineage: Bacteria > Chloroflexota > Limnocylindria > Limnocylindrales > CSP1-4 > SPCO01. The sequence goes on along the minus strand of CAVXUF010000002.1, from coordinate 1,033,749 downwards.
TGATGTTCGGCGGGACGTACAACGGCCACCCGCTGTCGATGGCGGCGGCGCTCGCGACGATCGAGATCCTCGAAGCCGACGACCGCGCGATCCATCGCCGACTTTTCCGGCTCGGCGCCGAGATCCGGACGGCCATCCAGTCGATCGCGGATCGGCTCGGGCTCGTGGCCACGGCCGCGAACTTCGGCTCGGTCTTCGTGACGTACTTCACCGAGGGCGAGGTCCGCTCCTTCGACGACGCGCTCACCAGCGACGCCGAGTTGTACGTCGCGTTCCACCAGGGCATGACCGACCGAGGATTCCTGATGCTGCCGCTCAATCTCAAGCGCAACCACCTGATGGCGGCCCATACCGACGACGACGTGGCCCGCATGCTCCAGGCGGCCGAAGACACGCTCGGCGAGCTTGCCCGGAGGCGGTCCCGCCGATCGGCGTCGGCGTCGACCCCGGCGGCGTCGACTCCGGCGGCATCCTGATGTCCGCTGGCACCCGGCCGCGCGTCGTGGTCTACGACCCGATCCCGGGCGACTGGTCGTTCGACAGCGACGCGGCGATCCTTGGCGCCCGCGGGGTCGATCTCGAGGTGCCCGCCGATGCCGACGACGCTGACGAGGCGATCAAGACGGCCGACGCGGTGATCGTCACGGGCGTCCGAAAGCTGGACGCGGCTCGGGTCGCGGGTCTCCAGGACTGCGCCGGGATCCTGTGCTACAGCATCGGGATGGACAAGGTGGACGGACCGGCCGCGGCGGCTGCCGGCATCCCGGTCCGCAACGTGCCCGACTACTGCACCGATGAGGTGGCCGATCACGGCGTCACGCTCCTGCTCGCCGCGCAGCGTCGCCTCTTGCCCATCGCCACCGCCACCGCGGTGGGCGAGTGGCCGGTGCATGATCGATCGCTGCTGGGCCAGATCCAGCGGCTACGCGGCCAGACGCTCGGCATCGCCGGGGCCGGTCGGATCGGACGGTCCATCGCGCGCAAGGCGCGGGCGTTCGGGTTTCGGACCATCGCGCATGACCCGTTCCTCACCGACGCCGGCGACCCGGATCTCGACCTCGTGGGGCTGGATGCCCTGTTCGCCGAGTCGGACGCGATCGTCCTGTGCGCGGCCTACACGCCGGGGGCGCCGCCGCTGATCTCGCGCGAGACGCTGGCCCGCGTGAAGCCCGGCGTCATCCTGGTCAACGTGGCCCGTGGCGGCCACATCGATGAGGTCGCCCTCGCCGAGGCGCTCCGTGACGGGCGTGTTGCGGTCGCGGCGCTCGATGTGCGCGTCACCGAACCACCCGGAAACGCCGACCCACTGCGAGGGCTGCCGAACGTGATCCTGACACCGCACATCGCCGCGACCTCTCGACAGGCGTCCGAGGATCTCCACCGACTGGCCGCGACGTACGTCCTCGAGATGCTCGAAGGCGCTGGTCGGATCGAGGCGGCGGCCTGATGGCGCGCTACCCGCAGGCGATCCTGGTCGCTTGTCCTTCGCCATGGGACGAGCGGTTCGAACTCGTCGACGAGATCTTCCGAGCGGAGGTCCGCGAGGTCTTCGAGGCCGGGTTTCGGCACGTCTACGTGTTCGGCACCGGTGGTGAGGGCTACGCGGTCGACACGCGGCGGTTCCGCCAGGTGGTCGACACGTTCTACGAGGAGACACGCGTCCCGGACGCGAGCCCGATGGTGGGTGTCATCGGCCTGTCCACCGCGCAGATCCTCGAGCGTGTCGAGTACGCGTACGACGTCGGGTTCCGGATGTTCCAGATCTCGCTGCCGTCGTGGGGACCGCTGACGGACGACGAGGTCCTGCGCTTCTTCGCCGACACCTGCGGCCGCTACCCCGATGCCCGGTTCCTGCACTACAACCTGCCGCGGACCAAGCGTGTCCTGACCGGGCGTGACTACGCAACGGTCATCGCTGAGGTCCCGAACCTCGTTGCCACCAAGACGACCGGCGGCGGGATGGCTGGCGCCGAGGACCTGTTGCGCCACGCGGGCGAACTCCAGCACTTCATGGGGGAGGGCAACTTCCCGCACGGATCGATGTTCGGCGAGTGCTCGCTGCTCGCGTCGTACGCCGAGCTCTCGCCGCGCCGGACGTTCGAGCTGTTCGAGGCGGGGCGGACCCGTGACGCGGGCACGCTCATGCAGCTCCAGCACGCCTTCCAGACGATGAGCAGCGACCTGTGGGCGACGCCGGCACCCGGACCGCACATGGATGGCGCGTACGACAAGATGCTGGTCAAGCTCGGGATGCTCCCCGAGTTCCCGCTCCGGCTCCTCTCGCCGTACCAGGGCTTCACCGAGGACGACTACCTGGCCTGTCGTCAGCTGCTGACCACCAAGTACCGCGACTGGTTCGACGAGGGTTCCGCGACGCTCCTCGGGACCTGAGGAAAGGACGCGATGGCCGGCGACGCCCGACCAGGACCGGGGACCATCGATGCCCTTCGAGGGCTCGACACGGCGACGATCTACAACCTGCTCAAGGGGCTGGACCGCGCCGAGCCCGGCTCCTACTCCGGACCGGAGTTGCGCTGCCTGTTCCCGGGTCTGGGCACGATCGTCGGATATGCGCTGACGTCCGAATGGACCGCCGGCGAGTCTGACGCGCCCAACGGCGACTTCCTGGCCCTGCTCGAGACGCTCGAAGCGATGGACGGGCCGGTCATCGTGGTCCTCGCGGACACGGGGTCACGACCCGGCCGGAGCGGGATCGCGGGTGACGGGATGATGCGCGAGTTCCAGGTGATGGGCGCCGCCGGGGCGGTGGTCGCCGGGAGCGTCATCGACATCGTCGGGATCGAGCGCCTGAGCTTCCCCGTGTATGCCACCGGGATCGTGCCGGCCTATGACGATCTCCGGCTGGCCGCGTTCGGGCGCCCGGTGGACGTCGGACCGCTCCGTGTCGCGACCGGTGACCTGCTCGTCGCCGATCGGACGGGCGTCCTTCGCGTGCCGGCCGATGCGGCCGATGCCGTCGTTGCCGCGTTGCCCGGCTTCCGGGCGCTCGAATCATCGGTCGCGGCGCTGCTCGACACGCCGGGGATCACCGCCGCCGAGATTCGGGCGTGGTACGCGGCGAACGAGCCGGCGTTCCTTGGTGGCGACGAATCGTCATCGGAGACCCTGCGTCGTGTCGTCCGGGAGGCGACGAACGGCTGAAGCCGATCAACTGGTCGAAGGCAACCGATCCTTGGAGGGCACCGTGGAGATCCTGGTCGTCACCCCGCACACCGACGACTTCATCTATGGCCTGGGCGGCACGCTCATCACCCACGCGGACGACGACATCCACATCGTGGCCGTGTCGGCGATCCAGCAGTCGGCGGCGCGCGATGTCGCTGCGGCGTTCGGCGCCACGATCGAATTCCTCGACGCGCCGTATCACCGCATCTCGGACGACGCGCAGCGCGTGAAGGAACGGCTTGCCGCCATCCTCCGCGACCGACGGCCCACGTACGTGTTCGGCCCCCCGGCGAGCGGTGACTGGACGGCCGACCACACGACCACCGGGCGGGCGCTGCTCGACGCCGTGGACCTTGCCGGTACGTTCTCGTACCAGAGCCGCGTGCTGCGGTTCCCGATCGCCTCGACCACCCTGGAGTTCAAGCCGAACGTCTGGATCGATCTGCCCACCGATGTCGTCGCGCGCAAGGTGGAGCTGGCCGCGATCATGACCCGCGGTCTCGAGGACGAGTGGCCGCGCGACCTCGTGGAGTGGGAGGTCGGCCAGGGGCTCCGCTACGCGCTCGACATCGGCTGGCCGTCGAAACACGCCGAAGCGTTCGATGCCGTCTTCGCGGTCCCGTTCCGCCGGCTGCCGCCGCCCGGCGACCTGCCCGGCGACCCGGTCCGCCACGCGGACAAAGTGGATGCGCTGATGAGCGGCGTGGACCTCTCGGCCGGGGCGTCGTCATGAGCACGGTCCGGATGGGGATCATCGGCGCCGGGTACATGGGCCGGACCTACGCCGCGTGTCTGACCCGGCATGTGCCCAACGGTTCGTTCGTGTCGGTCTGGGGCGGCACCCGGGCCGAGGCCCTCGCGGCGGAGTTCGGCGGGGTGGCCGACGCCTCGTTCGAGGCGATGCTGGCGCGCGACGACATCGAGGCCGTGATCATCACCTCGCCCCACCAGGCGCACCTCGCGCAGGCCATCGCCGCAGCCGAGGCGGGCAAGCACGTCTACATCGAGAAGCCGATGGCGATGTCGGTCGCCGAGTGCGATTCGATCATCGCCGCGTGCGCGGCCGCCGGCGTCCGGCTCACGGTCAACTTCGTCACCCGCTTCCGCGACGCGCCGCTGGCGATGAAGCGGTTGATCGACGAGGGAGCGATCGGCGAGATCCGGATGATCCAGATGCGCGGCGCGTGGACGTCGTTCATCCTCGGCGACATCATCGACGAGGCCACTGGACGCGTGATCATCCCGCGCAAGGACTGGGCGTTCGACCCGGCCGAGGGCTCACAGTTCCTCGACTGGGGCGTCCACGAGACCGACGCGGTGCGCTGGCTGACCGGGTCCGAGGCGATCCGCGTCTACGCCGACTACACGACGTACGGCACGCCGCCACCGGTCGATCTCTCGGCGATGGTCCAATACCGGCTCGCCAACGGCGTCATGGTCCAGATGCTCATGAGCTACGAGGTCCCCGAGCCCGGGCTGGCGCCCAACGACAAGACCCGGATCATCGGAACGACGGGGATCATCGAGGCCGACCACTACGGCAAGGTCCACCTCGGGAACGCGTCCGGCTGGACCGAGGTGGCCGAACAAGTAGCGTTCGACTTCCTTGGCGACTACCTCGATCCGAACCGGCTCAAGGGGTTCGCGGCCCAGGTCGAGGACTTCGCCGGAGCCATCCTCGAGGATCGTGAACCGGTCGTGACGGGGCTGGACGGTCGGGCGGCGGTGGAGATGGTCCAGGCCGCGGACCGTTCCGCGGCCACGCACGCCGCGGTCGCGCTTCCGCTCGCGCCCGGCGGCTGAACCGGGCCGGATGTCGGGCGCGTGAGCGAGCTGGTGCGCCGTTGACCGGGCTTCGATGCGGGTCATGCGGCGCGTCGGCGACGGTGTCGATGGCCTGGCAGTGCGCCGACTGCGGGGCCCCGCTCGAGTTTGACCTGCCGCGGGCGGACCCCGCGACGTTCGCCGATGAGCGGACGACCGGCGTGTGGCGGTATCGGGGGTGGCTGCCGTCGGTCGAGCCGGTCACGCTCGGCGAACCGATGACGGCGATGGTGGGGCTGCGGGACTCGGGCGCGGGCGCGCTCGCCAAGCTCGATGGCGGGCTCCCGAGCGGGTCGTTCAAGGATCGCGGCGCCGCAGTGACCGTGGCGTGGCTGCGGGCTGCCGGCGCCCGGGAGCTGATCGTCGACTCGTCGGGGAATGCCGGGGCGTCGTTCGCGGCCTACGCGGCCCGGGCGGGGATGGCCGCGCGGATCTTCGCGCCGGCCGATGCGTCACCCGCGAAGCTGCTCCAGGTCCGGGCTCATGGGGCCTCGGTCGTGGCGGTGCCTGGACCACGTTCCGCATCCGGAGATTCGGCGCGCGCGGCGGTCGCTGTGGCCGGGCCGAACACGGCGTATGCCTCGCACCTGTGGCACCCGACGTTCCTTGCCGGCACCGCGACGTTCGCTTACGAGGTGTTCGAGCAGCTGGGGCGACGGGCGCCGGACGTGGTGGCCGCGCCGCTCGGCGGCGGGACGTTGCTGCTCGGCGTCCATCTCGGGTTCGGTCGGTTGCTGGCCGCCGGGATGATCGAGCGAGTCCCGCGGCTGGTCGGCGTCCAGAGCGCGGCGTGTGCGCCGCTGGCCCGGGCCTTCGCGGCCGGGGCGGCCGATGTCGATGCCGTCGACCCCGGGCCGACGATCGCGGAGGGCATTCGGATCGCCCGGCCACCCCGGTCGCGACAGATCCTGGCCGCGATCCGCGAGACCGGTGGCGAGATCCTCGAGGTCACCGACGACGAGATCCGGGTCTCGCTCCGGGCCCTCCTTGCTCAGGGGCTGTTCGTGGAGCCGACCTCGGCAGCGGCGCATGCTGGTCTCGCGCGCGCGTCGCCGGGGGTGCGGGGCGGCGGGGAGACGGCGATCGTGGCGTTGACCGGGCACGGGCTCAAGGCGGCGGCGACCATCGGCGAGATACTGGGGCCGTGACGTCCCCGAAGGTCCGGCGCGCCCCGGCAGCCGCGAGTGCTTCGGTTGACACGATCGCGATCGCGGTCCACGGCGGCGCGACCGATATCCCTGCCGCTGCGTTCGACGAGCACCGCGACGGATGCCTGGCCGCGGCCGCGGCGGGGTGGCGCGTGCTCGAGGACGGCGGGAGCGCGCTCGATGCCGTCGAGGCGGCGGTGCGCGAGCTCGAAGCGAGCGGCGTGTTCGGCGCTGGCCACGGCTCGCCACTGACCGAGGACGGCGACGTCGAACTTGACGCGGGCATGATGGACGGGGCCACGCTCGATGTGGGTTCGGTCGCGTCGGTTCGTGGCGTTCCGCATCCGATCACGCTGGCCCGTCGAGTCCTCGAGGGGCCGTTCGCGGTCCTGGTGGGGGAGGGGGCGCGTCGCTTCGCTGAACGGGCCGGCGTCGAGACGTGTGACCCGGCGGAGCTGATCTCGGATCGCGAGCGGGCTGTCTGGGAGTCGTTGCGCGTCAACCCCGATCCGGACTGGGTCGGAACGTTGTTCGGGCACGACACGGTGGGTGCGGTGGCGCTCGACGCCGCGGGGCACCTGGCCGCCGGCACATCGACCGGCGGGATGCCGTTCAAGCCCAGCGGTCGGGTGGGGGATTCCCCGTTCATCGGGGCGGGGCTCTATGCGGACGACGCGTCTGGAGCGGTGTCGACCACCGGTCATGGCGAGCGGATCATCCCGCTCGTGCTGGCCAAGACGGCCGCGGACCTGATGGGCGGAGGGCTCGATCCGCAGCAAGCCGCGGAACGGGCGCTCGGTACGCTCCGGCGACTCGACGCCCGCGGCGGTTTGATCACGCTGGACCGCGCCGGCCGGATCGGCCTCACGTGGAACACCCCCGCGATGGCCTTCGCCGCTCGCGCGGCCGGGGAGCGTCAGTTCCGCGTCGGTCCGAGTCGCTGACCCAAGCTCATGCCAGCCTGCCAGGCCGGGAAACCTGTGCGAACACCTCCGGCAGGTCGATCAGAACCCTCTCGCGGCAGGTTCTCTGGTCCCACAGGCCTCGTTTCGTGCGTCAAGCGCCTTGGACCGCGTGCTGACCCTGCCCCAGGCAGGTTTTCCAGCCCCACAGGCCAGAGCCAGTCCGGCTCCGGCGCCGAGTAGCCGCTCGCCTTATGGCTCCAGCCGGACGCGAACCGGAAGACCGAACTGGACATCGAGGACGGCACGCTCGTCGAGCGGTGCCGATAGTCGAACGATCGCCGTCCGCTCCAGGCCGGCGAGCGTGCAGCCGCCACTCAGCGGGACATTCGGATGCTCGAACACGATGACCACGACCGCAAGGTCGGACTCGACCGCCCTCGTCGTGTAGTCCGAGCCACAGGGTTCACGGCCGGTCTTCGTCGCACCGACGAATGTCACGGTCAGCTCGCGGCCGCCGACGCTCCCGGTCGCCGAGTCGATCGACAGTCCGATGGGTTCATCATCGGGATCCACCGGCAACGGGTGGATCGTCACGGCGTCCCCGACGGCCACCCTTGTGACCTTGACCGCCGTCCCTTCCACGGTGAATTCCCAGACCGGGCCGACAGCGGGTCCGCGGCTCGTCTCGAACGCCCCGCGCACCAACCTGGCAGCCGTGACTCGGAGTGGCCGGCAGTCGTCGCAATCCGCGGTCGAGTCCCTTCGGATGTCGAGGGCCGCTTCTTCACCCGTCAACACCGGCACGCTGGCGGACGTGCCATCCGGCCAACTGACCGTGCCGTCGGGCTGCGGCTGGTCCAGCATGTCGTCGGCAATGTCGACCAGACCAGCCAGCAGGGCCGCCTTGTTGTTGTCGCCGACCTCGAGTTCCCAGTCGCCGACCTGGCCGGTGAGTTCGCCGACGGGAGCCACAGGCGATGGCCCGCCCGACGCCTCGACCGCGCCGGCCCACCGAGAGAGCGCCGCCTCGGCCTGTCGCTGGAGCCGGCCCGCATCCTCACCCCCGAGGTTGCAGCCGATAACGGCGGCGACCATCACGAACACGACGGCCGTCGCCCGAGGCCGCATCCGTCGCCCTAGCCGCCGCATCCGCGGCAGATGTCGTGATCCAAAGCGCGCGGATCATGTCGGCGACTCATCCGGATCATCAGGGAGCTCCGCATCCAGGCGATCGATGGCGGCTCGAATGTACCGCAGGCTGTCGGCCAAGTCGATCCGAACATGCGTGTTGAGGTGGATCTCGGCATCGATGAGGAGCCGAATCGCCGCGTCAGGGTCCTCACGGACGACGTCGTGTGCCGAGGCCCACCAGCCGTCGATCTGTCGCGCGTAGCCGACCATCTCGCCAAGAATCAATCGCATGACGTCGTCATGCCGTTCGATGTAGTCGGCGGCAGTCTGCTTCTTGCGGCTCACCTTCGACCTCTTGGGAGCGTGATGCCGTCAGGCGCCCGGGAACCAGCCTGCCAGGCCGGAAAACCTGCTCGGACACGTCCGCCAGGTCGATCCGAGGCCCCTCGCGGCAGGTTCTCTGGTCCCACAGGCCACATTTCGTGCGTCAAGAGCCTTGGACCGCGTGCTGACGCTCCGTCACGCAGGTTTTCCAGCCCCACAGGCTGGTCGGGCGCCGAAGCCCGGTCCGGCGCCCCGCCCCAGCCCCACAGGCTGGTCGGGCGCCGAAGCCCGGTCCGGCGCCCCCCGCCCCACAAAGGCCTACCCCCAGGGCGACGGCAGGTGCGTCAGCGGTTCGCGGTCCGGCAGCACGTCCACCTGGAGGGCCGGGTCGGCGGCCGGCACGTAGCGCGGCTCGAGGCCCAACTCCTTCAGGACGATGTTCCGCGCCTGCGCGATCGCGGTCGTCTTGTAGAACGCGATCGTCCGGCTGAACCCCTGCCGGCCGAACCCGCAATCGCTCGACAGGATCAGCTTGTCCGCCGGGATCACCTCCAACGCGCGGCGCATGCGCCCCGCGACGACCGGCGGCATGTCCGCCTGCAGCGTTCGGTGGTTGACCATCCCGACGGCGACCTTCTTCTTGAGCGAGTTCGCGTACGGCTTGAAGAGGTCGATCTCGGCGAGGTCGTTCTCGGTCGCCTCCACGGTCCAGACGTCGCCCTTGAGCTGGTTGAGGTAGATGTCGATCGAGTTCTCGTACGACTCGCCCGAGTAGACCTTCTGCATATTCGGGTTGCCCCAGCAGGTGTGGATCCAGAGCTCGACGTCGTCGAGACCGTCCACCTCGTGGTTGAACGCCTCCACGAGGAACTGGAGCATCTCCTTCTGGTCCGGATAGAAGGCGGCGACGAAGTGGATCGTCGGTTCCTCGATCTGGATGACCGTCGCGCCGGCGGCGGCGAGCTGGCGGAGCTCGATGTTCATGGCGGTCGCCATGTCCCAGATCAGCTGTTTCTTGTCGTCGAGGTCGTATTCGGCCGTGTGGCTGTCGAGGAAGATCGAGAGCACCTGCGACGAGCAGGTCCCGAACTTGACCGGCTTGCCGGCGCGCGCCTGGGCGATGCGCCAGAGCTTCGCGTACTCGAGCGGGTTGCGGCGGTCGTGCTCCACCTTGCCGACGACGCGTGGCCAGCGCCAGGTCGTCTCGATCTCGTTCATCAGCGTCCCGGGTGGGAACTCCAGCAGCCGGTCGCGCGAGCGTTCGTACTGGAGTTCCTCGTGCTCGAGGCCGAGCCAGCGCTGGAGCGGGTAGTGGTGCCAGGAGCGACCCGCGAAGTCCTCGTCGAGGTGGTAATCGCCGTTGGTGAGGATGTCGAGCCCGGCGCGCTCCTGGTCGGCGATGACGGTGGAGTGCGCGTCGAGGAACTGCTCGCGGAACTTGACGTCGAGCAGGGCGGTGTCGAGCGGCCGGCCCCACAGGCCGCCGTCGTACCAGCGCGGCCGCGGCCACGAGCCGGTGACCGTGGCGGGGAGCATCAGGTCCTTGGTCGCCGTGAGCATCGGGGCTGCGCCTCCTCGTCGGGATCGTGTCGCCGTCGATGCCTAGTCTGACGCGTCATCGCTAGCCGGGATCTCGGGTGTAGGACCGAAGTCTCGACACTTCCCGGAACCCGAGACGGTGGTAGACCGGGAACCCGAGGTCCGAGGCGCCGAGAACGGCGATCGGGAGGCCCAGCCGCGCCCCCACGTCGATCGCGGCGACCGTGACGGCGCCGCCGATGCCGCGACCGCGCGCCTCGGGGACGGTGCACACGTTGTAGATCCCGGCAACACCGGCGGCGACGAACAACGCGGCCGCCGCCACCGGAACGCCATCGAGCCGCGCCACCCAGTTCGTCAACGGCAGATCCGGGTCGAACCCGGCTCGTTGATGCGCGATCCACCAGGCGTCGGCGGCTTCGTCGGTCGAGGCCAACCCCAAGTTGCTGGATGTCGCGCCACGACCACATGGCCGCATCGTCGGCGACGCGCTCGATGGTCACGCCGTCCGGCAGGCTTGCGCCGACCTCCCAGCCGCGCAGATCCAGCGCCATCCCCGGCGTATCGCTCGTCTGTCGAAGGCCGGCCGCAAGCAATCGCTCCCCAAGGTCCAGCGGCCGCGAGGTCGGTCCCACCAGCCAGCGCCAGCGATCCGTACGCGCCGCCAGCCACGTCGCGGCCTCCTCGATCCGGTCACGGACGTCGCCGCGGCCACCGCCGCCGTGCCGCCGCCGAGCGCAGTCCGCCATCGAGGCCGCGTTGATCGCCCGGAACCGGACGCCGGACGACGTCAGGAGCAGGTCGTCCCGCTCGACCATCTCGCCACCGGGCCACGAGGCGTACCAGGCGAGCAGGGCCGCGAAGTTCGCGTCGAGTGCGGCGGGCGGATCCTCTCTCGGGTCGGGCGGGCGTCTCCCCACCTCAGGCCGCGACGGTCAGCCGCCGGACCGCCGCCTCATCGACCTCGACGCCGAGCCCCGGCCCGTCCGGGATCGCCATCCAGCCCTCGGTCGGTGCCAACGGCTCGGTCAGCAGGTCTGTCCGGATGGGGTTCTCGCCGACGTCGAACTCCAACAGCGGTTCCGCCCACTCGGGCGCCTCGAGCGCGACCGGCAGGACCGCGAGGATCTGGAGCGTGGCAGCCATCGCGATCGCGCCGCTGCACGCATGCGGCATCGTCACCCGACCGGCGCGCGCGGCCGTCCGCGCGATCTCGAGCAACCCGCCGATCCCACCGCAGATCGAGACGTCGGGCTGGACGAGGTCGAACGATCCGCCCCGCAGGAACGGCTCGGCCGCCGACGCCGATTCCAGCATCTCGCCACCCGCGAGCGGGATAGGCAGTTCACGGGCGAGCGGGGCATACGCCGCGTAGTCGGCGGTCGGGAGCGGTTCCTCGAGCCAGCGGAACCCGAGGTCGCCGAGCGCGGCGCCGAGTCGATCGCTCTGCGCCCGGTCGTAGGCGCCATTGCCGTCCGCCATCCAGGTCATCGACGGCGCCCCCGCGACGACTCGCTCGATCGCGGCGATCTCCTCGGCCAGATCCGTTCGCCCGATGCGCAACTTCATCGCCGTGAACCCGCCGTCCGAAACCAGTGTCGCCTCCTCGGACCAGGCCGCTTCCGGGCTCTCCCCGTCCACATAGCCGCGGCTCGATGCGTACGGCCGGACGCGGTCGCGGAACCGCTCTCCGTATAGCGCGGACACCGGGACGCCGCGCACCCGCGCGCGCAAGTCATCCACCGCCATCGACACCGCGCCGAGCGCCCACCGATGCACCCCGGGTCGCGCGCCCAGCACCCCGGCCGCGACGTCGGGGTCGAGCCCGATGAGGCCCGTGGCCATGGCCCGGCACGCGTCGAGCGCCCCGTCCACCAGGTACGTCTCGCCCCACCCGACCCGCCCGTCCGAATCCTCGAGCCGTACCACGATCGAGTCCCGCGTGACGTTCGACCCCGTGGAGAACAGGCGGATCCGCGACAGTCGATGCGTGAGGACGAGGACCTCCGTCCGACGGATCACGTTGCCGTCCCCCGGATCACGTCCGTGTTCCTGCGCTCACTTGCGGGCGTCGGCCCGCAGTCGTTCGAGGCCGCGGTTCACGTGGGCCATCGCCGCCTTCGACGCCACAGCCGGCCGACGGCTGCGCAGCGCATCGACCAGCTCCCGATGCTCGATCGACGGCCCGATGAGCCACTCGCGCGCCTCGGCCGGGTCCGTGGGCTCCGGGACGACGGTCGCATGGAACGTCCGAGATCGGACGACGCCGTCGATGCTGGTCCACAGTCGGCGCAGGTACTGGAACCCGGACAGCTCCACGACCCGCCCATGGAACGCGAGGTCGTGCTCGGTCACGGTATCGACGTCCCCGGCCTCGCTGGCCTCGATCATCTTCTCGACCGTGTCGCCGAGCCCCTCGATATCCTCGTCGGTCAGCGTCCGGCAGGCTTGGGCGAACGCCCGACCTTCGAGCAAGGCCCGGATCCCGTAGATCGTCTCGACCTCGCTCTCGGCGACGCCCACCACGACGGCCCCGCGATGCGGGAAGAACTCGACGAGGCCCTCTTGCTCCAGCTGGCGAAGCGCTTCGCGGACGGGACCGCGGCTGACGCCAAGCTCGGCCGCCAACGGGATCTCCAGGAGTCGGGTCCCGGGGACGATCTCGCCCGCCAGGATCCCCGTCCGAAGCCCCAGCAGGACCTCGTGCCGAAGGACGCGTCGCTCGACCGGCGGCAGGTTCGCGAGGGCAGGCACAGGTTGCCTCCAGCTTCGGTCGTCTCGGCTTGACTCGCCCGGAGCCAGAACCTAGATTGTCGACAATCTACATTGTCACGTCAGGCCCGTCCATCGGGCGTACGAGGTTCCCATGCCCTGCCGACCCAACGCCCGATGACCGATCCGCTCGTCGCCCGCCTCGCGCCGGCGCAGTATCGCGAGATCGCGCGGCATCTGATCGACGCCCCTGTGTACGAATGGATCCGTTCGGGGACGGGCGACGGCTTCGATGAGCGACAACGAGGCCGCCTTCGGGCGCCGACGCCTTCGACCGAGCGTCCTGGTGGATGTCTCGGCTGTCAAGACAGCCACCACCGTCCTGGGCGCGCCGATCGCGGCGCCGGTGATGGTGGGCCCGATGGGCCTCCAGCGCGCCGTCCATCCCGATGGCGAGCTGGCGATGGCCGGGGGGGCCGCGAGTGCCGGCAGCCTGGTGATCGTCGCCGTCAACGCCACCACGAGCATCGAGGACATCGCCGCGTCCGCCCCCGGGCTGCCGCTCTGGTTCCAGCTCTACAACTGGGACGACCGCGGTGCCCTCGCCGAGGTCATCGCCCGCGTCCAGGCGGCCGGTGTCAAGGCCATCGTGCCGCTCGTGAACACCGCGATCGGCGTCAACCACACGCCGCCACGGATCGGGTTCCGGCTCCCGGCCGGCGCCAAGTTCGCGCACTTCGAGTCGTCACCCGGGCTCACCGGCGCGAATACCTGGGAGTATCTCGACTGGCTCCGCACGGTGACGGACCTGCCGATCGTGCCAAAGGGCATCATGACCCGCCGCGACGCCGCCCGGGCCGTGGAGGCGGGTGCCGCCGGGATCATCGTTTCCAACCATGGCGGGCGCCAGCTCGAGCGGTCCATCTCCACCCTCGATGCGCTCGAGGACGTCGTGGCCGGCGCCGGAACGGCCGAGGTCTACCTCGACGGCGGCGTGCGGACCGGCGGCGACATCCTGACGGCCCTTGCGCTCGGGGCGCGGGCGGTCATCGTCGGGCGGCCGGTCATGTGGGGTCTCGCCGTGGGCGGGGCCCAGGGCGTCGCCCGAGTGCTCGACACGATGCGCGAGGAACTCGCCGATGACGCGGGCCTGTGCGGTCTCGCGGACGCCTCGACCGCCCCGCGCGACCTCGTCGTCGACGCCGCCGGCTGACCACGACGATGCGCGTCACCGCCGTCCGGACCGTCCTGATCACGGCGCCATGGACGGGCGACCCGTTCTGGGTGCCGGGCGTCCTCTTCGAACGCACGGCCGCGCTGGTCGTCGTCGAGACCGACGAGGGTCTCGTGGGCGTCGGCGAGACGATCATGGGCTATTTCGCCGCGGATACGGTGCCGCCGCTGGTCGACTACTACGGCCGGCTGCTGGTGGACCTCCGCCTCGACCCCACGCGGCCGGAGGCGTGCTTCCGCGAGCTCTACCAGCGCTCCCTGTGGTGGGGGCGCGTGGGTCTCGGGCTGTCCGTGCTGTCCGGCGTCGAGATGGCGCTCTGGGACATCGCCGGCAAGGCGGCCAACCGGCCGGTCCACGAGCTGCTCGGTGGTCCGGCGCATGACCGGCTGCCGCTCTACGCGTCTGGCGGCACCGGCAACTGGCCCATCGAGAAGACCGTGGACCAGGCCCGGCTCTACGACTCGCTGGGGTTCCGTGGCCTCAAGATCGGGACGGGGTTCGACGGCCGGCCAGGTGGGTACGTCACGGCCCCGGGCGATCCGCCGTACGGGACGTGGTACGCGGGCAGCACCGCGGAACGGATCGCGGACGAGCGCGCCAAGTTCAGGGCGCTGCGTGAGGCGCTCGGGCCCGGCGTGGAGATCGCCACGGACTGTCATGCCGTCCAGGTCCGCGAGCCGTGGTCGCGCCGGACCGCGCTGGATCTCGCCCGCGCGATCGAGGAATTCGACCTGCTGTTCATGGAGGAGCCGCTCCGCTACGACGATCCCGAGGGCTACGCGGAACTGCGACGTCTGACGCGGATCCCGATCGCCGGCGGGGAGTGCCTGACCGGCGTCGAGGAATTCGCTCGCTGGCTGGACCTCGAGGCGCTCGATTACATCCAGCCCGATGCCACGCACGTCGGGGGCGTCGGGGTCACGCGCCAGGTCGCGCGGTTGGCCGAGGCGCGGCACGTCGGGATGATCGTGCACACGGGTGCCGCGGTGGGCCCGGGCTTCATGGCCAACCTCCACGTCGCGTTCGCGAGCCCGAATGCCCGGTTCGTGGAGTACGCGCTGGCGCCGGACAACATCCGCAAGGCGCTGCTCACGACCCCGGTGGAGCTCGCCGACGGGTTCATGCAGCGGCCCAGTGCCCCGGGTCTCGGGATCACGCTCGACGAGGCGTTCATCGAGGCGCACCCGTACCGTCCCGGGCCGCTGGAGTACGCCTAGGTGGCATCGATGACGGGGACCGTCCGGGTCGGCATCGCGTTCGACTTCGACGCCGAGGCCGTGGCCGCCCTCCGGTCGGTCTCGCCGCGGCTCGACCTCGTCGTCACCGATCGCACGGACCAGGCGGCCATCGACGAGGTGGCGGCCACCGACCTCGATGGTCTGGTCGGGCAAGCGCTGCCCAGCGACCGCTCGCGCACGCCGAGCCTGCGCTGGCTCCAGGTGCTCTCGGCGGGCGTGGAGCATCACGTGGGGGAGGGGACGGCGTGGCCGGCGGAGATCGAACTGACCAACGCCCGGGGCGGCTACGGGACGCCGATCGCCCAGTACGTCATCGGGGCGATCCTGCGCGTCGCCGAGCACGTGGACCGACGTCGCGAGCTCCAGGAACGGGCGGCATGGCCGGACGACTCGCTCGACGGGCTGCTGGGCGACCAGATCCGCGGCCGGACCCTCCTGATCGTCGGGTACGGCGGGATCGGGCGGGAGATCGCCCGCCTCGCGTCGGCGCACGGGATGCGGGTCCTCGCGGTCAAGGCGGATCCCGCGACGCGCTCGGACGACTCGTATCGGGTCCCCGGCACGGGCGATCCCGATGGGACCATCCCGGAGCGGATCGTGGGCGTGGACGGCCTGGCCGCCGCCGCGCGCGACGCCGACTACATCTCGGTGACGCTGCCCCTCACCGCGCGCACCCGGGGTCTCGTCAGCCGCGAGGTCCTGGCCGCGGTCCGGCCCCATGCCTGGATCGTCAGCACCGGCCGCGGACCCGTCATCGACGAATCCGCGCTCGCCGAGGCGCTCGAGGCTCGCCGGATCGGCGGGGCTGTGCTTGACGTGTTCGGCGAGGAGCCGCTGCCGGCATCGAGCCCGTTCTGGCGGCTGCCCAACGTGATCGTCACGCCGCACGTATCGGGCGGTTCGAGCGAGGCGCTCACCGGGCTCGTGGCCGAGAACCTCCGCCGATTCGTCTCCGGACAGCCACTCATCAATCGCGTCGATCCAGCACGAGGGTATTGAACGATGACGTCGGGAACCGATGACGGCCGCAAGATCGCCCGGGTCGAGTGCTTCGTGGTCAGCCACAAGCTGGATCCGCGGACCGGTCCGTCGATCGCGCTGTCCGATTCGCACGCCTATGCGCTCGTCAAGGTCACCGACGCCGATGGCCGCGCCGGCTGGGGCGAGACGTATCTGATCCCGGGGATCACGGCCATCGTCGAGGCCGTGGCGCCCGTTCTCATCGGTCGGTCGCCCATCGCGTCTCGGTCGCTGGCGCGCGACATCCGCTGGTCGGCGGAGCATCCGTACGCGGTGTCGGCCATGGTCATCGCGGTCGAGGATCTCCGGGCGCGCCAGCTCGGGGTGTCCGTGGCCGAGTCCTTCGGCGGCCCGGTGCGGACGCGTGTCCGCGCCTACGGGGCGAGCGGCGGCTACATCGAGGGTCGCGATCCCGCCGACACGTGGCCGGCCGAGGTGGAGCGGATCCGGGCGGCGGGCTTCACGGCGATGAAGTTCCGGGTGGGGCGCTACCCGGTGGCGCACGAGGCCAAACTGCTCGAGCAGATCCGGGCGAGCGTGCCGGACGACTTCCAGATGATGGCCGACGGCAATGCCGGGTACACGTTCCCTCGAGCGATCGAGATGGGCAAGGTCCTTGAGCGCCTCGGCTTCGTGTGGTTCGAGGAGCCGATCCACCAGCGCGAGGGGTATGCCGGGTACGAGCGCCTGCGCGCCGGGCTCGACATCGCGCTCGCGGGCGGCGAGATCATCGAGAAGCGCAGCGCCGCCATCGACTTCCTCGCGCGCGGCTGCGCGGACATCATCCAGCCGGAGCCGGTGATCTGCGGCGGGATCGCCGAGACGCTGTGGATCTCCGAGCTGGCCGCCGTGCACTCGATCGCGGCCATGCCCCATACGTCCAACAACGCGATCGGGATCGCGGCCGCGCTCCAGGCGCTCGCATGCCTGCACGAGCCGAACCGCTCGCCCGCCTCGGACCAGCTCTACCTCGAGTACGGGATGGACGACAACCCGCACCGTGCTGGCCTGCTCTCCAGTGGCATCGAGTTCAAGGACGGCTGGGCCACGGTTCCCACGGGACCCGGTCTCGGCGTCGAGGTCGACGAGGCGTACCTGCGCCAGCACGCCGTGGAGATCCGCACGGTCGACTCGGTCGGCGCTCGCGCCGGATGACCCGGGCCGAGGCGGCCCTCGCGGCCGCGCTGGGGCTGATGCGTCGCCTCCCCGGTCTGGTCATCCGCGAGGAGCCGGATCTGACCTGGCACGCCTCGGGTCGTCCGATGGCCAGCCTCAACCACGTCCACTCGATCCGGCTGGCCGGTGACGACGCGGCGATCGACGCACGGATCGACGCGGTCCAGGCGGTCGTCAGCGACCGCGGCGCGCTCCCGGTCACGTGGTGGCTCGGCCCGTCGACGACGCCCGCGGATCTCGGCCGGCGTCTTGCGGCGCGCGGCCTCGTCCCCGACGAGCCCGAGTTCGCGATGGTCATCGACGTGGACGGCGTCCCGCCGCCTGACGGCGAGGTGATCGCGGTCGACAGCGACACGATCGATGAGTGGCTGTCGGTCATGGGTCGCTCGTACGGCTGGACCGATCCCTCGGCGATCGCTGCCTGGAGCGAGCTGTACCGCGACGCCATCCGCGAGCCCGATCCGCCGTGGTGGCACGTGCTCGTCCGCGCCGACGGCAAGGGTGTCGCGTGCGCCTCGCTGTTCCCGGCCGGCGACCAGGGCTTCGTGACCAACGTCGGGACGGTGCCGGCGGCGCGTGGCGCCGGGCACGGGACCACCGCCACGCTCGCCACGGTGGCGATCGCCCGGGACCGTGGCTATCGCCAGGCCAGCCTGACCGCGTCATTGATGGGCCGCGCGATGTACGCGCGGATCGGCTTCCGCGAGGAGGCCCGGCTCGATCGGTTCATCTGGCGCGCCATCTAGGCAGGTCCGCCTGACCGCGATCTATCCGGCGGGCGGTTCCTCAGGGACCAGGTCGGTCTGGACCAGCGCCTCGTCGAGTTGGAGCCGGACCAGCGGCCGGAAGAGGGCCGTCACCGCGACGACCGCGACGAGGACCATCCCACCGAAGACGATGAGCACGCCGCTCACGCCGAGGAGCGCGACCAGGAACCCGGCGGCCAGACTCCCCGCCGGCACGAGTCCGAGACGGACCAGGTCATACAGCGCGAGCGTCCGTCCGCGCATCCGAGGCGGGGCGAGGACCTGGAGCACGGTCATCGCGGTGACCTGGTAGATGATCAGGCTCATGGCGATGAGCGCCGCGAACGCCAACGCGACGATGAGCGATGGCGCGACCCCCAGCCCGACGATGGCGAGACCTGACGCGCCGAGCGCGATCAACAGCACCGGGCCGCGGCGATGCCGCCGGCCCGCCGCGTCGGTCAGGCTGGTGCCAACGATCGACCCGATCCCGCTCGCCATCGTCATGAGCCCGAGCCCGGCCGGCCCGGCGTGCAACACGTCGCGGACCAGGACCGGCGTCAGGCCGAACCGGCTCATCGCGAAGAACCCCGCCGCTGCGCCCATCACCACCACCGCCACGGCAGCCGGGGTCTGGCGCATCCATCCCACGGCGTCCGTGATCTGGCCGACGACCCGCGTCCCGCCGCCGGTGCTGCCGTAGCCAGGAAGGTTCGGCAGCCCGGCGATCGCGATCGCGGCGATGGTCAATCCGGCCGCACCCACGGCGATCGCCGGGACCGGTCCGCCGACCTGGAGGATGATGCCGCCGCCCAGGCCCCCCAGCACCGAACCGATGCCGGACGGCAGCATGCTGAGCCCGATCGCGCTCGGCATCTGCTCGCGGTCCACGACGCGGCTGCCGAGCACCTGGGCGGGGATCGCCCAGCACGCGAAGAACGTCCCCTCGGCCAGCGAGAGGGCCAGCGTCGCCTCGTACGACAGACCAGCCATCGCGGTCGCGACCGCCGCGAGCCCGACCACGACCGCCGCGATCGCCGTCGCCGGGAGCAGCAGCCGCCGCGGCCCGAACCGGTCCACGATGATCCCCACGGGGACGGTCAGGACGAGCACGGGGACGACCAGGCTGATCAGCAGGAGGCTGACCAGGACCGCGGACCCCGTCTTCTCGAGCGCGGTCCAGAACATCGTGGTCTCGAAGACGAACAGCCCGAGCTGGCCCGCGGTCAGGGCGAACAGGAGTCGCCGGTACGGCGCGACCCGCAGGGCAGGGAAAGCGTCGAGCCGGGAAACGGTTGGGCCCCTCGTCGTATGCTCTGGATTGTCGACAATCTACATCGCACGGCTCGTCTTCGCGCCCTGCCTCGGCGGCCCGTGCTCCGGAGGTCCTGATGGCGTCGGTCAACCCCCTTCTCGCGCGCTGGCGATCCGGCAAGCCCACGCTCGGCGGCTGGCTGACGACGGCCGACCCCCAGATCGTCGAGTACCTCGCGACGTGCGGCTTCGACGAGATCTGCATCGACCAGCAGCACGGGATCGCCGACGGCGGGACGCTGGCGAGCCTCTTCCGCTCGATCGAGTTGCACGGCGCCGCGCCCACCACGCGCGTCCCGAGCAACAGCTTCGCCGAGATCGGGATGGCGCTCGATGTCGGCGCGACCGCGATCATCGTCCCCATGGTCGACAACGCGGATGAGGCGGCGGCGGCGGCGCGAGCGTGCCACTACCCGCCGCGCGGTCGTCGATCCGTGGGGCCATTGCGCGGCTCGCTCCTGCGCGCGTCCAAGCGGCTCGAAGGCCTCGATGAGGCCGCGTGCGTCGTGATGGTCGAGACGGCGGAAGGTCTGGCGAACGTCGATGCCATCGCGTCGACGCCCGGTGTCGATGCCATCTACATCGGTCCGGGTGATCTCGGGTTGGGCCTGGGGATGTCCGCCTGGTCCGAGGACTGGACGGCCGAGGAGGCGCGGGTCCACAGGGAGGCGATCGCCACGATCCTGGCCGCGTGCCAGCGTCATGGTGTCGCCCCCGGGATCCACATGGGCGACGGCGCGTCGGCTCGTCGCTACCTCGATCAGGGCTTCCTGATGGTCACGGTCGCCAACGAACTCGGCCTGATCACCGCCGGTGGTCGCGCCGAACTCGCGGTGGCCCGCGGAACGGCCGCATCCGGCAACCGAACGATCGTCTAGGGCTCGACCTCGCCGAGCGGGACCATCCAGGCCGGCGACGGGGCCATCACGTAGAAGACCTGGAGCGGCTCATCGCCGATGACCTCGCTCCGATAGGTTCGGCCGGCCGCGAAGTAGACGACGTCGTTCGGGCCGAACTCGAACTCGCCCTCGTCCCACGTGATCCGGCAGCGCCCCGACAGGCAGAGGTAGACCTCGTCGTGCGCGCCGAGGTGGGGGAGGCCATCGACCGACGTTCCCGCATCAGGATCATGGTCGCGGAACGACCAGCCGCCTTTCGCGCCGGGGTCATTCCAGAACATGCCGGCGAACAGCCGCTCGGAGCCGGTGGACTCGGGCGTGACGATGCGCGCCGAACGCGCGAGAGGATGGTTCGGTCGCGCGGGGACGTCGGCCAGGTGGAAGGCGCGTGGTTCGCCGGTCGTGGTCATCGGGCGCCTCCAGTCAGCGCTGCGGCCGCCCGTCCGGCTGCCCGACCCTGGACCAGCCCGAGGACAAGCCCGCCCATGTAGCCGCCGTCGTACGTGCCGCCGGCATCGGCGCCGGCCGCAAACAAGCCCGGCATCGGTCGCCCGTCAGCGTCGAGGACGCGAAGGTCGGCATCGACGTCCACGCCGCCATGGGTGAACGTGATCCCGGGCCGCACGGCCAGCGCGCGGAACGGCGCCTCCACGAGACCGAAGGGCGACGCGCGTCGCGGCACGGGCAGATCGGCGCCGCCGCCACCCTCGACCGCCGCGTTGAACGTCCCGATCGTGGCCAGGAAGCCGTCGCGATGCACCCCCTGGGCGGCCAGTCCATCGGCGAGCGCCTCGAACGTGTCCGCGGTCACGTTCGGTGCCCCGGCGGCGACGGCGTTGGCATAGGCGCGCCCGGCGGCGGATCTCGATCGCCCGGGGAGTGGCTCGTCGTCGTGGATCCGTCGGTCCATGACCAGCCATGCGACCCCGCCCGGCTGTCGGACGATCTCAAACGGGGCGGTCTCGTCGGCCATCGAGCGGCTCTCGTCGAAGAAGCGTTCGCCGTGGGCGTTGACCAGGATCGTGTCCTGCGTGTAGTACTGGGTGACCGACACCCAGCGGTCGGGTGGCGGGTCCGCGGGGAGGCCCGGCATCGTGTGCCCGTAGAAGGTCCACATGGACGGGGAGGTCCGGGCACCCGCCGCCAGCGCGGCTTCGAGCCCGTCGCCGACGTTGCGCGGGTTCGCCCGGATCAGCATCGACCCGACGTGCGGGCCCATGTAGCGCTCGGTCATTGCCGGACTGCTGCCGAACCCGCCCGTTGCCAGGATCACGGTCCGTGCCCGGATCGTCCTCGCGCCGTCGGCGTCGACCACGCCGACCTCCACGATCCCGTCATCCGCGAACCTGATCGACGCCAAGGCGGTCCCGGTGACGACGCGCCCGCCGTCGGCTTCGATCACCTCGACCATCCGCGTCGTCAGCTGGTGGACGTCTACCTCCGCCCCGACCTGCCGATCCGATTCGATTGGCGCGGTGCGCCGAACGCCCAGCGACTCCAGCCAGGCCAGATTTGGCGCGAGATGGTCGACCAGCTGCCGCTGGCGGACGCGGTCGCCGCCTGGGACCCACGTCTCCATGACTTCCATCGATGGCGCCGTCCAGATCGTGCCGCCCGACATCCGCATCGAACCGCCCGGCTCGGCGCCCTTCTCGATGACCAGCGGCCGCGCCCCGAGACCGGCCGCGCTCGCGCCGGCACACAACCCGGCCATCCCCGCGCCGCAGACGAGCACGTCGATGGGGTCGTCGGTCGGTGGGACGTCAGTCATCGGTCGTGGCCTCCTGGCTGGTCGGAGTGTATATACCGCGCAGGCAATGGACCTCGAAGCTCCAGCGGCCTCCGGAAGACCCGCTACCTGCCCGCACCCGAGGGGCTAGGACTGCCAACGTTAACGAGCGAACCGTACGGAGGGTTCGGACCCACGGTCAACGCCCGCGTGGGGTAGTAGTTAGAGCGCTCCGAAGTTGCCGCCCATCCCATCGATGGCCACGATCCCGGCGGTCGCGCGGTCGCCGGGCGCGGGGCCAAGTGGCTCACCCGAGAAATGCCACTCCAGGATTTGACCTCTAGAGCAGAAGGATCTTCAGCGAGTTGCCGGTCGCGCAGATCGTGTACCCGTGAAGGAGCGGGCCTTCGACGACTTCGCCATCGCGAGCGACGACTATGCCGTTCGGATCACGCACGACTGGGTCTGCGACTTCGCCGCCGACGAAACCCGGTGCCCAGTAGACAGGGAAGACGCTGCCGTCGTTTCCGATAGCAATGACCTGGTCCTCCGCAACGGGATCAATCCTGAAATGGAACGGGACCGGAAGCGCCGCCCCCGGACAAGCCTCAGGATCTTGAGCCGTTCGAATCTCCAGTCGGTTCGCAGCTGGGGCACAGGCTTCGAGAACGACGACAGCCATGGAGAGCAACGCCCCAAGAGCCACCTTCCGCATCACGTCCTCGGTTTGCTCATTGACTCGTCTGCGTGGATGTGTGTCGCAGTTTCGCCCTTACGCTTCTGTCGTGACGTGGGTCAGAAGTGCTGCTAGTTCTTGATTCCTACACCAAGGGCGTCGTCAACATAGTGAGCCCGCGTGAAGCAATCGCGCCAGGCGCCGTCGATGTAGATATAGCCCCAGATCAGGCCGATAGCTGTCCCAGAGAGATAGACAGGACCCCCGCTATCTCCGCCCACGGAATGGTGGCTATTGTTGCACGCGAGCTTGTCCGGACCCGAGGTGTTGACTATTGGAAACTCGACAAAGTCTAACCAGTCGTTCATCGATGAACGCCCAAACCAGAAAAGCTCGTCTCCTTGGCTCACTACGGTCCTTACGCCCGTAACATCACGACGGCTGCCAAGCTCGTTGAAGTAGAAATCGTCGACCTCGTTACCACTGGTTGACCACCACGCTAGGTCGCCGTAGAACCCGATGTGTCCCTGTATGAACGACATCGTGTGGGTTATGCCCGTGATCCAATCGCGGTAGCTGTTCACCGAGGTGCCGCAGTGACTGTCCGAAACAATCCCATCGGTCGAACCGTTGCTGACGGTGAAGGCATTGGTACACCAGAATGTCGTACCTTTTCTGGCATCAGTGCCGCCGTAGGTCGTCGCTGCCTGCGTGATTGGCCCGTCCAACACCTGAATATCCACATTCGCGTCCGCAAGGTGCGAAGGCAGAGCTGCCTCGAGCGCCTGCTTCGAGATGTCCGGGCCATCCCCCGTGCTTGAGGTGTTGGCACTCGCGATCAGACGTTGGCCTGCAGGGTCTAGGCCAACCGCGAAGTCTTTGACTCCCATCTCCTCCAGGAATCCCTCAAGATCGGTCAGTAGTCCGTTAAGCTCGTTCGTTGAGTACTGAACCACCTCAGCCCTCACCTCTGCGCCTGAAGATTCGAGCAATTCCAATGCACCCGCAGGCGCTTGATCCTTGAACTGCGCGGTTGCCTGCCCATCCACCCAACGAACTGCCACAAGCTCAGGGTAGAGACGATGAGCATCTTCAAGAATCTCGGACATTCGTTCTTGCGCGATGAGACGGATCCGAGCCTCTTCGACCTCGATTCCCTTCGCCTCTGCGGCGCGGGCCGCGTCAACTCCCTGCACGTCTCCTCGTACCAATCCTGATGTAGCGTCGTACCACATCCCGTCCGGCACATCGACGGGTCCTTCATCCGCATACGCCCCGACCGCCGGCGCCTGCTGGGCCGCCGAAGGCCGGTCCTGCGCGCCTTCTCCGCTGCCTGGCGGCCCCGACGACATCGCGGTGGAGATGGTGCCCTGAGCCCACAGAAGTGCTGCGATTGGGATTAGAAGGTGCCTGGGGCGCACGGGCCACTTACCGGACATTCTCGGATCCTCCGATGTTCGGCCGAGCAATCGATGCGGCTCCGAACGCCCGAAGGGCAGTGTCAACTGCGAGAGTCGCATGGCCGCGATGAATGCACCGATGACCTCGGTCGGCAAGCTCTTGACGACGCGCTCCCTGGCCTGATCAGGCACCTTTCCTGGTGGCGCGACCGCGGTCGCCGGAGTGATGTCCTCGTTCTGCCCGAGGTACCAGCTCCACGTCCTGGCCATCGCATCCCCTCCGTCACTGTCCTCGGATCAACCTGCGGCAATCACGAGGCGAGCATCGACCGACTGCTCGGAGGGGCGGCGAATGCGGGAGATCTGGCCCGTTCAGGTGACTCGAGGTCCACCGGCCCCCGGCCGTCACGCGGAGGATGCTCCAGTGATATCTGCTACGTCAAGGGCGGTTTTCTGGTCGATGAGGCACCTGCGGTCCCGTGACTCTCCGGCTACCGGCGAGTCGAAGGTGCTGCAGCGCTCGTGCACGGCACACGGGGTGCCTACGAATCGAGACCTGACCGCTCGAAGTCCTAACAGTCGCGCCGGTTCCCGAGCCAGTTCTCGCCATCGATCGCCGAGAACGAGTCCCCTTCCCTCCCAAGCCAGTCCACGGCGACGAGGGCCGAGCAAGTCGCGTCGATGGCGTCCCGGTCCGTCCGCGTCAGGCCGGCGACTATCCGTCGGACGATGTCAGCCCGCTCCTCATAGGTCCTGCCGATCGCGCCCATCGCCCGATATGAGGCCGCCGGATAGACCTCGATCACCCCGAACCCGAGGCCACGCAGCATCCGCGCCAGCCACATCCTCGGAAGGCGATGGCCGCGAGCATCACAGTGGGCATCCCGCCGGCCAGGCGGTCGACGTGGCGGGACAGGTACTCGGCGACGCCGGGTTCGCAGCGTTGGCATCGATCGACATCGCACAGGACGCTGTGCGGTCGAGGTAGCCGCCAACTGTTGAGATTGAGCGCAGGGTCCGGTTCTTCATGTCCGCGCGACGGGCGAGTCCCTTCGCCCAGATCTTACGAAGTCTGAGGGCCAGCACTCTCTCCCGTTCGGGTGGAAGGACACCGACCGAAGGCGGACCTCGAGCGCCTATCGATCGATGACGACGGTGGTCGAGCCGGTCCCCCCGGCGGGCACCTCGACCCGGCGCTCGATCCTGTGCTGAACGTCATTGGCATCGAGCCAGGTGACCTCGACGTCCCAGGCGACCGCCGGGACTTGCTCGAACACACATCGACGGGTGCCATCAGTGTCCCGAGGAAAGGCGGCGTATCGAACGGACATCTCGACCGGCGTGGGCGTGCAGGACGGATCGGCCTCCCTGGGCAACGCCCGTCCCTCGGGGTCGACGATTCGCACGACGAGCCTTCCGAGCGGGCCAGTCCAGGGCGGGGGGCCGAGCCAGCGGAGCGTCAGCCACTCCGGATCACCGAAATGGGCAGCGATCTGGGGTTCCGCGGACCGGTCCGGCGCGATGTAGCGAAGCCGGACGACGTTGGCTGACTCCGACGGCTTGGCATCGATGAATTCCACCCCGATCGTGGCGAACCATGCCTGCTCCGCGACGACCTGGGCCGCGAGTATTTCGAGATCCGCCGTCGAAAAGGGTGCCAGCCGGACCTCGACGCGGCCGGGTCCGAAGAGTCGATCGAGCGCCGCCTGATGCTCCTCGATGGCAGTTTTGAACAAGATGACCACGCGGACGTCTTCGATCCGGACGCCGGCCAGATCGGAGAATTGTCCGCCGTAGGCCGTCACTGCCGGGACGAGATCCTGCGTCGCCCGGTTCTTGCGCGCGACTTCGTTGACTTCGGCTGGCGCGAGCGGGACGTCGAAGTCATTCGCGCTCGAGGGATCTTCGGCGGCAAGGAGGACCCACTCCAGATCCGTCCGGAGCCCGTATGTGGTCCGGAACGCGATCCAGCGCGCGATGTCGGCAGGATCGAAGGACGACGTCGTGGCCGGTGTCGGTTTGCTGGTGGCCGATGGAGCCGCGGACGGTTCAGTCGAGGGTGTGGGCGTTTCCGTCGCGCAGCCACCGATGCTGAGCACGAGGACCGCGATGACCCAAGGACGCCGACGAACGCCAGGCACACCTGAGAGGGTAGCCATCGACGGCAACCCTACTGCGGGCGACCCGATGCGTCATCATTGAAGGATATTGTCGACAATCCAGCCACTAGGTGAGGCGTCGCGATGACGGTCGGGTTCGGGATGATCGGGGCCGGGCAGATGGCCCACATCCATGCGGTGGCGATCGCGGAGCAGGCGCCCGGGGAGGCTCGACTGGTGGCCGTGACCAGCGGCTCCCGTGCCCCGGCGCTGGCCGCGGAGTTCGGCGCCGGAACGGAACCATCCATCGAGTCGCTCCTGGCTCGCGATGACATCGATGCCGTCGTGATCGCGACGCCGCACACGGCGCACCTCCCGAACGTCCTGGCGGCCGCCGCGGCGGGCAAGCACGTCCTGCTCGAGAAGCCGATGGGGCTCGACGTGGACGAGTGTCGCCAGATGATCGACGCGTGCCAGGCCGCCGGGGTCTACCTGAGCCTCGCCAAGATCTCCCGCTGGCTCGAGGCGGTCAAGGTCGGCCACGACCTGGTCGCGGACGGGGCCGCCGGGGAACCGATCGCCATCCACGTCCATCGCCTGTTCCCGGGCTACCCCAACACCGGCTGGCCGCTCGACCCGCGCGAAGGTGGTGCGTGGCTGGACTGGGGGAGCCACGGCTGCGACCTCGTCCGCTGGTTCGCGGGGAAGGAGCCGACGCTGGTGGCCGCGCGCTTCGCGTCGCGTCGCGCGGACATGCCGGACCTCACCGGGATGGCCACCTACGAGTTCCCGGGCGGCCTGCTCGCGAGCATCGTCATGTCCTACGAGATCCCCGGGGCCGCGGCCACGGAGCGCGCGCACTACACGATCATCGGCACCGAGGCGGTCGTGGACATCCACGCCTATGGCGGCGTGGACCTGTTGCGCGGCGACACGCGCGAGGCCGTATACCGTGACGAGCGCTTCAAGGACCCGAACACGACCTGGGACGAGCACGCGCCGTACTTCCGACGCGGGTTCGCCGCGCAGGTCCAGGACATGGTCGAATCCGTCCGCGACGACCGGCCGCCCGCGATCGACGGGGAAGACGGGCTGATCGCGGTCGCGATGGCCACGGGGGCGATCCGGTCGTGGCGCGAGGACACCGTCGTCCGGTTTCCGGTCCCCGACTGACCGGGCGGATCTTCGCCGCCTGACCGGAGCGGATCCTCGCCCCCTGACGAGGGCCCGGGTCAGCCAGCCGGC
This sequence comes from uncultured Chloroflexia bacterium, assembly GCA_963764975.1. Taxonomy (GTDB): domain Bacteria; phylum Chloroflexota; class Limnocylindria; order Limnocylindrales; family CSP1-4; genus SPCO01. Next base: position 1,006,204 of record CAVXUF010000002.1, on the reverse strand, counting down.
GTCCGGACGATCTTCTCGGTCACGCCGTCGATCCAGTCCCAGTCGAGCTCCACGCCAAGACCCGGTCCCGGCGGCAGGTGCTTGTAGCCCTCGCTGTCGATGCCGAGCGGGTCGCCCTTGAGCCCGCGGTAGTAGATCGGGTTAAAGGTCTCGGACCAGCGGCCGTTCGACATCGAAAGCGCCACGTGGAGGTTGGCGATCTCCAGCAGCGGCTGGTTGATGCCGTGGACCTCGAGGTCGTAGCCGAGCAGGTCGGCCATCCCCACGGCCTTGTGCAGCCCGGTGATGCCTTCCTTCATGAGAACGTCACCGCGCGCGATGTCGAACGCGCCCATCCGCATCCCCTCGGCCAGCTCGTGGACCCGCGACGTCTCACCCGACAGGATCGGGACGTCGAGCTGATCGGTCAGCCGCTGGAGCTGGAACAGGTTGCGGTCCGGGATGGGCTCCTCGAACCAGGTGTAGCCGAGATCGCCGAGGACCCGACCGGCCTCGATCGCCTCTCGGTAGCTGTACATCCCCGCGGCGTCCTGCATGAGCGGGAAGTCCTCCCCGACCGCCTCGCGGGCCGCTCGGAAGCGCGGGATGTCGCGGTCGAGCCCGTTCCAGAACTGGACCTTGAACGCGTGATAGCCCTCGGCCTTGCGCCGGGTCGCCTCCTCGAAGACATCCTCCGGCGTGGGGTCGATGTTGCGGGCGGTCGCGTACGCGCCGATCCGCGTCCGGGCGAGCCCCAGGAGCGAGGCGATCGGCAGGTTCGCGACTTTGCCACGGATGTCCCACATCGCGACGTCGATGGCGCCCGCGACGCTGTCCGAGAGGTTGTACGCGTGGCGGTTGAGCCGACGGAGCTTCTGCCAGAGCGCCTCGCCCTGCATCGGGTCCTCGCCGATCACCTGGGCGGCGTAGAGGTCGTGGACCACTTGCGTCATCGCCGCGCCGTCGCGCAGGTTCGCGTTCTGCATCGTGTAGCCCACGACACCCTCGTCCGTGTGGAACGTGTCGAACGAGTACTGGTACCAGTTCGTCGAGATCCCCTCGGGAGGCTCCTGCCCACCCCACGCTTCGGTGATGTCGTAGCCGATGACGCGCGACTCGATGCTCGTGATCTTCACCGGGGTCCTCCGTACGTGGCTTCGGGGTCGGGGATCAGGCGCGGGCTGGCAGTTCGACGACGCGCGTCTCGGCCGGCGCGTCCGGCCGGACCAGGTAGAACTCGTTGACGATGCCATCGAGGCGGACGGTCTTCGAGTAGTGGTAGACCTCGACGTCGTCGGCGATCGGCGTTCGTACGCGGACGATGAATTCCGCCCAGTCGAGGGCGTTCGCGGCCGTGAACGCGAGTTCGACGCGCGACAGGAGCTCATCCGGCTCGGCGTCGAGGTCCGGGAAGAGGATCGGTCCGGTGTCGGTCTGGTAGACGTCGTCGCGCTCGTTGCCGTTGACGATCTTGACCGGGTACTCGATCTCCACGGCGTACCGCGCGGTCTCGTAGCGATGGATCCCGACCATCAGGTCATTCGCCAGCACGGCATCGACGATGGCCGCCGCCGATTCGAGACGCTCGCCCTCGCGCTCGACGAGGTCCAGATGGGCGCGGTCGAAGGTGCCCTCGATCGGCACCTCCATCCGGTCCGACTGGGCACCCGAACCGGGCGGATGGAGCTGCGCCACCATCCCGGCGCGGGCGAAGGTCTTGATGCCGAGGAACGCGCGGTCCGAGAAGACCGGGATGAAGTCGCTGTTCGGTTCGAGCCACAGGTTCGCCGGCGCGCCGACGATCTCGGTCCGGCAGGCCGCCCCGAGGACCAGCGTGTGGACCCGGCCGGTCTCCCGCTCCGTGATGCGACAGCGGCTCTCGAGCTGCGCCCGGGCGTTGTTGAGCGCGTACGGCGGCTGGTGGCTCAGCGTCCGCGCCGGGATCTTGTCCAGGTCCAGCCGGAACGTCATCGTCGAGCGCGAGAAATCCAGGACCTTCATGCGGGATCGTGCCTCAGCTGACGGTGGGGACGGCGACGCGGCAGCCGTCGGCCGCGGACCGGTCGCATGGCCTCGAGCACGGCCATGTAGTGCGCGCCGGTCTCGAAATCCGTGAGCGTGACCGGGCGTTCGCCGCGGATCGCGGCGACGAAGTCGATCTCCGCGGACCATTCGGCTCGGTCCTCGTCACGGATCGAGATGGGGGCCAAGGACCCGCCGAGCGGCGTCTGCGCGATCGTCCCGCCGGTGAGGTCCACCCGCAGCGTCCCATCCGTCCCGTAGAACGTGACGCTGTTGGGGTCCGCGCCGTTCGTCCGCGTCGACATCTCGACGGTGGCGGTGACCTCATCGGGGAACGCCAGGACGGCCAGCACGTGCTCCGCGACGTCGGCGACGAGCGGGCCTTCCGGACTCGGGCGTGGCGTCGAACCGAGCGCGGTGACCGCGGTCAAATCAGTCGCGCGACCGAGCCAGCGGGCCATCGCCTCGTACAGGATCCCGAGCGCCATCACGTTCTCGCCACTGTCGCGGCGGCGCCAGCGCCACGCCTCCGCGGGATCGTCGGGGCCGCTGGTATCCCACTGGACCCGGGCGTGCCGGACGCGACCGATCGCCCCGTCATCGAGCAGCCGCCGGATCGTGGCGTCGGCCCACAGCGAGAACGAGGCCGGGACCACCATCGCCACAGTGTCGGGGTGGCGTCGAGCGGCGGCGAGCATCGCGCGCGCGTCGGCGCCGGTGGCGGCCATCCGCGCCTCGGTCAGGACATGCTTGCCGGCGTCGAGGGCGGCGATCGTGATCGGGGCGTGCATCACCGGCCAGGCGCCCGACGAGGACCGCGTCGATGTCCGGGTCCGTCACGAGGTCCCGCCAGTCGTCGATGACGCGCGGGATGCTGAGGTCCGCGGCGGCCTCGCGTGACGACGCCTCTGACCGGTTGGACACGGCGACGAGGTCGACGCCGTCGATCGCGCGGAAGCGCGGCGCGTGCTCGGAGCGGACGATCCGCCCCGCGCCAACGATCCCGATCCGGATCCTGTCGCTCATATGCCGGCCCAACCGAGACGACGCGAGACGTCGTCCGCGGCCGCCTGCACGATCAGCCCGGTGGCCGCCTCCTTTTCGGGGCTCGTGCGGTTGTCCGGCCACGTCGCGATGAGGTCGCCCACCACCCGCGATCTCGCGTCGCGGATCGGTGCGGACACCCCCACGGCGCCCTCGTAGCGCTCCCCGTGGCTCACCACGTGTCCGCGCCGCCGAGCCGCGGACAGATCGCGGCGCAGCGCGGCCTTCGTGACGGGGAACCGGCCCGGGATCGGGTCCGGCAGCGCGTCGATGATCGCGTCGCGCTCGGCGGTGGGGAGGAACGCGAGGATGCCCTTCCCCGACGAACCGTGATGCAGGTCGCTCCAGTCGCGCAGGGATTCCCACAGGTAGCGGATCGCGTGACTCGTCTCGGCGGCATCCACGGCCGAGAACTGGCGCCGATGCGGGTCGTAGATGGCCAGGACGATGGTCTCGCCGACGTCCGCGGCCGCGCGCTCCAGGACCGGCCGGGCGATGCGCTGGATGTCGAGGTGATCGGCGACGCGGCTGCCGATCCGCGCGAGATCCGGGCCGACGCGGAAGCGGCCCGGCTCGTCGGTCCCGGCGAGGAGGCCGAGGCCGGCCATGTCGTGGAGGATCCGATGCGCCGCGCTGCGCGGGATGCCGCTGGAGCGCGCGAGGTCGCGGACGCCCCACTCGCCCTGGTCCGCGAACGCCTCGAGGACGCGCACCCAGCGCGCCATCGGTCGCTTGGCGCCGTCAGCCGCCGCGCCGGGCGTCGCGCTCGGCCTCGAGCCGGTCGTCGTTGACCCTGGGGTGCTGCTCATGGCACAGTAGGGTACAGGGATTCGGGACTCGTGTCCCGGATTACCGGACGAGCGACGACCGCGCACGATCCAGACCCTGCATCCGCCCCCCATCGGAGACCCCGCGTCGTGGCCGTCGTCGAGACCGAGAAGCCCCGCTCCGCCGGCCGAGGCGCGAGCCGTGGCGCCACCAAGGGAGCCCGGGCCACCGCGCGAGACGCCGACGACGAGACCCTCGACGCGATCGCCCGCCGGATCCTGTGGCTCGCGGTCCGGATGGTCCACGAGGCCAACCACGTCCGCCCCAACGAGGGCGGGATCAAGGTCGGCGGCCACCAGGCCTCGAGCGCGAGCGTCGTCTCGATCCTGACCGCGATGTACTTCCGCTGGCTGCGCGCCGACGATCTGGTCGCGATCAAGCCACACGCCTCGCCCGCCTACCACGCGATCCAGTACCTGCTGGGCAATCTGGACCGCTCGATGCTGACGCGGCTCCGCGACTTCGGGGGGCTCCAGTCGTATCCGTCCCGGACGAAGGACCCAGATCCGGTCGACTTCTCTACGGGTTCGGTGGGGCTTGGCGCGGTGGCTCCGATGTTCGCGGCGCTCGCGGACCGCTACCTGCGCGCCCACTTCCACGACACGGTCGCCAGGCAGCCGGATCGGCGCTTCGTGGCGCTCGTCGGCGACGCCGAGCTTGACGAGGGCAACGTCTGGGAGGCGCTGCTCGAGGAGGGCCTCGGCGATCTCGGGAACATGACGATGATCGTGGACCTCAATCGCCAGAGCCTGGACCGCGTGGTTCCAGGGATCCGGATCCGTCGAGTGGAGGCGATGTTCGCCGCGGCCGGCTGGCATGCGATCGAGGCCAAGTACGGCCGCCGGCTCGAGGCGCAGTTCGCGCGACCGGATGGCGACGCGCTGCGCGAGCGCATCGATGACATGGAGAACGAGGAGTACCAGATCCTCATCCGCCGCGCCGGGCCGGATGCGCGCGAACGTCTGATCGAGGGCGCCCCGAGCAAGCGCCGCGACGCGCTGGGGCGGTCCGTGGCCGACGTGCCCGATGCGTCGCTGACGGAGCTATTGGCCGACCTCGGCGGGCACGATCAGGTCGCGCTCGAGCGGGCGATGCGCGGGTCAGACGCCGAACGCAACCGACCCACCGTGATCTTCGCGTACACCATCAAGGGCTGGCGGCTCCCATTTGCCGGCGACAGCCTCAACCACTCGGCGTTGCTGGGGGCGGAGCAGGTCGACGGCCTGATGGCGCCGCTTGGCGCGGACCCCGACGATGTCTGGGCGGCCTTTGCGCCGGGGACGCCGGCCCACCGCCTGAGCGCGACGCGCCGCGCGGAACTGGGCTACGACCGGACGAAGGACCCGATCGCACCGGCGAACGCGCCGACGTTGACGCCCCCCGACGTGCGCATCGCGGCATCCACGAGCACGCAGCAGGCGTTCGGCGACACGCTCGCCGCGCTGGCACGTGACGCGGAGGTCGGCCCTCGGATCGTGACAGCGGCCCCGGATGTCGCGGTCTCGACGAACCTCGGGGGCTGGATCAACCGTGCCGGGGTCTTCGCCCGCGCCGACGGTCCGGATCGCGGCGACGTCAAGCGCCCGCTGTCATGGACGCTCGGCCCGAACGGGCGCCACATCGAGCTCGGCATCAGCGAGATGAACCTGTTCATGTGGCTGAGCCAGTTCGGGTTGACCGGCGAGCTGTTCCGCGAGCGCCTCGCGCCCATCGGCACGGTCTATGACCCGTTCATCGCCCGCGGGCTCGATGCCCTCATCTACGCGCTCTACGTCCACGCCCGGTTCATCCTCGTCGGGACGCCGTCGGGCGTGACGCTCGCCCCCGAAGGCGGCGCGCACCAGTCCACGGTCACCCCGTCGCTCGGCATCGAGTTGCCGGGTCTGCGCGCCTACGAACCGGTCTTCGGGCGCGAGGTCGTGTGGACGATGCTCGAGGGCCTGCGCGGCTGCCTGGACCCGGACGACGGGTTCGCCACGTACCTGCGTCTGGGCACGCGGCCGATCGACCAGTCCCTCGCGGCGCCGGTCGAGGCGCGTCTGGGCATCGATGGCTGGCGTGAGGCCGTGCTGGCTGGCGGCTATCGGCTGCTGGAGGCGGCCGACGCCGCCGAACCGCTCCCGCCCGACAGCCCCGTCGTCCAGATCATGGCCGCCGGCTCGATCATCCCCGAGGCGGTCGAGGCCGTCCGGATCCTCCATCACGAGGAGATCGCCGCGAACCTCATCGTCCTGACCTCGGCCGAGCGGCTGGCGAGCGGCCAGCACGGCGGCCGGCTCGACGCGCTGCGCCGCGCCCGACGCGACGAGGTCGGCCACCTGGGCACGTTGCTCCCGAAGGGCCAGCGTCATGCACCGATCGTGACCGTCGCAGACGCCGCGTCGCATTCGCTCAGCTTCGTGGGTGGCGTGTTCGGCGCACCGGTCGTCCCGCTCGGCGTTGACACCTTCGGCCAGTCCGGGACGATCCCGGCGCTCTACCGTTCGAGTGGCATCGATGCCGCGCACATCGTCGAAGGCGCGATCCTGGCGCTCGATCTGACCGACTGCCCGACGACCCTGGCTTCGACCACCGCTTCGACCATCACGGACCGGGAGGACCGCCCATGACCACCGACACCGACCCGCTCGGGCTGACGCCGAGCCACGTGACGTTCCTCGAGACCCAGATCCACGCGATCGTGGCCACGATCCAGCCCGACGGCACGCCCCAGCTCACGCCGAACTGGTATTGGTGGGACGGGGAGCGGTTCTGGATCAGCACCCTGGACTGGACCGTCAAGGTCCGCAACCTCAAGCGCGATCCGCGGATCACGCTCTGCATCGACGCCGGGCAGCGGCGCGCAAACTACGTCCAGGTGTTCGGGACCGCCGAGGTCATCGAGGGCGATGTCCGCGAGACCACGCTCGATCTCATCCGCAAGTACGAACCCACCGAGGAGGCGTCCCTCCAGCACTGGGAGGACATCAAGGCGGACCGGGTGCTGATCGCCGTCCGGCCGGCCCGCATGCAGTGGCGCTACGACTGAACGGCACCGCGGCAGCCGATCGCCTGATCAGGCGGGGACGGCGGCGGCCAGTCCGATCTCGCTGAGCGCCGCTCGCGCGGCCGTGATCGCGGTCTCGATGTCGGCGGCGTCCACGCCGTAGTGCGGGATCGCCCGGATCTTGCCCCTCGGGTATTCGATCATTCGGACGCCTCGGCTCGCGAGCGCCTCGAGGAAGCGGGCGCGTTGTCGAAGCAGCGCCTGGCGTGCCTCGACGTCGGCCGGCCAATCGTCGGCGCCGACGCCGAACAGGACGAAGTTCGTCCGGACGCGCTCGGGGTCCAGCCGCGTGATCCCGTCCATCGACGCGAGCGCCTCGGCCAGCCGGCGGGCGTTGGCGTGGTCGTCGGCGAGCCGGTCGACCATACCGTCGGGGCCGTCCTGGAGTGCGACCAGCCCGGCCGCGGCCATGATCCCGGCCTGGCGGAGGCCGCCACCGACCATCTTTCGGGCTCGCCGGGCACGGCCGATGAACGCGGCATCACCCACGACGACCGAACCCACCGGACAGGCGAGGCTTTTGGACAGGCAGAACGTGGCCGACGCCCCCGCCGGGACGAGCGCCTTCGCCGGGACGCCGAGCGCCACCGCGGCGTTGAACATCCGAGCGCCATCGATGAAGAGCGGGACGCCGATCTCGCGCGCTACCTCCGCGACGGCCTCGGTGTACTCCGGGGTCAGTGGCTGGCCCATGGAGAGCGAATGCGTGTTCTCGAGGGTGATCAGCGATGTGATCGGCTCGTGGACGTCGTCGGGGTCGCGGACCGCACTTCGGATCGCCGCGAGGTCGATCGTGCCGTCATCGCCCGGTGGGAGACCGCGGACCGACGCACCCACGACCACGGCATAGCCCGCTCCCTCGCCGGCGAACGTATGGATCTCGGCCGGCCCGATGATCTCGCCGCCGCGCGGGACGTGGGCCATGAGGCCAACGAGATTACCCATGGTGCCGCTCGCGACGAACAGCCCGGCCTCGGCGCCGAGCAGATCCGCGGACCGTTCCTCCAGCGCGCGGACCGTGGGGTCCTCACCGAAGACGTCGTCACCCACCTCGGCGTCGGCCATCGCGCGGCGCATCGCCGGGGAGGGGAGGGTCACGGTATCGGAACGAAGATCGATCACGGGGCGGCTCCAACGACTGGGGGTGCGGATCGGAAGTGGGGGAGGACCTCGTCGGCGAAGAGCTCGATATCGGCAGTGTCCATCATCCCGGCAAAGCGCAGCTGGATCATGTGGAACCCGAGGTCGATGGCCTCGTGGATCCGGTCGCGGAGCTCCGCCGGGTCGGCGGCGACCGCCGGTCGCTCGCCCTCGATCGCATCACCTGCCCAGCGCCGCGCGGCGGCACGGTCCCGATGCAGGTAGACGGTCCACGGCACGGCCTTGTGGATCGAGGCGGGATCCCGGCCGACGTCGCGGCAGTGCGACGAGAGGGCCGCGAGCTTGCGCTCCTGGACGTCGCGCTTCTCCGCATAGGACAGCCACCAGTCCGCGTGTTCCGCCACGGCCCGCAGGAGATACCGCTCCCCGCTCCCACCGATCATGATTGGCGGGACCGGGTCCGGCCGCGGTTCGCACCACGCGTCGGTGATCTCGTAGAACTCGCCACGGAACGTGGCCGGTGCCTCGGTCCACATCGCCTTGATGAGCCGCAGCGCCTCGTCCATCCGCGCGATCCGTTCGCGGGTCGACGGGAACGGGTAGCCGTAGGCGCGGTACTCATCCTCGAGCCAGCCCGCGCCGTAGCCCAGGATGAATCGCCCGCCGCTGAGCGCCTGGAGGCTCGCGGCCATCTTGGCCATCAGCGCCGGATGACGGTACGAGTTGGCCAGGACGTTGTTCCCGAGACGGACGCCCGGCACGCGGGCCGCGATCCAGGTCAGCTGCGTCCACGGTTCCAGGCGGTAGCGGTCGCCCTCCATGAGATGGTCCGACACCCAGATCGAATCGAAGATGCCGCCCGCCACGTCGAGCACGCGGCCGAGGTCGGCGACGAAGGTGGCGCGGTCGACGCGGCCCATCTCCCGGTCACCCGGCGGCGCGGCAAAGCCGAATTCGATGTCATCCATGGGTGGCAGTAGCGTAGCACTGCAACTCCGCGCATCTTGTCCAGTGTGGCTTACACTCCGACGCGATGATCGAACACGGGGATGGCGTCGCAGTCGTGGCGGAATCGCGACTCGACCGGGTGGGCTGGTCGGCCCTCCGCTACCCGTCGTTCCGGCTCTTCCTCGGCTCGATGCTGTCGCTCAGCAGCGGCAGCTTCGTGTACTTCGCGGCCCTGGGCTGGTACGTGCTGGAACTCACTGGATCCGCCGCCGCCGTCGGGTTCGCGTTCACGGCCTTCGGGGTGTCCGGGTTGCTCCTGACGGCCCATGCCGGCGTCATCACGGACCGTTTTGGGTCCCGGCCGATGCTCATCATCTCGTTGAGTGCCATGGCGATGTTCTCCGCGAGCCAGGCGATCGCCGCGTTCGTCGGCGGGCCGCCGTACTGGCTGGTCATCGCGCTCGCGCTCGGTCTCGGGTTCTCGCAGACCATCGGGGCGCCGGCGTCGGTCGCCATCGTGACGGAGCTGGTCCCGTCCACCGCCGTGTCGAGTGCCGTGACGCTCAACTTCCTGCACATGAACGCGGCGCGCATCATCGGCGGCGTCATCGGCGGGAGCCTGCTCGCGATCGCGTCGCCGGCCTACGGGTTCGCCGCCGCGGCGATCCTCGCGGCCGTGCCCGCGATCCTGATGAGCCGGCTGCCGCGGGCCGAGGCGGATGCCGGCGGCGACCCCCGCGATCGCCCGCGTGCCGCGCTGATCGGCCCGCTCGTGGAGGCATTCCGCTACGCCACGACCTACCCCACGCTCGGCGTGCTGATCCTCCTGGCCATCGCGCCGGGGGTGGTCGGTCTCAGCTACATCTTCCTGCTGCCGCTCGCCGCGGTCGAACTCGGGATCGGCCCGGGTGGGCTTGGCGGACTGCTCGTCGCCAGCGGGCTCGGCGGGCTGCTCGCCGGGGCATCGCTGGAGGCGGTCCATCGTCGGGTCGGGCATGGCCGCGGTGTCGCAGCCGGGATCGGCGGGGCGTCGATCTCGATGATCGCGTTCGGGGTGGTGCCGGGCGTCCCGCTCGCGCTCCTGGCGCTCGCGGTCATCGGCGGCAGCATCCTCACCTACGCAGCCTCGAGCGTGACGCTCATCCAGGCCCTCGCACCGCCGCGGCTGCGCGGGCGTCTCGTGAGCCTGTTCGCGATGCTCTACTGGGGGATGATGCCCGTCGGGAGCCTGGTCACCGGGCTCATCGCCGAGGCCACATCGGCCCGCACCACGATGCTCGTCTGCGGGGTCGCCCTCGGGCTCATCGGGACCGTGACGTTCATCCGACGACCACAGATCGTGACGCTGTCGCTCGCCCGCGATGGGCGGACGTTGCTCGGCGACCTGCGCGGTTCAGGCGCGGGATGAAGGAGGTCACCTGATGCCCGATGCGCGGGTCGCGATCGTCACCGGCGGAGCCGGCGCCCTGGGGACGGCCATGTGCGAGCGGTTCATCGCCGACGGGGTCCGCGTCGTCGTCGCCGATGTCGACCTCGAACGTTGTCGGGCCGCCGCCGAACGGCTCGATCCATCGGGCGTCATGGCGCTCGGTGTCGCCATCGACGTGACGTCCTATCCGTCGGTGGAGGCCGCCGTCGCGAGCACGCTCGAGTGGGCGGGCCGCATCGACATCATGGTCAACAACGCCGGGATCTCCGAAGGCATGGTCAAGACCTGGGAGATGCCGCTCGAGGCGTGGCAGAAGACGATCGACGTTGACCTGACCGGCGTCTTCCACGGCTGTCGGGCGGTGCTCCCGACGATGCTCGAGGCCGGCTGGGGCCGGATCGTGAATATCTCGTCGATCGCGGGCAAGGAGGGCAAGCTCAACCCGGTCGCCTACGCGGCGGCGAAGGCCGGCGTCATCGGGCTGACGAAGGCCCTTGCCTTCGAGGTGGCCTCGCTCGGGATCCTGGTCAACGCGATCACCCCGGGCTCGATCATGACCCACAACTGGTCGTCGTTGCCCGAGGACCAGATCGACGAAGTGCGCCGGCGCCACCCGATCGGGCGACTCGGGGCCGCCCACGAGGTCGCCGCGATGGTCGCGTGGCTGTCATCCGACGAGTGCTCGTTCTCGTCGGGCGCGGTGTTCGATATCTCGGGGGGTCGGGCGGGCCACTGACGGGCGCCGCCGCGGTCCGGATGGCCCGCACCCGCCGGGGCTACTCCGTCGGCCAGGTCGCGATCTCGGGGTCTGGACCGATCACCTCGGCGTAGTCCCACGCGCGCAGTTTGCCGGGCTCGACGCGCACGACGACACCCGATCCGGTCGTGTCGGCGTACGTGTTGCCGTTCTTCGGGCCGAGGTAGCGGACCGAGAGTCGACGGCTGAGTTCCTCGCGGCCCTCGGTCGTGACCGTGGCGACGCCGGTCACCTCGAGCCCGCGCGCGGGCCAGTGATGATCGAACACGACGACGCTGACCCGTGGATCTGCCGCGATGTGGCGGAGTTTGATGTCACCTTCCGGGACGCCGATGTCGAAGCCGCCGTCGCGCCACTCGTACCACACCGGGGACAGCAGGACGCTCCCGTCCTCGCGATGCGTGCTCAGCACGGCACAGTACGGGCGCTCGAGCAGGTCCCCGAGTTCGTCGATGGTCCGGCGCGTCATGGGGTCGATCCTTTCGGGCGGTCGGTCAGTCGACGCGCAGGCGCGCGGCGTGGATGGCCGTCCGGGTGCGGTCACCGGCATACCAGACTGCCAGGACCTCGTCTGGTCCGGTCGCGACGCCGCATGGGTGACCGAACGTGAACCGGTCCATCGACATCAGGTAGTCGAAGGCGCTCAGATCACCGGTCGCGCCGGGCGCGGACGTGGTCTCGTGACGGTATACGACGGTCTCCGACGCGGGATCGAACGTCCGGCCGCCGTCGTCGCTGACGAGCGCGACCACGGTCTGTTCGTCCCCGCGACGCTGCTGGAGGATCACGACGCGACCGTCGGGGAGCGCGACCGGATAGGTGGCCTGTCCGGTCAGACCGGTGGGTGTCGGCAGCGTCCACGTCCGCCCGTCGTCCGCGCTGTGGATGACGTGGACCGGGCCCTCGGTGCCCGTCCGGTGCTGGAACGCGTAAACGAACTGGACCAGCTCGCCTGATGGCAGCCGCGCGATCCGCGGGTCCCACCACATCGTGTCGTGCGGGTCGCCCTCGGGATCCGAGGCGGCGGAGATCACGCATTCGCCCCAGGTCTCGCCGCCATCGTGCGAGCGCAGGAGCCCGCCCTGGTAGCGCCACGTGCCGGGATCGTCGTAGGTCTTGAAGGTCTCGAACGTGCACAGGACATCACCGTCCGGCAGGACGAGCAGCCCCTGCGAGGCGGTCTGGGGCACGGGACCGCCGCTCAGGTCCGCAAGTCGCCGCCATGTTCGCCCGCCATCGGACGAGCGCGCCACGGGGTTGGCGACCGGGATCAGGCCCTCGGTCTCGGGGTGATAGGTGGGTCGGTCGATGGACTTGTCGAGCCCGACGATCACGGTCAGGAGGTCACCGTCGCGGAGTTCCGCCAGCGCCGCTCCGCGCAGGTCCCAGCCTTCGTGCGCCATCCCGTCGAAGGGCAGGCCCAGGTCCGTCCACGTGGCGCCGTCGTCCGTGCTACGGAGCAGATGCGGCCGCCCGTCCGCGCTCTCGCGCCGCGTCCCAACGCGATGCGCCAGCACGATCGTGCCATCGGCGCAGCGCGTGATCCGCGGCTCGCAGCCATGCCCCACCGGGTCGTCGTCGGCGGCACGCCACACCGTGGTGATCCCGTCCAGACGGATCCGCATCGGCCTCCCGCCCTACACTCGCGTCCATGTCCCAGCGTGACGCCTCGTCCCGATCCTACCAGCGACGGCCCGCCCGATGAGTTCGATCGTCGCGATCCGCGTCCTCGACCCACACGCGTCGTCCACGCTCGTCGAAGTGGAGGCCGATGACGGCACCGTGGGGATCGGTCTCACGCAGTCCGCGCCGGCGGTCATCCGCCCGATCATCGAGGACGGCCCCGGGTCTCTGCGGACGCACCTCCTGGGTCGCGACCCGCTCGATGTCGCCGGTGCCTGGGAGGCGATGTGGGTGAACTGGCCTGGGCAGTACGGTCGCGCGTCCGAGGGCGGGCTCGCGGTCAACGCGATGGCCGCGCTCGACATCGCCCTGTGGGACCTCGCGGGCAAGATCCGGGGTGAGCCGGTCTGGCGGCTCCTTGGCGGCCGGGTTCAGGACCGGGTCATGGCCTATGCCAGCGGGAGCATGTTCGTGTCGAGCTCCTACGAGGTCCCCGGGCCGTGGCGCCAGAAGTCCGCTGAAGCGCTCCACGCGGAGGCGGCCGGGTACGTCGCCGACGGGTTCCGGGCGATGAAGTTCGGCTGGGGCGCGCACTTCACCGAGGCCGATCGTGACCGTCTGCACGCCATCCGCGACGGCGCGGGACCGGACACTCGGATCATGGTGGACGTCGGCTGCTGTCCCGGATACCTCACCCCCGGCTGGGACGCCGACGCCGCCATCGCCGCCGGCCGGATGCTCGAGGAGGTCGACGCCTTCTTCATGGAGGAGCCGATGCCGCCGCACGACATCGACGGGCACGCCCGCGTGCGCGCCGGGACGCGGACCCGCGTGGCGAGCGGGGAGAGCCTGACGACGGTCCACGAGTTCGAGCGCTTCCTCGAACGCGACGCGCTCTCGATCGTCCAGCCCGATGCCGGTCAGATGGGCATCACCCAGGCTGTGGCGGTCGCCCGGGCCGCGGACGCCGCCGGGGTCCTGTGCGCGCCGCACAGCCCGTGGTCGGCCGTGCTCGTCGGGGCGCACCTCGCCATCCAGTCGACGATCGCCGGCGGCGTGCTCGTGGAGTACCCGGCGCTCGCCACGTACGACCAGGGGTCACGCGCCGGGGAGCGCTCGCGCCTCATGAATTTCGAGTCCGTGGAGCATCCGCCGCTCGTCGTCGACGGGTACCTCGTCCCGAGCGAGCGATCCGGGCTGGGTCTTGGCGGGTGGGTTCCCGAGGCGCTCAAGGCGATCCGGGCACTGGGCTGACCCGGCGCTGGGCTGACCCGGCCTACGCCCCGTCGCTGGGCGAGCGACCCCGTTCGCGTTCGGCAAACCGTCGCAGGACGTTGCCGGTGACCGTGGCCACCGTGTTCCGATAGTCGTTGACGGCGATCCCGCCGCGCCACGCGATCGAGCCGACCGAGAAGACGGCACCACCGTTCGGGTATTCGAGATAGGCGATGTCCGAGCGCACGAACCGGTGCGGTTCGTCGTCGGTCTGTGGATCGTCCGGGCGCTGACCGTCACGACCCGGCATGTACCAGAGCACCTCGTCGATCATCGGTCGATAGTGCGAGCTGAACCCGACCGATGAGGCAAGCAGCAGCGCGGTGGCCGGCGTGCCCAGCTCGTGGTCGAACCGGTCGATCTCGTAGCCGGCGGCGCCCCAGCGCGTCTGGAGGTTCGGCTGGTCGCCGATCAGCTCACCCTCGGCCAGGCCTTCGAAGACGAACGCGACGCGGGGGTCGTCGGCGTCTGGCATCCGCCGGTACGGAACGGCGCGGTCGAACCCGGCCGCACTCGTTCCCACCCCGACGATGCCGTTCGGTGGACGACCGCGGTTCCGCCACGTCCCGCCCGGTTCGCCCGTGGTCGAGTGGATGCGCTCGGCCGGCGCGACTTCGAACGGCCACGGCGCGCCCCAGCGCCGGACCTCCACCTTATGCGGCTTTGCGGGATCGTGGTCGAAGGACGCGACGCCGAACAGGCTGTTCCCGCCGAGATACATGAACCGCCCGCCGGCGCCGAGGTAGGTCTCGAGCGCATCGAGCATCTGCGCGCTCCAGTACTCGTGGTGCGAGCTGGAGATCACGACCGCGTACGGGTCGAGCAGCGCCGCACCCTCCGCCTGGAGGTCGTGATCGGTCAGGAAGTCGACCTCGATGCCTTCGTGGTCCAGCCAGTCGACGAGGTACAGGTCGGCGGGGAAGCGCGGCGGCGCGGCCCAGATCCGGTAGCGGAACTTCGGGCGCATGTTGAGGATCGGCCGCAGGTATGAGCCATAGACCACGCCCGAGCCGTCGACGTGGAGGTCGTACGTCCCGTAGAGCGCGTGCTCGTCGATGTAGCGGTAGGTGTCGCGGAGCAGGGTGGGGTCCGCGTGCGGCGCGCTGCTCGTCCAGGTGTTCGTCGCGTCCTCGCGCCACGCGCCAGGCCCGAGATCCGTGAAGTTCGCGTACACCGTGTACGTGAGGGTGGACATCAGCACGGCGATCCGCGACCGCGCCAGGCCCCGCGGCGGCCGGACGGTGAACGGCAGGTGCTCTTCGGCGTCTCCGGCACGGAGCCAGACGGCGTAGACGCCGCTCGGCAGGTCATCGGGGATCGTCAGCTCGAAGTCCGGCGCCCAACCGGCATCCTCGAGGTCGTCGCGGTGGAGGTGGATGGCGGCGAACTGGTCGGGGGCGAGGTGGTAGTCCGTGACCGCGCCATCGAAGGCCTGGCCCGTCACGCCTCGGGTCGGCATGTTGACGGTCCAGCCGTGGTTGGCGGCCGGTGACCGATCCGTGACGCGGTCGCTCCCGATGTCGAGCGAGAAGTCCCAATCGCCGACGCCATCGAGGAACGGTCCGTCCAGCTTCCCGTCGAGGTGTCGCGCCATCCCGGCCGCGGTCCGGACGGCGCCGAGGATCAAGGGGCCCGCAAGCGGCGGCATCGTCACAGGTCCGCTGCCGGTGGTCGCGGACGAATCCCCGGGCCACGCCCGCAGCGGTGTCTGGCTGACGGTCGCGAGCCCATCACCCACCGCACACTTGATCCGGTACCAGGTCCAGCGATGGACGGGCGCGCCGGTCCCGATCCGCGTCCCATCGACGACGAGTTCGACGGCCCCGCTCGCCGCGATGACGAGCGCGAACCCGGTCCCGGCGTCCGGATCCCCGATGCTTGCGATGACCTGCTCGCCGGAGCCAGGGTTCGTGGGCCAGAGGGCGACCGAGAACGTGAAGGATGGCCCGACGGCGCCCTCGGGGAGCGGGATCTCCACGTACGACCCGCTCCGGATCTCCTGGTGATGGCCCGGGTAGTCGCCCATCGATCGCCGACGCGGACCTCGACCTGCTTGAACCCCGGGCCGTCGGGGTTCTCGTCGCCGTGGATGAGCCGGACGAGACGAGCGTCGAACTCGGGGTGGTCGCAGCTGACCATGAACCGGATCGACTGCCCCGGCGCGACGCTCAGCCGGTCGCTGTAGCCGACGAGGGACAGCACGTCAGCGTCGATGGGCCGGGTTCGCCGACCGCGCCGCCCGCGCCGCCCGCCCGAACGCCGCCACGAACCCGTCCGCGGCCTCGCTCGTGCGCGAGGGGTGGATCGAGAGGCGGATGAACGGGCGGCCGCGGATCTCGCCGTAGCCCTGGCCCCAGCCCTCGTCCGCCATCCGCTCGTGGATGTCGCCGAGGTCCAGCGTCTCGGACGTGAACCCGACGACCGTGATGAGCGGCGGGGCGATCAGCGTCATCCCGTCGATCGCGGTGACGCCCGCGACGATCCGGTCGCGCAGCGCGAGGACGTGCGCCGTGGAAGCCCCATAGCCCGCGCGTCCCAGGTGGCGCATCGTCGCCCAGGCGGTCGCCGCGCGACTCCCGGGTTTCGTCGACGACGTCGTGTGGATGAGCGTGTCCTCCGTGGGGATGGACTCGAACATCGCCGGGTCGCGTGCCAGGAAGAATCCGGTGGCGATCGGCAGGAGTCCCAGTTTGTGACCGTCGGTCATCATCGTGGTCACGCCGGGGAGCGCGAAGTCGAACGGCGGGACCTGGTGCCCGAGGTCGCGCATGAACGGCAGGATGAACCCGCCGAACGCAGCATCGACGTGGAGCGGCAACCCGGTCCGCACCGCGAGATCGCTGAAGGCCTCGATCGGGTCGAGCAGCCCGAAGCTCCCCGCCGGTGCCGAGGCGACCAGCCCGACCGTGTCCGGCGTCACGGCCCTCGCGACATCCTCGATCCGTGGCCGGAAGTCGTCACCGACGTCGATCTCGACCAGCCGGATGCCGAGCAGCTCCGCGCCGAGGCGGAACGAGAAGTGCATCGTGACCGGGGCGATGACCTCCGGTTTGGCCCGCCTTCCCAGGTTGCGCATCAGCCGCAGCGCCGCGATGTTGGATTCTGTGCCACCGGTCGTGATGACGCCCGCGGCCTCCGGTGCGCCGAGCAGCGAGCCCATCATCCTGACCGCCTCGCGTTCGAGGCCCAGCGTGCCGGCCTCGGCATGCTCGGCCCACTCCACGAAGTACGTGCCGCGGGTCAGCGCCTCGACCCGCTGGCTGATGGGATGCGGCATCCCCGAGTAGGTGATGCCGAAGTCCCGCTCCGTCGCGTACCGGTTGTCACCGAGCCGGGCCGTCACCTCGGCGAGCACCCGATCCTCGTCCTCGCCGGTCTCCGGGAACGCGGTGGGTGCGGCGGTCGGCAGCGACGCGTGCCCGGCCGGACGGTCGAACTCGGCGGTCGCCATCGGGCTACTCGTCCTCGGGAAAGCTGAAGGCATCGGCCGCGATCGCGGATGGGACGTCGCTCGCGCTGACGCGATCCCCCGGCAGGTCGGTCGGGTGATAGACCTGCGCCAGGACGCGCGGGGTCATGGGCAGCTCGTCGTAGGTCCGGCCGCCGCGCAGGAACGGCTCAGCGTAGGCGGTCCCGGCCAGCATCCCCCAACGACCGTCGCGCGCCTCCACGATCTTGCGTCCCACGGACCCGTGGTACCCCTGGCTCACGATCTGATCGAGCGCCTGGACCTTCCGCCCGATCACCGCGGAGGTATCGATCCAGACGTCGCACACGATGCCCTCGACGAATGGGTCCCGCGAGTCGGCGATCTCTCCGCCCATCGGGTAGAAGAGGAGCTCTCGCGTGTGATGTGCCGGTACGCCGTCCACCTGCCGGATCCTGGCAGCCGCGTGCGCCTTCGCGAGCATCGTCAGTCGTCCAACCGTCGCGTGCGGATCGATGCCGCCCATCTCGTGGTGGGGGAGTGGCGAGAGGATCAGGTCCGGGCGGACGTCGAGGATGACCGCCGCCAACTCGTCGATCCGCTCCTGCGTGACCTCGAGATGCCCGTCCTCCCAGCCAAGGAACCGGATGTCGTCGACGCCCAGGATCTCGCCGACGCGTCGCGCCTCGCGTCGTTTGAGGGCACGGATCTGCTCCATCGACCCCTCGAGGAACGGAAGGTCGGCCGGGCGGCCCGGCGCTTCGCCCTTGTCGAGGAACAGCGCGGGGTGGTGTCGCTCACCGTCCGTGCAGATGACCGCCGTGATCGCGTCGCCCAGGTCGGCGTGGATCGCGATGGTCCCCGCCGCCTCACCGGCCGAATCGGCGACGTGCGCGTAGACCGCCAGGATCCGGAGTGGCCGCCGCGTCGACATCCGGGCTCGCTAGAACTCCTCGCGGACGCCGTCGGGACCCTGGGTGAGCCAGCCCGGCTTGAAGCGGATGACCGTCCCGGACAGGCTCCCGATCCAGAGCAGCCCGTCCTCGGCCTCGTTGACCATGTGGCCGGGTGTCGGCAGCCCGCCGAGGACTTCACCGGTGGCGGGATCGAGCTTGAGCAGCCGCCCGGCGAGCGAGTCGAACGCGAGGATCTCGTCGATCGAGCGGTGGGTCATCGCCCACAGGTCGCCACGCGGCCCGAACGTCAGGCACTGCGTCGCCCCGAGATGGCGCCACTCGTCTTGCCACTCGCCGTTCGGATCGAAGATCTGGATCCGGTGGTTGTGCCGGTCGCTCACGAGGACGCGGCCGTCCGGCGCGACGGCCACCGAATGCGGGGTGTCGAACTCGCCGCGCTCGCTTCCGCGCCGGCCCCATGTTCGGACGTATCGACCATCGGGGTCGAACTGGACCACCCTCGAGTTGCCGTAGCCGTCGGACACGTAGATGGATCCATCCGTGCCCGAACGCGACGTCGGTCGGGGCATTGAACGTGCGCTCGTCCGTGCCGCTGACATCGGGCGTGCCGAGTTCGAGCAGGACCTCGCCGTCGATCGTGGTCTTGATGACGCGGTGGCGTCCGCAATCGGTCAGCCACAGATGGCCGGCCGGATCGACGCGCATGCCGTGCGGCAGCCCGATCGCCGCGTCCCAGCTGGAGAGCGCGTTGGCGTCGGCGTCGTAGAGGACGACGGGCGCGATCGCCGGCCCGCGGTGGAACACCACGATCCGGCCGTCCGGTGCGGGCACTACCGCCGAAACGCGCCCGAACCAGGCGCCGGGCGGGAGCCCATCCTGGCCCCAGCGGCTGTCCGCGACGTAGCGGAGCGGGTTGCGAAGCGGCGAATCCCACGCGTTCGGCAGGGGGTTAGGGGCCATGCCCGCACTGTACAGCGTGGCGACAATCCATACCGGATGTTGTCGCCCTACTGCAAGGGGCGTGCATTGCGCCCGGCGGGCAAGGCAGGTACGGTCGCCCCGACATGTCGACCCCCGAGGAGATCGTCCAGCGGCAGCTCGAGGCCTTCAACGCGCATGATCTCGACGGGCTGCTCCCGCTATTCGCCGACGACGTCGTGATCATCGATCTGATCGACGGGTCCGAGGTCCTCCGCGGGATCGACGCCTTCCGCGACCGCTATTTGGCGGTCTTCCGCGACCGGCCGCTGGTCCACGCCCACCTGGTGGGGCGAGTCATGCTCGGAACCTTCGTCGTCGACCGGGAGCGACTCAACGACGGCGACGGCAGCGCGGCCGAGGATGCCCTGGCGATCTACGAGGTCCACGGCGAGGTGGTGACCCGGATGTGGTTCATCGAGCCCGAGCATCGGCGAGCCGGTCGAGGCTGAGTCAGCCCTCGCGGCGCCCGGCGTCCGCCTTGGCCGGCGGGACGTCGAGGATCACGGGTCCGAACGCCGAGGTCAGCACACCCGTCCCGGCCAGATCGCCCGCGATGCTGAGGCCGTCGCGCGATACCGCGAGCGTCAGGACCTGTGGCCGTCGGATGGCCGCGGCGACGCCGAGCACGACGAGGATGACCCCCGCGCCGAGCATCGTCGTGCGCGCCGTGAACGCCTCGGCGGAGAAGCCGCCAAGCAGACCGCCCACCGGCATCAGCCCCCAGTAGAGGAGCGAGAACACGGACGTGAGCCGCCCGCGCAGGGCGGGAGGCGCGAGGGCCTGCACGAGCGTCAGGCTCGCGGCCGCGTAGACGACGAACCCCCCGCCCACGAAGCCGACCGAGGCGATCGACACGGGCAGCGGCGGCCCGAACCCGAAGACGATGAGCCCGCCGGCCGCGCACGACAACCCGAGCATGATCGAGCGACCGTGGCCGAGCCGACGTTGGATCGGCTCCGCTGCCAGGCCGGCGATGAGCCCGCCGAGCCCCGCGGCGGCCAGGAGCGATCCCAGTCCGCCCGGCCCGATCCCGAGCTCCACGGCCGCGACCGGAAGGAGGAAGTTGTATGGCAGCCCGATCAGACCCGGTCCGGCCGACAACAGCAGGATCACCGCGAGCGTCGGGTAGCGGGCGGCGTGGGCGGCCGCCTCCACGATCGGGCCGACGAGGGCGGTGCCGCCGATCGAGCGACTGGCCGTCTTCGGGTTCGCGATCCGCAGACGCCAGACGAGCAGTCCCGGACCCGCGAACAGCACGGCGCCGACGAGGATCGTCAGGCCCGGTTCGCGACCATCGGCGAGCAGCAGCCCGGCGCCGAGACCGCCGATGATGCGGGCCACGTTGAGGACGAGGAACGTCATGCCCACGGCGCTCGACACGGCGGACGGTGGGACGAGCTCCCCGACGATCGAGATGGTCCCCGGGGCGCCGACGGTCATCAGGACACCGGTCAGGAAGGCGAACGCCAGGACCACGGGGATCGATGGTGCCGGGAACAGCGTCACAAGCGCGACGAGCCCCATGAAGATCCCGCCGCCCACGAACGAGGCCGCGATCAGCCGACGAGCCCCGAATTGATCGGTGAACATCCCGGCGTGGAGCATCAGCAGCAGCCAGGGCAGACCCATGATCGCCGACGCGAGGCCCACCATCGCGGCCGACCCCGTTTCGGCCTGGATGAACCAGCCGAACGCGGCCATGAACAGGAAGATGCCGACGTTGGCGGTCAGGTTCGCGGCGAAGAAGATCCGGAACTGGCCATGCGAGAGCGCCGGCAGGCCGAGGCGATCGAGCGAGACGCTCGGCACGGCCGCGCTAGCCGGTCCTGGCGTCGACGAGTGGCTTCACCTCGGAGACGAGACGCTCGATGGTCTCGTGGTCGTACGGCCAGCCGATCTGCGGGCTGAATGACCCCGCGCCGGCCTCCACGAACGGCGTGAGCCAGTCCGCGACCTGCTGCGGCGTCCCGGCCCAGACGACGTCCCGCACCGACGGCGGCCACTTGTGGACCGCGATCAGCGCGTCGGCGACGACCCCGGCCTCCTCGGCCGACGAGCGCAGGATGAACTTGCAGCCGAGCATCCGCTCGATGTTGGCTTCGTCACGGCCCTCGGCGTCGCAATGCTCGCGCAGGACCTGGTCCTTGTGCTTGAAGACGTCCACGTCGTCCGTCCCGGCGAACCACTGCCAGATGTCGGCGTGGCGCGCGACGAGACGGAGACCACGCTTCTCGCCTTCCGCGCCGATGACGACCGGGATCGGCTGCTGGAGTGGCTGCGGTGCGTGGCGAACGTGGTCGAACTGGTACTTCGCGCTCCGGTGGGTGACCTCCTTGCCGGCCAGAAGATCACCGATGATCGCCATCGCCTCCTCGAACCAGTCGATGCGCTGGCCGAGCGTGTCGCCTGGATCGATCCCATGGGCGAGGTTCTCGAACTCCACGTTGCCCGCCCCGAGCCCGAAGATCGAGCGGCCGCCGCTGGCGTGGTCGATGGTGGCGGCCATCTTGGCGACGACGCCCGGGTTGCGGAACGTGTTCGCGCCCACGAGCAGGCCAAGCCGGACCCGCTCGGTCGCCATCGCCCACGCCATCAGCGTGGTCCAGCCCTCGAAGAACGGCTGGTACGGATCGCCGCCGGTGGAGTAGAGGTGATCGTGGCCCCACAGGTAGTCGTAGCCCAGCGTGTCGACGAGCCGACCGGCGGTCATGGCGTCGTCCCAGGACGCGCCGTAGGTGAGGATCTGCGCGCCGATCTTGAGCGTCATCGCGGGTCCGCCTCCAGCTCGATCGCCGTGCCGGTCCGCGCGGATGTCTCGGCGGCCGTCAGCATCGCGGTGGTCCGTCGACCCTCGTCGCCGCTGACGAGTGGATCGTGGCTGTCGTGGACGGCCGCGACCAGGTCCTCGAGTTGGCGAGCGTACGCGCGCAGCCGGATCGGGTCGTTCGCGTCGAGCGGATCAAAGGACGGCATCTCGGCGACGACCTCCCAGCCATCCCCGCGCCCGAGCCTGAGCTGCCCGTACGGGTCCAGGTCGATGATCCCCTCGGAGCCCATGATCACGAACTCCCAGTTCGACGCCAGGCCCGGCTTCGGTGTCTCGTAGGTCATCCAGATCTGGACCAGCGCGCCGGACGACATCTCGTAGAGCGCCATCGCGCTTTGCCCCACATCGGGCGGCGTGCCGGAGAAGTTCGTGATGCGGGCGAACGCGCGGACGGGCTCGCTGCCACTCAGCCAGCGGATGAGGTCGCAGCCGTGCGCGGACCACGAGGCCCAGGCGGTCTGCTGCGCCGGGTCGAGCTTCCACTCGTCGCCGCGAGCCTTGAGGTCCCACCAACCGATCTCGGCGCCCGTCAGTCGGATCATCCGGACGTCGCCGATCGCCCCGTCCGCGATCAGCTTGCGGGCGGCGGCCGGGGTGTCCCGGAACCGATGCTGCGACACGACCGAGAGACGGACACCAGCCGCGCGGCATGCGTCGACCATCGCGGCCGATTCACCGGCATCCTGGGCCATCGGCTTCTCGACGAGGACGTGCTTGCCTGCCGCGGCCGCCGCGAGCGTCTGCAGCATGTGGACCGCGGGCGGCGAGGACAGGATCACCAGGTCAACGTCGGCCCGGGCGATGAGGGCCTCGGGTGATGGGTCGCAGGGGACGCCGTAGTCGGCCGCGAGGGCCTCGGCCCGGCGACCGCCCGCCACCGCCACAAGGGTCGTTCCGTCCGCGTGATTCGCCGCCACCTCGGACCAGGTCCGACCCATGAACCCCGAGCCCACCACGCCCACGCGCATCGTCATCGCTGCCCCTCCTGGCCCTGGTCGAAGAAGTCGATGCCGGCCGCCCGGCAGTCATCCATGAACTCGTAGAGCCCCTCGTCGGTGTTGTGCAGGCCAGGGATCCCGGCGGTCACGCGATCGAACCCGAGCTCGCGCCAGGCGGCAAGCTCTTCCGCCCGGGTCCCGACGGCCGCCACCTTGGCGGGATCCTGGTACGCCAGCTCGTGCGGCTCCGCGAACCGCTGCCCGCCCGTCACCTTCATGTCCTTGTAGCGCATGATCTGGTTCGTCCCGCAGTTGAGCTCGACCGTCGCTGGATCCCGGCCGATCTCCGCGCAGCGGTCGTGGAAGACCTCGAGCAGCGCCGGGACCTCGTCGGGGAAGACGTTGAGGTTGAGTTCGTCGCAGTAGCGGGCCGCGAGACGGAACGTGTAGTTCTTGCCGTGCCCGCCGATCAGGAGTTTGATCCCCGGGGCGCGCGCCGAGCGCGGGCTGTTCGCGAGCCCATCGACGCGGGCATACGCGCCCTCGAACGAGAACGCGGGCTCGTCCTGGCGCGTGGCTCGCCAGATGATCTCGAAGTGCTCGGACAGCCACTCCATCCGGTCCTTGAGCCCGGGGTAGGGGTGCCCGAACGCGGCCGCCTCGTTCTCCTTGAATCCGGCGCCGAGACCAAGCGTCAGGCGCCCGCCGCTGATGGTGTCGAGCGTCGAGGCGGCCTTGGCGGTCATGGCCGGGTTGTGGAACGTCGAGTTGAGGACGATCATGCCGATCCCGACCCGTGGCACGAGCGGGGCCAGCCCGGACGAGAGAGCCCAGCAGTCGAAGGCGATCGATTCGCCCGGCCACTTCGAGAGGACGTGCTCGCCGGTCCAGATGGACTCGAACCCGAGCCGCTCGGCGGTCTGTGCCAGCTCGACGATCCGTGCCCAGGCGCGACCGGGCTCCCAGCCTTCGAACTCGTTGAAATAGCCCTGCGGGAGGACGAGCCCGATCTTCATGCCTGTGCGCTCGCCGCGGGGGGCGTGAGCCGGACCCCGGCGGCCCCCAGGTCATCGAGCAACTCGTAGACACCTTCGTCCGTGTCGGCCAGGCCGGGGACGCCGCAGATCACCGTCCCGATCCCGAGCTCCACCCAGCGCGCCATCTCGTGGGCGCGGGGGAGGATCGCGTCGAGGTCGTAGGGCATGATCGCGGGCAGGTCCTCCTTGCGCATGAACCGTTGCCGGCCGACGGCGCGGAGCCCCGGATACGGCCACGCGGGGTTCGTGCCCGTCGTGATCCCGAGCGTGGCCGGATCCCGCCCGATCTCGTCGCAGCGGTCGGCGAGGACCGCCATCGCCTCGGCCATGTCCTCAGGCGGCACGTCCACGTTGATCTCGTCGCAGTACTTCGCGGCAAGCCGGAACGTGACGTTCTTGCCGTGCCCACCGATCGCGATGCGGACGTGGTCGCCACCGCCGGTCCGCGGGCTGTTGACCACGTCCTGCACCCGGGCGTGTGTCCCCTCGAACGTGAAGGACGCCTCGTCCCGGCGCGTCATCCGGCTGATGATCTCGAGGTGCTCGCTCAGGATCGCGAGCCGCTCCTTCATGTCCGGGAACGGCACGCCGAAGGCGCTCGCCTCGCTGACCTTGAACCCACAGCCGAGCCCCAGGATCACGCGCCCGCCGGAGATCGTGTCGAGCGTGGACGCCATCTTCGCGGTCATCGCCGGGTTCCGGAACGTGGAGTTGATGACGCCGAACCCGATGTCGACCCTCGGCACGGCCGCCGCGACCGCGGTGTGGAGCGTCACGCAGTCGAAGATCATGCCCTCGGGATCCCACTTCGCGAGCACGTGCTCCCCGGTCCACAGGGAATCGAAGCCGAGCCGCTCGCCGAGCTGCGCGATCTCGAGGATGCGCTCCCAGGCGGCCGTCGGGGTCCAGCCGTCGAACTCGGCGAAGTAGCCCTGGGGCAGCAGCAGGCCGATCTTCATGCGGTGTCTCCTCCGGGTGGCGTCGTTGGTGGCGCGGCCGGTCGGCCGAGCGCCTGGAGCTGTTCCGGGCTGCCCTCGATCCGGTCGACGAAGTGGCACGCCACCTCGTGCTCCGAGCCAGTCGCGATCAGCGCCGGCCGTTCGGTCCGGCAGCGTTCGGGTTCGCCGAGCCGCTGGTAGAGCCAGCATCGGGTGTGGAAATGGCAGCCGGTCGGCGGATCCGCGGGACTCGGGATCTCGCCGCGGAGGATGATCCGGCGCCGGCCGGCCTGGATCGCCGGGTCCGGTATGGGCACGGCGGACAGCAGGGCGATCGTGTACGGGTGCGTCGGGGCGGCATACAGGGCCGCGGTCGGGGCGCGCTCCACGATGCGCCCGAGATACATCACCGCCACGTCGTCGCTGATCCGGCGCACGATCGCGAGGTCGTGGGCGACCACGACGTAGGTGAGGTGGAGTTCCGCCTGGAGCCGCTCCAACAGGGCGAGGATCTGCGCGCGGATCGATACGTCGAGGGCACTGATGGGTTCGTCGGCCACGATGAGATCCGGGTTCAGGGCAAGCGCGCGCGCGATCCCGATCCGCTGACGCTGGCCGCCGCTGAACTCGTGCGGGAACCGGTCGGCGGCCTGGCTCGACAGCCCGACGAGCTCGAGCAGGGCGCTGACGCGCTTGGCACGCTCGGTGTGCGACCCGATCGCGTGTACCTCCAGGGGCTCCTCGACGATGGAGCGGACCGTCATCCGCGGGTTCAGGCTCGAGTACGGGTCCTGGAAGATCATCTGGAACCGCTGCCGAAGCTGTCGAAGCCGCTCGCCGCGCAGGGTCGCGATCTCCTGACCGTCGAAGCGGATCGACCCGCTCGTCGGGTCCAGCAGTCGGACGATCGCCCGGCCCGTCGTCGTCTTCCCTGATCCAGACTCGCCGACCAGTCCGAGCGTCCGGCCCCGACGGAGCGACAGGCTGACCCCGTCGACCGCGCGGACGACGTCCCTCGATCGTCGCCAGCCGAACCGACCGCCGACGTCGAAGTGGACCGTCAGGTCGGTCACTTCGAGGAGCGGGCGATCCGCGTCCGACGGCGTCTTGTGGCTCGTCGCACCCGCGCTGCCGATCGGATCGCTCATCGCGCGGCGACCGCCGGCCGGGCAGGGGAGGCGGCTGCCACGAAGCCCGGGCGCCGTGGAAGCCCAGTCTCGATCTCGTCCTCGCGGACGGGGTTGTGGCAGGCGCTGAGATGGCTGGCATCAGGTCCGGTCTTGATCACGGGCAGGGTCCTGTCGGTGGCGGCGAGCGTCGGGTCCTCCTCCCAGCAGATGGGGAGTCGCCACGCGCAGCGCGGCGCGAACGGGCAGCCCTGCACCGCTCGAGACCCGTCTGGCGGCGCCCCCTCGATCGGGCGGAGCTCTCGAGGCTCCTGGTCGATGCGGGAGATCGAGTTGAGCAACCCCACGGTGTACGGGTGGCGCGGCCGGGCGTACAGGTCGGCCGTGGTGGCAGTCTCGACGATCCGTCCGGCGTACATGACGCACGTCCGCTGGGTCATGTCGGCGACGACTCCCAGGTCGTGCGTGATGAGCAGCGCCGCGGTGCCGGATTGGCGGGTCAGCTCCTTGATGAGGTCGATGACCTGTGCCTGGATCGTCACGTCGAGGGCGGTCGTCGGTTCGTCGGCGATGAGCAGTTTGGGTCGCAGCGACAGGGCCATCGCGATCATCACGCGTTGGCGCATCCCGCCGCTGAGCTGATGCGGGTACGCCCGCACGCGTCGTTCGCCGTCGGCGATACCCACCATCGCGAGCAGTTCGACCGCCTGGGCGCGGGCCTCCAGCGGGGACAGGCCCCTGTGCGCCACGAGACCCTCGGTGAGCTGGTTCCCGATGGTCAGCACCGGGTTGAGACTGGTGAGCGGATCCTGGAAGACCATCGCGATCTCTGTACCGCGAACCTCGCGCATCTCGGTTTCGGGCAGGTCCAGCAGCGACCGCCCATCGAGCAGGATCTCGCCGGACTCCACGCGGCCCGCCGGTGTCGGGAGCAAGCGGGTGATCGCGAGGCTCGTGACGGACTTGCCGCAGCCTGATTCGCCCACCAGACCCACCGTCTCGCCGGCGTCGACGTCAAAGCTCACGCCGTTGACGGCGTGGATCGTGGTCTCGGGCGTCTGGAACCGGACGACGAGGTCACGGACCGAGAGGAGCGTCATCGGTCGCTCACTTGCGTCCGACGGTGGACCGCGGGTCCAGCGCGTCGCGCAGGCCGTCGCCGATGAAGTTGATCGACAGGACGGCGATCGCGATCGCGGCACCGGGCGCCATCCAGAGCCACGGCTTCTGGGTCAGCACGCCGACGTCAGTCGCGGCCTGGAGCTCGCCGCCCCAGCTGGCGTCCGGTGGCTGGATCCCGAGACCCAGGACGGACAGCCCAGCCTCCACGATCATCGCCTCGGCCATGCCGAAACTCGCCAGGACCACGAGCGGTCCCGTGACGTTGGGCAGGATGTGCCGGAGGATGATCCGCCGGTCACGCGCGCCGATCCCGCGGGCGGCCAACGTGTACTCGCGCTCGCGAAGGGACAGGAATTCGCCCCGGACGAGACGCGTGACCGCCGGCCAGTTGAGCAGGCCGATGACGATCATGATGTTGAGCGGGCTGCGACCCACGATCGGCACGACGGCGAGGATGATGATCAGCCCCGGGAACGACATGACCGTGTCGGTCACACGACCGATGATCGCGTCGGTGAGCCCGCGCCGGTAACCGGCCAGCGAGCCGAGCGTGATGCCGATCACGAGGTAGATCGTGACGGCCACGACCCCCACCGAGAGCGACACGCGGGCGCCGTGCATGAGTCTCGACAGGACGTCGCGTCCCGACCGATCCGTCCCGAGCAGGTGCTCCAGGCTCGGCGGCTTCCCGAAGGCCTTCGTGTCCACCTTGATGGGGTCGTACGGCGCGATGAGCGGCGCCAGGATCGCGACGAAGGCCAGCGCGATCAGGACGCCGAGGGCCACCATCGCGAGCTGGTTCCGGCGGAACCGCCGCCAGGCGAGCTGGCGTGGTGAGCGCGGGACATGCGACGTCAGCTCCGCGCTGGGCTGCCAGATCGGTGCGTCGGCGTCGGCGGCCGTCGCGGCCGGGATGCCCGTGCTCATCGCACGCGGATCCGCGGGTCGACGAACGCGTAGGTGACGTCCGTGATGAGGTTGGACAGGACGATCGCGACCGAGGTCAAGAGCCCCACCGCCATGATCGCCGCGTAGTCATGTTCGCGCGTGGCCTCGATCGCGTACTGGCCGACGCCGGGCCACGTGAACAGCGTTTCGACGAAGATCGCGCCGACGATCAGCGACGGCAGACTCAGGCCCAGGACCGTGACGACCGGCAGCAGGGCGTTCCGCAGGACGTGCCGTCGCCGCACGGATCGCTCGGCAAGGCCCTTGGAGCGGGCCGTGGTCACGTGGTCCTGGCGCATCACCTCGAGCACGCTCGCGCGGGTATAGCGCAGGAACGTCGCGGTCCCGGCGAAGGCGAGCACGAGCGACGGCAGGATGAGGTGCCACAGCTCGTCGACGATGTCCGGCAGGCTGCTGACCGGGTCCTCGATCCCGCCCGCGGGCAGCAACTTGATGCCGAAGAACTGGAACGGGACCACGGCGAAGAAGTAGATCGCGAGGATCGCCAGGAGATACGGCGGTAACGAGATCCCCGAGATCACCACCACCGTCATGGCTTTGTCGAGCTTTGAATGTTGCCGGAACGCCGACAGCACGCCGAGCAACACGCCCAGGATCACGCTGATCGTGAGCGCGGTCCCCATCAGCTTGATCGTGTTCGGGATCCGCTTGGCCAGGGCCTTGGCGATGGACTGTCCGCCGACGATCTCGACCCCGAGGTTGCCCTGGACCACCTGGCCCAGCCACGTCACGTACCGCTCGTGGACCGGCTTGTTGAGTCCCAGGGCCTCCTTGAGCTTCTCGACGTCCTGCGCCTTGATGTCGCTCCCGGGCCGGACGAGCGCTGAGATGGGATCGCCGGGGGCGAGATTGGCGAAGGCGAACGTGACGATCGAGACGCCGAGCAGGATCGGGATGGCGATGAGGAGCCGTCGCGTGATGAAACGCAGCATGGCCGTTCAGGGTACGACCGCGACCGGGGCGGTCGCGGTCGTCCTTCGACGGTTCGGCTGACGATCCGGCTCAGGCCTCGACGTACCACTCCCAGAAGTGGATGCCACCGGCGGCCGGATGGGTGATGGGCGCCTTCTCCGGGCCCTTCAGCTTGTTGCTGACGACCGCGTAGTCGACGCGCTGGTAGATGGGCATGTACGGCAGCTCGTCGTTGAAGATCTCGCTGCAGCGCTTGAAGTGCATCGCCTGGGCGTCCTGCGTGGACTCCTTGATCGCCGCGGCGAATTCGGCGTCCCACTCGGGGCTGTTGAAGCGCATCGAGTTGAAGCCGTTCGGGTAGACCCGGGTGGAACCGAGGGTCTCGTCGGATCCCCAGGGCGAACCATCGAGCGTGCCGAAGCCGTACACGAAGGCGATGTCGTATCTCGGCCCATCGTCCTCGGGGGTGCTCAGGTCCTTGTCCTCGTAGAAGTCCGCCGTGAACGTGTCGTCGGGCAACGGGGTCAGCTTGATCTTGACGCCGACGTCCTCCCACATCCCCTGGATGACCGGGATGTCCGGGTCCAGGGTCGGCGGGTAGTGTCGGACGTCGAGGACCGTATTCGAGTCCCAACCGGCGTCGGCGAGCAGCTGCTTGGCCAGGTCGACGTTCTGCGGGTCATAGGTCTCGAGCCCGTCGGCCACCGCCCACTTCTGGATCCAGTGGTTGACGACGTCGGGGACCTTGAACACGCCGCCGAGGACGTCGTTGACCAGGAGGCCGCGGTCCAGCGCCCAGACGAGGGCCTTGCGGACGTTCTTGTCCTTGAGGAGGGGCGTGCTCGGGTTGAGCAGGTTCACCGAGAAGAAGATGTTGAAGCCCACCAGCGACTGCTGGGCCGTCATCCCGGCGATCTCCTGCAGGGTCTTGAGCTTGTCGCCGCTCGGGCGGCGGACGTAGTTGAAGTCCACTTCACCCGATTGCGTGGAGAGGATCTGTGCCGCGTCGTCCGCATAGATCCGGATCGAGACCGCGTCTGCGGCCGGCGCGCCGCTGTAGCCGGTCCCGTTCTTGTAGCCCGGGTGCGGCACGAAGTTCGCGAACTCCTTGGCCTTGAACTCCGACATCTTGTACGGCCCGGAGCCGATGAACAGCTCGGTGGAGATCGGCTGGGCGATGTAGTCCGCCAAGGCCACGCCATCGAACGGGTGCTTCGGCGCGATCCGGATGATCCCGAACACGTTCGGGACCACCTGTGCATTGGGCTCCTCGAGATCGAAGGCGATCGTCAGCGGGTCGATGACGCGGATTCCCTCGCAATCCTTGGTCTCATCGGCGACGACTGCGGCCGAGCCCTTGATCGGGGCCAGCCGTCCGCCGATGTTGGATCCAGCCGACACTTTGAGGCCCGTGTTGTACGTGAATGCGACGTCGTCGGCGGTGACCGGCTTGCCGTCATGCCATGTGGCACCCTCGACCAGCTTGAAGGTATACGTCAGACCGTCCGGGCTGACCTCGTAGCCGGTAGCCATGTCGTACAGGATCGAGCCATCGGCCGCGATCGACACGAGCGACTGGGCGCACCAGTTCCAGGCGAACTCCTGGCCGAACGACTTCCAGGGCAGGAACCCGTCGGTCAGTCCACCCTCGAAGGCGCCCATCCGGATCGTCCCGCCGCCTGCGGGTGCGGACGGGGCCGGGGTGTCCGACGCCGGTGGGGCAGACGGAGCAGCAGAGCCCGACGCGCCCGGCGTGGCCGATGGCGTCGCCGCGCCGCATGCCACGAGCGCGGCGCTGGTCCCGGCGAAGGCAGAGGCCTTGAGGACGGTCCGGCGGCTCACGTTCGTGCCGGCAAGCCCCTTCATCCGACGGTCCAGGTGGACGGGTGCCTCCCCGGGTGCGGTAGGCGTGGGATCAGACTCGGCCATGGTCGATTTCCTCCACCAGCCACGTGGGCAAGGACGCCCGTGACCCGGGCATCGTATTACACTCAAACTGCAACGGCAATGCCGCTGTGCACTTCCTCTGACTCGCCGAACGACCAGCCGCGAGGCCCTCGATGCATGACCTCCTGATCCGGGGCGCGACCGTCGCGGACGGGACCGGGAACCCGCTGCGACGCGCGAACGTGGCCATCGAGGGCGGCCGGATCATCGCCGTCGACGCGACTGCCGCCGATGGCGCCGCCCGGCGCGTGGTGGAGGCCGACGGCCTGGTCCTTGCCCCCGGGTTCATCGACATGCACTCGCATGCGGACTTCACGATGCCGGCCTTCCCGGCGGCCCGGAACTCGCTTGACCAGGGCGTCACCTCGGAGGTGATCGGCAACTGCGGGTACTCGCCGGCGCCCCTCTCGGATGACGCGCGCCGGGCCGACGAGCAGCGAGCGAGCTGTCACGGCCTTGGACCGGACCTCGCCTGGGATTGGCAGTCGTTCGGGGAGTACCTGGACCGGCTCGATGCCGCGCGACCGTCCGTGAACGCGATCCCGCTGGTCGGCCACGGGATGCTCCGCCTCGCGACGGTTGGCGCGGATGCCCGTGCGGCCACGCCGGTCGAAACGGGTGCGATGCGCGACCTTGCGGCGGACGCGCTGTCGGCGGGTGCCTGGGGGCTGAGCACGGGCCTGGTCTACCCGCCAGGGTCCTACGCCCCGACGGACGAGATCGTCACGGTCGGGGCCGCGCTCCAGGCGGTCGACGGCCTCTACGCGAGCCACATCCGCGACGAGAACGATGGCGTGGCTGATGCGCTGCGCGAAGCGGTCGAGATCGGCCGGCGCCTCGGTGTCCCGGTCGAGGTGTCGCACCTCAAGGCCGCCGGGATCCCGAACCACGGCCGGGCGGCGGAACTGCTCGGTGTCCTCGCTGACGCTCGGGCGGCGGGGATCCGGGTCTCGCACGACGCGTACCCATACGACGCGGGGAGCACGCTGCTCACGCAACTCCTGCCGCGCTGGGTGCAGGACGGCGGAACGGTCGCCATCATCGAGCGGCTTGGCTCCGCGGAGGTCCGGGCCCGCATCGCCGCCGACGTGCGCGATGGTCTGCCCGGCTGGAACAACTACCTGCGATCGAGTGGCGGTCCCGATGCGATCACGATCGCCGCCGTGACGGACCCGTCGCTCCGCGGCCTCGAAGGTCTGACGCTCGCCCGAGCCGCGGCGCTCGCCGCGACGGACCCGCTGACGCTCGTGCTCGACACGATCGTCGCGGATCGCGCCGCCACGGTCATGATCGTCCGGCTCATGCATGACGCCGACGTCCAGACGATCGTCGACGACCCGGCCACCCTCATCGGGTCAGACCAGCTCGGCGTGATCTCGCCCGACGCGCGGGTCCACCCGCGGGCCTACGGAACGTTCGTCCGCGTGCTTGGTCGCAACGTGCGGGAACTCGGGCGGTTCGATCTCGCGACGGCGATCCATCGGATGACCGGGCGGCCGGCTGACGTCCTGGGGCTCACCGATCGGGGCCGCATCGCCCAAGGTCTCGTCGCCGATCTGGCGCTGTTTGATCCCGCGACGGTGGCCGACCGCTCGACCTACGATTCGCCGACGCTCGCGCCGGTCGGGGTGGAGATGGTCGTGGTGGGTGGACGCGTCGCCGTGGAGCAGGGGAGGGCGGTCGACCTGGGGCTGGGCCGTGTCCTTCGCCGGACCGTCAGTGGACGCCGCCCGCCGCGTCGATCGTGATGACCTCGACGACCTCGGATCCCCGGAGGCCGTAGAACCGCCGCCCGAGGTTCGTCGCCGAGCAGACGTGGTTCGGCACGATCCGGACCCGGTCGCCGATGGCCAGCGGCGAGCCGCTCGGGATCGAGAGGACGCCGTGTTCCTCCGAGAGCCGCACCAGCGCGCCGTCGGTCTCGAGGACCCGCCCGAACTCGGTCAGCAGACTGCTCGAATGGGCGCCGCGGTCCAGACCCAGCGTCTTGGAGCCGGCGTCGATCACCGCACGATCCGGCGCCGGTCGGCTGACGACGGTCGCCGCGATCGAGAGCGCGCAGTGATCGGCCGTCGTGGTACCAAGGGCCACCTGGAGCTCGTCGTAGAAGACGTAGGTCCCGGGGCGCATCTCGGTCAAGCCGGTATCGGCGCGCAGGAAGCGGGCCGTCGGCGTGGATCCCGCGGAGACCGACTCGATCGGGATCCCGATCGCGCGCGTGGCCATCGCGGCGTCGACGACCGCTCGGGTCTCGAGCCCGGCGATGGCTTCGACCTCGGCGGGGCTGCCGGCCGCGTACGACTGGCCGGCGTGGGTGAACATGCCCTTCAGCCGGACGCCCTCGAGACCGTTGACGGCGCGGGCGAGGGCCGGCGCGTCGGCCGGGAGCACCCCGGCCCGCAGCAGCCCGCTATCGATCTCGATCCAGACGTCGATGCGCAGCCCGACGGATCGCGCGGCCGCGGAGAGCGACGCGGCGCCCTCAGCGCTATCGATCGCCACCGTGAGTGGCACCCGCGACGCGAGGCGGACGGCCCGATCGAGCTTCGGCTCGGCGACGATCTGGAAGGCGAGCAGGATCGGGGCGGTGACGCCGCCGTCCACGAGGGCCTCGGCCTCGTCGAGCTTCGCGACGGTGATCCCGACGGCGCCGGCGGCCAGTTGCCGCTTCGCGATCTCGGCCGACTTGTGGGTCTTGACGTGGGGGCGAAGGGCCAGGCCGACGCTCCGGGCCTGGTCCGCCATCCAGCCGACATTGGTCTCGAGGCGGTCGAGATCCACGAGCAGGGCGGGCGTGTCGATCCGGCGCCAGTCGTGGGCGGACCCGGCCTCGGGCGCCCGAGGCGTCCCGGTGTCCGTCGCGGCCTCGGTGTCCGTCGCCGCCACTTGCAGTGTGGCTTCGTTCATCCGTTCATGCTACAGCCACGCTGTCATCGCCGTTCGGCGGATGCGCTGGGGCGGGCGGTCGCCGGTCAGAGCGTCGGGGCCGCCAGCAGGCCGTGTTCGTGGAGGAACGCCGCGAACGACTCGAAGGCCTCGCCGTCGAGGTCGTGGTACGGCGCTCGCCGCCAGCGACGGGCCAGTCCCGCGACCTCGAGCGTGGCGTGGAACCCGGCGTCGAAGCCACCCGGGAGCCCCAGGACCCGGTCCATGTAGGGGCGGTCGTAGCGGTCGATGATCGCAGCCGCGCCAGCGAGGTCCCCCGCCGTGATGCGCGCCCAGTAGGCATGCGCGACCGGCGGGTTGAAGTGCATGAACGTCGACATGTACCCATCGCAGCCGTATGGGTGCAGGTCGAGATGGTTCTGCTTCTGGCCGCCGGAGATCACGGCCATCGCCGGGTGACACAGTCGCCCGACGCGCCGCGCGAACTCCCCACAGATGTCGTCCTTCAGCGCGACGACCCGCGGCTCGGAGTGGACCAGCACGTCGAGCGCTTCAAGGCCCATGGCTTCGATGCCGAAGAATGCGGCGGTCACGATCATGACCGGCATCTCCACGGCGACCGTTCGGTAGTGCCGGACGAGCGAGTCGACCGTGACGGACCCGCCCCAATTCGGCGGGAGCACCATCAGGACGTCGGCGCCGACGTCGCGCGCCTCGCGAGCGAACTCGACTTCGATGGCCGTCGGCCAGCGCCCATCCGCCGCGACGACCATGGCCCGTCCGGCCGTTGCCTTGACGACGATCCGGAGCAGGTCGCCGATCTCGCGGTCGGCCAGGATCGAGTGCAGGCTGTCGCCGTAGGTGAGGAGCATCGTCCCGCTGCCCGCGGCGAGGGCGAACTCGATCTCGCGTTCGATCGCCGTCTCATCGAGCGAGCCATCCTCGGCAAAGAGGGGATGGATGCTCGTCATCGGGCCGCTCAGGGCGGCACGGACCCACGCGACGTCGAGCCCGCGCTCCGTAGCCGTCACGCGAACCTAGAACGTGGGCGGGCTGATGATGATGAGGATCTCGGCGTCCTCGCTCGACTGGTTGATGAAGCGGTGCGGCAGCGACCGGTGGATCTTGATGCTGTCGCCCGCGTCGAGCTCGTACGCCTGGCCGTTGACCTCGGCGATGACGCTGCCACGC
Source organism: uncultured Chloroflexia bacterium (assembly GCA_963764975.1). GTDB lineage: Bacteria > Chloroflexota > Limnocylindria > Limnocylindrales > CSP1-4 > SPCO01. The sequence goes on along the minus strand of CAVXUF010000002.1, from coordinate 970,933 downwards.
AGCACGACGGAGCACTCCTCGCCGGGATGGCTGTTCGGCGCGGCGCCCGTCGTCCCGCCAGGGGAGATCGTGAGCGACAGCACCTCGAACTCGCCGGACGTATCGGCCGAGACCAGTTCGTACTCGAGCGTGCGATCGACGAACGTGAGCTTGGTCCGCCGACCCTTGCGGACGACGATCTCGCGCTGGACCGTCCCGACCAGGAATTGGAACATCGGGACGTCGAACGCCTGGCTGATCCGTCGCAGTGAGCTGATCGATGGGTCCGAGGCGCCGCGCTCGATCTGGCTGACCGCGCTGACCGTCAGGTTCACCTGCTGGGCGAGCTGGGCAAGCGTCAGGCCGCGCCGGAGCCGCTCGCGACGGATGCCCTCGCCGATCGTCTCGGTGTCGCGGCCGCCATCGAGAGGGACCTCGACATCCGTGGCCGAGCTGTCGAGTGGGTTCGTCATGCCTTTCCCCGTCCCACGTCGAAGGCGACGGACCGGATCTGGGTGAAGGCCTCGAAGATCTGCCGCCCGCCAACGCGCCCGCGCCCCGACGACTTGCCGGCCCATCCGCCGAACGGCAGGTGGAGTTCCCAATAGTTGCTCGTGTCGTTGACGGTCACCTGCCCCGTCTGGAGCCGCTCGGCGAACCAGAACGCCCGATCAAGGTCGCTCGTGAACACGGCCGAGCTCAGCCCGAGACCACTGGCGTTCGCCGCGGCGAGCAACGCTCGATCGTCGCGGAACGCGCTGACCGGTGCGATCGGCCCGAAGGTCTCTTCGCGCGTGACCGCCGCACCATCAGGGACCCGGCTCAGGACGGTGGGCTCGTAATAGAGGCGGGTGGGCTGATCGTCTCGTCGCGCGCCGCCGAACGCGACCGCCGCGCCTTGCGTCCGCGCGTCGGCGACGTGGGCATCCATCTTGGCCGCGACTCCTTCGTTGTTGACGGGACCCATCGTGGTCGCCGGATCTCGCGGATCGCCGAGCCGGATCGCCCGAGCGTACTCGACGAGGCCGTCGACAAGCCAGTCGTGGACGGCATCTGACGCCATGATGCGCTCCGCCGCCGCGCACGACTGACCGGCATTGAAGAACGCGGCCGCGCCGATGGCCGCGACGGCCCGATCGCGATCAGCGTCGTCGAGCACGACGATGGGCCCGTTCCCGCCCAACTCCATCACGACTTCCTTGCCCGCTGCCTGTCGCGCGATCGACTCGCCGACGGCACTCGAGCCCGTGAAGCCCACCACGACCACGTCCGGGTGCTGGACCAGGGCCGACGCCATCTCGACCGATGGTCCGGTCAAGAGGCTGAACAGCCCGTCCGGCACCCCCGCCTCGACGATGCACTCGGCCAGCATCGCCGCGATGCCCGCGGTGGACGGCGCCGGCTTGAGGATCACCGCGTTGCCGCTCGCCAGGGCCGGTCCAACGTACTCCACGGGGATGTTGATCGGGAAGTTCCACGGGGTGATCGCCACGGTGACGCCGCGCGGCTGGCGGAACGTCATGACCCGCTTGTGCGGGTCCTCCACCGGGATCGTCTGTCCGGTCAGTCGTCGCGCTTCCGCAGCGGCCAGGCGGAACCCGTTCGCTGCCGACGCGACCTCGCCGATCGCCTCGGCCATCGGCTTCCCGTGTTCGAGCACGAGGTCGGCGGCGATGTCGGCGGCTCGTGCGTCGATGACGGCGGCCACGCGCTCCATCTCGGTCGCGCGCTCGAAGGCCGTTCGCCAGCGGTTCTGCTCGAACGCCTCGCCGGCCAGCCGGACCGTCTCGTCGACGTCCTCGGGACCCGCGGCGGCGACGTCCGCGACGGGCTCGCCGGTGGCCGGGCTGCGGAGTGAGACGGTCTCACCACTCGCCGGGTCGCTCCAGCGACCGCCCTGGAGGAGGCGGTGACGCCGGACCCGTACGGTGGACTGGGTGACCATGGTTCCCCTCCCCGAGACCCCGGCGTGGCGCTGCGTGCGGCTGGGCATCGGCGGCGTGCATTCGCTTTAAGTCACACTGTCGACTCGCTGTCATACTAAACCTGTACGCGATATCCGGTCAACGAGACTGACTCGACCGGGGGCGGCCGACGGGAGCATCTCCCGCTCGACACGGAGGCGCTGGGTGTCGACTCGATCGGATCACCAAGACCGCACGTTGCCTGGTCGGGAGCCCGATCGGCTTCCGGCAAGCCGATGACACGTCGAGTCGCGATCGTCGGCCTGAGTTGGATCTCCGCCGACCTGCCGGGCGAGGCGTCGGACCCGGTCCTCGGCACCGCCATCCCGTATAGCCACGCGTCGGCGATCGCCGCCATCCCGGGGCTCGACGTCGTCGCAGGCTGCGACATCTCGGAGGGGGCGAGGACCACCTTCAAGGAACGTTGGTCGCCACGTTGGCCGGGCCTGAAGGTCTACGCCGACTTTCGCGAGATGCTCACGACCGAGCGCCCGGAGATCGTCGCGGTCGTCACGCCGGACCATCTGCACGCGGCGGTCGTCAAAGCGGCCATCGAGGCCGGCGCGCGCGGCATCCTCTGCGAAAAGCCGCTCGCCACGTCCCTCGAAGAGGCCGATTCCATCGTGTCGGCCGTCCGTGCCGCCGGCGTGACGATGAATGTGAACTACACGCGGCGGTGGTACCCGGAGTTCGTGGAGGCGCGCCGGCTCGTTCGCGCCGGGGAGCTTGGAAAGCTCTCGCAGATCGTCGTCCAGATGGGCGGCCCGCGGTCCATGCTGTTCCGCAACCACACGCACGCGATCGACTTGATCAACTACCTCGCCGATTCGGATCCGGTCTGGGTCTGGGCGGAGCTGGAACCCGGGTTCGAGGACTACGGCACGGCGTACGCCGGCGACGGGGGCAACGATCCGGCCACGGAGCCCGGCGCGAACTACTACATCGTCTATGCCAACGGCGTCCGGGCGTACCTGACCGGGATGAAGGACACCGTGGGGCTCGATACGATGGTCACCCTCACCGGACCGGAGGCCCGTGTGATCGTGGACCTCGAGGGCATCCGGATGCACTCCGTTCGCCACGAGGACATCCGCACGAAGCCCGGGGTCACCTCGATCCAGCGGCTAGTGCCCCACTGGACGGTGGCCGGCATGCAGGCGGCGATGCTTGATCTCGTCACCGCGATGGACGAGGGCCGCGATCCCGCCAGCCCGCCGGAGACCGCTCGCGCGACCGTCGCGATCACCCAGGCCATCCTCGAGTCGCAGGCTCGCGGCAACGTCAAGGTCCAGATCTCCGAGTTCGACCCGGCCGATCCTCGACCGGGCGCCTGATCACCAACCTGGCCACCCAGCACAACGAGAAGGAGACCGAACGATGCGACTTGCCTCATACCGGGGTTCGAACGGGGATGCACGCAGCGCGGCCATCGTGGGTGACGCCGGCGACGAGCGGGTGATCGACCTCGCCGACGCGTCGGGGGGACGGATCCCGGCCGGCGACCTGCTCGCCCTGCTCGGTGCCGGATCGGACGCGATGGCCGCGGCGCGCGATGCCGCATCGGCCGGCGGCGGCGTCCCGCTGTCGTCGGTCACGCTGCTCGCGCCGATCCGTCGGCCGGGGAAGCTGATCGCGGTGGCCGGGAACTTCCAGGCCCACATCGAGGAAGGCGGCGGTCAGCGCGTCGACAAGACCAAGATCGTCCCCAAGCTCTTCATCAAGCCGTCGTCCGCGATCATCGGACCCGGCGAGGCCGTCGAGTTGCCGACCGTCTCGAACGCGCTCGACTGGGAGCTGGAGCTCGCGATCGTCATCGGCACGGCCGGCCGGGACATCCCAGTGGCCAAGGCCCGCGACCACGTCGCCGGCTACTCGGTCATCAACGACATCTCGGCCCGCTCGATGCAGTGGGGCGTCGAAGGTCGTGAGCCGGGTGGCTTCGATTCGTTCTTCGACTGGCTCAACGGCAAGTGGGGCGACGGCTTCGCGGCCTGGGGCCCGTGGATCACGACCACCGACGCGGTCTCGCCGGACCCGAACGACCTCGAGATGACCCTCAAGGTCAACGAGAAGACCTGGCAGCACGGGTCCACCGCGGACATGATCTTCAGCCCGGAGGAGATCATCGCGTTCGCCTCGCGGTTCATGACGCTGGAGCCCGGCGACGTGATCGCCGGCGGCACGCTGGACGGCACCGGCGATGCGGCCGGGACGTATCTCAAGGCCGGCGACGTGATGGCCGGCTCGATCGGTGGCCTCGGCACGCTCGTGACGCCCGTCGTCGCGGCGCGCGGCTGACATGGCCGAGCCGACGCGGTTCGGAGTCGTCGGGACCGGGTTCATGGGTCAGACCTGGGCCCGGGTCATCACCGGTCACGTGCCGGAAGCCCGGCTGGTGGCCGTGGGCGGCGGGCGGGGTGCCGCCGCGCTCGCGGCCCAGCACGGCGTTGAGGCACTCGACCCGGCCGCGCTCTTCGAGCGGTCGGATATCGACGCGGTCGTGATCGCCACGCCCGTGCCGACGCATCGACCCCTCAGCGAAGCCGCCGCCGCCGCGGGCAAGCACGTCATCGTCGAAAAGCCGATGACCAACACGCGGGTCGACGCGGACGCGATGGTGGCGGCGGCCGATGCCGCCGGTGTTCGCCTGGCCGTCGTGTCGCAGCACCGCTTCCGCGGCGCGCCGGTCGCCGCCAAGGCGGCCATCGATGCGGGTCGGATCGGGTCCATCCGGATGGTCCGGGTCTTCGGCCCGAACGTCGGCTGGGACATCCCCGTCGACTCCTGGAACTCGGACAGCGCCCAGGTCACGCCATACATGGACTGGGGCGCCCACGCGTGCGACATCGTCCGCTGGCTCACCGGCTCGGAGGCCACGCTCGTCTTCGGGCAGTTCGGGAGCTACAACGCGGTCGGGCCCACGGGTCAGAGCTCGATGGTCCACTACACGCTCGCGGACGGCGTCATGGTCCAGATCTGGCTCAGCTATGAGCTGACCGAACCCAGCCTCGGGTCCGCGATGCAGCTGCTCATCACGGGCTCCGACGGCCTGATCGAGCTCGACTCGTACGGCACGGTCCGGCTCGGCACGCCGACCGGTGGCTGGGAGACGATCTACGACCAGACGCCGTTCGATCCGCTCAACCCCGACGATCCGATCCGGCTCCAGGCCTACGCGCTCCAGCTGCGTGACCTGATCCGGGCCATCGGCGACGGGACGGACCCGTTCGTCAGCGGGCGACAGGGCGCCCTCACGACATCCATGCTGGAGGCCGCGGAACGCTCGGCGGCGTCCGGCGAGTCCATCCGCTTGCCCCTCGGAGGCTGATGCACCCGTGCGTCCCAACCGGCTTCGCCAGCTCATCAGCGAGGGGCGGCCGTCGATCGGCACGCACCTCCACTCCACGTGGCCGTCGTTGGTCGAGGTCGTCGGCCACACGCGCCGGTTCGACTACGTGGAATTCTCCGGCGAGTACGCGCCATACGACCTGCACGGCCTCGACAACTTCTGCCGGGCCGCCGAACTGGTCGGGCTCGGCACGATGATCAAGCTCGACCAGGCCCCGCGCTCGTGGCTGGCCCAGCGCGCGATCGGGTCGGGCTTTCAGTCTGTCCTGTTCGCCGACGTCCGGACCGCCGACGACGCGCGCGAGTGCGTCCGCGTGGTCCGGCCGGACACACCCCATGGGATGGGGACATACGGGGCCGCCGATCGCCGCCACTCCTACTGGGGCGAGGCCGGCTCCATCGACTACGTCCGGGCGCTCAAGGAGATCGTCATCGTCCTGATGATCGAGAAGCAGGCCGCCGTGGACGCGCTCGACGAGATCCTGGCGGTACCTGGCATCGACATGGTCCAGTGGGGACCAGCGGACTACGCGATGAGCATCGGCCGGCCGGGCGGCTGGTTCGACGACGACGTCAAGGCCGTGGAGCGCGACGTGATCGCCCGCTGCATCAAGGCCGGCGTCCCGCCCCGCGCCGAGATCACGCATCCGGATGAGGCGCAGTACTTCCTCGACCTCGGGGTCAAGGACTTCTGCATCGGCACCGATGTCAACATCCTGTATTCGTGGCTGGACGAGCGGGGCGGGGCCCTCGCCGAGGCGATCGGCTGGACGGCGCCGACGGCGACCTGAACCGGAAACGACGGAGGAGGCGACGATGTTCACGAGCCTGCGCGATGCCACCCGCGAGGACTGGGATCAGATCGATGCGCTCGACGAGGCGCGCACCGACCATGCCGCCGCACCGCTCGCGCTCCTCGAATCGCTCAAGGGCGGCGACCCGGCCGGCTACACCCTCAACCCGTACGACCATAGCCGTCAGGCGGCCACGAGAGCACTCCGGGCCGGCGAGTCGTCTGAGTTCATCGTGTGCGTCCTGTTCCACGACGCCGCGGACCGCCTGGCCCCCGTCAACCATGGCCAGATCGCCGCGGAGCTCCTCAAGCCGTTCGTGTCCGACCACCACTACTGGATGGTCAAGATGCACGGGCTGTTCCAGAAGGAGAATTTCGTCAACCACGCCTACTGGGGGAGTGGGGTCATGGAGGATCTGCTGGCGCCCCATCGCGAGCACCCGGCGTTCGACCTGACCCGCAGGTTCTGCCGCGACTACGACGCGCCGTCGTTCGATCCGGCATACGACGCGCTTCCGGTCGAGGCGTTCATGCCCCAGATCCGCGAGGTCTTCGACCGCCCGTATTCCTACCAGCCCTGAGCTCGTCGCCGCCGCGCTGCCGGTCGCAGCCGGGCGCCCGGCTGCCCGTCCTCGGCAAGAGGCGGCGCGTCAGACCGCGAGGCGCAGCCAGCGGATGTTCTTGACGCAGTCCTCTTCGCACCAGAAGACGAGGAACACGGAACCGTCCGGTTCGAGGGTCATCTGCGGGAACCCGAACTTGAGCTGGACCAACTCTGCCCCCGGGGTGCTGTCACCGGCCATGCCAGAGGCCTGCCCGCGCCACAGGTTGACGGTTTCGAGGTTGACCCAGCGGTCGCCGTCGAGTCGCGCCGTCGTCGCCCACAGACCCGGCTCGTCGTTGCGCCGATAGGCGGCCAGGATCCGGCCATCCGGCAGCTCGATCATCTTGGTCGTCTGGGCGTGGAATCCGGTCAGCCCGTGGACGAACGTCTTCCCGTCGTGGCTGATGCCATACGGCGTCGGCTGTGTCTTGCCGCTGTCCAGGTCGACGCACCACGCCACGGACAGCCAGCGACCGTCGCGGAGTTCGAGGAACGACTGCTCCCAATGGATGACCCGCTCTGACCAGCGGTCGAACTCCACGACGTAGGACGGCCAGGTCCGGCCCTGATCGTCGGACACCAGCAGGATCGCGTTCATCCCGCTCGGGTCATCGCCGTCCCACCCGATCCAGGTCGAGCACGGCCACACCCACCGGCCATCGCGCAGCTCGACGGGCGCATGGCAGACCTCGAAGGATGGACCGACCAGCGGCGGCGTGATCCGTTCGAGCTCGCCCCAACTGTGCCCGCGATCCTGGCTGCGCAGGAGGATGAGCTGTGTCTCCACATACCCGGTCGTTTCCGGGTTGACGACACTCTGCTCGGGGTCGTCGCGGTACATCAACGCGCCCATGGCCACGACCGAACCGTCCGAGACGCGGTTCGACCGCACCGAGTGGGTCGTCGCCCGACCTGGCGGGTCGTCGAATAGGCGCGTCGGCGCCGACCAGCTCGCACCGCCGTCGACGGAGTGGGTGGCATGCGTGCTGTAGTCGAGCGCCGCATCGGCTGAGGCGATGTCGAAGGTGACCAACAGTTCGCCGTCGTCGAAGCGGACCAATGTCGGGTGCCACGCGTGCCGCGTGCGCAGATCGGGACGCGGGTTGCGGTAGACGAGGCCGGTCTCGCGGACGTCGATCATCGGGCGTTCCTTACGGCATGGGGAGGGTGACGAGTGACATCATGCTGGATTCCGATGACCCTCGTGCAGTGTCCGTGTAGGCGAGGCGCCGTTGGGTCGGTGAAGCGGGTGCGTCACGCGCGTCCAAGGCGTCAGTCCCCAAGCCCGTCCAGCGCGGCGAGGACGACCAGGTTGTCGCCACGGGTGACGCGCGCGCCGCGCCGCGACAGCACGACGACCCCAGGCCCGGACGCGGCGACCTCCACCCGCTGGCCCGTGAGCGGGTCCGTGACGACGGCCACGACCTGCCCGGCAACCACGTCGTCGAGCGGTCCGACGAGCATCTCGCACACGCCGTCGATCGGCGCGGTCATGGCCGGGACGTCGAGGTTGCCTTCCCCGACGAGCCGGCGGACCGGGCCGGCGGCCGGGGCCTCGTCGACCGCGAGCATCCCCATCGCGACGAGGACGCGGCGAACGCCGGCGACGTAGGCATCGGCGTGGTCGGCGGTGACGGTCCCGCCCCCGGCCGCCTCCGCATAGATCGACGGGATCCCGAGGTCATGCGCGGCCGACAGCGTCCGGCCCGCCGGCACGGGCCCGGGGTGCCGCCACAGGATCGGTGCGGCGAACGCGGCCGCCAGCTCGCCCCCACGGACGCAGGCTCGACACCCGTCATCGGTCCAGCCGACGAGCAGTGGCATCGCCGACGACGTGCCCGCGCTGTGGAGGTCCAGGAACGCGTCGGAGCCCGCGATGACCTCCCGCCGCAGGGCATCGGCGAGTCGCTCGGTCGGCTCGCCCGCCGGGTCGCCGGGGAACGTTCGCGCGAGGTTCCGGCCATCGAGCGGGGACGATCGAAGGCTCGCGACGTGGGCGACCTCGTGCGCCACCGGGACCAGCCTGACTCGGCCGCGGAGGGGCGTCTCGGCCAGCTCGTCGATCAGCCGAAGACAGGTGACGACGCCTTCGAATTCGTCGCCGTGGACACCGCCGACGATCGAGACCGTGGGCCCATCGGTCGCGCCGCTGAGCTCGACGATGGTGAACCCCGTGTCCGGCCCCGCCGTGATGCGTCGTCGCTCCGTGCTGGTCATCGCCACAAGGGTAGGGCAGGCGCGCTCGCTTGACCGAACGGTTGTCGATTGTCGACAATCCAGACCACGGTCCGCTCAGCGGCCGGTGGGCAGGAGGGCGCGATGACCGTCGATGAACGACCCGCGAGCCTGGGGGTCGGGGTCGCTCGTCCGCGCTCGGATTCCGAGGAGAAGGTGCGCGGCGCCACGCGCTACGCCGCCGATCGTCCGATCCGTGGCCTCCTCCACGCGAGGATCGTCCCGAGCCTGTACGCGCATGCCCGGATCCGCGGGATCGACGCGTCCGCCGCGCTCGAGGTGCCGGGGGTCGTCGCGGTGCTCACCGCCGCCGACCTGCCGATCGCCGCGGTCGATGACATGCGGATGTTCGAACCGCTCGCGCGCGGCGAGGCGTTGTTCGCCGGTCAGCCGGTGGCGCTCGTGGTCGCCGAGACCGAGGAAGCCGCCGCCGATGCGGCCGGACTCGTCGTCGTGGATGCGGAGCGACTGCCCGCCGTGGTCGACGTGCTGGCCGCGATGTCCGTCGACAGTCCGTTGGCGCGGCTGGAGCCGCTCGTCCCGGACGAGGGCGCCGAGGGTGGCTCGGCCAAGGCCGCGCACGCGGCGGTCGGTGGCGAAGGCGTGGAGCTCGACACCGAAGCCCTGTCACCCAACGTGTTCAACGCGAAGCGCTACGTCGCGGGCGATGTGGAAGCGGGTCTCGGGGCGTCCGACGCGACCGCCGGCGCGACCTTCCGGACGAGCTGGGTCTACCAGGGCTATATCGAGCCGCACGCCGCGACGGCCTGGCTCGCCCCCGATGGCACGCTGCAGGTGGAGACCTCGACCCAGGGCACGTTCTACGTGCGAAAGCAGCTCGCGAAGATCTTCGGCCGCAAACTCGCCTCGATCCGCGTCACCGGGGCGCCGCTCGGGGGGTCGTTCGGATCCAAGATCCTCATCGTCGACCCGCTGGTCGTCGGCGCGTGCCTGGCGCTGCGCCGCCCGGTCAGGCTCGTGCTCGACCGACGCGACGACATGGCCGCCACGAACCCGGCACCCGGTTCGGCCCTCCAGGTCCGGATCGGTGCCCGCGCCGATGGGACGCTGACAGCCCTCGATGCGCGTCTCGTCTTCGATTCGGGCGCGTACAGCGAGTGGTCGATCGAGGGGATCGCCGCGGTGCTCGTGGGTGGCCCGTATCGCTGGGGAGCGTTCGACGTCCGGGCGTACGGCGTCCGGACCAACCGGTTCGGGACGGGGTCATACCGGGGCCCGGGTGGTCCGCAGGCCGCCTTCGCCATCGAATTGCTCCTCGACGAGCTCGCCGGCCAGCTCGGCCTGGACCCCATCGACCTCCGGCTGCGCAACATCGCCGGTGAGGGGGACACGATGGTCGACGGCGAGCCCTGGCCGGGGATCGGCATCGGCAAGGTCCTCGAGACCGCCGCCGCGCACCCGCTCTGGCGCGATCGCGCCTCGCTGCCGAGCGGTCAGGGCGTGGGCGTCGCCGCGGGCGTCTGGCCGGGCGGCAAGGAGCCGGCAGCGGCCCTGTGCCGGCTGGACGCCGACGGGACGCTGACCGTCGTCACGGGTGTCGTGGACATGAGCGGGACGTCGTCGGCGTTCGCCCTCATCGCCGCAGAGACCTTCGGGGTCAAGGCCGATGACGTGACGGTCGTCAGCCTCGACACGGACGGCGCGCCCCAGTCACCGCTGAGCGGCGGGAGCGTCATCACGTACTCCGCCGGGCGGGCGATTCGCGAGGCCGCCGCGGACGCCCGGCGACAGCTCCTCGAGTACGCCGCGGTCGAGATGGAGATCGACCCATCGGATCTCGAGATCGTCGAAGGCGTCGTGCGCCCCGTGGGTTCGCCCGACAGGGGCCGCCCGCTTGCCGACCTGGCCGCCGAGCTGCACGACTTCGGCAGCGGGCACCCGCCGGTCGAGGGGCACGCGACGACCGTCCATGCCAGCCTCGCGCCATCGACGTCGGCGCATCTCGCCCACGTCGCCGTGGATCGTGAGACCGGCGAGGTGACCGTCCTGGACTACGTCGTGATCCAGGACGTCGGCAGGGCCATCAACCCGGCGCTCGTCGAGGGCCAGATGCGCGGTGGCGCGGCTCAGGGGATCGGCTGGGCGTTGTACGAGGCGCTCCTCCACGATGCTGAAGGGCAGCTGGTCAGCGGCTCGTTCCTCGACTATGTCCTACCCCGTGCGGAGCACATCCCACCCATCGACACGCGCATCGTCGAGGTGCCCGCGCCCGATGGGCCGTTCGGCGCCAAGGGGGTCGGCGAAGCGCCGGTCATCCCGGCCCCGGCCGCGATCGCGTCCGCCATCGCCGCGGCCGGCGGTCCACGCCTGCACACGATCCCGATGACAGCGAGCCGGGTCTGGGCGGCGATGGCCGGCAGTGACCCGGCGCCCGACGACGCGGCCCCTGGATCGGCCTGAGCCGCCATGACCGCGCAGACGCACCCGGGTTCGGTGATCCACTGCTGGGACCACCTCGTGATCACGCTCCGCGACGCGGACGGTGCCACCACGGCCTTCCTGAGCCTGTACGCCATCGCCTATTCGGCGACCCTCGGGGCCGGGCATGTGGCGTACCTGGAGGTCTCGGACGTCAACGGGGCCGTGTGGCGCGCGACGCTCACCGACGATCTCGAGCTCGGGCGCCGCCAGCAGGACCGGCTCGCCGCCATGGGCGACTCGCGCATGACCGACGCGGGCCCGCCGCGACTCGCGCGGTTCGACCGCGAGCCGTACGACGCGTCCGGGTTCGGGTTCCGGATCCTCACCGACGACACGGTGATCCACGCCCGCTGGGATGACCCGGACGTCCCGTTCTGGACGGACGGTCAGGATGGCGGCTTCAGCGAGACCGAGGACATCTGGGCGATGTTCGTCGGGGCGCCGCGGGCGGTGATCACCATCGACGGCGCGATGGCCGCGGGCGCGCCCTTCGACGACGACGTGTGGGTCCCCAAGCTCGGGCGCTCGCTCAGTTCCGCCCACGCGGCGTTCGCCGAGGTGCGCGTGACGCCGGTCAGCGGTCGTGCCAGAGGAACCGCTCGGGCCTGACCTCGATGAGGACCTGCCGGGAGAGCGCCGAGATGGTCTCCCAATGGGTGACCACGGCATCGGGCGCCAGGTACTTGCGGATCAGCGCCAGGGCTGGTTCGCGGGCCGCGTCCCCGTCGACCACGACGGCATCGCCGATCACCTGCACGTAGTCGCCGCTCGCGGGATCGTCGATGCACAGGACGATCCGGGGGTCGCGGCGCAGGTTGTAGGTCTTGGCGGTGACGTGCGAGGTGACGATCCAGAAGACCTCGCCGGTCCACAGGTACCAGTTGGGCGTGAGTTGGGGCAGCCCTCCGCTGCGGATCGTCGCGACGATCGCGTTGGGCATCGTGGCCAGGAACTCGGCCTGCCGCTCGGGGGAGGGGATCACCTCGCTGTCCAGCCCGCATCGAGCATCTGGGCCGTGCCGGTGATCCCGGCCGCGGCATCGGAGCACAGGAACCGCACGTAGGCTGCCACCTCGTCGGGTTCCAGCAGACGCGGGATAGCCGCCCCGGCGAGCATGATCCGGTCGAGCACCTCGGCCTCGGGGATCCCGGCGGCCGTTGCCTGGTCCGCGATCTGGGCCTCCACGAGGGGCGTCCGCACGTACGAGGGGCAGACCGCGTTGCAGGTCACGCCGTGGGCGCCGGCCTCCAGGGCGACGGCACGGGTCAGCCCGAGCAGGCCGTGCTTGGCGGCGATGTACGCGACCTTGTTCGGCGATGCCACCACCGAGTGGATCGAGCCGATGTTGACGATCCGGCCCCAGCCGCGCTCGATCATCCCCGGCAGCGCCGCCTGGCTCAGGACGAACGGCGCGGTCAGCATCGCGGCGAGCATCGCGTCCCAGCGCTCCAGCGGGAAGTCCACGATCGGTGCCACGTGCTGGAACCCCGCGCCGTTGACCAGGATGTCGAGGTGGCCGTGTCGATCGACGACATCGGCGACCATCGCCCGGCACGCCTCCGGGTCTGAGATCTCGATCCGAACGGCCTCGCCGCGCGGCAGCGCCTCCGCGACCGTTCGTGCGGCCGTCTCGTCTCGGTCCGCGACGATCAGCGTCGCGCCGGCGTCCGTCAGCGCGGCCGCGATCGACTTGCCGATGCCGCCGCCCCCGCCCGTCACGAGCGCGACCCGGCCCGCGAGCGTCCCGACCCCAGACGGGTCGGTCGCGCTCAATGGATGATCCGCTGCCCGCTCTCGCGATCGAAGAGGTGGATGCGTGCAGGCGCCAGGACGGCCTGGACGGATCGGCCGATCTCGAGGCGGACATCCGGGGCCACGCGGGCGACGACGGTCGCATCCCCGGCGCCGAGTTCGACGAACGTGTCGGACCCGATCGGCTCGAGGAGCTCGACCTCGGCACCAAAGCTCCCCACCGGGATGTCCGAGGCCCCGTTGCTGTGGACCCGGACGTCCTCGGCGCGGATGCCGAGCGCGACGTTCGACCACGTCCCGTCGCGGAGCCCGAGTTCGGCCGCGGACCCCAGCGCGATGCGGAGGTCCGGCGAGACGAAGGTGACGTTGCCGTCGGAGCGCTCGAGCGCGCCATCCACGAGGCTCATCTTCGGCTTTCCGACGAATGTCGCGACGTACAGGTCGGTGGGTGCCCGGTAGATCTCGCGCGTCGTCCCCAGCTGGACGACCTTGCCGTCGCGCATGACCGCGATCAGGTCGGACAGCGACATCGCCTCCTCCTGGTCGTGTGTCACGAAGACGCTCGTCGTCCCGAGGGTGAGATGGAGGTGTTTGACCTCGGTCCGCATCCGGCTGCGCAGACCCGCGTCGAGGTTGCTGAAGGGTTCGTCGAGCAGGAAGACGAGCGGTTCCTTCACGAGGGCTCGACCCAGCGCCACGCGCTGCTGCTGTCCGCCGGACATCTGTCCGGGCTTGCGCTTCATAAGGTGCGTGATATCGAGCGCGGCCGCGACGGCACCCACGCGCGACTTGATCTCCGCAGTCGGGCGGTGCTGGAGCTTGAGCCCGAAGGCGATGTTGTCGAACGCGTTGAGGTGCGGATAGAGGGCGTAGTTCTGGAAGACCATCGCCATCCGCCGCTCGTTCGGCGGCGTGTCCGTGATGTCCTCGGTGCCGAGCAGGATCCGTCCCTCGTCGAGCCGGTCCAGGCCCGCGATCAGGCTCAGGGTCGTGCTCTTGCCACAGCCGGACGGGCCGAGCAGGGTCACGAAGGCGCCCGACGGGATGTCGATCGACAGGTTGTCGACGGCCCGCACCTTCCCGTAGAAACGGGACACCCCTTCGAGCCTGAGCGCGATGTCGGCCATGTGCAGGGGTCCCTCGTCTCGCGGTCGATGGCGGCGCGTCGGCCGGGCGGGTCCATGGGTCACCCGCGCGTGGTGGCGGCGATCCGCCACGCATATTGTCGACAATCTACGCTGGCGCGTCCAGCCACGTCAACGTGGGTCGCCGCGGGGGCGTCGCATCGACGGTGCTCAGAACAGGGACTCCCCGGGGGCGAGGTACCGAGCGGCGATCTCGAGGTCGATCTCGACACCGAGCCCGGGCGCGTCGGTCAAGGGAACGTGCCCGGTCTCGTCGAACAGCGGCACGCCTTCGCGACGCACGACCTGCCCGATCCAGGGCGCGTCCCAGAAGTGGTATTCGAGCCCGATGAAGTTCGGACACGCCGCGCCGACGTGAGCCTCGGCCACGGTGTTGAGCGCCGACCCGTTGTTGTGGATGGCGAGCGGGATCCCGTTGAGATCCGCGTAGTCGGCGACCTTGCGGGCCTCGTGGAACCCGCCCACGAAGAGCAGGTCCGGATGGACGATATCGACGGCCCGCCGGTCGATCATCTCGCGGAACTGGTCCGCGACCAGCATCTCGCCCGCGCAGATCGGGATGGGGCTTTCGTCGCGGACGCGCTTCTGGGCGTCGAAGTTGAGGATGGGGACCGGATCCTCGAACCACTTGAGCGCCAGCGGTTCGAGGGCGTTCGCCAGCCGGATCGCCGTCTCGACATCGAAGCTCATGTGGCCGTCGAGCGCGATCTCGGCGTCCGGCCCGGCGACCTCGCGAACGGCCGCGAGCCGCTCGTAGGTGAGTCGCACCTGGCGGTTGCGCATCTGGCGGTTCCACGGGTCGACATTCGCTTCCGGAGCGATCCACTCGGCATCGAACTTGAAGTCGCTGAAGCCCTCGGCGATCGAGCGCTCGGCGAGGGCTCGCCAAGCCCCGAGGTCCGTGGGGTCCGCGACGCCACTGCGGTCAAGGTAGACCCGGATCCGGTCGCGGAACGCGCCGCCGAGGAGGTTGTACACCGGCGTCCCGAGGATCTTCCCGGCGAGGTCGCCGAGCGCCATCTCGACGCCGCTGACCGCCCACGCCATCGGGCCATCGACCGTGGCCGTGGCGCTCATCTGCGGATCGTACGGCGGGAGCCCGCCAGACAGCATCGCCCGGACGAACGGCCGGATCGTGAGGGGGTCGCGACCGATCAGCCACTCGCGCGCGACCGCGATCCCTTCGCGTTCGCCGAGCATCGTGCCGGACTCGCCGAGGCCGTAGACGCCGCCGTCCGTATCGATGCGCACGATCTGGACGTGCCACGTCCGCTCGGTCCCGCCGACCCCGTGCGGATCCGGACCGCTCAGCCGCATCGTGCGGACATCGGTGATCTTCATCGGGCAGGTGTCACCGCCAGCGGGAAGTCCACCGCGCGCCCGGTCTGCGCCGAGAGCTTGGCCGCCTGCGTCATCTCGATGGCCTTCCGTCCGTCCTCGCCCGTGATGGCCGGGGCTCGGCCTGTCTGGAGCGCCGCGATGAAGTCGTCCATCTGTCGGGCGGTGTTGCCGATCCGGCGTGGGTCACGTGGCTTGAAGTCGGGGAGGGTCCAGGAGGGAAGCTCCCAGACGCGCTCGTCGCGCGCGCCGGTGTGCAACTCCACCCGGTCGAGGTCGAAGAAGATCGAGCCCTCGGTCCCCACGATCTGGTACTGGTTATTGCGGCGGGTGCCGAACCCGGACGGTCCGATCTCGTAGCAGAGCAGGATCTGGGCCATCGCCTTGTTGGAGAGCCGCATCTGGACCATGACCGTCGGGCTCTCGAGCGGCAGGCCCGTGAAGTTCTCGTAGTCCGCGTAGAGCCGGACGGGCTCGGCGCCACTGAGCCAGCGGATGGCGTCGCAGGCGTGCGACCCCCAGTCGAGGAACGCGTCGCCCTCGCGCGGGTCCGACGGCCAGCTCTGCGGGACGTTCACGAACCCGGAGCCCGGCGTCACGCTCATCGGCCGCAGGAACAACAGCTCGCCGATAAGCCCCTCGTCGAGGTACGACTTCGCGCGCATGGACATCTCCATGTGGCGACTCTGCTTGGCGATCGTCAGCTGGACGCCGGCCGCCCGACACGCCTCGATGATCGCGTCGCACTCGGCGACGTCGAGCGCCATCGGCTTCTCGAGGTAGACATGCTTGCCGGCCGCGGCGACCGCGAGCGCGAGGGCCAGGTGCGTCGAGTGCGGGGTCGCGATGACGACGGCATCGACGTCCGACCGGGTCGCGAGCGCCTCGGCGGATGCCTCGACGGCGACGCCGAATTCGGCCGCGAGCGCGTCCGCGCGGGACCCGAGGGCGATCGCGGCGAGCCGGCCGCCGGTGACCTGCGTCGCGAGCGCATCGGCGTACACGCGGGCCATGTTGCCCGACCCCAGGATGCCGAAACCGATGGCCGTTCCGCCCATGATCTGCCTCCGATCGACGCGTCGAGCAACCACCTCGACAGCACGGCGACAGTGTACATTGTCGACAATCTACGGGATCCGGGACCTGGTCCCGAGGGGCGCGCAGCGGAGGCGGGGATGGCAGCCAAGGTGGACCAGCGGGTCGTCGTCACCGATTCGGAGCCGCTTCTCGGGCCCGGGATCGCCCTGCTTCGCGAGCGAGGCGTCGCAGTCGACGTTCTGCCGGAGGGGATCCCTGCGTCCGACGCTGCGGCGATCATCGCGACGTACCCCGCCGCGATCGTCGGGCTGATGCCTTTCCGGTCTCCGGAGATCGCGGCCCTGGGAGGGACGGGTGTCCTCGTTCGTGCCGGGATCGGCTACGACATCATCGACGTCGAGGCCGCCACGGCCGCGGGCATCTGGGTGGTCAACGTCCCGGACTACTGCGTGGAGGAGGTGGCGGACCACGCGATGCTCCTGCTGCTCTCGGCGTGGAGACGCCTCGATGGACTCGAGGCCGTCTGGCGGTCCGGCGCGTGGGTCGCCCCGGGGCTCGTCCCGCCAGTGGACCGGATCCGTGGCCGTCGTCTCGGGATCGTGGGGTTCGGTCGGATCGGACGGGCCGTGGCGGGGCGGGCGCGGGCGTTCGGGTTCGATGTCGTCGCGCATGACCCGTATGTCGCCGACGATGTGCTGGTCGACGCGGGGGTCGCCCCGATCGGGCTGGATGCGCTCATCGAGTCGTGCGATGCCATCACGCTCCACTGCCCGATCACGGTGGAGACCGCGCATCTGGTCAACGAGGAGCGCCTGGCGCGCGTCCGGCCCGGGGTCGTCCTGGTCAATACGAGCCGTGGCGGGCTCGTGGACCTCGACGCGCTCGACCGGGCCGTGGTGAGCGGACGGGTGGGGGCGGTGGGGCTCGATGTCGTCGAGGACGAGCCGGCGCCGGACCTGACGCGGCCGTTGTATGACCGACCGAATGTTCGGCTCACGCCGCACCTGGCGTGGTACTCGATCGAGGCGCGTCGCGATCTGGCGCTCCGCGCCGCGGACGAAGCCTTCCGCTTCATCAGCGGGGAACGGCCGCGGAACATCGTCAACCCGTCGGCACGTCGCGCGCCCTGACGGAAGGGCCGGGGGGACCTATGAGCCTGCCCGCGAGGCGCGGCCGATCAGCCTCCGCCGGTCAGCCCCCGCCGGTCAGCCCGGCCCGAGGGAAGGGTCTCGCGAGGGCCAGGTGGAGGCCGAGCCAGGCCCAGCCGAGCGAGAGCAGCCCGACGCTGAGCAGCGCGATACCCGCGACCGTGTCGGCGCCACCGGGTCCGAGGACTCCGAGCCCTAGCACCGCCCCGATCAGCCCGCCCGCTCCGGACCCGACCGACGCGCTCGCCATGCTCGGGCGTCGTTTGCCGTCGAGCCCGCGGAGACCGAAGAGCAGCGACCCCACGAGAAGCACGACAAGCGCCGGTCCAAGGAGCCCGTCCACCCCGACGGCGGACGCCACCAGGAACACGAGTGCGCCGATCGCGACGCACAGATCGCCGACCAGGTCGGGGAGCGTGATCACCGTGGTCGCGTGCCGTTCGAAGATCACAGCCGTCGCCGCGAACAGTGCCGTCGCGACCGCGGCCGGGAAACCGACCGATGCGACGCCGGCGATCGCTTCGGTACCGCCCGCGAGCGCCCCGGCGGCCGCATCCGCCATCGCCAGCAGGCCCAGCGGCCAGACGATGGCTCCCGCGATCGTGCTCATGCCCACGAGCCGTTCGTAAAGGATCGGCCTGGTCGGGCCCGGACCCACGTCAGCGGGCCGCCGCCACGGCCTCGGACATCTCCCGGAGGGATCGGAACCGGCTGGTCGCCGGATCGGGATCCATCGCCTCGGCGACCTCCTGGAGCGGTCCCATCTTGGCGATCCCGAGGGCCTCGCCCATCTGCTCGATCTTGCGTCTGGCCGCGTGCCGTCCGACGCCGCGCAGGCTGCCGTTCGCCGCGATCCCGATCCGGTCCGTGATCCGCCCGCCGTTCGCCGCCCACGCCATCGCCCAGATCATGGTCTCCGGGTCGTCGCGCTCGGGCTTCTCGGCGTCCAGCGCCCCGATCACGATGCCCCGGTCGAGGGGGACCGCGCGGACGAACCGCCAGGCATCCGGGCCGGCCAGCGCGTCCACCAGGTAGCTCCGGTACGCGCCCTCGAGGACCGTCGCGTGTCCGTTCGGATGGACCGCGCCCCGATACAGCCCAAGACTCAGGTGGCGCGCCTCGACGCCCGCGGTCAGTCGACGTTCCGTTTCCGCATAGAGCCGCCACTCCTCCGCGTCGTCGCCGATGGTCGTGAGGGCGCCCTCGTCGATCTGGATGTACGGGCAGTCGGCGTCGACCAACGCGCGAAGCTCGAGGTTGAGCGCCTCGGCGACCCCCAACGCGACGTACGCCCGCGCCTGCCGGTCACTGGTGGCGAGACGGGCGAGCGTGTATGGGCCGACGAGGACTTGCTTGACGAGCTGGTCCGTGCAATGGTCCGCCCAGCGCCACGCCTCGACCGTGATCGGCTGCTGCCAGCTGACGCCGGTATCGAACGCGGGCGTCCGCACGGTCGCGCCGTCGGCCAGTTGCACGCTCGGCCCGTCGCTGGTCCCACCCAGCCCCTCGACCAGGGGCCGCAGGCGATCGTCGCTGCCGATCTGCCCATCGCTGAGCATGCCGAGGCCGGCGGCCTCCTGTTCGTTCAGGACGACCCGGACGGCTTCGCGGGTGATCGCGAGGTGCTCGTCCGACGTGATCTCCCCGGCCGCGAGGCGACGATCGGCATCGCCGAGCGCGTCCGGCTCTCCGGCCCGCGGCTCGCGCGGATAGTCGGCGGCGAGTGAGGCGAACACCCGGTGACTCTCCCAGATATGAGCACAGGACGCCAGAGATCCGGCGTCCTGTGCTCGTCTTTCGATGGACCGGTCGTGCCGGCCGTGGTTGTCTCGTTCAGGCGCTCAGGAACTTGATGATCAGGTCCTGCGTGCCGGTGACGGCGGCATCGTGCGCTTGCTGCGCCGAGTACTCGCCCTTGATGAGCTTGTTGACGACATCGTCAAAGACCGGCGCCCAGTCGTACGGCGTCGACCAGAGGTTGGTCACGCCCTTCGCCTGCGCGGCGTGCGCGGGGATGAGGTACTGGGCCGCGATGACATCGGGGTTGGCCAGCACCGACTTGCGGGTCGGCGGGTAGAGCTCCGGCTCGTGCAGGCTGATCGCCAGCGCGACGTCCGGCGTGAACAGCCGGTTGAAGTAGCTCCACGAGGCCTCGGGCTGCTTGGTCCACTTGTTGACGCCCGTGCCGTCCGCGCCCTGCGCCGAACCGGTGGTCCCGGCGGTGATACCGGGGAACTGGCGGTTGTTCAGCTTGCCCGCGGCGATCAGTTCCTTCTCCGTGGGCTCGATCACCGACTCGCTGTGCATGACGGTGGCCATGTTGCCCTTGGCGAACTCGACGAACGCCTCGTGCTCGTTGGTGATGTTCAGGTACCGGGCGTCCCACCAGCCGCTGGAGAGACCCGCCGCGATCGTCTCGAACGCGGACAGACCCTCGGGTCCATCGAACAGGACCTGGGTCCGGTCGTCGCTGAACATCGGGTGGCCGGTGGAGTTGTAGATGTGGGTCCAGTAGAGCTTGGCGAACGTCCCGCCCGCGCCCTGCCAGGGCTGGGCGCACGGGATGATGCCCTTCTCGACGAATTTCGGCGTGAGGGCGAACAGGGCGGCGTACGTATCGGGCGGGTTGTCGCCGTCCTCGCCGATCGCGTTGAAGTGCTCTGGACTCCACGTCCACAGCCAGGAGCTGAAGTGGATCGGCAGACCGCGCAAGACCTGATCCGACTGCGTCGTGAAGCCCGGCAGGGCCGTGTCGGTGAAGTCGCTCAGGTCGCCGGTGTAGTTGCCTTCGAGCGGCAGGAGCAGACGAACGCCGTACCGCTGCATGAACACGTCATAGGTGTAGTGGAGATCCCACGACGCGTCCTGTGTGGCGATGAAGCTGGCGTACTTGACGGGCTTCTCGTCGAACGGGATGTTCGTGAACGTGGCGTTTCCGCCGGTCTCGGCCTTCCACGCGTCGAGCCCGAGCTGGAAGGCTGGGATCGAATAGCCGCCGGTGCTGTTGTTCAGCGTCACGCCGGCATAGCTGACCGGCGCCGGCGTCGGCGTGTCGGTCGCCGCGGGTGTGGCGCTCGGCGCGGCGCTGGGCGCGGCGCTCGGCGCCACCGAGCTGGCTGCCGTGGGGCCGCAGGCAGCGACGAACGCCGCGCTCCCCGCGATGAGGCCACCCTTGAGCACGTCGCGGCGAGTCATCGCCGACGTCAGTCGCGTCGATCCTGTGTCCTTGTCCTGGGTCATGGCTTCCTCCGACTCCTGGTTGATGGGTTTGACACCTCGTTCAGCCGCAGGTCCTCCTCAACCTTTCACGAACCCTCCCGCTAGGCCGGAGATGATCCGGCGGTGGAACAGCAGGACGAGCGCAAGACATGGTGCCACGGCGACCATGGCCGCCGCTGCCAGCAGGTTGGGTGGCGGCTGCTGGTTCAGGGCACCCGGGAAGTTCTGGATGCCCGTGATCAGTCGCGTGATGGTGACGGCGTTCTGGTTGCCGAGGATGACGGCGAACAGGAACTCGTTCCACGTCCCGATGAGGATCAGGATCCCCGCCGCCGCGATCCCGGGACGCGCGGCCGGGATCGTGACGCGGAACAGGGTCCCCAGGCGGGAACAACCGTCGATCCGGGCGGCCTTCTCAAGCGACACCGGGACCTCGAGGAAGAAGTTCCGGAGCAGCCAGATGATCAGGGGTAGCCAGAACGCCACGTTCACGAGCACGAGGGCCGCGACCGTGTCGGTGATCCCGAGGATCTGGAAGATGCGCAGGACCGGGATGGCGAGCACGATCGCCGGCACCATCTGGATGAGGATCAGGAGCGCGAGCGTCGTCGACTTGCCGGGCAACTCGAAGCGCGCCAGGGCATAGGCCGGCGGCGCGGACAGGACGAGCACGAAGAAGGCCGTCAGGAGCGCGGTCTGGAGGCTGACGGCGAGGGAGCCGAGCCAGCGCGGATCGGCGGCGATGACCTGATAGCCGTCGAGCCACAGGTCGAGCGTCAGCGCCGGTGGCTGGTGGGTCAGCGCCTGGAACGGCTGCAGGCTGGCGATGAGCATCCACACGATGGGCGCCGCAAAGAAGAACAGCAAAGCGGTCACGCCGACGCCGAAGGCGAC
This sequence comes from uncultured Chloroflexia bacterium, assembly GCA_963764975.1. Classification (GTDB taxonomy): domain Bacteria; phylum Chloroflexota; class Limnocylindria; order Limnocylindrales; family CSP1-4; genus SPCO01. The sequence continues at coordinate 949,034 of CAVXUF010000002.1, read as the reverse complement.
CTTGGTCACCGGGGTGGGCAAGCGGAATCCGCGTCGGCGCACCTCCTCGGCGACCGGCGCCCCCAGGCCGCCGGGACCGGCGACAGCTTCGCGCGAGATGCGCAGCGACGTCCGGGCCGACGCCGCGGCGTGCTCGGCTTCCTCGTCGGTCGAGGGACCTTCGGCGTCGCGGCGCCGCGCCAGCAGCAGCAGGAGCAGGCTGGCCGCCACGATGATCGCGAACAACACCACCGTGACCGCCGCCCCGTACCCGAGACTGATCTGTTCGAACGTGATCGTATAGATCGCATAGATCAGGACATACGTGTCCCGACCGGGTCCGCCGCTCGTGAGGCTGTAGAGCAGATCGAAGACCTGGAGCCCGATGATGACCTGGAGCACGCCGACCACGAGGAGCGTGTTCTTGATCGCGGGCAGGGTGATGTACCGGAAGGACTCCCAGGCCGTCGCGCCGTCCATCCGGGCGGCGCGGTAGAGGGCCTCAGGGATGGTCTTGAGGGCGGCCAGCAACAGCACCGCCAGCAGCGGCACGGATCGCCACGACTGGGCGATCAGCGCGATCCCGACTGCCTGCGCGGTATTCGCGAGGAAGTTGAACCCCTCATCGAAGATGCCCAGGCCGATCAGGACGCCGTTCACGATCCCGTGGTTGGTGTCGAAGATGAACCGCCAAAAGATCCCGGCCACGATCGAGGCCACCGCCCACGGCATCAGCAGGGCCATGAAGAAGATCGAGACACCGCGGAAACCGCGGTTCAGGACGAGCGCCGTGACCAAGGCCAGCGGGAGCGTGACGGCCGTGGACAGCGCCGCGAAGAACAGGGTTCGCGGGATCGAGGCCAGGACTTCGCCGTCGATCGGCAGGCGCTCGAGGTAGTTGCGCAGCCCGACGAACGGGGTCAGGTCATCCTTCGCGAGCTCGATGCGGAACAGGCTGAGCCCGAACACCGCGAGCGTCGGCGGGAGCACGATGAGCGCGACGAGGATGAACCCCGGGACCGAGACGAGGAGCGCGAATCGGCGCTCGCTCAGCCGGTCGAGACGGCGCGATACGCGGCCCGCCCCTCGACTGATCGCCGCGCCGGTCAACGCCATGCTCAGATCGCCTCCAACTGGTGCACGCCAACCACCCCGCGAGCGAGATGATGATGGCAATGTCGAATGTCTATTGTCAACAATGACGTTCTGATCCGATGGTCGGAGCGGGGCTCTGTCACCGAAGATTCCCGTCGCTCATCGCCCGCTGGACGGCGAGCTCGCCGACCTGGCGGCCGACCACCAGTCCGACCTCGTTGTCGCTTCGCCAATGGATCCCGCCGTACAAGCGTGAGACCGCCGCCTCCGCGGCCTGGGCCTCGAGCCACGCCCGGTCCGCGGGAAAGAACGCGCCAAGGACCGTCGAGCTCGCCCCCGACACCGTCGAGTGCCCCGAAACATAGGCCGGGAAGTTCGGCGTGACGACCGTCGACGCGAATCCCGGGATCAGGCCGATGGGGCGACCCGACCAGTAGGCGAACTTGCTGTCCCAGCAGGCGATGAACGAATCGGCCTGGGCGACCGAGAGGTAGGCGAGCATCCGGGCCGTCGCCGGAAGCGACAGCCGGTCACGGGCGGACAGCGTGATGGCCGTGCGGATCCAGTGGCCGGGCGGCGTGTCCGTGCCCGGGCCATCCGCCCAGAAGCGCGCGATGCGGACCTGCTCGTCGGTCAGTCCCTCGTCCACCCGCACGACCTCGTCCGCCTCCGCCTGCCACTGTGGCGAGCCGAACGCGGGCGGTGGAGCGGGCCGGAACTGCGCGCCGCTGGTCATCAGCCAGGGCCGCCAGGTGCCCGCCAGCGGTTCGGTCGGCTGGTCGTTGCGGAACGGCTTGGCGGGCTTCCAGCCCCCGGGCGCCTCCGGGATCTCGCCGCGCCAGAAGATGGACGCCCCGTCGCTCTCGGCGCGCGCGACCGCCAGGGCACCTACCGCCTTGCCGATGGCGGTCCCGGCGGCCAGATCCGACGCCGTGTGCGTCCCGGCAGCCAGCCGTACCGCCAGCGACTCTGCCGCGGCTTCCGCGAAGATCTCGGACCGATCCGGGTAGATCTCGGTGAGGACCGCCACCGCCGCCGCCGCGACAGCCGCGTCCACCGACGCGTGACTGGAGATCTCGTCGCGGGGCGCGAGGACGCGGATCCGAGGGTCGCGATCGGCCGGGGACGTGCGGCGGTGCGCGACCTTGGCATCGCAGGCCGCGATGACCGCGTCGTACATGGCCGCGTTCAGCAGCGCGAGCGTCCGCGAGACGCGCACCGGGTTGGTCTTCGCGTCGCGCACGACGGTGAGGAGGATCTCGTTCCAGCGCACGGGGGAGGGGGTCGAGGTCCAGTACTCGATCCGCTCGGTCGGCCGGTCCCCGCGCTCCTGCGTCGCGACCACGGCGTCGAGTTCGCGACGGTCCTCGTCCGAGCCGATCGCCACGGCCGGCGCCACCCGGACCTCGCCCGCCGAGGCGAGCAGCATCGGCCGCCACCGAGATGGCGCCTCGGCGCGGGCGGTCTGGACGACGAGGTTCGTCGCGACCAGCGCCACGACCACGGCGCCAACGATGATCGCCGAGGTCCGCTTGCGAGGGTCCCAGCCGGTCATCACGGCAACAGCCCGCTCGGCGTGACGCGCAGGATCCGGTCCGCCGCGACGTCCGCGAGATCGGTCGTCGACCCATCGGCCCACGTGACCGTCACGGTGTCCGCCGCCGACGCATCGCCCAGGCCGAACGAGAGCTCCTGCGGCATCCCGGCGAGGTAGCTCCCACCCAGGAGCGAGACCTGTGTGCTGCGTTCGCCGCCCGCCTCGACCGTCACGCGTGCGCCCGCCGCCTGGGCCCCGGCCCGGCTGAGATCCACCGTCAGCCAGTGCCGACCGTCCGTCCCGTTCTCGAGGAGCACCGTCCCGTAGGCGACCTGGGTGATCAGCAGGTCCGGATCGCCGTCACGGTCGTAATCGAACGGGATCACCGTCCGCTGGTCGCCGGGGATGTCGCAGCCGACGTCTCCGGCCGGTCGGAACGTCCGTCCGCCCGCGCCGAGGAACAGCCGTGCCCGGCCGTTGCGCAACTCCGGGCTTTGGGCGGCGATGAACTCCTGCATGCCCTGGACGACGTACAGGTCCAGGCGGCCGTCGAGGTCGAGGTCGGTGAAGGCCGTGCCCCAACCCCAGCCGGTGTCCTCGACGCCAGAGTCGGTCGCGACGTCCGCATAGGTGACCGCGCCGTCGCCGGTCCGCGCCCCGACCAGCAGCGTGTTGCCTGAGCCCGTGCCGAATTCGCGATTCGGATCGGTGATGTTCGTGACGTACAGATCCAGCGTTCCGTCGCTCCCGAGGTCAGCGACCGCGATCCCCATGTCATTGCCTACGTGCCCGACGCCATACGCCTCGGACGCGAGCTGGAACTCGCCGCCCGTGTTCTCGTAGAAGCGGTCCGCCCGGTGGTCGACCGCGACATACAGGTCCGGCCAGCCATCGCCGGTGAAGTCCGCGAACACGGAACTGAAGCTGTCCGCGGTGATCTGCCCCAGGTGCACCTCGTCGGTCACGTCGTCGAACCGGAACCCCCCTAGGTTGCGGTACAGCCGGTTCTGCCCGGGGAACCGTCCCTTGATGGCCATCGCCTCGCGACCTGGGTCGCCGCCGAGTTCCATCGTCCAGTAGGTCACGTAGAGATCGAGCAGGCCGTCGCGATCGTAGTCGGCGAACGACAGGCCACCGACGAGGTAGCCCACGGGGTCGAACCCGGAGTCGGCGGTCACGTCCACGAACGTGCCGCTCCCCTCGTTCCGGTAGATCGCGGACGGGCTTCCGGCCTTCTGTCCGTCCCAGTCGTTGAGCACCACGAGGTCGAGGTCGCCGTCGTTGTCGAGGTCGACGAACGCGGCCGCCCGACTCCCGCCCGTGTTCGTGAGGCCGCTCGCGTCGGTCACATCGACGAAGTCGGGTCGACCGGTCGCGGTGAGCTGGTTACGGAACAGCCGGTTCGGATGGCCGAGCTGGCCGAGGAGCAGGACGCTGAGGTTCCCGTCGTCGAAGACGTCCGCGACAGCCGCTCCGTTGCCCATGTTGCGGAGCATGACCGCGGACATCGGGTCGGTCGCGAACGGCGTCGTCCCGTAGGCGCCTCGGAAGTCCAGCCCACGGTCGGCGGCGACGTCGCGACAGAGCGCCGGGGCGGCCGCGGTCGGACGCGTGGCCACGAACCCGGCGGCCAGCAGCGCGGACGCCGCGATCAGTCCGACCATCACGATGACGACCGGTCGGCGGCGACCGCGCGGCGATCCGGCGGCAGCGCTCATCGGTTCCTCCACCCGGTTACCGTGCCTTGACGCTCGTGGCGTCGGCCCGGTAGATTGTCGACAATCTACGCTGTCGTACTCGGGCCGCGCAACCCGCGAGAGGACCAGATGGCCGTCGCATCACTCAGCTTGCGCCACCTGGCGCGCCGCTACGGCGCCGTCCGGGCGGTCGACGACCTCGACCTCGAGGTCTCCGACGGCGCCTTCGTGACGCTGCTTGGTCCGTCCGGCTGCGGCAAGAGCACGACGCTCAACCTCATCGCCGGCCTCGATCGGCCCGACGCGGGCACGATCCTGCTCGGTGATCGCGATGTCACCGCGGTCCCGCCGAACGAGCGTCGTATGGCCATGGTCTTCCAGAGCTACGCCCTGTACCCCAACATGACCGTCTACGAGAACATCGGGTTCTCGCTCAAGTTGCGCCGACGCCCCGCCGCCGAGATCAACCAGCGGGTCTCGACCGTCGCGGAGATGCTCGACATCGGCCACCTGCTCCATCGCAAGCCAGGACAGCTGTCCGGCGGGCAGCAGCAGCGGGTCGCGCTCGGACGCGCCCTGGTCAAGCAGCCGCTCGTCTTCCTGCTCGATGAGCCCTTCAGCAATCTCGACGCATCCCTTCGGGCTCGCATGCGGACCGAGGTCAAGCACCTGCACCTCGCCCTCGGGACCACGAGCGTGTTCGTGACCCACGACCAGGAAGAAGCGATGACCCTGTCCGACATGATCTGCGTGATGCGTGACGGGAAGATCGTCCAGTCCGGCTCACCGAGCGAGATCTATGGCAAGCCACAGACCATCTACGTCGCGGAGTTCGTCGGCAAGCCGAAGATGAGCCTGCTCGACGGGACCCTCGAGCACGCCGAGGACGGGGTCACGTTCGTTCGAGGCGACGCCCGGATCCATCTCGGCGCCGCGTCGTCCCTGGGGCTCAAGGACGGCGAGTGGGCGACGGTGGCGCTCGGCGTCCGGGCCGAGGATGTCGATGTGCGACCGGACACATCGGGCGCGACGCCGCACTCGTTCGACGCCAAGATCGGCTTGACCGAGCCCATCGGGTCGGACACGTTCGTCGAGCTCGATGTCGGCGATGCGACGATCGTGGCGCGGGTCGATCCGGACCTGCCCATCGGGCTGGGTCAGGTCGTCTCGGCGACGCTTCGACCGTCCGGGATCCACCTGTTCGACCGGGCCAGCGGCCAGCGCATCGTCGCCTGACGGGTTCGCCGTCGGGGCGACGATCTCCGCGGGTGCCGGCGGCGAGTCAGCGGCGGAGCCACACGAACCGCGTTGGCCGGACCGAGATGATCATCCGGTCGCCACTCGCCCGCAGCTCCTCCCATCGAGCCTGGGCCGTGCCGGCGTCCGCGTCCCGAACGAGGATCCGCAGCATCACGTCGGCCACGGCATCGCCGTAGACGACCGTCGCCACGCCGGTCATGGCAACGGCGGTCCCAGGGACCTCGAGGAACAGGCTGACCCGCGGGTCCGACTCGACGTTGCTCGCACGCAGCGTGAACTGCTGGGCGGGCAGGGAGAACGTCGACCCATCCCAGTGATAGGCCGACACCGTCACGTGCGGCGGGCCTGCCGGGTCATTCGCCGCGAGGACGATCGTCGGCCCGCTCGCCAGGATGGTGTGCTGCTCCGGCGTCAGCGCGGCGACGGGGTCGGACGGGATTCGTGTCGGCAGAGCGGCCGGTACGGGTTCGGCCGGCGGCGTCGGAAGGACCGGCACAGGGGCGGGCCGTGGGGCTGTCGCGGTGGCGCCGGCCGTGGCCTCGCGCTCCGCGTCGGTCGCGCTCTCCGGGGCGAGGGCGCCCATCATCGCCTCACCGGCCGCGAAAACCGATCGCCGGAACACCGAGGACAGCCCCGCCACCCGGCCGGCGGTCGAGACAGCATCCCGAGAGAGATGATCGAGGAACGCGCGCCGATCCGGGACGGGCTGGTCGACCGATCCGCTCGCAGGCGACGCATCCTCGTCGCGGTGCGGATCGAGACCCGTCGCTGCGGCGCCGGGATCGTCAGGGTCCTGCTCGTGGTCCACCATGCCGGTCCAATGATGGCATGCGCACAGGCGATGTCAGGCGCGGTTGACGCCGGATCGGGTTCGGCGTTACGGTTTGGTATATCCGAAACATCAGGGGATAACCAACCGTATGGTCGAGCCACGATCCCGAGATGACGAGCGCCCGGCCCTCCGTCGGGCGCTGGCGGCGTTCGAGCGCTTCCAGCAGCAGCTGATGTCGAGCCACGTGCCGGAGTTCACCAGCCTCGATATCACGATGGCCCAGGCCAAGCTGCTGTATGTCGTCACCGTGGCCGGCGCGCTCACGATGTCGGAGACAGCCCAGCGGCTCGGCGTCAGCATCTCGACCGCGAGTGGCGCCGTCGACCACCTCGTCGGCCTCGGGCTGCTCGCCCGTGCGGACGATCCTGAGAATCGCCGGCAGGTCCGGGTGTCGGTCACCGACGAAGGCACGCGGACGCTCGAGCAGCTGCGTGAACTCAGCACGCGCCACATCCGCGAACTCATCGGTCGGCTCGACGACGCCGATCTGGACCTCATCGAACGGGCGACGACCATCCTGGCCGAGGCGGCCGCCATGCTTCCGACATCTGATTCCGACAAGGGGACCGCGTCATGAGTCGACTCAGCCAGCTCGCCGTGTCCAAGCGGAGCGTGACGCTCCTGCTCGCGGCCGGGCTGTTCATCGCCGGGATCTTCTCGTGGGGAAGCCTCAAGCAGGAGCTCCTTCCGGACGTGTCGTTCCCCATCGTCACCGTGGTCGCCCCATACCCGGGCGCCGGGGCAGCGGACGTCGCCGAGCAGGTCAGCAAGCCCATCGAACGCGCGGTCGCCGGCGTGACCGGGCTCGACACGCTGCAGTCGACGTCGTCCAACTCGTTCGCGTTCGTCGTCGCCCAATTCGAGTACGGGACCGACGTCGACGCCGCCGTCGCGACGATCGAGGAGAACCTCCGGAGCGCGGGCTTGCCGACGGGCGTCGAGGCCACCGTCGGGGCCTTCGACTTCGGCGCCGCGCCGGTCTTCATCGCGTCGGTGTCGGCCAGTTCCGGCACGGACCTCGAGGGCGCGGCCGCGATCGCCCGCACCGAGATCATCCCGGAGCTCGCGGCGCTGCCCGGTGTCGCCTCCGTCGACCTCGCGGGTGGGCTCGAGGACCGCCTGGTCGTCACCCTGGACCCGGAGCGGATGACCTCCGCCGGCGTCTCGTTCCAGCAGGTCACGGGCGTCCTCCAGGCGAACAACCTGACGCTGCCCGGGGGCGAGCTGCCGGTGGACGGCACGCGGATCCCGGTCTCGACGATCGGTGGCTTCGAGACGATCGAGGACATCGCGTCGCTCGTCGTCGGCGTCCGGGCGCCCGCCTCGGCACCCGGCGCGACGCCTGTCCCGCCGGTCGGCGCGCCCACCCCCGTCACGCTCGAGGAGATCGGCAGCGTCGAGGTCGCGAGCGTGGCCACGACCGGCTTCGGTCGGACGAACGGCCAACCCGCGGTCACGATCTCGGTCAGCAAGGCAAGCACGGCCAACACGGTGACGGTCGCACAGGCTGTCGATGAGAAGCTCGCGGAGATCGCGGCGCGTCACGCGGGCGAGATCGACGTCGCGGCCGTCTCGGATCAGTCTGTGTTCATCCTGGAGTCCAGCGAGGGGCTGCTCCGCGAAGGCGGCCTCGGCGCGATCTTCGCGGTCCTCACGATCTTCCTGTTCCTGTTCAACCTGCGGTCCACGTTCGTCGCCGCGGTCAGCATCCCGCTGTCGATCCTGACCGCGCTCGTCGCCATGCAAGTCGCCGGGATCACGCTCAACATCATGACCCTCGGCGGGCTTGCGGTCGCGGTCGGCCGGGTGGTCGACGACTCCATCGTGGTCCTCGAGAACATCTATCGGCACCGGGCCCTCGGCGACGACCGGATGACCGCGGTGACCAAGGGGCCGCGCGAGGTCGCCGGGGCGATCACCGCCAGTACGTTGACGACCGTCGCGGTCTTCCTGCCGCTCGGGTTCGCCGGCGGCTTCATCAGCCAGTTCTTCCTGACGTTCTCGCTGACGGTCTCGTTCGCGCTGCTCGCGTCGCTGATCGTCGCCCTGACGGTCGTGCCCGTGCTCGCCTTCCTGCTCGTGGATCGGGTCAGCGGCGCGGTCGACGAGACCGGCGAGCCAAAGAATTCGTTCTGGGTCCGCGCCTACGACCCGGCGATCCGCTACGTGCTCCGAAGCCGATGGACCAAGCTCGGGACGGTCGCGGTCTCCGCGGTCCTGTTCTTCGCCTCGGTCAGCCTCGTGCCCAGCCTCCCGACCGCCTTCATCGACTCAGGGTCCGAGAAGATCGTCCAGGTGAGCGTCTCGCCGCCGTCGGGTGCGTCGTCCGCACAGGTCCTCGACCGCGCCGCGATCGCGGAGGCCATCCTGCTCGACGATCCGGACGTCGAACTCGTCGCCACCAGCGTGCCCGGTGAGGACGACGTCGGGTTCCAGACCGCCCTCGCCGCCCAGTTCGGCCGGGCCGCCAACAGCGCCCGGCTCATCGTGCGACTCGACCCGTCTGTCGACCTCGAGACCAAGATCGAGGCCATGGTCGAGAGCCTCGACGCCGTCGCGGTGGATGGCTACGCGGTCACCGTCGGCCAGCAGGGCGGCGCCACGTCGAACAGCATCAGCGTCGTCATCAGCGCGGCGGATCCCGGGATCGTCGCCTCCACCGCGGACGCCGTCTTCGCCGCGCTCGAGCAGGAGCCGGGTCTGACGAACGTGTCGAGCGACCTCGTCAAGGCCACCCCGGAGATCCAGGTCCGCGTCGACGCGAACCGGGCACTGCTCGTCGGCCTGACGGCCGCCCAGGTCGGCGGCGAGATCCGGACGGCGCTGACCGCGCAGCCCGTGGGGCGGATCCAGTTCGCCGACGGTGACCCGATCGCCCTCGTCGTTCGACTCGATCCCGCGCGGCTCACCTCCGTGGCGTCGCTCCAGGCACTTCCGGTCGGAGTGGCCACGAAGGTCCCGCTCGGGACCATCGCGGACGTCGCGCAGACCGAAGTCCAGGGTCGCATCACGCGCATCGACGAAGCACCTTCGGCCACGATCTCCGGCGAGATCACGAGCGGGGACACGGGGGCGACATCGGTCGCCATCCAGGCTACGCTCGATGCCCTGCGCGCCGACGGCGCCATCCCGCCCGGCGCGACGGTCACGCTTGGCGGCGTCACGGCGCAGCAAGCCGAGGCATTCGGCGGGCTCTTCGCGGCCATGGGGATCGCGATCCTGCTCGTCTACCTGATGATGGTGCTCGCCTTCAACTCGTTGGTGACGCCGTTCATCATCCTGTTCAGCCTGCCGCTCGCGGCGATCGGTGCCTTCCCGGCGCTGCTCATCACCGGGCGACCGATCGGGCTCAGCGCGCTGATCGGGTTCCTGATGCTCATCGGCATCGTGGTCACGAACGCGATCGTCCTGCTCGATCTGGTCGAACGGCTGCGCGCCGAGGGCCATTCGACGCGGGACGCGCTCATCGAAGGTGGTCGCACCCGCATCCGGCCGATCCTGATGACCGCGATCGCCACGATCTTCGCGCTGGTGCCACTGGCGGCCGGGTTCAACGAGGGCTCGATCATCGCCGCCGAGCTCGGCACGGTGGTCATCGGCGGGTTGTTGGCCTCGACGATGCTGACCCTGCTCGTCGTGCCCGTGGTCTACTCGCTGGTCGACGGTCTCAAGCGCCGGATGCCGGGCGGGGCCGGGCGGGGCAGGGCAGACGTGGAGGCCGGCGGAGTCGGCTAGTCGCGCAGGATCGGGCGGGTCATGCAGGTGGGCCCGCCCGAGCCGTTGATCCCGATCTCGGTCGCCGGGTACGTGTGCACCTCACACCCCGCGGCGGCGAGGGCCCCGGCCGTGACCGGGTTGCCTTCGGCGATGATGACGACCCCGGGCCGGACGGCCAGCACGTTGCAGGCCAGCGTCGGGAACTCGTCAGCGGGGACCTCGATCAGGGCGATCCCGAGGTCGCGAAGCAGCTTCCAGAGCCCCACCGGCAGGAGCGGCAGGTAGACCACGGCCAGGTCGTCGGCGACCGGCGAGATCACCGACAGCAGGTGGATGAGTTCCGCTGGACCCTTCCAGTACGGAACGTCGAACACGCGAACGTCGCCGCCGACGATCTCGGCGAGCTGGCGGACACCGTCGCCGTTCGTGCGCAGGGTTCGGCCGATGCACAGCAGGTCCGGACGCAGCCAGAAGGTATCGCCGCCCTCGATCGTCCCGGGCGCCTCGATACGACCCATCGTCGGGATCAACCGTTCGTCCAGCCACGCCTCGAGGATCACTTCTTCCCCCTGGCGGTTGGGCTTGCCAGGTCGGAGCGGGATGGCGCCGCCATCGGCCACCAGCAGCGGGTCGAAGGTGTAGACGAGGTCAGGGTCGTCGGTCTCGACGTCGAGGACGTGCACGGTGGGGCCCAGCCCGGCTAGGACCTCGACGAAGGCGTCGTGCTCGCGCTGCGCGACCGCGAGGTCCACCGGTCGGAGGAAGCCGTGCGCCGGATCGTCGAACGCCCGGCCGAAGGCGGGCCCCGGTCGCTTCACGAGCACCTCGCGGAGCGGCGCCGTCATGCTCTGGGCGCCGTAGCGTCGCGCGGTCAGGGTCATGACAGCGACGGCTGGAGCGGCTCCGTGGCTGGCAGCGCGCAGCACGCGCAGGCCCCTTCGGCCGTGCCGATGATGGCGTCTGCGGCCGCACAGCACGGCCCCGCGCCATCGATCACCGCAAGCACGCGCCGCGGTCGCCGCAGGTGCCCGTCCAGACCCGCCAATCGTGCGTCGAGTGCCTGGAGCCCGGCGATCCGGTCCGCGATGTCGGCGCGGCGCTCGGCGATGATCCCCGGCAGCTCCGACGTGGCGTCGGCGCAGTGCCCGGAGTGGCACCAGCTCGCGATCCGCGCGGCATCGTCGAGCGGGACCTCGAGCCTCCGGAGGTCGATCAGCAGCCGGAGGTGCTCCACGTCCGGAGCGCCGTACTCGCGGTAGTCGTTGTCGCGCCGCGCGGCTCTCGGCAGCCAGCCCGAGCGCTCGTAGAAACGGACCGTGTCCGTCGACACGCCGACCTGCCGGGCGAGCTCTCCGATCCGCACGGCGACAGCAAACCTTGAAGTGGCTCGAATGTCAACCTGTCGTTGCGGGCGCAGCTGACGAGTCTTGCTCGACCTGGGTCTTGAGACGGTCCAGTTCGCGGCGGATCCCGGCGCTGCCTTCCATGGCCAGGAGCGGAGCGAGGAGCCGCCAGCGCCCACGCAACCGGGCGTCGCCGCGATAGGTCGCCGTCGTCGCGCGCCCGGTAGGCCCCGCGGGCTCCAGCCGAAGGTCGACTTCGAGGTTGATCCGCGGGTCGTCGGTCGAGCGCCAGGTGAGCCTCCGACCGGGGTCGGCGGTCACGACGTCGAAGTCGATGTCCCAGCGGAACGGTCCCATCGTGAGTCGCTCGCGCCCGCGCGCCCCAGGCTGGGTCGGGTCGCCCGCAAGGATCCGGGCGTCGGTGACGGACATCCACTCGGTATGGCGGACGATGTCCGCGGCGTACGTCCACACCTCGTCGGCGGGGCGCTCGATCGTGGTCGTGGCCTCGTAGGTGCTCATGTCATGACCTCCCGGCTTTCGAGGACCGGCAACTGTCCGCCAGCGACGCTGGCAAGGCGATCGAGCGCGGTCCTTCGCTCGAGGCGCAGCCGGTCGATTGCGACGGGGCCGCCGGCCGGATCGCCGGTGGCCACCCATCGGACGCGCAGGTTCGTGCCACGATCCGTCACGGTCAGATCGGCGGTGGCCGCAACGGGCCCGAGCCCCGGGACGGCGAGCCGCCACCCGACATGGTCGTATGGCTGCCAGTCGACGATCTCCTCGAGCGTCGCCAACCGACCCGTCACGCACTGCGTCGTGGTCCCGACACCGCGACGGCCACCGGGCGATGTCTCCTCGAAGCGGATCGGCCCTTCCCATCGCGCGCGGAGCGCCGGCGACGTCAGGTGCGCCCAAACCACTGACGGTTCGGCGTCGATCGCCCGTTCTGTGTCGAGGATGACGACGCCATCGGCGCCGCCCGCCCCGTCGAGTCGCCGGCGGCCGGACTCGGTCTGCCAGCGAGCTTCGAGGTCGAGCGTGTGCGTCGTGACGCGACCGAGTTGCTCGATCTCGACGTCAGCAGTCGAGAGCCCAAGGTCGCCAGGGGCCAGCCCGAGTGCCTCGATGGCGGACGAGGTGAACAGCGCGAACCCGCGAGTCGCGCCTGCGTCGCCCGTGGGCTCGCCCATCGCGTCGCCGGTCGAGGAGCCGGTTCGCACCTTGAGCAGGCGATGAGCGAGGATGACGTCGCGGCCGGCCAGTTCGTCGCGGCCCGCGATCCGGCCGCGCACATACTCGCCGTGATGGATGAAGAGCTTCAGATCGAGTCGCGGAGCCAGCCGACACGAGTTGCACTCGCAGGTGGTCGCCTGGTCGATGCTTCGAAGGCGCCGGCGGAACGCGACATACGACGCTTCGATCGCGTCGAGCAGCAGCGACGGCTCCGCCCGGCCGTCCTCGACGAACAGGAACGCGGCGTCACCCTCGAACTTCGCGAGACGGTAGGGCGGTTCCAGCCGCCCGACGATCGTCTCGAGCAGGTCGCCCGCGATCGTGGGCGCATGCTCGAGTTCGCTGCCGGCTAGGTACGCCGTATAGCCGGTCAGGTCCGCGAGGACGAGGTATCCGGTTTCCGGTGTCGATGCCACGTTCGCCACGCTAGACCTTGGAGTCGCTCCAATGTCAAGCAATCCCTCGATCGCGTCCTCGCTCGATCGACAGTCCGACGACTTCGTGACCTTCGGCACATGTGACAGGTCCCCGCGGCGCGCGATGCTGGAGTCGATCTCACGAGGTATCGACATGTCGACCCGCACGGCGTCGAGCATCGCGATGATGCTGCTCATGGTCAGCGCCTGCTTGGCTCCAGGGGGCAGCCAGAGTCCGGCCCCGACCCAGTCCGAAGCCCGACCGACGGCCACACCCGGACCGACACAGACGGCCACGCCCACGTCGTCGTCCCCCCCGACGGCGACACCGAGCACGACGGCCAGCGCCGCCCCGACTGCGACCCCCTCGGCGACACCGACGCCCGAGATTCAGACGATGATCGTCCGGGCCTACCTCTTCCTCGACGACGCGACCGGCGGCGATCCGGCCCTCGTCCCGGTCCTGCGCGAAGTCGCCGAGAGTCCAGCCACCGCCAGGGCGGCGATGGAGGCGCTGCTTGGCGGGCCGTCCATCGACGAGCGCGATGCCAGGCCGCGACTCCGGACCATGATCCCCGCGGAGACGCGGTTGCTCGGGATCGAGATCTCGGACGGTCTCGCGACCGTGGATCTGTCCGGTGACTTCGCGAGCGGTGGCGGCACGTTCTCGCTCCGCGGGCGACTCGCGCAGGTCGTCTACACCGTGACGCAGTTCAGGAGTGTCGACCGGGTCGCATTCAGGCTGGACGGCGAGGCCGTGACGGTGTTCTCGTCAGAGGGCATCCTCCTGCGCAAGCCGGCCACGCGCGCGACCTACCGCGATGACTTCCTCCCGCCGATCTTCGTCGATCGGCCGGCGTGGGGAGGCGCGCTGCCGAGCCCCGGACGCGTGACGGGGCTGGCCAATGTCTTCGAAGCACAGTTCCGGGTCGCCATCCTCGATCGGAGGGGCCGGGTGCTCGTCGACCGTCCCGTGCTGGCGACGGCCGGGACCGGCACCTGGGGCCGATTCGACGTCACCCTGTCCTACGACGTGTCGACGGCTCAATGGGGAACGCTGCGCGTCTGGGACCCGTCCGAGCGCGACGGCAGCCCGGAGAGCATTCGCGAGTACCCGGTTCACCTCCAACCGTGAGCCGGGGCCGCCCGTCGCCGGCCTGAGCGGGCGACCGCCTCGCTCCCACGTCAATACACTGGACGCAGGGGAGGCACGGGCACCATAGGAGACACCGAGGGAATGGACCGCGACTCAGGACGACGTCCTGGCACCATGCGCGCGTCCGCGGCCGAAGACCTGGCCGCACTCGGCATCGATGGGGCACGGATCGACCGACCGCGATGGCGTCCGACGCGGCCCGGCGTCGTCTGCTGCCGAACCGTGATCTGATGCCGAATCTGTCGGCCAACATCGACTTCCTGTTCACCGAGGTCCCGTTCCTCGAGCGGTTCGCGCACGCCGCGGCCCAGGGCTTCACGTCGGTGGAGTGCCACTGGTCGTGGCGGGGCCGGGTCGCCGAGGTGGCGGACGCGCTGTCGTCGGCCAGCTTGCGACTCGACGCGATGAACGTCCATGGCGGCGACTACCCCGGCGGAGAGCGCGGCTTCGCGTCGGACCCGGGCGGCACCGGCGCGTTCCGGGAGGCGCTCGAGGAGGCCCTCGAGGCCGCAGTCGCCCTCGCCGGGCCCAAGCTGCACATCCTCGCCGGCAACAGGATCGCGGACCTTGATCGCGAGGAGCAGATGGACGCGCTCGTCAAGCACTACTCGTGGGCCGCCGAGCGCCTGGCCGATGCCGGCCGGCTCGGCCTGGTCGAGCTGCTCAATCCGGTCGACAACCCGATCTACATCCTCGAGTCCATCGCTGACGTGGAGGCCCTGCTCGATGCCGTCGGGTCGCCCCACCTGCGCATCCAGTTCGACGTCTACCACCTGCAGCGGACCTCGGGCGAGATCATCCCCACGATCCGCCGGGTCGCCGACCGGATCGGGCACGTGCAGATCGCGGACGCCCCGGGTCGCCATCAGCCCGGGACCGGCGAGATCAACTACCGGAACGTGCTGGCCGCGCTCGACGACGTCGGCTACGACGGGCGTGTCGGCCTTGAGTACCGGCCGACCGGCCCGACCGACCAGTCGTTCGGCTGGATCGAGGAGTACGGGCTTGTCCTCGGCTGAGCGCGGTCGACACGGCGGGCACGCGACCCTGCGTGTCGGGTTCATCGGCCTCGGCGTCATGGGCCACCCGATGGCCCGCCACGTCCTCGATGCCGGCCATCGCCTGACCGTTCACTCCCGCTCGCGCGGTCCCGTGGACGCCATCGTCGCCGCCGGGGCGACGATGGCGTCTGATCCGGCAGGGGTCGCGTCGGCGTCGGACGTGATCGTCCTGATGCTGCCCGACCCGCCCGATGTCGAGGCCGTGCTGTTCGGGCCATCGGGCGTGGCGGAGCGCGCCGCCGCCGGGGCGGTCGTGGTCGACATGTCGACCGGGGATCCGCTTCTCGCCCGACAGTGGGCCCAACGGCTTCGCGCCCGGGGCGTCGACCTGCTCGATGCGCCGGTCTCGGGAGGCGAAGCTGGAGCGATCGCGGGCAGCCTCTCGATCATGGTCGGGGGCCGAGCGGAGGCGCTCGAGAAGGCGCGGCCGGCCCTGGAGCCGATGAGTGGCCGGATCGTGCACGTCGGCGACAGCGGCGCGGGCCAGATCGCCAAGGCGGCCAACCAGCTCGTCGTCGGCTCGACCATCGAGGCCGTCGCCGAGGCGCTGCTGCTGGCGCGAGCGGCCGGGGTCGACCCGGTCCGGGTCCGTGAGGCGCTCCTCGGAGGGTTCGCCGCGAGCCGTGTCCTCGAGCTCCACGGCCAGCGGATGCTCGACGCGAACTGGACGCCGGGCGCCCGTTCGGCCCTCCATCGCAAGGACGCCCGGATCATCCAGGGGCTGGCGCGGTCGCTGCGCGTCCCGACACCGGGCTTCGACGTGGCCGCCGACGGCTACGAACGGCTCGTCGAGCGCGGCGACGCCGATCTCGACCATTCAGCGCTGCTCGTCCTGCTCGAGGAGCAGGCCGGCGTGCGCGTGGCAACGGCGAAGGAGGACGACGCATGACGGCGACCGCGGTCCGGACGGGGATCGTCTATGTCAACGGCGAATACCTGCCGGCGGGTGAGGCCTTTGTCTCGGTCTTCGACCACGGGCTGCTCTACGGTGACGGCGTCTTCGACACGATGTTCGCCACCTACGGCTACATCTTCAAGCTCCAGGAGCACGTCGAACGCTTCCGCCGCTCGCTGCGGGCGGTCCGCCTGGAGCCGCCGATCCCACTCGATGACCTCGAGGGCGTGATCGTCGAGACGGTGGCCCGCAACGGCCTGCGGGATGCCTACATCAAGGTGGTCGCGACCCGCGGCGTTTCGGCGGAACCGCTCCTGGATCCGCGCGGTTGCACGCCCACCCTGATCGTCTTCGCCCGGCCGTACCTCTCGCTCGCCGGCGCCGGCAAGAAGGAGACCGGGCTCTCGACCAAGCTGACGACGACCCAGCGGATCGGCCACCTGGCCCTCGACGCCCGGATCAAGAGCCTCGACTACCTGAACCTCGTGCTGGCGAAGCTGGAGGCGCTCAACGCGGGCGCCGACGAAGCGCTGCTGCTCGACGATCAGGGTCTCGTGTGCGAAGCGCCGGGCTACAACCTGTTCATCGTGCGCGAGGGTCGGGTCATCACCCCCAGCCACGCGATCCTCGAGGGCGTGACACGGGCGACCGTCCTCCAGCTGGCCGGCGAACTGGGGATCCCCAACGGGGAGGGGCCCATCGCGCCCTACGATCTGCTCACCGCCGACGAGGCGTTCCTGACGTCGACGGCCGCTGGGCTCATCCCCGTGACCCGCGTCGACGGCGCTTCGGTTGGCGACGGGCGGCCGGGGCCGATCTTCCGCACCCTCGACGCCGCCTACGATGCGATGCAGCGCTCCGGCCGCCACGGGACGCCGATCCCGGAGCGCTGACGGGCGGGCAGAACATCGAACACCCTGAGCCCTCACACGCCCAATGCATCACGTCGCCCGCTATCTTGGGCGCATGACGGTACCCACTTGGATCTCGTCGGACGCTGCCAAGGAGACGTCCCGGCTCGAGACCTTTGCCGACGGCGTGTTCGCCATCGCGATCACGCTGCTCGTCCTCGAGATCCACGTTCCGGAAGGTAAAGCGGATCTCGGCGCGGCCGTCCTGGCCCAATGGCCGTCGTTCGCCGCCTACGTGGTGAGCTTCCTGACGATCGGCGTGATGTGGGTCAGTCACCACCAGATGTTCACGGCCATCCGCCGCGTGACCCCGACCTTCCTTTTCCTGAACGTGCTCTTCCTGCTGCCCGTCGCCTTCGTCCCGTACCCGACCGCACTGGTCGCCCAGCACATCCAGGACGTCGCCGGGCGGACCACAGCGGTGGTGATCTACGGTTCCGTCAGCGTCGTCATCGCGGTGATGTTCAACGTCCTTTGGATGTACGCCTACCGTCGCGGCCTGATCCACCCGGGCTCGAGCCGCGAGCCCGAGCGAGCGAGCCTGGGCTTCCTCGTGGGACCTCTGGCTTATCTGGGAGCGACACTGCTCGCCCTCATCGATCCGGTCATCAGCATGGCGATCTTCGCCGGCCTCGCCGTCTACTGGATGCTTCCCGGCCGCATCCCGGGCCAGCCGAGCTGACGCCGTCCGGCCCTCTGGTTGTCGGACGCGTCGACAGCGCTCTGGGCGCGGTGAGATTTGGCTGGCGAGGAAGGATTCGAACCTTCGATCTCCTGATCCAGAGTCAGGCGCCTTACCGCTTGGCCACTCGCCAGTGGAGCGGCGGCGATGATACCGCACCGGCGGTGAACGCTCGCCCGCTCGCCTGAGGAGCAGCGCCGCCGCCCTCCCCGGCCCGAGCCACGCAGCCCATCGCTGCTACCCTGCGCCCGTGACGTACGACCCGCCCGGGTTCGAGCCGGAGATCGACCCCGACGACGCGTCGTGGGACGAGGACGGCCACACCTCACTCGACCGCGACTCGGTCTCTGGCCGCCCCGCCTCCGCTCACACCCGCCGGTACTTGCCCGCGGCGCTCGACGCCGTCCTGCCCGGACTTGGCCACCTGGTTGCCGGTCGCCGCCAACGCGCGCTGCTGTTCATGGCCCCGGTCCTGCTGATCGCGGCTGCGGCCGTCGTCGTCGTCCTGACCACATCCACCCCCCGGCTCCTCGCGACCCTGCTGGACAGCACCGTCATCTGGGCCCTGCTCGCCCTGCAGGGCCTCCTGCTGATCTGGCGCCTGCTGGCCATCGGCTCGAGTCTGAACGCGCCCGGGTTGCCCAAACCCGGCCGCCGCGACGCGCTTCCGATCGCCCTCCTGCTGATCGTGGCCATCGCCCCGCAGGTCTTCGCCGGGTACGCCACCGACGTCGCCCGCCAAACGGCCGACGAGGTCTTCGTCGAGCCCACGCCGGTCGCCGTCGTGCCGTCGGGCTCGGCGTTCCCGGACCCCAGCAACCTGGAGCCTGCGTCGCCGTCGGCGTTGCCCGGCGAGTCCGCCACGCCGACACCCACGCCCACGCCCGCCGTCCCGCGGATCACCGGGCTCATTCTTGGGGTGGATGCCGGGGTGGGCCGGAACACGTACCTGACCGACACGATGATCGTCGTCTCGCTGGACCCGGTGGCCGGGACCGTGTCGATGATCTCGATCCCGCGCGACATGGTCGATGTCCCGCTCGGCGACGGGCGCAAGTTCCGTGGCAAGGTCAACGGCCTGGTCTCGTACGCCCGTCGCAACCCGGGCCAATTCCCGGGCTCTGACGGGACCGGCTTCGACGTCCTGATGGACGGGCTCGGCACCCTGCTGCAGGTCGACATCACCTACTACGCCACGGTCAGTCTCGGCGGGTTCGTCTCGGTCGTGAACCGCCTCGGGGGCGTGGACGTGAACGTGGAGCGCGCGTTCTGCGATCCCAAGTACAGCGAGTACGGGTATGAACGCGGCTTCGCCATCTCCGCCGGCCATCACCATCTCAACGGTAACCAGGCGCTGGCCTACGCGCGGGTCCGCCGGGCTTCCGGCGAGAGCGACTTCACCCGCGCCGCGCGACAGCAGGAAGTGCTGTCCGGGATCCGCGACGCCATCGAGGACGGCGGCTTCATCAAGGATCCGATCGGCCTGATCAAGGACATCGGCCAGACGGTCCAGACCAACGTCCCGCGCAAGGCTCTGCCGGACCTGGCCGAGGCGGCCAGCAAGATCAAGCGGACGGACACCTATCGGGCGGTCATCACCCGACCGCTCGTCCGGTCCGGGTTCGACGACCGGGGCTCCATCCAGATCCCGGTCCTCAAGCGGATCCGGGCGCTGGCCGCAGACCTGTTCACCCCGACCGGCACGCTCCCGGTCGAGGAATACCAGGTGCCCAAGGGCCCATCCAAGTCGGCCACCTCCAGCGGCGTGAGCAGCTGCAAGCCGGCAGCGACCCCGAAGCCGACCAAGAAGCCGACCCCGAAGCCGACGGCGACGCCCGCCTCCCCGACGCCCGAGGCGACACCGACCCCGACACCCGAGGCGACACCGACACCGACCCCGACGCCCTGATCTCGGTGGTCGCAGCGCGGTGGTCGTCCGCACCACGGGTACATTCGGGGGAGTGGCGCGAAACCGTCAGTCGCGGGTAGCATCGGTCGGGTCATGGACCCTTCCCACCTCGTCGGCCGACGCCCCCGATCGCGGATCCTGCCGCTCGTCATCGTGGCGGTGCTGGCCGCAGCCTTGGCGGCGAGCGTCACGGCCGCACCGAACCTCCCGAGTTGCAAGGTCGCGGACACGCTGACCAAGCACCGGACCCTCGCCGACTGGGATCGCGCGCTGCTGGATACGCGGTACCGGCTGTCTTCGAGGCACGTGCCGGCGGATCTGCGGTCCACGGCGGCGGCTGGACTCAACGGTGGCTCACGCGTCCGAAAGGTCGTCGTCGCGGATCTCAAGGCCATGACCCGCGCGGCCCGGGCGGCCGGTGCTCGATTCGCGATCCAGTCCGGGTATCGGAGCTACGCCACGCAGAAGGACACGTTCGCGCGCTGGGTGCGCATCCAGGGCTACGAGCGCGCGCTCAGGGAGAGCGCACGCGCGGGTCACAGCGAGCACCAGCTCGGGACCACCATCGACTTCCGGAGTGTCGGTGGCGCGGCGCCCTGGGACTACGCCGACTGGGGGACGACCAAGGCCGGCAAGTGGCTGAAGAAGCACGCCTGGAAGTACGGCTTCGTCATGAGTTATCCCAAGGGCGAGAGCTCGGTCACGTGCTATGCCTACGAGCCGTGGCACTACCGCTACGTCGGGCGCGCCGCGGCAAAAGCGATCCACGACCGTGGCCTGACGACGCGCGAGTATCTCTGGCGCCAGCAGACCGCGCCGACGCCGACCGACACCCCAGCCCCGAGCGCGACGCCGACCCCGTCGCCGGAGCCCACGCCGACCCCGACATCGACAGCGACGCCTGAGCCCACGCCCTCCGAGGACCCGAGCCCTACGCCCGGATCCTGACGCCACCAGCGGCTGTCCTCAGTCGCCAAGCGCCTCGCGGAGCAGATCGGTGAGCTGGTCCCACTCCACCAGGAACGCATCGTGGCCCTTGGTGGAGCGGACCTCGCGATAGCGGACATCCACGCCCGCCTCGGCGGCCGCCGTGACCAGGCCACGGACCTGGCGAGGGCCGTAGAGGATGTCGTCCTCGATCCCGACGGCCGTGACCGCGGTCCCCGCGTCGGCCAATCGGGCGAGCGCGGGCACGACGCCACCTCGCCCCCTGCCGATGTCGTGCCGATCCATGGCACCCGCCAGGATCCTGTACGTCGCCGGGTCGAACCGTTCGACGAGCTTCGCCCCCTGGTGATCCAGGTAGCTCACGACCGAGTGCCGGCCGTCGGGCTCCGTGGTCCGGGAGAACCGTTGGTCGAAGTCCGCCTCGCTTCGATACGTCGTCATCGCCAGCTGGCGAGCGAGCGCGAGCCCGTCGAGCCCGAGTCGGTCCAGGAGCTGGATCTGCAGATGGTTCCACGCGATGGCCATCGGTCCGGTGGCCGCGGGCGCCGCGATCGGGACGACGTGTCGGACATGGGACGACCGCTCCAGCGCCACCTCGAGGCTCACCATCCCGCCAAGTGATCCGCCGGCGACGAGCGCGAGTCGTTCGACCCCGATCGACTCGAGGAGTCGCCACTGCGCGCGCGCCTGATCGCGAGTCGTCACCCACGGGAAGGCGTCCCCGTACGGCGTACGGGTCGATGGGTCCACCGCCACCGGTCCTGTTGTGCCGTACCGACCACCCAGCAGGTTCGCGCAGATCACCCCGAAGCGGTCCGTATCGAGCGCCCGTCCCGGACCGATCAGCGGCTCCCACCAATCGCCCGCGGCGTCCGCGGACCCGGTCAGCGCATGGATGACGAGGATCTGCGGACCGTCGGCCAGATCGAGGCCGTCGTGCCGGTACGCGACGGTCAGGTCGGCCAGCCGCGCGCCGCTGTCGAGGTCGAAGGTCCCGAGACCGACCTGTCGCAGCCGGCCGGATCCCGCAACGGGCCCGGCCGGCTCGGTCGTTCGGGTTTCAGCGGTCAACCCGCCGCACCGACGAGCGCGCCCTCGTTCGGTGCCTCTGCGGCCGCCGCATCGAGGGCCTGGGTCAAGTCGGCGATCAGATCGTCGATGTGCTCCAAACCCACGGACAACCGGATGAGGTCCGGCGTCACCCCGGTCGATACCTGCTCGTCCGGGTCGAGTTGCGAGTGCGTGGTGGATGCCGGGTGGATGATCAGTGACTTCGCGTCACCCACGTTCGCGAGCAGCGAGAAGATCTGGACGCTGTCGATCAGCCGTCGGCCGGCCTCGACGCCACCCTTGACGCCGAACGTCACGATCCCGCCGAAGCCGCCGGTCAGGTAGCGCTTGGCGAGCTTGTGCGACGGATGCGACTCGAGACCCGGGTAGCTCACCCAGGTGACGTCGGATCGGGACTCCAGCCAGCGGGCCACCGCCAACGCGTTCTCGCTATGACGCGTGATGCGCAGCGGCAACGTCTCCAGACCCTGAAGGAACAGGAACGCGTTGAACGGGCTGAGCGCCGCCCCGACATCACGAAGTCCCTGGACCCGCAGCTTGAGGATGAACGCCAGGTTGCCGAACGCCCCCGCGTAGCTGATCCCGTGATAGCTGGGATCCGGGTCCACGAAGTCCTGCTTGAAGCGCTCCGAGGCCGTCCAGTCGAACGTGCCGCCATCCACGACCACGCCGCCGATCGCGGTCCCGTGTCCGCCGATCCACTTCGTCGCCGAGTGGATGACGATGTCGGCGCCGTGCTTGATCGGCTGGGCGAGCAGGGGAGCGAACGTGTTGTCGACGATGACCGGGACGCCGCGCGCATGGGCGACGTCCGCGATCGATGCGAGGTCGTGCACGTCCAGCCGCGGGTTCCCGATGAGTTCGAGGAAGACGGCCTTCGTCCGCTCGTTGATGGCGCGACCGAACGCCGAGGGATCGCTCCCATCGACGTACGTCGTCGTGATCCCGAGCTTGGGCAGCGTATGGGTGAAGAGGTTGTAGGTCCCGCCGTACAGCGACGACGACGAGACGATGTTGTCACCCGAACGCGCGAGGTTGAGGATCGAGAGAGTCTCGGCGGCCTGACCGCTCGCGACCCCGAGGGCTGCCACGCCACCCTCGAGCGCGGCGACGCGCTGCTCGAACACGTCGGTGGTGGGATTCATGATCCGCGTGTAGATGTTGCCGAACTCCTGGAGCCCGAAGAGCCGCGCGGCGTGGGCCGCGTCGTCGAAGACGTAGCTGGTGGTGGCGTAGATCGGCACGGCCCGGGCGTTGGTCGCCGGGTCCGGCTTCTGGCCGGAGTGGAGCGCCCGCGTCTCCGGGCGGAACGTGGTGGGATCGAGTGCTGCCATGGGGTTCCTTGCGCCTCCTGCTGGTCCGGGACAAACAAAAAGACCGCGGCTCCCGTCTGGAGTCCGCGGCCCGGGGATCGGTCTTCGATCCCGCTGCCTACATCGTCGTGATAGCGCGGGACGTCAGACCCGCACCTCTCGGTCGGGCCGCCTGCGCATACACATTGGCGAGCGATGGATGTTCACGACCAGCCGATGGTGCCGTGCCCGGATGGCCAACGTCAATCGCCGAAACCCAAACGCAACATTGAGGTCGAAGACGGACCTCGACCCGCCGCCGACCCGCCCCACGACCGCGTACCCTTTCGCCAATGACCGCCATCCCCGCCACGTTCCGCGCGTTCGTCGCTGAAAAGGTCGAGCGCGACGGCGCGCCAGCGGTCGATCGCGGCGTCCGCGAATTCGCCGAAACGGACCTCCCCCAGGGCGAGGTCGAGATCCGCGTCGGCTGGTCCAGCGTCAACTACAAGGACGGTCTGTCCACGCGCGCCGACGGCCGCGTCGCCCGGATCAGCCCGCTCATCCCAGGGATCGATCTCGCGGGCGAAGTCGTCCACAGCGACGACCCCTCCATCGCCGTGGGTTCCGAGGTCCTCGCCCACGGCTACGAGATCGGCGTCTCGCGCCATGGCGGCTACAGCGAGTACCAGCGCCTGCCCGCAGGCTGGGTCGTGCCATTGGCGCCCGGGCTCACGCCGCGCGACGCGATGGCGATCGGCACGGCCGGGTTCACGGCCGGGATGTCCGTCGCCGCGCTCGAGGAGCGTGGCCTGACCCCGGACGACGGCCCGGTCCTCGTCACCGGCGCCAGTGGCGGTGTCGGCGGGACCGCTCTCGCGATCCTCGCCGAACGCGGCTACGAGGTCTGGGCCGTGACCGGCAAGCCCGACGAGGCCGGGACGGCTGCGCGGCCTTGGGGCGGCCGGGATCCTGACCCGCGACGAGGTCGCGGTCGAGGGCAAGCCGCTCGAGTCGGAACGATGGGCGGGGGCCGTGGACGCCGTCGGCGCCGCGACGCTTCCGTACGTGCTGCGCACCCTCAAGATCGGCGGGGCCGTGGCCGCGAGCGGGAATGCCGGTGGCCCCAAGCTCGACACGACCGTCTTCCCGTTCATCCTGCGCGGCGTCGCGCTCCTCGGGATGGACTCGGTCAACGTCCCGATCGAGCGCCGCCGACGGATCTGGGACCGCCTCGCCACGGACCTCCGACCGCGCGACCTGGGTCGCCATGTCCAGGAAGTCACGCTCGAGACGCTGCCAGGCGCGCTCGACGCGATCATCGCCGGTGCGGCCCGCGGTCGATGGGTGGTCCGCGTTGGTGGGACCGCTGACCGCCGCTCTCCGGACCCGCGCTCCTCGGAGCGCTAGGTCGCGCCGCGGAGCTGCGCCAGGGCCCGTTCGAACGCCGGACGCGCGTGCTCAGCGGGCAAGTCGGGGAACGGGTGCGCTGCGACGGCATCATCGAGAGCCAGCTCGCCGACGTGGACGCGCGTCGCCAGGGAGGCCAGCGCGGCGATCGACGACCCCTGCGATTCGGCGAAGGCCCGGCCGGCATGCTCGCCGTGCCCCGGGACGACGACGCCCGTGACGAGCGCCACGAGCCCGGCGGCCGTGTCGACCCAATCGAGCGGGTATCCGTCGCCGTAGAACGGGACGTTGCCCTGCTCCACGATGTCACCGGCGAAGAGCACGTCCGCGCCGGGCACGTCGATGACGATGTCGTGGTCGGTGTGGGCGCGACCCAGGTACAGCAGGCCCACCGGACGCCCGCCGACCTCGATCGTCGTCGAATCCTCGAACGTCCGGTCGGGCGGGTCGATCTCGATCTCGACCAGTTCGTGGGCGAGGCCTGGCTCGTCGCGCGCGATCGCGGCCTTGCGGGCTTCGCCGGTCCGCTCCATGAACGTGACGCATCGGGCGTGCCCCCAGATCGTGGCGGGGCGGAAGATCCGGTTGCCATAGGCGTGGTCGAAGTGGCCGTGCGTGTCGACGACCACCGTCACGGGGAACGGCGTCAGGTCGCGCAGGTGCTCGACCACCTCGCGGGCCTGGGCGTACGTCGAGCGCGTATCGATCACGAGCGCCTCGCCGTCACCGAGGATCACGCCGATGTTCTGGTCGTAGAACGCATACCGGCGAACGAACACACGATCGCCGATCTCGACCCAGCCGTCATCGACACCCATGGCCGCATGGTATCGGGCGCTCGGGTGCCGTAGGCTCACGCCATGCCATCTGTCGTGAGCCGCGCGGCCGCCGCGGACGGGACCGAGATCCTCGTCCGTCACTGGCCGGCGCTCGGCGCGGACGGCGGCGGCGTCTGGGCTGGACCGCCGTGGGCATCGGTCCTGGTCGTCCACGGCATCAATGAGCACTCGGGGCGGTACGAACACGTTGGCGATCGGATGGCGGCGGCCGGCCTCGATGTCTGGGCCTACGACCAGCGAGGGAACGGCGAGTCGGGCGGCCGGCGCGGCTACGTCGATCGCTGGTCGCAGTATCACGACGACCTCGCCGCGCGGCTCGGGGCCGTCCGGGAAACGTCCGCGGGTCGACCCGTCGTGATCTACGGGCACTCCCTCGGGGGTCTCGTGGTGGCCGGCTACCTCCTGACTGACCGCCCGAAGCCGGATGTCGCGGTGCTGTCGTCGCCGGCGCTCGATGCGACGACGCCGCTCTGGCAGAAGGGCATCGCGCACGTGCTGGGCCGGTTGATGCCGACGTTCGCGATCAAGAACGACTTCGATGGCTCGGCCCTGTCACGCGATCCGAACGTGGGTGCCCGATATGAGGCGGACCCGCTGCGGACGCGGGTGACGCTCGCTGGGTTCGGTCGCGCGGCGCTCACGGAGCAGGCGCGGGTCCGGGCCGGCGCGCCGCGAGGTTTCGGCGTGCCGACACTGGTCATCCATGGCACGGACGACTCGATCGTGCCGGTCGAGGCGACGGCCGGGCTCCAGGGCGCCCCCGACGTCGACCGCCGGACGTACCCCGGTCTCCGCCACGAGCTGCACAACGAACCCGAAGGCCCCGAGATCATCGACGACGTGATCGCCTGGCTCCGTACCCGGACGGCCGGCTGACCTGGTCCGACCAGGCGATCGCACGAGCGGGGCCGTGGTACGGTGCTCGCACAACCACATACGCCTCCGGGGAGCGCTGACGCGCTGAGAGTGTGACCACGGTCACAGACCCGCCGAACCTGATCCGGCTCGTACCGGCGAAGGAAGCAGGCCGAACGTCATCGTCGACGCCGTCCCCGGCACCCGGAAGACGGTCCGACGATGGAGGTTCACGAGCGATGGCCACCACACCCGACGCACCGGCGTCACCCGATGCACCGGCGCGCGCGGTCGACGACACGCGCTGGCGAACGCGCGACATCGTCGTCGCGGCGATCATCGGCGTCGCGTTCGGCGTGGTGTTCTGGGCCTGGAATGCGATG
Organism: uncultured Chloroflexia bacterium; assembly: GCA_963764975.1. Classification (GTDB taxonomy): domain Bacteria; phylum Chloroflexota; class Limnocylindria; order Limnocylindrales; family CSP1-4; genus SPCO01. The sequence continues at coordinate 922,510 of CAVXUF010000002.1, read as the reverse complement.
TGGGCCGGACCGCTCGAGGTCGTCTTCAGCTTCGCGCCGCCACTCAAGGATCTCGCGTACGCCATCTGGCTCGTGCCCGCGGTCCTCGCGCCGCTGATCATCCGGAAGCCGGGAGCGGCGGTCTTCGCCGAGATGACCGCGGCCGGCGTCTCGGCGATCCTCGGCAGCCAGTGGGGCGTCGACACGCTGTTGTCCGGCTTCGCGCAAGGGGCCGCCGCCGAGCTGATCTTCGCGTTCACGCTGTACCGGTCCTGGTCGTTCCCGGTCCTCGCGATCGCCGCCGTCGCCAGCGCCGCCGCCGCCTGGATCCATGACTGGGTCCTCTACTACGCCGCCACGGACGTCACGGTCCAGCTCATCCGCGGGCTGCTGATGGCGATCTCCGCCGTCGTGCTCGTCGCGTGGGGGTCAATGGCGCTCCATCGGGCGCTCAAGCGGGCCGGTGTGCTCGAAGGGTTCCCGGACTGACCGATCCGACGATCTCGACCACGATGGCAGCGACGGCCGCCGGCGACCGCGCCCCCACGCCGGCAAGCCTTGGCGCGAGCGACCTCACGATCACGTATCGCGGCGCCGAGCGGCCGGCGCTCGATGGCGTGTCGTTTGACGTCCCGCCGGGACGGACGCTGCTCGTCGTCGGCCCGTCCGGGTCGGGCAAGAGCACGCTCGCCCTGGCCATCGCCGGCCTGATCCCGCGCGACGTCCCGGCGGCGGTCTCGGGATCGATCCGTCTGGACGACCGGGACGTCGCTGCCCTCGGAGGGTCGGAGGTGGCCGCGCGGGTCGGCATGGTCTTCCAGGACGCCGCCGCGCAACTGGTCATGGAGCGGGTCGACGACGACGTCGCGTTCGGGCTCGAGCAGCGTGGCTGGCCGGTCGAGACGATGCGTCAGCGCGTCCCGGAAGCGCTCGCCGAAGTCGGCCTCGATGGCTTGGAGCGGCGGCGTTCCCGGCGGCTCTCGGGCGGGCAGCAACAGCGGTTGGCCCTCGCCGGCGTCCTCGCCGCGAATCCAGGCGTGCTCGTGCTCGACGAGCCCACAGCCAATCTCGACCCACTGGGTGCGGGCACCTTCCTCGGCCGCCTCGCCGAGCTCGGCGCGAGCCGCTCGACGACGATCGTCCTGATCGAGCATCGCGTCGAGGCGGCGTGGCCGCTCGCCGATCTCGTCCTTGCGCTGGACCGCGACGGGCGCGCGATCGATGTCGGCCCTCCGGCCGAGGTCGCCGGTCGGTCGGCGGCGGCGATGGACGACGCGGGGATCTGGCTGCCGACGGCGGTCGGTGGGTCCGTGACGGGACGACGACGGCCCCGACCACAGCCCGCCCAGACGACGCCGGCCCAGACGACGCCGACTCCGGCGCTCATCGAGGTGAGCGGCGTCACGTTCGCGTACGGGCAGGACCAACCGGTGATCGTGGACGTGTCGTTGTCGGTCGAGAGAGGGGAGCGTCTCGCGCTCGTCGGACCCAACGGCGGCGGCAAGTCCACGCTCGCACGCCTCCTCGTGGGGCTCCTGCGACCCGACGCAGGATCGGTCTCGCTCGGCGGGGACGATCCCTCTCGACTCCGCGCCGACGCCCTTGCTCGGCGCGCCGCCTACGTATTCCAGGAGCCGGAGCGCCAGTTTCTGACCGCGCTCGTGCGTGACGAGATCCTGCTCGGGCTCGATCCGGAGCGCCACGAAGCGGCGATCGCCCTCATGGATCGGCTCGGGTTGCCTTTGGACCGGTTCGGTGGCCGCAACCCGTTCCGGCTGTCCGGCGGCGAGGCACGACGGCTGTCCCTCGCGGTCGCGCTGGTCCGCGACCCGGCTGTCCTCGTCCTCGACGAGCCGACCTTCGGGCAGGACCGCCGGACCTACGAGGGGCTGCTGGACATCCTTGACGAGCACCTCGACGCTGGGACGACGCTGATCGCCGCCACCCACGATCCGCGGTTCGTCGCGGACGTCGCGACCCGCGTCGTCACGATCACGGCCGGACGCGTCACCGCGGACGAGGCCGCGCGATGACGTTCGACCGCCTCGAGCTGACGGATGCGCAGCTCGACAGCCCGCTTGGCCGGACCAGCCCCATCGTCAAGCTAGGCGTGGCCATCGGCTGGCTCGTGGGGCTGGCGTTGACGCTGTCGTACGGGCCGCCGCTCATCCTGACGGCCGTCGCGCTGACGGCGGGGCTCGCCATCGGGCAGGTGCCGTGGCGCTCGCTGGTCCGGTCGATGGCGCCACTGCTGCTCGCGGCGATCGGGATCGGGACATTCAACGCGCTGTACTCGATGACCAACGGGGACCCCACCGCGATCACGCTGGTCCGACTCGGGCCGATCCGCATCACCGAGGAGGCGGCACGGGCCGGGCTGGCGCTCGCGTTGCGCGTGGTGGCCATCGCCTCGGTCGGGGCGGTGTTCACCTTGACCACGGATGCCACCCGGCTCGCGGACTCGCTCGTCCGCCAGGGTCGGGTCTCACCACGGTTCGCCTATGGCGCGCTGGCGGCATATCAGGCCATCCCGAGGTTCGCCGAGGACCTCACCACGCTGCGCCAGGCGCGGCGGATCCGCGGCCTGCGCTGGTCGTGGCACCCGCGCCTCCTGGTCAGTCTCCTGGTCCTCGCCATCCGACACGGCGACCGGCTCGCGCTGGCGATGGACGCCCGGGCTTTCGGTTCCGGCCCGATGACCCACTACCGTGACCTGCGCTGGACGTGGCGCGATCCCGCCGTGGCCGTCGGTGCCGTCGTCGTCCTTCTCGGAGCCCTCGCGACGGGTCGCTGACGCGGTACGCTCAACCCATCCGACGAGCCGCCGACCGGAGGACCTGTGACCGACGCGCGCACGATCATCTTCTTCCCCGAAGGCGCCTACGGGCCGACGAACAACTGCGTCGGGATCGGGCAGGTGTTGCGCGCCCGAGGACACCGCGTCGTCTTCGTCATCGAGGAGTCGTTCGCGGGGACGCTCGAGGCCAAGGGGTTCGAGGAACGGCTGATGCGCCTCGGCCCGCCGCCCGAGACCCCGGAGATCCCCGGCCAGTTCTGGATCGACTTCATCCGCGACACGTCGCCGGTCTTCCGCAAGCCGACGATCGAACAGCTTGGCGACTTCATCGCCCCGACCTGGCAGGCGCTCATCGACGGCGCGAAGTACGTGGATCCGCGCCTGGCCGAGATCTTCGACGAGGTGTCGCCAGACGTGATCGTCGAGGACAACGTGGTCGCATTCCCCGCGATCTCGGCGAGCGGCCGGCCCTGGGTCCGCATCGTGTCGTGCAATCCGATGGAGATGAAGGACCCATCGATCGCGCCGTTCTCGAGCGGCTACCCGGTGGCGAGTCGGCGCGAGTGGCCCGCGTTCCTCGACGAGGTTCGCCGAACGCATGGCGACATGTGGTCCGACTTCGACGCCTTCTCCCGCGAGCACGGTGAGCCCGGCCTCACCTACGGGGACCTCGGCCCGGAGTTCATCGCCGAGTCTCCGTACCTGAACCTGTACTCGTTCCCGGCCGAAGCCGACTACGAACGCGCGCACCCACTCGGACCGACCTGGCACCGACTCGATTCGACGGTCCGTGCCGCCGACACGACCTGGGAACTGCCAGCGCACCTGCGGGAACGCGACGGCGCGCTGATCTATCTGTCGCTCGGCAGCCTCGGCTCCGCGGATGTCGGGCTGATGCAGCGGCTCGTCGACCTGCTGGCGACGACGGAGCATCGCGTCATCGTGTCCAAGGGTCCGCTCGCCGACCAGATCACGCTCCACGACAACCAAGTGGGGGATGGGTTCCTGCCGCAGCCAGCCATCCTGCCCCAGGTGGATCTGGTGATCACGCACGGGGGCAACAACACCGTCACCGAGGCGTTCCACCACGGCAAGCCGATGATCGTGCTGCCGCTGTTCTGGGACCAGGTCGACAACGCGCAGCGGGTCGATGAGACCGGATTCGGTCGGCGCCTGTCGACCTACGGCTTCCGCGACGAGGAGTTCACCGACGCGATCGACGAGCTCCTCGCCGATGACGCGTTGGCGACGCAGGCCTCGCCGCGATGTCGTCGCGGATCAAGGCCTCGTCGGGCACGGTCCGTGCCGCCGATCTCGTCGAACGCGTGGCGACGACCCGGGCCGCCGGCGAGGCGGCCACGGGCTAGCCCGAGCATCACGGGTTGGCCGGGCTCGATCGCGTCGTTGCGAGCCGTGACGTGGGACGGTACGTGGTGACGGGACTGTCGACCGGCATGACCCTTTGTGCCGTGGGACGGTCGTCTCGTGCCGATTGACCGTAGAGCGGCACACCGCGACGTGGCGCGGGTCTCTGGCGTCAACAGGTACCGTGGGGCGGTACGCCCACCGGCCCGCCGGACCCACCCGCAACCCTTGCGGTCGGACCCGGGCTAGCGCGGTTCGAGGATCACGACCGCCGTTTCGCCCGGGCGACGTGCCGACCAGCTCGCGAGCTGCGCCTCGCCGTCGTACGTGCCCCAGCGCGCCCAAAGCCGCTCGCGCTCCGCGCCCTCCGCGGCTCGCCCCCGCACCGGGCGCGGGCCGTCGCGAAGGTCAACGGTCGTCTCGGGCTGCGCCTGGAGATTGAGCCACCACGCCGGCTCCGCCGCGCCCCAGCCGTTCATGGCCATCGTCACCAAGTTCGGTCCGTCCTCGAAGTAGCCAAGGATCGCGACGCGCTCCTCCCCGGAACGACGACCCCTGGTCCGCAACCGCAGCATGCCCCACTGGGTCGGCGTGGGCTGGCGGAGGCCGCGCCGCCCGCCGGTGAGCCGATAGATAGCTCGGTGCGCCGCCCAGAAGGCTCGGATGACGGCCCGCGGCGGCAGGGGAGCCGGCCGACCGGTCTCCTTCGGGGTCGTCATGCGATCCCTCGAGCCGCCCAGGCCAGCGCCGTCACCGCGAACGGCGCGTCCGCGAATCGCTCGCGGCACAGGGCCTCCAGTCGGTCACGGTGACCGGGATCGAGACCCTTGGTATAGGCGCCAGCCGGACCGACGCCCAGCGTGAACGGCTCCCACCACTCCTCGAACGTCGGATGCTCGACCGTGACCGACAGCACTGTGCCCACGACCTCGTGCACGCCAACCTCCTTCAACAGCGCCTCAAGATGGCCCTCACGCGCTCCCGCCAGACCGGATTCGTCGTGGACGCCCGGCTCCAGGACCCGCGCCGCCTCCCAGAACACGCCGAGCGGTCCCTTGCCGCCAGCGTGGTCCCAGACGCACGCGGCGACGACGCCGCCGGGTCGGGTGACGCGCGACATCTCGCGTAGTCCCGCGACCGGGTCCCCCATGAAGTGGACGACCAGCTGCGCGATCGAGGCGTCGAACGCGCCGTCCTCGAACGGCAACGCCTCCGCGGACGCCAGCTCGACATGCACGCCGGGGAGGCGCTGTCGAGCGGCATCCACGAACGGTTCGGACGGATCGACGGCCGCGACCGACGCGGCGCCAAGCAGATCGACGAGCGCGGTCGTGAGGGCACCCGGTCCGCAGCCGACATCGAGGACCCGCTGACCCATGGCGACCTCAGCGAACGCCACGAGCTGTGGAGCGAGCGGCTTCGAGTAGCGACCCATGAAGGCGTCGTACGCCTCGGCGGCGACCGAGAAGCTCATGGGCAGAGTCTGCGGCATCGGAACATCGCCCACGTGGTGGGACGGACTTCCGGCACAGGACTACGATGACGACACTTCCCGTCCGAGCAGTCTCGCCCCAGGAGGCCATCCCGTGACCGACACCCTTGAGCGCGTCCAGACGTACCAGCAGTTCATCGGCGGCGAGTTCGTCGACGCCGCGGACGGCCAGACTGCCGAGGTCATCAACCCGGCCACGGATCAGGCCATCGCCACCGTCCCTGCCAGCGCCGCCGAAGACGTGGACCGCGCGGTCAACGCTGCGGAAACCGCCTTCGCGAGCTGGAAGAAGACGACGCCCCAGGACCGCTCGCTGCTCATGCTCAAGATCGCCGACGCTATCGAGGCGAACGCGGACGAGCTGGGTCGGCTCGAGAGCGCCAATGCCGGCAAGCCGGTGGGCGCCGCCATCGACGAGATGGCCGTCTGCGCCGATCTGTTCCGGTTCTTCGCGGGTGCCAGCCGCGTGATGGATGGCCTGGCGGCCAACGAGTTCGCGGCCGGCCATACCTCGATCATCCGGCGCGACCCGATCGGCGTCGTCGCCTCGATCGCTCCGTGGAACTACCCGCTCTACATGGCCAGCTGGAAGCTGGGTCCGGCGCTCGCGACCGGGAACACCGCCGTGCTCAAGCCGTCGGCCCGCACCCCGCTGACCGCCCTGGCCTTCGCCAAGATCCTCGCCGACATCCTGCCTCCGGGCGTCGTCAACGTCCTGTCCGGGTCCGGCGCCGACATCGGCGACGCCCTCGTCGGCCATCCCAAGGTCCGGATGGTCTCGATCACCGGCGACACGGTCACGGGCAAGCGCGTCGCGAAGATCGCTGCGGATAGCGTCAAGCGGCTCCACCTCGAGCTCGGTGGCAAGGCGCCGGTCATCGTCTTCGATGATGCCGACGTGGAGCTCGCGGCGGAGACCCTGCGGTTCGCCGGGTACTGGAACTCCGGGCAGGACTGCACGGCCGCCACGCGGGTCCTTGCCGGTCCCAAGGTCTACGACAAGTTCGTGTCCAGCCTGTCTGACCAGGTCCGGACCATCAAGTGGGGCGACCCGGCCGAAGGTGACGACATCGAAATGGGTTCGATGATCGCGCAGGCCCAGGCCGAGAAGGTCCAGGGCATGGTCGATCGCGCCCGCGCCGGCGCCGAAGTCGTCGTGGGTGGCGAGCGCCCGGACCGCGCCGGCTCCTACTACTCGCCGACGGTCATCGCCGGGGCGGATCAGAAGTCCGAGATCATCCAGGACGAGATCTTCGGCCCGGTGGTCACGGTCCAGCGCTTCGCCGACGAGGATCAGGCCGTCGCCTGGGCGAACGACACGCCGTTCGGTCTCGCCTCGTCGATCTTCACGAGCGACATCGGCAAGGCGATGCGCGTCGCCAAGGCGCTCGACTTCGGGCACGTCTGGGTCAACGAGCATTTCACGCTCACCTCGGAGACGCCGCACGGCGGGGTCAAGCAATCCGGCTGGGGCAAGGACGGCTCGAAGTACGCGCTCGAGGACTACACGTTCATCAAGCACGTGATGATCAACACTGGCACCTAGGGACGCCGTCACTCGCGAGGCGGTCGAGGCGGTCCTCGCGGGGCTCGACCGCGACGACCTCGTCGGGCAGCGCTGGTTCGGGGCCAAGGGTCGGACGATCGAATCGATCGGGCTGGAGGACGCCTTCGACCTCGATGGCGACGGGCCCCATGTCCTGGCGATCGCCCGCCTCGGGCTGGACGACCGCTCGACCCAGCGGTATTCGTTCGCGCTGACCGGTCGGCCACTTCGGGTCGCGGCACCCGGCGATGGAGCCTGGCGGGCACTGGCGGCCGCGATGGCCGATGGGCGCTCGATCCCCTCGATGACGGGCGCCGGCGACACGGGCGTCGCGCCATCGGCCGCCCTCGTCTGCCGTCCGGGTAGGGCCATGCCCGCGGGGATCGCCATCGCCACGGAACGGGATCTGGGCGCGGACCAGTCGAACGCGTCCGTCGTGCTGGGAGAGACCGTCCTGCTCAAGGCGTTCCGCCGGCTCCAGGCCGGGCTCAACCCGGAACTGGAACTCGTGGCGTTCCTGGCCGAGGAAGTCGCCTTTCCCGCGGTCCCGCCGCTCGCCGGCTTTGCCGAAGTGGTGTCCGCCGAGCACGGGACGACGACCGTCGCCGTGGCGCAATCGTTCGTCGCGGACGGCGCCGACATGTACGAATCGCTCGTCGAGGCCCTGGTGGCGTGGCTGCTGGCCCCGGGAGAGGTGAGCCTCGAGTTCGCGACCGAGGTCCCGGCGGAGCTCGGGACGCTTGTGGCGGGTCTTCATGTCGCGCTGGCGTCGCGCTCCGACATCGCCGATCTGGCGCCCCGCGATGCCACGCGGGACGAGATCCGGGGTTGGTCCGCGGCGGCTCGCTCACACCTTGACGCGGCCCTGGCCGTCACGACGGGCGACGAAGGCCGGGTGCTCCGGTCGCTGGCCCCGGCGATCGCAGCCGAACTCACGGTGTTCGACGCGCTCGCGACGGTGCCGCGGGTCATGCGCGCGCACGGGGACCTGCATCTCGGCCAGCTCCTCATCGCGCCCGACGGCTACCGCGTGGTCGACTTCGAAGGCGACCCGCTGGCGCCGATTGACGAGCGTCGAACGCAACGTTCGGCGTTGCGCGATCTTGCGTCGATGCTTCGATCGCTCGACCACGTCGGGCGAAGCGCCGGCCGTCGCGCGCAGTCACGCAACGGCGGACGGTTGGCGCGGTCCGGACTGGACCTCGACGGCTGGTTCGTTCGCGCGCGCGAGCGGTTCCTCGACGCGTACCGCGAGGGGCTGCGTGACGCCGGCGAGCCGGCCGACATCGACGTCACCCTTCTGCGAGCGTTCGAGATCGACAAGGAGACGGCGGAGTTCGTCTACGCGGCGACCTATCTCCCGAGCTGGCTGTGGGCCCCCACCGAGGGGATGACCTGGCTGATCGACTCCGCAGGTGCCCGCCGATGACCGACCGTGTCGCTGGCCTCCGCGCCGACATCGACCGGGCGCCCCAGGCACTCGCGGCGCTGGTCGATGCGATCGGCGAGGACAGCTCGGCGGTCCGAGATGCCGTCGACCGGCTCGCGGGTCGCCGTGTCGTCCTCGTCGGGCTTGGCAAGTTCCCGCTATGCGGCCTCGGTCGCCGCGTCCGTGTACCGAACCGGAGGTGCGACCGTCTGGGTCGAGTACGCGTCCGTTTCGCCCGAGAGCCCGCCGGCTCGCGAACTCGCCGTTCTGGCGATCTCCGCATCTGGCCGGACGCCCGAGGTGGTCGAGACCGCGCGGCGGCACCACGGGACGGGTCCGGTCATCGCCGTGACGAACCAGCCGGACTCGGCCTTGGCGGCGGCGGCGGATGTCGTCCTGCCGCTGCACGCCGGCGAGGAAGTGGCCGGGATCTCGACGCTGACCTACCGCGCCACGCTCGCGCTCCTCGGCGTGCTGTCGGGCGCGCTTCGACTGGACACGGCCCGATCGCTGTCGGAGCGACTCGGGGCCCTCGGCAGCGGTCTGGGCGGTTCGATCGACGCTGCGGCTGTTCTGTTCGATGGCGCGGCCTCGATCGACGTCCTGGCCGAGCCGGCGATCCTGGGCGTGGCCGAGCAGGCGGCGCTGTTGCTGCGCGAGGCGCCACGGCTTGCGGCCCACGCCGCGGAGACGGGTGACTGGCTCCACACCGAGGTCTACCTGGCGCTCCCCGGTCATCGCGCGATGGTCTTCGCCGGGTCTCCCGCCGACGACGAGGTCGCCGCCACCATCACGCGGCGCGGTGGTCAGATCGTGGCGGTCGGTGCCGGGATCGCGGGCGCCGCGCTGACCATCGCGACAGACCGTCGGGAAGCGGATGGCCCGTTCGAGCGCGCGATCCTCGAGTCGCTCGTCGCGGACCGGCTCGCCCTCGCACTCTGGGAGCGGGCGGACGCCGAGGGCTGAGCGCCGGCGCGCCCCTCGCCGCCCGTCGACGTGGGCTCAGTCGAGGGCCTGGCGGACCTCGCCGAGGCGTTCGATCGTTTCGTGGTCGAACGGATCGCGGAACACGAACTCGACCTCCCGCACCCCGACCGCCCGGTACTCGTCGACCACGGCCGCCACGAGGTCAGGCGGTCCGCCAACGGTCAGGCCGCGCTCGGTCCCGTCCGATCCGACGCGGCCCTCGAGCCCGTGGCGTCGTGCCGTCTCAGTCCACGTCTGACGGGCGGCCTCCACCGAATCGCGGACCACCGCGTGGATCGTCACGGTCCGCTCGATGTCGTCGAACGGCCGCCCAGCCTCAGAGCATCGCTCGCGCAGCGTCTCGCTCACGGCCGCCACCCGGTCCGGGGATCCATAGCCGTTCCAGAGGTCCGCATATCGGGCTGTCGTCCGCAGCGTCTTCGTGGGTCCGGAGCCGCCGATCAGGATCGGGAGCCGTTCCTGGACCGGCCGCGGCCGGCAGACGGCGTCGCGCATCGCGTAGACGGGTCCGTCGTGTGTGACGACCTCGCCGTCGAGCAATCGCCGGATCAGCCCGACCGCTTCATCGAGCCGATCAAGTCGCTCGCCGAACCCGGCCCCGAAGTCGATCCCGAAGGCTTCGTGCTCACGTTCGAACCACCCGCCCCCGATGCCGAGGACGGCGCGCCCGCCCGAGAGGTGGTCGATCGTCGTCGCGAGCTTGGCGGTCAGACCGGGCGTCCGGAACGTGTTGGCGGCCACCAGCAGCCCGAGTCGGATCGACCGGGTCTCGACGGCCAGCGCGGCCAGGGTCGCCCAGCCCTCGAGCTTCGGGTCCGTGGGGTCGCCCTCGTCGGCGAGCAGGTGATCGTCGATCCAGAGGCTGTCCCAGCCGGCCCGTTCCGCCGTCAGGGACGCGTCACGGATCGACGCCCAGTCCGTGCGATTGATCCAGAACGCCGCGCCGAACCGCATCCCGCTCAGCCGCGGATCGTGGCGAGCAGGCGGAAGACCGGCATCCCGGCCGAGAAGGCGTCGGCGATCGTGTCGGGCAGGGTGGGGGAGCAGACCTCCGCGTCGGACATCGGCCGGCCGAAGACGACGTCCTTGGCCCGCAGGAGATCGGCGTTCGGATGATCGGCCGGGAACCCGGGCGGGACGCGCTTGAGTGATTCGTGGGCCGTGACCGTCCCAAACGCCGCACGGAAGCCAGGCTCCTCGAGCGCGGCGCGCACGCGATCGGGCTCGTCGACCACGGCGCGGCGGAAGGCATCGAGGCGTGGCTTCTCGGGCATCCACATGCCGCCTCCGACATACATCTCGCCGGGTTGGAAGTTGAAGTACCCGCCGTTCGCATGGGCCGTGCCGTCGGCGACGACCGGTTCGCCGCTCGTGTCCCGTTCGAGCCACGGGAACGTCGCGCCAAGATGGGTCTTGTACGGCGACTTGTCCTTGCTGAAGCGAGTGTCGCGGTAGATGCGGAAGAGCGAACGCTTGGGGTCGGCCTGAAGCGGCAGGTCGCGCGCGGCAAAGACCTCGGCCAGGGCGGCCACCATGGCCTCCATCGGCTCCTTGAGCAGGCGTTCGTAGTCGGCCTTGCGCGGCGCGAACCAGTCGCGATCGTTGTTGACCGCCAGATCGGCGAGGAAGTCGATGGCTTCGGGTCGGAACCCGCTGAAGGTCGAGGTGGCGGTCGGCATCGGACGAGCTCCTGCGTGGCGTGAGCGTCCAATCTACGCCGATGCGCTCATCTCGCGGTCATCAGGACGACCGATGCCTATCCTGCAGACGATGACCGAGTCGCCGCCGATCCCGCACCGACCTCCAGGACGCGATCCTCGACTGGTACGCGGCCAACGGTCGAGATCTCGCGTTCCGGCGCACGACCGATCCGTACGCGATCCTCGTGTCGGAGGCGATGGCGCAGCAGACCCAGGCCGCACGGGCCGCCGAACGCTGGGAACGGTTCATGGCCCGGTTCCCGACCGTCGAGGTGCTCGCGGCCGCGTCGCCAGCCGACGTCCTTCGGGAGTGGCAGGGTCTCGGCTACGACCGGCGGGGCCTCAACCTGTGGCGTGCCGCCCGAGCGATCGTGGACGAGCACGGCGGGAGGGTCCCGACGGACCTCGCCGCCCTCGAGGCGCTGCCCGGCGTCGGCCCGTACACGGCCCGCGCGGTCGCCGCGATCGCCTTCGGGGGGCCGGTCGGGGCCGTCGATACCAATGTCCGTCGGGTCCTCGGCCGCATCGTCTTCGGCGCGGCACCGGTCGCCGACACGGTCGCGCCCCGCGCCTTCCAGGATCTCGCGGACGGCGCCGTGCCCATCGGTCGATCCGCCGCATGGACCCACGCGCTGATGGATCTCGGGGCCACGGTCTGCCGCGCCGCCACGACGGACTGTGCCGCCTGCCCGGCCGCCGCCTGGTGCGCCTTCGCGACCTCGGGCGCCAGCGTCCACCGAGCGCCACGGACTCGGACCGGCGAACGCGCCGCTCCGTTCGCCTCCACGAATCGCTGGCTGCGTGGCCGCATCCTCGACCGGCTTCGCGCGGCCGATGCCTCGTCGTGGGTCACGTTCACGGGCCCACTCGGCATCCACGACGCCGATGCCGTGACCAGGGCGCTCGCCGCGCTCGCCACGGACGGGCTGATCGAACGACGCGATCGCTCGGCGCGCCTCCGGATGACCTGATCCCCGTTCGGATACGCTTCCGGCGCGATGCCCACCACCGTCGACCCGGTCCCCGCGCTGCCCGCGAACGACCCGTCGATCTTCGAACTGGATCTCCGCGGCCTGCGCAGCCATTGGGCCGCCTCGGCCGCGCTGACGCCCATCTCGGCGGAGACGATGATCGGCGCGGATCGGCGTGCCCAGGCGGTCGGCATCCCCGAGGAACGGTTGATGGAGCACGCCGGGACAGCCGTCGCGGCGGCGGTCCGCGCGCTCGCGGTGGACCTCGGGCGGTGGGGGACCGGCCCGGTCGTGATCCTGTGCGGTCCCGGCAACAACGGCGGAGACGGGCTGGTGGCCGCCCGTCGGCTGGCGCTCGCGGGAGCTACCGTGATCGTGGGTCTCGTGAGCCCGGAGGCTCGGCCCCGCGGCAGCACATCGGCCCGCAATTGGGATCGCATCGCGCGGGACGCGGGGATCACGAAGGCGCATCTCCCGGTCGCCCGCGACCTCCACACCTTCGGACAGGGGATCGAGAAGGCCGCCGTCCTGGTCGACGCCCTGCTCGGTACCGGCGTGCGTGGCGCGCTCCGCGAACCGATCCGGTCGGCGGTCGAACTCATCGGTCGCGCGAGCGCGGCGGGCGTCCCGATCGTCGCCGTGGACACCCCGACGGCGATCGATCTCTCGAGCGGCGAGGCGTCGGACCCCGCTGTCCGAGCCGACCTGACCGTCACGTTCCATCGGCCGAAGATCGGCCTGAGGACCCGCCGCGGCGCGGCCCACGCCGGGAAGATCCTCGTGGCGCCGATCGGGATCCCCCTGGAGGCTGACCGTGGTTGAGCCCGGTTCGCCCCCTCGTCAGCCCGGGTTCGGGGCCGTGATCCTGGTCGCCGCGGCCGCCGCCGTGGTGGTCCTTGGCGCAGCCGCCCTCACGAGCCTGCTGCCTGAGGCCGTGCAGCATGCCCTCTTCTACTCGCCGATCGCGATCGTCTTCCTCGTTGTCGCGACCGCCTGGCACCTCTGGCGCGTCTCGCGCCGCCGCCCGGGCGCGTGACGGACGAAGACGTTCCGCGCGGTCCGGATCCGCGAGCGGAGCGGAGTGCCGCCGTCTACGCGCTCTCAAAGCGGACGTGGGACGTGGTCATCGTCGGCGGCGGGATCGTGGGATGTGGCGCCTTGCTCGACGCGACGTCGCGCGGGATGCGGGCCGTGCTCATCGAGCAGGACGACATCGCGGCCGGGACGTCGTCGCGGTCGTCCCGCCTGATCCACGGCGGGTTCCGCTATCTCGAGCAGCTCCGGTTCGGTCTGGTCCGCGAAGCGCTCGCCGAACGCGCGCGGCTGTTGCGCAACGCTCCGCACCTCGTTCGGCTCGAGCCCCTGCTCTTCCCGATCTACGGGATCCCGTTCCTGTCGAAGGCGTTCTTCGACGCCGGATTGACCCTCTACGACATCCTCGGCGCGCGTCGTGACGGTGGCTGGCATCGACGCCTGACGAAGGCGCAGACGCTCGAATTCGCCCCGACCCTTCGGACCAAGGGCCTGCGCGGAGGGCTGCTCTATCACGACGGGGTCGAAGACGACGCCCGGTTCACGCTGGCGGTCGCACGCAGCGCGATCGCCGCGGGCGCCGTGGCCGTCACCCGGGTCCGGGCGACCGGCACACACCTCGACCCAGGGACAGGACGCGTGGATGTCGTCACCGCGACGGACCTCACGACCGGTGCCGCCCTGGAGATCAAGACGCGGGCCGTCGTCGATGCGACCGGTGTCTGGAACGCGGAGGCCGCGCATCCCCTGGGCAGTGCGACGACGAGGATCCTCCCGAGCCGTGGCGCTCACCTCGTGGTCCCGCGCGAACGTATCCCGAACCGGATCGGGATGGCCATCCGGGTCCCGGGCAAGATCGTGTTCCTTGTGCCGTGGGTGGATCACTGGTTGATCGGCACCACGGACGCGCCCTTCGACGGGCCCGCCGCTCGCCCCGCGGCCGACGGGTGGGAGGTCGACCACCTCCTCGAGACCGTGAACGAGCTGATGGATGTCGACCTGCGACGGGACGACGTGGTCGGCACGTACGCCGGCCTGCGTCCGCTCATCGCGCCGTCCGGTGGTTCGACCGTGAAGGCGTCCCGGGAACACCAGGTGACCGTCGAGGACGGCGGGATCGTCCGGATCGGCGGCGGCAAGTACACGACGTATCGCGTGATGGCGAGCGACGTGATCGACGCCGTCCTGGGGCGGACTGAGGCGCGCGCCCGACCGAGCCAGACCGCGGACCTGATGCTCTTCGGCGCCGCCGATCGCGAGGCACTCGACCGGATCGTGGCCGACCTCGCGACCCTCGATGCCCTGACGGCGATCCACCCCGAAGCCGCGGCACGGCTCGTCGCCCGGCACGGGACCGAGGCTCCTGGCGTCGTCGCCCTCGGGGCGCAGCGAGGCACCCTCAAGCCGCTCATCCCCGGTCGGGCATTCCTCGAGGCCGAGGTGACTTGGGCCGCCTTGCACGAGCTCGCGGTGTCGGTGGACGACGTCCTCGCCCGCCGGATGCGCGTCGCGCAGGAGCTGCCGGACCGCGGCGCATCGATCGCGCCGCGCGTCGCCGAACTCCTCGGCGCGGAGCTTGGTTGGGGCGAGACCCGCCAGGAGCGGGAGGTCGAGGCGTATCTCGCATCGACCCGGCGCGAGTTCTCGGTGGCCCCGCCGGCGACCGCCGGATCCGGCTCGAACCACCGCTAGGGGCTTGGGCCGGCTGTCATCGGTTCGTCACGGGCGCCCGGCACGCTCGCCGACATGGACATCCTTGCTGAATTCGGGCGCGTCTTCTTCGGCGCCCTCTACGACTTCCGGATCCCGGTCGCGATCGGTTCGATCGCCGCGGCGATCGCGTTCGCCGTCGTTGCGTGGCGGCGCGGCTGGATCGCGGCCGCACGCCGGCACCCGGGCCGGTCGAAGCGTGGTGCTCGCCGCCGCGCTGGCGGTGGGACTGCCACTGACCTGGTACCTCGCCTCGCCGATCTTCCTGCGGACTCAGCTGATCGAGCCCGAACTCGTTGGGGTCATCTCGACGCCCGCGCCGCTCGTTTCAGGGGAGCCGTCCGCATCACCGTCGCTCTCGGCGAGCCCGACGGTCGCTCCGTCCGTTGAGCCCTCAGCGGCACCCTCCCCGGATCCCTCCACGGATGCCGGCGCTCCCACTGCCAAGCCCACGACCACTCCGACCGCCAAGCCGACCGCCAAGCCCACCCCGAAACCCACGGCCAAACCGACGCCGACCCCGTTCCAGCCGGTCGCGATCCTGAGCGGCGAGTTCTACGGTTCGGACGACTTCCACTACGGGTCGGGGACGGCGACCGTCATCGAGGTCGAGCCTGGCCGCTACCGTCTGCGGCTCTCAGATTTCTCAGTCCGCAACGGCCCGGACCTCTACGTCTATCTCTCGCCCAGCGCGAACGGTTACGCCAACGGCGCGGTCGAG
Organism: uncultured Chloroflexia bacterium; assembly: GCA_963764975.1. GTDB lineage: Bacteria > Chloroflexota > Limnocylindria > Limnocylindrales > CSP1-4 > SPCO01. Next base: position 906,781 of record CAVXUF010000002.1, on the reverse strand, counting down.
GTCGGCGTCCTCAAGGCCACCGACGGCTCGTTCGGCTACGACCTCCCGGCGGGGCTTGATCCGACCGACTTCCGAAGCGCGATCATCTGGTGCAAGCAGTTCAGCCACCTCTTCGCGACCGCACCATTCGATTGAGCACGGATCGCCTCTTCGAATGGGCGATTTTCGGGGCTAGTCAACGCTTGACGGACCGCGTACCATCCCGGCCACAAATGCCGTGGAACGCGTCCTCGGCAAGAACGTAGCTCGACACGACTCGGACTCCTCTCACGGCTGACGCGAGAACCCGACGGGATCGCGCCGGCTACCGAGAGGAGTTTCGTTTTCGTGTACAACGACAAGAACCTGACCTGCGCGGACTGTGGACAGGAATTCGTGTTCACCGCCTCTGAGCAGGACTTCTTCGCACAGCGCGGGTTCACGGAGCCACGTCGCTGCCCGTCGTGTCGAGCCAGCCGCAAGGCCGCTCGGAACGCCGATGGCGGCGGTGGTTCGTACGGCGGCTACGGTGCCGGTGGCGGGTACTCGGCCGGCGGTGGCGGCGGCGGCGGTGGCGGTGGCTACGGCGGTGGCGGTGGCGGTGGCGGTGGCTACGGCTCCCGGGATCGCGGCCCGCGCGAGATGTTCGCCGCGACCTGCTCCAACTGCGGCAAGGAAGCCCAGGTCCCGTTCCGGCCGACCAGCGGCAAACCCGTCTACTGCAGCGACTGCTTCCGGAGCATGCGCGGCGACTGACCTCCGAGCGGACGGACGGTCCGCGGACAGCAACCACGATCCGGGTCGTCAGCCGACCCGGATCGTTCGATTCCGGGGTCCGAGTCGCTCGCTCCCTACCCCTGGCGCTTGCCGCCCAGCAGCCCCAGGTCGAACTTACGCTCCGTGCCGTGGATCAGGCGATCGATGTTGTCCGCGTGGGCGAGCCAGATCAGGCCCGCGCCCACCGCCGAGAACAGCAGGTACGGCATCGGCGTCCCGGGGATGAGCACGATGAGCAGCAGCATCACCGGGATCATGGCGGCCGACCCGAGCAGCGACCCCAGCGACACGTACCTCGTCACGAGGATCACCCCGACGAAGACCGGGGCCGCCAGGAACACCGCGATCGGTTGGATCACGAGCATCGCCCCGACACCGGAGCCCACACCTCGACCGCTGCGGAACCCGTTGAACACCGACCAGATCGCTCCCGTCACCGCAGCCGCGCCGCAGAGCACCTCGACCAGCGTGTCGCCGCCTGTGACGTAGCGGGCCAGCAGGACAGGCAGCGCCCCCTTCAGGAGATCACCGGTCACGACGACGGCCGCCCACTTCCGGCCGAGCGCGCGAAGGGCATTGGTACCGCCGGTCCGCCCCGACCCCACGGTTCGCGGATCCGGCCCTCCGGACGCCCGTGCGGCCAGGATGCCCATCGGGATGGAGCCGGCCAGGTACGCGATCCCCACGAGGACGGCGGCACGGAGGATGTCCGGATCCATCGAGGCGGCGCTCCTGCGGCGAACGTGGGAAGGGAGGTCCGGGGGCCGAGTCTAGCACCGGGTCGGTTGCGGGAGCCGAGCGGTCACGCGTACCATCGAACCCGATGACCCACCCGCCGGCGCGGCGCCACACGGACCGCACGTGGACGCCTTCTGCCCGGCCCCCCGAGGCACCCTGACCCATGGCCGTCGGCTCTTCCAACGACTTCGACCTCGTCGTGCTCGGCGCGGGCACCGGCGGGTATGCGGCGGCATTCCGCGCCGGCCAGCTCGGGCTGAAGGTGGCCCTCGTCGACGAGGACAAGATCGGCGGTACGTGCCTCCATCGAGGGTGCATCCCGACCAAGGCCCTGCTCGAGTCGGCGGGCTTCGCCGATCGCGTCCGCCACGCCAAGGACTACGGACTGACACTCCCCGGCGAACCGGTCATCGACTATGCGGCGATGGCCGCCCGACGCGACGCCGTCGTGAAGCGCATGTGGACCGGGCTCAAGACCCTCGTCGACAAGAACAAGGTGACCTGGGTGGCGGGTCGCGGACGCCTCGACGGGCCGGGCAAGGTCCGCGTGACCCAGCCCGGCGAGGACGGGACGCCCGGCAAGGGCGGCGAGCGTGTCCTCAACGCCACGGACGTCATCATCGCCACCGGGTCACGGGTGAAGTCGCTGCCCGGTCTCACCCCGGACGGGAAGCGGATCGTCACCAGCGACGACGTCCTCAAGATGGACACCCTGCCCAAGGACATCGTGATCGTGGGCGCCGGCGCGGTCGGCGTCGAATTCGCGTCGATGTTCCACGACGTGGGCGTCACCGTGACGCTGCTCGAATACCTCCCGGGGATCGTCCCGCTCGAGGACGGCGAGGTCAGCAAGCTCCTCGAGCGCAGCTTCACGAAGCGCGGCATCACGGTGATGACCAACGCGCGGTTCGATGCCAAGGCGGTCAAGGCCGACAAGACCGGGGTCTCGCTCAAGGTGGGTCCGGAGGGCAAGGACGCCGCGGCCCTGCGCGCGGAGCTGCTCCTCGTCGCCACGGGACGGGCCGCGAACATCGAGGAGATCGGTCTTGAGACCACCAAGGTCGAGACGGACCGTGGCGTGATCAAGACCAACGGCCACATGCGAACGAAGGAGCCGCACGTCTATGCCGTCGGCGACGTCATCGGCAACCTGTGGCTCGCGCACACGGCCGCGCACGAGGGGATCATCGCGGCGCATGTGATCGCCGGCGAGTCCGACGTCCATGAGATGGACTACCTGACCCAGCCCCACGCCACGTATTGCCGGCCGGAGATCGCCTCGATCGGCCTGACCGAGGAGCAGCTCAAGGCCGCGGGAACCGAGTACAGGACGGGCAAGGTCCCGTTCCAGGCCATCGCCAAGGCGCTGATCGGCGGGGAGTACGAGGGCTTCGTCAAGGTGCTGGCGGACAAGGCCACCGATACCACGGTCGGCGTCCACATCATCGGCCCTCACGCCACCGACCTCATCGCCGAGGCCAGCCTCGGCCTGACACTCGAGGTCACGCCCTGGGAGATCGGCGCGGCGACGCACGCGCACCCGACGCTTTCCGAGATCATCGGCGAGGCCGCCATGGCCGTCGACGGTCGCTCGATCAACTTCTAGGCCACGTCCAGGTTCGATACGGAGGCCCATCCGACGCGATGGCCGACACTCGCGGAAGGTCCGGACTCGGTGCCTCGGTCGGCCTGACCGACGACGACCTGCTCGCGATGTACCGCCTCGTCACGCTCGCGCGAGCGGTCGACGAGCGGATGTGGATCCTGAATCGAGCCGGTCGGATCCCGTTCGTGATCTCCGGTCAGGGCCATGAGGGAGCGCAGGTCGGCATCGCCCGGGCGTTCGAGCGCGGCCACGACTGGATCGCGCCGTTCTACCGCTCCATCGCCACGTGCCTGGCGTTCGGGATGAGCACCCGCGACATCATGACCGCGCAGTACGCCACGGCGAACGACCCCTCGTCCGGAGGTCGCCAGATGCCCGGCCACTACGGCAGCCCCGAGCACCACATCGTGTCGGTCAGCTCGCCCGTCGCGACGCAACTGCTGCACGCGGTGGGGATCGCCCTGGCGGCCAAGGTCCGCCGGACCGGGCAGGTCGTGATGACCGCGATGGGGGAGGGCTCGTCCAACCAGGGCGACGTCCACGAGGGCCTGAACTTCGCGGCCATCCATCGCCTGCCGTTCATCTTCGTCGTGGAGAACAACGGCTACGCGATCAGCGTGCCCGCCGCGATGCAGGTGTCGGTCGAAGACGTCGCAAGCCGTGCCGCAGGCTATGGGATCCCGGGGGTCGTCGTCGACGGCGTCGACGTGCTCGCGTGCTATGCCGCCGCCCGTGATGCCGTGGCGCGCGCCCGGGCCGGGGACGGCCCGACGCTCATCGAGGCCAAGGTCACCCGCCTGACCGGGCACTCCTCCGACGACCAGGAGACGAAGTACCGCTCGGCCGACGAGCTGGCGGCCGAGCGGCTGCGCGACCCGCTGCCCCGGTTCCGGGACCAGCTCCGCGAGGCCGGCATCCTCGACGACGAGATCGAAGCCCGCCTCGCCGCGGAGGTGAAGGCCGCGGTGGAGGATGCGACCGACTTCGCCGAGGCCGAGGCGGATCCGGATCCGTCCACGGCGATGCGCCACGTCTATGCCGTCGACCCCGATGCGCCGGCGCTCGACTGATGCCGACCCGGACGTTCATCGACGCGATCCGCGAGACGCTTGCGGGGGAGATGCGTCGGGACCCCTCGATCATCGTCCTGGGCGAGGACGTCGGCCGGAAGGGCGGCGTCTTCCTCGCGACCGACGGGCTGTGGGCGGAGTTCGGCGACGACCGGGTCATCGACACGCCGCTCACCGAATCGATGATCGTCGGGGCGTCGATCGGGGCAGCCATGAACGGGCTCCGTCCGGTCGCCGAGATCCAGTTCGCGGACTTCATCCACCCCGCGTTCAACCAGATCGTGTCCGAGGCAGCGCGGATGCGCTACCGCTCGAACAACGGCTTCCACGTGCCGATGACGATCCGAGCCCCGTACGGCGGCGGCGTCCACGGGGCGCTGTACCACTCCCAAAGTGTCGAGGCGTTCTTCGCCCACGTGCCGGGGCTCAAGGTCGTGATCCCGTCCACGCCATACGACGCGCGTGGTCTGCTCCGAGCGTCCATCCGTGACGAGGATCCCGTCCTCTTCTTCGAGCACAAGAAGATGTACCGCTCCGTTCGGGGCGAGGTTCCGGACACGGACTACGTGATCCCGCTCGGACGGGCGGCCGTGACCCACCCGGGCACCCAGGTCACGGTGATCGCGTACGGGTTGATGGCGCATTACTCGCTCGAAGCCGCGGACCGCGTGGCCGAGGAGGGGATCAGCGTCGAGGTCATCGACCTGCGCACGCTCCGGCCGCTCGACAAGGAGACCGTGCTGGACTCGGTCCGCAAGACCGGCAAGTGCCTCATCGTCTACGAGGACAACCGGTTCGGCGGCTACGGCGCCGAGGTCGCCGCGACCGTCGCCGAGGAGGCCTTCGATTATCTGGACGGCCCCGTCACCCGGATCGCCGGCCCCGAGGTCCCAGGTGTCCCCTACAACCATGTTCTCGAGGACTGGTTCATGGTCAACCCCGAGAAGATCGCCGACGGGATCCGGACCTTGGCCGCGTACTAGACGACCTACCCGCGGTCCCTGACGCGATGCCTCGGCCACGGTGGTCCCTGATCGCGATCGTCCGGGCCGCGGTGGTCCCTGACCGCGATCGTCCGGGCCGCGGTGGTCCCTGACCGCGATGGACTCGGCCGTAAGGCTCTGAGTCTTATCTTGAACTCAGCCGCGCCACATCCGCCCGTGATCGCGCCGCCAGCGCTGCCTCCGGACCGTCCGCCATGCTGACCGAGGCTCCCGCTGAACGCTCGCCGGGTCATCCCGTGCTCGTTGATGGGCGATCCAGTGTCGAAACCCGGCCGTTGTCGCGCCGTAGCGCCCAGCCTAAGACTGTGAGCCTTGCGCGAAGCGAGAACGACGCTCCGAACATGCCGGACACAGTCACGAGCGCGCGCCGACCACCCAGGCACGTCGTGCGCCAACGGGCGCGAGGCAGACCGCATCCATGCCACTCGACCCATCGCCCCGGGATGGGCCACACTACGCAGTCGAAGGACCGAGACCCAGCGGAGGACATGCGACCGTGGCAAAGGTGACGATGCCCCAGCTTGGCGAGAGCGTTGCCGAGGGAACCATCGGCAAGTGGCTCAAGCAGCTGGGCGATCACGTCGACAAGTACGAGCCGCTCCTCGAGGTCATCACCGACAAGGTCAACGCCGAGGTCCCGTCCCCGTTCGAGGGCACCCTGAAGGCGATCCTGGCCGAAGAAGGCTCCACGGTCCCCAACGACGCCGAGATCGCGGTCATCGACACCGGCGACGAGAGCGACGAACCTTCGGCCACGGGTCCGGTCGCGGCCACCGGTCCGGTCGCGACCTCGACGTCGGCGCTCGAGGAAGCGCCCGCCCACGAACCGCCCGCCGAGGTAGCGCGCGCGGCGGCTCCGGCCCCGGCTGTCGCCGCGCAGCCAGCTCCCGCGGCGGCACCAGCGGCACCAGCCGCCCAGGCTTCGATGCCGCTGGCGCCCGCCGCCAGCCTCGCCGCGACCGGCGACGCCGATGCGCGGATGACGCCCGCCGTGCGCCGGCTTCTGCGCGAGCATGGCCTGAGCCCCGAACAGATCAAGGGCACCGGCGGTGGCGGGCGGATCACCCGCGATGACGTCCTCGCGGTCGTCGAGTCGATCCGCACGGGTTCCGCGGAGGGCATCCCGGTCATGGCGCCCGCGGCGACCTCGGCGCCCTTGGCCCCGGCCACTCCTGCGTCGGGCGCACCGGCTGCCCGCGGCCCAGTCGGTGGCGCGATCGCGTTCCCCGACGGAGCGGACGACGTCCTCCTGCCGATGACCCAGATGCGCAAGGGGATCGCCGCGCAGATGACCCGCGCGCTCGCGGTGCCGCACGCCTACGTCCAGATGGAGGTCGATGCCACCGGGCTCGTCAAGGCGCGCGAGAGCGCGAAGCGTGACTACCAGGCGCACGAGGGGATCTCGCTCAGCTACGTGCCCTTCGTGATCAAGGCGGCCGTCGAGGCGCTCAAGCAGTACCCCGCATTCAACGCGCATTGGACGGACGCCGGCATCCTCGCCAAGCGACGGATCAACATGGGTGTCGCGGTCGCGGTCGACGACGGCTTGCTCGTCCCGGTCGTCCGCGACGTCGATCAGCTATCGATCAACGGGCTCAACCACGCGATCGTCGAGGTCGCGAACCGGGCACGTGCCGGGAAGCTGCGCCTGGACGACTTCGGCGGCAGCACGTTCACGATCGACAACACCGGCTGGTTCGGTTCGAACATCACGATGCCGATCATCAACGTCCCGGAGGTGGCCATCCTCACGATGGAGGCCATCACCAAGCGACCGGTCGTTCGCGAGACCCCCGAGGGCGATGTCATCGCGATCCGGCCGATCATGAACGTGGTGATCGCCATCGACCATCGCGCCAACGACGGCGCCCAGGCGGCCGCCTTCCTTCGCGTGGTCAAGGCCGCGCTCGAGGCCATCGGTCCGGAGACGCCCGTCTACTAGGCGGGCGCATCCTCCATGCGCATGGCCGTCACCGGCGGAGCCGGGTTCATCGGCGGGGTCGTCGTCCGCCAGCTCGTGGCACGCGGGGACGAGGTCGTCGCCCTTGTTCGGGACCCGAACGCGCCAGGGGCCACCGCGATCGCTGGTCCAGGTGTGACCCTCGCGACCAGCGATCTCTCGGACATCGGGTCGGTGAGAGACGCGCTCGCCGGCGCTGACGGTCTCATCCACGCGGCCGGGTCGTACCGCGTGGGGATCCCGGCATCCGAACGGGCGGCCATGTTCGACGCGAACGTCGGCGCCACGGAGCGGGTCCTCGACGCGGCCATCGCGGCAGGGGTGCCGCGCATCGTCCACGTCTCCACGATCAACGCGTACGGGAACACGAAGGGCCGGGTCGTCGACGAGACCTATCGTCGCGACCCCCGGGATGGCTTCTCAGCTACTACGACGAGACCAAGTGGCTTGCGCACCTCGCCGCCGAGCGCCGCGCGGCCGACGGGGCGCCGATCGTGATCGTGCTTCCGGGGTTCGTGTATGGGCCGGGCGATCACTCGGGCGTCGGCGAGCAGTTGCTCCAGGCGTACCTCGGAACGGCGCCGTTCATCGGGTTCCCGAAGCTCGGCATGTGCCTGGTCCATGTCGAAGATCTCGCAGCCGGAGTCATCGCGGCGCTGGACCGCGGTCGACCGGGACGGTCCTACGACCTCGGGGGTCCCAACGTCCGCCTGGTCGACGCCATGACGGCGGCCGCCCGAGCCGGTGGCCAGGCACCGCCGCGAATCGCGCATCCCGGACCTCGTCCTCAAGGTCGGCGCTCGCCTCGCCCCGAACGTCGGCGGCATCTTCGGGCTGTCTCCGAACATCTGGGAGATCGCGCGCGCGTCCGCCGGTGTCACGTACTGGGCGAGTTCGGCGCGTGCCGCCGCCGAGCTCGGTTTCGAGGTGCGCGGCCTCGCCGACGGGTTCGCCGACGCCTTCGGGGCCGTCGACGGACGACCGGCCTGACCCGTCGTACACTCGCGAACGATGGCCCGAGACCTCCCGATGTTCGCCCCACCCCCGGCCGACGGATCCGGACCCATGGCGCACGAGCGCCCGGACCTCTCGATCGCGCTCGGCGGTGGCGCGGCCGGCGTGCTGGCGGCTGACGGTTCGACCGCACTCCGACGCCACCCGGACTGGATCCGGGCCCGGATGCCGTCCGGTGACAACTTCCATGACCTCAAGGGGCTGCTGCGGAGCCTGTCGCTCAACACGGTCTGCGAGGAGGCCCGCTGCCCGAACATCGGGGAGTGCTGGGACCAGCGGACCGCCACGATCATGATCCTCGGCGATACGTGCACCCGCGCCTGCGGGTTCTGTGCCGTCAAGACCGGCCGACCCACCTGGTTCGATGACGACGAGCCGCGCCGCGTCGCCGAGGCCGTCGGCCAGCTCGGGCTGGAGCACGTGGTCGTCACGAGCGTCGCCCGCGACGACCTGCCCGATGGCGGTTCCGGCATCTTCGCCGAGACCATCCGGCAGATGCGCGAGACCAGCCCCGCCATGGGCATCGAGGTCCTGATCCCGGACTTCGATGGTTCAGACGATCGCCTCCAGACCGTCATGGACGCCCGGCCCGACATCCTCAACCACAACCTCGAGACCGTGAAGCGCCTCCAGAAGCCGGTCCGCAAGCGCGCTCGTTGGGATCGCTCGCTGTACGTCCTGCGCCGGGCGAAGGAGATGTCGGGGGAGATCGGCTACCCGGCCCACACGAAGTCGAGCCTGATGGTCGGCCTCGGCGAGACCCGCGACGAGCTCACCGAGGCGTTCGATGCGCTTCGCGACGTCGACGTGGACATCCTGACGATCGGCCAGTACCTGCGACCGTCGATGCAGCACCTGCCCCTCGAGCGGTACTACCACCCCGACGAATTCGCCGAGATGAAGATCGAGGCGCTCGCCCTCGGGTTCAAGCACGTCGAGTCCGCGCCGCTGGTCCGCTCGAGCTATCACGCTCGCGATCAGGTGCCGGGCGCTGAACTCAAGCGACTGCGTCGCCAGGCCACGATCGACGCCGAGGGCCGGGTCATCCCGCTGGCCGGTTAGGTCAGGACGACGGCTCCGAACGTCCACCGACTCGACGATCCGGCCGCCGGGCGGTCGATGTCGGACGCGGCGTGGCAGTCGATCGATCGCGTCGACGTGCTCGACGACGCTTCGCCTCGTACATGCGCTGGTCTGCGAGGTGCGTCGCTTCATCGATCCGCCCGCATTCCACTGCCGCCCACCCAGCCGACAGTTCGGGAGAGAGCTGCACATCGCTGACTCGCCAGCGGCGTGCCACACGCCCGATCCGATCGGCGATATGCGCCGCGTCGGCTTCCGTGGCGTCGAGCAGGAGGACGTGGAACTCGTCGCCTCCCACGCGGGCCACGACATCGGTGTCACGAACGCCGGCGACGATCACACCCGCCGCGGCCCGCAGGACCGTGTCGCCCACCGCATGGCCATGCGTGTCGTTGGTGGTCTTGAGCCGGTCCAGGTCGAAGCTCAGAACGGTCATCGCTCGCGGGGCGGCGCCTTCGGTCGTTGACGCGAGCAGGTCCTCGGCGGCCTCGTCCCAGTGCCGCCGATTGCCGACGCCGGTCAGATGGTCCGTCCGGCTCGCCCGGTCCATCTCGTCACGCTCCCTTGCGAGCGTCTCCCGCGCCATCGCCTGTTGCAGCAGGAGCTCGGCGGATTCGGCCAGGGCTCGACCGATCCGCTGGCAGAGCATGGTGAAGCCACGCGGTCGATCCTCCGCGTGACCGAGCATGAGGGTGCCGACGCGCGCGTCGACGCCGATGGGCACCGTCATCCGCGACACCAATCGCTCGGCGAAGAGTCGCGGTCCCTCGCCGATCGTCTGCTCGACCCGCGGGCCCGTGAGATCGGCGATCGTCCGCAGGAAGGCGTCGGATTCGGGTCCGGGTGTGGCTCGGACGGTGGCCCGGCTGTCGCTCGATCGGATGACCTCGAGGGTCGCGTCGTGAACCACCGAGACGGCGCCGACGTCGCAGGACAAGGCCTGGGCGGCGATCGTGGCGATGTGGCGGGCCGTCTCACTGACGGATTCGGGCCGATACGCCATCAGCGCGCGAAGCGCATGGACCACCTCGAGTTCGTCGGCGAGCAGCTTCTCGGCGGGGACGCTCACCGTGGTCGCGACGGCCTGGGCGGCCGCGCGGACGGCGGCACCGTCGGTGAGATCCAGCGGTGCCCGATGCCCCAGGACGACGAGGTGCTCCTGGCCGAGCGGGACGAGGATCGCGTGCGCCGCCCAGTACGGCCCGACCACGCGGACCGGGGCGCTGTCTTCGACACGGACCGGCACACCGCTCTGCCAGGCGCGCGCCGCGAGTGGTTCGTCGGCGGTCACGAGCTCCACGATGTCCGCCCAGCCCGCCCCGCGTCCGGTACCACCCACGAGTCGGACGCCGGCAGGCCCCTGCTCGAAGACCAGGACGTCCTCCGCCACGGTGCCCGTCGTCGGTCGCGGCCGGTCGCGGCCCGGTGACGCTGACGTGCCGCTGTAGCCGATCCCCATGCGTCGACCATAGGCGCGCCGTGGCGAGACCACCATCCGCCGATTGTCCCGGTCAGATGGTCGTCAGTACGGGCACGAAACCGGACGGCGCCCCTCGGCGTCTCGCCGGCATGCCTGACCGACGATGGTTCAGCGCATCGGCGTTCGGGTCGAGTGTGCTCGTCGCGATCCTGATCGCCGCATGTGCGTCGACCATCACGCCAAGCCCGACGCCCGCATCGTCCGCGACCGCTGTGCCGACGGCTCCGGCGACGCCGACACCCGAGGCATCGGTAGGCGTGGCTGCCGTCCCGACCGCCTGCCTGAACCTCGGTCCCGAGGATTGCCAGCGTGCCGGGGAGGTGGCGATCGCCGCCGTCGGTGACGCCGCAGCGCCGATCATCTATGTGCAGGTCGGGCCGTTCGGTTGTGCCGACGGACAAGTCGACTGCCCCGCGACGCTCGCCGCTCGCCCCGAAGGCGATGTGACCCTCGAACTCGCCGGTCAACCGGCGATCGGGATCCATATCCGCGTGGTGGACGGCGTGCCGTCGGCCGAACGGACCGAGGTCTTCGGCGTCGTCCTCGACCCGACCGCGGCCGCGACTGTCGGTCCTGGTCCGCGACCGTTCGAGCTCGGTCATTGCGGGATCTTCAGCGGGATCGACCTGGGCGGCAGCTGGTGGGACCCCATCGGGCCGATCGATTCAGACCACGGGGACTCGATCAACGCCGCGCCCGGGATCCTCACGATCAACGACCCGGACCACGCGGTCTTTGTCTCGGCTGGTGGTCTGACCGTCCAGTTGCTGCGCCGCGACGGACCGAAGCACCTCCCGATGTGCCAGTAGGGACAGCGGCGTCGGGTATCCTGCGGTCATGCCTCGCCTCCTCGCCCGCAAGATCGCGCTGGCGGAGTTGCATTGCCATCTCGGCGGGGCGGTGACCCCGGCGATCATGTGGGGCATCGCGCACTCCCAGGGCATCAAGTTGCCCACGAAAGACTACTGGGAGTTCCGCGACATGATCACCGTGTCGCCCAGGCGCAACCGCTCGTTCGATGGCTATCTCCAGCTATTCCACTGGACGGAGCTCATCCAGAGCTCGCCGCTGGCGGTCGAGCGGAGCGTGTATGAAGTGGTCGGCGGCGCCTACCGAAAGAACAACGTCACCACGATGGAGCTGCGCTTCAATCCGATGAAGCGCAACCGCGGCGGCGAACAGGACCTCGACCACATCATCGCTGCCGCGGTCCGCGGGATGGACAAGGCCTCGCTCGAGTACCCGATCAAGCCGGGTCTGATCTTCTGCCTGGATCGGGCGTTCCCGTACGAACTCAACGAGATCCTCGTCGAGAAGGCGATCGCGTGGCGCGACCGCGGCGTCGTCGGCGTCGATATCGCCGGCCCCGAATTGGCCACCTTCCGCGTCGCGGACTACCGTCGGCTGTTCCGTCGGGCGCGGCAGTTCGGGCTGGGACTCACGGTGCATACCGGGGAGTCGGGTCCGGTCGAGGAAGTGGCCCGGGTCGTCGAGCTGCTGGAGCCGGACCGCATCGGCCACGGCGTCAAGGCGGCGTACGACCCGCGCGCGATGGCGATGATCCGCGAACGCGGGATCGTGCTCGAGATCTGTCCGACGTCCAACCTGAACACCCGAGTGGTCTCCGGGTGGGACGAGTTCCGCTGGATCTTCGACACGCTGCGGCGGAACGAGGTCCGGTTCACCATCAACACCGACGGTCCCGAGATGCTCAAGACCTACATCCGCGATGAGATGGCGACGCTCGGTCGACTCGGGATCCTGTCCGTAGAGGATCAGGAGATCGTGACGGCCACGGCCCTCGCGGCTTCCTTCGTGCCGAACGTCAGCGATGTCCCTGGGCCGGTCCTCGAACCGGCGTCGCGCGTGGTCGTGGAGCGCGAAGAGGCGTAGGGCGGCACACGGCCGTTCCGCGGTTTCGTTGCGGGCCCGCACGGACCGAGCCGCCATTTCGCACGGACCGAGCCGCCGTTGCGCACGGACCGAGCCGCCGTTGCGCACGGACCGAGCCGCCGTTGCGCACGGACCGAGCCGCCGCTGCGCACGGACCGAGCCGCCGCTGCGCACGGACCGAGCCGCCGCTGCGCACGGACCGAGCCGCCGTTCCGCACGGCCGCAAGTCTCCCAGTCGTATGCGGGACCCATCGACGGCCTAACGGGTGCGCCAGCAGACGAATCGGCCCGTACTGCGAGCGCGGCACGCTCGAGCGGGCGGCCGAAACCGCGCCGATGACCGGCCGAACCCCCCGATGACCGGCCGAACCCGCCGTCATAAGGCTGGGAGACATATCGCGATCGGCATCGATCGTGAGGCGGACCGACAGGCGCACCCCGACGCGCGAACCGCCGCGCATACCGCGCCGACGAGCGCCGCGGCCCCACGCCCGCGCCCCACCGCTCGCCCGCTCCCGCTCCGCTCCCGCTCCGCGCGCCCGCCCCACCGCTCGCCCGCTCCCGCTCCCCCACGCCCGGGCGCCGCGCCCGCCCGCCCGACCCTCCACCGCCCTGGCCGCTCAGCCCGGACCCTCAGGCGCTGACCGGACCCTCCGTCGGAGCTGGGCCCGGAGCGGCTCCCCGTCGCGACCCCGTCCCGATCGCAGCACCAAGCAGTCCCTCGACTTGGCCGAGCCACGACGACGCGACCGCGTCCCAGCGCAGGTCGCGCCGGGCGACTTCGGCACCGGCGGCGCCGGTTCGCGCGAGTCGATCGTGGTCGCGCAATTCGACCAGAGCCGCCGCCAGCCCCGGCACGGAGGCTTCCGCGAGCACCGCCCCGCCGCGATCGGCGAGGTAGGTCCCGAGCGGATACGGCGTGCACAGGGTCGGGATGCCGAGCGAGACCGACTCCAGCACGGAATTCGGACATGCGTCCCATCGGGACGGATACAGGAACGCACTCGCGTCGAGGAGCAGCCGGCGCTTCTCGTCGCCGTAGACCGGCTCGCCGACCACGAGCCACCGTCCGAGGTCCTGCCGCGCGATGCGCGCCATCGTTCGTTGCTTGCCGCCCTGCCAGTCACCGCCGTGGAGCCGGATGATGGGCCGCTCGCTCGCCGGCAGGGAGGCGACCGCATCGACGAGCAGGTCAAGGCCCTTGTGCTCGGGGTCGAACCGCCCGAGCCACAGGAGATATCCCCCGCGGGCACCCGACCACGGCGCGGCGTCGGGCGCATCGACGCCGTTCGGCACGATGACCGTCGGCCCTGCGAACCCGATGGCATCGAGATGCGCGCGCTCCTCTTCGAAGAATGCGTGGATGGCGGCGGCACCGTCCACGAGGCGTTGCTCGCCGACGACCTGCCACAGCCGCTTGAGGAACGCTCGACGCGCAACGATGTGAGGGTCATACGCCCCCCTGGGTTCGAGCAGGTACGGGACGCCGAGCGAACGGGCGACGGCGGCCGCGAGCAGGTTGTGCGCTGTCCACCCTGAATGGAGCACGAGCAGGTCGGCTTCCTTGAGTGGCCGCTCGATGTCGGTCGGGATCCGGAACGGACCGACCTGGCGATGGTCGATTCGGGTCCAGCGGGCCGGGCCGTGCGCGTCCGGCGCCGAGCCCTCATCGAATCCGATCGTCACCGACGCGCCGGCGTCGGTCATCGTGTCGGACCAGCGCCGGACGGCACCGGTCATCCCGCCATCACCGACCGCCGCACGACGGTGATAGCGCAGGATGCGCAGGGCGTTCGTCATCCGGGCGAAAACGACGGGATGAAGCCCGCGACCGGGACCTCGCGCCGGGCCCGGAACCAGGCGACCGTGCCGCGGATCCCGTCGTCCAGGCTGATCGACGGCTCGTACCCGAGCAGGGCTCGTGCGAGCGAGACATCTGCCTCGGTCCGCAGCATGTCGCCGGCCCGTGCTGGTTCGAAACTCGCCTCGGCGGCGACACCCACGTGTCGTGCGATGATGTCGAGCAGTTCCGAGATCGAGGTCGGAGTCCGGCCGCCACCGATGTTGACGACCGACCCGTTCGCCGCGGCGGGGGCGGTCGCCGCGAGGACCATCGCATCCACGACGTCGTCGACGTGGGTGAAGTCCCGCGCTTGGCGGCCATCGCCGTGGATCACGACCCGTCGGCCGTCGAGCAGAGCCTCGATGAAGACCGGGACGACCAGGGCATACGGCCCACGCGGGTCCATCCCTGGGCCGTAGACGTTGAAGAAGCGCAGGGCGATCGTCGGGACGCGGAACGCCCGCCACCACGTCTGACAGTAGATCTCGCCGGCGAGCTTGGTCGCGGCATACGGGGAGTGCGGTCGGGGAGTGGCGCCCTCCCGGAGCGGGAAGCGCTCCTGGTGGCCGTACACGCTCGATGACGAGGCGAACACGACGCGTGCGCCGCTGAGCCGGGCAGCGAGCAGGACGTTCAGCGTCCCGCGGACATTGACGTCCTCCACGAGGTCCGGCTCATCGAGTGAGCGCGGGACCGAGCGGACGGCCGCGAGGTGATAGACGGCCTCCCGATCCGCGCTCAGGCGCTCGACCAGTGCGCGATCACGGACGTCGCCGATCCGAAGGTCGACCGCTGGAGCGTCGGCCAGGTGCTCGATGGAGCCGGCCGACAGGTCGTCGAGGCCGACGACGTCATGACCCGCGGCGGACAGCCTGGTGGCGAGCCTCGACCCGATGAACCCGGCCGCGCCGGTGACAAGGACCCTCATGGATGGTGGAACCCCGGATGCTGGGCGACGGATACCATCGCGGAGGCGCATTCTGCTCCGGATCGCGCGTGATTCGACCCCCAAGATGCCCAGAGGAGTGTCAGTGGACACCTTTCCGGTGCCGCCGCGCACCGATGCACCGGACGAGACGGATCGCACCAGGATCTGGCTTCCGTTGCTCGGGCGCCTGACGGACGACGTCCCGGACTGGGTCGTGCTCAAACACCCCGATTCGGCCTTCACCGGCGCCGGCGACATCGACTCCGCCGCGCCGCGATCTCGATGGCCGACCATCACCCGGACCTTCGAGGCGTGGGCCGAAGCGCAGGGTCTAGGCGCCGTCATCGAATGCCCGCACGCCCCCACCTGGCTGCATCTCGTCGCCCTGGATCCGACGGGAGGACGGTTCTACGAGCTCGACGTGAACGAGCGGAAGCTCTTCCTCGGCTCGACCTTCTATCGGGCCGCGGACCTCATCACCCTCGCGACCGTCGATCCTCGAGGCTTTCGGCGGTTGCGGCCGGGCGCCGAAGGTCTGATCAAGCTCGTCCACAACGGGACGCGGCGCGGCGGCCGGCGGAACGCCGAGGGCCTGCAGGCAAAGGGAGTCGCCGCCTTGCTGGCGTCCGATCGCGACGGCATCCGGATCGCCTCGCGGCTCTTCGGATGGGCCGGGTTCGCGGCGCGCCGGGGCGCGACGGCCGTCATCGAGGGTCGCTGGGATCGCGCGGCCATGGCGCTCATCGAGGGCCGCGCCGTCATCCGCGCGCCGGTCGAACCGGACGGGCTCGTCAAGCGCATCCAGAGCCGCGCGGCGCGGCGTGGCTGCCCCGTCCTGCGAGCGGTCTTCGTCGGTCAGCGCTCGACGCCGACCGATGTCGACGCCTGGCTGCGCGAGGTCGAGCGCTCGCATCGCGTGATCCGCCCAGAGGCGCGTCAGGCCGGCGGCGCATCCTCGATGCGGTAGGTGCAACAGCGGTCGCCGGACGCGATGTGCGTCTCGCGGACGACCGATCCACCCAGCACATCGCGGAACAGCTCAAGCTCCGCCTGGCACGCAGCCGGGGTGTCCTTGGCCACGCGATAGATCGCGCAGTTGTGCTCCGCCAGCCTGATGGATCCGTCGACGTTCACCGCCGAGGTGGCCAGATAGCCCTGGGCTGCCTGGACCTCGGCCAGCCCCTGGACGCGATCCGCCAACGAAGCATCGGCCGGCACCCGCTCGGCAAGTTGGTCGCGCACACGGTCGCTCAGCTGCCGACGGCGCGCGGCGAACACCTCGTCCAGCAGCTCTGTCCCGCCCACCGCCCCGATCGCCGCGAGCAGACCCGCGGCGAGGGCGTCGTATGTCTGGGGAAACAGATCCTGCGCATCCGGGGTGACGTCGTAGAGGTGCCGAGGCCGCCCGACCCCGTGGCGGACCGTCTGGCGGCTGACGAGATGCGCGAGCTCGAGGGCACGAAGCTGCTGCAGCACACCGGTCCGCGACGCGCCGAGCCGCGTGGCCAGCTGATCGGGGGATGACGGGCCGTCGAGGCGCAGGCGCAGGAGGAGCTCGCGGCGGAGGTTCGACGCGCCTCGGGCGACATCGTCGCCAACGCTCGTGTTGACGCCCCCCGAAGTCGGCACCGAGACGATGGGCTCGGGCATCGGTGAAGGCTAGCACTGGTCTCCCAGATGCGTCGTGCCGGTGTACGCTCGCGAACACGATGGATCTCGACCTCTCGCCGGAGCACGTCCTGCTGCGGGATACCGTCCGCGACTTCATGGTCAGCGAGGTCGCACCGGTCGTCGACCAGCACGAACGCGAGCGACGATTCCCGACCGAGATCGTTCGGCGCATCGGTGATCTGGGCTGGCTGGGCATCCCCATCCCGGAGGACGAGGGTGGCGCCGGTCTCGATACGCTCGCCTATGCGATCGCGATCGAGGAGATCGGGCGGGTCTGGGGCTCGCTCGGGTTGATCGTCGCGGCACACACGAGCCTGGGGTGTGGCCCGCTACATCTCGCCGGGTCAGCGGATCAGCGTCGGCGCTTCCTCGTCCCGATGGCGCAGGGCAAGGTCATCGGCGCCTACGGGCTCACCGAACCTGGTGCGGGGAGCGATTCAGGGGGGACCCGGACGACCGCTCGTCACGAGAACGGTCCAGACGGCGGCTCCTGGGTCATCGACGGCGGGAAGCGCTTCATCACGAACGCCGGACAGGCGGGGACGTACATCGTGGCCGCCCGGACCGGCACCCGCGCAGATGATTCGCCGGAGATCAGCGGGTTCATCGTCCCGGCGGACACGCCGGGGTTCACGGTCGGTCGTCTGGAGGACAAGCTCGGACTGCACGCCTCGGCCACCGGGGAGTTGCAGTTCGACGGTGCCCGCGTGCCGGCGGCCAACCTGCTCGGCGAGCGGGGGAGCGGCTTCAAGCTGTTCCTCGCCATCCTCGACGGCGGTCGGATCAGCATCGCGGCGCTCGCGCTCGGATTGGCGCAGGCCGCCCTCGATGCCGCGGTGCCCTATGCGCGGACGCGCGAGCAGTTCGGCCGGCCGATCGGCAGCTTCCAGGGCGTCGCATTCATGATCGCGGACATGGCGACCGAGATCGACGCCGCCCGGGCCCTCGTGTGGCGCGCCGCGTGGCTCAAGGACCAGGGTCGGGAGTACGGGCTCGCGGCCGCGGAGGCCAAGCTCTTCGCCTCTGAGGCCAGTTCGCGCGCGACGAACGCGGCCATCCAGGTCCACGGTGGCTACGGCTACGTGACGGACTACCCGGTGGAGCGGTTCATGCGCGACGCCAAGCTGACCGAGATCGGCGAGGGCACGAGTCAGGTCCAGCGGCTGGTCATCGCCCGAAAGATCCTGGGCCTGCGCGTCTTCTGAGTGTCGCGCCGGCCTGGCCCTCGGTGCCGCGGGCGGGTGCGGGCGGTCTACCCCTCCCGGTCGAGCCGGACGATCAGACGGTATTGGCTCTTCGACCCGACGCAGGTCTGGAGGGTCAGGCTCGGGTTCGCCTGGGCGGCGTAGGCCCAGGTGCCCTTCGTGGGGGTCGTGACCTTCCACCAAGAGATGGTGTAGCGCCGGACGGTCCCGTTGCCGTCCGCGTAGAAGACCTCCTGGCCCTTCTTGAGCGAGCCGCGGACATACGCGTCGTGGAGCGCCTTGAACACGCTGTGCGCGTGCCCGAAGAGATAGACGTTGTTGGCGCCCGCGCAACCCCAGCGGTAGACGCGGTCTCCCGGGTAGGACTGGTTCGAACACGCATAGCCCGCGACCGAGCGGTCGATGCCGAGGGACGGGATCCAGACGTGGTTCCGGCCGCGATACGTCGTGGGCGCGGCATCGGAGGCTCCCCGGGGCTCGGCTTCGGCTTTGGCCACGGGGAGCCTGGGTGTCGGGCGGGTTCCTGGGGCGCCGACCTGGACCCCCGCCGCGTCATCGCCTGCCCGCGCGGGCACGACCGGGCGATCCGGTCGGAGGGTGTCTGCGACCCCTGTCGCGACGCGGCGCGATGCCGAACCCGCCGCCAGGACCTCGCCGGTCGGCGCCGGCGCCGTGGCTTGGGCGGTTGCCCAGACCGGATCGGGAGCCGGCGCGACCCCGTCACGCCCGACGGCGGCCGCGACCGTGCCGATGGCGAGGATCAGGGCCAGGAGGGAAGGGGACAGGACACGACGGGCGGCGGGACGACGGACCATACCGGGAGGTTCGCCCGGGGGCCTCTATCAGGACCGTCACCCGGACGTCCCATCGACGGGCGACATCCGGACCGTGACGAACCACACCAGACCCACCGGGACCACCGCGGACCGGACCGCTGGGCCCTATCCGCCAGTGCCGGCAGCTTCCTCCAGTTCGGCTCGCAGGGCCGCCTCGAACGCCTCGGACCACGGGCCCTGGCCGGCCAGCACGTACGGCGACTGGTCGATCGACTCGAAGGTCTCGGGGTCCGTGACGAACTCGCGGGCGCACGCGTCCACGCTCGCGCGCAGCCGCTCATAGGCGGCGCGGTTTCGGAAGATGTAGAGGTACAGCCGGACCGGCGTGGTCTGCCCGAGACCCGACGCGTCCATGCCGATCGCCGTGGGGATCAGGACGGGGTCGAGGCAGCCGGCGTCGCCCGACACGATCCGGTGGAACACGAGACCACGCTGCGCGAGTCGGGACGCGATGTCAGGGAAGTCGGCCGGGGTCGGCGACGGAGGCGTCCCCGTGTCGATGCCGCAACCCGCCACCAGTGCGAACGACAGCAGGAGGCCGAGGCGACCGGATCGACGGGGGGACATGCGTCGGAAGGCTATCACCGGTCCGCCCGAGGCGGCCGGTCAGCGATCGCGGGCTCGACGCTTGGCGTCCCGAAGCCGGGCCATGGTGTCGGACGTCTCGGGAGCGGCCGCGGTCGATCCGGACGCCGGCCTGGCCTCCGAGGGCGGGACCAGCGGCGCCGATGGGGTCGGGGGCGATGGCGCGACCCGCGCGGCAGGGCTGGCGGGGGCGGACTCCGCGATGGACGCCCCGACGGCGGTTGTCCCTTCCGCGGAGGCAGGGCCGGCCACCGGCGTGGACGGGTCGGTGGGCGTCGTCCGCAGCGCCGCTCGCGACGCCGCCCCGGCGGATCGCTCACGCGCCGCCAGCAGGCCTTCACCGGTCACGGTCCGTGGTCCGGTCGCGGACCGGCGGGTCCGGGCGCCCGCGATCCAGCCTCGGGCCGCGGCCAGCTCCCGTCGTCCGATGGACACGCGGCGCAGGGCGATATCCAACGGCCACAGCAGCAGCGCGAGGACGAGCAGCAGCGGCCATAGGTCCGTCGAGCGGCTCGTGGTCCGAAGGTCGTTGATCCACGGATCGGTGGCAAGCTCGATGATCCCGCCGCCGGTCGCGGCCCGCAGCGACCCGAGGAGCGCCTCGTCCGGGCCGAGGAGCCGGTACTCCGCCGCGGTCGGTGCGACGAGCCCCACGGTCCGACCGAGCGGCGACGTGCCCGACCGGATCTGCGTGACGCGCACGGCGTACGCGCCCGGATCCACATCGCCGAGGTCCGCCTCGTACACGCCTGGGGCGATCTGGACCAGGTCCACGTCGAGCGGCGCCAGATCGGGGCCGACGATCACCGCGTTCGTGTCGTAGAAGTCTCGCGGCGACCCGTCGGACTCGACGCTTTCCACGCGAAGCGTCGTGGACCCGGACCGTGCGTCGAACGAGGCTTCGATGCCATCGGTCTCCTCGCCCGGGAACGTCCAGCTGACGAGTTGCGAGAAGAACCGGCTGAACCCGTCCCAGCCCAGCCAGTCCGTGGCCCAGCGGCCGGTCGAGTCCGACGTCCACGCCACGGACCGCCCGAGGCCGTACTGCCATTGCGCGAGGAGCGGATCGTCGCGGGCGGTCACCAGGACCGTCTGCGCGGCGGGTTTGGCCGTGGTGCCGTTGTAGCCGCGCAGGCGAGGCAACCCGTCATCGAGGCCGCGCAGGATCGGCGAGGAGGACGTGAGGATCGGGAAGAACGGCTCCTCCACGATCTGCTGGCCCGAGACCTGCTGCGTCTCCTTGAGGAAGATGTCCGGGATGCTGGCCGGGTTGTCGGCGGAATAGAACCGACCGCCACCGTCGGCGGCCAGCTGTTCCAGGAACGGGTTCGAGCCACCGCCCGCGCCGACGGTCGAGAGCGTGATGCCGCTGGCTTTCATCTGCTTGAGGATGTCGTCGTATTGCCCGGAAGAAGACCAGCCGTCGGTGAGCAGGATGATGTGCCGCCGTGTGGCGGCCACACCCTCGAGTGACTTCACCGCCTGGTCGAGCCCCGCGAAGATGTTGGTCTGCCCGTCGGCGCGGATGCCCGCGATCTGGCCCTGGAGATCCCCGACGCCGCCGAGGGGCTGTGTCTTGACCACCCAATGCGCGGTCTCGTTGAAGCTCACGACACCCAGCTGGTCGCGCTCGGTCATCGCCGCCGCCGCGCGCAGGATGGCCTCCTTGCCGATGTCCACCTTCTGGACGCCGGCGATCCCGGAGCCGCCGCCGCGGTCGAAGGTGTTGCAGTGGCAGGCCGCCATGGAACCGGACTGGTCGATGACGACGACCAACGCGATGTCCGGCTGCTTGTTCCGGTCGCGAACGCCCATGTCGACCGGCAACGTTGCCTCGAGCGGCGTCTTCTGGTAGCCACCCGCCCCGTAGCTGTTCGGACCGCCGACCATCACCAGACCCTTGCCCAGGTCACGGACGTAGACCTGCAGCGCGGCGAGTTGCCGGTCGGAGAGGCGTAACCGTGGCACATCCACGAGCACGATCGAGTCATACGTGGCCAGGCCGGCGAAGTCGGTCGGGAGCGCTTCGGGGACGATCGTCTCCACCTGCTGGCGCTGCGCCTCGAGGGCGGCCACGAGTTCCGCTGCCACCTTGTCGTTGCCGGCGAGGACCAGGGTCCGCGGCTCGCCCTTCACGATCGTGTTCGAGTCCGCACGATCGTTCTGGCTGAACGTGTCGCGCCCGGCCTCGACGCGCACGCGGAACGTGTGGAACCCGGCTTCGGTGGGCTTGACGTCGAACGTGATCTGCGTGAGCCCGGCCTTGAGGGCGACCGCCTGGCGCGCCACTTCCTGGCCATCCGCGAAGAGCAGCACGGTCGCCGGCTGGGCGATGGTCGAACGGATGTCCGCGGTCGCGCTGATCGACTCGCCCAGTCGCGCCGTGGACGGCGTGGTGAGCCGCTCCACGATGACCTCATCGGACGGTCCAGGTCCGATCTGGCGCGTCTCGATCTGGATCCCGCGGCTCGCCGCCAGGGCCGCCTCGGCCTGCCCGCCGCCGGTGGTGTCGTTGCCGTCGCTGAGGAGGACGATGCGCTTCTGCGCGTCATCGGGAAAGAGCGCCGACGCGAGACGGAGTGCCGACCCGATGTCCGTCGCGGACTTGACCGGCGTCGAGGCGATCCGGTCGATCTCGCTGAGTTCGGACGGGAGCCGCTCGACCAGCGCTTCCTTCCCGAACGCGACGATCCCCGCGACGTCCCCGTCCGGCTTCTCGAGCAGGGTCTCCCGGAGGAATGCGAGCGCGTCCTCCCGGCCGGCATTCCCGACCGAGTCGGAAAGGTCCACCACGAACACCGTCGCGAGCCGATCCACGGGGAGGACCAGCTGGAACCCGGCGATCGCGAATACCAGCGCGCTGAGCAGCGCGGAGCGGACGACGAGCGCGGCGCGTCGGCGACCGGCGCCCATCCGGCGCCGCGCCGCGACGTGCAGCCCGATGGTGAGCGCGAGGACCGGGAGGAGCAGGAGGAGCGCCAGCGGCGCGTCGAACGAGACCCCCATCAGGTGCCGCCATCCGTCGCGGCTCGACCGAACCTCGCGCCGAGCGCTCGTCGGATCCGGATCACGGCGTCACGGTGGAAGACCGCCCATTCGATGCATAGGCCCACCAGGACCAGGAGCACGATCGGGATCCACAGTTCATCTCGCGTCGTCGGGCGCTCCACCGGCGCCCCGCCACCGGTCCCCGGCGAGGGCTCTGGGGCGATCCCCAGGGCCTCGATCCTTGCGGCGGAGCCGGGGGCGATCGTGGATTCGCCGACATCGAACAGGTCGACGGCGAAGCGGACGGGCGCATCTGGATCGATCGGACCGGGGGATGGGGAGGCCGACGTCCCGCCGCTGGCCGACGCGGTCGCGGTGGGTCGCGGCGTCGCCCCCGTGCTGTCCGGCGACGGACTCGCCGAGCCGGCGGACGAGCGGATGGGCGTCACCGTATAGATCCCCGGTGTCATCGTGCCCGCGTACGTCACCGACGCACCCGACGCGATGGATGCGACCAGATCCGTGACCACGCCGTCAGGGCCGGTGACCGAGACGCCAACGGCCCCCTGCGGGATGGTCAACGTGACCGGCGTGCCGGGTGCGACGGCATCGATGGGTGCCGTCGACCCGCCGAGAAGCTCGCCGGTCAGGTTGGCGAGCAGGATCGGGAAGGCGACCTGGAGCGGCAGGTCGGATCGGCGCGGCTCGAACGCGAGGACGGCCGTCGGCAGTCCGGCCCGGACCCCGGCGTAGAGCAAGGGCGACCCTCTCGGTCCGGGGATCACGGTCCGCGCCCAGTCGGGGGTGACGAGCCGTTTGGCCTCGGCGATGTGGGTGGTGGTCAGGTCCACGAACCGAAGGATCGGCTCGTCGGGGCTGAGCGAACCGATCCCTGGATCACGGATCGTGCCCGTCACGTCGCCCAGCGCGCTCGAGCGCGGCGGCGCGATGGCGAGGATGGCCGACCTGGGCAGGGTCGCCGGGAGCATGCCCTCGAAGATCACCAGGTCCCACGGCCGGCCGTCCTTGCGCTCGGTCCCGGGCCCGTAGTCCTTCGGTTCTACCCCGTACAGCTCCACGTTCGGGAGGTAGGACAGGGCGGTCTCGAGATACGGGTCACCCTCACCGACCACGAGGATGAGCTTCGTGCCGGTGCTGGGCATGACGGCCCATGCCCGGTCGTCGAGGGCCAGCTGGTCCGGCGCTGTGGTCGACCCCGGGTCCGTGCCGGTCAGGCGGACCTCGAGGACGTCGATGTCCGGCGGGACGTCGTCGATGACCACGTCCGAGCGCGCCTGGGGCCCGAGCGTGATGTCGCGCGCTTCGATGAGGCTGTCGTCCCCCCAGACCTCGAGCCGTCGCTGGGCGCCCTCGAGGTCGAGGTTGGCGATCCCGATGAAGACGGACCTGGTCACGGCCGACGGCGATGTCCGGACCGCGAGGGCGACGATCGCCTGATTCTTGCGGTCGCGACCCACCGGCAGCACCGTGATCCGGGCGTCCACCCGGGCGGTCGGCACGTCCGCGAGCGCGGCGTCCGTGGCCACGAGGATCTGGGCGTCACCGGACCGTGCAGCCAGCTTGCCCGCGAGCTCCAGCGCGTCCCCGAGATCGCCACGCATGGGTGCCGGCCGCAACGCCGCGAGCGCCTGTCGAACGCGACCGAGGTCGGTCGTCTCGTTGACGACGATCCGGGCGCTGCGGTCCGCGGCGATGACGCTCACGCGGCCACCGGTCGGGAGATCCTTCAGCGCGGCGAGCGCCGCCTGTCTGGCCGCCTCCATCCTGTCCGGTGCCACGTCGGTCGCCGCCATGCTCGCCGAGGTATCCATGACGAGCACGATGTCGCGCGCGAGACCGGATGGCCGCTCGAGGAACGGACGCGCAGCGAGCAGGACCAGCGCGATGACGAGCAGCAGCTGGAGCAGCAGAAGCAGGCTGCGTCGCAGGCGCTGCCATGGGGCGTTGGCCTCGACGTCCGTGATCAGGCGGCTCCACAGGAGTGTGGATGGCACCACGGCCTGGTCCCGCCGAAGCTTGAGCAGGTACATCGCGATGACGGCGGGGATGAGGATCAGACCGGCGAGCGCCAGCGGGGTGATGAACGGCATCGGTCAGCCCAGGACCCGTCGACGACGCAGCTCCGCGAACATGAGATCGGCCAGGTTGACGTCCGAGGACAGGTCGACGTACGTCGCCCGACGCTTTGCCGCCGTGTCTGCGAGGCCCGCCTTCCACGCAGCGAGCCGGGCCTTGTAGGCATCGATCGTCGCGAGGTCCACGGTGACGTCCATCCCGTCGCCGGTCTCGACATCGATGAGACGCAGATCGCCTTCGAGGTTCGGGTCGAGCTCGTCAGGCGACAGGACGTGGAGCACGATCAGTTCCGACCCGGTGGCCGCGAGCTCGCGGATGACGCGATCCGCGCCGGGGTCGAGCAGGTCGGACAGGAGGATCACCACACCACGTCCGTGCAGTTGCGCCCCGGCATGACGCGCCGCGGCGACCAGGTCCGTCGGACCGTCGGTCGCCTCGATGGCCGAGAGGTCCGCGAGC
This sequence comes from uncultured Chloroflexia bacterium, assembly GCA_963764975.1. Lineage (GTDB taxonomy): Bacteria > Chloroflexota > Limnocylindria > Limnocylindrales > CSP1-4 > SPCO01. The sequence goes on along the minus strand of CAVXUF010000002.1, from coordinate 881,565 downwards.
AACCGGAACACGCGTCCGGAGCCGCGGAGGGCCGTCCGACGCCGAGCCGATCGACCGGCGAGACCCGTGACCGCCACGCGATCCTCGCTCGCCAGCCCGATGTAACCGAGGGCGGCCGCCGCGCGCTTGGCGAACAGCAGTTTGGCCGGCGTACCGGTGTTCATCGACGCCGAGGCATCGACCAGGAGCGTCACCGTGACGTCCTCTTCCTCGACGAACAGCTTGACGAAGAGCCGCTCCAGCCGTGCGTAGACGTTCCAGTCGAGCTGGCGGAGGTCGTCGCCGAGGCTGTAGTCACGGTAGTCGGCGAACTCCACTGACTGGCCGCGCTTGACGCTCCGCCGACCACCCTTCAGGCCGCCGCGCACGGGCGACCGCATGAGCAGCAGCAGCCGTTCGAGCTGACGGAGGAATCCCTCGTCGAAGACGGTCGGATCCACCTCGCTCGGCAGGAACGCCGGACGTGTCCCGGCGGCAGGAGCGGCCGGCGGGTCGGCGCGGGTGTCGGTCATCGGGTGATGGCGGTCGGCCGCGACCGCTATTCGACGGCCGGGGGCGTGACCGAGTCGAGGATCGTTCGCACGACGGCCTCGGTGGTGATCCCCTCGGCCTCACCCTCGAAGTTGAGGATGATCCGGTGCCGGAGCGACGGCAGGGCGACCGCTCGGATGTCGTCGATGGAAACGTTGAAGCGGCCGTCGAGGAGCGCGTAGATCTTGCCAGCCGTCACCAGTGCCTGGGCGCCGCGCGGGGATCCGCCATAGCGAACGTATTCCTTGACGAGGCCGGGCGCGCGGGGCTGGTCCGGGTGCGTGGCGGAGAGCACGCTCACGGCGTACGCGGTCACGTGCGGGGCGATCGGCACCGCCTTGGCGAGCTTCTGCATCTCGACGATCTCCGCGGCCGTGCAGACTTTGTTCGCGGTGACGGAATCGCTCCCGGTGGTCCGATCCATGATCGTGACGAGGTCCTCCTCCGACGGGAAGGGCACCATGACCTTGAACAGGAAGCGGTCCAGCTGGGCCTCGGGCAGGGGATAGGTCCCCTCCATCTCCAGCGGGTTCTGGGTCGCGAGGACGAAGAACGGCGGATCGAGCGGGAACCGCTGGCGAGCGACCGTGACCTGATGCTCCTGCATCGCCTCGAGCAGGCTCGACTGGGTCTTCGGGGTCGCCCGGTTGATCTCGTCGGCCAGCACGAGGTTCGCGAAGATCGGGCCCGGCTGGAAGCGGAACACGCGCTGGCCGCCCTCCTCGATGAGGATGTTGGTCCCCGTGATGTCGGCGGGCATCAGGTCCGGCGTGAACTGGATGCGATTGAAGTTGCAGTCGATGACGTCGGCGATGGTCCGGACGAGCATCGTCTTCCCGAGGCCGGGAACGCCCTCCAGCAGCACGTGGCTGTTGGCGAGGAGCCCGGTCAGCGTCTGGCGGACGAGGTCGCGCTGGCCGACGATCACCCGTCCGACTTCGCGTTCGATGGTCTGCGCGCGCTCGGCGAAGGCCTCCGGGGCCATGCGGCCGACGGGGGCCGCGGTGGTGCTCTCCATAGGTGCCTCCGGTCTGCTAGTTCGAGGGATCGAGCGAGCTGAAGTAGTCGCGGACGTAGTCCTTGATCGACAGCGGGACGTAGCCGCGCTCCAATGACGTCTGGGCGTACTGTGCGAAGTCGGCATAGACCTGCTGGTAGGGCGTGAGGGCGCCGTTGTTCGTGCCCTGGCCGGTGCCGCTGCCCTGCTGGGTCTGGCCGTCACCGCCGGTCCCGGCGATGTACGACGGGTCCCCCGGGCGACCGAGCCGGTCGAATGGCGCAAAGACCGATGCGAGGTCCTCGCCGAGTTCGGACGGCCGATTCGGGTTCGTCGGGCCGGCCGCTCGGCCGTTCCCCCCGGTGCCATTGCCGAGCGAGCGCGCGTTGGAGCCGCCGCCGCCGATCCCGCCACCCTGCCCTTGGCCCTGACCCTGGCCCTGACCTTGGCCCTGACCCTGCCCTTGGCCCTGGCCCTGACCCTGCCCTTGGCCCTGACCTTGGCCCTTGGCCCTGACCCTGCCCTTGGCCCTGACCCTGCCCTTGGCCCTGACCCTGGCCCTGGCCCTGACCCTGGCCCTTGGCCCTGACCCTGGCCGCTGGGCTGTGGACTGCCTTGCCCTTGGCCCTGACCCTGGCCCTGACCCTGGCCTTGCTGGCCCCTGGCCTTGCTGCCCCTGAGCGGTCGTACGACCGGCGTCCGCGAGATCTCGACGCGCGTCCTGGAGCCGGGATGCGGCGCCGGACAGGTCGCGATTCGTCGCGACGCGCTGCTGTGATCCGGTCAGCGACTCGCCCAGGCGGTCCAGCGCGGCCTCCGCGCCCTCTGTGTCGCCGCGAGCCAGGCTCTGTGCTGCATCCCGAAGGGCCTGTGATGTCGCTCCACCGGCGCCCGAGGCCGTCGCCTCCTGCTCCGCGAGCTCGCGAGCGAGTTCGGCGAGTTCCTCTGGTGACAGCTCATCAAGCTTGTCGCCAAGGTCCTTGAGGTCATCCTCCGCCGTCTTGGGGTCGCCATCCTTGTTCGCATCCGGCTTACCCGTGGCGGCGCGTGACAGGGCACGGCTCAACGAGGTGAGCGCGGCCGCCCGCTGTTCGGTGGCCGGATCGATCTGGGCGCGGACGTCGCTCTCGATGGAGCCCAGGCGCGCCAAGTTCACGTCCAGCTGGTCCGGCTTGTCGCGAAGCTGCCGCGCGAGGTCACGCAGCTCCTGGGCCAGCCTTGTCCGCGGGTCGTTGGCGTCCGTCCCCTTCGTTTCGAGCTCATCGGCGAGCTCATCGAGCCGCTCCGCCTGACGGTCGGCCGCCGCCTCGACGGCGCGTTGCTGGGCGATGATCGAGTCCTGCGGGTTCGGCAGCAGGACGACCGGGAGCAGCAGCACTCCAGCAGCCAGGATGGCGGCGGCCGGTCGGCGGGAGAGCCGCGGTCGGAACAGGTCGGTCCGGGCGGTGCGCAGGGCCGCCAGGGCGTCGGCACGCTGTCGGCGAACGAAGTGGTCGGTCTGGGCCTCGTCATCGCCCGAGTCGGCGTCGGTCGCCTCCGCCACCGATGGGCCAGCCGACGCCGGGAAGCCGATCGCGAGCTCGAGGGCGGACGAGATCCGGTCTCCCAGCCGGCCTTCGGCGTCGACCGCGAGGGCCGTCTCACCGAGGGACGGTCGCGCTCGGACGACGACCACGAGCAGGGCGAGGGCAGCGAGGACCGGGATGACCGCGCCGACGATCGGGGCCCACGTGAGTGGCACGACCCGGGCGACGGACCACAGGACAAGCTCCCCTGCGACGGCCGCCGCAAGAGCGATCCATGTCCGTCGCACGATGCGCCGGATCCAGAGGTTTCGTCGATGCGCGGCGAGTCCCGATCGCACCGCCAGGAGCGCCGGATCGAGCTCGCCAGTGAGCACCACGCGCGGGTCAGCGGGGATGTAGCCGGCCTCCGGCGCGCGGTCCGTCTGAACGGGTCGGAGCAGCGTTCGGAGCCTCATGCCGAAGTCCCTCGTGATCGTCGTGGAAGGCTGGGGCGCCAGCGTCGAGTCGGTGAGACCAGCTGGACGGAGAGCACCAGGAAGACGCCCGACAGGATGAGCCAGGTCGCCACGCTCTTCGACCAGATCTCGTCCCGGACCGCCCCGAAGGGCACGACGTCGTTCGGAGCGAATTCGAGGCCCACGCCCTCCCCGACGCCGATCGCAGGCTTTTCGTTCCCGACAACGCCATCTACCGCTGGGGCTGGGGCTGGAACCGGGATAGGACCCCCGCCATCGGTGTCGGTGAAGATCACCCCTGAGTTGATGCTGTACAGGAATGTCTCGCGGAATCGGCAGTAGTAGCGCAGCGGTCCGTCCGTCGTGCACAGCACATCGGCGGGGGCGATATCGGCCTGCGCCAGGAATGGGTTGACGTAGGCGATCGGAGCGGTCACGGACCAGGTCGCGGGCGCGGGAGGGCGCCCGCCGAACGGGGTCGTCAGGCTCTGGATGAAGAACAGGACCACGAGTGACCCGAGCGTCACGGTCAGGACGCCGAAGATCGTGATCGCCGTCGCGGCCTGCGTGCGCTTGACGAGACTGGAGCAGAACAGCCCGAACGACCCGAGGCCGAGCGCCGTGACGATGAGGACGAGGTAGCCGCGGACGAGGTCGTCCGGAGCGACGCCACCGAAGACGAAGACGACGGCGGTCAACGGGATCGAGGCGGCGATCAGGAGCCAGACGTAGACGAGCGCGCTGAGCAGTTTGCCAAGGACGATCGCGAACGAGTTGATCGGCGTGGCCGCCAGCATGTCGAGGGTCTGCTTCTCGCGCTCGAGGCTGATCGAGCCCGCGGTCGCCATCGGCGCCAGGACGACCACCAGAAGCGTCTCGAGCATGATCAACCCGACGAAGATCCCCTGGCCGATGCCGGCTGTCGCGAACGCGGCCGCCCCGCCGAACCCCGCCGGAGTGGCCCGCTCCATCATGATCTCGACCATCCAGGCGAATCCGCCGAGCATGATCAGGTAGCCGGTGAGGATCGCGAAGGCGCGACGACCGCGCATTCGACCTCGCAGTTCCTTCATCCCGACGGCGGCGATGCCGCCCATCGTCGCCCGGATCGGGAGTCGCGGGAGTCGCGGTCGCCACTTCCTCCCGGTGACCGGGGCGGTCCCGACCGCTGCCACCGCATCGGCCGGCAGGCCGTCCGAGGCGATGTCGTCGATCGTGATCTCGGGCACCGGGTCCTCGGTCGGCTGGTCCGTCACGGTCGTCACCTCAGGCCGCGTCAAGTGGGGCTCGTTCTGCCGCCGTGACTTGCAGGAACAGTTCCTCCAGGTCACTGGCCGCCCGAGCGAAGCTGATCACCGGGACGCCGGCGCGGATCGTCTCAGCGAGGAGCCGAGCCGCCGCCGCGTCATCCCCGCGGAACCCGAGCTCGATGGCCCCATCGTCGAGGATCACCGACGAGGCGACATCGCGGTCGGCGGCGAATCGGTCGCGAACCGCCTCGAGGTCCGCACCTTCGGCGAGGACGCGGACGCGCAGGACCGCCCCGAACCGAAGGCGTCGTTCGATGTCGGAGACGCGCCCCTGCGCGAGCACCTGGCCGTGATCCACGATCGCGACGCTCGTGCACAGTTCCTCGAGCTCCGGAAGGATGTGGCTGCTGATCAGGATCGTCTTCCCCAAGGCGCGCAGTTCACGAAGGAGTTCGCGGAGCTCCACCCTCGCTCTCGGGTCGAGCCCCGATGCGGGCTCGTCCAGCAGGAGGACCTGCGGATCGTGGACGAGGGCGTGCGCGAGGCATAGGCGTTGCTGCATGCCGCGTGACAGCGTGTCGACGTAGCGATCGCGCTTGTCCCCCAGATCGACGAGTTCCAGGAGGTCGCCGATCATCCGCCGCCGCCCGGCAGCCGTGATGCCGTAGCACCGGGCGAAGAAGTCGAGATACTCCCAGACCTTCATGTCGTCGTAGACGCCGAACTCGTCGGGCATGAACCCGAGCACCCGCCGGACCTGGTCTGGTTGACGCGTGACGGACCAGCCGGCGATCTCCGCCTCACCGCCCGACGGGCGAAGGAGCGTCGCCAGGATCCGAAGCGTGGTGGTCTTGCCTGCCCCGTTCGGCCCGACGAGGCCGAAGATCTCTCCGGGCTCAACGGCCAGGTCGATCCCGGCCACCGCCAGCGTGCCCGCGTAGCGCTTGACGAGGCCTTCCGTTCGGACGATCGCGCTCATTGGATGACCCCACCGATGACGAGATCGAAGCTGAAGCCTACCCCTTCCTGGCGGTCGTTCACGAACCGGACGAGGACGGTCCCGGCGTCCGGGTCAACGTAGCGTGCCGCCGAATCGATCGAGTACCGAACGCCGACGGTCAAGGCTGGCAATCGGACCCAGGTCGAGGCCGCCCGGTCGAACAGTTCCACTTCGGGCATCCCGTCGATGCGCGGCTGCGCGCAACCGTCGGTCGCGACCTCGCCACAGAGCTCCGGGATCGCCGGCAGCGGCTTGATCGGTCTGGGGTCCAGCTCGATGGAGCCGTCCCCACCGAATTGGAGCGCGAACGTGAGGTCCGTCGGCCGCATGGAGCCCTCGAACGGCAGGGGTCGATACGAGAGCGTCGCTGAGCCCAGGCCGAAGTAGATGGCGTACGGGTCCCGGCTGAAGTTGGCTGCATCCGCGTCCACGACCGCCGAACGGATGAGGTCCCCACGGAACGTGGTGGAGCCGCGGACGGCCATGTCGGTGGGCAGGTAATAGAGCACATTGCCCGTCGTGCGCGGGATCTGACCGGCGATCTCGACGGGCAGCACGCCGCCGGTCCCCCAGGCCAGGATGACCGGCCCGTCGCTGCTGAGGGCGTTCGTGCTCCCCCACATCGGGTCGTAGGTCAACTGGTCGATGATCGTATGGCGGATGTACTGGTCGCTCTGCTCTGCCGTCATCTGCCCCGTATCTCCGAAGAACACCGGCCCGACGACCCGGTCCGAGAGCGGCTGACCGAACTGCACTTGGACGATGGGCTCGTCGACCGTCGCCGTCTCACCCGGCGCGAGGTCCGCGAGCCGAGCCACCGTCGAGCCAAGGACCACGGCCGGCCGTAGGAGGGTGGTGTCCGAGGCATTGCGGACCGTCCCCTTCAGCCGGCCGTCGTCAAGCCGCAGGTCCGCCTCGATGAGCGGGACGGACATCGGTGTTTCGGCCCGGATCGTCCGCAGGGACCCGAAGCCAACGGCGAGGTCGCGGACCATCGCGCGTTCGCCCTGGAGGACGTCGAGCGCCGACGCGTTGCCGTCACCGCCAAAGAAGTCGCCACTGATCGGTGACGACAGGAGTGCCCCGCCCGCCACGCCGACCTGGTATGTCCCGCGGGTCGGAGAGAAGACGCCGATGTAGACCTGCGCGGACCCTTCGGTCGCGCCGGGTGCGCCACGCACGAGCGCGACCTCGTTCACGATGAGGTCACTGCCGCGCAGGCTCGACCCGTAGGCGTAGGCCCCGATCGCGAACGCCGCGATCATGATCGGCATCGTCACCCAGGCCCACTCTCGTCGGTCGAGCCGCCGCAGCACGAGGTAGTTCACCGGGCCCACCAGGAGGATGTAGCCCGCGAGCAGCGCGATGAGGCCCCCGATCGGTGGGAGCGCGAGGGCAGGAAGTTGCGAGACCGCGTTGATCATCTGACTGTCGTCGCCAAGCACCAGGCCGTTGGCGGATCGGGTCGGGAGCACTCGTCGCCAGAACGCCTCGCCGGCCGCACCGTCGGCGATCCACTTCGTCGTGGGATCGAAGCCGACGAGCGTGGTGCTGCCGTTCCCGAGCGGACGCTCTGCGGCGAAGACTCGCCCGCCGCTCGCGAGCAGCGTCCGGCCGGCGATCAGCTCACCGCCGAGCGCGGCGATGTCGCCGGCCGTGTCGGGCACCTCCCCGAGGAGACCGGTCAGGCTCTCGGCTGCGACCTCAAGCGTGGCGGTCGGCCGGTACGGCAGGAGCGCGTCAGGGAACGCCGACAGGCTGTTCGGGCCGTTCGTCCCACCGACGATCACGAGCCGCCCACCGCCGGCGATCCAGCCCCGCAAGGCTGCCAGCTGTTCGCTGTCCAACCGGCTCGAGTCGAGATCCTGCCAGACGATCCGGTCCAGACCACCAAGCGCCTCGACACGCGACGGCAGGTCCTCGGGGTCCAGCGGGACGATGGCGGGCACGAGCTGCGCCTGGTTGGGGAGCAGGTCGATCGAGCCGACGATGTCGCCTGGCCGCTCGGCGATCACGCCGACGACAAGCTGGGACGGATCGTGGATGACGAAGGTCGCCTTGGCCTTCGCGATCGTGTCGGGACCCGAGACCAGCGAGATCTCGAGCTCGCGCCCGAACGCGGGTGGCTGCGCATACACCACGTAGGTCTTGTCGGAGCCGGACGGGAGGTCGACCGGGACGGCGAACCGCGTCCGCCCCTGCGATCCGCCGGACAGGCGCAACTCGCCCACGATGGCCGGACCGTCATTCGTGAGGTGCACCGAGATGGCCATCCAGGACCCGACGCGGGCGTGGCCATCGAGCATCGAGCGCGCTTCCATCGTCAGGCCGTCCGCTGCGGCGGCGGACACGGGTAGGGCGCCGCTGCCGGCCAGCAACACCCCGATGACCAGGATCAGGCGCACGGGTGAGCGAAGTCGCACGAAGGCTCCTGCGGAAGGCGATCCGGGACGGTCGGAGCATGGACGCCCGACCCGGTTCGAAAGTTGCGTGATCGGAACCCCCCGGCTGGCAACGACACGGCCTCGTCGGTCGCACCTCGGCACTCGCTATCGTACGATGCCCTTGTCCCGCACCCTCGGCCGAGCGCCGACAACCCGAAGGTCCCGTGCCCGAGATCCGACCGTTCCGCGCCCTTCGCTTCGATCCCACCAACGTCGCCGACCTCGGTGACGTCGTGGCGCCACCGTACGACGTGGTCGGCGATGAAGAGCATGCCCGGCTGTTGGCGCGTCATCCGTCGAACGTGATCCGCCTGGACCTGCCGGAGGCCGAGCAGGGCGATGAGCCGGACGATCGGTACCGCCGAGCCGCTCGGACGCTGGCCGGCTGGCGGTCGGGGGGCGTGTTGCGCAAGGACCCGCATCCGTCGATCTACGTGTACGAGCAGTCCTACACGGTCCCGGGGACGAGCGAAGTGCGCCGGCAGATCGGGTTCTTCGGGCGCCTGCGACTCGAACCGTTCGGAGACGGGTCTGGTGTGCTGCCCCATGAACGCACGATGTCCGGACCCAAGGAGGATCGCTACAAGCTCCTCCGGGCGACCGGCGTCAACACGAGCCCGATCGTGGCGCTGATCGATGGTGACGCCCGCGGTGTCGGCGCGATGCTCGATCGGTGGGCGAGCGACGCACCGGACGCGGACATCACCGATCGGGACGGTGTCCGACATCGACTGTGGCCGGTCGCGGCCGACGGGGATGGGGCCGCGGACGTGGATGCCTTGATGACGGCGGCCGGCGCGGCACCGGTCGCGATCGCGGACGGCCATCATCGCTACGAGACGGCGCTCCGCTATCGCGACGAGCGACGGATGAGCCGCTCCTGCGAAGAAGACCCGCCGTTCGACTACGTCCTCACGCTCTTCCTCCCTGTCGATGGGCAGGCGCTCACCGTCCTGCCGACGCACCGGCTCATCCACGGGCTGGACGGTGATGCGGTCGCGACGCTCCTGGAGCAGGCCGCCGCCCTGTTCGAGGTCGAGCGGACCGCCGGCGCCGACGACGTGCGTTCGACCTTCGATGCGGCGGCGCTCCGCGAGGGCGGTCGCGGGCGGTTCGGGCTGTGGAGCGCGGACGGCGGCGCCATCCTGACCGCGCGACGCGAGTCGTTCGATGGGCTGCTACCGTCTGGCGGAGGTGCCGTTCGGGGTCTCGACGTCGTCCTGCTCGCGGCGGCGCTCGAGCGGCTGCTGCGCATCGGGCCCGAGGCCGTCGCCGCTGGCGCGATCACGTACACGAAGTCGGCGTCCGAGGCCATCGATGCGGTAGATCGCGGCGATGCATCGGCGGCGTTCCTGCTTGAACCCACTCCGATCGCGTCGATCGTGGCCGTCGCCCGCGACGGCGACGTCATGCCGCAGAAATCGACCTACTTCTACCCGAAGGCCCTGACGGGCCTCGTCATCAACCCGCACGAATGGTGAGCCCGTTGCCCGACCAGACGCCTGACGCCATCCTCGCCCAGGCCCAGCTGCCGCCGCTCAACGGCCGGCCGGTCCGCAAGGACGAGATCGAGATCCACGACCGAGGCCTCTACATCGAATCGTGGCTGCCCGAGCGACGCTCGCGTCGCAAGCCGTTGCTGTTCCTGCACGGCGAACTGACCGGGTCGTGGCTCTGGGAGCGGTATCTCGGCTACTTCGCTGGTCGCGGATGGGAGGGCCACGCCCTCAACCTGCGCAACCATCACTGGTCCGCGACGGCGGATCCGGCGGAGCTGTCGTTCGACACGTATACCGAAGATGTCGTCGCGGCCGTGGAGCGGCTCGGGTCGAGTGTCGTGGTCGTCGGCCACGGGATGGGTGGCCTTCTCGCGCTGAAAGCGGCCGAACGGATGCCGATCTCCGGGATCGTGCTTCTCAGCCCGGAGATGCCGCGCGAACTCCGGCCGCCGGCCCGGTCGTATGAGCTTCGCGAGATCCCCGAGGTCTACGGCCGGTCCGTCATCGGTTGGGAGACCCTTCCGGAGCGGCTCGTCCGGGATCACCGGGACCTGACCCTCGCCGATGTCCTCCGGGTGCAGCACTTGCTTGGCCAGAAGCCCCATGAGGCCGGTGCCGCGCGCCGCCAGATGCTCGCGGGCGTGTCCGTGGACCGGCGTGGCGTGGAATCCGTCCCGCGGCTGGTCGTCGGTGGTGGCCTCGATAGCGCGGTGCCGGCCGCGGACTCGGAGCGGTTGGCGGAATGGCTCGACGCGGAGTACGAGCCGTTCGGCGCGCACTCGCACTACGGGATGGTCATCGGGGAGAGCAGCTACCAGCAGGTCGCCGACGCGATCCGGGGCTTCCTCGAGGCCAATCGTCTGTAGGAGCGGTCCGCCGCTCGTCTGCTAGAATCCCGACCCTGCCGGGACGGTCCGCCGTCCTGCGTCAGCGCCGCATTCGTCTAGAGGCCCAGGACACCGCCCTCTCAAGGCGGAGATCACCGGTTCGAATCCGGTATGCGGTACCACCACCTACTTCGAGCCCGACCCGCCGAGCGACCACGTCCGTCGTAGCGGTGGAGTGTGTCGATGTCCCCCGAACCGGAAGAGGCCGCCGCCTCAGATGACGGCGGCGGCCCCGCGATGCTCGGCGCGGCTCTGCCAGCGTTCCTGGCTACGGTCGGAGATCGATGGTCCCTTCGATCGGCTCCAAGGCGCTCAGTTCGAATCCCGGGTCCCCCTCATCGGGGAGGCTGTCGAGGAACGCGGGGCAGCTGGCGAGGGGTGGGTCCTCGGAGTGGATGAACGCCTTCACTGGCGATCCTCGCTTGAGGATGATCGCGACGTGGCTGCCGACCGGCGCCCAGTCGTCGTAGTTCGTCGATTCGGTGACCGGTCCGCCGATCAGGATCAGGCCGCTGTCGGTCGTTCGGGTGCACGCGAGATCGACCGTGAAGCTGCCTGGCTCGTCGCCGCCGGTATCGGTAGCGGTCATCGAACCCGTCACGTTCGAACCGTCACCGGTCGCGTCGAGTTCGACCTGTGCGCCATGCGAGGTAAAGCTTCCGACGGCGAGCCGCGTGGGCTGTCCGCCCGGACCGCTGACACCCGGAAGCACGTTGTAGCCGACGACGGCGACGACGACCACGGCAGCTGCCGCGATCGTCGCTGGCAGGAATCTGTTCATTTGGGTGATCCTCCGCGTCGGCCACCTCGACCGGCGCTGTGGGGTCGCGGGGACTTGGTCGAGCACGGTGTCCAGGACACGGTCCGGGAGTGCCGTGACGCCCTCCTCCAACCACGACCGGACGATGCGCGTGGTCTCACGATCGGTGCTCATCGGGACGCCTCCTGCAAGGCAGGTCGGGCGTCGGCGTCGAGCGCCGCGCGGAGCCCGCGCATCGCGTGAAGTAGTCGGGATCTGACCGTCCCGAGGGGGATACCGAGGGTCTCGGCGACCGCCTCGAGCGGCATGTCGAGGTAGTGGTGCAGCACCACCACCGCGCGATGGTCGAGAGAAAGCCGGCGGAAGCCGCGTTCGAGCTGGTCGCGATCGACGACCGTGCTCAAGCCATCCGCCGCCGTCGACTCGTCAGTCGGGAGAAGGCGAAGGTTCGGCGACCACTGGCGGGTTTGACGTCCCTGCGCATAGCAGGCACGCACGAGGAGCCGGTACGACCAGGCGTCGAAGCGCGCCGGGTCGCGAAGCTGGGGCAGGTCCCGCCAGATGCTCAGCAGCGCTTGCTGCGTCGCATCCTCGGCGAGATCGATGTCGCGCAGGATCCTGTGCGCCACCGCATGGAGACGGTCGCCCGCGGCGACGGCCAGGCTCGCGAATGCCTGCTCGTCGCCGTGTTGCGCCCGAACCACCAGATCGGTGTCCATGCCACTCCCGCTCCGCCGCGCCGGCGTCTGCCTGCGCGGTCGTCAGGTATGGGTACGTACCACGCCGTTGCGGCGCAATCTTCGCCGTCGTGGCAACTCCGCCGCGCGACAAGGAGCTGTCCTCGGTGATGCGTTGGCACTGCTGCCGCCGATCCGCAACGGGATCGGGCTCCCCAAGGAGCACCCTTCCCTTCGATCGGCCATCGAACGCGCCTTCGAGGCGATGATCGGGGACGGGACGTACCTGGAGATCCTTCGGCGGTTCGGCGTCGAGAACCTGTCGATCGTGGACTGAGGCGCCACCTGGGGGTGGGCGGAGGCGAAGGTGGCGCCACGACGCGCCTCGCGGTTCCGTAGACTCCCGTGATGCGACCTTCCGACGTTCGACGCCTTGTCATCCTCACCGAAGGCCAGTTCGGCGAACACAACGCCAAGACCGCCTACGGTGTCATCCGGTATGGCCGCGACGATGTCGTGGCCGTCCTCGACTCCACCAAGGCCGGTCAGAACGTGTCCTCGTTCCTGCCCGGCCACGACATCCCGATCGTCGCGACGCTCGACGAGGCGCTGGCGCTGCCGAACCCACCCGATACGCTGCTCATCGGGATCGCCCCGACCGGGGGGCGTTTTCCCGACGCGTGGCGGAGCGTGATCCTCGAGGCGATCGCCGCTGGGCTCGATGTCGGATCGGGGCTGCACACGTTCCTCGCCGACGATCCGGAGTTCGCCGCGGCGGCAGCGGCCCGTGGGACGACGATCACCGACTACCGTCGACCTCCGGAGCGGATGGAAACGACCGTCGGGCCGCCGGCACGGACCGGGCAAGCGGGTCGTGCTGACGGTGGGCACGGACTGCGCGATCGGCAAGATGTCCGTCGCGCTCGAACTGCGACGAGCCGCCATCGCCGCGGGCCAGCGCGCCGTCTTCGTCCCGACGGGGCAGACGGGCATGATGATCGAGGGCTGGGGCGTGGCGGTCGACCGGCTCGTGAGTGACTTCACCCAGGGCACCGTCGAGTGGCTGGTCGAGGAGGGAGAGGCTTTGGGCGACTGGGTGCTCGTGGAGGGCCAGGGTTCGATCGACCATCCGGCGTTCTCGTCGGTGACCCTGGGGCTGATCCACGGCGCGACGCCGCACGCGATGGTGATGGTCCACAAGCCGGGCCTTCTCCGACACGACTTCGCGCATCTCCCCGACGTCTCGTTCCCGATCGCCGACCTGCCGGGGTTCATCGAGCTGCACGAGCGGATCGCGGCGCTGATCGCGCCGTCGAAGGTGGTCGCGGTGGCCCTCAACACGTCCCTCTATCCCGATGACGAGGCCGCGCGGGAGGTGATCGCGAGGATCTCGGCCGAGACCGGACTCCCGGCAGATGATCCGGTGCGGTTCGGCGGCGATCGCCTTTGGGCAGAGGTCCGCGCGGCTGTGGACGCCCTGGCATGAGCCTGACCCTGACGCACGAGGTCCTCCGGCTCGGACTCCGGGACCCGTTCCGGATCGCCCGTGCGGATCATGCGAACGATCAGACCGTGACGACCGTGACCGTCGAGGTCCGCGATGCCAGGTATCCGGGCGTGGTCGGGGTGGGGGAGGGCTACCCGTACGGCTTCTACGGCGAGACGCCGGACACGATGGCGGCGATCTTCCCGTTGCTGCTCCGGTCGATCGGGACATTCGAGGCTACGGCGGAGGGGTGCGCTCGCGCCGCAGCCGCGATGGCCGCGGCCATCCGGGGTCATGGCGCCGCGATGTGCGCGATCGATATCGCGCTCCACGACCTGACGGGCAAGGTGCTTGGTGTCTCCGTCCACGAGTTGCTTGGCCTGCCGGCGGCGATCCCGCCGACGGACTTCACGATCGGGATCGACGAGCCCGCGGTCGTCGCGGAACGCGCGAGCCGCGCCGCAGCGTTCCCCGCCCTGAAGATCAAGTGCGGCGGGCCGCAGGACATCGCGACGCTCGAAGCCGTCCGTGGCGTGTTCGCCGGACCGATCCGGGTCGATGCCAACTCCGGCTGGACGCCGGAAGGGGCGCTCTCGATGCTGCCGGATCTCGAGCGACTGGGCGTCGAGCTCATCGAGCAGCCGTTCCCGCCACGCCGGCTCGATCAGATGCGCTGGCTCCAGGAGCGGTCGTCGCTACCGATCGTGGCGGACGAGAGCTGCGTGCTCCCCGAGGACGTCGAGGGGCTCGTGGGCGTCGTGGATGGGATCAACGTGAAACTCGCCAAGTGCGGCGGGATCACGCCGGCGAAGGCGATGCTGGAGCGAGCGAAGGAGCTCGGCTTGCGGTCCTTCCTGGGATGCATGGAGGAGACGCAGGTCGCGATCGCCGGGTCGGCGGTCGTTGCGTCGCTCGCCGAGTGGGTCGACCTCGACGGGTGCCTGCTCCTCGCCGACGACCCGTATGAGGGATTGGAGCTCGATCCAGACCATCGGTGGGTACTGCGGGATGTCCCGGGGCTCGGCGTCGCCCGGCGGAGCGCCTAGGATCCGCCGTTGTTCCGCACCGGTGTTCGCCGAACGTCCGTTCGTGTGGATAAGTTGGTGGACGGATTGGTGGACAAGCCCCCTTCCCGGTATCGGCACGGACGCCTACCATGGTCGGACTACCGGCGGCGCGGGCGGGGACAGCGCTCCGGGAACCCGGGAAGGGCCCATGTCGGGCGGTTCGGATCAACGCGTCCGGATCCGTCGGGCGTCATTTGGTATGGCCGCCGTCCACGCTCGTGGGCGGCGCAGCTGGTCGGTCGAGGGAGGCACACGCGTCGATGGAGTCTGGTCCCGCCGCCAGTCCGCGGTCATTCGATCACGAGGCGGCTGAGTTCGTCCGGTTCTGCTATCGGCGCCGTCGCGTCGGCTGGCCGGAGCTCTACGACGAGATGTGCGCCGTCGCGGCGCGTGGTCTCTACCGTGGGCTCGACGCCGACGACCTCGGCGCGATGGGGATCGGGTTCAGCCTCTTCGACATGGCGGCCCTGGCAGGACTGGCGAACACGGTGGTGGCCGAGGAGCACGCCAAGCGACGCCCGGTCTCGGTCGCCATCGTGGCCGAGACGGAACGGACGGTCGCTGCGGCGCGTGAGGCGGCAGGCGTGGCGGCGCTCGACGTCTCCGGGCATGCGCTTGACGCCGTTCCGGACTCGGGATCCGTTCGCGAGCGTGGTTCGCCGACGGGGTCAGCGCTGGTCGGGGTGGCGGCGAGCACCTGACGCAGGCACACCGACGGGGCGGTGCCACGGGCGCGCGCTCAAGCCCGGATGCGGCGCCTCGCCATTTCGCCTTCGATCTGGCGCTCTGCCTCGACGTAGCGGTCGATCTGCTCGCGGAGCTGGTTCGCCTCCGGCGTGTACAGGTGGACCTGCTGCTGGAGGATGTAGCTCAGCCGGCGCGAGGTCATGCGCGCGTGATCGAGGTTCTTCATCAGGACCAGCGGATCCATCGAGGCGAGATCCGACGGGTGATACATCTGCTGCATGTCGGCATTCTAGATGGCGCGCAGGGACCTCGGCGGCCAGGTCCAGTCGACGTCGCTGGGGGCTCCGGCGAGCGCCCGGCGGCGGCCGGCCTCGGTGGCCCCAAGGACCAGGATGCGGTCGGTCTTCGTCGCCCGCCCGGCCTCGTCGCCCCACAGCTTGGTCATCTTGCGTGACGCGGCTACGTCGTCGAGCGCGATGCCGGCGAGTCGAAAACCCTCGGGCTCGGCGGCGGCCTCCCAGGCGCGCTCGGCCAGACCCACCCCACCCTTGATCGTCCGCCCGCGATCGGTCTCGACGTCGCCGATCACGAGCACGACGACGGCATCGTCGGCAAGAGCCGGTCGCAACCCCGCCAGAACCTCACGGAGGAACGCGAGATACGGGGCACGGTGGTGGGCGTCGTCGAGGGTGGCGTCGATCTCCCGTGCGTCGAAGCCCAGGAACCACGTTCGCAGCCAGTTGTAGTAGCCGTACTTGACGACGCGCAGATATGGCGGCGACGTCACGACCAGCCGCGCCCGATCCGCGCGCCCGCGCGCCCGCAGCGCCGACTGGGCACGCGAGGCCACGTCGCGCGCGTCACCGAGCAGAGCGATCCCCTCGATCGAGGGCGGTGGGTCCCGGAAGAGCCGGTCGAGCTTCTTCGACAGGCCGTCGAACACGTCCCGCTCCGGTGCGACGAAGCCGGTACGTGCCGCGAAGTCGCGAACGTAGCGCGGCGCCATCGAGAAGGTGTTGGGCATCAGTGGCGACAGGTACGACGCGCTCTTGCCGTGCAGGATCCCCGTGATGGCGGCCGCCAGGAACCGGTCGGTCCGGTCGTCGAGCCGGAGCGTGGCGCGGACGAAGAGCAGCTGGGCGAGCGTCCGGGGATGGAAGGCCAGGGCGACCTCGGTGGGCACGGCCCCGGAACCGGCGTCGGGCCCGAGCCCGGATCCGGCGGCCGGGACGAGAGAAGCCGCGCTGTCGGGGTCAGCGGACACTCGTGCGCCGAGGACGGCCCACGCCGGGGCCGTCGCGGCCCACGCGAGTCGCAGCGCGGCGAGCCTGGTCAGGGCTTGCGCGCGGGTGGCGGGCTCGACCTTGGCGGCCGTGAGCAGGTGAGCGAACGGGTTCAGGTCGTTGCCGACGCCGATCCGCCCCTCGGCGCAGGCCTGCAGCGCCGTGGTGCCGCGACCGGAGAACGGATCGAGGACGACGTCGCCCGGCCGCGAGTAGCGTGCGATGAACGCGTGCGTCAAGCGCCGCCGGGAAGCTGGCCAGGTACGAGCACATCGGGTGGAACGCGTGGCCCCACAGGCGCTGCTGGTCCTTCCACTCCGCGGCGATGTCGATCGCGGGGAGCTCGGCGGGCAGTTGGAGCGCGAGCTGGCCGGACGTGGCGCGTGCCGGACGGGCCGACATGGGCGGTCGGATCCTCACTGACCCGGCACCGATCGCAGGTCGGCGTCGACGGGTCGCGGAGCATAGCACGGGCGATTCGGTGCTCCGCGGGCGCGCGCGACCGTGTGCGCCACGTGCCATCGCCTGTGTGGGATCGGCTCGGCCGACGGCCTCGGCGCCGGCGACCCGCGCTAGACTCGGCGTCCGCCCCCGTAGCTCAGTGGACAGAGCGGCGAACTTCTAATTCGCGGGTCGCAGGTTCGAATCCTGCCGGGGGCGCCAAACGGGTCCGGCCGTGACCGGCGGCCATGACCGGCGGCCATGACCGGCGGCCGATGCGGCAGGTCCAGGCTCGAGAGCAGCAGTCGAGGTCGACGCGTGATCATCGCGCTCATCCCCGCATATCAGGAGGCTGGGCGGATCCGCGCGGTCGTGGAGGCCGCCGCTGTCCACCTCCCGGTCATCGTCGTGGACGACGGATCAACCGACGACACCGCCGCGCAGGCTGAGATCGCCGGCGCCGACGTGATCCGCCAGGTCCCCAATCAGGGCAAGGGCGCCGCCCTGCGGGCCGGGTTTCGTCGCGCGCTCGACGCTGGCGCCGAAGCCGTGGTCACCCTCGACGCGGACGGCCAACACGACGCTGACGAGATCCCGTCGTTCCTCGCCCGGTTCGCGGCCGATCGGCCGGAGCTGATCGTCGGGAAGCGATCGTTCGCCGAGATGCCGCCGGTGCGGCGCCTCTCGAACACGCTCGGCGGGCTCGTGTTCTCGGCGGCCGTGGGGCGGCACATCCCGGACAACCAGTCCGGGTATCGCCTCATCGGCCGGGGGTTGATGCGCGTGCTGTTGGATTCGAAGGAGTCGGGTTTCGAGTTCGAGGTCGAGATGATCGCGCGCTGCATCGCGCTCGGGCTGCCCATCGCGTGGGTCCCGATCCGCACGATCTACGACGGCGAGCCGAGCCATATCCGGGCGAGCCAGCATCTCGCGAACTTCCTGCGGGTGAGCCGGGACGCGCGGCGAATCGTGCGGAGAGGCTAGCGGGCCCGTCGATACGGGACCTCGGCGACCAGCACATGGGGGAGACCAAGAAGTTCCTCCCGAATGCGGCGACCGTTGGCGTTCAGCGCCTTGGCACGGCCCAAGCGCTCTCCGGCTTCTTCGTCGTTGGCGAGCGGACGACCGAATGCGAACCTTCGAAGCCTTGTGATCTGGCGATCGAGCCCGGGACGCGGCGCGATCGCCGCGGCCCGCGCAACGACTTCGTCTCGGCCGGCCGTCCGAAAGTACCGCGAGCCTGGCAACGCGATCCGGACCCGTCGATCGCCGCGCCGGCGACCGATCTTCGCGTCGCTCACTCAGGCGACGGCGGATTCGATCAGGAGCGACGGTCGCCGGCCTCGGTCGATCGAGAGGATCACATCGGGGATCGGTCCATCCGCGGCGACTCGCGCAGCGGCCCAGTACGGGTGGCGGAGGTTGCTGAGCCGAACCCTCGTGGCGACCCGGAGGCGGATGAGAGCGATAGCCACCTCAAGTTCGGCGACGTCGAGGTCGACTTCGGATGGGTGATCGAGTCGGCGGGCGAGTCGTTCAGCCTGACCGCTTCGTTTGGTGTCCCTGGCGCCGATGTCCATGACTCGACCGTAGGCCCCGGAGCCAAGAGACGGCTCGCTCGGAACGGCCGCCGGCGCTCAAGAATTGCTCAACGGATCGGCGACGCGGTATCCGATGCCAGGTTCCGCGGTGATGAGCGCGCTCACGGTTCCGGTCGGGTCGGCGGCCGCGAGCTTGCGCCGAAGCCGGCTGACATAGACGTGCAGGTAGTGTCCTTCGTCGGCATAGCTGGTGCCCCAGACGGCTCGCAGCAGACGACCCTTCGTGAGGAGTCGACCTGGCTGACTCGCCATGACCTTGAGCAACTCGTACTCGCGTGGCGTCAGGTCCACTTCGACATCGTTGACGCTGACCGTCCGGGCTCCGATGTCGATCGCGACCGGCCCGAGCCGAAGCACGCCGAAAGGGTCGGCAGCCGGACCGGCGGCGCGACGGAGCAGCGCCCTGACGCGCGCCCGAAGCTCGTCGAGACCGAACGGCTTGGTCACGTAGTCATCCGCGCCAGATTCCAGGGCGGCGACCTTGTCCCGCTCGTCGGCTCGAGCGGTGAGGATCAGGATCGGCGTCGTGGCTTGTCTTCGGACGTGCCGGATCAGCGTGGAGCCGTCCGAATCCGGCAGCCCAAGGTCAAGGAGGATCACATCGGGGCGTCCGCGATCCCAGGATCGGATCGCTTCCGTGACGCTTTCGACCCCGTCGACAGCGTAGCCATGAGCGCGCAGTGATCGAGCGACGCCATCGCGTGTTGCGGGGTCATCCTCGACGATCAGGATCCGGGGACCGCTCACGACGGCACACCGTCGTGTCGGTCATCGGCCGGCAGGTGCAAGACGATAGCGAGCCCACCGAGCACGCTCGGACGCGCCTCCACGGTCCCGCCCATGGCTTCGGTGAGACCGCGGACGATCGACAGTCCGATGCCGAGCCCACGACGGGATCCCGTCCCGGGTCGGTCGATCCGGTAGAACCGATCGAAGATGTACGGGAGGGCATCTGCGGCGACACCCGGGCCGCTGTCGGCGACCTCCAGTGCCACACGGCCCCCCGGTTCCGGCGTCGCGACGATCCTGATCGTTGCCCCGCGACCGCCGTGGACTTCGGCGTTGTCGAGCACATTGGCGAGCACGACGTCCATCAGGACGTCATCCACCACGACGAACGGAAGATCATCTGGGACGGCAACGTCGATCGCGAGTGAGCCATCACCGGACGCCCGCAGGACCCTGGAGACCGCGCCATCGACGACGGCTCGGACGTCATGTGCGGCGAGGTCGGTTCGCACCGACCTCGCCTCGATCCGACTCAGCGCCAGGATGCCCTCGACGAGGCGATCGAGACGGGCCGCCTCCTCGTCGATCAAGCGGCCGGCCTCCACGGCCGCGGATGCCGTCCACGGGACATGCGGATCCGCGAGACCCCCGGCAGTCGCGCGGATGCTCGCCAACGGCGTTCGAAGGTCGTGGGACACCGAATCGATGAGGGCCGTCTTGAGAGACTCGCCTTGTCTGGCCACCTCGGCGGCCGAGGCGTTCGTTCGGAGTCGATCCCGGCTGATGGCCAGCGAGATCTGATCCGCGGCGAGCGCCAGGATCCGCGTCTCGGCGCGGTCCGGCGGCGCCGCTCGGCGGTCACGGACGACCCAGAGAGATCCGATCGTCTCGGCCGGCTCATCATCGGCCGCCATCCGTATCCGCAGCACCTGTCCGCCACCGGCGATGGTGCTGCGACCCCTCGCTGGGTCATGCGTCCGCACCCAGTGCGCAGGCTCGTCACCAGGGGCACGGACGAGCGTGTTCGACACCGCGCTGTTCGGCAAGGGTTCCCCATCGCCCGTATCGGTGAGCGTCGTTTCACGGCCCGGCGGTCCGGTGGCGATCCAGACTCGCATCAGACCGAGGTCCGCGGCAAGGCGTCTCGCGATGTCCGGAGCGGCCTCGCGCGCCGTGGTCGATGTGGCGAGGATCCGGCTGATGGCGAACAAGCTGGTCGCTTCCCGGGCACGGCGATCGGCTTCTTCCGCCCGGTCGCGCTGAATGGCGACCAGCCGGCCGATCGCGATCGCGACGAACAGGAAGAGGAGCAGGTCCAGCCACTCCCTGGGGTCGCTGACCGTCAGCGAGAGCCGCGGCTCCGTGAAGAGCAGGTCATACAGCGCGAACGCGACGAGGGCTTCGACGACCGCTGCCAACGTGCCGAAGGTCGAACCGATGACGACGACGGCGACGAGGTATGCCGGTGAAGCATCTTCGAGTCCGATGGCCCCGCCCTCAAGGACGAAGACGGCCGCGGTCGTCGCGACCAGGAACGCGCCGCCGAGGGCGACCGCAGCCGCGACCCGGAGGGGGGTCGGACGGACCGACTCGAGGCGGTCGAGCATGGCCCGGACCCGGGATCGCTGAACGTCTCGGTGGGGTAGGAGTGTGGGCAAGGGAGGGCGCACGACAGGATGGTAGGGCTGCGCTGGGGTCTGGTACCTGTAGGGACCCCAAAGTACGGCTAGCCCAATCGGCCTCATCACTCCTACAGTCTCCCTCGTAGCCAGCCGGACCCTACTCCTGAGTACCCCAGGGGTCCGAACTGTCGAGAATGCAGCGCAGAACGAGGCAACGACCACATGGCATCGATGGCCGTCAATGAATTGGGACCGATGCTCACCGCGACCGAGGTCGCCGAGATGCTCCACCTGCACGTGAACACGGTGAAGCGTCTGGGTGACCGGGGTGAGCTGCCGTTCTATCGCGTCTGCAAGCGTGGGGACCGCCGTTTCCGCCTCGACGACGTGATGAAGTTCCTCTCGCAGAACCGCTGACGACGCGGGTCGGACGGCTCCGGCCGATCCCGGCCTACCTGACCACCGCGCGATCCTGAGCGTCCGGCCCCAAGTGGGCTCGGGCGCTCTGTCGTGTCTTGCGGCGTCCGCCGGCGGCGTCCTGTCCCGTCGATCACACGAATCCGGCCGTCTGACCTCACGTTCGGATCGTGAACACCAGGAAGTCGGCGGCCCCGAGAAGCCTTAGGACCCACCTGATGGGGCGCGGGACCGATCGTCTCGCCGGGTCGTGCACGATCGATGGATCAGATACCGTCATCGCGCGCCCCCGCTGAACGACCGTCGCCGAACCGGCGGCGACGACGTTCCGAGCCCAATCGGTCGCGGGCCCATAGGTCATCGCGATGACTCGCCAGTCACCCGATCCGAACAGCATGACCGGCGTTCGGTACGAACGGCCGGTGCGGCGCCCGATGTGCTCGAGGATCCCGAACCACGGGAGGCGGGCGACGATCGGGCCGAGGATGCGGTTCGTGACTCGCCGGTTGAACCGGCCCAGCGCGAGGGGGAGTGGCACGGCGACTGATGCCTGGACGTGCTCGGTCAGGCGTGCGGGATCGACGCCAGCGTCTCCCCGAAGATCTCGACCGCCTCGGCGATCTCGGCGGCCGTGACGTCGATCGGTGGCAGCCAGCGGATGACCTCGTGTCGGGTCCCGCAGGTCAGGAGCAGCAGGCCGGCGTCGGCGCACGCGGCAATGAGCCGATCCGGAAGCTCCCCGTCCGGTTCCCGCGTGTCGCGATCCTTGACGAACTCCACCCCGACCATCAGGGCCGGCCCGCGGACATCGCCGATCCGGTCGTCCTCGGCGGCCACCTTGGCGAGTCCCGCGGTCAGTTCCGCCCCGCGCGCGACGGCGTTCGCGACGAGGCCCTCCTCGCGGATCGTGGCCAGGACCGCGATCCCGGCCGCGCACGCCACGGGGTTTCCTCCGTACGTTGACCCATGGGCGCCGCGTCCCCAGCGCTCCTGGAGAGCGCGTGACGAGATGATCGCCGACAAGGGCAAGCCGTTGGCGATCGCCTTGGCCACGATCGCGACGTCCGGCACGATCCCGGCGTGCTCGAAGGCCCACATCTTCCCGGTCCGCCCGAATCCGGTCTGGACCTCGTCCGCGATGAGCAGGATCCCGTGCTTGTCACATCGCTCGCGCAGACCCCGCAGGAACGCCGCGGGCGCGGGCACGAACCCGCCCTCACCCTGGACGGGCTCGATGATGATCGAGGCGACCATCGACGGCGCGATCACCGACCGGAAGAGCTCGTCGAGCGCGGCCAGGCTCGCGTCGGTCGCCTTCCCCTCGTCGCCGCCGAAGTCCGCGTAGGCCGCCGGGAACGGGGCGATGTGGACGCCGGGCAGGAGGGGCTCGTAGCCCGTCCGGTAGTTGATGTTCGAGGTCGTGACGCTCATCGCCCCCATCGTCCGGCCGTGAAACCCGCTTCGGAACGCGATGATCCCCGGCCGACCGGTCACGCGTCGGGCGAGCTTGAGCGCCCCGTCGACGACCTCGGACCCCGAGTTGAGGAACATCACGGAGTCCAGGGGCTCCGGGAACGTGGCCGCGAGATCCGTCGCGAGCTGCGAGATCGGGCCGGTGAACCCGATCGCATTGATCGGCGCGATGAGCTTGTCGACCTGGGCATGGATGGCGGCGGTCACGCGCGGATGGGCGTGCCCGAGGGCCGAGACCGCGATCCCGTTCGCGAAGTCGAGGTAGGCCTTGCCGTCCGTGTCGAACAGCCGGTGGCCGACACCGTGGCTCCATTCGCGCTGGAAATAGCGGCCGAGGACGGGGGTGAGGTTGGGCGCATCGGTCATGCGTTCGAGTGTATCGGTCGCCGGTCGCCCGCGCCGCGAGGTCCGCGACGGGTCCGTCGCGACCCGGTCAGCGGCCCTACCATGATGCGCATGGTCGACTTCACCCTCACCGATGAACACCGGCTGGTCCGCGACAGCGCACGCGCGTTCGCCGAAGCCGAGATCCTGCCGCACATCCGTGAGTGGGACGAGAAGGGCCAGGTCCATCGCGAGGTCTTCGACCGGATGGCGGAGCTGGGGTTCCTGGGTGCGCCGATCCCGGAGGTCTACGGGGGCTCCGGGATGGACTACATCAGCTTCGCGATGCTGTGCGAGGAACTGGAGCGTGCCGATACGGCGTTCCGCGTCGTCCAGAGCGTCCACGTCGGACTCAATTCCCTCGCCCTGCTCCAGTGGGGCACCGAGGAGCAGCGACAGCGCTGGCTCGTCCCGCAGGCAAAGGGCGAGAAACTGGCCACGTTCGGGCTGACCGAACCGGGCGTCGGGACCGACGCCGCCAGCCTCCAGACGACGGCCCGTCGCGACGGTGACAGCTACCGGCTCAACGGCCAGAAGCTGTGGATCAGCCTCGCGGACATCGCCGATCACTTCCTGGTCTTCGCGTCGGTGGACCGCTCGAAGAAGCACAAGGGCGTCACCGCGTTCCTGCTCGAGCGCGGGATGGCGGGTCTCTCGACCGGCACGCTCCACGGCAAGCTCGGGATCCGCGCCGGGAACACTGGGCTCATCACGATGGACGACGTCCGCGTCCCCGCCGAACATCGGATCGGCGAGGAGGGCGAGGGCTTCCTGATCGCGATGAGCGCCATCGACCAGGGTCGGTTCACGGTGGCCGCCGGGGCCGTGGGTCTCGCGCAGGCCTGCCTCGACGCGAGCGTCCGCTACGCCCATGAGCGCAAGACCTTCGACCGCGAGATCGGCGAGCACCAGCTGGTGAAGCAGATGATCGCCAACATGGCCAAGGGGACCGAGATCGGCCGCCTGCTCGTCTGGCGAGCGGCGTGGCTCAAGAACCAGGGCCTGCGCAACACGCGCGAGACGTCGCTCGCGAAGTGGCACGCCACGGAGCACTCCGTCCAGGCCGCCCTCGACGCGATCCAGATCCACGGCGCCAACGGCTACTCGAACGAGTTCCCCGTGGAGCGCTACCTGCGCAATTCGAAGGCCGCGGTCATCTACGAGGGGACAAGCCAGTTGCACACCCTGATCCAGGCCGACTATGCGATGGGCTACCGCGAGGATCGACCGATCCGCTGCGAACCATGGCCGGCCCAGGGCTGGGAGCGCCCGAAGGCCTGACGGCGTGCGACTGCCGTGTCCCTCATGCAGATCGGAGGGGTTGTGACCGACGGATCAGCGGATCTCGAACGGGATCTCGAGACCCTCGCGGCGCTATCGGAGACGTTCGTCCGCGGCGACGGCGTGCATCGCGCGCGCCTGGCGCTTGAGGCCCTGGAGGTGGCTGCGGATCCCAGCCAGGTCGCCCAGCTGCGACAGGCCCTCGCGATCATGCGATCACGACCCGCCAATCTGCTCCTGCACGGGCGCCCGACGTCGATCGCGGCGATGTCATCGGCGGCTCGCGAGCGCTACCTGCTGGGGTGGGCCCACTCGCGGATCCCCCTCCGCCGCTCCGCCTTCCAAGCCTTCAAGAAGCTGCTGACGTTCCTCGCCTACGCGGATCCGGGCGTCGCGCTTCCGAACCCGCTGCTGACGCGGATCGGTTACCGGCCCGATCGACCGCCCGTGACCGACGATCCTACGCCGATCCGGCCGCACCGCATCCCGCCGCCTACGGGTTCCGGGGACGCGCCGGTGACGCTCGACGCGGACGTGGTCATCGTCGGGTCGGGGGCCGGCGGTGGCGTGGTGGCCGACATGCTGTCGGCCGCTGGTCGTTCGGTCGTGGTCCTCGAAGCCGGGCCCTTCATCGACGAGCCATCGATGCCGACCGATGAGTTCGCCGCCTTCGATCGGCTCTATCTCGACCACGGCCTGCTGGCGTCCTGGGACGGATCGCTGAGCATGCTCGCGGGAAGCGCCGTCGGCGGCGGCACGCTGGTCAACTGGGCGACGTGCGTACGCCCACGCGACGGCGTCCGCACAGCGTGGGCGCACGACCACGGACTCGACGGGATCGATGGCGCGCCGTTCGACGCACACCTCGCCGCCATCGACGCCGATCTTGGCGCGGCGGCCTCCACGCACATCCCGCCGAAGGACGCGATCATCCTGCGCGGGGCGCGGGCACTCGGCTGGGCGGCCGACCCGACCTTCCGCAACGCCGCGCAGTGCGGCGACTGCGGCAGCTGCCCATTCGGGTGCGTGCGCGGGACCAAGCGGTCGGGGATTCGCGTCCACCTGGCCCGGGCCGCCGAGGCGGGCGCTCGGATCGTGCCGGACGCTGCGGTGGGGCGCGTGCTCATCGAGGGCGGGCGTGCGGCCGGTGTCGAGGCCGTGGCCGCCGGAGGCCGGCGACTCATCGTGCGCGCGCCAGTGGTGGTCGTGGCCGCGGGCGCTCTGCGAAGCCCGGGCATCCTCACGGCGTCCGGACTCGATCATCCGGCCATCGGACGGAACCTGCGGGTCCATCCCGTCCCCGTGATCGCCGCCCGGTTCAGCGAGAGCATCGAGATGTGGCGCGGGACGATGCAGGGCGCGCGTGCCGACGAGTTCGCGGACGACGAGCCAGGGCGGAACGGGTATGTCATCGAGGCCGCGCCGGGTCACCCCGGGCTGATGGCTCTCGCCCTGCCCTGGGAGGGGACCGCCGCGCACGAGCGGATGATGGCCGGCTCGGCCCATCTTTCGCCGCTGATCGCGGTCACCCGCGACGGTGGCGAGGGCCGCGTCACGACCACGAAGGCCGGGCGCACCCGGATCGACTATCGCCTCGATCGGACCGGGGTGGCGACCCTGCACCATGCCCTGGTGCGGATGGCCCGACTCGCGAGGGCCGCTGGGGCGACCGAGATCGTGGCGATCGGGACGCCACCGAGGTGGCACTCCCCGAGCGGGTCGGACCCAGGCGCCGAGGCCGCTCGGTTCGCGCGGTTCGAGGCAGATCTGGCGACCTTCGACCTGGCGCCCAATCGGGCGATGATCTTCTCCGCGCACCAGATGGGCACGGTCCGGATGGGCGCCGCTCCCCGTGAACACGCCGCGGACCCGTGGGGCCGCCTCCGATCGAACGCCAAGGGCCATGCCGTCGTCGGTGGTCTATACGTCGCCGATTCCTCGGCGTTCCCGACAGGTATCGGCGTCAATCCGATGGTTACCGTCATGGCTCTCGCGCGACGAACGGCCGCGACGATCCTCTCGGAGACCTGACTTAGGTCGGTTTGATCGCGGTGATCGCGGGACTGGTCGACGACGCGGGAGCCGACGACGCGGGAGCCGATGACGCAGGAGCCGACCTGGGCAGCGGGCGCCGCATCCGTCCGCGAGCCGTGACGATGACGGCGACCGCCGCCACGATGATCGCGCCCGCAAGGACGGTCCGTGGCTCGATCGGTTCGCGAAGGACGAGGGCTCCCAGCGCGACGGCGACGACCGGATTGACGTACGCATAGGTCGTCACGAGGGAGAGCGGTGCCACGCGGACGAGCCAACCGAACGTGGTGAATCCGAGCAGACTGCCGATCACCGTCAGGTAGACCAGCGCGCCGAGCGACGCGGTCGTGACCGCTGCTGCGTCGAACCGGCCGAACTCGCCCGTGATCGCGCTCATCACCGTCAGCGCGACGCCGCCGGTGAGCATCTGGGCGGCGGTCGCCGTCAGGGCGTGCCGTGGCAGCACCGCCCGGTGCGACGAGAACAGCGCGCCGAGTGCCCAGCAGATCGGCGCCACCATGAGTGCGACAAGGGCGATCGGGTCCAGCGCTTCGGTATGCCCGAGGGCCGTGGGTCCCGCGAGGACGGCGACGCCGACGAACCCGACCGCGACGCCGATCATGACGAGACCCGGGAGCCGCTCCCCAAGGATGACCCGACCCAGGATCGCGACCCAGACGGGCATCATGGCGATGAGGATCGCGGCGATCCCCGACGGGATGGTCAGTTCGCCGAAGGCCACGAGGCCCATGCCGCCACCGAGCAGGAGCGACCCGACGATCGCCGAGTCCCGCCACTCGCGTCGACTTGGCCAGACGAAGGTCGAACCGCCGCGGACGCGCGACCAGATCAGGAGGACGGCTCCGGCCACGAAGAACCGGCTCGCCGCCATCATGAACGGCGGGATCGACTCGATGGCGATGGCGATCCCGAGATAGGTCGATCCCCAGACGACGTAGAGGACGAGGAGGGCGGCCGCGATGGCGAGCGCTCGTGTCGGCGCCTCGGATCGCGGTGTTGGCATAGTCTGCTGGTCCAAGATGCCCCGAGTCTACATCATGCCCGAGGAAGGCCGACATGCGGCCGTTCCTGGGCACGCCGTCGCACGCCATGGCACGCCGTAGCACGCCGCGGATCGCGCTCTCCATGCGTGAGGGCGGCCCCAGGGGCAGGGAAACCTGCTTCGAACCGGCGATCTGCCATTTCGTTGGCCAACCGAGCTCGAATTCTGGCTCCACAGGCCCGCTTTCCTGTTCCGCAGGGATGCATGAGGAGTCTTGGGATGGACGAAGCAGGATTCCGTGTCTGGCAGGCCGGTTGCGCCTCGCTCCCCGGCCCATTGCGCCTCGCTCCCGGCCCGTTGCGCGTCGCTCCGGCCGGGACGACCTGCCGCCGCAGGATCAGGCGGCGGACGACGCGACCGGCCGGCAGATCTTGCACGGCCGATAGCCCGCCGCGGCGGCATCGGCGAGCGATCGGAACGGACGGCGATGGCGCTCCAGCATGTGGCGCCCCGTCCAGCACGTGGGCCAGCACACGATCTTCGTGGAGGCGCAGCCAACGAGCCGCTCGCCGCGTCGGGCCGCGTCCTCCATCCCGTCAGGGTCGAGCCCTTCGGCGGCGAGGATCGCCCGCTTGTTCTCCGGGCCGCCGAGGGAGTACTGGCCGATCGAGCCATCCGTCCGCACCACGCGGTGGCACGGGACGATGAGCGGGACCGGGTTGTGGCCCAGCGCGGTCCCTACCGCGCGCACCGCCCTCGGCCGGCCGATCTCGGCCGCGATCCAGCCGTACGGCCGGACCTCACCGCGCGGGATGTCCAGCGCCTTGCGCCACACGTCCCGCTCGAACTCGGTGTGACCGCGCAGGTCCAGCGCGACCCGGACTCGACGATCGCCGTCGAGACGGCGAGCGATGGCCGACCCGAGTCGGTGGGGGAGGGCAGCCGCCGGGAAGCGCTGGCGCCCGGACGTCGTCGCCCCATCCCAGTCGAATGGGTCCGACCCGACGTCCCGCACCCCGAGGCCGTTCCACGCCACGTACAGGGTGCCGATCGGCGAGTCGATCGGGGCGATGCGGTCGGCGACCCCGGCTTCCACCAGGACGTTCACCCGCAGACTGGAGGGCGCGGTTGCGCGCATGTCGGCCATCGCGGCTTCGACCATGGTGTCGGGGTCGGGTGCGCTCGTGCTCATGCGGTCAACTCCTCGTGATCGAGTCGCTCGGCGGCCTCGAACGCCGTTCGCAGCTGGGCCAGGCCTCGATGGACCTGCGCCTTGACAGTGCCCTCGGGACGCCCGAGCGCCACCGCCAGGTCGGGATATGAGAGGCCGTCGACGTGGCGTAGCACGACCGCCGTTCGGTAGGCGGGCGACAGGGTCCCGAGCAGAGCCGCCCATCGATCGCGCGCGGCGCGTCGCTCGGTCGTCTCCGACGGCGAGCCCGACGGATCGACGGCGACCGGCTCGGGCAGCGGCGACTCCCTGACGTCGAACGACAGAGGTGGGGCGCCGCGAGCCGCGCGGCGAGCCGCTCTCGTCCGGCACAGGTTGAGCACGATCGTCGCGAGCCACGGTCGCAGCCGCAGATCCAGGATCCGCTGGCGATCGTAGGCCGCCAGGGCCCGATAGGCGCGTACCAGGGCATCCTGGGCTGCCTCCTCGGCCGCGCCGCGGTCGCCGAGCACGCGGAGCGCGATCGAGAAACAGCGGTCCTGGTGCGCGATCACCAGCGCATCGAATGCCGCGTCGAGGTCCTGTGCCAGGTCGCGGAGCAACCCCTGGTCGTCGTCCATCAATGTCCAGAACCCATCGAGCGTCGCGACCGTTGCATGCCCGAACGGTACCGCCCCGACCGGTCGTCGGTGCCCTCGGTGCCCCCGGTGCATGCGACAATCGGACGACGATGCGACTCGACGATCGGTTCGATGCCCTCGTTGACCGTCTGGCGGGGTTCCATCACGCCTGGCTGGTCTATCTCGGTCTGGAGCTGGGCCTGTTCAGCCGGCTGCGCGACGCGGGATCCGCCGGCATCCGGCCCGGTGACCTCGCGGCGGGCGCTGGATGCGACGCCGCGGCCGTCGATGCGTGGGCCTGGGGCGCCGATGCGCACGACCTCCTGCGGATCGAGGACGGTCGGCTGGTCCTCGACGAGGAGACCGGGGTCATCCTGCTCGACGAGCAGCGCCCGGAATTCCTCGGCGGTCAGTTCGTCCACGCGATCACCGCGTCGCTCGATTGGGACGGGATGCTCGAGTTCTTCCGCACCGGCCGACCGATCGGGCAGCGCCCGGACCGATACCGCGTCTCGATCGAACGGTTGACGATGCAGGACGTCGCGGTCTTCTTCCAGGAGGCGCTCGCGGTCCTGCCCCAACTCGTGGCCGACCTGTCGAACGGCGGGCGGGTCGTTGATGTCCACTGCGGCGGGGGCCGCTGGCTGATCGCGATGGCCCGACGCTTCCCGTCCCTCGACCTCGTCGGCATCGAAGCCGAACCCGATTCGGTCGCGCGAGCCCGCGCCAACGTGGCCGATGCCGGACTGGGCGGCCGCATCGAGATCCGCGAAAGCGACGCGGTCACGCTCGGTCCCGACGGCGAGTACGACCTCGCCTACTTCCAGTACGCGCTCCATCACCTGCCAGACCCGCCCGCCGCCCTCCGCGCGGCCTGGGCGTCGCTCCGCCCGGGCGGAAAGGTCGTCGTCCTCGATTGGGCACTCCCGTCCACCTCGGAGGAGTTTCGCACCCGTCATGGCGAGCTGATCACGGGCGTCCAGCTCGACGAGCTGTACCAGGGGACGGCCCTCGTGACGCGCGAAGGGTTCCGGGCATCCTTCGCCGACGCCGGGCTCGCCGACCCGACTGTGATCGACCTCCCGTCGGGAGCGACCGTCCTGGTCCTCGAGCGACCGGCGTAGATCGCCACGAGCCGGACGCCGTTGGGTATCGTTCGGGCGTGACAGCCTTGCGCGCCCAGCCTGGACGACGGCGGGATGTCGATGCCGCGACGATGCATCGACTGTTGCTGCATGAGGCGCGGGTCCACGCGATGCCGGGGCGCGAGGTGCGCGACCTCGGCGACGCCCTGATCCTGCATGACCCGCGGGATCCAGAGCCGTTCTGGAATCGCATCGAGGCCATCCGCTGGCCAGCCGACCCGTCGGCCTTCGATCAGCGGCTCGGCGAGACGCTGATCCTGTTCGCATCGCTCACCCGTCAGCCGCACATCTGGCCGGCTCCGATCCATGACACGCCGGATGACCTTGTCGACCGCCTTGTCGCGAACGGGTTCCGGGACGTCGGAGCCGGCTGCCTGATGGCGCTCACGGACGACACTCGCTCTCGCGGCGTCTCGGACGAGGATTACGGCCCCGACGTCCGGCTCCAGCGGCTGACCGAGCTTCCCGCGGGGGCGCTGAAGCGAGCCGTCGAAACGGTCGTCGGGGTCCTGGTCGACGCCTTCGACGTCGACGACCTGCGTCGCCCCGGCGTGACCGCCGAGACGAAGGCGTCCCTACGCAACCCGAATTTCACGCACTACCTCGTGACGCTCGACGGGATCGCCGCCGCCGTTGCCCGGCGGGCGACGTTCGATGGCGCGAGCTACCTGTCCTCGATCGGGACCGCGCCGTGGGCCCGGGGGCGCGGCCTCGGCGAGTTGGTCACGCTGGCCGCGACAGCGGATGCCGTGGCCGCCGGTTCGGAGTGGATCTACCTGGGCGTCTTCGCGGAGAACGAGACCGCGACCCGGCTCTACAGACGAGCCGGGTTCGAGATCGTCGGCGAGCCCGCCCCGGACCTGCTGCTGGTGATGTGACCGACGAGCAGCAGGCGGCCCTCGACGCGATCGTGCGGTCGGCCGTGGCTCGGGCGCCTGTCGGAACGGCGCTCGTCGCGATCGGCTGGTCGAGCGTCGAGTCGGCGCGCTCGGAGCGCACGTTCGGCGGGCGGTTCGAGGACGCCGCCGCCGACGTCTACCTGGGAGCGCGCTGTCGGATCGGTCGCGATCTCATGCGGCTCCCGCTGGTCGTCCTCGAGCCGTCGACCGAGGGACGTCTCGCCGCGTCGCTGGCGAGATTCGGCGAGGGGCCGGCGGTGGCCTGGTATGCGGTGTCGTCCGTGGAGGCGGTCGCGCACGGTCCGGTCTGGGACGGGCCGTTCGGGCCCGAGTGCCGACCGAGCCGCGTCACGAACGATCCACCCCTGGTGCTGCTGGTGACGGCCCGGACGGCTACCATCGACGCATGACCGATCCCACCGCCGATCGCGCGTCCGTTGTCCTGCGCGCCGCCACGCTGGACGACGCGGACACGATCGCGTCGCTGTTCACCGATGAGGGCTATCCGGCCGGCCCGTCAGACATCGTGGAACGGCTCGGTCGCTTCGCGTCGCCGCACTCGCGTGTGGTCGTCGCCGAACACGACGGCGTTCTCATCGGGTTCATGGCCGTCCATGCGATGCCACGCTTCGAGCATGACGACCGGATCCTGCGCATCCTCGCCCTGGTCGTGGATCCAGGGGCCCGTGAGCGCGGCGTGGGGCGCACCCTGATGGCCGAAGCGGAGCGGATCGGCGTCGAGCTCGGCGCCGCGTTCGTCGAGATCACCGCGGGGCACCACCGGCCCGAGGCCCGTCACCTGTACGAATCACAGGGCTACGACGGGACCGTCACCGCCTACCTGCGCAAGAAACTGTAGGCGATGCATCGCGAACCCATAGCCGCGTCGGCGCTCATGTCGACACCGGATCCCGTCATCCAGGTCGAGGGCCTCATCAAGCGCTACGGCTCCCTTGTGGCGGTCGACGGGATCGACTTCACGGTCCGGCGCGGCGAGATCTTCGGGCTGCTTGGTCCCAACGGCGCGGGGAAGACCACCACCGTCGAGGTGCTCGAGGGCCTGCGGCGGCCCGACGGCGGCCGGGCGAGCGTCCTGGGCGTGGATGTGACGACCGGGTCGCAGGCTCTCAAACCGCGGATCGGGGTCAGCCTGCAGACGGCGGCCCTCTATCCGAAGTTGACGGTCACCGAGGTCATCGACCTCTTCCGAAGCTTCTATGCGAACTCGCTCTCCACGAACGAGCTGATCGACATGCTCGAGCTCGGGGAACGGCGCAAGGCGCAGACCAAGGAGCTTTCCGGCGGGCAGCGTCAGCGATTGGCCGTGGCGCTCGCGCTCGTGAACGACCCGGAACTCGTCTTCCTCGACGAGCCGACCACCGGGCTCGACCCGGCCGCCCGGCGTTCGCTCTGGGACCTGATCCGTGGCCTCAGGGCGCGGGGCCGGTCCGTCCTGCTGACGACCCATTACATGGAGGAGGCGGAGATCCTGTGCGACCGTCTCGCCATCATGGATCACGGTCGGATCCTGGCGATGGGGCGCGTGGAGGACCTGATCTCGAAGCGATTCAAGGAGCGAGCCGTCCGGCTCGACGCGATCGACGGACTGACCGAGTCGGACCTCGCCGGACTCCCGGCGGTCAATTCGGTCAAGCACGACGACGTCGAGATCCTGCTGTACACGTCCGACGTCGCCGCGACGATCGGCGCGCTGCTCGCGATGACCGAGGCCCGCGGTCTGGAGCCGGCCAATCTCGGCGTCCGCCGCGCGACCCTCGAGGATGTGTTCCTCGATCTGACCGGCCGGGCGCTGCGGGACTGAGGGGACCGACGATGCGCGCCTTGCTGGCCCTGACCAACGCGAACATCCGGAGCTACGTCCGTGATCGGGCGGCGTTGTTCTGGACCCTCGCGTTCCCGCTGGTCTTCATCGTCATGTTCGGGTTGATCTTCCAGGGGGGTGGTAGCTCGCGACTGACCATCGGATGGGTGGATCGGGACGGGTCGACGGCATCTGAGGCCCTGCGGGCGCAGTTCGAGGCCCAGACCGGCGTCACGCTCGAGGTCGGGACGAGCGAGGTCATCACGGACCAGATGCGCATGGGCGACCTGGACGCCGTCATCGAGGTGCCCGCGGGATACGGCGACACCCTGGATGCGGCGGTCGCCGCCGGTGGCGGTGCGCCGGCGGCCATCACCGTCTATACGGATCCCTCGCGGGCCGCGTTGGTGGGAGAGGTGTACCAGGCGGTCGGCACGGTGCTCGGCGTGGTCAACCTTGGCGGTCGTCCGCCGCTCGTCGTGCCGACCGGGCAGACCATCCAGACGGAAACGCTGAACTTCATCAGCTACTTCGTCCCGAGCATGCTCGGGCTCTCGATCATGCAGGTCGGGATCTTCGCGGCGATCCCCCTCGTCGCTGATCGCGAGAAGCTGATCCTCAAGCGACTCGCGGCGACGCCGCTCAGGCGCTGGCAACTGGTGGGCTCCAACGTATTGATGCGGCTCCTGATCGCGATCGCCCAGACGCTCATCATCGTCGCGGTCGGGTCGACGGCATTCGGCGTGGAGATCGTCGGTTCGATCGTCCTGGCGTTCGGGTTCGTCGTCCTCGGGGCCGTGACGTTCCTGGCGCTCGGCTACGTGATCGCGTCGTTCGCCGGCACCGAGGACGCCGCGAACGGGATGACCAGCATCGTCCAGTTCCCGATGATGTTCCTGTCCGGGTCGTTCTTCCAGATCGACCAGATGCCCGATGCGCTCCAGACGATCGCGCGGGCGATCCCGCTCACGTACCTCTCCGATGCGCTGCGCCAGATCATGGTCGGGGGCGCGCCGTTCGCCCCGCTGTGGGTCTGCGCCGCCGTCCTGATGGCCTGGCTGGCGGTCTGCTTCGGGATCGCCGCCCGCAAGTTCCGCTGGCAGTAGGGACGCGCTACCAGCGTTCTTCGTGGACGAGCGAGCCGAGCGCGGCTCGACCGCCGGCCTTCGGCGGCCGGATGAGGTCGTCGGGGTCGGCCGGATAG
Organism: uncultured Chloroflexia bacterium; assembly: GCA_963764975.1. GTDB lineage: Bacteria > Chloroflexota > Limnocylindria > Limnocylindrales > CSP1-4 > SPCO01. The sequence goes on along the minus strand of CAVXUF010000002.1, from coordinate 847,170 downwards.
CCGAACGAGAGCAGGTATTCGCAATGCTGGTCCGCCGGGTAGCCGAGCAGCTCCCGGGCGAGGGGCTGGTCGTAGACCGTGGCGGGGACGCTCCCGACCCCGAGTTCCCAGGCCACGAGCTGCATGTTCGCGGCGGCCTGCCCGATGTCGAACAGGATCGATGCCGGCGCCTGCGGAGCGTATGGATCCGGGGTCACGAGGGCGATCGCCAGCGCGGCGCCCGCGAGATGACCCGCGTGCGGCCCGACAGCTGCGAGCTGGCGCAGGTGCTCCCGGTCGCGGCACACGATGAACGCCCAGCGCTGGCTGTTCTTCGAGCTCCCGGAGCGGCGCCCGGCATGCAGGATCCGCTCGAGGTAGGCGTTGTCGAGCGGACGGTCCGTGAAGCTCCGGATGGCCCGCCGACGGTTGATCGCGGCCCAAACGGGTTCGGCGGGGTGCGGCGGCATGTCCTGGTCGCTCACGGCTCGACGGCCGCGTCGTCGGCTGGCTGGACCGGCGCGGTGGCTCCGGGGAGAGCGACGCGCGCCAGCGCCTCGAACCCACCGGGGGATTCGGCGATGGCCGTGAACTCGGCCTCGCCGTCGGGGAGCCGCTCGGCGGCGGTGGCGGCCGCGACGCGACCGGCCTCGTCGGGGTCCATTGGGCCACCCAGCCATCGGGCGGCGAACCGCGCCACCGCCTCGCGGTAGGCCGGGAACTCATAGAGCCACGAGTGATGCCCGCCGGGCACCACGAGGGTCTCGACCGGCCCCGCGTCCGGATCGCCCGCCCGCGCTGATCGGGCCGCCGCGGCCAGCCGGTCGAGGTGCACCGCCGGGACGACGCGATCGTCGGAGCCATGCGCCAGCAGGATCGGGCCGCGGTACCGCGCGATGGCGGCGGACGCGCTGATCGAGTCGACGTCATGGCCCCGCGGCCGGAGGTACACGCGTGTCGTGAGCCAGGCGAGCGGATAGGCGATCGGGTCCGGGATGGGCAGGTTCGCGAGGCGGAACGTCTGCCGCGTCAGCCGATACGGATCGGCCGGCGATGACGTGGCGATGAGCGCCGCGACCCGGGGATCCGCCGCGGCCGCGAGGATGGCACCGATCCCGCCCATCGAGTGGCCGGCGATGGCGCCCACCGTCACCTCGGGCCGCTCCATCAGCGACTCGAACGCCGCCAGCGCATCGAGGCCGAACTCCCCGGCGCTGACCGGCAGCGTCTCGGCCGGGTTGGCGCCGTGGCCGCGGACATCGATGGTCAGGCAGTGGAAGCCCGCGGCGTGGAGGAAGATCGCCAGCGGGAGGGTCCGGTCCCGGGCGGATTCCCAGCCATGGACCAGGACCACGCCGGGTCCCGGAGCGCCATCCCTGGCCGGGATGAACCAGGCCGGCAGTCGCAGGCCACCCGAAGGGACGATCGTCGTCTCATACGGGAGCCCGAGGGCGTCGGGTGTGACGCTCGGAGGGCTCGGGCGCGGGAATCCGGCACGGGCGCGGTAGGCGAGGGCGAACCGGTAGGCGAGCCCCATCGGGGTGGCGGTCATCGCCGCGACGATCCCCGCGCGCTTGAGTGTTCCCATGTCGTCAGGGGACGCTACCGATGGCCGACCTGTCAAGCGAGGGCGCGTCGCTACACTGCGTCGGTGGTGAAGCGCGACCCGCACCGTGTCCTCGGGATCACCCTGGGAGCGTCCGCGGCCCAGATCAAGGCCGCGTGGCGTCGGCTGGCGCGAGCCAACCACCCGGACCTGACCGGCGACGATCCGGCGGCATCGAGATCCGCGACGCGCCGGATGGCCGAGATCAACGACGCGTACGCGGAGCTCACTCGCGACGACGGCTCGCGTCGGGCCGATGGGAGCAGCGGCGACGCCAGCCCGGCGGACTTCGGGGCCCCGGCCCCTCGACGAGGCGGGCCGCCGAAACCGCGACCGACGCGCCCCGTGACCGGTCGGCTGGACACCACGGCCACGTACCGAGCGCGCGACAGCGCGGCTACGGATCCGGCGCATCGCAACCCGCTCCCCGGCCAGGCGCCGCTGCGTGGCGAGCGCGTCGAGGGTGACCCGCCGCGGGCTTCGACCCCCACCGGCCCGATGATCCGCGGCCGGCTCCGGCACTTCCGCCCGCCCGAGCCGCCGACCCTCGATCTGGCGCTCGAGTACGAGGTGGTCTTCGGCAAGTTCCACGGGCACACGCTCGGGCAGATCGCCGACTTCGAGCCGTCGTACATCGACTGGCTGACGGGGACGGTGACGCGCGATCCGGATCTCGTGTCGGCGGCTCGGGTCGTGCGGGACGACCTCGATCGCCGGGGCGTCATGCGTCGCGTTCGGGCAGTTCCGATGCGGCCGGGCCGGTCCGCCTGACGACGACGGTCGTCCCTGGAGTCGTGCCGCGGGCTGCAACGATCCCCGAAACGCGAGATCGCCCCCCGATACCGGAGGGCGATAGCGCGAATGATGAGCAGATCAGTGCTGCCGTCCCGACGTTCCACCAGGCCTGTGGCCGAGTGCCCAGTTATTCGGCTCGTGATCAGGACTCGGGATCCTCGTCTCGAACCATCCTCGAGGCGACGTCCGCTTCCTGTTCCGTGACCGACGCCCCAGGTTCGTTCCCAGTTCGATCGCGGGTCGGCGTAGGCAAAACACTAGGACCCGTCCCCGGTCCCGGGCAATGAGACCCTCGTCCCGTCCGGGCCGCGTCGATGGTCGGGCGCACGCGCGCAACGGACCGGGACACACGTACCAGGTGCAGCGCGGCACCGCGTCGACGGCGTCGTTCGCCCGGCTCCGATAGGCTCGACCGATGAGGCGCCACCCGGTCCTGTCTCGCCTGGCCCTTGCTCTGGCCGTCACGCTCGCGATCGTTGGTTGCGCGGCTGGCGTCGCGACATCGTTCGATCCCGACGCGCCGTGCACGTCGGACGCCCGCGTGCCGGGGGCCTTTCCTGATCTCGAGGCGCTGGTGCCGCCGACCTTCCTCGACGAGCCGCCGGGATCCCTCGACTCCGGGCGGAACTGCCCGGGTCCGAACCTCGGGATCCTGGCCGATGCCGGGATCACGGAACTTCGCTTCGCCGGTGCGACCTGGTCGTTCGGGGCGGAGCGCGCGGCGGCGCTGGTCGTGTTCACGGCACCCGGACTGACGGCCGACCTGATGGGCGAGTTCTACGCCATCAGCGGCCGGGACGCGAACCGCACGAAGCTCCTCGAGGCGTCGTCACCGACGATCGCCGGCCGTCCCGGGCGGCGGATCGACACCCAGACGGGCGAGCGGCTCCAGACCGTCCTCGTCTGGCCGTCTGCCGAGCCCGATCGGGTCAACGTCGTGATCACGAACGATCTGCCCGAGGCGCGCATCCAGGATGCGGTGGCGGCGTTCGGCGACGACTAGGTCCAGTGCTAGAGTCCAAGCCATGACCGACCGGCCCGGATCCGACCCCTGGACGGCCCGACGTGACGCCTGGGCACGTGAGCGCGAACGACCCGCGCTGGAGCGCGCACCGGAGCGCAAGCCGCGCTTCGCGACACTTGGCGACATGGACGTCGAGCGGCTCTACGGTCCGTGGTCCCTCGACGAGGCGGGTGTGGACGCAGCGCGGGACATCGGCCTGCCCGGCGAGCCGCCGTTCACCCGCGGGATCCACCCCACCGGCTATCGAAGCCGTCTGTGGACGATGCGGATGTTCGCCGGGTTCGGTGCCGCCGAGGACACCAATGCCCGTTTCCGCCAGTTGCTCTCCGCGGGCCAGACGGGGCTCTCGATCGCCTATGACATGCCGACGCTCTACGGCTACGACACCGACGACCCCGAGGCCGAAGGGGAGTTCGGCACGTGCGGGGTGGCGGTGAGCAGCCTGGCTGACATGGAAGTGCTGCTGCACGGTCTCCCGCTCGAACGGGTGTCCACGTCGATGACGATCAACTCGCCCGCCGCGCCGATCTGGGCGATGTACATCGTGGCGGCGGAGAAGGCCGGCGTGCCGCGGGCCGCGCTTGAGGGCACGCTCCAGAACGACATCCTCAAGGAGTTCGTCGCGCAGAAGGAGTATCTCTTCCCGCCGGCGCCATCGATGCGCCTCGTCACGGACACCATCGAGTTCGGCACGCGCGAGATGCCACGGTGGAACACCGTCTCGATCAGCGGCTATCACATCCGCGAGGCGGGATCCACGGCGGTCCAGGAGCTGGCCTTCACCATCGCGGACGGGATGGCCTACGTGGAGGCGGCGATCGAGCGCGGGCTGCGCGTGGACGACTTCGCGCCGCGCCTGTCGTTCTTCTTCAATTCGCATTCGGACTTCTTCGAGGAGATCGCCAAGTTCCGGGCCTCGCGACGGATCTGGAATCGGCTCATGACCGAGCGGTACGGGGCGGAGAACGAGCGATCCGCGTGGATGCGCTTCCACACGCAGACCGCCGGCGTCTCGCTGACGCCGCAGCAGCCGTTGAACAACCTGACCCGGGTCGCGATCCAAGCTCTGGCCGCGGTCCTTGGGGGCACCCAGTCGCTCCATACCGACGCTCACGATGAGGCCCTCGCCGTCCCGACCGCCGAAGCCGCGCTCCTGGCCCTCCGCCAGCAGCAGATCATCGCGGAGGAGACGGGCGTGGACGCCACCGTCGACCCGCTGGGTGGGTCGTGGTTCGTGGAATCCCTCACGTCTGAGATGGAGGCGCAGGTCTGGCGCTACATCGACGAGATCGACCGGCGCGGCGGGATGGTGGCCGCCATCACCGAGGGGTACCCGCAGAACGAGATCGCCGATGCGGCGTATCGGTACCAGCGCGAGTTCGATGCCGGCGAGCGGCGCGTCGTGGGGGTCAACGCCTACGTCGAGGAGGGGGAGGACCTGACCGTGCCGGTGCTGGCGGTCCCGGCGGGGTCGCTCGAAGCGCAGCTGGCCCGACTGGAGCGGACGCGTCGGGAACGGGACCCCGAGGCCGTGGAGGCGGCTCTGACCGGTCTCCGGGACGTGGCGACCCGGCCCGAGTCCAGTGCCACCAACCTCATGCCGCACTTCCTCCGCTGCGCCGCGGCGTACGCGACGCTCGGCGAGCAGTGCGCGGTCCTGCGCGAGGTCTTCGGCGAGTACCGAGAGCCCGTCGCGGTCTAGGTTTGGTCCTAGCGACGGGGCTCCGGGGTGGGCGGGGCGCTCGTCCGCTCGTGGACGACTACCATGCGCTCATGTACCTCGACGCGATGGAGTTCCTCGATGAGGAGCACGAGGCCTGGATGCCGTATGAGGCGTTGGCCGGACTGAATGATGACGAGTTGGTGGCCCCGGTCGCCGACGCGCACGGCTGGTCGGGGCGGGACCTGATGGCGCACTTGCTGGCGTGGCAATCGGTCTCGCTCGACGCGGCCCGGGAGCTTGCGGTCGGCGAGACGAGTCCGACGATCGCGCGTGTCGACGCCGACTGGGAGACCCGCGGTGGTGACGTGGTCAACGACGAGATCCAGACAACGTGGGCGGCCCGCTCGCTCGACGAGTTGCGCGCGACCTTCGGGTCACAGCCCGGCGAACTGCGCGGGACGCTGACGGTCGTGCCGGAAGCACGCTGGATCAAGCACGCGACCTACATGAAGAGCTTCAACACCGAGACGATCGAGCATTACCAGGAGCACCTCGGCGACCTCGCCGCGATCCTGGCCGCCGCGGGCCGGTGACGCTCCTCGAACTGCTGGAACGCGCGGCGGACGATCTCGACGGGGTCTCCCATCGGCGCGTGGGAGATTCGACGGAGTTCCGGGTGTCCGAGGTGGTCATCGCTGTCGTCGGTGGGCACGGCGGTGCCGCGTTCCGACTCGATCGCGCGGTCGCGTCGGCGGCGCACCGCACGCCCGACGCTGGTGCCTCGGACCGTGGTCCGGACTGGGTCGAGTTCCGGCCCGCGACTCTCGACGATCACGCCGCGGATCGGGCCGTCGCGTGGCTCGGATTCGCGGCCCGGCACGCGGCCACTCGCTAAGGTCGCGGGCCTCTGGGGGGCGGTGGCCCCGATCCGAGCCCGCCACTTCTGTCAGATGTCACTGAGCTGAGCACACGTCAGCCCGGCCGAGGCACGGCCCGGTGATCCGTGCGGGCCGTTGTCGTCCGTTCCTGACAGATGCGCGCGGATTGCCGCATCTGACCGCGATCCCGCGACCAATGCTCACTGGAGTGCCATCTGCCGGTAGCGAGGGTGGTTGGTCGTTCGGCCGGTGCATTGGCAGGTGGATTCGGCCGGCGCCCGGGCGGCACGATTCGGCCGGCGCCCTAGCGGCGCGATTCGGCCCGTGCCCGGGGGTTGTCCATTCGGTCGCCGCCCTGGCGGCGCGATTCGGCCTGTGCTCGGTGGTTGTCGCTCGGCCGGCGCCCTGGCGGCTCGCATCGGCCAGCTACCTGGCGAGATCCGGAGAATCGGACGACCCCGATCCTTGCGGACCGAGGTCGTGCCGGGAGGAGGAAGGGCGCGGGTGGGCTACTCGACGTCGGCGGTCGCGAAGCGAGCGAGGTCGAACTGCTGCTCGAGTTGCTCGAGCGGCCGGAACCCGACCACGCCCTGCGGCTGTGCTCCGGGCTGGAAGAACGCGATCGTCGGGATGCTCAGGATGTTGAACGCCTGGGAGAGGCGCGGGTTCGCGTCGACGTCGACCTTGACCACGTCGACGGCGCCGTCGTACTTCTCGGCGAGCCTGACCATCTCGGGGGCGACCATCTTGCAGGGGCCGCACCAGGCCGCCCAGAAGTCGACCACGACCGGTCGCTCCGCCTTGAGCACGAGCTCCTCGAAGTTCGCGTCCGTCGCGACCTTGATCTCCGCCATGGGATCCGATTCCCTTCCTCCCGCCTCGCGGGAACTGTCTCGTTCGGTCCCGCCGGAGCGGGACGTTGCGCCCGGCTAGCGGGCGATGTCCTGGATGAGTCGATAGGCCTCGAGGACCCGGGGGTCCGCCAGGCGATACAGGATCGTATTGCCGTCGCGTCGGCTCGTGACGAGACCGACGTGGCGCAACACGGCCAGATGTTGGCTCATGTTGGGGACCTGGCAGCCCACCCGCGCGCTGAGGTCGCTGACCGACAGCTCGCCGATGGCGAGCGACTCCAGCACGCACAGTCGCTTGGGATCCGCGAGGGCACGACCGACGGCGGCGAACCGCTCGCGATCAGCCTCAGCAGAGACCGGTAGGACATCCAACATGCAGTGACCGTATCATCACTTGCGCAAACACGCAAGTAGTCGCGCAACGGGACGATCCAGGATCGGAAGACCAAATTATCCGGTACTCGCGAGCCCGGCTTTGTTCCGGGCCAAGCCGAGCACTGCGCAGCGCGACGGCGACTGGAGGTCCGGCGGCCGCTCGGCGTCGCTCCCAGCGGTTACGACGCGTTGCCGTCGGCACAGACCGATGACGACGGAATGTAGGGACACAGGCCGACGTCCGCTAACGTCCCACCGGTGAACTCGTCGGAGATGTAGGTGATGTACGAGCTGACCTCCGGCTCCGGATGCCTCAAGGGGACCAGGACAACTGCGGAAGGATCGACACCCGGCAGCGCAAAGAGCGGAAGTCCGACACGACTCGCATTTCTCGCCTCCTCGACGAACCCGACCGGTATGAGCTCGACGCCTTCGAGCTCAAGGGGCACTGAACTGCCCCCGTACTGCTGCCCATCGATGACGATCGTGTCTCCGAAGTCACCGCAGCCGAGCGCCAGCAAGGCGATCGCGGCGGCGGCCAAGGGTACAGAGAGCGATCGGATGGCGACTACCCCTCGGAGATGATCGACTCGTCGACGACAAGGGTTTGGGACCCGTTCTGCCAACCGCCGGCACGCTCCTCAAACGCGCCGTGCTCGAGCCAGGTTACCGTCCAGGCTTCCTCCCAGCCTTCCTGTGTCGGAGTCTGCTCCCGACGCAGGAAGAGGAGATACGGACGGTCGACTAGCCATTCGGTCTGGCTCTCGTGCACCATCGTCACGTTGCCGACCGTCCCCCCGACCCCGCGTACGACGAGGCGGCCCGGCAGACTGCCCCGGATGACACGCACAACGTCCATCATGTCGTCGCGGTAGATCCAGGCACCGACGCCTGAGCCGACCTCGGGCTCCCACCGCTTGTTGTCTGCGCTGTTCCATCGCACCGTCGATTCACCCGTGAACCGCACGACGGCGACCGCATCGGACCCGGCGAGCAACGTCGCGAGGCGGACTTCCGCGAACGACGCCGACACCCGGATGAAGTCCCGAGGCTCAGTAAGGGCTGCTCCAACGACGGTCCCGACGCCGAGCAGGACGGCACCCAGGACGATGGTGACACGCAAGCGATGCCGGACGTTCATGGCCGCCCTCAGAAAGGTGGATACAGGGCATTAATACCCTGAGTGTCATGGACGTGACGGCTCCGCTGGTAGATCGTCTGAGGTGGGAGCAACTCGTACATCGTCAGGAGACGCCATTGGTCCGCGATTCCCGGATGGGTCAGGGACACTTGGTGGCCGAATTCATGAGCTGCAACGCTCCAGAGGTCGTAATGGTTGTTCGGGATCGTTGTGGGGTCTGTGGTCGTCCCGAGGTAGAAGTGGGCGATGCCCGGGGTGGTGTTGTAGGCCATGCTCCCGGTGCAGATGTCGGGGAAGCAGGAACCGGCGAACGTCATGGAAATCGCCAGCGAGTCTCCGTTCGGAAACGCAAGATCCTCGTAGGTGATCGTAATCAGCTTGTTCGAGCTATTGCCCAGCGCAAAGAAGAGCTCGCGGTTGGCCGAGTTCCAACTCCCTGCGCCGTCCGTGATCCGGCTGCGGAATGAGCCAGTCGGGACGCTCGAGTGGAACCAGTACCGGATGTAGTTCTGGAAGGGCGCAACCGGAACGTCCTTCCATCTCGCGTTTTGGTTGTGGCTTGCCCGGATCGGTGCTGCCAAGCCGGCCAGCAGGGCCACGGCCATCACCGTGGCCGCGAGGCGCGAAACAACGCCCATCCGGTCGGCCGGCGTCACCGCTGTTCCCATCGACTTCCAGCCAGCGCGACGTCCGTGTAGACATTGACCGTTCCGTCAGCTTGGATGACACACAGTACGCCTTGGAAGGACGCAGGCTTGCCGCCCGGCGCGGCGAGATCCAAGCCCTTGGTGTCGAAGTCCCCACCGAAGACGATCACGTGGGCCGGACGGCTGTCGGTCTCGAGTTCGGGGGCACGCAACATCTTCGGCAGGTGCTTCCATAGGTCCTTGGCCGCGTCGACTTCGAACTCCTCCAGGATCGTGTTGCCCTCGGCGCCGCACGACCTGGCCTCGTCGGATAGGCCACCGCTGATCGCGATCCCGGCTCCGATGCTGGTTGCCGCGATCGCAAGCGCAGCGGTGGCGGCTAGGACCAGATGCCTCGTACGCATGCCGATACCTCCTACCGGTCCGTCCAGATAGCGATCGCGCTTGCCCCCGTGACGTCGCAGAAGTACGGACCGACACCGCCGTTGAAGCTACATGCTGCCGCGGGGGCGAAGTTGGTGAGGACGAAACCGCCTCCCTCGGAGTTGGTGTACTTGGTGGAGGTAACGCTGAACTTGTCGTTGGGATCGCCGCCCATGGCGTCACCGATGTCCTTGGTCTGACCGAACCACTGCGCTCGACTCGGCGTCCAGCAGATCGAACCCTCGGCGATCGCATTCACCTGCGTCGTATCAACATAGAATCGCCACTGGTTCGCTGAGTGGTAGACCTTGAAGTCGTGGTTCGCCGCTACGTAGGCGCCTTCATCGGCTACGGTCGGCGCTCGGTTCGCGAAGCCCGAGCACCCGCTCGTCGAGGACGATCGGCCCCATGCGGAGTAGTAGCGCTGGCCAGCGGGGCAGGTCGCGCTGCGGCATGTTCCCATGCCCATCGCCACTACGCTCTGCGAGGCGTTGTTGTTGGGTGCGATGGCGGACCACATGAAGGTGCCGCTGATCTCGACCAGGTCAGGTGTTCCACACTGATCTAGCGTGTGGCTCTCGAAGATCCCGGAGGCTCCGTGCTTCTGGGTCGCGTCGATCGTCGTGTGCCCGCGCCACCGATTGGTCTGGACTTCCTCATCGCACGTACCGTGCTCCGCCAGAACAACGCTGGGCGCGGCGGTCAGCGAGAGCATGGCAACCATTGCTGCCACGACCAGTCGCCTCACCGGGGGACCCGCCTCTGTCGGCGAGATTCCATGCCGTGCTGGAAGGTGGTCACCTGCGGGGAGCTCGACCGGAGGCTGCCAGTTCGTCGGGCCCCTCGCGTAGAGGCAGCCCTGCTTGAGTTCGTCGTCAGCTGAAACGGCCTTGTCGCCACGCGCCATCCCCCGCTTCGTTCGTGGAGCCTGATCCTCTCTCTCTCTCTCTTGTCAATGGGGTGATTCTTTCCTTGCGCCTCCGTCACCGGGCCTTCGGTGTGCGCCCGCCCGGATGCGATACTCCCGACCATGCCCGGACTCGCCCTCCCCAATGACGTCACCCTCGTGGACATCGGGGCGCCCGCGAGCGGCTCGCCGGGATCGTCCACCGCACGCCGCTGCTGACGTCGGCGACCGCCGCGCGATGGGTGACGGCCGCCGCCGGCGTGCGGCTCGGTGACGACCGCCTCTACCTGAAGGCCGAACATCTCCAGAAGACGGGATCGTTCAAGGCGCGAGGGATGTCGAACCGGATCATGACGCTGAACCCGGACGCGACTGCCCGAGGCGCGATCACGCTATCTGCCGGGAATGCAGGCCAGGCCTACGCGTGGGCCGGCGCGACGGCCGGCGTACCGATGACCGTCGTGATGCCGGCCGGGGCCGTCCAGGGCAAGGTGGATGCCTGCCTTGGATATGGGGCCCGCGTCGTCCTTCACGGCAAGGACGTCGGCGAGGCATTCGCCGAGATGGAGCGAATCCGCGACGCGGAGGGCCTCACGTTCTGCCACCCCTTCGATGATGCGGCCGTCGTTGCCGGGAACGGCACCGCCGGGCTCGAACTCATCGACGACCTACTGGACGTCGACGTGGTGGTCGTCCCGGTGGGTGGGGGAGGGCTGATCTCCGGTGTGGCGGCCGCGATCAAAGGTCGCCGGCCTGCCGCGCGCGTCTACGGCGTGGAGCCGGTGGGATCGGAGGCCGTCTCGCTGGCCCTGGCCCGCCGGGAGATCGTCACGATCCAGCCGGTGAGCGTCGCCGACGGGCTCGGGGCGCCGTTCGCCGGGGTGCTGACGATGGCGATGACCGATCGGCTGCTCGACGGCATCGTCCTCATCGACGACGCCACGATCCTCGCCGGTCTGCGGTTCGCGCTCGAGCGTCTCAAGCAGGTCCTCGAGCCGGCTGGCGCCGCGGCCTTGGCCGCCGTCCTGGCGGGCCGTATCCCGATCACCGATGGCGAGCGTGTCGCCGTGGTCCTCTCCGGTGGCAATGTGGCCATCGACCGGCTCGGCGACCTCCTGGCGGCGGCGGGGACGTTGCCCGGGGCGACCGCGTGATCGGTGGTTCGGATGGGCCGGCAACAACCGACGGTCCCATGACCCCACACGTCCCGACCGATCAGCCCCCACCCGAGGCGCCGCACCGCCCGGCGCCCGCGCTCGACCCACCGCTCCATGGAGCTCGCCGTCTTATCGGCGCGAGTTTCGACCTCCTCGCGCGGAGCAGCGACGAGATGCGGCGCGCGTCGTTCTACCTGGGGGCCGTGGCGTTCGGGACGCTCGCGCCCGTCGCGATGGGTGGCTGGTGGATCGCCGTGCAGTCGGTCCACATGACCGTGAGCGAGGCCGAGTCGATGCTGTCCGGACCCGTCGCGCTCTGGGTGAACATGCTGGCCTGGCCGGCCGTGGTCGGGGTCTTCGTCGTCGCCATCGAGAGTCGCGCGATGGCGGCCGCGATCCTTGGGGCTCGGGTCGTGGAGCGACCGCTCACCCTCGAGCAGGCGTTGGCGCGCGCGCGGATGGTCTTCTGGCGCACGATCGGGGCCGGATTCGTGGCCGGGATCCCGATCGCGGCGACCCAGCTCGCGATCGAAGCCGCGCTCGACTCGGTGTCGCCGGTGCCGGGTCAGGCGTCCCTTCCGGTGTCGCTCCTGGTGACGGCGCTGGTCGGCGGGCCGCTCGCCTACGTGACCACCGGCGTCGTGCTGGGCGACGTCCAGCCGGTCGAGGCGCTGCGCCGGTCGATCCGGGTCTTTCGGGCGCGCAAGGTCGCGGCCGTCGTCGTCGCGCTGTTCGAGACGGTCGCGGCGCTGCTGATCGTGTTCGGGGTCTTCACGGGGCTGGACATCGCCCTTCGCGTGTTCGACTCGCTCGGGCTCGGGACGGACTCCGGGCTAGCGGGGATCGTCCTGGTGACCCTCGGCGTCGCGGCGGCGAGTTTCGCGTTCGGAACGCTCGTGTACACGGTCTCGGCGCTGGCCATCGCCCCGCAGGTGGTGATGTTCGTCGGGCTGACGCGAGCGACGATGGGCCTCGAGCATGTGCGGCTCGGCGGGTCCCACGATCCGCTGGTCGAACGCCCCGAACGCCCGCGATTCCGGGTCTTCACGCGCTCGATGCTGGTCGGGATCATCGTGGCCTGGATCGGGGTCGTGGCGCTGGCGCTCCAGTTGCGAGCCTGATCGGTCAGTCCACGCCGAGCTCGTGGAGCCGGTCGTCGTCGATCCCGAGGTGGTGGGCCAGCTCATGGATGAGCGTGATCCAGACTTCGTCGGCGAGATCGTCCGGGTCGGGGAAATCCGCCTCGAGCGGGAGGCGGAACAGCGTGATCATGTTGGGCATCGTGACGGCGTCCGCTCCCCACTCGGTCCGGGGGACGCCCTCGTACAGGCCGTAGAGGGCCTCGTCGGGGCCAAGGTCATTGGTGACCCGCTGGCGATCGGTCAGGTCGTCGTCGATGACGACCGCCACCTCGTCGAGGGCGGCTGCGAACGGCATCGGGAGCCGCGCGATGGCTCGGGACACGAGCGTCTCGAACGGGCGATGGCGGCTCGGTCTGCCGGGGGCTGTCCGGGATCCGCGGCGGCGCTTGGGCATGGCGCCCGTATCCTAGGCGCGATGGACCTGCCCCTGGACGCCGTGCCGTCGGCGGACCCTGCCGCGACGCCCGACGGGTTCGTCGTCGTCGTCGATCCCGGGGACCGGATCCACTTCCTGGACTGGGGTGGCCCGGATGGCCCGCCGGCCGCGCCGGGGATCCTGCTCATCCACGGCTTGGCGCAGACGGCGGCGATCTGGGCCCCGGTCGCCCGACGAGTCCGAGGCGTCCGGCGCGTGGTCGCGATGGACCTGCGCGGACATGGGCTTTCTGATGCCCCGACGGAGGACGACGCGTATGAGCTCGACGTGCTCGTCGAGGATGCCGTGGCGGTCGCCGAGGGTTCGGGTCTGGTCGCGTCGATCGAGGCGCCGATGGTCGTGGCCGGCCATGGGTTCGGGGCGATCGTGGCGGCCGCGACCGCACGCGCGATCGGCCCTCGCTGCGCCGGGCTCGTGCTCGTTGACGGCGGGTGGGAGTCGCTCGAGGCGTCGAGCGGCCTCGACGTCGATGGGTTCCTGCGTGGGCTCGATGAGCCACCCGAGGTGATGCGCTCGCTGGACGCGTTCCTGGCCGATCGTGCCGCGTTCGATCCAGGGACCTGGGACGCGGACCAGGAGGCGGCGGCTCGCGCGACGGTCGTCGAGACGCACGCGGGTCGGGTCGTGTCCACGACGAGGCCGCACGTGCTGGAGGCCTGCGTCCGGACGATGTTCCGCTACGACCCGGTCGCGACGCTGGCGGAGGTGGAGGCGCCGATCGTCGCCCTGTCAGCTGCCACGTCCACGGACGACCAGCCGGGTGAGCGACGACGCGCCCTCGCCGCGGTGGACGCGGCCCGGGTCGCCGCTGGCCGTCCGAACATCAGCACCGTCGCCTTCCCCCACGACGGCCACAACCTGATGCGGTACCGTCCCGATGCGGTCAGTGCGGCCATCCTGTCGGTGTCGGCGACCGCGGCGAACACCTGAGGAGTCCGATGCAGGTCGTCTACTCGCCCGCCCATCTCGCGCACGACATCACGGTCGAGACCTTCATGGGCGAGGCGGTGCCGGCGAACGAGGTGGCGGAGCGGGCCGAGATCATCCGTGGGGCCCTCGACGCCGACGGTGGCTTCGAACGACGCGAACCGACCGATCACGGCGAAGGGCCGATCACCGCGGTGCACGATCCCGGGCTCGTGCGCTTCCTCGAGACCGCCTGGTCCGAGGTCCGGCGCCAGATGCTGCCGCGGGCCTTCCTGTCGGCCGACACGTATCCGAACCGCCACATGTTCGAGGGCATGAGCGCGGATGCGATCGCGCGCCTGGTCCGCGAGCCCGAACATGCGGCCGGACGCGCGGGCTTCTGGGGCCTCGATTCGGCAGCGCCGCTCGTCGCGGGAACCTACGGCGCGGCGCGCGCGGCGGTGGACGTGGCGCTCACCACGGTGGATCTCGTGCTCGGCGGGGAGGGCGCGGCCTACGGTCTGTGCCGTCCACCCGGGCACCATTCGGCGCGTTCGATGTACGGCGGCTATTGCTTCTTCAACAATGCGGCCATCGCCGCGCATGCGATCACCGTCGCGACCGGCGAGCGCGTGGCGATCATCGACGTCGACTATCACCACGGCAATGGCTCGCAGCAGATCTTCTGGCGGCGCGGAGACGTCCGGTACGTCTCGATCCATGCCGACCCGGACCGCGCGTATCCGTACTTCCTCGGTCGAGCCGATGAGACCGGGGAGGGGGAGGGCGCCGGCGAGAACCTCAATCTGCCGCTCCGCGCCGGCGCCACGAACGAGGACTATCTCGAGGCCACGGATCGCGCGGTCGAGGCGATCGCGGCCGTGCCGGGGTCCGTGGTGGTGGTCTCGCTCGGGTTCGACACGTACGGGCTCGATCCCATCGGCGACTTCGCGCTCACCACCGAGGTCTATCACGAGGTGGGCCGGCGGGTCGCGTCGCTCGGTCGGCGGCTCGTGATCCTTCAGGAGGGCGGCTATCACCGGCCGTCTCTGGGCGAGAATGCGCGGGCCTGGCTGCGGGGCGCGGAGGGACGGTCGTTCGATCCGATGCCGGCGGCCGGTTTCACGCATGGGGGATCCGTCGTCTGAGCCTCCCGGCCCTCGACGATGCCGGGTTAGAGGCGGCGGTCGCGGCACTGGCGGCGCGCGACCCGGATCTGGCGGGGATCGTCGCGCGCCACGGGCCGCCGCCGCTCTGGGCACGGCCGCCCGGTTTCGGGACGCTGGTCCACATCATCCTGGAGCAACAGGTGTCGCTCGCGTCTGCTGGGGCGGCCTTCGACCGACTGACGGCCGCGGCCGCTCCGCTGACGCCGGCGCGGTTCTTGGCGCTCTCTGATGCGGAACTCTTCGCCATCGGCTTCAGCCGGCAGAAGGCGCGCTATGGTCGGGCCCTGGCCGAGGCGCTGTCGTCCGAGGTGCTGGATCTCGACGCGCTCGCGACGCTCGATGATGCGGCGGTCCGGTCAGCCCTCGAGGCCATCCCGGGGATCGGACACTGGACGTCGACGATCTACCTGCTGATGGTGCTGGGTCGTTCCGATGTGTGGCCCGTTGGGGACATCGCGCTCGCGCAGTCCGTGGGGGACGTGTTGGGACTGGGGCGTCGGCCTGGTCCGGACGAGCTGGCGGCTATCGGCGAGGCCTGGCGACCGTGGCGTTCCGTGGCCGCCCGGCTGTTCTGGCACGACTACCTGGCGCGGCGCGGGCGCACCGGCTGACCCGAGCGGCGGCCCGTCGCCGACTCGAGGGTCTCAGTCCTCGGGGCGGTACGGCGCCTTGCCGTCGATGTCCCCGACGAACTCGGCCAGCCCGTCGTGGCCGAGGATCTGGCGCACGGCCGACGCTTCGCCGATGTGTGACCAGTAGTGATAGGTGATGCGCTGGATCTCGGTTCCGGCCGTGGGTGGTGACCGTCGACGGTCGTGCGGCAACGGCCCGGCGAGCATCTCGCTCGTGAGCGTGTCGAGGAACGGGTCGGCCACCGTCAGGACGCGTCCCCAGGCGGCCCACATCGACCGAAGCGCTGGCGTGCTTGGCGGGCCGCCGCTCGCGACCCCATCCAGGATCGGCTCGATGTCCAGACCGAGGCCACGCATCGCCCAGATCCGCCGCTCGTGCCACGCGAGATGACCCACCATCCACGAGATCGAGTTCATCGGCATCAAGCGTTTCCGCGCGTCGGCCTCGCTCAGCCCGCGCAGCCCGCGTCGCCACTCGGATCGGGCGAATCGGAGTTGCTCGACGCGAGGGTGGGCCATGGGCCGCAGCCTAGCAGCGTCCGACGTACCATCGCGCCCTGCACAGGAGACCCGCGTCGATGCCCAGCCACGCCGATCTGCCGAGCCACGTCCGCGCCATCGTCGACGAGATCGAAACGGACATGGGTGACGAGCCCGGTGGCGCCGAGACGCTGATCGAGGGGCTTGGGCGTCACCCGGGCAACGGTCGCGTGGAGGCCGCCGTTCGCGAGATCCTGACCGAGATCGGTGAGGATCCGGATCGCGATGGGCTGCGAGGCACACCCGAGCGCGTCCATCGGATGTACACCGAACTGACCGCCGGCTATCACGTCGACCCGGACCGACTCATCAACGGCGCCGTCTTCGATGTCGACTACAGCGAGATGGTCGTCGTCAAGGACATCCCGTTCTACTCGCTGTGCGAGCACCACCTCCTGCCGTTCTTCGGGACCGCCGCCGTGGCCTACATCCCGCGCGGTCGGGTGGTCGGCCTCTCGAAGATCCCGCGCATCGTGGAGACCTACGCGCGCCGGCTCCAGGTCCAGGAGCGGATGACCCAGCAGATCGCAGACTTCATCCAGGATCGGCTGGAGCCGCAGGGCGTGGGCGTCGTCATGGAGGCGACGCACCTGTGCGCCGTCATGCGTGGCGTCCGCAAGCCCGGCACGATCATGACCACATCGGCGGTCCTGGGGCTGTTCCGGACCCGTGACCGAACGCGGGCGGAGTTCCTCGACCACCTCGCCCGGCGCGCCCCCGGCGTCTGACGCGTCTCGGCCACTCGCCGCGCAGCCCGTGCGGTACAGTCCGACCCATGACGGATCGACCGATCAAGGTGCTCATCGCCAAGCCCGGTCTCGACGGGCACGACCGCGGCGCCAAGGTCCTCGCCCGTGGTCTCCGCGATGAAGGGTTCGAGGTCGTCTATACCGGGCTCCGTCAGACGCCCGAGATGATCGCGACGGCGTCGCTCCAGGAGGACGTGGACGTCGTGGGGCTGTCGATCCTGTCCGGTGCCCACATGACCCTTGTTCCGCGGGTCACAAAGCTGCTCGAAGGTCAGGGCCAGGGTGACGTCCTCGTGACGGTCGGCGGGATCATCCCCGACGACGACGTGGCCAGCCTCAAGGGACATGGCGTCTCCGCCGTGTTCGGGCCGGGGACCACGATCGCCCAGGTCGCCGAATACCTGCGGGCCAACGCGCGTCCGCGCGCGTAGTGGTCGACGATCCCGAGTCCCGAGCGGGCGCCCTCGTCGACGCCGCGCTGGTCGGCGATCGGATGGCCACCGCCCGGCTCTTGACCGCGGTCGAGAACCGGACCCGGATCGCCGAGATCGCACTGCGGCGCCTCTACCCACTGGCCGGGCGCTCGCACGTCGTCGGGATCACCGGGCCGCCCGGATCAGGCAAATCCACGCTCGTCGCCGCGCTCATCGCCGAGGTCCGCCGCGCCGGTCGGACGGTGGCCGTGATCGCGGTCGATCCGTCCTCGCCGATCACGGGCGGTGCGCTTCTGGGGGATCGTGTCCGCATGCAGGCCTACGCGGACGATCGCGACGTCTTCATCCGCTCCATGGCGTCGCGTGGGCATGCCGGCGGATTGGCATCCACCTCGAGCGCCGCGGCGGCCGTCCTCGACGCGTGCGGGTTCGACCTGCTGCTCATCGAGACGGTCGGGACGGGGCAGAGCGAGGTCGAAGTCGCCGCGGCAGCCGACACGACCGTGGTCCTCGAGGCGCCCGAGATGGGCGACGAGGTCCAGGCGATCAAAGCGGGGCTGCTCGAGGTGGCCGATCTCGTCGTCGTGAACAAGGGCGACAAGCCGGGCGCCCAACGGACCGCGTCGCAGCTGAGAGCGATGCTCGTGCCGACGACGATGCGCGGTGGGCCCGGCGCGGACCCGGACCGGCCGCGCCCGAAGCGTCCCGACGTCCTGATCACCATCGCCTCGACCGGTGAGGGCGTGCCGGAACTGCTGGCTGCGCTGGATCGGCATCGGGCAGCGGGTCGCGATGCCGCCGGAGCTGAGAGGGCCCGTCTGGTCCGCGCCGAGGCCCAGGTCTGGGCGATCCTCGGCGAGCGCCTGCGGGCATCGCTCGTGGCGCCGGAACGGCGAACCGACACGGAACACGTCCTGGGGGAGGTGGCCGCCCACCGCCTCGACCCGTACGCCGCCGCCGACCAGCTCCTCGCGTCGCTTGGCACGACCGATTCGCTGACCAAATGATGATCCAGCGAGTGTTCGTCGCCGGGGCCGGGCTCATGGGGCACGGGATCGCGCAGGTCCACGCCGCGATCGGCAAGGACGTCGTCCTGTACGAGCCAGACATCGCCCGGGCCGAGGCCGGTCGCGATCGGATCGCCGGCAACCTCGACCGTGCCGTCGCGAAGGGGAAGCTGACCGTCGAGGATCGAGAGGCCACGCTCTCGCGGATCCAGGCGACGGCCGACGCCGCCGACGCCGCTGACGCGGACCTCGTCATCGAAGCGGTCTTCGAGGACCTCGATGTCAAGCAGACGCTTTGGCGGCAACTCGACGCCGTCGCGCCTCCGACCGCGATCTTTGCCTCCAACACGAGTTCGATCTCGATCCATCGACTCGCGGAGGCGGTCGGGGGACCCAGGCGGGCGCGGTTCCTCGGGATGCACTTCTTCAGCCCCGTGCCGGTCATGCCGCTCGTGGAGCTGATCCGGGGCGATGCCACCTCCGACGAGACGGTCGAGGCGATCCGCGCCGTGTCCGCGGAGCTCGGCAAGCAGGTCATCGTGAGCGCGGACCGACCCGGGTTCATCGTCAATCGGATCCTGATGCCGTTCCTCGCCGAGGCGATGCGAGCGCTGGAGGAGGGACTCGGGACCGCCGAAGACATCGATGCCGGCGCGCGGGTCGGGCTCAACCACCCGATGGGTCCGCTTGAACTGGCCGATTTCATCGGGCTCGACGTCTGCCTCGGTGTCATGCGCGTCCTCGAGGATGGTCTCAACCTGGACCACGTCCGGCCGCCGAAAGTCCTGGTCGACCTCGTCGACGCGGGCCACCTCGGCCAGAAGACCGGCCGGGGCTTCTACACGTATCCGCGCGAGCCGCGCTGACGCCGGCCCGGTGTAGATTCGGTCCATGACCTTCCCGACCGCCGGCCCCAACGGCGACGTCTTCATCGTCAGCGCGGCCCGAACGCCGATCGGCAAGTTCGGCGGGGCGCTCAGCACCGTGCCGGCGACCACGCTCGGTGGCATCGCGATCCGGGCGGCCGTGGAGCGCGCCGGGCTCGACCCCGCCACGGCCGCCTTCGATGACGTCCTGATGGGCCAGGTCCTCCAGGCGGGCGCCGGTCAGGCGCCCGCACGCCAGGCGCTCCTCAACGCCGGTCTCCCCGATACCACGTCCGCCACGACGATCAACCGCGTCTGCGGCTCGGGGCTGAAGGCGATCATGCTCGCGGCGTCGGAGATCCGGGCCGGGGACGCCGAGACGGTCGTTGCCGGTGGCATGGAATCGATGAACCAGGCCCCATACCTGGTGCCGGGCGCCCGGTTCGGGCTTCGGCTCGGCAACGGCGAGCTGATCGACGCCACGGTGCATGACGGCTTGTGGTGCTCCATCGAGGACTGCCACATGGGCACCCACGCGGAGCGCGTTGCGATCAAGGACGCGGTCAGCCGCGAGGACCAGGACGCGTTCGCGCTCGAGAGCCACCGTCGCGCGATCGACGCCATCGACACCGGGCGATTCGATGCCGAGATCGCGCCGGTCACGGTCCGTGATACCAAAGGCCGCGAAACGATCGTGACGACCGACGAAGGGCCTCGCCGTGATTCGACGATCGATGCGCTGGCGCGTCTGAAGCCGGCCTTCGAGCTGCCGACGGGCGAGGACCGTGGTGCCGCCACGATCGGGACCGTGACCGCCGGCAACGCTCCCGGGATCACGGACGGCGCCGCGGCCACGGTCGTCGCCAGCGAACGCGCCGTGGAGCGGCTCGGGCTGAAGCCACTCGCCCGGATCGTCGGGTACGCGCAGGCCGAGGTCGCGCCGAAGTGGCTGTTCCTCGCCCCGATCGAGGGTGTTCGCCGCCTCCTTGACCGCATCGAGCTGCCGATCGAGGCGTTCGACCTCATCGAGATCAACGAGGCGTTCGCCGCCCAGACGCTCGCGGACGGGCGCGCGCTCGGCTTCGACTGGTCGAAGGTCAACGTGAACGGCGGAGCGATCGCGCTCGGTCATCCCATCGGGGCCAGCGGCGCCCGGATCGTCGCCACGCTGCTCCACGAACTTGGTCGGCGCGAGGGCCGCTACGGTCTCGCCACGCTCTGTCTCGGCGGCGGCGGATCCGTCGCGATGGCCGTGGAGCGGGTCTGAGGCGACCGTAAGGTGCCGTCGGGGAGGTCACCACGTGCCTTCGGTCAGCGGCGCTGCCTCGTGGCGCTGGTCGTCGCGATCGCTGCTTGCGCCCCCGTGACCGAGTCCCCGACGACGGCGCCAGCGATCGATCCGTCGCCCGCGTCGAGCCCGTCCGGAAGCGCTTCGGCCGAGTCCGAGTGCTTGATCGTCCAGGCGCCGGGGCCCGGCGATGAACCGCCGCGCGCTGGCGGCGAGTTGGATACAGCGGACGATGGCGCCGGCCGCTGGAGGCAGTGCCTCTCGGGGCCCATCGAGGTCACGGTCGAGGGCACCGCATGGTGCCGCTGGGACCCGGATCGGACGGCGGTGACCGAAGTCGCCGGTCTGCCCGTCGCGATCGGCGGCGTCGAATACGACAGCTGGTTGGTGACCGACGGCAGCGCGTTCGAGGTCCATCTGACGGACCGTGGCCCTGCCGGACTCATCGGGAACTACCGTCCCGGCGTCGGCGGGCCTCGCCTCACGACGGACGCGCAGCGGTCGGCTGGCGTGGCCGCGATCGATGTCGCGCTCGCCGTCGACGACGGTGAGCTCCCTCCGGCTGGCCTACCGATCGCCCTGCTCGGCCTCTTTCGCTGGCAGTGTGGTGACCCACCACCACCTCGTTGAAGCCCGACGTACACTCGCTCACATGACAGACACCACCGTCGAAACACCCACGTTCCGTCACTTCATCGCCGGGGAGTGGTGCGACTCCACGAGCGGTGAGACGTTCGAGAGCCGCAATCCCGGCGGACCAGCGCGACGTGGTGGGGCGATTCCAGCAGGGCACGAAGGCCGACGTGGCGATGGCCGTCAAAGCGGCAGAGACGGCCCTGCCGATGTGGCGCCGGACGCCAGCGCCCAAGCGCGGCGAGATCCTGTACGCCTTCGGCGCGCTCATGGCCCAGCACAAGGAGCGCCTCTCGCGGGCGATGACCCGCGAGATGGGCAAGGTCCTGTCCGAAGCGCGCGGCGACGTCCAGGAGGGCATCGATATCGCCTTCCTGATGGCGGGCGAGGGCCGCCGCATGTTCGGCGACACCACCCCGTCGGAGCTTCCCGACAAGTGGGCCATGAGCATCCGCCAGCCGATCGGGATCGCCGGGATCATCACGCCCTGGAACTTCCCGATGGCGATCCCGTGCTGGAAGATCATGCCGGCGCTCGTGACGGGCAACGTCGTGGTGCTCAAGCCGTCATCCGACACCCCGCACTGCGCGACGCTGCTCGTGGAGTTGATGGCGGAGGCCGGTGTCCCGCCAGGGGTCGTGAATCTGGTCACGGGGAGCGGCGGCGAAGTTGGCGACGCCATCGTGGAGAGCCCGGACGTGTCAGTCATCTCGTTCACCGGCAGCTCCACCACCGGCCGGGCGATCGCGACCAAGACCGGTTCGCGGCTCAAGCGGCTCGCGATGGAGCTCGGCGGCAAGAACGGCGTCGTGGTGCTTGGCCGACGCGGACCTCGATCTCGCCGCGGACGGGATCCTGTGGTCCGCGTTCGGGACCACCGGGCAGCGCTGTACCGCGTGCTCGAGGGTCATCGTCGTGCGGTCCGTCGTGGAGCCGCTACTCGAGCGTCTCGAGGTCAAGGCCCGCAAGCTCAAGCTTGGCTCGGGTCTCGATGAGACCGTCGATGTGGGTCCGCTCATCAACGCGGGAGCCGTCGAGAAGGTGGATCGCTACATCGGCATCGGTCGCGGGGAAGGGGAGCTGATCCTGGGCGGTGGTCGAGCCACGGACGGCGACCTGGCCCACGGCCACTTCTTCGAGCCCACGATCTTCGCCGGCGTCGGTGCGATGGACCGCATCGGCCAGGAGGAGATCTTCGGACCGGTCCTCTCGATCATCCCGGTCGACGATTACGGCTCGGCGATGCTGGCCTTGAACCAGACGCGCTACGGGCTCTCGTCGAGCATCTTCACGCAGGACGTGAACACGGCGTTTCGCGCGATGCGCGACTTCGAGACCGGGATCGTCTACGTGAACGCCGGAACCACGGGCGCCGAGACGCACCTGCCGTTCGGCGGCTGGAAGGAGACCGGCAACGGCCACCGCGAGGCCGGGCATGCCGCGCTCGACACGTTCACCGAGTGGAAGTCGATCTACGTCGACTTCAGCGGCCGACTCCAGCGGGCCCAGATCGACAACCAGCCCACGTGACCCCGGAGCTCCCCGATCACGTCCGCCGGAATCGGGCGGCCTGGGACGAGTGGGCGTCCGAGTACGTCGCGGCGGGCGAGCGCTGCTGGGCCCTGGCGCCAGGCGCCGAGACGTGGGGCGTCTGGGGGATCCCGGAAGCCGACCTCCGTCTCCTCCCCGACGACCTCGAGGGGCTCGACACGATCGAATTGGGGTGCGGGACCGCCTATGTGTCCGCCTGGCTGGCGCGACGCGGTGCGCGACCCGTCGGGATCGACAACAGCGAGGCGCAACTGGCGACCGCTCGACGGCTCCAGGCCGAGCACGGCCTCGAGTTCCCACTCCTCCACGGCAACGCCGAGGCCGTGCCCTACCCGGATGGCAGTTTCGACCTGGCGATCTCGGAATACGGCGCCAGCATCTGGGCGGATCCCTATCGATGGATCCCCGAGGCCGCACGGCTGCTGCGACCCGGAGGGCGGCTGGTCTTCCTGATCAACGCCACGATCCTGATGCTGTGCATGGTCGACGCTGAGACCGACGACATCCCGGCCACCAACGAGATGCTGCGGCCGTACTTCGGCCTGCACCGTCTCGAATGGCGGAGCGACGATTCGGTCAATTTCAGTCTTGGCTACGGCGACTGGATCCGGTTGCTCCGAGCGAACGGGTTTGAGATCGAGGATCTGATCGAACTGCGACCAGCCGAGGACGCCACGACGTCATTCCCGTTCGCGACGCTCGATTGGGCACGCCAATGGCCGACCGAGGAAGTCTGGGTGGCTCGCAAACGCGCGTGAGATCGTCGTGACGCGCCTGGAGCCCCGCCAGCCCTGGACCGTGCGTGTCGCCGGGTGGAGCGCGCGCCATCGCTGGCCCGTCGTCGCGCTCTGGTTCGTCGCGACCATCGGGTTGTTCGTGGCCAGCCTGGTCGCTGGCGGGACGCGTTCCGCGGACGCGGTCGCCGCCGAGGGCGAGGCGACCTACGAGTCCATCCGGGCGTACGACGTGTTCAACGCGGCGGGTCCACCCCAGGATCCAGGTGACGCGTCGCAGGGGATCACCGTCGTCATCGCGACGACCAACGGCACCGTGGACGACCCGACCGTGGCCGCCTCGATCGCCGACATCGCGGCGCGGCTCACCGCGCTGGAGTCGACGGTCGATGGGGCGACGGTGCCGACCATCGACGGTCTCATCGACCCGCTCACCGCTCCGCCGGAGGCAGGCCTGGTGTCGGCGGACCGGAGTGCCGTCCGGATCCCGGCCCGGCTCCTCGGGGAGGGCGAGGTCATCGATCAGCGGATCGTGCCGATCCCGGCCATGCTCGACGAGCTCCGCGGCGACCACCCGACCCTCGCCATCCACGTCCTCAACAGCCGGATGGCGAACGATGAGATCCAGGAACTGGTCAACGGCGGGCTGGACTCGTCGCTTCGCCTGACGATCCCGTTGACCTTCCTGATCCTGATCGTGGCGTTCGGGGCCGTCATCGCGGCCGCCGTGCCCCTCGTGATGGCCGTCACCTCGCTGCTCGCGGCGTTCGGAGTGCTCGCGTTCTACAGCCAGTTCGTGGCGGAGGCGAGCCCATACGCGAGTCAGCTCGTGGTCCTGATCGGACTCGCGGTCGCGGTGGACTACTCGCTGTTCATGATCACGCGCTTCCGGACCGAGCGGCGCCACGGGCGCGACAAGCTTGCCGCCATCGACATCGCATCCGCCACGGCCGGTCGAGCGGTGTTCTTCTCCGGTCTCGCGGTCATGGTGTCGATCGCCGGGCTCTTCCTGCTTGACGACGTCCTGTTCCGCTCGATGGCCGTCGGGACCATCGGCGTGGTGCTCGTCGCGGTCATCGGGTCATTGACGTTCCTGCCGGCCGTCCTCGCGATCCTTGGGGACGGCGTCAACCGGTTACGCGTCCCGATCGTGGGTCGCGATCGCACCGAAGGGAGCGGGGTGTGGGCCTCGCTCGTCCGAGTGGTGATGGGACGGCCCCTCGTCGCCGCCGGGTTGACCGTCGCGCTGTTGGCTGCGATGGCCACGCCCGCGCTCCGGCTCCGGATGGGCCAGGCGGACTTCGCCTCGTTCCCCGACACGCTCGACAGCGTCCAGGCCGTGAACATCCTCAACGAGAAGTGGCCGGCCGGGTCAACCGTGACGCTCGACGTCGTCGTCACGCGGGCGGACGAGGCGGCCACGATGGCCGCCATCGACGACTTCTCGGCGCGTCTCCAGGCGCTCGACGGCGTGGCCGGCCCTCCCGAGACGCGGCCGTCGACGCGACGGGCACGTGGCGTTCATCTCGTTCCACCTTACGGGCGGCTCCAACGACGAACCGAACCGCGCCCTGGTCCGCCAGACGCGCGGCGAGCTCGTGCCCGCAGCGTTCGGCGGGCTCGCTGGGGTCGAGGCGCTGGTGACCGGTGATGTCGCGTTCACGCTCGACATCGTGGACTTCTACTCGGACGGGATCCCGCTGGTGATCGGGTTCGTGCTGACGCTCTCGTTCCTGTTGCTGCTCGTGGCCTTCCGGTCGATCGTCATCCCGATCAAGGCGATCCTGCTCAACCTGCTCAGCACGGGCGCGGCCTTCGGGCTGCTCGTGTTCGTGTTCCAGGACGGCCACGGCGCGGAGCTCCTCGGCTTCAAGCCCGGCCCGATCGAGTCATTCGTGCCCGTGTTCATCTTCACGATCCTGTTCGGACTCTCGATGGACTACCACGTGTTCATCCTCACCCGCATCAAGGAGGCCCGCGACCACGGGCTGGGATCGAACGCCGCGGTCGCGCGCGGGATCTCGATCACGGCAGGGACGATCACCTCGGCGGCCGCGATCATGGTCGTGGTCTTCGCGGTGTTCGTGACCCTCGAACTCACGATCATCAAGCAACTCGGGTTCGGGCTCGCGGTCGCGATCTTCCTCGACGCCACGATCATCCGCAGCGTGCTGCTGCCGGCCACGATGCGGCTGCTCGGCGAGTGGAACTGGTGGTTGCCGCGCTGGCTGGACTGGCTGCCGCACATCGCCATCGAGGGTGCCTCGGCGGACGACGACAACTCGTTGGGGACGACACCAGCCTGACCTCCGGGCCGCCCGGATTCGTCGCCCGCCCGGAGACGCCGCTGCGGCATGGGCCGACGCGGTCCGTCACCGGCGAGGTGCGGTATCATCCGCGCCCTCGGGCCCGTAGCTCAATGGCAGAGCAAGTGACTCTTAATCACTGTGTTGAAGGTTCAAGTCCTTCCGGGCTCACCAACCTCCTTCGATCGCCCTCGACCCCTCGACACCAGAGGGGTCGTCCCATGCCCGTGGGGTGTCACCCGGTGTGCCCAGCCCGCCGATAGACTTCGGGCATGCCGACCAAACTGATCCTCGATGTCGATACCGGGACCGACGATGCCGTCGCCCTGATGCTCGCGGCGCTCCACCCGGACCTGGACCTCATCGGTGCCACGACCGTCAACGGCAACGTCGCCGTCTCGTTCTGCACGGAGAACTCGCTCCGTGTCTTCGATCACATCGGGATCCCGATCCCGGTCTACGAGGGCGTCACGCGCCCCATCGCGCGGGACGACTTCCCGGTCGCCCGGTCCGACGTGCGCAGTTCCAGCGCGGTCCACGGGCAGTACCTGGACATCCCGCCGTCCACGTCGAAGAAGCAGGAGACCGGAGCCGTCGAGTTCCTCGTGGAGACCTATCGGGCCGCGACCGATCCCATCGTGCTCGTGCCGGTCGGGCCGCTGTCGAACATCGCGACGGCGTTCACCGTCGAGCCGAGGCTCAAGGACCTCGTTCCGGAGATCGTGATCATGGGCGGCGCGCATCACCACGGGAACGTGACCCCGCGTGCCGAGTTCAACATCTGGGGCGACCCCGAAGCGGCCCGCGTGGTGCTTCGGAGCGGCGTCCGCAAGATCACGATGGTGCCGCTCGATGCGACGCACAAGGCGCTCGTGTCGCTCGACGACTGCCGGGCGCTTCGAGGACTTGGCACGCCGGCCGGCGAGGCCGCCGCGCGATTCACCGAGCGACGGATCGACGGCTACGACAAGACCCAGCCGATGACCCGACCGAACGCGGCCCCGGTCCACGATGCCCTCGCGGTCGCGTCGATCGTGGACTCCGCGGTGATCTCGACGGAGTTCGTCCACGTCGATGTCGAGACGCACGGGGAGCTGACGGTGGGGGAGACCGTCGTCGACACGAACCTCCGGGGCGGGAGCGCACCCAACGTTCACTACGCGTTCGATGCGGATGAGCCGCGGTTCATCGCGATGCTGCTCGAGACCTTCGCGAGGAACATCAGGCCCGCCTGACGGTGATGCCGGACGGCGCTTCGGGACCGGCCGGACATGGAGAGACCGGGGCCCGAAGACCCCGGTCTCACGCTGACGGGGGGAGAACCGTCTAGCGGTTGCGCTTGGCGGCGAACCTGGCGGATCCGCTGGCGCCGAAGATGATCGCGCCCATCCCGAAGAGGATCAATGGGAGGGCCGGGCTGGTCCCGGAACCCTGATCGGCGGTGATCGAGGCGTCGGTCGGGGGAAGCGTCGGGTCCGACGTCAGGGCCGCGACTTCACCGCTGGGCTCCTCGCTGGGCTCTTCGCTCGGCTCTTCGCTCGGCTCTTCGCTCGGCTCTTCGGACGGCTCTTCGCTCGGCTCCTCGCTCGGCTCCTCGCTCGGCTCCTCGCTCGGCTCCTCGCTCGGCTCTTCGCTCGGCTCTTCGGACGGCTCCTGGCACGCCTGGCCACCGTTCGACCACGCGATCAGCCCGTAGGGTGTCCACGAGTCGGGGTAGTGGGGGAGGGCGCCGTCGATGCCGTCATAGGCCTTCGAGCCAAGGTAGAAGTCCGTCTGCCCAAAGCACTCGGGCGCCTGGACCGACAGGGTCGCCGACCGGACGTTGTCGTTGAGGGTGATCGTCTCGTGCTCGATCAGCGACTGGGTGCCACTCGTCTTCCACGTGGGACCTTCGGTCTCATAGGAGTTCAGCGAG
Source organism: uncultured Chloroflexia bacterium (assembly GCA_963764975.1). Lineage (GTDB taxonomy): Bacteria > Chloroflexota > Limnocylindria > Limnocylindrales > CSP1-4 > SPCO01. The sequence continues at coordinate 819,413 of CAVXUF010000002.1, read as the reverse complement.
AACGACGCCGAGCAGCCGCCCGGCATCCACTTCACCGTGACGGTGACCTCGGTCATGGCGAACGTGTTCGCGCCGGCCGGCACGCTGTACGTGAAGGTCGACAACAGGCAGTTCGCCTGGAGGGCGGCAGCCGGGGCCGCGGTCGCGGCCAGCAGGAGGCTTGCAGCCCCCAGGATCAAGAGTGGCCTGCGGATCTTCATGTGCGGCTCCCCGATGATCGATGGATGAATGGATGAGATCGATGAGGTGGATCGATGCCGAACCTGACGGCTTCCGCATCGTGCCTGTCGGTCCTATGACCGTCCAGTACCTCTGGACGACGCCGGAACCGCCTCGAATCCACCAGACCCGTCGGGACCGCGCGCGTTTCCGGTGCTGCCTCGCACCACCGTCCCAGGACCTTCGGCGGGGCGCCGGCGTGCTACCCTGAGGCCGTCCTTTCATGGCCGGTCCTGTGAGGCTGGCGTACCGGTCCCGTGAGGCCGGCGGAGGAGGCTCGAATGTCTGCGCACGCCCACGCCCACCACGCCGATGCGGCTGGTGGGTTCCTTTTTGCCGGTGCGGACCCCGGCCCGTGCGCGCACGCCGTCGCGTGATCGTTCCGCCGGCGCCGCGGGCCAGTGCCATCGTCGACCCCCGTATCGGTGATCTTGGGCCCGCATTGCTGGTCCTCGAGGACGGGACGGCGTTCCCGGGTGTGGCCTTCGGTGCTCCGTCATCAGCCGGCGGTGACCTCGTGGTCAACACGAGCCAGACCGGCTACCAGGAGGTCTGCACGGACCCCTCGTACGCGGGGCAGGTCGTGGTCATGACCTACCCGCTCATCGGGAACTACGGCCGCCTCCTCGCCGACGACCAGTCCGTTCGACCATGGTTGCGGGCGCTCGTGGTCGCCAACGCCACGGCCGCGGTCCTCGACGATGCCCGTCAGCTCGCGTCCCTGCTGCGCGACCACGCGATCCCCGCCATCGCCGGCGTGGACACGCGCGCCCTCGCTCGACACCTGCGCTCGAACGGCTGCCTGCGGGGCATCGTCACCGCGCCCGGCGAGACCTCCCTCGAGGACGCGCGTGCCGCCGCCGCCGCCGTCCCGCGCTGGGAGGACCAGGACTTCGTCGGCCAGGTCTCGCCACCGTCGATCACGGAGGTCGAGGCGCCGGGTGACACGGGTCCTCGGATCGGCATCGTGGACCTTGGGCTGAAGAACAACATCGTCCGGGCGATGCGGTTCCGCGGTGCTCGCGTTCGTGTCTTCCCGCATACCGCGGCCGCGTCGGATGTGCTGTCATCGGACATCGATGGCGTGATCCTGTCGCCCGGTCCGGGGGATCCGGCGAGGCTCGACCCCCAGGTGGCGCTGGCGCGCGCCGTCATCGACGACGGACGCCCGCTTCTCGGGATCTGCCTCGGTCACCAGATCGTGGCTCGAGCCGCCGGCGCCGACACCACGAGACTCCGCTTCGGTCACCACGGAGCCAACCATCCGGTGAGTGACCTGGACATGGGGCTCGTCCAGGTCACGGCCCAGAACCACGAGGTCCAGGTGGTGGGCGAGTCCGTGCGCGCGTCCTCCGGGTTCCGCGTCAGCCAGATCAACCTCAATGATCGGTCCGTCGAGGGCCTTCGCCACCGCGAGTTGCCGATCGAGACCGTCCAGTACCACCCCGAAGGCGCCCCCGGACCACTCGACGCGCTCGCGGTGTTCGATCAATTCGTGACCGCCGCGGTTCGCACGTGATGCGGCCGACGGTGGCGACGCGAAGTCGCGAGCGGAGGCGGCTTATGTCGTCACCCGTGAGGCGGGAATTGGCCGGGCTGTCGGCGGCTCGGCTGGGTAGGGCGGCTCGGCCGGGTAGGGCGGCTCGGGCGGCTTGGCGGCTCGACGCGCTTCCCGTGAGGCGGGCGACGACAAAGGATGTCGACCAGGGCACGCGCCCCCGCGCGAGCGCCGCGTGATCCCCGAACCGCGCAAGCCGGCATCGGTCCTGATCCTCGGGTCCGGCCCGGTGGTCATCGGCCAGGCCGCCGAGTTCGACTATGCCGGCACGCAGGCCTGCCGAGCGCTTCGCGCCGAGGGCGTCCGGACGATCCTCATCAACTCGAACCCCGCCACGATCATGACCGACCCGCAGGTCGCCGACGTGATCTACCTGGAGCCACTGACCGTGGAAGCGGTCGAGGCCGTCATCGCCAAGGAGAAGCCAGAGGGCTTGCTCGCGGGGCTCGGCGGCCAGACGGCCCTCAACCTCGCGGCCGCGATGTCCGAGGCCGGCGTCTTCGATCGCCATCCGATCCGGCTCCTAGGCACGCCGCTGGAAGCGATCCGGATGGCCGAGGACCGCGAAGCCTTCCGCGACCTGCTCGACCGTATCGGGCAGCCGTACGCGCCCAGCTGGATCGTGTCGAACGCCGAGGACGAGGAAACCGCGCTGCGTGAGATCGGGCTTCCGGCGATCATCCGACCGGCGTTCACGCTCGGCGGCACCGGCGGCGGCATCGTCGGGACGGAGCCGGCCTATCGCGAGCGGGTCCGCGCCGGGCTCCGCGCCAGCCCCATCCACCAGGTCATGGTGGAGCAATGCCTCGTCGGCTGGCAGGAGGTCGAATACGAGGTCATGCGCGATGCGGACGACACCTGCATCGCCGTCTGCTCGATGGAGAACGTCGACCCGCTCGGCGTCCACACCGGCGACTCGATCGTCGTGGCGCCGGTCCAGACGCTCTCGGATGCGGTCCACCAGCGGCTGCGTAGCGCGTCGCTCGCCATCATCCGAGCCCTCGGTGTCGAGGGCGGCTGCAATGTCCAGTTCGCGCTCTCCCCGGACTCCACCGAGTACGCGGTCATCGAGGTCAATCCACGCGTCAGCCGGAGTTCCGCGCTGGCGTCGAAGGCCACGGGCTATCCGATCGCCCGGGTCGCGGCGCAGATCGCGGTCGGGCGGCGGCTCGCCGAGATCCCGAACGTCGTGACCGGGACGACGGTCGCCGCGTTCGAGCCCGCCCTCGACTACGTCGTCGTCAAGCTGCCGCGGTTCCCGTTCGACAAGTTCCCCGGGGCGGACCGGACGCTCGGCAGCCAGATGAAGGCCACGGGCGAGGTCATGGCGATCGACCGCACCTTCGGGTCCGCGCTCAACAAGGCCCTGCGCGGCCTCGAGCAGGCGGGCGTGGGGCCACTCGCGGAGGACGCCGCCTGGATCCCGACGTTCGACTACCTCGCGGGTGTCTACGCGGGCGACCCGGACGACGACGAGCCGATCGCGTGGGTCGACGAGGAAGGCAGGGCGTGCGAATCCACGCGCCACGCTCAGCGAACCGCCGCGCCCATCGTGCTGCGCCGCTTCCTCGAACCGTCGGACAGCCGGCTGTGGCGCCTGCTCGGCCTGCTCCGACGTGGCGTCCCGGAGGCGATCATCCGGGAGGCGACCGGGATCTCTCCCTGGTTCCTCGCGGAGATGGGCCGCAACGTCGCACTCGAAGCCGAGACCGCGGCGATGGGTCCGCGCCTGGCCGATCCGACCGACGGCGACGCCGCCACGCTCCTCGCGACCGTCAAGCGCGCGGGGTTCGGGGACCGCGAACTGGCGGACCTTGCCGGGACCTCGACCGAGGAGCTCCGAGCGGCGCGGCTCGCGCTCGGTCTCCGGCCTGGGTACGCGATGGTCGACACATGTGCCGCCGAGTTCGCAGCAGAGACGCCCTACTTCTACTCGACCTATGCCGCCGCGGGGTCGGCGCCCGAGGCACCGCCGGTCCAGCGTCCCGCCGCCCTGGTGATCGGGTCCGGGCCCGTCCGGATCGGGCAGGGGATCGAGTTCGACTATTGCGCCGTCCAGGCCGCCGACACGCTCCGCCGCGCCGGACTGGAGCGCGGTGATGATCAACTCGAACCCGGAGACGGTGTCCACGGACTTCGATGCGTCGACGCGCCTCTACTTCGAACCCCTCGATCCCGAGAGCGTCCGCAGCGTCATCGACGCGGAATCACCGAACGACGCGGACCTCCTCCCGGCGGTGGTCGCCTACGGCGGACAGACGCCGCTGAACCTGGCCGCACCCCTCGCGGCGGGCGGCGTGCCGCTGCTGGGATCAGATCTGGAGGCCATCGACCAGGCCGAGGAGCGCGTCCGGTTCGCGGCCCTGCTCGACCGGCTCGGGATCCCGCAGCCCGAGGGCGGGATGGCCCACAGCATCGAAGAAGCGCTCACGTTGGCGGAGCGGATCGGGTACCCGGTCATCGTCCGTCCCAGTTTCGTGATCGGCGGACTCGCGATCGACTTCTGCTACTCCCCGGAGGACCTGGCACGGCAGCTCGCCGCCGCGACCGTCGTCGACCCGGATCGCCCGGTCCGCATCGACCGCTACCTCGAGGGCGTCGAGGTCGACGTCGACGCCGTCTCGGATGGCCGCGAGGTGCTGATCCCCGGGCTGCTCGAGCACGTCGAGCGCGCCGGGGTCCATTCCGGCGACTCGGTGGGCGTGTTCCCGCCACAGACCGTGTCGGACGGGGACCAGGCCCTGATCGTGGCCACGATGCAGCGGATCGTGCTGGCCCTCGGGGCGCGCGGTCTTGTCAACGCCCAGTTCATCGTGCGCGACGACGGGGTCTACCTCATCGAAGTGAACCCGCGGGCCTCACGGACGGTTCCGTTCCTTTCCAAGGTCACGGGCGTGCCGATGGTCGAACTCGCCGTTCGCATCAGCCTCGGGGCGACCCTGCCGGAACTCGGCTGGTCCGGTGGCCTGCTGCCGCCCCCGGCGTTCGTCGCCGTCAAGGCGCCAGCGTTCTCGACGGCCAAGCTGCGCGGGGTGGACCCGTCCGTCGGCCCCGGGATGCAGTCGACCGGGGAGGTCATCGGGCTGCATACGGATCCGCGTGTCGCCCTGGCCAAGGCGCTCCTGGGGGCGTCGCTGGTCCCGCCGCGTCCGGGCGCAGACGGTGCGCTCGCGCTCCTGTCCATCGCCGATCGCGACAAGCCGACGCTCACCCGGCTCGCGTCTGCCCTCGCCGCCGCCGGATATCGTCTGGCGGCGACGCCGGGCACCCGGGCGGCCCTCGCGGTTGCGGGGTTCGACGCCCGACCGGTCGCGAAGCTCGGCGACCCGGCCGACGAGGCCGCCGGGGAAGTCGCGATCCTCGACCTCATCGCGTCGGGCGAGGTTCGGCTCGTCGTCAACACGCCCACACCGCGGTCCGGCGCTGTCCGCGATGCGGCCGAGATCCGGCTTGGTGCGACGTCGGAAGGCATCCTCTGTCTGACAGCGATGGAGACCGCGGTCGCGGCCGCCGAGGCGCTCGATCCGTCGATCGCGTCGATGTTGTCCGAGGTCCGGTCGCTTGACGAGTGGGTCCCGGCCGGCGCGGCCAGGGTGACCGTCCCGATCTAGCGGCCGAGCTCCGCGAGGTAGGCCGGGATCGCCGCGTCGTCGGGTGGCGAGACCACGATCGCCTGTCCCAGCGACCAGAGCGTGAGCGTGGTGAGCGCGACCATCACGACCGCGAGCGGAATCTCGCGACGGCGGATCGCCGCCCGACCCAGGCCGACCGGCGCGGACGCCGCGGTGCTCACGTGGCCGGCCCACGCGCCCAGCATGTGGCCGCCGACGACCGCCGCGAGCTGGACGGTCCACACGAGCCCCGGTGGGATCCAGTCGCCGCCGGCTTCATGGAAGGCGGTCCCGAACAGGTCCCATCCGCGCTGGAACGGGTCGGAGATGGCGATCAAGAGGTTCTGCCCGTCGATCAGCAGGTAGGTCAGGTAGTGCGCGACCAGGTAGCCGACGGCGATCGGCAGCAGTCCGGCACCGGTCGCGGCGACACCCACCGCGCGGGTGACCGCGAAGGCGGCCAGCACGAGCAGGCCCAGCCAGCCCGCGAGCAGGAGGGTGGTCACGAGTTCGCCTGGGGCGCCGAAGACGTCGAACCAGATCTGCGTCTGCGACAGCCCGTCGAAGAGGATCGACCCGACCGCGAGCGCCACGAGCGTGACATCGGCCTTCGACCACGCGCCGCTGATGAGGCCGGCCGCGAACGGCCGTCGGCGCACGCGACCGTCGTCGTCTTCGAGTGCGTACGCGGCGAGCCGACCGAGGAGGCGGAACCAGACCGAGAAGACCTCGCCATTCGCCCGCCAGGTGTCCCGCCCGAACTGGGCCATCATCGCGAGCGTGAGAGCGGTGTAGCCGGCGACGACGACGAACAACGTCGCGGAATCCCCGCCACCGAGGACCAGCTCGAGCCACACGAACCCCGCGAATGCGACCGCCGCGGGCCATCGACCGAGACGGGCCGGGTAGTCGGCGGGTGCCCATGACGCGATCCCCAGCCGCCGCACGATCCGTGCGCCCAGGTCGTGGAGCGTCGAGAGCGGATCAAGGAAGTGCCACACCGGGCCGACGACCGCGGATACGAGGGCGACCCCCACCCAGCCGTAGACCCACAGGAAGAGCGGCGCGACGGCTCCAGCGCTCGAGCCGCCGACGATGCCCTGCACCATGATCCAGAGCCACGCGACCAGACCCAGCGCGCGCAGACCGCCGCGCAGCGCTCGAGGTGGGAGATGGGTTCGCGCGGCGACGTCGCCGTCGTCAGGTGTCGCTCGCACGTCCCGTGCCAGGACGAACGCGAAGCTCAGCGCGACGGTCATCGCGGCGCCTGCGAGATAGACCGCTAGAGGCAGTCGGCTGGCGTACGTTCCCGTGAGGGCGTGACCCAGGACCACGGCGGGCGCCAGCGCGGACAGACCCAGGAGCCCGACGCTGGCGGCCAGGACCCGGCGACCGAGGCGCTTCGGGATCACGGTCCCGGCGTCGGTCGGCTGCGTCGCGTGAACCAGATCGCGCCGACCGCGAGCAACGCGGCGGCGGCCACGATCGGCAGGAGGATGTCGCCGGCGCTTCCGGTCGGGCCCCATCGGCTCCGCCGCTCGGCGTCGGCGCCGGCGTTGCCGAGGCGCTCGGGCTGGGGCCGGTGTCTCGCTCGGCGGCGGTGTCGGGGCGTCGGTCGCGATCGGCGTGGCCGTCGGTCCGGCGTCGGCTCCGGCGTCGGCGCGGCTTCGACGGTGAACGTCCAGGTCGCCCGGTCCGTCTCGCCGTCCTCGGCCGAGATCGTCGTGGACCGCACCGTGTACTCGCCCGGTGCCAGGTCCGGGATCTCGGCGATGAACATCCGACGGTTGTCGTCTGGATCGATGATCCCCTCGGCGATGAGGTTCCCGGCCGCATCCCGAAGCCTGAGTGAGCTGCCCTCGGCGAGGTCCTGGACGTACGTTCCGGAGATCTCCGAAGGCGTGCCGCTGACCGTCGCTCCATCCTTGGGCGTGGCGATATCGAGCGCCGCGTGGGCGTGCACGGAGACCGGCAAGCGACGAGGAGCAGCCAGGCGCCCAGTAGCGCGGCGCGAGGGAACAAGCGGGGCCGTGGGGAGATCACATGGCCGATTCTACCGTGAGCGAGCGGCCGATGGCTCCGCCGAGCGCATAGCCGTACCAATCCCGGACCTCGCGCGTCATAGGGGCACGATCCGCCCTGAGGTCCTGAGATGCACGCATCGATGCTGACGGCTGCGACCTGTGTCTGCTTGGAGTCGACCCGATGACCACGACCGGGGTCCTCCGAATCATCCGCCGGCTGGCTCAGCTGTCCGCGGTCCTGTCCTTCATCGCGGTGCCGTTGGGCCTGATCGGTCTGGCAAGCGGGCTATCACCCGAGATCGGGGACAATGGCCTCGGCGATGCGATCGCCCTTGGCGTCGGGATCGTGCTCGTGGTCGCCGGTGTGTCGGGTGTCGTCTTCGGAGCTGCTCTGGCGAGCCTCGCCAGACGCGCGTCCGTGGACCCCATCGGGATCGCGGGGATTCGCCGGACGATCCTTCTGGTGGGCCTCATCGTCGCCGGCGCCGAGATCTTCGTGGCGGGGGTGGTCGGTGGTGGCTGGCTGCTGAACGCCATCCTGGTCGCGGCATTCGCGATGGGCTATCTCGTGGTTGCCGCGACGATCCGTCACCGCGGTGCGGCGACCGTGGCCGTCGTCGTCTCGTTCACCCTGCTGGCTATTGGCGTGCTCCCCCTCGTGGGCCAGGCATCGATGCTCGACTCAGGCGGTCGCCGGGATGCTCGAGTCGCGCTGCTGCCGACCGACTGGACGGCGGCCCTCGCCTCGGCCGCCGCCGCAGCGCCCGATGGCTGGTCGGTCGCGGCCCTGACGGCCCGGGTGACCGACTACGCGCCGTCGGAGTACGCGGCCACCCTTCCGCGGGCGATGACTGGACCGGCGCTGCGCGGGGTCATCGTGGTCGACTGCGCTGGTTCGGAGCAGCTCCAGGCCGCGGCTCGTGACCCATCGGTCCCGACCGATGACGCGCCGCGGATCCTGGGCACGGTCCTGTGTGAGTCCGAGCCGGGGACCTTGTCGATCGAGTTCCCCTCGACCGCGCTCAGCGCAGGCCCGTCCGGGACCTACGTCCTCGGGGTCTCGTTGGAGCCTGTCACCGAACACACGACGGGAGGGATGCACCGAGCCGTCCTGTTCGTCGCAGTGGCCGATGCACCCGATCCCGAACGGAGCGCGCTCGTGGCCGCTTTCGTTGCCGCGTTCGGCAGTGAGATCCCACGCTGATGCTCCCCGACGAGACGGGTTGACGATGGACAACGATCGCGCCTCGCTGCGACGGTCCGCGATCGGATTTGCGATGTGCGTGCTCGTTGCCGCCTGCTCGGCGGACACGTCGCCAAGCGCGGCCGGTTCGGCAGGCATGACCCATTCGGCGAGCCCCGGTTCGTCAGAAGCCCCGACCTCAGCGCCGCTGGCGTCACCAACGGCACCGGCGACCCCTGTCGCCGCAGCTCCATCGACGTCGGCTCCGACAATTCCGCCCCATCCCACGACGGTCAAACTCCCACTCCGCGGGTCCGGCGAGGAACTCGGGCGCCAATTCCGGCTCGCGCCGCGACCGGACGGTGGACTGTATCTATCGATCTCCATGGCAGAGGGCGAGCTCGGAGTCCTCCTCGACGCGTCGGGCGATCAGGCGCCTGGTTGGCCAGTCGTCTGTGGTTCGCTCCCGGCCACGGCCGCCGACGGATCCACCCGCATGGTGTGCGGGAGCCGTCTTTGCGCTGGCCCCCGACGGCCGTCTGCTTGCCGGGTGGCCGGTGGAGCTGGCGGACGCCAATCCGGGGGTGTGGACCGTCGCCGGCACCGAGATGTTCGGATTGAACAACTACTCCGACGGCCTCGAGGAGTATGTACGCCTCGTTGCGATCGCCGCCGATGGCACGCTCCGGACCGGCGCCTCATGGGGGGAGTTCCCTACGGCGGAGGAGACGGTCGTGCTTGGACCCGACGGGACCGGGTACCTGCTCTCATACGGGCATGACGCGCATCGGGACACAGAGATCACGGCGTTCGACCTGGAGGGCCTGCGTGGCGGCTGGCCGGTGCGGGTCAAGGGCCGGCCGATCGGACTTGGCTTCGGCCCCGACGGGCGCATCTACGTATCGGAGAACGATGGAGACACGCGACGCACCCGGATCCAGGTCTTCGGCCCCGACGGCGGATCGTCGTCGATCGGCTCTGACGCGTTGCCCGTGGCGGCGACGAGCGCCCGAAGCGGCGCCGGGCCCGTGATGGGTGCACCGCCGCCGATCGTCGCCGAGGACGGGACGACGTTCCTGGTGACCGAAGACCGAGGTACCACGGTCTACGCTCTCGACCCAGGCGGACAGGTCATGCGCGGATGGCCCTTCCGCGACACCCTGGGACTCGAGTGGAGCTTCGACGATCCAGATACGGGCGGCACGGACTGGCGACTCGAGCCCGCGATCGGTCCAGGCAACATCCTCTACCTCCTCCGTCCGCCGAGATCCGCGAACGCCGGCGGGTCGATCGTGGCGATCGAGCCGAACGGCCAGGTCGGACAGGGCTGGCCGGTCGAACTGACGCGTCCGGGGGCGCACTTCCGGATGGTCGACGTCGGTGCTGACGGGACGGTGTACGCCTTGGCCGTCGAACCCGAAGGCAGCGCTCGATCCTCGGCCACGATGCTGGCCATCGCGCCGGACAGCACCGTGCTCTGGACGACGACGATCGTCGCCCCGTAGGTCCATCATGCCGCCCGGAGGACACGTGATGGGCTCCCAGAGAACTCGCCTCGTGGCGACGGCGGTCATGGCTGGTCTGGTGCTCGCGGCGTGCGGGTCGCCGACGCGGCCTGCAGGCGCCGCGCTCCACGAGGCGGCGCCCGCCTCGAGCGGAAACCAGGCGACGATTCCGATCGCGCCCGCCGCGACATCCGCGTCTCGCGCGCCCATCGTCACCGCGGCATCGACATCGATCGCGCTCGTGCCGGTGGTCGGGTTCTGGTCGAAGCGGAAGGGCATCTCCAGCGCGAACCTCGCGGCCGCCCTCGACGGGACAAGCACGACCTACCGGCGCGTGCTCGTCGCAGGCGTGCTCACGGGCGCGACGACCGCGACACCCGACAGGATCCGACGGGCCGTCAACAAGGACCCCCGAACCCTGGGACTGCTCCCGGCCGGGGATGTCACGCTCGACGTCCGGGCGCTCAAGCTCGCGGGTCGAGACCTGTTCGGGAACGAGCGGATCCGTGACCTCGCCGCCTGGCCGCTCCTCGTTTCTGCGCCGCCCACGACGGACCCGACGGCCTTCGACCCGACGGCCACCTGGACACTGGCTGCCGGCGGTGATGTGATGCTCGATCGGACGATCTACCTGCGCTCCGTCATCCAGCGCAAAGGTGCCAACTACCCTTGGAAAGGCGGCGACGCGGAGATCACCGGCCGACGCTGCTGTAGCGCGGCCGGCCATCCGCTGCCGGTCGTCCGGCGAGTGGGCGGCGGCGGTGCCGTCCGCGACCTGTTCCGGGATGCCGACCTGGCCGTGGTCAACCTGGAGGGGCCGGCGGTCAAGGACTTCCAGTGGCACCCTCGCGGGCTGACCTTCACCTTCGATCCTGATCTGCTGACCGGGCTCCGCTACGCCGGCGTCGACGTCGTGACGATCGGCAACAACCACATCGGCAATGCCGGGCGTGCCGGCGTCGTCGAGACGATCCGCCACCTCGACACGCTCGATATCGCCCATGTCGGCGCCGGTCGTGACCGCAAGCGAGCCCGGAAGCCCGCTTGGTTCGACGTCGCCGGTCAGCGGGTCGCACTCCTCGGCTATGACGCCGTGCGGCCTGGGTACAACGCGACCTCGACGCGCCCGGGGAGCGCCGGCCTTGATCCCGACCGGTATCGGGCCGATGTCACGGCCGCTCGCGCTGCTGGCGCGGACGTCGTCGTGGTCCTGCCGCACTGGGGCCGCGAGTACACCGCCGCTCCCACGGACCGGCAACGTGCCCACGCGGGCGCGCTGACCAAGGCCGGGGCCACGGTCATCCTGGGCAGCCACAGTCACTGGGCCGGTGCCATGGAGACCATTCGCGGTCGCCCGGTCTTCTACTCGCTCGGCAACCTGATCTTCGACCTCGTCCGGTCGGAAGAGACGGTCGAGGGCCTCGTCGTCGAGATCACGTTCGTTGGCGCTCGACCTGCCCAGATCCGCCTCCACCCGACGGTCATGGTGGACCTCGTCCAGCCAAACCGGCTCGCGGTGCCGGGTGACGGTTCCGTGGTCATCGAGCGGATGCGGCGGGCCTCGGAGGCCCTTCCCGCGCGCTGACGCCGCGGGGGTTGCCCTCGTCACGCCGAGACAGCCGGGATGATCTCGTGACCGTAGGTGTCGAGGCGGTCGAGCACATGCACGTCCGGGAGATTGACGATCACGTGCTCGATCCCCTCATCGGCTTGTGCGCGGATGGCGGCGACCACCTCAATCGCGGTCTGGTGGCCGGCGCGCAGGTCGGTCTCGAGCAGGGCGGTCTTCTCGATGGCGTCGTAGTCCCGGCCGAGCGCGTCGCAATGGCCGCGCAGGACGGCAAGCTTGTGGGCGCTCTCGCCCGGGTCGGGGACGAGGATGTTGCACGCGTCCGCGTACTGCGCCACGAGCCGCAGCGTCCGGCGCTCTCCTCCACCGCCGATCAGGATCCGGGGATGCGGCTGCGAAACGGGTGACGGGACCGCGATCGGTTCCGGGAGCTGGTAGTGGACGCCGTCGATCGGGGTCCGGTCGCCAGCCCACATGGCGCGAGCGATCAGGACCGTCTCCTCGAGTCGGTCGAAGCGCTCCGGACGGGTCGGCCAGGTCATCCCAAGCCCGTGGGCCTCGCGCGCATACCAACCGGTCCCGAGGCCCAGGTACGTTCGCCCACCTGCGAGCACGTCCAATGACGTCGCGGCTTTCACGAGCACGGCGGGAGGCCGGGCCACCGCATTCGCCACCATCGGGCCGAGCATGATCCGATCCGTCGCTGCGGCCAGGAACCCGAGCGCCGTGAACGCCTCGAGCATCGGCTCCTCCGGACCCCCGAGACCGGTGTCTTCGGGCAGCTGGAAGAAGTGATCCATGACCCACAGGCTGGCGAAGCCGTTCGCCTCGGCCGACTGCGCGATCGCCGTCAGCGTGGGTCGGATCGCCGACGACCCGCCGGGGTAGGAGAACGAGTGGACCTGCAAGCCGATGCGCATGGGTCGACCTCTCTACGCGGGGCTGGGATGGGCGTGATCATCCGGGGCAGCCTGCCCGGCGGGTCGGATGCGTCAGGGGAGCCCGTCGAAGCGCGGCCGGCATCGCATCGGGGGTGCGGCGGTCGCCCGTCCGGGCGTCTTGAAGGGTTCGCTCCATCCGGATCTGGTCGGCGGTCCGCAGCAAGTCGTCGATCCGCGCCTGCGCTTCTTGACGTCGCACGTAGTCCATCGTTGGCTTCCTTTCGTAAGATTCTTATCTAACACTCGCCCGGGCGGGACCCGGGACGGCGGTCGGGGGTGCGGCGTCAGCCCAGGAGGAAGTGCTTGACCTCCGACGATGCGTCGTCGAGACGCGTCGGTCGAAGGCTGTAGTAGATGAGTGACCCGGACTCGGTCACCGTCACCAACCGGGCCGCGCGGAGCAGGGCCAGATGATGCTTGATGGTGGGCTTGGTCAGATCGAGTTCCTGCGCGATCTCGGTCAGGTAGCGGTCACGATCGCGGAGCAGGCGGAGGATGCGGAGCCGCGTCTCATCGCCAAGGGCCCGGTGGAGCCGGATCATCGCGGGTGATGGCGCGAGCGGATCCACGGCGTCCAGTGCCGAGTCGGCGATGGGATAGCCGAACATCCGCCAGTCCGTCCCGCCGAGCAGGAAGTTGTATGGCCTCGCGAAGTAGGAGGGCGCCAGGATCAGGCGCCGGACGCCGGGTTCGGTCAGCCAGCGGATCCCGCCGGTCGTCCGTTCGACGAGTTCGAGGAACGCGACGGTCGCCCGGTCCTCGGCGCGATCGTCGAAGTCCCGTTGGATCATCGCCGCCACGCGGGACTCGACCGTCTGGAACGCCGGCAGCCATGCCGAGAGCACGTCACGTGCCCGTCCGATGATCCGCTCGGGTTCGGCGTACACCGCGATCACGTGCGCCTTGTACGCCGGGTCGTGGTGCCGGGCGACCCGCTCGGCCATCGTCGTCATCGCGGCGCCATCGCCGTCGAGCGCTCGTTCGGCCGTCTCGCGGATCTCCGGATCGCGCAGGTCGTCGCCGACGATCGTCCGGAGCACCGTGCGGTCATCGATGGTCGCAAGGACCCGAACGAACGACGCGGCGTCGGTCATGTCGGGACGCTCGACGGCCAGCCCGGCCAGCACGACGCACAGTTCGCTCCCATACAGGTCCAGGGCGTTGCCGACCTGTCGCTTGAGCGTCTCCTTGGCCGCCGCGAGCCAGGTCCGATCGGCGGGTGGGAGGTCCTCGGTCGAGCCGGCGTCCGACGACAGGCTGAACACGAAGTCATACGCCGTTCGGACGTCCCACTCGAGGATCGGTCCGCTGGATCGGCTGAAGTCGCGGACGCGCGGGTTCGCGCTCGGGTCGAGCGCGGGGGTCGCGCGGGGCCTGGCTGGTCGGGCGGCCATCGACTTCGCATGGACTCCTAACGGGTGTTAGACCGATATCTAACTCTGACCGGCGCGGCCTGTCAAGGCCCCCCGACGTGATCGCCGGGCCGACGCGCTACGATCGTCGCCTTCGCCCACCATGCCGGCCTCTGCCGCCGTACCAGGAGCCACCGTGCCGACACCCGTCCCGTCCGTCACCTTCAGCGACGATCGCCTCGATAACGGCCTGCGCGTGATCATCGCGGAGGACCACCTCGCGCCCGTGGTCGCGGTCAACCTCTGGTACGACGTGGGATCGAAGCACGAGCAGCCGGGGCGCACCGGGTTCGCCCACCTGTTCGAGCACGTGATGTTCCAGGGGTCCGCGCACGTCGCGAAGGCGGAGCACATCGCACTGATCCAGGCGGCGGGCGGGACGATGAACGGCTCCACGTGGCTCGACCGGACGAACTACTACGAGACGCTCCCGTCCAACCAGCTGGAACTGGCCCTCTGGCTGGAGGCGGACAGGATGGCGACCCTGCCCGACGCCCTCAATCAGGAGAACCTCGACAACCAGCGCGAGGTCGTGAAGAACGAGAAACGGTCGTCCTATGACAACCGACCGTACGGATCGTGGCAGGAGAAGCTCCAGGGCCATCTCTTCCCGCCCGAGCACCCGTATCACCACTCCACGATCGGGTCGATGGCGGACCTCGACGCCGCCTCGCTCGACGACGTCACGACGTTCTTTCGAACGTATTACGCCCCCAACAACGCGGTCCTTTCGATCGTGGGCGACGTGGACACCTCCACCGCGTTGGCTGCCGCGGAGCGCTACTTCGGTGCCATCCCCGCGAACCCGTCCATCCCGCCGCTCGGCGACCTGTCCCTGCCGGCGACGCTCGGAGAGGAGCGCCGCGAGACCGTTCGGGATCGCGTCCCCCTGCCGCGGATCTATATCGCGTTCCGCGCGCCGGTCTACGGCGATCCGCGCCTCGACGCGCTCGATCTCGCGAGTCACATCCTCGCGGGCGGGCGCGGCAGCCGGCTCGACCGGCGCCTCGTGCGGACCGAGCGCATCGCCCAGGATGTCGCGCTGTTCAGCCTCGGGTTCATCGGCGGCGGGTCCATCTGCGCCGGGTGGGCCACGGTCCGCCCGGGCGTCGATGTGGCCCGCGTCGAGGCGGCGTTCATCGAGGAACTCGAGCGCCTCGCCACCGAACGGGTGACGGACGACGAGCTGGCGCGGGCGCATGCGCTTGTCGAGGCGGACGAGCTCGGGTCGCTCCAGCGAGTGGAGGAACGGGCCGACCGTCTCTCGATGTATGCCACGCTCTTCGACGACCCGGGCCTGATCAACCGGATGCTGCCGCGCTACCTCGCGGTGACCCCGGAGGCGATCCGCGCGGTGGCCGCGGAGGTGTTCCGGGCCGACAACCGCCTCGTCATGACCTACCTCCCGGAGGGACCCGGCGCCGACGATGTCGCACTCCCCGACGAGCAGGCCGGCGACGACGCAGAGGTGGCGGCATGAGCCCGTCGGCATCGCCCCGCCGCGACGGCGTCGTCATCGCGGACCGCCCCCTCGCCGGGCCGCCGCGCCCGTATGCGTTCCCCTCGGTCGCGGAACACCGGCTCGACAACGGGCTCCGGATCCTGGCGGTCGACCTCCCTGGGCGCCCGCTGGTGTCCGCATCGCTGGTCCTTCCGACCGGCGCGGCGGACGAGCCCGCCGCCGAGGCTGGAGCCACGGTGCTGGCCGCCCGCGCCCTCTCGGAAGGCACGGAGCGCTATGACGCGATCGGGCTCATCGAGGCATCCGAGCGTCTCGGCGCGTCGCTCCACGCGGAAGCCGGCTGGGACGCCTTCTCTGCCGGACTCGACGTGCCCGCGAGCCGCCTGCCCGAGGCACTCGCGCTCCTGGCCGAACTGATCCTGCGGCCCACGTTCCCGATCTCGGAGGTGGACCGCCTCCGCGATGAACGGCTCAACGACATCCTCCAGGCCAAGGCCGAACCGCGGCGGCGCGTGGAGGAGACGCTGATCAACACCATCTACGCGGCGGCGTCGCCGTATCACCGTCCCGCGTCGGGCACCCGGGACACGGTCGAGCGCCTGGACCCTGACACGCTCCGGCGCGCCTGGGCGCGCGGGCTCGATCCCGCGCGGGCCACGTTCATCGTCGGCGGCGATCTCACCGGCCACGACATCCCGGCCATCGCCGAAGCGTTGTTCGGCGACTGGGCGCGATCCTCGACGGCCGCCGCGAGCCTCCCGGTCGACGACGCGCCGTCCGGCGCCGGTCGGCTCGTCCGGGTCGTGCACCGTCCGGGCTCGGTCCAGACGGAGATCCGCATCGGGCATCGCGGCGCCCCCCGCCGGATCGAGGACTTCCATGCGGTCTCCGTGATGAGTTCGATCCTCGGTGGCTTGTTCAACTCGCGGCTCAACATGAAACTGCGCGAGGAAAAGGGCTACACGTACGGTGCCGGAGCCGGGTTCGAGCTCCGGCGTGGCGCCGGGCCGTTCGCGGCCAGGGTCGCGGTCAACACGGAGGTCACGGTGCCCGCGATCATCGACACGCTCGCCGAGTTGCAGCGGATGCGCGAGACGGACGTGACACCGGTCGAGGCGGCGGCGGCCAAGGACTTCCTGGTCGGCGTGTTCCCGCTCCGCTTCGAGACCGCATCGGCGGTCGTCGGGGCGATCGGTGGGCTCGTGGTCCACGGATTGCCGCTGGACGAGCTCATCGGCTACCGGTCGCGCATCGAGGCGGTCGACATCCCCGCGGTGACCGCCGCCGCTCGGGCGCACCTCGACGTCGATGGGGCGGCCATCGTGATGGTCGGCGACATCGACGCCTTCGGGCCGGACCTGGAGGCTGCCGGGCTGGGTCGACTCGTGATCGAGCCGGACGACGTTTCCGGTGCTGTCGGGTCGGCGCCGGATGCCGGTGGGGACGACGCGACCGGTTGATCGGGGAGCCGCTGAAACCTTCGGGCGCCGGCCCGACTCAGGGGAGTACGGACCGGTCGCCCGACCGGTCGACTTGCGGAGATCGACACGATGCGGTTCCAAGCCCGATGGACCCGCGGCCTCGGGGTCGCGATGGTGTCCACGTTCCTGGTCGTCGGCGCGGCGTTCGGCGCTGACAGCATGCTGCGAGCCGGCAGCACCGAGCCGACCACGGTGTCGGACGCCACGGCATCGCCCACGGATGACGTCGAGGTCGAGTCCACCTTCTCGGCCAGCGATGACCCGGAGCTCGACGAGCTCGAGGATCCCGATTCGGCAGAGGCCAGCGACGACGCCGAGGAATCGGCCGAACCCGCCGAGACCGAGAAGCCGGACAAGACCCACAAGCCTCGCGGCACGCACAATCCCGAGCAGTCCGACGACGCCAACGACGACGACGACGATGGCGACGAGGATGACGACGAAGGCGAGCATGACGACGACGACGACGAGGACGAAGCCGACGATGACGACGGTGACGACCACGACGACGACGATGGCGACGAGGATGAGGACGAAGGAGACGACGACTAGTCGACCCTGACGACCTCCCGGTCGCGTGGAGGACCATCGTGCTCTCGCCGGATCGGCTCGTCCCGCGTCATCATTCGGGACGGGCCGATCGGGCTCCCGCGGAGACACTCGCGCCCATGACGCCAGGAGCCACTCCATCAGCGCTCTGCGCCAGCAACCGGAGGAACGCTCGCCCGACCTCGATGGGGACCGGGCGACGGTCCACGCCGTGCTCGGTGGGGACCGGGACGCCTTCCGGCGGTTGGTCGAGCGTGAATCTGGGCCGGTCATCCGCGCGTGTCACCGGATCCTCGGGAACCAGCCGGATGCCGAAGATGCCGCCCAGGAGTCGTTCGTGACCGCCTACCGTTCCCTGTCGAGCTGGCGCGGTGACGGGCCGTTCGGGGCGTGGGTCACGCGCATCGCCGTCCGTATCGCGTTGCGCCAGGCCGGTCGACGGCGAACCGTCGCCTGGCGTGATCCCGCGGGCGTTGACGCCACGACGGGGCGCGGCCCGATCGAGCTCGCGGTCGACCGGGCGTCCATCGCCGCGGCACCCATGAGTGACCCGATCCACATCGCGATCACGGCAGAGCGGGCGTCTGATGTCCGGGCCGCCCTCGCGGCCTTGCCCGAGCCCTATCGCGAGGTCGTCGCGCTGCGCTTCTTCGGCGAACAGACCCTCGAGGAGATCTCGCGCCAGACGAAGCGGCCGCTCGGGACCGTGAAGACGCACCTCCATCGCGGCCTGCTGCGGCTGCGCGAGGCCATGAGCGACGGCGGCGCACGATGAGCGACCGGCGGCCGCGTTTCGATCCTGAAGAACTGCGCGGTGGCGATGGAGCCGCGGTCTCCGACGCGGAGCTGGCGTCGGCCTTTGCGGCCGCCCGGGCGCTCGAGGCGACCGGTGCTCGTGATCAGGTCTCCCCGACGGATGGCTTCGAGGACCGGGTCATGGCCGCGATCGCGACCGAAGCGCTCCCGAAGGCAGTCGTCCGCCCGGCCGGACTGGTCCGCGGTGGCCGTCCCGCCGCATTCCTCGCCGGTGTCCGAGACGCCTGGGGCGTGGCGATGAGCGGTGGGCGACCGCTGATGGTTCGAGCCCAGGCCATGTCCTTCGTGCTCCTCGTCGTGCTGGCGACGGGGTCGCTGACGGCCGTGGCTGCCGTCGGTGCTGCCGGGATCCTGTCGGGACCCACCGCGGACCCGTCCATCAGCCCGGCGCCGACGACCGTGGTGCCGACCCCCAGCTCCGTCGTCCCGTCGACGGCGCCGTCGATCAGCCCGAGTCCCTGGCCATCACCGAGCGACGACGACTCCGCTGAACCGACGGAATCCCCGGAGCCGGGTGAGACGCCGGGTGCCGGGTCCGAGGACCCATCCCACTCCGCGGAGCCGACCCGGACCCCGAAGCCGACGAAGACGCCGCGCCCGTCTGCCTCGCCCGACGAGAGCGACGAGCCCGACGAGTCCGACGACCCCGACGAGACCGACGAGCCCGACGAGTCCGACGACCCCGACGAGAGCGACAAGCCGTAGGTCCAGCGCGCTCCGCTCGCCGGCTTGGGCCGGGGGGCGGTAGCATCCGTTCGTGATCGTCGTCATCGGTCAGGCCCAGGGATCCGGTGCACCCTCAGGGGTGATGACCGGCGGCGCCACCGCGGCGATCGCCCTGGCGGCCTCGACCGCCGGCGCGTCCGTCCAACTCGTCGGACGGGTCTCGGACAGCCCGGACGGCGACGCGTTATTGCTGTCGCTCGCCTCGGGCGGGGTCGGCCACGTCGCCACGCTCCGCCAGCCATCGGGCAGCTCGGCCCCGATCCTTCAGGCCGCCGACCTTGAGCTGGCCCTCCGCTACCTGTCGGAATTCCGTGTCGTCGTGCTGGCGGACGGTCACGAAGCGGACCTTCGTCGAGTCGCGGCTGACGCGGCCGCATGGAGTGGCGCCTCGCTGATCGTCGTCCTCCCGTCCGGGACGTCGGAGCCGTCCGACCCCCCGTCCGGCGCGACGATCCTGGTCGCTCCGGCGGCGGACCCGGACGGCGCGTTCGCGGACGTGGTCGGGAGGTTCGCGGCGGCGCTCGACCGTGGCGAGGATGCCGGCCCAGCCTTCCGTGCCGCGATGGCCGCCTCGACCGCGTGGACGGCCAGGCCGGCCGACTGACCGGCGGCTAGGTTTCCTGATCGTGCGCGGGGAGCGGCACGATGAGTTCCGGCCCGTCCCGGCGGACGTCGTTCACATCGCGAGGCACCGCATAGACATCGAGCCGGACGACCTCGTTGGGCTCGAAGAGCCCGAGCAGCTCGCCGGGGTCCGGGACTTCGGGATCGAGCCAGCGTGTCCAGGCGGTCTCCGGGATCACAACGGGCATCCGATCGTGGAGGTCCGCCAGGGCGTCGTTCGGGCGCGTGGTGATGATCGTGAACGTGCGGCGGACCGTGTCGGTCGCCGGATCCTTCCAGCCGGACCACAGGCCGGCAAGACCCAGTGGTCTCCGGTCATCCTGGACGACCCGGTAGGGCTGACGGACCGTCCCCTCGCGCTTCCACTCGTAGAAGGAATCGACCGGGACCAGGCAGCGCTTGCGCTGGAACGCGTCGCGGAAGGCCGGACTGGTGGTCAGCGTCTCGGCGCGGGCGTTAAACATCCGCGATCCGATCTTCGCGTCCTTCGCCCAGTGGGGGATCAGGCCCCAGCGGTAGGCCACCACCGCACGTCGCTCCTCGCGCTGGACCACGACCATGGCCTCATCGGTGGGAGCCACGTTGTAGCGCCCGCCGGGGTGGTCGGCCAGCGGCTCGGCGCCGAAGATCTCGGCGAGTTCTGAGGCTGGTCGTTCCTGGGTGAACCGCCCGCACATGCCGGCAGTCTAGGCCGTGGCAGACCGAGGCCGCTGAAGGAGCCGGCCCGAACGGACCGGCTCCTAGAACATGCGGGTCGGGTGCTAGGGCAGGACGAGGTGGACCGGGTTGCCGCGGATCTCGACCTGCCACGTGGTCACGTCGAACGACGCGGTGCCGCCGCTGCCCATCACGTAGTTGATCTTCCACCACCCGGGCTGGAGTTCGCCGGGCGGCGTCGGCGCCGTATACGTCGTCGGGATCGTGACCAGGATCGTGACCCAGCAGCCGTTGAAGTACGAGGTGGAACCGTTGGCGGTGGTGATACTCGTCACCCCGGTTCCGGTGGAGCTATTGCAGCTCGATGCACTCGAGTGCGTGGTCCCCTGGGCCGCCGTGTAACTCAGGGTCGCGGTCGAGTAGCCCGTGGTGCCGGGGATGAGGATCGACAGCGTCCCGGTCAGGCCGTTGGTGTCGCCCGGATCCCAGAGCTGGATCGCCACGGTCTTGCCGGCGTGTTCGGCGCCGATCTGAGCCAGGTAGAAGGTGGAACTCGAGCTCGCCGCCAGCGGTGAATAGGCCTGCATCGCTCCGAGGCCATAGACCTTCGGGGTGCCGCCGGTGGCGCCCGCCCAGATCGCGAAGCTGTTCTGGCCGTTCATGTTCTTCTGGGCGTTGATGTCGCTCGGGTCGGTCGAGGTCGTGTGGACGCGGTAGACCGTCCCGGCCCCGCCACCGGTCAGTCCGCTGGCCAGCTGCCACCAGCGGCCGTGGTAGTAGTAGGGGTTGGACGTGTCGGTCCCGATGGTGGCTTCTGAGCAGTCGTCGAGATTCCCGCCGCTCAGGGCGGGGCCGTTCATGGACGGATCGCTGCCCGAGAGGTTCTTGAAGAAGTTCCCGGACGTCGCGACGAGGGTGTCGTCGGTGGCGTCGTACTGGGTGTTCTGGGTGTTGTAGAGCTCGTAGACCGCGCTGACTTCGTTGGAGCCATTCGTGTTGGTGTTGCCGAAGTAGCGATCGCCGGTGCCCATGTCGGAGGCGACCGCGCAGAAGCCCGGGTCGTAGATCCAGACTTCGCCGTTGGTGCCACCGGCCGGGACCTCGACGGCGTACTGGTAGTACTCCGCGCTGTCGTAGTTCGGGTTCGTGACCGACGTCCGGGTGTTGTAGAACGGCGAGTAGGCATCGCCGTTGATGCTCTCGGAACCCTGGTTGAGCATCGCGCCCCAGAAGCCGCGCGGGTTGAGGGCGGCGCCGTACGGGCTCGTCAGGTTCGAGTCCGGCGTGAAGACGGACGTGGTGGTCGTGTAGTCGTACGTCACCCGGACGCGCAGGTGGTCGATCCTGTGCACGGTCCCGGCCGGGCACGTGGCGGCGACCGTCTTCTTCGTCCGTGCGCGCACCTGGAAGTTCGCATCGCTGAGGTTTGCGGTCGACCACGAGCGGTTCCACGTATCCGCTGCGCCGCCGAGCGCTCGGTAGGTGTCGGTGGTCGTGAGCGCCGGCGTCAGCTTGATGCCGCTACCCGTCGTCCAGCTGGCGCCACCGTTGTTCCAGCCGAGTTCGAACTGGATCGTGCACGTCGTGCCGGCCGTCCCGGAACGACTGACCTCGGCACTCACTTCGATGCCATCGATGTTCGTGACCGTTCCGGCCAGGGTGATCCCGAAGGTGCCCCACTCCTGGTACTGATCGGCGGTCGATGACGTCGACCAAGTGTTGTTGGTCGTGTAGACATTGGCCGGGGTAGCCCAGCGGGTCGTCCCCTTGATCGCCGTTGCGCTGAAATAGCTCGTGGTCACGTTGTTGAACGTGTTGGTGGTCGTGGTCGTGACGCCGCCGCCCGGATGGCGGACGAGCCCGAACACGCCGTAGTAGTTCTCGGGGCTGCCCATCGGCACCGGGAGGACGTAGTCAGCCTTGGCCTGTACTCCCGCGGGGAACGCGTTGATCCCGAGGACTCGGGCAAAGAACGTCCCGACGTTCGCGGTCAAGTCCACGCGCAGGCGGCGCGGGTTCGTGGGGTCCTGCCATGCGGTGACCGTCACGCCGGCGACACCGTCCGTGTAGCCGTTCTTGGTCGCTTCGTCCTGGGCTCGGGTGATCGCCGCGGCCTCATTGCCCGGCAGCATGACGACGCCCGCAAGTGCGGCCGCATCGGCGGCGCGCTGCATGCGGAGACTGTTCGCCCAGAACCAGGAGACGTCCACGACGATGGCGCACAGCCCGACGACCACGATCATCGACGCGGCGAAGACGACGGCGATCTGGCCGAGCGAACGCGGCTTCCGCGCAGTCCTGGGAGAGGTCGGGCGATCCATGGTCAGTCTCTTCTCAGCTTGGGTTGAGGGCCATGACGGTCTTGTCGGTGATCGTGATCTGCGCGGTTCCGGGTGGCCCGAAGGCGCCGACGATCCCCGCGAGCGGCGTCGCGAGTCGATACCCGTAGGTGATGCTCACGCCGATCGAGTCCGGCGTCGCGCCGTTGTCGCGCGTACATGCGGACCAGCCGGCGGCGCCCTGCTGGCTGAAGTCGAGCGCGATGCCGTCGACGACGGGCCCCCCGCCACCGCTCGGGCCGTTGTAGGTCCAGACGTTGGCGAAGCCGCCGTTCTGGACACCGGTCGAGGTGGTCTCGTAGATGCGGATCTCGGTCACGCGGCTCAAGGCGATCGGGGACCCTGGGGACTTCAGGACGCGCTGGACGGCGGCGATGATCTGCGGATCCACCGTCGCCGCGTTGGGCGACTGGCCGGCCGAGCAGCCCATGGTGCCGCCCCCGTTGGACAGTGCCGCGCCGGTTCGGGCGCCTTCGCGCGTCGCGTACTCAAGCGACAGGTGATGGTCGAAGAGCATGCCGAACTCGAGCATCCCGAGTAGCAGCATCATCGCGACGATGACCACCATCGAGAATTCCACGAGGCTCTGGCCAGGCTGGCGGCGTGGCCGGGCAGCGGCGAGGGCCGAAAGGCGTGTCACAGGATCGGCTCCATGCGCATGATGTTGGTTCGGTTGAACGAGAAGCTGGAACCCGTGCCGACGAACGTCTGCAGCGGGGTGATGTAGTTGTGCGTGTAGAAGATCCGGACGCCGAGGTGGTCCACGCTGGTGTGCGTGCCACCACAGCCGGCGAGCACGTTGCAGCGCGCAGCCTCGGGGTAGCCGTTGGTCGTCCGCGTGTACGGAACGGTGCGCGTCGTGAGGTCCGGCATGGTGCAGGTCAGTGATCCGGTCCGCGTGAACGTGGTGATCTCGCCGCCGGAGTATTGGGTCCCGTTGGCCGTGGCCCGAAAGACGTCGACCGAGCTGATCGCGGATGCGCGGGCCGGGGCCTGCACATCACCCTCGATGCTTGCGAGGATCACGCAATCAGACCCGACCGAGCTCGACGCGACGGACCCATACAGCGTTGCTTCGCGCGAAGCGAAGTTCACGGCGAGGACCGCGTTGAACGCGAACGCGAATTCGATGATCCCCATGAGGATCATGAAGAAGATCGGGAAGACGAGCGCGAACTCCACCATGGACTGACCCCGGGAGCGACGTCGCCGACGGAGGCTGGACATCGTCATGCGTTCGCTCCGGTGGTGATCATCGTCCGGCCGAACTCGCCGTTCGTCGTGTCGGCGGGCGCCTGGCAGCCCACGACGACCAGCAGCGCAAGCGCGGCGGCGGCAAGCAAGCGGCGTGTGGGCGACGGCTGACGATGGGACGACACGGTTTCGAGACCCCTGAGCGGAGGGAGTTCCAACGTGACCGATCGTAGGTGGGGACCCGCCGGATCCAAGAGGCCCGGTCGTTCGCGAGGCCTCGGCTGATGGTCCTAGCAGGACCCCAACATCCGTAAGGTGGGCTGCAAGGTCGACTCCGGGACGCTCCGGTCGGGTCCGGCCGGACCGTCGCTGACGGCTCCTGTACAGTCGAGCCATGGACGACCCCGGGCGCCTCGACGCGGACCGACCCATCCCCGATGGCAAGCTCTCCCGAGAGATGGCGCTGAGCCTGCTGGCCCGCGGCGACGAGCTGATGGCGATCGGGGAGTTCGCGGATGCGGGGAGCCACTACGCTCGGGTCGTCGGGTTCGATGACGCGGAGATCACCGCGGCCGCCCTGCTGGGTCTGGGTGAAGCCCGCTTCCGCACGGACGACGAGGACGGGGCCGTGGCGACGTGGGAGGCGGTACTGGAGCTCGGCGCGACCGCGTCGGCCTACAAGGCGTGGCGGAACCTGGCCGCGGCGAACGTGCGGTCCGGCGTCCTCAATGCGGCGATCCGGGCCTATCGAGAGGCGGACCGGCTGGCGCCGCCCGAGGACAAGGCCGAGATCGCGAACCGGCTGGGTTGGCTGGCGAAGGAGACCGGCGATCCGCGGTCGGCCCGACGCTACTTCGCTCGTGGCCGGGGAGACGGACCGCTGATCCCGGTGTCCACGGCCCTGATCGCCGCCACGGTCATCATCTCGCTGACCGTCATGTTCACGGCCGAAGGCGCGGACCTGGGTCGCATCCTGTGGCTCGATAAGCTCGAGGTCGCCGACGGCGAGTACTGGCGGCTCTGGACCGTGACTCTGGTCCACGCGGACCCGCTGCACTTGCTGTTCAACATGTACGCGCTCTACCTCGCCGGGCCCATCGTCGAGCGCTGGTACGGCTCGTGGGCGTTCGTCGCCTTCTACCTGGCCTGCGCCGCGGCTGGCTCCGTCGCGAGCTACGTGTTCAGCGGCGACGGGATCGCCGTCGGGGCATCCGGCGCCGTGTTCGGGATGTTCGGCGTGCTGGTCGCCGCGGGCCGTGCCCATCGCCCCGTGGACCGGGTCGCGAACGATCTTGTCGGTCGGATCGGATTCCTCGTCGCGATCAACCTCGTCTTCGGGTTCGCCTCGGGCGGTCGCATCGACAACGCGGCGCACGTCGGGGGGCTCGTCGCCGGGCTGTGGCTCGGGTCGATCATGCCGCCCACGAGGGTCGCGACCCTCGCGTCGATGTGGGTCCGGAGCGGATCGACGGGACCTGCCGGGGTCGACGCCACCGGTCGCCCGGTCGCCCGGCGAGCCACGCCATCGGCGGCTCTCCCGATCCTGGCGGTCGGCGCAGTCGCCGCCGCGGTGGTCGTGGGGATCCTCGTGGGGAATGCAGATCGAGAGGTGGACCTGTCGCTTCGAAGCGAGACGGCCCCGGTCGCGGCCGTGACGCGCGTGGACCGGGTCTAGCGGCGCTTGTTCGCGACGCTGCTCGGCGGTCTCCCGCGACCCCCGCTTGACGAGCGGGCGAGCCCGGCCGCATGTCTGGACGCCGTGGTCGCGGCACAGGTGGATGCGGGCCTCGGCCTGATCATCGACGCCGGATGGGGGCTGCGTCCGGACGACCCCGTCGCGTCGTGGAGGGAGACGGCGGCCAGGACGACGCTCCCGGTCAAGGCGGTCGTCCCCGGGCCCTACAGCGCGGGTCTCGCGCACGGTGCCCCGGTCGACACCCTGCGCGGCGTCATCGCGGACCTCGCGGCCGCCGGCTGTCCGTGGGTGGAGGTGGCCGAGCCAGCGGCGGTCGTCATCGGGAACGACGAGGCGGGCCGGTCCACGTTCCGTGACCTGCACGACCGGCTTCTCCACGGCCTCGACGGGGTCCACGCGTCCCTGGCGATCACCGGCGGGTCAGCCGACGCCGCCGGACCCGAGACGATCCTTGTGGCCCCGTACGCCAGCCTGGCCCTGGACCTGATCGCGGGGCCGGACAACTGGCGGCTCGTGACGGCCGCGCCACCCGAGCGCGGGATCGTGTGCGGGGCACTCTCGCCGCTGCCAGCGTCCGACGACAGCGTGGAGCTCCTCCTGTGGGCCGTCGCTTATGCCTCGGCGCGACGCGGATCGGCTCGAGTGGGTCTCGCGAGTGCCTCGTCGCTTGCGGGACTGACCTGGGCGCAGGCCGTCGCCAAGCTCCGTCGCCTTGGTGACGCAGCCCGGCTTGCGGACCTGCCACCCGCCGAGCGGCGCACGCAGCTCGACCCGCGCGCCGTGGACATCCGGACGGCCGCGCTGGGTCACGAGGCCGGACGACCCACCGGCCGGGACCGTCGCACGCGAACTTGATTCCGACGGGCCGCGGTGCCACCATCCCCGTACTCTCCCGACCCTCGAATCCCAGATCCCGGGAACGACAAAGGAGGTCCTGTCCGTGGGCGAACACATCCAGTTGACGGTCAACGGAGCGCAACGGGACCTCGATGTCGAGCCGCGACGGCTGCTGGTCCAGGCACTCCGCGAGGACCTTGACCTGACCGGGACACACGTCGGCTGCGACACCAGCCAATGCGGGGCGTGCACGGTCCATGTCGACGGCAAGGCCGTGAAGTCGTGCACGATGCTGGCCGTCCAGGCGGACGGGGCGGCAGTCACGACGATCGAGGGCCTTGCACCCGAGTCCGGCCTGCACCCGCTCCAGACGGCGTTCTGGGAACAGCACGGCCTCCAGTGCGGGTTCTGCACGCCGGGGATGATCATGACGGCGGCGGACCTGCTGGCCCGCAACGCCGATCCGTCGGACGACGAGATCCGCCACGCCATCGAGGGCAATCTCTGTCGTTGCACGGGCTATCACAACATCGTGGCGGCCATCCGCGCGGCCGCCGTGGCCATGCGTGACGGAGCAGCCGCTCCGGCCAGTGCCTAGGGCAGGGGAGACACGACCATGACCGATGTGCTCGACGCCCCCAGCAGCCCCCTTGGCCAGCGCATCAAGCGCACCGAGGACCCGCGCTTCATCACTGGCGAGGGCAACTACCTCGACGACATCAAGCTCGCCTCCATGGCCCACATGGCCATCCTGCGCAGCCCCTACGCCAACGCGAATATCCGCTCCGTGGACACGTCCGGCGCCAAGGAGATGCCCGGCGTGATCGCCGTCTTCGTCGGCGCGGACATCCCCTACAACCCGTTGCCGATGGCCTGGCCCGCCGGTGGCAGTGCCGGGATCCAGAACAACATCAACACGCCACGGATCCTCGCCACCGACAGCGTCAAGTGGACGGGCGAAGGGGTTGCCGCCGTGGTCGCCGAGACCGAGGCGCAGGCGTACGACGCGCTCGAAGCGATCGCCGTGGACTACGAGCCGCTGCCCGCCGTGGTCGATGCCGAGAAGGCCATCGCGCCCGGGGCGCCGCAGCTCCACGAGAACGCCCCGAACAACGTCGTGTTCGAGTGGAATGTCGGCGACAAGGCCGGGACGGATGCGGCCGTCGACGGCGCCGAGGTCGTCGTCCGCCAGCGGATCGTCAACCAGCGGCTGATCCCCAATCCCATGGAGACCCGGGGGGACATCGGCTGGTACAACCCCGGCACGGATGAGTACACGGTCTGGATGTCGAGTCAGACGCCGCATATCCAGCGACTGCTCCTGACCGCGTTCGTGACCGGGATCCCGGAGCACAAGGTCCGCTGCATCAGCCCGGATGTCGGCGGCGCCTTCGGGACCAAGATCTTCTGCTACGCCGACATGGCACTCACGATGTTCGCCAGCAAGGCCATCGGCGGCCGCCCGGTCAAGTGGGTGGAAGGGCGCCGCGAGAACTACCAGAGCACGATCCACGGCCGGGACCACATCACGTACCTGGAGATCGCAGGCACGCGCGAAGGAGAGATCACCGGGTTGCGGGTGAAGACGCTCGCGAACCTCGGCGGACGGCTCTCCACCATCGGCCCGGGCATCCCGACGACGCTCTACGCCCGGGTCCTCTCGGGCTGCTACAAGATCCCGAACGTCTACGCCGAAGTCACCGGGGTCTACACGAACACGACGTTCGTCGACGCCTATCGCGGTGCCGGGCGACCGGAGGCCACGTACGTCATCGAACGGGCGATGGACCTGTTCGCCGCCGAGATCGGGATGGACCGCGCGGAGCTCCGGCGTCGCAACTTCATCCCCAAGGACCAGTTCCCGTACGAGAACCCATCCGGGCTCGGGACGGCATCGGGGGGCGCCAAGATCTACATCGATTCGGGCGATTACGAGCCCGCGATGGACATGGCCCTGGCCACGGCCGGGTACAAGGACCTCGCGGCGAAGAAGGCCGAGGCCAAGGGTCGGGGCAAGCTCCTCGGGTTCGGGTTCAGCACCTACATCGAGGTCTGTGGCGTCGCGCCGTCGAAGTGGATCGGCGCCGTCGGTGAGGGCTGGGGCGCCGCGATGTGGGAATCGTCCAACATCAAGGTCCACCTGACCGGCAAGGTCATCGTCACGATGGGGACCCAGCCGCAGGGCCAGGGCCACGAGACGACGTATGCCCAGGTCGTCGCCGACCAGTTCGGCATCCCGATGGAAGACGTGATCATCCAGCACTCCGACACGCAGGGCACGCCGTTCGGCTATGGGTCGTACGGGTCGCGCACGAGCAGCGTCGGTATGACCGCGGCCGTCAAGGCTGCGGGCAAGATCAAGGCCAAGGCCGCCCGCTACGCCGCCCACATGCTCGAAGCGAACGTGGACGACATCGAGGTGGTCGGGGCGGAGTACCGCGTCAAGGGTTCGCCAGATCGCAAGAAGACGTTCCAGGAGATCGCCTTCGCCCTCGATCTCGCGTTCGACACGCCGGAAGGCATGGAGCCGTATCTCGATGAGACGGCCTACTACGACACGCCGAACTGCACGTGGCCGTTCGGGACCCATATCGCGATCGTGGAGATCGACGAGGAGACCGGACACGTGGAGCTCGTCCGCTACGTGGCCGTCGACGATGTCGGCAACAAGATCAATCCGATGATCGTGGACGGACAGCTCCACGGCGGGATCGCCCAAGGCGTGGGTCAGGCCCTCTGGGAGGGCGCGATCTACAGCGACGAGGGCCAGCTCCTGACGGGTTCGATGCTCGACTACGCGCTCCCTCGGGCCGCGTGGTTCCCACCCATCGAACTCGATCAGACCGTCACGCCCTCGCCGGTCAACCCGCTCGGGGTGAAAGGCGTCGGTGAGGCCGGGGCGATCGCGAGTACCGCGGCCGTGGCCAATGCCGTCGTGGATGCGCTGAGTCCGCTCGGCATCCGCCATCTCGACATGCCGTACACCAACCAGACCGTGTGGCGGGCCATCCAGTCCGCGAAGGGAGGCCAGGCATGATCCCGGCGGCGTTCGGCTACACGCGACCCGCGA
This sequence comes from uncultured Chloroflexia bacterium, assembly GCA_963764975.1. Lineage (GTDB taxonomy): Bacteria > Chloroflexota > Limnocylindria > Limnocylindrales > CSP1-4 > SPCO01. The sequence continues at coordinate 789,939 of CAVXUF010000002.1, read as the reverse complement.
CGCTCGATGACGCCCTGGCCGCGCTCGCGGCCTCGAAGGGCTCGGCCAAGGTCCTCGCGGGCGGCATGAGCCTGCTGCCCCTGATGAAGCTCCGGCTGGCCAGCGCGGAGACCCTCATCGACATCGGCCGGCTCAAGGAACTCCGGGGGGCCAGGGCAACATCGGACGGCGGGTTCGAGATGGGCGCGCTGACGACCTACGCGGAGGCGCTCGAGAGCACCGCGCTGCCGTTCGCGCGCGACTGCCTGTCGGGCATCGGCGACGTCCAGGTCCGCAACCGGGGGACGCTCGGCGGCGCCGTCGCCCACGCGGATCCGGCCTCGGACGCCCCGGCGCTGGGGCTCGCACTCGACTACACCGTGGTGTTGCGCTCCACGCGTGGTGAGCGTGAGGTGCCGCTGGACGGGTTCCTCGAGGGTCCGTTCCAGACCGGGATCGCCGACGACGAGATCCTGGTCGCGCTTCGTCGAGGGCCGCTCCCGGCTGGCGCCGGCGGTGCCTACAAGAAGCTCGCCCAGCCCGCGTCCGGATACGCCATCGTCGGCGTGGCGGCTGTCGTCGCGTCCTCGGGCGGGTCGATCTCGCACGCGCGCGTCGCGTTGACCGGGGTCGGCGAGGTCGCCTATCGGGCCAAGGCCGTGGAAGCGGCACTCCTTGGCTCGGACGGCTCCGCGGCGGCCGTTGCCGCGGCGGCCGCCCATGCGACCGATGGCGTCACCGTCAACGGGGACATCCACGCGGACAGCACCTACCGCGGGCAGATGGCCGTGGTCTTCACCCGGCGCGCGATCGAGGCCGCGCTCGGCCGGTAACGGCTGATCGCCACGTCCATCGCGTGCGGGTCGAGCGGCTCACCCCGGGTCGCCGCGCGCCCGAGCGTCTCGCCGGCGCGGTCCTGACGCGCGACCTGCGTGTCGGGGCGTCCTCCTGGTCGAAGGGGCACCGGCTGTCCGCCGAGGACCTGCGGGCGATCGGCGCGGCGGCGCCTGGCGATGCCGTCACGGTGCTGGTGCTCGGACCCGACGACCTCCACGAGGACGACGCTGCCCGCCGGCTCGCCGAGGCCGTCGCGGGTCCCGGCCTCGCGACCCGCGGGCCCAACCAGAGCCGAATCGACCTGATCGCCGCGCACGCGGGCGTGGTCCACGTGCGCGTCGCGGCCCTCGAGCGGATCAACCGGATCGACCCGCTCGAGGTGTTCACGGTCTTCGACGGCCAGGTGGTGGAGGCCGGCGACCTCGTCGCGAGTGTCAAGGTGGCGCCGCATGTCGTCCCCGCGTCGGCGGTGGAGGCTGGCGCGCGACAGGCGAGGTTCGGGTCGAGGCCGGTGGTCGGTGTCTCGCCGTTCGTCGCGAAGCGGGTCGGTGTGGTGGTCAAGCAATCGGTGCGCGGGACCGCGCGCGAGCGGTTCGAGGCCAGCGTCCGGGCAAAGGTGGAGGGCCTGGGTTCGTCGGTCGTCGGGATCGCCTACGTCGACGATGACGCGGCGGCCGTCGGGGCCGCCCTGGCGCGCTTCACGCGGGGAGTGGATCGCGCCGACCTGATCCTGACGGCCGGGTCCGCGAGCACGGATCCGGGCGACGCCTTCTTCGTCTCGATCGCCGGTCTCGGTGGACGCGTGGTCCGGCGCGGGGTCCCGTCACACCCAGGATCGATGCTGTGGCTCGCCCGTGTCGGTCGCACGGCGATCCTGGGCCTGCCGACGTGCGGTGCCTACTCCAAGGCAACGGCCGCAGACCTGCTGCTGCCACGGCTGCTCGCCGGCGAACCGGCCTCGGAACGGACGGTGGCCAAGCTGGGGCACGGCGGGATCCTCACGCGATCGCAACGGTTCCGGTTCCCTGCGTACGCCCGCGAGCTCGACGCGCCGGAGGGGTGACGGACCTCTCCAAGCCTCGCCGGCCCGCGCCGTGTAGATTCCGCCGATGACCGACCGCGAAACGCGCCCCGCTGGGACCCGATCCATCGAGGCCATCCAGGACGAGTTCCGTGGCCGCGACTACATCGCCGACCGTTCGCTTGCGACGGCCGTCTTCCTGGCGCTGGAGCTGGGGCGCCCGCTGCTGCTCGAGGGCGAGGCCGGCGTCGGCAAGACGGAGCTGGCCAAGGTCCTTGCGGCATCGCTCGGCACGAGGCTCATCCGCCTCCAATGCTACGAGGGCCTGGACGTCAACACCGCGGTCTACGAGTGGAACTATCCACGCCAGATGCTCGAGATCCGGCTGCTCGAGGCCCGCGGCGAAGCCGATCGGGCGAGTGCGGCGGACATCTTCGGTCACGACTTCCTCATCCGCCGCCCGCTCCTCCAGGCGCTCGAGGCGACCGATGGCCTCGCGCCCGTCCTGCTGATCGACGAGATCGACCGCGCCGACGAGGAGTTCGAGGCGTACCTGCTCGAGATCCTGTCGGACTTCCAGGTGACGGTCCCGGAGATCGGCACGATCAAGGCCGAGACGCCGCCGCGGGTCATCCTCACCTCGAACCGGACGCGCGAGGTCCACGACGCACTCAAGCGTCGGTGCCTGTACCACTGGATCGACTTCCCGACGGCCCAGAAGGAATACGAGATCGTGCTCGCGCGCGTGCCCGAGGCGCCGGAGCGTCTGGCGCGGGACGTGGTGGGGTTCGTCCACCGACTGCGCGACGCGGACCTGACCAAGGTCCCGGGGATCGCGGAGACGCTCGATTGGGCCGCGGCGCTCTTGTCGCTGGGCGCCTCTGAACTCGATCCGACGCTGGTCGACGAGACGCTCGGCGTGGTCCTCAAGTACGAAGAGGACATCCGCCAGATCCGCGGCGACACCACGCGACGCATGCTCGCCGAGGCCGCGGCCGGCGGCTGATCGAGCGTTCGATGACCGACCCCGCTATCGCCCAGGTGCCGTTCGGCGAGGAGGTGGACGGCCGTCGACTGCTCGCGGAGGCTGTGGGCTTCGGGCGGGCACTGCGGGCGTCGCGCCTGTCGGTGGACCTTGGGGCGGCGGTCGACTTCGCCCGCGCCCTGACGCTCGTCGACATCGGGGATCGCGAGCAGGTTCGCGCGTCCGGTGAAGCCGTCTTCGTCCGTCGCCGCGACGACCGCGCAGCCTACGACGCGGTCTTCGATCGCTGGTGGCGTCGCCGGAACGCCCGGCTGCCGGGTTTCGAGCCGCCACCGCTCCCGAGCCCGCACGAACCGTCGGCCCCCGACGCCGAAGCCGGCGAAGGCGAACCCGAGGCCGGGACCGAGGGGATGGACCGCGAGACTGACGAACGCGGGATCCCGATGCCCTCGACCGGGGACGATGACGCCGACGATGACGCGCCGATCGAGGGCGTCGTCATCTCGCCCGATGCCTACAGCCAGGGGGAGGTCCTCCGGCACCGCGAGTTCGACCGGATGACGCCGGCCGAGCTGCGCGAGGCCGAGCGGCTGGTGGACCTCCTCGTCCCGCGGCTCGAGCAGCGCCGGACGCGTCGGTACGAGCTGCATTCCCACGGGCGTCGTCTCGCGCCGCGCGCGATGTTCCGGCGGAACCTCGGGACGGGCGGACAGCTCCTTGACTGGGTGTGGCGACGACCGATCCGCCAGCCCCGGTCACTCGTCGTCATCTGCGACATCTCCGGGTCCATGGAGCGCCACTCCCGGCTCCTGCTCCGGTTCGTGCAGGCGCTCGCCGCCGCGTCCGAGGTCCGCACGGAATCGTTCGTGTTCGGGACGCGCCTGACCCGGGTCACGCGGCTGTTGCGCGATCGCGACCGTGACCGCGCTCTCGCTCGCGTCGCGGATGCGGTGAACGACTGGGCGGGCGGCACCCGCATCGGTGAGAGCTTCCGAACGTTCAACCAGAAGTGGGCGCGGCGGACGCTGCGGACGTCAGGTGTCGTCATCGTGGTCAGCGACGGCTGGGATCGTGGCGACCCTGCGCTCGTCGCCACCGAGACCGCGCGGCTGCGCCGGAACTGCCACCGGCTCGTCTGGCTCAATCCCCTTGCCGGCACGCCCGGCTACCAGCCGCTCGCCGGCGGGATGCGCGCGGCGTTTCCCTACGTCGACGACTTCCTCGCCGCGGGGACCGTCGCGAACCTCGAGCGACTCGGGGAGATCCTGGGCGGCGTCCGCGCAGGCGATACTCGCCGTGGCAGCGAGGCGGCCGCCCACGCGGCACTCCCCGGACTGACCGTCCCGACCGTCGATTCGCTGCCGCTCCCCGTTGGCGGGACGCCCGTTGATCCATCGATGCCGAGGCCGTTGCGATGAGAGAGCTGCTGGACACCCTTGATGCGTGGCAGGCGGAAGGCGCCGAGGTCGGGCGGGCCGTGGTGGTCCGGACGTTCGGGTCCGCGCCACGCCCGGAGGGCGCGGTGCTGCTCTATGCCGCCGATGGCCGGATCGCCGGGTCCGTGAGCGGCGGGTGCGTGGAAGGGGCCGCCGCTGAGGAGATCGAGGCCGCGCGGGCGTCCGGGCACGCGCGGGTCATCCGTTACGGGATCAGCGATGAGCAAGCCTGGGACGTGGGGCTCGCCTGCGGCGGCACGATCGATGTGCTCGTGGAGCCCGCGGCGCCCGTCGTCGTGGCGGCGATCGCTCGCGCATCGATCGGGGCGGGTGGGCACGGGGCCGCCGTCATCACGCCGCTCCCCGAGGATTCGCCGCCGGCCGCGTTCGGACCGCACGAACCGGGCGATGGCGCGCCGCCGGAACCCGCGCTCGTCCTCCACGACGACGGTCGACTCGAGGGCACGCTCGGCGACGACGCCCTGGACGCCCGGTTGATCGCGGCCGCCGGAGAAGCGCTCAAGCGGGGGCTCTCGCGGACGGTGGAGATCGGTGGTCGGTCGCTGTTCGTCGAGGTGTTCCCGGTTCGACCACGGTTGGTCGTCGTCGGGGCGGTGGAGGTCGCCCGGTCGCTCGTCCGGCTGGCGCGCGAGCTCGGGTTCGAGACCGTCGTCATCGATGGGCGCGCGTCGTTCGCCACCCGGGAGCGGTTCCCGGACGTCGATCACCTGATCGTGGGCTGGCCCGACGAGGTGGCCGACCAGATCGGCCTTGGCCCCAACGACGCGGTCGCCGTGCTCACCCACGACGTCAAGTTCGATGAACCCGCGATCGTCGAGGCGCTGCGGCGTGGCTGTCGATACGTCGGTGCGGTCGGTTCGAAGAAGACGCAGGGGGACCGGCGAGCGCGGCTGCAGGAGGCCGGCGTGACCGAGGGGGCCCTCGCCGGGTTGCGCGGGCCGGTGGGGCTGGACCTCGGCGGGCGCGCGCCGGCCGAGACCGCGCTCGCGATCCTCGCCGAGATCGTCGCCGAACGATACGGCGGGACCGGTGTCCCGCTTCGACAGCGCGCGATCGCCTGACCGGCGGAGGGATCGGGCTCAAGCCTCGGCGGCTGGCGGCGTCGCGGGTGGCGGCGGATCCGCAGGGGGATCCACCGGCGGCGCAGGTTCCGCTGATTCCGCTGGTTCATCGGCTGCGTTCGCAGGCCGACCAGCCATCATCGCCGCCTGGCCGGCGAGGAAGCCGCCCGCGATGATGCCGACGGTCCCGACCGAGTACAGCACGAACCCGAGGTAGTCCAGCAGGCCGAGTTCGACGTCCTCGCCTAGCGTTCCAAGGAGCGATCCCCAGAGGCCGATCGCCAGGAATGCCACCACCACCCCGAACACGGCGCCCACCCACGCCATGGGGATCCCGGGCAGGACCTTGACCCATGTCGGGGCGGTCAGGATCGCGATCATCGCGACGGTGGCCAAGGCGACGGACAACGTGCCGCCGCTCATGCGCCAGTACCCGAACGAGATATTGATCGCCCAGCCGGCGAGGAGGAGCATCAGGCCGATCGCGGCGATCCTGGTGCCCTGGTCGCGGTCCAGCCCGAAGCGCGCGAGCGACGGATCCCGGCGCAGGACGCCCATCCCCATCGCGGCGGCTGCCCCGGCCAGGACGACGCCCGCGGCGAGGTCCGTGATGTCGCCCAGGCCATCGATGTCGTCGATGTCGAAGATCAACTCGATCAGTCGCAGGAACGCGAGCGCGACGACGACCGCGACCCCGGCCAGCTCGATCGGGCCCAGCGGCAGTGGCGCTGGCTTCCCGCTCGTTGCCGTGGTCGAGGTGAACCAGGCGGCGACCCCGGCCGCGATCCCGCCGGCGAGGATGAGCAGGAGGAAGTCGGTCGAATCCCAGGTCTTGAGGATCCCGCCCACGATCGCCACGCCGACGGCGACGGCGGCGCCGAGGACGATCAGGCGGCTCGTCGAGTCGAGCGCCGACAGATCCGGCATCGGCGGGCGGGTCATCACCGGCGTGGTGTGCGCGGCCGGCGCTGGGGGCGCGGCCGGCGTCGTCGGTTCTGGCGTCGTCGATCCTGGAGACGGTTCGGGCGTCGGTTCGGTCGGCTTGGCAGGCGTCGTGGGCTCGACGTCGTCAGTCATCGGTGGTCTCCCTCTCGCCTGAGGGGCGCTCGGGCTGATGGCGAGCGCCCGCACGGTCATGACCGTACACCCGCGACGCAACCCGACGGCCGGCGCGATGCGGCACGATGACGCGATGCAGGATCCGACAGCCGATGTCCAGCGAGCCGCGCCGATCGTCGCGATCGTCCTTGCCGCAGGGGCTGGATCGCGGTTCGGCGGAGCGAAACTGCTCGCGAGCCTGGACGGTCGTCCCGTGCTCCAACATGTGCTCGACGCGGTCCACGACGCGGGCCTCGACGACATCATCGTCGTGGTCGGGGACGACGCCGACGCCATGGACGCGGCGATCGATTGGCGCGGTGCGCGTCGCGTCCGGAATCCGGATCCGATGCGGGGCCTGTCCAGCTCGGTCCGGTCGGGGATCGAGGCGCTCGGCTCGAACGCAGGAGCGGCGCTCATCGTGCTTGGCGATCAACCGCGCGTGTCCGCCACCGTGATCCAGCAGCTCCGTGTGGCCGCGGCGTCCAGTGATCGCCCGATCGTGGTGCCCGTCTATCCGGACGATCGAGGGCGGAATCCGGTGCTCCTTGCGCGGCCCGCGTTCGGCCTCGTGACCGACGCGTCGGGCGATCGCGGACTGGGACCGGTGATCACCGCCCATCCGGAGCTGGTGCGGGAGGTCGCTGTGGATGGCACCAATCCCGATGTCGACACCCGCGACGACCTCGTCGCGCTGGTCGAGGCCGCGTGGGCCGCGCGCGTCCGCGCGAATCGCGACCAGGTGGATCGGTTCCGCGAGGTCCCCGACGGGGCGGACTTCTACGCCCCGGTCAGCGGCCTGTTCCGCGCGGACCCGCGGCGGACCGACGATCCGTCGCTCGAGGTTCTCCGGGCCCACGTTCGTCGCGGTGAGAGCTGGCTCGACATCGGCGCCGGCGCGGGCCGGTACGCGCTGCCACTCGCGGCAGACCTGGCGTCATCCGGTGGTCGGGTGATCGCGCTCGACCCATCTTCGGGGATGCTGGGTGCGCTGCGAGAGCTGGCCGCGGAGTACGCCATCGACAACGTCGACGTCCGTCAGGGCCGATGGCCGCCCGATGACATCACCCCCTTCGAGGCGGACGTCGCGCTCATCGCGCACGTCAGCTACGACATCGAAGCGATCGGGCCATTCGTCCGTGCGATGGAGGCCGCGGCGCGGCGACTGTGTGTGGCGGTTCTCATGGAGCGACAACCGTCGTCGATCGCCGATGTCTGCTGGCCGCCGGTGCACGGCGAGGCGCGCGTGGCCCTGCCGGCACTCCCCGAGTTCCTCGAGTTGCTGCGGGCGATGGGCCGGGCGCCGGCCGTGGAGCGACTGGATCGCGAGCCCCGCCGGTTCGACGATCGGGTTCAGCTCGAGGGGTTCCTGCGTCGGCAGCTGTGGGTGGAGGCGGGAGGCGCGGCGGATCGTCGATTCCTCGCGTCGCTCGAGGGGATGCTGACGTTCGATACCGAAGGGCGGGTGGGTCTCGCTGACCAGCGACCGTTGCCGATCGGTGTCGTCACGTGGGTACCGGGGTCCGCGGGAGGCTAGTCGAGCGGCTCCGGACGGTCCTCGCGGTCGAGGCGTCGGGCCAGACGCTCCGAGGCGGGCAAGCTGGCGACGAGGGCCGCCTCGCGGATGAGCGGAACGACGGTGGAGTCCTCGATCTCGTCGGGTGACCGGAACGTGAGCCAGCGCGTCTGCTTCGTGATCCCCGCGCCGAGGAGGTGACCGCCCGGGTCGTCCATGGCCACGCCGTGCTCGAAGCCAAGATGGACGTGCTCCGATTCGGGGGCCACGTAGGCGAAGTACCGGGTGCGACGCCCGGCCCCGATCTCATACCCGATGAGGTGCCACCCGGGCCGCACCCGCTCGATCACATCGGGAAACGTCGCCCGGAGGATGGACCGCAGGCGTTCCGCGGCGCGGCGTATCTCGTCCGGGAAGCCCGCCAGGAAGGGTTCGGGCGGGATCGGGTCGTGCATGGAGCCCATTGTGGCTCGCCGGTCTGGTCAGGGCGGGTCCGGGTGGGCGGGCCGGCGCCGGCCGGCGAGCGGGCGGGCCGCGGCGTGTCGGCGGCGTGTCGGCGGCGGGCGCGGGCGGTCGCAGCGCGGGCGGTCGCGGCGCGGGCGGTCGCGGCGCAGGCGGTCGCGGCGCACCTTGCACCCGGCGTGTCGGCGGCGCACCTTGCACCCGGCGTGTCAGCGGCGCACCTTGCACCCGGCGTGTCGGCGGCGCGGCCCGGTGCAGCGGCCGGTCTCCGCGCACCTTGGACCCGGTGCAGCGGTCGGTCTCCGCGCACCTTGGACCCGGTGCGTTCAGCGACTTCATAAGGTCAGGAGCCTTATCTCCTGGCCATCGGGGCCACATCGGTCCCGCGGCGGCGTACCCGGCGACAACGGGACGCCACCGCGGGCCGGGTGATCGCTCCGCGACCCTCGGATCGGGACCCTTCATGCGGCCCGGAGTGCGATTCATCTCGCCGAAGTCCAACGAGCGGGCTCAGGCTGGTTCGTTGTGGTCGGCTTGACCGCCAACTAAGTCCGACAGCCTTACGGCCAGTGGCACGGATGCAGGCGGCACAGGCGCGTGCGGCGCGGTGCGCGCCCCGCACCCGAGCCCGGCACAAGCGGCCCGCGCCCCGCCCGAACCCGCGACGTCCTACACGATGCCCGGGATCGGCGACGCGCCAGCGCCCAGTACGTCCACGGCCGGGACGCCGAGCCACGATTGGGCGAGGGTCGCGTAGTAATCCCATAGATCCACGGTCGCCTTGAGGTTGCCGTCACCATCAAGCGAGCCGAGATTTGGGTACGTCCCGAACAACCCGGTCGTGACCGACGCGCCCGCGAGCATCACGAACGAGGCCGCGCCGTGGTCCAACCCGTTCGACGCGTTGTCCGGCACCCGTCGCCCGAACTCGGATGTCGTGGCCACGATGACGCGATCGGCGATGCCGCGGTCGTCCAGGTCGTCAAGGAACCGATCCAGCGCGTCGTCGAGCTGGTCCATGAGGCGGGCGTGGCGCGCCAGGTGATCGTCATGGGTATCGAAGTCGCCGAAGAACGGGACGTGCACCACGCGAACCCCGGCATCGGCCGCCAGCAGCCGTGCGGCGAGACCCAGCTGCGTCCCCAGATCGGTCTGGGGATAGCCGGCCGCACCCGGCGGCAGGTTCGACGCCACGTCGTCGGAGAACTTGATCGCATAGGCGCCGCCGCGACGGGCACTTCGGAAGGGGACGGCTTCGGACGGGTTCGTGAGTTCGCACATGTTCCGCCAGCCGGCCTCCCATGCCGCGTCCATCCCCACGTTCCAGAAACCCGGGAAGTCGCCGTCCGAATACGGGTTCATGGACAGCGTCGACGCGCTCTCTGCGATGAGCGCCGGGCTCGGCCCATAGCCGAGCGAGATCCCCACAGCGGCCGAATCGTCGCCGATCTGGTCGCACAGGCGCCCCAGGAACCCGGTCGTCGTGATCGACTGGCTCGTCCGGTCACCGGCCCACCAACGCCGGAGCGACTCGAAGTGCGACAGGTCCGGCTTCGTCAGGCCGACACCAAGCACGATCCCGACGCCGCGCCCGTGCAGTTTGGTGAGCGACGGATGCAACCCCACCGACCCGTTCAGCGGCAGGATGTCGCCATCGTCGATGGCGGTCCGAGGTCGCAGGTCGTGGTAAGTCCCGCTCCCGATGGGCGGGACCATGGATAGACCGTCGTTCCCGCCGGCCATGTCGATGACGACGAGTTGCCGCGTCCCGACCGGCGCCGCGCTGACCAGCGCCGGCCCGACATCGGCCGCCGACCGCGCGGCCCGGACGCCACGCGGGTCGCCAAGCGATGCCGCTACGGCACCCGCGCCCGAGACCAGGCCGAGCTGGAGGAAGCGGCGTCGATCGATCACCTGCATGGGCATGACGTCAGGCCTCGTTCATGAGAGCGCGAACTCGGGCGACCCGACGGCCATGGCCAGCAACACCCTCGCGCGCCGCTCCGGGTTCGAGATCTGGGCCGCCGCGCTGGTCAGCGCCGCCGTCGTCTGCGGCGTGACCTCGAAGAGCGAGCAGCGCTTGAGCGCGGCGGCGACCGGGTCGGACGCCTCGATGACGTCGGCGATGCCGTCGTTCTGGGTCACGACCGACGCCCGGGCCAGCGCGAAACTCGCCGACAGCCAGCGGTTCCCGCTCGGCCAGCCGGACACGTTCGGCGGGTAGAACGGCAGTTGACCCATGCCGTACAGGGTCCAGCGGCGCATGTCCCTGTCGGTGATCCCGAGCGCCGGCATGGCCGCGAGCAGCCACTCCACCGGGGTTCGCGGCCGGTTCATCCGGCGCCTGAGGAACGTGGGTCCGCGCACGATCGTCTCGATCAGCGGCCGGATCTCGAGACCGGCCGTCCGGAACCGTTTCGCCTCGCGGAGGGCATCGCGCTTCGACAGGCCCGCCGTGAAGTACCGACGGATCTTCGCGCTCACCCACTTCGCGCACTGTGGGTGGTCGCAGACGGCGTCGATGACGTCGTTCGCGCGCATCACGGACCGGCCGAGCAGGGTCACCGGCGACGACAAGGCCGCGTAGTTGTGGAATCCGGACTGACCGGTCTCCCAGTCCACCCACCAGCCGGCCAGCGCGCGAGCCGCGGAGCGGACGTCGTCCTGGGTATAGGGTCCGCGGCCAAGCGTGAACAACTCCATCAACTCGCGGCCGTAGTTCTCATTGGGATCGTCCGAATCGGACCACGCCCCATCGAGGTAGACGAGCATCGCCGGGTCGACCGTGATCTTCTGGAGCAACGTTCGGAAGTTGCCGAGCGCGTACTTCCGGATCAGCAGATGTTGGGGAAACTCCCAGCGCCAGCGGAAGACCTTGTCGTGGCTGGATGTCAAGTGGCCGTGCCAGAACCACGTCATCTTCTCGTGGATCCCGGCCGTGCGGTCGGACATTCGGTCCAGCCACCAGTCGACCGGCGCGTAGCTCCCATCGTCGGTGAGGGCGGGCGGCTTGGCCGTGGACAGCGGCTTCGCCGCGAGCACCCGCTCGATGACGCCATCGACGCCGAGCGGGAGCAGGCTCTCCACCTGGCCGGGGAACGGCCCGAACGTCGTCCGCCGCAGGACGTGCGCGATGAGCGCCGATTCGGAGGGTCTGGCGGCGACGGGACGGGGGGTTCTCGTGGCCATCGACGGCAGCCTATGACGGCGGCGACGACTTGCGGACCGTACCTTGGTGGCAGGACGTCAGACTCGCGCTGCGAGCACGCACCGGGACCCGCTGGGACCACCGTTCAACGTTGACGAGTCAACGCTCTCGCGCGATACTCGACCGCAACATCCCCAGCCAAGCGGACCCACGGTCGAGGAGGACGATCGACCCAGGGGTCCGCGATTCGTCGCTAGAACCGCGGACCCGTCCGTCCACGGCCGGGCCGCCACCGAGACCGTCACGCAACGAGCGGACAGGAGGGTGCAGCGCGATGATTCCCGGTCAGTTCGACTACGTTCGACCAGGGACCCTGGACGAAGCGCTGGCGATCCTCACGGACCGCGAAGGTGAGGCGAAGCTGCTCTCCGGTGGCTACAGCTTGCTGCCCCTGATCAAGCTCCGGCTCGCCCAACCGGCCCTGCTGGTGGACCTCCAGGACGTCACCGGTCTCGACGGCATCGCCGAGACCGATGACCACCTGCGCATCGGTGCGCGGGCCACCCATCGCCAGATCCACGAGCACCAGATCATCGTCGACCGCTACCCGATGCTCCAGGAGGCGACCGGACTGATCGGTGACCCGCAGGTCCGCAATTGGGGCACGATCGGCGGGTCCATCGCCCACGCCGACCCCGCCAGTGACTGGCCGGCCATCCTGCTCTCGGTCAATGCGTCGATCGTCTGTCGCGGTCAGTCCGGAGAGCGGACCATCAAGGCTCGCGACTTCTTCCTCGACACGTTCACGACGGCCATCGAGCCGACCGAGGTCCTGACCGAGGTCCACGTACGACGACGACCGAAGGGCTCGGGCGCCGCCTACACCAAACTCGAGCGCAAGGTCGGCGACTTCGCGACGTGCGGCGCCGCGACGGCGCTCGGCCTGGCGGCGGACGGACGGATCGAGTGGGCCGGCGTCGCCTTGACCGGCGTGGCCGCATCGCCGTTCGCGGCGACCGACGCCGAGGCCGTCCTCGAAGGCAACGCGCCAAGCGAGGAGCTGTTCGCCAAGGCGGGAGCGGCCGCGGCCGCCCAGTGCGATCCCGCCGGCGATGTCCGCGGTCCCGTCGAGTACAAGCGCGCCATGGCCGCGGAGATGACCGTCCGGTCGCTCCGTCGAGCCGTCGAGCGCGCGCTCTCGTACGCCTAAGGAGGCGAGGCACCCATGACCACCATGCACGTCTCCATCACGGTCAACGGCCAGGTCCACGAGGCCGACGTCGAACCTCGACGGCTCCTGGTCCACTTCCTGCGCGACGACCTCGGCCTGACCGGCACGCACGTGGGTTGCGACACCAGCAACTGCGGCGCCTGCACGGTCCACGTCGATGGCGAGAGCGCCAAGTCCTGCACGATGCTCACGGTCCAGGCCGATGGCCACGAGATCAAGACCATCGAGGGGATGGCCGACGGCGCCAACCTCCATCCGCTCCAGCAGGCGTTCTGGGACCAGCATGGGCTCCAGTGCGGCTTCTGTACGCCGGGGATGATCATGCAGGCCGCCTGGCTGCTCGGGGAGAACCCCTCACCCACGGAGGCGGAGATCCGCGAGGGGATCAGCGGCAACCTGTGTCGCTGCACGGGCTACGTGAACATCGTCAAATCGATCGAACAGGCAGCCGCCGAGATGGCGACCGCCGCGGACACCCAGGCCGGCGGCACGCCGGTCGCGGCCGGCTGAGCGGGGAGTGACGAGATGACGACAGAGATGGAGCCCCGCACGACCCCTGAAGTCGGCGGCATGGGTCATTCGATCAAGCGCAAGGAGGACCCGCGGTTCATCCGCGGCGCCGGCCAGTACATCGACGACGTGAACCTGCCGGGACAACTGTGGCTGGACATCGTCCGTTCGCCGTATGCCCACGCCAGGATCAAGTCGATCGACGCGTCCGAAGCCCTCAAGGTCCCGGGCGTCGCGGCCGTGGTCACCGGCAAGGACCTCGAGGGCTACAAGCTCCACTGGATGCCAACGCTGGCCGGCGACATGCAGATGGTGCTCCCCGTGGACACCGTCATGTACCAGTCGCAGGAAGTCGCCGCGGTCATCGCGACGTCCCGCTATGCCGCCGCAGATGGCGTGGCCGCCGTCCTGGTCGACTACGAGCCACTCGAGGTGGTCGTCGACCCGCACAAGTCGATGCAGGCGGACGCGCCGGTCCTGCGCCCGGACCGCGGCCCGGACAAGGCGACCAACCACATCTGGCACTGGGAATCCGGTGACGAGGCGAAGGCCGATGCTGCGCTCGCGGCTGCGGACGTCCGCATCCCGCAGGACATGTACATCCCGCGCATCCACGTCGCGTCGATCGAGACGTGTGGTTGCGTGGCTGATTGGGACCCGATCCGCCAGCAGTTGACGCTGCACATGACGTCGCAGGCCCCTCACGCCATCCGAACGGTGCTCGCCCTCGTCGCGGCGGGCGCCGGCCTGCCGATCTACGAGCACAACATCCGGGTCAAGACCCATGACATCGGTGGTGGGTTCGGTGGCAAGGTCCCGGTCTACCCGGGCTACGTGCTCGCTGTCGCCGCGTCGTTCCTGACCGGCAAGCCCGTCAAGTGGATCGAGGACCGCTCGGAGAACCTGCAGGCCGACTCCTTCGCTCGGGACTATCACATCCATGCGGAGATGGGCGCGACCAAGGACGGCAAGATCACGAGCCTCAAGGTCAAGACCCTCGCGGACCACGGCTACACCGACGCCGCGGCAGACCCGTCGAAGTTCCCCGCCGGCCTGTTCAACGTCATCACCGGCAGTTACGACTTCGACAACGCGTTCGTCGAGGTCGATGGCGTCTACACGAACAAGCCGCCCGGAGGCGTGGCCTACCGCTGCTCGTTCCGCGTGACCGAGGCGGTCCACGCCATCGAGCGGATGGTCGACATCCTCGCGCACGACATCGGGAAGGATCCCGCGCAGCTCCGGATGGAGAACTTCATCCAGAAGGAGCAATTCCCGTACACCACGCCAACGGGCTGGGAGTACGACTCGGGCGACTACGGCCCGGCGCTCCAGAAGGCCATGGACATGATCGGCTACGACGACCTGCGCAAGGAGCAGATCGAGAAGCGAGCCAAGGGCGAACTCATGGGGATCGGCATCAGCAGCTTCACGGAGATCGTGGGCGCTGGTCCGTCGCACCAGTTCGACATCCTCGGCCTGAAGATGTTCGACAGCTGTGAGATCCGCGTCCATCCCACGGGCAAGGTGCTGGCACGGATCGGGGTCCAGACCCAGGGCCAGGGGCACGAGACCACGTTCGCCCAGATCATCGCCGAAGAACTCGGCTTCCCGATGCAGGATGTCAAGATCGAATACGGCGATACGGACACCGCGCCCTACGGGCTCGGCACCTATGCCTCTCGGTCCACGCCGGTCGCCGGTGCGGCCACCGCGATGGCCGCCCGCAAGATCAAGGACAAGGCGCGCAAGCTCGCCGCGCACCTGCTCGAAGCGTCCGAGGACGATCTCGAGTGGGAGGTCGGCAAGTTCAGCGTCAAGGGATCACCGGACCGGTTCAAGACGATCCAGGAGATCGCGTTCGCGGCCTACACCAACCATCCGCAGGGCATGGAGGCCGGTCTTGAGGCGGTCGACTACTACGACCCGCCCAACCTGACCTTCCCGTTCGGCAGCTACATCTGCGTCGTCGACATCGACAAGGGGACCGGCCAGGTCCACATCCGTCGGTTCGTGGCGGTGGATGACTGCGGCAACATCATCAACCCGATGATCGTGGACGGCCAGATCCATGGCGGTCTGTCGATGGGCATGGCGCCGGCGCTCTACGAGGAGATCACCTACGACGAGCTGGGCAACAACCTGGCCGGCACGTTCATGGACTATCTGGTCCCGACGGCCATGGAGACCCCGATGTGGGAGACCGGCAAGACCATCACGCCCTCGCCGCATCACCCGATCGGCGCCAAGGGGGTGGGGGAGTCGGCCACCGTCGGGGCACCGCCCGCGATCGCGAACGCCGTGGTCGATGCGTTGTGGCACCTCGGCGTCCGCAACATCGACATCCCGATGACGCCACAGAAGGTCTGGGCGATCCTCCACGAGAAGGGGATCTCGTAAAGCGTGGTCGCCGCTGATGCGGACCGATGCCGGCGTTGGCGCCTCCGCGCGATCGCTCACGCACCTGAGGGTGCGCTCGCTCTCGTGCTCGGCGCTGCCTTGGCCTCGGCCGCCTGAGCGGCGCGGTGTGATCGAACGGCCATGACCGGTCGTTCGGTCTTCGCTCGGGCCGCCGAACTCGAGGCCGCGGGTCGGCCGTTCGCGGTCGCCACGGTGGTGGCGGTCCAGCGGCCGACATCGGCACGGCCGGGGGCGTCCGGTCTCGTCCATCCGGACGGGACCATCGAGGGCTGGGTCGGCGGAAGCTGTGCCCAGCCCGTCGTGGTCCGCGAAGCGCTTCGAGCCCTCGTCGATGGACAGCCTCGACTGCTCCGCCTCTCGAGGGACGCCCCGGCTGAAGGTCGACGCGCCGATGGCGTCCTCGAACTCGTCATGACGTGCCATTCCGGGGGGACCTTGGAGATCTACGTGGAACCGCATCTCCCTGCGCCGGTGCTGTGGGTCGCCGGCACCACACCGATCGCCGGTGCGCTCGTCGCACTCGGCGCGGCCGCTGGCTGGCGTGTCAGCGTCATCGACCCGGTCGCGGACGTCGACGCCTTCCCGGGTGCCGAGCGCGTCCTCGCCACCGCGGATCTGCGCCGTCTTGATCCGGGGGTCGCTCCGTACGTCGTCGTCGCCACCCAGGGGGTCTGGGACGAGGAGGCGACGGCGGCCGCCCTGGCCCGGGACGTGTCCTATGTCGGCCTGGTCGCCTCGCCGACGCGGGCGGGCGTCGTGCGCGCATGGCTTCGCGATGAGGCTGGCCTCGGTGACGATCGGATCGCGGCCCTTCGGGCACCGGCCGGAATCGATCTCGGCGCCGAGACCGCCGAGGAGGTCGCGCTCTCCATCCTTGCCGAACTGGTCCAGGTCCGTCGGGGACGGGCCGGATTCGTGGCCGCGCCCGGCCCGGCGACCCTGGCCGGTGGAACCATCCCGTCGATCGATCTCCAGCCGGTGGTCGACGACATCATCCTGCTCGACCCGGTCTGCGGGATGACCGTGGACCGCGCCCACGCTCGACACCTGGCCGAGCACGATGACAAGGTGTACGCGTTCTGCTCGATCGGCTGCCGGACCCGGTTCATCCGCGAGCCGACGGCCTACGTCAACGCGTCGATCCCGACGCCCGACTGACCCCATCCTGGAGGCGATGCATGCATTTCGAAGGTTCCGTCCCGATCAAGGCCAGCCGCGAGCAGGTCTGGGCATTCGTCACCGACCCGAACCAGGTCGGCCAGTGCGGACCCGGCGTGGAGAAGATCGAGGTCGTGGACGCGACCACCTTCAAGGTGATCGCCAAGGTGGGGATCGGCTTCATCAGCGCGAAGTTCAACGTCGACATGACGTTCGCGGACCTGCAGCCGCCGGACGTGGCGATCATCAAGGCCCACGGCCAGGCGCCCGGCAGCGCCGTGGACGCTGATGCCCGGATGCAGCTGTCCGATGGGCCAGACGGCGGCACGGTCATGGACTGGAGTGCCGACGTGAATATCGCCGGGACGCTGGCGAGCATGGGCGCGCGGCTCATCGAAGGCACGGCGAACAAGATGATCGGCCAGACCTTCGACTGCATGCGCTCCAAGCTCGAAGGCGCCGACTGACGTCGTCGAACCCACGGGTTTGACCTGCGACACTGGTCGCCCATGGAGCGCCTGATACGGATCGTCGGCCCGCTATCGACGAACGTCCACGTCCTCGCGGATCCGCGCACGCGGGAGGCGGTCGCCATCGATACGGCCACGCCGTCGGTCGCGTGGATCGCGGATGAGCTCTCCGCGCGCGACTGGACGCTCAAGCTGATCATCTCCACCCACGGGCATTGGGACCACATCGGTGACAACGCGGAGGTGGCGGCACACACGGGCGCGCCGATCGCGGTCCACCCGGCCGATCGCGAGCGGCTAGAGCGTCCCGAACCGGTCTACGCGCCGTTCGACATCATCCCGTCCGTGCCGGCGGTGGACCTCGCCGAAGGTGGGGAGATCCGGTTCGGCGACCTGCGCCTGACGGTGCTGCACACGCCCGGCCACACCGAAGGTTCGGTCTGTCTGCTCGCGGCCGATGACGGGCTGCTGTTCAGCGGCGACACACTGTTTGCCGGCGGCTGGGGCCGGGTGGACTTTCCCGGCGGCGATCCGGAGGCGATGGCGGCATCGATCGCCCGCCTGTCGGGACTTGAGGACCATCTCGGCGTGCTCCCGGGTCATGGGCCCACGACCACGATCCGCCGCGAGCGGGCCTGGATGGAACTCGTCCGCGACGCCGGTCGGCTCTTCGCGTGAGTGCAAGGTTTCGACGACCCGGCGCGTAGAAGCGACGTGATCGACCACGAGTCGCGCCGACAAGCCATCGACCGGGCGTACCGGGACCACGCGGACGACGTGTATCGCGTCGCCTACGCGATCCTTCACGATCGTGAGGCGGCCGTCGATGCGACCCACGACGCCTTCGCGCGGGCGTTCGAACGCTGGCACCAGTACGACGATCACCGATCCCTGCGCGCCTGGCTCCACGGGATCGTCAGTCATGCTGCGCTCGACCATCTGCGCCGCCGACGCGTCCGACGCCTGGCTGCCCCGGCGATCGCCCGACTCGAGGTCCCGCTCGTGGGTGACGGGGCGACGAGCGGTGACCTCTCGACCGACATCGCCACGCGTCAACTGATCTCCGCCGGGCTCGCCGGTCTCAAGCCGGACGCTCGGGCCGCGCTCGTCCTTCGCCACTACTACGGTTACGACTACGCCGAGATCGCCGCGTTCCTGCGCACGAGCGCGGGCAACGTCGGATCGATCCTGAGCCGCGCGCACGCCACGCTGCGCGACCGGCTCGCCGATGACCCCATCCCCGCCGATGACCGGATCGCGCCCGGGCGCGCCGCCCGATGACCCGAGGTACCCCGATGGATCCCCACCGCTCGAACCCGTCCACTCGCCCCACCGACCCGCCGGCCGATAACGCCGTGCTCGGCGCCATGATCCGAGACGTTGCCGACGACTGGCAGATGCCCCCACAGCGGCTGGACGACGTTACGTGGCGGGAGCGGGTCGCTGGTCCGGGTGCGCTCCGGGGCGCGCGCGGGGCGGGCGGCCTGCGCTGGACGCGCCGGTTCGTGGCCGCCACTGCGCTGGCGATGGTCGCGACCGTGGCCGTCTCGGCGGGCGCCATCTGGCTGACCACGCCACGTGGGAACGTGGGCATCGCCAGCCCATCGCCCTCCGTGTCGCCCTCGGCGTCAGGGTCAACCGAACCGACGCCTCGCCCGAAGCTGGTCGACCTTCGGCGAGATCCCGACCGTCACGTCGATCCTGGTGAGCGTCACCGGGACGTCGCATCTCGTGGATCTCGTCCTCGGGCGACATGTCACGGGCGTTGTTCCCGGTCCAAGGTGAGCGCAGTCTCGTTGTCGCGCGCCCAGGTGGCGGATGGGTCTGCATCTGCGTCAGGTACATCGTCTCAACGAGCAACCCTCCCATGACGACGGCCCTGGAGATCACGATCGACGACGACCCGGACAACCAGTTCGCTGGCGTGCTGGTGCGCCGTCTGGCGGGTGTTACCGAGTCCGTGCCAGGCGGTGACGATCCGGTGGCCGTGGACGCGCAGGTCACGACGTCACGCGATGGCCGGCTGGCCTTTGTCGGCTGGAGCCAGTTCACCCCCGAGACGGGCTGGGAGACCGGCGTGGACATCGTGGATGTCGCCACCCTCGAGACGCTCGAGACCGTGACGCTGCCGGCGCCGACTCCGGCCGCGGTCGGTGACGGTCCGTGGGTTCGCAACGCGCCGGAAGTGGCCCTGTCGCCGTCGGGCGATCGGCTGCTGCTGTCGAGCTTCTGGTACCTGTGGTCGAACGACGAGAACATCCCGTCTGGCGTCGACTTCTGGACCGTCACCTGGGATGGGTCGTCGGCCGGGGAGGCCGCGGCTGCCGGATCCACCGAGTCACCCACATGTTCCGCGCAGGGCCGTGGCTTCATCGACGATCAGCGCTTCTACGTTTCGTGCTGGACGGGGCGCGACCCGGTCGTCGAGCGCCGGGATCTCGCCGGGGCCGTCATCGATCGCACGGAGATCACCGGTGCAGGAGGGAGCCAGCCGGAGCTGCGGCCGATCGGCGACGCCCTGTCCTTCTGGGATCCGTTCAACCTAAGGATCGATCGCTTCGACCTCCTGACGGCGGAGCGGACACGAGGCGAGGCGCCCCGACCGACCAGCCGATCGGACGAGGACATGATGGCATCGATTGCCCGACGGATCGCTGACGGCCTGGTGCCGACGGCCGTCGCCAAGATCCTGCTCCAGCCCGCGTTGACCGTGAGCCCCGATGGGACACGCCTCTATGCGCTGGGCTCCAGGCTCGGCGGGAACGAGATCGGCTCATCGGGTGTCTTCGTCTTCGACGCGCGGACGCTCGAACCTATCGACCACTGGGACCCGACCGCCGACTTCGAATCGATCGCGATCAGCGCCGACGGGGCGTTCGTCTACGCCGCGGGCGCGCCAGACTACGACCCGAACGGCGGTCCGGCCCTCGCGCCGGCGTCGATCACGGTCTACTCGACCGCGGACGGTTCGGTCCGGCTCATCGCCGGTGACCTCGGGGACTCGAACATCGTGTTCACGGACCCGGTCCTCCGCTGATCAGCGCGTCAGATCGAGGTGGTACGCGGCTGCCCGCGAATACACCTCGAACCCGAGCCCCTGGTACAGGCTGAGGGCGCCGGTCGGACTCTCCGAGTCGACGCCCAGCATGGCGTCGTCCATCCCGGCGTCACGGAGCCTGGCGAGGGCAAGAGCCGTCATCGCCCGCGCCAGCCCGCGGCGGCGCCAGGGCCGCCGGACGCTGATTCGCTCCAGCCATCCACGCTGGACCGCGAGTTTCGCGTTCTCGTCCTTCCAGATCCACGGCTCCACGACCCCAGCGATCTCTTCGCCGTCCCAGGCCACGACCCATAGTCCGGTGTCGAGGTCGGGCATCGCGTAGGTCTGCCGGTATTCGTCGTCACCCGCCTCGTGGTGGTTCCAGTGGTCCCGGAACGCCTCGCGCTGGGCGTCCCAGACCGCTCGATGCTGGTCCGATGTGACGGGGCGGATTTCGAGGCCGGCCGGCAGCGGGACGTCCGGGATGGTCGAGAGGTCCGGTCGGCGCATCAGGAAGAAGTGGCGGATCACCCGGAACCCGGCTCCTTCCAACAGGGCTCGATGACCCACCTCGGTGTCCTCGACGATCGCGCCACCCTGAACGGGCATGTCCGCCGGCTCGAGGGCGACGCGCTCGGCCGTGCGCGCGAGGTTTCGGGTGAGCAGCTGTGTGCCGATCCCGCGACGCCGGACGTCAGGGTGGACATGGCCGAACGACTCGAACGTCGCGACGCCGTCGCGGATGGACCGGTTGACGCCGGCCACCGCGACCGGGCGTCCGGCGAGTTCGGCGACCATCATGTCGTCGGCGGGTTGTATCCCGTCGCTGTCCTCGTGCTCGATCCGCAGTTGCTCGACGGGCGGGGCCCATGGGACTCCATCGGCGAGGCTGGCGGCGTGCAGGATCTCGGCGAATGCCTCGTAGTCGGAATCCGCCCGGAAGGAGCGGACGACGATATCCGGAGTGGCGGTCATAGCGGTTTGCTCCAATCGATCGTCACACTCGCGATCTCGAACCCCATCGATTCGTAGAGCGTCATGGCCTGGTTGGGGTTGGCGCCGTCGACGCCGAGGTACGCGCTCGTCATCCCTTGCTCGCGCAGGGCGACAAGCCCCCGGGCGATCAGTGCCCGAGCGAGCCCACGCCGGCGCCACGGCCGTCGAGTCGACACCTCGTCGATCAGGCCCCGAGCGCGGCCATGGTGGGCGTTCTCCTCCGGATCGATGATGCCGATCACGGAGCCCGCGATCTCGTCGCCATCGAAGGCGACGATCCACAGCCGCGGGTCTTGGTGCGGGGCAGACACCTCGGCCTGGAAGTCGGCCTCGTCTGGCTCGGGTTCGTCGCGGTGGTCGCGAAACGCGTCGACCGCCGCGCCCCAGATCCGGCGCTGGTCAGCGGGGCCCACGGGCCGGACCTCGATGCCTGACGGCAGGGGGACATCCGGGATGGCATCGAGGGTCGGCCGCACCATCTCGTAGCCAAGCGCCTGACGATGCCAGCCCCTTGCCGAGAGCAGCGACGTCGCCCCGGGATCCGCCTCCCATGTATAGGCACTCAGTCGGGTGGGTCGCGTATCGGCATGAGCCAGGGTCGGCGCCAGCGCTCGCAGGTGTGTCTCCTGCCAAGTCAGCAGGGCCGTACCGATGCCCTGTCCCCGCTCGTCCGGATGCAGCAGGCAGACGGTCTGGAGCGTGCGCCCGCCGTCGGTCACGTCGCGCCATTCCACCCGCGCATAGCCGACGATCGTCCCGTGTCGCTCCACGATCACGAGGTCGCGATCGAGGTCGCAGTTCACGAGGTGGGCGTAGTTGTTGGCCATGTTGGCGACCGAGACGACCTCCTCGATACCCGCGGCATCCCGACCAGCCTGGTTGGCCGCCACCATGCCGGGGTAGTCCTCCGGTCCGCAGAACCGTCGGAAACGAAGCCCGGGCACCGGCGGCGCCTCAGGCATGTCGACCGTCGTGGACTCGTTCATCGGTCGGCTCCGTACTTCCGCGTCATGTGCTCGCCCACGGACTTCTGGATCGTCCGCCAGCGCCGCCGCTCGGCGGCCTGGGCACGCGGATCGCCCTTCCGCTCGGCGTGTGCCAGCTCGCGCTCCAGCTTGCGATGGCTTGCGACGCGATCGACACCCAGCGTCCCGGCATCCACCGCCGCCTGGACCGCACAGCCGGGTTCGCCGTCGTGGTGGCAATCGCTGAACCGGCATCCGGACGCGAGCTCGATGATGTCGTCGAAGGCCGTCTCGACACCTACGTCCGCGCCCGCGACTTCGAGCGACCGGATGCCCGGCGTGTCGATGAGCAAGGCGCCACCCGGCAGCGCGAACAGTTCTCGATGGGTCGTCGTGTGTCGCCCGCGTGAGTCATCCCCGCGGACCGCTGCGGTCGCCTGGCGCGTTTCGCCGAGGAGGGCATTGACGAGGGTTGATTTGCCGACGCCGGACGACCCCAGCACGACGCTTGTCTGGCTGGCGATCAGGAAGTCCATCAAGTCGCCGAGGTGGTCACCCGTGAGCGCGGATACGACGATGATCGGCACGTCCGGCGCGATGCCTTCGATCGAGACACGCCGGGCATCGAGATCCTGGGCAACATCGGCCTTGTTGAGGACGATCACGGGACTCACGCCGCTCGCCCACGCGACCGCGAGGTACCGCTCGAGACGCCGGAGATTGAAGTCCCCGTCGAGGCCAGCCACCAGGAAGGCGACGTCGACATTCGCGGCGATGACCTGCTCGTCGGTGAGCAGGCCGGACGTCCGTCGGGTCGCGTCCGCGGCGCTGCGCACGAAGGCGGAGCGCCGGGGCAGGACCGTCCCGATCGTCGCGGGATCCGTGGGACCCGCGCCGTCGCTCTCGGGCTCCAGGACGACCCAGTCACCGACGGCCGGGAAGTCCGACGGCGCGAGTGCCTCGAACCGGAAGCGGCCCGACACGGTCGCATCCCGATCCGCGCCGTCGCGCGTCCGGACGACGGCGTTGTCCTTGTGGACCGCCACGACCCGTGCCGGGCGACGACCCTCGGCCGCGAACGGCTCGAAGACGGCTCCCCAGGTCTGGTCCCAGCCAAGATGTTCGAGGGTCACGTCAGCCCACCCGCTTCAGCTTGCCCGTGCGCTTGGCATAGCGCTCCGCGCGCCCGAAGGCCCACAGACCGAACGGGATCAGCACGATGCCCATGACGACCAGCGGCCACACGTCGTGGACCAGCTCGCCAACCGGGGTGCCGTGGATCAGACCGGCTCGCACGCCGTCGAGGACATACGTCGCCGGCGACAGGCGTGACAGCACCTGCATCCAGTCCGGGAGGATGTCGATGGAGTAGTAGACCCCGCTGACGAGGAGCAGTGTCGACTGGAGCACGAAGGTCATCTGGGCGCCGCGTTCCACATAGAGGAGCGGCAGGATCGCCGCGATCATCCCGATGCCGACGAAGCTGAACGAGCCGAGGGCCATGAACGCCAGCGCTGTGGCCGGGTTCGCCCGCGAGAAGTCGAGCTGCGGGAAGAACAGGAACAGCGCGATGAAGATCACGGTCGTGTGGATCAGACCGTAAACCATCGCGTAGAGCACCGACCCCAGCAGTTGCGACCACCGCTGGATCGGTGCCATGAAGGTGTATTCGAGCGTGCCTTCCCACCGTTCCACCGAGATGGTCTCGGCGATCCAGCTGAACACGACCGAGAGGTAGTTCCAGAAGATCGCCCCGACCATCAGCGTCAGGAGCAGCGTCGGGCTGCCCTGGTCCGCACCGATGAGCGAGATCGACAGCGCGCCCGCGACGGAGTAGACCAGGAACGCGAGTTCCCAGCCCCAGTAGCGGCGAGTGAGGAAGAAGTTGCGCTCGATGAAGGCGTATGAGGCCTTCAGCTCATGGGCGACGATCGTCACGGGAGGATCTCCTGCAGGGGAAGCTGACCCGGCCCCTTATCGGGACCGAGCCAGCTCGAGCGATGGCTCCGCGGCGATCCGGGCACCGATCAAGACGATCCGGCGCCCGACCGTCCGACGGAGGGACGGGGCGTTCGACAGGGAACGATGGAGCCGTTGCTGGGCGGCGTCCTCGAGCTGTCGGTGCTGGATCTCATGCGCGAGCATGAGGGCCAGCCATGGCTGTGTCTGCATCTGTTCTCACCTCCTTTCGTCAGTCGTCATCGGTGTCGTCCTCCTCGACGTCGTCGTCGAGGGACCGACCCGTGTAGGTCATGAACACGTCTTCGAGGGTGGCGGGGCGCCCGCGGCGTCGTGCCTCGGCGGCCTTGAGTCCCTCGGGCGTGTCCTCGGCGACGACGCGGCCGGCGTCGAGGACAGTGATGTGGCGGCAGAGGCGCTCCGCCTCGGCCAGGTCATGGGTCGTGAGGACGATCGTGGCGTCATGGGTCTGGCGGAGTTCTTCGATGAAGGCCTGGACGTCGAGCTTCGAACGCGGGTCCAGACCGGTGGTCGGTTCGTCGAGGAGCAGGAGCGCCGGGCTGGTCAGCAGGGCTCGCGCGATCGCGACCTTCTGCTGCATCCCCCGACTCATCTGCTCGATCGGCCGACCGACGCGCTTGGCGCCGATCCCCAATCGCTCGAGGATGACCAGGGCGTCGCGCTTGGCGGTCTGGCCATCGAGGCCGTAGAGCCGCGCCGCGAAGACCAGGTTCTCCATGGGGCTGAGCTTCTTGAAGAAGGCCGCGTCCACGCTGACCCGGTTGATCAGGCGCTTGACCGCCATCTCTTCGCGTTCGAGGTCGTGGCCGAAGATCTCGACCCGACCGCGATCCAGCGTCAGCAGCCCCGAGATGAGGCGGATGAGCGTGGACTTGCCGGACCCGTTCGCGCCGAGGATCCCGTGGATGTCACCGCGCTCGAGGCGCAGCGACACATCGGTGATCGCGGCGACCGGCTTCTTGGCCCGGCCGACGACGAAGGACTTCGTCACGCCGTCGATCAGGAGGGCCGGGACCCCGGTTGCCAGCGGCGTCCATGCCGGTCGAACGGCCAGGACGTCGGTCTTCGGTTGTTCGATGGTGGTGGCCGTCACGGTGGACTCCAGGTGCTGGGGGAGGTGGACATGGAACGAGCCGCGGACCTCGTCCCGACGTTCGTCGGTGGGCCTCGCGGCTCGCATGCGTCCCCCTGGGTCCGCCGGTCAGGCGGGGGAGGGCATCAAAAAAGCCGGGGGCCTGATCTGGCCCACGGCTCGGGTTCTGTCCGGAGGGCGGTCTGACCGCCTGCGGCTAACTCGAGATGGGCACAGATCTCCCGCGATCGCCTGCGCCGATGGGCGCCAGCGTGCGTCGGATCTCCGTTCGCATCATGTTCGAAGCCGCCTCCGCTAGGTAGGGCGTGGGCAGGGCGTTCGCCGTGCCGGGCGGGAGTCTATGCCGTCCCCCGGACCGCTGTCAAACCCGTGCTCGGAGGTTCCGGGCGACCGGCCTCCCCATCAGCGGTCGGCGAGGGCCAGGCGGACGATCGGCCGCGGTCGGGTGGACCGGTTCGCCTGCCGACGCGCGACCTCGGTGAACCCGGCGCGCCGGTACATGGCGAGGGTCCCGCCGTAAGCGTTCGCGGAGGCGATCCGGCCATCCGCGACGTCCACCGGGTAGGCCTCAAGGGTCGTCGCGCCGCGGTCCCGGGCGTACGCGATGGCGGCGTCGAGCAGGCGCGTGGCCACACCGGTCCCGCGGGCGTGGCGCGACACGACGAAGCAGACGATGGACCAGACCGGCGTGTCGTCGACTGGCGCGAGGACCCGGGACGTGGTCAGGCGCTCGTAGTCGGCTCGGGGGGCGAGGCTGACCCACCCGATCACCACGCCAGCGCGGTAGGCGAGTAGGCCCGCGGCGGGATCGTGGTCGGCCAGCGCGGTCAGGCCGGCCCGGTTCTCGGCGGGCGTCGAGTTCGTCCAGTCCCGCCCGCGGACCCGGAACGACATGCACCAGCACCACTTGGGATCGCCGCCCTGTTCGAAGAGCGTTGCGAGATCCGCGAAGCGGTCCGGCGTCAGCGGGTGGATCCTGAGGTCGTCGCTCGCAGCCATGGTCGGGATGGTAGCCCGTCTGTCGGGGCGGTTCGATCAGGGGTCGGGGGTGGGCTCCGGGGTCGGTTCGGGCGTCGGTTCGGGCGTCGGTTCGGGCGTCGGTTCCGGTGTGGGTTCGGGCGTCGGTTCCGGAGTCGGCGTGGGGGTGGGCGCGGGTGTCGGGGTCGGGGTGGGAGTCGGTGCGGCGGTCGCGCTTGGGGCGGGCGTGGGTGTTGCGGTCGCGAACGTCGTCGGCTTGGCGGTCGGGCGCGGAGTCGTGCCCGGCCCGTTCGTCGCGTTCGTCGTGGGATCCGCGGTGGGATCTGGCGTGACGATCGGTTGTCCCGTGGCCGGGTCGATCCACGGAGTCTCGGTCGGGAGGGTCGACGCCGGCACGGCGAGGGGAGCGGTCGATGGTGGGTCGAGGGACGGGACAGCGTCTGCGGTCGGCGGCATCGGACCGCCACCGAAGGCCGCGAACGCGAAGCCCGCCACGCCGACCACGGTCACCAGGACGAGCGCGAGACCGACCGCACTCGCCATCCGCGCCGTCCGCGATCGCGGACGGCGCGTGGCGATCGGCGCGTGCGCGACGAGCGGGATGGGTTCGGCCCGGCTGTCAGGGGTCGGCCACGGGGCGTCGACGGCGGGTCGCTGGACGGGCATCGGCCACTCAGGCGGGGCGGCGGGCGGGACAACGGCCGGCGCCATCGTGGTGTTCGCCCGCGATCGCGAATCGCGTCGCTCCGGCAGGGTGGTCGTCGTGCGGCGACCGGAATCGGCGGCCGTCATCGACGGCATCGGATCGGTCGGCGCCACCGGGACCGTCGGGCGGTCACGGAACTTCTGTGGGCGGCGCGGCTTGTCGCTCGCGAGCGCCAGGCTGAACGGGGCGCAGCGAAGGCACGCGCCGACGGTCAGGTTCCAGCAGTTCGGGCAGATCGCCCGCGCACACGTCGGGCAGGAGCGCAGTGGCGCGACCGAGTCGTCGCCGAGCTGGTCACGGTGGACGCCGCAGCCTTCGCAGGCCTGGGCATCGAGGGGTGCGCCGCTCATCCGCGGCCCTGATCATCGGTCACTGGTGTCACGTCCACGCAACCGTATCGGTCGACGTGCCGCGCTTGGCCCGGGAAACTCGTACGGTCCGCCGGCTCCGGAGGTCCGGGTGGTTCGCTGATGCACCAAGCCGAACGGTGTCGCCGGGCACCACGCACCACCGCCGACACGTTCACAGACCGTTTGACGCTCCCTGACGCCGGCCGTACGCTGGCCGTCCAGCCGGAACCCGCCATCTGTTCGGAGACCCGATTGGCCGACGCGCCGACCGCGAGCCGGTGGGCCTTCCGCCCACCCGATCCCGAGCCACGATCGATCGTGGAGCTCATCCGCGCCGGGACCCTGGACGCGGAGCTGGCCGCCACCCTGTGGATCCTGGTCGAGGCCCGCGTTCCGCTGCTGGTCGCCGCTGCGGAGCGCGGCGCGGGCAAGACCACGCTCCTGCGGGCCCTCCTCGCGTTCCTTCCGCCGGACGTGCGGACGGTGGAGCTGGCCGGGTCCGATGAGACGTTCGAGTGGTTGCCGCAGGCGTCCGAGCTCGGCTGGTCCGGGCCCCGTTCTGCCACAGCCAGCGTCTCGCCGGGCGGCCGGCCCGTGCGGCCCGACGACACGGTCCTGGTGATCCCCGAGCTGTCCGATCACCTGCCGTCGTACACGTGGGGGGACCAGGCTCGGCTGGCGATCCGGGCCGCGTCGATCGGGTACGGACTGGCCGCCACGATCCATGCCGATTCCCTCGACGACGTCTTCGCCGACCTTCGACGCCCGCCCGTCGGTGTGGACGACGACGAGCTGTCACGACTCGGCGTCGTCCTCATCCTGCGTCGGGTCAGCGGCGGCCGGCGTCGTGTCGTCGCGGCGCACTACGTTCGCCCGACCGCTCGCGACGGGCATGGGCACGTCCAGCGTCTCGGACCGGCCGTGTTGGCCACGTGGGATCCGGCCGCGGACGAATTCGAGCACTTTGGCTGGGGCGTCGCGCCCGAACTGGCGCTGCGCGTCGGCGCGCACGCCGGGGACTTCGAACTTGATGTCGAGCGCCGTCGCGACGTGCTCGTGGGCCTCGCGGCCGCGGGGGTCACCGGCATCGAGGAGGTCGCGCGGGCGATCGAGCACGTCCGGCACACCAGCCACCACTCTGCCCCGAACGCGACCCCGCACTGAAGGACGAACGATGCCGAAGACCAAGCGCCCGACCACGATCGCCGAGCTGCGGAGCTCGGGTTGGCGCTCGCGGACGGTCAAGGACGAGCTGCGCGCCAACCTCATCGGGCGCCTGGCGTCCGGAGCCTCCGTCCTGCCCGGGGTCGTCGGTTTCGACGACACCGTCCTACCAGCCATCGAGAACGCGATCCTCGCCGGCCAGGACCTCGTCTTCCTCGGCGAGCGAGGGCAGGCCAAGACCCGCATGGCGCGGGCGTTGGTGGGTCTGCTTGACGAAGCCGTGCCGGTCGTCCGCGGCGGTGAGCTCAACGACGACCCGTACGATCCGGTGAGCCCGGCCGCCCGCGCGATCGTGTCCCGTGACGGCGATGCCGCCGCGATCGACTGGCTCCCACGGGACCGCCGCTACGCCGAAAAGCTCGCCACTCCGGACATCACGATCGCCGACCTCATCGGCGAGGTGGACCCCATCAAGGTGGCCGAGGGCCGCTATCTCTCCGACGAGGGGACCCTCCATTACGGCCTGATCCCACGGGCGAACCGGGGCATCGTCGCGATCAACGAGTTACCGGATCTCGCCGAGCGGATCCAGGTGGGGCTGCTCAACATCCTCGAGGAACGCGACGTCCAGATCCGCGGGTTCGTCGTCCGGCTCCCGCTGGACCTGTTCGTGGTCGCGTCGGCGAATCCAGAGGACTACACATCGCGCGGCCGAATCATCACGCCGCTCAAGGACCGGCTGGGATCGCAGATCCGCACGCACTACCCACGGACGCTGGACGACGAGATGGCGATCGTGCGCCAGGAGAAGCGTCGGTTCGAGGCCGAGGACGGGGTACCGGTCGTCGTCATGCCGCCGTTCATGGAGGAGCTGGTGGCGGAGCTGACGCATCTCGCCCGGCGCTCCCCGGAGATCAGCCAGCGGTCCGGCGTCAGCGTACGCGTGTCCGTGGCCAACACCGAGGTCCTCGAAGCGGCCGCCCTCAAGCGTGCGATCCGGCTCGGGGAGGCCCTCGCCGCGCCGCGGGTCTCGGACCTTGGCGCCGTGCTCGCGTCCACCGCCGGCAAGCTCGAGCTCGAGACGGTCGGTGACGAGTCGCCCGAGGATCGGATCGTCGAACGGCTGATCACGAAAGCGTTGTACGCCACGTTCTCGCGGCACATCTCGATCGATGACCTCGAGGCGGTCGTGGACGCGTTCGATGACGGGTTCACGGTCGAGACGGGCGAGCGGACCCCGTCGCGGGCCTATGTCGCGTGGATGCGCGAGGTGCCCGGGATGCACGCCGCGGTCACGGGTCTCGGCACCTTCGACGTGACCGACGGCGCCGAAGAACCCGCCGTGATCGCGTCCGCCGTGGAGTTCCTGCTCGAGGGGCTCCACCTCGCTCGGCGCATCAACAAGGAGCGGATCGCCGGCGGCACGGTCTACCGTCGGTGATCGTCCGCCGATGACGGCCTACACGCCCGACCCTGGAGACCTCGACGCCGGCGCGCGCGGCGTGATCGATCCGCCCGCGGCGCTCGCCAAGCAGGCGCGCTTCTCGCGCTGGGACGGGTCGCAGCGGGTCCCGGACCTCGGAGCGGACGAGATCATGGACGAACTCGCGGACGACGTGCTGGCCGAAGGCGATCTGGCCGAGGCACTTCGCCGCCTCATGGAGCGTGGCTGGCGCTCAGGCGACCCGACTCGCCCGGACCTGGCCGGCCTCCGCGAGTTGATGGATCGGCTCGAACGGCGACGCGAGCAGGCTCTCGAGCGCTACGGTCTGGGCGACGTGCTCGGCGACATCCGCCGCGAACTGGACGACATCGTGGCGACGGAACGGACCGGCGTGGAGCGACGGCTCGAGGAGGCGTCCGCGGGTTCGGACGCCGACGCGGCCCTGCGCGACCTCCTTCGCGACGTGGCGGCGAAGCGCCTGGACCGCCTCGATGCGCTGCCCGCGGACATCGGGGAGCGGCTGCGGACCCTCCAGGACTACGACTTCCTGGAGCCGGATGCGCGCCAGCGGTTCGACGATCTCGTCGGTCGGCTGCGCGGTCAGGTCCTCGACCAGTACGTGGCCGGGATGTCCGAGGCGATCCGGTCCATGCGGCCCGAGGATCTCGCGGCGAACCGCGAGATGGTGCGCGACCTCAACGAGCTCATCCGCCAGCGGATCGGCGGGGCGGATCCGGACGTGCGGGAATTCCTGGCGAAGCACGGGTCGTTCTTCCCGGGCGCCAGGACATTCGACGACATCATCGACCAGCTCGCCGGCCGCATGGCCGCGATGCAGTCCCTGATGCGCTCGATGACACCGGAGCAGCGCGCCGAGCTGGAATCGATGATGGCCTCGCTCCTCCAGGACGACCGGCTGCTGGTGGATCTCGCGCAACTGGCGGCGAACCTGGATCTGCTGCTCCCCGGCGGGCTCGGCGAGCGCGTCCCGTTCAGCGGCGGCGAGCCGCTGGGTCTCGAGGGGGCGCTCGCGCAGATCGAACAGCTCGCCGCGATAGATCGCCTGGAGGACGCGCTGTCGGACGTGGCCGGACCGGAGGGCCTGTCGTCCATCGACCGTCGCGCTGTTCACGACCTGCTTGGCGACGACGCACTGCGGGACCTCGACGCGCTCGACGATCTCGCTCGCCGTCTGGAGGCGGCGGGCTACCTGACGCGCGATGGTGAGCGACTGGAGTTGACACCGCGCGGGAGCCGACGGATCGGCCAGAAGGTCCTCGACGACCTCTTCGCTCGGCTCAAGCGCGATGCGTTCGGCGGGCATCGGATCGATCGGGCCGGCCGGGGCGGGGAGCGCGAGGAGACCACGAAGCCATACGAGTTCGGGGACCCGTTCCATCTTGACCTTCGCGGGACACTGACGAATGCGCTGACGCGGGAGGAGAACGCGCCAGCCCGCCGGCGGGTCCGGGGCGACCCGACCATCCGCCTCGCCCCGAGCGACTTCGAGGTGTTCCGGACGGAGCAGCTGACGCGGACCTCGACGGTCCTGCTCGTCGACATGAGCCGCTCCATGCTGCTGCGCGGCTGCTTCCTCGCCGCCAAGAAGGTGGCCGTGGCGCTCGATACGTTGATCCGGACGCAGTACCCGCGCGATCACCTATCGGTCATCGGGTTCGCCTACTACGCCCGCGAGATCCGACCGGGGGCGCTCGCCGAGCTCAGTTGGCACGGCTACGAGTACGGGACGAACCTCCAGCACGGCCTGATGCTGGCTCGTCGGATCCTCGCGGCTCACCCGGCGGCCAACCGCGAGATCGTCGTGATCACCGACGGCGAGCCGACCGCGCACTTCGAGGACGGCCAGGTGGAATTCAACTACCCGCCAACGCGCCGGACGATCAGCGAGACCCTCCGCGAGGTCCATCGCTGTACGAAGGACGGCATCACGATCAACACCTTCATGTTGGAGCGCTCACGGGCGCTGGCGGAGTTCGTCGCGCAGATGACTCGGCTCAATCGCGGTCGGGCGTTCTACGCCACGCCGGAGCGTCTCGGCGAGTACGTGCTGGTGGACTTCGTCGGTCGCCGTTCGACGCGCGCCTCCTAGCCGCGCCTCCAGGTCGCACGCCGGGCTGCGGCGGCGTCTATCCTGCCGATCAGTCGGGGGATCGAGCGCACCGTAGCGGAGGATGATCGTGGATCTTGCGGCCCTGTTCCCCTGGTTGCTGTTCCTGCACGTCTTCGGGGCGATCCTCGCGTTCGGGCCGACCTACGCCTATTCGATCATGGGCGCCATGGCCGGTCGGGAGCCCCAGCACGCCAACTTCAGCAGTCGCCAGGTCGCCAAGATCGGCTCGTCGCTCGTCTATCCCCTGGCGATCCTGCAGGGCGTCACCGGGCTCGGCCTCATCGCGAGCGGCCGGTTCGACCTGATGGCGACGCGTTGGCTGATGCTCGGGATCGTCCTGTACGTCATCGCGCTCGTGTACGCCCTCACGGTCCAGAAGAACGCGCTTCATCGAGTCATCGAGCTCGGTTCGGGACCGATGACGCCCGGGAGTCCGCCCCCGCCGGAGCTGCTCGCGACGGTCAAGAAGATCCAGCGCGGCGGGATCCTTCTGGGGGTCCTAGTGGCGATCATCGTGTTTCTGATGGTGGTCAAGCCGACGTTCTGAGGCCGTCCCGGGGGTGACGCGCGGGACGGCCACCGGCGCCGTCGCCCTCTTGCGCCGTACCATGGTCGATGCACAACCCAGAGGAGAGCACCGACCGATGAGCCACGTCGCGACCTCGCCCGCCGACCTGCTCGCCGCGATCGGCGGCGTGGCGCACTTGCGCGATGGACGCCTCGAGATCAGCGACGAGCCGGCCTTCCGCTCCGAGGCCATCCGGATCCTCGCCTGGACCGCGGCGTTCACCGAGGACGAGGCGACGGCCGCGGCCGCCCAGTGGATCGTCTGGGAGGCGAGCCAGGCGTTGGGGGCGCCGTCTGCGAGCATCCAGGAGCTGTACACGGCGCGTGCCCGCGGCGAGGTGTCGGGCTTCACCGTGCCCGCGATCAACCTCCGGGCACAGGTCTTCGACATGGCCCGGACCGTGTTCGAGGCCGCGGCCGCGGCTGACGTGGGCGCGGTGATCCTGGAGCTCGCGCGAAGCGAGCAGACCTACACGTTCCAGCGCCCGATCGACTACGCGACGTCGGTCCTGGCGGGCGCGATCGCCGCGGGCTGGAGAGCGCCCGTGTTCATCCAGGGCGACCACTACCAGTTCAACGCGAAGAAGTACTCGGCCGACCCCGAGGCCATGACCGAGGAGATCCGGCGGGCATGCCGCCTGGCGATCGAGGCGGGCTACAGGAATATCGACATCGATTCCTCGACGCTCGTCGACCTATCGGAGCCGACCACCGATGCCCAGCAGCGCGAGAACTACGCTCGTGCGGCCGAGCTTACGGCGCTGATCCGGACGCTCGAGACCGATGGCGTCACGGTCAGCGTCGGAGGGGAGATCGGCGAGGTGGGGACGCAGAATTCGACGATCGATGAGCTTCGGGCGTATCTCGATGGCTACCGGCGTGAACTCGACGTCCGCGCACCCGGCGCCGTCGGGATCAGCAAGGTGAGCGTCCAGACTGGAACCAGCCACGGCGGCGTGCCGCTCCCGGGCGGGGGCGTCGCCGAGGTGAAGCTGGACTTCGAGGTCCTGCGCGAGCTGGGTGTCGTGGCGCGTGAGCACGGTCTTGCCGGAGCCGTCCAGCACGGAGCATCGACGCTCCCGGAGGAGTTGTTCCATCGATTCCCGGCGGTGGAGACCGCGGAGATCCATCTCGCGACCGGCTTCCAGAACGCGCTGTACGAGCACCCGGCGTTCCCGGCGTCCCTCCATGCGGAGATCGAGGCATGGTGCTTCGCCAATGCCGCGGATGAGCGCAAGCCCGGTCAGACGGACCAGCAGTTCGTCTACACCACCCGCAAGAAGGCCATCGGCCCGTTCAAGCGCGCGCTCTGGGACCTTTCGACGAAGGACGAGATCCTCGCGGCCCAGCGGCGCAAGTTCTCGTTCCTCTTCACCGAGCTCGGCGTCAATGGCTCGCGCGACATGGTCGCCGCATACATCCGGCCGATCGAGGTGCATCGGCCCCCGCCGGATGCGCTTCGGGACCTCGTCGAAGCCGGCTGATCAGCCCGCGGTCGCACGGGCCGCGGAGCCCGACCCCTGGTCAGGTCCATGCACGACAAGAACGCCCGTTGACGGGCGCCAACGCGGTGATATCCTCCGGCCGAGTCCGCCTTGGCAGGAGGGAGCCACGACGGGGGCAGCCCAACGGCCCACGCTCAATTCTCCCCAGAGGTCAGTCTCGCACCCGTGGGTGCGGTGGTAGGAGGAGAGGATCGTGTCGAACAGTCCGCAGGACGTCGCGGCGAGGGACGACGCCCATCTACGATCTCTCGGGATCAAGCCCGAGCTGAAGAGGACGCTCGGCTTCCTCTCGAACTTCGCGGTCGCGTTCAGCTACATCAGCGTTTCGACCGGCACGTTCACCCTGATCGCCCTGGGCCTGGGCTTCGGCGGGCCAGCGTTCTTCTGGTCGTGGCCACTCGTGATCCTTGGTCAGACGTTCGTTGCCCTGAACTTCGCCGA
Source organism: uncultured Chloroflexia bacterium (assembly GCA_963764975.1). Lineage (GTDB taxonomy): Bacteria > Chloroflexota > Limnocylindria > Limnocylindrales > CSP1-4 > SPCO01. The sequence goes on along the minus strand of CAVXUF010000002.1, from coordinate 755,228 downwards.
ACTCTCGAGTCACTTTCCGGTCGCCGGGTCCATCTACCAATGGTCCAAGCGCCTGTCGAACCGGACGCTGGGTTGGTTCACGGGGTGGTTCTACTTCTGGGCGGGCGTCGTGACCGTGACCGCCGTGGCGGGCACGGTACCGCTCGTGATGTCGGGGATCTTCGGGTTCAGTCTGTCGGACCCGAGTCCGCTGCCGTTCATGAACAACCTGGTCTTCTGGGCCTTGATCACCCTGGTGTCGACCACCTTGATCAACGCGTTCGGCGTCCGTCTTTTGTCGATCATCAACAACATCGGCGTCGGCGCAGAGATCCTCGCCATGTTGGTCTTCGCGCTGATCCTGCTCCTGTTCTTCCGGGTCCAGGACTTCTCCGTCCTGACCACGACAGCTGGTGTGGAGACGGCGGAGACCGGCGGATATCTTCCGGTGTTCCTCATCGCAATGTTCATGAGCCTGTTCGTCGTCTACGGGTTCGATACTGCGGGGACCTTCGGTGAGGAGACGCTTGACGCCAGTCGGCACGCGCCGCGCGGCATCCTGGCGGCGATCTGGCTGTCGGGGATCGTCGGTGCGATCTTCCTTCTGGCGATCATCCTTGCCACACCAGACATGACGGCGGCGTTCACCGACGCATCGCCGATCTCCACAGCGCTCAAGTCGGCGCTCGGCGAGACCCTCGGCAATGGCTACCTCTTCGTCATCCTGCTCGCTGTCTACGTCTGCACGCTGGCGATCCATGGAGCGACCGTCCGGCTCATGTTCTCCATGGGCCGGGATCGTCGGATGCCGCTGGGTTCCGTGTGGGGCCACGTCCACTCGTCGTTCCATACGCCCGCCTACGCCGCGGTGGCGGTCGGGGTCCTCGCCGCGATCCCGTTCCTTATCACGGACAGCCCGGGCCTTCTGGCCGCCGGCGCGACCGGCCTGATCTACCTGAGCTACTTCATGTGCAACCTGGGCGTGCTCATGGCCCGCAGGCGTGGCTGGCCGCACAAGGGTGCCTGGTTCAAGCTTGGGTCCTGGGGCACGGTGATCAACATCTTGGCGCTCTTGTGGGGTGGGTTCATGATCGTCAACTTCGCTCTGTGGAGCGATCCGGCGATCTTCGGGAACTTCGGCGGCGACCTGCGTGACATCACGAACCCGTCCTTGACTGCGGTGACGTCCGGTGGCAATCCCATCAGCTGGCTGCCAGACATCCCGTTCTTCGAGGCCACGGTCCTCCTCATCATGATCGTCGGAGCCGTCTATTACGCGATCTCGATCCGGGGGACGGCGGCCGATGTGGAATCAGCGGACGCGGTGACCGGCGAGGCCATCATCGGCTGACCACGGGTGACCATCGCCCCCTCCCCGGATCAGGCGCTGCGAGGCGAGCTCCGCGACGACCTGGTCCGGGCGCTCGGACGGGTACCGGAGCTCGCCGGTCTCCAGTTGACGCTCACGCCACTATCGGGCGGCATCACGAACCGGAACTTCCTTGTCGAAGCCGACTCGACGCCACGGCGCTGGGTCATCCGGCTCGCCGGCAACGATACGTATCTCCTCGGGATCAGCCGTGAGGTGGAGCACGCGGCGACGGTCGCGGCGGCGGGTGTAGGCGTCGGTCCGGAAGTGACCGCGTTCATCCGGCCAGAGGGCTATCTCGTGACCCGCTTCATCGAGGGCCAACCGGTCACAGACGAGGCCGTCCATCGATCAGAGACGCTCGAGCGGGTCGCCGCGTCGCTGCGACGGATCCACGGCGGACCGGCGATCCCCGGCCTGTTCATCCCGCTTCGGATCGCCGAGGTCTACCGGGCCCTGGCGGCCGCCCGCGGCGTACCGATCCCCGCCGCCTACGACCTGGCAACGTCGGTGGGCCGACGGATCGAGCTGGCGCTGTTGACCGCGCCGATCCCTCTCGTGCCGTGCCACAACGACTTGCTCAACGCCAACTTCATCGACGACGGGACCCGGATCCGGATCGTCGACTGGGAGTACGCCGGGATGGGTGACCCGTTCTTCGATCTCGGGAACTTCAGCATCAACCACGAACTGACACCCGACGAGGACGCCGCCCTCCTGGCCGCCTACGACGGGGAGGTTCGACCGGCCAGACTGGCCCGGCTGACGCTGATGCGGATCGTGTCGGACCTGCGCGAGGCGATGTGGGGGGTCCTCCAGCAGGGGATCAGCACGCTCGACGTGGACTTCGTGGCGTACGCGGCGGAACACTTCGACCGGCTGCTGGACAACGCGAGCGGCCCCGGGTTCGAGCGAGCCCTGCGCGAAGCCGCCGGCGACTGAGGACCGCGAGCGAGCCCGCGGTCAGTGGCAGGGACCGGAGCCCGCATCCGCGAACTCCGTGCTGGTGGGGATGAAGGCCCACTCGTACGAGCCGGCCTTCAGCGTGAACTTGATGACGCCGTGCGTGACGGCGGCGCGCAATTCGCTATTGGCGGCCGTCGCCGTGAAGTCGCGGAGCGGGGTCCCGCCGGTGCCCACGACGAACTGGCGGATCCCGCGCGCCCGGTCTTCCTTGCCGTCCGGATCCTGCGGCGCGAACCGCTCGTAGTCGTGGTCGTGGCCGTTCACGACCACATCGGCGCCGGCGGTGTACAGGGCACGCCAGAGCGGCGCGACGGTCGGGTCGTTGCCGTGCTCACCGGAACTGAACCGCGGGTGGTGCCAGATCGCGAGGGTGCACGTCGCGCTTGACGCGGCGAGATCCGCCGCGAGCCAGCGGCCCTGGTCCGACCCCGGTCCGCAGCCGCCGACGGCATCGCAGTCGGAATCGAGCACGATGATGTGCCAGGTCCCGAGGTCGTAGGCGTACCAGGTATCACCGTCCGGGGTGGCGCGCTCGCCGAAGTACTGGCGATAGCCGGCGGCGTTGCGGGTGCCCCAGTCGTGGTTGCCGGCCGCGGGCCGGGTGCGATCGAGATGGCGGCCCCAGGACGGGTCATAGCAGGCGCGGAACTCGTCGAGGGACCCCACCTCGTAGGCGTTGTCGCCGGCCGTGAAGACGGTCCCATCGATGTCGTCGAGGAGATCCGCCGTGGCTTCGTCGCCGCGGACGTCGCAATCGCCGATGTCGCCGGCACCCACCAGGACGGGATCACCGATCGGCGGTGGCGGGGCCGTCGCGGAGCCACCGCCCGACGACGTCGCCGTCGGGCTACCGGCCCCGGTCGGCGTCGACGTGGCGCCCGGACTCGCCGCGACGGCAGTCGGTGTCGTGGCCGGTGACCCAGAGGCGGCGCCGCTTCCCGGAGAGCCCCGCCCGAGAACGGACCACAGACCCACGAGCAGGATGAGCGTCGCGGTGAACGCGATGATCGCGAGGGCGATCTGCCGTCGCGGGCCTGGGTCAGCCGACCTCATCGACATCGGTCCACCACTGCCGGCGGTCCCCGACCTTCGCCCGCATGCGCCACGCGAGCGGCTTGGGTTCGAGATCGATCCGCGCCTTGAGCGCGGCCGAAGCCGTCATGATCCGATCGCGCTGCCCCGGATCGAGCTGTGGGTAGGTCGCGACAAGCGCCTCGACGGTCTCGAGGGTGCCCGTGATCGTCCGCCACAGCCCCCAGTCCTCGGCCGCCAGTCGGGCGATCCGGTGGGCATCGATGGTGTCCGCGTCGCCGCCCGAGATCGGGTGATCAAGCAGCAGGAGCGCGATATCGACGACGTCCTTCTCGTTGATCTTGACGATCTGGAGCTTGGAGAGCAGGAGCTCGGCGAGCGGGATCGTGGGTCGATCGGCCGCGAGTCGGCCGTTCAGCGGGATCACGTGACAGAATTCGAGACGATCATAAAAGACGTCGAGGTGGACCCGGCCGCCGGGCTGGTCGAAGATGGACCGGGCGCCCTCGGAGCGGATGTAGACGGACCGGTCATCCAGATACCCGAGACCCGTCAGGAGGCGCGCGAGAGCCTTGGCCTCCGAGCGGTACGCGGCGACATCGATGTCCGCGTACGTTCGCTGGAAGTCCGGCAGGAGTGTCGCTGAGTCCGGGCAGTGCAGCGACACGGCGATCGATCCGAGGACGCGGATGGTCAGGCCCTCCGCTTCGGCCGCGTCGACGAGACGGAGTACCTCGGTCTCGAGGACGGCTCGATCGATACGCGGGAGCGCATCCTGGGGGGCGGTCACCGCGCGATCGTAGCCGAGCGGATCGCACCTTGCGCCACGGCCCCACGCGACGGGTCGCCGCGCCGTACCGTTGCCGCTCATGGGCACGGATCAGGCGCGGGTCGTGGTGATCGGTGGCGGGATCACCGGTTGCTCCGTGGCGTACCACCTGGCCCTCGCGGGCTGGACGGACGTGCTGCTCGTCGAGAAGGCCCAGCTCACGGCCGGTTCCACGTGTCAGGCGGCCGGTCTCGTGACGGCCTTCAACCCGTCGTCGACGATGATGGCGTTCCGGCAATACAGCATCGAGCTCTATCGGCGGCTCGGGGCGTTCGAGACCGTTGGGAGTCTTCGGCTCGCGTCATCGCCTGAGCAGCTCCGCGAACTGGAGCGGACCGCCAGCCGAGCCCGTGGGATCGGGCTGGATGCCGGCGTCATCGGGCCATCCGAGGCGAGGGACCTGATGCCGGCGATCTCCCCCGACGCCCTCTACGGCGCCGTTCACCTGGCCGGCGACGGCCACCTCGATCCGCACGGCGCCACCCATGCTGTCGCCGATGCGGCACGCGCCCTGGGCGTCCGGATCCGGACCGGTGTCCGTGTCACCGGGTTCGAGCGATCGCCGCGTGGCGCGATCACGGGGGTGCTGACCGAGGCGGGGTCCATCGACACCGAGATCGTCGTGAATGCGGCCGGGATGTGGGCGCCCCGCATCGCGGCGATGGCCGGCACCTGGGTCCCGTCCACGCCGGTCGATCATCAGCACATCGCGCTCAAGGCCGTCCCCGGGTCTGAGCTGCCGCGCGACATGCCGTGCTTCCGCGACCCCGACAACCTCGTCTACGGCAAGAGCGAGCAAGGCGGGATGGTCTTCGGCGGCTACGAGCTGGACCCCGTGTCGCGCTGGGAGGACGGTGTGCCGTGGGATCATGCGGCGCGATCCCTGCCGCCGGACTACGAACGGTTCGCGCCGCTCATGGCGGGGGCGATCCGGCGCTTCCCGTTCCTCGCCGACGCGGAGGCCATCCGTCTCGTCTGCCATCCGGACGCCATGACGCCGGACGCGAACCCGCTCCTTGGCCCCATGCCAGGGGTTCCGGGGTTCTGGATGGCCGCGGGGTTGTCACTCAACGGCTTCGGCGCGGGTGGCGGGATCGGGCGGGCCATCGCCGGCTGGATCACGAGCGGGGACCCGGGCGTGGACATCGCCCCGTACCGCGCGTGGCGGTTCGCCGAGACGTATCGCGATCCATCCTGGGCCGCGGCCCTCGCCCGGGAGACGTACACGGACTACTACCGCCTGCGATTCCCGTACGACGCCGATGCGGCCGGTCGACCGCGACGCCTCTCGGCGCTCCACGGACGGTTGCAGGAGGCCGGCGCGGTCTTCGGGACGAAGGCCGGCTGGGAACGCGCGGACCTGCTTCGACCCGGGAACACCTGGCGCCGCGCGGGTCGGCTTCCGCGGGAGCGCGGATGGGATGAGCCCGACTGGTTCGCCCGGGTCGGCGAGGAGCACCGGGCGGTCCGCGAGCGGGCCGGGATCGTGGACCTGAGCTCGTTCGGCAAGATCGAGGTCGCCGGGCCCGGCGCCCTGGACCTGCTCCAGCGCGTGTGCGCGAACGACGTGGACCGGCCGGTGGGTGCCGCCGTGTACGGCCAATTCCTCGACGATCGGGGTGGGGTCCTCGCCGACGTGACCGTCACCCGACTGGCCGCGGACGAATTCCGGGTCATCACCGGCGCCGGGGCCCTGGCCGCGGACCTCGGCTGGATCCGCGCGAACGTCCGGGATGGGGATCCGGCGGTCACGATCCGGGATGTGACCGATGCGTGGGCCGTCATCGGCCTGTGGGGGCCACGGGCCCGGGACGTGCTGGCGGCGGCGACCTCGGACGACGTCTCGAACGGCGGTCTTCCGCTCCGGACCGCTCGGGAGATCGCGGTCGGGGTGGCCGCGGCGCCCGCGCTCGCCACCCGCATCAGCTATGCCGGCGAACTGGGCTGGGAGCTGACCGTGGATCGCGCCTGGGCGGTCGCGGTCTGGGACTCGCTGGTCACGGCAGGCGAGGGCCTTGGTGTCAGTCTCGAGCCGATCGGGTATCGGGCGCTCGAGTCCCTGCGTCTCGAAAAGGGGTTCCGCTACTACGGGACGGACCTGACGCCCAGGGACACGCCGTTCGAGGCCGGACTCGGCCCGTTCGTTCGGCTCGACAAGGGCGAGTTCATCGGTCGCTCGGCGCTCGTTGTCGCGCGCGAGCGCGACGACGGCGTTCCGGGGCGTCGGCTTCGAACGGTCGTGATCGGTGGCGATGGCTGGCTCCCGGTCTACGGCGGCGAAGCGGTGCGGGTCGACGGCGAGGTCGTCGGGCGGCTTCGATCAGCCGCCTTCGGGTACACGGTCGGACGGACGGTCGGCACGGTGTATCTGGACGCGAGTGTGGCCGAAGGGGCGCCCATCGAGGTCGACGTCTTCGATCGCCGTGAACCCGGTCAGGTGGCGGCCGACGTGCTGGTGGACCCCACCGGCGCCCGGATGCGCGCGTAGCATCCCCACGATGCGACTCTTCCGAAAGGGCCCGCGCGGGACGAAGGTCTTCTATGCCACCGACGTGCATGGGTCGGAGCGCACATGGAAGAAGTTTCTCAACGCGGCCAAGTTCTACAGCGCCGACGCCCTGGTCATGGGTGGCGACGTGATGGGCAAGCTGGCCATCCCGATCATCCGGGAGGCCGGTGGGGCCTACCGGGCGACCGTCCACGGGCGGGTCGAGCGCATGACGACCGATACCGAGGTGGCGGCGGTCCGACGGTTGATCGGCGACCTCGGGTTCTACGACGTCGTGATGGACGAGGACGAATACCGCGCCACCCAGGCCGATCCGGCCCTCGTGGAGCAGCTGTTCGTCCGGTTAGCGACCGAGCGTGTTGCCGCCTGGATCGACCTCGCGGAATCGCGGCTGGCGGGCACCGGCATCAAGGTCTACGCGACCGGCGGCAACGACGACCTGACCGAGGTCATGGCGACGATGGACCGGCCGGACACGCAAGCGTTCGTGGCCTGCGAGGACCGCGCGGTCCCACTCGATGACGACCACGTGATGATCAGCATGCCGTACGTGAACCCCACGCCCTGGAAGACGCCGCGCGAGGCCGAGGAGCCTGAACTGGCGACCCGGATCGAGGCGCTGGCCGAACCGTTCGGCGACCACAGCCGCGTGATCTTCAATTTCCACGCCCCACCAAAGGATTCGACGCTTGACACGTGTCCGATGCTCGATGCCACGACGGACCCGCCGAGCCAGGTTGTGCGCGGCGGGCAACCCGTCCTCTACGGTGCGGGGAGCGAGGCGATCCGGGCAGCGATCGAGCGGTACCAGCCGATGCTGGGCCTGCATGGCCACATCCATGAATCCCAGGCCGCGGCGCGTCTCGGTCAGACCGTCTGCGTCAATCCCGGTAGCGAGTACGGCGAGGGCGTCCTGCGCGGGTGCCTGATCACCATCGCCGCGGGGAAGGTCACCAGCTATCAGATGACCGCCGGCTGAACGGCGGTCCCGTCGGAGCCCACACGAAGCGATCTCGACCAGGAGGTGGCATCGGAGAACGGTCCCAGGTGATCTGGCGGTCCGGAGGGAGGATCGCTGTCAGGCATTCCCTGTAACGAGGAGATGGCATGGCGACAGCAACGGCGGTGCCCGAGGTCTTCGTGCGGAAGTCTTCGGGCCTGGTTCGCGTGATGTCCGCACGGTCGGCGTTCGTCTACAACGTCCTGACGATGGGATTGATCTTCCCGTGGACGTATCTGTGGGCCCCGGGCGCCCTCCCGGGTGGGCAGCTGGTCTGGGGGATCCTCCTGGCGATGGTCCTGGAGATCCCGATCGCGCTGGCCTACGTCTGGCTCTCCACCGCGCTTCCGAGATCGGGCGGGGACTACGTATTCCAGAGTCGCGTGCTCGGCGGCGGGATCGGCTTCACCCTGGTCTTCTCCGGGTTCGTGATCTGGATCCTGCAGTGGGTGGCGCTGTCGGGCTGGCTCGTGTCGTCGCTGGGATTTGCCCCACTCTTCCTCGGGCTCGGCGCGGCCACGGGCAGCGGGACGTTCGTGGACCTGGCGTCGTGGTTCACCACGGGTCAGGGCATCCTCGTTACCAGTGTCGGCAACGCCCTGTTGGCGATGCTGATCCTGACCTCCGGCTTCAAGAACTACGTCCGGCTCCAGCGGGTCATGTGGATCGCGATCCTCCTCGCCTTCGGGACCATGCTCGTCGTGCTCGGGACCGCGGTCACGGCCGATGTACCGGCCCGCCTCGACGCGTTCTCTGCGGCGATCGGGGGCTCCGCCACCTTCACCGCGGACGCCTTCGCGGCGGCCGAGGCCGGCGGTGTCGAGCTCAATCCGGCGTTCAGCCTCCTTGCAACACTGCTGATCGCGCCGATCGCCTGGACGTCGCTCCAGTGGGCGACCTATTCGGCCCAGCAGAACGGCGAGATCAAGTCCGCCGGTTCATTCAAGGACCAGGCGTTCATCATCGTCGGGTCGCTCATCCTGACCGGCCTCCTGCTCGCGCTGCTGGCCGTCGTTCTTGAGCGGGCGATCGGGTCCCAGTTCCTTTTGATCGCCGGCGCGGGCTACTGGGGGACGGCTGACGTCTCGCTGGCCGGGTCCTACCTGTGGCCGAACATCATCGCCACGGCCATCGCCAACAACCCCATCGTGACCATCGTCATCGCCGCCGGGTTCATCCTCAACGGCCATCAGATCGTCCACAACTGCTACATCGGCATGACTCGAATCATGGTTGCGATGAGCCTGGACCGCGTGCTGCCCGAGATGGTCAGCCGGGTGTCCGATCGACTTCACACGCCGGTCAATGCCCACGTGATCTACTTCGTGGCCAGCCTGCCGGTCATCTACCTGTACAACAACTTCGTTTCGTTGGGAGCTGACGGGACGGAGACGACCTGGACGTCGCTCACGCTGGGCGTCACGTTCGCGTGCGGCTACGTGTTCGTTGGTACCGCGATCGCGGGGGCACTGCTTCCGTTCCGGGCCAAGTCGCTCTATGACGCTTCACCGGGCTCGGCCTACAAAGTCGGTGGTTTCCCGCTCGTCACGATCGTTGGTGCCGTCGGCGCGGTGGCCGGCGCGCTCTTCCTCTACCTGTTCCTGACCAACGACACTCTGGGGTTGACCAGTGACCTCGCCTACCGCGTGGTGGGTGGTGTCCTGATCTTCGCGCTCGGGTGGTACCTCGTGACCTACTTCGTTCGAAAGCGAAGCGGGATCGACATCAACTATGCGTTCAAGGAGATCCCGCCTGAGTGACCCACGGTCCTCGAGGTGGGGGAGCAGTCGACGGCCCGGGCATCGCCCGGGCCGTTCGATTCAGCCCGCGGCGGTCGCGGCGAGCCAGGCCTCGAAGTCGGGGCCGTCGATGGCGGCGGCCGCGCGGGCCCAGCGTTCCTCGGCCCAGCCGCCGAAGTCGAAGTCGATCGTCGAGATGCGGGCTTGGATGGCCGCCCACAACGTCCAGCCGACGTCGGACATGATCATGTGCAGCCGCATCCGTGCGAGCAGGGCGGGGGAGGCCTCGCCGAAATAGGCGGCGCACAGCTCGCAGATCTGGTCGTCGTCGTAACCCAGCTCCTGGCACGTGTTGCCCAGCTCGAACGCCGGGTCACCGTTGCCGCTGTACTCGTAGTCCACGATCCAGAGCTGCTCCCCGTCGTCGAGGTAGTTCTCGGCAAGCAGATCGTTGTGACAGGGCACGGTGGGCAGGGGATGCGCGGCCAGCGCCTCCGCGATCCGCGGGACGGCCCAGAGGTGCTCGCGGTACCCGGCCGGGATCGAGATCGCCCGCTCATCCACGACCGCGAGGTACCGCGCGCTGAGCGGCACCATGTCGAAGTCGTCACGGAACCGAGGGCCGGCATGGAGCTGCTGAAGCGCCGCCGCGATGCGAGTGGGCATGCCCGGGGCGTGAAGGGTCTCGTTCGACATCGTACGGGCGTCGAGCCACTCGAGCGCGAACACGTCCCAGGCCTCGATCACCGCCACGACGCGCGGCGAGACCCCGGTGGTCGCCGCAGCCTGGGTGTTGTGCCGCTCGTTCGCCCGATCCACCGCGAGCAGGTCCGTCGACGCGCCCGGGATCCGGACGAAGTACGGCGTGCCGTCGACAACGACCCGATGGTTCGCATTCGTGAGGCCGGCGGCGATGGGCGCGTGCGTGACCGGTCGGTCGGCCCACGCGGGGATCGCGGCGATCACCTCCTCGATGTCCGGGGTCATCGAGTCAGGCCACCTCGACATGCTGACGGAACCGATCCGGGACGACCGACGCTCGATCACCCCCGGCAGCCACGACGTCCGCTGGCAGTACGCCATCGCGCACCAGCCCAGCGACGGCGCGGGCCGCCCCAGGCGAGGACATCATCCCGGACCCACCGAGACCCGCGAACCACACGAATCCTTCGTCGAGTGGGTCCGGGCCGAGCACCATCGCCCGGTCGGGCGAGAAGGTCCGGAGGCCCGCCCACGTCGCGTGGACGGACGTCGCCTCGAGCGTTGTCGCCGTCTGGACATGGTCAAGCGCCGTGGCGACGTCGAGCATCTCGGGTCGTGGGTCGCATGGCTCGGACGGCGTCTCATCGACCGGCGACGCGAGGAAGCCCCCAGCCTCGGGCTTCAGGTAGAACCGATCCTCGGCACCCTGCAGCATCGGCCAATGCTCGTGATCAAGACCGGGTGGTGCCAGGAACGTGCAGACGGTTCGACGGAGGGGACGCAACCCGATGGGCGGCAGCCCGGCCATGACCGCGACCCGGTCCGCCCAGGCGCCGGCGGCATCGACGATGACTTCTGCCTCGACCATCCCGACGGGTGTCGTGAGACGCCAGATGCTGTCAACCCGCTTGATGCCCTCGACGCGCGACGACGTCCGCATCTCGCCGCCGCGGGCCCGCAACGCCCGACGAGCGGCCGCGACCGCTCCGGCGGCATCGATGTCGAGGATCCCCTTGTCGTAGGCGGCCACCGCGCAGCGCTCGGGACGGAGCACCGGATAGATCTCGACCGCCTCGGCTGCGGTCAGTCGCGCGATCGTCGGATCCGCGTACTCGTCGAAGTCCGGTTCGTCCTCGGGGGCGGCGACGGCGAGCAGGCCACGCGGCGACAAGAGCGACCGATCGAGGTCGCCGCCGCCCGACTCCAGCCACGCACGACTCGCCGCCGTGAACGGCATGACCCGGGAACCCCCGTAGTGCGGGAAGTAGAGCGACGCGCTCCGACCGGTCGTTTGCTGCGCCGGTCCGTCGTCGGCTTCGAGCAGGAGGACGGATCGCTCCCGGGCGAATTCGGCGGCGACCATCAGGCCGGCGATCCCTGCGCCGATGACCGCGACGTCGACGCGCGTCGCTGTCGACCCGTCAACCACCTGCGATCCTCCCGCCGTCCATTGGACAGAGGATGCGGCCTGCGTGCGGTCGCGGCAAGCCGAGGCCGTGCGGGCGACCAGACGGCCGCGGCGCGACCGTCGACGGCTCCGCATACTGCGTCGGTGCAGACCCGCTACACGCCGATGACATTCGCGCTCGAGACCGAGCGCCTGACTCTTCGGCTGCGCGAACCCGGGGATGCCCCCATGGTGGTACAGATCCTCGGGGAGCACCCCGGCGGGACGACGGCTCGGGTGGAGGACATCGAGCGTCGCCTGGAACAGCAGGCCGCGACCGCCCTCGAAACGGGGTTCGGCCTCCTGACGATCCGTCGACGCGTGGAAGGCGACCCGATCGGGTACTGCGGCTTGATCATCGGACGTGGCTCCTTCGACGAGCCCGAGATCGCGTACGAGATCCTCGAAGCTCACCAGGGTCGTGGATACGCCACCGAGGCGGCAGGCGCGGTGGTGGATGCAGCCTTCGGGACCGGCCGCCGTCGGCTGTGGTCGTCGGTCGGTGACTGGAACCTCGCCTCGTTGCGGGTCCTGGAGAAGAATGGCTTCCGCCACGATCACACCGTCACGGGCGACGACGGCCAGATCGTGTTCATGGTGCGCGACGCCTGAGCCAGCGACGCTTCGCCCTGCCGCGGACGCGAGACCGGTCGACGGAGGACCCATCGGCCCCGCTACGCTCTCGGGTGGGGATCGCAGAGCGGAGGATGCAGGGCGGATGCAACACGCGCGGGCGGTGATCATCGGCGGCGGCGTCGGCGGGACGTCGATCGCGTACCACCTCGCGGAGCTTGGCTGGACCGACATCGTGCTCGTCGACCGGGCCGAGCTGACATCCGGATCCACGTTCCACTCCGCGGGGCTGGTGGGTCAGCTGCGCAGTTCCGTGACCTTGACAAGGATGATGATGTACGGCGCGGACCTCTACCGGCGGCTCGCCGCTGAGACCGGGACGGACCCGTCCTGGCACGAGGTCGGTTCGCTGCGACTCGCCTCGTCGCCGGAGCGACAAGAGGAGCTGCGCCGACAGGTCGGCTGGGCGCGGACGTTCGGGCTTCCGCTGGAACTGATCGGCCCCGACGACGCGCGGGCCCTGTTCCCGCCCATGTCGACCGATGGGGTCCTCGGCGCGGTCTTCCTGCCGACCGACGGCTGGCTCGACCCTTCCGGTCTCGCCCAGGCGCTCGCGGCGGGCGCTCGCCGTCGCGGGGTTTCGGTCCGGCCGCATCACCGGGTCGTAGGGATCGGGACGGAACGCGGCCGCGTGACGGGCGTCACGGTCGAGCATCGCGGTGAGCGATCGGAGATCCGTGCCGAGGTGGTCGTCAACGCCGGCGGCATGTTCGCGCCGGAGATCGGGCGGATGGTCGGGGTGACCGTGCCGATCATCCCCATGGCGCACCAGTACCTGTTCACCGAACCGATCGAGGGTGTGCATCCGGGTCTGCCCCAGTTGCGCGATCCGGACAACCTCGTCTACTTCCGCGAGGAGGTCGGGGGCCTGTGCATGGGCGGCTACGAGCGCGACCCGGCGCCCTGGTCGCTCGACGGCATCCCGGCTGACTTCAACGGCAAGCTCCTGGCGCCGGACATGGCCCGCTTCGAGCCGATCATGGAAGGCGCCATCCGCCGCGTTCCCGCGATGGGCGACGCCGGCGTCAGCCGCGTCATCAACGGGCCAGAGGCGTTCACCCCGGACAACGAGTTCATCCTCGGGGAGTCCGAGGTGGGTGGGTTCTTCGTGGCGGCCGGGTTCTCGGCTCACGGCATCGCCGGCGCCGGTGGGATCGGACGCCAGATGGCGACCTGGATCGTCGATGGTCAGCCAGAACTCGATCTCTGGAAGATGGATATCCGGCGGTTCGGCCCCGCGTATCGCTCGCAGGCGCACACGCTCGCGCGGTCCATCGAGAACTACGCGACCTACTACGACATCCACTACCCGAACGAAGAGCGCCAGAGCGGCCGGCCACTGCGCACCGCCCCCACTTTCGAGACCCTCCAGGCGCTGGGCGCGAGCTTCGGCGAGAAGTCCGGCTGGGAACGGCCGAACTGGTTCGAATCGAATGCGGACGCCGGCAACGACACCCTCCGCCCTCGCGGCTGGGCCGGACACCATTGGTCGCCGGCGATCGGCGCGGAGGCGATGGCCACTCGTACGACCGCCGGTCTGTTCGATGAGAGCTCGTTCGCAAAGCTCGAGATCTCGGGTTCGGGCGCGCTCGCATTCCTCGAGCGGGTGTGTGCCAATCGGATCGATCGTCCGGTCGGGTCGATCGTGTACACGCAGTTGCTCGATGACCGCGGGGGGATCCAGGCTGATCTGACCGTCACCCGGACTGGCCCGGAGGTCTTCCTGCTGGTCACGGGGACGGCCGTCGGGAACCACGATGCTTCCTGGCTGCGTGGCCACCTGCCGCCCGATGGCTCCGTCACCATCCGTGACATCACGGCGGGCCGCGTGTGCTTCGGCCTGTGGGGTCCACGAGCGCGGGACATCCTCGCGTCCGTCACGCGCGACGACGTCTCGAATGCCGGTTTCCCGTACCTCACCGCTCGGGAGATCAGCGTGGGTGCCACTCCGGTCCTCGCACTGCGAGTGACGTACGTCGGGGAGCTTGGCTGGGAGCTGTACGCCAACGCGGACTACGGGCGCGCGCTGTGGACCACGCTGTGGGAGGCGGGTCGGGCGCACGGACTGGTCGCCGCTGGGTACCGGGCGATCGACGCGCTCCGCCTGGAGAAGGGGTATCGGGTCTGGTCGAGCGACATCACCCCCGATGAGACGCCGTATGACGCCGGGCTTGGGTTCGCCGTCGCGCTCGACAAGGAGCCGGATTTCATCGGGCGCGATGCGCTCGTCGCGGCCAAGGCGGCCGGCTCGCGCAAGCGGCTGCGCTGTCTCGTGCTCGACGACCCACGGGCGGTGTGCCTGGGCAATGAGCCGGTTCGGCTCGACGGGGCGGTGGTGGGCCGCGTGACGTCGGGTGGGTACGGGTTCGTGGTCGAGCGGTCCATCGCGTATGCCTATCTGCCGCCGGACGCCCCGATCGGGACGCGTGGCGAGGTGGACGTCTTCGGCGAGTGGGTCGGGTTCGAGGTCGCGCGTGAGCCGCTCTACGACCCGGCCGGGGAACGGATCAAGGCATGACCGACCGCGAGTTCGGCCCCGAGTGGTCGGCGGGGCTTCGCCGCGGCACCGACGCCGAACTGCGCGGTTGGCTGGATGTCGCGATGGCCGCCTGCGACGAGGCTGACGTCCTCGCGCGTGAATACTTCCGACGGGACCTGACGATCGAGGCCAAACCGGACCGCACGTTCGTGACGCAGGCGGACACGGCGATCGAGCGGATGATCCGGACGCGTCTGCTCGACTCGTTCCCGGACCACGGGCTCGTGGGCGAGGAGTACGGCACCGAGGCCGGCGATGCGTCCGTCCGCTGGTACATCGACCCGATCGACGGCACGCACAACTACATCCGGGGCGTGCCGGTGTTCGCCACGCTGCTCGCGGTCGAGCGGGACGGGGAGCTGCAGGCCGCGGTCATCTCGGCACCCGCGCTCGACGAGCGATGGTGGGCCTGGCGTGCTGGCGGCGCCTGGGCGCGGAACCGGGGCAGTTCGCCGCGCCGGATCTCGGTGTCACGAATCGGCACGATCGATGACGCGCAGGTGCTCTATGCCTCCGGGCATGATCTGGCCGACTCGGGTCGGGCGCCCGGGTTCGAGGCGCTCATCCGCTCGGCCTGGCGGGATCGCGGGTTCGGTGACTTCTGGGGGTACACCCTGTTGGCTGAGGGTGCGGCCGAGGTCATGGTGGAGATCGGCCTCAACCCCTGGGATGCGGCGGCACCGATGCTGCTTGTCGAGGAGGCCGGCGGTCGGGCGACGGACTTCGAGGGCCGGCGAGCGCTCGACAACGGATCGTTCCTGGCGACGAACGGGCACCTGCATGACGAGGTCCTCGCGAGGCTGCTCGCCAGGTCCTGAGGCGGCGGTTCCGGGGGCGCGGACGCGCCGTGCCCGGTGTCCGTGCCCGGTGTCCGTGCCCCGCGGCACAGCCCGCGCCGCCGCCCGGCCCCGCGCCGCAGCCCGGCCGCTTTCCGTCATTTGTCACTGGTATGAGCACAGGTCACCCTGGTCATCGCCCTCGCCCGCGATGCGAGCGTGGCGGCACGGCGCGTTCCTGACATCTGTGCGCCGTCCGCGGCATCTGACCGCAACCCGGCGACCAATGCTCAGGTGAGTGCCTTCTGCCGGAATCCCGGTCGATCCACCGTCGCTGGCCTCGGTGCGCGGCGGGTCGCAGCGTCGTGGGCGTCAGTTCGCGGCGGGACGGGGCCTCGCGGCGGGCCCGAGGCAACCCGTCGTCGCTTCGGGCCGGATGGCCCGGGGTCGCGGGCCATGCGGCCATATCCTCGCCTGGCGATCGTGGCGCATCATTCGGGTCCAGAAGGAGGTCCGCTCGATGACCACGCGTTCTCGCGCCCGCCCCGTCGGACCAGCCACGATCTGGATCGACCGTGATCAGGCGATCATCGCGATGCTCGATGCTCACGGCGCCCCAGCGGTCGAGCGTCTCGGCCGCGGACCAGGGGAACCGGAGCACCTCTTCGACGCCCGCACGGTGGACGAGGTCCTCGACCGCGATTCGGTGATCGTCGCAGGCCCGGCCTTCGCCCGCGCCGCGTTCGAGCGGGTCTACGTCGCCATGACCCAGCGACCGGATCGCCTGATCGATGTCGAGCCCTGGATCGACGCGGGCGACGTCGCCGACACGCCGGCCAGACGACGCTGAGCCCCACGTCAGCGTCCCGCGTGTCGGGCTCCCGCAGATCGCCACGCGTCGTCACCGCTGATGAGGCGGTCGCGGGCATCGAGTCGGGCCAGCAGATCTACGTCCAGTGCGCCGCCGCGGCCCCGGCCGAGCTGCTCTCCGCGCTCGTGCGCCGGGCTCCGGATCTCCGCGACGTCGGGATGATCCATCTGCACACCGAGGGGCCAGGCCCACACCTCGCGCCGGAGTTGGCCCCGCACTTCCGTCATCGTGCGCTGTTCGTCGGCCCGAACGCGCGGGCTGCGGTCGCGGACGGGCGGGCGGACTACGTCCCGGTCTTCCTGTCGGATGTCCCGCGACTGTTCGAGACGCGGGCCGTGCCGATCGACACCGTCTTCATCAACGTGACGCCGCCGGATGCGCACGGCTTCTGCTCGCTCGGTGTCTCGGTGGAGGCCGTGCACGCCGCGATGCGTGCGTCGCGCACCGTCATCGCCCAGTTCAACGCGGCCATGCCCCGGACGCTGGGCGAGAGCTTCATCCACGTCAGCGACATCGACGCCGCGACCGAGGTCGACACGCCGCCGTACGTGGTGGAGCCCGGACCGCTTGGCCCAGTGGAGCGGCGGATCGGCGAGTTCGTCGCGGACCTGGTCCCGAACGGGGCCACGATCCAGCTCGGGATCGGCGCGATCCCTGCCGCGACCGCGCTGGCCCTTCGACACAAGCGCGACCTTGGGGTCCACACGGAGATGTTCTCGGACAGCGTCGTCGACCTCGTCGAGGCGGGCGCCATCACCGGCGAGCGCAAGGAGCGGAACCGGGGCAAGATCGTCACCGCGTTCGTGCTCGGGTCGGCGCGCGTGTACGACTTCGTCCGCGACAACCCCATGGTGGAGATGCGGGCCGTCGACTTCACCAACGACACGCAGGTCATCCGGTCGTTCGCCACGATGGTCGCGATCAACTCAGCGATCGAGGTGGACCTGACCGGTCAGGTGGTCGCGGACTCGATCGGATCGCAGATCTACAGCGGCGTGGGGGGCCAGATGGACTTCATCCGCGGCGCGGCCCTGGCCGAACGCGGCCAGGCGATCATCGCGCTGCCGTCCACGGCGCGTGGCGGCTCGCTGTCACGGATCGTGGCGACCCTGCAGGACGGCGCCGGTGTCGTGACGACGCGGGCCCACGCCCGCACGGTCGTGACCGAGTGGGGCGTGGCCGAACTCTTCGGGCGAAGCCTGCGCGAGCGTGCCCTTGCCTTGATCGCCATCGCCCACCCGGACCATCGAGACGGCCTGACGGCGGAGGCCGGCCGGATCGGGCTCGTCTAGGCGCCGGCTCCGTGCCGCCCGCCGCGCCCGGCCCGCTCCGTGCCGCCCGCCGCGCTAGGCGCCGGCTCCGTGCCGCCCGCCGCGCCGGCCGGCGCGGTGCCGCCCGCCGCGATCCCCTCGGCACTATTCGTCAGATGTCACTCACGTGAGCACACGTCACCCGGTCGCCGCCCGCACCGCGAGATCCGTGCGTGCCGCCGCGACGGGTTCCTGACAGATGCGTGCTGTCCGCAGCGTCGGACAGCAATCGAGCGACGAATGCTCGGGTGAGTGCCTTCTGCCGGAAACGTGGTCGGCGACGCGCCCGCCCCGCCAGGCCGCGCCGGGCCGCCCTCCCGCGCGCCGCGCCCGCCGCTGCGGCCGGCCGCGCCCGGCCCGCCGCCGCACCTCCGGCTCCGACCAGCGCGACCGCCTGTCCGCCGACGCGCGTGAGATCGGCCTGGTCTAGGCTCCTGCGGCCGCCAGCGACTCGTCGAGGATCCGGAGCGCCTGGTCCACTTCCGCCGAGGTCGTCACGAGGGGCGGGATGATCCGGATGACGTTCACGTACGTGCCCGCCGTCAGGACGATCAGCTTCCGCGCCAGGGCCTCGGCCTGGATCCGCTTCGTGAGCTCCGGATCCGGCGTCCGACCGTCGCCCACGCCGGGCTTGACGAGCTCGATCGCCACCATCAGGCCCAGCCCGCGCGCATCGCCGATGGACGGATAGCGTCCCGCGAGGCGACGCAACCCGGCGAGGAACTGCTCGCCGCGCACCCGGGCATTCGCCACGAGCCCCTCCTCCTCGATGACGTCGAGCGTGGCGTTCGCCGCCGCACAGGAGACCACGTTCCCGCCGTAGGTGCCACCGTGGGTGCCGGGCTTCCAGGTCGCCATGAGCTCCTGCCGGGCCAGGATCCCGGACAGCGGCAGCCCCGACGCGATCCCCTTGGCCATGACCAGGATGTCCGGCTCGACGCCCCAGTGCTGGACCGCGAACATCTCGCCAGTCCGCCCGAACCCTGTCTGGACCTCGTCGGCGATGAGCAGGATCCCATGCTGTCGAGTGATCTCGCGCAGGCGCGGCAAGAAGCCGGGCGGCGGGACGATGTACCCGCCCTCGCCGAGGACGGGCTCGAGGATCACCGCGGCGACCCTATCGGGATAGATGAACTGGTGGAACGTCAGGTCGAGCTGGGCCTCCCAATCACAGGTGCAGGCGTCGGGGGCGTGCGCCCCGCCAGCGGCCCGGTAGCAGTACGGGTAGGCCGTGTGATAGATGGAGCCGGGCAGCGGCTCGAAGGCCCCGCGATACACGTCCTTCGCGGTCGTGAGCGCCATGGTCTGCGCGGTCCGGCCGTGATACCCGTACCGGAACGCCAGCACGGCCGGTCGGCCGGTCGCCACGCGGGCGAGCTTGACCGAGGCTTCCACCGCCTCCGCACCGGAGTTCGACAGGAAGGCCTGCCACGGACCGCCGGGCAGCACGGTCCGAAGACGGTCGTACAGGCGCAGCCCGGGTTCGTGGTACAGGATGTTCTGCTGGCCATGGAGCAGCTTCGCGGCCTGCGCGGCCACCGCTGCCGCCACGCGCGGATGGGCGTGACCGGTATTGGTGACCCCGATCCCGGACGAATAGTCCAGGTATCGGTCACCGTCACGGGTGATCAGCCAGGAGCCCTCGCCACGATCGACGTCGAGGTTCGTGATCCGGCCCCAGACCGGCGGCACCACGGCGTGGTCCGGCAGGGCAGACGAGGATGACGTGACGGATGGGGCGTCGGCGGTGTCGACCATGGTGAACGTCCTTCCGGAAGGGGCGCGGGCGCTACGACCTCGCGTCGCGTCGCGCTGAGCGGCCCTGCATCACGGTCGAGAGCACGACAAGCGATACGGAGCCGACGAAGATGATCGTCCCGATGACGTGGACCTGTGGCGGCAGATTGTTGCGAATCGCGGCCCAGATCCAGAGCGGGAAGGTCGATTCCTTGCCGGCCGAGAACTGGGTGATCACGAAGTCGTCGATGGACAGGCTGAACGCCAGGAGCGCGGCGGCGGCGATCCCGGGCAGGATCAGCGGGAACGTGACCTTCCAGAAGGTGGTCCAGCCGTTGGCCCCGAGGTCCATCGCGGCCTCTTCGAGGTGGCGCGGGAATCCCTGCATCCGGGCCCGGACCGTCACGACCACGTAGCTGATGTTGAACATCACGTGAGCGATCAGAATCGTCTGCAGCCCGAGTGGGAAGAAGAACCCACCGGTGAGCGTCCGGAACGGCTCCTGCGCCGTGCCGACAAACAGGGTCAGGAGACTGGCGCCCATGACGATCTCGGGGGTCGCCATCGGGATGAAGATGAACGTGTTCGTGGCACTCTTGCCGCCGAAGTCGTAGCGGGTCAGGGCGAGTCCGATCAACGTTCCGAGGATCGTGGCGATGATCGTCGCGAAGAACGAGATGATCAGGCTGTTCGCGAGCGCGCTCGCGAGCCCGGGGCGGCCGAGCGGGTTGAGCCAGGCATCGAGGCTCAGCTCTCCCCAGACGAAGTTGAACCGGCCCGGGGGGTCGTTGAACGAGAACAGGATCATGACCCCGATCGGCAGCATCAGGTAGGCGAGGGCCCCGCCCGCGAAGATCGGGAGCAGCCAGCGGTCGACCGCCTTCCAGAAGCGGCCCTCCGGTCGGGCGGCGCGAACGGCGTCGGCCGTCACCGATGCGGCCATCAGCCGCGCCCGCCCGTGAGCTCGTCGGTGCCCAGCGCCCGGGCGTAGACGAAGATCGCCACGAGGATCGCCGCCATGAGCAGGAACGAGATGGCCGCGGCCGTCGGATAGTCGTTCTGGGCAAGGAACCGGTTCTGGATGACGTTGCCGATCATCTGGGTCTTCGGGTTGCCGAGCAGCTCCGCGTTCACGTAGTCGCCGACGATGGGGATGAAGACCAGGATCGACCCGGCAAAGACCCCGGACAGGCTGAGCGGGAAGACGACGCGGACGAAGCTCTCGCTGACGAGGAAGCCGCCGACGACGGCACCGATGGCCGCGCCGATCCCGCCGGCGACGAGGATCGCGACGACGCCCGAGGCGTCCACGGTCGCGTAGCCGAACCCGATGACCATGAAGGTCAGGAGGACGGCCCCGACGATCCCGCCGATCACGTAGCCGCCGGGTCGCCACGGACCGGCGTACAGGTCCTTGGCGGCCTCCACCAGGCGGCGGTCGATCTTCTCGATGGACACGTAGGCGGGCAGCACGAAGAACGGCAGGTACTGGTAGGTCAGGCCCGACACCACCGCGAGGGGCGTCCCGAGCACGCTGAAGTTGTCCGGCACGATCCCGAGCCCGTCGCGCACGATGGCCAGGAACGGCCCGTCATTGCCGAGGATGATCCGCCAGCTGATCGTCCTGATCAGGAAGCTGGTGAAGAACGGCGCGATGACCAGGAAGAGCAGCAGGCTCTTGTAGCGACCGCCGCGGACGGCGATCCCGTAGGCGAGGGGATAGCCGATCAGGAAGCACAAGAGCGTCGCCAGCCCGCCGAAGACGAGCGAATTGCGGATGTTGTCCGGGAACGCCGTCAACGCGTTGACGTAGTTGCCGAACGCCCACGTGAATTCGAAGCCGCTGGTGATCGACCCGGTCGAGAGCGACGTGACGAGCATCTGGATGTTCGGGACGACGAAGAAGACGATCAGCCAGAGGAGGCCCGGGGCCATGAGCGCCCAGGGGATGAGCCAGCGCCGGCTCCGATGGTCGCGGGGCGCGGCCGCGCTCGCCATCTAGACGCCCGTCAGGTCGGCGAACAGCTCGTTCACGATCTGCTCGGTGGCCTCGTCCCAGGTGGGTTGCGGGTGCTGCTTCGCCACCACGTCCGGCGGCGGGAAGAGCAGCGGGTTCGAGCCGGCCTCCGGGTCGAGCGCGGTGATCGCCTCGGCGACCCCGTCGACCGGGCTGATGTAGTAGACATAGTTGGCGATCGCCGCGGCCCGGTCCACGTCGTAGACCCAGTTCATCATGAGTTCGGCGGTGTACTTGTTGGCGGCACCCTTGGGGATCAGCATGTTGTCCGTCCAGATCATCGATCCCTCCTCGGGAAAGACGAACCGGTCGTCCTCGCCGCCGGACGACGCGAGATCCCCGGACCACACGATGGCCACCCACGTGTCACCGCTGCCGAAGTCCTGCAGGTACTCGTTCCCGGTGAAGTTCCGGATGTGGCCCGAGTCGACGAACGTCTTGACGTAGTCATGGACGACCTGCGCGTCGTCGGCGGTCATCTCCTCCGCGGGCGTCTCCGAGGCGAGCCCCAGGCCCTGCATCCCGAGGTGGATCAGTGGAAAGGTGTCTCGGGCCTCCGTCAGCAGGGACACCTTGCCCGCGAATGCCGGGTCAAACAGGTCCGCGACCTTGGTCAGGTCCCGGCCGGTGGACTTGATGTTGTAGCCGATGCCGGTGGCCCCCGACTGCCACGGGTAGTGGTAGCGCATGTCCGGATCCCAGACGAGGCCGCGCAGGGCCGGCCGGAGGTTGGCCACGCAGTTGGGCACGTTCGCTGGGTCGATCTCCTCGCACCAGCCCAGCGCCACGACCTTGGCCGCCATCCAGTCGGTGAGCACCATGATGTCCCAGCCCGTGTCGACGTCCGCGTCGAGCTGGGGTCGGATCGTGGCGATGAATGACTCGTTGTCCTCGATCTTCGCGTTCGCGTAGTTGACCTCGACGCCGTACTCGGCCTTGAACGACTCGATCGTCGGCGACGTGACCTCGTCGTCCCCCACATCGATGTAGGCGTCCCAGTTCGCGAAGTCGAGCGGGCCTGTGGCGACCAGCGGTCCGGTGCTGGCGGCCGCCGATGGCGCGGATGACGGTGCAGCCGAACCGCCCGACGTCGGCGATGCGCTTGGCGGGGTCGAGGCCGCGGGCCGACCGGACGTCGCGGCGATGAAGCCCACCACCCCGACCCCGACGATGGCCGCGCCACCGATCAGGAAGTTCCGGCGCGAGGTCGTCGCGGCCGCGGGCATGGGCGCCGCATCCGACGCCGACGCCGTCGCGCGAACGACGTCTGGCGGTGGCGACCCGCCGGACTCGACGGCGAAGGTGTGGTCGGGAGACCAGGTGAGTCGCACCTCCTCGCCAGGCCGCCATAGCTCCGCCCGGGTGGCGCGATCCATGTTCTGCTCGTAGACGGTGACCGTGCCGCCGCCCCGGGTCTCCACCAGGTAGCTCGTCGAGACCCCGATGTAGGACGCGTCGCTGATCGTCCCGAGCAGCCGGTTGACGCCATCGGGCACGGCATCGGTGGTCTCGTGGAGCCGGATCTTCTCCGGCCGGACGCCGATCTCGTAGGCCTTCAGCCCCTCGGTCAGGGAGGCGGGAACGCGAACGGCCGAGCCGTCCGGGAGCCGCCCCACGGCATACGCCCCGTCGGTGCCGTCCGGGGTGGTCGAGATCAGGTTGCTGACGCCGAGGAAGCCGGCGACGAACCGCGTTCGGGGACGTTCGTACAGGCTGGCGGGGTCCGCGAGTTGCTCGTAGCGGCCCTTGTTCATCACCGCGATGCGATCCGACATCGTCATCGCTTCTTCCTGGTCGTGCGTGACGAAGATGAAGGTGATCCCCACCTCCTGCTGGATCCGCTTGAGCTCGACCTGCATCTGCTTGCGCAACTTGAGATCGAGGGCACCCAGTGGCTCGTCGAGGAGCAGCACCGATGGTCGATTGATCAGCGCTCGCGCGAGTGCGACGCGCTGTTGCTGGCCGCCGGACAACTGCGTCGGCTTGCGACCGCCGAACCCCGGCAGTTCGACAAGGTCCAGCATCTCGGTCACGCGGCTCTGGATCTCGCTGGCCCCGACGTGGGAACGGCGCAGGCCGAACGCCACGTTCTCGAAGATCGAGAGATGCGGGAACAGCGCGTAGTTCTGGAAGACGGTATTGACGTGGCGCTTGTAGGGCGGGAGCCACGTGACGTCCTGACCCTTGAGTTCGATGAGTCCGGAGGTCGGCTCCTCGAACCCGCCGATCATCCGCAGGGTGGTCGTCTTGCCGCAGCCGGACGGACCGAGCAGGGTGAAGAACTCGCCGTCCTCCACCTCCAGGTTGATGTGGTCCACGACGACGGTCGTGCCGTAGCGCTTGACGACATCGACGAGCCTGACATCGACGGTAGGCACGTTCGTTCGCACTCCCTGCGGGCGAGACCCGGCAGCCGCGACGGGCGGTTCCGAGCGGTCGTCGCGTCCCTCCCGAGCGACCGCGATGGGCACCTCTCGAAGGGCCCGGATGGGCGCGAGGATATGGTCGCGCCGAGGCGAGTGTCAAGGCAGGCGACGAGTGGTCCCGCGGTACGACATCCGATGACCGGTCGCCGGCTGCCCGGTGGCCCGTGTCGACATCGAGCCATTCCGGACGCACGCGGTACGATATCGACGCCATCACCGTCAGAACACCGCGAAGGGATCCGATCGCCCATGCTCGCCCTTACCGAAGCTGCCGTCATCGACGCGCTGCGCGCCGTCCAGGAACCCGAGCTGGGCCGCGACATCATCACCCTCGACATGGTCAAGGGCGTCGTGATCGACGGGAGCTCGGTGGCCTTCACGATCGAGCTGACGACACCGGCGTGCCCGCTCAAGGACGAGATCGAAGGCAACGTCAAGGAGGTCCTCGGCGGAATCGGCGCCGAGAACGTCGACATCACCTGGGGCGCCATGGTCCGTCGCGCGCAGCCCCGCCAGGCGGAGCAGCTGCTGCCGGGCGTGAAGAACGTCATCGCCGTCGCGTCGGGGAAGGGTGGCGTCGGCAAGAGCACGGTCAGCGTCAACCTCGCCGTCGCACTCGCGCAGGCCGGCGCATCGGTGGGGTTGCTCGACGCCGACATCACTGGCCCGAACATCCCGATGATGATGGGTCTCGAGGGCCAGCCGAAGGCGACCGAGAACAACAAGATCGGCCCCCTCGAACGCCACGGCGTCAAGTGCATCTCGATCCAGTTCTTCGTCCCCGAGGGTCAGCCGATCGTGTGGCGCGGACCGCTCGTCGGCGGCGCCATCCAGCAGTTCCTGCGCGACGTCGAGTGGGGCGACCTCGACTATCTCGTGATCGACCTGCCGCCGGGGACGTCCGACGCGCAATTGACGCTCGCCCAGGCCGTCCCGATCTCCGGTGCGGTCCTGGTGACGACACCCCAGGAGGTGGCGCTGTCGGACGTCGCCAAGGCCCTCGCGATGTTCAAGCGCATGAGCGTCCCGATCCTCGGTCTCGTCGAGAACATGTCCGCGTTCGCGTGTCCGCATTGCGGCGAACTCACCGAGATCTTCGGGCGTGGAGGCGGGGAACGATTCGCGGCCGAACATCAGTTGGACTTCCTGGGCGCCGTGCCGCTGGACGTCACCGTGCGGCAGGGAGGGGATGTCGGCGTTCCGGCCGTTGCTCAGCGTGAACCCGGTCCTGCCGCGCGTGCCCTGACGGCCGTGGCCGGTGCCGTCGCCGCCCGGATGAGCGTGCGCGCCGCGCAGGCCGCCGACCGGCCGGTGCTGTCGATCTCCTAGCCAGCGGCCTCCCGTACGGCGGACGACAGGTCCGGCGTCACCGTGACCGTCGCGCCAGCGACAGCGGGCTTGATCCACGAACCAGCGGTCGCGCACATCGTCTCGATCTCGTCCCGGCGGTCCGGCGGGTAGTGGACCACGAGGGCGGAGCGGACCCCCGCGGCTTCGGCCATCTCGATGGCCTCCTCCGGTGTCAGATGGCCGCGCTCGACGTCGTCGTGGGTCGCTGACCGAAGGGCCGCCTCGACGAGCAGCAGGTCCGCGCCGCGGATCGCGTCCACGACGCTGTCGCTCGGTCCCGTGTCGCCCGTGTAGGCGAGCCGCGCGCCGTCCGGCGCCTCGACCACGACGCCCCACGCCGGAACGTAGTGCCGGCCGCGGACGAAGCGGACGCGCAGCGGTCCGACGAGCAGTTCCTGTCCCGGGTCGTACTCTCGAATGTCGTACGCCGCATCGAAGAAGCCGGGCCGCTCCGAGATCGCCGTCGCGAGCGCGTCCAGGTTCTTCCGCCCGCCCGGCGGGAGGTGGACAGGGAGCGGCCGTGGCGTCGGCTCGCCCCACGCGAACAGGTAGCGCATCCCGGCGAGGTCCAGGAAGTGATCCGCGTGCATGTGCCCGATCACGACGGCCGAGAGCCGCGTGGGGTCGAGGACCCGCTCGAGCCGACGCGCGACGCCCTGACCGGCGTCGAACAGGACGGCCGTCTCGCCCCACTCGACCAGGAATCCGGCTGCGGGCCAGTCCGGATGGGGGGCCGCCGAGCTACAGCCGAGGACGGTGAGGCGCAGGCGGGCTCCGACATCAGGGCTCATGTCACAATGCTAGACGCCGCGCGACGAAGGCACCCGACGCACGCCCGACGCGGCACGTGTCGCGCAGGCGACACCCGCCGTACCGTCATCCTCCCGACGGCTCGCGCAACGCCTCCAGCAGGATCGAGGCGGCCGACAGCGCGGCTCGAAGCCGGCCGTTGGCGCCGTCGAGGAAGACGACGCGGTGCTCGAGCCTCGTCCCGCGGGGCGTGATGATCGCCACGTCGACGCCCGTGTCGCCACCGTTCGACGTGACGCGAAGGGCGAGAGCCAAGGTCGCGCCGGCCTCGCTCCGGACGCGCTCAGCGTGCGTCGCAAGGTCCGCGTCGTCGGCCGTGCGCGCCTCGGCTCGCACGAGCCACGGGACGTCGCCGAGCAGGGCGGCGAGCCGGCCCCCGGCGGAGATCTCGGTGATGGCGAGGGTCCAGCCGAGTTCGTCCAGACGCGCCCCGATGGCTTCCGACCAGGTCGTGTCACCGGTCGCCCAGACGTACGACCCCAGGTGTTCGAGGACGATCGCGGCCGTCCGCTCGACCATCGCCTCCGCGGACCCCGTCCCGTCACCGACCGCCGAGACGCGCACATCCACGGCCTCGGCGCGCGCGTAGGTCGCGACTTCCGGGTTCGCCGTCCGAAGGAGGTCCTCCCCGAGGATGTCCGCCACCTGTGATTCGCCGATCCCGGCCAGGCGGTAGGTGCGCGATGCCGTGTCGGCCCCCAATCCCCGGGAGGCGAACCTTGGCAGCACCTGCTCGGCCCACATCGGTCGCATCTCGCGCGGTGGACCCGGCAGAGCCACGATCAGTCGGCCGTCTGGACGATGGACGAACCAGCCCGGCGCGGTCCCGTTGGGGTTCGGCAGCGCGACCGAGGACGGGATGAGCCATGCCTGTTTCAGGTTCATCTCCGGGAACGGCATCTTCCGTCGCGCCCAGAGCGCCCGCAGCCACGCCTCCAGGTCCGGGTCGACCGCCGGGGTCTCGCCGCAGACGGTGGCGATCGCCTCGCGCGTGAGGTCGTCGGGGGTGGGTCCGAGACCGCCCGTCGAGACGACCACATCGGCGCGTTCGAGTCCGGCGCGGAATGCTTCGGACACGATGTCGAGCCGGTCCGGCAGACCGGTCACGCGACGGACCTCGACGCCCAGTCCCGTCAGGGCTCGAGCCAGTTCGCCGGCGTTCGTGTCGCGCGTTTCGCCGGCCGTCAGCTCGGTCCCGATGCTCAGCAGCTCTGCTGTGAGCAGGTGCCGCTGGTACCCATCCGATGCCATCGGCCCAGCCTAGCGGTCCGGTCGGGACCGCGTCTGGCGGCCGGGGTCGCGAGGGGCACTGCTATCATCGCGCCGTCGATCCGACGCATCAACGCCATTCGGAGCCCATCCTGGACGACGCACCGCCCCCGTCGAGCGAGCCCGCCGCGACCCCGCCGCCGCGTGGATCCGTGCCGCCCCCGCCCGGGATCCGCGCCCAGTTCGGGAACACCAAGGGTGCGGCGCAACGCCTCGCCATGGCCCACCTCGATCTCGCCAAGGCCGAGGTGTCGGCGATCGGCGGGCAGATCGCCCGGACGGCGGCCCTCATCGGCGCCGCCATCGCGCTCCTCATCATGATCTCGATCCTGCTCGTCGTCGGGCTGTCGCTGTTCCTCGGGGAGTGGCTGCTGGGCTCGATCGGCTGGGGCGTCCTCCACGGGACCCTCGCGTTCCTTTCGGTCGCGCTCGCGTGCGTCGTGGCGGCGGTGGGTGTTTCGGCGGGCCGCATCGGGCGCGCCTTCCTCGCCGCCCTGACCATCGCCATCATCCTGGCCTTCCTGCTCTCGCTCGCCCTGCCGACCCAAGTCGGGATCGCGCTCGGGATCGCCGTCGGCTACATCGCCTGGATGGTGATCCTCGGCGCGAATGTCGCCCGGAGCGGCATCGACACCGAGGCGCTCAAGGCCCGGTTCTACCCCACCCAGACCATCGAGACCAGCAAGGAGACCCTCGAGTGGCTTCAGAAACGGATGCCGCCCGGGATCGGGTGATCGCCGCGCGGGCCGAACTCGCCGAGGAGCTCCAGGTCATGGAGGCGTCGGCGAAGGCGGCCGTGGATATCCCGGCCCGGATCAAGCGCAGCCCCGCCAAGGCCGCGGCCGTCGCCGGCGGAGCCGGCTTTCTCGTGCTCAAGGGGCCACAGCGCCTCTTCGGGCTTGTGCGCCGAGCGGTCCGTGGTCCGGAGGCGGACCTGCCGAAGTCCATGCTCCCCGACGAGATCGAGAAGACCCTCCGGAAGCTGGGGACCGATGGCGACGCGGTGCGCGGCGCACTCGAGCGCGACTTCGCGGACTACGCCAAGCAGTCGGCCAAGGAGCGTGCCGGGCTGCGTCGGTCGCTCATCATGTCGGTCGGCGCCCCGCTGCTGACGCGCGGCGCCAAGACGGCGGCGGAGCTACTCCTCAAGCCGGACCCCGACGGATTCGCCGCTCGCCTGGCCGAGGTCCGCGACCGCGCCGAGCACGAGCTCGACAAGCTGCTCCCGCGCAGCGACGAGACCCCCAACGACGACGATTCGACGACCGCCGGCGCCTGAGGGTCGTCGGGGCGCCGTGACCGGGGCCGCTCACCGCCCGGCCGCTCCCGTCGACGATTAGACTCCCCGATGGGTCGGCTCCGCCGATCGCCGGGCCAGTGGTGGAATGGCAGACACGGCAGCCTTAGGAGCTGCTTCCGTTCGCGGAGTGGAGGTTCGAATCCTCTCTGGCCCACCAGCGCTCGAAACGACACGAGACGCGAGGAACTGCCTGTGACCTGGTCGACGTTGGTCGACGCCGCCCCGAGCCCGTCAGCGATCCTGACGGACCTCCGACGACTCCTGCCCTCACGTCGGGACTATGACGGCATCACCAGGACCTGGAGGTCCGACGTCATGGCCGGCGTCACGGTCGCGATCGTCGCCCTCCCGCTGGCGCTCGCCTTCGGTATCACCACAGGTCTCGGCGCCGCCGCGGGCGTCACGACCGCGATCGTCGCCGGCGCCGTGGCGGCTGTATTCGGCGGGTCGAATGTGCAAGTGTCGGGGCCGACCGGAGCGATGGCTGCAGTCCTCGTGCCGATCGTCCATCGCTACGGGCCGGACGCGGTCATCGTCCTCGGCGTCATCGCCGGTCTGCTCGTCATCGCCGGCGCCGTGCTGCGGATCGGGCGGTACGTGGCCTTCGTGCCGTGGCCCGTGGTGGAGGGGTTTACCGTTGGTATCGCGATCATCATCGCTCTCCAGCAGTTGCCATCGCTCCTCGGCGTCGATCCGCGATCGGGCGATAACAGCGTCGTGGTCGCGATCCGGACGATCGATGTGGCGCGCACGACCGGCGAGCTCGGCGCCGTCCTGATCACGGTGATCGTGGCGCTGACCATGGTGGTCTTGCCACGCGTCATCCGTAGCATCCCGCCGTCGCTCGTCGGCGTCGTCGTGGCGACCATCGTGGCCGAGACGGCACTGACGAACGTGGCCCGGATCGGCGCGCTGCCGCCTGGTTTGGCCTCGCCGAACGTCCCATCGGTGACCCTGGAGCAGATCAGCACGCTGTTCGCCGCCGCCGTCGCGGTGGCGGTCCTCGTCGCCCTGGAGAGCCTGTTGTCGGCACGCGTGGCGGACGGCATGGTCGACACGGGGCGTCACGATCCCGATCGAGAGCTATTGGGCCAGGGCATGGCAAACGTGTTGGCCCCGCTGTTCGGAGGGATGCCGGCCACCGGCGCGCTCGCGCGGACCGCCGTCAACGTCCGGTCCGGGGCGCGGACCCGGCTCGCCTCCCTGACGCACTCGTTGGTGCTCGTTGCGATCATCGGCGTCGGCGGCTCGCTCGTCGGGCGGATCCCGCTCGCGGCGCTCGCGGGGGTCTTGATCGTCACCGCGTTCAGGATGGTCGACCTCCGGAACGTCCGATCGATCCTGCGCGCCACGCGACGCGATGCGACCGTGTTGATCGTCACCGCGGTCCTCACCGTCGGGTTCGACCTGATCCTCGCGGTGGAGGTCGGGATCGCGGTCGCGGCGGTCCTGGCGCTCCGTGCCGTCGCGATGACAGCCGAGGCCATCCCGGAGCCCATCGGCGAGCGCCTGCCCGATGACCGCGTGGATGCCGAGCAGGAGGCCAGCCTGCTGAGCGATCGGATCCTGACGTATCGCCTCGACGGGGCGCTGTTCTTCGGGGCCTCGCAGCGGTTCCTGTCCGAGCTCACCGCCGTGACCGACGTCGCCGTCGTGATCCTGCGGATGCCGCAATTACAGGTCCTGGATGCCACCGGGGCTCAGGCGCTCGGCGACATCATCGCGGAGCTGCAGAGTCGAGGGATCACGGTCCTGCTCAAGGGCCCGCGGCCGCTTCACCTCAAGGTGATGCGGGCGGTCGGGACGCTCGACCGGCTCGCGCATGAGCAGCACGTCTTCGCGACGCTCGACGAGGCGGTCGCGCACGCGCACGAACACCTCGACCCCTCCCATCCCCGCCCTTGATCGGCGACGGCCCCGATACGACGCCCCGGCCTTCGCGTGCCGGTCGCCCCTATACTCTCCCGGCGATGCAGATCACCACCACCCAGGCACCCAATTCCACCGTCCTGCTCGAGATCGAGCTCCCCACCGAACGGCTCGACAAGGCCATCCGCGAGGCGGTGCCTCACCTCTCGCGACGCACGCGCGTCCCAGGGTTCCGCCCCGGTAAGGCGCCGCGCGCCGTCCTGGAACGGGCCCTCGGTCCCGGCGCGGTCCTCGACCATGCCGTCGAGCACCTCGTCGAGGTCGCGTACCGCGAGGCCCTGGTCAAGGAGGAGTTGCTCCCGCTGACGAATGCGGACGTCGAAGTCGTCCAGGCGGAGGAGGGCAAGCCGCTCGTCTTCAAGGCGACGGTCCAGGTCCGCCCCGAGGTGGAGCTCGGCGACTACAAGGGGTTCAACTTCACCCCCACGATCGAGACGATCGACGTCGCCCGGGTCGACAAGGTCATCGAGGAGCTGCGCGACCAGAACGCCACGCTGACCGCCGTGGAGGACCGCGGCGCGCAAGACGGCGACTACGCGGTCATCGCCTTCGTCGGGACGCGCGACGGGACGCCCTTCGAGGGCGGGACCACGGAGCGGATGCCGCTGATCCTGGGGCAGGAGCGGCTGATCCCGGGGTTCGAGGCGAACCTGCTCGGGCTCAAGCCGGGAGAGTCGACCTCGTTCGATATCACCTTTCCCGAGGACTACGGCGAGCCCGAACTCGCCGGCCAGGCGGTGACCTTCGCGGTCGACGTCAAGGAATTGCGCGCCAAGGTGCTGCCCGACATCGATGCTGACTTCGTGGCCATGCTCGGTGACTTCGGGAGCGTCGAGGCGCTGCGCGGAGACATCCAGCGTCGGCTCGAGACCAACGCGCTCGACCGCGCCCGCCACGACTTCGCCGACCGGATCATCGAATACGCCGTCGCGAACGCGACCCTCGACCTCCCCGACATCCTGGTGGACCAGGAGGTCGAGGTGATGCACGACGAGTTCCGCGGCACGCTCGCACGTCAGGGCATCACCGAGGACGCCTACCTCAAGGTCGTCGACAAGGCCGAGTCGGACCTGCACGCCGAGTTCCGCCCGGGCGCCGAGAAACGGGTCAAGACCCTGCTCGTGCTCTCGAAGATCGCCGATGCCGAGGGCCTGACGGTCCCTGACAGCGACGTGGACGACGAGATCGCCCGCGGACGCGACCGGTACGCCTCGGACCCGAAACTCCTCGGCTACTTCGAGTCGGAGCGGGGACGCAGCTTCATCCGGAGCACCATCCGGCGCAGCCGCGTCGTCGAGACGCTCATCGATGCCTGGCTCGGCGGCCCATCCCGAACACCCGGCGCTGCCGCATGTCGAGGATGCCCCGTCCGCGGTCGAGGCCGGCCACGCCGAGGCGAGCGCTGCCATCGACGCCACCGATCCCGGCTCGCTCCTCGCCGACGAGCCGGCGCCCGCCGGCTGAGGACCCGGGTGATCCACCGACCCCAGCAGACCACCGACAAGGAGACGCCGACGATGCTCGTCCCCATGGTCATCGAGTCATCCAGTCGAGGCGAACGCGCCTACGACATCTACTCCCGACTCCTGCGCGAACGGATCATCTTCCTGGGTGACGCCATCGAGGACCATCTGGCCAACCTCGTCATCGCCCAGCTGCTGTTCCTGGAGTCCGAGGATCCGGAGAAGGACATCAGCCTCTACATCAACTCGCCCGGCGGGCAGGTGACCTCGGGTCTGGCCATCTACGACACGATGCAGTACCTGCGGGCCCCGGTCAGCACGATCTGTATCGGGATGGCCGCCTCGATGGCCGCGGTCCTGCTGTCGGCCGGCGCAAAGGGCAAGCGCTACGCCCTCCCGAACAGCCGGATCATGATCCACCAGGGCTCCGGAGGCTTCCGCGGCAACGCCCCGGACGCACTCCTGCAGATGAAGGAATGGGAGCATCTGGTCAAGGTGAACACGGAGATCCTGGCCCGCCACACGGGCCAGCCGGTCGAAAAGGTCGTCAAGGACACGGACCGCGACCACTTCATGAGTCCCGATGACGCCAAGGACTATGGCATCATCGACGCGGTCTACGCGGTAGAGAACAGTTCTCTCATCGCGCAGGCACACGACGCCGGTCGCGCCGGCGGCGAAGGTTCCGCGGTCGCCGAGGAGACATCCGAGCCGACACCGGAGCCCACGCCGAAGAAGTCGAAGGATACGTAGGGGTCAGCAAGACACGTGACGACGAGCAGCAGCACCAAGGGTCCGAAGGTCCCGTACCGGTGCTCCTTCTGCGGGAAGAGCCAGGAACAGGTTCGCAAGCTCATCGCGGGGCAGGGCGTCTACATCTGCGATGAGTGCATCAACCTGTGCCAGGAGATCATCGAGGAGGAACTGCTCGAGACGCCGCGGCCCAAGTCCGCGACCGCGAAGCTCCCGAACCCGCACCAGATCAAGGACGCGCTCGACCAGTACGTGATCAGCCAGGATCGGGCCAAGAAGGTCCTGTCCGTCGCGGTCTACAACCACTACAAGCGCGTCAACGCCGGGCACCAGGTCGACGAAGTCGAGCTGCAGAAGTCGAACGTCCTGCTCGTCGGCCCTACCGGCTCGGGCAAGACCCTCCTGGCGCAGACGCTCGCGCGGGTCCTCGACGTCCCGTTCTGCATCGCGGACGCGACGTCACTGACTGAGGCCGGCTACGTCGGCGAGGACGTGGAGAACATCCTGCTCCGGCTCATCCAGGCCGCCGACTTCGATGTGACCCGGGCACAGCGCGGCATCATCTATATCGACGAGATCGACAAGATCGCGCGCAAGGCGGACAACCCGTCGATCACGCGTGATGTGTCCGGTGAGGGCGTCCAGCAGGCGCTGCTCAAGATCCTCGAGGGGACCGTCGCGAACGTTCCGCCGCAGGGCGGTCGAAAGCACCCGCACCAGGACTTCATCCAGATCGACACGACCAACGTGCTGTTCATCTGCGGTGGCGCGTTCGACGGCCTCGAGAAGATCATCGAGGAGCGGGTGGGACGCCGGTCCATCGGGTTCGGATCCGAGTCCGCGATGGGGCCCGTGGAGCGGGGCCGCATCCTCGAGAAGCTGATGCCGGAGGACCTGCTGAGGTTTGGGCTGATCCCGGAGTTCATCGGCCGATTGCCGGTCATGGTGACCCTGGCCGCGCTCAGCGCCGACGACCTCGTCCGCGTGCTGACGGAACCAAAGAACGCGGTCGCGCGCCAGTTCCAGCGCTTCCTGTCGCTCGACAAGGTGGAGCTGGCCTTCACGCCGGGGGCGCTGCGGGCCGCCGCCGAGGTCGCGCTCGATCGCAAGACGGGCGCCCGGGCGCTCCGGTCGATCGTCGAGGAATCGCTCCTCGAGGTCATGTATGACATCCCGGAGCGCACCGACATCCGCAAGTGCATCATCACCGAGGAGACCATCCGCGATGGTCGAGTGCCGCTCCTGTTGACGAAGTCCGACGTCGACGGCGGCGTGGACGAGACGAACTACGAGGAATGGCTGGCGGAGCGCGGCGAGACCGCCTGAGGCGCGAGCCGCGCGCCGGCCGCCTGGGGCAGCCGGCACGGGCGTGAACGACGGTCAGTCGACCCAGGCGGAGATCTCGTAGACCTCGCCCGTCGGGTGCCCCGCGCGCTCGTGGATCCGCATGACGGCCTCCTTCGACGGCCCGGTCGCGAGGCAGAAGACCTTGCCCGCCTCGGTGTCGAGCCAGGCCTGCTCGAAGTGGACACCCTCCTCCGATTCGATGGCGAGGTCGCGCCCGTGGGCCTCCTCGAGCTGCTTGGCGGTCACGCCCTCGAAGCCGCTGTGGACATCCATGAATCGTGCCATCGTGGTTCTCCCGGTCCTGCGTCGTCGCTCGACGACGTCCTGTCTCGACCATGGGGCGTGCCGTCGTCCCCGTCATCGGTCAGATGACCGATGACCCACGGTCGGCGCGTCCTACATTCGACGACCCTGGACCACGTCAGTCACGGTGCTACACTCCGGCGGCACGACGCTGACCGGGAGGAGTAGCGACGACGGGCCCTCGGAGCGAGCGCGGGACGGTGCGAGCCGCGCAGGGACGATCGACGTGAAGGTCGCTCGCGAGTCGTGACGGCCGGCGCCCGATAGCGCGCCATGAGGGCGAGGGTGCGCCAGGGTCGTGATGAGCGGTCCGGACCCGACGCCGAACCAGCAGGTGGTACCACGACCCGTTCGTCCGCTGGACGAGCGGGCCGTTTCCGTTCACGAGGGCATCGATGACCGAGCTGCCGAAGGCTTACACGCCGCAGGACGTCGAAGGCGCGATCTACGAGCGCTGGCTGGCGGCGGACGTCTTCGCCCCGGATGGCGCCGGGTCGACGGCCGATCCGGCCCTGCCGAGTTTCACGATCATCCAGCCCCCACCGAACGTCACGGGCTCGCTTCATCTCGGGCACGCCCAGCGAACGGCCGTGGAGGACCTCCTCATCCGGCACGCCCGGATGCTGGGCCGACGATCCCTCTTCCTGCCGGGCCTCGATCACGCCAGCATCGCCGCGCAGTTCGTGCTTGACGGCATCCTGGCGAAGGAGGGCGAAAGCCGGCAGTCCCTTGGGCGCGAGGCCTACCTCGAGCGGATGCGGGCGTTCGTCGCGGAGACGCGGCTCGTGATGCTCGGTCAGCAGCGGCGGGTGGGTGCCTCGGCGGATTGGGACCGGCTTCGGTTCACGATGGACGATGGGTCCGCACGGGCTGTGCGGGTCGCGTTCGAGCGGCTCTACGATGCCGATCTCGCCTACCGGACCGAGGCCCTCGTGAACTGGTGTCCGGGCTGCCGAACGAGCGTCAGCGACCTCGAGGTGGTCGCGACCCCGGAGACCGGGACGTTGTGGTCCGTCCGCTATCACCTGATCGGCGTGCGACGGGCAGCCGGAGCCGGACGCGTCCATCACGGTCGCGACGACCAGACCGGAGACGCTCCTTGGCGACACGGCGGTGGCCGTGAACCCCGATGACGCTCGCTACGCCGACCTCGTCGGTCTGCATGGTGCGGATCCCGTTCGTCGAGCGCGATGTGCCGATCATCGCGGACGCGGTCGTGGACCCGGCGTTCGGGACGGGCGCCGTCAAGATCACGCCCGCCCACGATGGAGACGATCACGAGACGGGCCGACGCCATGACCTCGCGATGCCGACGGTCCTCGCCGACGACGCGACGATCGCCGGGACCGGGACGCGCTACGACGGCCTCGACCGGTTCGTGGCCAGGGCCGAGATCGTCGCCGACCTGGAGGCCCGGGGAGACCTCGTGGGTGCCGCGCCCCACGAGATGGTGGTCGGTCGCTGTCAGCGGAGCGACGACATCCTCGAGCCCCGGCTCAAGACCCAGTGGTTCATCCGAACGACGCCCCTCGCAGCGCGGGCGCTCGACGCCACTCGCTCGGGCCGGACGCGCATCCTGCCGGAGCGCTTCGAGAAGACCTGGGAACACTGGCTCACCGAGATCCGCGACTGGAACGTGAGCCGGCAACTGTGGTGGGGTCATCGGATCCCGGCCTGGTACTGCCCGGACGGGCACGTGACGGTGACCTCGGCCGAGGGCGGACCCGAGGCGTGTGCCGAGTGCGCTCGGCCCGCGGGCGACCTCCGCCAGGACCCGGACATCTTCGATACCTGGTTCAGCTCCGGCCTGTGGCCGTTCTCCACCCTTGGCTGGCCGGACGAGACGCCCGATCTTGCGACGTACTACCCGACCTCGGTCATGGAGACCGGGTACGACATCATCTTCTTCTGGGTCGCGCGGATGATGATGCTCGGGCTGGAACTGACCGATCGCGAGCCGTTCCACACGGTCTACCTCTCTGGGCTCATCCGCGACCCCGAGGGAGCGAAGATGTCCAAGACGAAGGGCAACGTCGTCGACCCACTCGGCGTCATCGATGAAGCCGGCGCCGATGCGCTTCGTTTCGCACTCATCCACGGCGCGACGCCCGGCAATGACCAGCGCTTCGGTCCGGCGAAGCTCGCCAACGCCCGCAATTTCGCCAACAAGCTGTGGAACGCCGCGCGCTATGTGGCCGGGGCGCGCCCGACGGGGATCGTGGACGGCGTGGAACGTCAGATCCCCCTCGATCGGCATCTCGGTCCCGGCGAGCGCTGGCTCCGCTCCAGGGCGGCAGCAACCACTGAAGCGGTCGATGAAGCGCTGCGGACCCTCGCGTTCGGCGAGGTCACACGGCTCATGTACGACGCTATCTGGAACGAGTACTGCGACTGGGGCCTGGAGTTCGCCAAGGTCCGGCTCGCCGACGACACATTGCCCGCCGAGGTGCGCGAGGCGACCTGGTGGACGCTGGTCGACGTGCTCGACACGTACCTGCGGCTGCTCCACCCGGTCATGCCGTTCGTGACCGAGGCCATCTGGGCGTCGCTGCCGCATCGGGCCACGGACCCGGAGCTGCTGATCGT
This sequence comes from uncultured Chloroflexia bacterium, assembly GCA_963764975.1. GTDB lineage: Bacteria > Chloroflexota > Limnocylindria > Limnocylindrales > CSP1-4 > SPCO01. The sequence continues at coordinate 718,237 of CAVXUF010000002.1, read as the reverse complement.
GGCCCGCTGGCCCGGCGTCGGCGCCCGTGACCTCGAGGTCGAGCGCGCCGTCGTGGCCGTCATCGATCTCGTCACCGAGATGCGCAATGCTCGTTCGTCGGCAAAGATCCCCGCCGCGTGACTGGCTCGAGGCCCTGGTGTACGTGCCGACGGCGCTCGGCACGACCTTCGAGGCGCTTCGACCGGCGATCGAGCGGCTCGCCCGCGCCCGGCCGATCCGTCGCGAGCTGACGAGTGAGGCGCTGGCCGCCGCGGTGGTCGCTGGGGATCTGACCGTGCTTGTCGACGGCACCGAGATCGAAGCGGCCATCCGGCCGCACTCGACCGACGCTGGCGCCGACGTCCTCGAACGGGAGCGGCTCGAGCGCGATCTCGCCGACGCTGAGGGATGGCTCGCCGCCGCTCAGGACCGACTCGCGAACGAATCGTTCGTCGCCCGTGCTCCGGCGGCGGTGGTCGAGGGCGCCCGCGCCCGAGAGACCGAACTGGCCGACCAGGTCGCCCGCCTCCGCGACCGACTGGGCCACTAGCCGGCCGCGATGGTCCATTCGGGTCAGGGCTCGGCCCCGGATGGCCCTGCTACCATGCCGTCCGGAGCAATACCGCTCGACCGGGGAGACATCCGTGCCGCTCGAATTCCTGAAGCGTCGGGGGAGTGCCGACGAACCAGCGCCGACCGAGGCGCCAGCCATCACGTCATCTGGCCTCGTGATGCCCGAGGAGGCGGTCGCGCAGGACCACCAGCTCAAGCTGTACTACGCGGGCAAGAGCAGCGAGGGCGTCAGGATGAAGTCCGGCCCGAAGGCGCTCGCCGAGATGCCGGCGATGCTGTCCGGGCTGGCGAAGGCCGACGTCGAAGTCGTCGAGCCGCTGCCCATCGAGTTCAGCCAGGCCGCCCCGGCGATCGCTCGACCGTCCGAGGCGATGCAGTGGCTCAACGCCCACCACGCCAACTCGCCGATCACCCGACACGCGCTCGTGGTCCTCGAGTCGATCGACGCGGTGGATCTGGCCTTCGATACGTTCGCCTGCACGCTGTTGGACGGTGAGCTCGACACGTCCGGCTATCCCGAGTACAACGCCATCATCGGCGGCGTCGCCTCGCACTGGGATGAAGCCACCGGCGACATGATCTGCCGGGCCGTCGTCGGCTGGGGTGGCCGCGGGGTTCGAGGCGACACCGATCGTCTTGGCGCGAAACTGGTGGCGGGGATCCTGACGAGCATCCTGGCGAGCCAATACGCCCAGGGGATCGCGTCGATCGAGCGTCCCGTTCCGGCCGCCGGTCGAGGCGGACTGGTCTGCGCCCATTGTGGGTTCGCGTCGGCGCATGAGCGGGCGTTCTACTGCCCGAAGTGCGGCATGCGACTCCTTCGCGGCTGACGGCGACACCGAACCGTGCCGCTGTACGACTACGACTGCGCGGCGTGCGGGCGCCGGTTCGAAGTGATCCACGGGGTCCACGCGGACGGACCGACGGCCTGTCCGCTCTGTGGGGCGGGTCCGGTCCGCAAGGCGATCACCGCCGCGGCGATCCACTACAAGGGATCCGGCTGGGCCAAGAAGGAGCGCCGGGCGTCGACGGCTGGTGGCTCGGCCAAGGGCGCTGCGGACACCCAGAGCGATTCCAGCAGCGATGCCACCGGGGGGACGGGGACCGCGGCCGGCGGCGATGACGGCGGCGGGTCAAACTCCGCGGATACCGCGACCACCAAGACCCCGACGACACCGAAGACGGCCCCGTCGGCGACGGCCGGGTCGAATCGAGGCGACTGACCGATGGCCGCTCCCGCCGACTGGATCACCCTCGCGGAAGCCGCGGCGATCCTGGCCGCGGCGAACGTCCACTTCACGCCGGCGACGATCGGTGGCTGGGCCCGATCCGGTGACCTGCAGAGCATCAAGCTCGGCGGGCGTCGCTATGTCCGGCGGTCCGAAGTCCGGGCCCTGATCGCCGCGCCACGGCGCGTCCGTGCAGGCGACCTCCAGCCCGGTCTGTTCGAGGAGCTCGGCAGCTGACCGGTCCCCGCGTGGACCTCGCTACCATCGTCGAGCGGTTCCTCGACCGCCCCCGGGTGACCTTCCTGCGAGCCGTGCTCGACGCCTACGGCGAGGCGCCAGGCGCTCTGCTGGCGCGCGGTCTCGCGTTCGCCGCGATCTTCGCGATCGTTCCGATCACCGTCCTGACCGTCGGGATCGCCGGCTGGATCGCCGGTGACGACGACATCCAGGCGGCGCTCGTCGCCGCGCTGGTCGGCGTGTTCCCGCCGCTCTCGACAATCATCGATCAGGCCCTCGACGCCGTCGTCAGCGGTGCCGCTGTCACGTCCATCCTGGGCTTCCTCGGCACGATCTGGACCGTGAGTCAGTTCTACGCGGCCCTCGATACGGCCTTCGCGCGGGTCTTCGACCATGCGCCGGGCCGCACGGTCGTCCGCCGGACCGTCCGCAGTCTCGTCTGGGTCGGCCTGCTGATCGGGCTCGTCGTCACCTACATCGTGGGTGCGTCACTGGCGGCGACGCTCTCGATGGTGGTCCCGGACTCCATCCCGGGTACGCGGGTCCTCGCCGGGCTGCTAGGCTCGCCAGCCACCATCCTCGCTGTGCTGACTGTCCTGTTCGTGCTGCTCTACCGGACGGTCCCGCCCTTCGCTCCGACGTGGCACGCGGTCTGGTTGCCGGGCGTCGTCGTGGCCGTCGCGGTCCTGTTGCTGAGTCAGGCGTTCGCGCTGTTCGCCCCGCGCCTCGTCGGCGTGTCGTCCATCGTCGGCTCATTGGCCGTGATGTTCATCGCCCTTGCCTGGCTGTCGTTCGTCTTCCAGGCGATCCTGATCGGGGCGGCCTGGGTTCGCGTGCGTGACGGTCGCGTGGTCGGCTTCGAGCCGACCGACACCGAGGACCGGGAGAAGGATTAGCTCTGCGCGCTTCCGCAGCGACGGCAGAAGCGCGCCGTGGCCGAGAGGGACAAGCCGCAGCTCACACACGGCTGCACGCCGAGGTTCGGCCGGCTGGCACCAGTGTCACCGAGCACCGCGCGATCCGACTCGGCCCATAGGGCGTCGACGCCGCCGGTCGGCACGACGGGCCGGTTAAGGAACGGCAGACCCGGCGAAACGCCCTGCGCCGGCCACTCTGGCCGCGCGGGCCACTCGGGGGCGGCCGTCGCCGCAGCGGGCAACGACGGCGGATCGGGTGCGACGGGTTCTGGCGGATGGATCGTCCAGGTCGGCTGGGCGACGACGTCGATCGGCGGGGGCGTCGGCGCTGGCGCCGCGACCGGTGCGAATCGGGCTCGGGCTCCGGCGCGGCGGCCACCGGCTCCGGCGCTGCGGCCACCGGCTCGGGCTCGGCCACGACCGCCTCGACGCCGGGCTCCGGCTCTGGCTCGGGCGCTGCGGCCACCGGCTCCGGTGCTGCGGCCACCGGCTCGGGCTCGGCCACGACCGCCTCGACGACGGGCTCCGGCTCTGGCTCGGGCGCTGCGGCCACCGGCTCCGGTGCTGCGGCCACCGGCTCGGGCGCTGCGGCCACCGGCTCCGGTGCTGCGGCCACCGGCTCGGGCTCGGGCTCGGCCAGGACCGCCTCGATCTCGGGCAATGGCGACACGTCCGCCTGCTCGAACGCTTCGATCGCATCCGCGAGGGACTGACCGGGCTGAAGCCCCGCCACTGATGCGCTCACGTCCTCGGATGTGATCTCCGGCTCGGCCTCGGCGGTAACGAACTCCGGCTCCGGATCGGCGACGACGGCCTCGACGGCCTCCGCCTCGATGACCTCCGGCTCGGGTTCCGCGACGAGGGCTTCGACCACCTCCGGCTCGGGTCGCTGCCCGATCATGGTCATGGCGTCCAGTCGCGCGAGCACGTCCTGGTCAGGCTCGACCGCGTGATCGTGCCCGTTCTCGTCGTGGCCGTTGGTGGCGTCCGCCCAGCTTGGCCTTGACGGCGCGGGTTCCGGCGGCCGGTCCAGGCCAGGGGCGCCGAGGGCCGGGAAGGGCGTTCCGATCGCGCCGGCCTCCAGACCCGGGGCGCAACTCAGGCACTGCCCGACCGATTCATTCCAGCACTTGGGGCAGGTGTACTGGCGGCACGACATGCAGAAGTTGAACGTCTGGTGGAAGGCATCGAGCTGCGACGCTGTCTGATCGCGGTCCGTCTCGCTTCGAGCGGCGGCCATCGCCTCGTTGAGCGACGACTTGTCGTCCAGGACGAAGGTCTTGATACCGCGCGACATCACCTTGAGTCCGCGCAGCCGGACACGCTTCGTCGAAGACTCGAAGGTGTAGCGAGAGCCACACCGTTCGCAGAAGGATTCGGTCAGGACTTCGGCCATGTGGCCCCCGAGACGCGGCGATTGACGATCGGGGGCTGTCCGACCCCGAACGGCCTGAGAGTATAGCGCGCCGAATCCGGCGTTCCCCGGACGGGGGTACCGGGGGCCGGGGCGGATGGTCCCGGGCGCGAGCGCCGGTGCTCGGACATCCCCGGTGGGATCGCGGGACAAGTGGTAGAGTCCGCCACCGACCATGCCGCCGCTGGCCGCCATCGAGCGGTTCTTCGAACGACTCTTCGAGCGCCCGTCCGCCCGGCTGTTCCGGACCCGACTCCAGCCGGTCCAGCTCCAGCGTCGGATCGAACGCGCGATGGAGTCCGAGCGCCTGGCGACGTCCGACCGGACGCTGGTCCCGAATCGCTTCACTGTCCGGCTTCATCCGACCGATCTCGACGGGTTCGGCGAGATGGAGGGCACCCTGGCCGCCGAGCTCGCCGATGCGGCGCTGCTGTTCGCCCGGGCGCACCGATACACGCTCGTCGATCGGCCGCGGGTCGACCTCATCGCGGACCCCGCCGTCGAACGATCCGACATCCGCGTCGACGCCCGGTTCGCCGACCCGATCGGGGGGCGATCGGCCGCCGTCGTCGAGCCACTCTCAGCCGAGGCCCCGTCACCGCCGATCGATGGCAGCTCGACGATGGTCTTCACGCTGCCGAACGCCATGGTCCCCGTGGCGCGTCTGCGTGTCAGCGACGGCGCTTCGGAGCCTCGCGTCGTGGCCATAGGGAGTGGCGTCACGGTCGGTCGGGCCACGGACAACGACGTCGTCCTGCGCGATGAGCGGGTGTCCCGCCATCACGGTCGCGTGACCGCACGACGCGGCACGCTGGTCTATCTCGACCTCGGCAGCACCAACGGATCCGAGGTCAACGGCGCCCGCGTCACTGAGGTGGTCCTGGGCGCCGGAGACGTGATCCGCCTGGGCAGCTGCGTCCTCGAGATCGAGGTCGAGGTCGACGGGGCGCGACGCTGATGGACGGCTTCGTGCTCGTCCTGTGGGTCGTTCGCCTGCTCTTCCTCGCCCTCCTGTACCTGTTCCTCGCACGCGTGGTCCGGGCCTTGTTGCGCGATCTGCGTGTGGCGACGCGCGAGGGATCGGCCGAGCTCGGCCGGCTCGTCGTGGTCGCGTCGCCCCCGGGCGACCCGGTGGTCGGCACGGTCTTCGGTCTCGATGCGATCACGACCCTGGGCCGGGATGTGAACAACGCGATCGTCGTCGACGATCCATTCGCGTCGACTGAGCACGCGGTCCTGACATTCCGCGGCAATGGCTGGTACCTCGAGGACCTTGGCAGCACGAACGGCACCTACGTCAACGGGCGTCTCATGGAAGGCGTCGCGCCTTTGACCTACGGGGACGAGCTTGGGATCGGCCAGGTACGGATGCGACTCGAGCGGGCCCGCCGATGACCGGTGGCGTCACGGCCGCGCCGTCGCGAGCCGCCGCCCCGAAGCCCTCGCCGCTCGCGCTGCCGCGGATCCTCGGACCGATCCGACCACGCGCACGCTGGCAGGAGGCTCGCCTGCTGGCCCTCGTGGCGATGACCCTGGTGGTGGGCAGCGTGTCGCTGGGCGCAGACCGCGACGCTGGCTTCGTCCTCGCCGACCCGGCGGGGCTCGCGATCTACCTGGCGACGCTGCTGGTCGCCCACCTCGCCCTCGTCATGGCCGGACGGCGGCTGGACCAGCTTCTGCTGCCGGTGGTCAGCCTCCTGGGTGGGATCTCGCTGTTGCTCATGCAGCGGCTGCCACAGGACCTTGTGACGCAGGTCTTCCTGGACAACGAATTGGGGCTCGCGGCGGTCCAGCTCGTCTGGCTGGTCCTGGCCGTGGCCATCGCCACGATCCTCGCGGTCTTCGTGCGTTCGGACGCCTGGCTCCGCCGCTACAAGTACACGTGGGCGGCGGCCGGCGTGGGCCTGCTGCTGCTCACGTTCGTCTTCGGGACCGAGATCAACGGCTCGAGGCTGACCCTCGAGATCGGGCCGTTCGGCGGGCAGCCGACCGAGCTCCTCAAGGTGATCCTCGTGGTCTTCCTCGCCGGCTACCTCTCGGAGAACCGTCCGATCCTCATGGAGCAGGACACGCGGGTGGGGCCACTGCGCCTGCCGCCGCTGCCATACCTCGCCCCGATGGCGGCGATGTGGGCCATCGCCCTCGGGATCGTCGTGATCCAGCGCGACCTCGGCGCCGCCCTGTTGTTCTTCGGCGTGTTCCTCGCCCTCACGTACGTCGCCACCGGCCGTGTCAGTCTCGTGGTCATCGGCCTGGTCCTGTTCCTCCTCGGCAGCTGGCTCATGGCGGGTCTGTTCGAACACGTCCGCACCCGGATCGACATCTGGCTCGATCCGTTCGCTGACCCGCTTGTCTCCGGCTATCAGGTCGTCCAGGCGCTGCTCGCGTTCGCGCGCGGAGGGCTGGTCGGCGTGGGACTCGGGGCGGGCTTGCCAACCGTGGGTGGCCGGCTGCCGATCCCCGAGGTGCACACCGACTTTCCGCTCGCCGCGCTGGGCGAAGAGCTCGGGATCGTGGGGGTGCTCGCGATCCTGGGGTGCTACCTCGTCGTCGTCGAGCGCGGACTCCGCATCGGTGCCGCCGCCGGTGACGACTTCCGCGCGCTGCTGGCTGTCGGACTGTCGCTCGTGGTGGGGATCCAGGCGTTCATCATCGCGGCCGGGAACCTCAAGGTGCTGCCGCTGACCGGCGTGACGTTGCCGTTCATCAGCTACGGCGGGTCGTCGCTCCTGGCCAACGGCTTGGTGGTCGGCCTGCTGCTGGCCCTGTCGGACCGGGGCGTCGAACCTCCGCCGCCACCCGGCCCGCCTCGACGGTGGCGCGCGGCGCGGTTGCTCCGGCGGTCGGCCTGATGGTCGGTGGGTCGTCGCATCACCGGCCGATGGGCCGCGGCATCGTCCATGTGGCCATCGTCCTCGCCGCCTCGTTCGCGCTGCTCGCCGGCGCGGCCGGCTACTGGGGCGTGGTCCGGAGCCAGGATCTCAACCTGTCGCCGTACGACCCGGCGGTGATCGCGGCCACCAGGAACGTGCCGAGGGGCGAGATCCTCGACCGAAACGGCGAGGTCCTGGCCGGCAACCGGCAGGACGCGAACGGCGAGTACTACCGGGTCTACCCGAACCGGGCGTTGAGCCACGTCATCGGCTATGCCTCGCAGCGCTATGGCCGCGCCGGGCTGGAGCGCGCGTACGACGCCGAGCTCGCGGGGCTCGCGGGCGACCCGATCGCGGAGGCATTCCGCAAGTTCGGGGCGTCGGCGTTCGATCCCAAGACGCTGACCACCTCGCTCGACATCGACCTCCAGCGAGCCGCCGTCCGGGCCCTCGGGTCGCATCGGGGCGCGGTCGTGATGCTCGACCCCCGGACCGGCGAGGTGCTGGCGCTCGCCTCCACGCCGACGTACGACGCATCGGGGATCGCCGACCCGGTCACATCCGAGGCGGTCTTCGAGCGGCTGCGGACAGCGGACGAGCGGCCGCTCCTTCCGCGGGCGACGCTGGGACGCTACGTCCCGGGTTCGGTCTTCAAGATCGTCACCGCGATCGCCGGCATCGGATCGGGCGCCATCGACGCGAACACGACGTATGACGAGCAGCCACCCGCGGAGAAGGACGGCCTGCTCGTCGAAGGGTTCCGGGTTCGTGACGGCCACCATGCGGTGACCGCAGGACAGCCGCTCGAGCTGCTCGGGGCGACCGAGGCGTCGTGCAACATCTGGTACGCCTTGACGGGGCTCGCGACCGGCGGGGAAGCCTTGACGGCGTACGCATCGCGCCTGGGCTTCGGTCGGCCGCTCCCGTTCGACCTGCCGACCGCCGTCTCGCAGGTCACCGGTGGCGACGGCTCGCTGCCGGGCGGGTTCCAGGACGATGTCGAACTCGCCAACGCCTCCTACGGGCAGGCCGAGACCTTCGTCACGCCGCTCCAGATGGCGCTTGTCGCCGCGACCGTGGCGAACGACGGCACCCTGATGCGCCCGCGACTCGTGACCGCCCTCGCCGGGGCGAGCGGCACCCGGACGTTCGCGCCGGAAGTCATGGCGCGCATCCTCGACCCGGACCAGACCGCCGCGATCCGTGCGGCCATGGTCGCCGCCGTCGAAGGGGAGATCGGCCGCGGGTTCACCACCGGGGCCAAGGTGCCGGGGATCACCACGGCCGGGAAGTCCGGCACCGCAGAGCTGGGTGGCTCGGGTGAGCCGCACTCCTGGTTCATCGGCTATGCCCCAGCGGAGGCGCCGACCGTCGTGATCGCGGTGCTCGTCGAGCAGGCCGGTCGCGGCGCGGAGGTCGCGTCGCCGATCGCAGGCGAGCTGCTCGCCCGGTACCTCGGAGGCGGGTCATGACTGACGAACCGCTGGAACCCGGGCTCGGTCCTGAGGGTCCGCCCCGGGCGCCTCGCCCGTGGATCGAGCGCCTCGGCCTGGCGCTGATCGCCAGCGTGCTGGCCCTGATGTTCGGGGGCGTGGCGGTCGCCGCGTGGACGGGCGGCGAGCCGTTCCTGGCGGTCATGGGCGCACTCGGGTGCCTGATGACGGTCTGGGTCGGCGGGATCACGCTCTTCCGCGGCTGACGTCGTCGACCATCTGATGCGAACCGGATTCCGCATGACGACGTACTATCCTGCGACGGCACACGGGTTCCCGCCGACCCGTCGTACCCGACGACCCTTCCGCCTGACCCATTCGCGATGGCACTTACCCCGCGAGAGAGGCCGATGACGAAGATCCAGGAGACCGGCGACCGTGTGATCGCCAATGTCGAGCGAGTGATCGTCGGCAAGCATCACGAAGTCCGCCTCGCGCTGGTCGCGCTGCTGTGCCGTGGCCACCTGCTCATCGAGGACGTCCCGGGCACCGGCAAGACCGTCCTCGCCAAGGCCATCGCCCGGAGCCTCGGCTGCTCGTTCCGGCGCATCCAGTTCACGCCGGACCTCCTGCCGTCGGACGTGTCCGGCCTGTCCATCTACAACCAGAAGACCCAGGAGTTCGAGTTCCGGCCAGGCCCGATCATGAGCCAGGTCGTCCTCGCCGACGAGATCAACCGCGCCACGCCAAAGACCCAGTCCGCCCTGCTCGAGTGCATGGAGGAGCGCCAGGCCACGATCGACGGCATCACGTACCAGATGCCCGATCCGTTCCTGGTCATCGCGACGCAGAACCCGATCGAGTACGAGGGCACGTTCGCTCTGCCGGAGGCGCAGCTGGACCGGTTCATGCTCCGGATCCGGCTCGGCTATCCCCAGCCGCTCGAGGAGATCGTCATCCTCGACGAGCAGAAGCGGAGTCATCCCCTCGAGGAACTCGAGGAGGTCCTCACGGTGGACGAACTTCGCGGACTGCAGCACTCGGCCAGGGAGATCTACGTCGACCCGAGCGTCGCCGACTACATCGTCCGGCTCGTCAACACGACCCGCAACCACCCTGACGTGTACCTCGGGGCGTCCCCTCGCGGATCGATCGCGCTCTATCGAGCCGGGCAGGCCCTGGCTGGGCTGCTGGGCCGCGACTACGTCATCCCCGATGACATCAAGGCCCTCGCGGAACCTGCGCTCGCGCATCGGCTGATCATCAAGACGAGCTCGTCGATCCACGATGTCCAGGCCGGCCACGTGGTGCGGGAGCTCCTCGAGACGGTCTCGGTGGACGGCATCCGGCCGACCGGCACCGGTGGACCCACAGGTCTGCGACCCGCCTCCGAAGCGTCCGCCGGGCGCCGATCGTAGGGCCAGGGACGGACGACCGACCGATGCGCGCGGATCCGACCCAGTGATCCGGCGCCTGGAGATCCTGATCGTCGCGACGGTGCTGGTCGTCGCCGCGTTCTCGACCGGTGAGCCGTTCCTCTTCTACCTGCTCTACCTCGCGATCCTCGTCATCGGGGGCTCGTACGTCCTGGTCCGGATGGGTCTGAGCGACCTGGAGGCCGGCTACGCCGTCAGCCAGCTGCATGGACACGTGGGCGACCAGTTGCGCGTCACCTACACGCTCCGGAACGGGAGCCGGATCCCCAAGGTCTGGCTCGAAGTCCACAATCCCACGACGCTGCCGGGGGCCTTGCCGGGTCGTGCCATCAGCCTCCCCGGTGGCAAGGAGCGGTCGTGGCTCATCCGTGCCCCGCTGACACGCCGCGGACACTTTCGGATCGAGCCGCTCCACATCCGGACCGGCGACCCCTTCGGGTTCTTCGAGGCGGCCGCGACGGTAGGGCAGGGGGTCTCGGTGGTGGTCTATCCGCGGCTCGACCCGATCCCCGGCTGGCGCCTGCCGTCCGCCCTGCTCGAGGGCAGTCATGCGTCACCGGAGCGGACGATGCAGTCGACGCCACTGGCGACGACGGTCCGGCCCTATGCGCCCGGCGACAGCATGAACCGCATCCACTGGAAGAGCACGGCCCGCCACGGTGAGATCCAGGTCAAGGAGTTCGATCTGGAGCAGACCGCCGACGCCTGGATCGTCCTCGACCTCCAGCGCGCCGTCCAGGCGGGCCGAGGCGACGAATCCACCACGGAGGCCGCCGTTCGCGTGGCCGCGGCCATCGCGGACAAGGCGATCGCGGAGAACCGTGCCGTGGGTATGACCGTCAACACCGGTCGCGCCATGGTCCTGCCCGCCGACCGCGGCGGACGCCAGCACCTCAAGGTGATGCAACTCCTGGCCGCTGTCGACAGCGACGGGACCGCGCCCCTCGTCGAGACGATGATCGCCACGCTCAGCCGACTCCGACGCGGGATGACGGCCGTCGTGATCACCGCGTCGCTCGATCCGTCCTGGGTCCGTCCCCTCGCGAACCTGCGAGCCCGGGGCGTGTCCTGCGTCGTGGTCACCCTCGACCCCGCCCTGTATGAGGCCTATGCGCATGACGGGCGATCCGCGAGGATCGACGATGGCGTCGGAGCCGCGCTCAGCGACGCCGATGCCAAGCGCGCGCGAGCGCTCCGCCACGCCCTGGCCGAGTTCGAGCTTGCGACGTACCAGGTCACCCCCGGCCGTCCGCTGGGCGAGATCCTGACCCGATGAACGAACGCATCCGCCTCGCTCCCGCCGAGGGCTGGCTGACGCCGATCCTCGTGCTCGTGGCGACGGTCGCGCTCGCCGCATCGATCGACGACGTCGCCCTGGTCCTCGGGCGCCAGGACTTCACGGACTTCCTCGTCCCCATGGCGATCGCTGGGACATCGTTCGGGTTCGTCGGGGCCAAGGTCGGATGGAGCCGTTGGACGAGCGCGCTGGTCGGCGCGATGTTCGCGTCGCTGGTCGTGCCGATCGCGGTCGGGTTCGTCGTCCTGCCGGACGGAGCGTCACCGGCGGTCGCGTTCGCCGAGACTGCGAGGGCGACGGTCCAGGCGGTGCGCGACCTGGTCGTGGCGAACCTCTCGGTCACGCGCGAATACGGCCACTACCTGTGGGTCCTCGGGTTGCTCGTCTGGGGCACCGCGATGTTCGCGTCGTCGGTCACGTTCCAGCAACGACGGCCGCTCAACGGGATCGTCATCATCGGTCTCGTCCTGCTGATCAACATGGCGCTGACGGTCCGCGACCAGCTCGGCTATCTCGTGGTCTTCACGGTGGCTTCCCTCATCCTTCTCGTCCGCTACCACGTCCTTGACGAGCAGGCCGAGTGGGTTCGGCGTCGAATCGGTGACCCGTCGGCCATCTCCGGGCTCTATCAACGGGGCGGCACCGTCTTCATCGTGACCGCGGTCGCGGGGTCGCTCCTGCTGACGGGGATCGCTCGCTCGGCGCCGCTCGAATCGGCCTGGTCCGGTTTCGGGAGTACGTTCGTCGAGATGACCCGATCGATCCAGCGGCTCCTGCCCCAGGGCGGCAGCAGCCGGTCCTTCGGCTCCGACTTCGATCCTGACGGCACGACGATCGCGGGCATCTGGACCCCCGGGAGCTCGCTCGAACTGACGATCCAGACCCCGAGCAGTGACCGGCGGCCCTACTACTGGCGAGCGGTCACGTGGGACGAGTTCACGGGGATCGGCTGGCGGGTCAGCGGCGACCCCGTCGAGCTGGGTCGTGCGCCCGGCGAATCCCTCCTTGCGGGGACCGGGGATGCCGTGGATCCCGAGGTCATGCGCCCGGTGACGTTCACCATCACCCCGTCGAATGCCGGGTCCATCGTCTTCTCGCCCCTTACCCCGTCGCAGGTGGACATCCCCACGACGGTCAGCATCCTCGGCGAGGGGGCACGCCTGACCACGATCGAGCGCCGCGGCTCGGGTCCGTACACCCTGACGGCGCTCGTCCCCGTGCAGGGGACGGAGCCCGGGCAGATCAACAAGTCGCTGCTGCGCGCGGCCGGGACCGACTACCCGGAGGACATCCGGCGGCTCTTCACGCAACTCCCCGACAACGCTGTGCCGGTCGGTGGCAACGCGGAAGACCTGCTGGATCGGCTCGTCGCGGAGGCGACGGTCGGCGGCGTCCTCAATCCGTTCGATTTCGCCGCGCTGCTGGAGTCACGGTTCAAGTCGAGTGGCCAGGATTCGTTGTTCACGTACGACTCGAACGTCCTCGACCTGCTCGCTGATGAGTGCCGCGACCTCTCGACGCCCGAGTGCTTCGTGACGTATCAGCGGGGGTTTTGCCAGTACTACGCCACCACCATGGCCGTCTTCCTGCGTGCGGAAGGGATCCCGGCTCGCGTGGTCCAGGGCTACCTGCCGGGAACCCGAGACCTCGGCGGCAAGGAGGTCATCACGAACTCGCTGAGCCATCAGTGGGTGGAGGCCTACTTCCCGGGGATCGGGTGGTACACCTTCGACCCGACGGGTGGCGGCCTGTCGCAGACCTCCGCCGCGAGTCTGCCGGAAGGCGCGCCGCAGCCATCGACGACGCCACGAGCGTCGAGCAGCGCCGCGGCCGCGACCGTCGACCCGAACGACCGGGACTTCGACCCGCTGACCGGCGCACCCATCGTCCGTACGCCGCCGCAAAGCCCGGCGCCGTTCATCGCTGTCGGCATGTTCCTGTTCGCGGTGATGGGGTCGCTGGTCTTCCTCGCGTGGCAACGCGGCCCGCGAGGCGACACGACGCCGGACCGCGCCTACCGGACGGTCACCCGCCTTGCCTCGCGGTTCGGGTTCGGGCCGCGGGCGAACCAGACGGTCTTCGAGTATGCGTCCGCCCTTGGCGACGTCCTGCCGATCGTCCGGCCGGAACTCGAGACCGTGGCCTCGGCCAAGGTGGAGACCGTCTACGGTCGGGCGCTGCTCGGCGAGGATCGCCTTCGCGCCCTGCGACACGCGGAGCGACGGCTGCGGGTGAACATCCTGCGACTGGCGTTCCGTCGACGTCGGCGCCGCTAGGGCCGGGTCACAGCGCGCCGGTCGCCTCCCGCGCTGCGCGTTCTGCGAGCGAGGCTTCGTCGAGTCGGGGTGCCAGGTGGTCGGTCAGGTTGTGCGCCTTGAGGATGGGCCGGCCACCGCGGAACTCCACGACCCCGATCCCGCACAGGTCGAACGACCACATCCAGAACCGTTCCAGCGGCAGGTCGAACAGCGTGAGCATCACGACCTTGAACACCCCATCGTGGCCGACGAGGATGCTCCACGGACCGGCGCCCCGCGTCCCGGCATACCCAGGGACCATGTCCGGGCCAGCCGGCGGCGCGTCATGGATGAGGGCTGCCAGCGTCCTGGCGAGAGCGTCGCGCACGCGGGCCTGGACCGCGACGATGGCCTCGCCGCCGGGCGCGTGATGATCGGCTGGGGCACGACGCCAGGCGGCGAGTTCCGTGGTGTAGCGGGCGCTGATCTCGTCGCGATGCAGCCCCTCCCAGGCACCCTGCCCGATCTCCATGAATCCAGCATCGGCGCGAACGGGCGTCCGGACCGCGTCCGCGGTCCCGTCGCGGGCACGCGCGATGGCGTCCGCGGTCTGCGCCGCGCGCTGGAGCGGCGAGTGGACGATCTCCCGGGGCGGTCCGGCCGTGATCGGGAGCGCTGGCGGGGCCGTCTGCTCGGCCAGCCTGGCGGCGACGGCCGCCGCCTGGGCAAGGCCGGTCTCGGATAGCGGGGTCTCCATCTGGCCCTGGAAGCGACCCTCGACGATGAACCGGCTCTCCCCGTGGCGGACGAGGACGAGCGTCGCGTCAAGACCCGGCGGGATCGGGGAGTCCGTCACCGTTCGCCGCCGAGGCGGATCGTCCACAGGTCGCGCACGTTCTCGTGAGTCCGGATGGCCTCGGCCAACGCCGGCGGCACGTCGTCATCAAGCGCGAGGATCATGAGCGCGTCCTCGCGCGGTCGCGAGCGGGCGAGGTGCATCGCGCTGATGTTCACGTCCGCCTCGCCCAGCATCAGGCCGATGCGCCCGACCGTCCCCGGCCGATCCATGTGGCGAGTGATCAGCATGACGTCGGCCGGCGCCATGTCGAGGCGATAGTCGTCCAGATGCGTCAATCGGGGTTCGCCGCCGGCGACGGTGCCCGACACGCTCGTCGTCCGACCGCCCGTGTCGGTGGAGAGCGACAGGAGCGACGAGAAGGCCCCGGCATCGGGCGTCTTGCGCTCGATGACGGTCATGCCTCGCGCCTTGGCGAGCGCGCCGGCGTTGACGAGATTGACCCGCTCCGTCGTTGCCGTCTCGAGCAAGCCCCGCAGGACCGCGGCCGTAAGCGGAGTCCCGTCGTGCGCCGCGAGATCCCCGGCGATCTCCAGCGTGAGCGTCCGGACGCCGCCGCGCGAGAATTGCGCGAAGAACCGGCCGAGGATCTCGGCGAGTGGCAGATACGGAGCGATCGCCTTCGCGGTCTCGGGCGTGAGCAATGGGGCGTTGACGGCGTAGCGGGCGCTCCGGCCGGCGAGGACGTCGAGCACCTGGTCCGCGACCTCCTCGGCGACGAGGATCTGGGCCTCGGTGGTCGACGCGCCGAGATGTGGGGTGAGCAGGGTGTTTGGGGCCGCGAGCAGCGGCGAGTCGACTGGCGGCTCATGCTCGAACACGTCGATGCCGGCCCCGGCGAGATGGCCGTTCTCGAGCGCCTCGGCGACCGCGGCCTCATCGACGATCCCGCCCCGCGCGACGTTGAGGATGATCGATCCGGGCTTGAGCTTGGCGATCGCCTCGCGACCGATCAGTCCGCGGGTGTTCCGGGTCAGCGGGACGTGGACCGTCACCACGTCCGAACGAGCGAGGAGGTCGTCCATCGTGACGAGCTCGGCGCCATGGTTGGCGGCCTGCTCCTCGGTGACGAACGGGTCGACGGTCAGGACCGTCATCTCCATCGCGCGCGCCCGGACCGCGATCGCCTGCCCGATCTTGCCGAGGCCCACGATCCCGAGCGTCCGACCTCGGAGTTCCAGACCGGTGAACTCGGCCCGCCGCCACTCGCCGCGTCGCACGGACGCGTCCGCCGGGGCCGTTCGACGGGCGAGACCATACAGGAGGGCCAGGGTGTGCTCGGCGGCCGCGATCGTGTTGCCGGTCGGGGCGTTGACCACGGTGATCCCGGCGCGCGTGGCGGCCTCGAGATCGACGTTGTCCACGCCGACCCCCGCGCGCCCGATGACGACGAGTCTCGATCCGGCCGCGATCAGCGTCGCGTCGACGACGACCTGGCTGCGTACGATCAGGGCGTCGTAGTCCGGCAGGATCGCGGCGAGCGCCTCGCTCGTCAGGCCGACCCGTTCGTCGACCGCGTGCTCGGCCCGCAGGCGATCGATGCCTTCCGCAGCGATCGCCTCCGCGACCAGGACCCTCACGCGCCGACGCCGGCCGCCGTCGTGCGTCCGTAGCTCTCGATGGCCGCCGCCTGCGCGGCACCGACGGCGGCGCCGGGCTGAAGCGTGCGGCCCGTCGCGAGCGAGGCGAACTCGAGTGTGCTGATCGTCCCGAGGATCTCCTCGACCGTGACCGAACCCAGGTGACCGAGCCGGAAGATCTTGCCGGTGAGCTTGCCCTGGCCACCCGCCAGGACCACACCGCGTCGCTTGACCTCGCCGTTGAACGCCTTCCAGTCGAGGTCGTCGGGGACGACCGCCGCCGTGACCGTCTTCGAGTGGACGGCAGGGTCGGCGAAGAGCTCGAAGCCGAGGGCGGCAAGACCCGCGCGAGCGGCCGCCGTGCAGGCCTCGTGACGCGCGAAGATGTTCTCGGCGCCCTCGTCGGTCATGAGCCGCAGACCTTCGTCCACCTGGTAGACGACCGCGATCGCGGGCGTGAACGGCGTCTGGCCGGTGGCGGCTGCCTCCCGATGGGCACGCAGGTCCAGGTAGAAGCGCGGCATGGTCGCGCCCTCCATCGCGTCCCATGCCCGTGCCGATGCGGCGACCATGGCGAGGCCCGGGGCGGCCATCCACGCTTTCTGGGACCCGGTCACGACGACATCCACGCCCCAGGCGTCCATCTCGAATGGCACCGCACCAAGACCCGACACGCTGTCGACGAGGATGAGTGCCTCGGGGCGTTCCGCACGAACCGCCGCGGCGAGCTCACCGATCGGGTTCATGACACCGGTCGAGGTCTCGTTGTGGGTCAGCAGCACAGCCTTGACGTCCGGCATCGCGCGCAACCGCTCGCGGACCTCGTCCGCGGCCGCCGCGTACCCCCACTCGGCGTCGAGCTTGGTGACGTCCGCTCCGTAGATGCCGGCGATCTTGGCGAACCGATCCCCGAAGGAACCGATGGAGACGCCCAGCACGCGGTCGCCCGGCGACAGGACGTTGACGATCGCGGCCTCGAGGCCGCCCGAGCCGGCCGTCGTGATCATCGCGACATCGGACGTCGTCCCGAAGAACGGTCGCATCCCGGTGAGGATCCGCTCGAGCATCGCGGCGAACTCGGGCCCTCGGTGATTGATCATCTGACGGCCGCCCGCGACGCGGACGGACGAAGGCAGCGCGGTCGGCCCAGGGATGCGCAAGTTGGGCTCGAAGCGGTCCACGGTCATGCCTCCGGATGGTCGTCGTCGGGGTGGGTGTTGGGATCGTCATGGTCGCACGGGTGGCCCGCGGTTCGCCACTGTCGTGGAACAGCCGAGCGCCCGATCGCGTCGCACGCCGAGGGCTCGCTTCGTCCAACCGTCGTACAGTCACCGCCGGAGGCCCCACCCGTCGATGTTCCTGCGACCCCGCCGCTCCACCCGGATCCTGTCTATCGCCGCCATCGTGGCCCTGCTCGGCATGAGCCTCGGGGCTGGCGCGGTGGGCGTCAACGCGTTCGGGGCCGGTGACGAATTCGACCACCTGCTCGCCCGCGTCGACCGCTTCCTGGCCGGCCCGCCGCCGGACCGGGCGACCGTCGCCACGGTCATCGTCGACGAGGAAGAGCCCTCCGAGTCGCCCGCACCGACACCGACCCCCGAACCGACCCCGGTGGTCTCGCTCGCCCCGGGCGAGACGCCGGCGCCCACCCCCGAGCCGACCGCTGAGCCGACACCGACACCGGCCCCCATCCGGGAGGCCATGGACGTCGAGATCGTGAGCAAGCCCAAGGCGGTCTTCGCATCGCAGGCGACCGTGACCTGGTGCGCCTCGGCGGGTGTGCAGATGACGCTCGCCGTCCTCGGGCTCGGCGATACCTCACTCGACCTCCAGAAGGAGCTCCAGCGCAAGGTCCGGACGTGGGAGGCCTACGACGACAGTCACAACGGGGACTGGGGACCGTCCGCGATGGCGCTCGCCCTCGACGACTATGGAGCGCCGGGCTACGAGGTCCGGGCCTACCGGACGCGCAGCGGCGCGATGCGCGACGCGGCCAAGGCGATCCTCGAGACGAACTCGCCGGTCATCCTGCTCGCGTGGCGCGGCGCGCACACGTGGGTGATGACCGGGTTCCGCGCGGACGGCGACCCGCGCCTGTTCAAGGACGCCGATGTGTCGGGCGCCTACATCCTGGACCCCTGGTATCCGCGGAACTCGAGCCTCTGGGGACAGTCCGACCCGCCCGGCACCTTCCAGGACGCCGCCGAGATGGAGCGCAACTACCTCAAGTGGAAGCGGCCGGAGGGCAAGTACCCGGACCGCGACGACCTCTATATCTCGGTCGTCCCGACCATCCCGGTCGGCAGCTAGGGTCCGGGGGCCTCGAGCCGGCGGAGACGCCGGACCAGGAAGACGCCGAGCAGCACGTCCTTCGCGGCCAACCCTGCCGCATAGCCAAGCGGGATGGCCACGATCCCGACGGGTCCGACCAGGACCTGGGACACCGCGACGACGACGGCCAGCCCCGCGAACGAGGCGATGACCTGTCGGATCGTGTCGTGCGTCGCGTACAGACCGCGTGACAGCGGATACGCGAGGGCGTCGAATGGCACGGAAAGCGCGAAGGCGGCGACGACGGTCGCCGTGAGCGCGACATCGGCGGCCCCGAACCGGCCGCCGCCGAGCAACACCTGGACCATGACACCGGACAGGACGAAGAGGGCGACGGCCGCGAGCCCGGTGAGTGCGCCGATCGTGACGAGGTTCCGGACCAGCACTGCGCGATACGTGGCGCGGTCGCCGTCCGCGAATGCCGCGGACAGGGTGGGGAAGACGGCGAGCGAGAACTGGACGCCGATGAGGATCACGGGGAGGGCCTGGTAGTCGTTCGCGAAGTTGAGGGCCGACACACTCCCGGGCCCGAGCGACGCGGCGAGGATCGTGAAGTACGTGACGGTGATCGGCTCGATGGGGTGGCTGACCATCCGCGGCAGCATCAGCCGGATGAACTCGCCGAACGCCGGTGTCCGGAACGCGAACGCGGGCCTGATCCGGAAGGAGGTCCGTCGAGAGCCGACGACGCGGATCGCGAGGTGGGCCGCGGCTCCGGCGACCGCGCCCCATGCCGACGCGTGGATCCCCGCCTGCTCGGCGAACAAGGCGGTCCCCAGCACGATCCCGCCGGAGTAGAGGATAGGTGCGAGCGCGTAGAACACGAACCGCCGGTTGGCCACGAGGATCTCGCCGATCGCGAACGACGCGGCGAACAGGACCTGCGCCAGGCAATTGATCCGAAGCAGCTCGACGTAGAGCGTGCGCGTGGCGGCGTCGAACCCCGAGAACGCCTCCGCCAGCCACGGGGCGAAGATCGCGATGAGGCTCGAGGCCACGAACATCACGCCGACGGCTCCGGTCAGGACCGTTCGCCCGAAGGTGTTCGCCGCGTTCTCGTCGGTGCGTCGGAGGCTGGTGAAGATCGGGACGAACGGGGCGGTCAGGCCAGCGGCGACGAGAACGTCGAGCGCGATCTCGGGGATCCGGAACGCGGCGTTGTACGCGTCGAGTTCGAACCCCGCGCCGAACGTGTTGGCGAACACGCGGTTGCGCACGAGACCCATCGCGAAGTAGCCGAGGCTCAGGAACGACAGGATCAACGCGCCGCGCGGGAACACGACGTCGATGAGCCGGCGGACCAGGGCGATGATGCGGGGCAACCCCACCTCCTGCGGACGTCGCACGCTGGGACGCGCGACACATGGCTGGCGCGACGGGCTGGTCCGCCGCTACGCTGCCACGATGCCAGACGAGAGCCTGCCCGAATGTCGCTTGGCGCTTGTCGTGCCGCATCCGGACCGCGACGCCATCTTGACGGTCGCGGTCCGTGACGGTGCTCCCACCTGGGGTCTGCCGAGCGCGACCGTCCCGAGTGACGCTCCCGTCCGAGCCTGGGTCGTCGCGCTCGAGGCCCTGCTCGGAGGCCGGCCGGTCCTGCTCCGACACGAGACGATCGCGTCCGTCGATCACGATCACCCGACCCTCGTCGTCATCGAGATCGAGCCGCTGGTCCCGCCCTCGATCGACGGCGAGTGGATACCGACGGGGTCGCTGTCGATCGACGACGCGGATCCGGACATCCGCAGCGCGGTGGCTCGCTACCTGGCGCGCCGCGCCGACTCGACGGGATCGCCGGTGATGCCGTGGGCGGAGCATGGGTGGTTCGACCGGGCATCGGCGTGGATGCTCGACGAGATCCGGGCCTCGGGCCGCCGACCCCTGTCTGACCCGGTCCAGCACTACCTGTGGTCGATCGCCTCGGTCCTGCGCTGTCCGACGACGACTGGGGACGTGTACTTCAAGGCCACATCACCGGCGTTCCCGCAGGAGGCGGCGATCACCGAACTTCTGTCCACGCGCATCCCAGGCCTGACCCCTTCCGTCATCGCCATCGACGCCGAGGAACGGTGGCTCCTGATGGATGACCACGGCGGTCGTCCGCTCGGCGATGAGCCAGAGTCCGCTTGGCCTGCTGGGATCGCGACCCACGCGCGGATCCAGCGGGCCATAGCCAAGGACGTGGGTGCGATGCAAGCGGTCGGCGTCCCGACCCGCCCCCTGGACGACCTCGCCGCGGCGGCCCGGGACCTGGCCGCCGACGACGACCTGATGCGACGACTCGACGACGTCCAGCGTGCCGCCTACCGGGCGGCCGTCCCGCGGCTCGTCGACGCCTGCCTGATGCTCGACGCGATCGATGTCGGTCCGTCACTGGTGCATGGCGATCTTCACCCCCACAACGTCGCCATCCGAGGTGACGCGTGCCTGGTCTTCGACTGGTCCGATGCTGCGATCGGGCACCCATTCATCGATCTCGTGCCATACGTGTTGCACGCCGACGATGCGCTGATCCGACGGGCGATCCGCGACGCGTACCTTGCCGAGTGGGCCGATGTCATGACGCCGACCCAGCGGCAGGACGCTGCCGCACTGGCGCTGCCGATCGGGTGCCTCTACCAGGTGGTGAGTTACATCGGGATACTCGGCACGCTCGGGGGCGACGTCGACGACATGGCGAACGCGGACGTCGATTGGATCGGCCGGACGCTTCGGGCGCTCGATCAGGGCATCGACCTCGAAGGACCCGTCCGCCTCTTCGGACTGTCCAAGCCGTCGCCACCCGACGTTGCCTCGTGAGCATCGCCGTCGGCTGGCAGAATCGGACCGTGTCACGGATATCGCGATGCGCCTGAAGGACAAGGTCTGCCTGATCACCGGTGCGGGCTCCGGCATCGGGCGGGCGTCGGCGCTCGCGTTCGCGGCGGAGGGTGCCATCGTCGTCGCCGCCGACATCGATCCGGCGAGTGCGCAGGAGACCGTCGCCCGCATCCTCGACAGCGGTACGGGTCCCGGCGACCGGTCCCGAGCGATCGCGCTCGAGGTGGACGTGACGGATCAAACCAGCACGGAACGGATGGCCGCCGACGCGATGGCCGGCGTTCGGTCGCATCGACGTCCTGTTCAACAACGCGGGGATCGCCGGCGTTGGGGCCGTTCACGAGACGTCGCTCGAGCTGTGGGAGCGGGTGTTCGCCGTGAACGCGCGGGGCGTCTTCCTCGTCGCAAGGGCGGTGGTGCCGCACATGATGGCGGCCGGTCGCGGCTCGATCATCAACATGTCGTCGACCATCGCCGAGATCGGGCTGGCAAACCGGGCGTCGTACGCCGCGTCCAAGGGGGCCGTGTTGTCACTGACCCGTCAGATGCAGGCGGACTACGCGCCGCACGGGATCCGGGTCAACGCGCTGCTGCCGGGCACGATCCACACGCCGTTCGTGGACCGCTACCTGCGCGAAAGCTACGAGGATCCGGCCGCCGGCCTCGAGATCATCAAGAAGCGACAGCTGACCGGCGAGCTTGGCCAGCCGGAGGACGTCGCTGCCGCGGCGCTGTTCCTCGCCTCGGACGAGTCGCGGTTCGTGCTGGGCTCAGGCCTGTTCATCGATGGTGGCGTCCGCGGCTCCAAGTGACCCGTCGCGACCGGCGTCGTCCTTCTGGGTGGCCGCGATCCGTTTGCGGTTTGATTCGCGAGTCTTGAGCAGGCCGTCGCCGGCGTGCGGTGTCACCTCGGGTGGCGGGATCCGCGAACGAGGCGTCCGTCCGGCGGTCTTGGCCGAGGCCCTGGCGTCGGCGCGTGCCGCCATCCGGGCCGCGAGCGTCGCCTCGTAGCCCTGGTCCGTCGGCAGGTAGTAGCGACGGTCTCTCAGTTCGTCCGGCAGGTACTGCTGCTCGACGTCGGCGCCGTCGAAGTCATGGCTGTACCGATAGCCGACGCCGATCCCGTGCTGTTTCATCCCGCGGTGGGCCGCGTTGCGGAGATGCATGGGGACCGGCAGGGACCCGCGCGCCTCCACGTCCGACACCGCCGCCCAGTACGCGGCGCCAGACCGGTTCGACTTGGGTGCTGTGGCGACATAGGTCGTCGCCTGCGCGAGCGCGTACTGCGCCTCCGGCAGACCGATGTGGTCGAGCGCCTGGGCGGCCGCCACCGCGACCTGGAGCGCCCTCGGATCAGCGTTGCCGACGTCTTCGGACGCGCTGATGATCAGCCGGCGGACGATGAACCGGGGATCCTCGCCGGCCGCGATCATCGCCGCGAGCCAGTAGAGCGCCGCGTCCGGGTCGTTCCCGCGCAGGCTCTTGATGAACGCGGACACGGTGTCGAAGTGGCCGTCACCCGCGCGGTCGTACCCGAGCACGCGTTGCTGGGCGGCGGCTTCGACGTCCTCGAGGCGGGGCGCCACGCGGCCCTGCGTGTCACGGATGTCCTCACCTTCGGCCAGCGTCGCGGCGCCTTCCAGGACGTTCAACGCCGCCCGCGCATCGCCGCCGGCGAGCGAGATCAAGTGGTCGAACGACGCCTGGTCGAGGGACACGCCGCCGCCCGGCCCCAGAACGCCGGCGAGCCCGCGCTCGGCGTCATCGAGCGCTCGGCGGACCACCGCGCCGACCTCCTCGTCGGACAGCGCTTCGAGCCGCCAGACGCGCATCCGCGACAGCAACGCGGCGTTGACTTCGAAGTAGGGGTTCTCGGTCGTCGCGCCGATCAGCGTGACGGTTCCGTCCTCGACGTGTGGCAGGAGCGCATCCTGCTGCGCCTTGTTGAACCGGTGGATCTCGTCGAGGAACAGGATCGTCCGTGCTCCGTGGAGGGCCAATCGGTCCTGGGCCTCGGCGATCGTCGCCCGGACCTCGGCGACGCCCGACATGACCGCCGAGAGTGCGACGAACTCGGCGCCGATGGCGTTGGCGAGCAATCGGGCGAGGCTCGTCTTGCCGGTGCCGGGCGGTCCCCACAGCAGCATCGAGGCGAGGTGCCCGCGCGCGACGCCGCGTCGAAGCGGCCCGCGCTCGCCGACGAGGTGACCCTGGCCGACGAACTCGTCGAGGTCCCGCGGGCGCATCCGGGCGGCCAGCGGCTGTCGCTCGGGCGGTGGCTGGAACAGCGGTTCGGGGCGGGCGCCGGTCGGCCGTCGGGCGCTTGGCATGACCCGATGGTAGCGCGGCGGCCGCGGCACCTCGCGCCGCGGCTCGTCTGGGTCAGATCGCGGCGGAGCCCGTAGTCTGAGCGACGATCCAAAGGATGAGGAGGATGCCCATCAGCGAACCGCCGAGGACCGTGATCCGTCGGACGTCGCGACCGACGTAGGCGTACTCCTGGGTCGCCCGTGTCGCCAAGCCGGCGCCCGCGCGTCGCGGTTCGGCGTCGCTCTCGGCAGGCGCGCGTCGCCGCTGGTCGAGGCGTCGGCGGTTGTCGTCGGCGGCGCGCTCCTCGGCCATGATCCGCTCTTCGAGGACCGCCGCGCGGGCTTCCTCCTCGGCCGTGAGGCCGCTCGGCCGGGACGTGACGGAGGACGTATCGGCCGCGGCACTCGGGCGCGCCGGCGTCGCGCGCGCGGGCTGGCGCTGGAGCGGGCTGCGCTGTCCGGGTCGGCTCGTCGTGCCGCGTGATCGCTTGGCCATCGGGTCGAGGGATCCTCTGGTGGGTCGGGTCGGCCGAGAGGATAGCACCCGAACCCGGCCCAGCCGCAGCGACCGCCCCTGCTAGACTCGCGTCTCCCGACACGAGGAGCCAGCGATCGACCTCGACGCGCTCGTCACCGCCAACCTGGGCGTGATCGTCATCGCGCTCTGTGCGGCTGCCCTGCTGCTCGCGCTGCTCGTGCTCACGCTGTGGCGGCGCGTGCGTCGGTTCGAGGCGCGACTGGCCGGTCTGACGCGCGGAGCCGAGGGCCGCAGCCTCGAGGCGATCCTCGATGCGCACCTCGAGCGCGTCCACGATGTCGCCCGGGGTCTCGATGACGTCGGCGCCCGAACGGCGATCCTCGAGGCGGCTGGACGCAAGGCGTTCTCCCGTGTCGGCTTGGTCCGCTACAACCCGTTCGAGGAGACCGGCGGCAATCAGAGCTTCGCACTGGCCCTGCTTGATGCGGACGGCGACGGCTGGGTCCTCTCGAGTCTGCATGCGCGGACCGGGACGCGGATCTACGCGAAGGCGATCGCTCGTGGGCGCTCGGACGCGGCGCTGTCGGAGGAGGAGTCCGCGGCGATCAAGCAGGCGACCGCCTGACAGGCTAGGTGTCACGCCCGCCAGGCAAGGTTCGGGCATGGCCCCCACGACGACCCACGCTACCCAGACCCGTCGACCTCGGCGCGAACCACGTCCACTCGATCAGTTGCCCGCGTGGCGAGACCTCGTGCCCGCGCCGATCGCGGCGCCGGCGGCGACCGACCCAGGTCTCGAGGCGCTCCTTGGCGGTCTCAACGCCGACCAGCGCCGGGCCGTCACCCATGCCGATGGGCCGCTGCTCGTCGTCGCGGGCGCGGGCACCGGCAAGACGGAGGTCATCACCCGTCGGATCGCCTGGCTCATCGCGACACGACGGGCGCGGCCGTCCGAGATCCTTGCGCTGACGTTCACGGACAAGGCCGCCCAGGAGATGGCGGTCCGCGTCGATCAGCTCGTGCCCTACGGATATACGGACACGGCCATCTCCACGTTCCACGCCTTCGGGGACTCCCTGATCCGCGAGTACGCCCTCGAACTCGGGTTGCCGTCCGATGTGCGCGTCCTGAGCCGTCCGGAGGTGGTGATCTTCCTGCGCGAGCACCTGTTCGAGTTCGACCTGGATGCGTACCGCCCGCTCGGTGACCCGACGCGGTTCCTGGCGGCCCTCGCGACCCTGTTCAGCCGCTGCAAGGACGAGGACATCAGTCCCGAGTCGTACCTGGCGTTCGCCGATCGGGTGAGTGCGGAGGCGACCGCCCTCGCGGACGCGTCCGGAGCTGCGACCTCCGATGACGCGGCGGAGGGAGCGTTCGAGGCGGCGCGCCGACAACGCGAGCTGGCCGGGGCGTACGCGCGATACCAGGCGCTGCTCGACGCCAACGGCTGCATCGATTTCGGCGACCAGGTCGCGCTTGCGCTCCGACTGGTCCGTGAGTCGCCCGCGGCGCGCGCCTCGATCGCGGCGCGGTTCAGGTTCATCCTGGTCGACGAGTTCCAGGACACCAATCGCGCGCAGGCGGCCCTCGTCAACCTGCTCGCGGAGCGCCATCGGAATGTCACGGTGGTCGGGGACGACGATCAGGCCATCTACGCCTTCCGTGGCGCCGCCATCGACAACATCCTGGGCTTCCGTGACCGCTATCCCACGGCACGGACCGTGGTCCTTCGTCGGAACTATCGGTCACGCGCCCCGATCCTCGATGCCGCGTACCGCCTGGTCCGGTTCAACGACCCGGACCGGCTTGAGGTCCAGACCGGGGTGGGGAAGCGCCTGCGGGCCGAGCGCCAGCATCCCGCGCCACCGCCGGTCCGCCTGGAGGCGTTCGCGACCGGCGCCGACGAGGCCCGCTGGGTCGCCGAGGAGATCGGGCGACGGATCGCGGCCGGTGCCGCACCGAGGGACCACGCCATCCTGGTCCGGGCCAACACCCACGCGGACACGTACCTGCGCTCGCTCAACCTCGCCGGGGTCCCGTGGCGGTTCTCGGGCGCCTCCGGGTTGTATGCGCGACCCGAGGTCCGGCAGCTGCTCGCGTTCCTCCGGGTCATAGCGGACCCCTCCTCGAGCGTGGACCTGTACGCGGTGGCGACGTCCGAGCCGTACGGGCTTGGCGGCGAGGATCTGACCGACATCGTCAACATGGCCCGACGTCGGAACCGGTCGGTGTGGGACGTGGTGCAGGAGCTCGACGTCCAGCCCGGGATCCTGCGCGTCTCGCCCGAGACGCGGACCGCCGTGCACCGCCTGGTGGAGGACGTTCGGCGCTTCGTGACCCTCGCGCACGAACTGCCAGCGGGCCAGCTCCTCTATGGCTTCCTCCGGGCAAGCGGGATCATGGCGCGACTCGCCGGCACGGACACCGTCGCGGCCGAGGAGGCGCTGTCGAACATCGCGCGCTTCTTCGAGATCGTGCGTGGCCAATCCGGGCTGCTCGCCGACGACCGGGCGATCTTCGTGGCGCGGCACCTCCAGACCCTCATCGACGCCGGCGACGACCCCGCGACCGCCGAGCTGGACCCGGACGCCGATGCGGTGGCCGTGCTGACGGTCCACAAGGCGAAGGGCCTGGAATTCCCGGTCGTCTTCCTGCCGGGTCTCGTCGCGGGCCGGTTCCCGGGTCACGGCCGGACCGAAGCCCTCGCCCTCCCCGACGGTCTGGGTGGAGGCGTACCGCCGCGGCCGGCCTCCAACCTGGCGGAGGAGCGACGCCTCTTCTATGTGGCCATGACGCGGGCCCGCGACGAGCTGCTCCTGTCGCACGCCGCCGACTACGGGGGTGCACGCGCTCGTCGGGTCTCGCCGTTCGTGCTGGAGGCGCTGGATCTGCCGACGCAGTCCGCGACTCCGGGAGCCGGCGCCGACGCGCCGACCACGCTGGCCAGGCTCGCCGCGTTCGAGGCCGCTGCAGCCCGCATCGACTCGCCCCGCGGCCCGATCGAGGAGCCCCTGTCGCTCAGCTTCTACCAGATCGATGACTACCTGACCTGCCCACTCAAGTACAAGTACGCGCACGTCCTGCGCGTCCCGCTCGCGCCACACCACGCGATCATCTACGGGTCCGCCCTGCATAAGGCCGTCCAGGCCTTCCATCAGCGCCACGCCAAGGGTCAGGTCATGACGGACGCGGAATTGGCGGACGTCTTCGTCGCGGCCTGGACGAATGAAGGGTTCATCAGCCGGGAGCACGAGGAAGCCAGGCTGGAGGCTGGCCGGAGCGCTCTCCGCCGGTTCCGGGAGGCGCAGCTCCACTCTGACGCGGTGATC
Source organism: uncultured Chloroflexia bacterium (assembly GCA_963764975.1). Classification (GTDB taxonomy): domain Bacteria; phylum Chloroflexota; class Limnocylindria; order Limnocylindrales; family CSP1-4; genus SPCO01. The sequence goes on along the minus strand of CAVXUF010000002.1, from coordinate 690,908 downwards.
CCGACGTACGTCGAGCGGGAATTCAGCTTCTTTCTCGGCGGTGATCGGATCCGCGGCCGCTGGGACCGCGTCGACGTCGAGGCCGTCGCGACCGATCCTGCGGCCATGACGCCGGCGACCGAGCCAGCGGGGTCCCCGAGCGCCGACGTGGTCTCGCCGACGCTGGGGATGCTCGGCCCGGAACGGGTGACGATCACGGACTACAAGTCGTCCGATGTGCGCGACCCGGTCAAGGCACGGCAACGGGCGCGGGATTTGTTGCAGCTGCAGATCTACGCGATGGGCTACGAGGCCATGACCGGGCGACTGCCCGACGCTCTGGCGTTGCACTTCCTCGAGTCAGGACTCGTCGGGACCGTGGATGTGGACCCCAAGCGGCTGGCGAAGGCGAAGGACCGGATCGCGACGGCTGCCGCGGGGATGCGGGCCCGCGACTACGAGGCCAGCCCGGACTACCTCGCGTGCACCTACTGCGCGTTCCGCGACATCTGCCCGTCGAGCGTCGCTCGCTGACGACCCGCGCTGGACCACGGACGGCGAGGCCCTAGACTCGTGACGGATGGAGACGCGCGACCGCCTCACGAACCTCGGCTTCTTCGGCGCCGCCGCGGTGGTCTGGGCGCTGGTCGGGCTCGTGGTCACCACACGAGACCCCGTCGTGGACCCCGGTGCGGGGTTCGTCGGGGCGGGTCTCATCGGGCTGGCGATCGGCCTGACGATCGTGCCAGTCTTCTGGCTCGCGGTCTTCGGGCGCCACCGGCGGATCGCCTATCAAGGCGATTGGACTCGGGCCGTCCGACGCGCGGCATGGGTCGGCGTGATCATCACGGTGCTCGTCGCCTTGCGGGTCCAGGGCCTCCTCGACTGGCCCATCGCGCTGTTCATGATCGCCCTCGCCGTCGTGGCCGAGTCGACGCTGTCCGCGGATCGATGACGACGAGGCTCGCGCTCGTTCGATAGGCTTCGCCCGTCCACACCGTTCGTCAGATGGGGTGCCCACGTTGCCCGCGTTGACCGATGCCCGTCCCGCCGAGCCCCACGCCGACGTCAAGACCCGGCTCGTGGCCGCGATCGAGGGTGCCCGCGACGAGATCATCGGTCTGTCGCATCGGATCCATGCCAACCCGGAGCCGGCGTTCGAGGAGGTCCAGGCCGCGACCTGGGTGGCCGAGATCCTGCGCTCGCACGGCTTTGACGTGGAGCACCCGGCGGGGAGTCTCGCCACGGCGATCCGGGCCGTCCGGCGCGGTGGCCAGGCAGGTGACGGTCCGCGGATCGGGATCCTGGCCGAATACGACGCGCTCCCGGGGCTCGGCCATGGCTGCGGTCACAACACGATGGCGGCTTCGGGTGTCGGGGCCGCGATCGCGCTGGCCGCCGTCGCCGACGAACTCTCGGGGGACATCGTGTTCCTCGGCACCCCGGCCGAAGAGCGGGGGAGTGGCAAGCAGATCATGATCGACGACGGCCTGTTCGCCGGTCTTGATGCCGCGCTGCTCTACCACCCCTGTGACCGGAACCATGTCAAGTCCTGGCCGCTGGCATCCGAGGACGTCGACGTCGTCTACCACGGACTCCAGGCGCACGCGTCCTCGGATCCCTGGGAAGGGCGCAACGCGCTCGACGCGCTGATCCTGCTGTTCTCGTCCGTCGGCCTGTGGCGTCAGCAGCTCAAGCCCACGGCCCGCGTCCACGGGATCATCCGCGACGGCGGGATGGCCGCCAACATCATCCCGGAGCGAGCCTCGGCCTGGTTCATGATCCGCGCCGACCATGAGCCGTACTACGAGACGATGAAGACACGGTTCCGCCAGCTCGCCGAGGCCGCCGCCCTCGCGACCGGGACCACGGTCGAGGTGACCTTCTCGGGCAAGGCCACGACGATGCGCAACAATGCCGTCCTGGCCGAGCGGTTCACCGCGAACATGGCGGCCTACGGCGTCATCGATCAGGGCGACGATGCCAACGCCGGCAGCACGGATATGGGCAACGTGAGCTGGGTCTGCCCGACGATCCATCCCGACCTGTCGATCGCGCCGGAGGGCACGCCGGGACACTCCATCGCGTTCCGGGATGCGGCCGCCATGCCGGACGCCGACGCGACGACGCTGCTGGCCGCGGCCCTGATCGCGCAGACCGCGTATGACCTGTTCGCCGATCCGTCGCTCGTCGCGGCGGCCTGGGCCGCCTTCCACGAGGGAACCTGACCTGGCGATACCCGTTGCGGCCTTGCGCGGGTGCTACGATCGGCCGGCGCGCCCCGCTGGACGATCGATCGAACCGGCGGCGCCCCCAGTGAGATGGGCGTCCGATCCGCCGGCGGGTTCGCCGGCCCCGTCTCCGGGAGGGATCCGTGGCCAAGCGCAACCGTCCGCCGAGTTCAGGGTTCGCCGCCAAGGCGGGCTGGGACAAGCCGTTCGAGATGTTCGCGGACTTCGATCTGCCCACCTACGTGGGGCCGGTCTCGTTCATGAAGCTGCCGTGGGTCACGGACCCGGCCGAGATGGCTCGCTTGAAGGCCGACGTCGCGATCATCGGCGCCCCGTTCGACGACGCCGTCACCCACCGTCCCGGTACGCGGTTCGGGCCCCGGGCCATCCGCGAGGCGCAGTACACGTCGGGGATGATCCACTCACTCCAACTCGACGTCGACCCGTTCGACATCCTGACGGTCGTCGACGCCGGGGATGCCAACATCACCCCGTCGTGGATCGAGCGCGCCCACGCGATGATCTACCGGAAGGTCTTCGAGGTGGCCGAGACCGGTGCGATCCCGATCGTCCTCGGCGGTGACCATTCGATCACCTGGCCGGCCGCGACCGCGATCGCCGAGGTGCGGAGCCCCAAGCGGGTCGGCATCGTCCACTTCGACGCTCACGCCGATACGGCGGCCGATGGCTGGGGTGTCCTGGCCAGCCACGGGGCGCCGATGCGGCGCCTGATCGAATCGGGCGCCATCGACGGCCGCAACTTCGTCCAGGTGGGCCTGCGCGGCTACTGGCCACCGCAGGAGACCTTCGACTGGATGAAGGCCCACGGGCTGCGCTGGCACCTGATGCGCGAGATCGAGGAGCGGGGCGCCGAGCCGGTCATCGAACAGGCGATCAGCGAGGCGCTCGATGGGCCTGACCTGATCTACCTCTCGATCGATATCGACGTGATCGATCCCGGCATGGCGCCGGGCACCGGGACCCCGGAGCCGGGCGGGATGCTCACGCGCGAAGTGCTCCGGGCCATCCGTCAGATCGTCGGGGCCGTGGACCTCGCCGGGATGGACATCGTCGAGGTCTCCCCCCCGTACGACCATGCCGAAACGACCGCCATGGCCGCGAACCGCGTCGCCCTCGAGGCGATCAGCGCGCTCGCGGTTCGCCGTCGTGCCGGGACGAGCGTTCGCTGGAAGGCCTGAACCACGCGTCCGATCCGTTCCCCGTGGTCGATCGGGCCACGGCCGATGTCCTGGCGCGCCTCTACGACCTCGACCTGGTCGACGATCCGGGCGATCTTGACCTGTACCTCGCGCTCGCGGAGCGGACCGGTGGGCCCATCCTCGAACTGGCCGCGGGCACGGGGCGGCTGGCCGTCCCGCTCGCCGCGGCCGGGAACCGCGTGTCCGCGGTGGACCTGGACCCGGCGATGCTGGAGCGGGCGCGCTCGAAGGCAGCCACCTCGGGGCCCACGGCGCGATCGAACCTGACCCTCGTCGAGGCCGACCTGATCGGCCTTCGGCTCCCCGACGCGGGATCCTTCGGCCTCGCGTTCATCGCCCTGAACTCGCTGCTCCTGCTGCCGACGCGCGCGGGCCAGCGAGCGGCATTCGAGACGCTCGCGTCGCACCTGGCGCCCGGTGGCGTGGCCGCCGTGGACGTCTGGCTCCCGGACGCCGAGGACCTCGCGCGGTTCGATGGCCGGATCATCCTCGAGTGGCCGCGTGCGGACCCGGAGACCGGTGAGCTCGTGACCAAGTCCGGCTCGGCGCAGCACGACGCCGCAACGGGCCGCATCGCGGTCACCACGCTGTTCGAGGCATCCGCGCAGGGAGGCGCGGTCCGTCGTTGGGTCCGCCGGGACCGGCTGCGGCTCGTCTCAGCCGAGGATCTACAGGTCTTTGCCGAGGACGCCGGTCTCGTCGTCGAGCACCTCGCGTCGGGCTACGATCTCGGGGCGTTCGGGCCCGGTAGCGACCGCGCGGTCCTCATCGCCACGAGGCCGTGAGGGGTCCCGCTGGTCATGTCCCCACCCGGACCTCCGAGGGACTTCTGGTACATGGCCGCGTGGTATCGTCGAAGCGATGGCATCGAGTGACCAGACGCGCCTGCTGATCGTCGAAGACGTCCCGCAGGTGGCGCAGTACATCCGGGGACTCCTCAACGCCCAAGCCCGAGTCAAGCTGCTCGACGTGCTCGCCGACGGGGCCAAGGCGATCCCGCACATCCAGGAGCTACGGCCCGACGTCGTCCTCGTGGATGCGCTGCTCCAGGGTCGGATCAAGGGGCTGCACCTGGTCGAGCAGATCCAGAAGGCAGATCTCGGGGTGCCGGTCATCGTCCTGACCGTGCCGCAGAACCCGATCGAGCCGGATCCGTCGCGCGGGATCCATGCCGTCCTCTCGATGCCGTTCTCCGGGTTCGACCTGATCACCAAGATCGGCCACGTCCGTTCCACGTTCGAGGCAGAGCAGGAGACGGCAGGGACGCGGGTCTTCTCGGTCTTCGCCCCCAAGGGTGGTGTCGGCAAGACGACGATCGCGTTCAACCTCGCGGTCTCGCTGGGCCAGCTTGGTCATCGGACCGTCCTCATCGACGGCAGCCTCCAGTTCGGCGATCTGCGGGCGTTGCTCAAGGTCCCCACCGATGCGCCCTCCATCCTGGACCTGCCCACGGACCGGATCGCCGAATCCGACCTTGGCGACGTCCTGTGGCGGGATCCCTCGGGGATCGACATCCTGCTCGCGCCGCCCCGCATCGAGATGGCCGAGATGGTCACGTCACGCGACGTCGAGAAGGTCCTCTCGCTCCTGCGCCGGGTGTACGCGGCGATCGTCATCGACATGTCCAGTCACCTCAACGACGTGAACCTGTCCTTCCTTGACGCGGCGGACACGATCCTCGAGATCGTCACCTACGACTCGACGACGATCCACAACACGGTGGCCATCGCCGACACATTCCGGGCGATCGGCTACTCGGCGTCCAAGGTCCACTACGTCGTCAACCGGGCGGATTCGCCCGGCGGCATCGAGCCGGTCGCGCTCGAGCGCGCGCTCGGGCGTGTGCCGGAGCATCGCGTCATGTCCGACGGCTTGCTCGTCGTCCAGTCGAACAACGAAGGCGTGCCGTTCGTCCTGGCCAACCCGTCGGCGATCGTCAGCCAGGACCTCGCCCGGATGGCGTCGACGCTGATCAGCGCCGAGCGCGTGCCGGCGACCGCCGGCCGGCGCTAAGGCGGTCCGATGGCCGACCCGCGACCGATCGGGGTCTTCGACTCCGGGGTCGGCGGATTGACGGTCCTGCGCGAGATCGTTCGTCGCCTCCCGGCTGAACCCACGCTCTACCTCGGCGACAACGCCCGGGCGCCCTATGGCGTCCGACCCGACGACGAGGTCCTGGCTTTCTCGACCCAGGCCCTCGACGCGCTGGTGGAGCGGGACGTCAAAGCCCTGGTCGTGGCCTGCAACACGTCGACCGCCGTCGGTCTGGATGCCTATCGCCGTCGCTACGATCTGCCCGTCATCGGGGTGGTTCGAGCGGGGGCCACCGCCGCGGCCCTGGCGACGCGGAACGGACGCGTTGGGGTGATCGCGACGCCGGCCACGATCCGCTCGCACGCCTACCGGGCCGCGATCCTCGCCGAGAACCCCGCAGTCGAGGTCATCGAGCACGCCACACCGGCGCTGGTCCCGCTCGTCGAGGCCGGCGACGTCCGGGGGCCGGCCGCACAGGACGCGGTCGCCGAGGCGCTTCGACCGCTGGCGGGCGCCGGGGTCGACACGCTCCTCCTGGGTTGTACCCACTACCCGCTGCTCCGCCCGCTCATCGCCGATGTCGTGGGGCCCTCGGTCGCGATCGTCGACTCGGCAACGGCGACCGCCTCGGCGCTCGCCGACTTCCTGCGCATCGTCGGTCTGGAAGCGCCGAGTGATCGGAGCGGCGCAGCGATCCACCGCCAGCTCACGACCGGAGACGCATCCCGGTTCCACGACCTTGCCGCGCCGCTGTTCGGTGAGGCGTTCCCGGACGTCGAGTCGGTGGATCTGATGGTCGCGGCGCGATGAGCGAGCGCGACGACCGACGCGCGGCATGGCGGGATGATCGCGCGTGGCAGGCGGGGCTCATCATCGGATCGGCGCTCGGCGCCGCGGCGACGGTCGTCGGCCGACGCGCAGAACGGTCGGCGCGGCGCGGCCTCGTCGACTGGCCCGCCGTGGAGCGAATCGCCTCGAGTCGCCTCGCCAAGGCACCCGGATCGCTGTCCGCCGCGGAACTGCAGGCCGTCGAGGCCGAGTACGCCGACGCGATGGCGCGGATCGTCCCGGCACTCGAGCTGGCGCTCGAAACGCGGTTACCCGGCGTCGTCGAGCGGTCCGGCGTCGTCGATCGGGCGGGTTGGGTCCGCGCCAACATCGGCAGCTTCGCGACCCTCATCGGCCACCTCGAGGCGGACCTGCTCGACCAGCTCGTCCCGCCCGGCGGGGGCCTCGCGAAGGCGACGATGGCGCTCGCCAACCGGTGGGTGACGACCCGGCAGCTGGGCTTCCTGCTCGGGTTCATGGGCGCGCGCGTGCTCGGCCAGTACGATCTCGCGTTGCTGTCGGCCGAAGCGGCGCCGGGCCGTCTGCTGTTCGTCGAGGAGAACATCCGGGCCACGGCGAAGGGGCTCGGGCTGCCGATCGGGCCGTTCCGGACCTGGATCGCCCTGCACGAGACCACCCACGCCTTCGAATTCGAGGCGCATCCCTGGCTCCGGCCCTACCTCGCCACGCGGCTCGAACGGCAGATGACGCTGTTCGGCTCCGATGCCAAGGCGCTGGGGCGCGACGCCGTGCGTGGACTCGGTCGGGCCCTGCGCGGCGAGGAGAGCGGCGGTCACTGGATGGAGCGGCTGATGGGCGATGAGCAGCGCCGACTGTTCCGCGAGACGCAGGCCGTCATGAGCCTGCTCGAGGGGTTCAGCGACTACGTCATGGACGAGGTCGGGCGTGACCTCGTGCCGGACGTCGAACGGATCAGCGCCAGGTTCCACGAGCGACGGACCCGGCGGACCCCGTTCGAGCGCTCGATGCTGCGGATCACCGGCATGGACCTCAAGCTCGAGCAGTACAAGAAGGGCGAGGCCTTCGTCCGGGCCATCGCCGATGCGCGCGGCAAGCCGGCGCTCGCCCGGCTGTGGGATGGCCCGGAGACCCTCCCGCTCGACGGCGAGATCGAGGCACCCGAGCGCTGGATCACCCGCGTCCTGGACGGCGGGGTCGTCCCCGTCGCCGCTACCGAGGTCAGGTCATGAGCGCCGATCGGGCCAAGGGAGCACCGGACCGAGCCGGTCCCGGATCGGGACCCGGTGGGGCCCCGACGGCGATCGCGCTCAGTCCGATCCTGTCGGCTCGCTACCGTGCGCGCGATCTCGACCTGATCCGGGCTGCGGCGCCGGGCGCACGCCTGATCACCGTCTCGGTGGAGGGCCTCGCCGACGGGCCACTCGACGATGTCGAGGTGATGCTCCGCGGCTGGCTCGGGACCGACGCCTTCGATCGCCTGCTCCTGCGTGCGCCGCGGCTGTCGTGGGTACATTCGGCGACGTCCGGGGTCGAACGGGCGCTGACGCCGATGGCCCGTGAGCGGGGGCTGGTGGTGACGAACGCTCGCGGGGTCTTTAGTCGACCGATCGCCGAGTACGTACTGATGATGATCCTCGCGGTCAGCCGACGACTGCCCCAGCTCCTGGAACTCCAGCGGGAACGGACCTGGCAACCGCTCGAGGGTGTCGAGCTGCGTGACGTCACCGTCGGGGTGGTCGGGCTCGGCTCGATGGGCCGCGCGGTCGCCGATCTCGCGTCGGCGTTCGGATGCCGGGTGATCGGGGTCCGCCGTCGCACCGACGACGCTGGCCCGCTCCTCACCGACGAGGGTCGCGTGATCGAGCTCGCGCGAGTCGGCGGCCCGGACACGCTCCCGGCGCTGCTGGCCGAGGCGGACTTCGTCGTCCTGGCGGCCCCGCTGACACCGGAGACCCGAGGCCTGATCGATGAGCGCACGCTGGCGCTGTTCAAGCCGGGCTCGTGGCTCGTCAACGTGGCGCGCGGCGGACTCGTCGACGAGCGCGCGCTGATCCGGGCCCTTCGCGACGGGCCGCTGGGCGGCGCGGTCCTCGATGCCTTCCATGACGAGCCGTTGCCGCCGATGTCCTCGTTCTACGACCTGCCCAACGTCATCGTCACGCCGCACACCGCGTGGTCGAGCGGTCGGGTGCTCGATCGAAGCGTGGAGTTGTTCTGCGACAACCTGCGGCGCTTCGCGGCCGGTGAGCCGATGCTCAACGTGGTGGACCCCGCCGCCGGCTACTGACGGTCGAGGCACGGGCTCCCGACCGAGCCCGGATCGAGACCGGACCGGGAGCCCCGCGCGGTCCGGCCCGCGCGCCTCTACCATGCCCCACGCATGCAGATCGCCATCGTCGGGCTTGCCGGCTCGGGCAAGACGACCGTCTTCAACACGCTCACCCGCGGTCACGCCGAGACCGGCGGCTTCGGTGGCGTGACCCTCAACGTCGGGGTCGTCAAGGTGCCGGACGAGCGGCTCGACCGTCTCGCCGCGATCTTCAAGCCGAAGAAGATCGTCCAGGCCGATGTCACGTACGTGGACCTGCCCGCGCCGCCGCCGTCGAGCGAGGGTCACATCGGGACCGAGGAGTTGCCGGCCGACCACCTCGCCCGACTCCGCGACTCCGATGCACTGCTGCATGTCGTCCGGGCCTTCGAGGACCCGTCCAACCCGCATCTCGACGGGTCGGTGGATCCCGTCCGCGACATCGAGCGGCTGGACCTGGAGTTCCTGCTGGCCGACCTTTCGATGGCCGAGCGCCGTCTGGAGCGGCTGGCTGGCACGGGACGGCACGGGACCCCAGCTGAACGGGAGGCCGCGGAGCGCGAGGAGGGGGTCCTGCGTCGGATCCACACCGGTCTTGAAGCCGGCCGCCCGATCCGCGACATGGCCCTTGACCTCGACGAGGAGAAGGCGATCCGCGGCTTCCGCTTCCTGACGCAGAAGCCCGTGCTGGTCCTGCTGAACATCGGGGAGGGAGACCTGGCGACGGCTCCGGACCTGGCGGGTCGAGTCGAAGCGGGGTACGACCACCAGCATGCCCTCGTCGCGGCGCTGTCCGCGCGGATCGAGATGGAGCTTGGCGAACTCGACGCGGACGAAGCCGCTGCATTCATGGAGGAGCTCGGGATCGGCGAGTCCGGGCTGGACCGGGTCATCGCCCTCTCATATCGGCTGCTCGGGCTGATCTCGTTCCTCACCGCGGGGCCGGACGAGGTTCGCGCCTGGCCGATCCGCGACGGCTCGGTGGCGGTGGAGGCGGCCGGTGCCATCCACACGGACCTGGCCAAGGGGTTCATCCGCGCCGAGACCGTGGCCTACGAGGACCTGCTCAAGCTCGGGTCGATGGCCGAGGCGCGCAAGGCCGGCCGGTTGCGGTCCGAGGGCAAGACGTATCGCGTCCGCGATGGGGACGTGCTGGAGATCCTCTTCAGCAAGTAGTCGCCGTCCGCCGGCGAGCCACATGCTGGGATCGCGGCGCTAGTTCAGCCGCTCGCCCGGCTCGAAGTCGACGAGGACGGACCGGAAGTCCTCCCGGCCCGGACCCTTCTCGTCGTCATCGTCGTCATCGTCGTCATCGTCGTCATCGTCGTCATCGTCGTCGGCGTCCGCGAGATCGACCTCGAGGTCGGCGAGGAAGTTGTCCTCCTCGGTCGTGGAGACGTTCACCGAGGCGGCCAGCCGGTCGTCGCTCACGTGGATGAAGCCGTGGTCGCGCTCCAGCTCGACCGCGATCGCCTCGCTGAGCGTATCGTGACCGAACCCGTCCTGGATCCGGCGGCGGATCCGCTGGACGAGGTCGAAGAACTCCTGCGGCTCCCACTCCGATTCGCTCACGACGAGCACGTCCGAATACACCTCGTCGTCGCCTTCGTGGAGTTCGTAGAAGAACACGGTCGTGGCCTCGTGGATGCGGGTGTCGCGAGCAGTGACGCCGCCGGCGACGCGGTCGGCAGTATAGACCGGAGGTCGGAAGGTGCCGGAGATCGAGGTCGTTCACGTCGGTTCGGCGTCGCGCGACCTGACCGACGACGACCCACGTGGTTGGCGGCTCGGCGGGGCGGTCTGCTATGCGGCCCTGACCACGGCGCGCCTGGGGGTCCGGACGGGTGCCCTCGTGGGGGCGGACGCCATCGCGTCAGAGGCCCTTGAGCTTGACGACCTGCGGGCGGCCGGCGTGGACGTACGGGTCGTCCGGTTGCGGGAGACGCCGGTCTTCATCAACGACGAGACCCCCGTCGGCCGAGTCCAGACCTGCATCGCGGCCGGGGCAGACCTTCCGATCCACGCGAGGCCGCGAGACTGGGATGGAGCGAGCTGGTCCCTGCTGCCGGTCGCGGACGAGCTCGGCGATGCCTGGGCCGCGGCGCTTCCGGATACGACGCACCTCACGGTCGGCTGGCAGGGTTGGCTGCGCTCGCTGGTCGCCAGGCGGCGGGTGCGTCGGCGACCACCGCGACGGTCTGCCCCGATCGCCCGGGCGGATCTGGTCGGCCTGAGTCGACACGATGTCGCGCCGAACACGCGTCTGCGCGACCTGTGGGGCGCGCTCCGCCCAGAGGCGGCCCTGCTGCTCACCGACGGCGTCGCCGGCGGACGTTGGTTCCGGATCGGGGCCGACGCCCCGGCTGAGACCATCCGGTATCGAGCGATCCGGACCCGGGCCGTCGTGGACCCGACCGGCGCCGGGGACGTGATGCTGGCGGCCCTCCAGGCCGTGACGCTCCGACCGGACATCCGGGGCGGACCGCCGGGATCCGACCGGCGCGCGGACCTGGCGTTCGCCGCCGCGGCCGCGTCCCTCGCCATCGAGGGTCCCGGTCTCGCCGGCGTCCCGACACTCGAGGCTGTCCGGTCCCGCCTCGCGTCAGGGGACGACGAGCGGTTGGCGGATCCGACGGGCGGCTGACGCCGCGGCCCGGCGTTCCAATCGAAGCCGCCGACGTTCGAGGTCAGCCTCGAGTCGCGGCTCGGGACGTCCGAGCCGCCGTCGTCGCATGGCGAGCGTCAACCCTGTCGCGACGATCTCGAGCGCCCGGCGCGCGTCGCGCCGCCGATGTTCGTGGAGCTTGGCCAGCTCGATCGCGGCGATCACCGCGGTCCTACCCGTACCGGACGCCAGGGCGTCCCAGGCGTCGATGGCCTCGGCCCATCGACCGAGACGGCGCAGCAGGTAGGCGCGCTCGATCGCGATCCGCTCTGTGGACCACGGCGCCGCGAACGCGGCGGACCTCGAGGGATCCGCGGCGACCGATGGTCGCGCGGGGCGACCGCCGAAGTCCGCGGTCGCCCGTGGGGACCACCAGGGCTCGGGACCGGGCGCGGCTGCGGCGGACAGGGGCTGGGTGGCCGACAGGGCGACCGGGGCCTCGATCGGTGCGAGGAGCGCATCGTCGTAGCAGCCGAGGGCCTCGACCAGCCGCCCGAGGCGCGCATACGAACGGGCGAGACCCGCGAGGTCACCGGCCGGGACGTCCGGGCCACGCGTGGGACCGGCGTAGTCGCGTTCGAGCAGGACGAGCAGCCGTGCGAGCGAGCGGACGTCCTGGTCGTTGTGCCGAACGACATCGACCAGCGGCAGGACGGGACCCCCGCGAAGGAACCCGAGGTAGCGGCCCGGGATCTCCCAGCCATCGACGTCGCCATGACGCTGCAGGCCGAGCAGGCCGGTCTCGGCAGACCCAAGGCGGGCGTCGACGAGCCGATGGCGGAAGAGCCGGCGGACGACCGGCAGCAAGTCCAGGTGGCCGGCATGTTCCGGCGCCGCGCGACGGTTCATGCGATAGCGCGTGACGAGCAGCGGCCAGTCGAACCCGCGGCCGTTGTAGGTCACGAGCCACGCATCCCGCGGGATGAGCGACGCCAGGGTGGCCAGCAGCCCTGGTTCATCGCCATGATCGGGAAGCAGCAATTGCACCTGGCGGAACCGGTCGCCTTCCCACCAGCCAAGCCCGATGAGGAAGGCGACGGTCCCGGCAGCCGTCGCGAGACCCGTGGTCTCCGTGTCGAGGCAGATCAGCGGGACCGAGGCGTCCGGATGGCCGGGCAGCGTCGCGAGGCGTGTCCGGTCGATGGCCATGGGTCGCGACGGGCTGTCGCACCGGACGACGGCACCAAGCGGGGTCCGCACCACCTCGCCGTCGAGAGCGCCCGCCAGCCGCTCGGCGAGATCCTGCGAGGGCAGGGGTCGACCCGGGACCGCCGCGACGTCCGCACCCTCGCGCGCGCCGGCGATGCCCGCCGTTGCTGCGCGGTAGCGCTCCAATCGCCGCGCGAGCCCCTCGGCCCGGTCGAGCGCATCGACGCTCATCCGGTCGCGGCCAGCGTCGGTGATCGGCGCGCGCCAAGTTCGCCAAGGAGTCGCAGCGCCAGCGCGCGAGCATCGACTCCCGGTTCCGGTCGCGGTCCGGTGCAGGAGGGGCAGCCGCCGTCGCAAGAGCACGCGGCGATGAGGTCCGCGGCCCCCTGGAGCAGCTCGTCGTGACGCTCCCAGAGCCGCTCCGATAGCCCGATGCCGCCGGGGACCGCCTCGTAGAGGTAGATCGTCGGTCGCTCGGCATGGGGCGAGCGGACCTGCGAGACGAGCCCGAGATCGTGCGGATCCACCATCAACAGTACGGACGCGACCGTCTGGATCGCTCGCCCGGCGCCGAGCAGCGCGATGTCGAGGTCGTCGCGGCGCCAGTGGTCGCGGACGGTGTCCGCGGTGAGCCAGTACGCCGTGGTCTGCAACTCGAGTTCAGGCAGGTCGATCGGACCCCAGCCCACGTTCTCGTCCGTGATGAACTTGAGCTTCTTGAACAGCGTGACGAGGCTCGCGACCATCACCTCGCCGTGGATCCGTCGTCCGGCCGTCGCGGGTGCCTCCGCGAAGATCTCGAGCGGCTTGAGGGTCACGGCGCGGTTCGCGTACGTGTAGTGGTCCACGTCCACGCGATGGACGTACGCCTTGCGCTCGTGCCACTCGAGCCGGTCCACGTAGTACTGGACCGATTCGTGGATGTAGATCGCGCGCTCATGGACGAGGACCTGCGCGCTGAACAGGTCGACCTCGCCCAGGACCCGGGGCCGGTCCGGCGTGGTATCGATGATCACCACGTTCTCTGGTGCCGCGGTCCGTAGCGAGATCTCCGATGCCGGGAAGTTCTCGCTCGACCAGTACCAGCGTCCGTCATTCGCCTGACGGACATGCGCGTCCTCGGCGAGGAAGGCGAGCAGGTCGTCCGCCGGCCCCGGACCGAAGACCTCGCCGGGCTCGAATGGGAGCTCGAACGTCGCGGCGCGGAGATGCGCGAGCAGGACATGGAGGTTGTCCGGATCGAGCCGGGCTTCCTCGGGCGTGCCGTCGAGGAGGAACTCGGGATGGTGGATGACGTACTGGTCGACCGGTGCTCCAGACGCCACGAGTACCGACACGCTCACGCCCTGCCGTCGACCGGCGCGTCCGAACTGCTGCCAAGTCGCGGCCACCGAGCCCGGGTAGCCCGCGAGGACGGCTGCGTCCAGCCGACCGATGTCGACGCCGAGTTCGAGGGCGTTGGTGGCGACGACACCGAGGATCTCGCCGTCGCGCAGGCCGCGCTCGATCGAGCGGCGTTCGGTCGGCAGGTAGCCGCCGCGATAGCCACGGACCCGACTCCGCGGACCGTGGTGCTCACGCAGGGCTTCTCGGAGCCCTGTGAGGAGGATCTCAACCGCCGTCCTTGATCGCCCGAACACGATCGTCTGGCGCCCGGCCCGCAGGAAGGGGAGTGCCCAGCGCTGGGCGAGTGTCGCGGCCGAGCCGCGGGCACCACTCTCGGGATGAAGGATCGGCGGATCGACGAGGACGACGTGCCGCTCGCCGGACGGGGCGCCGTTGCGGTTGATGAGCCTTGTGGGTCGACCGGTCAGCAGCGAGGCGAGTTCACCGGGGTTCCCGATCGTCGCGGAGCAGCAGACGATCGTGGGATGGCTGCCGTAGTGGGCGCAGATCCGCAACAGACGACGCATGACGTTGGCCACGTGACCGCCGAAGACGCCGCGGTACGTGTGCAGCTCGTCGACGACGATCACCTTGAGCTGCTCGAAGAGCTGGAACCACTTGGTGTGGTGCGGCAGGATCGCCGAGTGGAGCATGTCCGGATTGGTCACGACGACCTGTCCGGCCGCCCGGATCGCCGACCGGATCGGCGCGGGCGTGTCGCCGTCGTAGGTGGACGTCGAGATCGTCAGTCCGGCCGATCGCGACAGGTCCCCGAACTCGGCTACCTGGTCCTGCCCGAGCGCCTTGGTGGGGAACAGGAAGAGCGCGCGCGACGCCGGGTCGTCCACGATGGCCTGAAGGACCGGCACCGTGTAGCACAACGACTTTCCCGAGGCCGTGGGCGTTACGACCACGACATCCTGGCCGGCGTGGATGGCGTCCATCGCCTCTGCCTGGTGGGTATACGGTCGATGGATCCCGCGGCCATCGAGCCCGGCGATGATCCGCGGATCCAGCCACGCCGGGAACTCGTCGAAGACCGCAGCCCTCGCCGGGATGACCTCGTGGTGGACCACCCCACGGGCCATCGACGGCTCGTCGAGGATGCCAGCCAGGACCGCGGCCGGATCGGCAGGGGCATAGGTACGCATCGGCGGCCTCTTTCGCACGGATGTTCGATTTCGCGAGAGTCTAGCAGCAGGTTGGGCCCCGTGCGTGACAGCTCTGGTGTCACGGCCGTTCGGGTTGACACCGCAGCTGAGCGTAGCTACGCTCCCCCGGATGCTGCGCCGGCCGATCGATCCGCCGCCCGACGACGACCCACCGCGTGCGGTGGGGCCGGTGACGTTCGCGGATCTCCCGGACCTCTCGAATCTCCCGATCGCGGGCCTCACGCGCCGTCGCGTCGCGGGGATCCTGGGCGCCGTGCTGGCGATGTGGATCGTGGTCGTGTTCGCCCGACAGGTCGGGGAGGCGTCGGCCGCCACCGCCCGGGCGGAGCAGATGGCGATCGCCAACGGCGCGCTCGCCCAGGAAGTCGCCGGGCTCGAGCGCGAGCTCGAGATCATCGGCCGCCAGCGCTATATCGAGCAGCAGGCGCGGGCGTTCGGGATCGGGTCGCGCAAGGAGATCGCCTTCTCGCTGGCGCCGGATGCTCCGCCGCTGCCGAAGGATGCGCCAGGGTCCGCGAGTGTCCGGCTCGGCGCGGACACGACGCGGGTCACGCCGCTCGAGAGCTGGTTGACGTTGCTCTTCGGCCCGTCCGACTGACGATCCGGTCGCGTCGCGACCGCGTCACCCCTCGTCGTCGTGGTCGCGGCCCGCTATCCTGTCGGTCGCGGTCCATCGGACCGGTCGTGGAGGGATGGTGATCGCCCGATGATCGATATCCCGGTCGAGGATCTGGTCTTCGTGGTCTGCACCCTGGTGGGAGGCGGACTGCTGCTCATCACGGTGGTCGTCGACGACATCCTCGGCGCCGTCCTCCACCTCGACATCGGCGGCGTGTCACTGATGCCGCTCCTGCTGTCGTTCGTGTCGATGTTCGGCGTGGGTGGCCTGTTCGCCACGCAAGTGCTCGACGTGCACGGCGGTCAGGCCGCGATGATCGGCGCCGGGTTCGGGCTCGTGGGCCTGGCCATCGCCTATCTCATGTTCGGTGTCCTGCGGCGCGCCGAAGCGCCCGCGCCGTTCTCGACCCGCGACCTGATCGGCGATGACGTATACGTCTCGGTCGGCATCCCGGCGGGCCGGTACGGCAGCGTCCTGGTCAAGAAGGAAGGCCAAACGCACGAGTTCGGGGCCACCGCCAGCGTCGATATCGCGTCCGGTACCGTGGCGCGCGTGGCGGGCGTCGCGGGTTCCGGGCTCATCGTCGAAGCCATCCCACCGATCCAGGGACCATCCGCCGGCGTCGAAGACCAGGGAGGGAACCAGAGTGCCTGACATCTTCTCGTTCATCGGGGCGGGCACGATCCCGATCTTCCTGATCATCGTCATCGTCGTGCTGCTGGTCAGCTACATCGGCAGCCGCTACAAGGTCGCCGGGGCCAACGAGGCGCTCATCGTCAGCGGCCAGCGCGATCGCGGCCCCGATGGGGTGCGCGCGCTCAAGGTGGTTCGCGGCGGCGGCGTCATCGTGCTGCCGCTCCTCCACAAGGTCGGCAAGCTCAAGCTGACGGCGCGCCAGATCAACGTCGCCCTGGCCGACGCCGTCACACGCCAGGGAATCAAGGTGGCGGTCCAGGGCGTGGCCACGTTCAAGATCGGCGCCGACGACGAGTCGATCCGCAACGCTGCCGAACGCTTCCTCGAGGCCCGGGACGAGGAAGTCGATTCGATCGTCAAGAACGTCCTCGAAGGGTCGCTCCGCTCGATCGTCGGAACGCTGACCGTCGAGGAGCTCAACCTGGACCGCATGAAGTTCCAGCAGGCCGTCCAGGACGCGGCGCGTGGGGATCTGTCGACGTCCGGGCTCCAGATCGACTCGTTCACGATCCAGGCGATCCGCGATGAGTCCGGATACATGGAGCTGATCGGTCAACAGGAGACCGCCCGCCGCGAGCGCGATGCGCGCATGGCCAAGGCATCGGCGGATCAGGAAGCGGCCGTTCGCGAAGCCGAGGCCGAGCAGGTCAAGATCAACGCCGCCCGCGACGTGTCGCTTCGTCGCGCGGAGACCGAGACGCAGACCGCGGCCGCCCAGGCGCGCGCCGCTCAATCGGGCCCGCTGGCCGAGGCGGAGGCCACCCAGGAGGTCATGCGCAAGCAGACCGAGCTGGCCGAACTCGAAGCCGCCCGCAAGCAGATGGAGTTGCTGACCAGCACGATCCGGCCGGCCGAGGCCGAGGCCGAAGCGCAGATCCGCCGGGCCGAAGGCGAAAAGGGGGCGAGGATCGCCCAGGCGCAGGCCGAGGCCGAGCGCGTGAAGCTCGCCGGGTCCGCCGAGGCCGCGGTCACGGTCACGAAAGGTGAGGCGCAGGCGCGCGTGGTCGAGGTCAACGCCGCGGCCGAGGCCCAGCGGACGACGCTCGAGGGCAACGCCGAGGCCGGCATCACGTTCACCAAGGGCGAGGCCGAGGCCAAGGCCCTCGCGCTCCGAGCCGAGGCGTATCGCCAGTTCAACGAGGCGGCGATCATCCAGACCGTGCTCTCGATGCTGCCGGACATCGTCCGGGCGGCGGCGGAACCGATGGCCAACATCGACCAACTCACGGTGATCTCGACCGACGGCGCGTCGGACGTCGTCAAGAATGTCACCCGGACCGTGACCGAGGCGAGCGCGACGGTCAAGGGGCTCACAGGGATCGACATCCCCGACCTGCTCAACAAGGCGGTCGGCGGTGCTGCGGGGAGTGGCGATTCCGCCGCCACCACCCGTGCCCCCCGGACGCCACGCGGGAGCGGTGGGGGCGGCAGCGGCGGATCGTCGGCGGCGAGTCCCGCGGGTGGCAGCGGGCGCGGATCGGCGAGTGCCTCGACGGGGAGCGCGTCGTCGCCGAGCGGCGGTGCCACGACCGCATCGACACCCGCGACACCGATCGAACCTGCCTGGGGATCGCGTCCACCCGCGGTTCCGTCCAGCAGCCGCCGGCCACGTCGACACCCGAACCCGTGGCCCCGCCACGGTTCGACGGCCCCGCTGCCGTCGACGCCGCGATCGCGAGTGCCGACGAGGCCATCCGCCGCGCGTCGACCGGCGCGCCTCCCATGAATGACACGGCCGTCGGGCCCGCGAGACCGGCGCGCGCCGTCGCGCTCGAAGTCGCGGGGCTCGAGGAGAGCACGACCCTCGACGTGGCCGCGGTCGAGCTCGCGAACCAGCTCCGTGGGGTCCCCGGGATCGAGCGATTCGGGCTCCTCCGCCTCGCCGAACTGGACAAGACGGGACCGCGGCCGCTGCGGACGATGTGGCGGATCGCCAAGGGTCAGCTGGACGAACGGTACGGCCAGCTCACGATCGGAGAACTGATCGACCGCTTCTCGGCGCGATGATCATCCATGGATGACGCGACCGCCCGAACGGGTGAGTTCGAGCGGATCCTCGCCGAGAACCAGCGCTACGTCGAGGCCTTTGATCGCTCCGCGCTGACGGCCGCGCCGCTGAGTGGCCTGGTCATCCTCGCGTGTATGGACGCAAGGCTCGACGTCGAGGAGACGCTCGGGCTCCGGACCGGTGACGCGCACATCATCCGGAATGCCGGGGGGATCGTCACCGATGACGTGATCCGCTCGATCGTCGTCAGCCAGCAACTGCTTGGGACCGACCAGATCGTCGTCATCGAGCACACCGGATGCGGTCTCCATGGGGCGGACGAGGCACACCTGGCGTCGCTCGTCGGCGCAGACGCGGCATTCCAGTTCGGTGCGTTCACCGACCTGGAGGCGAACCTGCGGCACCAGCTCGCGCTGCTCCGGGCTCATCCGTGGATCAAGCCCGTCGCGATCCATGGCGTCATCTTCGACGTCTCGACCGGGCGCCTGCATCCGATCGACTGATCGAGCGGCGAGGGCAGCAGGCGCAGGCCGGCCCGTCCGATGGTGCCCGGATCTGCACCTGGCGCAGACCGGGAGAGGCGCGACGCCAGATCTCGATCGTTTTGCACCGGGAGCACACAACAGCGGAATCGGCCGCCTGCGACGTCGGTCCCTTGCTGTGGGGGCAAAGATATCGCTCGATGGGGCCGCGGCGGCCGTGTTCGTGCACGACTGGCAAAGAACGGCGAATCCGCCGACCCGAATCGGCCCGACCGAGCCCGGAACGGCCGTTTGTGTGCCACGGGTGCAACCTTTGCGCGGGGAGCAACTCGGGCAGCGACCCCCGGGAGCATCGCGTGGAGCACCCACCTGGAGCACCCACCTGGAGCCCCCACCTGGAGCCCCCACCGGAGCCCCCACCTGGAGCCCCCACCTGGAGCACCGCGTCTAGCACGTGGTTCGACGTGGGGCCGCAGCGCGGCTCGACAGGTCCGTGGTGTGCGCGGGGAGCAAGACGTTGCCAGGGGAGCATCGCGGTTGGCGAAGCCTGGGGTCGGCGATAGAATGGCGGCCGTGGCGGAGTAGCTCAGTGGTAGAGCAGGGGACTCATAAGCCCTTGGTCGGTGGTTCAAATCCGCCCTCCGCTACCAAGACCGGATAGCCGACGACCCTCCGATCTCCGGAGGGTCGTATCGATTCCTTCACCGGAACTCCCGACACCATCCACCTTCGCCCGGCGTCCGTATGCCAGAGTAGGACCAGGACATCTGTCCCAGGGTGCGCAAACCACCCAGCGCTATACTCGCTCGACGGCGGCGCATCGGCACCGTCCAACCCGGAGGCTCCCTGTTGAACCCGAAATTCTTCCGCAACGGCATCGTGATGATCGTGCTGGTCCTCGGCACGGCCGCGCTGCTGTTCACGTGGGTGAACGCCAGCACCCCGGCCACCCCCGTCGGCTACTCGGCGTTCCTCGCCGATGTCCAGGCCGGCACCGTGACCAAGGTCACGCAAGCGGGCGACACCCTGACCGTCAAGACCACCGACACGAGCAAGCCGACGTACACGGTCATCGTCCCGAGCATCCTCACCGAGGTGTTCGCCGAGATGCAGGTGGCCGCGGCCAAGGGCGGCCGGACGCTGTCGGCTGACATCTATGTCGCCGAAAAGGCCCCGGACTCCTCGTGGCTCGGCCTGCTGCTGACCGCGGTGTTGCCCCTCCTGATCATCGGCGGGTTCATCTACTTCATGATGCGCCAGGCCCAGGGCACCAATAACCAGGCGATGAGCTTCGGCAAGAGCCGCGCCCGCATGTTCCTCGGCAACAAGACGGTCGTGACGTTCAACGACGTCGCCGGTGTCGACGAGGCCAAGACCGAGCTGCAGGAAGTCGTCGAGTTCCTCAAGTACCCGGAGAAGTTCAACGCGCTCGGTGCGCGGATCCCGCGTGGTGTGCTGCTGGTGGGCCCCCCCGGCACGGGCAAGACGCTGATGGCCCGCGCCGTCGCCGGCGAAGCCGGGGTCCCGTTCTTCAGCATCTCGGGCTCGGAGTTCGTCGAGATGTTCGTGGGCGTCGGCGCCAGCCGCGTCCGCGACCTGTTCGACCAGGCCAAGCGCAACTCGCCGTGCATCGTCTTCGTCGACGAGATCGACGCCGTCGGTCGTCAGCGAGGCGCCGGGCTCGGCGGGAGCCACGATGAGCGCGAGCAGACCTTGAACCAGATCCTCGTCGAGATGGACGGCTTCGACACGAACACGAACGTGATCGTCGTCGCGGCCACCAACCGGCCGGACGTCCTCGACCCGGCGCTGCTGCGGCCCGGTCGGTTCGACCGACAGGTCATCCTCGATCGCCCGGATATGAAGGGTCGCGTCGAGATCCTGCAGGTTCACATCAAGGGCAAGCCGCTCGACAAGGGCTTCGACGTCGAAGGCGTCGCGCGCCAGTCGCCCGGCTTCTCAGGCGCGGACCTCGCCAACCTCGTGAACGAGGCGGCGATCCTGTCGGCGCGACGCAACAAGAAGGTCATCGGCATGTCCGAGTTCCAGGAAGCCCTGGAGCGGATCGTCGCCGGACCGGAGCGCAAGTCGCGGGTCATCTCGGACGCCGAGAAGGCGATCATCGCCTACCACGAGGGTGGTCACGCCGTCGTCCAGCGGATCCTGCCGAAGTGCGATCCGGTGAGCAAGGTCACGATCATCAGCCGCGGGATGGCGCTCGGGTACACGATGGCCCTCCCGCAGGAGGACCGGTATCTCCAGTCCAAGACCGAGTTCGAGGACAAGATCGCCGGGCTGTTGGGCGGCAACGTCGCCGAGCGCCTGATCTTCGGCGACACGACCACGGGTGCCAGCAACGACATCGAGAAGGCCACGAACCTGGCTCGGCGCATGGTCACGGAGTTCGGCATGAGCGACAAGCTCGGCCCGCTTTCGTTTGGCAAGCGCGACGAGATGATCTTCCTCGGCCGTTCGATGGGGGAGCAGCGCGACTACAGCGATGAGGTCGCCCGGACCATCGATGAAGAGGTCCGCGTCATCATCGACAAGGCGTACGAGCGCGCCAGCGAGGTCCTGACCACGCACCGCGACAAGCTCGTGGCGCTCGCCGAGAAGCTCGTTGCCGAGGAGACCGTCGACGCCGAGGGCTTCGAGTCCCTGTTCACGGACCTGCCACCGAAGAACTTGGGCAGCAGTGCCCCCACGATCGTGGGCCCCGGCCAGCCGATCCCCGAGGTCAACCCGCAGCCGGCCTGATCCCGGCCGAGTTCCCCGCGCGATACCGAAGAGCGGCCGGCAACGGCCGCTCTTCCGATTCAGCGGGCCGCTAGACTCGCGTCCATGCCGGACCCGACCGCCCCCGCATCGTTCGACGCCATCGAGGCCCATCTCGACGCCACCCATGACGCCCGGATGGCGTCATACATGGACTTTCTGCGCATCCCCAGCATCTCGGCCCTGCCAGCCCATGACGTCGACTCCCGACACGCGGCCGAGTGGCTCGCTGCCGCCCTCCGAACCGCCGGGGTCGAGCATGTCGAGGTCTCCGAGTCCACCGGCAACCCCGTCGTCTACGGCGACTGGCTCCATGCCGAGGGTGCGCCGACGGTCATCGTCTACGGCCACTACGACGTCCAGCCCGTCGACCCTCTGGACCTCTGGACGTCGCCGCCGTTCGAGCCCGTCGTCGACGGGCATCGGATCCTCGGGCGCGGCGCGGCCGATGACAAGGGCCAGGTCCACCTGCACGTGATGGCCGCCGAGGCGATCCTGGCCACCCGCGGCGCGTACCCGGTGAACGTCAAGTACGTCTTCGAGGGCGAGGAGGAGTCGGGGGCGGAACATCTCGAGCGTTGGCTCCACCAGCACAAGGATCGTCTCGATGCCGACGTGGCGATCATCAGCGACACCGGGTTCTTTGAAGGCAACATCCCGTCGATCACTGCCAGCCTTCGCGGGATCATGTATGCCCAGATCGACGTCGTCGGCAGCCCGGTCGATCTCCACTCCGGGAGCTACGGCGGGGCGGTCGACAATCCCGCGGTCGCACTGGCGCGGATCATCGCGGCGCTCAAGGGCCCGGACGGCCGGATCCTGATCCCCGGGTTCTACGATGACGTGGAGGCCCTCACGGACGCGGAGGTGGCCAAGCTGGCCGCCCTCCCGTTCGACGAGGAGGCCTACCGGCAGGCGGTCGGGGTGCCGGCCCTGGTCGGGGAGGCCGGCTACACGACACTCGAGCGTCGGGCGACGCGCCCGACCCTCGATGTGAACGGCATCTGGGGCGGGTTCACCGGCGACGGAACCAAGACGATCATCCCGGCCCACGCTCACGCGAAGGTGAGCTGCCGGCTAGTGCCGGCACAGGACGCCGAGCGGATCTTCGAGCGTTTCCGGGATTACGTGACGGCCATCGCGTCGCCGGGCGTCACGACGAGCGTCACCTTCCTGGGCGGTGGTCGGCCGAGCCGGACGCCCATCGACCATCCTGCCACTCAGGCGGTCGCGCGGGCACTCGAAGCCACGTTCGGCCGGGCGCCGGTCTTCATCCGGGAGGGCGGCAGCATCCCGGTCTGTGCCAGTTTCGAATCGATCCTCGGTCTGCCGGTCGTGCTGATGGGGTTCACGCCGCCGGACGACCGGGCGCATGCCCCCAACGAATGGATGGATCTGCGCAACTACGAAGGCGGGATCCGGGCCGTCATCCGCGCCTTCGACGAGCTCGCCGCGCTGCCGCGCTGATCGGCCGCCGGCGGTGCCTGGACACCATCGACTGTGCGGATTTGGTGGGTTCGGATGGGTGAATCACGCCTTCCCGGGTGCTACCCTTTGCGCCACCGCACCACCGGGGAGGTAACGACCGCGTGAGCACCGAGACCACGGACGCCAAGTCGGCTCCGAAGGGCGCCGAATGGCGCCTCGAGACCGCCCACGGCAGCATGACGCCACTCTCCGCCCTGGACGTCCTGGTGGACCTCAACGAGAAGGTGGTCGGCGGTCGCCTGGCCGAGTACCAGCCCGTGCCCCTTGGCTTCACGCCGCTCGACCGAACGATCGGCGGCGGACTGCGCGCGGGCGAGCTGTTGCTCATCGGTGGTGCGCAGGGGACCGGCA
This sequence comes from uncultured Chloroflexia bacterium, assembly GCA_963764975.1. Taxonomy (GTDB): domain Bacteria; phylum Chloroflexota; class Limnocylindria; order Limnocylindrales; family CSP1-4; genus SPCO01. The sequence goes on along the minus strand of CAVXUF010000002.1, from coordinate 667,535 downwards.
AGACCACGATGGCCCTCCAGATGGCGCGCAACATCGCATCCGGCGGGCAGGCCAACGTCCTGTACATCTGCTTCGAGCACGACGAGCCGTACCTGCTCAATCGCCTGATCGCCATGGAGTCGGCGCTCGCCCATCTCCCGCACAAGACCGGCGCGATCAAGATCGTGGATGTCCGCAAGGAGATCCTCGGGACGTGGATGGCGGAGGGTGGTGGGCAGTCGCAACTCGCGAACAACCCGCGTCTGCGACCGTCGCTGGATCGCATCGCGCGGTACGGCCAGAACCTGTTCCTGATGCGTGGCTCGCAGACCGCGAGCACCATCGACAACATCCGCTCGCTGGTCCAGAAGCATCGCGAACTGTCGGGCGACCGGCGGCTCGTTGTCTTCGTGGACTACATGCAGAAGGTGCCGCAGATCCCGGAGCCGGAGAACGAGACCGAGAAGGTCACCTATATCGTCAACGGTCTCAAGGACATCGCCCTCGCGGAGGACGTGCCGATGATCAGCATCGTCGCCGCGGACAAGGAAGGCCTCAAGGCCGCACGCCTGCGCAACTTCCACCTGCGCGGCAGTTCGGCCATCAACTACGAAGCGGACATCATCCTGATCCTCAACGAGAAGTACCACATCGTCGCCAAGGTCAACATCGAGTTCAACCCGTACCAGGCGCAGCGCTTCCGCGACTGGGCGATCCTCTCGGTCGAGAAGAACCGCGGTGGCCAGGACAACGTGGATCTCGAGTACGAGAAGCACTTCGAGTTCTCCTGCTTCGACCCGAACGGTCGAACGGTGCAGGAGAAACTGATCGAGGAACGTCTCTACAACGACTAGGCGGCGGCTGATGCGGCGCCGTCGCTGCGTTGTCGTCGCTTCTTCGAGGTCGGCCTGGCAGGCCAAGAAACCTGCTCGGTGACGGGGAACCGGGGCTTGCGGGGCACCGGGAGGCAGCGTATTCGGCCTGTGGGGCCGATTCCGCTGCTCGGAGCCCGTTCGACGAGCGCTCGGGCGTTGATCAGACAGGTTTCTTGGCCTGGAGGGCCAGTTCGGCCTGGGCTGGTTCGGCCTGGGATGATCCGGCAGGTTTCTTGGCCTCGAGGGCCGGTTCGGCTTGGAGGGCCGGTTCGGCCACGGCCCCGCGCCGCCGCTCGCGGGCGTGATGCGGTGCCATCGCCGCGTTGTCGTCTCCGCGGGTAGCATTCGGGCATGCACAGCTCAGGACCCTTCCCCGACATCGTCGAGATCGTGGTCGAGATTCCGCGCGGGTCGCGCAACAAGTACGAGTTCGACGAGGATGCCGGCGTGTTCCGCCTGGATCGGGTGCTCTCGAGCGCGGTCTACTACAACTTCGACTACGGCTTCATCGAGGGGACACGGGCTGGCGACGGCGACCATACCGACGCCCTCCTGATCATCGATGAGCCGACCTTCACCGGCTGCCATGTCTGGGCCCGGCCGATCGGGGGCCTCGAGATGCGCGACGAGAAGGGCTTCGACTTCAAGGTCCTGTGCGTGGCGATCGGGGACGCCCACCAACAGCACATCGAACGACTGGAGCAGGTCCGGCCGCATCGACTCGTCGAGATCGAGCATTTCTTCGAGACGTACAAGGCGCTCGAGGACAAGGGCGTCGAGATGCTGGGCTGGCGAGATCGTGATCGGGCGCTCGACGTGCTGCGAACGGATCGCGAGGCCTGGGACACCGAGACCGCGACGCCGACGCGATGACCGGGCCGTCAATGCGGTCCTGGCCGGGGAAGGACGTGCCCGGGCGGCGCCTGTTCGTGGCGGTCCCGCTGCCGACGGCCGCGACCGATGCCCTCGTCGACGTCGTGCGTGATATCCAGGCCCTCGGAATCCCCGGCCGCGGTCGCGATGTCCGCTGGGTCCGAATGGAGGGCCTCCATCTCACGATCCGCTTCCTCGGACCGACGATGGATGACCGCGTGGAGCCGACCCTGTCCGCGGTGCGGGCGGCCGCCACCTCGATCCGGGCCTTCGACCTCGTCCTCGGTGGCGCAGGCGCCTTTCCGACGGAGGAGCGCCCGCGCGCCATCTGGGTGGATGTCCGCGATGGCGCCGACCAGCTGGGCATCGCCGCGTCGATCGTCGATGCCAGCCTGGCGAACGCTGGCTGGGACATCGAGGAGCGCCCGTTCCGGCCGCACCTCACCTTGGCGCGATCCGACGGCGTCCGCTCCGGATCCGCGATCGCAAGGGCGCTGATCGATCGCGCCCGTGACCTGCGTGTCACCTTCACGGTCGACCGGATCGGCCTCTTTGAGAGCCTCACTGGTGGCGGTCCGGCACGCTACGAGCCGCTGGAGCTCGTGCCCCTCGGGTGAGGTGGGGTCGGCGGCGGTTGCGCCCCGGCCGTCCGTCGCGCTAGGCTCGCATCCCCGGCCGGCCATCATCGATGGTCCGGCGGCCCGACTCGAGGAGCGCGCGATGTCGCCAGTGGATCCCCGGCAGACGAAGTTCGTCCTCGATGAGTCCCGGATCCCGCGCAGCTGGTACAACATCGCGGCGGACCTGCCGGAGCCGCAGTCGCCACCGCTCCACCCCGGTACGCATCAGCCTATCGGCCCGGACGATCTGGCGCCGCTGTTCCCGATGGCCCTCATCGGCCAGGAGGTCTCGGGCGATCGTGAGATCGAGATCCCTGAACCCGTCCGGGACGCCTACCGTCTCTACCGGCCAAGCCCGCTCTACCGCGCGCATCGACTCGAGCGCGCCCTCGATACGCCGGCGCACATCTACTACAAATACGAGGGCGTGAGCCCGGCGGGCAGCCACAAGCCGAACACCGCGATCCCGCAGGCCTTTTACAACAAGGAAGCCGGCGTCAAGCGGCTCGCGACCGAGACCGGGGCGGGCCAGTGGGGGAGTGCCCTGGCCTTCGCCGGCGCGCTGTTCGGGCTCGAGGTCAAGGTCTACATGGTCCGTGCCAGCTACGACCAGAAGCCGTACCGCCGGATCCTCATGGAAACCTACGGTGCGGAGGTGGTCGCGAGCCCGTCGCTGACCACGAACTACGGTCGCTCCGTCCTCGCGCAGACGCCGGACAGCCCCGGGTCACTGGGCATGGCCATCAGCGAGGCGGTCGAGGACGCGGCGACCCGCGATGACACCAAATACTCGCTCGGCTCCGTGCTCAACCACGTCCTGCTCCACCAGACGGTCATCGGCCAGGAGGCCATCGAGCAGATGGGCATGGCCGGCGAGTCGCCGGACATCGTCATCGGCTGTGCCGGCGGCGGCTCCAACTTCGCCGGGCTCACGTTCCCGTTCCTGGGCCGGAACTTCCGCGAGGGCGCCAAGCACCGGATCATCGCCGTGGAGCCCGAGGCGGCACCGAGCCTGACCCGGGGCGTCTACGCCTACGACTTCGGCGACACCGGCAAGATGGCGCCGATCGTCAAGATGTTCACGCTGGGTTCGGATTTCATCCCGGATCCGATCCACGCCGGCGGACTTCGATATCACGGCATGTCGCCGCTGGTCAGCCTGCTCAAGGAGCACGGCCACATCGAGGCACGCAGCGTCCACCAGCGCGCCAGCTTCGAATTGGGCGTGCAGTTCGCGCGAGCCGAGGGAATCCTGCCCGCCCCCGAGCCCACCCACGCGATCCGGGTGGCGATCGACGAGGCGCTGGCCGCCCGGGAGGCCGGTGAGGCGCGCGTCATCCTGTTCAATCTGTGCGGCCATGGCCACTTCGACCTCGCCTCGTACGAGCGCTACCTGTCAGGGGACCTCGAGGACTACGAGTACCCGCTCGCCAAGGTCGAGGCGGCGCTCGCCGCCCTGCCCAAGGTCTGACGTGCCGAAGCTCGCCTGTCGCGCTTGCGGTCGGCAGATCTATACCGTCGCGCCGCTCGAGTCGCTGTTCTCAGAGGAGCGCCGATGCCCGCGGTGCGGGACATTCCTCGACAACGAGCGCCGCGACAACGAGCGACGTCTGATGAACCGCCGTCAGAACCCGCCCGATGATCCGGGTCCGCCCCAGGATGACGGCGAGCGTCGTGGGGCCCCGGAGCGACGGACCCGTCGGCGTCGTGGCGGCTCGGCGGGCACGGCTCCCACCGGCAACGAAGCCGGCTGGCAGGACTGACCGCGGCCGGCGCCGCGGACGACTGGATCCGACGATGCGGATCGCGATGCTTGGGTTCGGCCTGATCGGTGGGTCGATCGCGCGCGCCCTGCGCTCCAACCGCGAGACCGCGGACTGGCCGATCACGGCGTGGAGCCCGTCCGGGACGGGCCCGGCCCAGGCGGCGGCGGATGGCGTGCTGAGCGAGGCGGCGTCCAGTCCCGAAGCGGCCATCAACGGGGCCGAACTCGTGATCCTCGCCGGCCCGGCTCTGGACGCGCTGGCGACCCTCGATGACCTTGCCGGATCGTGGCGATCGGCGCTGGATCCAGCAGCGACCGTGACCGATGTCGTGAGCTCGAAACGGGCGATCGTCGAACGGGCCGACACCCTCGGGCTCGCGTTCGTGGGCGGTCACCCGATGGCCGGTCGCGAGACCACGGGCTACCTGACCGCCGACGCGGAGTTGTTCGTCGGCCGGCCGTGGGTGATGGTCCCCGGCATCCACGCTCGCGAGGTCGACGTGGAGCGCGTCGCCCGGATGGCTGGTGCCGTGGGCGCCGACACGTTGCAGATGACCGCCGCCGATCATGACGTGGCCGTGGCGGGGATCAGTCACCTCCCGCTCGTGCTGGCGGCCGCCCTGGCCGAATCTGTGACCGGGTCGTCGGACTGGCCGGAGACCCGGCTCCTCGCGTCTTCCGGCTGGCGCGATATGACGCGCCTGGCCCGCGGTGACGTCGCGATGGGCACCGGCATCGCGGCCACGAACGCGCCGGCACTGGCCGCGCGCATCCGACGGATCCAGGACGTCCTCGACTCGTGGCTCACCGAACTCGACGGCGGTGGGAGCCCCGACGTTTCGGCCGTCCGGGCGCGGCTCACCAGCGCGCGCGACCATCTCGACGCCGGCTCCGAGTGACCGAACAGGTCCTGGTCGTCCCGCGCGGAGCCGTGGTCGACGCGGCGGGCTGGCATGGTCTCCGCACCGACGGTCTCGATGACTTCGAGGCGCTCGTCGATCGACTCGGGCGGTTCGAGCCGCGTGCGGCGATGGAGGTCGACCCGAGCCAGAAGCAGGTGATCCCGTACCTGGTCCTGCGTGATGGGGACCGCTACTTCCTGATGCGTCGGACCAGAGCCGGTGCCGATGCGCGCCTGCACGACCGCTATTCGATCGGGATCGGTGGCCACCTCGACCCCGGGGACGGGGACCTGCTCGGCGGACTGCGGCGCGAGTGGCGCGAGGAGGTCCGGGCAGACTTCGAGCCGGAGTTCCGTCTCGTGGCGCTGCTCAACGACGACACCACCGAGGTCGGGTCGGTCCATCTCGGGGCGGTCTACGTCGCCGACGCGGCGAGTCGACCCGTCACGATCCGCGAGACCGACAAGCTCGAGGGCGGGTTCGCGTCGCCCTCCGAGGTGGCGGCCGTCGTCGACCGGCTGGAATCGTGGAGCCGGCTCGTCTTCGAGGCGCTGGAGTCGTCCGCGGTACGATAGCGAGCGTCGGAGGTCCCGGTGACCCGTCAGATCGCTCGCTCCATCCTCGCGCTCCCGCTGCTTCTCGGGATCATCGGTCTGGCCACCAGCGGTCAGGCTCGGGCGGCGGGCACCAACGTGGCCGTCCTGCCGGCCAGCGGGGTCGTGGACCACGTCCTCGCGGGCTATCTCGAGGAAGGGATCGCGAAGGCGGCGGCCACGGGCGCGACGGCCGTCGTCGTGACGCTCAACACGCCGGGCGGGAGCCTCGACGCCACGCAGCGGATCGTCTCCGCGCTCCTCGACGCGCCGATCCCCACGATCGTATGGGTCTCGCCGTCCGGCGCCCGGGCGGCCAGTGCCGGCACGTTCATCACCCTCGCCGCGCACGTCGCGGTGATGGCTCCGGGGACGAACATCGGGGCGGCCTCCCCGGTGGGCGGTCAGGGCGAGGACATCGCGGGGACGCTCGGCGACAAGGTGCGCAACGACGCGATCGCCAATATCCGCTCGATCGCCGAGGCCCGCGGTCGGAACGTCGCGTGGGCCGAGGAGACCGTCTCGGACGCCCGCTCGTCGAGTGCCTCGGAGGCGCTGGCGGTCGGCGCGGTGGATGGCATCGTCGGTTCGCTTGCCGAGGTGCTCGCGTTCGCGGATGGCCGCGTGGTCACGGTCGCGGGCGAGTCCGTCACGATCGCGTCGTCCGGCGCCTCGACCACCGAGCTCGCGATGAACCCGGCGCAGGCGTTCCTCCACCTGCTGTCGGACCCGAACATCGCGTTCATCCTGTTCACGGTGGGGTTCTACGGGCTGTTCTTCGAGCTTCAGAACCCCAACTTCGTGACGGGCATCCTGGGGGCGATCGCGCTGATCCTCGCGTTCATCGGGTTCGGGAGTCTGCCGCTCAACGTAGCGGCCCTGCTGCTCATCGGGCTCGCGATCGTGCTCTTCGCGCTCGAATTCACGGTGACCAGCCACGGCCTGCTCACCGTCGGGGGGATCGTCTGCTTCGTGCTGGGGGCCTCGGCGCTGTACACGGAGCCGGGGACGCCCACCGGCCCGGTCATCTCGGTCGATCCGACGATCATCGTGGGCGTCACGGCTGCGACCGCGACCTACGTCGTCGCGATGCTGTGGGTCGTTGTTCGCTGGCGGCGCTCGGCCGGACCCATCGCCGGAATCACCGGCCCGCTGGTCCTCGCTGGCGCGACCGGCGAAGTCCGGTCAGGCTTGGGGCCGCTGGGCGTGGTCTATGCGGCCGGCGAGGAGTGGACCGCGCGGACCGAGACCGGGATGGAGGTGGCCTCGGGCACGGCCGTCCGGATCTTGCGCCAGGATGGCCTGACGCTCATCGTCGAACCCATCGATCAGGGGGTCTGAGTCGGGATGTCGAACGGAGGGATCCATGTCTGAGCTGCCATTGATCATCACGGCGGTCGCCATCGCCGCCATGGTCCTGCTGATCCTGTGGCTGTCGATCCGGGTGGTGAACCGTGGCGACAAGCTCGTGGTGTACCGACTCGGCAACACCGACGATTCGCTCGTCAAGGGTCCGGGCCTGGTGTTCCTGATCCCGTTCATCGACCGGCCGCGCCGGGTGAACCTGCGCGAGCAGTTCGTGGAGGTGCCCAGCCAGACCGCGATCACCAAGGACAACGTGACGATCCCGATCGACTTCCTCATCTATTGGCGGATCATCGATCCGCTCAAGAGCGTCGTGAATGTCCAGGACTTCGTCGGCGCGCTCGCCGGCGTCGCGACGACGAACCTGCGCGCCGTGGTCGGTGACTTCCTCCTCGATGACGTGCTGTCCAAGCGCGACCAGATCAACGAGGTCCTGCGCACCAAGCTCGACGAGATCACCGAGAACTGGGGCGGCAAGATCACCCGCGTCGAGATCCGCGAGATCACGCCGCCGCGCGACATCCTCGATTCGATGAACCGGATGCTGTCGGCCGAGCGCACGCGGCGTGCCGTCATCACCGAATCCGAGGGTGCCCGCCAGTCGGCGATCAACGTCGCCGAGGGCCAGAAGCAATCCGAGATCCTCAAGGCCGAGGGCGAGCGACAGGCCGCGATCCTGCGTGCCGAGGGGTTCAGTCTCGCGCTGACGCGGATCTACGAAGCCGCCAACGTCGTCGACCAGAAGACGATGGCGCTCCAGTACCTCGAGGCGCTCAAGGCGCTCGGGACGGGTCCGGCGACGAAGTTCGTGATCCCCTTCGAGTTCACCCGGTTGCTCGAGCCGTTCGTGGGCTATCTCGGGCCGGATGGCGGCGCGAAGGGCGGATCGGGCGGGACCGGCGGGTCGTCTTCGGGCTCGCCGACGCCACCGACACGCTGAGACCTCGCCCGAAGGCGCCGGTATGGGGCGGGCCCGCATAGCCCTTTCGGGGGACGTGCGGTCCCGCACTGCGCGCCTATAATCGCCGGGCCGGGGGACCCTAGGTCCGGCACGCACGCAAGTCCGATATACCGCGCGGAGGACCGATGGCGGCCAAGATCCTCATCGTCGACGACGACCAGAATGTCCAGCGACTGCTCCAGTACACGCTGAAGCAGGAGGGCTACGACGTCGTCGTGGCGGCCGACGGCGCTGAGGGGTTCCGGCTCTGGGGGGCAGAAGCCCCGGACCTGATCCTGCTCGACGTCATGCTGCCCAAGCTCGACGGCTACCAGGTCGCGACGAAGATCCGCACCGAAGAGGGCGAATTGGCCCACGTCCCGATCATCATGCTGACCGCCGAGCGCGAGGTGGAGCAGAAGGTCCGCGGTCTCAAGGCGGGCGCGGACGACTACCTGATCAAGCCGTTCCACCCGGCCGAGCTCATGGCTCGCATCAAGAGCCTCCTGGCGCGCTTCTCGCCCAAGGACCTGATGCTGTCGCGCCCGCCCCTCGGACGGATCCTGGCGTTCTACGGCGCCAAGGGCGGGGTCGGCACCACGACGATCTCGATCAACGCCGCCATCGCGCTCCATCGCGAGCTCGGGCGAAAGGTGTGCCTCGTCGACGGCAACCTCCAGTTCGGCGACCATCGCGTGTTCCTGGACCTCGGTCTCGACCGAAAGAGCATCGTCGACGTCGTGACGGCCCCGTCGATGGACGGCGATCTCATCCGCCAGGTCATGGTCAAGCACGATTCCGGCGTCGATCTGCTGCTCGCGCCGCCCTCGCCTGAGACCGCGGAGCTCGTCCGCCCGGAGCACCTCCCGGCGATCATGGAGCACCTGCGCAACCTCTACGACTACGTGATCGTCGATATCGACAAGCGCCTCGACGACATCAACCTGGGCGTCTTCGAATCGGCAGACACGATCTTCGTGGTCATGACCGCGGACCTGTCATGTCTCAAGAACGTCCGGCTCATCCTTGAGACCGTGGACCATCTCGGCTACCCGGCGTCGAAGGTGCAACTCGTCCTCAACCGCTCGAACGCCTTCACTGGCATCAACGTCAAGAACGCTGAAGGGGCGCTGCGGCGGACGATCGAGCATCAAGTCGTGAACGAGTATCGCGGCGCGATCAGCGCCCTCAATTCGGGTGCGCCGTTCATGTTCATGAAGGCGGACTCCGCCCTCGGCGGCTCGGTGATGCACTTCGCGCGCTCCCTGGACAAGCCCGCCGCGGGTGCTGGCGCGACGGCCGCGGTCGCCGCCGCGCGCTGAGATCGGGGGCTCGGTTTAGGGCCCGATAAGTCGCGATCGATCGCGGGGTGAGTCCCGGCCGATAGGGTGGCCACGTGCTCGCCATCGTCTCCTCCGCCACGCTGCTCGGCCTTGAAGGCCGCGTCATCCGCGTCGAGGTGGACGTCGCGCCCGGCCTCCCAGGGTTCACGATCGTCGGGCTCGCCGATGCCGCGCTCCAGGAAGCCCGCGAACGCATCCGCGGGGCCCTGCGCAACGCCGGGTACGTCCATCCGCCCCGACGCATCACCGTCAATCTGGCCCCCGCGGACCTGCGCAAGGGTGGAGCGTCGCTGGATCTCGCGATGGCCGTCGGGATCCTGCTGGGCTCCGATCAGGTCAAGGCCGCCGACGTCCGGATCGGCCTCATCGGCGAGCTGTCACTCGGCGGTGAGGTCCGCCGCGTGCCTGGGATCCTGCCGATGGTCGCCGCGCTGGCCCGGCGCGGTGTCCGGCGCGTGGCCGTCGCCGCCGACGCGGCGGCCGAGGCGGCCCTGGTGGACGGGGTCGAGGTCCTCGGGGTCGAGACGCTCGACGATGCCATCTCGCTGATCCGCGCGCCTCGAACCCGGCGGCGCACGGTCGTGGCTCCGAGGGTGGCCCTCGTGACCGAGGGCGCCCCGGCGCCCGTCCCGGAACCGGAAGCGGCGTCGAGCGTGGTCTGGCCGGATCTGGCGGACGTGCGCGGCCAGGCCGAGGCGCGTCGCGGGCTCGAGATCGCGCTCGCGGGCGGGCACGGACTGCTACTCATGGGGCCGCCCGGCTCGGGCAAGACGCTGCTTGCGCGCACGGTCCCCAGCCTGCTCCCGCCGCTCGATGACCGAGCGGCGCTCAGCGTGACCGTCGTGGCCTCGGCCGCGGGCCACGGACCCATCACCGCGCTCCATCGGCGCCCACCGTTCCGTGCGCCCCATCACTCGATCTCGTATGCCGCCATGGTGGGCGGCGGGCCGCAGCTGTCCCCGGGCGAGGTCACCATGGCCGACCACGGCGTCCTGTTCCTCGATGAGCTGCCCGAGTTCGACCGAGACGTGCTGGAGTCCCTGCGGCAACCGCTCGAGGAGGGTCGGGTAGCGATCGCCCGTGCGGGACGCTCCACGACGTTCCCGGCGAGGTTCCAACTCATTGCGGCGATGAACCCCTGCCCGTGCGGCTATGCGGGAGCGAACGATCGGCGCTGTACGTGCGCCCTGAATGTTCCCGAGCGCTACGAACAGCGCGTCTCCGGACCGCTTCGCGACCGGATCGACCTCTGGATCGCGATGCCACGGGTCCCGGCCGCGGCGATCGTCGCCCGCGACGGGGGCGAAACGTCGACCGTGGTCGCAGCGCGGGTGTTTCGGGCGCGGGCGGTCCAGGAGGAGCGGCACGCGGGCTGGGTCAACGGACGAGTGAGCGGGCGACGACTGCGCGCGGCGTGCGGGTTGTCTCCGCGCGCCGAACGGCGGGTCATCCGGCTCGCGGACCTGGAGCTCGCGTCTGGTCGAGGCACGGAGCGGATCCTGCGGGTCGCCCGGACCATCGCCGACCTCGCTGGGGAGGACGTCGTCGGCGAGGCCCACCTCGACGAAGCCGTCTGGTTCCGTGCTCCCGCCGCGCGCCGCGCGGTCGCGCGGGCGATCTGACGATGCTCGGCGTCGGGACCGAAGGACCGTTGGCGCCGGCGATCGGTGCGCCAGATCCCCGGTCCGAGGAGCGTCAGGCATGGGCGGTGCTGGCCTCCGTGGATGGACTCGGGCCGGTCGGGTTCGCCCGTTTGCTGGCGACGTTCGGGAGCGGGCGCCGGATCCTCGCCGTCGCGACCGAGTCGAGGGGGCCGGAACGCATCGTGGAGGCCGCCGGGACCCCGACGCCGGGCGGATCATCGCGGTCGGAGTTCTCGCTCGACGTCGCGCAGGCGATGGCGGATGCGGCGATGCGCTCGGCGGCGATCGCGGCCCGGATCGCCGAGCTGGGGCTGATCGTGGTGACCGTCGATGATCCCGCCTATCCGCGACGTCTCGCGTCGATCGAGTTCCCGCCCCACCTGCTGTTCGTTCGCGGCGACCCCGCGTCGCTGGAGACGCGGCACCTGATGGCGGTCGTCGGGACACGGCGGGCGACGGACGTCGGGCGCAGCGTCGCCGCGCGTCTCTGCCGGGCCCTGGCCAGCGCCGGGGCCACGGTGGTTTCCGGTCTGGCTGTCGGGATCGACGGGGCCGCCCACGCGGCGACGCTCGATTCTGGCGGGACCACGGTCGCGGTCCTTGGCGGCGGACACGCCCGGCTGTACCCGCGAGCCCACAGGCGTCTGGCGGACGAGATCGCGGACACGGGCGGGGCCGTCGTGTCGGAGCGGGCCCCCGACGTCGAACCCACACGCTGGAGCTTCCCACGACGCAACCGCGTGATCAGTGGTCTCACCGATGCCACGATCGTGGTGGAGGCACCGGCTCGGAGCGGCGCGCTCGTGACCGCGTCGTGGGCCCTGGAGCAGGGTCGTGGGTGCTACCTCGTGCCAGGCGCCATCGACGATCCAGCCGTCGCGGGCAATCTGGCGTTCCTGCGCGAGTTCCCGGACGTGGCGCGGGTCGTCTCCGGGATCCCGCAGCTCCTCGAGGACCTCGGGCTCGCCGAGCGCCCCGACGGCAAGCGCGCCACGACCCTCGCCGGCGCCACGATCACCGAACTCGGCGGCGCGGCGGCCCAGGTGGCCCGGGCGATGGTGGCCGGGCATGCGACCGTGGACGAGCTGGTGGCCGTGACCTCGCTACCGGTGGCGTCCGTCCTGGCGACGCTGACCGTGCTCGAGCGTCGGGGATTGGCCCTTGGGGTCTACGGCCGCTACCGCCCGGCGGGGAGCCTCGCCCTGCATGATCCCGGTATCCGCCCGCAGCGGCCGAGGCTCCCCGCAGCGTGAGCGCCACGGACCGTGACGAACGAGGGTCGGTTGCCCATCCCGGGCGACCGGTGCTAAGGTCCCAGACGGTCGTGCTTTCCCGGGCACGTCCGGACGTGGGCGCCCGCCCACCGCTCGGCCCCCAGCTCGGAGCGGACTATTGCGCAAACTGGCCATCGCGGTGCTGGCCGTCCCCGTGCTCTCGATCGTCTACGTGAGCTCCGCGCTGCGGCGCTCGCTGCTGGCGCGCACGGGGTTGGCGCTCACCCTCGGGGCCATCGTCGCGGTCGGGGTCATCAGTACCGTGCGTCCGGCACCGGCCGCCGCCGCGCCACCCGCCGTCCGCCTCCCACTCACGGACGCGACGTTCCGGACGATCGTCGCCACCGATCGGGCGCTCTCGGACCCCGTGACGATCGAATTCAGTTCGGCCATGGACCCGGCCTCAGTCGCGGCATCGCTCAAGATCGAGCCTCCCACCACGGTCCGACTGGCTTGGGACGGTGCCGGCCGCGTGCTCACGATCACGCCCACCGCTCACTGGGCGCCCGGCACGCTCCACAGCATCACGGTGGACGCCGGGGCCCTGGCCACCAACGGCGTCCCGATGGTCAGCCCGGAGCGCGCCGCCTTCCTGACCCGCGGCGTCACGAGCGGGGCGATCACCGCCACCGCGCGGATCGGAAAGCGCATCGGGCTCGATTCATCGTTCGTCCTCGCCTTCGACGGACCCGTCGACGTCGCCGACCTCTCCTCCAGCCTGGCCATCGAGCCGGCGGTCGAGGGGACGCTCGTGCGGACCGCGGCTCTCGCGAACGGCACGACGTTCCGCTTCACGCCGATCGACCCCCTGCTGGCCGGCGTCGCGTACACCATCTCGGTCGATGCGCTGACCGACGCGGATGGCGTCGCGATCGACCCGCTGACTGTCACGCTGCGAACCGCGGCGGTGCCCGGCGTCGTCCGATTCCGTCCCCTCGACGACACGACGCGAGTGAGTCGCGAGCAGGTGCTGTCCGTCCGCTTCACGAAGCCGATGGATCGTGCGACGGCCAAGGCGGCCTTCACGGTGCGTGCCGACGGGAAGCCCGTGGCGGGATCGATCACCTTCGCCGAGGGGGACACGGTCCTCATCTTCGACCCCGCCAAGCCCCTCCCGTATGGCAGCAAGATCGTCATGAGCGTATCGGCCAAGGCCGCGAGCAAGGATGGCGCGGCCATGGGCAAGGCCGTCACGGCCGTGGTCCGGACCGTCGCCAAGCCGACCGTCGCGCCGGCGACCTCCGGCGGCGGTGGCGATGGCGGTGGCGGCGGTGGCGGCGGTGGCGGCGGTGGCGGCGGTGGTGGCGCGGTCGGCGGTGGCAGTTGGGCCAGCGTGGAGACCTACTACCTCGGCCTCATGAACTGCACGCGGACCGGCGGGATCGTCACGTCGACCGGTTCGTGCAGCAGCCCGGGCGGGCGCGACGTCGCGCCGCTCAAGCTCGACGCCGGGATCAGTAGCAAGGTGGCGCGGCCGTACGCGAAGAAGCTGGCCGACGGAGCGGACTGCAGCCACTTCATCGGCGGCAACCCCGGTGATCGCCTGCGACGGGCCGGGTACACGAACTATGTGTGGGCCGAGAACCTGGGATGCCGCTCCGGGAACCCCAAGGCCGCCGTGCTCGGGTCCCATCGCTATTTCCAGAGCGAGAAGTCCTATAACGGCGGTCACTACGTGAACCTGATGAACGCGAAGTACGACCGGGTCGGGATCGGTGTGTGGGTGACCAACGGCCGCGTCCGGCTGGTCGTGGACTTCTACCACCCGTAGAGGACCATCAGCGCCGGGCAACGGCCCCATCGTCGGGCTGACGCGAAGACCGGGCCCGTCGATGATGACCGGGTGATCCGCAACGCCGTTATCCACCTCAACGGGGAGCAGCCGATCGTCGTCGACCTGTTCGATATGCCCGGCGTCGCCGACCGGACGATCCGCTGCACGAACCTGCGGACCCTCGACGGCAAGCGCCCGATCTTCGCCGACGATCAGTACTCCATCTTCTACTTCCCATATGCGCACATCCGGTTCATCGAGATCCTGCCGGCGTCCCTGAGCGAAAGCGACACGGCCCACCTCCCGGTCGCGCTGAGCGTCGGCGGTCGTGCCTCCGAGGCCGCGCGGATCGCCGAGTCCGAGACCGACCTCGAGATCGACGAGGACTTCCTGCGAAGGATCCGCGAGGTCTGACCGGATAACGGTCCGTGCAGGACCCGGTGCTACACTCCCGGCCGTGCCAAAGAACCTCGTCATCGTCGAATCCCCGGCCAAGGCGCGCACCATCGAGCGCTACCTGGGGTCCGATTACCGCGTCCTCGCCTCGTACGGGCACGTCCGCGACCTTCCCGAGAACCCCGGCAAGGGCAAGTTCGGCGTCGACGTGGACCACGAATTCGAACCCGAATACGTCATCTCCGAAGACCGCCGCAAGCAGGTCTCCGAGATCCAGAAAGCGGCCCGTTCGGCCGATGCCGTCTATCTCGCGACGGACCTCGACCGCGAGGGTGAGGCGATCGCCTGGCATGTCGCCGAGGCAGCCAACGTCCCGGCGTCCAAGACGCACCGCGTGACCTTCAGCGAGATCACCGAATCAGCCATCCTCGACGCGTTCGCCCACCCGCGCGAGATCGACCGCAATCTGGTCGACGCGCAGCAGACACGCCGGATCGTGGATCGCCTCGTCGGGTACACCCTCAGCCCGCTCCTGTCGCGAAAGGTCCGCGGCGGGCTGTCGGCTGGCCGCGTCCAGTCCGTGGCCGTTCGGCTCGTCGTCGAGCGGGAGCGCGAGATCAACGCCTTCACCGCCCGCGAGTACTGGACCATCGAGGCGACGCTCGAGACGGACCGCGCCGAGCGGTTCAGCGCTGAGCTGGTCCGCATCGACGGCGAGGCCCTCGCCATCGGGGACGAAACCGAGGCGTCGCGGCATGTCGCGGCGCTCGCGGGGCGGCGACCTGTTGTCACCAAGGTCGGGACACGGACCCAGAAGCGCTCGCCCGCGGCGCCCTTCACGACGTCCACGCTCCAGCAGGAGGCCAGCCGTCGCCTGAGCTTCAGCCCGAAGCGGACGATGTCGGTCGCCCAGCGCCTGTACGAGGGGATGGAGACCGCGGACGGGCAGGTCGGCCTGATCACCTATATGCGGACGGACTCGACCGCGATGGCCGGCGTCGCCATGGGCGAGGCTCGTGAGGTCATCGCGGAGCGCTTCGGGACCCCGTACACGATGCCCAAGGGCCGCGTCTACAAGACGAAGGCGAAGGGTGCACAGGAGGCACACGAGTCGATCCGCCCGACGAGCTTCCGGCGCGATCCGGACTCGCTGGAGGCCCACCTCAAGCCCGATGAGCTGCGCCTGTACCGACTCATCTGGCAGCGCGCGCTGGCATCGCAGATGGCGACGAAGGAACTCGAGACGACGTCGGTCGAGCTGGCCGATGGGCCGTACGAGCTCCGCGCGTCGGCCACCAAGGTGCTGTTCGACGGGTTCGCCCGCGTCTATACCGAAGGGCGGGACGACGACGCCGCCGATGACGACGACGAGAGCCGACGCCTGCCGGCGCTGGCGGAGGGTGACGCGACGGCCGTCTCCGGCGTCGAACCGACCCAGCACTTCACGGAGCCGCCGCCGCGATTCACCGAGGCGACGCTGATCAAGGCCCTCGAAGAGCACGGCATCGGACGGCCATCGACGTACGCGGCCACGATCTCGACGATCACCGATCGTGGCTATGTCCGGGTCGAGGAGCGCCGGCTGCGACCCGAGCCCGTCGCCGAGATCGTGACGGACCTGCTCGTCGCGCACTTCGGCGATTACGTGGACCTGGCGTTCACCGCACGCATGGAAGAGGAACTCGACGAGATCGCCCGCGGCGAGCGACCGTGGGTCCCGCTGCTGCGGGCGTTCTACGGTCCGCTTCGCGACCGGGTCGAGGAGAAGCGACGCGAACTCAAGCGCGCCGACTTCACGACCGAGGCGACCGACGAGGTCTGCTCGGAGGGCCACCCGATGGTCATCCGCCTCGGGCGGAACGGCCGATTCCTCGCCTGCTCGCTGTTCCCTGAGCACAAGGAGAGTCGGCCGCTCCCCGGGGACGAGCCGCCGCCCCAGGAAGGCACGGGCGAGGTCTGCCCGGAGTGCGGGGAGGGGACGCTTGTCGGCAAGAGCGGGCGATTCGGCCCGTTCGTCGGCTGCTCGCGCTACCCCGAGTGCCGGTACATCAAGAAGGACGGGCCGCCGCCGCCGGACCCGCTCCCGTTCACCGTCCGCTGCCCCAAGCATGACGATGGTGATCTGGTGGCGCGTCGCGCCCGACGCACCGGGAACGTCTTCTGGGGATGCTCGAACTACCCGCGCTGCGACTTCACGACGAATGACCCGCCACTAGGCGGTCTCCACGACGCGGACGGCGGCCCGCTGGGTCGCAAGGGCGATGCGGCGATCTGCCTCAAGTGCGGATCCGCGAGCGAGACCACACCGGATGCGATCGTCCCGGGCGAGCGCTACGCGGGCGGGCCCGCGAACCCGGAGATCCTGGCTCGCCCGGCTCGTGGGGGTCGTCGCCCCGGAGGCGCTGGTGCCGGTGCTCGTGGCGGCACCCGAGCGCGAGGGGGCTCCAGCCGGTCGGGGTCGCGGCCGCCCAGCCGCCGCACGCGCCCGGTCGAACCGGCCGCCGACGCGTGAGCGGGTCGGCCGACGACCTTGCGTCCGACCCGGCCCTGACCCGCTTCCTTCGGACCCTCGCGGCGCGGGACACGTCGCCGCATACCCGCCGGTCGTACGCGACCGCCGTCGGGACCTATCTCGAGTGGCTCGCCGCTCGCGGGGTGGACTGGCGGACCCCGGCGCGGATGGATCTGCGCGGCTATCTCGCGGTCCTGGGCGAAGGTCGGGCTCGGTCGTCGGTCGCGCAGCGGCTCGCGGCCATCCGCTCGTTCCACCGCTGGGCCGCGCGCGATGGCCTGTCCGCCGGCGACCCCTGGGGGGCGATCGCGACCCCGCGCCTTCCTCGCCGGCTCCCGAAGGTCCTCGAGGTCGATGAGGTCGCGGCCCTGATCGATGCGGTCGACGCGGGCCTCGGCACCAGCACCGTGGCGAACGATCCCGCGAGGGCCGCCGTGGCCTCGGCGCTCGCGGCTCGAGATCGCGCGCTCGTGGAGACCGCGTACGCGGCGGGACTGCGCATCAGCGAGCTCGCAGCCGCCGACCTCGGGTCCCTGGACCTGCGGCGCGGGGAACTCCGCGTCATGGGCAAGGGCCGCAAAGAGCGGGTCGGGCTGCTCGGTGGTCCGGCACGACGGGCGATGGAGGCCTATCTCGAGCACGGCCGACCCGTCCTTCTCGCGGAGCGACCGCCGCTGGCGCCGTTGCCGACGACCGTATTCCTCAATCACCACGGCGGACCGCTCGGTGTGCGTGGCCTGCGCTACCGGCTGGACCGCCTCCGCCGCCGGGCCGGGCTCCCCGAGGGCGTCTCGCCGCACACGCTCCGGCATTCCTTCGCGACCCACCTGCTCGATGGTGGCGCGGACTTGCGCGTCGTCCAGGAGCTGCTCGGCCACGAGAGTCTCGCGACGACCCAGATCTACACCCACGTGTCGCCGACCCGTCTCAAGGCCGCCTATCGGGAGGCCCACCCCCGGGCGCGTCGCGTCCCGGCCCCGTGACCAGCGGGCGCGATCTCGCGCGGGCCGGGCTCATCGTCTCGGCCGCGTTCCTCGTCTCGCGGGTGCTCGGCTGGGTTCGGACGATCGTCATCGTCAATGCCTTCGCGGTCCCGGCGGATCTCGACGTGTTCTTCGCGGCCTTTCGGATCCCGGACCTGATCTTCCAGCTCGTGGCCGCGGGGGCGCTGTCGTCAGCGTTGATCCCGATCGTGTCCGCGCTGATGGCGAAGGAGGCGACCGCCCGCGCCTGGCGCGTGGTCAGCACCGTCGCGACGATCGTCGTGCTCGCCCTGGCGGGCCTCGGGATCGTGATGTTCATCGCCGCACCGATCCTGGTTCCGGTGATCACGCCGGGCTTCGATGCGGCGCGGACCGCGCTCACGGTCGATCTCACGCGGATCATGCTGCTCTCAGCGATCCTGCTCGCGCTCGGTTCGGTGGCGACCAGCGTCCTCAACGCCGGTGGTCGGTTCGCGGCGGCGGCGGTCGCTCCGATCGCCTACAACGTCGCGATCATCGCCGCCGCCCTCGTGCTCGCCCCATCCATGGGCGTCGTGGGTCTCGCCGTCGGGGTGGTCGTCGGCGCCGCGCTGCACGTCCTGATCCAGCTCCGCCCGATGGCTCGCCTCGGGTTCCGCTATTCGCCAGGGGCGGACCTCGGTGATCCGGAAGCGCGCCGCGCCCTGCGGCTGATGGCACCGCGGGCCATCGGGCTCGGCGCGACGCAGATCACGTTCGTCGTCGTCACGTCGCTCGCGACGACACTCGGTGCCGGTGCCGTCACCAGCTTCACGGTGGCCTTCACGCTGCTCCAGATCCCGATCGGGGTCATCGGGGTGCCGCTCGGCGTCGTCGTCCTCCCGTCGCTCGCCCGCGAGGCGGCGGTGGGTCGAGAGGTGGACTTCGCCGGGCTGCTGACGCGGGCACTCCGGCTGCTCGTCTTCGTGATGGTGCCCATCGGGGCGCTGCTGGCTATCCTGCGCGAGGCGACCGTCGCCCTCCTGTTCGACTACGGCCGGTTCGACGCTGCCGCCCAGCGACAGACGTCCGATGCCCTGGCGGCCTTCCTCGTCGGCCTGGCCGCGCACGCGATGATCGCGGTCCTCGCCAGGTCGTTCTACGCGCGCCAGGACACCCTGACCCCGGTGATCGCGGCGGTCGGTGCGGTCGTCGTCAACACGACGCTCGCGGTGGCGCTGGTCGGCCCGCTCGGACTCCCTGGGATCGCGCTGGCCATCGCCATCGCCGCTTGGCTCGAGGCGCTGACGCTCATCGTCATCCTTCGCCGACGCCTGGAGCACCTGGACCTGCGTCCGCTCGGTCGCGTCGCCCTCGCGGCGGTCGGCGGCACGCTCGTGGCGACGGCGGCCGGTCTCGCAGCGTTATCGGTGACCGAGGGCGTCGTGGGGGTCGATCCGGACAAGCTGGGGCTCATCCTCCAGGTCGCGACCGTGGGGCTCGCCTTCGTCGCGACCTACCTCGCGATCTCGGTCGTATTGCGCGTCCCCGAACTGCCCTCTATCGTCGGCGTCATGGTCGACGCCCTCCGCCGCCCTCGACGGACGTGACCGATCGGACGGAACCGTCGGCCTGGGAGGCCCTCGTGGAGGCCAGCGAACCCGGCTCGTACCTCCAGCTCCCTGGGTGGGCGCGCGTCAAGGCCGTCAACGGCTGGGCCGCCCACCGCCTGGTCGCGGAGACGGACGACGGGCCGATCGGCGCGCAGGTCCTGGTCCGCCGCCCGAGACCGCTCCCGTGGGGGTTCGCGTATGCACCCCGCGGGCCGGTCGCGACAACCTGGTCGGAGCGATCCCTTGCCGCGTTCACCGCGCGCTGCCGGACGGACCTCCCGACGCTCGCCGGGCGCGTCAGCCACCTGCGGATCGACCCGGAGATCGAAGCGGACGGTCCGCTCGACCCCGACGGGCAACTCCGCGACCGGTTCCGGGCAGCCGGCTGGCGACCGGCGCCGCCGATCCAGCCGGCGTCCACGCGGGTGATCGACCTCCGGGCCGACGAGACGGCGTTGTGGGGTGACCTGCGCAAGAAGTGGCGCCAGTACGTCAACAAGGCCCGGGCCGGTGGCGTCGTCGTCGTCGACGGCGATGGCGATCGGCTGCGCGACTTCTACCGCATCTACCGCGGGACCGCCGAGCGTGCCGGCTTCCTGATCCGTACCGAAGCGGCGTATCGCGACGTGTGGGAGGCATTCGCGCCGGCCGGTCGGGCTCGCCTCCTCTTCGCGCAGACGGCGGACGGCGAGCCGCTGGCGACGCTGTTTCTGGTCCGTTGCGGGTCGCGGGTCGTGGAGCCGTATGGCGGCATGACGACGGCCGGCGCCGATTCGCGGGCGAACTACCTCCTCAAGTGGGAGGCGATCCGGTCGTCGCGTGAGCAGGGAGCGGCGAGCTACGACCTGTGGGGGCTCGCAACCGGAGGGATCGCCCACTTCAAGGCCGGGTTCGGTGGCCGCGAGGTTCGCTACATCGGCGCCTGGGACCTGGTCCTCGACCCGCTCGGCCGGGCAGTGTATGGGGCGGCGATGGGCGCTCGGGTCCGCTGGGCGAGGTGGCGTCATGGACGGACGGGTGCCACCGGAGCTTCGTCCTATGGTGCCGATGGCGGCGGCGACTGATGCCGGTCAGGGACGCGACGCCGGACGACCTGGCCACCTGGGACGTGCGCGCGGTGGAGGCTCCTGGTGGCCATGTCTATCAGTCCCGGGCCTGGGCCGCTCATCGCGCGGCCAGCGGCTGGCAGACCCGGTTCCTGATCGCGACCGACGGGGCGCCGGTCCTCGCACTGCAGCGACGCTGGCCGATCGTCCCGGGCGGGAGCGCGTACGTGCCGCGCGGTCCGGCGCCGCTGGGGCTCTCCGGCGGCGCTCTGGCGAACCGCCAGATCGACGTCGCGCGGACGCTCATCGCAGACGGGATCGACGTGGTGGCGTGCGACCCGGAGATCCCGGCCCACGACGAGGGGTTCATCGACGGGATCCGGACCGCCGGGTTCGCGCCGATCGAGGAGATCCAGCCGTCGCGGCACCGCGTCACGCTCCCGCTCGACGACGGTGTCGATGAGATGCTCGCCTTCGGTCACATCGCCAAGTCCACCCGCCAGCGCATCCGCTCGGCCGAGGGTTCAGCGCTGGTCATCGTCCGCCACGACACGCGTCTGGGCGGCGATGGGGTGGGGGAGGGGTTCGTCGCGACGACCGAGCCCGCCGCCGCGGCCCTTGACCGGTTCTACGACCTCCTCCTCGCGACCGGTGAGCGGCGCAACTTCTCCTTCGGGCCACGCGCCGGGTTCGTGGCCTGGTGGCGCGCCGCGCATGCCGCTGGACACCTCATCCATCTCGAGGTCCGGGACGGGGGCACGGATGGCCCGACCGTCGCGGGTCTCATGCTGTACCGCCACGGCGGCCGGCTCTCCACCGTCCACTCCGGAGACCGGGCCGAGACGCGTCGCGCCCATCCGGGTGCCCTGCACCTGGCCCGCTGGCGGGCGATCCAGCTCGCGATCCGCGAGGGATGCCAGGAGATGGACCTCGGTGGCGCCGATGTCGCGGGGGCGCGCCGCGAGCCGCGGGAGGACGAACCGATGTGGGGCCTGTACCAGCACAAGCGTTCGTTCGGCGGTCAGTGGCTCGAGCTCGTCGGGGCGCACGAGCTGGTGGCTCGCCCTCGCCGTTACACGGCGGGCCGGCTCGCGTCGCGCGTCACCCGGGTGTTCCGCCGATGAGTCGCGAGCGGACGATCGCCGAGCGGCTGGCCGCCGCCGAACCGGCCGATCCCAAGCCCCTCGCCGGACTGCTGGACCGCCTCGACGCGAGTGGCCGCCTTCGTGGCGCGCGGCTGGATGGGCGTGCGATCGGTCCGCGGGCCCTGGCCGATCGCCCGGCCCGTGGCGTCACGGACGATTCCCGGTCGGTCCGGCCCGGATCGATCTTCGCAGCGATCCCCGGCGACCACACCGACGGCCACGACTTCGTCGCGTCCGCCACGGCAGCCGGCGCGTCCGTCGCCATCGTGGAACACGCGCTCCCGGACGAGGCGATCGCGCAGATCGTGGTCGACCGCAGCCAGTTCGCGCTCGCTGACGCCGCCACGTGGTGGTACGAGGATCCGAGCCTCGACCTCGCGATCGTCGGGATCACCGGGACGGACGGCAAGACCACGACCGGGTTCCTCGCGACGGCGGCACTCGAGGCAGCGGGCGTCCGGACCGCGATGATCGGGACGGCGGCGACGCGGATCGGCGGTCGCCAGGAACCCAACGACATCCACGCCACGACCCCAGGGGCACCGCTCCTGCAGGCGGCGCTCCGAGCGATGGTGCAGGCGGGCGACCGGGCGGCGGTCGTCGAAACCACGTCGCACGGCCTCGCGCTCGAGCGGGTCGGCGGGATCGCCTACGACATCGCCATCCTGACGAATCTCACGCACGAGCACCTCGACTTCCATGGGTCGTGGGAGGCCTACCGTGACGCCAAGCTGTCCCTCTTCGAACGGCTCGCGGGACGGATATCGGGATCGCCGACGCGCCGGTCCAAGCCGGCGGAACGGGCCTGGCCGTCAACGGGGATCGTGAACGCCGATGACCCATCGGCCGGCCGGTTCATCGGGGTCACCCAGGAGGCCGGCGCGCGCGTGCTGACCTACGGCACGGACCCGGCGGCGGACATCCGCGCCACTCGGGTCGAGGAGGACGCGAACGGCCTTCGCATCGCGATCGAGGCGCCTTCCGGGGCCGCGACCGTCCAGCTCCGCCTGGGCGGTCGGTTCAACGTCCATAACGCCCTCGCGGTGGTCGCGCTGGGAGAGGCGGCCGGGCTCGATCCGGCCGCGATCCGGGCCGGTCTCGAGTCCGTGGCGACGGTCCCGGGGCGCATGGAGCGGGTGGACCTTGGCCAGCCGTTCACGGTCGTGGTCGACTACGCCCACAGCCCGGCGTCGCTCGAGGCCGTGCTGGACGGGCTGGCCCCGACGGCGGCGGCGCGCGGCGGCGGGATCATCGTCGTCTTCGGGTCTGCCGGCGAGCGCGACACGGCCAAGCGTCCGCTGATGGGGCGGGTCGCGGGCGAGCGTGCTCGGCTGGTGATCGTCACGGAGGAGGACCCGCGAGGCGAGGATCCGCGGGTCATCGATGACGCCATCGCGCGCGGCGCCGAGGCGGCCGGACGGCGACGGGGCCACGACCTGCTGCTGATCGCCGATCGACGGGCCGCGATCGCCGCCGCGCTGGAGCGCGCTCGACCCGGCGACGCGGTGGTCCTGGCGGGCAAGGGACACGAGCGCTCGATCATCGGCGCGGACGGCCCGCGGCCCTGGGACGAACGGATGGAGGCCATGTCGGCCCTTCGGGCCCTCGGGTTCGGCTGAGCCTCGCTGTATCCTTGCCGCCCATGGCCACGACCACCCCACGTCCGAAGACCGTCGCCGAGGAGGCGCCGACCAAGCGCCGCGGCCCTCGTCGCGCCCCGGTGGTCCCGCGTGGCCCGAGCGGTGGTGATCCGGACCTCGATGTCATGCGTGCATCGCTCGTCGCATCGCTGGCCGAGCACCATCCGTCCGCCGACCTCGCGCCCGTCGATCGCGCCTTCGATCTGGCCGTCGAAGCGCACGCCGGCCAGCGCCGAGCGACCGGTGAACCGTATGTGACGCATCCGATCGCGTCGGCCCAGATCCTCGCGGACCTTGGGATCGACCCGATCGCCATCGAAGCGGCACTGCTCCACGACGTCCCCGAGGACACCGAGTTCAGCCTCACCGACGTCGAGGAGCGGTTCGGTGCCGAGGTCGCGCACCTGGTGGATGGCGTCACGAAGCTCTCGAAGTTCAGCACCCACAGCCATGAGCAGCAGCAGGCCGAGAACATCCGCAAGATGCTGCTGGCCATGGCCCAGGACATCCGGGTCGTGCTCATCAAGCTCGCGGACCGACTCCACAACATGCGCACCCTGCACGGGCTGGCGCCCGAGAAGCAGCAGCGGATCGCCCACCAGACCATGGAGATCTACGCGCCGCTGGCCGAGCGGCTGGGGATCTGGCAGATGAAGTGGGAGCTCGAGGACCTTGCGTTCAAGGCGCTCGAGCCGGAGCGGTTCCGCGAACTGGCCAAGCTGCTCGATACGAGGCGGAAGGGCCGCGAGACGTACATCGAGCGCGCCATCGCGGAACTGGAGCCGAAGCTGGATGCCGCCGGCATCAAGGCCGACATCGAAGGTCGCCCGAAACATATCTACAGCATCTGGAAGAAGATGCAGCGCAAGAGCGCCGAGTTCGGCGAGATCTACGACGTCTACGCGATCCGCCTGCTCGTCGAGGACGTCCGCGACTGCTACGCCGCGCTCGGGATCGTGCATTCGATCTGGCGCCCCATCCCGGGCCAGTTCGACGACTACATCGCGGTCCCCAAGAACAACCTCTACCAGTCGCTCCATACCGCCGCCATCGCGCTCGACGGCAAGCCGCTCGAGATCCAGATCCGGACCAAGGGGATGCACCAGGTCTCCGAAGTGGGCATCGCGGCGCACTGGCGATACAAGGAGGGGACCAAGTCCGACCGCGAGTACGACGCCAAGCTCGCGTGGTTGCGGCAGTTGCTCGACTGGCAGCGCGACGTCTCGGACTCCGATGCCACCGAGTTCGTGGAGGGCATCAAGCTCGACATCTTCCAGGACCAGGTCTTCGTCTTCACGCCCAAGGGCGATATCAAGGACCTGCCGGCGGGCGCCACGCCGCTCGACTTCGCCTACCGGATCCATACCGACGTCGGTCATCGGACGATCGGCGCCAAGGTCAACAACCGGCTGGTCCCGCTCGACTATCGACTCAAGAACGGCGACATCGTCGAGATCGTGACCACCAAGGGCGAGCACGGGCCGTCGCGCGACTGGATGAACGTCGTCCGGACCAGCCATGCCCGCGAGAAGATCCGCCAATGGTTCAAGCGCAAGGACCGCGATGAGAACATCGTCCATGGCAAGGAATCGCTCGAGCGGGAGCTGCGGCGGCTCGCGCGGACGTCGATCGCGACCGTGGGCGTGGACCGCATCCTCGATGTGGCGAAGGCCTACAACCACGACACAGTGGACGACTTCTATGCCGCGATCGGGTACGGCGCGGTGGGCGCCCAGACCGTGGTCATGCGACTGGGCGTGGTCGACGACGGCCAGAGCACGCTTCCGACGGTCGCACCGCCGCAACAGGACCAGCGCTCAGGTGGGGTCCGGGTCAAGGGTGTCGGTGATCTCCTCGTGCGCTTCGCGAAGTGCTGCAGCCCGATCCCGGGCGACCCGATCCTGGGCTTCATCACGCGTGGCAAGGGCGTGACGGTGCATCTCCGGGCCTGTCCGACGGTCGTCAACGAGCGCGAGGTCAGCCGGCTCATCGAGGTGGAGTGGGAGGCGGAACCGACGCAGAGCTACCCGATCGCCATCCGCGTGGAGGCGTACGACCGGACGGGCCTGCTGTCCGACATCACGCAGGTGGTGGCGGAGAACAAGGTCAACATCCTCGCCGCCCACGTGGGCGTCACGCCGGACCACACGGCGGTGGTCACGGCAACGCTCCAGGTCCAGTCGGTCTCGCAGCTCGCCCGGGTCATGAGTCGCATCGAAACGCTCAAGGACGTCATCAACGTCCAGCGTGACCTCGGGTAGCCGCGGACCGCATGCGGACGATTCGCGCCCCACGTGGCACCCGGGACCTGCTGCCCGGCGACACCGCGACCTGGACGCGCCTGGAACGCCTCGCGTCGGACCTGGCCGCCCGGTATGGCTATCGGCGGATCGAGACACCGCTTTTCGAGCTGGCCGAGGTCTTCGAACGTGGGGTCGGCGAGGTCACGGACATCGTCGAGAAGGAGCTGTTCCGACTCGCGCCGCGGACGGAGGAGTCGGATGCGTGGTCGCTCCGACCGGAGCCGACGGCCGGGATCATCCGCGCGTACATCCAGCACGGGATGCAGACCTGGCCACAGCCCGTGAAGCTGACCCTCATCGGCCCGATGTTCCGGTACGACCGCCCGCAGGCCGGCCGGTACCGGCAGTTCTGGCAGTTCGACGTCGAGGCCATCGGTGACCCGGGTCCGGCCGTCGACGCGGAGATCATCGAGCTCGGGATTCGCTACTACCGCGACGCCGGTCTCGACGGTGTCCAGGTGCTCCTCAATTCGATCGGCGATCCGGTCTGTCGCCCCGCGTATCTGGCTGAGCTCACCGCGTACTACGAAGGCCGGCGCGGGGACCTTCCGGCGCTCGAGCAGGAGCGGCTCGGGCGCAACGTCATGCGCCTGCTCGATTCGAAGGACCCGGCGATGGCGTCGATCAACGCCGCCGCGCCGCGGATCACGGACCGGTTGTGTGACGCCTGCGCCGCCCACTTCGGCGCGGTCCGCGAGCACCTCGACGCTGTCGGGGTGTCATATCGGCTGGAGCCGGGCCTCGTCCGCGGACTCGACTACTACACCCGCACCGCGTTCGAGTTCTACCTCACCGGGCGCGAGGGCCAGCAGCAGGCGCTCGGCGGCGGCGGGCGCTATGACGGCCTGGTCGAACTCCTCGGCGGTCGCCCGACGCCCGGCATCGGGTTCGGGATCGGGCTGGACCGGCTGGTCATCGCGCTCGCCGAGGCGGGTCGCGATCCGGACGCGGAGCCGCCGATCGTCGCGGTCGTCGTGGGCGCGGATCCGGCCGACACCGCGTCCCGACTGCGGATCGCGACGGACATTCGGGCCGCCGGACTCGCGGCTCGCGCCGAACTCTCGCCGCGAAAGCTCGGCAAGCAACTCGAGGCCGCGGCACGGGATGGTGCCCACTTCGCGGTGATCCTCGGGGACGAACTCGCGAACGGGGAGGTCCAGCTGCGCGATCTCCCCGCCGGGACACAGAAGACGATCCCCGTCGCCGACCTGACTCGCGAGGTCGCTCGTGCCCACGGCGCGCACCGCCACGGTCTCGACGACCGGACCGAGGCATGACTCTCGACGTCGAGGGCCTGCGCGAGCACGAGCGACGGAACCAGGCTGAGTGGGACGCCGATGCGGACGACTACCAGGCGCGTCACGCCGCGCAACTCGACACGCACGCGGGTCTCGCGTGGGGCGTCTACCAGATCCCGGAATCGGAGCTCGGGATCCTCGGCGACGTCGCCGGCAAGGACGTCCTCGAGCTCGGCTGCGGCGCCGCCCAGTGGTCGATCGGGCTCACCCGTCTCGGCGCCCGCGCCATCGGTCTCGACCTGTCGGGTCGGCAGCTGGAACACGCCCGCCGCGCCATCGAGGCGGCAGGGCTCGACATCCCGCTGATCCACGCCAGTGCCGAGGCCGTCCCGCTGCCCGACGCCAGCTTCGATGTCGTCTTCTGCGACCACGGCGCGATGACGTTCGCGGACCCGTATCGAACGGTCCCCGAGGTCGCCCGACTCCTGCGTCCCGGCGGCCTGTTCGCGTTCAGCCAGGGCTCGACCATCGCCGACCTGGTCTGGCCCGAGGGTGCCGACGCCCCCGGCGAGCGGCTGATCCGCGACTACTTCGGGATGCACCGGATCGAGGAGGACGACGAGGTCATCTTCAACCTGCCGTACGGTGCGTGGATCCGCCTCTTCCGCGCGAACGGGCTGGAGATCCTCGACCTGATCGAACCGCCCGCGCCACCGGACGCGACGAGCTCGTATCGCGACGCCGCCACGATCGCGTGGTCCCAGCGATGGCCCGGCGAGTCCATCTGGCGGCTGCGGCGGACCTGACCTTCCCCGCGCACACCGGCCGATCGGGTGGTTCGACTACCATACGGCGGCCATGACCGACCCCCAGCCCAGCCTCGCCACGCCGTACCGGACCCACACCAACGGGGAACTGCGCGGCGCCGACGACGGGACCGACGCCCGGCTCGCCGGCTGGGTCCACCGACGGCGTGACTACGGCGGGCTGATCTTCATCGACCTGCGCGATCGACACGGGATCACCCAGGTGGTCTTCGACGCCGAAGACACGACCGCCGAAGCACTTGAGACCGCGGGTCGACTCCGCTCCGAGTTCGTGGTCACCGTCCGCGGCACCGTCGCAAGGCGCCTCGCCGGGACCGAGAACGCGAAGCTCCCCACCGGCGAGATCGAGCTTCGAGCGACCGAACTGGAGATCCTGTCGGAGGCGAAGACGCCGCCGTTCTACATCAACGAGCCCGATGCGACCGTCGACGAGAGCCTGCGGCTCAAGTACCGCTATCTCGACGTCCGCCGCCAGCCCCTGGCGGACCGCCTGCTGCTCCGTTCGCGGATGGTCCAGGCGATCCGCGAGGTCCACCACGCGCACGGGTTCGTCGAAGTCGAGACGCCGACCCTCATCAAGAGCACGCCCGAAGGGGCGCGTGACTTCATCGTCCCGTCGCGGCTTCAGCCGGGAAGCGTCTATGCCCTTCCGCAGAGCCCGCAGCAGCTCAAGCAGCTCCTCATGGTCGGCGGGATCGATCGCTACTTCCAGATCGCCCGCTGCTACCGCGATGAGGACCTGCGCGGTGACCGCCAGCCCGAGTTCACCCAGCTCGACCTCGAGATGAGCTTCGTTGACGAGGCCACGGTCATGGGCTTCGTCGAGGCGATGGCCATCGCGGTGTCCGCCGCCACCACCCCGGACCGCCCGATCCTCCAGACACCGTTCCCCGTCCTCACCTACGGCGAGGCGATGGAGCGCTACGGCTCGGACAAGCCGGACGTCCGGTTCGGGATGGAGCTCGTGGACCTGGCGCCCGCGCTGCTCGATGCGGGTGGCGCGCCGTCATCGGGCTTCGGCGTGTTCGATGGGGCGCTCGCGGCCGGCGGTCGGGTGCAGGCGATCGTGGCACCGGGGATGGCCGGCATCACGCGTCGCGAGATCGATGAGCTGACCGACCGGGCGAAGCGCTTCGGCGCCAAGGGTCTGGCCTACCTCGCCCTCGAACCAGGCGGCGAGGTCAGGAGTCCGATCGCCAAGTTCCTCCCGGATGACACGCAGCGGGCGCTGATCGAACGGACCGGGGCAGGGGAGGGCGATCTCATCCTGATCGTCGCCGATACGGCACCGGTCACCGCGGACGTGCTCGGGCGCCTTCGCGTGGAGCTCGGCGACCGACTCGGCCTGGCCGATCCGGATGTCCTCGCCTATGTCTGGGTCCATCGCTTCCCGATGTACGGCTGGGATGCCGACAACGGGCGCTGGGATGCCACGCACAACCCGTTCTCAGGGGTCGTCCCCGAGGACGAGCCGCTCCTGACGACCACATCCGGGGACCCGTCCCGTCCCGCTCCCGAGGACCCGGCCGGGCGAGCCCGCGCGCTCCAGTACGACCTGGCCCTCAACGGCTGGGAGTTGGGCGGTGGGTCGATCCGGATCCACCGACGCGCGCTGCTCGAGCGGAGTTTCGCGCTCCAGGGACAGACCGCCGACGGGATGCGCGAGAAGTTCGGGGCCGTGCTGGACGCCTTCGAGTACGGCGCGCCGCCGCACGGCGGGATCGCGCTGGGCATCGACCGCTGGGCGGCGCTCTTCGCGAAGCAGACGAACATCCGCGAGGTCATGGCCTTCCCCAAGACACAGTCCGGGGGCGACCTGATGCTCGACGCGCCATCGCCGCCCGAAACCGCGCAGTACGAGGAGCTCGGTCTCCGGTTCGTCGGTACGCCCGACCACAAGGCGTGAGGCGCCGCATCGTGGTCGAGGCCCGCCCCTGAACGCGATCCTCGCGGTCATCGACAGGCTCTCCGCCAGCCCACGGCTGGTGGCGCTCGTCGGCGCCGGGTTCATCGCGTTCTCGGGGATCTTCTACCGGTTCGCGGAGGTCTCTCCGTCCACCGGGACGGTGTTCCGGGCCGCCTTCGGGCTCCCGCTCCTCGCACTCGTCGCCTACGCTGAACACCGGCGGCACGGACCGTTGCCGGCGGCCACCGTCCGACTCGCCGCCATCGCGGGTGTCTTCTTCGCGGCGGACCTGCTGTTCTGGCACCACGCGATCGAGGCGGTCGGCGCCGGGCTCGCGACGGTCCTGGGCAACCTCCAGGTGATCATCGTCGGCGTGTTTGCGTGGCTGATCTACGGGGAGCGTCCGACCCGGGCGATCCTCGTCGCGCTCCCGATCGTGCTGGCCGGGGTCGTGCTGATCTCCGGGGTCGTTGGGGCGGACGCATATGGCGCGGCGCCGGCCCTCGGGGTCGTGCTTGGTGTCGCGACCGCGATCTGCTACTCGGGCTACCTGATCATCATGCGGTTCGGGGGACGGGACGTCGTCCGCCCGGCGGGGCCCGTGACGGTCGCGACGATCTCGCTCGTCCTGACCGCGGCGCTCGTCGGCGGGATCATGGGCGATCTCGACCTGACGCCCGCTCCGGCGAGTCTCGGATGGCTGGCGTTGCTCGGGACGACGTCACAGTTCGCCGGCTACCTGTTGATCTCGATCTCGCTCCCTCGGCTGCCGGCCGTTGTGACATCGATCATCCTGCTCGCCCAACCGGTGATGTCGGTCATCCTCTCGATGCTGCTGCTGGGCGAGGCTCCCTCGGTCACGCAGCTCGTCGGGGTCGTAATGATCGTGGGTGGCATCGCCGCCGCCACGGTCCCGCTGGCGCGACTCCGCGACGGACTTCGGCGGTCACCCGCCCCTGGCTGAGTGGCGTCAGCCGCCGACGATCCCCGCCTCGGACTCCACGTCCTCCCCCCACTCGTGCCGATGGCCGCCCGGCGGATCCGGCGGCCCCTCGTAGGCCGGCAGCGCATCGAGCGCGGTCGCCACATCATGCGTGACCCCGGGGTCGCCGACGTCCACGATCCGGGTCGGCAAGGTCGCGGCGAGCGCGTCCACCACCAGATCCAGCCCCAGGCCCGCGGCGAGGGCCTCGATCGCCGCCGAGCCCGCCGTCGGGACGAGGATGGGCCAGCCAGGTTCGCCCCGCCATGCCGGCCGCAGGAGCGTTCCCGGGTCCATCCCGTGCGCCTCGATCAGCGACGTGATGGTCTCGGGACCCACCCAGGCCATCCGGGCCGGCCACACGAGTGATCCACTGACGTCGTGCACCTCGGCCATCGCCTTGACCAGGCCGGCCCGCAGATCCCCGAGGGCACCGGTCGCCTCCGCCATCGAGGCCGCCTGGCTGGCCTCGCTCCCGGCGAGCGCCGTCGCCACCAAGCCGTCCGGATCGTGCGCGACGACCACGATCGGCAGGGCGCCGCCCGCCCAGGCGAGGTCCGCGAGCCGCCGGACTCGCGGCTGACCGACGGTGGGGGCGAGCGCCTCGTCGGCACTCTCGGGCAGGATCACGGCGGCCACGGTCACGAGGGGAGGGTACGGCACCGGAACGGACGATGTGCGACACTGCGCCCCGCCCATGACCGACACCGCCCGCTCCTCCGTGCCCGGCGAGACCGCGACCCGCGAGGACCTGCGCAACATCGCGATCGTCGCCCACGTCGACCACGGCAAGACCACGCTCGTCGACGCGATGCTTCGCCAGACCGGCACGTTCCGCGCCAACCAGGCCGTCGTGGATCGCGTTCTCGACTCCGGCGACCTCGAGCGCGAGAAGGGCATCACGATCCTCGCCAAGCAGACGACGGTCGACCATGACGGCTTCCGCCTCAACATCGTCGATACCCCCGGCCACGCCGACTTCGGCGGCGAGGTGGAGCGGTCGCTCCTGATGGTCGACTCGGTCCTGCTGCTCGTGGATGCGGCCGAAGGCCCGCTGCCGCAGACCCGTTACGTGCTCCAGAAGGCGATGGCCCGGCGGCTCCCGGTCGTGGTGGCGATCAACAAGATCGACCGGAGCGACGCCCGACCGGCGACGGTCCTCGACGATGTCTACGAGCTGTTTCTCGATCTCGGCGCCGACGAGCACCAGATCGAATTCCCGATCGTCTACACGAACGCCAAGGCCGGGACCGCCACGCGCGACATCACGGTGCCTGGTACCGACCTGCGACCCCTGCTCGACCTTCTCGTTGAGGTCACACCGCCGCCGACCTACACCCCCGAGCACCCGCTCCAGCTGCTCGTGACGAACCTGTCATCGAACGAGTACGTCGGGCGGATGGCGGTCGGGCGGATCTGGAACGGGCGGATCCGGACCGGGCAGCGCATCACGGTCGTCCGCGAGGAGGCCGACGACACGGCCGGGACCGTCGAGCCGGGCCGGACCGTCACGTTGAGCGGCACCGTGACGAGCCTCCAGACCGCGCACGGGATCGAGCGGGTCGAGATCGAGGATGCAGGACCTGGCGACATCGTCAGCGTGGCCGGGCTACCCGAAGTGACCATCGGCGACACGATCACCGATCCCGCGGACCCGCGGCCGATGCCCCGGCTCGACGTCGACGCGCCCACGCTGCGGATGACGTTCGGGGTCAACACCTCACCGCTCGCCGGTCGCGAGGGCAAGTACGTCACCAGCCGGCAGATCAAGACGCGCCTCGAGAAGGAGGTCCTCGGCAACGTCTCGATCGAGGTCCGCCCGGGAACGTCGTCCGAGGCCTTCGAGGTCCGCGGTCGTGGCGAACTCCAGCTCGCGGTGCTGATCGAGCAGATGCGCCGCGAGGGGTTCGAACTCACGGCCTCGCGACCCGAAGTCCTCCTGCGCGACGTCGACGGTGAGGTCCAGGAGCCGTACGAGCGGATCACCATCGACATCCCACCCGACTACATCGGGGAGATCCAGAGCGCGATGGCCGGTCGCAAGGGTCGGCTCGACCAGATGTCCACCGATACGGACGGCCGCGTCCGGATGGAGTTCGTCCTGCCCGTCAGGGGACTCATCGGGTATCGCGGCCAGCTGTTGACCGAGACCCGCGGGACGGCGCTCCTCCACCAGATCGGCGAGGGCTACGGGCCGTGGGCCGGCGAGGTCACGCATCGCACCAACGGCGTGCTCGTCAGCGATCGCACCGGGACCTCGAATGCGTACGGGCTCTTCAACCTCGAACAGCGAGCGGAGCTGTTCATCGGCGCGGGCGTCGAGGTCTACGAGGGCATGATCGTCGGTGAGAACAGTCGGTCGGGGGACATGGACGTCAATCCGACGAAGGAGAAGAAGCTCACGAACATCCGGACCCACAGCCACGACGAATTGCTGCGCCTGACGCCACCGCGGCCGCTGACCCTCGAGACCGCGCTGGAGTTCATCTCCGGCGACGAACTGGTCGAGGTGACACCGTTGTCGATCAGGCTCCGGAAGCGGGCCCTGGCCCAGCACGAGCGTCGTCGCGAGATGGGCCGCGCCGACGACCTTCGTCGGGCGGCGGAGCGCGAGGCCGACGGCTCGATCTGAGCCGGCGCCGGGGGGCCTCGGAGGCCGGAGATTCCCCATTGCCGTGACACGCGGCGCGCCTGTACCGTCGAGTCGTGCCACACCGCCCCCGGATCCAGGCCGGTTCGCGTGCCCTGGTCGCTCTCGTCGTCGCGCTGTCCGCGCTCGCGGTCGAGCCCGCCCCGCCGGCGAAAGCCGCCACCGAGCGCCTTCCTGACCTGCGGGCGGCGCGGATCCGTGACCTTCGGATCGAGCGCCTCGGCGACAAGCGGGTCCTGCGCTTCACCGGGATCATGTGGAACAAGGGCCCCGGTCCGTTCGAGATCCGCGCGAAGCGCGCGACCCGCAAGGCGCCTTGGGACGTGGACCAGATCGTGTACGACGCGGCTGGCGGCACCCGGCGGATCGAGACCGACGCCACGATGCGCTACGCGGGCGACGGCCACGATCACTGGCACGTTCGCCGAATGCTCACCTATCACCTGTGGGGCGCAGTGGGACCACGAGCGATGGCAAGATCGGGTTCTGCTTCTTCGATACGAACCTGGTCGACGGCTCCCTGCGGCGATCGCCGGCCCGCAAGGTCTACACCGAATCGATGTGCGGCCGCGGTGGCTCGCTTCGGACCCGAAACGGCATCTCCGTCGGCTGGGCGGACCGCTACCCGTGGCACTTCGCCTACCAGTGGATCGACATCACCGGGCTCAAGGGGGGCACGTATACGCTCCGCGCGGCGGTCGATCTCGACGGCTCGTTCACCGAGCGCTCGGACACGAACAACTGCGCGTGGTCGAAGATCAAGTTCGGCGCGACTGGAGCGAAGGTGAAGGTCCTCGACAGCGGCTTTGGCTGCGTCAATGACCACGCGACCTCGCCGTACGCCGCCGACGTCGCCTGGGCGATCGAAACCGGCGTGAGCAAGGGCTGCGATGCCGACATGTTCTGCACGAACGAGGCGCTCACGAGAGCCCGGCTCGCGGCCTTCCTCGTCCGTGCCTACGACCTGCCGCCGGCGACCGCGGATTGGTTCACCGACGACGACGGCGACGCCAATGAGTCGAACATCAACCGTGCGGCCGAGGCCGGTCTCATGTCCGGCTGCGGCACGACCACGTTCTGCCCGAAGAAGCGGACGAACCGGGAACAGGTGGCACGGGCGATCGCGATCGCCACCTCTCTCCCGCCCGCGACCAGCGACCACTTCGACGATGACGACGGACGACCGCTCGAAGCCGACATCGACCGTGTCGCCGAGGCCGGGATCATGCCGGCCTGTGGCGAGCGACGCTTCTGCCCGACCGGATCGGTGAGTCGCGGGCAGATGGCCCGGTACCTTCGGCTGTCGCTGGAACCGCCGGATGTGCCGGACCCATGATCCTGCCCGTCCTGTAGGGTGGTCCCCATGCACGAACCGAATCGCCGCTCCCATCGTCTCCGGTCGCTCCTCGCGATGCTCGCCGCCGTCGCCGTCGCAGCGGCGCTGCCGCTCGCATCGGTGGGTGCGGAACCGTGGGTGATCACGACGTCGAAGATCGTCGGCGGGCTCTCGGCGCCCACGCAGGTCACCAACGCCGGCGATGGCACGAACCGGCTGTTCGTCGCCGAAGCGCGCGGCACGATCCGGGTGGTCGAGAACGGCGCGCTCAAGGCCGGGTACTTCATGGACATCCGCACGAAGGTGGCGGACGGCGGTGAGCGCGGGCTCCTCGGTATCGCCTTCGATCCGGACTTCGAGACGAATCGGCGGCTGTTCGTCTACTACACCCGCAATGGTGGCGACATCGTGGTCGCCCGCTACAAGACCAACGCCTCGCGGACGAACGTCGACGAGAGCACCGGCAAGCCGATCCTCCTGATCGAGCACAGCGCCGCGGGCAACCACAACGGCGGCGGCATGGCGTTCGGACCAGACGGGTTCCTCTACATCGCCGTGGGTGATGGCGGCGGATCCGGCGACCCCGGCAATGACGCCCAGCGGAAGGACTCGCTCCTCGGGAAGGTCCTGCGC
This sequence comes from uncultured Chloroflexia bacterium, assembly GCA_963764975.1. Lineage (GTDB taxonomy): Bacteria > Chloroflexota > Limnocylindria > Limnocylindrales > CSP1-4 > SPCO01. Next base: position 632,421 of record CAVXUF010000002.1, on the reverse strand, counting down.
ATCAACACGGACGGCACGGGCCAGGGCACGTTCGATCGGTATTCGATCCCGAAGTCGAACCCCTACGCGGGTCCGACCCAGGGCCGCGGCGAGATCTGGGCACGCGGTCTGCGCAATCCGTGGCGGATCTCGTTCGACCGCGGCACGGGCGCCCTGTTCGTCGCCGACGTCGGGCAGGAGCGGTACGAAGAGATCAACCGTCAGTCGGCGGGAGCGGGCGGCCGCAACTACGGCTGGAACGCGATGGAGGGGAAGCACTGCTATAAGCCGTCGAAGTGTCCCAAGTCGGGCGATACGCTCCCGGTGGCGGAATACACCCACGCCGGCGGGAACTGCTCCATCACGGGCGGATACGTCTACCGCGGGCCGACGCAGGCCGATCTCGTCGGGCAGTACGTCTTCGCCGACTTCTGCAGTGGCAAGATCTGGTCGATGCCCCAGGGTGGTTCGACGATCACCCTTCGCCGGGACACGACCGAGAACATCTCGTCGTTCGGGGAGCATGAGAACGGCGAGCTGTATATGGTCACGTTCGGGGGCAGCCTCTTCCGCATCCTGGCGTCGTAGCCGCCCTGACTCGGGGGTCGCCCCACCGCGGCCGGTGTACGATCGGTCGCATGCCGATCTATCTGGACCACGCGGCGACGACCCCGCTTCGCCCCGAGGTCCTCGAGGCGATGCTGCCGTACCTGTCCGACGCGTTCGGGAATCCGAGCTCAGCCCACTCGTTCGGCAGGGTCGCGCGCGCCGCACTGGACGAGGCGCATGAGCGGGTCGCCCGCCGGCTGAACGCCCAGGCCCGGGAGATCGTCTTCACCTCCGGCGGGACCGAGGCCAGCAACCTCGCCATCAAGGGGGCCGCATGGGCGGGCAAGGCCCGTGGTCATCGGATCGTGACGTCCGCGGTCGAGCATCACGCCGTCGGACACACGCTGCGCTACCTGGAGAAGTTCGGGTTCGAGATCGTCGAGCTGCCGGTCGATCGCTACGGCCGGGTCGACCCGGACCAGCTCGACGCCGCGATCACGGACCGGACCATCCTCGTCTCGATCATGCTCGCCAACAACGAGGTCGGGACCATCCAGCCGCTCGGCGAGATCGCGGCTCGCGTCCGGACGCACCGCGACCTCCTGTTCCACGTGGACGCCGTCCAGGCCGCCCCATACGTCGATATCGACGTCGAGGCGCTTGGTGCCGATCTCATCTCGTTCGGTGCCCACAAGTTCGAGGGGCCCAAGGGCGTCGGGGCGATGTACGTGCGTCACGGCACGCACATCCTCGCGCAGCAGCACGGCGGGTCGCAGGAGCGCTACCGGCGTGCCGGGACGGAGAACGTGGCCGGCGCCGTCGGCTTCGCGACGGCCTACGACCTGGCCTGCACCGAGCGCGCGCCGACCGTGGCCCGCCTCAAGCGCCTCCGCGACCGGCTCGCCAAGGCGGTCCTCGCGGTGCCAGGGACGGAGGCGACGGGTCACCCTCGCGAGCGGCTCCCCGGGCTCTTCTCGATGATCGCCCGCGATACGGACGGTGCCGCCGTCGCCCTCTCGCTCGATCTCGAGGGGATCGCGTGCTCCGTGGGGAGCGCCTGCACGACCGGATCCACCGAGGTCAGCCATGTGCTCACCGCGATGGGTTACCCCGACGATGAGGCGCGCGGTGCCCTGCGGCTCTCGCTGGGCCGGACGACGACGGAGGCCGAGATCGCGACGGCGATGGAGATCGTGCCACGCGTCGTGGCGTCGATGCGGGTCGGCGCCGCGGCCGTGTCCGCCGATCCGCTCGGCCAGGGCGTCCCGGCATGAGTCGGATCCTGGTCGCCATGTCCGGCGGCGTCGACAGCTCCGTGGCGGCCGCGCTGATGCACGATGCAGGTCACGAAGTCGTCGGGGTCTGGATGCGTCTTCACGACGTCGCCGACACCTACTCCGACGTCAAGAAGAGTTGCTGCTCGCTCGACGCCGCCGATGATGCTCGACGCGTCGCGGCCCAACTCGGGGTCCCGTTCTACGTCATGAACCTCGAGCGGGAGTTCGACGCCGGCGTCCTCCAGCCGTTCCTCGATGCCTACCTTGACGGCAGCACGCCGAGTCCGTGCATCGACTGCAACACGTACGTCAAGTTCGGGGCGCTTCTCGGTCGCGCTCGACATCTGTACGAGTGCGACGCGGTGGCGACGGGCCACTACGCTCGCCGTGACGTGGGACCCGACGGGCAGGCGAGGCTGCGACGAGCCCGCGACGAGGAGAAGGACCAGACCTACTTCCTCTATGGCCTCCGCCAGGACCAGCTCGAGCACGCCCGGTTCCCGCTAGGCGAGCTGACGAAGCCGGAGGTGCGGGCGGTCGCCCGTGGACTGGGTCTGGTGACGGCCGACAAGCCCGAGAGCCAGGAGATCTGCTTCGTCCCGGGCGGCGACTACCGGATCGCCCTCCGGGAGCGCGCTGGATGGCAGGCGGAGCCCGGGCCGCTGCTGGACCTGGACGGCGAGCAGGTGGGGGAGCACCGCGGTTCCGCCGGCTACACCGTCGGGCAGCGACAGGGCCTGGGCGTCGCGCTCGGCGCCCCTCGGTACGTGTCGCGCATCGACCCGCTCACCAACACGATCCAGCTGGGGCGGCGCGAGGATCTGGAGACGCGGACCTTCGAGATCGAGCGCGGGACCTTCGTCGCCGGCGAGGCGCCTGGCCCCTCGTTCCGTGCCGACGTCCGGATCCGACATCGGGGCGCCCCGATCCCCGCGACGGTCGAGGCGCTCGGCGACCGATCCTGGGTCGTCACCACGGACACCCCGGTCTGGGCTGCCGCACCCGGCCAGGCGGCCGTCCTCTACGACGGAGACCGCGTCCTCGGCGGCGGACGGATCCGTCGGCCCGTGGCGCTCGCGGCGTCCGCATGAGCGTCGATCCGGGCATCATCCTCGGGATCCTCGCCGGGGTCTTCAACGCCGCTCTGTTCGTGGTGATCCGCGGGTCCGCCGGCGGCCGGCTCCCACTCCTGCTCGGCGCGTCGATCGTCGGGGCGTGGGCGGGCGACACGCTCGGCGACCGTCTGGGCTCGCACCCGTTCTCGATCGGCGACTTCCGCCTGATCTCCGCGACCATCGGCGCCTGGGTCGGGATCGCGTTCATGAGCGTCCTCGTTGTCCTTGGCCCGACGCGGCCGCGGATCTGATGCGGCTCCCGGAGCGCGACGAGAGCACGGCCAAGTTCCTTCGCGGGATGACCATCGGCGCCCTCATCGGTGCGGTCATCGCCGGTTCGTCGCTCTGGTCACGCCAGCGACCGCGCCGCCGCCTCGACGCCATCTGTCCGGATGGAACCGTTCCCCCAGTCGAGGCCCTCGTCAGCGACCCGGCGCGCGGCGACCGGACCTGATCGTCGCCCACCCGGGCCGGTGCCGCGGGCGCCTGCGGGGTGCGTGTCGTGCCGGGGAGGCGCCGTTCGGTACCATTGCGGCCGATGTCGAACCGTAGCCCCGTGGACCCACCGATCGTGGCGCTGCCCGCCGCGGAGATCCGGCGTCGGTTCGTCGCGTTCTTCGAAGCGCGCGGTCACGCCGTCGTCCCGAGCGCGAGCCTCGTCCCGGCGGGGGATCAGACGCTGCTCTTCACGAACTCAGGCATGGTCCAGTTCAAGGAGGTCTTCACGGGCGCCGAGACGCGCTCATACACGCGCGCCGTCGACTACCAGCGCTGCCTGCGCGTGGCTGGCAAGCACAACGACTTCGAGGAGGTCGGCCGGACGCCCCGCCACCACACCCTGTTCGAGATGCTCGGCAACTGGAGTTTCGGCGACTACTTCAAGCGTGACGCGATCCACTGGGCCTGGGAGTTCCTGACGGTCGAGTTGGGGATCCCCGCAGAGATGCTCGCGGCCACGACCTATCGCGATGACGAGGTGTCGCGTGCCGTGTGGCGCGACGAGATCGGGCTCCCGCCCGAGCGGATGGCGGCCTGGGGCGATGTCGACGCCGGGGATGACAAGAACTTCTGGCGGATGGCGGACACCGGGCCGTGCGGGCCCTGCAGCGAGATCCATGTCGACCGCGGCGCCCATCTCTCCGAGGGTCCGGACTGCATCCCGGACCACTCCGAGACGTGCCCGCGCTGGCTGGAGATCTGGAACCTGGTCTTCATGGAGTTCGACCAGCGGCCGGACGGGCGCGTCCCGCTGCCGTTCCCGAGCGTCGACACGGGTCTTGGCCTGGAGCGCCTCGCCAGCGTGCTCCAGGCCGTGCCCACCAACTACGACACGGACCTGTTCACGCCCATCCACGCCCGGATGCGAGAGCTGCTCGGACACGACCCGGAGGCCTTCGAAGGCGAACGGTTCAGCTACCAGGTGATCGCGGACCACTCGAGGGCCGTGACCTTCCTCATCGCCGACGAGGTCCTCCCGTCCAACGAGGGTCGCGGATACGTCCTCCGGCGGATCCTGCGTCGCGCCGTCCGCCACGGCCGGCTCCTGGGGCGAACGGCACCGTTCATGGCCGAGACAGCCGCCGTCGTCATCGAGTCCATGGGGGAGGCCTATCCGCACCTCATCGAGCGGCAGGCTGAGATCCTTGCGGTCATCGAGCGCGAGGAGGCGCAGTTCGCCCGGACGCTCGATGCCGGTTCGAGATTGCTCGACGATGCCGTCGCGCCCATCGCGACCGAAGCGCGCGTCGTGGGTCGACGCCCAGAGGACCTGCCCACGGGCGCGCCGGTCCTGGCCGGTGACATCGCGTTCAAGCTCCACGACACGTTCGGGTTCCCGATCGATCTGACGATCGAGCTGGCGGCCGAGTCCGGTGTCCGCGTCGATCGCCCCGGGTTCGACGGTGCGCTCCAGGAACAGCGGCAGCGTTCGCGCTCAGGGCGGAAGGCCGAGCTCGCCAGGCATGCGGAGCTCACGACCCTCTACCAGGACATCCAGGCCCGTGGCGGCGACACGACGTTCCTCGGCTACGAGACCACGAGCGCCGAGGCGCGCGTCCTGGCGATCATCCGCGATGGCACCTCGTTCGACGACTTGACCGGACACGGCGAGGCCGAGATCGTCCTGGATCGGACCCCGTTCTACGCGGAGGGCGGTGGGCAGATCGGCGATCGCGGCACGATCCGCGAGGTGGGCGGCAGCGACCTGTTCGACGTGACCGACACGCAGCGACCGGTCGGCGGTCTCATCGTTCACCGAGGGAGCTTGCGTGGGCGGCTTCGCGTCGGTAAGACGGTCGAGGCCGTCGTCGATGCGGATCGCCGCGCCCACACCATGCGCAACCACACGGGCACCCACCTCCTGCACCGCGCCTTGCGCCATGTCGTCGGCGAGCGTGCCCGTCAGGCTGGTTCACTCGTTACGCCGGACGGTCTCCGCTTCGACTTCCCGTTCGATCGGGGGCTGACCGACGCCGAGATCCAGGCGATCGAGGACGAAGTCCGCGCCATCGTCCGGGACGACCGGCCGGTCACGATCGCCTTCATGCCCATGGCCGAGGCGATCGAGCGCGGGGCTGACGCCTTCTTCGACGAGAAGTACGGCGAGACGGTTCGCACCATCCGCGTGCAGGACTACAGCTTCGAACTGTGCGGCGGGACCCATTGCCGCGCGAGCGGCCAGATCGGCGGGTTCGCGATCACCAGCGAGCGCAGCATCGGCTCCGGGACGCGCCGCATCGAGGCCGTGACGGGCGCCGCGGCCGATCGGCTGGCCCGCGACCGGGCGACGCTCCTGACCCGCTCGGCGGAGCTGGTGGGTGCGAACACCCCGGAGGCGTTGCCCGAGCGGATCGCCGCCTTGCAGGACGAACTCCGCGAGGCGAGGCGGCGGCTGAAGGCCGGCGGCGGCACGGGTCAGATATCACCAGAGCAGCTGGCCCGCGACGCGGCGGAGCTTCGGCCCGGCGTGCGGGTGGTCGCCCATGCGGCCGCCTACGAATCGATGGAAGCGCTCAAAGGCGCGGCGCGCTCCGTCAGTACGGCGCTGGGTTCCGGGGTCGTAGCGCTCGCGCTCGACGCCGAGGAGCCACAGCTGTTCGTGACGGTCTCGCCGGACCTCGTCGGGCAAGGGATCTCGGCAGGGGACCTGGTCCGGGCCGCGATGCCCGCGATCGATGGACGCGGTGGCGGGCGTCCGGAGATGGCCCAGGGCAAGGGCACACGCCGCGACGGTCTGGCCGATGCCCTTGAGGCCCTGCGCGGCGCGGTCGAAGCGGTGGCGTAGATGGCCTTCTGGCGGCGGATCTGGCAACGCAGCGAGGGCGAGTCGCTCGCGGCCTGCACCGCCCTCGACGTCGGGACCGAGTTCGCCAAGGCGCTCGTGTTCGACATCGACGGCGAGGGCCACGGGACGGTGCGCGGGGTCGGTCGCAAGCGCCAGGGTCTGTCGCATATGCAGTCGGGGACGGTCGCCGATATCGCGGCGGTGGTCGACAACTGCGCCGTCGCCCTCCAGGAGGCCGAGGAGATGGCCGGCTTCCGACCGAGCCAGGTCGTCATCGGGATCGCGGGGGAACTCGTCAAGGGCTTCACGACGACACATTCGCAGGAGCGCCGAAAGCCGGACCAGCCCATCACCGAGGCGGAACTCCAGAAGCTGATCGACAACGTCCAGCGGGAAGCGCTGCGGGAGGCCGAGCGGGCCATCACCTGGGAGACCGGGCTGCCGCAGGTGGACGTCCGGCTGGTCCATGCGGCGGTCACCGGCGCGGCCATCGACGGGTATGCGCTCACGAACCCGGTCGGGTTCCAGGGCCGCCACGTGAAGATCGGGATCTTCAACGCCTTCGCGCCACTGGTCCACCTCGGCGCGCTCCAGAGCGTCGCGAGCCAGCTGGACCTGGAGCTGCTCGAGATCGTGGCCGAGCCCTATGCGGTCGCCCGGGTCCTCGGCAGCGAGCACATCCGTCAGAACGGGGCCCTGTTCGTCGATGTCGGCGGCGGCACGACCGATGTCGCGCTAGTCCGTCACGGCGGGATCGAAGGGACGCGGATGTTCGCGCTCGGCGGCCGGGCCTTCACCAAGAGCCTCGCTGACCGGTTGGACCTGCCGTTCCCGCGGGCCGAGGCGCTCAAGGTGGACTACGCCCGCGGGATCGAGGTGGACGACCGCTCCGAAGTGGCCGCCATCGTGGGCGACGACGTCCGCGTCTGGGCGGCTGGGGTGGAGCTGGTGATGGAGGAACTGTCGGGCGGGGACCTGCTGCCAGGACGGATCTTCCTGTGTGGCGGCGGGTCGCGTCTCCCCGAGATCCGCACCGCGCTCGCATCTGAGGCATTCTGGAAGAGCCTGCCGTTCGCCCGACCACCAGAGGTCACGGTGATGGCGCCCGACCAGATCGAGACGATCTCCGACGCGACGGGCCTGCTGGTCGACCAGCAGGATGTGACGCCGCTCGGCCTCGCCTATCAGGCGATCGAGCTCCAGACGACCGAGGACGCCCTTGACGCGGCGCTCCGCCGGGTGCTCCGGGCGATGAAGGTCTGACCGTGGGGACCGGCGTCATCTACCTCGATATCGACGACGAGATCACCTCGGCGGCTGCCCGCATCCGGGACGTGCCCGGCGGTCGCGTGGCGGTGGTCCTGCCGCAGGGATCACGCGTCGCCACGTCTCGGATCAACTTCCGGCTGCTCGCGCGCGATGCCGGGATCCACGGCAAGCGGCTGTCGATCGTGGCCACCGACGCCGCCACGCGCTCCATCGCAGCCTCCGCCGGACTGGCCACGTTCCTGTCCGTCGCCGAGTACGAGAGCAGCCTCGAACCCGGTGCCACCGATTCCCCGGACGTCGACCCCGGGGAGACGGCTCGCGTGACGACCGCTCCAGCGAAGCGCCGTGGGTCGAAGACTCCGGCCGTTTCCCCGCAGCAGGCGACGCTCGACGAGATGGAGTCGGCCGAGCTCGCGGCAGCCGCCGCCGCGCTCGAGGCATCGCCAGCGATCCGCGAGCCATCCATTCCCTTTGGGGATGCGTATCGGGTCGAGCCGCACCGGGCCGAGATCGGCGTTCGAGCGCCGCAAGCCCGTGCCAACGGCGGGCGACGGATCGCCGCCGTCCTCGTGGTCGCCCTCGCCGTCCTTGTCGCGGGTGTCGGGACGTATCTGTTCCTGCCGTCGGCGACGATCGTCGTGACGCCACGGGCGGACGCGGTCACGCCGGTCGTGTTGACGATCGTGGCCGATCCAGAGGCGAGCGAGCCGGATCCGGCGCGGTCGGTCGTACCGGCGGAGATCGTGACCGTCGAGATCGCCGTGAGTGATTCATTCCTAGCCACGGGCAAGCGCATCGAGGCGACGAAGGCCACCGCCACCGTCCGCTTCCGCAACAAGGACTTCACGCGGTCGAACACGATCCCGGCTGGCAGCGTCGTCTCGACCAACAACGGGATCCGGTTCACGACAGACGCCACCGTCGTCGTGCCGCGGGCCAACATCGTGGGCCTCCAGCTCTTCCCCAAGACCGCGACCGTCACCGTCACCGCCGTCAAGAACGGACCCGAGGGCAACGTCGAACCCAACACCATCGTCGTGATTCCCAAGGGCGAGGAGCCGATCTCGCTCGACGTCAATAACCCGGACGAGGGGAGCGGCGGGACACGGACCGAGTTCCCGAAGATCGCCCAGGAGGACATCGACGCTGCCCTGGCCGTTCTCCAGCCGGCGCTCGAGACCGCGTTCCGGACCCGCCTCGGGGATCCGTCCATCGCGTCTCCTGGGGCGACGGTCTTCCCGGGTACGGCGGTCCTCGGCCCGGCGACGCCATCGGTCGACCCGGTCACGCTGCTCGACCAGGAACTCGCGACATTCGAACTCGGTCTCAGCGCCACCGGGACCGCCACGGCCGTCGACGAGCGACCGGTCGCCGAGGTCGCCGGCGCGCGTCTCGCGGCCTCGATCGACGCCGGCCATCGGCTCGTGGAGGGCTCTGTCAAGGTGGACGTCGATCCGGCGATCGTGACGGCCGGGCGGGTGACCTTCCCGGTGACCGCGACGGCGAGCCAGGTGCCGATCCTGGACCCGGCGGCCCTCGAGGCGTCCATCCTCGGCCTCAGCCTCGCCGACGCCCGCGCGGCCCTCGAATCGTACGGCCGCGTCGAGCTGCAGGCATGGCCGGACTGGGTGGGCTCCATCCCGACGATCGACGGACGCGTTGATCTGCGAGTGTCGAGCGAGGTCGTCATCGACGCGGCCGCGCCGTCGCCGTCGCCGTGAGCGCGATCCTGGGTCTGGACCTCGGGGAGCGGCGTGTCGGGGTGGCCATCGCGGAGGGCGACGGTGGCGGCGCCCGCCCGCTGACCACGGTCCCTCGGCGCCGGGATCCAGCGGCCGACGCGGCGGATCTTGAGGTCCTGGTGCAGGCGCACGAGGTCGTCGAACTCGTCTGCGGGATGCCGCTGGAGGCGTCCGGCGACGAGGGCGCCCAGGCCGCCATCACGCGAGCGTGGGGTGAGGCGGTCGCCGCGAGCCTGCGATTGCCGCTAACCTTTCGCGACGAGCGTCTGACCAGCCACCTTGCTGAAGAGCGGCTGGGCCCGATGCCCCGTGGGCGTTCGGGCGGACCGCCGTCACGCACCCAGCGCGACGCCTACCGTGCCCGTGTCGACCGCGAGGCGGCCGCGATCATCCTCCAGGATGAGCTGGACGCCCGGACGCAAGCCCCGTCGGCCGCGACCGGCCGACCAGACCCGATGGAGACACACCGATGAGCCTCCGCTCCGGCGGACGACCCCGCGACGGCCGCGCCCCGCAGGCGCGACCGTTCGACCCCGAGGCCTACGCGACGGCCGACGAGCCGCTGCTCGTCCCCGTGCGCCAGGGTGGCCGCGGCGGACGTGGGGGTGGCGGAAGCGGCGGGAGCGGGATCGCCGGCCTCATCCGGTTCCTGGTCTTCGCGCTCGTCCTCGGTGGGATCGTGCTCGGTGTCCTGTTGACGGCGCTCCGGCCGTTGGTCGACAGCGCGATCCTCGGATGGGCCCACGACAATCCCGCGGCCGCGATGAACATCGCGATCGTGAAGGAGATGGTGCGCGAGGATCTCGGGGCGTCCCTGACGGACCCCGTTTCCAACGACGATGCGCAGGCCGAGTTCGTCGTGGCAGCCGGTGACACGGCGTCGGCGATCGGCGCCCGGCTCGAGAACGAGGGGCTCATCCGCGACCAGCGCGCCTTCCTCTTCATCGCCATGGATCGGGGTCTGACCGCTGACCTCCAGCAGGGCACGTTCCTGCTCCGCAAGAACATGACGCCCGACGAGGTCGTGACGGCGTTGCTCGACCCGCCGGCCATCCCCTTCGTCGAGGTGGCGTTGCGGACCGGCCTACGCCTTGAGCAGCTCACGGCGAAGCTGCAGACGCTGCCGCTCCAGCTGGATCCCCGCGAGTTCTACGACCTCGCCGTGTCTCCGCCGAAGTCGCTGATCGACGACTACCCGTGGCTCAAGAAGATCCGGGCTGACGGCGGCGCCGGGAAGGCCTCGCTCGAAGGCTTTCTCTGGCCGGCGGCCTACAAGGTCCTGCCGGACACCACGGCCGACGAGCTGATCCGCCTGATGCTCGACAACTTCATCGAGAACGTGGGGCAGGAGCGTCTGACCGTCCCGAAGGAGCGCGGCCTGACGTTCTACCAGGTGATCACGCTGGCCTCGATCGTGGAGCGCGAGGCCGTCCTCGATGAGGAGCGAGCGCTGATCGCGGGGGTCTACCAGAACCGCCTCGATGGACTGCCGGGGATCAAGAACAAGATCCTCAACGCCGATCCCACGGTCATCTGGCTCGACGACACGATGGAGCTCGCCAAGCTCGATTTCGAGACGTGGCAGCAGTACTCGTTCTGGTCACCACCCGATGTCCCGATGAAGGAGGTCGTGCCGATCGAGGGTCTCGAGGGCTACCAGACCTACCTGTATCCGGGCCTCATCCCGGGACCGATCGCCACGCCGACGCTGCCCTCGATCGACGCCGCGCTCGAACCCGACACCGCCGACAAGTTCCTGTACTTCGTCGCGATCCCGGACGGCGGGGGCAAGCACTCCTTCGCCAAGAATGCCAAGGAATTCGACGCGCTGCTCCGCGAGTATGGGTACCGGTGAGCGGGGCCTGGCCGGCACCTGATTCGTTCGCCGAGCCGCCGTCCGACGCTGTCCGAGCCACGTGGTCCGACGCCGACCGGGCCGCCCGACCCGCCCGACTGGCGCGATTGCGTGCGCGGTTCGAGGCCGCCGGGGTCGACGCCTACTTCGGCATCCGTCCGGAGCACATGCGCTACCTGACCGGGTTCGCGCTCGGTGCCGGGGAGGAGAAGGTGGCAGGCTCGTCCGGCCAGTTCCTCGTCGGCGGGGACGAGGTCGTGATCCTCGCCGATTCCCGGTACACGGTCCAGGCTCGCCGCGAGGCGACCGAAGCCCGCCTGTTCGAGGCATACCACGATCTGCCGACGCGCTGGCCGACCCTGGTGGCGTCGATCGGCGCCCGGCGTGTCGCGATGGAGGCGGGGTTCGTCTCGCAGGCGACGTGGGCGAGGCTTGCGGCGGCTGCACCGGAGGTCGAACTCGTCCCCGTCGAGGGCTGGGTGGAGGCCGATCGGGCGACGAAGGAGCCAGCCGAGCTCGAGCGTGTAGCCGCCGCATGCGCGGTCGCGGACCGGGCCCTCGCGACGCTCCTGCCCGAGATACGGCCCGGCGTGACCGAGGCGGCGCTCGCGATGCGGCTCGAGTGGCTGATGCGAACCTCCGGGGCCGAGGCGCTGGCCTTCGATGTGGCCTGTCTCGCGGGGCCGGAGGCGGCGCTGCCGCACGGATCCCCGGGCGATCGGCCGGTGCGCGATCGCGCCGTGCTCCTGTTCGACTTCGGCGCGCAGGTCGATGGCTACCGGAGCGACATGACCCGGACCCTGTTCGTGGGCGACCCGACGGCGCGTGACCTCGAGATCTACGAGCTGGTGGCGCGAGCGCAGGCGGCGGCGATCGACGCCATCAAGGCGAGCATCGCGGACGGACGCGCGCCGGCCGGTCGAGCGATGGACGCGGTCGCGCGCGATGTGATCGCGGCGGCGGGGCACGGCGAGCACTTCGGGCACGGGCTCGGGCACGGGATCGGCCTGGCCACGCACGAGGCCCCCAGCCTGAGTCGGACCGGATCCGACGACCCGATGCCGAGTCCGACCGTCTTCAGCGTGGAGCCCGGCGTCTATCTCGAAGGCGAGACCGGCGTCCGGATCGAGGACCTCCTGCTGATCGACGCCGCTGAGCGCCGCGTCGCGACCCTCACCGGGTTCCCGCGCGACGTCGTGGTCGTGGGCGGCTGATGAAGCGACCCTCCGGCGCGTAGGCTGCGCCAGGATGGATCTCGACCTGTTCTCGTTCGTGGGGCCACTCATGGTGCTCGGCTTCGCCGTGCCGCTCGTGACGACGGGACTGATCGTCGGGGTCATCATCTGGGCGATCCGCCGGACGGTCCCGCGCGGCGAGGATCCGGCGATCGCGGAACTCAAACGGCGCCTGGCGACGGGCGAGATCGACCCGACCGAATACCAGGTCAGGCTCCGCGCGCTCCAGCGCCGCGACTGATGCTTCGTCGGATCGCTCGCCTGTCTCGTCTGGTGGTCATGGCGGCCACGGTGTCCGCCTGTGTCGTCACCTCGGTCACGAGCGACGTGACCAACGGACCGCAAGTCGATCGCGGTCCGCTTCCGGTCGCGCCCCTCTGCCTCGGGGTCGCGCGGGCGACGTGCCTCGAGATGGCGGCGACCGGGCTGGATGACACTGGCCCCGGCGGCGGCGTCGGCCCAGCCGTCGTCCGGATCACCGTCCGCTGCACCGCCGTCTGCACCCCGAGGCAGGGCGAGGGCGAGACGCGGATCGACTTCGCCGACGGGACCAACGCGATCACCGGGTGGGGATACCAGTCCGCCGGTGTGCCGGCCCCGCCGGAACCGTCTGGTACGATCGCGCCTGCATCACCCTGACCGATCGATCGGCATCGCCATGTCCGGCGATCGCCTCCGAGGAGCCACTCCGACATGATCAGCACCGGCGAACTCAAGAAGGGCGTCGCCATCGAACTCGATGGTGAGCTCTGGCAGATCCTCGATTACCACCACATCAAGATGGGCCGCGGCTCCGCGCAGGTCCGCATCACCCTGCGCAACATCAAGCGCGGCCAGACGGTCGACCGCTCGTTCCAGGCCGGGACGAAGTGGCCGCGCGCGTCGATGGAGAAACGTCCCGTCCAATTCCTCTATCGCGATGACGCGGACCACCACTTCATGGACACCGACAACTACGACCAGTTCGTCATGACCGCGGAGCAACTGGGCGAGACCGCCCGGTACCTCAAGGACGGCATGATGCTCGACCGGACGAGCTACCAGGGCGAGACGATCGGCGTGGAGTTGCCGATCACCGTGGACCTCGTGGTCGCCGACACGGAGCCCGGGTTCGCGGGCGACACGCAGACCGGCGCCCGCAAGAACGCGACCACCGAGACCGGGCTCGTCGTGGTGGTCCCGATCTTCGTCGAGACCGGTGACACGATCCGCGTCGACACCCGAACCGGCGAATACCAGACCCGCGTCTGACATGACGAACCCGGCGCCCGGCGCGTTCGGGGTCCGGATCCTCGGGGTCTCCGATGTCGCACGCGCCATCCGCGCGGCGGTCCGGGAGGACCCGCGCCTCGGCGACCTGTGGGTGGAAGGCGAGATCGGGCGCGTCACGGTGTCGTCCGCGGGGCACGCCTACTTCACGCTCAAGGACGAGCGCAGCCAGCTCCAATGCGTGTGGTTCCGCGACGACCGGCTGCGTTCGGCGTTCGAGGCCCGCGCCGGGATCCAGGTGGTCGCCCATGGTCGGGTGGATCTCTTCGAGCCGCAGGGCGCCCTCCAGCTGTACGTGGAGTCCCTTCAGCCAGCCGGGGTGGGGGACCTGGCGTTGCGATTCGAGGATCTCAAGGCGCGGCTGGCGGCCGAAGGGTTGTTCGACGCAGCGCGCAAGCGGCCGCTCCCTGGTCGGCCCGGGACGATCGCGGTCATCACCAGCCCGACCGGCGCCGTCTGGAAGGACGTGGCCACCGTCCTCGCCCGGCGCTGGCCGCTGGCCCGCGTCATCCTCGTCGGGGCGCAGGTGCAGGGGGCCGATGCGCCGGCGAGCATCGTCAGCGCGTTCCGTCGCCTCGAGCGCTACAGAGACGAGGCGATCCGTGACGGCCGGCCCGGGGATGCCCCGCAGGTGACCATCCTTGCCCGGGGCGGCGGTTCGCTCGAGGACCTCTGGTCGTTCAATGACGAGAAGGTCGTTCGGGCCGTGGTCGCGCATCCGATCCCCGTCGTGTGTGGCGTGGGCCACGAGGTGGACGTCACGCTCGCCGACTTCGCGGCGGACGTCCGGGCTGCCACCCCATCCGCGGCGGCGGAACTGGTCGTCCCGGATCGTGCGGAAATGGCCGGAGCCTTGCGTCGCGCCGGCGGTCGTCTCGCCACCGCGACCGCCCGTCGCCTGGGCACGGCCGCCCGCGAACTGGCCGTGGAGCGCCGTGCGCTCGATCGCGTGGCGCCAGCGGCGCAGCTCGCGGCGGCACGCGAGCGGACCGGGCTGCTGCTCGACCGGGCGACCCGTGCCATGGTGGCCCGCCTGACCGAGGCGCGATCGCGATCCGCGCGGGGGGCTGTCTTGCCCGGTCTGGCTGCCGGTCGGCTCATGGTCGCGCGAGCGTCGCTCGATGCGGCCGCTTCGGCGCTGGGCGTCCTTGGGCCGCAGGCGACCCTCGATCGCGGCTATGCGATCGTCCGGCGCGCTGAGGACGACGTCGTCGTGCGGGAGCCGGGTGCCGCCGTTCCGGGCACCAGGCTGCGGCTACGTGTCGCGCTTGGTGAGATCCCGGCCACGGCGGATCCGAGGCCGGATGCCTGAGGTCGTCATGTTCGCGCTGCTCGTCGGCGTCCTCGGCGTCGCAGGGATCCGGCTGGGTATGCTGATGGCGCCGCGAGTCGGCCGGATCGCCGACCGCATCGATGCCGACCCGGCGGCCCCCGATGATCTCGTCGAACCCGTCGAACCCGTCGCCGAGCGGGCGACCAGCGAGGACGAAGCGCCGTGACGAACCCTGAGCCCGCCATCGACACGCTGTCGTTCGACGATGCGCTCGTCGAGCTCCAGCGAACGGTGGCCGAACTCGAGGCGGGCGGCCAGCCGCTCGAGGCATCGATCGCCCTCTACGAGCGTGGCGTCGCGCTGCAGGCCCGCTGCGACCGGCTGCTCACCGAGGCCCAGTTGCGTGTCGAGCAGCTCGTCCAGAAGGCCGGCGGCGCGCTCGAGGCCCGGCTCGTTCGGCCCGAGGATGCCGTCGACGAGCCCGGAAGCTGACCGGCGGGTCCTGACCGGGACGCCCGCTGGCTTCGACGCCCACGTCAGGACGGTGGCGACCCAGGCAGGACGTTGAGGTTCGAGCGGAACCGGTTGTCGGGATCGTAGCGGCGCTTCACGGCCTGCAATCGAGCGTAGACCGACGCCGGGTAGGCGGCCCGAGCTCGATCGTCCGCACGAGCGACGACCTGCTCGTCGAGCATCGAGTAGTTGACGTACAGGCCGCCGGTCGACCAATCGCGGACCCGCGCGGTCACGCCCTTCGACCACGCGGTCCCGACGGCATCGAAGGCAGGGTCCTTCCAGATTCCCACGGCCGTCACGTGAAAGCGTGCGATGCGATGGCTGAAAGCCGAGTGGCCGGGATCGCGGCGTCGCGCGTCTCCGTGGATCGGCTCGATGAGGATCCCCGACAGCGAATTCGGGATGGACGACGCCACGTCCACGATGAGGTCGACGAGCGCGTCCTCGAGGTCGGTGACGAACGTGGATGTCCAGTAGTTCCGCGCGCCGAACGCCTCGATCGGGTTGATCGACTGGATGTCCAGATAGGTGCCTGATCGGAGTTCCGGATGTCGTACGGCGTCGTGTCCAAGGATCGTCGTCGCCCATCTGGCGCCATCGTCGGCCGAACCCACGAAGCTGAATTGAAGCTGGAGCATGGGCGTCCCGTCCTCGGCCCGAAACACGTAGACCATCGGCAGGAGTTCGTCGGGAGCGGTCAGCATCATGGCCGCCAAGCGGCGAAGTGCAGACCCGTCGCCGAGCGGGACATCGACCTTGCCGCCAAACGTCGGACCGACCGGATAGGCCGCCAGGTCGAACCGCGTCACGACGCCGAAATTCCCGCCGCCACCGCGCAGCGCCCACAAGAGCTCCGGATCGTCGGCGGCTTCGACCAGCGAACCGTCGGCGGTCACCACCTGGGCGCCGACGAGGTTGTCGCAGGTGAATCCGCCGATACCCATGAGGAATCCGATCCCGCCACCGAGGGTCAGGCCGCCGACGCCCGTGTCGCCGAAGACACCACCGGGCGTCGCGAGGCCATGGGCATGGAGCGCCGCGTCGACGTCCAGCCACTGGGCCCCGCCGGCCACGGACGCGACGCGGGCCTCCGCATCGACCTCGACGGTGCGCATCCGGGACAGGTCGATGACCGCGCCGCCTTCGACGATCGCCAGGCCGGCCACGCTGTGCCCGCCTCCGCGAACGCCAAGGGGAAGGGCGGCGTCGTTGGCCGCGGTGATCGTGGCAGCGACATCGCGATGATCAGTCGTGCGAACGATGAGCCTGGGGCGATGATCGACCATCGCATTGAAGGTCCGCCGTGCGTCATCGAAGTCGGGATCGCCATCCACGATCACCGGACCGGTCACCGATCGACGTAGGCGCTCGAGTTCGACTTCATCCATCCCGTACCCTCTCGCGAATCGCGTAGACGGTAGCATCAGGATGATCATCCAAAACAAGCGACCTGCGAGGAACAGGTTTACACTGATCGTGGCCCGCCAGCGGACCGGATCATGCAGCCAAGGAGTCCCGCCACCGTGCCGATCCTCCCGAACCTCCAGGGTCCTGCCGACCTGCGCGGTCTGTCCGAGGTCGAGCTTGATCAGCTGGCGCTGGAGATCCGCGAGGCGATCATCGATACGGTCGCGACCACCGGGGGTCATCTCGGGTCGTCGCTCGGGGTGGTGGAGCTCACGATCGCCCTCCACCGGCTCCTGGAGTCTCCGCGCGACCGGATCGTGTGGGACACGGGGCACCAGGCCTATCCGCACAAGTTGCTGACCGGGCGCCTTGGGCGGTTCAAGTCGTTGCGCCAGCTTGACGGGATCGGCGGGTTCCCGCGACGCTCGGAATCGCCGCACGATGTGTTCGATGGCGGCCACGCCGGGACGGGCCTCTCGATCGCCGAGGGCCTGGCCGAGGCGCGCGACGTCCGGCACGGGCTCGAACGGATCGCCGTCGTCGTGGGCGATGCGGCCCTGATGAGCGGGCTGTCGCTGGAGGCGCTCAACGACATCGGGCAGCGTCAGACCCAACTCCTGATCGTCGTCAATGACAACGAAATGTCGATCAGTCCGACGGTCGGCGCGTTCTCGAAGTACCTGAGCCAGATCAAGCTGTCGAATGCCTGGCGCCAGAGCAAGAGCGCGTACGATTCGACCGTCGAGCGGATCCCGGTCGTCGGTGGGACGGTCCTGGAACTCAGCCGTCGACTTCGCAAGTCGGTCGTCAACTTCGCGCAGCCAGGCCAGCTGTTCGAGGATCTCGGGATCACGTACATCGGCGTCGTCCCCGGTCACGACCTGCATGCCCTGCTCGAGACGCTCGCGGCGGCGCTCGCGCAGCCGGGTCCGACCATCGTCCACGTCCGGACGAACAAGGGACGCGGTTTCCGCCCGGCCGAAACAGACCAGATCGGGTTCCACGGTGCCGCGCTTCCGCCGATGGCGCCGGCCCTGCCCACCGAGACCATGGCCGACGACGCCGCGCCACCGACCGCCGCAGCCGTCGCCGCCCCGAAGAAGCATCCCAATTACACGGCCGTGTTCGCGTCCGAGCTGATCGAGATCGCCCGCGACGATCGACGCGTCGTGGGGATCACCGCCGGGATGCCTACCGGGACCGGGATGTCGCGGTTCCAGGCGGCGTATCCGGACCGGTTCTTCGATGTCGGGATCGCCGAACAGCACGCGGTGACGTTCGCGACCGGTCTAGCGATGGGCGGGATGCGTCCGGTGGTGGC
Source organism: uncultured Chloroflexia bacterium (assembly GCA_963764975.1). Classification (GTDB taxonomy): domain Bacteria; phylum Chloroflexota; class Limnocylindria; order Limnocylindrales; family CSP1-4; genus SPCO01. Next base: position 614,331 of record CAVXUF010000002.1, on the reverse strand, counting down.
GCTCTACTCGACGTTCCTCCAGCGCGCGTTCGACCAGACCGTCCACGACGTCTGCCAGAACGACCAGCCGGTCCTGCTCGCTGTGGACCGGGCCGGTCTCGTCGGCGAGGATGGGACGAGCCACCAGGGCATGTTCACGCTGCCGGCCCAGCGCCAGCTGCCCAACCTCGTGATCGCGTCGCCTCGGGACGAGCAGGAGCTGCGGTCCATGGTCCGGACCGCATTCAGCCAGGACCACCCGTTCGCGCTGCACTACCCGCGTGATGCCGGGTTCGGCCTGGAGCCCGTTGCGCCACAGCTCCTGCCGATCGGACGCGGCGAGGTGTTGCGCGAGGGGCGCGACCTGCTGTTCGTGGGCTTCGGGCCGATCGTGGCACGGGCTGTGGCCGCGGCGGATGAGCTGGCGGGGGAGGGGTGGTCCATCGGGATCATCAACGCCCGGTTCGCCAAGCCGCTCGACGTGCAACTGATCCTCGATCAGGCGCGCGGCAAGCGGCTCGTGGTCACGTTCGAAGAGAGCGTCGTGACCGGCGGCTTCGGGAGCGGCGTGCTCGAGGCGATCGAGGAAGCGCGGATGACCGATCCGGCGCTGCGCGACGTCGCCGTCCGGGTCGTGGGCATCCCGGGGGAGCGGTTCGTGGATCACGGTTCCGTGGCGGATCTCCGTCGCGTGCTCCGGTTGGATGCCGCGGGCCTTGCCGCGCAGGTGCGTGAGGCGCTGGTCGTGCTCGACGCGGCCCCCGGCAAGTCGAAGGCCCGTACCCGCGACTGACAACTGGTCTCCCAGGCCAAGAAACCTGCCCGATCAGCCCCTCGCGCCGTCCGATCAGCCCCTCGGGCCGTCCGATCAGCCCTTGACGCAGGTTTTCCTTGCCTCAGGGGCCTGATTCGCTGATCCACGAGGGCGCAAAGACTCGAACCTGCCCGACGAAGCGGGTTTCATGGCCTGGTGGGCCTGGTCGGGGTCAGGTCTCGGGGGTCGGTTCGGGTGATCCCGAGATCGCCAGGCAGACGGTCACGACCCCCAACGAAGGATTCCACGTTAGGTAGGCGACATCCATCCGATCGCGCCGAGTCGCGACGACCGCTAGCGCGCCGCCGCCGTCGTCGTTATAGGAGAGGTCTCAGTCGAGCAGATCCCGCAACGTTGACCATGCACTTTCGATGGGACCAACCGCGTCATAGACCGTGACAACGAAGCCGCAGTCGATGTCGCCGGTCCACCGCACCTTCTTGACTGTGAGGTCGGCTCGTTCAAGGACATCGTGCAGGTCCACCTGGAATCCCGCGGCATCACCGCTGAGGACGCGTCCATATCGCGAGAGCGCCTCCCACCGCGCAGCCTCGAATGTGGGCCAATCTACGACCTGCATACGCCCGCAGGATACGCGCGGCCGATACCACGTCGCCGGGCCTGCCTATCGGCCCAGCGACACCCCGAGTGGCGGACGGCGCATGAGGGTCGCCTTCGTTCCGTGGAGATTGATCCAGACGATGCCGGTGCCCGGCCAGGGAGCGTCGGGGGTGGTAAGCGCGGCCACGATGTCGACGCAACGGGCCGGATACGCCGCCGTCAGGGTCGCTTCGAATTCGCGCGCGAGAGCACGGGTCGATGCCGTCGACCGGAGCACCAGGAGCTGGGACACGTGTCGAGGCGGACCGTCGCCGACCGCCGCCGCCAACTGCATCTCGAGGCCGCCGGCCTTTTCGTGGCCCCAGCGGATCTGTTGCTCGAGGCGCCGAAGGTCCGATTGGACCTCGGTCGCGATGGTCGTCGGGGACGTGGTGTCGGCGAGAACGAGGTCGATCACGCCTCTCGCCGGTCGAACGATGGGGACCTCGACCTCCGGTCGCCAGCGCGGGTCGAGCTCGCGCAGAAGCGCTTCCACCATCGGCGCCTGGAAGCGATCGTGGATCCGGGGTCCTGCGCCCGCGAAGTACCGAAGACTCAGATCGGCTCCGAGCGCGACCCCGATCGAGATGAGCACGGCGAGACTCGGGTGGGCATCGCCGGATTCGATCCGGGCGAGGAAGCTCGTGTCGTGTCCGGTGGCGGCCGCGACCCTCGCCAGCGGGAGTCCGGCATCCAGTCGCATGCGTCGGATGTCCTCGCCCATCTGCCGATAGAGCCGCCGAAGCGCGAAGGTCGTTGATCGCCGGATGGTGGTCGGGGTGATGGGCATGACACGATCAAACCAGACGGCCCTTAGCCAACGATCACCTGGCGGTTGCCCGCCCGTGGACACGGGACCGGCCTGACAGGCCAAGAAACCTGCTCCGTGGCGGGGATCCGCGCCTGGCGGCCGACATGCAGCATCGAATTTGGCTTGTCAGGCCGATTCCGCTGCTCCGAGCCCTTTCGACGCGCCGTCGGGCGATGATCGGGCAGGTTTCTTGGCTTGGGGGGCCGGTTTTGGCTCGGGGGCCGGATTGGCCTGGGGCCGGTTTTGGCTCGGGGGCCGGATTGGCCTGGGGGCCCGGTTCGGCCTTGGGGGGCCGGATTTGGCTCGGGGGCCGGTTCGGCCTGAGGTCCTGCGCCCGCGCCGCGCCGCCCCGAGCGTCCCGCTAAGTCTGGGTGGAGCGGGCTGTGCGACGATGCGCGCGTGAGTTCCGCATCCACCGCGTCGTCGCGCGTTCGGCTCGATCAGTTGCTGGTCGAGCGCGGGCTCGTCGAGACACGCTCGCGTGCCCAGGCCCTCCTGCTCGCCGGAAAAGTTCGGGTCGGGGCCGGGGACGGCGCGCGGCGCGATCTCAAGGCGGGCGATCTGGTCGACCCGTCGGCCGATGTCGCCGTGGAAACCCCCGACCCATACGTCAGCCGCGGAGGGCACAAGCTCGCCGCGGCCCTCGACGCCTTCGGCATCGACCCGAGCGGGCTCGTGGCGCTCGACGTGGGCGCCTCGACCGGCGGGTTCACCGACGTGTTGCTCCAGCGCGGCGCCACGCGCGCGTATGCACTCGATGTCGGGCGGGGGCAGCTCGCCGAGGCGCTTCGGCAGGATCCGCGCGTCGTCTCGATGGAGCGCACCAACGCCCGGACACTGACCGCGACGACGATCCCCGAGCCCATCGGTCTCGCGACGGTCGACGTGAGTTTCATCTCGCTCGCGAAGGTCCTCGGGCCGATTGACAGCACGTTGTCACAGGCCGGTGCCATCGTCGCGCTCGTGAAACCACAATTCGAAGCCGGAAAGGGCCGGACGGACCACGGCGTCGTCCGCGACCCGGCCGTGCATCGCGAGGTCCTCGAGCGCGTCGTCCACGAAGCCCAGGCCCTGGGTCTCGGTACTCGCGATCTGATCTCGTCGCCGCTCCTGGGGCCCGACGGGAACCGCGAATTCCTGATCCACCTCGCGCACGGTCCGGGCTGCGCCGACATCCCGGCGAAGATCGCCGCGCTGACCGGGGACACGGCATGACCGTCCGCCGGATCGGGTTCGCCTACAACCCCACCATCGAGGCGGCCGTGGAGCTCAGCGCGCGCGCCGCCGGCTGGTGCCAGATGCGTTCGATCGATCACTGGCAGGGACAGGCCGGCGACCTGCCATCTCTCCTTCGGGAGCTGCCTACCACCGATGCACTCGTGGTCCTTGGCGGCGACGGCACGTTCCTCCGGGCGGTCCGAGCGGTCGCGGAGGTGGACGTCCCCATCCTCGGCATCAACCTCGGGAAGGTCGGCTTCCTGTCCAAGGCCGAGGCCGGCGAACTGGACCTCGTCCTCGGACGGATCAGCGCCGGCGAGTACACGATCGATGAGCGGATGGCCCTCGAAGGCCTGATCCTGCGCGATGGGCGCCCCATCGACGACCTCCGGCACGTCGCCCTCAACGACATCGTCGTCGCCCGTGGGTCGCTCGCCCGCGTCTGCCGTCTCGATGTGGCGATCGACGACTCGCATCTCGCCACGTTCATCGCGGACGGTCTCGTGGTCTCGAGCCCCACCGGCTCCACGGGCTACTCGTTCTCGGCGGGGGGCCCGATCATCGATCCGATCAGCCGCAACCTCATCGTGACGCCGATCGCCGCGTACCTGTCGGCGATCCGATCCGTCGTCGTCAGCCCGAGCCAGACCGTCCGCTGCCGGGTCGTCGACGCGCACGAGGCGCTCGTATCCGTCGACGGGCGCGAGGACATCGCGATCCAGGTGGGCGATGTCGTCGAGGTGCGAGCGGTCGCTCGGCCGATCCGGCTCATCGAGCCCACCGGCGCGCAGCCGTTCTGGGACCTGCTGCGCCACAAGGTCGCACTCCTGCCGTCGTGAGCGGACGTCTCCTCGAGCTGACCGTCACGGATCTCGCGCTGCTCGAACGGCTGCGGCTTACGCTGGAACCGGGGTTCAACGTCATCACCGGCGAGACCGGGGCAGGGAAGAGCCTCCTGATCGACGCCCTGGGCCTCGCGCTGGGCGCGCGCGCGGACACGTCCCTCGTCCGTCACGGGGCCGAGACCGCGCGGGTGGAGGCGCTCTTCGACCGGGTCCCGGAGCCGCTCATCGCCGTTCGCGAGGTGACGGCCGGCGGCCGCTCCACCGCGCGGATCGACGACGACACCGTGACCGCCGCGCGGCTGGCCGAGGAGGTGGGGCCGCTCGTCGAGATCCATGGGCAGCACGATCAGCAGCACCTCCTCGATGAGCGCTGGCAGCGCGACCTGCTCGACGGCCTCGGCGGACACGAGCCGCTCCGCGAGGCCATGGCACGGACGGTCGCGACCTGGCGCGCCAATCGGACCGCGCTGGCCGAGCTCATCGCCGACCCGCGGGAACTGGCGAGGCGCCTGGACCTGCTCCGGTACGAGGCCGACGAGATCGCCGCCGCCCGGATCCGGCCGGGCGAAGCCGACGAGATCCGCGCCCGACTCACCGCCGCACAGCACGGCGAGGCGATCGCCCGAGGCGCGTCCGTGCTCCATGACGCGCTCATGGCTGACGATGGCGGGGCGCGCGAGGACGCCGCCGTCGCCTTGCGCGAAGCGCGCGCCCTGGCGCGGCTCGATCCGCGGTTCGAATCGATCGCCGAGCGGCTGGCCGGGCTCGAGGCCGAGCTCGCCGACGTTGCCGACGAGGCACGGTCGCTTGCCGACGGCATCGATCACGACCCGGTCGCGCTGGCGGGCATGGAGGAGCGTCTCGGGCTGATCTACGCGCTCGAACGTCGCTACGGCGACGACGAGGTCGCGGTCCTGGCGCACGGCGAGCGCGTGACGGCCGAGATCGAGCGACTCTCCGGCCTCGATGACGAACGCTCCCGGCGTGACGCCGATGCCGTCCGACTGCTGGCCGAGGTCGAGGCGGCCGCCGCCGCGCTGTCCGTCGCTCGCCGCGCCATCGCCGTGACGATGGCGGACGCGGTCGGGGCCGCCCTGATCGACCTCGGGTTCCCGCCCGGCGTGTTCGAGGTGGTCGTGGGCCGTCGCCCGGCCGCGCCGGACGAGCCCGCGGTCGAGATCGACGGCGATGCCGTGGCCTTCGATGCTGCGGGCGTGGACCAGGTGGTCTACCGTCTCGCCCCGAACCCCGGCGAGCCGGCCCGACCGCTGGCACGGATCGCCTCTGGCGGGGAACTGTCGCGTGTGGCGCTCGCGATCAAACAGGTCGTCGCAGAGGCCGATGCCACGCCAACGCTCGTGTTCGACGAGGTGGACACCGGGATCGGTGGACGGAGCGCGGACCCCGTCGGGCGGAGCCTATGGGCGCTCGCGCGGCGGCACCAGGTCCTGTGCGTCACGCATCTCCCCCAGATCGCGGCCCACGCTGACGCCCAGTTCCGCATCGTCAAACGGGAACGGGATGGCCGGACGGTCACCGAGGTGGAGCGGCTGGACCATGAGGGACGCATCGTGGAGCTGGCCCAGATGCTGGGCAGCGGCGGCGAGGGAGCCGCCGGGCTCGCGGCGGCGCGAGAGCTGCTCGATCGGGCCGCGGCCTGGCGCGGCGAGGCAGCGACGGCCGGCTGAGGCCGCGACCGTCGGAGAAGGCCCATGGCCAGTGATCCATCGCTCGAGGCGGTGATCGACGACTTCCTCGGTTACCTCCACGTGGAGCGAGGCTCTGGCCCCGGCCACGATCCGCGCCTATCGCGGCGATCTCGCCGATTTCGCCCGATCGCAGGGCTCGGACGCCCGGTGGAGGCGCTCACCCGAACCCGTCGTCGATTACCTATCGGCGCGAGCCAGGCGCGGCCAGCCCGATGACCCGGGTCTCGCCCCGACGAGCCTGCGCCGTCGTGCCGCGGCCCTGAAGGGCTTCTACCGGTTCGCCTTCGGCGAGGGGCTGATCCCGACGGATGTCGCCGCACATCTGGACCTGCCGCGCCAATCTCGGCTGCTGCCCGAGACGCTGACGATCGAGGAGACCGAGCGGCTGCTCGACGCCGCCGGAGGCGACGACCATGACGCCACGGACCCCGACCGTCGCCTGCGCGAACGCGCGCTCCTGGAGTTGCTCTACGCGGCCGGGCTTCGCATCAGCGAGGCGCTCCGGCTCGATGCCGAGGACCTCTCCGAGGACGGGGGCTACGTCCGGGTCATCGGCAAGGGCGACAAGGAGCGGCTCGTCCCCGTCGGGGAGGTGGCGCTCGACTGGTTGCAGCGCTGGATGGACGGGCCGCGCCCGCGACTCCTCGCGCTGAGCCACGTCCGCCCGTCACGGGGTGGGCCGGTCTTCCTCTCGGACCGCGGTCGACGACTCGCGAGGCAGCAGGCCTGGGCCGCGGTGAAGGCGGCGGCCGGTCGAGCCGGGCTCGGGGACCGGGTCAGCCCGCATACCCTGCGCCACTCCTTCGCGACCCACCTGCTCGACGGTGGTGCGGACCTGCGCATCGTCCAGGAGTTGCTCGGACATGCGAGTATCTCCACCACGCAGCTCTACACGCACGTGACCGGCGAGCGGATCCGGGACGTCTACAGCCGGGCCCATCCGCGGGCCTGAACGAGGAGGCACGGGCAGATGGGTTTCGCGGATTCGCTGCTGTCGACCGGTGAGCGGGCCATCCATCGCGAGAAGCAGCACTGGTTCGTCTTCGTGTGGGGCGCGCGACTGACGCTGGCGGCGGCCCTCGTCGCGGTCGTGTTCATGATCGTCGTCAGCGGGATGGCCCAGGAAGGGTTCAGCGGCACCGTTCGGGACATCCTCGGCTGGATCACCGTGATCCTGCTCGTCGGGGCGCTGCTCAACCTCGGATGGACGATCCTGCGCTACATCAACCAGGAATACCTGATCACCAATCGCCGGGTCCTCCAGGTCTCGGGCGTTCTGAACAAGTCGTCCACCGACAGCTCGCTCGAGAAGATCAACGACGCCGTCCTGACCCAGTCGATCTTCGGGCGGATCTTCGGCTTCGGCGACCTTGACGTGCTCACCGCCGCCGATGTCGGCATCGACCGATTCAAGATGATCGTCGACCCGATCGGCTTCAAGAAGGCGATGCTCGATGCCAAGCACGAGTTCGAGGTCGACATGGAGCGCCAGGGCTGGCCGCCGAGCCCGCCAGCCCGAGCGTCGGGTTCCGGCGGGTCGCCGTCCGCCGAAGGGGGATTCGACGCCGAGACCGCCACGACCTTCAGCGCGCCCGCCCCCGCCACGGCCGCGGCTCCGGCGCCGTCCGCGGCATCCCCGCGTGGCCTGTCGCCCGACGAGGTCACGCGAACCCTCTCGAATCTTGCCGACCTGCGAGACCGTGGCGCGATCACGCTCGAGGAATACGAGGCCAAGAAGGACGACCTGCTCGGTCGGCTCTAGACGGTGGCCGCGGCTACCATACGCAGGTCCCGCTGCCCGAGGTCCTCGTGTTCGAACTGACGTCCGACAAGATCATCCTGATCGCGTTCTTCCTGCTGGTCGGGTTCCCGGTCCACGAGTTCGCGCACGCCTACGTCGCCAATCGCCTTGGCGATGGCACGGCCAGGATGTTCGGACGTCTCACGTTGAACCCGGCCGTTCACTTCGATCCACTCGGCGGCCTCATGCTGGCGGCGTCGGTCCTGGCGGGCGGGTTCGCCTTCGGCTGGGCCAAGCCCACGCCCGTGAATCCGAGCAACTTGCGCGACCGGCGAAACGGGGAGGTGCTGGTCTCGCTCGCGGGTCCCGCATCGAACCTCGTCATGGCCGCGATCATGGCGGTCATCTTCCGGATCCTGCTCGAGACGGGCTTCTTCATCACCGCGCCGGACCTGGTCTTCGAGGTGATCTTCTACTTCGTGGCGTACAACGTGGTCCTCGCGGTCTTCAACATGTTGCCGATCCCGCCGCTCGACGGTTCGAGCCTGCTCTTCCGGTTCCTGCCGATGCAGTACGTGTGGCAGGTGAGGCCGTTCCTCCAGCAATACGGGATCTTCATCCTGATCGCCTTCATCTTCCTGGGGGCACCCATCATCGGGCCGATCATCCGTGGCATCACCGGCTTCCTTCTGGGGATCTAAGGTCCGCCAGTTCCGGGCGCACGTGCTGGCTCGCGTCGAGCCGGCGGAGCGAACCGGACTGGTCGACTGGACGACCCCCGCGCAACTGGCCCTGTTCGATTCGATGCACGTGGCGGACCGTCGCCACGGCCTCGATGTCGTCCAGGCGCTCCGGGCCGAGGGCGTGACCGATCCGGACCTCCTGCTCGCCGGGCTTCTCCACGACGCCGGCAAGGGCTCGACCGGCGTGTGGCCGCGCGTCGCCTACGCCCTAGGTCAGCAGTACGGCGCATGGATCTGGCAGGCGGCCGGGAGGGTCCCGCGTCTCGGAGCGGCGCTCGCGGTGCTCCACGCGCATGCCGAGACATCAGCGGGACTGGCAGCCGACGCCGGGTGCTCGCCACGGACCACAGAGCTCATCCGCTGGCAGGACGCGCCGCGCGATCCGGAGTTCGGCGAGTTGCTGCGCATCGCGGACGACGCGAACTGATGGCGGGCATCCCGGTCATGGCCGGCGGTGTCGTGGCCGATGGCGCACGGCCGCCGGAGGGTCCCGCGATCCGGTTCGCCGAGGCGCGCTCGACGGCCGCCGCCACGCACGTCGCGCTCCCGGCGTTCGATGGCCCGCTCGCGCTGCTGCTGTCGCTCATCGAAGCGCGACGCTATGACGTCCTCACCGTGCCACTTGGCGCGCTCGCGGAGGCGTACCTGGACGCGCTCGCCGGGCTCGAGGCCGATCGGCTCGGGAACGTGAGCGGATTCGTGGCGGTCGCGAGCCAGCTGATCCTCATCAAGAGCCGTGCCCTCCTGCCGCGGCCGCCGGTCGCCGATGCCGGAGCGGACGACGATGCGCCCGATCCCGAAGCGGAGCTGCGGGCGCGCCTCGTCCTCTACCGAGCCCACCGGGACGCGGGCCTGCGGCTCGCCGAGGTCGCGCTCGAGCGGATCGGCCTCTTTCGGCGCGAGCCGACCGTGGCGCGAGCCGCCGCGGTCGCCGGCGCTCGCCCGATGGGTGCCCCGCGTCTCGATCCGGGCGTGCTGGTCACGGCGCTCGATCGGCTCGTGGTGCTCGCGCCGCCGGTCGAGCTGCCGCCCGAGGTGATGGCCCGCGCGATCACGCTGACCGAGCGCGCGGACATCATCCGTGCCGCCCTTCGCGACGCGCCGTCCGTGGTGCTCCAGGACCTCCTGTCGGGCGTGCGGGACCGGGTCGTGGTCGCCGTCACGTTCCTCGCCATGCTCGAGCTGATGAAGCGGCGCGAGATCGTCGTGTCCCAGGAGACCCCGTGGGGCCCGATCGTCGCGCGGGCGACGACGACCCACGAGCGGGCCGCCGCCGGGCTCAACGACATCGAGGACGCCCCGATCGACGAGTCCCTGGAGTCGTTCGCATGACCGACGAGACCGTCCGCGTCGAGGACGAGGTGACCAGCCGGATCGACGAAGACGTCCACCGTGACGACCCGGACGGCGCCCAGCCCCCGGCGCCCGCGGTCGACGTGTTGCCGCCCATCGAGCTGACCGAGGCGGCGCTCGAAGCGCTCCTGTTCGTGGCCGAGCGGCCGCTCTCGCGCCGGGAGATCGCCGCGCTCGCGGGCACGGATCGCGAGACGGTCGATGCCCGGCTCGGTGACCTCGAGGTCTCGCTCCGTGATCGAGGGATCCAGCTCGTCCTCGACGCGGACCGCGTCGAACTCACGACCACGCCGGCCGGTGGCGCACTCGTCGCCAGGTACGTCGGCGCGGACGCCGTCAGACTCTCGCCCGCCTCCCTGGAGACACTCGCGATCATCGCGTACCGCCAGCCCATCGCGAAGGGGGCCGTGGAGCGGATCCGAGGCGTGGATTCGGACTACACGATCCGGTCCTTGCTGCACCGGCGACTCATCGTCGAATTGGGTCGGGCCGATGCCCCCGGGCGTCCCTTCCTGTACGGGACCGCGTTCGAGTTCCTCGAGCGGTTCGGGCTGACGAGCGTCGAAGAACTGCCGCCCCTCGATGTCGATGTCGCGGCGCGCCTCGCCGAGGAGGGCGCGACGGACGTCCAGGTGTCGATGGACGTGATGGACGTGATGGACGCGCCGGTCGCGCCGGTCGCCGACGACGATGGGCTCGTGGAGGGCGTGGGCTCGGCGGCCCCGGATCCGGCCTGATGGCGACCGAGCGTCTCCAGAAGGTCCTCGCCGCCGCTGGGGTGGCCTCACGACGTCAGAGTGAGGTCCTGATCGCGAACGGCCGAGTGACCGTCGATGGCCGGGTGGCCACGCTGGGATCCCAGGTGGACCCGGATCGCGCGGTCATCACCGTGGACGGCCGGGTCATCGGGGAGAAGGCGGCGCCGACCTACCTCCTGCTGCACAAGCCCGGCGGCGTGACGTCCACCGCGCGCGACCGACACGCGCCGAAGACCGTCATGGACCTGCTCCCGACCGCGCTCGTGCCGCACGGCGCTCGCCTGTACCCGGTGGGTCGCCTCGACCAGGACTCGGAGGGTCTCCTCGTCCTGACCAACGACGGGGACTGGGCCGAGCGCGTGCTGCATCCGCGGTATGGGGTCGAACGCGAGTACGCGCTGGCGCTGCGCCAGCCACTCGATGCCGCCCAGGTGGAAGCTCTGCGTGCCGGGATCGCCCTCGACGAGGGACTCGCGGAACTCTCGGGGCTGCGCGCCATGAGCACGTTCGAGACGGACAAGCTCGTCGCGCTCATCGCCCCACCGCCACCCCCGCTGCACTGGTATCGCGCCACGCTGGTCCAGGGGATGAAACGACAGCTGCGCCGGATGTTCGGGTCGGTCGGAGCGCCGATCGACCGGCTGGCCCGCGTCCGCATCGGCCCGGTCCGCATCGACGGCCTGCGCTCGGGGGCCGTCCGTCCGCTCAAGGCGCCCGAGATCCGTGGTCTTGCGGGCGGTGGTGGCAGCAGCCAGCGGCGCGGCAGGCCCGGAGGTGACCGTTGATCGTCGCGCTTGACGGGCCCGGGTCGTCGGGGAAGAGCAGTGTCGGGGCCGCCGCGGCCGCCGAACTCGGCTATCGCTTCTGCGACACGGGGCTCCTCTATCGCGCGGTGACGTGGCTGGCCGAACATCGGGGCGTGGCCGTCGACGATCCCGTGGCGCTGAGCGCCCTGGTCGCCGAGGTGGACCTGGTCCCGGACGAGCTTGGTCGGCTGTCCCGCGTCGTCGTCGATGGGACGGAGCACACCGACGACGTCCGGAGCCCGGCGGTCGATGCCGCCGTCTCGGCCGTCGCCGCGGTCCCGATGCTTCGCGACGCCCTGCTCGACCGTCAGCGGGATCTGGCGGCGGAAGGGTCGATCATCATGGCCGGCCGTGACATCGGCACCGTCGTCCTGCCTGACGCGGACCTCAAGATCTTCCTTGACGCGTCGGTCGAGGAACGCGCGCGGCGACGGGCCGAGGAGCGCGGCCTCGCGACCGAGGGTCCGGAAGCGGCAGCGATCCTCGAGGCACTCCAGCGACGAGACGAGCTCGACCGGAACCGGCCCGTGGCGCCGCTCCGACCGGCCACGGACGCGCGGATCATCTCGACGGATGGCAACGCCTTCGAGGACACCGTCGAGGCCGTCGTGAACACGATCCGCGACGCCGCCGCGAGGCTCGCATGACCGACGACGCCGCGACGCCCGCACGCTCACCCGCGCCGGTCGGCCACCAGGCACCCATCGATGGCTCCGTCACCCCGCTCATCCTGACCGTCGCCCTTGTCGCGCGGCTCTTCTCCAGGGCCATGAGCCGGATCCGCATCGAGGGCGACCCCGACGCGATCCCGAAGACCGGGCCGCTGATCATCGCCGCGAACCACGCCTCGAACTTCGATCCGGTCGTGCTCGGCGCGTGGCTGACGCCCAGGCTCGGGCGCCGGATGCACTGGCTGGGCAAGAAGGAGCTGTTCGACTGGCCGATCGTCGGGTGGCTGGCCCGCAACGGCGGGGTCCATCCGGTGGATCGCGATGCCGCCGACGTCGACGCGTTCCGGCTCGCCCGGCGCATCCTCGACGAGGGGCACGCGCTGTTCGTCTTCCCGGAGGGGACCCGGAGCCGAGACGGGGCCTTGCAGGTCGCGCGGGACGGCGTCGCCGTGCTGGCCCTGCGCACCGACGCCACCATCCTGCCGATCGGGATCGGCGGCTCCCAGCGCGTCTGGCCGCGTGGTCAGAAGCTGCCGCACCCGGGTGGTCGCGTCACGGTCCGGATCGGGCGCCCGTTCCGTCTCACCGACGCGTTGCCCGCCGACGCGGATCGCAAGACCGCGAAACGGCTCGCGACGGAGCACATCATGCGGCGCATCGCCGAGCTGCTCCCGGTCGACCAGCGGGGTGCCTACGGAGGGTCCGACGAACCTCCCGTGTGATAATCGACGCATGGGAACCGTCCAGGACGTCCGCATCGCGAAGCGCACCGGCTTCTGCTACGGCGTGCGTGAAGCGATCGACAAGGCCAAGGAATCGGCCGCCGCCGGGAAGGCGACGCACACGCTGGGTCAGGTCGTCCACAACGACGGCGTCGTCCGCGATCTCAGGGATCTCGGCATCCGGACCGTTGACACGCTCGACGACGTCGATCATGGAGCGGCCGTGGTCATCCGGGCCCACGGGGTCCGTCCGGACGTCCTTGAGCGTGCCGATGCGCGCGGTCTCGAGGTCATCGACGGGACATGCACGTGGGTCATCGCCGAGCAGCGCGAACTCCGCAAGCTTGTCGACGAGGGCTACACGATCGTCCTGCTTGGGACGCCGAACCATCCCGAGGTCGTCGGCCTCCTGGGCTTCGCGCCTGATGCGATCGTCGTCGATGAGGAGGAGGAGTGGGAGGCGGCCGTCCCGCGCCGCAAGAAGCTCGCGCTCATCAGCCAGTCCACGCAGCCACCCTGGAAGTTCGAGCGACTCGCCGCGATGATGGTCTCGCGATCGCATGAGCTCAAGATCATCAACACGGTCTGCCCGGTCACGATCCGCCGGCAGGAGGACACGATCGAGCTGGCACGGGACGTGGAACTGATGGTGGTCGTGGGTGGCAAGTCCAGCGCGAACACCAAGGAACTCACGCGGCTGTGCGAGATCAACGGCACGCACGCGGTCCAGATCCAGGGCGTCAAGGACCTGACCGACGCCGCCGCGTTCGATGGCAAGACCATCGTCGGCGTCACGGGCGGCACCTCGACACCGATCGAGGACCTGCGTGAGGTGGCGCACTGGATCCTCGCGAATGCCGGTACGCCCGACGTCCAGCGCGATGCCGACGCCCTCGCCGATGCCGCCCTGGCCGACGCGGCCACGCCCGCCGGCCGGACCACGTCCCTGCCGAACCCGCCGCGCGTCATCGCCTCCGGCGCGGCCTGACCGTGGCCGGCCTCTCGAGCGGCCTCCCGGTCGTCGCGATCGTCGGGCGCCCGAACGTCGGCAAGAGCACGCTCTTCAACCGGATCGTGGGGGGTCGGACGGCGATCGTCGAGGATCGTGCCCACACCACGCGGGATCGGCTGTACGGCGATACCGAATGGAACGGCCGACGGTTCGTGCTCGTCGATACCGGCGGGCTGGAACTCGATCCCGATGACCTCATCGAGGCGGCCGTCCAGGACCAGGCCCGCCTGGCCATCGCCGAGGCGGACGTGATCGTGTTCGTCGTCGATGCCGTGGCCGGTCTGATGCCGCCGGACCAGGAGGCGGCCGACATCCTCCGCCGGGCAAAGGCGCCCGTGATCGTCGCGGTCAACAAGGCCGACAACGAGAAGCGGGAGCTCGAGGGCGCCGAGTTCCATGCGCTCGGCTGGGATGAGACCTACGCGATCTCCGCGACGCACGGACGCGGCACCGGGGACCTGCTCGACGCCATCGTGTGGGCGCTACCACCCGAGAGCGAGCGCGAGATCGCACGCAAGGCCCGCGAACTGGAGGCCGAAGCCTGGGCCGACGAGGTGGCGGCTGGGCGCCTCGAGCCGTTCGTGGTCGGCGACGCCGACGCCGACGGCGACGCCGATGGCACTGATGACGATGGGGACGAGGGCGACCCCGACATCGACCTCGCGACGCTCGACCCGGAAGCGGCGAAGTGGGACGCCGCGATGGCCGCGGACGAGGCCGCCGGTCCCGCGGCGATCGCGTTCGTCGGACGACCCAACGTCGGCAAATCGAGCCTCGTCAACGCGCTGCTTGGCGAGGAACGGGCGATCGTCTCGGACGTGCCCGGCACGACCCGCGACGCGATCGACACGCGCCTCGCGTGGGGGCGGAGCGAGATCGTCCTGATCGACACCGCCGGCATCCGCCGACGCGGCAAGGTTGCCGGGGGAGCGGCCGCCGAACGCTACTCCACGCTCCGCGCGCTCCATGCGCTGAGCCGCTCGGACGTCGCCGTGCTCGTCATCGATGCCGTCGAAGGGCTGACCTCGCAGGACGCGCACGTCGCGGGCTACGTCGTGGAGGAGGGCAAGGGCCTGGTCATCGCCGTCAACAAGTGGGACCTCGTCGCGGACAAGACGGACCGCACCTTCGACCAGTACGTGGAGTGGATCCGGAACGAGGTCCCGTTCCTGGACTTCGCGCCGATCCTGTCGATCAGCGCCAAGACCGGCCAGCGCGTGGGTCGTGTCCTCGAGGCGGCTATCGACATCTGGGGTGAGCGTCGCAAGCGGATCTCCACGGGGGCGCTGAACCGGATGCTCATGGCCGCCACCGAGCGGACACCGCCGCCCCCGGTCCGCGGCCGGCGACCCAAGCTCTTCTACGCGACCCAGGCCGCGGTCGCGCCACCCACGTTCGTGTTCTTCGCGTCCGACGCGTCCGCGGTCCATTTCAGCTACCGGCGATATATGGAGAACCGTCTCCGCGAGACGTTCGGGTTCGATGGCACACCGATCAAGCTCGTGTTCCGGGACCGCGCCTCGGTCAAGCTGCCGCGGAAGAAGCGCGCGCGATCCGGGCCGGCGGCGACGCCCAGTGGGAAGGCGCCGCGCCGTAGCAGCGCGAGCCAGGCTCGCCGACCCGGCTGATGGACGGACCACGCGTCGCCGTCGTCGGTGCCGGAGCGTGGGGGACGACGCTCGCCCGGCTCATCGGGCGGGAGGAACCGGTCACGCTGCTCGCGCACTCCGCGGCGACCGCGACCGCGATCAACGAGACGCATCGAAACCAGGCACGGCTCCCGGATGTCGAGCTGCCGGCGACCGTCGTCGCGAGCGCGGATCCGGTGTCCCTCGCCGCTGCCGTCGACCTCGTGGTGTTCGCCACGCCGTCGGCGCACTTGCGAGGGATGGTGACGCGTGTCGCACCGCACCTGGCGCCGGGCGCGGACATCCTCTCCGTGGTGAAGGGGCTGGAGCAGGGGAGTCTCCTGCGGATGAGCGAGGTGATCGCCTCCGCGGCGGACATCGGGCCCGATCGGATCGCCGCGCTGTCCGGCCCCAACCTCGCCGCCGAGGTGGCGCGTAACCTGCCGGCGTCCGCGGTCGTCGCAGCGTCGGACCTCGAACTCGCGCAGCGGGTGGCCGCCCGCCTCGCCCGACGGCGATTCCGGCTGTATGTGAACCAGGACATCCTCGGTGTCGAACTCGCCGGGGCGCTCAAGAACGTCGTGGCGATCGCGGCGGGTGCCGTGGACGAGCTCGGGTTCGGCGACAACGGCAAGGCTGGGCTCTTGACGCGCGGGCTCGCCGAGATGACCCGGCTCGGGATCGCGGCCGGCGCGAACCCGTTGACGTTCGCCGGGCTGGCCGGCATGGGCGATCTGATCGCGACGTGCGGCTCGAGCCTGTCGCGGAACCATCGACTCGGCGTGGAGCTGGCCAGGGGCCGGACATGGGCCGAGATCGAGCGCGACCTGCCCGGGACCGCGGAGGGTGCCTACACCGTCCGTGCCGCGCTGGCGCTGGCGGACCGGCTCGGGGTCGAGATGCCGATCGCCCGTGAAGTGGAGCGTGCCCTGTTCGAAGGCAAGAGCGTCCAGCGCTGCCTCGTGGACCTGCTCGCGAGAGAGTCGAAGGACGAGCTCAGCGACGCCAGCGCCTGGCTGGCAAGGCAGGTTCCGACGTATAGGGCGAGCGCCGTCGAGGCTCTTCTGGAGGAGCGGCGTACCGGCAGATCGAGGTCCGGAACAGCTCGGTGAGCATTCTTTTCGCTGATCAACGAACGACGAAGCGGCGAGCTCGCGGCGTTGGAAGCGGATCGTCGGTGAACCTTGAGCGTCGGCCGTGGTCGACCGAGACGGGTGCTAGACTCCTCGCCTGTCGGGGCGTGGCGCAGTCTGGTAGCGCACCAGTCTGGGGGACTGGTGGTCGTGGGTTCGAATCCCGCCGCCCCGACCATTCATTCGAGCTTGAGACCGGCCTCCGGGCCGGTTCTTTCGCGTCTGGACGGTAGCAACGCGGTAGCAACAGGACGTACAATGGCGAACGTTTCACATCGAGCTGATCGGGTTGACGCCAGACCAGACGTTTCGAGTGAATCGCCAAGCGGCAGACCTCGCTGACGTGCTCAATGGACGCCAAATGCGGGTCGTGTCGGGCGCCCCAGCTGTAGTGGTACGAAGTACGGGCGAGCGCCTGGGCAGCCACCCCTTCCCGGGCTACGGGCCAAATGCGTACCTCGTCCACGTCTCGCCGTCCGTGCGGAACGAACGAATTCAGCTCGCATGGACGGCAGCCTTCGCGCACAGCTATTCAAACGATCCGGATGCGCGGGTGGCGGCGGTTTGGGCACGTATCGCATCAGGGTTGAGGGCGCGTGACACAGTTGAGGGCGAGAGTCATCGCTCGGTTCACGGCCACTGGTCGCGTTACGCTCAGTCCATGCTTCCAGCCCGAGACATAATCGTCGGCCAACTCGACAGTCTTCGAGACGTAGGTTTCAACTCAACGGACGAAAGGGTCCGACTCGTAGGCGTTGAGTGCGAGACGGGCGCCGGCGTGCTACGCCGCGCAAGTGCGGCCGCCGCTCGTGACGAAACGCTGGCCGGAATCCTGTACCTGCGGATCTTGGCCGAGATTGCACTCCGCGTTCGATGGCTTGGAGGCACTGCCGATGACGTCCGCGACGCGACGGGGTGGCCAACAGTCGACGTGGCCCAAGCCTCCGAGAACACTCGCGCCCTTCGCAAACGAGACCTGCACCAGCTCGCAGCGGCGCATCGTGCGATCACTACCGTGCGCCCGGGAGGGCCGTCAGAGCTCACTGACCAGGCACAGGCCTTAGCTGACTCGATTGACGGAGCGATGGCTCCACCGAATGCCGATCAACTGGCACTCTCACCGATGGCCCGGAAGATCTACGCGGGTCACCGCCTCGCGTCGATGATGATTCACCCCGGCGCGAGTCTAGGACGCGGCGACCTGATGAGTGCGGATGTCCTCGAGGCCATGACCGACGAAGCTGCCATCTTCTTGGCAATCTACGCAGCGGCCCTGATGCGTTCGTTCGGCGCCACCATCGAGTACCGCTTGGGCTAGGTCGGCGCACCCCGCGCCATCCCCCCGACAGGGTGTAGGCTCGAGGGTACGGCGGATGCTGGGGTGGACTCCCTGTACGAACGAACCCGCCCACCGTGCGCGGTTGGCCGGACTCAAAATCAGGCGACTGCTGGCCCGGGTTCTGGGGTTGCCATTTCGCGACGTCCGCACGCAGCACACGAGGCCAATTTGTTCGAGTGTCGCCACTCCGTCCGCGCGCTGGAGGCGTAGGGCTCGTCAGCTCCCTACGGCTTCTATTTCTCGCACTCGGTCGCCACGCTTGACGTAGCTGGCCTCCTCGACTAACGGCGCGTACGGGACGTCCCCGGAACGAAGGGTACGAACCTTGGACGGCACGGCCTTGAAGACTTCACCGTAGTCTCGAATCAGTGCGCCTCGGCCACCGTATCTCTCGAAGGTTTCCGCGATGCAGTACATGGTCGCAACTTCGACGACACGAACGCGGACCTTCTCGCGCTCTAGGCTCCCGAGGGTGATGTTGCTATCGGGGTCTGTCACCTCAATGGCCTCTGGCTCGAGGATCGCGAATTCCATGTCCGGATAGACGCCGTCCCCTTCGCCTCGGTTGATCACGACCTGGCGCTCATTCAGGACCGCTGCGACACGACCTTCAATCATCGGGTTTCCGACTCCTCCACTCCCTCGAGTTCCGCGACTTTGCCGGGGAGGAGCGGTCGCCAGTCGTCAAGGATGGCTAGACGATCCGAGCCTTGTTCGTCGATACGAATCGCTACGGCACGTAGATGGGCCTCGGCGTCCTTGACCGGAATGGAGGGCGTACCCCGCGTCGCGATGTCCTGTCGAGCGAATGCCACTTCGTCCCTTAGGCGCACGATTCCAAGTCCTCCACGAATGGCGGACTTGAACGGAGGGATCAGGCGAGCCTCAGTCAAGACATCGGCTCTGTCTCGACCGATTCGAGCCCCGATGCCTGCGCTGCCGAAGACGATCGCGAGCTGGCCCAGGACTTCGAGCTCAGGAAACTTCCAGTCCGGAGACTTCGAGACGTAGACGATTACGAGTCCCACCAGGGCGAGGGCTGTCCATGCGATGCTTCCGGCCAGAGCTCCGAGGAACTCAGCTGTGAGACTGTATCCCGACTCCCATATCCGCTTGAGCATCCCACCCACGCTGGTAGCAACGACGGTAGCAGTAGGGGCGAACAGCCCTGGTGACCCGAGCCGAACTTTCGTCCAATTCGTGCGGGACTCTACACCCGGCGAACGTCGGCGAACACTACGTGCAAGTCTGGGGGACTGGTCGTCGTGGGTTCGAATCCCGCCGCCCCGACCATATTCCACTCACAAATCGGACTCCGAGGGCGGAGTCTGTGCCGCGTTTGGGGGGACCGTGGGGGGAACTCACCGAGGAACGTGGTGTACACTGACGGACGTCAAGAGGCGCCGCCCCGCGTAAACGGGCCGGCGCCATGGGACCGATCCTGTTTCCCGCGCGCGCTACGAGGCGCCGAGGCGTTCGACCCGACGTGGGCCGTTCCAGGCCGCAAGCGGAACTGCGCGCCGACCTCGAGCGCCGGGTCATCGCGATCCTGGCGGGATCCCTTGCGGAACGGTGGCTGGGCGATCGCCACCAGACGAACGGCTTCCGTGAAACCGACCCTGCCGAGGACATCGCCCGCGAGGCGCTGGCCACCCTAGGCCCAAGGCTGCTCGAGCTCGTGGTCGCCCGGGAAGAGAGTCCAGAGGAGCGCGTCGGCGACGAGGCCAACGCGCGCGACTTCGCCGGCGCCTTCGCCGGCGCCGCCGCTGCCCCGATGTACCTGGACTGGTTGCGCGCTATCGCGCAGGAGCTGGTCGAGCGGTTCGCTCCCGCGCTCATCCGCGTCGCCGACGCCCTGGAGCGCCGAGCCGTGTTGAGCGGGGACGCGATCGCCGCGCTTATCCGCGACACCCCGGAGCCCGACTGATCACGGGCGAGACAATCAACGGTCGTCAGGCGAACCAGACCCTTGGGAGCGTCCCGCGAGCTATGGACGGAGGGCGGCCAAATTGGCCTTTGCGGTCTCGTAAGCCTCAGTGGCAGATGCCCACAGCGGCTGAACCTTCTTCTCAAAGCAAAAATCGTATTTCGCCGTGGCGCCATCGAGGCACTTCTTCCATTGGCTATTGGCACTGATGTGATCGTTGACCGCCTCTTCGGTCAGAACGGCGACATCCTCCAAGCACGCGAGGTTGCTGACGCCGAAGGCCGCGACATCGATCTTGTTGTAGGCCGCGACCGCGGAGGTGACCGCGTCCCCGTAGTCGGCCTTGATGACACCCACAGTGATCGTCGCGTCGAGGTCTGACAACTCGTCGAGAACCGCCTGAACGAGCTCTTTGCAGTCTTCGTACGCGCGTGAATCGGGGGTCGCCGGAAGCGTGGACGTCGGTCGATCCGTTGGACTCGAAGCCGCGATCGACGGGCTGGCACTTGGCCCAACGCTCCCTTCCACCGAAGGCGAGCAGGCTCCGCAAACGGCTGCCGCTAGCAAGAGGGACGCGGCGATGAGCATGAGCATCATCAAGTCTCGTTGCTGCCCAGCCGCTTCCCTAGACCATTGCCGGGTCGCTCGAGGCATCGTTGTGCCGCGACGGTGGTTGCGGTCCCCTTGATGAAAGCCGGGGCCTTCACCCGTTCGAATCAGGGTCGAGCATCGCCGCCCCAACCATACTCACCGCCCCGAGGGCGAACACGATGACGCCGGTCCAGTCCCCGTAGACGAGTACGCCGTAGACGGGCGCAACGGAGATCGTGATGGGAAAGAGAACCAATGCTACGACCACCCCGATGATGCCTCCGAAGTCCGTGAGAAGGTATCCGGCGATCCAAACCAGCTCAATGAGGCCGAGCAGGAGGACTATCCCCCTAAGGACCTTCGAAATGCTCCCCGCACGGATCGACGTCGATGATTCGCCGCCGTCTGAGCCGCGGCTCACGCCCGCTGCCGAACGGCCCATGAAGTCCGCGTTGCTTTCATAGGGACGGAGCCCTTGGTAGCCCTCCAAAGTCGTCGGGAGGGTCGAAAGCCGACCAGCCAGGACATCGCCACAAATCGACTCAACGAGGGATTGCCCGGCAGGAGACGTCATCCAATCTTCGATTTGCCCGTGAAAGACCAAGCTGAACGTCTGTGCAAAGGCCCGCTGTTGTGGGCTGAGTGCCCGAAAGACCGCTTGTGCAATTCGGTCCTGAGTCTCATCCGCGAGTTCTGCTTCGTTCATGAGCGACCCTTCAATTTGAGATCACACTTGTGGCTCGGACACCCCGGTGCTGGAGAGTGGCAGCGTAGTCAAGACCTCACCTTCGGCGGAACTGAAACGACCCGGTTTGTGCTATCCCGCATCCAGGCAGAACTGAACAGCCAAAAGCGAGGGTCTCCCCCTAGTTCGATGGAATGAGCATCAGCGGCGCCCGTATTTGAAGTTGCACTGCTTGGCGAAGTCGCCCTGAGACGCCTCGCGGACGCGAATTGCCTCGAGTAGCTTTCCAGGACACGAGACTCTGAGGCGATCGCGATTGGCTGAGAGGATCAGGCCTGGCGTCCACTTGTTCCAGTTCACCTTGACCCCCGCGACCTCGTCGCCGACCCCATCCGCGTAGGCACCCCAGAAGTCACGGGCGTAGAGGCGGAAGAGTTCCCAGGTATCGGCGCGCCATTCCGCATGGTCGTATGCATATACGGACTCATAGGACACGGTTGCCGTGAAGGTCACCTGGTGCTTGGCCGAGCTATACGTGACCTTGTCCACGCTGCTGACCCAGTAGAACCCGGACTCGATCAGGTCAGCGAGGTCGTTCCGGTACAGGTCCGAAGCGTTGTCCCAGAAGACCGCCTTGAAAGCGATGTATGCGAGATTAGGGTCAACTGGCTCGTCGGTTGGGTGAGGAGTCGGCTCGGGCGTGGCGTCGGGTGAAACTCCGGCGGTGGCTGGGACATAGGTGACATGGATCGTCTGGGCGGTGGACTCGTCGTCTCCGACTCGGAACGTGAGTTCATTCGCGCCTTCTTCGAGTTGGACTAGATGGACCCACGTGCCATCGGCAGCGGCGACGCGCTCATCGGAGGCGAATGGAATGTCGTGGACGATCTCAGCGCCAGCCGCGGCGACACCCGCCACCTCGATCACGGCCGAGTCGACGATGGCGCCGGACCGCGGGGTGACGATCCGAAGTCCTGCCTCGACGTTGGAACCCTCCGAGGACCCCGCGGTCGGTGCCGCTGTAGGCAGTCCTGCCGACGACCTACCGGATCCGCCACAGGCCACCAGCAGCGTCAGGAAAGCCGCGATCGACAACTTGAGCAACACCACAGCCCCCCGTGCACTACGAAGTGACCGATACTCTACGCGTAGCACCCCATCGTACTCACAGGCGACGATACGAATGGTGTTGCCGCATTGCACCGCAAACTGCTGTTTGGCCGTGCACTTCCCGCAGATTCCCGAGTCGCGTCCTACAGGCTACGCCATGATTCCTAGCCGTCTTGCGAACTAGCAATCTTCTCTGGAGTGTCGGATGCGCGTGGTAGGTGTGCTCCTTTCGGTCTTGATGCTGATGGGCTGTTCGGGAGCCACGGCGACGACCCTGCTCCCGGAGTCAACGCCGCTTACCATCCAAGCTTGGATCGTCTTCGCGGACAACGGCATCCGCGAGATGCGAACACGTTTCGAGTCGTTCGCGAGCGGCCGCACACCAGAGGCAGAGGTCAAAGCCGACATTGCCTACTTTGAGCGCGAGATAGCCCGGGTAGATGCAATCGAACCGGATGCATGCTGGGTCGAAATGCACGCGGCATACCGTGCGGTGATGTCAAACGCAAAAGCGCTTCTGGAGGCCGCCTACGCGGGTGACATGACAACGGCTCAGGAACGATACGCAGACACGGGGACCCTCAACAACAACTTCACGCGAGCGCAAGAAGAGGTCGCGGGCGACTGTGTCTAGACGGCTTCGCCACCCTCGGCTCCGCGCCCGTACACGCGATCCCGCCGATCCCGTTCGCGCCCAACGAGCGGCGCAACCTGCTGATTGGGAGACAACAGCGCCGTGACTGATGGGCAGGGCCGCGCCGACAGCGAGGAAGGTTCGCCCGGCGACGCCGACTGGAGACGCAGGTGGTACGAGGAAGCTGACGCTCAGGCACGGGAGAAGGGATTCGAATCCTATGAGGACTTCGTGGCTGAGGAAGCACGCAAGCGTGCCGCTCGCCTCGCGGAGCCCATGCCTCCGGATTGGCGCGAGGACACCAAACCCTGAGCTTGGCCGGTAGTGAGGTAAGCCGTAGCCAAGGGCGTCCCGCTATGCCGACCCTTACGGCCCCGCTCCGCGTCCCGGCGAACGATCCGCCCCTCGTGGCGTCAGCTCAGCCGGGAGCGACGGGGCCGTTGTCGTCGGACTGCCCTTTGGGGCCGTCATTGCGACCCAAATCTGGCTCGACCTTCGGACTCAGCCAGCACCACACGCTGGGCGTTCCCGAGACCGACCAGATGCCACTTGAGGTCAGATGCCCAGCCGGCGAAGTCGGCGATCCCGTCGTTGGCGATCGTCTGCCGCGGGGGCCAGACCACGACCTCATCCGGCTTCGACCAGATCCTGACCTGCAGTGGTTCGATTCGCATCCGCGGGATCATGATGGCCAGAGGCAAACCATCGTCGCCAAGCCCATTGGCACCAAAGGTCTGACCGAAGACCTGGATGGCGAGATAGCCGATGGTGAACGTGTGGAAGTACTGGAGCGGCGAGGGATGGCCGCTGAGGTCTGGGTCGTCGTAGCGAAGGAACGCAGGTAGCGTGTTCGTGACCCGGAATGGCTCCGCGTCCCTGGGCGGAATTCCAGGGGTCGTACTTTCCAAACCAGACGTGTGCGCCCGGGGGTGGGAGGCGATCCTTCCGATGTTCGTACAGCCAGGCCCAAATCGCCGTCGGGATGGGGGGACCGATGCGACCCGTTCGCATGGCGGCTTCGAGGATCGTCGCGGTCTCGACCGCCCAGAACGCGATCGCTTGCTGTTGTGGGACCGCAAACACTGACTGTTGGCCGACCAGCGTGGGTGCCAGCCACGGGCCGACATCCTTCTCCAGACCGCTCATCCAACCCGTGTTGCACGACTCGCAGACCTCGGGAAACTTGACGGCGACACCAGTCTTCGAGCGCATGAAGCGGCTATCAACGGCTTGGCGTGTAACGATCCTTCCGAGCGTTCCGAGCGCTCGTAGCGCCCATCGCGGAATGGCGTCCTCTTTGGACAATGGACCTTGTTTGCCGCAGAACACGCACGCCATGGGCGGGATCGGACTATATCTCCACGTCAAACGCGTCCGGGTCGACATCGAGCTCCGCGGCGATCGCAGCCCGCGCCACTTCCTGGACGTGCCGTCGGGTAATCCCGTACACCTCTAGCCACTCCGCTTCGACGACCAGCCAATGAGGGTCGCGGAGGCGCCTGACGCGGTACATCGGGCGCTCGCCGCGCGGTCATCTTCCTAGCCGCTTGCACGGCTGCGGCCCTGATGCGGCGGTCACTTGCTGGTTGTCGTGCCAAGGCCTCAGCATCGGGGCCGAGCGTGCCACCTCGCGCGACACGACGCTCCAAGGTGAGCTTGTCCAGGCGGGCACGCCGCTGGATGGCGGCAACCAATGCAAGGTGGGGGTGAGAGCCGGCACCCGGTGCACGTTGCTCATGGCGGCGCTCGCAATCGAATGCCGGGATCCCATGGATACAGTTGAAATCCGCGGGAAGGTCAGGTCGATCCGCCATCTATCTCCCCAGCCACGCGTCCCTAGTCCGGGAGTAGGCTACTCGCCGCGATCGCAGCCCGCGCCACGTGGGGCCGAGGCCGACGTAGCTACGTTGCCACGCGGCCCAGGCCCGCGACTACCAATCGAACGCTATTGGTGGCCAGCCCGGGGGGACCGGTGGGGGGATGATGCGCGACACGACCTGTCACTGAGGGGCGTCCGACCCGCCCTCCCGAGCGTGGAACGGGACCATGCGACACGTAGTAACACCCTTCTCGCGGTCTGGGGGACTGGTGGTCGTGGGTTCGAATCCCGCCGCCCCGACCATTTCCTGAGCACGAAAGACCGGCCCTCGGGTCGGTCTTTCGTCTATCAGCGGAGCCCAGGGGGGACTGGGGCCTCAGCCTTCAGCCGGCACCGGGGCCACGACCGGAGTGGCGGCAGACGGCGGCATGGCCGGGGCGTTCGACGGCGCGATCGTCACGCTCCGGAGCGACTGCTCGATCGCAAGCGAGCGTCGAAGGCTGGCGATCCACCCATCCAACCCCGACATGAACTCGGCCAGGTCGAACGTCTTCGCGTCCACGGCCTGGGCGCGGTGCATCTCGCCCATGACGCCGGCAAGCCATTCGAAATGGATCCCGATCGTGGGGTCGTTCCACTTCGCCCGCTCAGCCTCAGCATTGGGACCGAGATACATCCAGGCAATCTCGCAAAGAGGGCCGTTGCTCTCGCGGAGCAGACGCCGATCGAGATGCCCCTTCCGGACCAGCGCACCGATGCTCTCCCAGTAGTCGCCGAGCCTAGTTGTCGCTGGCTGTGGCAGGTTTGCCAGGTTCGTTCCACTCTGGAGCGCCAGGTAGACGTCGAGCCGATAGGTCACGAACCGCTCCGACATCCATTCCCGATCGAAGGAGGCCACCTGCTCGATGGCAGCCTGGCTCGCCTGGATTCGCAGCTGGCGGAGGATTGCCAGCAGCGTGACGGCCGTCGCGATCCCGCTGAGCGCCGCCCAGAACCATTCCGAGCCCGGTCCGAAGAGCACCAGCTCGTCCCCGCTGAAGAGCTTCACGTCCTGTCCCTCCCTGCGTTCCGAAGCACGATGGGCGGACGATACGCCGGGTCACGCCGCCGTGACAGGTCGGATTCACGCCTCGACGTTGAACGCTTCCGGTCCCACGCCGAGCATCGCCGCGATGGCGTCGATCGCCGAGTCCATCGCGTCCCGTCGGTTCGACCCGGCCAGTGACAGCCACTCCGCCCCCACGACCTGCCACCGACCGCCTGAGAGGGGCTCGATGCGGTATCGGGGGCGCTCACCGCGCGAGATGGCCCGGAGGCCCGCCTGGATCGCCTGTCCTCGCCGTCGTTCCTCGGACATGCCGCGTCGTGCCATCTGACGAATGGTGAATCGACGGAGTGACAGCTTCGGTGGCGCGCTAGGATGCTGGCGGATCCGGAGTTTGGAGGGGATCGAATGAGCCGCAGCGACCCACGTCGGGCCGCGATGCGCCGCGCACTCGGCTTCGGCGTCATGGGGCTCTTGTGCTTCGCCGTCAGCGTCTTGCTACTGACGACCGGGGTGAGAGGTCGCCCGTCGCCCAACGACTACTTCCTGGCCGCGAGCGCGGCGCTGTTCGTGCTCGCGGTCGCGCAGAGCGTCGTGGCGATCCGGGAGGGTCGGGTAAGCCGCAGCTGAAGCGGCGATCGTCACCATCACCCCAGCTCCGGCAACGGGCCGGACCCGCTATCCCGCCTCGTGCGGCCGGCGGGGTCCGGGGCGACCGGGGCTGATGTATCTTGCCGGCGACAAGCAGGGGGACGGGCATGAAGGTCACGTACTCACTCGCCACAGCGGGGCTTGTGCTCCTCTACGTCCAGCTCGTCAACGCGTTCGGTCCAGACACCATCCTTCCCCTACAGCTGGGGCTGATCTGCCTCGCCGGCGCGGCCTTGTCGGGACTTGCCAAGGGACCGACCGCGGTGCGCCGCTCGGTCATCTTGGGCCTCGGGAGTCTGATCTCTCTGTACGCGGCATTGCAGCTGATACACGAGCCACGCGTCTTGGTGACGAACTACGTCGCCGTCGCCGCCACCTACCCGACCCGCAGTGACGTCGTCCTCTTCGTCAGCTTCGCGCTGTTTGTGCTCGCGTTCGCCCAGAGCATCGTGGCGGTCTTCGAGAGCTGGATAAGCCGCAGATAAGCGGCGATCGTCACCATCGCCCCTTGCCCCGGCAACGGGCCGCGACGCGACCCCGCCTGATGCGGCCAGCCGATGCGGTCCGACCGGGGTCGGTCTATGTCCGTCCGCTTCGTGAACCTCCGCACGTCGGCGATCGGGGGCACCACGTCGTTGCGCTCGCTGGTGCGGTTGAGGACCCTCTAGAGTAGGGTCACTGCGTTGGCGCAACGAGGGGGAATAGGGATGTCAAGTCGGTCCCTGGTATTGGCGATCTCCATCGTCGGAGCCATAGCGCTTCTTATGGTCGCATGCGCACCCACCAGTGGGCCATCGTCGTCCGTGTCGCAACCCAGCGCGACGGTCGAGCAGCCCCCTGCCGGCCACGTCTCTTCCTTTTGCTCTGCCATGCAAGAAATGGCGATAGGCATGGGGTTTCTGGGAACCCTGCTACAGGTGACTGACCGCGAGAAGCTGTTCGATGATCCAGACGAGCTTGCCGAGATGTCGAGCGCAATGGAAAGCTCATCGGCCAACCTCGCGCGGGCTTCGGTGGCATTCGAGAATCTGCCGTCATGGGCGCCAGCGAATTCCACAGTTTATCACGTTCGGCAGGTGATCGACGCGCTTAGAGAGGGATACGATTCGCTCCGGCACGCGCTCGACCTCAGGGACTCGTCGCTGATGACCGGGGCGCTGTTGACGGCGAGTCGCTCCGGCCGCGAAATGGATCTCTTCTCGGCAGCAATCGTCACGCTTCGAAGCGACTATCCGGGGTTCAACTGCCCCGGTGTCGCCGTACCGACGCCGGGTGTCGCAGTGCCTTCATCACCGGCCACCGTCCCCACGCCAGCCTCCACCTCGACTCCCACCAGGACCCCCGCAAGCGTCAAGGCCGTTACCGTCAAAGGCACGGGTTCGCGGAACACCAAACCCTTCGAGCTCAAGGCAGGTGACTTCGTTGTGACGATGACCGGAGTCGGTGATGGCAACGTGATCGTTCGCCTCTACCCGCGCGACGGCGGCATCCTCGAGAGCGAAGGCCTGTTCAATGAGATCAGCTACAAGAAGTACAGATATGAAACGGTCGTATACGGGCTCGCAGGCGGCTCGTATTACCTCGATGTGTCGGCTGACAACGCCTGGGTCGTGAAGTTCGCGCCGCTCAAGTAGGGGTGTCTCGGCACCCAACCCGTCAACACCCGCGCCGCATCATCCCGATATAACCACCTGGTTCCGCCAGCACCGCGAGTCGCTCCTCTTCCGGATGCCGTGGCACCTCTCGGAGGCTCTCGCGCTACTCGCCCTCACCACCTCGACTCCTTGTCGCGGCAAGCGCGAGGACTACGAGGACAGCGATCGGGAGGGCAAGGCAGCCACCTTTCGACTTTGTCCCCGGGGTGTCGCGCGCCGGACGTTTGTCGCCAGTCACCTCCTCCCACGCCTTGGTTAAGTAGGTCCGCTCCTGAGATGTGAACCTCCCTGGCGCAAGTCGGACTGTCGCGATTCCAGCCACCAGCGTGGTAAAGAGATCGGGAGGCGAAGGCAGCTGGCTGGCTAGGCGGCTTCGTCCGGCGCGAAGCCTTTCATGGACCTCTTGCCAATCGTGCATCGTTAGCCGGACATGCTGAGACGCCTCGGCCACGAGAGGCTCGAGTCGGGCGACCAGGCCCTCCTCCTTGCCCACCTGGCCCGCCTTCAAGAGCGCCCTGGAAATGATCGGTCCTAGTTGCCCGTCGACGGTTCCTCGGACATGCCGCGTCGTGCAATGCGACGAAGGTGAATCAGCGGAGTGACAGCTTCGTTGGCGCGGTAGGATGCTGGCCGATCCGGAGTGTGGAGGGGAGCAGACGTGCCGAACGACCTCGTCCTAGCCGTGGCCCTGGGCCTGACGATCACGGCGGTTCTCTGGGTCGCGATCCAATACGCGCCGTCAAGCGACCCCTCGGGAAGGCAGACGCCTTTAGAGATCCTCGCGACGCTGGCCGAGCCGGGCGGTCCTTGTCCCCTGACGCTCATCCGCGCGTACCACTGCCAGCAACAGGCTGATACGACGGCCGCCTTTCAAGCCGACTAGTGACCTCCGAGACCACCCTCCAAATCGTTGTTCTATTGGTTATCGTCGGCACCTTGGCGTTCTTGGGACGACGTACCTCGAAGGACCCGCCCGCGGTCTGGGTTGGAAAGATTTCCGTATCCGACGACGAGTACGGGCCGAATGGCGCCCAGATCCGAAGCCTATGGGAGTGGCTCGGGACCCTGGACGAGGAAGGATGGGAGGGCCTCCTCCTTGCCGAGTGGTCCTTAGAGGCCGAATGGGATCGCGGGAGCCCCGAGTTCCGAGAGCACGTCAAAGTTGCCCGAGATATGGTCAAGTACAGCGCCGAGATTCGCAACCGAGTTCGCGAGAATGCGATGAGGATCGGTGAGTGGGAGGCGCTCTCTGATTTGTATGTCGCAACAGCAGGGCCGCAAGCACAGTTGGGCATTGACGCGGCGTCGAGATTCAATCCGACCGCCAGTCCAGAGGAAGTGCTGGCCGTGGCGCATGTGTACACGGGGCTGGTGATGAGCCTCACCTACCCGCTTCTCCTTCGGCCGTACGTCCACGAAACCGAATTCGATGTCATGTGGGCGCCATACACGATGCTCGCTTGGAACCTGGCGCTCTTCAAGCAATCCCTTCCACCTTTGACCAAGGATCCACGAATCTTGCGCCTGTCGACGCGGACCTAGACCTTCTGGTCGGCATCAATGCACGTCGAACCTGACGCCGCGCCTTGCCCTAGTTGCCGTCTCACGTGCGCGTCGGGATCGGTGACGTGACGCCGCCGCTGGTGGTGGCCGTGGTGACGACTCGGGGACTTTCGCGAGGTCGGCCATGACCCTACTGCTCGAACGCGCTGCTGACCTCCCCACGGCAACGAGCCACGTCCTTACCTCCGAAGTAGCCGGCCTCCCAGCTCGCGGTCTCACCCGGGCGGATTCCACTCACTGAATCGATGCCGTCGTCAATGACCACGCCGGCCGCATCGAGGAATTGGACCCCGATGAAGATGTCGACGGTGACTGTCGAGCCGTTCCGCACGGTTCCACCAGCGCCATCGTCCGAGCACGAAGTGACATCGACGACCATCTTTGACGGCAGGGCTTCCCGGTCTTCCTGCTCCTGTCCGATGTTGTCGATCGCTGACATCGTCTCAGGGCACTCTTCGCGCATAGCGGCGCCTAGCTCCGGGCCGGAAGCGCCGAGGTCCTCGGCCCTGCTTATGGCTTTCCTCAGGATCGGGCCGACCTGAAGCACGATCGCGCCGTCGAGTTCAGCGCAAGTGTCCTTCGCCAGCGAAGCGATCGGATTCGTACAGCCCATCACGGCTGCTGCGAGCAGGATTGCCATGATGAAGCGCTTCACGTCCCGTCCCTCCCTTCGACGACGCCCACATCGAGCAGGCCCACGATACGACCGTGCCGCAAGAGGGCTACGTCACCACCTCGAACGCTTCCGATCCCACGCCGAGCATCGCCGCGATGGCGTCGATCGCCGAGTCCATCGCGTCCCGTCGGTTCGACCCGGCCACCAATAGCCATTCCGCCCCCACGACCGGCCAGAGCCCGTCCTCGAGGCGCCACGCGGTACATAGGGCGCTCGCCGCGGGTAATCATCCGGCGTGCGCCCTGGATCGCGGCTGCCCGCTGCCGCTCCTCGCTGACGCCGCGTCGTGCCATGGCCCGAGGGTGAATCCGAGTCGCGACGGCTACGTCGGCGAGAGTACGCTCACCAGGGAGCGGCTTCATGAGCCGCACGTACGGGTAAATCAGACGTGGAAGAGACCTTGGTCGGCGCACTCGTCGGCGCAGCTGTCGGCAGCGTTCTTGGGTATGTCGGCAGCTACCATCTGGCGCGGCGCAATCGCAACGAGGAGGTCCAGGAGCGGCGCAAGAGGTTAATGCGCGCGCTTGCCACGGAAATCTCGCTTGAGATCAGAGACCTCAAATGGGCTCCTGGCTTGTTCACGCTGTCTACGGGTGTGTACCTTTCCACGCTGGCACCCCTGATCGACTTGGCTGCAGATCCAGAGGGTGGCGAGCTGCTGCAGGCACTGGCCCACCTCAGAAGCCGCAGCGACAGCTACAACGACGTCATTGGCTGGACGAATCCGATGCAGACGCTGCGCCTCGATGGCACGGAACTCACCAGGGTCATGGCAGATGCTGAAGCGAGCTATCGCGAGGTGCAGCGCGCCGCCGAGAGGGTTCGCCCATTGCTCACGATCCCGTCCTAAGCGGAGTCCGGGGCGACCGGGGCCTGGACGCGAATGGGAGCAGCCGGAGCTTACGGAACTTGGAGGGAGGAAAGATGAAGTTCTTCAGGCGCGGTCAGCAGGGTGAGTCTGGCGAAGGCGGGGTGGAACCGTCGCAGCCCAGCCCGCCTGCGCCGCCAGCCCTCAAGGCGGTAGAGGCCAACGGACGTGTTTACGCCCGGGGTACCTGCCCTCATTGCGAGGCCCCCATCGTCAAACCTCCTCTTCGGTCCGGGAAGTGTTCGTCCTGCGGCGAGCGGTTTGCCTACGTCCGCGGTGCTGATGACCTTGTGTACCTGGCCCGGGAGTCCGATGCGGACCCGATCCGAGCGGAGGCCGAGGCGCACTACCAGCTCTCTAGAACCTGGACCGGCAAGCCCGATGTCGACGCCCTCCGCCGATACACGCGTGTGTTCCTTGCACGTTACGCAGCACTCGGACTGCTCGTGTGGACACGCCATGGCGACGACTCATGTGCGGAGTGTCGAGCGCTTCACGGCCGGCTCTTGAACCCCACGACCGCTCCCGACTTGCCGCTGCGTGGATGCCGCCGTCTGTACTGCTTCTGTCGCTACTCGCCGACGCTCGGAGAGGAGCCACCGCCGGAGGACCGCGAGTCGCACACGGTGCAAGTAGAGGTGATTTGAATCGGACTCGCGATGCCGTCTCGTGGGCCAGCAGAGCCCGGGGCATCCGGGCTGGCAGTGGCCGGCACGATCCGCTGGCGGGGTGGCTGGCACCAACGCTGGGTACCAATAGGGGCGCACGACCCCGGACAACCGGCCCCGTTTAGAACGGCCGCCGAGCACAAACCGAACGCGAGCGGACCCCGACGGACGCTACCGGGTAGGCTGGGGGACTGGTGGTCGTGGGTTCGAATCCCGCCGCCCCGACCATTTCCTGAGCACGAAACGGCCCCCGAGCGGTTCGTCCGCCGGGGGCCTGACCACGTCTTCTTCGTCGCGACGTGATCAGGTGCCGGGTGATCCCTCGACCAGCAGGCGGGCTCGGAACGTCGTGCGCCGGGCACGGCGGCGCCGGACGAACAGGAGATGCCGGTCGGCGGCCGGGTTGCCGGGCGCCGAGGCGAGGAACAGCTCCTCGTCCGGCTCCGGGTCCAGCTGGAGGACGAGCCGGCCCGCGGGTAGATCGAACGTGACCTGGGACGCGCGCGGCAGCCGCTGGACGTCTGTCAGCTGGTCGTAGCCGCAGGGGCCCGCGAGGGCACCCGGCTCCGCGGGCTCGGTCGCTCCGGCGTGTGACCCGCGGACGTGGAGCAGCCAGTCGATCGTGCGCTCGCCGGGGGCGTCCACCTCGAAGGCGTCTTCGAGGCTCCCGCCGCCCAGTCGAAGCGTGCGCCGCATCCGGACGTCCGTGTAGGCGGTCGATGCGGCCTGGGGCCAATCGATCTGTCGAGTGCGCTCGACAACGCCCGCCCAGTCGTCGACGGCGGCCCAGCGCGCCTCGGCCTCCACGAAGGCCTGGTCGAACCGCGTGAACGTCGCCGACCCCGGCGGCTGGCTCGCGGCATCGAGCAGGACCGTCGAATGGGCCGCCGTCTGGCGATACCAGGTGTCGTTGAGCGCGATGCCATAGCCGGGCGTTCCCGGATCGATCGCGATCCGCCCGCCGGCGCCATAGAGCTGCAGGCCCAGCTGGTCTGGATGGCCGTGCGCGTCGCCATCGCGCGGCGAGGCTTTCACGATCGCGGTGAGCGCGGCGCTCCGGAGGACGGCGAGGTCGTCGAGCCGCCGGCTCGGACGCCGTTCGACCGCCAGACCGGATGGAGGCGACACCGGGACGTCGGCGCCGTCGAGGAGCGCTTCCAGCGTCACGCGTCCGGTCCGTGCCGCGTTCGCCGCGAGCACCTGGCCGAACCCGGGATCACCGAACCATGCCCAGGCCAGCTCGTGCAAGCCCTCCGCGTCCGGGATCCCGTGCCCGACCTCGCCGAGCAGGCCGATGTGGAACCAGCAATCGTTGACAGCCGGCAGGGACCCATCCGGGAAGGCGAGGTCCAGCGGCGTCCGGAACATGTCCGCGACGGTGCCCTCCTGCGCGAAGCGCCGGCCCGACGCCCGCAGCCCGCGGACGGTCCACGACAGCGCCGCGAGGACGTAATAGTGGTAGCTGAGCGAGACCTCCCACCAGACGCCGTCGGCCCCGACCCCGCGGGCCAGCTCGTCACGGACGCCGTACTCGCCCTCGAGGATATCGTCGATGGCCGCGTCATCGCCGAGGACCAGGGCCAGCGTCAGCAGCGCCGAGTTGTCCCAGTTCGCCACGTTCTGGACCTGCCGGTAGCGGACCCGGGCGAGGTGCTCTCGCGCCGGCACGAACAGGCCCTCGCGGATCGCCCGCGTGTCATCCGGCTCCAGCGCGTCACCGAGCAGCGCCGCCGCCCAGGCCAGGCGGATGATCCAGACGTCCTCGTCCAGGGCGCTGAAGCAGGCGATGCCGTGGTACGGGCCCGGATACAGCTTGGGGGCGGGCGGCAGACCCCGGTAGCGCTCTGCGTAGCCGACGAGCACGCCCCGGGCAAGCGCGGCGTCGCGCCCGGCCTCGACAGGGGCGTCGGGCGCGCCCATCGCGTGTCGGACGGCTGCCCGGAGCGCCGCGTCCGAGAGCCTGTCGTTGACCGACCAGCCCCACGCGCTGTCGAAGGGCTCGCCCGAGAAGACCGCACCATCGACCGGGCACGGGTGGCGATGCGGCTCGCGCGCGTCGAAGACCAGCTGGACCGCGTGCGTCGGGCAGAAGTAGTCGTGGTAGTAGCCGGCCTGGCGGGACGGATGGTCCGGCAGGACCTCGTGGTAGCCGGCGAGACGCTCATCCAGCGCGGCGCGGGCCTTCGCAAACGCAGGGTCCGTACCCCGCCGACGCAGGTCAGCCAGCCACGTCTCCGATGGAAATCGCTCGTCGCGGACCGTCATGCGCGGTAGGCCTCGAGCGTCCGGCGGGCGATCTCGTCCCAGTCGACCGCCGTGGCCGACCGCCACGCGGCGGCCCGTGCCCCCTCCAGGTCTATCTCCCGGATCCGCCGCATCGCGTCCTCCAGGCCCATGGGGTCGTCCGGCGAGTACAGGATGCCCGCGTCGGGGGACATCTGGGTCGGCAGGCAGCCCATGGCCGGCACGATGGCTGGTCGCGGCCACGACAGCGCCTGGACGAGCGAGCCCGATGTGGTGGAGGCGCGGAACGGCAGGACGATCACGTCCGACGCCTCCAGCACCCGCACGAACGCCTCGCCCGGCGCGTAGTCGAACGTGCGCAGCACGATCCGAGGGTGGTCAAGCAGGGACGCGCGCAGCTGGCGGCCATACTCGGGCTGGACGCCGCCGCTGATGAGGAGCCACGCGTCGCCCGGATCGACCGCGCGGTACGCGTCGATCAGCTCCTCGAGCCCCTTGTACGGCAGCAGGTTGCCGATGAACCCATACGCGAAGGCGTCGGGTGGGATACCCAGGGCGGCCCGCTCGTCGGCCCGGGCGACGCTCGCCGGCAGGACGTCGATGAAGTGGCCATGCGGGATGACGTGGATCGGCGCGCTCGGCTGGAACTCGGTTCGAAGCGCCTCCGCCGCGACGTCGCAGTGCGCGATCAACGCGGTGGACAGCTCCACGAGCCGGGATCGGAACTCGCGGTCGATCGCGTGAAACGTCCGATCGTGCGGGTACAGGTTGTGCGCGGTCCACACGAGCCGCCAGCCGAGGTCACGCGCCACTCGCAATTCGCCGACCAGCGCCTCCATGGCCGCCCGAGTCTCGGTCTCGGTGCGCCGTTGGTATTCGTGCGATGGCCAATGCCAGTGCATGACGTCGAACTGGCCGGCGTGCTCACGGATCCAGGCCTCGTCGTGCCGGTCGGAGTAGGTCACATCCACCCCGAGCCGCGCGAGCCCGTCGGCGAGCAGGTTGCCGTACGGGTTCGTGTCCTCGTTCGGCTGTCGGACGGGGACGCCGTAGTAGAACGCGACGCGCGCCGGCGGCAGGCTCACAGGTCGACGACGCGCCGCTCACGGGAGGCCGTGTACACCGCCTCCTGGATCCGCATGGCGACCAGGCCATCGGTGCCGGTGGCGACCTCGGGTGGCCAGGTCTGGGCGGGCGCGGCGATTGCGTCCAGCAGGGCCACGTGCGTGCTCGACGCTTCGCAGGGGACCTCGCGTTCGCCGTCCGCGTTCGCCAGCAATAGCGTCCCAAGCGAGGTCTTGTCGTGCAGCGGCCACGTGACGATGGTTCCCTCGGTGCCGGAGATCTCGAGGACGGACGTCCGCGCCTCGCGCGGATCCTCGATGCTCCAGTGGGCCGTGATCACCGCGGCCAGGCCGGACGCGAACCGCAGCAGCGTCGACGCCGTGTCTTCGACGTCGGTCGGTTCGGCCAGCGTGCCGGTGAAGGCTGCAACCTCGCGCACCTCGTCGGCCAGGAGGTAGCGCAGCAGGTCCACGGCGTGGCTGCCCTGGTCCGCGAAGACGCCCCCGCCCGAGCGCGCCGGGTCGAAGCGCCAGGCTCCGGGCCGTGGTCGCGACCGGCCAGAGAAGTTGATCCGTGCCGCGGTCGGACGCCCGATGGCCCCGGCTCCGATGAGGCGCCGAACCTCGCGATGGCGAGTGTTGAACCGCTGGTAGAAGCACACCGCGAGCCGACGGCCGGACCGTTCAGCGGCCGCGGCCATCGCGACGGCCTCGGCGGTCGAGCGTGCCATCGGCTTCTCGACCAGAACATCCTTGCCGGCTTCCAGCACGGCGATGGTGTCGGGCGCGTGCCGGTCGACCGGCGTCGCAAGATAGACCGCGTCAACGTCAGGGTCGGCGAGGAGGTCGTCCAGGAGGTCGTGGACACGCCGGGCTCCGTGGCGACGGGCGAATGCCTCGGTCCGGGCCCGGTCGTGCCCGAGCACCGCGACGAAGTCGGCCGATGACGCGGTCGCCATCGCCGGCGCCATGACACGGTCGGCGATGTCACCGGGCCCGACGATCGCCCATCGGACGACGGGCCTCGCGTCGGCGCGGTGACCCTCGTGATGCATCCAGCCCTCCTCGCGAGCGATCGGCCTGGCCGTCCGACGTGGCGGTGCCAAGATACGCGCCGGAGAGGCGACGACGCGAGCCGGAGCGATCCGAGGGCCACGGTCGGGTCAGTTTGGCGTCCGCGACAAGCTGCCTCCGAGGCCGGGAATCCTGCGTGGCGGATGCGAAACGACGAGGTTGCACCACCGCTGGGCAGAATTCCCGGTCTCCCGGGCCGGAATTGGTGCTGCGATGGTCATCGGACGCGACCGCGGACGCGATCGAGCACGTTCTGCGGTCTGACACGCCGGTACGGACGGCGAGTCCCCTCGTGAACGGCGTCCGCTCTTCTGAACCGACCCCGGCGCCCTAGACGTTGGTCGAAGGCCGGCTGACCACGCTAGCGGTCATCGCTGGCAGATCATGCCGACGCTTCTGGCCGGAGCGTCAACGTGGCCGGCTCGCCCGCTCCGCCAAGACGCGGACCATGCCCCGAAAGATCAGGCCGTGGACCGGGTACAGGAGGTACCAATAGGCGAGCCCAGGCAGCCCCTTGGGCTCGAAGAAGGCCGTCTGGATGAGCTGGCTGCCGCCGTCGATCGACACGACGTCGTACTGCAGCCAGGCCCGGCCGGGGACCTTCATCTCGGCGCGCAACCGCAACAGCTCAGGTCGTCGGATCTCCTCGACGCGCCAGAAATCGAGCGCGTCACCTTCGCGCAGTTCGTCCGGGCGGCGACGTCCCAAACGCATCCCGACCCCGCCGACGACCCGATCGACGACGCCGCGGATCCGCCAGAGCAGGTTCGCATACGGCCAACCCTGGGCCCCGCCGACGCGTTCGACCTCGACGAAGACCCGCTCGGCCGATGCCGCCACAGCGCGTTGCCGACGCTCGACGATCATCCCCTCGGTCGAGGTCAGCGTTGCTGGGCTGGCGCCGTCACGCGGGCTGAACGAATCGAACCACGTGGACTCGAGGGCGTCACCGTCCGAGCGATTCATCGCTCGCAGCAGCGAGTCGACGTAGGACATCGGCGTGAGCGCGAAGCGGGCGGCCGGTCCGGGTGATCGCACCACGACCTCGGAGCGGAGACCCTCGATCAGGGGGCGTGCGATCCCCGCCGGGACCGGCGAGACCAGGTTGACCCAATACGAGCTCAGTCGGGGGGTCAGGACCGGGACCGGGATCATCAGTCGGCGGAGCCCCCTGACGCGAGCGTACGACCGCATCATCTGGCCGTACGACAGCACATCCGGTCCGCCGATCTCGACGATCCCGGTGATGTCGGGGTGATCCAGCGCCGCGACGAGATACTCGAGCACATCACGGATCCCGATCGGCTGGCAGCGGGTGCTCACCCAGCGTGGCGTGATCATCACAGGAAGCCGCTCGGTCAGATGACGCAGGATCTCGAAGGAGGCACTCCCCGAACCGATGATCACGGCGGCCCGGAACTCGGTGACCGGCACGCCGTGCGCGGCGAGTTCGGCCCCGGTCTCGTGACGGCTCGAGAGGTGAGGCGACAACTGACTCGCGTCGTCGCCCAATCCTCCGAGGTACACGATCCGGGCCACGCCGGCGCGCGCGGCGGCGGAAGCGAAGTGGTTCGCCGCCTGGCGGTCGCGCTGGGCGAACCCCCGCTCGCCCTCGCCCATGGAGTGCGCGAGATAGTAGGCGATGTCGATGCCCGCCAGCGCCGGATCGAGCGTCGCTGGATCCAGGAGGTCCGCGGGCACCACCCGGGCCTCCGGGAATCGGCTCGCGAGCGAGCGGACGTCCCGGCTGGTCAAGACGAGGGCGTGGCCTTGAGCCTGCAGGAGTGGCACGAGGCGACTCCCGATGTAGCCGCTGGCACCGACGATGAGGATGCGCATCGGGAGAGTATGCCCGTGATCCACCGATCGGCCGTCCGGGTCGTCGATCACCTCGCCGTATAGTGGCGTGGCATCCAATTCGACGCTCGAGGGCCGGGACTCTGACCCCGCAACAGACCTGCTTCCTGATCGCCGACATCTCCGGGTACACCGGCTACCTCGCCGACGTCGAGCTCGATCACGCCCAGGACATCCTCGCGGACCTCATCGGCGCGGTCGTCAGCGCGCTCAGGCCGAATTTCCGGCTGGCCAAGCTCGAGGGTGACGCCGCTTTCACGTTCGCCACGATCGACTCGATCGACGGGTCGATGCTGCTCGACACGATCGAGCGGTGCTACTTCGGGTTCCGCCGCCGTCGACGCGACGTCCGACAGGCGACGTCGTGCGAGTGCAACGCCTGCGAGCGGATCCCGGACCTCGACCTCAAGTTCGTCGTCCACCATGGCGAGGCGATCATCCAGAAGGTCGCCGGGCGCCAGGAGCTGCTCGGGTCGGACGTGATCGTTGCGCACCGGCTGCTCAAGAATGACGTCGTCGAGACCCTCGGCATCGATGCCTACGCGTTGCTCAGCCAGGCCTCGATCGACGCCTCCGACATCGACCCGGCCGGACTTGGCATGCGCCCGCACACCGAGACCTACGACCGGATCGGCGATGTGGCGACGTGGGCGCACGATCTCGGGCGACGCTGGGACGAGGAGGAGGCCCGAAAGCGCGAATTCGTTGCCGCGGAGGAGTCCATCCTCACGGTGTCGGTGCCGACCATGGTCCCGCCGCAGGTCGCCTGGGGATTCCTGACCAAACCGGGTCAACGGATGACCTGGCAGCCGTGGGTCACCGAGGTCGAGATCAAGGGCGCGACCGGCGGGCGCCGGGGGCTCGGGTCGGCCAATCACTGCATGCACGGGAAGGACGCCGTCATCGAGGAGATCCTCGACTGGCGACCCTATGACTACGTCACGGACCTGACGGTCCTCGATACGCCGGCGGGACCACTCAAGCTCAAACACACGATCGAATTCGAGCCGACCGCCTCCGGCACCACGATCCACATGCGATTCGCGGGCCCGAAGGCGAAGAAGGACAGGGCACTCGCCGAGCACGTCGGGTCCGAGTACGGTCAGGCCCTGGAGTCCCGCGTGCCGAGTCTGATCACGCAGCTCGCCGCCGCCTACGCGGAGCGGATCTCGGATCGTGGCCCTGAGCCGGATCTGGTCAAGCCGAGGGCCGACGGGCCGCTCGTGGGGCTCGCACCGCTTGTGATGACTGACTGAGTACGCTGCTGCCGCTCGGGACCTCAGCCGGATCCAGGGAGCTAGCGCGCCCCGATCGGCTCAGCCGGGCGGCGAGCGGCGAGCGTGTCGTGGATCTCCCGGTGATAGGCCCGGCCCATGGAGGTTCGGTCAAGCCAGAGCAGGTAGTCGGGATCGTGTGCGGCGAGCTGGCCGATGGACCAGCCGCGGTATCGTCCGAACCCGAGGACCGTCCCCGACGGGCGACCGACCGGCGTCGGAACGTCCGGCTCCGCCGGTGCTGTGGCGACGTAGGGCTGGTCCGGGTCCTCGAGCGCCAGCTCGGGATGGACGAGGGAGCGGTCGTAGTTCCGCCGACGAGCGGGATCCCGCAGCACGGTCCAGGCTTTGTTCAGCGCCCGCATGACGTCTTCGTCGCCGCCGACGTCGGGATGATTGATCCGTGCCAGCCGGCGATACGCGGCGCGGACCGTGGCCATGTCGGCGTCGGGCGCCACCCGCAGGACCTCGTACAGGATCCCCGATCTGGTCATCGCCCCATGGTGGTGCCGGGGCGCGCCGACGGACCCGATCCGATGGTCCTCACCACGGCGCAACATTGGTCACACACACCTCTGGCGACGGTTGGCCATGACCATCGGGCTATGGTCGATGTTCGTGGCATCCGTGACATTGGTCACACGACCTCGGGCACGGGGGGTTTCGATCAGGTGCCCGAGGTCGAAACCTTTCCCCCTACCGAGCGCGCGACCGATCGGGAAGGACACGTGTGATGAGCGACTGGATCCGCCGGGAACGCCCCGAGCCTGGGGCGTGGCACCAGCCGGCCCGACGCTCCCCAGAGCAGCCACGGAACCTGGTCCTGACTCGCTGTGGCGGCCAGTGGTTGAGCGATGAGCCGTGGGAGACGTCCGGCGTGACCGAACCCGGAGCCGACCAGCGCTGTCCCGAATGCGCCAGCGAGACCATCGCGTCCTGACGTCACGCGAACCATCGATCGGGACACGAGACAGCTGACGAGGCCCCACCGTAGGAGACGGACGGGGCCTCGCCTCATGTTCGGACGCGCCGTAGGCGATCAGCCACCACCCCCACCGCCACCACCGCCGCCACCACCGCCTTCGCAGGTCACCTTGAAGACCTTGGACTTGGCCTTCACGTCGGTTAGATCTGCCTTGCCGTACAACGTGGCCTTGTAATGCCCGGCCGCAAGGCCGAAGACCTGCGAGATCGCGTATCCATCCGAGTCCGCCGGTCCGAAGTCGAACGGCCCCGCGCCGGTGCCCTGTGGCGCGTCGCTACCCTGGACCGTGAACACCAGATAGCCACTCTGCCCGGCATCAAGGCCGAACGCCTCGACGTCGAACGCACAGACCTTGGGATCGTTGTTCGGGGTCTCGACCGGCGTGCCGACCTCATGGATCTTGAGCGTCCCGTTGTTGCCGGCTATCGCCGAGCCGGCGAACGCCATGACGATCATCCCGGCCGTGAAGACCGCGACGACGCGGCTCCGGGTGCGTGCTGCGAGGGGCTGGATCATATGACCTCCGGGTGACTGAAGCCGCCTCGGGCCGATCGGAGATGGCCTTGCGGCGGATGCCACGACAGTGAGGCGTCAGGACCTCATCGTCGAGTCGTAGGACCGACCTT
Source organism: uncultured Chloroflexia bacterium (assembly GCA_963764975.1). Taxonomy (GTDB): domain Bacteria; phylum Chloroflexota; class Limnocylindria; order Limnocylindrales; family CSP1-4; genus SPCO01. The sequence continues at coordinate 573,433 of CAVXUF010000002.1, read as the reverse complement.
CCGTTGCGACAGGACACCGCGAGACCGGGCCTCGGCGACACCAGAAGCAACGGCATCGCACTCGACGCCCCAGCACCGACCAGCCCCCGGACGATTGCCCAACGCTTGCCAGGTACGGTCGAGTACTATCGCCCCACCGAGCGCGCGCGGCTATAGGAGCGCGCGCACGATGTCGACCGGTCCGGTCGCCGATGGATGACGACCTGCGCCAGGCGTGGCTGGCCACCCTGACGACGCAACTCGGCGTCATCGAGTCAGCGCTGGATGAGGCGACCGCCGACGTCGCGGCGATCCGCGCGACCCATTCCGTGCCGACCGAGGCGTTCGAGCGGGCCGCGGCCCCGTTGCGTCGGTCGCTCCCCTTGATCCGTGGCCTCGTGGACCAGATCGGGATGGGGGCCACGATCTCCACCGCCGAGCAGTCCGCGTACCTGCGGTGGATCAACGAGCTCGAGCAGCTCCTCGATCACGCGGACGGCCCCGAGGCGCCCTGTTCGGGCTCGGTCACGTCAGGCCGGCGGTGGCAGGCCTGACCGCCCCAACGGCCCGGCAGCGGCGAATCCGGCAGCGTAGGATGCACGCATGAGCGACGGACCGCCCACCGATCCTGACCGCCGCCCGATGCCCTGGGAGCCCGGTGGTCAGCCGGGGCCAGGCCCCAGCGATCCGACCGTCGCGTGGACGGGTCCGTCCGCCGCCGAACCACCGGGAGGCCCGTCCGAGCCATCTGGGCCACCTCCGCCGGATGGAACGGCCGCCCCGACGGTACCGTCGGCCCCGGGCCTGATCTCGGCCGCGCCGGTCGGTTGGACCGGGCAGGACATCGGTGGCCCGACGTCAGCCCCACCGGCGTCGCCGTGGATGCCGGCGCCCGACCAGGGGACCCCTGTCGGGGGAACGCCCCCGCCTACCGTTGGGTGGGCGGCGCCCGACGCGCACGATGGAGCGCGGCCTGTACCCGGAGCTCCGGGCCTGGTGTTCGCCGGGACATTGCCCCGGTTCGTCGCCTACGTGATCGACGCCTTGTTGCTCGCGATCGTCGCCTCGATCATCGCGGGGGCCCTTGGCTACGGGACCACGACCATCGGCGAGACGCCGAACGCCGGAAGTTCCTTCAATTACTCGCTAAGCAGTGCGGTCTTCGCGATCCCCTTCGCGATCCTCAGCCTGGCGTACTCCGTGTTCTTCTGGACCGGGGGACGCCGCGCGACGCCGGGGCAGCGGGTCTTCGATTTTCAGGTCGCGAATGCCTTCGATGGACGTGACCTCACGTTGTCACAAGCCGTCAGGCGTTGGTTCTTCCTTGGATCGGCCGTCGGCCTCCTGGCGCTGATCCCGTCGCTCGAGACCGCGTCGAACTCGATCAGTCTCCTGTGGGCGCTCGCCCTGCTCATCACCACGGCGATGAGTCCGACGAAGCAAGGCCTCCACGACCGGCTGGCCAATTCAGCCGTCGTCCGACCGGCCGGTCAGTCGTCATCGGCGCTGGTCACGGCGTGCCTGGTCCTGATCATCATCCTCGTCGCGTTCGCGGTCCTCTCGATCGTCGCACTCATCTTCCTCGGCGGCCAGATGAGCGACATCCTCGATGAGGTTGGTCGGTCCATCTGATCGGACCAGGCGGGCGGCTACACTCGCCCGCATGTCGGATCCCGTGATACCACGCGCCGTGCCGCCGGCCTTCGGCGACATGCGGCCGACCGACTTTCGCGCGGCGGCCCACGTCGTGGCGGACCTGATGGCGGATTATCTCGAGTCGATCGAGTCGCGCGACGTGTTCCCGGCGATCGATCCCGGCTCGTTGCGACCACGCTTCCCGACCAGCGCGCCGGAGGATCCGGAGCCCCTCGCCGATATCCTGGCCGACTACCAGCGAATCATCGAGCCGAACGCCACGCACTGGCAGCACCCAGCATTCATGGCGTACTTCGCCACGACTGCGTCTGGCATCGGCATCCTCGGGGAGATGCTGACCGCCACGCTCGGCCAGAACCCGATGCTGTGGCGCACATCGCCGATCGGAACAGAACTCGAGCAGGTCGTCGTCGGCTGGCTCCGCCAGGCGGTGGGCCTCCCGGACGAATTCGACGGGCTGATCACCGATACGGCGTCGACATCCACGCTCATCGCGCTCGCTGCAGCTCGAGAATCGGCCGGGATCGACGCCGCCCGGCTCGGCTTGTCCGGTCGTGCGTACCTCCCGGCGCTGCGCGTGTACGCGTCGGCCGAAGCGCACAGCTCCGTCGAAAAGGCGTGCATGACCCTCGGCCTCGGGCGCGAGGCGCTCGTCCGGATCGCGACGAACGAGCGCTTCGAGATGCGGACGGATGCGCTTGCGGCGGCCATCGACACGGATCGCGCGGCCGGGCGACGGCCGATCGCGGTCATCGCCACGGTCGGGACGACGTCATCGACATCCGCGGACCCGGTGGCATCGATCGCCGAGATCGCGGCGCGCGAAGCCCTGTGGCTGCATGTCGATGCCGCCTACGCGGGGGTCGTCGCGCTCCTGCCGGACCGTCGGGCACCATTCGCGGGCTGGGAACGCGCGGATTCGATCGTGATCAACCCCCACAAATGGCTGTTCACGCCGCTCGACGCCTCGCTCCTCCTGTCACGACGGATGGATGTCCTTCGCTCGGCGTTCAGCCTTGTCCCGGAGTACCTGCGGACGCTGGATCGATCGGCACCGGTCCTCGACTACAACGAGTACACGCCGCAGCTGGGTCGTCGGTTCCGGGCGCTCAAGCTGTGGATGCAACTTCGCTGGTTCGGGCTGGAAGGGCTGCGGCGGCGGATCGATCAGCATCTGGGGTTCGCGGCGTGGTTCGCCGAGCGGGTCGATGCCGATCCCGACTGGGAGCGGCTGGCGCCGGTCCCGTTTTCCACGGTCTGCTTCCGCTGGCGACCCGTCGGCTGGGAGGGCACCGATGAGGCGCTCGATGCGGCCAACGCGGCGATCATGGACGCCGTCAATCGCAGCGGGGAGACGTTCCTGTCCCACACCCGCCTCGACGGGCGGTTCACGATCCGGGTCGCGATCGGAAACCTGCGAACGGAACAGCGTCACGTCGAGCGGGTCTGGGAGCTGCTGCGGGAGGCGTCACGTCGTGGCTCCTGAGCCGCACGACGTCCGGTTCTTCGCGACCCCCGAGGAGCTGCGCGACTGGTTCGACGCGAACCATGACACGGCCACGGAACTGTGGGTCGGCTACTACAAGAAGTCGTCCGGTCGCCCGAGCGTCACGTGGTCGCAGGTCGTGGACGAGGCGCTGTGTGTGGGCTGGATCGACGGGATCCTGCGCCGGATCGATGACGTGAGCCATGTCCAGCGCCTGACGCCCCGCCGGAAGGGGAGCAACTGGAGTGCGATCAACGTCGCCAAGGTGGCGCAGCTCAGCGCAGAGGGCCGGATGCGACCGGCGGGGCTTGCCGCATTCGCCCGTCGAACGGAGGCGAAGACCGCGGTCTATGCCTACGAGCGAAAGCCTCCCGACGAGGCGCCGGCAGCGGACGGCTGACGCTGCCTACGGACCCCCCGAACGTGAGGACGATCGAAGGATCGTCCGCACGGTAGACCGTCGCGCCGAGCACGTCCGTATACCAGGCACGGGATGGAGCCGGGTCGGTGACGACCAGGATGTGGGTCTGGGTGGTCTCTGGGGTCGGGAACATCGGGACTGATGGCATGCCTCGTCCGGGCGATGTGGTCTGCGCGGTAGTGCGACAATCGCTGAGGCCCCGCCGAATCCCCCCTCGGCGGGGCCGTACACGTTTCCGCCCGTGATGGCCGCGCGGCATGGCATCATCCACGCATGCCACCGATCGATGAGCTGACCCGGATCGAACCCGTCCATCTCGACCGCCTCGGTCACCAGGGGATCTTCACCACGGGCCTGCTGCTCGAAGTGTCCGAGACGCCGACGCGTCGGCAGACCCTGGCGGACCAGGTGAACGCGGACCTGAACGACGTGCTGATGTGGCGCGACGAGGCCCTGATGCTGAATCTCGCCAGCTTCGGGCCGAACGAGCACCAGCTGATGATCCAGTCCGATATCGATGGTCTGCGCGACATCCTCGATCTGCCACTCGACGAGTTCCGCGCGCGGATCCATTCGGCCGCGGCGCAACTCGACTGGGATCCGCCCACCGACCTGACCATCGAAGGCTGGTGGGACCAGGCGAGGACGCTCGAGGACGAGTAGGCCTCATCGGCGCCGATCCCGGAGTCGACCGCGGACGACCGGTCGGGGCGAACGCACTACGATGACGCGATGACGAGCATCGCGCGCACGCTCGGCGGGATCGGGATCAGCCTCGCGGCCGCCATCGTGATCGTGACCGTCGCGATCGGTCCGTTCCTGACGCCGGCGTGGGTCGCGTTCGAGCAGGATCGCGCGCAGGCGACGGCGTGGACCGGCTTTACCGCGGCGGAGCTCCGAACCGCCACGGACGCCATCCTCGCGGATCTCATCCTCGGACCACCGGCCTTTGACGTGACGGTGGCCGGCGCCCCGGTCCTGAACGACCGCGAGCGAGGCCACATGCGCGATGTCCGGGCGGTCTTCGGTGGGCTTGTCGTCGTCGCCGCCACCGCCACCGTGATCCTGGCCCTGGCGACCCTCCGCAGCGCCGGCAGCGAACCTGTCCGACGCGTCGCCCGCGACGACCTCTGGCGTGCGGTCGGTCGAGGGTCTGCGCTGCTGGCCGTCGCGACCGTCGGTCTCGGCGTCGTGGCGCTCGTCGCCTTCGACGCGCTCTTCGAGGTCTTCCACCGGATCTTGTTCCCGGCCGGGAGCTATGCCTTCGATCCCGGGACGGAGCGGCTGGTCCAGCTCTTCCCATTCCAGTTCTGGCAGGAGACAGCCATCGCCGTGGGGGCCGTCATCGTCGTCCTGTCGCTGGTCACGAGCCTGATCGCGCGACGACGCCGAGCGGCGGTCGCGCCGGACGCAGACCCGACCGTGGTCCCGGCGTTGGTGGCTGGAAGGTGAGCAGCCTTCCGATCGGTCGGTTCGCCGGGATCCTGGTCCGGATCCACGTGTCGTGGGTGATCATCCTGACCCTGCTCATGGTCACCGCGGCGACACAGGTCGGCGAGATGGACCCAGCTTCGTCGGCCACCATCCGATGGGCGATCGCGCTGACCGTCAGCGTGGCTTTCGTCCTTTCCGCCACGATCCACGAACTGGCGCATGCGCTGGTGGCTCGTCAGCGTGGCGTGCCGGTCGATGAGGTCGTCGTCTACTTCCTCGGTTCGGCCGCGACCACCGAGATCGTCGGGACACGCCCGCGCGACGAGATCGCCATCGCGGCCGCGGGTCCGGTGGCCAGCATCGTGCTTGGCGCGGTCCTCGTCGTGGCGTCCCAGGTCGCGCTCGTCGTCGGTGCCGACGGGATCGCGCGCATCCTGGTCGTCATCGGCCTCCTCGACCTGCTGCTCGGTGGCATCAACCTGTTGCCCGCCTACCCCCTCGACGGCGGCCGGATCGTGCGGGGGATCGGCTGGGCGCGATCCGGGGACGCGAACCGTGGACTTCGACTGGCGGCGACGAGCGGCCGGACGGTCGGGCTCCTCCTGGCCGTCGGCAGCGTCCTCGCGATCGTGTTCCTGCAGGTGGTCGATGGGCTGATGATCGCCCTGTGCGGCTGGTTCCTGATCTCCACGTCACGCCAGGTCGAACGTGGCGCCGGGCTCGATCGGCTGATCGATGGACTGCTCGTGGGCGATGTGATGGAGCGTGACGTGGCCACGTTGGCGCCGTCGCTCACGATCGACACGTTCGCCGGCCAGATGCTCGACGGGACGGCCGCGATGGCGCTTCCCGTGACGCGTGGGGACGTCCTGCTCGGGGTCATCGGCGCCCGGCAGGTCCGTGGGCTCCGACGCGACCGCTGGACCACGACCCGCGCCGAGGACCTGATGGTCGCGACCGATCGGCTGCCCGTGGTCGCACCCGAAACGACCGTCCGCAGCGTGCTCGACGGCTTCCGACGGACTCGCCTCGATGGGCTGCCGGTCCTCGTGGAGGGCGCCCTGACCGGTGTCGTGACGCGTCGAGGTGTCTCGGATGCCGTGAAGGACCGGGCCGCCCGATCGGGGACACCGCTCACATGATCCTGCCGCACGTGACGACCTCGCCGGGCCTCATGAGCGTCGAGGCCGCGCGTGACGCGGTCCTGGCCGCCGCCGAACCGACCGCGGTCGAGTCGGTCGCTGTCGCGGACGCGCTCGGGCGCGTGGCCGCCGAGGCCGTCGTCGCTCGCATCTCGCTGCCGCCGTGGCCGAACTCCGCGATGGACGGGTACGCGATCGTGGCGTCCGACACCGACTCCGCATCCGACGAAGGCCCAGGGCGCATCCGCGTGGCTGGAGAGGTCCGCGCTGGCGTCGCCCCGGACGTGGCGGTGCTGGCCGGGACCGCGCTACGCATCGCGACGGGCGCACGGATCCCCGCTGGCGCCGATGCGGTCGTGCCGGTGGAGGCCACCACGCCGCTGGATGCCACCGGGACGCCCGGCGCTCGTGGACGCGACGCCGCCGGCCCGCTTCCCCCGTCGATCCTTGTGCACGAGCCCATCCGCGCCGGGAATGCGATCCGCCTGGCGGGGAGTGACCTTGTCGCCGGTGCCCGACTCGTTGACCCAGGGACGGCCATCGGCCCGGCGCTCCTGGCGCTGCTCGCCGGTGCGGGCGTCGCCGACATCGCCGTCCACCGCCGTCCGACCGTCGCGGTCCTCGCGACCGGGGATGAGGTGCGAGCGGCGGGGTCGCCGCTCGGCGAGGCGGGCATCCCGGATGCGAACGGCCCCGGTCTGCGGGCGCTGGCGACCACGGCTGGTGCCGACGTCATCGATCTCGGGATCGCGACCGATGTCCTCGGCGATGTCCTGTCGCGGTTGCAGCGGGGTATCGACGCGGGCGCGGACATGCTCATCGTGGCCGGCGGCGTGTCCGTCGGGCCGTTCGACGTCGTGAAGGACGCGATCGAGACGATCGGTTCGATCGATCTCTGGCGGGTCGCGGTCCAACCGGGCAAACCGTTCGCGTTCGGGACGGCTCCCCGACCTGGCGGCGGTGCTCCGGTCCTGATCGTGGGGCTGCCGGGCAATCCGGTGTCGGGGGCCGTGACGTTCGAGTTGTTCGTGCGACCGGCGATCCGCGCCATGGCCGGACGCGTCGACGTCCTGCGGCCGACCGATCGAGCCGTCATCCTCGACGATGTGATGAAGAGCGAAGGTCGACGGGCGTTCGTTCGGGTGGTCGCCGATCGCGATGATCGCGGCGCTCCCGAGCGTGATGGCCACGGTCGTGTGCGCGTGCGCCTCGCCGGTGGATCGACAGGGCAGGGGAGCCACGTCATCTCGGCCCTCGCGGTCGCCGACGCCCTGGCGGTGATCCCGGAGCCGGTCGCCGCGTTGCCGGCCGGCGCCGAGGTGGACATCCTGTGGCTGGACCGGCCATGACACCGATCCTGACGACGAATCGATGAGCGGAGGACCGATGGATCCACGACCAGACCGACACCCGGCGCCGCGCTCCGAGCGCCGACGCCTGACGCATGTCGACCGGAGCGGTCGACCGCGGATGGTGGATGTGTCGGCGAAGCCTGCGACCGCACGCCGAGCCGTCGCGGAGGCGCTGGTCGCGGTCTCACCTGAGACGATGAGTCTCGTCATCGACGGTGGCGGTTCGAAGGGTGACGTGCTGGGTGTCGCCGAGCTCGCCGGGGTCATGGGCGCCAAACGGACGAGCGACCTGATCCCGCTCTGCCACCCGCTCGCCCTGACCGACCTCCTCGTCGCGATCACCCCGGACCGCGCCGCCGGGGTGCTCCGGATCCGCGCCGAGGCGGCGACGACCGGCCCGACGGGTGTCGAGATGGAGGCGATGACGGCGGCGTCCGTGGCCGCCCTGACGGTCTACGACATGGTCAAGGGCGTCGAGCGGGGCGTGGAGATCCGCGGCGTTCGGTTGCTGTCGAAGACGGGCGGCAAGAGCGGTACGTGGGAGCGTGGACCGGATGGGGATGCCGCGGCCGCGCCACGCCCGGGCCTTCGACCCGGAGACCGGATCGCCGGGCGGATCGGCGGCGCCAAGAAGCGGCGGCCGGGCTGATGGCCCGAAGCCGGACCGCGCTGGTCCTGACCGTCAGCGATGGGGTCGCGGCCTCGGTGCGCGACGATGTCTCCGGCGAAGCGCTGGCCGCCCGGTTTCGCGAACTCGGCTTCGGGGTGGAGCGAGATCTGGTCCCCGATGAGCGACCGCGGATCGAGGGGGCGATCCGGGATGCCGCGGCCCGGGGGCTCGCGCTGCTCGTGAGCACGGGCGGGACCGGATTGACGCCACGGGACGTCACGCCGCAGGCCACGAGTGCCGTGCTGGATTTCGAGGTTCCGGGTCTGGCCGAGGCCATGCGCGCCAGCGGCCGGTCGATCACGCCGTTCGCGGACCTGTCGCGGGGCGTGGTGGGCGTGCTCGGCGGAACCCTCGTCGTCAACGTCCCGGGTAGCCCGAAGGCCGCCCTGGAATCGATCGATGCCCTCGTGCCGGTCCTCGAGCATGCGCTCGAGACGATCGCCGGCCCGTTCGACCACAACGAACGATCACCCGCGGAGTCGCGCTGATGATCGAGTTATTCGAGCCGTTCCGGCACGTCCCGGTCTACCCGGCGGTCTTCGTCGTGTTCTGGGGCGCGGCCGCGTTCTTCGTGCTCGTGATGGCCCGCCACCTGCGGGTGTTCGCGGCGGTCCGCGCGACCGGCCCGAGCCCGTTCAGCGACATCCCGGCGCGGTTCACCGGGCTCATCCAGTACGCGTTCCTTCAAACCAAGATGTTCAAGGACCCGCGGGCCGGCCTGATGCATGCCGGCATCTTCTGGGGCTTCGTCCTGCTCACGGTCGGCACCGCGAACGTCGTCACCGGCGGGCTGGTCCAGGCGGTCATCTCGCTCCCGCTCGACGGCCTCTTGTGGGCGGCGGTCAACGCGATGCAGAACGTCGTGGCCCTGGTGGTGCTCGGCGCCGTCGGTTGGGCGCTGCTCCGACGACTGGTCACGAAGCCCAAGCGCTTGACGCTGAACACCGACGCGCTCCTCATCCTGGCGATGATCGGCGGGGTCGTCGCGACCGAGTTCGGGGCGCAGGTGTTCGAGGTCGCGGCGTTCGGCGACATCGCCGGCGCCTTCGTCGCCAACGTGCTCGACGAACCCGTCCGGGTGCTGTTCGGCGGCGTCCTGGAGGCCGGCTACGCGGTCCTTTGGTGGGCGCACATGCTGCTGGTGGCCGCCTTCCTCGCGTACCTGCCGTTCAGCAAGCACCTTCACATCGCGACCAGCTTCCCGAACGTCTGGTTCCGCAAGCTGGCCCCTCGCGGCGAACTGCCGAAGCTGGATCTCGAGGCGGAGGACGCGGCGTTCGGGCTGCGGACGCTCCAGGACCTCGGGTGGAAGGACCTGCTCGACGGGTTCACCTGCACCGAGTGCGGGCGATGCCAGGAGGCCTGCCCCGCCTGGAACACCGGGAAGCCGCTCAACCCCAAGCACTTCATCATGGGCATCCGCGACATGTCGGTGGAGGCCGAGCACGGGATCAACATCATCCCCAACTCCCCGATCGTGCGCGACACGTACGGGCTCGACGACACGACACCAGCCGCCGCGGCGATGGCGACGGCGATCGTCGACACCGCGATCCCGTATGACGCGGTCTGGGACTGCGTGACCTGCGGGGCGTGCGTGGAGGCGTGTCCGGTCCTGATCGAGCACGTCGACAAGATCGTGGGGTTGCGCCGGAACCTGGTCCTGGAGGATTCGCGCTTCCCGCAGGAGCTCACGGGCGCCTTTCGGTCGATGGAGAACCAGGGCAACCCGTGGGGCCAGCCGGCGACAGCGCGGCTCGACTGGGCGAAGCCGTTGCCGTTCGAGGTGGAGACGGTGGCGGCGGTGTCGTCGGCCGGTCGGCTCGACGACCTCGAAGTCCTCTACTGGGTCGGCTGCGCGGCGGCGTTCGATCCGCGTAACCAGAAGGTCGCCCGGGCAGTGGCGACGTGCCTGCATGCGGCCGGTGTCTCGTTCGCGGTCCTGGGGCAGGAGGAGTCGTGTACCGGCGACCCGGCACGGCGGATGGGCAACGACTACGTGTTCCAGATCCTCGCGGCGGGGAACGTGGCAACGCTGGATCGCTATGGGATGGGGGAGCGGACGATCGTCACCGCCTGCCCGCATTGCTTCAATACGCTCTCGAACGAGTACGGCCAGCTCGGCGGCACGTACCGGGTGGTCCATCACTCCACGTACCTGGCGGAACTCGTGTCATCGGGGCGGCTGCAGACGCTCCCGGAGGATGCCGAAGCATCGACCGGTGACCATCGCCCGGGGAGCGTCACGGTCCACGACTCGTGCTACCTCGCCCGGTACAACGGCGTGGTGTCGGCTCCCCGGGACGTGCTGGGGGCCGCGGGCGTCTCGATCACGGAGATGGAGAAGTCCGGCAAGCAGACATTCTGCTGCGGTGCCGGTGGCGGCCGCATGTGGATGGAGGAGGATCGCGGGACCCGGATCAACGCCGAGCGGACGCGGCAGGTCCTCGAGACGGGCGCGACGACGGTGGCCACGGCGTGCCCGTTCTGCATGGTGATGATGAGCGACGGAATCGCGTCGTCGTCCGGCGCCGGGACCGTGACCGCGATGGACATCAGCGAGGTGCTGGCTGCCCGGATCGCGTCCGTGCCGGAGGACCGCCGACTACCGGTCTTGTGAGGTGTCGCGCGTCCTGATGGCGGTCGTGCTGGTCGCGGCGCCGCTCGCGATGGCGCTCCTGATGCTCAGCGGCCACGTCAGCGGCTGCCTGGGAGGGTCGGCCCACTGCGGGTTCCCTCCGCCCGACACGTCCGGTCCGCTTGACGAGCCTTGGGAAGTTCTTGCGGCGGTGATCGCGCTGGCGGTCGTGTGGTTCGTGGCCGCGGTCGCGGGGGTTCGTCACGTCTGGCGCGCCGACCGCGCTCGTATCGTCCACGGGGCGCGAGTGTCGTTCGCGCTGATCACGATGACGGGCGTCATCGTGGCGGTGTTGCGGTTCTCTGAGGCGCGGCGACTTCGTGTCGTGGCCGAGGATGCGGGCCTCTATGCGCTCGGGGTGGCGTGCGTGATCGTGCCGCTGGCGCTGGTTTGGGCGGTCGTGACCGTGCGCTCGCCCGTGACGGTGGCACGGGAAGGCTGAGACCGGGGGACCTCGGGGCTCTTCCACGGTCGAACCGGCCTGTGGAGCCAAGAAACTTGCTTCGTTACGGCGTGAAGCCCTCGGATCGGTCGGCCAGGCAGCAAATCCGGCCTGCCAAGCCGAACTTGGTGTTCGATGCGCGCCGGGAGACCCGATCCACGCGAATCAGGCAGGTTTCATGGCTTGCCAGGCCAGGCCCACGTCGTGCGTTGCGCCCAGGGACCTACCTCGGCAGTTCCCGGCCGCACTCGGAGCACGTGCGATCGCCGACCATGTTGCCCATCCCGCAGTTCGAGCAGCGGTTCATCCCTTCGGTGCTGACCGCGAACGGGCTCTCGACGGTGCTCTCGGGCGTGCCGGTGCCGGGTTCGGTCTGCACGCGCCCCTTGCGCAGGATCCCCAGGGTCCCAACGATCCCCAGGGCCGCGAACGTGATCAGGGCCAACAGGCCCGTGGTCGGATCCATGATGCCTCCGGATGCCACGAGGCGGCCCCCGCGCCTGCTCGGCCCCCGGCCCGAGCCTACGCCCGGCGGACCGGTCCGCCAACCGACCAAGTCCGCACCGGACCGACCCTCCGGCCTACCCGAAGGCGCCGCCGCACCGCTACGATGCTCGTGGTGACTATGCCCGATGAGCCCGGCGCCGCCTACCGTCTCACGGACGCGCAGCGCGACATGCGCGACGCCGTCCGGACGCTGGCCGACGAGCAGGTCGCTCCACGCGCGGCCGAGATCGACCGGACGGCGACGTTCCCGCAGGACCTCCGCGAGCTGCTCGCCCGCCAGGACATCCTGGCGCTCCCGTTCCCGGAAGAGCACGGCGGGCTGGGTGCGGACCTGCTCACGGTCTGCCTCGCCATCGAGCAGCTGAGCCGTGCCTGCGCGACGACCGGCCTGATCCTCGCGGTGCAGGCACTTGGCGCGCTGCCGCTGATGATCGCCGGGACGCCGGAGCAACAGGCGCGCTGGATCCCGAAGCTGGCGACCGGGGAGCATCTCATCGCCTTCGCGCTGACCGAACCGGAAGCGGGTTCCGACGCCGGCGCGGCCCGGACCCAGGCGGTCCTCGACGGCGACGAGTACGTGCTCACCGGCTCCAAGCGGTTCATCAGCCAGGGATCCGTCGCGGATCTGATCACGGTCTTCGCCGTCACCAGCGCCGATGGTCCCAAGGCCCGTCGGTTGAGCTGTTTCATCGTGGAGGTCCCGACCTCCGGGTTCGAGGTCGCCCGGGTCGAGCACAAGATGGGCCTGCGCGGGAGCCCCACGGCGGAATTGACCTTCGATGGTGTCCGGGTCCCGAAGGACCACCTGATCGGCGCGGAAGGCGACGGGTTCGGGCTCGCGATGGCCACCTTCGATCGCAGCCGACCTGGCATCGCGGCACAGGCGGTCGGGATCGCTCAGGGCGCCCTCGAGGCGGCGACGACATACGCGAAGGAGCGCCGTCAGTTCGGCCAGCGCATCGGCGATTTCCAGATGGTGAGCGCGATGCTCGCGGACATGGATGCCGGGGTCGAAGCCGCCCGCCAGCTGCTGTACAAGGCCTGTACCGAGATCGATGCCGGCGCCGCCGACGCGAGTCGATGGGCGGCGATGTGTAAACTCGTGGCCGGTGACACGGCGATGCGCGTGACCACCGATGCCGTCCAGGTCCTGGGGGGCTACGGCTACATCGATGAGTTCCCGGTCGAGCGGATGATGCGCGACGCGAAGATCACCCAGCTCTACGAAGGGACCCAGCAGATCCAGCGGCTCGTCCTCGCGAGAGCGCTGCTCGGCAAGGGCGGCTGACCGCCTCGACGGAGGAAGTGCTCGTTGCGAATCGTCGTCCTCACCAAGCCCGTCCCGGACCCGGCGTCCGCGAGCGAGCGACTCCTGCCGGACCAGCGTCTCGACCGCGCCAACGCGCCGGCTGTCGTCAACGGGAACGACGAGTACGCGCTCGAAGCGGCGCTGAAGCTGACGGCCGAGCATGGCGGTGAGGTCCATCTCCTGACGATGGCCCCGGCCAACGCCCCCGAGACGATGCGCAAGGCGCTCGCGATGGGTGCGACGAGCGGGACCCTGGTGACGGATCAGGCGCTCGAGGGGTCGTGCGCCGTGTCGACCGCCCAGGTCCTCGCGGCGGCGCTCAAGACGCTCGAATTCGACCTCGTGCTCGCCGGCGTGGACACGTCCGATGGCGTCGCGGGGGTGGTCGGGCCGGCGGTGGCGGCACTCGCCGGGCTGCCGATGATCTCCTACGCCGCGAAGATCGAACCCGATCCTGCGGCCGGGACGGTTCGCGTCCGACGGATCTCGCCGAGTGGGTACGACCTGCTCGAGGCACCGATGCCGGCGCTGATCACCTGCACGCAGGCGCTTGGCGAGCCGCGCTACCCGTCGCTCAAGGGGATCATGGCCGCCCGTTCGAAGACCATCGACACGCTATCGCTGTCGGACGTCGGGCTCGAGGGCTCGAGCGTCGGCGGCGCCGTCGCGACCACCAAGGTGGTGGGATCGCGGCAGCCGGAGGCTCGCGCGGCGACGAAGGTCATCCGGGAGGCCCCCGACGAGGCTGCCCGCCAGATCGTGGCGTTCCTTGCCGACCGGAGGATCATCTGATGGCCTGCCTGCTGGTCATCGGTGAGGTCGCCCCCGACGGCACCATCACCAAGCTCTCCACCGAAGTGGCCACCCTGGCCCGGGCGCTTGCCGCCGCCGGTGGAGGCGAGCCGGTCGGGTTCGTTCCCGGGTCCGCCGACGCGGCTGCAGAACTGGCCGCCTACCTCGACGTGGTCCAGCTGGACCGCGGGACCGCCACAGATGCCGGGGCGACCGCCGTCGCCGCCTCGATCGCCGCGCGCGTCGCGCCCGATGACGTCGTCCTGCTTCCCGCGAGCCCGGATGGACGCGACATCGCGGGGATCGTGTCGGCGCTCACCGGCGCGGGCGTCCTGGTCAATGCCACGTCCGTCGCGTGGTCGGATGGTGGACCGGTCGTCACGCAGAGCGCGTTCGGCGGCAAGCTGATCACGGAGAGCGCCTTCACCGGGCCCGGGGGGATCGTCACGGTCCGCCCCAATTCGGTGGCCGCGGAGGCGCTGTCCGCCCCCGGTCGAGTCGAGGACGCATCGCCCGTCGAGGCGACCGCGCTTCCGGTCGCCACGGTCGTCGATCGCGTCGAGGAAGCGGCCGCCAGCGCGTCGATCGAAGACGCGCGCATCATCGTGTCGGGTGGCCGCGGTGTCGGGGGCCCGGACGGGTTCAAGCTGCTCGATGACCTCGCCGAAGCCCTCGGTGGAGCCGTCGGGGCGACCAGGGCAGCGGTCGACTCCGGATGGATCCCGTACGCACAGCAGATCGGCCAGACCGGCAAGATCGTCAAACCGTCGCTGTATCTCGCCCTCGGCGTGAGCGGGGCGATCCAGCACAAGGTGGGGATGCAGACCTCGGGCGCCATCGTGGGCATCAACCGCGACCCGGACGCCCCGATGGCCGATTTCGCGGACCTCTACGTCATCGGCGATCTGTTCGAGGTGGGTCCGGCGCTCCTCGCGGAGCTCCGGGCGCGCTCCGGGTAGCAGGGACCGACGGGGACGAGGTGGACTGGGTCGCCCTGCTCCCGATCCTCGCGTTCGTCGCGCTCGCCGCAGGCCTGGCTGTGGTCTTCCGCGGGACGGGTCGGATCGTGGCCCGGACGCGCGAGGTGGAGACGTTCCGGACGTCGGTCACGGACTTGTGCGTCCGGGTCGACCGGTCGCTGTCGGGTGCCTCGTCACGCATCGACCTCGTCCGGCATCACGAGCTCACCCCCGATGCCTTGAACGAGACGTTATCGGCCGCTTCGGATGCCGTGGAGCGATACCTGGAGGAGGCGCAAGCGCTGCACGCGCCTCGGTCCGTGGTGGAGATCCGCGACGACCTGGTGGCTGCCCTGGAGCGCGCGGGTCGGGCGCTGTCCACCGTGGAGCACGGGGCCAACATCATGGCCAGTGTTCGTGGGAGTCACCGTGAGCTTGAGGCGCAGACGTCGATCAAGCGCGGCTATCTCAACCTCATGCACGCCCGCGAGGCCGTGGCTCGGCAATCGAACCGGGCGGAGCTCCTGGAGACGCGTCGCGACCACACCATGTAGTGGTATGCTCGGGCGACACCACAACACCTAGTGGTAGCAAGCCGACAGGAGCCGGATGCGTTGCCCCCAGTGCGGTGAGCGCGAGACGCGTGTCGTCGACTCCCGCGACCTCGATGATTCCGCCACGATCCGACGACGGCGCGAGTGTGCTGCGTGCCAGATGCGGTTTACGACCTATGAGCGGGTCGAAGCGGCCCGTCTCGTCGTCGTCAAGCGCGACGGGACCCGCCAGGAGTTCGATCGCGACAAGCTCGCGTCCGGCCTGCGCAAGGCCCTGACCCGCCGCCCGGTCGCGGCCGGTGTCGCGGAATCCGCCGCGGACGCCATCGAGGCGCTACTCCGAGCGTCGGGGGCCAATGAGGTTCCCTCGTCGAGGGTCGGCGCGCTCGCGATGGAGCACCTGCGCGCGATCGACCAGATCGCGTATATCCGGTTCGCCAGCGTCTACCAGAGCTTCGAGGACCTCGAGGCGCTCAAGCGCGAGGTCGACACCCTGTTCGCGGAGAAAGGCAACGGAGCGAGGTCCAAGTGAGCGTCCTGTCCGATCGCGACATCCGCGCGGCGCTGGAGTCCGGCGCCGTCCGGATCGACCCGTACGACCCGAAGGATCTGCAGCCGTCGTCGGTGGATCTCCACCTGGACCGGCGGTTCCGTGTGTTCCGCAACAACCGCTATCCATACATCGACGTCCGCGCCTCGCAGCCCGACCTGACCGAGTTGGTCACCGTCGAGGACGACGAGCCGTTCATCCTCCACCCGGGCGAATTCGTGCTCGGCCAGACCCTCGAGTGGGTGGAACTGCCATCGGACCTCGTCTCCCGACTCGAGGGGAAAAGCAGTCTGGGGAGGTTGGGGCTGCTCATCCACTCGACCGCGGGGTACGTCGACCCGGGCTGGAAAGGGAACCTGACGCTCGAACTGTCGAACGTCGCGAATTTGCCGATCGCCCTCTACCACGGGATGCGGATCGGCCAGATCTCGTTCTTCCAGATGAGCTCGCCGGTGGACCGGCCGTACGGCTCACCCGAACTCGGATCGAAGTACCAGGGGCAGTCCGAGCCCACCGCGTCCGCCTATCACCGCGACTTCGACAGCGGGCGCAAGACCGAGCCCTCGACGAGGTCGTAGACCATGGCCGTAGATGTCGACGTCGACCGGACCGTCGATCTCGGCGGGGGTGTCCGCGTTTCCGTGGTCCGCGCCGGGACGATCATGGTCGACGCCGGGACGGCGTTCGGCCCTGTGCCTTGGGTCCTGTGGGGCGGCCTGACCGCCGATGAGATCGATGCGGACTGGCGGATCCCGCTCGCGCGCAACTGCTTGCTGATCGAGACGCCGTCCGACCGGATCCTGGTCGACACCGGGGCCGGTGTCGAGGCCGGGTCGGTCGAGCCGGCGATCGCGTCGGCGCTCGAGGCGGCCGGTGTCGCGAGGGGCAGCATCACCGTCGTCGTCCTGACGACGCTCGAACGCGACCATGCCGGCGGGCTTGTCGACGCCGACGGCCAGCCGACGTTCCCACGTGCCCGGATCGTGGCGCAACGCGACGAGTGGGCCATCGCCCGGTCGACGAACGGGCGAGCCATGAGCCGATACGACCACGCTGGCCTGGCCCCGGTCGCCGCGGCGATCGAAGCCGGCCTGGTCGATGGCGATGCCGACGTCGGGTCCGGCGTACAGGTGCTGCACACGGGGGGGTATTCGCTCGGCCATCAGGCGGTCTTGGTCCGGGGTGACGTGGCGACCCTGGCCTTCTTCGGCGACCTGCTGATTCGGCCGTGGGCGGCGAACCCGCGTTGGGTGACCTCGTTCGACGACCGCCCGCTGGACTCGGTCGAAGGCAAGGCGGGTCTCTTCGCGCGGGCCGCTGACGAGGACTGGTTCGTGGTCCCGTCGCGTGAGGCGTCCAGCCCGATCGGACGATTGGGGCGTGACCGGGACAGGTTCCGGTTCGAGGCGATCGCGCGATGACCGACGACGCGCGCCGATCCGCGCTCCGGGCGACGGCCGCGGCCCAGTTGCTGGCGATGCGCGTGCCGGCGTTCGCGGTCGGGCGCTGGTGTGCCGCCTGGGAGGCCGAAGCCGCGGCTCGCGGGATCGAGATCGACGCCGCTTCCTGGACCGACGGGATCGCCTGGATCGTGTCGAAGGTGGCGGCCGGCGAGACGCCGCCGGACTGATCACTCGGTCGGCAGGATCGCCTCGATGAGCGGGATCGTCTGGGCCTCGGTCAGCGGCCGGGCCTCCACTGCACGGATGATTCCGTCGGGCCGGATGAAGAAGTGGGTCGGCAGCGCGTTGCTCCGGTATCGATCGAAGATGAGCCCGGATCCGTCGAACCCGATCGTGTAGTCGAGTTCGTACCGGTCCGCATAGGCCTGCACGTCCGCGGGTTGCGTCTCCTGCACGCTGATCGCCACCACGACCAGCCCACGGTCCGCGTACCGCTCAGACAGGTCGCGCAGCACGGGGATCTCGGACTGGCAAGGCGGGCACCAGGTGGCCCAGAAATTGACCCAGACCGCCTTCCCACGGAGGTCGGACAGCCGGATCGGCCGCCCTTCGAGGTCGGTGAGCTGATACGCGCTCCCGTCGCCCGCCACCGCATCGAACTCCGGCGCGAGGTCGCCCGGTCGAAGCCCCTCGGTCGGCGCGTCCTTGATGATGAACGCGGTCGCGCGTGGGTCGACGACCGGCGGCACGCCACCCACGGTCCCGAGCGGGGTCGTCGCGGCGACCAGCGCGATGACGGCCACGACCACGACGACGAACACGACCGCGAGTTGGCGGCCACTGAACGGCCCGATCAATCCGTGCCGCTGGCGCTGGTGTGAGAACTCCGGCCGCTCGCTCACCTAGATGCCGACGAAGTTGAAGTAGCGCGGCAGCAGCGCGAGCCAGTCGAAGACCATGGCGACGCCGATCGCGGCGACGAGGATCCCCCCGACCAGCGACGCGACCCGCCCATGACGGACGAGGGGTGCGACCAGTCGAGGTGCCCGGTCGTAGATCGCGGCGATCGCGATGAACGGCAGCCCGAGGCCGGCGGTGTAGGCGACGAGAAGGATGGTGCCTTGGGCGGTCGTGCCGCTTGAGATGGCCATCGCCAGGATCCCGCCGAGGATGATTCCGATGCACGGCGTCCAGCCCACCGCGAACACGGCACCCAGCCCGAAGGACGCGAACCAGCCGCCGCGCGAACCGACAAGCCGACGTCCGAGCCGATCGCCGACCCCGACGGCGCCGCCCGACCTGCCATTGGACGCGCTTCCACCCAGCGAGACCGAACCGGTGGTCGTCGCGAGCGACGCGGACGCGCCGGCATCGAGCGGTCGCCAGATCCGATCTAGCGCGGCGATCGGCACCAACCCGGCGAGACTGAGGCCCATCACGATCAGGACGGCACCGCCGATGATCCGGAGCGGCGCGAGATACTCGTATAGGGGGCCGGCGGCGAACGTCGCGGTCACGCCGAGGACCGTGAACACGGCCCCGAACCCGCCGACGAACGCCAGGGCGTGGCGCACGGCCAGCCAGCGAGAGGGCTTGGAACCCGGTTCGTGCGCCGCGACCGCGATCGCCGTCAGCTGACCGACGTAGGCGGGGACCAGTGGCAGGACGCACGGCGACAGGAAGCTGATCACGCCGGCGGCGAGGGCGACGAGGATCGTCAGATCCGACCCGAGGCTCACTCGGTGCCGTCCAGGACGTCTCGAAGCAGGCGACGCAGCTTGGCCACGCTCGTGGCCAGTTCCAGTCGCTCGCTACCAAGCTCGACGACCGGGATCCGATCGAAGTAGGCGCGTTGGAGGGCGGGATCCGCTTCGATATCGCGCTCGACCAGGAGCGGGCGGGGAAGTCCGGCGTTCGTTCGCTCGTCGAGGAGCGCCGTCAGCAGGGCGCGGCTCTCGTCGCACAGGCCGCAGCCGGCCCGGCCGTAGAGCGTGATCGAGGGGAGGGGAGTGACGACCATCTCGGCCCGATTGTAGGTGAGGTCCGCCCGGAGGCCCGAAGCGATGGATGGCCGCCACAGGGAGGTGCGGCGGCCACACCGTCCTGACGATGACCGTGGCGGCCCTGTTCCCGGGGCGCGGTACGATGACGGCCGCGCCCCCGTAGCTCAGTGGACAGAGCGAGGCCGTCCTAAGGCCTGCGTCGGCGGTTCGAGTCCGTCCGGGGGCGCCACGGTGTAATCGTCTGCCGTGAAGAACGGTGTTGGAGCACGCTCCGGTACCGAGCCTTCGGTGGCCTAGGCGGCATTCAAACTTTCGGTGCCCTAAGCGGCATCAGCTCGCTTGGCGACCTCGAGATTTCGTCAGCCTACCCAAACAGGGTCGGTGGCCGTTCGCGGTCAGCGGTGTCGAGGGCCGTGTCGACCAGACCATTCGCGAGTTCCACGAGGTCGGTTCTCCTCGGCGTTAGGTCTACCCACTGCGGTATGTCGCGCCGGAATTGGTCGGCGCCGAGCCACGCGCCTAAGAGCGTTCCTGTCATGGCGCCGATCGCGGCCGTCTCGTGCGTTGCGTTGGCTGCCGTCTTCAGGCTTGTCTCGACCCGGTCCGGTGATCGCAGGAATGCAAACAGAGCGATCGGGACGGACTCGAGTGCCGGCGGGCCCGACCACACTCGCTGGACAACCTCTGTTGGGTCCCTGGAAAGCCAGCCCTCAATCCTTCGGATTCGGTCGCGGAGGTAGATTTCGCGGACCGGCGGCCGGCGGGTGGCGGTGGGCATCGCTTCGATCTGCGAGATCGAGGTCGCCACGAAGTCCAGGAACGCTCGGGGCTCTAGGTTGGACTCGCCGGTCGAGCTCAACCTCACGAGATATCCGACAGCCGCCGCCATCGCGACGGCCCCGCCCACCGCGGTCGAATGTCGGTGGGTGATCAGGGCGGACCGCACGGCCTCCCTCAACAACGGCAGCGGCGTCGGGTCGGCGGCATGAACGAGCCCAACGGGAGCGACACGAACCGCCGCGCCGTAGTCGGCCGCCTGAGTTGCTCGGGCAACGTTGAACCACGACTGGCCAGCGTTCACGGCGGCTGCGAAGCCCGCGAGACTGCCGCCGGATCCGCGGCCTACCCAAGGGGTCTCAATCAGTCGGTCGAGGTGGTCGGCAAGGTCGTATTGGCCCCCCTTCGAGATGAGGCTTCGAGCCAGTGTCTCGACGAGTTCAGTCGCATCTGAAGTTGTCGCGCCATCCGGTGGGAGCTGGGCGACACCGAGCGGGCCAAGTGCTGCGAGCACCTCGCCCCTCGACAGACCATCGACCTGTCCCCCGAGTGCGTCGCCGATTGCGCAGCCCAACAGGGCGCCCTCGACGCGATCTCGAAACACCCTTAGGTCGCGAAAACCACCAATTGGTTGAGGCCACTCGACGTTCGGCAGTGGGTACCGCCCCAACACCTCGTCATCAGGAGGGCCGACAATCTGTGGCGTGTCGGAGAAATCCCAGCCAGCTTCCGCCGTGTAACGCGGCTCCTTCCCGTCCGCGCGCGGGAGCCCGCCAGGATGGCTCCGTGATAGCGGAGTGCGGCGGATTACCCGATCCTTTCGAAACGAGGACTGGACGGGATAGGCCCCCGGGTACTCCCCGTCGCCATCCAGAACGACTCCATAGACACGAGTCGCCGTCTCGCGTTCGAGCTGGAACAGCATCCCGTGACTGACTTCGACAAGCTCGATGCCGTCGATCGTTCCTACCGGGTCGATGACAGGGTCGGAGGCAGGGCTGCTTGGCTTATCGTTTCGCGGGTTGGCATCCGCCTCGAGAAGCCGTGCGAGGAGGTGATCGATGGTGTCGGCCGGAGCGACCTCGATCGCCCAGGTGAAGTACCCGTTCGCGTAGTAGTCGAGCGCCCAATCGACCCAGGTTTCGTAGTCCTTCGGGGCGTCGCCCTCGCCCGATGCCAGAACTGATGCTCCTTGGCGAAGCGTGTCATCGACCTGGATCACCCACGCCTCTCTGCCCGGAAACGCGCGACCCTCCAGGCGGTCGACCGTTGCGAGGTAGGCGGACGACGCCTCCCACGGAAGCCCGGTCCCGGTCCTGCCCAATCGAACCAAAGCGCGCGCCACTCGTTCCCTCGCTACATCCGCCGTATCCGCGCACGATAGCCGCCCACGGTGGATTGAAGGGGTGTGACAGCAGAGCTGTCGCCGCTTTCGGTGAGCATGACTACAGAGACGTCGTGCGCCGTGGGCTCCGTACAATGGCAACACGTGGCGGCCCCCTCTAGGACGCCACGATGGGAGGGTTCTACATCGCGAAGCTTGAAGCGCTGACGACAGAAGCCGTGGTCAGCGGTCTCGTCCCAAGCGGGCTCGCTACGGTCGTCGGCGCGAAGTGGTACGGCTCGGACGCGATCGAGCTGACATACAAGCTCGCCGACGGCTCGGTGCGCGCGGAGATCCTGTACCGGGATCGCGAGGCGAGCCTCGAGATCGCAGAATCTGGCCGACCCTGGAGCTTCGATGGCGATGGCGCGATGTTCCGCCTCGTCGCCGAAGCGAAACGGATCGACCTCGCCTACCTGTTCGATCCGTTCCTCGCGGTGACGACCGCCTCGGTCGAGGCGCTCCCGCACCAGATCACCGCGGTCTACGAGCAGATGCTCCCGCGCCACCCGTTGCGCTACCTCCTCGCAGACGACCCTGGCGCCGGCAAGACCATCATGACCGGCCTGTTCATCCGAGAACTCCTGATCCGCGGCGCGCTCAAGCGCTGCCTGATCATTGTTCCGGGCTCGCTCGTCGACCAGTGGCAGGTCGAACTCGACGAGAAGTTCCACCTCCCGTTCGACATCCTCACTGCCGACCGGATCAACTCAGCGCGCGGTAACCCCTTCGACGAGAGCGATCTGCTCATCGCCCGCCTGGATAAGTTCGCGCGTGACGAGGATCTGCAGCGCAAGCTGGAGCAGGCGCAGGAGTGGGACCTCGTCATCTTCGACGAGGCGCACAAGCTCTCGGCCACGCTCGCTGGAGACGAGGTCAAGAAGACTAAGCGCCGCATGCTCGCCGAGCACGTTCGACGGTTCACGCGGAACCTACTTCTGCTGACGGCGACTCCACACAACGGCAAGCCCGATGACTTCCAGCTCTTCATGGGTCTCCTCGACCCTGACCGGTTCGAGGGACATCGCCGCACGGGCAAGGCCGCGACGACGCATCAGCCCAAGGCGC
Source organism: uncultured Chloroflexia bacterium (assembly GCA_963764975.1). GTDB lineage: Bacteria > Chloroflexota > Limnocylindria > Limnocylindrales > CSP1-4 > SPCO01. The sequence continues at coordinate 550,907 of CAVXUF010000002.1, read as the reverse complement.
CGGACCCGTCGGACCTCATGCGCCGCATGATCAAGGAGGACCTGGTCCGGTTCGACGGGACACCCCTCTTCCCGGAGCGTCGCCCATACGTCGTCGCGTATGACCTCAGCCCAGCGGAATCTGCCCTCTACGAGCAGGTCACCGAGTACGTCCGCAACGAGATGGACCGCGCGAAACGACTCGAGCAGGAGGGTGAGAAGAAGAAGGGCCTGGTTGTCGGCTTCGCCCTTACGGTCCTTCAACGGCGCCTGGCTTCCTCGCCAGCGGCGATCCACGAATCGCTCAAGCGCCGAAAGGGGAAGCTCGAGGCCAAGCTCCGCGAGGCGGAGCTCCTGAAGGCTGGCAAGGACGCTCGTCTCGCGAACCCCGAACTCGAGGCGATCAGCCTCGCCGACATCGAGGACGAACTCGGGGACGACGAGGAGTCGACCGCCGAGGAAACCGAGCAGCTCGAGGATCAAGTCGTCGATGTAGCCACGGCGGCCCGAACGATCGAGGAGCTTCGCCTCGAGATCGACAGCGTCACGCGCCTCGAGGCTCTCGCGGCCAAGGTCCGTGCCACGGGCACGGATACGAAGTGGGTCGAGCTGTCGGGGATCCTTCACGACCGGCCGGAGATGTTCGACGCCGCGGGGAGCCGTCGGAAGATCGTCATCTTCACGGAGCACCGTGACACGCTCGATTACCTCACCGAACGCCTGCGAACGTTCATCGGCAAGCCGGAGGCAGTCGTCACGATCCAGGGCGGCATGAACCGCGAGACTCGCAAGGCGACTGAGCATGCGTTCAAGAACGACCCAGCGGTCTCGATCCTGGTCGCTACCGACGCGGCTGGCGAAGGCATCAACCTTCAGCGCGCCCACCTCATGGTCAACTACGACCTGCCGTGGAACCCGAACCGCCTCGAGCAGCGATTCGGCCGCATTCACCGCATCGGGCAGAACGACGTCTGTCATCTCTGGAACCTCGTCGCTGCACAGACTCGTGAGGGCGAGGTTTACGAGCGCCTCCTCACGAAGCTCGAGGCCGAGGCCAAGGACCTCGGCGGTCGGGTCTTCGACGTCCTGGGCCGCCTGACGTTCGGAGGAGAAAAGAGCCTGCGCGACCTGCTCATCGAGGCAATTCGGGCGACGGATACTCCCGAGGTCCGCGCTCGGATGAGCGAGGTCGTCGATACGGCGCTCGACCGGACAGCCCTTGAGGCACTCCTCGCCGAGCGCGCCCTCGGGGCTGACGCCCTCGACACGTCCAAGGTCCAATCCGTTCGCGAGGAGATGGAGAAGGCCAGTGCGCGCCGACTCCAGCCCCACTTCATCAGCAGCTTCTTCCTGGAAGGGTTCGCGCGTCTTGGCGGAAAGGCGAAGGAACGAGAGCCCGGCCGATATCAGCTCACTCATGTCCCGGGCGCGATCCGCCAGCGAGCGCGCGATCTCGGCCTGCATCCGACACTTGTGCCCGAATACGAGCGCGTCACCTTCGACAAGAGTCTGATCAACCCCTTCGGACAGACGCTTGCCGAATTCGTCTGCCCAGGACATCCGTTGCTCGACGCGACCATCGATCTGCTTGTGGAGCGCCATCGCGATCTGCTACGCCAGGGCGCTGTGCTCGTGGATGCTACGGATCTCGGGATGGACCCTCGTGTGCTGGTGATGCTCGATCACACGATCACGGACGCGCGGACGCTGTCAGACGGTCGGCCGCAGGTCGCCTCGCGTCGGATGGCTTTCGTGGAGCTTCGGCCGGACGGCAGTTCGGTGCCCGCCGGTCCCGCGCCGTATCTCGACTACGAGCCGGCGACCGACGTCGAGATCGCAGCCTTGCGCTCGGCGATCACGGCTCCCTGGCTTACGGATGGGCTCGAGGACCGCGCAGTGGCGTATGCGATCGGAGACCTCGCACGCGAGCACCTCGAGGAAGTCCGCACACGGACGGAGCAGCGTGTTGCAAAGACGGTTGGAGCGGTCAAGGCCCGCCTCACGCATGAGATCGCGTACTGGGACCGCCGGGCCACGGAAGCTGCCACCAAGGAATTGGCTGGCAAAAGCCCTGGTGAACTGAACAGCACGCGCTGGCGTCAACGGGCGAACGAACTGTCCGAGCGACTTGAACGCCGCCTCGCTGAACTCGAGCTCGAGCGGCGTGTAACGTCCCTCGCGCCGGTCGTCGTCGGAGGTGCCCTCATCATCCCGGCTGGGCTGCTCGCTGCGGCCGGCGTTCGCCAACCACTCGATCACTCAGCTGACGCGGCTGCACGGACCAGGGTCGAGCAGCTTGCGATGGACGAAGTCATGGCGGCTGAGCGGGCTCAGGGCTACGAGCCAGCCGACGTCTCGCGCGAGAACCTTGGGTACGACATTCTCTCTCGGACGCCAGATGGCCTCCGATTCGTCGAGGTGAAAGGGCGTGCCGAAGGTGCGACGACCATTACAGTCACACGGAACGAAATTCAGACATGTCTCAATGGGCCGGAGAAGTACTGGCTGGCGATCGTGGAAGTTAGGGACGATGCGGCCCGCGCTCCGACGTATGTCGCTTCGCCTTTCCGCGACGAAGTGCCCTTCGCTGCGACATCGGTGAACTTCTCCATTGGTCGGCTGCTGGGAGGGATCACGTGACCGACCGGATTGACGTTTACTCACGAGAGCATCCAAGCGGTGTGTCCTTGAAGCTCGGGACGTCTGACGTTCCCGCTGACGGTCTTTGGCACCTTCTAAACGGCGGGTCTGACGTTGGCTCGTACAAGTCAATGAAACCGGCCCTTGACGCGTATCGGAAGGCGATCGAAGAGACGGGATGGGTCTCGACGACTCCGCCTGACCGATCTCCGGTCGATATTGGAGCAATCGCGGCTGACGATGCGGCCCTTCGGTCCGCGGAATTCTGGAGTAACGCTCACCAATTCCGGCGGAGAGGCGGTAAGGGGAGGTGACCGCAAGCGTCGGCCCCTCAACGCCAATTCGTCGCAAGCTGATCGAGGTTTCCCTCCCCCTTGAAGCAATCAACACCGAGGCGTCGCTCCGGAAGCGGAAGGCGCCTGGAGGCTATCCCACAAGCATCCACAGATGGTGGGCGCAGCGACCAATCGCGGCTTGTCGAGCCGTCTTGTTCGCGAGCCTCATCGATGATCCGAGCTCAGACCCCGACCACTTCCCGACGCTCAAGGCGCAGGACGATGAACGGCAGCGGCTCTTCGAAATCATCAAGGAATTGGTGAAGTGGGAGCACAGCACCGATGCTCGAATCCTCGCTGCTGCACGAGCGGAGATTGCGCGGTCAGTAGGTAGTCAACCGCCGCCCCTTATGGACCCGTTCTGCGGTGCCGGATCCATTCCGCTCGAGGCCCAGCGCCTGGGCCTCGCCGTCCGTGCTTCTGACCTCAACCCCGTCGCGGTACTGATCACGAAGTCCCTGGTCGAGATCCCGGCCAACTTCCGCGGCCAAATGCCTGTCCATCCCGAGTTGAGAAGGGGTGTCGGCGGGACAGGAACGTGGCAAGGAGCGAGTGGACTCGCTGATGACGTTCGGCGTTATGGATCGTGGATGCGTGATGAGGCCCATCGCCGAATCGGTCACCTCTTTCCAGCCGTCCCTCTTCCAGATGACCGCAGCGGGGCTGAGACCGACGTGATCGCCTGGCTGTGGGCGCGAACGGTTAGGTGCCCGAACCCCGCATGTGGCGCGCGGATGCCTCTCGTCAAGTCCTTCGCCCTGTCGACGAAGAAGGGCCGCGAACGCTGGGCTCTTCCGGTCATCGACCGGAATGCGAGGTCCGTGCGATTTGAAATCTCCGCCGCACCACCGATCGCGCCGAAGGGCACTGTGGACAGGCGCGGAGCGCGGTGCATTGTCTGCGACACGGTGGTCCCGCTCGATCACATAAAGGCGGAAGGGGTCGGGGGTCGGATGTCGACCCAGCTCTTGGCCATCGTTGCCGACGGGCAAGGCGGTCGCTTGTACCTCCCTCCCAATCCGGTCCAGCTCGAGGCAGCCGCCTCTGCAGAGCCAAGCTGGCGGCCAGAAGGCGAGATAGCAAAACGCATGACAGGAGGCAATTGCACGCCGTACGGACTCACGACGTGGGGTGACATCTTCACTGACCGCCAGTTGGTCGTGCTTTCCACCCTGTCCGATCTCGTTTCCGAGGCCCGGGCACGGGTGTTGGTGGACGCGACGGGGGCCGTGGCTGATCCCGTCGGGTACGCCGATGCCATTGCCACGTACCTTGCTTTCGTCGTGTCTCGAGTCGCCGACTATGGGAACAGTCTGGCGAGTTGGCGACCCAAGGACTCTGCGATGAGGGCGCTGTTTGCCCGACAGGCTGTTCCGATGGTGTGGGACTTCGCTGAAGGATCGCCGTTCGGACACTCAAGCAGTGGGATCAACGAATGTGTGGCGGTTGTTGCGCGAACGCTCGAGCATCTCGCGCCGGATGCGCCGGCCGTGGTCACACAGGCAGACGCAACGGAATCTGTGGATGTTCCGCCTTCGATTGTCTCGACTGACCCTCCTTACTACGACAACATCGGGTACGCCGACCTCGCCGACTTCTTCTACGTCTGGCTTCGGCGGTCGTTGTCCTCGGTGTATCCGAATCTGTTCCTCACTCTGCTGACGCCCAAGGCAGATGAGCTTGTGGCCACGCCCTACCGCTTTGGTGGCAGCAAGGCCAAGGCGGACGAACACTTCGAGGAAGGCTTGCGATCCGCATTCCGTCGCATTCGGGCCAATGCAAGCCCGGATGTTCCCGTTACGGTCTACTACGCATTCAAGCAAGCGGAGTCGGATGGTGACACGGAGGCGGTAGGTCCAGCTATAGCGTCGACGGGCTGGGAAACCATGCTCGAAGGACTGCTGGGCGCGGGCTTTTCCATTGGTGGGACCTGGCCGATGCGCACGGAAGGCGACAACCGGCAAGTTGGCGTGGGGACCAACGCTTTGGCATCGTCAATCGTTCTCGTGTGCCGTCCTCGACCTGACGATGCTCGCATCACGGACAGGCGCGGCTTCATGGGGGCGCTCAAGGCGGAACTGCCAGAGGCCCTGCGTGCGCTTCAACACGGCAACATCGCGCCTGTGGATCTCGCGCAGGCGGCGATCGGCCCTGGCATGGCCATCTTCAGCCGCTACGGAAAGATCGTCGAACCGGACGGCGCACCGATGACGGTTCGGACGGCACTCGGAATCATCAACTCGGTTCTGAACGAAGTCCTATCCGATCAGGAGGATGAGTTCGACGCTGATACGCGATGGGCTGTTACATGGTTCGAGGAGTACGGGCATCGCGACGGGAAGTTCGGTGACGCTGAGGTCCTGTCAAAGGCGAAGAACACGGGGATCAACGCTCTCCGGGCCGCTGGGATCCTCGTGGATGGTGCAGGACGAGTGCGACTCAAGCGTCGAGACGAGCTGGACGCTTCATGGGATCCGACTTCTGATAAGAGGCTCACCGTTTGGGAGGTCTGCCAGTACCTCATCCGTAGCCTCGACGAGGGTGGAGAGTCAACCGCCGCAGAACTCGTACGCCGTGTCGGTGGGCTTGCTGACACCGCGCGCGACCTTGCGTATCGCCTCTATTCGATCTGCGAGCGCAAGAAGTGGGCCGATGAGGCCCTTGGGTACAACGCTCTCGTGAGCGCCTGGCCCGAAATTACGCGGCTTGCCGCTTCGGCACCGGGCACCGAGTCGCCCAGGCAAACACAGCTCTTCTCCTAGGGGGACCGATGGCCACCACTAATCACGAGCGAATAGGTCAGGGACTCGCCATCCTCGCCATCGCGGTTGAGCCGTGGATGGTGAAGGCCCTCGAGTCGGCCTACGGGCTGAACTGGTGGGATCGCGTCGACCAAGAGGCGGTATCCAAGACAGGGAAGGGCGTCGGCACCAACTACTCGGACCCGTACTTCCAACTCTCAGTGATGATCCACCATTGGTTCGCCGTTTTCGGCAAGACGCTGGGCAAGGCCGAGCGGAACTACGTCGGCGAACTGCTCGAGGTCCGCAATCGGTGGGCGCACCCGAAGGCCGACCAGCCGTTTACATCGTCGGATACCGAGCGGGCCCTGGACACGATGGCTCGGCTTGCGACGTCGATCAGCGCGCCCGACCAGGCGAAACAGCTCACCGCGATGCGTGGGGCGATCCTTCGCGTCGCATGGGAGGCCGCCCAGAAGCTGGAAGCGAAGCACCAAGCCACTCTTCCTCTCGAAGGGGCGGTTGCACCCGGCCTGCGTCCGTGGCGCGATGTCATCGAGCCTCATCCTGACGTAGCCGCGGGCCGGTATGCCCAAGCTGAGTTCGCAGCAGACCTCGGTCAAGTCGCCCGAGGCGATGCGGGCGACGAGTATGGGAATCCACGCCGGTTCTTCGAGCGCACATTCTTGACCGCAGGCCTGTCCGACCTCTTGGTCACAGGGTTGCGTCGTCTGGCCGGCAAGCCCGAAGGCGACCCGGTCGTCGAACTCCAGACCAACTTCGGTGGCGGGAAGACGCACTCGATGCTCGCCCTGTATCACCTGGTCTCGGGCGAGCCGGCGTCGTCGCTGCCAGGCGTGGAGCCGATCCTCGCCAAGGCCGGTGTCGGCGAACTACCCACGGTCCGTCGGGCTGTCCTCGTCGGGACGGCCCTGTCGCCGGGGCAGCCGCGACGCGTCGATGGCCTGGAGATCCGCACGCTGTGGGGCGAGCTGGGTTGGCAACTCGGAGGCGCCGCTGGGTACGGTCTGTTGGCCGAGGCGGACGCGAACGGGGTCAGCCCGGGGTCCGACGTCTTGCGCGATCTGTTCGCCAAGCACGGACCGGCCCTCATCCTGATCGACGAGTGGGTCACATACATCCGTCAGGTCTGGACGAACGACAGCCTCCCCGCCGGTTCGTTCGACGCAAACATCACGTTCGCCCAGGCACTCACCGAAGCGGTCAAGGCCTCGGATCGGACGCTTGCTTGTCGCGAGCCTGCCGTCGTCCGACATCGAGAAGGGCGGGGAGGGCGGCCAAGTCGCCACCGAGCGCCTCAAGCACGTCGTCGGCCGAGTCCAGAGCCCGTGGCGCCCGGCGTCGCCCGAGGAGGGCTTCGAGATCGTCCGACGACGACTGTTCAGCCCGATCCCCGCCGACAGGCTTCCAGCTCGAGATGCCACCGTCCAAGCGTTCGCCGACATGTACGCGAAACACACTGGTGACTTCCCATCGGAGTCGAAGGAGGCGTCCTACCAGCGCCGGATGCTCGCTTGCTACCCGATCCATCCGGAGCTCTTCGACCAGCTCTTCGGCGCCTGGTCGACGCTCGAGAAGTTCCAGCAGACCCGCGGTGTCCTCCGCCTCATGGCCGCCGTCATCCACGAACTCTGGGAGAGCAACGATCAGAGCCCGCTTGATCCTCCCCGCGACCGTCCCGATCCACGAGGGTCGGGTGCAGTCGGAGCTGACCCGTTACCTCGAAGAGCAATGGGTGCCCGTCATCGAGCGTGACGTCGATGGTGAGAACTCGCTCCCGCTGGCGCTCGATCGCGACAACCCTGCGACCCTGGGTCGCCTCTCGGCCGCACGCCGTGTGGCGCGCTCGATCTACATGGGCTCGGCCCCGATGGCGAACGCCGCGTCGCGCGGCATCGACGACCGGCGGATCAAGCTCGGCTCGGTCTTCCCGGGCGAGCCGGTCGCGACTTTCGGCGACGCGCTCCGGCGGCTATCCGACCGCTCGACCTACCTCTACGACAACGCTGGCCGGTACTGGTTCAGCACGCAGCCGTCCGTCAACCGTCTTGCCACCGATCGCGCCGCCCAGCAGCGCGACGACGACGTGCTCGAGGAGATCCGCCGTCGACTCAGGCTGGAACAGGCCGACCGCGGGCTGTTTGCGCGCGTCCACCCGGCGCCCCGCTTCGGCATCAGATGTGCCCGATGACGACGAGGTCGCCCTCGTGATCCTCGGGCCCGAATCGACGCACAGCGGCAAGACGGACGTCTCGAAGGGACGCGATGCCGCGCGCACGATCCTCGACCAGCGGGGCTCAGGTGCCCGACGCCACCGGAACATGCTCGTGTTCCTGGCGGCGGATACCGACAAGATTGGCGCTCTCTTGGACGCCGTTCGAACCCACCTTGCCTGGAAATCGGTCGACGACGACAAAGCGAACCTCACGCTCGACACGTTCCAGGTCAACCAGATCGCGACGAAGCGCAAGGAGGCCGACGAGACCGTCGCTGCACGGATCCCGGAGGCCTACCAGTGGCTACTCGTCCCGACGCAACCGGACCCGTTGGGCGCCGTGGATCTCGTGCCTACGCGGCTCGCGGGGAGCGGGTCACTCGCGACTCGGGCCGGGACCAAGCTGAAGTCTGATGGCGGGATGATCGTCAAGTTCGGGAGCGTCACACTTCGGCTTGAGCTCGACCGTCATCCCGAGATCTGGGCCTCGGGCGATGTCGACTTGAAGTACCTCTGGGACCTGTTCTCGACGTACGTCTATCTGCCGCGGTTGCGAGACGTGTCGGTCCTCACCGAGGCGGTCCGCGACGGTGCCGGCGGGTTCGCATGGCGCGACACGTTCGCCTACGCCTCTGGCAAGGGCGATGACGGCCGCTACCTCGGCCTCGTCATGGGCGGTCGCCAGTTTGAGCCCTTGGTCGACGGCTCGGCGCGGATCGTCAAGCCCGACATCGCCGAGGCTCAACCCGTGCCTGACGCCGGCGGGACGGTCTACCCCAAGCGGCCAGAACATGACGAGGGCAACGCCGGAGCGGGCGAAGGAACCACCTCCTTGCCTCCGACAACCGCTGCAACGGATCCGACTCGCTACTTCGGATCAGTCAGCGTCGATGGGTCGCGCCCAGGCCCCAAGCTCAGCCAGGTTGCCACAGAGGTCATCGCGCACCTCGCGGCCCTCGATGGGGCCGACGTAACGGTGACCGTCGAAGTCAAGGCCAAGCGTATGAGCGGCTTCCCATCGGACGTTGTCCGCATCGTCAACGAGAACGCATCGCAGCTGAAGTTCGATCCCGGTTCTGGCTTCGAGGGCGAGTAGCGGAAACATGCACCAGAGCCGGAGCACCCCGATCAAGGCTCTCGATGTCCGCCGCGGTTTGCTTGCCGGGGCACGGCGCGGCGGCGAGCCTACCAACGCGAGCAAAGACCCGATATGAACCGTGACAACCTAGGTGTCACGGTCGCCGGGCAGCATCCGCCAGATGGCGACGAAGCTGCATGGTCACCCAGGCTCCCGAGCACCATTGGTGAGACCTGAAAAGCGTCGTACGCTGGCAGACGTGAAGCACAAGATGCTTTCAAAGCAAGCGCGTTCGGGCCAGGTGGGGATCAACGTCATCGAGTCCATCGTCCTCTCGATGGGTTCGAAGTGGTCGCCAAACATCTCAAACGATGTCGGCGTCGACGGCAACATCGAGTTCTTTGACCCCTTGACTGGTCGTGCGCTTGGTCAGGTTGCAGCGGTCCAGAGCAAGGTGAACAACGGAAAACTCCCTGGAGAAACGGCCGAGGAGTTCACCTGGACCGTCCGCGAGTCAGACCTGGACTACTGGCTCAGCCTCAATGTTCCGGTGCTCTTGGTCATCGTCCGTCCCCCTAGCGAGGCGTATTGGATCTCCATCCGCGACGCCTTTGCCGCCGCTGAAGCGCGCAAGTCACGCCAAGCTCGGGTGTCGAAGGTCGACCAGCACTTCCACGGGGATAGCCTTGGGCGGCTCCTGTCCACGATTTCGCCGCCGTCCGTCGCAGCAGCCGTGACCCTGTCGCGACATGAAGAACTGACCTCGAACTTGCTGCCCGTGACGCTTCCGGACCGAGTGATGCTTGCCGAATCCTTGGTTCGGGAACCACGCGAGTTAGCTGGAGCACTCCGTGATCGCGACTGTTGGGACAAGGCATGGGTCCTTCACGAAGGCCGCGTGCTGTCGTTCCACGACCTCCGCGAGCCGCCGTGGCCGACCATCGTGGATCGGGGCTCGGTTGACGACTTCGATGCCCGAGAGTGGGGGATGACTGACGATCCCGACCAGGCTCGTGTCTTTGCTTGGCTGCTAGGTCGCGCCCTGAGTGCCCAGCTCCTTCCGGAGGTCCGCTTCTGGAAGGCCGAACGGAGGTATGCATTTCGCGCCGGCCAAACAACCCTCGCACCCGGAGAACTAAAGGACTGGAAGATCAAGGATCCTGTCACCGGCCGAGCCCGGCAGGTCTTCAGCACATGGCGAGCCCAGAAGGATGGGCACCGGATCGCCTACCGCCACCTTGGTGCTGACCTGAGTTTCGTCTGCTTCGACGGCCAATGGTTCCTCGCGGTTGTGCCGGGATACGTCTTCACGCGTGACGGCTGGGACATCAGTCGCTATCACGGCGCCGGGACCACCTCGATGAAGCGTCTCGAGCACAACGAGACTGTTCGAGGGCAGGTTCGGTTCTGGTCAACCTACCTGCGTCGCAACGACCTCATTGCCTCAAAGGGAGCTCTTCTTCAGTTCGGGATGCCTCTCCAGTTTCCGGTAGAAACTGGCGTCGACGACGCGGCTTGGCTTCGCCGTAGCCCAGGTGTAGACGCCGAGCCAGGCCTCTGGCCTGACGAGGACGAGACATGAAAGCCTCCATCCTGTCCGAGCCAGAGTTGGAGTTCGCGCTCGGACGGCACATCGACATCAAGCATGGGCTCGCCGAGCTTGGTCCACTCGATCGGGATGGGGTGCGGTCGATCAGGATCGGTGTTGTCGGATCGGCCGCCACTCGCGACGGATTCTCGCGGTGGATCGAGTCTGTTGCTACGACGGGTGTGGCAGCCAAGGTGAGTCCCATGGCAAACCTGTTTCCGGCCTTTCCAGGGTTCTCTGAAGAGTCGCCCTTCGCATGCCAACTCATCGTTGATGACCGCCTTTCGGCCGAGATGACGAGCAGCTCCATTGCCACGGTCCGTGCCTCGAAGAACCCTGCAACGGTCGCCGCCGAACTTCTCCGGGACGAAATTCGCGGGGTGCTCGATAAGGGAAGACCAGACGTCATCGTCTGCGCCACGCCAGCCGAGGTGCTCGAGGTGACTGACGGCGCCGAGGTCGATGCGGAGCCAAGCTCCACCGACCTAGACCAGGCGGCAGCGGACGACGAGTCTGGCGACCAGATGGGAACGCCGGCCCCAGGGTCGTCACGACTGGTACGGACCGACCTACGCGACTATCTCAAGGCGATCGCTCTTCCGGTCGGGATCCCTCTGCAATTGATCCGGCCCGAGAGCTTCGGGTTGCGGGTTCGACGCCCCCGCACCACGCATCTAGGGAGCCCACGGTCGCTTCAGGATGAAGCGACGAGGGCGTGGAACTTCTTCGTCGCGCTCTACTACAAGTCATCGGGCACACCTTGGCGTCTGGTGCGTGCGGAGGCTGACTTCTCTACTTGCTACGTGGGGGTCAGCTTCTATCGGAGCATGGACGAGTCCACACTCCAGACAACCATGGCGCAGGTCTTCAACGAGCGTGGCCAGGGAATGGTCATTCGCGGAGGACCCGCACGACAGGACAAGACGAACCGCATCCCGCACATCGATGCCGCCGGCGCGCACTCCTTGCTCAAGACAGCTCTGGCGGCGTATCGAACGGAACATCGGGCTCTGCCTGCGCGCGTCGTGATCCACAAGTCGTCTTTCCACGATCCTGCCGAAGCTGATGGCTTCAGCGCGGCCGCAGAGGAGGCAGGCATCGAAATCGTGGATCTACTCTCGATCTCGGTCAGCCCCGTTAGGTTGATGCGGTCTGGTGCCTACCCGGTCTTGCGCGGGACGTGGCTGAACTTGGATGACCGCGACCACCTCTTGTACACGCGCGGAAGTGTCCCCTTCTTTGAGACCTATCCCGGCCAGTACGTTCCACGTCCGATCCGACTACGCCTTGACCGGGTCGCAAGCTCCGCCACGTCCCTCGCAGACGAGACCCTGGCCCTCACGAAGATGAATTGGAACAACACGCAATTCGACGGCGCGAGTCCGATCACCCTGCGCGCGGCGAGGGAGGTTGGCCGGGTGCTCCGCTACGTTCCGCTGGACGCTCCGATTTAGGGTTCCTACGCCTTCTACATGTAGCCGAGCGTTGCCTGAGTGACCTAGAGGGCGCGTAATCGCCTGCAACCTTCGTCCGGTTCAGCCTGAGGCTACGGGAAGGTTTCATCGGTGAGTGACACCCGACTCCACACGACGCCGCTGTAGCCAAGAAACGAAAGCACCGACGCCTCCACATACCAAAGGGCGAGACGCCAAGCGTCGTAGGTCGGCGGTTGGCTTGTCGAGGCGCGAACGGACTTCAGCGGATGCACCAACCGATTGCGCAGGTAAGTGATTTTGGTCGGGCCGTCGTGGAGCGGCGTTGGAGGGGTGAACGCAGTAAGTGTGCTGAGAGCCCCAGGGACCGTGGCGCCAAGTCCGGTATCAGCGAGCAGGCCCCGGATCTTGTCGGCGGCAGAATGACTCTTGGCATCGAATGCCTTCGCCGTGATGGACTTGCGGTCGACGACCGAAATGGCATAGCACAAGGTCTCGAGAGCCGACTGCGACGTCATCAGTCCAATGTCGACGATGGATCGATTTGCGTCGACGAAGAAGTAGGTCGCACGCTGAAGCACCTCCCTCCAGTACGGATCGCTCCATCGGGCATGCCACGCGGAGAAAAGGTCGAACGCCGGCTGTTGGCTCGCACGGGGGAGCCAGTGAGGGCGAAACTCCCACCGCGAACTTCGCCAGACCTCCCACTTGTGCCAAATCACTTCACCGCGATCGTCGTAGCCAGCGAGCAGCATCGGTTGGGACCACATGCCGATCGCGAACGAGAGGAAGTGGAACAGGGAGTCCAACACTCCCTCCATGGCGGGAGCATCAAATCGCCGGCCGTCAGCCCGTTCGATTTGCGCGGTCACGGTCAGCGCGAATTCGCCGTCCCGTCGAAGGGTTGAGAAGGTCGAATTGGATCCTGACCGCGCGAAGGTGAGATTCCAATCGCCGGCGGTAGCCGTCGGGCCAGCTTCAAGTTCCGGGAAATTCGGCAGTTCGAAGGTGACATACGAAAGACTTCGCCCGCTTCCGACCTCGAGTGGGCCATCGAAGAACCCTTCGAGTCCGCTTTCGATGTACCCGCGGTTGGTCCCGATCTGAGTATTCGTGACGAACGCGGATCCAGTTGCTCGGCGCCGGGCGACCGCAAACTCGACCGTCGGCCTCTCACCGGGCCACAGCGTCGGTACTACCGCGCGAAAACGAATGCGAGGGACCGGCTGCCAGGCGAGGTAGACATCACCGCGACCGGTAGCCACCGCTCCAGCGGCATCCCGAAAACGGATCCAGCCTGCATGTAGCGGAATGTCCTCGTTGGGGGGCGGAGCGCCGCTCAAAGGGGTAGTCGCCATCATGAAACTCCCGGAGCTTGCCAACTGACTCTTGCGCTAGGTCGCTCGCGCAGTACATCCCGGATGTCCATCGGCTCTGCCTCCCGGTGCTGGACCGCCATTCAGTAAGCGTCAAGTCAGGACCAGGTCTCCCGATCTCTTCCCGACCGTGGTCAACGAGCCACATGTTGAACCCCCGCGCTGTAGTTCCCATCTCACGACTGGTTCAAACGGTGCCTAGATGGCTGCGGTGGAGGCGCGGAGTTGGTGAATCACGCCCCCGCGCACCATTGTTCCTCCGCCCAGCCCTCCGGGCAGTTGCCACCGTTCGGAGGTCGCTTTTCCTTCTGGAGGCCGAGTCATCTCCAGTCATCTGGCTACCCCGCACGGTTGGTGATACTGACCCGGAGCGACCTCTGCCCGTTGGCGGAGGTCGCTCCTCTGTCCGACCGACTTGGCCGATTGCGTCGGTAACCTAGTGGATTGCACCGCACGCTAGCGGGGAGCGGTGGTCCCCCCGCTGGAGCACAGAAGTCGTCAGCCCCGTGGCCAGCGACCTCGCGACGGGATCCCCGATGTGGGCAGCGTCGAGGATGCCGGAGGACCAGCAGCCCGTCTCGAAAAGGTTGACGGCGAGATGCAGCGTCCTCAGCCGGAGGCGCTTCGGCATGTGGAGCGCTACGAGCATGAGGACGTGCGCTGCTTCTCTTGGCTCCAGCGACGGAAACAACGGACCTGTCAACTTCAGGAGTCGTCCGCGCGACATGTACGACAGCCGATCAAGTTCATCGAGCGAGCTGTAGGTGGGGGATGTCCGCATGATTCCTCATGCGACGTGGACTGCTGTGCTGCATCTCGTGGTTCCCTGTAGGTGCTGTGCCATGGAGGCTTTCGCTTCTACCAAGGTGGGGTGGGCTCCCTCCGTCACGCAAGGGGGTAGGCATTTCGAGTTTTCGGGATCGAGTGCCGACTCGCCACCGTCAGGAAGCCGCCTCGGCGTCGACCCAGAGAAGTTCGGCGAATGGGGCCCTGCGGCGACCATCAGGTTGAGTCGCTCGATTGTGACCACGTCATCGGATTCGACGGTGCGGTCCCCAATCTTGGCCGCGAATGTGTCGAGGACTTGGATGCTGAGCCGATCCGCCGCGGATTTGACGATGCAACCGTCGGTACCGCGGTAGGCCATTGCCCGCCGGACGACTTCAACGACCCGCGCATCTCCGAGCAGATCCACACCGGATCCCACGCTCAAGGTGGCACCGAACCGCGCCGCAAACGATCGGGTCGTCAGGCGGACCGGGAGGCCAAGCTCCTTGGACACGGTCTCGCTCCATCGGGCATCGTCGATGTAGGTCGAAGCCCGTGTGATTCGATCGAGGATCGCCGGCGGGCTCATCGTCAGTCCGGTCAATTCGTGGACCACCGCTGCGGTGTGGTCGGTTGAAACAAGGAGTCCACCTTCCAGCCCGTCGATCAACGCCGGCTGCCAGCCAAAGAGGTAGGTAATCAAATCCTTCTGCGAGTTCCGCAAGGCCCCGAACGCGAGCGCCGTTGCCTCGGCAGGCGCCACGGACCCTGCCAACACAGTCATTGCAGCGCGTCTGTCGGTCTCGGGGAGTCGCGCCAGGAACCCTGGTCGGCGCTCGCTCCGAATGAAGGCGGTCAGCAGAACACCTACCAGCGTGACCGTTCGGTGTTCCGGAAGGTACTGCTGCGACCAACACTCGCGAAGCGCGCCTACCAGCGCCGCGAAGTTGGCAACCGGCGCCAGAGGACTTATCCATAGCAATCGTGGGTCCGAGAGCGCAGCGCACCAGCGCTCGAGTAGGTTGAAGAGACGAACTTGGAGCTTGCGATCGGGAGTCCAGCGGGTGCCGGCCGCCCGACTGTCGTCGCCCTCGGCTCCTTGCCCGAGCACGTGGAGTCAACGACCGAACGCGCCGCCGTAGCCGCGGCGACACCAGTCGCGCCTCCTCGTCCACCGGACGTCGAACCGTCCACCTGGCCCAAATGACCCTTATCGGTATGCCCGACCGATTCGATCCAGGTCATAGGCCCATTCGGCCAGTGCATGCTCGTATCGGGATTCACCTTCATATTGGGATCGCCGAAGGGCCATGTGGCGCTCGATGGTTTGGCGCACGAGTGCGACCCCTAGGACTGGTATCGCCTCCCTGGTTAGCACCGCCCAACGTTCGTCGCGAGACATTCCCGTAATCTGGTAGCCGAGCCGGTGCAACTCTGACTCGCCATCGAGAGCGATCGGCTCGGCGACCTCGGCGATGGGAGCGTCTGATGGCCATCGCACGTTCGCCGGGTACGCGCGCCTTGCCTGCGCCAGGCCAGGATGCGAACGCTCGGCCTCCAGCATTCGCCGTCTGTCTGCCCACCAGTCATGGCCGAACAGGAGGCGATCTACGAAGCCTTCCTGAGGTAGCACCTGGGGCGGACCGCCCGGCTGCCGAACCACTGTGTCGATGGCGTTAGCGTCCCAGTCCGCCCGACCGACAACGAGTAGGTCGACGGGATCGACGCCGTGTCGGTTGACGGTCCATCGCTTCGTCGGTCCGGACATCTCGCTCAGGTCGAGGGCGGAGAACGGACCGCGGCCAAGGAAATGGACGTGCTGCATCCAAAGCACCGATTCGGGACGACGAGCCTCATCGGTCAATGACCACAAACGCTGGCCAATGATTTCGCGGCTCCAGGCGGAGGCCTCGAGTGCCCACCCGAATGCTTCGTCGCGGCGCCACGCCTCCTCTCGACCTGGATACTCGGACCACGTGTCGAGAGTCTCGCTCCATTCGTCGAGCCGGGCACGATGCCTAGCCAAGAGTTCGTCGCCTGCGGCGATGGCCTGTTTGATCTGCGAGACCATGCGGTATGTCGCTGCAACCGTGAACGGACCTGGGAACCACGGGAAGTCGCAGAAGCGACACGCGTGAGTTCCTGGTCGCCGATCAGCCCCACACTGAGGGCACCGGCCTAGGAGCGGAGGCCGTGGCTCGGTCACTACACCATGGTCTCACTCTCTACCTCCCCCCCGACCTCCGACGACGAAGTCGGGCTGACGTTGCCTGATGGGCGCGCTGACGGCAACGAGCCACCTACCCGGTATCGTCGTGCGATGAAACGCCTACGGGCCAGCCTGCCAGCCATCACCGACGCCGTCCGACGCGCCGTTGGCCGCCCGCACGGGTCCAAGTCATCGGCGCCCGATCCTGCGGCGCCCGACCCTCCGGCGCCCGACCCTCCGACGCCCGATCCGACTGCTGATCCACGCTTCGAGATCGCCCTCGAGGATGTCGGCATGCCGATGAACGCTCACTTCGCCGCGCTCTACGACCGTCACTTCAACGGCACTCCGCTCGACGAGGCCGCGTTCAGGGCAGCGACCTACGCTTACCTCGACGCAGAGCACGCGGCCGGCCGCAACCCCGATCCGTACTTCAATAACGTCGGGCCGCTCGGTCTTCCGGCGCCTGGGATTCCAGTCTGGTGGACGGGCATCTGGGAGTGGGTCCTCGCCCTTGTCCACGACTGGGAGGCGCTGCCCCCTGGGAGGCGCGTGCACAAGGGGACTGCCTACTACTTCGCGGGGATGCGCGATATCGCGCTCGGCGACCTCGAGCGGGGCTTCCTCTACATGCACGCCGCTGCCGAGGAAGACCGGATGTCGACGGGGCTGGCGAACCCGCCCCGCCCGGCGATTTGGTTCGTGACCCTCGACCCGAGGGACCCGGGGCAGGCGTACCACGACAAGGTCGTCGAGTACGAGTCTGCCCTCGTTGGGCTTTTGGCCAACTACCGGGCCGCCGGCCGCGGCGCGCTCGACATCGTCGCGATCCGGGACCGGTTCAGTCGATACCCTGACCTCCTCGACCCCATCACGACGCTTGCCTACGTCGTTGCGCGGTGGCTGCGCCTGGGTGACGCACGGACCCGGCGAATCAGAGGGAACGCGATGGCGACCGTTGCCGTTAGCCAGCTGGCGCTTCAGCTATGCCTCGTCATCGAGCAGCTGCTCAAGGGCGCGATCAACGTGTCGTCACCGGTCACCTTCGGCAAGCTCATCGGCCATATGCCACCGGGCCACGGCATGGACCTAACAACGGCCGAAGTAGGCACCCTCAACGGGGCGTTCGCTCCCGCGACGTTCGACGCGAACCTCACGCTTCTCCTCGACAACCTGCCGCTCGTTGCGGATTCGCGCGCTATCCCCGCGCGAGACGGATCGTGCGGTCGCATACGCGCTCAGGAACAAGACCGCGCACGGCCTCGAGCGCCCAGCGGCTGCGACAGTCGAGTTCGAGCGGATCATGCCCCGACTCTATTTCGCCTTGTTCGCGGTGCTCGAGGAGCTGTATCCGTAGCACAAGGCGATTCCATGACTGGCGCGGCATAGACATTGCGCCGGGTCTTCCCGATGCGGCAACCGTTAGGTACGGTTCGGGTCCACAGGACAGCGAGGGGAAGTCGATGGGACCGGTTGAACAGGCGTTTCGAGCACAGCTTCGCGCCCCGTCGACCCTGCACACCATCGGGCGCGGGGCGCCATTCGTCCTTCGAGCCATCGGGCACACCGGGATCGTGATCGAACTCGGCGCGAAGCGGACGTCCACCAGCGTGTCCCGGACTTGCCTCGAGTCGATCCCTGGCTACTTGCGAGCGAACCCCGGCTGGGTGAAGTCGGGCGGCGTGCATAGCGCGAACGTGGAACCGGGGACCCTTGACGCCCACCTCAAAGGCTTCTACTACCGCGACATCGCGAACTGGATCGTCGTCCTCCTGCACGACGCCGGCATCGTCGACGTGGATCCAGGCCCGCCGCTTCGCCTTCGGATGCGCGGTTGACGACGCTTCGCGAGGCGTACGAACAACTCGGTCGGCTGCTGCCCGAGGTCGAGCCCTTCGAGGCGCTTGAGCGCGCCGAGGCCCACCGTGCGTTCTGGCGGCCGTCGGTGGTCCGCGTCATCCTCCTTGCGGAGTCGCACGTCTTCACGAGCGCGGCCGATCTGGAGCGACACGTCGTCCGCCTCCCGGGGGCGCCCGTCGCGACCCCGCCGGGATTCGTCCGGCTCGTCTACTGCCTTGGCTACGGCGAGAACGACATCCTCGACCGCCGGATCACGGAACCGCCGAACGCTGGCACGCCGCAGTTCTGGAGGATATTCGCGAGCTGCGTCGACGGGTCGCCACGATCAGCGGACTTCCGTGCAACCCTCGGGTCTTCCGTGCCAAGCCACGTCCGGGTTGCGAACAAACTGGCGCTGCTGAGCCGGCTGCGCGATGCGGGCGTCTGGCTCCTCGATGCCTCGCCGGCAGCCCTCTACGGACCAGGCGGCACGAAGCCGAGCCCGCGAACCATCGACCAGGCCATCGATCTCGGCTACGAGCTGCACGTCCGTCATGTGATCGAGGCGGCGGCGCCGTCCGAGGTCGTCTGCGTCGGTAAGGGTGTCGGCGATGTCCTCGCGACGAGGCTGCGACGGACTGGTGCCGAAATCACCGTCGTGCCGCAGCCGAACGCACGGTTGACCAGCGCAGAGCACGATCTCGCCCTGGTCACGTACCGGAACGTTGTGCAGCGCGGTGGAGGAGTCCAACAGGAGCGAGAGTGATGCTGATCGACATCGACACGGGCAAGACGCTGAACCACGTGCCGTATGAGCCGCAGTTCAAGGCGCTGCGTGGGAGGCTGTCGGCGTCGGAGTTCGACGCGATGGTCGCTCGGATCAACGACCTCATCGACGAGTCCGGCGCCGAGATCGCAACGGCAGGGTGGCTTCCGGGGAGCGACTGGACCGGGACGCCGTTCGAGCCGATCTACACCAAGGCAGCCCGCAGCGACTTCAACCGCTCCGCCATGTTCTTTGGGCAGCTCGTCTGGTACACGATCATGAACCGCCCCGAGCCTTGGGGGTCGGGCCGGTACCAGGTCGAGGGCAGGGACATCGGAAGCCGGACCTACTTCCGGATCAACGCGTAAGTGAGACCCGCCCCAGCGAAGTTGGCGGGATGGTCAGCGTCGTGGCAACCGCCGCCCGCTCGCGACGCGTCTCCCGCAGCCCTCCGGGGACCTATGGGCGATATCGCGTCGTCCCTTGCACGATCACCATTGGCATGTCGGGTTCCAGCACCGTGGTCGGGCGGACCCAAAGACCGTTCGAATTGGTAGCAATCTGAAGTCGGGTGCGCCGTGATCGCAGATACGCCTCAGGATGACGTTCAAGCCGGCGTTGCGATTGCGTGGTTCGGTGAGTCGCTGGGGCCAGGCGAGTGGATCAACCAGACTTGGATCGGCCGCAGCGGCATCGGCGAGGTACGGATGCTCGACATCGTTTGCGCTGATGCCAGCCATCGGTTCCTCTTTCTCGTACGCCCTTCGGACGAGGAGGTCTACCGTGTCGATGGCCTGACGTACGAGGAGCTCCGGGCCGAAGTGACGAAATTCGAGGAGATGTCTCGACCGTACGGCTTCTGGCTCGGCGAGTTCGCGGGTGCGGTGACGACGCTGCCCGAGTGAAATCGAGAACACTGAGCCGGGAGCTGCCAATCAGTCGTCTTGGTCCTCGTCGCGCTCGTCCTCGCGGCGGGCTTCTGCCTCGTATCTCTCGGCGAGGTTCGCGAATATCCGCGACGTTCGAGGCGATGATGCCGCAAGGGCTTCGGACCGCATCCGAAACTGTGCCGCGATTTCGCGCTCCTGGTCGCCGCCCTTGCCCCGGAAGACAGCGCCGCGACTGTTCACGGCCTCGATCTGAAAACCGGTATCGATATCGCTGCTCGCCTCACGCTCGATCACCTCGCGAACGGCCTCATGGGGATGAACGCCATCCGAACCCACGGGGGCATACCAGAGGATGTGGCCGATCCGCTGGTCGCCAATCTCCTTTCGGCCTTCGGCCGCGAGCTTTGTCCGAACGGCCGTGACCCACTCAGCCAGGCTCGCGGCATCGACATCGTTGTCTGTCGTCGCGCCCGGGATGGGGCCTTTCCAGTGCCACAAGAGGTTGAGCGCGTGCTCGGCGTAGCGGACGAGCTCGGGGTCGGGATCAGCCGGCGCTTCGTCGGTTTGCGCTCGGAAGATCAGCATGATCAACTCGCTGAAGAACGCTGGATCGCGGGCCAACCGCCGGTAGAGGTGCTTGAGCCCCTCAGGTTGACGCTCGAGGATCCGAACGAACACCCATTCGAGGCTTGCGAGCTTGGCTTCGTCGAAGCCGGCCGCGTCTAGAGCTGCCAAGATCTGTGCGATGTTGTAGTCGAGGAGGGATGCCTCCTCAGGCAGCGGCGGCGACTTTGCTTGCGCCGCCGCGTCGAGGACGAGGTAGGCCAAGTCAGGGTCGAAGGACTCGGCTTTGAGGCTCGCGGGTGTTCCGATCACACGGACCGCGGTGAACGGCCGGTCGCGTTCGATGAGCTTCCTCGCGGCCATCCACACGTCATCTCCTCGAGCGAATCCACGGAAGTTGTCCCAGAGGCTCGCCTCCACCTCGGGGCCGAGCTCAGCGGCGAGCGTCCATGCTTTCGCTTGTTCCGATGCCGCCAGCAAGATTCGTCCCACGCGTTCTGGGCCCCACGACTCACCATGAGATCGCACCTGGTCCTCCGCCCACATTGAACCGAGGGCGCGACTTCGCGCGAAGAAGTAGCCCTGAAGGGCTTCGAGGCGTGGCGGTTCCGCCGAGCCCCACTCCAGCACTGCGGGCTCCACCGTCTCGTCCTCGATGTTCGCGATCGCTAAGCCGACCGTGTATGGGTTCGTCGCAACGGCCACGAGCTCCTCGATGCCTTCCCATCCCTTCCGGTCGAATACCGCCTTCACGGCCTCGACCCGTTGCTCGGCCAGGAGGGTCTCGTAGTCCTTGTAGTTCTGACCGCTGACCCGCTCCATACTCGGGTGCCACTCGAACAACCAGGCGTGTTCGACCACAGGATCGGTCGGCATGAACCGGGCCCCGGCTGCTTCCAGCTTCGTAACTCGTTCGGCCCCCAGAGCCCAGTCGGCCGTGGCATAGGTCCTGTGATGAGCCACGACCTCGCGGATGCGCGTGCTGAGAGTGCGGCTGCCCTCTGGCGTCAAGCGTTCGAGGTCGAGGCCCTGAAGGCCGGTGAGGATCTGATCCCCGAGTTCCTCGCTCAGGTCATCGAACGCCTCGATGAGGCTGTCCCAGCGCGAGGGATCGGCATCGGCATCGGCGAGCAATCGGCTCAAGATCGCCCCTACCATCGCCCAGTACTCGCCCCGCGTCACGGTGATGTCGCTAGGGGGAGCCCAGGTCCTCCAGTCGGGCCGCGAGGTGGGCATCGCGATCCCGCGGTTTGTCGGTAGCAGGGTGCGCATCACCCGCCAGGCAGTCGCCAAGTCTGCTTGTCGAGCCGCGTCGAGGGCCGCGAGTTTCCGGTCAGTGTCGGCGCTCGTTTGCGGATGCCACGGCTTGAAGATCTCAGCAAGGGAGCTCGAGGGGTTGTTGCCCGATTTGATCCCAGGGTCGAGTGACGCCAGCCGCGTCAGGATGACGGCAACGTCCGACAGGTAGTCGGGCGCCCAAGCAAGCCGCTCGAGTGCCCACAGGAGGCCGGGCAGGTGGGTCCTCGAGGTGATCATCGAGCGTTCCTCGACGAACAGCTCACCAAGGACAGGCGTCTGACCCTCGAGCCCGCTCGAAACACCGTCGAGGAAGGTGGTCGGGGCAGCCTCAGCGAGCCACGGGAGTTCATCCTCGAGAGTCGACCACTTTTCGCCTGATGGGTCCCCGTTCGCGTCGCGGAGAAGTCGACCGACCACGACCGATGCCACCTCCGCTCCGCTTCGCCCGCGCGGCAGTGCCCCGAACTCGGGCTGCGAGCCGATGATCGCGAGGTTCTGGGCGACGGCGCGGCGAAGCTCGTCCGAATGAGGTCGCCGCTTGCCCTTCACGAGCGCGAGCCAGCGTTCATCGGGGGGCAGATCTAGCGCTGGATCTCGCGCGCCGAGCACGTCCCCGGCCACGTCGATGAACGCCGTCCATTGATCGTGATGGACCAGGTGGACGATCTGACTCCAGGCGTCCAGCGGTGCCCGCACCGACCACTTCGTGTTCGTGAGCCGAACCGGGGCTTCGCCCATGCGCGTCAGCCGCAGCAAGCCGGCCCGCAGCTCGGCATACGGTATGTCCGCGAGCCGCGCTAGCACGAGTTGGTCCTCCGGCGCGTCTTCGTCCCAACGTCCGGCAAAAAGCGCTGGGACGAGGAAGCGCGCCTGTTCAGCATTAGCCCAGTCCGCGACAGACGGCGCGTCCGAAATCCGCCTTCTCACCGCCCCGAGACGACCGCCGGCGGCTCGAACGGCGGCCTCAGCGCGGGAGAACTCGACGCCCATCTCGTCGAGGGCGACCATGAGGTCGGCATCGACCGCCCCCGGAAGCTCGAGGTGAACTGGGCCGGGTTGGTCCGGAACGACCGGTTCGATGACCGTGTGGCCGCGACGAAGGGCTTTCGTATGCGCCGGACCCAGAAATGTCGGCATCAGGATCATGGGCGGATCCTCGATCGCCGCTAGCTCATTCCAGGCGCCGGGCCCGTGCACGACCACGGCGCGCTGGACCGCCGACTCGTGCGCGTCGCTGCTGAGGAGGGCGGCCGAGACGAACGCGATGCCCTCGTCGGTCGCGTTCGCCTGGATCGCGTGGTAGTCGGCGGGAATCTCGACCCAACCCCTGACAATCGCGGCCTGCTCTTCTCGACCTCCGAGGGCGAGATGCGTCGTTCCAGTGAAACGCCAGTAGGTGCCGCACCAATCGTCCCACCACGCTTCCAGGGTTTGAGCCTCGCCCAGGCCGGCCTTGTTCATGACTTCGGCGAGCCACAGGCGGGCGACCGGGGCTTTCTCGAGCCAACTCTCGAGGTCGCTCGCATTCCAGACCTCGACTCCCGCCCAGTCGCCGGAGGCGCGCTTCTCCTCCAGCCAGACGGCGTAGTCCCAGTGGCGCGGCGTCACGAACACGAACGTCGATGCCTGGCGGACAGCTTCGTCTGTCCCGTCGAACCGCTTCTTGTAGTCGCGCTGGGCCTTGTCGGCAGCGGGTCCTGCGCCCCACTCCCAGAACGACTGGCCCGTCGGCACGCGGAAGTTGCCCTCGGCCACGTTGACAACGCCGTCCCAACCCGGCGTGTTACCGGCCTTGCCCACCGGGACACGTAGCCCGGTCGGGCTCGCCGTCTGAAGGATGAGCTTCTGGACGAGACGTCCCAGCTCGGACTCCGCGGCGAGGGACTGGGCCCAGAGGTTCAGGTCGTCGGCATCCGGGAGAAGGGAAAACACAGGGGCAAGTATGAGCACCCCTCGTCCTGGCCGGCCCCGGAAGTCGTCTTGGGCTTGGGGATTTGAGCAGACCCCCTTGCGTCCTCTGGGAAAGGGATGGACGTTGGAGGGGATCCGGAGCTGCTTGGCTCGGGACACCGAAGCCTTGGAGACAGATCCGATGACACCGTTTCGAATGACCTGGCAGGCCGTCAGGGACGAGCTAGACCGGGACTACGCGGCCCACGACGGGTACCTGCCCCATCACGCGGAACGCAAGTGGGCGCCTCGCCTGGGGATCAAGCCGAACTCGGTTCGGAGCCGATTCACGAACGACCTCAAGCGCGAGAACATGGCGCATTCGAGCTACCGGCTCACGCCGCTCGATCTCGCCTTGATCGCAGGGACCCCATCCTCGTCCAAAGCCTTCGATCAACTCCGCCTGGCCGGCCGGAACTTGCCGCCATTCGGTCCCTTCGTCCAGGCGCTCTGGTCGGCTCGCCGGCCCGACATGGCGACCTTTCAGGCGA
Organism: uncultured Chloroflexia bacterium; assembly: GCA_963764975.1. Lineage (GTDB taxonomy): Bacteria > Chloroflexota > Limnocylindria > Limnocylindrales > CSP1-4 > SPCO01. Next base: position 526,726 of record CAVXUF010000002.1, on the reverse strand, counting down.
CCATGGACCGATGTCCTGATTGCCGCACGGCGTGAGCGCGGTGCCATCGAAACCACCGTGAAGTCGCTCAGCGCCTCGATGTGTACGACGGCTACGCGCACTCCGCCCCCTGGATCGCAGTCGAGGACCGTCTCTGGATCCTCCTCTTCAGGTCGCTGAGCTGGAGCTGCCCTACCGGCGCGACTGTTGCACCGGCCTCCAGCGTCCGAGAGAATCGCCCGGAAACGCTAGGCGAGCCCTCCCAGGAGGAGCCGGGACTAGCATGGTACGCGTGATCGATCTCCGGCCTGATGACATCCTCAGTCGGACCTGGGCGGGCCATCTGCGTGCGGGCCGCTCGGGCCCAGAGTTGCGGCGGGGCATCAGTTGCGCGGGGCATCTCGAAATCATCGGCACCCGCAGATCCGGCTGCTCAGGGGGCTAGGCTGAAACGATGAACGCCGCCATCGTAGGTGTCCTCGGCACCATCGTCTCCCGCTACGGACGTGAGATCGGTGACGACCCGCCCCGCCTGGAGGGTCTGCTGCGGGACCTAGCCAGCGAGCATCGCCGCGAAATCTCCGTCCTAGTGACAGCGGCCCGGGCCGGCATCCCGACCGACCTCGCGGCGCGCTCGGCCAATGCCGGCGGCGTCTTCGTTGCGGCGCTCGCGAGTCGCCTCGAGGAGCATTACGCCCTTACGAATGAGGCCGCAGTCTGGGCGGTACGTTCGTGGGGTCAGGCGTTGGGCATCCCCGTTTCTGCGGCGGGTCCCGGCGCGATAGCCGATGCCTCTGCGCCCCCTGCTCCGGCCTCGGCCGGCGGTCCATCGGGCGACGCAGCCTTCTGTTCACAGTGCGGGGCACCACTCCCGGCCAGAGCTCGGTTCTGCGTGCGGTGCGGCGTGGCTGCTGGAGCCGCGGAAAGCGTGGCCGGAATGCGCCAGCCACCCGCGACTGCGGGCGCTCAACCGCCGATCGCTAAGCCGTCGGCCTCCTATCCGCCTGGCCTCGAGGCCGAGTTCGAGACACTCCGGACCGCCGCGCGCGCCGAGGTCACCGACGAGGCCGAGGCAATCGCAAAGAGACTGTTCAGCAACCTTTACTCCAACGCATCGTCGTGGGAGATGCTCACGGCCGAAGACCGCGAGCTGCTTTCTGCCTACGCCGACATCGAGATGGTCGCCGAGTACTTCAGACTCTCGCGGTGGGCGCGTTACCGCGATGGCGAGCTCATCACCGGTGACCTGGCGGCCTACTGCATGGGCGGCTTGGGACAGCTGCTCGGCTTCTGCGACGTGATGAGCCCAGCGAAGGTCCAGAGAGTCCTCGGATCGCCCATGCTCGAAGCCAAGCTCGAGGACCGGCTTCTGGATTCACTGATGACCAAGCTCGTCCTTGTTCGACGCGGATATCAGATTGCGGATCAAGAGCGCCAGTTGCTGATCGGTCGCCTTGGGGCATCTCGGTTCGAGCGGCTCGAAAAGTATGGGCGCTCGCTTGCGAGCATGGTTGACTTCAAGAAGAAGTAGGTTGTGAGACATGGCGTAGGAGTGTTCGCCGATGGAACGGGAGAACTTCTGGGAATACGGCACCATCCTCAAGCGATTGCAGACCGACTACGGGGGTCGGGATGCGGCCACGGCGCTGTTTCTGGCCGCAAGTGACATCCACCTTGAGGTGGAGAAGGAACTAATCGATCGCAGGCGTGATGGCTGGGTTGCCGATTGCGATACGAGTGAATCAGGGCTACTTCGCGAGAATCGCATCAGCTTCCAGGTTGTGGGCTTCCGTCGCAACACCGTTCGCGTCGACCAGTATTGCGTTCCGATCAAGCGCGAGATCAAGCAGAAGTGACGGTGCGGTGCTTCCCTCGACGACGCTTGCTCGGGCGAGACGTGGCCCGTTTCGAAACGAGTGGCTTTAGGCCGAGCACGCCGCAACCGGCATCTTCGTCGTCATCTTGCCCAGTCGACAGCCTGGCAGCCTGGTGCCCCTCGTTGGCCGCCCTCCCGATGCCTCGATCCGACCCCAAACTTCGGCAACTCGCATCGACGGCGCACGAACTGACTCGCTCTCGGGCATCGCGAAGATGAACGACGAGGTCCGGGAAGTCCTGCGAAGGATCGTTGTCGACCGCGGGACGGACTTCGTCAATAACCCGCGCCTCGTCGAGGCGATTCTGCGGGATTTGTCTGGCAGGGACCGGCTCGAGATAGCGGTTCTCGTCACCGCAGTTCGGCAAGGCGTGGTGGCGGAATTCACGATGGCGGGTGGCCGGGGAGATCGGCTTCTCATCGCGCGGCTCACGCGACGTCTGCGGGATGAGGCAGGAGTTGCCGAGCAACCGGCCAGCTGGGCGATCGACACATGGGCCTTTGCCCTCGGCCTAGATTTCGTTGGGGGGCCCGCGAGCCTGACACCCGCGCCAGCAGACTCGAAGGGCGGCCACTCGGACCAAACAGCCTCAAGGTCCATTGCCGTGGGGGCGGCTTACCTTCCCGGACACCTTGCCCAAGCAATTCTCGATGCGGGAAGACAGGCGTTCCCCAACGCCGCGTGTGGCTTGGTCATCGGCAATGCTCCATACCAGACGGGTGGAATCGCGACGCGCATCTACCCGTCAAGGAATAGGGCCATGAGCCCGAGCCGTTTTGAAATTGATCCCGAAATTCTGCTAGCCGCGTCGATCGAAATAGACGATCGGGATGAGGTGTTCTGGGCCATCTACTCAACTGATCCGATAGGAACCTGGTCCCGACCCAGCTCCATGGACATCAGTCTCCACCATTACCCCGATGCCCTTCGCATTTTCGCGACATTGGCGCCTGTGCCGGGATTGTCGGGTTGGCTGATCCAAGAGGGCACAGTGACAGCGGTACCGTTGCAGATCATCGCCGCCTGAGTCGGATTCCCAAGGGAGCACAAGCTGCTGCCGCCCCCATGGAGTCATCACTGCGGGGCTGCTGCTGGAGGTCCGGCCGAATGACTTCGCGTCAGCCCTGCGCATGATGATGTCGGGCAAGTTGGCGGCTGTCGACGCGGGTGGAACCTTCCTACCTTCGGCGCGGACCAAGCTGAATTGGAGCGCATGGAACCAACGGCTGCGGCAAGTCACAGTCCGAAGACGTCAGGTGGTGTGGCTAGCGGTCGGGCCACGAGGCCATGTCACGATGACACTCCGCGGTGGCATAATCTCGGACAATCCTGAAGGGTTGCCAGATCGCCGTGCGGCAGGAGCCCCCGGTCGTCGCACCCGCCGGGTGCCCGGTTGACCGGAGGGATGGGTGAACGATGCGGCCACAGATGTCCTAGCAATCCTAGTGGAGCGTTTCGGGACAGAGGTGTCAGACGATCCTCGTCGACTCGAGGCTCTCCTCCGCGACCTCGCCACCGGGCACCGCAAGGAAGTTGCGGTCCTGGTAGCGGCAGCTCGAGAGGGCATTCCTCGCGCTTTACTCGAGGCTTCCGGAGCCGAAATCCACGTCCTTGTGCCAGCCCTGTCGGGCAGGCTCGAAGATGCTGAGGGCATAGCTCCAGGTCCCGCCAGCTGGGCCGTCGGGGCATGGGCCGCGGCGCTTGGGATCGACACGTCATTCAACGCCCGTACGCTGCCCTCCTCCTCGCTGACCGCGGAGCCGTCCCATGTCTCAGCTGCGCGTGTCGCGAGTGTCGCCGGCGCAAACTCCACGACTGCTACAACGGATGAACCACGCCGGCCGTCACGACGGCTCGTCGTCCCGGTCGGCGCATCGATCGCGATAGTCGCGATCTTGGCTGCTGTCACGATCCGCCCGCAGGCTGCTCCGAGTTCGGCAAACGGATCTCCGCCTACGTCCTCGGGTGGTGGCAGCGCAGCGGCGGCACCCTCCTCAGGCGCGCCCGGCGAGGTGGCCGTCGCAACCCCCTCTTCATCCCGAGCGCCAGCTCTTGTCGCGACTTTGATGAGCGCCCTGTCAGCCCGAATGGGACCCGCCGATTGTGTCCCGGTAGCGCCTGGCGATGCGACGGACGTAGCCGAAAGTGCTGTGGTCGCGGTCAGATGCTCGAAGTCTCACGTCGCCTTCGTCATTGAGCTTTTCCCGGACGCCACAAAGGCACAGGCCCGCTACGAAACCCTGCAGTCCGCGGCCGGCGTGGCCGTCGGCACGGCTGGCTGCTGGAACGGGCAGCCCGGCGAAGTCGAGTATTCCTACGGGCGCGTCTCGTGCGCAGCAGGGCAGCCGGCACGCGTGTCGTGGCTCGACTCGCGGTCGAGCGTCGTCGGTACCGCGTCCGGCTCGACGGCCACATCACTTGCGTCGGTTGTCGATCTTTGGTGGAACCACACGCTCTATCTCGAGTCCGGCGACGGGCCACTAATGTCGCCCGAACAGCAGGCTCTCCTTGAGCTGGCGGCACCGGCATGGCGCGCAGCGTGTAGCCCCAATGACCCCACGGTCGATCATGCGAAGGACGAGAGCGTCAACGACCCTGTTGGGGACGTCGCCGTGATCGATTGCGCGAACCCGACCTCAAAGCTGGAGGACATCGCCTTCTTCCAGTTCACAAGCACCGAAGCCCTATCTGCGTGGTATGCGTTCCGATCAAAGACAATCGCTGCGCAGTCTGGCGTCGAACAGGACTCGGGTTCCTGTATTGCCGGTGGTACTGGGGAAACGGCCTGGGCGGGCGGGCGCGCCATCTGCTACCTGAAGAAGCTCGATGGGAACGCAGCCATCCGGTGGACCGATGAGCGGAGACTGGTGTACGGCGTGCTGAACGCCAAGAAGGGCTACTCGATCAAGGCCCTCACGACGTGGTGGACGAACAACGGCATGCCCTGACGTGGGTCGGTTCAGGCGCCGCATGACGGGCAGGCGTGATGCGCGGACCAGCCGGTCAGAGCAATTGACTCGGCCCCGATTTAGTAGGATGGCTGCACGCGCGCTGACCGGCGGACAGACGATGATCCTGTCCTCGTGCGACACGCCTCGATCGAGCGGAGGGGCACCGCGAGGCAATGGGCACTGAACGCAGGGCTATCGATGCTCTACTCGATCGATACCTTCACCTCCAAACGCTGATCGACCTCGCCAGAGCTGAGGCGGCCACAGAGCGGCAAGCGGCAGCTCGGGACGTTCAGCAGGAATTCGACCCGCAGCCGCGATGCGGCAAGACGAGCGATCGCGGCGAGCGAGCAGCAGGCCAAGCAGGAGGTTGATCAGGAGCGTCAGCGAGCCCAGGGTCTGATCGATCGCGACGTCGTCAGACCGATAAGGGAGGCCATCGCGTTCCTCGGGGCAATCGCAGAACCCTGGTCGTCGCAGTGGCCGCTGTCCGGCGGCTCCCAGCCCGGTCGCTTGCCGGCTTCGATCCGCGTCGGCGCCATAGATGTGCCCCGGGTCGGGTCGCCTGCACCGGCGCTCCTGCCGCTGTTTGCGAGCCGGCCCATCCTTTGGCTTGCCGACGCCAATGCTTCCGATTTCGCCGCCCAGTCGCTCAAGAGCGTCCTCGCTCGGATCGTGGGGACTGTGCCGCCGGGGAGTTACCGGCTGACCCTGATTGACCCCGCGGGCCTTGGCCAGAATTTGAAGACCTACCTACGCCTGCCCACCCAAGTTCGTCGCGACAAGGTCTACTCGGACGCACGTGAGCTGGAGTCCGAGCTCAGCCGCCTTCTGTCCCACGTTGAGGCAGTGACGCAAAACCAGCTGCTGAACAGCGCATCGATCGAGGACCACAACCGGAAACCCGGCGTGCAGCGCGTTAGGTACGAGTTTGTGGCGGTCGTCGGTTACCCGGCGGGCTTCTCTGAGACGTCCGCGGCGTCGCTGTTCCGACTTATAGAGAATGGGCCTCGCACTGGAACGATCGTCCTCGCGACCGTGCACCAGACCGGTGGTCAGCTGCCTCGGTCTCTCGACCTCGCGGCGGCATCGGCAAGATGTTGGACGCTGCGGGTTGACAGTGGAGGGATGGCTTCCTGGAACGAGCCGGACTTGGGCCGATATCGCGTGCGCCTGGATGAGTCGCCAAGCGATGCCGTGCTGGATCGTCTGCTTGACGTCGCCGGGCACGGAGCTGACGCCCAGGCCGACGAGACGGTCCCGTTTGCGAGGGTGGCGATCCCGCCAGACCAGTTGTGGAAATCGGACTCAAGCGATGGGCTTCGGGCCGTCATCGGCACGGACGCCAGAGGTCAGCCCCACGAATTCGTCATCGGCTCGGGCCTCGTGCACCACGGACTCATCGGTGGTCTCCCGGGTTCGGGCAAGACCAACCTCCTTCATGTACTACTGGTCCAGTTGGCGGCCGCCTACTCCCCAGATGAATTGGAGGTCTACCTGCTCGACTTCAAGGAAGGAGTCGAGTTTCAGGACTATGCGCGCGGAGGGCTCCCGCACGCCCGCGCCATCGGCCTGGAAAGCGATCCCGAGCAGGGTCTGAGCGTTCTCAACGCGATCGGGCAGGAGCTGGCGCGTCGCGGGGTGCTCTTCCGGCAGGCTCAGACACAGACGATCAAGGCCTACCGGGCTTCGACGGGCCAGCCGATGGCGCGCGTGCTCCTGGTCCTCGACGAGTATCAGATCCTGTTCGGCGACGGGGGCGATCCGACCCTGACGGCCGCGGCGACCACGCAGCTCGCCGACCTCATCAAGCGCGGGCGGGGCTTCGGTATCCACGTGCTTCTGAGCAGCCAGACACCAGCGAGCAGTTTCACCAGCAACCGCTCGGCCATGAATCTCCGTGAGCCTCCGTATCGCCCTGTCCATCGCTGATGCCGACGCTCGCCTCATCCTGGGCGACAACAACGCGGCTGCTGCGTCGCTCGAGAAGTCGGGCGAGGCCGTGTACAACGACGCCGGTGGAGATGCCACCCGCAATGTCATGTTGCGGGTGGCCATGCTTGAACCGGAGGAACGGCGACAGCGGATCGCTCAGATTCGGCAGCTAGGAAAGGCCGGCGCCGCGCGATCCTGGGCACCATACGTCTTCTCCTCCAGCGCCCCCGCGCGACTTCGCGAGAACGTAGACCTCGGGAAGTCTCTTGCCAGCGACTCTGGGTACGGAATCGATGGCGCCCGCCTCTGGCTCGGCGAGCCTATCGAGATCGGCCCACACCTCGCCGCGACTCTCGCCAGGATGCCAAGGGAGAATCTTCTGATCGCTGGGCAAGATGAGCGCCTTGCCCATGCGATCTTGTGCTCGGCGCTTATCGGCGCGTGCGCAGACGGCGGCGTCGACGAGCTGGACCTGGCCATTGTGCAGGCGAGCACGGGAGGTCACGCATGGAGCAAGATCTTCGACGAGCTCGGCCAGACTGTGCCGCACGAGGTGGCGACACTGCCCATGTCAGGAGTCGGCGACCTGTTCGGCGACCTGGCCGAGGTTGTCGCCAGCCGAAGGACCGGCGCGGCAGGGCGCTCGAAGATCGTGGTCATCCCGGGCCTTGACAGGCTCGACGCCTTGCGAGAGACGGATCGGTTTGGCAAGGCCGCCGGAGCTGCCGCGGCATTCCTAGACGTGGTGAACGATGGGCCGGGTGTTGGCGTTCACATATTCGCATGGTCGGCCGTCTTCACGAACCTCGAGCGTCTTGTCCAGAGGCAGGCCACCCTGGCCTTCGGGTTGCGCGTCGCCCTGCCGATGCCAGATTCTGAGTCGAACGCCTATCTCCAGATCCCGGCAGCCGGTCGCCTCGGGGCTGAGCGGGCACTCTTCAAAGACGATGTCCGTGCCCATCGACCGGTGAAGTTCAAGCCTTATGAACTGCCAGACTCGGAAACGTGGGCGAGGATCGCAACGCGGCTCAGAGGGCGACGACAGCCTGACGCGGTGGACAATCGTCAAGCAGCTACAGAAAGGGAAGTGACATGAGCACAAGGGGGACCCTGAGGGATCCCGACGCGCTGAGTGCGTTCATCTCGACCCTCGTTTCCTACAACACGGATCTTCAGGCGCGTGCCTCGAACCTGAACGGGGCGTGGGCCGAGCTTCTGTCGGCCTGGCGCGATCCGCAGGCGATGCGGTTCTTGAGCGACTGGGACGAGACGTACCCTGTTATCGAGCACTACCTCGCGCGATCCGAGCGCTATGTCGAGTACCTCCGTTCGCGCCTCGCCGAGGCCCGAGACTACGAGGCATAGTCTGATGTGGAATGGACGCATCTCGGGTGGCGAAGTCGCGCGAGACCTTGCCGGTTCGATCGGCCGGTTCGAAGAACGATCCGCCGGTGCCGTCGCAGAGGCACGGGAGGCAGTCGGAGCCGTGGTCCAACTCACGGGAGAGCGGCGCGCCTACTGGCTGCGAGAGGTCGAGGCGCGTCAGCTTGAGCTCCGCCAATGCGAGGCGGCAGCAATCGCGAGCGGGGGCGAGGTGGATTGCTACGCGCTGGTTGCCGCGCGCGACGAGGCTCAGACGAATTCTCGATATCGCAACGTCGCTCGAGCGGCGAGCCTATGCGGCTTCCGATGGCCTCGCCACGTCGTCCAGTCGATTTGAGCAGGAGCTCCATGCAACGTGTCCCGGCGCCCGCGCACAGCTTCAGGAGAAGGCCGGCCAAGTCGGGTGGTGGGAACGGTAGGCGCGGGACGACAGTTAGAGGAGGCGGTATGTCGGGCGGGATTGATGTGGATCTCGAGCTACTCGAGGCGTTCCTCCGCGAGGTCCGCGTGTTCAACATGGAACTAGCCGAGAGCATGGAGCGGTGCAACACGGAATTCGCACGGCTGGGCGAAGGCTGGCAGGATTCGCGCTACCAACAGTTCTCCGAGGAGTGGAGCGAGGTCGATGACGCCATCAGCCGCTACATGGCTCGGTCGGCCGACGGCATCTCGTTCCTTCAGGACAAGGCCGCAGCGCTCAAAGCCTATCTGGGCGTCCCGTGATGGCGGGGTCGACATTTGTAGCCGAGTTCGAGCAGGCCTGCCAATGGCTGAATGCTGAGTGGGCTCTCACCGGTGAGGTCTGGAGCGACAGGGTCCGAAGTGAATTCGAAGGCGACTACTGGGGTCCGCTCACTCGCGCGGCGTCCGCGTTCCTCGATCAGATGCGGGAACTCGACGCCGTGCTGGAGAGCATCCGCAGCTCGGTCCCTTGATGGTCGCTCCGAAACTCCGTCCGGGTGACCCGGGTTACTCAGGTCGTGCCGCTGTCGCGAGGACCTTGACGGAGCTGGCACGAATTGAGGCGGACCTGGGTCGCTCCGAGGCTGCCTCACAGAATGAGCACGTCTCACGGTGCGACGCAACAGAGGCCCGGAGTCGGGCCGCCATGCAAGCCAGCCAGGACAAGCAGCGTCGCACTGACGCCGACGTCGCCAGACTGCTCGGCGAACTGGACCAGATCGAGCGCGATTCCGTGGCGCTCCTCGGTAGCCTCGGAGTGCCTCTGCCGGCGTCGCCCAGATCGAGGACCCGTCGGCAGAACGGCGCGGGGATGAATGCCGTTGTGGGCGAAATCAACTCGGCGATTGCAGACCTGCAGCACGCGGCCGACGAGGTCCAGAAGGCACGACTGACGATCGAGGCGCGTGTGCGCCGTAAGATCGGGCTGCCGCCCTGAGGTCCCCGAGGATGCGACATCGGAGGCGTCTGGTGTCTTTGACGTCGCCTGGCCTCGACGGATGTCGCCGACCTGTCTAGCTGTCGGTGACCTGGCCGGCCTCGACGGTCACCTCGCTGGCGTGGTCGTCGACGACGAGGACGTACGCGCCGGGAACGAGGTCGGTGGCCCAGTAGCCGGTGTTGTCGGCGTTCCCGGACGCGACGCGGTCACCCGGCGCCGCCGCTGTGCCGAGGTGTACCTCGGCGTACTTGCCCGCGGGAATCGCGACCCGGAGGCGGCCGAGCGGGAGCTCGACCTTGGTATCGTCCCTCGGGCCCACGCTGACGCCCGAGCAGCCCTTGCCGTCGGACAGGTCGCCCCAGTTGTGGCCGTCGAAGTCCGAGGTGAGGACGTAGGAGCCGGGCGTCACAAGGATCGTCAACGCGCCCGTGTTGTCGGTGTTGCCGTCCCCCACGCGATCGCCGGTGACGACGCCGCCCTGGCTGTCGGTCTTCTGCAGGTGGATCTCGGCGTATTTGCCTGTGATGACGCCGTCGACCTTCGTCGGGACGAAGGTGATCGAACCCAGGCTGATGGTCACGCGGGTCCTGCGTCCGGACCTGACGGTGATCCCGCTCTGCCCCTTGCCGTCCTGCAGGTCTCCCCAGTTGTAGCCAGGCAGGTCCGTGGTCACTGAGTACGTGCCGGGCTTGACCTCCATCAGGGCAGCGCCGCTAGAGTCGGAGTTCGCATTGGCCACCCGGTCGCCGACGATCGGCTTGCCAAGCACGTCGGCCTTCGCCTTGTGGACCTCCGTGTACACGCCAGTCCGGGACCCGCCCGGGCCGAGGACCACGACTTCGACAGCCCCCATCCCCGAGGTGCCCGAGTACGCCAGCCCTGTCGTGACCGAGAACGCCTTGCCCGGCGCGCCGGGCGTCGGGCACGCGGAAAAGGCCGCCGCGGACGGCGTCGGCGTCGGAGCGGGGGTCGAGCCGGTGGCCGTGTCGGTGACCTGGCCGGCCTCGACGGTCACCTCGCTGGCGTGGTCGTCGACGACGAGGACGTACGCGCCGGGAACGAGGTCGGTGGCCCAGTAGCCGGTGTTGTCGGCGTTCCCGGACGCGACGCGGTCACCCGGCGCCGCCGCTGTGCCGAGGTGTACCTCGGCGTACTTGCCCGCGGGAATCGCGACCCGGAGGCGGCCGAGCGGGAGCTCGACCTTGGTATCGTCCCTCGGGCCCACGCTGACGCCCGAGCAGCCCTTGCCGTCGGACAGGTCGCCCCAGTTGTGGCCGTCGAAGTCCGAGGTGAGGACGTAGGAGCCGGGCGTCACGAGGATCGTCAACGCGCCCGTGTTGTCGGTGTTGCCGTCCCCCACGCGATCGCCGGTGACGACGCCGCCCTGGCTGTCGGTCTTCTGCAGGTGGATCTCGGCGTATTTGCCTGTGATGACGCCGTCGACCTTCGTCGGGACGAAGGTGATCGAACCCAGGCTGATGGTCACGCGGGTCCTGCGTCCGGACCTGACGGTGATCCCGCTCTGCCCCTTGCCGTCCTGCAGGTCTCCCCAGTTGTAGCCAGGCAGGTCCGTGGTCACTGAGTACGTGCCGGGCTTGACCTCCATCAGGGCAGCGCCGCTAGAGTCGGAGTTCGCATTGGCCACCCGGTCGCCGACGATCGGCTTGCCAAGCACGTCGGCCTTCGCCTTGTGGACCTCCGTGTACACGCCAGTCCGGGACCCGCCCGGGCCGAGGACCACGACTTCGACAGCCCCCATCCCCGAGGTGCCCGAGTACGCCAGCCCTGTCGTGACCGAGAACGCCTTGCCCGGCGCGCCGGGCGTCGGGCACGCGGAAAAGGCCGCCGCGGACGGCGTCGGCGTCGGAGCGGGGGTCGAGCCGGTGGCCGTGTCGGTTGGGGCGGTCGTCAACGACGGCTCATTGGACGGCGTTGGCGGCACGATGGTGCTCGTCGGAGTTGGTCGAGCGGTTGGGCTGACCGCTAGATTGGCCGCTGAACTCGACGGCGGCGACGGTCTCGACAGGGCAAGCACCACGATGACAAGAGCGAGCGCCCCACCGCCGATCGCCCACCCTCGGCGTGGGACGTTGCCCGCCGCTACGCGAGCGTTCGCCTTCCAAGCTGGCCAACGAACGGCGATTGCGTCGAGGGCCGTTCGCCAGCGAATGGCGATTGCGGCGAGGGCCGCTCGCCAGTCGGGCAGTAGCACGGGCACAGGCGGCGGTACGTTCGTCCAGTTCACGGGGGAGGGGGATGCAGGGGTGGAGCCCACTGTGGGGTCAACCGCAGGCACCGGTGTCGACGGATCTATCGCGGCCGCCTTGAGAGATGGCCCAACCTCAACGCCGAGGGCCGCCGCCCATGTTGTTACGGCCCAGGCCGATGGACCCTGCGCCAATCCAAGGTCTCGTTCGAGCTGGGCTGCGAGGCGGTTTGCGAGCAGGTCGGCTTCCTCGGAACTTGCCGCACCAATCAGTGCCCCGGGGACGCCAGCCCGACACGCCACGACTAGGACGGCGATCTCGCGCTTGTGCTGGCCGGCCAAGTCCCGCAGGAGGCCTTCTACCCGAGGCGGGTCGAATGAGACCTCCCTGCCGTACCTATCGAGGATCGCGGTCAAGACCGCCGAGACGGAGTCGTTCACGCAGCCACCAATTTCCCCTCACTGCGCACGGTCGGCGACGAGCGTCCGACGGTTGCTTCGACATTACTCCACCGAGACAGAGAAATGGCGGCCGCGATAAGAGATTCGTGTAACTTCACAGGTGAGCACGCTGTAGGATGCGCGTCATGAGCGCTTTGCCCGGAGGGCCGATTGCAACTCGGCCCTTGCACTTCATCTGGATTCTCGACACATCAGGTTCCATGGATGGCGAGAAGATCGGCATGCTCAACTTCGCGATCCACGAGGCGATCCCGGCGATGCTGGACACAGCCCGGGAGAACCCCAATGCGGAGGTCCTGGTGCGGGTCGTGACCTTCTCGGATGGCGCGAGGTGGCATGTCGCAACGCCCATTTCGATCGAGGACTTCAAGTGGACCAACGTGACTGCGGGGGGAGTCACGGACATGGGTCACGCCATGGAACTCGTTGCTGAGCAACTCCAGACCCCACCGATGCCCGACAGATCTCTCCCGCCGGTCCTCGTGCTGATCAGCGACGGGCAGCCGACCGACGACTTCGGCGGGGGACTCCAGCGGCTCATGTCTGAGCCTTGGGGCAAGCGAGCCGTTCGAATCGGGATCGCCGTTGGGGGCGATGCTGATCTGGACGTCTTGTCGAAGTTCATCGGCACGGGGGAACTGAAGCCCCTTCTGGCGAAGAACGCGCCCGCCCTCGTGACTTACATCAAGTGGGCTTCGACGGCCGTGCTCAAGGCGGCATCCTCGCCTGCCAGCCGCGCCGTAGACGACGCGCAAGTTGGCGGCAACGTCCCAATACCCGTCGCCCCGGATGACTCCACAGACGTCGACTTCGTCTGGTAATCGGATGGCCAGCCCGACGGAGAGGGCAGCTCCGAATAGTGGTGGCTGGCGTGTATCGGGCGCTTCAGTAAGGGGCGCATCTCACATTCGGAGTGGGATGCCGAACCAGGATGCCATCGCATGGCTACCTAGCGTGGGGCATGGCTCCTCAGTAGCGCTCTCCGTGGCGGACGGCCACGGCAGCGCCCGGTCATTCCGTAGCGCAGACGGCTCCCGCCTCGCCAACCAGGTCGCAATGTCACTGGCGGGCGAGTTGCTCGAGATTGATATCGCGGCGGCCAGCCCAGGGATGCTCCGGGGAAGGTTGACCGAAGACCTGCCAAGGCGGTTGGTCCGCGACTGGCGAAAGGCGGTAGACGACGATCTGGCGGCGAATCCATTCACAGATGTCGAGCTTGATGGAGTGCGCACCCGCGAAGGGAGCGTTGATGCGCTAAACCTCGATCCATACGTGGCCTATGGCACGACCCTTGTGACAGCAGTCGCGACAACCGAGTTTCTTGCCTCCTGGCAGGTCGGCGACGGGGACCTTGTAAGCGTCTCAGCAGACGGGAAGGTCTCGAGACCGATCCCTTCTGATGACCGACTCATCGCAAACGAGACCACATCGCTCTGCTCGAAAGACGCTTGGAGTCTGTTCCGGGTGGCTCTCCTTCGCGAGCACATGCCCCTCGTCCTCCTGTCAACCGATGGACTCGTCAACTCATTTGTCGACGACACAGGCATGCTTCGGTTCGCAACCGACATCGCCAGCCTGATCCAGCAGGACGGTTTCGACGAAGTTGTTTCGCGCGTGCCCGGCTGGCTCGAGGAACTCACCGCTTCAGGAAGCGGTGATGACATTTCGTTGGGACTATTGTGGTCCCCCGCGCCGCCGGTGACTCGACAATCCGCCGAGGAGGCGGAGGCTCGATCGCTGTGACGATTGGGTCGTGGTAGATCCTTCCGCGTTGGCCGTTCCGGCGCACGTGGCAGGCGCCCGAGGGAGGATGTAATGGCTTCGAGCGTTCTCGGCAAGGGCGAGGAGTTCCGGGCTTCTCCGGGTGGACCTGCCGGACGCGTGGAGCGCCTTTTGGGCGCCGGAGGCCAGGGGGAGGTCTATGAGGTATCTCTGGGTGGATCCAAGTTCGCCCTAAAGTGGTACTACGCCCAGACGGCGACGGCTGACCAGCGAGCCGCATTGAAGACACTCGTTGATGCCGGCTCCCCAGCCGAGCGCTTCCTGTGGCCCGTGGCTCTCGCCACCATTCCGGGGAACCCGAGTTTCGGGTACCTGATGGCCCTTCGCCCGCCCAATTACAAGGGCATTCCCGACCTGCTGAGTCGACGCGTGTCGCCATCATTCCGCAGCCTCGCCACGGCTGGAGCCTTTCTCGCCGACGGTTTCTACCAGCTGCATGCGCGCGGGCTCTGCTACCGCGACATTTCCCATGGGAACGTCTTCTTTGACCCGGCCACGGGCGACGTCCTCATCTGCGACAACGACAATGTCGGCCTGGACCAAGCCAAGGGCGGCGTCCTGGGCACGCCGCGCTTCATGGCCCCCGAGGTTGTGCGCGGCGAAGCCCTGCCGTCGACCCAGACGGACCTATTCTCACTCGCTGTTCTGCTGTTCCTGCTCCTGGTCAACCACCACCCGCTTGAGGGCCGCCGGGAGGCGAGCATCCACTGTTTCGACCTCCCCGCCATGACTCGCCTGTACGGCACGGACCCGCTGTTCATCTTCGACCCGCAGGACGCCTCGAACGAGCCGGTGGCCGGGTACCAGGACAACGCGATCGCCTTCTGGCCGATCTACCCGGCATTCCTGCGCGACCTGTTCACGCAGTCCTTCACCGTCGGGCTGAGGGACTTCGCCCACGGCAGGGTCCGCGAGTCGGTTTGGCGCGCGGCGATGGCGCGACTCCGTGATTCGATCGTCTATTGCTCGTGCGGCGCCGAGAACTTCTACGACCCGAGCCGGCAGGACGGCTCGCCGGGGTCATGCTGGAAGTGTGCGCGGCCGCTAGTGCTCCCCATGCGGATCCGGGTCGGGAAGTCTCTGGTCGTCCTCAACCACGATGCACAGCTCTACGCGCACCACTTGGACGAGACCGCGGGGCTCGACTACCGCAACCCGGTCGCGGAGGTCACCCGCCACCCGTCGGACCCCTCTAGGTGGGGCCTACGGAACCTCACCCAGCAGGCATGGACGAGTTCAACTGCCGGGGTCCAACGGGAGGTCGAGCCGGGTAAGGCCCTCCAGCTGGCGGCCGGGACGCGGGTGAGCTTCGGCAGGGCCGACGGCGAGATTCTCGGCTAGTCCCCGGCAACTCCGCGCGCCCGCCGAGATGGGCGCCGCCACGATGCGACTCCCAATCCGGGAACGACCATCCTCGGGCCGCGCAGGACCTAAGGGCTGGAGTAGGACTCGATCGCAAATGACCAAAGCAGATCGAAGTTGTTCTCGGTCGTTGCCGCAGTGTCCAATGCGCGCAAAAGCGTTCGGCCGAGCTCACGGTGGTACTCCGGAGACATGTCAATCCCGGCGGGCCCGATGATGAACTCCCATATGTCGATGTCGGCCCGAAGCAGAGGCTCAACAGCTGCTGGGATCCATAGGGCATCACCGATGTCGGGCGACTGCATGCCTACGAGTCCCGCCAGGCTCACAGACGGGTCAGTGTCACTGAGAAGGATCTCGACTTGGTTTCTTCCGTCGGAGCCGCGAAGGCAGGTTGCCCACGACGCCGCTGCCCAAGCTCTGGTCGCGGGATCAGCACTGTCGGTTCGGGACCATGCGGAATCCCGGACCTCAGTCGGCAGTCGATGGTGTTCGATCGCCCCAGGCCAGAAGCGCCACAGGTCGTCGGGCGTCGGAACTGGTTTTACGCGCCAGTCGAGCAGCTGACCGAGCTGCCCCGCGAGTAGGTGCCCATCGGCTACGTGCTTCGAATGCGCGGCCGACGCCATGAGCGACCAGACAAGGGCCGCGAAGACGGGCAGTGTGACTGGTTCCTTGGGCTCCACGGTCGCACCTCCCGTGCCGAGCGCGGACACGAGTTTGGTCGGGATCGTGCCAAGAACGGCTGCGGTGCGCCAAGCCTCGCTCCTGACCTCGGGATCTGGGTCGTCCCGGAGCAGCTCCAGCGCGACCAGGACATCCTCGTCGAGCTGGAAATGCTGACCGCTAGCCCACGCTTCCTCGGCTTGTCGCTCTCCGATGCGCCGGCACACGCCCCTCCGGATGGAGCCCTCGCGATGCGTTAGGAGTCCCACCAACAGGGGAGTGCCCCATGACGTGACCGTGGACACGGCCGTGGCGACAAAGTGGAAAGCCAGCGCGATGTCGAGGCCGTCGTCCGCATTCTCCGCATCGATCGCCCGCCGTAGCCAGTCCGGCATCTCCGCCGCCTCGCTCAGTTGGGCGATGCGCCCGGCGGCCACGATCGCGAGCAGCACGGTGGGCGCGAATCCGGTTGCGTCTTCGGCCGGCTCAGGAAGCTGAACGAAGCGTGCTGCGGCTTCATCTGACTCGGCCGGACTCCATGACCGCAGTCCGGAGATCAGGAGGACTACCCACATTGGGAGCCCCTCTTGGTTGAGTGTCAAGAGTCCTTCGACGTCAATGAGGTCGACATCCGCGACGTCCAGAAGGAACGGCCCCGCATCAAAACCAGGTGGGACGCCGTGATGAGCGACGAGGTCCCCGGCCGATAATCGCAGTAACCCCGCGTCGGCGAGTCCAACTGCCTGGGACTCGGTAATGGGAATCCGGTCGGTGGCGGCGGGGCCGGTTGCAAAAGCGAGAAGCACCGCCCGCGTTCCCGCGGGGCGATCCAGGGCAGCGTCGACCTCCGCAGCCTCCGACCCGGTGGCCGCTGAGGCGAGCTTCAGGAGCATGTTCGCCTCGCCAGGTTCGACATCCGCGATGGCGCGCGCCTCGTCGAGAAGCCACCTCACGTCGGGGCCCGTGTACGGCTCGGGCCGCAGTTTCCATACGACCCGCGCCCGTCTCCCTCGCGAGAATGGGGCCGCGTCGATACGTTCCATCAGGAGGTCGCCTTGGGGGCCGAGCCGGTCTTCGGTGGCCAGCCGGTGGAGTCCCGTCATCAGCATGTCCGCGACATACGACGACTTCACAGAGATCGCCGCCTCAATTGCCAGCAGAACAGCACGCTCACGCACCATCGGCTTGACGCGCACGCCCTGGGTCAACAGGTCTACGACAAGACGCTCGCCCAAGCACGCATAGATTCGAAACGGGGAGTCAAGCGACAGCACTTCATCGACGAGCCTGGATGACAGCTCCAGTCCGGTCTCGCTCACGTGTAGGAAGAAGAGGGGGATCGCCTCCCCATAGCGGGGATCGAAGACGATGTCGCTGAGGGTGATCGTGCCTGCGGCGTGCCGCTCGAACAGGTCAATCGCCGCCAGGTATTCGGCGAAGTTCCGATGGATGAATCCGTAGACCGGCTCACCCGCGTCGACGCCTTGCTCGACAAGGAAGCCGGTCTGCTGCTCGATCATTCGCAACATGCTTGCTGCCGCTTGTCTGGCCTGGGGCCGGGCGAGTCCGCGCAAGTCCTCAAGCGCGTTCTCGAGCAACCCCTCGAGCTCCGATGCCCGGAGTAGGCGCTCACGGCGCTCGAGAATTCTCGCGGCGACCCTGCCCATGAGCAGCCGCAACTCGTAATCGTCGAGATTGAATCCGTGGGTCCTTGGCCATTGATGCAGGAGGGTGTTCGTTGCCACCCTGAAGAGCTCCACCCGGCGCTCAGGAAGTGTGCCTCCCCGCATCGCGAGCAGGCAGATCACGGTGAGCAACAGGGGGGTGCCCGCGAGGTCGCGCAACTCGGCTGAGGAGGAAATCAGCGCGTTCACGCCGAGGCTGCGTCGCCGATTGGCCTCCGCCTCGTCTTGCGGGAAGGCGGCCCCGAACCAGCCGCCGATGAACGCCTCGATCTCGCCCGAGCCGAGCGGCGAAAGCCGATATGCGGTGAAGTCTGCGCCAAGGCGTACTTCGCGGTAGCCCATGGGTCGTGCGGACACAACCATGCGGACGCTGGGGTGCGCCGCCCCGAAGTGTTCGAGAGCTTGGGCCACTCTGATTTGAGCCCCCTGGGCACCGACCTCGTCGACACCGTCCACCAGAACCATCGCTCGACCAGCGCGGATGTCGGATCCCAGGGCAGGTCCCGCATCGCCTGCGAGTTGGGTCTCGATGTAGTCCTCGAGCGACGACGCGGATCCATTGGCCAACGCCTCTCCAAGTGCACTGGCGGCCACCAGGATCGGCGTGAGTGCAGCGGCGATCCCCGGCACGTCTCGGCCAAGGGCGAGGTCCCGAGCGACGGATCGCATGAACGTGCTCTTGCCGGCGCCGGGTCCGGCGACGATCAACAAGCGCCGCTCGCCGAGGATTTCCGCTGGCCCAACGGTCTCCGGGGGCCGGGTGCCAGCTGGCTGTGCCACAACCGTGTCATCGCTCTCTACGGGTGCCATCGATACGCTGATGGCCTCGAACCGCGGGGAGCGGTAGATTTCATCCAGCCTGAGACGTACAACAGCGCCACCTACCGAAGGCGCAATAGCCCCCACATCGACGTATTCAAATCGCGATGCGACGTGCGCAAGGTGCTTCTGGCGCAGCCGAACCGTGTCCGGGCTCTCGCTGGCCGTCAGAAGTTCTCGTCGGATCTCCTCCAACGAGTCCTTGGTCTTCTGATCGAGGAGGTCAAGCAGGGTGAGAAGCCTCATCGTCGAATCCACGAGCCGCCACGCATCGGCGGGGGTGAAATCGCGCTGGTGCATCGCGAACGCGGCTCGGAGTTCGCGGATGTCGCGGCACAGGTTCTTGACCCGGTAGGCGGCATTCGTATCGCCACCGAACGCAGGCTCAAAAGCTCGGGACCAGTACTGCTGGTTCAACAAGATGCCAAGGAGCTCGTCGGGGTCGTCGACGGCCTTGCGGCCACCCTGCCCAATGGTTGCTCCCGGACGCCGCTCCAGCCCGAGGATTCGACGATACGAGTCTGGGTAGGCTCTCGAGAGATGCTCCTCCGCGAATGGCGCCAGCTGGTCCCGGAGGATTGTCAGGGCCTCTCGCCCCGGATCTGGCCAGCCGGAGGCCGCTCGCACGTTCGTTCCCTCGCGCATGTTCGCTCCAATGCGACCAAATCGAGGCCCCTCATGCGAAGGGACCGCCAGCATCTGCGCACGACGACTTGACGGCGCGTCGACCTATGACGTCCACCGAGTCATTCAGTATCGCCCAGAAGCCTCAGTCGAAGCGATCGAAGTGCGGCCATTCCTCAGGGCAACAAATCGACCGATGTCCTGACTGCCGCCTATCGCGCGCATCGCGGCCCGCTATCGCGTCCAGGCGCGGGCTAGGAATGCCTCGAACTCGCCATCGAAACCACCCGTGAAGTCGCTCAGCGCTTCGATGGGAACGACGGACACGAGCGCTCCACCTCCTGGATAGGCGTGGCGAAGGAACGCCCCGATGACCTCGACTTCGGGCGTCGACACTTCGGGCAGTACCCATTCCATCCGGTCGCCGCTGTCGTTCGTGTAGGTGGCCAGGAGAACGCATTTGACTCGCTTGCCCATGGGTCTGTCCTCGATGTGGTGAGTGGACCCTAGTCATGGGCGGGTTGCGGTTGGCGTCAAGTCATCTTTCGACACCGAGCACGCGGTCCTTGGCGGCTGTAGGGCTCTCGACTGCGCGGAGCCCGGATGAGTCAGGCCGTGGACCTGGTCGTGCATTGGTTGAGTCGCTGCGACGGGGGTCCCGTAGGCTCTCCACATGACGCTCGCGGGCGAAGGACCTGACGAACGGACCCCGCTCGGCCCCGGCGAGCGTGTCCGGCATCCGCAATTGGGCAATGCGACGGTTCTGGCTGTCCGGTCCGGGATCATCTCGGCTCGCTTCGACGACGGCGAGACCCGTGATTTTCTGGAGCACCATCCAGGGCTCCGTCGCCTGACCGCCGCGGATGAAGGTCGGATCAGTCCGGCATGGGCGGAGATCAATGATCCCGACAGGTTCATCCCTCCGTTGACGGACGGCGAACGTCGTCTGGCCCGGTTTCTTGATGACGTCCTTCCCCACGATTGGAACATCTACGTCCGCCCACACCTGGATGCGGACCGCCCGCTGATCGCCGCGCTGCACCGCACCGCGGGCGGCATGTTCTGGGATGTCGTCGACTGGGACCTGAAGTATTTCCGGGTCGAACGAGGGGTCTGGGTTGGCGAGGGCCCGATCGAAGGGCGCTTCGCTTCGCCGTTCAGGTTCCTCAATGCCGTCCGCTCGCGCGTGTATGGCGTCTACGCTCCGGAGATCGGCGAGGCGATCAACGACGACTCGCGGCGATTCGGGGTCCTGAGGGCGGGTCTGTTCTTTTCCCAGTCATCGACGGCCGATGCCCGACGCCTGGCATCCCAGGATCCAGACGCGCGCCACGTCGATGCATTCGGACACGACGGCCTCGTCGTGAGCGACCCACTGCGCGTGGTGCCGATCCTGGGTCGAGCCGCGGTTCTTGAGGACCAGTGGTTCGAGGCCCTCGACCAAGCGCTGACCCACGAACGCCGAATGCCCGATGCGCTTGCGACCATCACCCTCAACAAGGAGCAGCGGGACTTCGCCGTTCCTCGTGACGGCTACACGGGCCTCGAAGGCGTGGCAGGCAGCGGTAAAACCCTTGTCCTCGCACAGCGGGCCGGCGTGTCGGCCCAGCGTGGGAGGAGGTCCCTGATTCTGACCTTCAACAGGACGTTGACCAACTACGTGCGAGGGATGCTCCGGCTCGTCCCTGTCGCGTACCGGCCAGACCGTGTAACCGTCCTGCACCTCCACGAACTGTGCCGCCGCGTCCACGACTACTACCGCGAGCCACTTCCACCGATCGGAGCCACGCGCCCCGTCGAGGCGGGACCGTGGGACGACGAGGCGGCCGATCAACAGGCGCTCGAAGCTGACTGGCCGGCGTCTGCGATCCGCCTTCTCGAACAGCGTGGAGTACCCGATACGCTCCAGTTTGACGCCGTGTTCATCGATGAGGCGCAGGATTTCAGTCCCGCCTGGTTCGAGCTAGTCCAGCGTCTTGGGGCTTCTGAGGTCGTCCTGGCATACGACGCGGCCCAGCGCCTGTATGAGCGTGAGTCGGCCATGACGCGCGGCGATATTGCCCGGCTGTTTGGAGGAACGACGGGCCGCGTCCATCGGCTCGGCAAGGCCATCAGGCTGCCGGCATCAAGTGTCCTTCTTGCCACCACTTTCGCCGCTGAGTGGTCTCTGAAGACGCCTCCGCTTCAAGCGGCTGAGGATGGACTCCTGCCTCCAGATGCCACCGTCTCGACGATCAGGGCGCACAGGCCGGCCGATGCCGCTGCGGAGGTGATTGGCGTGCTTCGATCGTGGCAGGCCGAACCAGACTATCGAGCGCGCGACGTCGCGATCGTGGTCCCAGATAAGCCGCTGGGCCAGGCGCTTGTCCGGCTCCTCGCCGAGCAGGGTGTGAGCACGAACCACGTCTTTCCCGTCACCCGCACTGGGGCGATGATGGAACGGTCGACGGGTCGGGAACAGGACGCGCCATGGCGGATCGCGCAGGCGAACAAGAAGACATTCGCATTCGGGGACGCCCGCCTCAAGGTCTCCACCGTCCATTCCTTCAAGGGTTGGGAGGCTGGACGGGTGATCCTGATCCTCCCGTTCAGGTCGGCGCCGGCGCAGACGGCCGGCTTGGTCTACGTCGGTCTGACCAGGTCTCGTGGAGACCTGGTCCTGGTCGGACGGATCAGCGAGTACCGACTCGATCAGATCGACGGGATCCGGGAGATTCCAGCGAGTCCCGATCTGGAGCTCGCTGCTCGCTTCGACGAGTTGCTCTCGGAGGCGGCCACGGCTTCCTCACCTCGTCGGCCCGAGAGTGCCGCGCAAGCGCCGCAGGGTGAGGATCACATGGAGCTGTGGCCCCCTGGTTGGGCTGACATGGGTGCCGACAACCTCTAGAGCTCGCAGCCTCCGCGCGCCAGTCCGTTGGTGTCCTGTTCGGCCTGACGCCCGCATGGGATCGCGCCCAGTACGGCAGCAAGTGGCCTTAGGCGTTCGCTTCAAGTGGCGCGGATCTGCGCCGATGCGAGAGACGCGACCACGCCGCCCTGGCTCAAGGTGGCTCCTCGAGATGGTGTAGCGCAACGACACTGTAAGAGTCTTACTGTTCGGCCGGCCGACGACGCCTACCCGCGAGGAACAGGCAAACCAACCCATCGGGTCCATTCGCTGCCGTACTCGGATCGCGCTTAGTCCTGAACATCGTCAGCGGTGCCCGCATATCGCCGCTGGAACTCAGCGAGCCCTTCCTCGGTGATCCGGTACACCGATCGCGAACCTGTGCGGTAGACGATCGCCGGCATCTTCATGGCAATGCACTGCCGCCGCACCCACTCGGAACTCATACCGAGTCGGCGCCCCACCTCTTCCGTGCCCATGAACCGCTGGCTCTTCATGTCAGACGATGGTTGGGACACTGGCGCTGTCAAGGAAGGGCCCATTCGCGGTCCCAAAGATCGCAATGACCGCACCCCGGCCTCTAGAGCCTCCCGACGTGCTTCCCCTAGCGCCCCATAGCTGGTCTCCTCGGATGACACACCCCGTCACCCGGAGTCCAACAGATGCTCAAGGCGCGATTCACCCAAGCCTGGCTCGATGCCCACCGAGTCGAGATGGCCCGGTTCGACCGATCGCAGGTCGTCGGTATCGGTCACGCGATGGCCGAAGTCGACTCCCTCCTTGCTCGCCTCCGCGATCCCGAACGAGTCGCACTCCTCGGCGCCGTCCCACCACGGGGCATCCTCTTCTACGGATCGCCCGGCACAGGCAAGACCCATCTCGCCCGTTACCTCGCCTCGCAATTGGGCGATGGGGTGGACCTCTACGAGATCCCATCGGACGAGTTGAGCCCGGACCGATTACGGGGAGCCATCCGCTCGCTCGCTTCTGCTCCTCAGAAAAGTGTTGTCTTCATCGACGAGGCAGACTCCTGGGCGGTTCAGCGCGCATTCGGGACCCATACTCCGGCGACCAGACTTTTGCTGACCTCGGCCCTGTCGACCTTGTCCGGGTTGGTCCCCTCCGAGGGTCCGATCGTCGTCGTGGCGACGAATCGCCACCCCGCGGAGCTGGACCCCGCCCTCATCCGCAGCGGTCGGCTGGGGACGCACATCTTCTTCGACCTGCCCAACGAGGACGAGCGCGCCGAGCTGTTCGCCCTGTACTCGCGGTCTCGGCCGACCGATGGCACCCTCGACCTCCGACGGGCCGCCCGACTCAGTCGCGACCGATCACCGGCCGACATCCAGGCGTTCGTCGAGGACGCCGCCGGACTGGCCCTGGTCGCCGGACGTTCGGTCCTTGTCGACGCCGACCTGGTCGAGGCGCTGCGCCGCGCCGGCAACATCCTGCCCGAGCAGACGAACTCCCCATCGCGCTGGCGGACAGCCGTCCATGAGGCCGGTCATGTCGCCGGCCTGGTCATCCTGGCTCGTGCCGCCGGCCGTGGCGGCGACGGCGCGTCGTGGGTTCACGCCGTCTCGATCGACAACGACGGCGGCGGGAAAACGAATTTCGGCCTTGAAGGCATCAGTCCCAACGACCTGCCTGATGACGAGCACCGCGACTTCCTGATCAGCGTGTTCTGCGGAACCTGTTCAGAGGCCGCCATCCTCGGCGAGCCCTCATTGGCGGGTGCGGATCTGGAGATGGCCACGAATCGAGCGGTCCAGCGCGTGGAGCAGGGCTGGGAGGCTGGTCACCCACCGGTGGCCCTCGCCGAGTTCGGCCTCAATGTGCCCGAAAACCTGAAGGACAGTCTGGGCTCCGTGGTCGCGGCCACGCTCGTCTCGGCACGCGCCGCGGCCGAGCGGATCGTCGCGGCAAATTTCGGCCCGATCACCACATTCGCCAAAGCCCTCGATGCTGCGACCGAACTCACGGGCGACGAGCTGATGGCCGCGATCGAGGCGGCGGCCTTCATGACGCCGGAGGCGGCATGAGCCTCCGAACGCGCGTCCATCCCGAAGGCACGACGGCCGAAGAGCTGCGAGAGCAATGGGAACGCCCTTGTCCAGAGACAGGCCGCGGCTCAGGGCGCGTCATCTTGTTGCGGACGATGCTCGAGGATCCCCGTGGTATCGACCATGTGACACCGCTGCTCCCGCCGACGTCGATCGCCGACAACCTCATCGACCTGGCTTGGGCGGACGCGCAGCTCGCTGCCGACATGACGATCCTCGGTCGAGCCACCGGCCTGCGAGTCGCGTTGGTTCCCGAGAACGAACGCTTCTACGCGGACCTGATTGGTCTGCCGAAGCGGTCCCGGCTCCGTCTTGGGCGGGGGAGCCGTAACCCTGTCGTCGCCCTCCGAAGCGTCCGACGCCAGTTGGTCGCGACCATCGTCGCGGAGACCGCAGCCGCGCCATCCGGAAGTCCACAGGAACTCCGGATTCTGGGTCCGAGCCTTTTCACCTCACCTGCGACTGTGCCGGCCGATGATGCGAAAAGCCTCCCATCGGTCGATCGAACCCTCGCGCAGTTCAATGGCGAGACCCACACGCAGGAGACGCTCGCCCCGAAGCGTCTCTACGAGTCGCGTAAAGCTGACGTCGACAGCAGCGTCGTACAAGACGTGCGCCGCCTCCACCAGCGCAACGTCCTCGTCGGCCAGGAACTCCGAGTAGATGACGTCGAAGTCGATTCGATCTGGCCCAAGGTAAACGTGCCGGTAGACCTCGCGGCGGATAGCTTCGTGGTCGAGGATGAACAGAGCCGGCCCCATGCGGCCGCTCCAAACCCTCGTGGGAAGGTTCGCTAGTCGTGCCGAGATCGAGGAGTACTGGCGAGAGGTGGCAGCCATCGCCTCGACAGCCGCACGCAAGACCTTGGCATGGGCGCCCGGCTTCCTTTTGGGTGTACCAGGCAGGCGGCCGTCGTCGATCATTCGACGGACGGTGCTCTCATTACGACCGAGGCGTCGTGCCGCTTCCGGCACGCTCATTTCAAGGGTTTCCATACCCTCGTCAACAGAGGATCGACGCGCGTTGTCTGACTGACGAACAAGCTCAACGCTCCGCTCATGGTGCGATGGCGTTGCCCAAACGCACCTCCGGTCGGCGGAATTCGCCTCACAATCCCGCAAAGCCCGCATTCGCGAGCCGGCGCGCCATAGCTATCGGCGCCATCTGCTGCTTCTGTGGTGGGCATGCCTTCCGATGCACACCATCACGCGAACTCGCCGACTCCGGTCGCCACGCCTTCTCGCGGTCCCGCCCGCCAGCGACCCACCGGCGCCCAATGGCACGAAGCCTTCCAGGTGCTTCTCGAAATGCATACGAAGCACGCTGACATGCCATGGCATGTGCTCGACCGAGTTCGCCTCACGCTCGGCGTGTCGGCGCGATCGCTCGAGACCCGATATGCGGAGTTCCTGCAGTCACACGAGCGGGCTGGCTCTGATGTCGCCCTGAGCCAGGCAGACCGAACGACGATCCGACACGCCTGTGACTTCGGGGCAGCGCATCGGGCATTGGCCGGCGTCGGGCGAGTCGTCCCGATGGCGCTGCTCGATCGCGCGATCTGGCACGACTCGGGTGACCCGGACTTGGCGCTACTGCGTCGAGCGGAGCGTCTGCGCCGTCAGGCCACGCGTGAAGGCGGACTGTGTGCAATCTGCGTAGCCGTGCCCATCGCCGCCAGGTCATCGACATGAAACGCAGATTCGAGGCAGAGGATTTCGAAACCTACCGGTCTGGACTGTCGCCAGCTCTATCGGCCGGCGGGGAAGCCATCTGTCGGCGGGTCTGGGCGGCAATCGGTGCGTCACGAAAGACCCGCCCCGATCGCTACCACGGCAGCGCGAGGATCGCGAGCAAGAAGGCGGGTCGCACGAGGGAAGCTGAATTGTTCAGTGAGTACAACGTTTACAAGCTGTTCGAGTATTGGACGCGAGTCCTCTGGTACGCGGCGCAGCCCAAGGAGCAGGTGAAGCGGGTCTTTGCCACGCTCGGCGACGACGGAAAGGTCAGGTTCCCATCGCAGTGGGGAACCATGGACGCTTTCGTCTTCTGGGGCGACAAGGCTCCCGGCTGGGTCGACATCAAGACGCAGAAGGCGGTAGACGACCAGATCGACGCGCACCCAGGGTTCTACGTCAAGGTCGACGGACTCTGGCGCTGTCCAAGCGGCGACGACTACGCCGCCGAATGGGGTCTCACCTACACGGTCATCGTCATCGAGTCGCTCAGCAAGAAGGAGATCAGCAACGCCAAATACCTTGCGAGCTTCATCGGATGCGCTGTTCCGGAGGGGATCGCATCCGCGATTTGGTCGTGCGTCGCAGACCATCCAGGTATCCCGGTCGGCGAACTGCGTCGTCGCGGGTTCTCTAAGGACGACATCTGCATCGCCATCCTGAGCGGCCTGATCTATGTCGACCTGTTGGCGTACGAACTCGAGTATGAGGACGCGGCCTTCGCCTACCTCTCGCCTGTCGTCGCCGCGCAGATGCCGTCACCAGTGGTGGTCGCGGTCGGTGGAGGACGGCCGGGACCGGTCAATCTCAAGGCCGGCGAGATGGTCCTCTGGCTCGATGCTCGGTACGAGATTGTCCGAACGTCGGCGGGCAGCATCTCGTTCAAGCAAATCGACGGTCCCGATGGACGCAGGACGAAAGTGGTCTCTCGCTCAGACGTCGACCAAGCAATCAGATCTGGAGCGATGAGTGGACTCGGCCCCGCGGACGATGAGGATCGAGCGAACCTCGCCCTGATCGAGGCGCGGTTCGATGGAGCAGGACCTGACGCGGTCGAACTTGCCGAGGAGCGACTTGTCGCTCTACAGGAGTATTGGGCGCGCGAGCGCATTGCGTTTCCCGTCGTGGCGGGCAAGAACCCAGCCCTGGCCACTGTCCGGGAATGGCAGACGCGTTACTGGGAATGGGCTGAGATCGGCTGCGGGTTCGCGGGCCTGCTCGAACGTCCGAATGCAGGTAGACCTGGCAGCCACCTCGCCGAACCGGTGAACGACTTCCTGGTCGTCCGCGCAGCGGCGTTCTTCGACACGCCTGGGCGAAAACCGTCGGCCAAAGCGTTCTATCGCGACGTGTTATCCCGCGCCAACAAGCAAGGCATCAAAGCACCGAGCTATCCGGCCATCCTGACCTGGCTCCGAGGACGTCCGATCTACGAGTCGCTGCTCAAGAGCGTCGGGCACAAGGGTGCTGCCTCCAAGAAGCCGTGGGTCATGTTCGATCCGGACTCAGAGTCGCCGAACGGCCAATACCCTGGCCAGATCGCTCATGGGGACGCGACCGTCACCGACATCTGGGTATGCGAGCGCTTCACCCGGGACGGCGCGCTGCGCCCGAGCCTCTTCCGACTTGTCGATGGCTTCTCGGGGAAGAAGCTCGGGCAGGCTTGGCACTTCGGCGAGGTCGACGAGGGTGTCGTCCTCGAGGCCCTCGCTGACCAGATCCGAAAGTTCGGCTTCCTGTCCGAGGTCTACGTTCTCGACAACGCGCTTGTCCACAAGACCACTCGAGTCCAAAAGTTCCTAGCGCTTCACGGCTCTGAGGTGAAGTACCGCCTGAAATCGAGTGGCCGGGGCGGTCTACCGGTCGAACGGAGGTTCGGGGCGATCAATACCGACTTGTTCAACGCGATGATGGCCAATACCCAGATTTCCAAGAATGCGCGCGCCATGGACCGTGAGCTTGATCCCCGGAACCACGCGATCTGGCCCCTTGCGGAGGCCATCGCGCTCGTTGACAAACGGGACGCGCTTGTCGAGCACGAGCGAGTCATCCAGGCACTCCGCCAGACGACAGACGAAGCTTGGGATGCGCGTTTCGAACACGGTATGCGCCAGTCGCGCCTCGTCCGCTGGAGTGCGCACATCGAGCGTGAGATGGCCGTTCGACATGCATGGCGTCCGAAGGTCTCCAACAGCAATGGGATCTGGGTGAACCGTCTCTACTACTGGGATGAGGCCCTCACGCACCCTCGGCTCGAAGGCGTTCAGGTGACGGTGAGGATCATTCGTGGCGACATCGGTGCCGTGTGGGTGTTCGTCCCACGTCACACGGACGATGGAGAATTTGTCGCCGCTCGCTGGGTTCGATGCGTCCTACGCTCGCCCATCGCTCGCTTCCACCTGACCTACCTGGAACTCTCCTTCTTCACCAAGGTAGTCCTGGCCTTCAACGAGGGCCACTACCGGCGCAAGCAGGTCGAGGACGGCAAGCTCGGGGACCTGCTCGTCGAAATGCTGGAGCGGGAAGGAGACCTGATCGCCGAACAGGCGGCGGCGAGGAAGGCGAGTGGCCGAACGGCCGCGAAGCGCCTCGACCTGCCTCGTGGCGATGTTCTCGGCGCGGCGCGTGAACCCCTGTGGGCTGCCCCAGTCGTGCCTGAGGACGAGCACACAGCCGTGGCGAGGTCTTCTCGAGCACCCAAGCTGGCCGCCGCACGGGTTTCCTCCGACGCTCGATCAGCACTCATCTTTGGTTCGAAGATCCGTCATCGCGCTGACGACTTCGAGGAGGTCGGATCCGGAGGCAACGTCATCCCATTCACGGGCAAGGATGGCGCACCGTGACCCTTGCGATCGCCCGTGGTCTGCCTGCGCCGGACTCAGACAACGCGGAAGCGACTCCCGCGGCGCACCGGCTCCAAAAGGTCGCCGTGGACCGTCTCGGATCCCTCCTCTCAACCGAGCAGGCAGGTTCCCTGATTCTCGTGTACGGACCGACCGGGGAAGACTGCGACGCCGCGACGCTGATTGGCGCGAACATGTTTGCCTACGGACACCGTCTCGAGATGCTTCGCGACCCATCGTTTTCGCCAGTGGTCCCAGTCTTGGCGACCTTCGATCGTAAGGGCGTGCTCGACCTCCGCACGCTTTTCGCGGAGATCCAGGGCAAGCTCGGAGCGGCCCGGTCCGATGTACAGGTCCCGTCCAGCGAGCTTCGATCCGTTTCGGCAGGTTGGGTGCTGGGGCGACGGGCACAGCTGAAGGAATGCGCCGACCAGCTGATCGCGGCCGCGAGCGAATGCGAGCATCGGAAGGTCAAGGTGGTCGTCGTGACCCGCTTCGAGCGGCGAGGACGACGAATCCCGGTCGCCGTGCCGGGTGATGGGGCCGAGATGCTCGCCCAGTTCGCCGCGGCTGCCGGGGTCATTCTGGTCCTCAGCGGAGGTTTCGAGGTCCTCGAATACCGCACGACGTCAACAGCCGTTGCAGAGGTCTACCTTCCGCGCTATCAATCGACCCGCGGGCACAAAGACCGACTCGAGTTCGCTCGTATCGCTGCGCTCGAACTTGCCGTAATGGGCGCCAAGGCCCCTGCAGCAAGTGATGACGTGCTCAGCTTCCTGATGGCCTACAGCGTCGGTTCGGTGGCCAGGTTGCATCGTTGGATCGCCAGTGCGAACAGGCTTCTTGCCGAGCGTCCAGCCAAGTACACGGCTGAGGACGTGTTGGGGGAGCGGGTGCCTCTCCAGCCGCATCAACTCCGGTCGCTGGCGCATCGGTTCGTTGCCTTCGAGAAGCGCATTGCCGAGGAGGCGAGTGTGACCATCGACGACGTGATCGCGATCCTCGAGGGCACCGCGCCATCGACGGTCCAGGAAGACATTGCACCTCCACGTCCCACGGTCAACTACGACGACCCTCGCACCCTGAGACCGGGTGAACGTGGCCTCGAGGATGACCCCGTTGGCGAAGCGGAGCCAGACGATGTCTGACAAACAGAATCCCGCGGGCTGGGACTTCAGCGCTGAGAAGTGGCCGGAACGCAGCGTCCTCCAAGGACGAGCGCCCGAGTACACGGGAACCGGCATGGTCGTCAGCCTCGCTGGCTACGTCATCGGACTCGCTTGGGACCACCGCATCCCGCCAGTCGAGCTCCTGCATTGGATCGCCGACGCCGGAAGTGACGCGACGCGGCCAGGTCGTACTCGGGCTGACTACGAGGCCGTCACTCGAGACCTCCTGCGCAAACCCCGCTCAACGCTGATCGGGCCATGGAACACCGGCGAGATCATCGCGGAGGCTTTGGGCCGGCTCACGGGACGAGAGGACATCCGGTCGACGACGCTCCTTGGTTGGGCGCCCGTCCTCCCGACCAAGCGAGCCTTTCGCATCCACCGCGCCTACTGCCCTTGCTGCTACTTCGAATGGAGCCATCCAGTCCCCAGCCCCGCCATTGGCGCCGCCGCACAACCGCCTGCCGGCATCTATGAGCCGCTGCTCTGGCAGTTCACCGAACTCGAGGTATGCATCCGACACGGGGTCAAGCTCAGGTCGGCCTGCTCAGATCCGAGCTGTCGAGCCAAGCGGGGGACGTTAGCAGCGTGGGCACGGCCCGGTTACTGCGAATGCGGACGCTTCCTCGGCGTCGCATGGGAGGCCGTGAAGGCCGTCGAAGGGGACCTCGATGAGCGCGTCTTGAACTGGCAGGAGTACGTCACGGCGGCCCTCTGCGATCTCATCGCGAACCCTCCCGCCGCGGGCGAAGTGGTTAGCCCGGTGGCAACGTCGGCCGCTGTTCAACTTGCGGTCGAGCGCAGTACCGGTGGCAAGTACATCCGCTTTGCGGACATGATCCAGATGAGCGCGGGGACCGTCAGCCTGTGGAAGGACGGACGTCGCAGGCCGACGATCGGTGGCGCACTCAGGATCTGTGCCGCGTCAGGCTTTCGCCTTCCCGACTTCCTCGCTGGTCGCGTAACGCTTCTTGAATTGACCATGGGCCCGACCCTGGTCCCATACATCCCGAAGTCGACGGAGACACACCGCGTCCTCGACTGGAACCGAGTAAGAAGGAAGCTTCGCGCGGCCGTCGGCCAGGAGGTCCCACCGTCGCTTCGGTCGGTGCGAAGGGACCTTCGTGTCGACGCCCGTCAGCTCAGTCGGCTGTATCCCGACGAATGCCGGCTCATTCGAGAGCGCCATCTTCAATTAGTCGAGGACCAATCCATGGAAGCTCAACGGCATCGGCAGGACCTAATCCTGGCGGCGATTCGGTCAATCCACGCTGAGGGCAGATATCCGAGCCGACATCAGGTCAGCAAGTTGTTGCCGCGGAACGTCAGCCTTCGACAGGCCATCCTCAATCGACTGTGGAAGGACGAACTCGTTCGGCTCGGCTATCCGAGGCCCGACAAGCCTCGTCGTGGCAACCTCGTCGCCTAGCTCATCGTGGCAGAGAGGAGAACGGGATCGCCCGACAGCTCAGCGATGAATTGTCACGCGGTTCGGCGCTACGTCCCGGCTTCCGGAGCCACGAAGGTCATCAGGTCCTGCAACATGAGGACCGATCTCTGGAGGAGGTCACCCGCGGCGTCGCCCTTGCGTTTGGTTCCAAATGCGCGTTCCAGGGCCTTCTCGTAGTCCCTGCCTTTTCGGTGGGCCGCTCCCTTGGAGCGCACGAGCTGGAGACTTCGCAGAAAGGCGATGTCACGCTCGCGGCTTGGGTATCCGAACTCGGTGAACCAGCGGTCGAGCTTGGAGATGCCCTTCTCGCCCTCAGGGCCCTCCGGCAATGAGCGCGCGATGGCCGCCTCGTTGAGCGAGTCCACAAGCAACTTCGCCAAGGTTCGGGTCGTCTCCTCAAGCTCTGCGTCGGTGTCGTGCAGCGGGAGACGCACGGAGTCGAGCAGGTGTGCGTCGCCCGGCTCGGGCTCCAAGAACAGTGCCCACCCAAATCGGTCCAGCCACGCCTTGCCAATGCGACGGTAGATCGCTCGAAAACGCAGGTCCTCCGACGTCGAGTCAGCGAACTGCCCCAGGATCGCGCGCTGATACGTGGAGTCACTGATCGGCCGAGCTGGGGCGACATTGAATGCGCGCCAGTAGTCCCGCTCCGCCGCCGGTAGGTACAGGCCGAGATCGCCAAGCCAGACGATGACGGTGTCGGGTGAGTCGTTGTCCATCCTCAGGCCCCACAAGGCTCGGCACCGGAGGTACCCATCCTCGACCCGGTAGAGATCAGGGCGACCGAAGTACTTCACGAGAACTTCGCGTCGAAAGTGCACTGGCGTCAGGTAGTTCGGTGCGCCTGGGTTAGCGCCGAAGTAGTTAGCGAGCTTGTCGGGATCACAGGTAAAGCGAATGGGGTCCCCAACGTCGTTCGTGCCGATGATGTAGTCCGGAAAGTAGGTATCGGCCGCTTCGAAGGGCCAGATGCCGGAGGCCTCGATTGGTGGGGGAGGCAGGACTCGGGTGGCGAGGAATTTGCTCAAAGGCCGTCCACCGGCGGTTCCGACGCTGAGCCGCGCATTCAGGTCCGGCGTGACCCACTCCCGCTCGGCCGGAGTTGTGAGTGACGCGTCGTAGTAGACGCCACTGTCGATGAACAGGAGCAGATCGAGCTGCCTTGCCGCTTGGTATTGCCGAACCAGCGAGGTCAAAACCCAAACATGATCTGCTGCGAGTTCGCCGGCTAGCGTCTCGTTCCCGGCATCGTCGAACTGGAATAGGCGACCAGATCCAGGGTCACTGTAGAGTCGATGGAACAGCCGGAACTCCTGAGCCAGTTCTCGATAGGAAGCCCCAACTCCGTGAAAGTCCCGATCCAGTACCAGGGGCTCCACCGGCGCCGACGAGTTGCTCACGTAGGTGGTGACTTCCTCGTCCCCGGCTCGCTCGATCATGAAGCCTGGGCCGTGCGATCCGTGACCAATGTCCCACCCCGGTGCGCTTAGGGCCTTTGCCCGGTACGACGTGGGGGCAAGAGCGCAGAACGTTCCGCTGTGCCTGCCTTCTTCGTAGAAGCGCGTTGCCAACGGCAGTCGTGCGTCGGCGCCGAGACCGAGAAACCAAGCTTGGGCCTCGTTCTGCGCAGGGTCGTCAGGCCGAACGGGCGCGTGCACGTTGCCATTGTCGATGACGCAGTGCAGGAGGCATAGCCTCTTCTGCGCTGGTCGCCGTGCGGAAGCCTTGGCGACCCTCGCCCATACACCGCCGCCTGCCAGGCTGGGTCAGTCTCTGGGAGCCGAGCCTCCGGCAGAAATGGCCCCTGGAGATGGAGCGCCTCGGCTACCAGCGAGACGAGGGTGACCTGATCATCCTGGCCGTGTCAGTGCGAGGGTGAGCCTATCGTTTCGACAGGAGCAGGTGCTCACTAAGTTGCACGAGCAGCGTCCCACGGGATAGGCACGGGCCAACGTCCTCGACGGTCTCGTCAGGCCACGTGATGCGGGCCCAATACCAGGGACGAGGAGGAGTGCCGATCTCCATTTCGCGATGCACGATCCGCGGGCGATCGACGAGCTTGAATTGTTGCTCAAGACGTCGCATTCCCGCCAGGATCTGGTCGCCATTGACCGTTTCGATCCGGGCGCTCGACCCTTCCTCGACGAGGACGTGGCGGAGATCGACAAAGTGGCGCCGACGTGCTGACGGCAGGAGGCGCAGGAGCGAGGCTACTCCGCGCGCCTGCGAGGGAACGGGACTCGCCGGCGAGAAGTCTGTGACGGCAGCCTCCAGCAGGCCCCGCCACTCCTGGCTCGTTAGGTGGTCGGGGGCTCGACCCGGAGGCTCTTCGGGTGGGAAACGAGACTGACGCCTGACGCGCCGACGCTCTGGCGTGATCGCCGAGTCCATTACCACCTCGGCTGCCATCTCGCGAGTTGTCACCGCCACGTCATACGGTCCGGTCGTGAGAGTGAAGTGCTCCTTCAAATGGGTGCCGACGGCCGCCGGAATGATCCTCTCGATGGGCGCGATGTCCACGATCCACGGACTGCCGACGGCTAGGAGCCGCTCAAGGTTCGGATAGCAGGCCGCCTCGCGATCGGCCGATATCGGGAGCACGCCGGTAACGCTTCCGAAGTCGACACCAAGACCGACGAGCCCGTAGTTGAACGGCGATCGACGAACGGCCATCACGAGCGATAGATCGCCGGCGGAAAGCACCCTCCCTTCGCCAAATAGAGCGATCGTTGGGGGGACGGGGCCCGACGTACTCGGCTCAATCAGAGCGCGCCTCACCGGATCAAGAGCCGGCGTCAGGATGTAGCCGTAGCCGAGGCGAGCGAATGCATGCAGGTACGCCCAGCTCATTGCGGCGAGCCTGACGTGGTCAGGCACTGGCCACTGGACAGTCAGCCGGATTCGCCGATCTGATGCCGCAAGACCCTCGACAAAGCGTCGCAGGCCTGGGTCGTCACGACCAGTTATGGACCGGATGTCGAGGCCTGGCTGTTCGGCGTCATCCAATCGCTTTCATTTCGCATCGACGCGCAGAGATTGCACGGTCGATGAGGCGACACGCACCTCGCACGGTCGATGAGGCGACACGCACCTCGGGTTCGGCTGCGGTCCAATGACGGTGCGCGTCGGACTCGTAAGCGGTGCCCAGGAAGCTGTTGCAGGCCGTGCATAGCAGGGTCCAGCGACGACCGCCCACCTGCTCGGCCGGGTAGTGTGCACGCGAGGCGCAGCCGCGATCAAGCAGACGAAGGCAGAGTGGACAGCAGAAACCACGAGGGCGGGTCCCGGTGGTGGCCTCGTAGCCGTCGGCGGCGCCATCGAGTAGCGAAACGAGATCGGCTGTGAGCGCGCGCCGGCAGCCGCCGCCGCACGAACAGCGTTTGCTGGCCGGAGAAGTCAAGGGGCGACCCATGTGTCGGCGGCCATCGGTGGACGATACTCCGGCGGTAAAAAGACCCCAAAGACCAATACATTCCCCGGCTTCACCTCCGGCGGTCCAGCTATGGGTACGATCACGAGGTTCAAAACAGGTATGCAACCAGGCTTGGGCCAACAGTTGACAAGCCAAGTCGGTCACCGATCCTCATGTTGTAACCCGTGACAAACATTCGGCGACCTACGCTTGTCGGAATCTGAACATTCGGTCCCGGAAGCCCATTTTCGGGATTGGTTAGGCAACGCTCATGATTGACAGCCAGACCGCCACTCGGCGACCGAGGCTATCGAAGTTCGGTGGCCAAGACTGGTCCAACAAACGGCCGCGCCGCTCCCGCCCAGATGACCCGCGTCACGTGCCGGTCGGACGTCTCCACCCTCTCGACGAGGAGGGCGTCGACCTGCTGGATGCCCTCGGGGGTCATTTGGGCGATTTCGTCCCCGAGCGACTGGACGACGGCCCGGCGCTGGTCGAACAGGACCACCTTGTCGGGCTCCTGCGGGATCGCCGCCATCGCCGCCTCGGTTTCCCGCTTCTGCTTGCGGCAGTCGGCCTCGCTGAGGTCGCCCTACGAGAAGAGCGTCGCGGCGCATCGGTGCCCGGTATGCTTCGGCCATGACCGAAGGGAACGAACGGTCGTATTGGCTGGACCTGTTCACGTGGAAGACGTGGCAGGAGTTCTTGGCCGCCGGGGCGAGCATCTCCGGGTTTCGCCTCAGCCGGTGGGGCTACGTCAAGCAGATGAAGCCCGGCGACTACATGCTCTGCTACCTGACCGGGATCTCCCGCTTCATCGGGATCTTGGAGGTCACGTCAGCCCCGTACCAAGACGACAAGACGGTGGTCTGGTCGGCGGAGGCCTTTCCCGCTCGTGTTCGGTCCCGTGTCGTAGTGCAGTTGAAGCCGGAGACCGCAATCCCCGTCGAGTCGCTCGTGACGCGCTTCAGCTGGTACGAGAAGTTGAAGAATCCTCCGCGGGGCTGGGAGGGGCACTTCTTTGGGTCCCCCCAGCACATTGCGCCCGTTGACGCGGAGATGATCATCGAGGCCATTCGCGATGCGGCGGCCAACCCTGTCGAGCGTCCGTACAACAAGGCCCACCTGACCCGGAGCACGCGGCTGGGGAAGGAGGAGCCGCCTCGGGCCGCGCGCGAGGAGCCCCTGGCGCTGGAACCGACCGATGCGCCCAGCGACGATGCCGGAGCAACCGAGCCGGAGCTTCCGGCGGCGGTCGCCCCGATTGTGGGTGACGAGGAGGGGCGCAGCGTCGTCGAGGTCAAAGCGCATACGGAAATCGAGGGGCTCCTCCTCGAATTGGGCAGCGCGATGGGCCTCCAGCTTTGGGTCGATCGTGGCGACCGAGGGCGCGTCTATAGAGGCCAGCGCCTCGGTGACACGCTGGGCGTGGTCGACGACCTGCCGGTGCAATTCGCTCCTGAGATGGTGAGGCGCATCGAGCGGATCGACGTGCTGTGGCTCCGGGACGAAGCCATCATCGCGGCGTTTGAGGTGGAGGCGACGACGGCCGTCTACTCGGGCTTGCTGCGCATGGCCGACCTGCTCGCCCTGTCGCCGAACCTCAACATCCCGCTGTATATCGTCGCGCCGGACGAGAGGCGCGCGAAGGTGCGCGAGGAAATCAACCGACCCACGTTCGCCAAGGCACTGCGCAAGCCTCTCGCGCGAAGTTGCCGGTATATCTCGTTCTCGCGTCTGCGTGAGGATGCCGCCCGTCTTGGCAACTACGTGCGGGTGGTCAAGCCGGAGGAATTCGTCGAGGCGCTGTCGGAGACGTTCGACAACGGCGCCTAGCCTGTCAGGCTGCGACCCCCATGTACCATGCGAGGGGGTCTGACACCGGCACCGTCGAGCCCCTTTGGCCGTCCGGGGGCGCCAGTTCCAGCCGACGTCAGCGAACGTGCTCGTCGGGGTGGGTGTCAAGGCGCCGCCACGTCGCGCGACCCGAGCGTCAGAGGAGCGATCACGCGGTGGGCAGGAGCCTCGCGACCCGCACCGTGCGAGCGAGCATCAACGAACTCGCAAGGATGCCGCTGACGCCGAGGACGATCAGCCGTTGGTCGCCCTGGTACAGACCGTAGGTGAGCCAGCACGAGAGCTCCCCGAGAACGAGTAGCCAGGTGCCACGGGAGATCCCACTGGGATTCGTCGTTCGGTAGCCGGTCCACAGCGACGGCGCCATCTGGAGCAGGAAGGCGACGGTGAGGAGCGTACCGAGCCCGGCGAGGCCCCCGGCCGCGAGGGCGAGCAACACCGTTGTCGCCCATGCGGCTACGGCGACTCCTGAGCGCACGCTGGCCTTGCCGCGGCGAGCCAGGATCACGGCGAGCACTCCGGCCAAGGATGACGCCGACGCCACCGGCACCAACGCGGTCCAGTATCCGGACAGGAAGAAGTACGCGAACCAGGCCGCGTTATTGACGCTCGCGAGGGCTGCCCAGCTCCACGAGACGCCGGAGGTGTCGCCAGTGCGAAGGACCTTGCGGACCTGCGGCACGAACTGGGGCACCGCGAAGGCCGCGGCGAGCAGCGGCGCGAGATCGACGAGCGTCATCGGCCATCTCCAGCGATCGGCATGCGGTGGAGCAAGAGTAGGGGCGATCGTCGCGAACGCGCAGGTCGTATTCGGCCACGCCACGACGTCCGATACGAGTTCTGGCCCCGCGAATCAATGGTTCATCGCGATCCGCTGGTGCCCGCACTGCGAAACACCGCTGACGGTCGTACGCACCAACCAGGCCAGCGTACTAGGCTACGCCGTCGTTGTTGATGGCCGGCGATGCCCAAGGCTCGGAAGCGTTGCTCGTGGCACCGAAGGCGCCTTGCGGCCACCGTCGGAGCAAGGGAGCTCAGGCCGCGCAGACGCGGTAGGAAGGATGCGGGATGGCCAAGCTCGTGTTCGGGATGAACCAGTCATTGGATGGCTACGTCGACCACACGGCGTTCGGGCCGAGCCCGACGCTCTTCCGCCACTTCATCGAGGAGGCGCAGGGACAGGCGGGCAGCGTGTACGGTCGCGTGATGTACGAGGTCATGCGGTATTGGGACGACGATCAACCGGAATTCAGCGACGACGAGCGCGCCTTCGCGGCGGCGTGGCGGAACATGCCGAAATGGGTCGTTTCGCGCACGCTGGAGTCGGTCGGCGCCAACGCCACGCTTGTGAAGGGCGATCTCGAGCGCACGATCCGCGAACTGAAAGCGGAGCGGGACGGGGAGATCGAAGTCGCCGGACCCAACTTGGCGCGGAGCCTCACCGAGCTCGGGCTGATCGATGAGTATCGGATCTACCTGCACCCCGTCGTGCTCGGCAGTGGGCAGCCATATTTCGCCGGACCACGTCCGCCGCTCCGCCTCATCGCGCATGATCAGATGGACGAGGACGTGATCAGGTTGACCTACGTGCCCGCTTGACCTTGCGACCCGGCGGCTGGCCATCGGCGTGGCGCCCGCTAGCCCTCCGAGGCGATCGCCCGGAGGCGCTCGATGGTTCCTGGGAGCACCGCCGCGACGAACGCCATCCACCTTCGAACGTCGGATTCGTCGGTGTACGGAAACCAGACATCGTCCGAGAGGTCGAATGGCTGCGGTCTCGCTTCGAACCCAGCGCGATACCTCTCGACGTCAACCGACACGTCCTGGGACGCGAGAAACGCGAGCACATCGGGATTCGGACGGGTCTTGGCGATGACCTCGTTGTGGATCTCCTGGTGCTCGACCCGCTCGACCTCGGTCAGGAGTTGGTACAGCCGGGAGCGGTGATGGCCCCATCCGTCGACCTGCGCCCGGCCCCATTGGAGCTCGACGACGAATTGATAGCCCGCCGGGTCATCTCCGTAGTTGCTGTGGCTTAGCTGTGTCCAGAGGACGCAGGAGCCACTCGGTTCGTCTCGGCGCCATCCACCCAGCCCGACGTCGCGAGGTCGCTTGAAGCCGAGCTCGGCCAGTGGTGGACCGAGGACCTCTCGCGCGATCCGGTGGAATGCAGCCGACTTCGGTGGCACGGCGACCTCGAGGCACTTCCGCGATCGAACGCGACCCCGGTATCGGAAAGGGTATGCGAGTCGAGGCGGGGAACGGCCCCGTAGCTCACCGAGGCTCTCATACGGCCCGCGTTGGCAGTTCGAGTCCGTCCGCAGTGTGCCTTCGCCTCATGACGCGTCCTGACGCTCCGCGTACGTCACATCCTCGAAGGGCCACTCGGCGTCGAGCCAATCGCTGACGGCGCGCCAGAGCGGCACGTCGAGCTCGGCGCGGCTTGCGCGCACCCACGACTGGACTTCGGCGCGGCGCGGCGCATCCGGGATCGGGTAGATGTAGACGCAGCCGATGACGTCGGCGGTGGCAGGATCGAGCACGGTGTAGGTGAACCCGCGCCGGTGCTCGTAGTCATCGGCGTGACGGCGGAGATCGCGCAGATTGTCCTCGATGGAGCGCCCGTCCGGCCATTTCTCATCGGCCCAGCCCGGCGTTCGGCGGATGTGCTCGATCGACGACGTCCAGGCGGCGTAGTCGGGCTCGTTGTGCTGGGGCCCGAGCGGTTCGAGGCGGAGCAGCGGCGTCTCGAGGGACGACGGGACGACGAAGTCAGGCGGCACGAACGTGACGGGATCCACCGCGGGAGCATGGCAGCCCGACCAAAGTGCGGCAATCTCGAGCCGCGGAGCCGGCGAGGCAGACCGGACGAGTCACCACCGTGGGGCGCGACGCATAATCGGTGGCACTCGCCCCAGCGGAGCCTGCATGTCACTCGCCGATTTCCCGCGTGCGCCGCTCCTCTTCGGTCCGTCGCCGATCCAGCGACTGGACCGCCTTTCGAAGCACCTCGGTGGCGCGACCCTGTGGGCCAAGCGCGAGGACTGCAACTCCGGGCTGGCGTTCGGTGGGAACAAGGTCCGCAAGCTCGAGTACCTGCTGGCCGACGCCCTCGCCCAGGGCTGTGACACGCTCGTCTCGATCGGTGGCGTGCAGTCGAACCACACCCGACAGGTGGCGGCCGTCGCGGCGCATGCCGGCCTCGGCTGCGTCCTCGTCCAGGAGCACTGGGTGGACTGGCCGGACGTGACGTACGACCGGGTCGGCAACATCCTGATGTCCCGTCTCATGGGCGCCGACGTCCGACTGCACCCCGCCGGGTTCGGGATCGGGTTCAAGGAGAGCTGGGAGCAGGCGCTTGCGGACGTCGTGGCGGCCGGCGGCAAGCCGTATCCGATCCCGGCCGGCGCGTCGGATCATCCGCTTGGCGGTCACGGGTTCGCCGGCTGGGCGATGGAGGTCGCCGACCAGGAGCGCGAGCTCGGCGTCTTCTTCGACACGATCGTCGTCTGCTCGGTCACCGGGTCCACGCAGGCCGGGATGATCGCCGGGTTCGCCGTCCTCGAAGATGCGGGCGGTCGACCGCGACGCGTGGTCGGCATCGATGGCTCCGCGAAGCCGGCCGAGACGCTCGATCAGATCACGCGGATCGCCCGACGAACGGCCGGCGCGATCGGACTGGCGCGGGACCTCCGGCCCGACGAGATCATCCTCGATGACCGCTACCACGCGGGCATCTACGGGATCCCGGATGGGGCGACGCTCGAGGCGATGCGCCTAGCGGCGCGACTCGAGGGGATGATCACCGACCCTGTCTACGAGGGGAAGTCGATGGCGGGGATGATCGATCTGGTGGCGCGCGGCGAGATCGGGGCGGACAGCAACGTGCTCTACGCGCATCTGGGCGGTCAGCCGGCGATCAACGCGTACGCGTCGCTGTTCGGCTGACGTCCGCGCACCCGCCAGGTCCGACCGTCGGGTGCTCGAGGAGACAGACCTCGCCATCGACTGCCGCCAGCGACTATTTGCCGCCATCGAACCAGGACGCTGCCATCCCGCAGGCGGCGTCGGCCTCATCGCGGACGGGTTGGCCATTCGGGTCCGGGATGAATTCAGGTGACATCGAGCCGCGCCCGACAGGTTCTGCCGACCGGTTCGATGCGTCAGATCGGCCCCGGGAAGCCCCCCCAGCCGGCGAGCAAGCTCAGCAACGTGAAGGGCGACCCTGCACGATGCGGCTTTGGCCAGGCACAGATCGCCTTCGACGGCCGATGTTCACCGTCGTCACAATGGACGACGAGATGCTTCTTGAGTCGACGAGTCGGTGCCGGCCGGCCCGCTGAGCGGCCGGGTCGTCGTTCGCCTGGTGCGGCGTGAGTCGATCGCCAGACGATCGAGGACGTCGCTCGCATCGGGCGTCCCGCATTGCCCGGCGTGCGATCCGCTCGAACGGGCCGTGCCCATCACGACGGTCGTGACGACCGGCTAGGTCTCCGCGGTCCCTGCAGGTGGACCGCCGATGATCCCCAGGTAAGTGGCGCGTGGCACGATGGCGATCGTGGGAACCCGTGAGCGACCGGTCGATCGAGGGACCGCTGCGTGGTCGGCGGCTCCGGGTCGGTGTCGGCGCGGATATCCGTGCCGCTCGGCTCGACCGAGGCCTGACCCTGGCGGAGGTCGGTGCTGCCGTGGGCGTGTCGGGATCCACGGAGAGCCGTCTCGAGCGTGGGGTCCTCGAGCACGTCGATCTTGTGCTCCTGGCTCGAACGTGTGCCGTGGTAGGACTGGATCTCTCAGTGAAGACGTATCCGGGCGGCTCGCCGATCCGTGATGCGGCCCAGCTGGAGCTGGTCGGGGACTTCCGTCGTCTCCTTCACGCGTCCATCGAGTGGGCGGCTGAGGTCCCGCTTCCAGGGTTCGGCGACCAGCGCGCCTGGGACGGGCTCGTCAGCGGGTCCGGATGGCGCTACGGCGTGGAGGCGGAGACCGCGCCGAACGATGGGCAGGCGACGCTCCGTCGGCTCGCCCTGAAGCAGCGCGACGGGCACGTTGATGGGGTCCTGTTGATCGTTCGCGACACCCGTCAGACGCGCGCCTTCCTGCGTGAGATCGCGGCCGTCGCGGGCTCGACGTTCCCGGTCCCCGGTGCTCGCGCGTTGGAGTTGCTCCGAGTCGGGGCGGATCCCGGTGGGAGTGCGATCATCGTCATCCCGAGGACGACGACGCGCTGATTCTCGTGCTCCGGGTGCAACGTGTGCACCCCGGGCACACAACGAGCAATATCGGCCCCGGATCGCTCCGTTCCCGTGCACCCCGGCCAAACGGGCCCGGGAGTCGGGCCGAACCGCGGCCTGCTGACCGAATCTTTGCTCCGCATGCACGAATCCAGCAGGAAGCCCCGCGTCGCGTCCCGTTGTGTGCATGGGGTGCAAACGCGCCCAATGGCGCCGCCCGCAGGCGCCCCGGCCCGGGAGCGCCACCCGCCCGTAGGATGACCCGGTGACGCCCAAGCCGCGGGACCGGACTGCCTTCACGACGTTTCGGGAG
The DNA here is from genome assembly GCA_963764975.1 of uncultured Chloroflexia bacterium. GTDB lineage: Bacteria > Chloroflexota > Limnocylindria > Limnocylindrales > CSP1-4 > SPCO01. Next base: position 484,632 of record CAVXUF010000002.1, on the reverse strand, counting down.
GGTTCGCTGCATGCCGCCCTCAAGGCGCGCTACGCAACGGCCATCGACGGCGCGCGGGTCGAGGCCGAGGTGGACGGCTTCGTCGTCGACGTCGTCGGGCACGACGAACTGGTGGAGATCCAGACCGGCAGCTTCGCCTCGATCCGGCGCAAGCTCGAGCGGCTCCTCGAGTCGCATCGCGTCGTGCTCGTCTACCCCATCGCGGTCGTGAAGTGGCTGGTCCGAGTCGATGCCGATGGGGTCGTCGTGTCGCGGCGTCGCTCGCCCAAACGCGGCCTGCCCCTCGACGTGTTCGATGAACTCGTGCATGCCATGACGTTCATCGTGCACCCCGACGCCCGGATCGATCTGGCGTTCATCCACGAAGAGGAGATCCGAGGTCCGGTCCCCGACGGCGTCAGGTACCGCTACCCGCGCGCGTGGCGTCGCGTGGACCGCCGCCTCCTCGACGTGATCGAAACACGGCGACTCGACTCGCCGGCCGACCTCCTGCGCCTGCTTCCGGACGGTCTGCCGGAACCGTTCACGACGGCGGACATCGTGGCCGCGACGGGCCGGTCGAAACGGCTGGCGATGCGAGCCGTCTACTGCCTCGAACGATCCGGGGCCGTCACTCGGATCGGCCGTGCCGGCCGGTTGAACCTCTACGGCGATCCGAGTACCGGCGGGCGATCTAGTTCATCAAGCGGTCGGGGCCAACCCCACGGGCGACGGCGGCACGCACGGTGATGGCGACTGGGATCGCCGACAGCGCGAGCAGGATCCGGGGCGCACCAGCCACGAAGAGGCCACTCGTCAGCCCGACCGTGAAGCCGATCGCGCCGACAAGCCCGGTGTCGGAGAGCTGGTTCACCTGGCCCTGTGCGCCGGCCAGGGCGCCGCGAGCGCCGTCGGCGACGGCCGGCACGCGCTCCGCGACGGCCCGCCCGCGCGCGACGATCGCTTCCGCGACGTCCATGATCCCGTTACCGTCCAGTTCGGTGTCCGTGTCCATGCCCATGTCGTCAAGCGTCTTCTCGGTCATCGGTGGTCCTCCGAACGATCATTGGCCACGGCCGTCGCGTCCGGACGTGTCGTGCCATGTCCACTGTAGGCCGATAGCGTGAACGGCGCCGCACGCGCGACCCGTGGCGCCGCACGCGCGACCCGTGGCGCCGCACGCGCGACCGCGCGACCCTCAGCGGTCACCGCTCGTTGCGTCGAAGGCGACGAACCGCTGCGGACCTTCGGTCGACAGCTCCTCGACGTCGGCGGGGCTCAGATCGAAGAGCAGCACGCCGATCAGGGGATCCACCGACACGAGTCGGTTCGCCCGCAACTCGATGCGGTACGCCCCCGGCGTCCAGGTGAACGCGCCGCTCGTCCGCCAGCGTAGGACCGGCGTCTGGGGATCCGCCGGCGTGACCACGATGGGCTCCGGCCGAAGACTCGTGATCCTCCAACTGACCGCATAGTCGGGGAACGGGCCCACCTCGAAGGCGCCGGTCTGGGTCCAGACGAGGTCGACCGTGGCCCCGTCGGGTGTCAGCATCGAGGCCGTCGCCGCGTCGATGACCTCGGCTCGGGCGTTCGCGCCAGTGCTCACGATGACCGGCTGAAGGTAGACCTGTGCCTCCGGCCCGACCGTCAGCCGGACCTGATCGGCGAGGACGAGTCGGACCTCCGCGGGTCGATTCGCCTCCACCCAGTTGAGCACCGAGAGCGTCAGGGCGACCACGGCCACGATCCACATCGCCATGTCCCACGACGGCGTGATCCTGCGCACCCGGCCCTCCTCGATCCCCGCATCAGCGTGCCGAGTCTAGCGAACCAACGTCGCGCCGACGGGTACGATCGCGCCGATGCCGCCACGTCAAAGCGCCGGGATCCTGCTCTACCGTCGGGTCGGCGGTGCGCTCGAGGTCCTGCTGGGCCACCCCGGCGGCCCGTACTTCGTCCGCAGGGACGCCGGCGCCTGGTCGATCCCGAAGGGTGAACCGGACCCGGGCGAGGCCGCCGGCGAGGACCTGGATCTTCTGGCCGTCGCCCGTCGCGAGTTCGAGGAGGAGACCGGCCACGCGGTCCCGCGCGGGGCGGCACTCGCCCTCGGCACGATCACCCAGAAGGGCGGCAAGATCGTTCACGCCTGGGCGGTCGAAGGTGATCTCGATCCGGCGACGGCGCGGTCGAACACGTTCGAGATGATGTGGCCGCCAGGTTCGGGGGTGGTCATCGACGTCCCGGAGATCGACCGGGTGGACTGGTTCGATCCGGGCGAGGCACGAACCCGCATCAAGTCGTCCCAGATCCCGTTCGTGGCCCGGCTCGAGGACGCGCTCCGGGGGCCCTGAGATCTTCCGCGGAGGGGCGCCGCCGCGGACCGCGGCGACGGGGAGGCCGCGGCCCCGGATCGTCGTCAGCTGCCCGTGCAGATGCCGGGCGGCACCGGCTCCTCGCGCTCGGTGTCGTCGGCGTACGTCCAGACCCAGGTGTGCAGGGGTTCGAGCGGGCGTCCGGTCGAGATGATCTCGACCAGGTGCTTGCCGCAGGTCGCGATCGCGTGGGCGACCCCGTCCTCCACGAAGCATCCGTATCGCTGTGGGATGAAGTACGAGCCCTTGTAGGCGACGCCATCGTCGGCCGTGACGTCGCGCGGGTCGTCGCCCGGTGCCCAGGCGCCATCTCCGCCCTTGCCGGCCTCGCATGTGCCCGAGCGTGGACGGACCCCGGCGCCATCGAGGGTGCGCAGATACGCGCGGGCCGCGTCGCGGATGTTCCTGAACGCGATGACCTCGACGCTCGCTACGGGATCGGTCGCGACGAGGCACTCGATCCCGGCGACGGCCGACGCCGGCAACTCGGCGGTGGATGGCGAGCAGGCGATGCGCGCGTCGGCGCGCAGGAGCGCGACCATCGAGCCCGCGGCGTCGGACGCCACGGGGACGGGCGCGATCGACCCGCTCGTCGCGCCGGACCCCGTCGGGTCGGCACTACCCGCGGATCCTCCGCACGCGGCCGCCAACATGCGCGCCGGCCATCACCATCGCCAGAAGCCGCACTCGCCGGACCGGCATCTCACCTCCACATCACCGCGCCCGTGTCCCCGGACTCCAGCCGGGTCGGATACGCTGCGGCATGAGCGTACGACTGATCGGAGGTGTGGATGTACGGCCAGTCCAAGACGAGCGACCCTGACGCCTATATCGACGGGCTCGACGACGTCCGACGACCCCAGATCGCCGAACTCGACGCCCGGATCCGGGCGGTCGCCCCGAACCTCGAGCGGCACATGATGAGCGGATTGCTGTCGTACGGGCACTACCAGTACGAGTCCGTGTCCGGACGCAAGGGCGATTGGATGATCCTTGCGCTCGCGTCGAACAAGGCCTACATCTCGCTCTACGCGAGCCCGATCGGCGTGGAGGCGTACGCCAAACGTCTCCCGAAGGCGAACCTCGGCAAGGGCTGCATCCGGTTCAAGCGGATCGATGACATCGACCTCTCGGTGATCGACGACATCGTGCGGGACGCGGCGATCAACGACGGCAGACGGCTGGTCCACGGAACGGTCGTCTGACACGGTGCCCCGTACGCGCATCCCCGAGGACGTCCTGTCAGCCGCCCACCAGCGATCCGCAGCGCGTGCCGAACGAGACTGGGCCGAGGCAGATCGGTTGCGAACGGTGATCGAGGCCGCCGGGTGGCGCGTGGTTGATCGGGGCACGGATTTCGCGCTCTCGCCTGCCGCTCCACCGGACGTCGAGGAGGGCGAGCGGGTTCGCTATGGGGCGAGCCGGAACGTGCCGTCGCGGCTCGACTCGCCGGCCACCGGGCTCGCGACGGTCGTGCTCATCGCCGCGGACTGGCCGGATGACGTGGCTCGCGCGGTTGCCGGCCTTCGCGCTGGCTCGCCGCCTGGTGTCTCCATCGTCGTCGTCGCCAACGAACCCCCGGACGAACAGGCGACGTCGACGCTCGGGGCAGGTGAGGACCTCGAGATCGTCTGGACCAGTGATCGGCTGGGGCACGCGACCGCGCTCAACATGGGGATCCGTCGCGCGACCGGGGCCGTCGTGATCGTGCTCGATCCCAGCATCGAACCGGTGGGGGACATCGTCACGCCGTTGGTCACGGCGCTCGCCGATCCGACCGTGGCGGTCGCCGGGGGGTGGGGGATCGCGTCCGACGACCTGCGATCCTTCGAGGACGCTCCGGTCGGCGATGTCGACGCGATCGAGGGCTACGCTCAGGCCTTCCGGCGAGCCGACTTCGAGGAGCGCGGGCCGCTCGACGAGCACTTCAAGTTCTATCGGAACCTCGACATCTGGTGGAGCCTGATGCTGCGCGACGCACCCGACGACGCACCCGACGACGGTCCCGCTGTCGCCCCGCGTCGGGCCGTCCGCGTGGATCTCCCCGCGACCCGCCATGAGCACCGCGGCTGGTCGAGCCTGCCTGAGGCGGAGCGTGACCGCCAGTCGAAGCGTAACTTCTACCGGATCATCGACCGGTTCGGCTCGCGCCGGGACCTGCTGACCCGGCACGGGTGAGTGCCGACCCGTCGGGTCCGTCGACCACGGTCCAGCCGGCCGCCTCGATCTGCGTTCGGAGGACGTCCGCTCGCTCGTAGTCCCGGGCCGCGCGCGCCGCGGTCCTCGCCCTCGCCATCTCGGCGATGTCGTCGGGAACGTGGGTGGAAACGGTGTCCCGCGCCGTTGCCCCGACGTCCCAGGTGGCGTGCAGCCCCAGACCGAGTACGAGATCGGCATCGAGCACGAGCCAGCGTCGCTCGTGCGGGTCGAGATCCGAGCGGAGGACCTCACGAACGATCGCGATCGCAACCGGCAGGTCCAGGTCGTCGTCGATGGCATCGACGAACCGGGCATGAGATGCCCGGCCGGGGTCCGACAGGGGAGCCGAGGGGGCGTGCGCTCGATCGGTCGGCGTGACGGTGGGGCCCTCGCCATGGCCCGCGAGGCCGGAGGCGATCCCGGACGGCCGATCGCCGGCGGATCCGGCCACCCACGGCTCGGGCGCGGACCACGGACCGTCATCGGGCGGCGGTCCTAACGTCCGGACACGGGACCGAAGCGACTCAAGGGCCGACGCCGCGGCGCTGATCGAGCGGTCCGAGTAGTCGAGCTTGTGCCCGTACCGTGCCGTCATCGCCAGATAGCGGAGCGCAAGGGGGTCGATGCCGCGGTCCGCCAGTTCGGTCACGCGTTGGAAGTTGCCCGCGGACTTGGCCATCTTGTGGCCGTCCATGAGCAGGAACTCGCCGTGGACCCAGTGGTTCGCCGGTGGCCCGCCCACGAGCGGCGCGGACTGCGCGATCTCATCCTCGTGGTGCGGGAAGGCGTTGTCGATGCCGCCGGTGTGGATGTCGAACCGGTCACCCAGGTAGCGCATGGCCATGGCCGAACACTCCAGGTGCCAGCCAGGGAAGCCATCGCCCCAACGCGACGTGGGCCAGCGCAGGATCCGGCCCTCGCCGGCGGCCTTCCACAGCGCGAAGTCGGCGGGATCGCGCTTGTCCGGTTCCACGTCTCCGCGATGGCCGGCTCGAAGCTGGTCGAGGGAGTTCCCCGAGAGCCGGCCATACCCGGCGAACGATCCCACGGCGTAGTAGACGTTGCGGTCCGCCGTGGCGTAGGCGTGCCCGGCATCCTCGAGCCGTTCGGCGAGCGTCACCATCTCGGCGATGTGTTCGGTGGCGCGCGGGAAGACGTGGGCGGGGAGGATGTTCACGAGCGCCTCGTCCGCATGGAACGCGGCCTCGTAGGCGGCGGCGATCTCGGTCGGGCTCTTCTGCTCCAGCCCGGCCTGGACCAGCATCCGGTCCTCGCCGCGGTCGAACCGCTCGTCGCGCAGGTGCCCCACGTCGGTGATGTTCTTGACGTGGAAGACCTCGAGACCGTGGTAGAGGAGCCCACGCCGGATCCAGTCGGCGAGGAGATAGCTGCGCAGGTTCCCGACGTGCGCGTAGCGGTACACCGTGGGGCCGCACGTGTACATCGTCACCCGCCCAGCCGCGATCGGCTCGACCGGCCGGACGCTTCGGGTCAGGGTGTCGCGGAGGCGCAGCGTCACCCCGGCATCGTATCCCGGGTGCCGCGGGCCTAACGTTCCTGGTTCCGGGACGTTGTTGGAGTAGAGGCCTCGCGGCTCCCTGGCACCGTTCCCCCGGCGGTGTGGATCTGCGAGGCCTCCGACCATGTCCGGCACATCCGACGGCGCCGCGGGGGAGTGAGCCGGTCCGAACGTATACTCCCGCCGATGCGCCGTCCGTCCGTCAGGGTCGCCCTGCTCGCTCTCGCCACGCTCGCGATGGTCGCAGCGGCCTGCGGGGACGGCGGTGCCCCGTCGCCTCGTCCGGTGCGCATCCTGACGGGCGAGCCCGCGGTCCTGGACCCAGCCCGCCAGGGTGATGCCGGCAGTGCCGCCGTCACGGCCCAGTTCTTCGAGACCCTTGTCACCTTCGACCAGCAGCTCGTGTTGCAGCCCGCCCTTGCGGAGTCCTGGCGCGTGGAGCCGGGCGGGACCCGGATCGTCTTCCAGCTTCGACCCGACCTCGTGTTCTCGGACGGTTCGCCGCTTCGCGCGAGCGACGTGACCCGCAGCTGGCTTCGGCTCATCGATCCGGATCGGCCCTCGCCGCTGGCGTCGCTGATGCTCGTCGTCGCCGGCGCCGTGGACTACATCGGCGGATCCGGTGACGTGGCGAGCGTCGGCCTGACCGCGGACGATGCCGCGCGCACGCTGACGGTCGACCTCGCCCGCCCATCGTCGGACTTCATCGACGTGGTCACGAGCCCCAACTTCGGCGTCGTGTCGCGTGAGGACGGGGTTGGCGCGTTCGTCCCGGGACCAGGGTTCGTGGGCAGCGGCGGGTACACCCCGACCGGGCAGGGCACGACATCGATCACGCTGACCGCGAACCCGCACTACTGGGCCGGTCCCCCCGCGATCACCACGATCGAGCTCGTCACGGACACCGGTGGCCAAAGCCCCGTCGAGATGTTCGAGGACGGATCCCTCGACTACACGCCGGTCTTCGACCAGGACGCCGCCTGGATCGCCTACGACGCCAACCTCGGACCGCAGCTTCGCCAGGTCCAGTCCCTGATCACGAGCTATTACGGGTTCGATGCGGGCCAGCCGCCGTTCGATGACGTCCGTGTCCGCCAGGCGTTCGCGATGGCGGTGGACTGGCGTCGTATCGGCCAGCTAGCCTCGACCGGTGGCGACCCCGAGACCGACGTCGCCACCTCGATGGTCCCGCCGGGGATCCCCGGACGCTCCGACGAGGACTTCGTGCCCGTCCACGACCCCGTCGCCGCTCGCGCGCTGCTCGCGGAAGCCGGTTTCCCGGGCGGGCAGGGGTTCCCGACCGTCACGATGGTCACCAACGGCGGTGCCCACGATGCCGCCGTCCTGGCCGAGGTCCGCCGCGAACTGGGGATCACGCTTGGCTACGAGACGATGGACTTCGGCCTGTACATCGACCGGCTGGACAATGATCCTCCGGCCATCTGGTCGTCCAACTGGGTCGCCGATTATCCCGGTCGGAACGACTATCTCGGCGTCCTCCTGGGCCGCGACTCCACGAATGACTACGGTCGCTGGGACTCCGCGGAGTTCGATGCGGCCATCGAGGAGGCCGCGGCAGCCAGCGATCCGGCGATCGCGTCTGCGGCGTACGACCGAGCCGAATCGATCGTCCGCCGGGACGCGCCGGTCGTCCCGATCGCGTACGGCGGTGACGGGTGGGCGCTCTCGCGTGACGGCCTGCTGGGTGCCGGACAGAACGGCATGGGCATCATCCGGATGGCGGGGCTGGCATGGGCCGAGTGAGGGTTGCCCTCGTGGTCGCCGTCTTGGCGAGCGGGCTGGCAGCCGGGGCTGTTACGGCGGTTGACGATGTCACCTTCGGTCGCGGTTCGGCGGTCGGGTCGTTCGGCCAGTCCGTGGACTTCACGCAGGCCGTCACCCTGAGCGGTCCGCCGGCGTCGGTCGAGTTGCTGATCACCTTCGCCGACGCGCTCGGCCCCACCGTGTACGCGATCGACCCACCGGCGGCAGGTGGCGCCCAGACGCTGTCGTACTCGCTCCCGGTCGGCGGTGGCGCTCACGTGCTGCCGAACACGCCACTGCGCTACCGCTGGCGCGTCGATGGCGTCGAAGGTCCCGTCGCCCGGTACCTGGTCCAGGACGACCGATTCGAGTGGCGTACCCGTGCCGGCGATCTCGTTCGGGTGCACTGGTACGACGGCGATGCCGCGTTCGGCGAGCGGGCCCTCCGGATCGGCGAGGATGCGATCAAGGCGTCAAGCGACCTCCTGGGCGTGACCGAGACCGAACCGGTCGACTTCTTCGTCTACGCACGCCAGAACGACTTCCGTGATGCCCTCGGGCCCGGGACGCGCGAGAACGTCGGCGGCCAGGCCAACTCGGATATCCGGACGCTCTTCGCGCTCATCACGCCGTCCGAGATCGACCAACCCTGGGTCGGCATCGTGATCCCGCACGAACTGCAGCACCTGGTCTTCAACACCGCGGTCCGCAACCCGTACCACTTCCCGCCACGCTGGCTCAACGAGGGACTCGCGGTCTACGAGAGCGAAGGTGGCTATCCGGCCTCGGACCGACGGGCCGTGGAGCGAGCCGCGAACGCCGGCACGCTGGTCCCACTGACCGGACTGACCGGCCAGTTCCCGACCACGGCGGACGGCTTCGGGCTGGCCTACTCGGAGAGCGTCTCGGCGGTGGACTTCCTCATCCGGACGCATACGAAGGCGGCGCTCGTTGGCTTGGTTCGCTCCTACGCGAATGGCCTGACCGACGACGAAGCGTTCGAGGCGGCCATCGGGATGGACATGGAGGCCTTCTCGGACGCGTGGCTGGCGGACCTGGGGACGTCGATCCCCGAACGGCTCGGGCCGCAGCCGGCGCCGACGGGTCCGTTCCCGCCGGGCTGGTCCGGTAACGGTGCCCCGTCCGTCGGCCCGAGTGCGGCGCCGACGGAGCCCGGGGCGATCGCGTCTGCGACCCCATCCGCCACGGGCGGCGAGCCCGGCACGCCCGACTCGTCCAGTGGCGACCAGAGCGTGGTGGTCGGCGTGCTCCTCGCGATCGTGGCGATCGTCTTCGGCTTCGGTCTCGTGGCGGCATACCGCCGCCGGGACGCGGACAGGTGACCATCGCGGAACGCGTGCGGCGGATCCCCAGCTGGCAGTTGACCCTCGGTGCGGCCCTCCTCGGGATGGGGTTCCTCGTGGCCGCCCAGCTGGCGAGCGAAGGCCCGCGCGTCCGATACACGACGCAGCAGCGATCGCCGTTGCTCGAGACGGCGACGGAGCTGCAGGCCCAGCAGGACGCCCTCAAGACCCGGATCCTCGAGCTGCGAGCGCAGATCGTGGTGGTTGAGGGCGCCGGCGCGGGGTCGGCTGCGGCCGTGAAGGCCCTCAACGATGAACTGGAGGGTGCGCGGATCGCCGCGGGACTGATCCCCCTGGCCGGCACCGGGATGGTGCTTCGTCTGGAGGATTCGCTCCAGCCGGTGGCCCCGGACGCGAACGAATCGGACTACCTGGTGGCGTCGCGAGACATCCGGACCGTCATCGACGAACTGTGGCTCGCGGGCGCCGAGGCGATCGCCGTGAACGGGGAGCGGGTGACCGCGACATCGTCGTTCATCGACATCGGCCAGTCCGTCCTCGTCAACTCCGCCTACCTCGCCCCGCCCTACCAGATCACGGCCCTAGGGCCGAGCGGGATGTACGACCGACTCCTGGCCTCCGCCGGGTTCGTCGATTTCGTGCGAGCGCGCGGTCAGGGGTACGGGATCCGTCTCTCCTTCGCCGAACCGCCATCGGTCGACATGCCGGCGTTCGCGGGCACGGTCTCGCTCCGCTACGCCCGCCCCGCGCCGACACCGACCGCGACGCCCGCGCCTCCGGCGGGACCGAGCCCGACCCCGGCGCCGAGCTGACGCGCATGCATCGACGTCGGAACCAGCTCACGATCGCGGCGGTGGCCTTCGTGCTCGGGTTGCTCGTCGTCGTTCAGCTCCGGGCGCAAGCGGGCGGCACCGGTCTCGCCGCCCTCTCGGCGCAGGACCTGACGGTCCTCGTCGCCAATCTCAACGCCCGCAACGACCAGTTGCGCCGTGAGGTCGCCACGCTCGAGGGCAATCTGGCGGCGCTGACTCGCAACCAGGACCGCGGCGAGGCGTCGATCGACGAGATCCGCACGGACCTGCGCCGCGTCCGGGCGTTCGCCGGCCTTGATCCGGTCGTCGGGCCCGGGGTCTCGATCCTGGTCGCCGGGCCGATCGATGGCCCCGGGGTCGAGGACCTCGTCAACGAGCTTCGCAACGCCGGAGCCGAGGCGATCGCGATCGAGCGCGTGCGTGTCGTCCCGGGCACCGAGATCGCCGGTGGGCCAGGGGAGGCGGCGGTGGACGGCGACGCGCTCGGGGAGGTGTTCGAGCTGTCGGCGATCGGGTCATCCGAACAACTCACGGGTTCGCTGTTGCGGGCGGGCGGGGTCATCGCGCAGCTCGCGGCGACCCGACCGGAAGCCGTCCTGACCGTCACGCCACTCGACCGACTGGAGCTCCCCGCCACAGAACGGAACCTGGTGCCGACCGCCGGGCGGCCGTCGCTTTGATAGGCTGACCGGCGAATGAGCGATCAGGACGTCCAGACGCTGTTCGTCGGCGACATCGTGCGATTGCGACGGCGGCACCCATGTGGCGGGGATGTATGGCTGGTCGATCGCCTTGGCGCGGACATCGGATTGCGGTGCCAGGGATGCGGTCGACACGTGCTCCTGGAACGCCGAGCCCTGGAGCGCCGGATCGTCGCCTTCGTGCGTCGCGGTGATCCTGCGATCAGCGCGGCCCTCGGTCCGATGCCGGATCGTCACGCGTGACGGTGGTCGATCCCGCGACACCCGCCCTGGGGTCCTCGTCGCTGTTCCGCAACGGCGCGTTCATGCGTCTCTGGCTGTCGCAGGCCGCGACCCAGATCGGCGGGAACATGGTCCTGTTCGGGCTGACGGTCATCGTGCTGAGTTCGACGGGCCTGAACACCATCGTCAGCCTCCTGATCCTCACCTTCCTGGTCCCCGCGGTGCTCTTCTCGGCGGTGGCGGGGGTCTATGTGGACCGGATCGACCGCCGCCACATCCTGGTCGCCACGAACCTGATCCGCGGCGTGGCGTTCATCGCCCTGTTCCTGATCGGTGACAACCTCGTTCTGATCCTCCTGCTTAATACGTTCATCTCGACCGTGACCGTCTTCTTCGCCCCGGCCGAGGCGGCGATGATCCCGTCCGTCGTCAAGCGGGAGCATCTCCAGACCGCGAACGGGGTCTTCACCCTGACCCTGAACGCTGCGTTCGCGCTGGGGTTCGCGCTCCTCGGCCCGCTCGTCGTCAACATCGCCACCCCTGAGGGCGTGATCCTCGTCGTCGCCATCCTCTACTTCATCGCCGCGGCGTTCTGTTTCGCGCTGCCGTCGTCGCCGCCACCGGCGCGCGCCTCGGCCGACGCCCACGTGGGGATCGATGCGGCAGAACGCGCGGTCAGCTCGACCGTCGCCCAGCTGCGCGAAGGTCTGGTCTTCATCCGCGGGCACCGCACGATCGGGTGGTCGCTCCTCTACCTGGGGATCACGGCCTCCCTGGTCGGCGTCCTCGGCGTCCTTGGGCCGGACTTCGCCAGCGAGACGCTGGGCCTGGCGCCCAAGGACTTCGCTGTCGTGGTCCTGCCGCTTGGGTTCGGCATCGTGACCGGGATCCTGTTGCTCAACGCCTATGGCCGGTATCTCCCGCGACGCCGCGTGATCGAAGGCGCTCTCGTCGCCCTCGGGGTGCTCCTGGCCCTGCTGTCGATCGCCGGCCCGATCAGCCGGCTCCTCCAGGGCGCGGACGCCCCCGGTGGCGTTGACATGTCGGGGATCACCTCACTCCTTGCTGTCGTGGTCGTGATCGCCTTGCTGGCTGGCATCGCGTACGGCCTCGTCGCCATCCCATCCCAGACGCAGCTCCAGGAGGACCTGCCACCGGATGTCCGAGGGCGCGTGTTCGGGGTCCTGAACATGCTCGTATCCGTGGCCAGCTTCGTGCCGATCATCATCGTCGGGCCGATCTCGGACCTGATCGGGACCACCACCGTCCTCATCTCGGTGGCCGTCGCGGTATTCGTGGCCGGAGTCGGGTCGATCTTCCTGCGCGGGCCGATGTTGCCGGCTGATGCCCACGTATCGGCCGACCCACACACCCTGGATCCGATCGCCGCAGCCCTTGGCGCCGACCGCGACACCTGGCACGAGGACCGCCACGCCAACCCGACCGTCCGCGTCGCGGTCCACCCCGCAGGGACGCGGGCCGACGAAGCCGAGGACTCCGAGGCATGGCACCCGCCGATCGAGCCCGCCTGACCGATGCCCCTCGACATGCTCATCACGGGTCGGATCGCCACGCTCGCCGGCCCCGGGGGGTTCGGTTGGGTCGAGGCCATCGGGGTTCGTGACGGACGCATCGCCTTCGCCGGCTCCGAGGTGGATCTCGAGACCCGGGCGGACCCGTTCACGCAGCGCCTCGTCCTTGCGGACGATGAGGTCGCGATCCCGGGCCTGACCGACGCGCACCTCCACCTCGTCCAGACGGCGATGGCCCGCCATCACGTCGACCTGACGACCGCGGCGACGCTCGACGACGGGATGGCGATGATCGCAGCGGCTCACGGGCGGGCAGCGGCCCCGGACACCTGGATCGAAGGGCATGGCTGGGACGCCGACCGCTGGGGCCGCTGGCCGACGGCCGATGATGTCGAGCGTGTCGCGCCCGGCCGGCGGGTGTCGGTCTGGGCGCACGACCACCACGCGCTCCTCGTCAGCCACGCCGCGCTGCGGGCCGCCGCGATCGCCGACGACACCGCCGACCCACCGGGCGGCGTCATCCGTCGGACGGACGACGGACGCCCCGAGGGCGTGCTCTACGAATCCGCGAGCCGGCTCGTCACCATCCACGTCCCGCCGATGGACCCGATCGCCCTTGCGCTCGCCATCACCGAGGTGGGCCGGGAACTGGTCGCGCTCGGGGTCGTCGCGTGTCACGACCCGGGCGGCGTCGCACCGGATCCGGACTTGACGTATGCCTTCCCGGCCTATGCGCACCTGGCCGATGCCGGGCGCTTGCCCGTCCGCGTCCACGCGTCGCTGCGCGATGACTCCCTGGAGACCGCGATCGCCGGCGGACTGCGGAGCGGTTTGGTCCTGGGTTCGGATCCGGCGGGACGAGCGCGGATCGGCTGGCAGAAGTGCTTCGCGGACGGATCACTCGGGTCCCGGACGGCCGCGCTGCTCGAAGACATCGAACCGGAGGCGGACCAGCCGTTGCCACCCGATCGGCGGCGCGGCGTCTGGATGACCCCGCCGGACGAACTCGATCGCGTCGTGGGACGAGCGGCCGCCGCCGGGATCGCGAGCCAGGTCCACGCGATCGGGGACGCGGCCGTGCGCGCGGCGATCGACACGCTGAGGGCGCATCGGCGCGATCTCGCGCTCATGCCGCGCGTCGAGCACGCGCAGATGGTCCATCCCGATGACCGGGCGCGGTTCGCCGCCGGTGGGATCGCCGCCAGCGTGCAGCCGGTCCACCTGGGGTCGGATGCCGCGAAGGCGCGGCGCCTGTGGGGTGACCGGGCAGAATCGCGCGGCTACGCCTGGGCATCGCTGGCGTCGACCGGGGCCGTGCTGCCACTCGGGACGGACGCGCCCGTCGAGCCGTTCGACCCGTGGCCGGGGATCGCGCTCGCGGTCACGCGCGAGGATCCGGCCTGGCCAGCGGGGACGCCGGCGTTCGGCCCGGGCGAGGCTCTGACTCTGGCGCGAGCCCTGCGAGCGGCCTGCCTTGATCCGGCCGTTTCTGCCGGCGAGCACGACCGCGGGCGGCTGATCCCGGGCCATCGCGCGGACATCGCGATCATCCCGGCGGCCTCGATCGAAGAGCCGGTCAGGCCCGGCGGACCGCTATCGGGGACGCGCCCGTCGATCGTGCTGATGGACGGCGAGGTCGTCTTCGAGCGCTAGCCTGGAGCCTGCTCCGCGTCCCGCTGTCGACGGGCCTCGTAGAGGAGGATCGCCGCGCTCACCGACACGTTCAGGCTGTCGGCGATGCCGCGCATGGGGATCCGAACGGACTCGATGTCGTCGCCGCGCCAGGTCTCGGTCAGCCCGTCGGTCTCGGCGCCGAGCACGATCGCCAACGGACCGCGAAGATCGGTCTCGGCGTAGGTGCGCTCGGCATCGACTCGTGTCGCGACGATCCGGAGGCCGTTCGATCGAGCCCACGCCACGACGGCCGGGGACGCATCCGCGCCCAGCGGCACGCGGAAGATGGTGCCCGCGCTGGCCCGGATCGCGTTGGGGTTGTAGAGGTCCGTCCTGGGCGATGCGACGACAAGGGCGTCTGCCCCGGCCCCATCCGCTGAACGGAGCACGGCGCCGACGTTGCCGGGCTTCTCCACGCCCTCGATGACGACGACGAGGGGATCGACGGGCAACACCAGCGCAGGGAGTCGCAGGTCCGGGATCCGGACGACCGCCAGCACGCCTTCGGTCCGCTCCCCGAACGCGAGCTTGGCGAAGACCGTGTCGCTGACCGACGTGATCGGCGTCCCCGCCGCGCGAAGGGCGTCGAGGGCGGCCCTGGCATCCACCCCGGCCAGCAGGGCGTCGCAGATGAAGGCCTCCACCACCGCGGCCCCCGACTCGACCGCCCGACGGACCTCGCGGGCGCCGTCGACCACGGTCAGGCCATGACGGTCGCGCTCGCGCCGCTGGCGGAGAGCGGCGACGGCCACGACCCGCGGGTTCGTCCGGCTGGTCAGCATCGTGCGACAGGGCCTGGCATGCCCGACATCATGCGCCGGCCGGCACGCGCGCGAACGACCCCAGCTCGAGCCGTCGACCGTCCGCCGTGGCGAGGCCCATCGCGCCCGTCTCGACCCGGTCCGGCGGGCGCCGCAGGCCGCGCGAGATGGTCGTCGCGAGCCGATCCTCGCCGAACCCCGGTGTATGGGCGGTCACGAGCGCGAAGCCATCGGGGGCGAGGACGCTTCCGCAGGCGGCCAGGAGCGGGTCAAGGTCTGTCTCCATGCGCCACGTGTGTCCGCGCCCACCGTGCCCGTACGTCGGCGGGTCGAGCAGCAGGCCGTCGTATCGATGGCCGCGGCGCGCTTCGCGCGCGACGAACGCGACGGCATCGTCAACGATCCAGCGGATGGGACGGTCGCTGAGGTCGGACAGTTCGGCGTTCCGTCGGGCCCAGGCCACGGATGGACGGGAGGCGTCGAGATGTGTCACCGCGGTCCCTGCCGCCGCAAGGGCGAGCGTCGTCGCCCCGGTATAGGCGAACAAGTTCAAGACGGACGTCGCGCCCTGGGACAGCAGCCACGATCGGAGTGCCAGGTGCTCGGGGAAGAGCCCGAGCTGGCCGGCGTCTGTCGCCCGCAGCTCGAGCCGCAGGCCGTCCATCTCCACGGTCCAGGCACCGTCCCCGCGGCGCGGCCCGTCCCAGCCTCGGTCACGCTCGTACCGAAGGTCGGGGGCGTGCCAACCCTCGTGATCGCCGCGCGACCCGAGGGCTCCTGGCGCCGGCCGGTCCACGACCCGGTCGCCGAACCGTTCCAGGCGCGCGCCGCCACCCACGTCCAGCAACTCGTAGTCCCGCATGGCCCCATCATCGGGGACGCGGGCGCCGGAGGTCCGCCGCCGTTGTCCGTCCGCGCGGGCTCGGGGTATGATGCGGGCCGCCGCTGGCTCCTCGGACCCGCGGCCGTCGCCCCGGCGCAGGATGTGGAACACCCTGCGAGCCAACGGGACGGGGGCTTCGAGCTCGGGGGACCGGCGACGTTCGGGCGGCTAGCTCAGCTGGTTAGAGCACTTGCTTGACATGCGCCTAGCCAGTTGCGGCGTAGCTCCCGAACGACAAAGCCCACGACGTCATGCGTCGTGGGCCTTGTTATGTGGTGCACCTTATCGGGTCAAACTCACATACGGGCAGCTGATCGCTTTGCCGGTCTTGATATCGGACCAACTCAGGCCATCAGGGTTGGCATGGGCAAAGGCGACTCGACACGTCGCCTCAGCCGTCTCCGCGATTGACTCCAGCCTAACCGCAATCAAACTGACGACACCGAGGATCGCGATCAACAGGGCGACGCTGACCTTCGCTAACACGGAAGATCCCCTCCACGAGTACGGCCGGACGACCCGGGCCGTTAGCGCCCGGACGGATGGAGTCTACGGCCCGACGGCGCGGACTGAATCAGGTCCAGGGTCGATGATTCACCGGCGGGTCGTGACTTGTTGGGTGTTGCAGCCCCGGTCGCCGCGGACTCCGCTGGCCGCACGGGGCGGGAATATCAGGGTTCAGGGATATCGACGAGCCGCACGCCGATCGGACTGACATTCATGCCGTCCGGACGTCCTCCCAAGATCTTCGCCTGGACCACGAAGTTGTCCGTGACTCGGCGCACTACGCGCTGATAGTTCTCGGCGTCCTCGCGTGGCAGATAGCCGACCTTTACGCCGAGCAGATAGACACTGATGGCATTCCGGTCGTACGGGTTATCGGGCTCACGGACGAGGACGCCAGACGTTCGCAATTCGAAGGTCCGCGGGTCGGTCGTTAGCGCCGCCCTGATACCTGCCAACTCGACGAGGTAGTTCGACTCGCCCACGACATCGAGGTCGTAGTCGCCGACCTGGAAGCCAGTCGCCGCGAGCCTCCGCCGCCATTCCATTTCCGTCGCTGCGGCTCGTGCTTGCTCTTCGCGAGCGCGCCACTGGTCGAAGGCGTCAAGCTGAGTTTCGGCGAGCAAGTAGCGGACGCCACGAAGACCCGACCGGACGTAGATGTCGTTGCCACACGAGCGGCAGTTCTTCTTGGCTCGAGGCGGCGGTGCCTGCTCGGCCGAGCAAGATGGACATGTGGTCGCGCCGTAGGTACGCGCCGCTTCAGGGATCCTGTCCTCGGCATACGGTCCATCGAGGCCGTCGGGAGCCTCAGGGAGCAATGGCCAGCCCGAGGGTGCCTGGATAGGCACGACGTCGGCAACACGGACGCGGCTCGGACGGCGTGGCGTGCTCTGCCGCGATGTCGACTCCGAACCGGACTCGAGTGCTCCCTTTACCATCCCCTCGACGAGCGACGCGAGGAAGCCTTTGCGCTTTGCCATCTTGTACTCCTGAGGTCACTTCTCTCGGATGCGGATTTCCTCTCTAGATCCAGGAGGTGGATCGGCCCCGACGCTCCGGGCTGAGCTGACGCCACGAGGGCGGATCGTTCCCCGGGACGCGGAGCGGGGCCCGTAGGGTGAGGCTAGCGCGGGGCGCTTAGCTGCGGACCAACGATGGCGCCTCGCCGCTCCAAGTCATCGCTCCGTGAAGGCAAGAAGACATCCGATCCTGTAGCTTTCTGGGTTTTTTGACTGCCAGTTCATGAAAGACGACTCCACACGTCCTCCTCGGTATCTGAAGAGGACCACATCCCAAGGGACCGTAGAGCCGAGCGCAGTAGTCGGAGGGGGAGGCCGTGGGGTCTGGCGAATGATGGCTCCCACGACGGGCA
This sequence comes from uncultured Chloroflexia bacterium, assembly GCA_963764975.1. Taxonomy (GTDB): domain Bacteria; phylum Chloroflexota; class Limnocylindria; order Limnocylindrales; family CSP1-4; genus SPCO01. The sequence continues at coordinate 467,010 of CAVXUF010000002.1, read as the reverse complement.
GCGGGTTAGCCTCGCACCACAGTCGTTCCGTCTCGCTCAACTGAGCAGCGAACGGCGAGAAGTTCGCAACATTCGCAAACACTAGGCCGCCTACAGCTAGCACGACCGTCGTCGCTACCAGCACTTCAAGGACGATTCTGCGCCAGCCGGGGCGCCCGCGTCGAACCGCCCGAGGCCGAGCCACGTCAGGGACGTCGCGAGTGAGTGACGGCTCGATCCGAAATCCGCAGTCCCTGCAGAACACATCGGATCCGGAGGCCGCGTTGCCGCATCTTGGACAGAACTGCGCGAGCGTCACAGCGAGTCGTCTTCGTGCGATGGCTTCATTGACCGGGGCGTCCGAGTGTCACCGCCCGGCCTCCGCGTCCGACCCGCGCGGACGGCCACGCCGCTCTGCGCGACCGCGAGCACGAACAGCGCGGCGCTGGCGGCCAGGAAGTAGTCGTTGATCGACGGGCGACCGGCAAACCCGGTCGTAAAAAGCAACCCGCCGACGGCGAAGCAGACGAGACTCATGACACCGAAGCCGAGTGCGCGCACCGCGGCCCGACCCGGCTTGCTACGGCTCATCCGATCGTGTCGATGAATTCGTGACCGCAGTAGCGGCAGACCAGGGCCGCCACCTTGACCGTCTCGGCGCACCGTGGGCAGACCTTGGCATCGGTCGGCAGCGGCGCCTCTGCCGGAGCAGCCGCTGGCGCGGTCGCTACCTGCCGGAGCGTGTAGGTCACGGTCAGGGTGCCTTCTGGTTTGACGACGAGCATGTAGATAAAGATGAGGATGCCGATCAGGACCACGAACAGGAGCACAGCGACGAGGAACGCACCGCATCCCCACTGTCCCTGCGCCCAGGACTGTGACGTGGGCTCGTAGCCCTCCCGTGCGAGCGCGGCGGCATCGGCTTGAAAGGCGGCTGTCGTATCGGCCTGTTGCTTGCCGCGATAGGTGCGGATGATTGTCTGTGGGCGCGGTCCGGATCCAGCGACTGACGCCGCGGACCCGGCCGGCATTAGGGGTGCGCGGTGCGACTCTGGAACGGGTCGCGCGAAGAAGTAGAGGGCGAGTCCGACAACAAGGGCTATAGCGACGGCACCGAGCAGTAAGTCCGGCATCTGCGATCCCTCCCACAGAGCGATTGGTGAGCATGCTACTTCGCCACCGTAGCTGTCGCACCTCGAATCAAACCTCTGGAGGTGGCACGACGCGGCGTCAGCGAGGATCGCAAACGATCGGCCGCGATCCAGGGCGCGCTCAGGATGATCGCTCGCGGGGAGCGTCCCATGTACCGCGTCAGGCGACTCCAGGACGGGCGCTGGCAGGTCGTCGGGGCGGAGTGGCTAGCGGTGGTCGGGTCGAGCCGGCGGGACGTGCTGGCCGCGACGCGACATGCGATCGCGGTAATGCTCGACGTGGATGATCCAGATCGCTTCGATGTCGCGGGCTGAATGGCCGTCAGACCCCTTGTGCCTGGTCCTATCGTTAGCCCGTTGCTCGCCTACTGAGGACGGGCGGAACGGAGGGAACGAGCATGAAGGTCGTGGTAACCGATCGAGGTGGCGACGTCTCTCTCACGTCAGCAGAGGCAGAGGTCGTCCCGCTCAAGCCGCTTGTCCGGATCATCATTCGGACACTCCGCATCTATCTGATCACCGCGCTCGGCCTGCTTGGGGCGTCTGTCGCCGCCGGAGCCGGAACGTTCGATCCGCTCCCGGCCGGCCAGTTCTTCGACAAGCTCGGCACAGCCCTGAGCTACTCCATCGGGCCGGCGGTCGTGTCGCTTCTTTGGGCCGTCGTCGAACTGCTTGGCAGGATCGACGAGACTTGGCCCGAACTCAACGGATAGGGTCTTCAGTCGCTACGGGTCTGGGACTTTCAGGAAGTCCCAGACCCGTACAGATCGCGAGCGAGGTAGCATGGGGTAGCGGGGCCGATCTCGATGTGCGTGGTCATACCGCCCCCCACGGGCCGCGTGGATCGCCTGCGTGGCGCTGGTGAAGCCCTGGAGGCCGGCGCCGTCGTCGGGCGTGGCGTCGAGCCGCAGGGCGGCCCGTTTCCAGGGCGCGGACCAGGTCGCCATCCACGCCGAGGTCGTGGCCCGCCGCGTCCGTCCACGTGTCGGCGCCACGGACCAGCCGGTCGGAGGGCGACGCGTCCCGACGCGGGGCGAACGCATCGCCGACGTAGGCGCGCTGCCGGGCTCGCTCGATCAGCGTGGGTCGGTCGATGTAGATCAACGTCTCCCCGGCCACGGTGACGCGCAAGACGACTTGCATTCGATCCACACAGTGCGTTGGTGACGCGGGTCGACGAAGAACAGGTCGGGCAGCCCCTCGCCGAGCGGACCCGATACGGGTGTTCGCCAGCCGTTCGTCGTACGCCCGGGACGGACGTGGACCCACCACCAGCCGAGAGCCGACGCGGCATCGGTGACGAGCCGTTGCAGGTCGGCCTCGGACATGGACGGTGGTCCGATCCAGGCCTTCATGCGACACCGCCGGCGAACGCGGTCGCGATCTGCGCGTCGACCTCCTCGGGTTCAAGGTCAAGATCGTCGCGCCAGAGAGGTTCCGGTTTGCTGGTACGGAAGCGCAGATCGGTGTCATCGGTGTCATCGGTGTCACGTTCGGATGACGGCGATGACGGCGTTTCGCGTACTTGTACCAACCGATAGGTACGAGCCTTTCCGTCGCGCTCGAACGTCACGATGATCGCCTCGACCTTGCGCAGATCCGGGGCCAGCCGGCGGAGGTCGGTCCCGAGGTTGGACGCCGTCTTGGGCCAGTCCTTGCGCCTGGTCACCGCCTCATCGACCCGCGCTTCGAGGGCCTTGAGCAGCTCGGTCGCGGTCCCGGACCAGCCATCGGCGGCGAGCTGTCGGATCGGCGCGGCGAGCGGGCTCGCGTCGAGCGTGATGGCGCGACCGTTGGTCCGGTTGGCCTGGTAGGCAGCGAGGAACGACCGCTCTGGCCAGCGCAGCGCACCCTCCGCCGCGGTGATCCACTTGGTCGCGTCGATCATCCGCGGACGGCGCTTGATCACGACGAGGTCCTCGCGACCGAACGCCGACGACACCGCGTTCAGCAGGGCGCCGAGCAGCCTCGGACGCTCGCGCTCCAGGCTGGCGTAGAACTCGCGCTCGTCGCGCCGGGCCTCCTCGTCGATGGCAACGAGGTCGACGACGATCGCGCGATCCATGAGGTCCGGCCGGGTGATGATGCCCCCGATCCCGTTGAGGATGATCGGGCGCGACACGCGGACGAGGAACTCGTCGTCGTTGGAGTAGAGCTGGCGGGTCCCGAACCCGGCACCGGTCGACAACCGGGCCAAGGCGTCGGACTGCCAGTCCGGCAGCGTGGACACGTTGTCGAAGCTCGCGATCCACGCGTTGCTCGCGGCGATCGCCATCGACTGCTCGTCGCGCGGCAGGGTCCGATCACCCACTTCGTTGGGATCCACGAGCGAGCGCAGGACGCGCCCGACCGTCGACTTGGCGGCGTCCTGCTCGCCGGTCAGGACCAAGACGATGTACGGACCCGCGGGTCGGAAAGCGCCCAACGGCCAGCCGGCCAGCAGCCGGAACTGCTCGTCGTCGGCGACGTTGATGAACTCGCGCAGCCCGTCGAGCGAGCCCCCCGGCACCGGCACCGGCAGGGGTCGCATCCCGCCGGGGCGCCGGAACGGGACGGGTGACCGATCCAGCAGCCGCCAGCCCGCGGTGTCGATCTCGATGACCCGCCAGCGATCGTCGGCGAGGTCGAGGTAGATGGCGCCGTCGTGGCGGGCGATGCGCAGCCCAACGACACGTTCCGGTCCCTCGAACTGGGCCAGCGACGAGAGCACGTCGATGGCGTCGGTCAGGGCCTGACCGCCGGCGGGTCGACCGTTCGCGCGCCAGTAGCGGCCGGCCAGCCAAGTTCGGAAGCTCCGCGACCGGACGCGGAGGATCTCGTGGTGCTCGGCGGGTTCCGGCGCGACCACGTCGGCGAAGGGTTGACCATCACGATCATGGAACAGTTCGCCCGTCTCGCGGGCCGCCCGGACCAGCTCGTCGGCCTGGGGCTTGCGCTCGCTCATGCCGCGAGCCTCGTGAGGATCACGTCATCGAGGTGATATCGGCCGCTGTGGCACCAGGCCACGGCCTCGTGCTCCGTGACTTCGATCGTCAGCATCCTCGGGTAGCGAACGCGACAGCCTTGGCGCCAACAGGCGAAACGCACCCCGCAGGGGCCGCGATGTCGTGCGATCGGGGGGTACGCTGTCATCGGTGTCACGCGGGTCGCAGCGAGGGGTGTGGTGGAGGTCCGATGGACGTCGGTGCTACGATTTGGAGAGGTCGCGGGGTTCAATCTGAGTTCCAACCTTTCGGCTAGAACCCGCCCGGGAAGTCGAGCCCGCGGCGGGTTCGACTTCGTCAGGCAGCCCGGTCGCCGGGGGGCGGGGTGGGGCGGCCCCATCGGGCCATCGAGAGCCGGGTCATTCGCGCGCGGAGAGCGAAATGTGTCCGGCGGGCGCGCTCATCCGGGGTGAGGGACCCGTCGGGATCAACCTCAGCGGCGAGCTTGGCTTCCCAGGCGGCCCGGGCGGGGCCGGTGTTGGTCTTGCCGCGGGCATGGACGCTCAGGGCGCCGAGGCGCCCGGTTCGCACCCGTACGGGGTCCTTGGAATCAGTCGACGCCAAGCGCAGTACCTCTGCCGAGCCCCTGCCAAGGGTCGACGAGTACCGCAGCGTTGGCGTCGCATGCGACGGCGCTGAGCCGGGTGCGGCTCTGAGGAAGCCGCCTACACCGCAATCTTATCCGGTGTGGCGGATCACTTCAAGCGAATGTACTCGTCCAGTACGTCCGTTACACATCGATGCCGACGGAAGCCAGGTACTCGGCCGGTGTCCGTTGACCGAGGGACTGGTGCGGCCGGATCGTGTTGTACACCGTCTCCCAGGCCCGGAGGGCGACCTGGAACGCCCCGAGCTCCGGTTCGGCATCGGTCACCTCGTAGAACTCCTCGGTGTGGGTGCGGTTGGCCCGCTCGACGGCGCCGTGCAGCTTGGGCGAGCGCGGGGGCAGGACGAACAGGCGGATGGCCCGCGCCTGGCAGGCGGCTTCGAACTCGGCCATGAACTCGGCGCCGTTGTCGATGCTGATGGCGCGGACCGGGAAGGGCATCCGCTCGGCCAGCCGATCGAGCACCTCGGCCGCCGCGGCGGCGGTCGCCCGCCGACCGAGTTCGAGCGTGTCCCAGCGGCTGACCACGTCGCGCGCCGTGAACTGCTTCCAGACGAGCGTGCTGAGCGGCCGGATGTCGAGGGTATCGAGTTCGACCAGGTCGCCCGGTCGCTCGACCGCCCAGTCGGCCGGCTTGCGGATGGCGTACGGGCGTGACCAGCGCCGCTGGTGGACGCTCATCCGCCGCCGGCGCGGCTCGCGCAGCTCTCCCGAGCGCTGCAGCCGAACCAGGATCCGCCCGACCATCGAGGTCGACAGCCGCACGCCCGTGCGTCGGAGCAGCACGACCAGCTTGTCCTTGCCCCAGCGCGGATAGGTCTCGCGGATGGCACGCACCGCCCGCAGCTGCTCGACCGTCCAGGTCGTCTCGGCGTCGACGGCGCGGTGCCGAGCTGTGGTCCTCGAGGGTCTCGAGTCGATCGCGTTCGAACCGTCGCAGCCAGCGGTACACGGTCGGACGCGAGTAGCCGAAGTGGCGGGCCGTGCGGCTGACATTGGCGCCCTGGGCCCGGTGCCAGTCGAGCATGGCCAGGCGACGACGGGCGTCGCGCGACAGATCGGGCGCGAGCTGGTGACGCCAGACCGACTGGAACGAGCCGGGCGCCGCACAGATCGACGGGTGCTTGCGACCCGGTCGCACGCCCCGCGTAGACTTGGCCATCGAGAGCCTCCGTTGCTGCTGCATGTCTGACAGCACCAGCGTAACGAGGGCTCTCGACCCCGTTTCAGCCCACCCGACCACTCGTCACGCGTCCAGCCCCGGTGTCACGGACCTATCTGGACGCGGTCAGCAAATCTTCGATATGCCTCACAACGACGCTGCGCCCACACTCGAAGCAGTCGACGACCGCGGGCAGTCGAACAGGGTGTGTGTACATCTTCTGTCGGAACGCGTCTGGCTCCTCGTCGTGCCAGCGACTTAGAGACGACCAACGCCGCGGCTTCGCGGCCCCGTACCAGGGAAGTCCCGATGCGTGGCGCGTACGTCGCGGACTACCCCAGATCCAGGACCGCCCGATGTGTCCACGACGTTCGGACGCGATCGTGAGGGTGCCCCGGAAGTAGCCGTCGATGCGCCACGAATCAGGACCGGGCCTCATCACCAGGTTCCGATCTATGCAGGATGGGCAGTAGCTGTTCCAGCTTGCCTCTATCGGCGCCGGCTCGCCGCGCGGAGTCGGAGCCATACGGCCTCGTCGTTCATACCTTGTCGCCGAGCCCGAGCTTGCGGGTCGCCTCGTTCATGCGCTCGTTGGCCGTGGTCGAGGCGTAGCGGCGCAGCATGGCGGGGGAGTCCCAGCCACGCTTGGCCATGACGTCCGCCTCGTTCATGCCGCCCATCAGCTCGTGGTGCGTCGCGGCGTGGCGGAAGTCATGGGCGTGGAGCGCCGGGATGCCGGCGCGGAGCCCACGGTCGCGGATGAGCTGCGCGATCCCCGAGTCGGTCAGCCGGCCGCGCTTCCCGAGCCAGAGCCAGGGGACATCGACGTGGGTGTGCTTCCGCCGGACGCGGAGGTAGTCCTCGATGGCCGAGAGGGTCCAATTCGACACCGCGATGATGTTGTTCTTCCCGCCCTTGCCGACGTAGCGGACGGTCCCGCGACGCAGATCAACGTCACGATCATCGGGGTCGGTAGGGGAGTAGCGGAGCCCCGCGACCTCGCCGCGGCGGGCGCCCATGTCGAACAGGAGTCGGATGATCGCATTGTCCCGCCGGTCTTCGAACGCTGACCCGGCGCACGTCCCGAGGATGGCCCGGATCTCGTCCATGCCCAGGACGCGCGGCATGAGTTTGTCGAGCCGGGGCGGATGCAGCTTCGCCAGCGGCGACCGGAAGTCGTCCACGCGGGTGCCGTACCAGTTCATGAAGCGTTGGAGCCCGCGCCATCGGTTGTGAGCGGTCGCCGGCTTCGACCGTTCGAGAATGGATCCCATCCACTCGTCGATGTGGCGCGGCTCGATGCGCTCCACGTCGGTCGGGTAGTTCGTCGCCAGGAGCCAGGTCCCGAACTGCCGGACCGCGCCGCCGTAGGCGATGATCGTGTTGGGCTTCACGTTCTCGGCGCGCATCGCGCGGGTGAACGAGGCGAGCTCGTCGCCGAGGTTGCCCGGGGTGACTAGCTCGGGCGTATCGACAGTCAACGTGGAGCCTCGGGATCGCGATAGCCTTTGCAGGCACAACCGCCTGGGCCACCGCGACATTGCCCCTTGCCACGGCTGAAGTAGTGGTCCTTGAACGCGTGGCCGCAATAGGAACAGGACCGAAAGTCTGGTAGATTCACCGCCACGAACGGACCTCCATGCTCGACGTATAGCGCTGAAAGCATGGACTCTGATACGGCGTAGGTCAAGGCGTGACGCAGTTATCGGGTGAAATCCCTCGTGGAGTCGGGCGGCTAGCTCAGCTGGTTAGAGCACTTGCTTGACATGCAAGAGGTCACTGGTTCGAGTCCAGTGTCGCCCACCACATCCGCCATATGTCGCATCGAGCGGGACGAGCCCTCCCTCCAGCGATCCCCAGAGAGCCGGGCCCTGGCTGCAAGCCCGGCGATCGACCCGGAGACGTACCACCCGTGAGCGGCCGGTGAACCGGCCCGGGCGTCGCCCGATAGCGCGACCACGAGTGCGCGGCCCGTCCGGGTCGCGAAGGCGGGTGGGACCGCGGGAGTCGAACCTCTCGTCCTGTCGACGGACGAGGGGTTCTGTGATTCTCAGGAGATCAGGAACATGAGCGACCAGCCAGCCACCGCGGAAGACGAGATCGAGATCGAGGCCGCGAGCTTCGATGCGCCGGAGCGCGGATCGGCCGCCGAGCTGTTCGAGCACGGCGCGACGGGCGAGCTCGGCCCGATGCGGCATTCCGCAGCGCACGTCCTCGCCGAAGCGGTCCTGGACCTCTTTCCCGGGACCAAGCTCGGGATCGGGCCGGTCATCGCCGACGGGTTCTACTACGACTTCCTCCTGTCCCGGCCGCTCACCCCGGATGACCTGGCGGCCATCGAGGCCCGGATGCGCGAAAGCATCGCGGCGGACCATCGGTTCGTCTTCAGCGAGCGCTCGCCGGTGGACGCCCGCGCCGCGCTCATCGAACTCGATCAGCCATTCAAGGTGGAGATCGTCGACGACCTCGTCGCCGCGTCGGAGCGTGACGGGACGCCGATGCCGCCGACGACCTTCTACCAGCAAGGCCCGTTCATCGACCTGTGTCGAGGGCCACACGTCGAGCGGACCGGCATGGTGGGTCCGTTCAAGTTGCTTGGTACGGCGGGCGCCTACTGGCGCGGAGACGAGACCCGCCCGATGCTCCAGCGCGTCTACGGCACGGCCTGGGCGACGCAGGAGGACCTCGACGCCTACTTGTGGCGTCGCGAGGAGGCCAGGAAGCGCGACCATCGCCGCCTCGGCGTCCAGCTGGACCTGTTCTCGTTCCACGACGTGTCACCTGGGTCGGCGTTCTGGCACCCGAAGGGCCAGCGCATCTGGCGGACGCTCGAGGCGGCGATGCGCGAGCTCCAGGAGCGCCGCGGCTACCAGGAGGTCTCGACTCCGATCCTCGTCAGCGAGAAGCTGTGGCGCCAGTCCGGACACTGGGATCTGTATGCCGAGAACATGTTCATCGTGGAGGCAGAGAAGCAGCTCTTCAGCCTCAAGCCGATGAACTGCCCGGAATCCACCTTCATCTATCGCTCGCACCTGCGGTCCTATCGAGACCTGCCACTGCGGTTCAGCGAGTTCGGACGCCTGCATCGAAACGAACGATCCGGGTCGCTGAGCGGCCTGACGCGCGTGCGCCAATTCATCCAGGACGACGCGCACCTGTACGTCCGACCGGACCAGCTCACCGACGAGATCGAAGCGTTGCTCGGAGAGGTTCGTGAGGCCTATGGCTGGTTCGGCCTCGAGCCGCGATTCGCGTTCGCCACGAAGCCGGACAAGGCGCTCGGCGATCCGGCGCTCTGGGAGCGTGCCGAGCAACTGATCCGGGAGGCGTTCGCCGCCGCCGACATCAGCTACGACCTCAAGCCGAAGGATGGGACGTTCTACGCACCCAAGATCGACATCTACATCGACGACGCCCTCGGGCGCGAGTGGCAGATGGCGACGATCCAGGTGGATCTGGTCATGCTCCCGGAGCGGTTCGACCTCACCTATATCGACGAGACCGGCCAGCCGCAGCGGCCGATGGCCATCCATCGCGCGATCTACGGCTCGCTCGAACGATTCATCGCCATCCTCATCGAACACTTCGCCGGGGCGTTCCCGCTCTGGCTCGCGCCGACGCAGGCCGTGGTGATCCCCATCGCGGATCGGCATCTCGATGCGGCGGCGGAGCTGGCCGGAGTGATGCGTGCCCGCGGCTTGCGGGTCGAGGTCGACAGTTCGTCGAACCGGATGCAGTACAAGATCCGGACGGCCCAGGAGCAGAAGGTGCCGTACATGGTGGTCCTGGGTGACCGCGAGATCGAGGCCCGGACGGCGTCGCCGCGCACCAGAGCCGGGGAGCAGCAGGAGCCCCAGGCGTGGGAGGCCTTCGCCGATCGTCTGGCCGCGGAATCGGCCGCGCGCGGCACGGGCTGACGCGCTTGGGTTCGGCGACAGTCTCGGCCCATGGTGGGCCGACCCCAGGAGGCGGCATGACCGCTGGCCGAGCGACTCGCCGATGGGTGATCGGCGTCCTGATCGTGGCCTTCGTCGCGGGATGCGGCGGCCCCACGGGAACGCCGGCAACGGGGATCCCGACGCTCGAGCCAGGGTCGACACCGACGGCCACCCTGGCCGATCCCTCGGCGCCCGCCGAGGTCGGCCCGTTCGATTCCGGCACCCGAACGTTCGATGTGGTCGCTGACCTGGGGCTCGGTCTCGCGCAGGCGGAAGTCGCCGCGCGCGCCGCGCTCCGCGCCGACGCCGACATGACGGCCTTTCTCGGTCCGGACGCCCAGGGTGTCGCGGACGCCCTGGATGCGCAGACCGATCGTCTCCTCCGCGCGCTCCTGACCGAGGCCGGTGTCGCGGCGCGGGCTGCGCCGGACCTCGCCGGTCATCTCGCGTCGACGTCCGAGAGCCGTCTACCGGTCCCGAGCCGACCGACAATCGGACCTCCGCCGGCGGGCTCCTCGCTCTTGGGCCCGTGGGTCTCGGCGGTGCTGATGGTCGAGTCGGCCGTCCAGGCGACGGCGCCGTTCGAGCGCGCCACCGAAACGACCGACGAGATCACGTTCGGCTCGTCGACCGGGTCGGTCAGGACGAAGTCGTCGGTGAAGATCACGCCGTCGGGCAGCAAGGTCGTCATCGAGATCGATGTCCAGACGTCGGGCGAGGTCATCGACGCCAGCGGCGCGTTGCTCTTCAAGATCGAGGGCGTCGGCAAGGCCCGGATCGAGGCAGAGTCGTGTCCGGACAGTACTGGCCTGGCTCCCGCGACCGTGGCCTTCTCGGCCACCGAGACGTACCTGGCTGGAAGTGCGGCCGGCAGCTTCGGGCAGACGTTCGAATCGGCGTCCGAGGCAGACATCCGCGTCTATTCGAACGACGCCGCCGAGGTCGATCGGACGGAGGTCGACTCGCGAGGCGAGCAGGCGGTCCAGGGAGGAACGAGGACTGCGGGTGGCGCCAGCGACGTCGATGGCTACAGCGTCGGGATCGCCGAGGCCTACACGATCACCGGGTCGAGTGGCGGGTTGACGAGTCGTGGCGCCCAGGTGACCGATGCGGTGGATGCGACGCAGGAGAACGGTCAGGGCGCCTTCGATCTGTTGTTCTACCTGACGAGCAACGCCGCGTGGGCCACGGCGACGGCCGTCGAGACCGCGTGGCGCTCGGGGAAGTGCCTCGATCTGATCGTGGACCCGGAAGGCGGCGATGTCGGCCCTGACTCTGTCACCGACGTGGTCGCGACTGTGAAGCACCACTTCGAGGGCAACGAGCTCGACAAGCCGGTGACGGCGACGCTGGCGGGAGTCGCCGCCATCGACCCAGCCGGGGAGGAGCAGCCGGCCCCTGCGACCGTCCGGTACACGGCCGGCCCCGACGACGGCGATGTCGGCGAGATCAGCTTCGAGAGCGTGTCGAACCGCGGGATCGCGAAGAAGACGGTCAAGTTCACCGTCCGTCCTGCGGCCTGGGATGTCACCTTCAAGGGCACGGACACCGAGGTCTTCGCGATCGTCAAGAACTCGCTCAAGGCTCGGATCTTCGACCTTCGGATCACGGCCGAGGGAGACGCGCTTAGCGGCACAGGCAAGCTCTCCCTGAAGGGTACCGTCACGTCGGCGTCCTGCAGCGGACCGCTGGATCAGGTGGCGAGTCTCAGGGTCCAGCGTGGGACGATCGTCGGAATCGGGCCTGACGCGGTCATCCGGATCGTGCTGACCGCCACGTCGCCGGCCGGGGACGTCATCAAGGTGCGATGCGTCCCGGGCGGCGGTGCGGAGATCCCGGCCGAGGGTCACGCGGAGCGATTCGGGGAAGCGCTCATGGAGTTCGACCTGCCCGCGGCGGGCGGGACCGTGACCGTGTCAAAGACGGCGGCGATCGGTGGCATCTTCCAGGTCACCATCAAGGGCGACTTCACGGTGACGCCGGTACCCTGATCCAGCTCGTCGCGTTGTCGGGTTCCGAACCCGTGTGCTATCCTGCCGCCTCGGCCGAAGGCGGGCTGTATGCCCGTGCCGGTCGGAGCTGCCGAAGGTAGAAGGAGCCAACCATCAGCCGAGACCTGCGCGTGAATCAGATGATCCGTATCCCACAAGTGCGGGTGATCGACGACGAGAATGCTCAGCTGGGGGTCATGCCCACGGCACGGGCCCTCGAGATGGCGCAGGAACGCGGGTTGGATCTCGTGGAAGTGGCCCCGACGGCATCGCCGCCGGTCGTCAAGTTCCTCGACTTCGGGCAGTACAAGTACGAACTCACGAAGCGGGAGAAGGAGGCCAAGCGCAAGCAGCGCTCGGTGACCTTCAAGGAAGTCCGGCTTTCGCCGAAGATCGGCACCGGCGACTTCGACACCAAGGTCAATCGCGCCATCGAGTTCCTCGAGGACGGCGATCGGATCAAGGTGACGGTCCGCTTCCGCGGTCGAGAGTTGACGCATCCGGAGATCGGCCGGAACCTGCTCGCCAGGTTCTCCGACCGGGTCAAGGATCACGGGGTCCCGGAGCGCGTCCCGCTCCTCGAAGGCAAGTCGATGCATATCACGATGGCGTCGTTGCACAAGCCGAAGGTGCACGAGGCTCCGACCCGACCGCCGCTGGTGGATGGGCCGGCCGATACGGACACCGAGGCCGCACCGGCGGCCAAGACCGACACCGTTCCCGAACCGACACCGGCCGCACCGGCGGCCAAGGCAGACAGCGAGGCCGCACCGGCGGCCAAGACCGATACTGACGACGAAGTCCCCGCGCCGGCCCCCGAGCCGGAACCGACAGGAGCGTAGGCCACGTGCCGAAGATGAAGAGCCACAAGGCCGCCCAGAAGCGCATCGGCGTGACGGGCAGCGGCAAGGTGGTCCGGGTCAACGCCTGGCGTGGCCACCACCTCGAGATCAAGTCGTCCCGACGGACCCGGCGATACGCCGGCAAGACGCTGATGGCACCCGAGCACGCGAAGCAGGTTCGACGCCTGCTCCCGTACCTCTAGGAAGGGCGCGAGAACCACATGGCACGAGTCAAGCGAGGCGTCACCGCCCACAAGCGCCATAAGCGCCTCCTGCAGGACGCCGAAGGCCGCAAGGGAGCGAAGTCGCGCCTCATCAAGCCAGCGCGCGAAGCTCTCCTTCATGCGCTGGCCTACGCGACCCGGGACCGCAAGCAGCGCAAGCGCCAGATGCGCCAGCTGTGGGTCATCCGGATCAACGCTGCCGCTCGACAGAACGGTCTCACCTACGGACAGTTCATCAACGGTCTCAAGCGGGCGGACGTCGCCATCGATCGCAAGATCCTCGCCGACCTGGCGGTTCGCGACGCGGCCACGTTCGGCCGGATCGCCGAGCTCGCCAAGGGCGTCTGATCGCGGTCGGCCGAGCGTCGACCACGACTCTGCTCGACGAGCCCTCGACGTCGGTGACGCTCGAGGGCTCATGATTCCCGGCGACGCACTGGAAGGACGGACGTGGACCTCGCGGACCTGACCCGGGACCTCGAAGCGCTGCGCGACGACGCGCTCGTCTCCATCGAGGCCAGCGCCGATGTCGCCGCGCTCGACGCCCTCGAACTCGACATCCTCGGTAAGAAGGGTCGGCTCACGACGATCCTGCGTGGGATCGGCGCGCTGGCCGCCGACGACCGACCGCGGGTGGGTGCCGTCGCGAATACCGTGCGGGTCGCCATCGAGGCCGCGTTTGCCGAACGTGGCACGACGCTTCGTGGTTCGGCTCTCGAGGACCGATTGCGCGCCGAGGCGGTCGATGTCACGACACCCGGTCGCCCGGTCCGGCGAGGGTCCCTGCACCCCATCAACGAGACGATCGAGCGGATCGCCGACGTCTTCGGCCAGTTCGGGTTCGTCGTGTACGAGTCCCCGGAGATCGAGGACGACCTGCGCAACTTCCAGATGCTCAACATCCCGCCCGATCACCCGGCACGGGACCTGTGGGACACGCTCTACCTCGATGTCGACGGCCACCTCCTGCGCACGCACACGTCGCCCGGGCAGATCCGCGTCATGCACCAGGAATCGCCGCCCATCCGGGCGCTGCTGCCCGGTCGCTGCTACCGCTACGAGGCGGTGGATGCGAGCCACGGCTCGGAGTTCTTCCAGGTCGAGGGCCTGATGGTCGACGAGGGCACCACCATGGGTGACCTCAAGGGCCTGCTCGACCAATTCGCCAAGGCGCTGTACGGAGCGGACAAGCGCACCCGCTTCCGCCCCGGCTATTACCCCTTCACGGAGCCGAGCGTCGCCTTCGACGTCGAGTGCCTCGTCTGTGGTGGGAGCGGCTGTCCGGCCTGCTCGAGGAGCGGCTGGATGACGATCCTGGGCGCCGGCATGGTGCATCCGGTCGTGCTCCAGTACGGCGGTCTGGACCCGGAGCGGTACCAGGGCTTCGCGTTCGGGATGGGCGTCGAGCGAATCGCGAACCTGCGCCACTCGGTCGGCGACCTGCGCCTCTACATGGAGAACGACCTGCGCTTCCTGGAGCAGTTCCGATGAGGGTGCCGCTCAGCTGGCTGCGCGAGTTCGTCGACGTCGATCTCGAGATCGACGCGCTCGCGGAGCGTCTGACGCTCCTCGGAATGGAGGTCAAGGGCGTCGAACGCTGGGGGTCGGCCTGGGTCAACGTCGTCGTCGGGGAGCTCCTCGCGGTCGAGAAGCATCCGCGAGCCGATCGACTGTCGCTCACCCGCGTGACCGTAGGGGATGGTGAACCGCTCGAGATCGTCTGCGGCGCGACGAACATCGCCGCGGGTCAGCGAGTGCCGGTCGCGCTGCCCGGTGCCGTCCTGCCGGGTGATCGCCGGATCGAGCGCACCGAGAAGATGGGCGTCGTCAGCAACGGGATGCTGTGTTCGGGGGACGAGCTGGGACTCACGACCGACGCGGACGGCATCCTCATCCTGCCCCCTGATGCGCCGCTCGGGGTCGGGCTGACGGATCTGTACGGAGACACGGTCCTCGACATCGACGTGAAGCCCAACCGCGGCGACGCGCTGTCGATCGTGGGCCTCGCGCGCGAGGTCGCGGCGATCACCGGTTCGCCGCTCCGGTTGCCCGAGTCGGCGGTCACCGAGAGCGGCGGGGCGATCGGGGATCACCTCCGCGTCGAGGTCCAGGCGCCGGACCTGTGCTCGCGGTTCGTTGGTCGCTGGGTCAGTGGTGTCAGCATCGGTCCATCCCCCGACAAGGTCCAGATGCGGCTGATGGCGGCAGGCATGCGACCGATCAGCAACGTCGTGGATGCCAGCAACTACGTGATGGTCGAACTTGGAAAGCCGATCCACACGTTCGACGCGACCGCCGTCGCCGACGGGCGGATCATCGTCCGGTTGGCACAGGACGGCGAGCGGATCCAGACCCTCGACCACGTCGAGCGGACCCTCGATGCCGAGACGCTGCTGATCGCGGACTCGCGCGGGCCCATCGGGATCGCCGGCGTGATGGGCTCTGCCGGTTCGGAGATCAGCGACGCCACGACCGACGTCGTGATCGAGTCCGCGATCTTCGATCCCGTCAGCATCCGGCGGACCGCATTCCGTTACGCCCTGCGCTCCGACGCGAGCCTCCGATTCGAGAAGGGCCAGGAGTTCCGACTCGCGCGGATCGGCGCGGACCGGACGGCACGCCTCGTCAGCGAATGGGCCGGCGGCGTCGTCGCGACCGGGGTCGTGGACACGGATCCGTCCGAACCGGTCACCGCCCACGTCGCGTTCCGTCCCACCCGGGTGAACCGGCTGCTCGGAACGGACCTTGCGGCGTCGGAACAGCAGGATCTGCTTCGACGTGTCGGGATCGACACGAGGCAGGCGCCTGCCGGCACGCGCGTCACGGTCGCCGCGGGGACCAAGCCGCTGAGCGTCGACCCGGGCGCCACGGAGGTCCTCGAGGCCGCTGTCCCCACGTGGCGACGCGACCTTGCCGTTGAGGCCGACATCACCGAGGAGATCATCCGCGTCCGCGGCTACGACCAGGTCCCGTCGATCCTGCCGCACACCTCGATGCCCGCGTACCGTCCAGACCCGCTGACGGTCCGGAACGTGGTCCGCGGTGCGCTGGCGGGTGCCGGACTCAGCGAGGTCGTGACCACGGCCCTCGTGTCGCCGCGCAACGTCGAACGATTCCCGATCCTCGACGATGGGCCGCTGGCGGCAGAACCGGGACAGACAGCGGCGGGCCGGCCAGCCACGGTCACGAATCCGCTCTCGAGCCAGCACGCCGTGCTCCGCCAGAGTCTGCTCGGCAGCGTCCTCGAGGTGGTCGACACGAACCTGCGGGCCGGACGCACCGACCTCGCGGTCTTTGAGATCGGCAAGGGGTATGGCGCGACGCAGGATCCGCCGACCCATGAATGGTGGCGGCTCGCGTTCGTCCTCACCGGCGTTGGCGAACCCCGCGCCTGGAACCGTCGGGCTCGTGTTGTCGACATCGATGACGCCAAGGGCATCCTCGAGATGCTCCTGCGTCGGCTCGGTCACGCGACGCCATCTTGGTCCGCCCTGACCGACGACCCCAACCTGCATCCGGGCCGGGCCGCCCGGATCGACGCGAACGGGCGGATGACGGGTCGGCTCGGGGAGCTCCATCCGGCGGTCATCGAGGCGCTGGAGTTGCGGGCCGACCGTTTCGTCGTGGCCGAGGTGGCCATCGAAGGCCTTGCCGGTGGCCAGGTGCGGGACGCCTCGGGCGCGACACCGTCGCGGCATCCCGCCGTGGAACGCGACCTTGCGATCATCGTCGCCGACCCGATGCCCGCCGCCGCCATCGAGGCCACGATCAGGCGCCACGGCGGCACACTGCTCCGCGCCGTCGAGCTGTTCGACCTCTACCGGGGTCGCCCGCTCAGCGACTCGGAGAAGAGCCTCGCCTATCGGCTCACGCTGCGCGCCGACGATCGGACGCTGACCGAGGCCGATGTAGAGGCGGCCGTCACGGCCGTCACGACCGGGCTCGAGGCGGATCTTGGGGCGCGGCTGCGCACCTGACGACCGCCTGCGCACCTGAGCGGACCGCACCAGACCGGACCGCAACGGTCCGACCTTCCGCTCTCGGTCTTGCGGTGGGTGTAGGGCCACGCTACCCTTGCGCCCGCGCCGGCACCGACCGGACGGGGACGCACGCGAAGGAGCACTGGTGGATATCGGAGCCTTTCTCGAGGGGATCAGCGCCGTTGACCTGCTGATCTTCCTGTACTTCATGGGCTTCTTCGTCCTCGGCTTCGCGCAAGGGACGATCCGCCGGCTGATCGGGATCGCCTCGATCCTCTTCTCGTTCCTGTTCGCCGCCAATGTGGCCGACCCGCTGGGCGCCTACCTCGGCGCGAACTGGTCGCAGTTCACCCCGGAGTACAGCAAGATGCTGGGTTTCGGCACGGTGTTCCTCGCGGCCGCGATCGCGTTCGCGCTCGTCGCGCAGGGGTTCTACAAGACCCAGCCGCTGTTCCAGAACGCGCAATTCGTCGATGAACTCATCGGGGGGATCCTGGGCTTGGTCCAGGCGGCGCTGATCTTCGGTGCCGTGTTGATCATCCTCGACTCGTTCTTCGCGGTCCCGGGTCTGCGAGTCCTGCCGGGCGAGATCTCCTGGCTGCGTGACCTGTGGACCCAGCTCGATCCTACGCGCGCGGCCTCGATCTTCCGCGAGACCGCCATCCCGTTCTTCTTCCTGCTGACCGGGTTCCTGGTGCCCGATTCGCTCGAGCGCCTCTACCGCCGGTTCTGAGCACCACCGGGCCTGCGCCACTCCCGTTCGAGCCCGTCGAGGCTGCCCGGGCCCTCCTCGGCCGGATCCTGGTCCGTGAGGACGATCGTGGTCGAAGACGCGGTCGGATCGTCGAGGTAGAGGCGTACGCGGGGCCGGAAGACCGGGCCTCGCACGCACGATTCGGCCGAACGCGCCGCAACGCGGTCATGTTCGGGCCCGCGGGCGTCGCCTACGTGTACCTTGTCTACGGGATGTATGACTGCCTGAATGTCGTGGTCGGCGCCGAGGGTCAGCCGGCGGCTGTGCTGATCCGTGCGCTCGAACCGATCGAGGGGATGGGTCTCATGCGCGAGGACCGGGCGCGGCGTGAGATGACCCGACGCCGCCGGATCGACCCGGCCCCCGAGCGCGCGATCCGCACCCGGATCGACGCCATACCCGCGCCGGCCTTGGCTCGCGGGCCCGGGCTCGTGGGGGCCGCGCTCGGGATCGACCGGACGTGGACGGGCATGGACCTGTTCGACCCGAGGTCCCCGCTTCGGATCGAGGTCGACGCCGGTGCCGGGGCCACGTCGAGCCATGCGTCAGCCACGGCCCGGATCGGCGTCGCCTACGCGGGAGAGCCCTGGGCGAGCATCCCGTGGCGCTTCGCCCTCGCCGGTCATCCGTCTGTGTCCGGACCACGCGTCGCTCGCTGACGCCGACGACCACGATGGATCCGCGCTCGATCGAGTTGCTCGAGTTCCCGCTCGTGCGGGCGCGCCTGGCTGCGGCCACGTCGTTCCCGCCCTCCCGCCGCCTCGCCGAGACGCTCGAGCCGTCCGCCGACGCCACGATCGTCGCCCGTGGACTCGACGAGACCGATCAAACGCGCGCCATGCTCATCGAGCGACCGGGCACGGGCATCGGGGCCGCACACGACATCGGCCCGGCGGTGGAACGCGCCGCGCGCGCGGGTCGCCTCGAGCCCGGCCAGTTCCTCGAGATCGCCGACACGCTCGACGCCGCGACGCGGCTCGCCGCCGCCCTGTCGGAGGAACGTCGGCCGTTGCTCCACGAGCTCGGTCGCGAGCTTCACGGGCTGCCGGCGTTGCGGAGCACGCTCGCGCGGAGCTTCGATCCGGTCGGGGAGATGCTCGATACCGCCTCGCCACGACTCGGCGGGCTGCGGGCAGCCGTGCGGGTCGCGTACGACCGGCTTCGACGGCGGCTGGACAGCCTCGTTGGCGCCGAGCTCGGGAGCGCGCTCCAGGAGCCGATCATCACACTGCGCAACGGACGCTACGTGGTCCCGGTCAAGGCCGAAGCCCGGTCGCGCGTCAAGGGCATCGTCCACGACGCGTCGGGGAGCGGCCAGACGCTGTTCATCGAACCGCTCGTCGCGGTCGAGCTTGGGAACGCGTGGCGAGAGGCCCAGGCCGCGGAGACCGAAGAGGTCGCCCGGATCCTCGACGAACTGTCCGCCTTCGTGGCCGCGAACGCCGAGGCGCTGCGCGAGACCTTGTCGGCCCTGGCGCGGTTCGACCTGTGGGCCGCGAAGGCGAGCCTCGCGGCGGACATGGATGGGATCCGGGCTGACACCGCGGACCGGACGGAGGTCGTCCTGTTGTCCGCACGGCACCCCGGTCTGGCGGGTCGCGTCGTCCCGATCGACATCCGGATCGGCGACGGCTACCAGGCGCTCGTCGTGACCGGTCCGAACACCGGTGGCAAGACTGTCACTCTCCGAACCCTGGGACTGCTCGCCTTGATGCACCAGGCGGGTCTCCACGTCCCTGCGGCGCCCGGGAGCCGGCTACCGGTCTTTCGCGACGTCTTCGCCGACATCGGCGATGAGCAGTCAATCGCGCAGTCGCTCTCGACGTTCTCGGGCCACCTGCGGTCGATCATCCGCATCGTGGCCGAGGCCGGGCCGGGCACGCTGGTCCTGCTCGACGAACTCGGCGCGGGAACCGATCCGACCGAGGGTTCGGCGCTGGCCCAGGCCATCCTCGACCACGGCATCCGTGCCGGAGCACTCGTGGCGGCCACGACGCACTACGCGGAGCTCAAGGCCTACGCGCACACCACGCCCGGGGTCCGGAATGCGTCCGTGGAGTTCGACCTTGACACGCTCAGCCCCACGTATCGGCTCTCGATCGGCCTGCCCGGCGGGAGTCAGGCATTCGCCATCGCCGAGCGGCTCGGGCTGCCGGCCCCGATCGTGGACGACGCTCGCTCGCGGCTGTCTGAGACGCAGCGATCGTTCGAAGCGACGCTCGCCGCGATCCGCTCGACCGAGGGCGAGGTCAGCGAGGCGCGGGACCGAGCCCGCGACGCCGAGATCCGCACCATCGCGGCGCTGCGGACCGCCGAGGACGAGCGTCGGCGCGCCACGCGTGAGCGCGAGGACGTCGTCCGGGCGGCACGAGCCGAAGCAGGGCAGGTGCTCGCCGGACTCCGCGAGGACGTCGCGGCGCTTCGAGCGGGTCTCGAGCGGGAGATCATCACGGAACCGTCACTGGACGCGACACTCGAACGCGCCGACGCGCTCGCCGCGTCGCTGCCCGCCGGGACCGAGACGGACCCCACGGTCGACGAGACGCCGGACGGCGGCCACGAGCATGCGTGGGGTCTCGGCGATCGAGCGGTGAGTCGCTCCGGTGGCTGGGAAGGGCGGATCGTCGCGCTTGAGCGGGGCGGTCGGCGGATCTCGCTCGAAGCTGGCGGGATGCGGGTGACCGTCGATGCGGACGACCTGATCCCGGCGGTCGGTGCGTTGAGCGACGTCGGCGCGACCCGGGGATCCGGATCAGGGACAAGCGAGGTGGAAGCCTCGAGTGCGGCAGCGCTCCGCGTCGAGCGCGCTCGATCCGTGGCGTCGTCCCTGGACCTTCGCGGGGCCCGTGTCGACGAAGCGCTCGAAGCGCTCGGCCGCTACCTCGACGATGCCGGCCTCGCCGGGCTCGACAAGGTGCTGATCATCCACGGCCAGGGTACCGGTGCGCTACGCGATGCCGTCCGGCGCGAGGCGGGAGGTCATCCGCTGGTCCAGTCGGTTCGACCAGGTGAACGAGGCGAAGGCGGCGATGGCGCGACCATCGTCGGGCTCTGACCTTACGGGACCGGCTCTTCCTCGGGCGGCTTGGGCGGA
Source organism: uncultured Chloroflexia bacterium (assembly GCA_963764975.1). Taxonomy (GTDB): domain Bacteria; phylum Chloroflexota; class Limnocylindria; order Limnocylindrales; family CSP1-4; genus SPCO01. The sequence goes on along the minus strand of CAVXUF010000002.1, from coordinate 446,304 downwards.
CACTCGATGATGATCGTCGGATCGAACGGGTCGTAGCAGATCTCCGGCTCGGGGGCCAGCGGGCAGAGCTTGCTCGGCGCGAAGGACACGCCCCACGTTCGACCGAACGGCGCGAACGCCCCGTTGTAGAAGTACGAGGTCCGCGTGCCCTTGGAGGTGCCTCGGACCCCGCTGCCGCGCGCCGCGCGCGACGCCCAGTTCCGGTCGGCCCGTTGCCAGTTCGGGAACGCCGAATCCACCTCGGAGATGTCGAAGTAGCCCTTGGTGACCTTCGGTCCGACGCAACCCTCCTGCCAGAGCAGGCCGCTGTCGGCGTCGATCTCGCGAGCGATCCGGCTCGTCTCCTTGGCCGCCGGCACGGTGCCCGGGATGAAGATCTCCTTGACGGTCTTGGTCGTGAATGGACCGGGCTTGGTGCCAAGGAACGCGTCCACCGTGGCCGTCTTGAGGCCGTCCGGGGCGCTGAACTTGGCGATCGGCTGCCCCTTGCTGATGTCCTGGAGGATCGCGGACCACAACGGCGCCGACGTATCGAGCGAGAGCTTGCCGTCGTTGGGGGTGCTATCGCTGTTGCCCATCCAGACGCCGACCGCGAGGGCGGGCTCGTTCGGGTCCTTCGGCGGGGCGAGATAGCCATAGGCGGCCACGTCTTTGTTGTCACTGGTGGTCCCGGTCTTGTACGCCGCGGGTCGACGCGTCGTGCCGTCGTAGATCGCCCACTTGGCCCAGTACGGGTTGACCTTGGAGTCCGTGTTCCCGGCCAGGATGTCCGTGATGATGTACGCCGCTTGCGGTGAGACGACCTGCGAGCCCTCGTCCTTCTCGCTCGCGATGGGCCAGACGATCTTGCCGTCGTCGTCCATGATCGAGAGGATCGTGGTCCGGGGCATCTTGAGGCCGTTGTTGGCGATCATCCCGTAGGCATCCAGCAGGTCGATCGGGTGGACCTCGAGGGTGCCGATGCCCATCGAGACCGCCGGCGACGGTGGTAGGTACGACAGGCCGAAGTCCTGGGTCCGCTGATACAGGTGGTCGAGGCCCATGATCACGCCAGCCTTGATCGCCGGGATGTTGAGCGAGAACTGGAGCGCCGATCGGAGCCGGACGGGTCCCCGTTCCAGCTTGTCCGCCTGCGTCGGGATGAACCCGCGACCGAAGTCCGTGGTGACGTCCATGAACATGGTGGCGGCGGTCAGGGTCTCGTCGTCCAGCCCGACGAGGTAGTTGACCGGCTTGATCGCCGACCCAGGCTGCCGCCAGCCGTCCGCCATCACGTCGAACTGTGGCTGGAACTTCTTGGTGCCCTTGGACGTGTAGCTGGCGCTGCCGACGTAGGCGCGAACCTCGCCGGTCCGATAGTCCAGCACGCCGGCGGCGGCGTTGTGGATGTTGTGTCCACGAAGATCGAGGATCCAGTTCCACTCGCGTTCCGGGATCCGGCGGTTCTTCAGGACGGCTCGCGTGTCCTTGGCGTTCGGCGCCCGGGCAGCGGCATAGACGTATTTCTCGGCGACCTTCTGCATCTCCCAGTCGAGCGACGTGGTCACCCGGTACCCGCCGACGTCGACGGCGTCGCAGTCGTTCGGCTTGTCGGGACACAGGATCTGGCCGAGTTGCTTGCGGACCTGCCACACGAAATGGGGCGCCTTCCAGTTCGCCGAGAACTGCGGGTTCAGGACGACCGGTTCCTGCTTCGCGGCGTCGTACTCGGCCTTGGTGTGGCTGGAGCCGGTCAAGGTGCTGTTGGACTTCATGAGATCGAGGATGTGGTTGCGGCGGATGACGATCTCGCTCGTGACCGGCACGATGATGTCGAAGTCCTCGCACTCCTGGCCCTCTTCGACCTCGACATTGCAGACCTCGTCGGCGTTCTTCATCAGGTCGAATTTCGTCGGCGACTGCGGGATCGCCGCGAGGATCGCGTACTGCGCCAGCGAAAGGTCGCCGAGTGCCTTCCCGAAGTAGCCCTTGGCTGCCGCCTTCACCCCGTAGCTGTTGTTGCCGTAGAAGTTCTGGTTCAGGTACGCCGTGATGATCTGTTCCTTGCCGTCCTCGCCGGGATAGGCCTGGGTGAGGCGGATCGACTGGATGATCTCGCGGATCTTGCGCTCGTACGTGGAGCCCTCGAACGCCGAGGCCGGCAGCAGGCGCGCCCGGACCAGCTGCTGGGTGATCGTCGATGCCCCGCGCGGTCGACCCGACAGGGTGTCGACACCGGCGGCCACGATGGCGGCGGGGTCGAACCCGGGGTTCTCCCAGAAGTCCTGATCCTCGATCGACGTCGTCGCATCGAGCATCTCGCCGGGCAGTTGGTCGAACGTGATGACTTCGCGCTTGAGTTCACCGAGCCGGGCAAGCTCGATCTTGCCCGTGCGGTCGACCAGGATGGTCTGCTGCTCGAAGCTCAGGTTCGTGAGCGCGGCCTTCGGGTCCGGGAGGCCCTGCGAGTAGTGGTTGTACGCCGCGGCAGCCAGCACGAGCCCACTGCTCGTCGTGACGACGGTGAGCATGAGGAAGGTAAGGGACACGACGATGAGGATCCGACCGGCGATCGATCCCCCGCGTGCCTGAGGACGGCCCTGGAGCGCCCGTCGATGGCGCTGGCGCCGCGCGAGGCTGGTCTGCATGAGTGGCCGCACGATAGCATAGGGGGCGTGAACGAACGGACGAGCGCCTCCCGCTGGGTCGAGACGCCTCGACGTCCGGGCCTGTGACGGGACACGGGCTCGAGGGGTTCCTCGACGAGCTGGCGTGGCGGGGGATCCTCCAGACCACGACACCGGGGCTGCCGGCTCGCCTCGCGACCGGGCGGCCGATCTCCGGATACATCGGCTTCGACCCATCCGCCGATTCGCTCCATGTGGGTCACCTGGTGCCGATCTTCGGGTTGCTGCGGCTGCAGCGCTTCGGCGGACGGCCGGTCGCGGTGGTCGGCGGCGGGACCGGGATGATCGGCGACCCGTCCGGGCGGTCGTCCGAGCGGAACCTGCTCGATCGCCAGGCGCTCGGCCGGAACGTGGAGGCGATCCAGGGTCAGCTCGAGCGCTTCCTGGACTTCACGCCCGGATCAGGGGCCGTGCTCGTGAACAACCTCGACTGGCTCGGGGAGCTGTCACTCATCGACTTCCTTCGCGACACCGGCAAGCACTTCACGGTCCCGTACATGCTGGCAAAGGACTCCGTCCAGGTGCGCCTGGAGCGCGGGCTGTCGTTCACCGAATTCAGTTACATGCTGCTGCAGTCGTACGACTTCGCCCACATGTACCGGACGATGGGCGTCGAACTCCAGATGGGCGGGGCCGACCAGTGGGGCAACATCACGGCCGGCCTGGAGCTGATCCGCCGGACGAGTGGGGTGGGGGAGGGTGCTCGGGCGGCGGACGGCGGCGCGGCTACGGACGGCGGCGCGGCTACGGACGGCGGTGCGGCCACGGACCGGGGCGCGGCTACGGACCGAGTGGAGCCCGCACACGGGCTCGCGTACAAGCTGCTGCTCTCACCGTCCGGGACGAAGTTCGGCAAGAGCGAGGCGGGGGACTCGGTCTGGCTAGATCCGGCGCGGACGTCGCCGTTCGCCTTCTACCAGTACTGGCTCAATACGGACGACCGGGATGTCGGGACGTACCTGCGCTGGTTCACCGAGTTGACGCGCGACGAGATCGAGGCGCTCGAGGCCGAGGCCGCCCGCGCGCCCGAAGGTCGGCCGGCCCAGCGAGCCCTCGCATCTGACATCACCGCGCGGACGCACGGGGCGGCGGCTGCGGAGAGCGCCGTGGCCGAGTCGGCCGCCAAGTTCTCCGGGGAGGCGATCTCGGATCCCGCGGCGCTCCAGGAGCTTTTCGAACGTGGCGGTGGGTTTCGGTTCGGCCCTGGACCGTTGTACGAGATCCTCGCGGACGCAGGGCTCGTCGCATCGCGAGGCGAAGCGCGGCGCCTGATCCAGGGCGGCGGCGTCACGGTCAACGGGATCCGCGTCATCGACCCGCTCACCATCCCGCAACCGATCGCCGGGGAGTGGCTCGACGTGCGTCTCGGCAAGCGTCGCCGCGAGATCGGCCGCCGGGACGGGTAGGGGCTCCGGGGGTTCCGGGTTCGGGATGTCGCGCGAGGAGTTCCCGCGCGGCCCGGTCGTGCTGCGATGCCCGGGCGCGAGGGCGGCCTTGCACCGGGAGCACACAACACGACCCGGGACGTCTGGACGCCCTCCGGATGGGTCGATTCCTTGCTGCGGGTGCAAGAATCGACGTCCAGAGGTGTCTCCGGCGCCAGATTCGACCATCTCGTGCACCCGGTGCACAACACGCGCGCCGAATCTTGGCCCGCGGGCTCGTTGCGTGCCCGGGATGCAATTCGTGCCGGGGATGCAAGAATTGCGGCACCGACCTGCCGGACGCACGAGGCTTGCCCCGCCGCGAGGCCGCGTGCCGACCGGCCTATCCCGCGTGCCGGGCTCGTAGGGTATCGATGACGCGAGCCGGCTCGACACCGCGTTCGGCCAGCAGGACCATCGCGTGGAAGAGCAAGTCGGCGGCTTCGCCGGCGAGTGCGGCCTGGGGCGCTGCACGATCGGTCTGGAACGCTTCGGCCGAGGCGTCGTCCTTCGCGGCCATCAGCATCTCGGTGGCTTCTTCGACGACCTTGCGCCCGACCGCGTCCACACCACCGGCGAGCAGGTCGGCGGTATAGGACCCAGCAGGTCGGGCAGCGGCCCGCGAGACGATCGTCGACCACAGCGTCTCGAGCCACTCGAACCCCTGCGCTGGCGGCCGGGACCGGTCGCTCCGTGCAGCCGGCTCACCTTCTGGGTCGAAGCAGCTTCGCGTCCCGCGGTGACAGGTCGGCCCGGTCGGATCCACGGTCACCAGGAGGGCATCGCCATCGCAGTCGGCCGCGAGTGCGACGAGCCGAAGCACGTTCCCGCTCGTCTCGCCCTTGCGCCAGAGCGTGCCCCGCGAGCGCGAGTGGAAGTGGACGTCGCCACTCGCGAGCGTTGCCGCCAACGCCTCGGCGTCCATGTACGCGACCATCAGCACCCGACCATCGGCTCGGTCCTGGACCACTGCTGGGACGAGCCCATCGACACCGAACGCGACTGACCGGGCATCGACGGCGGCCGAGCCACCAGCCCGACCACCGATCGAGCCACCAGCGGGACCACCGGCCGAGCCACCAGCCCGACCACCGATCGAGCCAACACCCGAGCCGCCGCTCATGCCACGGCCTCCGGCACGCGACGGACCGCCAGACCCGCCTCGGCCATCGCGGTCTTGACGTCACCGATGGCCAGGATCCGACGATGGAACACCGACGCGGCAAGCACCGCATCGGCCCCGCCGTCGACGACCGCGGCCACGAAGTCCGCGGCTCGTGCAGCGCCACCGGACGCGATGACGGGCACGTTCACCCGATCCGTGATCGCCCGGAGCAACGCCGTGTCGAATCCGGTACCGGTCCCGTCGCGATCGATCGAGGTCACAAGCAGTTCTCCGGCGCCGAGCGCGGCGGCCCTCGTCGCCCATTCCACGGCATCGATGCCGGTCGGCTCGCGCCCGCCCTTGACGACCACCTCCCACCGCGGAGCCTTGATCGGTCCGCTGTGCGCCGCGGCGTTCGAGCCGCTCGCAACCGCCTCGGACGCGGGGGCCGGATCCTCGGGATCGCCGACGCGACGCGCATCGATCGCGACGACGACCGCCTGCCGACCGAACCGCCGCGCACAACGCGAGATCAGCGAGGGATCGGCGACCGCCGCGGTATTGAGCGCCACCTTGTCCGCGCCGGCCCGCAGGACGAGACGCATGTCCGCGACGCTCCGCACGCCGCCCCCGACGGTCAGCGGGATGAACGCCCGCCGGGCTGTCCGCTCCACGATGTCGAGCAGCGTCCCGCGTCGCTCCGGGGCCGCGGTGATGTCGAGGAAGACCAGTTCGTCGGCGCCCTCGGCCGCGTAGCGCTCGGCGAGCTCGGGCGGATCGCCCTCATCGGTGAGGTCCACGAACCGGACGCCCTTCACGACGCGGCCGTCCGCGACGTCCAGGCACGGGATGACTCGCCGGCGCAGCATCAGGCGGCCCGCGCGATCGAGACGAAGTTCGCCAGCAGCCGCAGTCCGTCCGAGCCGCTTCGCTCGGGGTGGAACTGGACGCCGAGCAGGGCATCGCGGGCCACCGCCGAGACGAACGCCGTCCCGTGCCCGGTCCGTGCCAGGACGACGTCGGCGTCGCGCTCGGCCGGCGCGCCCGCGAACGAATGGACGAAGTAGAAGTCGGCGCCGTCGTCGATCCCGTCGAACAGGTCGTGCCGACGGGTCCGCTCCACCTGGTTCCAGCCGATATGCGGGAGCGTCGGGGCATCCTGCAGACACGCCGTGCGCCCGCCGATCACCCCGAACGTCGCCGCGCCATCCTCGTCGCTGGCTTCGAACAGCAGCTGCGAGCCGAGGCAGATCCCGAGGTACGGGCGCCCTGCGCCGATCCATGTGAGCAGCGGGGCGATCAATCCGCGACGACGCAGCCGGGCCATGGCGGGCGCGGCGGCCCCGACACCGGGCACCACGACGGCATCCACCTCCCGCAGACCGGAGGCATCGAGCGCCACCGTCACGTCGGCGCCGACGGCGGTCAGTGCCTGCTCGATGCTGACCATGTTGCCGGCGCCATAGTCGACGACGGCGACGCGGAGACGGCCACTCACCCGAGCGACCCCTTCGTCGAGGCGACGCCCGAGCGCCGAGGATCGACCTCGCACGCCACACGCAGCGCTCGGCCGAGCGACTTGAACGCGGCTTCAGCCAGATGGTGGTCATTGCGGCCCGTGCCGCGCATGTGGAGGGTGGCTCCGGCTGTGCGGGCGAACGCCTCCAGCGCGTGCTCGACAAGCTGGAGCGGCAGCGCGCCGACGCGCTCGCCGACGAACGGCAGGTCGATCACCGCGTACGGGCGACCGCCGATGTCGATCACCGTGGTGGCGACCGACTCATCCATCGGCACGGAGCTGTCGCCGAACCGGGCGATCCCGACCCGGTCCCCGAGCGCCTCGCCGAACGCGGCGCCGAGCACGAGCGCGACGTCCTCCACGGTGTGGTGCTCGTCGATCTGGAGATCGCCGTCCGCGTTGATCGCGAGATCGAAGATGCCGTGGTGGGCGAACGAACCCAGGAGGTGGTCGAAAAAGCCGATCCCGGTGTCGATCGCGGTGTGTCCGGAGCCGTCGATGCCCAGGGTGACCGTGATGTCGGTCTCGCGTGTCGTGCGGGCCACCGTGACTCGCCGGCCCTCCCGCGGCCCGAGGGTCAGTTCGCCGAGCGGCGTGGTCATGGGCTGGTCTCCCTGGTGAGGGCCGCGGCCGCGGCGATGAGTCGGTCGTTCTGATCGGGATCACGGACGCTGAGCCGGAGCATCGCGGCGCACGGATGTCCGGCGGGGAACGTGCGGGGGACGACCCCCTGCCGCAGGAGCCCCTCGGCCACGTCGGCGGCACGCTCCGGCGTCCCGAGGTCGGCGAGGAGGAAGTTCGTGACGGACGGGCCGATCGACCATCCGAGCGCGGTGAGCGCGGCGGTCAGGCGGGGCCGCTCGCGGACGACCTGGGCCAGATTGGCAGCCAGGATCGCGTCGGAGGCGAGGACGGCGGTCGCGACCGTCACCGACACGATCGAGACCGACCCTGGCGGCCGGAAGAGGTTGAGGCGCTCGATGACGGCTGGTCGCGCGATGGCGAACCCCACGCGCAGCCCGGCCAACGCATAGGCCTTGCTGATCGTGCGGATCGAGATGAGGTTCGGGTAGATGGACCGAAGCGGTGCGAGCGTCGAACCGACGAACTCGGCGTACGCCTCATCGAGGACGACGATCGGTGCCGGTCGCCCGGCCGCGGCGGCGTCGTCGGCCAGACCCCGCAGGAGCGTGTCGATGGTGCCGTCCGGCTCGGCCTGCGCGGTCGGATTGTTCGGGGAGCACAACCAGACCAGCGCCGCATCGGCCGCGGCGGCCCGCATGGCCGGCAGATCCAGCGCCCAGCCCGCGGCCGCCCCGAGTCTCGGGACCGGCACGACCACCGCGTCGCGCTGCTCGGTGAGCACGCGGTACATCGCATACGTGGGGATCGGCAGGATGGCGCGGTCGCCCGGGGCCAGGAATGCCTTCACGATGTCGTCGAGGATCTCGTCCGCCCCGGCCCCGACCAGGAGGTCGTCGGTGGCCACGCCGTACCGCTCAGCCGCGACCGCGATCAGCCGCGCATAGTCCGACGGCGGATACTCGGAGAGCGACAGCTCGAACCGGCCGGCCGCGAGCACGTCCGCGACGGCGGCCGGTGGCGCCGGGAAGGTATTGAGATCGAACCGAACGATGCGCTCGACCGGAATGCCGTAGCGTCGGGCGACCTCGTCATTCGTCGCTTCCCAGCTGTAGGCCGACGGCTGCGTCGGTGTCGCGAAGGTGACGGGCGTGGGGCTCATCGGCGGTCCTCGGCGGTGGCGGCAGCGGGCGCGGTGGACGGTCCCGTGGCGAAACGGATCTCCACGGCGTCGCGATGGGCGAGCAGCCCCTCGGCCTCGGCGAGCGTGGCAATGGTCTCGCGGATGGCCTGGAGTCCGTCGCGGGTCACGCGCTGGATCTGGGTGAACTTCCCGTAGGCCTCCACGGCCAGACCACCGGCACCGCGCGCGAGGCCACCGGTCGGGAGGACGTGGTTGGCGCCCGTCGCGTAGTCACCCGCGGATTCGGGCGCCCACGGCCCCACGAACAGCGAACCGGCGTTCCGAAGCCGGTCGACCACCGGCTCGAGGGGTTCCGTGTCCACGGACAGGTGCTCGGGGGCGTAGGCATTCACGAATTCGATCGCGGCGTCGAGCGTGGGCGCGAGGACGATGCGACCATGGTCGCGCAGGGCTCGCTCGAGGATGTCTCGTCGCGCGGCCGTGGCGAGCAGGGCCGTGACCTCGCGTTCGACGGCATCGGCGAGGGCCACGTCCGTCGTGACAAGGATCGCCGGCGAGTCCGGGCCGTGCTCGGCCTGCGTGATGAGGTCCGCGGCCACGCGCCGGGGGTCAGCCGGGATCGTCGCGAGGACCATCCCCTCCGAGGGACCGGCCGGCAGGTCGATGCCGACATCGCCGCAGACTTCGATCTTGGCCGCGGTCACCCACGCGTTCCCGGGTCCGACGACGCGATCGACGGGCGCCACGCCCGCGTCGGGGAGCCCGTACGCCAGGGCCCCGATGGCCTGTGCGCCACCGGCCACGACGAAGGTGTCGACCTCCAGCAGCCCGGCCGCGCCCAGCAGGACCGGGTGGTTGACACCGGTGCGGTCCGCGGGTGACGCCACCACGATCCGATCCACGCCGGCCACCTGTGCGGGGACGACGGTCATCACGAGCGACGACGGATACGGGGCGGACCCCCCGGGCACATAGGCGCCGACGGCCGAGACAGGTGTCCAGCGCCGTTCGACCTGGATCCCCGGGAGGATCTCGGTCGTCGTGGTGACGGGTCGTTGGGTGTCGGCGAACCGACGGACATTGGCGATCGCCTGGTCGAGCGCGCGACGGATCCGCGGCTCCAGCCGGTCCCGCGCCGCGCGCAGTTCGTCCGCGTCCAGCACAAGTCGCCCATCGGGTCGACCGCCACCCACGCGAGCATTGGCGTCGCGGACGGCGGCGTCGCCCCGATGGCGGACATCGGCGAGCGTCTCCCGGGCAGCCCCGCGGATCGCCTCCGACGGGACGGCGCCTCGTCGAATGAGCGCGCCATGATCGGCGGCAGCGGCGGGATCGCCTGCGGCCACAGCCGCAAGGTCCAGCCGTCGAAGCCGGAGGGCCGTGGCCGTCACGCGACGATCTTCTCGATGGGAAGCACCAGGATCCCGGAGGCCCCGGCTGCCTTGAGTCGCGGCAGCAGCCCCCAGACCTCGTCGGCGCCCACGACCGAGTGGATGGCGATCATCCCGTCGTGGGCGAGCGGGATCACCGTCGGCGACTCGAGCGCCGGGAGCAGCCCCTCGATCTCGCCCAGTCGTGCGGCCGGGGCGTTCATCATCAGGTACTTGCGGCCGCGCGCGGCGATGACGGCGCTCAGCATCGTGTCGATGGCGGTCAGCTCCGCGCCGCGTTCCCGTAGCGCGGCCGGGTTGGCGACGAGGACCGCTTCGGATGCCAGCACATCGCCGACCTGCCGCAGGCCATTCATCACCAGCGTCGAACCGGTGGAGACCAGATCCACGATCCCCTCGGCCAGCCCGAGCCGTGGCGCGACCTCGACGGCCCCCGAGATCGGGATGACGTCGATCGCGATCCGCCGGGTCTCGAAGAACCGGCGCGTGGTGTTCGGGTGCGCGGTGGCCACGCGGAGACCCGCGAGGTCCTCCACGGTCCGATACGTCGAATTGTTCGGGACCGCCGCCGCCAGGCGGCATCGGCCATAGCCGAGCGACCGAACGCGCGGCAGCTCGGCACCGGTCTCGGACAGCAGGTCCTCCCCGGTGATCCCGAGATCCGCCACCCCGTCGCCGACGAATTCGATGATGTCGTTCGTGCGGACGAACAGGATGTCGAGGTCGTAGTTCTGGACGAGCGAGACAAGACTGCGGTCGTGCTCCTCGAAGACGAGACCGGCATCGTGGAGCAGGCGCAGCGTGGGCTCGACCATCCGACCTTTGTTCGGGATCGCCAGACGCAGGCGCTTGGCGGTCATCGCGCGCGCTGCTTGTCGAGCATCGCCCGGTAGCCGCCCTCGCCGTGATTGAGCCAGGAGGCGATACGGGTGATCGTGGCCGTGCTCGCCCCGGTCTCGCGCGAGATCTCGGCGTAGTGCTGGCCGGCGTCCAGTCGTCGAACCACGGCCCAACGCTGCGCCATGTCACGGATCTCATTGAGCGTGCACAGGTCGCGTGCGAACCGCTCCGTCTCCTCGATGGTCTCGAGCGCGAGGAACGCCTCGAAGAGCGCCTCGGCGTCGGGGGTTCGCCAGTCGTCGACCATGATGCCGTCGTCCTCGTGCTGTGGCGTGTTATCGTAGTAACGTGCTACTACGCTACCACGAGGGCTGACAGGTTGGCAAGCGGCTTCGACATCCTCCCGGCCATCGACCTGCGCGATGGCCGCGTCGTCCGGCTCCGCCAGGGCGACTTCGACCGAGAGACGGCGTTTTCAGACGATCCGGTCGCGGTGGCGCTTGGGTTCGCGGAGGCGGGCGCGCGATGGCTGCATGTCGTCGATCTCGACGGAGCCCGCTCGGGCGTGCCGGCCCACGGAGCGGTCATCGCCGCGATCGTGCGCGCGGTAGGGGATGGTGTCGCCGTGGAAGTCGCGGGCGGCCTGCGGCATGAGGACGCCGTCGCAGCGGCGCTCGATTCGGGTGCGGCCAGGGTGATCATCGGGACGTCGGCACTACGTGATGCGGCCTTCGCCGGGCGACTGATCGCCGCGCACGGCGCGTCGCGCCTCGGTGTCGCCGTCGATGTGCGCGACGGGTTCGCCGTCGGTCACGGCTGGGCAGCCCATGCCGCGGGTGTCGAGGCACTTGATGTTGTCACGCGCCTGGCGGACCAAGGGGTCGAATTGTTCGAGGTGACCGCCATCGATCGGGACGGGATGCTGGGCGGGCCAGACCTCCCGCTCTATGAACGACTTGTCGGGCTCGGTCGGGGCTCGATCGTGGCCTCCGCTGGTATCGCGTCGTCCCCGGACATCCAGGCTCTTCGTGCCATCGGCTGTACCGGCGCGATCATCGGCCGGGCGCTGTATGACGGCTCCCTGGATCTCGCCGAGGCCCTCCGCGCCTAGTGGCCGCCGTGGCCGCCGGCCGCCTCCAGCTCCTTGCGATGGATCGCGATGACCTTCTCGGCGATGTGTGAGGGCACGTCGTCGTAGTGGTCGTGGGTCGCCGAATACGTGCCGCGTCCGTGCGTCAGTGATCGCAGCTCGGTGGCGTAGGTGAAGAGCTCTGCCTCGGGGACATGGGCGCTGATGAGCTGGATCGAACCATCCGAGTCCATCCCGAGGACTCGTCCGCGGCGCCCGTTGAGGTCGCGGTTGACCTCGCCCATGTACGCCTCGGGCACGCGGATGACCACGTGCATGATCGGCTCCATCAAGGCCGGCTTGGCCTGATGGACGCCGTCCTTGAGCGCCATCGACGCGGCGATCTTGAAGGAGAGCTCGTTCGAGTCGACCGGGTGGAACGACCCGTCGTAGAGCGTCGCCCGGAAGTCGGAGAGCGGATACCCCGCCACGACGCCCTCGGCTGCCGCCTCGCGGATACCCTTCTCGACGCCCGCGAAGAACCCCTTTGGCACCGAGCCGCCGACCACACGCTCGGCGAAGGCCACGCCGCCGTCCGGGTTGGGCTCGAGTTCGAGCCACACGTCGCCGAACATCCCGTGGCCGCCGGTCTGCTTCTTGTACCGCCCGTGGACCTGGGTCTTGCCGCGGATCGTCTCCTTATACGGAACGCGAGGCGTGTGCGTGGCGATCGCCGTGCCGAATTTGCGCCTGAGGCGCTCGGTGATGACGGTGATCTGCGCTTCGCCCATGGTCCGCAAGACCTGCTCGCCCAGGGCGGTCCGCTCGAGCCGTACCGTGGGCTCCTCCTCGAGCATGCGCTGGAGGGCCGGACCCATCTTGTCGAGGTCGCCCTTCGAGACGGGCTCGATCGCGACGACCAGCGACGGGGCAGGGAAATCGAGGGGCGGGAGGACCAGCGGGCGCTCCTTGGTCGCGAGCGTGTCCCCGGTCTCGGTCACGGTCAGCTTCGCCACCGCGCCGATCTCGCCCGCCTTGAGCTCGCCGATCGGTTCCTGTTCCTTGCCGTGGAGCAGCAACAGCTGCCCGATCCGCTCGTCCTCGCCACGGGTCGAATTCCAGACGTGCGCCTGCGACCGGAGCGTGCCCGACAGCACGCGCAGGTATGTCAGGCGTCCGACGAAGGGGTCAGCCGTGGTCTTGAAGACGCGAACGAGGAGGGGACCTGATTCATCGGCAGGGATCTCGACGATCGCGCCGCCCTTGTCCGTGGCCGGGACCGCTGCCTCATCGGCCGGGGACGGGAGATAGCGAACGATCGCGTCCAGGAGGCCACGCAGGCCGATGCCGCGGTTCGCGCTCCCGACAAGGACCGGGGCGAGGATGCTCTCCTTGACGCCCTTGCGCAGGCAGGCCTCGAGCTCCGGGTCCGACACCTCCTCGCCCTCGAGGTACTTGGTCAGGACGTCGTCGTCCGCCTCCGCGGCGGCCTCGAGGAGCTGGTCGCGACGACGCGCCACCTCGTCGGCGAGCTCGTCGGGGATCGGGATCTCCACCTCCTTGTCGCCCTCGAGCCGGTAGGCCTTGCGATGGACGAGGTCCACGTAGCCACTGAACGAGTCGGCGGCACCGATCGCGAGCTGGAGTGGGGCGACCTTGTCGCCGAATGCTGCCCGCAACGCATCCAGCGCGGCCGTGGGGTCCGCATTCTCGCGATCGCACTTGTTGATGAAGAAGCATGCGGCCGTGCCGCTTGCACGCCCGAGCGCGACCCCCTGCTCCAGTCCGGCCTCGACACCCGACGAGGCGTCCATCACGAAGACGGCCCCGTCCGCCGCAGCGAATCCTTCGACCACTTCGGCGATGAAATCGGGGTAGCCGGGCGTATCGACGAGCGAGATCCGGGTGCCGTCGCGTTCGAACGTCCCGACCGCGAGGCTGAGCGATTCGCGGCGTTTCTGCTCCTCCGGTTCGAAGTCCAGATGGGCGGACCCGTCGTCCACCTTCCCGAGGCGCGGGATCGCGCCCGCGTCGAAGAGCAGGCGTTCCGCGAGCGTCGTCTTGCCCGAGCCCACGTGACCCGTCAGGACGACGCTGCGAAGGTGGGGAAGGTCGACGCTCTTCATCGTCATCGGCTTTGACGGACCTCCTGCGGTGGGTTGCGACCGGGGCAGGGGAGCGGGCGGCGTGGGGTCAGGCCATCATAGTCCGCTATACTCCCGCCCGCGATGTCAGGTCATTCCAAGTGGTCCACGATCAAGCGCGCGAAGGGCATCACGGACGCCAAGCGCGGGGCCCTCTTCACGAAGATCGCGCGCGAGATCAGCGTCGCGGCTCGTCAGGGCGGCGGGGATCCGGATTCGAACTACCGCCTCCGCCTGGCCATCGAGAAGGGCCGCTCGGTCAACATGCCGGCCGACAACATCAAGCGGACCATCGACAAAGCGACCGGAGCGGGCGAGGCCGAGCAGTACGAGGAGATCGTCTACGAGGGCTACGGGCCCGGTGGCGTCGCCGTCCTCGTGGAGGCACAGACCGACAACCGGAACCGGACGGCCGGTGAGGTACGCTCGATGTTCGCCAAGAGCGGCGGACAGCTGGCCGGGAGCGGTGCGGTCGCCTGGCAGTTCGAGCCCCGCGGCCTGATCACGATCCCGCGCGCCGCCGTCGATGCCGACACGGTCGCCCTGGCCGCGATCGACGCCGGTGCGGAGGACGTCGACACCGACGGCGACGAGACCATCGACATCTATACCGCCCCCACGGAGCTCGAGGTCGTCCGTCAGGCCCTTGAGGACGCCGGGATCCCTGTCGAGTCCGCGGAGTCCGCGATGGTCGCGAAGCAGACAGTCGAGCTCGATTCGGCAAAGGCTCGTTCAGCGCTGCGTCTGGTGGAGCTGCTCGAGGACCTCGACGACGTGTCGCGCGTGACGGCCAACTTCGACATCCCCGAGGACCTACTCGCCGAGGTCGCCGGGTGATCGTCCTCGGGATCGACCCGGGGACCGCGGCGCTGGGCTATGGCATCGTCGAGCGGACGGCGGGTCGCCTGCGCGAGGTGGACCACGGATGTCTGGTCACGAGCCCGGATGAGGCCTTGCCGCAGCGACTGCTCCGGATCCACGCGCTGGTCGACGAGCTGATCACGCTTCATCGTCCGGTCATCGTCGCCGTCGAGCGTCTGTTCTTCTCCAAGAACGTCCAGACGGCCTTCGCCGTCGGCCAGGCCCGGGGCGTCATCCTGCTTGCCGCCGCACAGCACGGCGTTCCGGTCCGCGAAGCCACCCCGAACGAGGTCAAGAGCGCGATCACCGGGTACGGCGCGGCGGACAAGGAGCAGGTGGGCCGGATGGTCCAGCTGGTCCTCGCGATGAGCGAGCGGCCTCGACCCGACGATGCGGCCGACGCCCTCGCGATCGCGACCTGGGCCGTCAACACGGACCGCGGCGGGCTCGTGGAGCTCTCGGCGGTGATGGACCGCGCGGCCGTCGCCCCGATCGAGCGCGCGGAGTCGAGTTACGAGCGCGCGATCCGCGAAGCCCTTGCGACCGAGCGGCGGGCGACGCCCCGCACCAAGCGCACGGCGTCCTAGGCCAACCCGCGATGCTGGCTTCGGTCGAAGGGATGGTCGGCGCGGTCGCGTTCGATTCGGTCGTCATCGAGGTCGGCGGGCTCGGGTATCGGGTGTTCGCGGCGCCGTCGATCCTGGCCGCGGCCGTGCCCGGCGGCCGGCTGAAGCTCCACACGTACCACCTGGTCCGCGAGGATCAGCAGGCGCTGTTCGGGTTCCGGTCCGCTGATGAACTCGGGTTCTTCACGCTCCTCCTGACGGTGACCGGCGTGGGACCGAAGGTCGCACTCGCCATCGTCGGTTCGCGGCCCACCGCGGACCTCCAGCTCGCGATCCTCGCGCAGGACCAGGCGGTCCTCGTCAGCATCCCGGGGATCGGCAAGAAGCTTGCCGAGCGGGTCATCTTCGAACTCAAGGAGAAGGTGAACGCGGCGGGGATCGCGGTCTCGGGCCACGCGGTGGCGGGTCTCGCCGCAGGAGAGGGCGAGATCGTCGCCGCGCTCCAGGCGCTTGGCTACTCGCTCGCGGAGGCGCGCGACGCGTCACGGGTCGCGCTAACGGACGTCGGCGTGGCGAGCACGCTCGAGGAGCGCGTCAAGGCCGCGTTGCGAAGCCTCGTCCGAGACTGAGCGTCAGGGTCGGAGGCCGGCGATCGCGTCGGCGTGGATGCCCTGCGGATCGATCGACGCGCGACCCGGTCGCGCGGCAAGGTCCGCGAGGCTCTGGCGATCGAGGATGTCGAGCATCGCGTCGCGGACATCAAGCATGGCGTCACGCAGCGCGCACGTCGCTTCATCCGGGCAGGAGCATGGCTCGTAGTAGCGCAGCGAAACGCAGGGCAGTGGCGCCAGGGCCCCGTCCAGGAGCCGGATGATCCGGCCGACCGAGACCTCGCCAGGGTCCGCCGCGATCGTGTAGCCCCCGCGAGCGCCGAGTGTCGTGCGGACGATCCCGGCGTGCTTGAGCATCGCCATGATCTGCTCGAGGAACTTGGCCGGCAGGCGGTTGCGCTTGGCGAGCGTGGCGAGCGCCACCGGCTCGGCGCCCTCGTCGCGGACGAGATCCACCAGGGCACGCAGGCCGTATTCGGATCGGCGGGAAAGCCGCATCGCCCCATGCTAGCGCCGAAGCCCTAGTAGCGTAGTGGGTATTCCGCACGCGATATCCGCCCGGATCCTACGTCGCGGAGCCGGCTAACGCCCCACGGAACGTGGCGGCATCTCCTGCACCTGGGATGCCGTGTCGAGCCGCCCCACGTCCCGCCCGACCGAAGATGCCGTGGGGCGTTCGCGATCGACGTGCGCGGGGTCAGCCCGGTCGCCACGTGCCGCCCCACGTCACGAGCCCGCTCGACACCCGCCCATCCCTTGCCGCACCCATCGACTCGCGTAGAACATCCGTGCGATATGGACTCGCCTTGTGCTAGACTCGCCCGGATATGGCGGACGACCTTTCGCGGATCCTGTCGGCGGATCTGGAGGACGAAGCGGACCTCGTTGTCGAGGGCTCGCTTCGGCCGCGGACCTTCGACGAATACATCGGACAGCGCGAAGTCAAGGCCAATCTCTCCGTGCTGCTGGCGGCGGCGAAGGGGAGGGGAGAGGCGTCGGATCACGTCCTCCTGTACGGGCCGCCCGGCCTCGGCAAGACGACGCTCGCCACGATCATCGCCCGCGAGCTCGGCGTGAACGTCCGCTACACATCGGGCCCCGCCATCGAGCGTGCCGGGGACCTGGCATCGGTCCTCACGTCGCTCGACGAGCGCGACGTCCTGTTCATCGACGAGATCCACCGGCTCAATCGCGCGGTCGAGGAGATCCTGTACCCGGCGATGGAGGACTACGCGCTGGACGTCATGATCGGCAAGGGTCCCAGCGCGCGGAGCCTGCGGCTCAGCCTGAAGCCGTTCACGGTCGTCGGCGCGACCACGCGTGCAGGCCGCATCAGCTCCCCGTTGCGTGACCGGTTCGGCGCCACGTACCGGTTGGACTTCTACGCGGACGACGAACTGACCGCGATCGTGGACCGGTCCGCGTCGATCCTCGGCGTCGGCATCGAACCGGCCGCGGCCCGCGAGATCGCCCGCCGCGGACGCGGGACGCCGCGGATCGTCAACCGGTTGCTCAAGCGCGTACGCGATCACGCCCAGGTCCACGGGGACGGCCACGTCGACGAGGCCACGGCTCGCGAGGCGATGCGGGCGATGGAGATCGACGACGAAGGGCTCGACTCCACGGATCGCAAGCTCCTGGCCGCGATCATCCAGAAGTTCGCATCCGGTCCGGTCGGGGTCGCTGCGCTTGCGGCCGTCCTGTCCGAGGAGATCGAGACCATCGAGGACGTCTACGAGCCGTTCCTGCTCCGGCTTGGGTTCATCGACCGAACGCCGCAGGGCCGGATCGCAACCGAGCTCGCCCGAGCGCACCTGTCGGGCCTCGGGTACGAGATCCCGCCGCCACGTCGGGCCGAGCCCGGCATGCCAAGCCTCTGGGATGACCCGATCCCGCCACCGGATCCGTCCGGCACGGACGCGTGACCGCGCCGTACGTCGGGCGCGCCGCTCGCTATGACATCGACGTCCCGGCGCCGACCTCCGGGGCGACGCGGGCGCGGGTCGGGCGGCTGACGCTCACGCACGGGGTGGTGGAGACGCCGCAGTTCATGCCGGTCGGGACCAACGCGACGGTCAAGGCACTGACGCCCGCCGAGATCCGCGAGACCGGCGCCTCGATCATCCTCGCGAACAACTACCACCTGTACCTGCGACCCGGGAGCGAGCGGATCGCGCGTCTCGGCGGGCTGCACCGGTTCATGGACTGGGACGGGCCGATCCTGACCGATTCCGGCGGCTTCCAGGTGGTCTCGCTCGGGGACCTGCGGGTGGTCGACGACGACGGCGTGACGTTCCGCAGCCATATCGATGGCTCCACGCACCGGTTCACGCCCGAGGTCGCGATCGCGGCGCAGGAGGCCCTCGGGTCGGACATCGCGGTCGCCTTCGACCAGCCGGTGTTCCCAAGCTCACCGCGAGCGGTCGTCGCCGACGCCACGGAGCGCACCCATCGCTGGGCGGAGCGCTCCGTTGCGGCGCATCAGCGCGAGGACCAGGCGCTCTTCGGCATCGTGCAGGGCGGGCTGGACCCGGAGTTGCGGGCGTCGTCCACCGCGTTCATCGCGAGTCTGCCCGTCGACGGGATCTGCATCGGCGGATTGGCGGGCGACGAGACGCCGGAGCAGCGCGATGCCGCGCTGGACCTGGCGATCCCGTTCCTGGACGACGATCCGCGTCCGCGCTACCTGATGGGGCTCGGGTCGCCGGCGGACCTGCTGGAGGCTGTCCATCGCGGCGTGGACCTCTTCGATTCGGTGCTGCCGGCGCGGGTGGCACGGAACGGGCAACTGTGGGTGCCCGGCGGCCGGCTGAACCTCCGGAACCGGGCCTTCCTCGACGATCCGGCGCCGGTCCAGGAGGACTGCCCGTGCCTCCTCTGTCGGCGATTCTCGCGCGCCTATCTGGCCCATCTGTTCCGCGCCGACGAGCTGCTCGCGTACCGTCTCGCGACTTGTCACAACCTGACCTTCACCCTAGACTTCATGGCAAGGATCCGAGCCGCCATCCGGGCCGGTTCCTTCCCCGCCAACATGGCTGAACTGCGTCTTCGCGCGGGTCGGATACGTGGCGGTGAAGGCGCTGTTACGTCCGCGTGAATGGCCGGTGCGTACCTTGCAGACAGACGCGGAGGCGAATACATGGGCTCGCGAGATCGGCCGAGCAAAGAGGCCAAGAAGAAGCCGAAGGACCGGAGCGCAGCCCCCAAGCTGTCGCCCCTGGCGGACCCACCCCAGAACGTGGAAGTGATCCGCAAGCCGCGCAAGGAAAAGCCGGTCGTCGTGGACGACGGGGAAGAGGCCTGAGCCCACGAGCGGACGCCATCGCGACCGCTCCGGTGACCGGTCGCAAGGATCGATGAGGAGCGTGACGAACAGATGGCGATGACCGAAGAGCGAGCGGCGGAGCGGTCGCAGACGGAGCGCGGCAAGGCGGTCGAGGCCGCATTGCTCACGATCGAGAAGCAGTTCGGCCGTGGCGCGATCATGAAGCTCGGCTCACGCGAGCGGCAGGAGGTCGACTTCATCCCGACCGGGTCGATCGCGCTCGACCTGGCGCTCGGCGTCGGTGGGATCCCGCGCGGCCGGATCACGGAGATCTTCGGCCCGGAATCGTCGGGCAAGACCACCGTGTGCCAGCACGTCATCGCCGAAGCGCAGCGACGTGGCGGCGTCGCCGCCTTCATCGACGTCGAACATGCGCTCGATCCCGGCTATGCCCGGGCCTGCGGGGTCAACGTCGACGAGCTCCTCGTCAGCCAGCCCGACACGGGCGAGCAGGCTCTCGAGATCACCGAGACGCTGATCCGTTCCGGGGGGATCGACTGCGTCGTCGTGGACTCGGTCGCCGCGCTCGTGCCGAGGGCCGAGATCGAAGGCGAGATGGGCGACTCGTTCATGGGCATCCAGGCCCGGCTCATGAGCCAGGCGCTGCGCAAGCTCACCGGCGCCGTCTCGCGTTCGAATACGTCGCTCGTGTTCACCAACCAGTTGCGCGAGAAGATCGGCGTGATGTTCGGGAACCCCGAGACCACACCAGGCGGTCGGGCGCTCAAGTTCTACGCATCCGTCCGCCTGGACATCCGTCGCGTGGAGACCATCAAGACCGGCACCGAATCGGTCGGCAACCGGGTGCGGGTCAAGGTCGTGAAGAACAAGGTCGCGCCGCCGTTCCGGGTCGCCGAATTCGATGTCATGTACGGCGAGGGGATCTCGAAGGAGGGCGGCCTGCTCGATGTCGGGGTCGCCATGGACGTCGTCAGCAAGACCGGCGCCTGGTTCAACTTCGGTGAGACGCGACTCGGTCAGGGTCGTGAAGCGTCCAAGGACTTCCTCAAGTCCAACGGGCCGGTCGCCGCGGAGATCGAGGCCCGGATCCGGGGCAAGATCAACGACGTGGCGATCCCGGTCGAGGGCATCGAAGAGGCCGAGTAGACCTCGATTGGCCCGTCGAAACGTCACCCGCGAGGAGCGGCGGGCGGAGAAGGCCGCGGTCGATGACCCGCAGGTAGTCCTCGAGGCCGGGGGCCGCTTCCTCGAAGCACGATCCCGCTCGGTCGGCGAAGTCCGACGACGCCTGACCACGGCCGGCTATCGCCCGGACCTAGTCGAGGCGACCATCACGAAACTGCTGGACTTCGGGATGCTCGACGACGACGCGTTCGCCCGATCGTGGGTCGAGTCGCGTGACCGCGCGCGGCCGCGCGGCGAACGGGCGATCCGTGAGGAGCTGCGGCTCAAAGGCATCGATCGAGCGACGGTCGACATGGTGCTTACGGAACGGCGCGAGGCGTCTCGGACGAACGAGAACCCCGACGATGGCTCCGGTGACGGCTCCCCGGACCGAAGCGCGGCCGAGCGTCTGATCGCCAAGCACGCTCGGGCCCTGGCACGGGTCGCCGACCCACGACAGCGACGACAGCGCGCGTACGCGATGCTGGCCCGCAACGGGTTCGATCCGGAGACCTGCCGCGAGGTGGCATCCACCGTCTCGGGCGATCCGGAGGACTAGGGCGACTCGGACGGATCGGCGTCGCACGATGCCGGGTTGGCGCAGGTCGCGCGTCGGTCGCGCGTCGGGCTCGGTTCGGTTGACCCTCCGCCCCGCGGCCCGTAGGCTACGCGCCAGACAAACCACGCGCCACTCTGAGCGGCGCGCGCCACCTGATCCGGCTCGAAGCGGCCCACGGAGGGGGTCTGACCATCGCCGCGGGCGACTCGATCGCCTCCGCTGCGCTTCGCGCCGTTGCCTTGCACAGATGACCTCCGGTCGACGAGTTCGAGCGGATGGGAGGAATCGACGACATGGAGACACTTGCCGTGGTGGCGGTGGCCCTTGCGGCGGCCGTCGGCGGAGCCGTATTCGGCGTCCTGATCCGGAGCCTGTGGGCTTCCCAGACGATGAAGGCCGCGAAGTCTGAAGCCCGTCGCATCGAAGCTGAAGCGCGTGCCCGCCAGAAGGAACTGATCCTCGAGGCCAAGGACGAAAAGCTTCGACTGCAGAGCGAGGCGGAGGACGAGGCCCGCGCCAAACGCAACGAACTCGCCGGCCTCGAACGACGACTGCTGGCCCGCGACGAGCAGCTCGACCAGCGCGCCGACATGCTCGAGCAGCGTGACCGCAAACTCCTGGATCGCGATCGCGAGCTGGACAAGACGCGCGAAGAGCTCCTCCGCTCCCAGCAGGAACAGGTCGCCGCGCTGGAGCGCGTCTCGGGCATGTCAGCGGAGGATGCCAAGGGCGTCCTCGTGCAGGCGGTCCGCGAGGAGGCCGAACACGACGCGGTGAAGATCGCGCGAGCGATCGAGCGTGCCGCTCGCGAGGAGGCCCAGGAGAAGGCCCGCGACATCGTCATCACCGCGATGCAACGCGTGGCCGCGGATCACACCGCCGAGCACACCGTCTCGGTCGTGCACCTGCCGTCCGACGAGATGAAGGGCCGCATCATCGGCCGCGAGGGCCGGAACATCCGGGCGCTCGAGCAGGCGACCGGCATCGACCTGATCATCGATGACACGCCGGAGACGGTGATCCTCTCGGGGTTCGATCCCGTGCGGCGCGAGATCGCCAGGATCGCGATCACGAAGCTCATCGCGGACGGCCGGATCCATCCCGGGCGGATCGAGGAAGTGGTGGCCAAGGCCCGTGCGGAGGTCGACCTGGTCATGCGCCAGGCGGGTGAGCAGGCCGCCTACGAAGCGGGGGTCCCCGGGCTCCCAGCCGAGATCATCAAGCTGCTCGGCCGGCTCAAGTTCCGCACCAGCTACGGTCAGAACGTCCTGCAGCACGTCGTCGAGACGAGCCATCTGGCCGCGGTCATCGCCGCCGAGATCGGCGCCGACGTCCAGATCGCCAAGATGGGCGGGTTGCTCCACGACATCGGCAAGGCCGTGGACCACGAGGTGGAGGGCCCGCACGCCGCCATCGGCGCGGCGATCGCCCAGCGCCACAACCTGCCCTTCAAGGTGATCAACGGGATCGCCGCCCATCACCAGGAAGTCGAGTACGCCTGCCTCGAAGCCCCGATCGTCCAGGTCGCGGATGCCATCAGTGCGTCTCGGCCCGGCGCCCGCGGCGAGTCCATGGACACGTACGTCAAGCGCCTCGAGGATCTCCAGGCCATCGCCGAGAGCTTCTCCGGCGTGGAGCGATCCTTCGCGGTCCAGGCCGGCCGCGAAGTGCGGATCCTGGTGCGCCCCGAGGAGATCGACGACCTGACGGCCTCGCGTCTTGCGCGTGACATCGTCCGCAAGATCGAAGAGCAACTGACCTATCCCGGTCAGATCAAGGTGACGGTCATCCGCGAGACCCGAGCCGTGGAGTTCGCGAAGTAGGAGCGCCGAGCGTGGTCACGATGCAGGACCCGGCGACCCTGCTCCTTCCCGTGGGGACGCGCCTGGTCCATATCGGGCCACCGAAGACCGGGACCACCTCGCTCCAGAGCGCGTTCCACGCGTGTCGTCGCGACGCCGCCACGCAGGGTGTCCACTACGCGGGACCACGCAGCTCCCCGATGGGTGCGGCACGGTCCGTCGCCGGCCTCGTGAACCCGGCCACCGGGCGACCGTCACCACCGCAAGCGTGGCAGGACCTGGTCGGGGAGGTCCGACGGGCATCCGAACCCCGGACGCTGATCAGCAGCGAGTATCTGTCGCGGGCGGGCGAGGACGCGATCCGGACCGTCGTGGCCGATCTCGGAGCGGACCGGGTCCACATCGTCGCCACGCTTCGACCATTGGCGAAGATCATGCCGTCCCAGTGGCAGCAGGGCGTCCGAAACGGCGCCACGGCGTCGTACGACGCCTGGCTTCGGGCCATCTTCGACAAGCCGTCGTCCAAGGCGGCGCAAAGTTTCTGGCTCCGCCATCGCCACGATGCCCTCATCGCCCGGTGGGCCGCCGTTGCCGGCCCGGAGCGGGTCACGGTCGTGATCCTCGACGATGAGGACCAGGCCATGGTGCTGCGCGTGTTCGAGCGTCTCCTCGGGCTGACCGACGGCACCTTGACCGCGGACCGCGACCTGTCGAATCGGTCGCTGAACCTGGCGGAGATCGAATTCCTCCGTGGCTTCAACGCGCGGTTCAGCGCCGCCCGGCTGCCCCGCTCGCTCTACCACCAGGTCGTGACGCGTGGCGCGGCGTTCCACATGCGTGCCCGCACGCCTGGGCCCGACGAGCCGAGGATCGTGACGCCCGCGTGGGCGCTCGAACGCGCCCTGGCGACCGCCGATGAGATGGTGACCGCCCTCACCGGATCGGGCGTCCGAATCGTGGGCGATCCGAGCCGGTTGACGATCGCGCCCCGTGGCCGTGACGACGACCTCATGGTCGCGGGACACGTCGTCCCGCTCGACATCGCCGTCACCGGCGCGATGGGCGTGCTCATCGGGAGCGGGATCACGGGGCTCGACCCGATCAAGGGCATCGAGTCCGAGGAGGGTGACGGCGGATCCGAGGCGGTCGAGCTCGAATCGGCTTCGACGTCGCAACTCCTTGGGGCGCTGACTCGTCGCGGGCGTTCCGCCGCGACCCGGGGGGTACGGGCCGCGGGTCGCCGTGTCGCCCGAGCGCGGACGCGGGCCGAGTAGTGGCGGGAGCGACGGGCAGGGATCAGGACGCGGAACGGTCCCAGCCGATCGGTCGGACACGGCTCGGCAACCCGGCCAACGGCAACGCCCCACGGCCGCCTGGCGCCTGTCGCGTCCTGATGATCGGCGACATGATCGGCAAGCCCGGTCGCATCGCGGTCGAGGGGCTCATCGGCGGCCTGCGCGAGGAGCGCGGCATCGACTTCGTGACCGCCAACGGCGAGAACGTCGCCGGCGGCATGGGTCTGACGCCCGCGACCGCGGAGACGCTCCTCGCCTCCGGCGTCGACGTGATCACGTCCGGCAACCACATCTGGGACAAGCGCGAGATCTACCCGTTCCTCGACGCCAACGATCGCGTCCTGCGGCCGCTCAACTACGGCACGCATGACGTCCCCGGTCGTGGCTGGGGCGTGTACAGCGCCCTCGACGGTACGGACATCACCGTCATCAACCTCCAGGGCCGCTCGTACATGCAGCAGATCGAGAACCCGTTCACCGATGCGGACCGCCTCCTCGACGAATCGTCCGAGCCGCTGCCTCCGGTCCGCCTCGTGGACTTCCACTGCGAGCTGACGTCGGAGAAGAACGCGCTGGGTCTGTATCTCGACGGGCGCGTCAGTGTCGTCGTCGGGACGCACACCCACGTTGTCACCGGTGACGAGCGGATCCTCCCTAACGGCACCGCCTACCAGACGGACCTCGGGATGACCGGGCCGGTCTGGAGCGTCATCGGGTTCCAGCCGCGGACCGTCCTGCCGCGCTTCATCAACGCCCTGCCGACCAGGTTCGAGGTGGGGGAAGGACCCGTGGTCTTCAACGCCTGCCAGATCGACATCGATCCGGCGACCGGTCGCGCCCTCCAGATCGAGCGGATCCAGCGACTCCTCGAGGCGTGACGCGTTGACGTCGCCCAGCCGACGCCGCCACGATCCGTTGCCGCCACCAGGGCGTGGAGGCGTCGTCCCGCCGTCGCCGACGGTCGTCGACCTCCACGCGCACACGACGCGCTCCGATGGGATCGTCGGGCCGCACGGCCTCGTTCGGGCCGCCGCGGCCGTCGGCGTGCGGACGCTCGCCCTGACCGATCACGACACGCTCGCCGGGTACCGCGACATCGTCCGCGACGACGCGATCCCGGCCGGGATGACCCTCATCCCCGGGGTCGAGATCAACGCCATCGTGACCCGGGACATCGGCCTGTGGGAAGGCGAGCTGCATGTCCTGGGGTTCGGCGTGGACCCCGACGACGACGCCTTCGAGGCGATCCTCGCGACGCAGCGAGCGCGACGGCGAGAGCGCTTCGACATGACCGTCGCGCGGCTCCGGGACCTCGAGATGCCGATCGATGATCAGCTCGTGGACCTCGTCACCGGCGATGACGATGCGCTCGGACGGCCCACCGTCGCCCGCGCGCTGATCGCGGCCGGGCACGTGAGCACCGTGGAGGACGCCTTCAGGCACTGGCTGGGCTGGGGGAGCCCGGCCTACATCCCGCGGACGGGGCTCGGTCCCATCGAGGCGACCAAGGTCATCCGTGCGGCCGGCGGCCTCCCGGTCCTGGCCCACTTCGGTGAAGCGCCGGAGCGGATCCCGGTCATCGCGGAGCTCGTCGAGGCGGGGCTCGGCGGCCTCGAGGTGTACTACCGCTCGTTCGGCGCCGCCACGGTCGCGGCCGTCGGGGCCGTCGCGGACCAGTTCGGCCTGATCCGGACCGGCGGGACCGACTATCACGGTGACCTTGGCCCGTATGCGGAGGCTCACGCCGCGCTCTGGGTGCCAGCGGAAGTCGAGGAGAGACTCCTCGCGAGACTCGAGACGCGCTGAGCCGCCGGGACCAGGCGGATCTGCCGGGTCAGGCTGACGTGCCCCGATCGGCCGTCGAGGCCTCATCGAGATACACGCTGTGGAGCACGACCGGCGCGGCCTTTCGGGAGCGCCGCAGGTTGAGGGCCTCCACGAACACGCTGAAGCCCATCGCGGCGTAGATGTACGCCTTGTCGATATGGAACCCGAGACCGTCCGCGATCAGGGTCACGCCGATGAGCAGCAGGAACGACAGCGCCAGGATCTTGACCGACGGATGCTCGTGGACGAACGACGAGAGCGGGCCCGAGGCCACCAGCATCACCCCGACGGCGATCACGACGGCGGCGACCATGACTTCGATGTCGTTGGCCATGCCGACCGCGGTCAGCACGGAGTCCAGCGAAAAGACGATATCGAGCAGGACGATCTGGACGAGGACCGCTCCCATCGTCGCGGTCGCGACACTGGGCATGCCCGGGACCGTGGTCGGACCCTCCAGCGAGTCGTGGATCTCCGTCGTGGCCTTCCAGAGCAGGAAGGCGCCGCCGGCGAACAGGATGATGTCGCGCCAAGAGAAGTCTCGATCCAGCACGGAGAACGCCGGCTGGGTCAGTCCGATGATGAACGAGATCGTGAGGAGCAAGAGGATCCGCATGCCCATCGCGAGCCCCAGGCCGACGAGCCTGGCCTGGTCTCGCTGCGCCTTCGGAAGACGCTGGACGAGGATCGAGATGAAGATGACGTTGTCGATGCCGAGGACGATCTCGAGGATCGTGAGGGTGACCAGGGCGACCCAGGTCTCGGGGTTGGAGAAGAGGGCGACGAGGTCCATCGCCGGAGAGGATAGCGGACGAGCCCGCGTACCATGGTTCGACCGTGACTGAGATGCTTCGAAACCGCCCAGGTCTCCCGATCCTTGACGTGGCCCCACCACGGCCGCCCCTCGAGCCTCGCCGACCCGCCACGCCGTCCGATGCCCGGCTCGGCGAGTACGCCCCGGACCTTCTGACGTTGCCGAAGTTCCATCTCTGGACGCTCGGCTGCCAGATGAACCGCAGCGATTCCGAGGAGATGGCGGGGCGCCTGCTCGCCGCGGGTTGCGAGGAAGCCGCGTCCATGGAGGTTGCCGACCTCGTCGTGATCAACACGTGTGCGATCCGCGAGGGTGCCGAGCAGAAGGTCATCGGGCGACAGGGACAGCTCGCGACGCTCAAGGGTCAGCGGCCCGGGATGCGGGTCGTCATGACGGGCTGCTCCGTGCGGGAGCCGGACCGGGCCGGGCTTCGGCGACGCTATCCCGCTGTGGACCTCTTCCTGCGCCCAGATGAGGAACCAGAGCTGGTCGACCGACTGGGCCTGGCGTCCGCGCAGGCGGCGATCACTGGTATCGGGGCGATCGGGTCGGTGGGCGCGACCACCACCGTCGGGCGGACCGTCGTCGGTGTCGCGGATGGGCTCGCCTCGACCCGGGCGCGCGCGATCGACGAAGGCACCGTCGCCCGTGGCTCCGCGGTCAGCGCCTGGCTCCCGATCATCTACGGCTGCGACAAGAGCTGTACGTACTGCATCGTGCCGTTCAGCCGCGGACCGGAACGGAGCCGACCGTTCGACGAGATCGTGGATGAGGCACGGGCCCTCGCGGCGGCCGGCTATCGCGAAGTCACGCTCCTCGGACAGAACGTGAACTCCTACGGCCACGATCTCACCCCCGAACCGCGGTTCGACCATATCGACGCCGAACGTTGGGCCGGGCGCCGCCTCGACCTCCACGGTCGCCCCGACCTCGCGGAACTGATCCGCGCGATCGACGGGCTCCGAACGGCTGACGGCCGGCCCGCGATCGGCTCGACTGCGGTTCGTCACGTCGCATCCGTGGGACCTGTCGGACCGCCTGATCGCGGCGCTCGCCGAGTGCGAGAGCGTCTGCGAGCACCTCCACCTGCCCGTGCAATCGGGCGACGATGCCGTCCTGCGACGGATGGGTCGCCAGTACACCATCGACCACTACCAGGAGCGGCTCGCGAGGATCCGCGAGGCCGTGCCCGGGATCACGATCTCCACCGACGTCATCGTCGGGTTCTGCGGCGAGACCGAGCGGCAGTTCGAGGCGACCTTGGCGCTCCTCGAGTCGGTCCGCTACGACCAGGTCTTCGCTGCGGCCTATTCCGAGCGGCCCGGGACACCCGCCACAAAGCTCCCGGACGACGTGCCGGCCGACGTCAAGCGTCGTCGCCTCAACGAGCTGCTGGCCCTCCAGGAAGGCATCGGCCTCGAACGGAATCAGGCGTGGCTCGGCCGCGACGTCGAGGTGCTCATCGACGCGGTGCGGCCCCCGCGCAGCCACGCGCACGACGGCGACGGCAACGGAGCGACGACGACGGCGACGGGACGGACGCGCGGCAACAAGCTCGTCCATGTCGCGGCCGATGCATCACTCGTCGGACGCGAGGTCACGGTCCGGGTCGACCACGCCGGACCCTATGCGCTGCGTGGTGTCACCCGCGATTGACACATGGCGGGGAGCCTCGTACCGTTCCGGCTCTGACCGCTCCAGTCTGAGGAGGCGCGTGCGGTCGATCAGGACCTGGACTAGGTTCGCGGCGCGTGGCGCCCGCAGGAAGGTGGAGGACCATGGATTTCTCCCGCTATGACCGCGTCCGCCGGTCGACGACACCACTGCAGCTCGACGTCGTCGAGGCATTCGCGCAGGGCCGTCTGTCACGCCGCGAGTTCATGAAGCGTGCGACCGTCGTCGGCCTGAGCATGGGCTCGATCGCGGCCATCATCGCGGCGTGCGATGCCGCTCCCGCCGCGTCCACCACGCCCGGCGCGTCGGCCACACCGGGTGCGTCGGGTGGCGCCGCGACCGCGACCCCGGCTCCTGCGGGTGGCACCATCCGCGTCGCCGCGCAACGACCGGCCGGCCCGCTCGACCCGATCGGCATGCAGGACCTGTCTTCCTACGGACTGATCGCACAGTCGTTCGAGTTCCTGTGCACCCTCGATCCGGCCACGAAGGACATCGGGCCGGGTCTGGCGACCGAGTGGACCCCGAACGATGACAACAGCGTGTGGACGTTCAAGCTCCGCACCGGCGTCAAGTGGCAGGACGGCAGCGACTTCACCTCGGCGGACGTCGTTGGCACGATGGATCGACTCGTCACGGCCGGAAACGCCGGTCTGAAGGGCGTCATCGACATCGGGTCGACCGTCGCCACGGATGCGAGCACGGTCACGTTCACGCTCGTCTCCGCGAACGGCAACTTCCCGTATCTCGTCTCGGTCTTCAACGCGCAGACACCGATCACGCCGGCCGGGTACGCCACGGGCACCACGCTCGACGGGCTCCCGAACGGCACCGGCGCCTTCAAGATCGACAGCTATGACCGAAACGGCGCGAAGTTCTCGCGCAACGACGGCTGGTGGGGCGGCGTGACCGCGCTGGACGGCATCGAGTTCACGTTCTTCGACGAGATCGGCCCGATGGTGACCGCCTACCAGGGCGGCCAGATCGACGCCATCGTCCAGTTCGACGTCAACTCCGGGGGCGTGTTGTTCGATGACGCGAACTTCAACGTCAACGAGGCCATCACCACCAATCACCGGCAGATCTGGATGCGCGTCGACAAGGGCCAGTTCGTGGACAAGCGGGTTCGCCAGGCCCTCGCACTCACGCTCGATCGCGAGGCGATGATCCAGCAGCTCTTCAAGGGCAAGGGCAAGGTCGCCAACGATCACGTGATCTTCGACCTCTATCCGTACTTCGATCCGTCCGTGCCACAGCGGACGCGCGATATCGACAAGGCCAAGCAGCTCCTCGCGGATGCCGGTGCGACCGGTCTCAAGGCGGATCTGCACTTCGCGGCGGCGTATCTCGAGATCTCGGACCTCGCGGTCCTGATCAAGGCGAACGCGGCGGAGGCCGGCATCGAACTGACCACCGCAGGCGAGAGCCTCGACACGTTCTACGGCGCGCAGTGGTGCCCCGCCGAACCCGCGGACCCGCCGTGCTCCGGCGCGTCCGAGCTCGGCATCGTGGACTACGGCCACCGCTCGACACCGGACGTCTTCCTGAACTCGGCGCTCAAGACGAAGGGCGTCTGGAACTCGTCGCAGTACGGTTCGGCGGACTTCGATGCCGCGTTCGGGGAATTCCAGTCGGCCGTCGGCGTGGACGCCCAGAAGGCCGCGTGCAAGAAGATCGAGACGATCCTCAACGACGAAGTCCCGATCGCGATCCCGTACATCTACTCGTTCCTGTCCGGCAACGCCAAGACGTTCACGGGCGTCTACTCGAGCGCACTCGGGCAGATGTTCTTCAACCAGGCATCCAAGGTCTGACCCCCGCGTAACCGCACATGGGGACGGCGGAGGGCCGTCCCCATGTTCCTATCTACCCCTAGGGAGGGGCGTCGTCGCTGATGGCGCGGTTCCTGGTCCGTCGCATCTTCATGTCGCTCATCACGCTGTGGTTGCTCGCGACGATCGTGTTCGTCATCGCCAACGTCCTGCCCAACGATGTCGGTCGGACCATCCTCGGCCCGTTCGCGCCGCAGGAATCGGTCGACGCCCTCAACGACCGGCTCGGGACGAATGACCCGCTCCTCGAGCAGTACGCCCGCGCGATGCGAAGTCTCGTCACCCTGGACTTCGGCAACTCGTTCCAGTCCGGGCAGCCGGTCATGCCGTTGCTCGTGGACGCGATCGGGCGATCCGCCAAGCTCGCGGCGCTGGCACTGGTCCTGACGATCCCGATCAGTATCGCGGCCGGGATCTTCGCCGCCCGACGGCGCGACCGGCGTGTCGACCGCGCGATCGTCCTCTTCGGCGTCACGGCGTCATCGATCCCCGAGTTCGTGACCGGGACGGTCCTGGTGGTGGTCGTGGGAGTGCAGCTCGGCTGGCTGCCGGTCCTTGCCAGCGTCCCAGAGGGCGGCGGGCTCCTGACCAACATCCGCTACCTGCTCATGCCGGCGCTCGCGATGGCGATCGTCTACTTCGGCTACATCGCGAGGATGGCCCGCGCGGGCACGATCGAGGTCCTCCAGTCCGACTACGTGCGGACGGCCACCATGAAAGGGCTCTCGACGGGCCAGGTGATCCGCCGCCACGTGCTGCGTAACGCGCTCGTCCCGACGGTCGCGGTCATCGGCGTCCAGATCGGCTATCTCTTCGGTGGGATCATCGGCGTCGAGAAGATCTTCAACTACAACGGCATGGGGCAGCTGATGCTGTTCGCCGCCCAGCGCAAGGACATCCCCGTGCTCCAGGCCGGCGCCGTGATCATCGGCATCGTGTACATGGTGGCGACGCTGATCGCGGACCTGATCATCGCCTGGATGAACCCGCGGGTCCGTCTGGACCAGGAACGCTGATGGCCGCTTCGACGACGCCCGCTACGCCCACTGCCACGCCGGTCTCCGAACGCGCCCAGGCGCGGCGAGAGACGATCAACCTCCTGCTCGGCCGCCGGAGCTTCATCGTCGGCCTGGTGATCCTCGCGTTCTGGCTGACCTGCGCGATCCTCGCGATCTTCGAAGTCCCGTTCACGCCCTACGACCCGTTCAACGGGTTCGACCTCGAGGGCGTCTTCCCGGCGCCGCCGTCGGCGATCCACCTTGTTCGGCACGGACCGGCTGGGTCGGGACGTGTTCTCGCAGGGTGCTGTACGGGGCACGCGACGTCTTTATCGTCGCGCCCCCGGCCGCGCTCATCGGTATCATCGCTGGGCACGCTCATCGGCCTCGTGATGGGCTTCTACCGCGGCCTGGTGGACGACGTCATCAGCCGCATCGTGGAGGCGTTCCTCTCGTTGCCGGTGATCATGGTGGCGCTGCTGACGCTGGTGGTCCTCGGTTCGTCGTCGATCGTGGTCATCGGCGTCGTCGGGATCCTGTTCACCCCGATCGTCGCGCGGACGGTCCGCTCCGCGGTGCTCGCCGAGGGTCAGCTGGACTACGTGACCGCGGCCCGCCTACGTGGTGAGTCCGGGTTGTTCATCATGGTCCGCGAGATCTTCCCGAACATCCTCGGGCCCGATCATCGTGGAGCTGACGGTCCGGTTCGGGTACGCGATCTTCACCGTGGCGACGCTGTCATTCCTCGGCGTGGGGATCCAGCCGCCGTCGCCGGACTGGGGTCTGTCCGTGAGCCAGGAGTACTCGGCCATGATCAGCGGCGTCTGGTGGCCCACGATGTTCCCGGCGCTCGCGATCGCCTCGACCGTCATCGCGGTCAATCTCATCGCGGATTCGCTCCAATCGGTGCATCGGCGAATGACGCTCACGATGCCGGCGGCCCCGCCGCCCCGCCCGGGGACCACGGCGATCCTCAAGGTCGAGGATCTCTCGCTGGCCTACCTTGTGCGCGGCATCGCCCGCCCGGTCCTGCGCGGCGTGTCCTTCGAGATCGCCCCTGGCGAGGCATACGGCCTGGTGGGTGAATCCGGGTGCGGCAAGTCCACGACGGCCTATGCCTCGGTCCGCTACCTGCCACGCAACGGGCGCATCACGAGCGGTCGGATCCTCATCGAAGGCGCCGACATCACGCAGATGTCCGACGACGAGGTTCGCCGGTTCCGGGCCCGGCACGCCTCGATGGTCTACCAGGACCCCGGCGCCGCGCTCAATCCCAGCACGCGCATCGGTCCGCAGGTGATCGAGGCCTTCACCGTGCTCGGCCAGTCGAAACAGCAGGCCCACAAGAGCGCGCTCGAAGCCCTCGACCGGGTGAAGATCGCGGACCCGACCCGGGTCTTCGACCGCTACCCACATCAGCTGTCGGGCGGGATGCAGCAACGCGTCGTGATCGCGATGGCCCTCGCTTCGGACCCCAAGCTCCTCGTGCTCGACGAGCCCACGACCGGTCTGGACGCCACGGTGGAAGCGAGCGTCCTGGACCTCGTGCGCACCCTGCGTCAGGAGACCAACGCGGCGGTGCTGCTGATCGCCCACAACCTCGGGGTCATCCGCTCGATCTGCGACCGCGTCGGTGTGATGTACGCCGGCAAGATCGTGGAGGAGGGCCGCGCCGTCGAGGTCTTCGAGCGGCCCCAGCATCCGTATACCGTCGGGTTGCTGCGTTCGTTGCCTCGACATGGGGTGCGCAAGAGCCAGCGCGCGCTCGCGACGATGCCCGGCACGCTTCCCCAGATCGGCGCGGATCTGCCGACGTGCGTCTTCGTCGATCGCTGCCCGCTCGCCGACGCACTGTGCCGGACCGAGGTCCCGCCGGTCGTCGAGGTCGGTGGCGGTCACACCACCCGCTGCCACCACTACGAACAGATCGGGGACATCCCGGAGCCCGAGGCCGGGGTCGGCCAGATCTCCTCCGAGGGTGACGAGGTCCTCACGCTCGACAACGTCTCGAAGACGTTCCACCAGGGCGGGCATCACGTGCCGGCGCTCGTCGGGGTCGATCTGTCGCTCAAGGACGGCGAGACCCTCGGGCTCGTCGGGGAGTCGGGATCGGGCAAGTCCACGCTGGCCAAGACGATCCTCGGGATCGAGAGTCCCGACGACGGCGGGCACATCCAGCTCGACCACCACGATCTGGACGCCAAGGCGTCGGGACGCCCGGTCGAAGCTAAGCGATCGATCCAGATCGTCTTCCAGAATCCGGACTCGGCGCTGAACCGTGGGTGGAGCGTTCGGGCGATCCTCGGACGCTCCGTCCGCAAACTGACCGGGCTCAAAGGCAAGGCCGCCGATGATCGGGTCGACAAGCTCGCGTCGGACCTGCGCCTGACGCAGCGCCACCTGGACCTCAAGCCGGGCCAGTTGTCGGGTGGGCTCAAGCAGCGCGTCGCGATCGCCCGGGCGTTCGCCGGGGACCCGCGGATCGTGGTCGCGGACGAGCCGACCAGCGCGCTCGACGTCTCGGTCCAGGCCGCGATCCTCAACGTCCTCTCCGAGCTCCAGGCGGAGAGCAAGACGGGGTACCTGCTGATCTCGCATGACCTGGGCGTCGTCCGCTACTTGGCCGATCGGATCGCGGTCATGTATCTCGGACGGATCATGGAGGTGGGCGCGTCAGAGACGGTCTTCACCAGCCCGAATCACCCGTACACCGAGGCGCTGCTCTCGGCCGTCCCGAGCGTCGACGGGGAGGCCACCTCGCGGATCGTCCTCGAGGGCGAGATCCCCAGCCCGGCCAACCCACCGAGCGGGTGCGTCTTCCACACGCGCTGCCACCGGTTCATCGAGAACCTGTGCGAGGTCACCGAGCCGCCGCTCGTCGAGGTGGAACCGGGGCACATGATGAAGTGCCACATCCCGATCGAGGAGCTGCGCCTTCTCCAGGTCCAACCCCGGAACGGGGCGTCGAAGCCTGTCAGCGCGCCCGCGGCGGCGGATCCGACGACCGACTGACGCGCCTGACGCGCATCTCGATCGAGTCGCTGGTCAGACGTCCGAGTCGGGGAAGCTGGCCTTCCGGCGATCCATCCACGCGACGAGTTCCTCGTGGATGCCCGGATCCATCCCAGGTTCCTCGTACTCGGCGAGCCGCCGCTTCCACGCGCCGTTCGCCCGGACCGCGGCGTCACGGGCGCCGTCGAGCTCCCACTGCTCGAAGCTGTTGTTGTCCGACAGTTCGGAGCGCCAGAACGCGGTCTCGAAGTTCGCGAGCGTGTGCGGCGAGCCCAGGAAATGCTGGCCGGGGCCGCCGTCGAGCATCGCCTGGAGCGCGAGGCCGTTGTCGGTGAGATCCACGCCGGCGAGGTACGCGCCGGCCATCGAGGCTTGGTCCTCATCGAGCATGAACTTCTCGTAGCCGATCGCGAGTCCGCCTTCCAGCCAACCCGCGGTGTGCAGGTTGAAGTTGACGCCCGCCTGCATCGTGGCCATGAAGCTGATCGCGCTCTCGTAGGCGGCCTGGTAGTCCGGCAGTTTCGAGGCGGTGAAGTTGCCGCCGCTCCGGAACGGGACGCCCAGCCGACGTGACAGCGCGGCGAGGACGAACAGCACGAGCTGCGGCTCCGGGGTCCCGAAGGTGGGCGCGCCCGTCTGCATCGACATCGATGACGCAAACGACCCGAAGATCACGGGCGCCCCGGGTCGGACGATCTGGCAGAACGCCATGCCCGCCAGCGCCTCGGCGAGTGTCTGGGTCGCGGACGCCGCCACCGTGACCGGGGCCATCGCGCCGCCGAGGATGAACGGCGTGATGAGCATGATCTGGTTGTTCTCGGCGTAGACCTTGGCCGAGCCGAGCATGTTGAAGTCCCAGGACATCGGCGAGTTGGCGTTCGCGAGCCCCATGATCACGTGCTCGCGCTCCATGGTCTCGGCGCCGAACACGATCCTCGCCATGTCGACCGAATCCTGGGCACGGCTTGGATGCGTGACCGAGCCCATGAACGCCTTGTCCGTGTAGCGCAGGTGGCTGTAGACCATCTCGAAGTGGCGCTTGTTGACCGGCAGGTCAACAGGCTCGCACAGCGTGCCACCGCCGTGGTGCAGCGTCGTGCTCGTGTAGGTCAGCTTCACGAAGTTGCGGAAGTCCTCGATCGTGGCGTAGCGCCGGCCGTCGTCGAGGTTGTGGATGAACGGCGAGCCGTACGTCGGCACGAGGACCACGTGGGGATCGCCGATCACCACGTCCCGTGCCGGGTTGCGGGCCCGTTGCGTGAAGACCCGCGGCGCGCTGGCCTGGATGATCGAGCGGCACATGCCGCGCTCGAAGCGGACGCGCGTGCCATCCACGTCGGCGCCGGCGCCGCGGAAGATGTCTGCGGCCTCCGGGTAGTTGACGATCTCGATCCCGACCTCGGCGAGGAGGGTGTCGGCGTTGTGCTCGATGATCTCGAGACCCTCGGCCGAGACCACCTCGACGGGCGCGAGCTTCCGCGTGAGGTAGGGGAGGTGCTCGGTCGCACGGGCGAGTCGTGCCGCCTGACGAGCCGTCCGGCCCCGTCGCTCCGTCCGATGCTCGGCTTCGTGCGTCGTCATGTCACCTCCGTAGGGCGCACTGTACGCTGGCCCGGTGACGAGCGAGGACCGTGGCGCCCATCCACCCATGATCGTGATCGCCGGAGCGACGGCAACGGGCAAGACGGACCTCGCGATCGAGCTCGCGGCGGCGCTCGGCCGGCGACGGTCGCGTCGCCGAGGTCATCTCGGCCGACTCGCGCCAGGTGTTCCGTGGCCTGGACATCGGCACGGCCAAGGCCAGCGCCGAGGACCGGGCGCGCGTCACGCACCACGGACTGGACCTGGTGGACCCGGACCAGCCGTTCAGCGTCGCCGACTTCGTGGGTCATGCCCGTGCCGTCCTGGCGGATCTGGCCGCCCGGGGAGGCGTGGTGATCCTCGCGGGCGGGACCGGACTCTACCTACGCGCGGTCGCGCGTGGTCTGGACACCAGTGCGCTCCCGTCCGACGCGGTGATCCGCGCCCGGCTCGAGACGGAGCTGCTCGACGCGGGCCTTGACGCCCTCGTCGAGCGACTCGCCGGGCTCGCGCCGTCGCGCGCCGCTGCCATCGACCGGCGCAATCCGCGACGCGTCGTCCGGGCCCTCGAGATCGCAGAGATCGCGGGCGATGGCTCGCTTCCGGCGACGCGCGGCTACGACGGACCCATCGCGTGGCTCGGGCTGACGCTCGAGCCCGAGGTGCACGAGCGCCGCATCGAGGCGCGCGCCCAGGCCCAGTTCGATGCCGGGCTCATCGATGAGGCTCGCGCCCTTCGCGAGCGGTTCGATCCGACGCTGCCGGCCTTCAGCGCGATCGGCTACCGCGAGGCCTGGGCGGTCCTCGACGGCGCCCTGACGCTCGAGGCGGCCGTCGCACTCGACGCCCAGCGCAACCGTGCCTTCGCGAAGCGCCAGGCGACATGGTTCCGCGCGGAGTCCGGGATCGCCTGGCTGGATGCCACGCGTGGGGTGCCGATGGGCCCCGCTCGGGATGCGGTCGACCGACTGCTCGAGTCGTAGCGGCTATCCTTCGCGCCGTGCCCACCAACCTGATCGAACTCGCCCCGCCCGTCGAGAAGGCCTTCCTCGTCGCGGTCGACGTCGGCAGCGACGACGGCTGGTCGGCGGAGGACTCGCTCGCGGAACTCGCCAACCTCGCGACGACCGCCGGTGCCGAGGTCGTGGGCGCCGAATGGCAGAACCGCCGCCACGCCGATCCCAACTGGTATGTCGGCAAGGGCAAGGCGGAGGAGCTTGTCGCCGCGAAACGCGAGACCGGGTTCGATCTGCTCGTCGCTGACGATGAGCTGTCGCCCGCGCAGCAGCGGGCGCTCGAGGGCCTCCTCAACGTCAAGGTCATCGACCGCAGCCGCCTGATCCTCGACATCTTCGCCCTCCATGCGCGCACGCACGACGGCCGCCTCCAGGTGGAACTCGCCCAGCTCGAGTACCAGCTCCCACGCCTGACGCGGCTCTGGACGCACCTCTCGCGCACGCAGGGCGGGATCGGGTCACGGGGCCCCGGTGAGAGCCAGCTCGAGACGGACCGCCGGATCATCCGGACCCGCATCTCGAAGATGAAGGAGCGCGTGGAGCACATCCGCCAGCAGCGCGAGACCGCGGCCCGCGGGCGTGACCGGCGACTGTGGCCCACCGTGGGCATCGTGGGCTACACGAACGCCGGCAAATCGACCCTGCTCAACTCGCTGGTGGGGTCCGAGGTCGCGCTCGCGGAGGACAAGCTCTTCGCCACGCTCGACCCCACGAGCCGTCAGGTCAAGCTCGGCGACGGGCAGACCGCGATCGTCACGGATACCGTGGGTTTCATCCACAAGCTCCCGCATCAACTCGTGGACGCCTTCCGGGCGACGCTCGAGGAGGTCAATCGGGCGGACGTGCTCATCGAGGTCGTCGATGCGTCCGACGGGCACATGGACGAGCACCGCGCGACCGTGCAGACCGTCCTCGACGACCTCGGTGCGGGCGACAAGCCCCGTCTTGTCGCCTTCAACAAGGCAGACCTGCTCGATGCTGCGGCGCTCGACGGGGGGGCGCCGGCACCGGCCATCGTGGGGACCGTCTTCGTCTCGGCCACGACCGGCTACGGACTGGACACCCTGCGCGCCGAGGTCGCCGCGCTACTCGCCTCACTCTGGGTGGACGTCGACGTCGCGCTGCCGTACGCGGCGGGGGAGCTCCTGGCGCGGGTCCGGGAGCGCGGGACTGTCGAGGTCGAGTACCGCGAGCGCGATGTGCGTCTCACGGGGCGGGTCGCGCCGTCGCTCGCCGGAGAGCTGGAGGCGGTCGCCGCGCGCTGGACCGAGGATCTTGCCGAGGCCGGGGTGGTCGGCACCGACCGATGACGCCGCCGGTTCGACTGGCCGGTTCCGGACGGGCCGGGGACACGATCGTGACCTGGACGATGTCCGAGGGTCGGCGGGGTCGGCGATGGCGTGAGGTGCTCACGCGGGGCGGGGCGATCGTCCATTCGTTGCTGATCGAGACCGACGACGCGCGTCGCTTCAGTCATCTCGAGCTGTCGGTGGCGGGTGTCCTCCTCACGCTCCATCCCGAAGCCGATGGCACGCTCCACGGGAATCGGGTGGCGGCCGAGGGGAACGGGATCGACCATGTGGTCGGCCAGCCGTTCGGCATCGATGGTCTGGTCCGCGTTGCGGGCTCGCCCCTCGGCGATGCGACGATCGCCTGGACGTTGTCGTCGGTCCTGGAGGGACCGGGGCTGATCGGCCGGTCGATGGTCGTCGTCGATGGGGATGGGCGGGTCCGAGCGGCGGACGTCATCGACATCGAGCGCCTGTCCGACGACGGCTGGCGTATCGGGGGAGGGGAGGCCTTTCGGGTCGCGTCGACGGGCATCCCCGTGCTTGTCGAGGGGTGGACCGGGCCCCTGGAGACCTGACGGTGGACAGGCTGTGGATAAGGTCCGCAGATCGGCGTCGCGATTCGCGAAAGTCGTGGATAAGCCACTTCCCCTGGCCGCCGCGTCCGACGTATCGTAAGTCTTGCCCGAAGGGGCCCTGAACACGAAGCGATCTTGCCGGTGCTTGCATTGGCGGGAGCGACTCGGGATCGGCGGTTCCTTCGGGCGTTTCGTTGTCCGCGGCATACTGGTGACCCCCGAACCGGTCCCCACGGAGCGCCGACCTCGATGATCGCCCACCCTGACCTGACCCCTGAGTCGATCCGCGCCGCGCACGACCGGATCGCGCCGGAATTCACCCACGCCCCGCAATACATCCATGCGGGCCTGTCGAAGCGGCTGGGTGTCCCGGTCGTCGTCAAGGTGGAGACGGTGAACCCGATCCGCTCGTTCAAGGGCCGGGGGACCTGGATCGCCGTCCACGCGCTCGCGGGGGAGGGGAGGATCGGGCCGGATCGCCCGATCGTCGTCGAGTCCGCGGGCAACTTCGGCCAGGGGATCGCGTATGCGGCTCGGGCGGTCGATGCGCCGGCCGTGGTGTTCGTGTCGCGAAACGCCAACCGCGGCAAGGTCGCCCGCATGCGGCTCCTCGGCGCGACCGTCATCGAGACCGGCGAGGACTTCGATGACGCTCGGGCGGCGGGCGAGGCGCATGCCGCCGAGCACGGACACACGCACGTGATCGACGGGGAGGACGCGCGAATCTCGACCGGGGCCGCGACCATGGCCCTCGAACTCACCGACGCGGTCGAGACGGGCGACCTGCCGCCGATCGCGGTCATCTCGGTCCCGGTTGGCAACGGGGCGCTCATCAACGGGGTCGGCTCGTGGATGAAGTCGACGGCGCCGTCGTGTCAGGTGGTGGGTGTCCAGGCGGAGGGCGCCGCGGCCATGACGTTGAGCTGGCGGGCCGGACGACCCATCGAGACCGACGAGATCGCCACGTATGCGGACGGCATCGCGTCGCGCGTCGCCACCCCGAACGCCGTGGCGTGGCTGGAGGGGCGCGTCGACGACATGCGGACCGTGTCGGAGGAGGCGCTCCACGCCGCGCAGGACGAGTTGACGCTCGAGCTGGGGATCACGGTCGAGGGTGCCGCCGCGGCATCCTGGGCCGGGCTGCTGGCCGGGCCACGACCCGATGGCGCAGCCGTCCTGATCGTGACCGGCAGCAACGCCTGATGGTCGGGCAAGGTCGACGCGTGGCTGATCAGGCCGACGGGGTGGGGGAGGGGTCCCGGTGACGCGCGGTTCTCGGGGCGCCATGCCGCTGGCCGAGGTGCTTCGTTCTGCCCTCCCCCTCGCCCTGATCGTCGCCGCGGCGGCGGTGCGGCCCGTCGCGCCGGTCGTGCTCGTGGTGCTGATCCTCGGCTTGGGGGTCGCGATCGGGCGCGAGGCGCCGGTCCGCTGGTCCTGGGCGGCCCCGATCCCGGTCGCGGCCGCGCTCAGCTGGGGTCTCATCGCGGCGCCCGTCGCCGATCCGTTTGGGGCTGACTGTGCGCTCCTGACCTCGCCGCCGGCCGTATGGCGCCTGGCCGAAGCCGTCCTCGTCCTCGCGGTGCTGGCCGGACTCGTGATGTTGCTGCGGACGTCGCGGCGGGAGTTCGGCCTGCGCTGGCCGGCGCGCTGGGTGGTCCGCTGGGCGGTCGTCGGGGCCGTCCTACTGGGTCCGATCGGTCTGGTGGCCGGGGCGTTGGTCGCGCGGCCCTTCTTCGGGTCGTTCACGCTCGATCTGAGCGACCTTGGGTTCCTCGTCCCGGCGCTGGTCTTCGCGATCGCCAACGGCGTCATGGAGGAAGTGGCCTATCGAGGCGTCCTCATGCACTGGGCCGGGCGCGTCGTGGGCATCTGGCCGGCGCTCGTGATCCAGGCGGTCGTGTTCGGACTCGCGCACGGTGGCTCTGACGTCGGCGGGTCGCCGATCATCCTCATGACGATCGTGGGTGCCGGCGGCTTCGTGGCGGGCCTCATCGCGATCCGCACGAAGTCCTTGCTCGTGCCGATCGCCTGGCACGTAGCGCTGGACCTGCCGATGTACGCGTACCTGGCGTGCCGCGCGAGCTGAGGGTGGTGTTGTAGTATACGACACCATGAGTGAGCGACACGCCGTGATCACGGTCCCAGACGCGGCTCGGCGCGCCGGCAGGAACCCCGAAACGGTCCGTCGATGGATCCGCGCCGGTCGTCTGCCTGCTTGGAGGCTGGGAACGCAGCTGGTCATCGACGAGGAGGACCTGCGGGGGCTGGTGGGGGCGGCGAACCTGCGGCCGGCGTCAGAGGCCGAGAGATCAGCCGTGGATATCGCCGATGTCGCGCGTCGAGCCGGACATCGCGTGGGTGAGGCGTACGCGGGATATGACTCCCATGCGGGTGACGAGGAGCAGAGCGCGGCGTTGAACGGTGTGCCGCTCGATCGCCGACACCGCGATCGGCTCGATGCTCTCGCGGCACGGATCCATCTCAGCCCGGAGGTCGTCGCCGGATCGCTCCTCGCGACCGCGCTCGACGAACGGGATCCTGAGGCAGCGACGATCACCGCCATCCTGGATGCCATCCCAGGTGCGTGGGAGGACGCTCAGCGCGGACTCGAGGAGATCCGGTCGGGTCACGGCCTTCCGCTCGACTCGCTGTGACCTGTGGCCGTCGTCCTCGTGGCGCCCGGGGCATGGCGAGCGTTTGCCACCATGACGGAGACGCATCGATTGCCGCTGACC
Source organism: uncultured Chloroflexia bacterium (assembly GCA_963764975.1). Taxonomy (GTDB): domain Bacteria; phylum Chloroflexota; class Limnocylindria; order Limnocylindrales; family CSP1-4; genus SPCO01. The sequence continues at coordinate 404,920 of CAVXUF010000002.1, read as the reverse complement.
GCCAAAGCGCGCGTGGTCGCGAAGATCGACGCGCTCGCGACCTTTCCTGAGCGTGGCCGACCCCTTGACGGACGCTGGACCGGATTTCGGTACGTTCTCGGACCCTGGTCCTGGATGTTGATCATCTATCGCGTGGACGCGGATCGATCTGTCGTGCAGGTCGTGTCGATCCAGGATGCGCGCCGTGGGTCGGCGGCAACGTCGTCCGCGTAACCTCTCGGGCCTCGGGAGCGGTGGATAGGTACTTCCGATAAGGTGAGTTATGTCTGTCTATCCAAGGATAGCCAATAGCGGTGTCTCGAGTCCTCGAGGCGCGATGATGTCCCAACCGGTTCGCGCCCGTGTGACGGCGACATAAAGGAGCCGTCGTCGTTGTTCATTTGCCGGGTCGAATGAGGCTCGCGTCGCATCGAAGATTACGACGTGGTCGAATTCGCGTCCCTTGCTCGCATGGATCGTCATCGTCAAGATTTCCGTGATCCCGTCGCGCTGCGTGGTGTGACGCGGCAGTCAGCGCCGCCTGGAAGTCAGCTATCTGAGTGGCAAGGTCGGGGGCTCTAGCCGCGCTCACGTAGAGGCGCGCGACGTCTTGGGCGGGTATGTGCTTCCCGAGTCCCTTCAAGGCTGCAAGGCCCGCGGAGATGCCGGGAAAGAGGCCCGCGGCGCCGAGGTTGTACCCGTAGTCAGCTGCCTCTAGCAATGCTCGCGCGGTTACAGAACTGCCAGCTTTGCGCGTTCCGGCAGGTCCGAGCCTGGCTTGTGCTTGCGTGACAGAGTGTTGGATGTCGGGCGCGAGTCCAGCGAGGACCTCGACGACTCGCGCAGCGGTGTGTGCCGCGGTGAGGCTCGGCAGATCTTCAATCAGATCTGCAAGTTCGTCGAATGCGTGGTTGATGCCAAGGTGAGTCGGAGACAACCCGTTGCGGCAGAGATAGCCGCGGCACCGCGACACGTCTTCATTTCGTGACGCCATGACGGCGACCGATGTAGCTCCCCTAGCGAGTGCCCTGAGTACAGCAAACCGAACCTCTGCCAATTGCCCGTTCATTGCGCGTGTTGGGTTCGTAAGGGTGATCCGCACGCTCCCTGGTCTCGAGGTCGTGCGAACGTCGCCTTGCAACCGAGCTCGAAAGTCGAGGAGCCACTGACCGATGGAGGGCTCCCCGTGCCACCTGTGGGGCGTACGCAACTCAATGACCTGATCGCATTCGGCAATGTGCGCATCCAGCCTCGCCTCGTCCGCGCCGCGCCACTCGTGGATTAGCTGCATCGGGTCAGCGAATATGACCATTCGGGTTGCCAAAGACCGCACCAATTGATCCTGAACATGAGATGCATCTTGGTGTTCGTCGGCGATCACTACCGGATACCTGGCACGAAAGGCCTGCATGATCGTGGGATTAGAGGTAACCAAGGCAGTCCAGAGAGCGCCGAAGTCTTCGAATATGAGCCGGCCCGCAGCGTGCTCGCGGGCGATGGCATCCAGGATCGGCGCCAATTCGGTGTCGGACAGATCAATCCTGTCCCTCAAACTCGGGTCGCGAAACTCAGCGGCGGACTCAAGCAATGCCTTGGGGATCCGTTGAGCCGCCGTCGCTGAGCCGAGGACAATCGCTCGCCGCTTTGCGCCGCTCGTGACGCGGTACGCAACCGGGAGTCCCAGCAGCCTCCTATAAGCGCGCACAGTCGTCCAAAACAGCCGGTGGTAGTTGCTAACGACGACGCGTCGACGCACAACTGGCGTCAACTGTGAGTCAGCTTCGCGTTCGAGTTGGCCCCTTGCCTGGTTGCTAAATGTGAGAAGCAGCACCTGTTCGTTCGGTCGCAGCGATGGCGCGGCACCAGCGGCGAGTCGAACCGCAAGGGACGTCTTTCCCGTTCCGGGAGGGGCGAGAACCACCAAGTGGGTCCCGGCGAAATGAAGCGCGAGTTCCTGCTCATCGTCGTTGCGGATCATTACGTATAGGTGAAGTCGATTCGGACACCGGCCGCGGCGCCAGCCGCGATCCACTCTGACAGCGCGACCAGCGCTCGCTCGAACGGGGCGGGTACGCCGCTAGCAGATACGACAGCTTCGGCGAAGAGCCGCGCGCTCCTACCCCCCTTGATATCGAATGGAGCCGGAGCAGATTTCGCAGATATGCACGCCACGACCAATGCACGAGCCTCTGCTTCCGGCAGCAATGCGAATATCTCCGTCAATGAGCCCTTCGTCCTGAGTGCTGCTCGGACCCCCGGGTCCAGTACCACCCCGGATCGACCTACGACGTCTGCAAGCTGCGATGTCCATCCGTTTCCGCGGTCTTCCGCCACCGTCGACATGGCAGTCGCCAGAGCATTTAGATCCGTCGCGGCAGCTAAGGCACGCTCGAGATTGTTGCGTCCTGCGTCCGCGTCGTGAGCAAGCACGCAGAAGGCGAATCCTTGATCGATGACACGTTGGGCAGGCTCAGGATCGTCAAGTTCAATCCAAGCGACGGGAGACTTGCCCGCTTCATTCAGAATCTGAACGCACATTGGGATGTGGCTATTGCCTTCGGCGCTGACGACCTCGAGTCCAATTCGCTCGGTCGGCGGCACCGTGCCGGACGCAGCCAGCGCGTCCCAAAAGGCGTGGAACACGCTTCGGTCGCTTACGCCTTCGACCAAGATCGGAAAGCGAACGAACAGTGCTCGAACAATGGGCATGTCCAAGCGCCTCTCGTAGCCGTGCCGCACCGCGCTGGTGAAACCGACCCTCCGGAGCCGGATGTTGGGTACCCGGTCCAGGAGAAGGACATCTGTAGAGTCGAATGCCCTAACGATCTCGGGCGAGTGCGTCGAGAGGAATACTTGCCCGCCGTCCTCTCCGAGGGCGCGCAGCAGCCTTGCTGCTTGGACCTGTCGCAGGGGTTCGACAGCCTCTTCCGGTTCCTCGAACCCACCGATCACGCCGTGCGTCGCATGGCCACGCGCCAGGCGCAGAAGTACTGCCAACAAGATGAGCCGCTGAGCTCCCCGGCCATGCCTCGTAAGGGGTATAGCATTGGTGCCAAGACCAGCCATGGCAAGTCGAAGAGTCTGAAGGAGCTCTCGATTCGACACGAACCCAGCTTCAAAGCCGGGCTTGGACGTCGACAAACCTAAGATCGCTAGGTCGCTCCCGATCTCATCCAGAACCGCCGCGACCGCGCTGTCATCGTTTACCGACCTGGCGCCGCTCGCGAGGGCATCCCGGAGAAGGTCCAAAGCAGGTTCTAGGTCGACGTCAACGAATAGCTGGTCTAGTACGCCGCCTTGGTAAAATGCCAATTGCCGACTCGGGTCTCGAGATCTCCCGTCAAAGACCCAGGAGATGGTTCGTCTGAGTCGTGGGCCGAATCGCTGCCCCTCGACTTCCGCCTTGGCAAATTCGTGAAGAACCTCCAGTTCGTCCGTTCCTCTCGCCCGAATTCGGACGATCGGCTCAATGCCCGGGCCATCCACTTCCGGCACGAGTTCCGAACTGTCGGCTTTCCACCCTTCGAGACCGTCAGTGACAAGCGCTAGGAAGTCCGTGGCGAGGCCACCCAACACAACCTCGACGTCAAAACCTGATGCGACGTCGCGGTCGAAGTAGTCAAGCTCCGTTGGGGCGGCTCGCGGCCGACCTAAACCGGCGTGCAGCACCAAATCCAACGCCTCGAGAATGCTGCTCTTTCCAGAGTTGTTTGGTCCCACCAGGACATTTCTAGATGTCGGGCAGAATTCCAGATGCTCGATTGCCCGAAATCGATTGATTGTGACTCGCCTAACTTGCATTCCAGTTCCCCCTTGAAGGCGGTCGGATCGAAATCTTCGCGTTGGTGTTACCGGAGCCGCAAAGCCGCGATGTTCAGTCCAAGAAGCCGATCCAAGAGCTCCTCATCGTCCCGCATTGGGGGCCAGCCGTAGGCGGCGAGGACGGCGGCGTCGAGGTCGGCGTGGGCGTGGGCGAGCCAGGTGGGGCGCTGGTTGTAGAGGTTGGTGAGGGTGCGCTTCGCGAGCTCGGCGGGGTCGAGGCCGGGCGGGTTGAGCCAGCCGTCGCGGAGCTCGACGAGGCGGCGGGCGGCCTCCCCGACCCTCTCGCGCTGCTCGTCGGTCGGGTCGCGGGAACGGGAAGGTCTCGAAGCAGGTCGTGGGCGTGTAGCGGAAGCCGGACTCGACCTCGCGCAGCTGGGTGCCCGTGCCGCGCGCCCAGAGCTCGTGGACGCGCGAGTGGAGGACGCCGAAGGTGTAGTCGTCGTCGCGCGCGAAGACGATCGAGCGGCTGTCGGGGAGCGTGCCGGCGTCGAGCCAGACGAAGAGCCGGTGCTTCGCGACGCGAGGCGTCGCGATGTAGCGCGTCAGGCCGATCGAGTGCGCGCGCGCATCCCGGGTCGCGGCTCGCACGTGCAGCCACCATCGCTCTGCGTACGCTGGCGTCGGACGGTCGACTCGCGTCGGGCCGGACGTGCTCGCGAACGTACTCGAACGGCGCCTCGTAGAGCGCGGCCTCGCGCTCGGACATGTCCGACGCCGAAGTCGATGATCCACATGCCGCGCGGCCGGCCGGTGATGTCGTCGCCGTTGACCCACGGCCGGACGACGTCGCGTTCGACCGGCCGTCCGGGTTCGGCGCGGCGAGCAGTCGGCGCGCGGTCGCGGCGTCGATGTCGAACGGGCCGCCCTTCGTGTCGCCCATGAAGGCGATGCCCGAGGTTCTCGCGCAAGGCGCCGCGCCTGCGTCAGGTCGACGCCCGACGTCAGGTCCGCGTTGATCGTCGGCGACCGCGCTCGCCGTCGAGCTCGCGTTCCGCTCGGTCCCGTCGTCCTGGCCGACGAAGCTGATGTGGACGTTCGCGCCCGACGAGACCCACGGCTCGTCTGACCGAGCGAAGAAGATGTCGCCGGTCTCCTTGATCCGCTCCAGGACGCGCCGGTTCGCGCCGCCGCGGATGCCCTGCGTGGCCAGCAGGCCGGCGCGCCGCGTCCGGCCGGCCTGCGATCTGCGCTCGCGCCTTCTCGTGCCAGTAGGTGCACGAGGTCGGCCTCGCGCGGCACGCGGCCGTCGAAGACGTCGAACAGCGTCTCGACGTAGTCGTCGCCGAGGCCGCGCCGCAGCAGCTTGCCGCCCAGGAACGGCGGGTTGCCGACGATGAACTCGGCCTCGGGCCACTCGGCCTCGCGCGGGTTCGTCGGGTCGGAGAGGTCGAGCAGCGCGTCGCGGGTCTCGATGTGGTCGAGCGGCTGCAGGATCGGGTCGCGGCGGTAGCCGAGGCCGTGGCGGAGCATCCACTGGATCTCGCCGATCCAGATGGTCACGCGGGCCAGCTCGGCGGCGTAGGCGTTGATCTCGATGCCCAGGACCGCCTCGGGGCCGATCTGCGGGATCTGCATCGGGCGCTCGCAGGACGAGCGAGCCCCACTGGATCGCCTCGAACTCGAGGTCCTTGAGCGCCCACAGCGCGACGAACAGGAAGTTGCCGGAGCCGCAGGCGGGGTCGAGCACGCGGACGCGGCGCAGGCGATCGAGGAAGGCCTCGAAGACGGCGTTCGGGTTCTCGGTCGCGCGGCGTCGCCTTCGTCACCTTCCGGCCGGACAGGAGCGAGCTGCGGTGACGCTGCGCCTGCATCGCCGCGAACTCGCGGCGGAGCGGGCGCAGGATGACCGGCTCGACGAGGCGCCCAGATCGCGTCGCGGTCGGTGTAGTGGGCGCCGAGCTGGGCGCGCTGGTCGGGGTCCAGGCCGCGCTCGAAGAGGGTGCCGAAGATCGCCGGCTCGATCAGCGCCCAGTTGAGCCTGCCGACCTCCAGGAGCGTGCCGATCTCGGTGCCGGTCAGCGGGAGCACGTCGGCCGAGTCGAACAGGCCGCCGTTGAACCAGTCGATCTCCTCGGCGCCGAACAGGCCGCCGTCCGTCGCCATCTTCGCGAACAGCTCGCCGAGGGCCGTCGTGAAGACGCTCGGACCGGCCGTGGGAGGCCTGCGAGAGCCGGCCGAGGATGCCCTTCGGCAGCAGGCCGGCGTCCTCGGCGAACAGGCAGAACAGGATCCGGTCGAGGAAGTGGGCGACGGCCTCGCGGGTCGTGGCCGCGGTCGCGCAGGCTCTGGGCGATCTCGGCGAAGTGGCGGGCGGCCTTCTCGGTGATCTGGGCCGGCTCGATGCGCGGGCGGAGCTCCTCGGGCGCGGTGAAGACGTCGCGCAGGAGCGCGCAGGGCGTCGGACGGGTCGTCGGCCGCCGAGGTCGTCGAGCGTGACCGATCTTCGACGACCGGGCTGCAGGCCGGTGAAGTTGGTGTGGATCTCGATCCGGTCGAGGTCGCTGACGACCAGGAGCGGCGGGTTGCCCAGGTCGTCCGGTAGTCCAGGAGCTGGAGGTAGGCGGCCTTCAGGTCCTTGTTCTTGCCCTTGTACTCCCAGGCGAAGAAGTCGCGCTTCCAGACGTCGGCGAAGCCGTCCCCTCCCCCGGCCTTGGCGACGCGCTTCTCGAAGGCGTACTGGTCGCCGGTGGGGTCGGCCTCGTGTGGGCGTCGGCTCGCCGAGCATCCGGCACAGGTCGATGAAGTGCTCCTGGGACGGCGGCCTTCTCGGTGGTCGTCGACGCCGCGCCACTTCGCGGCGAACGCGCTCGGGGTCAGGGTCGGCTGGGTCGTCGTCACTCCCCTACCCCAGTGGCTCGACGTTCGGTCGCTTGACGGTCACGAGTGTACGTGACGGGTGTCACGCCCGGTTCATCGGACCGCCATGCCGATCTACTCCCGGAGCTTGAAACCGTGCTCGGTGCCATGGATCTTCAGATCCGCCTCATCACGCTTCCAGCCCCAGAGGTGGCGGGCTTGATCGACGTAGGCGGTGCCGGAGAGCTCTGCGCCAGCCGCCAGCTCGATCCGAACGGAGATGGGCGCAGAGCCGGTGAGCTCCGGATGGTTCCAGCCCTCGACCTTGCAGCGCGATTCCCACCACCTCAGGTCGGGGCCTCGAGTGCGGATCTCCAGCCATCCGGAAGCCTTGTATCGTTCCCCCAGGAGCCACAGCGCGAGGACGTTATATCGCGGCCACTTAGGCATATCGACCAGTCTAGGCCCCTGCTTCGCGCCGTCGTCGACGACGACACGGCGCTTCGGCTGTCCCAGCCGCGAGCGGTCGGCCTCGTTCGCCAGGCCTAGAACGCCGCGAATCGCATCGTCGCCACCGGCGGCGGACCCACGCTTGTAGAACCGCATCACGCCCTCCGATTCACCCGCATCACTCCTTGGGTTTGAACGTGATCGAGCGGTAGGTCTCTCGTGCCCATTCCTCATCCTCGCCGGGCACAATCGTGACGATCAGCAGTTCACCAGCGGAAGCGACGACGCCATGGAGCGCACGATATTGATCCCCATCCTCATCGACGTTACGGATCACCAAACTGCCGCGGAGCGTCTCATCTCCTGGGCCGATCGCGGCGTGTCCGGAGGGTGCGGTGGTGGCGAGTTCATCGGCGCTCGGGACATGACCGTCCTTGCCACCCATGCTGACTGATGCTAGGCGTACGGAGCGCTCCTGGTCGTAGCCGACCCATGAGGCTCCGTCCACGCCTTCGCGAAACGAACCGGGAATCGTGATAGTCCATCCCGGCTCGATCGTGACGGGCACGGGTCCGCGTCGGTACCCGATCAGTCGCGCCCCCGGTTCTACTCCTGCTGAACGCTCGCCGATAACGCGATCGAGGTCCGTTGCCGGACTACCTGACACACGAATGAGTCGACGGATCTCCGACCATTCGCGCCACGGAAGCTCTGGCGCTGCATCGTCCTCGAGGGCCCGTTGCAGATCTCGATCAGCTCCGGTGAGATGGTCGCGACTCTCGTCGTCGACCGGCGCAGCCCAGCGAACGTCAACCCACATGCGCGCGATGGCACGGTTCCGATAGTGCGTCGCGTCTCGATCGTCGCCCCACCAGGCGAAGAAGTCCTCCGCATCCTTGGGATCCGCAGCTCCGCGCGCAACCCACCCGCGATCTCGAGGACCCATCGCCGTGATGACGTCGTCCTGATCCTTGAGCGATGCTCGATAGCCGATCGGCATCGCTATCGCGATGAACTGGCCGTCCTGCACGGACACCACTGCAAGGAGCGCGCGGAGCCAGGCAAGCATCGCGACATCGACGGCGCCGCGAGGGCCTCCCTCGAAGTAGCCAGTCTCGTCGAGCACGTCGTCATCGTTGGACGGCTGCCAAGCGATGCCGAGCCGCTCGCCGATCGCTCGGACATCGTCGATCATCCGTCGGTGGTACCCCGGGCCACCCGTTGACGTGTTCGCGGACACCTGGAGCACGCCTCCCGTCGGGACCTTCATGTCGAGAGGTTCAACAGCGGGGTGCGCCTGCATCGTCAGCGTCGGAACGCCAGCATCGCTTTCGACTTCGAGCATGACGAGGTCCGGCTCGAGCTCCCGCCATGCGGCAGCCGCTAGCCGTAGAACGTCCGTGGCCGACGGCTTGCCGAGCAGGCTTCGTCGATATCTACCTCGCAACCTGAACCCGACGCTGATCTCGGGCCTCCTTTCGCTCGATCCTACCGCCCGGGCGGATTTGGCTTGAGTCCACGTTCGGTCGCTAGGGCTTCGATTGCTCCAATCGACTCCGTCTTCTTGCCACGACGTGGGTCCAGGAAGAGCGTAAAGACGCCGTCCCCGATCTCGTTCCCGTCGATCGCGCCAAGGTTCGCTGCGCGAAGCTCGGCATCTGCGATCTCCTGCAGCTCGAAGAGGGCGTCCAACTGCTCAGTGGTCGAATACGGGAAGTCGATTGTCGGCATGCGCTTGCCCTGGCTCGACTCCGAGTAGGTGGTCGCGACCTCTTCCCGCATCGCCTTCCGGCGAGCGTATCGTTCCTCGGCCGGCAAGAACGTCGCGCGCCGGACGGCGGCCGGCTCGAGGTTTCCGAGCCTCGCGCGCACCGAGCTGACGGCGCGATGGTGGCCATCGGCGTCGAACTTCACGTGGCCGTCGATACAGCGATCACTCGCGATCCTTCCCGCCGTTGTGGCGAAGTCGAGGAGTAGCGTCTCCAGTCCCGCATCCTGGACAGCTCTTGGCACACCCACGCTGAACTGGACCGTCGATCCCCTGCGCCTCGGCCGTCCGGGTCCGATCCAAGCAGGCTCGCTGTGGGGCCCCACCGAGCTCCCAGATCAGTTCGACCTTGCCCGCGCCGGTCGGCTCCTGATCCAGGAGCTCGGACACGCGATCGACGCAGTCTTTCGTCCAGCTCACGCAATGCTCGCGCCAGAACTGCAGCAGGTAGCACTGAAAGGTCACGTGTCGAACCCGGATGTCGACGCGATGATCGACCGTCGCAATGAACCGCCAGGTCCGCATCGATGGATGCGCGTCGACCTCGGCTCGGCGGCGGCCAGGTCCTGTTTCACCTGTCCCCTCCCCCGGCCTTGAAAACACGCTTCTCAAAGGCGTACTGCTCGCCCGTGGGATCGGCCTCGTTGGGCGTGGGCTCGCCGAGCATCCGGCACAGGTCGATGAAGTGTTCCTGCGACGCGGCCTTCTCGGTGGCCGTCGAGCCCAGCCACTTCTGTGCGAAGGCGCTCGGGGTCATGGTCGGCTGGGTCGTCATGGTGCGATGAGCTGGAGGCTCGGGAAGTATGTTCGATAGCGCGTTGCATCCCGAGTGAGCAGTCGGTAGCCGGCGATCGCGGCATGCGCACCGACGTAGAAGTCCGGGAGCGGAGAGCGTTTGGTGCCGCCGGCACGTCGGTAGCGAAGGAAGCACTTGCCGGCCAGAAAGCCCGCTTCGAATGGAAGCGCCTCGCGCCGGTACAGGTCGATCGGAAGCGCAGCCTCGAGGTCCTCGATCTTGTCGAACCCGATGGAGACCTCGGCGTACACGAGCGGATTGATCACCAGGATCGCCGCATCCGCGGTTCGTTCCAACGCCTGAGCCGACCAGTCGCCCCACGTCGGGTCGTTCGTGACGACGTCCAGGATGACGTTGCTGTCGACCAGGACCGCGTCCATCACTCGCCGCGGGTGAGGGCCATGATCTCGTCGGTCGTCATCTGGACTCGACCGCCAACGCCACGCAATCGCCCAACGGCCGCTGCCCCTCGCGACGGTCGCCGGCCCCGCGCGGCCTTGATGATCCGTACGCCATCCCCATCGACGACGAACTCGACGTCGGTATTCGGCAGCAGACCGGTCCGCTCCCGCACGTCCTGCGGGATCGTGACCTGGCCCTTTGATGTGATCCTCATCGTCGCCTCGTGCGGTTCTTACTAGCGACAGTAATACTCGCTTAACGGTTCGTCAAGGCTTCCGCGCTCGGCCGCTCGCGCCACAGGCCGACGAGCAGCAGCGCACCGGCAGCGGCGGTGATCGCGGCGAGGGCCAGACTGCCGACGATCGTCGAGATGATCGGTGCCTCGGCGATGGGTCGAAGGATCGGGGCAAGTGGGCTTGCGACGCCGCCCTCGATCGTGACGGGGGCGAGAGCCATCGTGGCCTCGGACACGAACGGGAGCGACCCCACCAGCACGAGCCCGACACCCGCGACCGCGAGCCCGATGCGCGCAACGGCCAACTCGTGCCGCTTTCGAGCGGCGACCGCGATGACGGCCGCCAGGATCAGGAACGGTACCGGTGCGACCGGATCAGGGCTCCCGAACGACGCAGATCCCCACCACCAGTACCCCACTGACCCGACGAGCGTCGTTCCGACGATCGCCACGGTCGCGGCCATCACCATGGTTCGCCCCTCCTGAGCGGTAGTCTAGGTGCGAGTGACGTCGTATGGCATCCTGTGCGCCATGGTCGACCTGGGATCGAGACGGGCCGGACGCCGGCGCTCGCGGGCGCTGCTCGGCATCATCATGGGGATCGTCGTCGGGTGTGGCGGCGGTCAGGCGGCCCCGTCCTCGAGCGGGCAGTCAGGCTTCGATCTCCCGGCGGCAACCGGGATCGCGGGCAATGGTGGCGCGGGCGCCGGCAGCGGATCGGACATCGTCCGGTTCTTCCGCATCGGGATCACCGACCCGGCGGCTGACAACGTGGAAGCCTTCGCGTTCCTCCTGCCCGACGGCTGGTCCTATCGCGGCAACGTCAAGTGGCTCCCAACCTTCTCGCGGATCGCGTTCATGGAGACGACGCTGACGGACCCGGTCTCGGGCACCACGATCGATTGGCTGCCGATCCAGAACTTCATCTTCTTCGAGCCCCTCGACGGTCTCCCGATACCGGTGGGCGGGACCTACCAGGGTCAGATCTACCTACCACCGATCACGGATCCCGCGACCTTCGTCAGCGAGTTCTGGATGCCCAATGTCCTACCCCAGCTCGCCGACGCCACCCTCGTGGACATCCAGGAAGAGCCCGCGGTCGCCCAGGAATTCCTGGTCGGGTTCGGTGGTCCGGCCAACGTCGCGGCCTACCGGCTCCGCTACGAGTACCAGCGCGATGGGCAGGCCTGGGAGGAAGACGTCAGGTTCGCGCTCCTCTACGCGGGATCGCCCGAGCTCACGACGTGGTACGTGAACTTCGCCTACACGACCCGGGCGCCCAAGGGCCAGCTCGACGCCAACGCCGGCCTGATCTCGACGATCGTGGCGAGCCGACTCTCGACGCCCCAGTGGGAAGGCATGTACCTGATGGTCAGGCAACTGTTTTACCAGGGCCTCCAGCAGCAGCTGAATGACACGATCGCGTTCGGGAAGACGCTGGCCGAACATCGTGCCGAGAGCCAGGCCCTGCAGGCACAGGTGATCGCCGAACGACAGGCATCCCAGGATCGAATCGCCGACCTTCGGGGCGAGACCCTCGCGGGTGTGCAGAGCTACGCCGATCCGGTCAACGGCGGCTTCGTCCAGCTCCCCATCGGGTTTGACACGTACTGGGTGAACGACCGCGGCGAATACCTGACCTCCGACCAGGCGGGCTTCGACCCGAACACGCTCAACGCGGGGACCTGGCAGCGCCTGCAGCCGCGCCAACGCTGATCGCGCCGGGCCTCGCGCGACGACCGCGCGCCACCAGGACCAGGCCTGGCACTGACCGGTGGCCCCACGTCGAAGATGTGCGTAGGAACCCGATGGCGACGCGTGGGCCGTCTGCGGCGCACGTTTCATAGCCTGCGAGGCGGCGAAACCCGCGTCGGCGCGCCATCGCGAGCTCCAGGTCCTCCACCGAGCACGATTCGCCGCCTGCCAGGCCGGCCCGGCGCTAGCGTTGGTCCGCCGACGGAAACGGTGATCTGCGCCGCCACCTGCGGGTGTACATTCTCGTCGCCGAGGTCGCGCGCGTCACTGGATCAGGCCGAGGCCAATGGCCGGGGAGCAACGCATGGCCGTGTTTCGGGGTGGTTCCCGCAAGACCGACCTCGATCGAGCGCGCGACGGCGAGGCGCCGCCCGACGCCGGCCTCGCGATCCCGGTCGCCGAGATGCGACAAGCGCCCGTCGCCGCCGACGTCGCGATCGCAGGACCGGAACCCGCGCCGGTGCCGCCTGCTCCCCCGCCCCCTGTCGCCGAGCCCGAGGAGGCCGCCGAACCCGCGCCGACCGCCGACACCGAACCTGAATCGACGGCCGCCGACACCGAACCCGAGGGGCCGGCCGAACCCGCTCCGGCCGCCGAGGCCGAGCTCGACACCGAGACCGACCTTGGGATCAGCGGCCCCATCGGTGTCCTGTTCGTGCACGGCATCGGCAATCAGCTCGCCGGCGAGACCCTCCTCGACTGGTCCGGGCCGCTGATCCGCAGCCTCATCGATTGGATCGAGCGTCAGGAGACAACGGCACTCGTCTGGCCGTGGGTGGATCGGTCCGGTCGACTCATCGACCCTGTCGTCCGCGGTCAGATCGACTTCGGTGGCTCGACCTTTCCGCTCGTCAAAGTCGCCGTCCCCGGGCTCCGCGACGCGCAGGATCAGCTCGAGCACGAGCCGCAGACCTGGGTCCTCACCGAGGCCTGGTGGGCCCGCCGTATCGCGCCGCCGAATCTCTCGTCGGTCGCGGACTGGACGGGTCGTCAGGGCGTCTTCGGGCGCGTCGTCAACCGCATCGCCGGCCGCGGGGCGATCGTCCCGAAATGGGTCGCGCAGATCGGTATCGGCACGTTCCTGTCGCTCGTGTCGACGGTGGTCTTCCTCGGCATCGCGGCGCTCAAGGCCGTCGCGGCCATCCTCCCGGTCGGGCCACTCAAGGACCAGGTGATCCTCTCCCAGTTCCAGGGGTTCCTGCTCGCCTGGTGGGGCGACATCCACGTCATCGTCAGCAGTCCGGCCCAGGCCGCCAACATCCGCAACACCATCTGGCAGACGCTGGACGCGCTTCGGTCCTACGGTTGCGATCGGATCATCGTCGTCGCGCACTCGGGCGGGACGGTCATGTCGTACCAGGTCCTCGCGGACCCGGAGTACGCCATCGCCGGCCTGGCCGATCCACCCAACGCGGCGATCCCGCAGGTCACGAAGCTCATCACCCACGGCGAAGCCATCGGGCTGCTCCGGGACCTGCCGGCCGGGATCCTCGAAGGTGACGGCGCGAGCGCGCGTGGGGCATCGTCGACCATCCTCAGCCGCCTCGACCCGCCGCTTGCCTGGTCCGGCCGCTGGGTCAACTTCTGGGGCTCACACGATCCGGCACCGCTGGAGGCCCTGCCGCCGATCAACGGCGCGGATCGCCCGGAATTGCACGAGGTGTGGAACCGGCGCAGCCTGCGCGAGGATCACGGTGGGTACTGGGAGAACGAGGAAGAATTCGTCCTGCCGGTGCTGCGCGAGCTCGACACCCCCTCGACGGGTCCGGACGCCAGCCGCTTCGATGCACCGACCGCCGCACGCGTCGGCGACCGATACCAGCGCGTCCATCTCCTCACGATGTGGCGACGCGTGGCGTTCGTGGCCCCATTCCTGGCCCTCGCGGCCGCGGTCCTCGTGCCTCGCTCCGGGAGTGGCTTCTCCGACCTGATCGCGATGGCGAAGAGCGCCTGGACGCTCCTCCCGGGTCACGACAAGATCGACGAAGGCCTGGCGTCCATTCGTGGGCTGCTGGACGGCGTACCGACCGACGGCGCCCTGATCCTCGCCACGGCCACGCTCGTCGTGCTGTTCGTCGGGCTTGCCGTCCAGGCCGTCCTGCCGGCCCGGAACTGGAGCGTCTGGCCCGAGCGGTCATTCGTTCGCTGGCTGGTCGGCGTGGTCGACGTCAGTCCGGTCCTGGTGATCGTGGCGATCGTGCTCGTCGGCATCACGCGGCTCCCGGCGGCGGACGTCGTGGGAGGCTGGCAACGCATCGGCGCCACGGTCCTGCTCACGGGGCTCGTCTTCGCGGTCTGGGTGTGGTGGACGAGTCGCCGTCGGGCGTCCGGCGCCATCGGTCGGATCCTGACGCTCGGCGCGCTGGTGCTCCTGGCAAGCTCGATCGTGTCCGTCGGCATCGCGATCCTGACTGACGCGACCATCCGTGAACTCGTGATCGGCGCCGCGTTGACGTTCGCGCTCTTCCGACCGGTCGCCGGGTACGGGGCGTCGCGCTGGAGTCGCTGGGACGTCAACGAGCGCGCCGCCGTTCGGCGCGGCACACGTCGTCCCACTCGGACGTGGATCACGCTGGAAGCTGTCGCCCTGCTGGGGATCGCGATGCTGACCGCGATCGGGATCGCCATCGGTCCGATCGACGTACCGATGATCGGGAGCCAGCACCCGCTCCTCGTCGCGCTTGGCGGCCTGGTCGCCCTCACCGTGATCCTGGGCCTGTCCGATGCCGTGGTAGCGGAGCGGTCGACAAGGCCGACGGCTGCTCCGTGACGCAACGAGTCCCGTGACGGGCGTCCTTCCCGCGAGCTACGAGCGGTACGACTTCCCGGCTGTCGCGAGCGAGTCCCGCATCCGGAAGCCGGTCCTCCGCCGCCGCGGGCCCGGCCCCGTGGTCATCGTCATGCACGAGCTGCCGGGCCTGACCTCGTTGACCGTCGCGCTGGCCGATGCCATCCACGATCGCGGCTACACGGTCGTCATGCCGGTGCTCCTCGGGGAGCCGAAGGTCCGCGGTTCGCTGGTCGGCATGGTCCGCAATGCGGCCCGGGTATGCGTCGCCCGCGAGTTCAGCGCGCTCGCGCGGGGTGAGACGGGAGCCATCGTCGACTGGCTCGAGGCGCTCGCCGCGTCCGAGGAGGCCGCGTCAGGCCGGGCGGGGGTGGGCGTCGTCGGCATGTGCTTCTCCGGCGGGTTCGCGTTCGCGATGGCGCGCAGCGCGCGGGTCAAGGCGGCCGTCACCAGCCAACCGGCGCTCCCCTTCTCGTTCGTGCCGGGGGCCGCGGCGGAACTCGGCGTGTCCGCGGCGGACTTCTCGTGCATCGAGGAACGGGCCCGTTCCGGTTTGTCGGTCCGTGCCCTGCGATTTCAGCGCGATCCGATCTCCCCGGGCGCCCGGATGCGCCGGATCAAGACGCTGCCCAACAGTTCCACGGTGGAGATCCCCACGTGGATGCCATGGAAGCACGCGGTCCTGTCCAATGCCCTGGCGGCCAGGGACGGATCGGACCTCGCGACCGCACTCACCGGCACGCTGGACTACCTCGAGGCGCAACTCCCGGTCCGAGCCGAGGGCTGATCCCACTCAGGCGATGGGCACCTTGCCGGCCTGCCAGACCGGGAATCCTGCGTGACGACACGATCCGGGGCTCTGGAGGGCCGCCGGAGCCGAAAGAGCGGCCCGCCAGACCAGATTGCCGGCGTCGAGGCGCCATCGCGGGCTCCTCGCCGCTCACCGAGCACGTTTCACAGCCTGCCAGGCCGGCTGGGCGGCCGTCGGCATGTCTCGGCGATCGCGCGCCGGGTGCCACCGAGGCCGGCCCACGACCCCACTCAGGCGATCGGCACCTCGCCGGCGATCGGCACCTCGCCGGAGAACGGTGCACCCGTCGCGGGCGCGTCGAGGTCATCGACCGGGAGTTCGACGGCTTCTGGATCCTCGTCGGGACCCAGGTCATCCTCGGCGATGTCCTCGGGCAGGCCCTCGGAGTCCGGCACGAGGTCATCCTCCGCGGCGTGGTCGGCCGGTGGCCCCTTGACGAACGCCCCGTCGCCGTCGCTCATGTCGAACCTCCCACCCGCCGCAACCCGCTCACGTGGACCCACGCCGTGCCATCCCGGTTGCCCAGCCACGTCGGGGACCGTGAACCTGGCGGTTTGATTCCCTGGCTGGTGCGTTGGTGGGCGATGAACAGCGCCCCATCCGGCAGGCGGTCGACGACGTCGGCATGATCCAGTCGGTCGGGGCGTTTGCGGACATTCACGCGGCGGCCGGCCGGAGGGTTCGCGCGCGTTCGGTCCGGGAACGGCGTCGTCGGTCGGGCACCGAAGCGGAGGGTCACGCCGGGCGTCGGCTGTGCCGCGTTCGCCGATCCGGGCACCGGCGAGGTCTGCCGACGCGGGACGAACCCCGCATAGAAGCGACCTGGGCCCAGTGGTTTGCCGTCGTCCATCTTCAGGGCGGCCGCGAAATCGAGAACACGACGCCACGGCCATTGCTGCGGTGCCTTGGCCATGTTCCGGGTCGCGTCGAGGCGTCGACCGTCAGCCGCCGGGTCGAACACCGTCGCGAACGTCGGCTTGCCTGCTGCATCGACCTTGACGCTCTGGACCCAGACCGCATGCTGGGCCGGCTTCCGCGTGGACTGGGAGGTCGTCCCGAGGAGCGGGCCGGTATTCCCCTGGAGAACGAAACCCCTCCCCCGCCGTGCCTGGGCGACCGCGGCGTCCGGGGCGATCACCCGCGGGCCCGTGCGCAGCGTGACGAGCACGTCGTAGTGCTCCTGCGCGACCTCGGCGACCTGCCGGAGGTTGAGGCCCTTCTCCGTGTCGCCCGTATGCCGGCGCACCGAGCATCCCTTCGGGTGGCGTTCCCCGCGCGTGTAGGCATCGATGCCCATCGCCATCGAGTAAGCCGTGCAGGACACCCAGCCGAGCAGGACGCCATCGATCCGGCAGCGCGAATCCGGCCCCTGATGCTGGATCCTTGGAAAGGCGAGTTCAGCCACGTCCTCACCACGAACCGCGCTCGGATCCATCGACCACGCGTTTGGATGGTCTGTCTCGGGCGGGATTCTACGCCACGGTCACGCGCGCCAGGGCACCGACATCGTGGGATGGATCGCCAGAATGCGCCGCCTGAGTCCCGCGCCCCGGCGCTGGCCTATCGACTCGGATCGAGCAGACCAGCCGGCCCGGCCTGTCAGGCTGGGAAAGCTGCGCGACGACGCGATCCTGGGATCCCGAGGGGACCGGGGGCGCGTTTCATGGCCCACTGGACCGGGATACGTGCGTCGTCGCGGCGCAACGGGCGAAGAGATCGCGGCCGAGCAGGTTTTGCTGCCTGCCAGGCTGGTCCGCGCCCGACCGGCCTGGCGTCAGCCCGACCCTGGGCGTCTATCCCAGGCGAAGCAACCCGAACGTGGCGCCCTGCGGGTCCTGGATGATCGCGAAACGGCCACCGGGCATGTCGCTCGGCGACACGAGTTCGGTCGCGCCGAGACTGATCGCGCGCTCGAACGCGGCTTCGACGCTGTCGACGTTGAAGTACGGCATCCAGTAACTCGGCACCTCGGCCGGGACCATCGGCATCATCTCCATGCCGCCCAGGATGCTGTCGCCATCCGCCTTGAACTCGATGTAATCGGGCTGCCCCACCCCCATCGGCGACGACGTGGTGGTCCACCCGAACACGGCCTCGTAGAACGTGCGCGCCGCATCGAACCCGCGGGCGCTGAGCTCGGCCCAGCCGAACGTGCCGGTCTCGCCCGTCCGGAAACGGCGCATGCGGCCGGCCTGCCAGGCCGAGATCACGGCACCCGTCGGATCGGCGAAGACGGCCATGCGGCCCATGTCCCCGACATCGAATGCCGGCGCGATGACATGTCCCCCGGCCGCCGTGACGGCCGCGCTGAGCGAATCGATATCGTGGGTGCCGAGATACAGGCTCCATGCCGTCGGCGCCTCGGGCATCATCTTGGCGGTGATCCCCGCGACATCGCCCTCGCCTTCGGCCAGCCGCGCCATCCCATACCCGCCGTACTGCGGATCGGGGCTGACCTCCACCTGCCAGCCGAACAGATCGGCGTAGAACGCTCGCGCAGCCGTTGGATCGTCCGTCGACAGCTCCACCCAAGCCGGCCGTGCGGCGGTTTGTGTCGTAGAGGTCATGGCCCCGCTCTCCTCTCGTGGTGCGCCACCCACGGCATCGCGTGGACGATCGTGGGCCGCTTCCTGCCTGTTGCTCGCGCCGATTGTCCCATGCGCGAAGCGTCGGCGACTCCCCGGTGTGCCCGCTCAGCCCTCGTCGCGGCCCTGCGACGTCGCGATGTCGGCCTCGTTGCCCTCGGGGTCTGCAAGCGTCCACCAGGCGGGCGCCCACCGGTCGTACAGGACCGTACCGCCGGCGGCGATCGCAGCCGCGACCCGGGCCTCGGCCTGTTCGAGGGGCACCCAGACCGCGAAGTGCATCCAGTTGCGGCCTGTCCGCGGACCATCCACGGTCTCGAACCACAGACCCGGGCCGCGATCGTGCGGATCGACGAGGTCCTCGTCCGGGCTGTCGGGTCGCGGCTCGTATCCGGTGACCGCCTGCCAGAACGGCATCACGCGCCGCACATCCTGGGCGGCGATCACGATCGGCGCGACCGACTGGACCTCGCCCCGGTCGGCGGTCAACCCACGCTCACGGATGACGGCGGAGATCGCCCGGGCGATGTCGACGTCCTTGCGGCCCATCCCCCACCAGTCGTCGGCGGTGGTGAGGAGGCGGATCGTGACGCCATCCGCGCGGATGTCGATCGCCGGCGGGTGCTCGTCGATCCCGTCGATGGCGCCGATCGCCGCAACGAGCGCCGCGCTCTCGGCGATCGATCCCGTCCGGACGAAGGTCAGTGCGCCATCGGCGAGCACGGGCCAGTCCTCGGTGCCGCCCGCTTCGCGGAAGGCCCGGACCGTGATCCCGTCGGGGTTCGGTGGGTCGTCGCTCATCCCAGGAGCGTAGCAGCCGACCGCCCGGCTTCACTGATGGTCACGAACCTTCGATCAGGCCGGCAGCAGTGCCTTCATCTGCTTCGCGATGAATCCCGCGGCTCGTCTCGGGGAGAGCCGGTACAGCCGGTCCATCAGTTTGGCGTCGCTCCCGACCATGACCCGGTACGCGTCCTTCTCCATGCCGTCGAGGATGATCCGCGCCGCCTTCTCCGCCGACAAGGCCCGGCTGGCCATCTTCGCCGCGTCGGCTCCGAGGTTTGGGACCTCGACGCCCGAGTTCGTGGTGATGTTGGTGGCCACCGCACCCGGAAACACGACCGTCACGCGGACCTTCGTGCCCGCGCACTCGGAGTGGAGACCCTCGGTCAGCAGCTTCACCGCCGCCTTCGACGCCCCGTAGATCGTCTGACCGGGCACCGGCAGGAAGCCGCCCATGCTCGAGACGTTGACGATGTGCGCCTCCGGTCGCTTGAGCAGAAGCGGCAACAGCGTCCGCATCAGGTACAGCGTGCCAAGCCAGTTCACCGCGAAGACGCGGTCGATCGCGGCATCGTCGAGGTCCTTGAGCCGGACGAAGGGCTGGATGATCCCCGCGCAGTGGACGATCCCGTCCACGGGCCCGAGCCGCTCGGCGACCGCAGCCGGCAAGGCCTCGACGGCCCCCCGGTCCGTGATGTCGACGACATGCGTCGAGAAGCGCGCGCCCGCTCCGACCAGGGCGGCCGTCTCGTCGAGCGTCGCGGCATTCATGTCGACGGCGGCGACCGCGGCCCCACGGCGAACCGATTCGCGCGCGACTTCCCTACCGATGCCGCTGCCGGCACCGGTCACGATGAGGACCTTACCTGCGACCTTCATGGCCCTACCTCCGGATCATCGATGTCGTTCCCGACCATCGTGACCACGGGGGCGGCACCGGGCGAGAGCCGGATGGCCCGATCCGTCAGTGACTCGGCGTTCGGCCCGGCGCGAACCATTCGAGGACCCGCAAGGCGCGGAGCGTGTTCCAGCGGCTGGGCTGACCCTCGTCGGGCTCCATCTCGAGGTGGCTCTCGCCCCCGTGGACGTTGTGGAGTGACCAGCGACCATCGGACCCGCGCTGACCCTCCACGATCTTGATCGCCTGGGCGACTCGCTCGTCAGGCACCAGATCGGCGTCACGCAGGTAGTCGAGCGCGCGCAGGACGTCGTAGTGGTACCAGTGCGGGAACGAGAACCGGAGCCACGCTTGATCGATCACCTCGCCGGTCGACTTCCGACGGAACAGTCGCCGCTCGAGCAGGTAGCGCTCGCCCCACCGACGGGCCTCCCCGACCCTGACCGACCCCCCGATCGCCCGCTCGTGCTCGAGCAGCCCCTCGAGGACGTTGATCGTCGTCTCCATCGACGAGACGGTCGCGCCGTTCTCGACCTCGCAGTTCCAGCCGCCATCGGGTAGTTGTTCGCCGAGCAGCCGCTCCACGAGCGGCGTCATGTCGACCCCGACGTAGGCGCCCGTCGCGACCACGTTGCCGTTGATGCAGGGCTCGACCTCACCCTCGAAGAAGCGGTTGTCGGCCCACGGCGTCTCGAACTCGGGGTCTCGCCATGTGACCTGCTCGAGAACGCGCCCGATCGCACGCCGAGCCGGCTCAGACTCAGGATCGAGCCCAAACCGCCGGAGCAGCTCGAGGACGTGGAAGGTGTCGGTGAAGTCGTGGGACCAGGCCTTGCCGCCCCACAGGCCGTCCGATGACTGGAGCGCGAGCAGATGGGCGCCCCAACCTTCGGTCGCGACCTTCGCCCGTTCGCTGACGACGACATCCTCCGGCTCAGGCGTCAGGTCGCGCATCACCTGCCAGCGGATCGCCGGATCCGCATCGAGCAGCCAGTCGATGACCGCCGCGTCGATCGCCTGTATCTCTTCGTCCATCGAGGCTCCGTCCATCCACGTCGTCTAGGGTGGGGGCGACACATCATCGCCGACCTCCACCCGGCGATGCACGACGACGGGCGGGCACGATGGACCTGGGGACCGCGCGGCCTTCGACCAGGAAGCCGACGAGACGACGAAGGGCCCGGCGAGCTTCTTCATCAGCGATCCGGACGGCAACCCGATCCTGGTCGACAAGCACCGCTGACGATGCGTCCCAGGCGTCCGCTCAGAGATGCGGTGCGACGTCCTCGGCGAGTTCCTGCATCATCTCAAGCTGGGCTCCGTGATCCAGCAGGGGCAGGAAGCTGCTGGCCACGAACTCGACCGGGACACCCGCCCGAGCCCGGATGTCGAGAAGGCTTTCGACCAGGTGCGCCGGGCTCCCGGCGAACGCCGCGCGACTGCCGATCAGCGACTCGATCGGGCGATCGAACGCCGGGGCCGGCCGCGGCGGGAGCGAGCGGGTGGCGGACGCCTCCATGTCCGAGTACTTCCACTGCCGCGCCCAGAACGGATCGCGATAGCGGGTGAGCGCCGCTTCGGGCGACGTGCCGGGCAGCAACGCCGCGTAGTAGATGAACCGGAACGCGGCCGGATCGCGGCCGATCCGCTCGAACTCGTCGAGGACCCAGCGCACCTGACCACGGAACGTCGCCGCATCGGCGTTCGCGAAGATCCCGTCCGCGAGACAGGCCGCACGACGGATCGCTGGCTCGGCACTCCCGCCGATGAGGATGGGGATCGTCGTCGACGGCCTGGGCCTGACGCCGAGCGTCGGCACGGAGTAGACCTCGCCGTGATGACTGAAGGGTTCTCCGGTCCAGGCCTGTGGAAGGATGCGCAGGATCTCGTCCATCGCGACCCCCCGTCGGCGCCGATCGGCTCCGAGGCCGTTGAATTCCGTCTCGGACCAGCCGAGGCCGAGGCCGAGGGCCAGCCGGCCGTGACTGAGCAACTGGACCGTCGCCGCGTCCTCCGCGAGGCGCAACGGATGGTGTAGCGGCGCGAGGACGACCCCGGTCCCGATCTCGATCGTCGACGTTGCCTGGGCGATGGCCGCACTGACGACGAGCAGGGACGGCATGTAGCCGTCATCGACGAAGTGGTGCTCCGTGGTCCAGACCGAGGTGAACCCGAGCCGCTCCGCCTCGATCGCGACATGAATGGTCTCGTCGTAGGCGCGGGCCCAGTCGGTCTCCCCCGGCTTGAGTTGCGCGCTGAGGAGTCCGAAACCGAGTCCCATCGCCGCGACGATAACAGGGACGCTTGACACACTCGATATACAACCATATGGTTGTATCAATGGAGTCGACGTTCGATCCCGATAGCGTCTTCGCCGCGATGGCCGATGCCACCCGGCGGGACATCGTCCTGCGCGCCATCAGCGGTCGCGAGGGCGTCGCCGAGCTGGCCGGTCACTACGCCATGAGCTTCGCGGCCGTGCAGAAGCACATCGCCGTGCTCGAGCGGGCCGGCCTGGTCACCAAGCAGCGCAGCGGCCGCCGGAAGGTGGTCCGCACAAACATCGAGGCGCTTCGCCTGGCGCGAACGCTCCTCGATCAGTACGAAGCGCTGTGGCGCGGGCGCATCGATCGCATGACCGACCTCATCAGCCGAAGCAAGGAGCGTCTCGCATGACCGTCACCGCCGTCCACAAGGACCCCGCCGCACTAACCCTGACCCTGACCGCCGAGTTCGACGCCGCGCCGGCACGCGTCTGGGACCTGTGGGCCGATCCGCGCCAGCTCGAGCGCTGGTGGGGTCCCCCGACCTACCCCGCGACGTTCACCGCACACGATCTGGCCCCGGGGAGTCGGGTCCATTACCACATGACCGGACCGACTGGCGACCAGCCACGAGGCTATTGGGACATCGTGGAGGCCGATCCACCGCATCGCCTCGTCATCAGCGAGGGCTTCGCGAACGACGACGGAACCCCGAACGAGGAATTCCCGCCCGCCACGATGACCGCGACGATCGAAGCGATCGACGCCACACGTACGCGGATGTCCATCCAGACCGCCTTCCCGAGCACCGAGGCCATGGAGCAAGTGCTGGCCATGGGCATGGTGGAAGGTCTCACGGAGGCCGTCGGCCAGATCGACGCCATCCTCGCGGAAGGAGTCCCCGCATGACCACGATGACCGAGCCCACGACCCACACACTCGATGTCCCCGGTGCGACGCTCACGTACGACGTCCGCGCCGGCGACTCCCCTGCCCCGGCGCTGGTCATGATCGGTTCGCCGATGGGTGCCGGCGGGTTCGCGACCCTGGCGTCGCACTTCACGGACCGGACGGTCGTGACCTACGATCCACGAGGCGTCGAACGCAGCACCAAGGCGGACCCATCGACCGAATCGACGCCGGACCAGCACGCCGACGATGTCCATCGAGTCATCACGGAGCTGGGTCTTGGCCCGGTGGACTTGTTCGCGAGCAGCGGTGGCGCTGTCAATGCGCTCGCCCTTGCGGCGAGGCACCCGGACGATGTGCGGACGCTGGTCGCGCATGAGCCGCCGCTCGCGGCGGTCGTGCCTGATCGCGACGGAGCACTCGCCGTCTGCCGGGCCATCGGCGAGACGTACAAGCAGCGTGGGTTCGGGGCCGGGATGGCGCACTTCATCGCGGTCGTCAGCCACGAAGGCCCGATGACGACCGAGTTCGCCGCACAGCCGGGACCGGATCCAGCGATGTTCGGCATGCCGGCCGACGACGACGGGACGCGGACGGATGCCCTCCTCGCGCAGAACATCATCACCTGCACGCACTACGAGCCGGACTTCGAGGCCCTGCGGGCCGCATCGACACGGATCGTGATCGCGGCCGGCGAGGATTCCGGGGCTCAGCTGGCACGGCGTGGGGCCGAAGCCGCCGCCGAGCGTCTGGGTCTGACCACCGTCATCTTCCCCAGTGATCACGGCGGCTTCATGGGCGGCGAATACGGCCAGGCCGGGAAGCCGGAGGAATTCGCCGCCAAGCTCCGCGAGGTGCTCGCGGAGGGCTGATCCGGGCGTCGATCAGATCTATGCCGCGGCCGTGGGTGCCCGCAGGAACGCGTCGACCGCGGTCGCGCAATGGTCGAGGTCGTCCAGCCACGGTGAGTGACCGGCGTCCGGCATGAGGTCCAGGGTCGCGTTCGGGATGCGCGGAACCAGTTGGCGGGCGACATCGGCGTCGCCGAATGGGTCGTGGCCGCCCCAGATGAACAGCGTCGGGCAGCGGATCCCGCCGAGCAGTTCGTCGCTGAGGTCGAACCGGCTGAGCCCGCGCCGGGCTGAGACCAACGTTCGGACCGGCGCGAGTTCGTTGCGCATCGTGTCGGTGTCCCGCAACAGCGACAGGTAGGCGTCGATGTCGGCGGCGGTGATGCGGCCGTCGGCGAGCGCATCGGCCTGACCAAGGCGCTTGAAGAGCGTCCGAACGCTGCGCTCGGACGCGGGCCATGAGGCCACCAACCGCCCGACGCCCGGGAGCGCGAGTAGCCGGAGCATGGTGGGGATCCGCGGCGTCGGAGCACCCACGGGCCAGCTGAACTGAACCATCCTGGTGATCCGCTCCGGCGCCGCGGCGGCGGCCCGGAGCCCGATGTAGCCCCCGAGCGAACTCGCGACCACGCTGGCGGCCGGCAGGTCCAGCGCATCCAGGATGTCGGTCACGATCGTGTCGGCGATCGCGGGGAGCGACGTTGCGTCGATCTGTCGAGGGAGTGGCGGGCTCAGGCCGGTGCCCGGGCGGTCGATGACGAGACAGCGCAGACCCGGCAGCCGCGAGGCCAGCGCTGCCCAGCTGGCGCCTGACGTGTTCGCGCCGTGGATGAACAGCACGGGTGGGCCGTCCCCCACTTCCTGGAGCCGGATCCGCGTCTCGTGTCGCGGCAGGTCCAGCCAGCGTTCCGAAGGACGTGCGTCGAGCGACGCCCACAGTCGACCTTCCGCCGCGCGATAGGACGGCTCGTTCACGGGCGCGTCGCGGGTCGTCGCCCGCCTGAACGGCGGATCACAGCTCGCCGGCCTCCATCATCCGCTTGAGCTCGCGGAGACCCTTGTCCCACATCCGGCCGTAGAGGAAGGTGATCACGGGGCCCGCGATCCTCGAGGGGCCTCGCAGCAGGAACTCGGTGGTGACCGTGATCCGCGTGCGATCCCCGTCATCGGCGAACGCGAGCGTGGCCGCGAACGGGGCGTTGGGCGACGTCCCGCGCATGGCCGCGCGGAAGGGCGGATCGTACTCGGTCGTCACCGCGTCGTTCTCGGAACGTCGGCCGAACATCGTCACGATGGCGTGCCGAGTGGAGCCCACGCCGTGCGGCGGTGGCGACGTCCAGTGCTCTTCGACATCGACCGGGAACCACCGACCCGTCTGCTCGACATCGGTCAAGACGGCGAAGACCTCCTCGATTCGCCGCTGGATCGTGATCCGGCTCGTCGCCTTCGCCATGCGCCCTCCGCCAATGCCGCCCGTCATCGTCATCTTGGCCCCCCGCGCTGGGGATCTGCAGCGATTCTGCGCACGAGCGTCGAGCGGAGCCGTAGCATTGTTGCGATCCACGCCAGCGGACTTTGATGCAGGAGGCGACCCGTGGCCATCGACTCGCCCGGCGACCCCGATCCGGTCTTCATCCCGCCTGGATCCGGGCGGGCGTTGGACTTCCTTTCGGTGACGCACAAACTCACCTCCACGCAGACCGGCGGTGCGTACTGCCTGTTCGAATCCCTGTTCGAGGGGGGCGCCGGCAATCGGCTGCACACTCACGATCGCGAGGAGGAGGTCGGCTACGTGCTCGAGGGAGCCCTGGAGGTTCGTCTTCGGGATGGGACGCATGTTCTGCAAGCGGGCGGGCTCGCGCGCTTGCCGAAGCACCTCCCGCATGCGCTACGCAATCCTCTGACGACACCGTCGCGATACCTCTTCCTGGCCGTTCCCGGCGGCCTGGACCTCTGGTTCGACGCATTGGCGAACGCCCGCGACGACGGCCTGCTCGACGACGAACTGTTCACGAAGCTGTCGGACGACTACGGAATCGCCTGGCCGGAGTGACGCCGGACGTTATCGACCCGATAGCACCCGGCGGATGTTGGCGATCGTCGCCTCGAACACGCGAGTGACCTCCGCGGTGTCCGTATCCGGACGCGTGTGCAGCGTCAGCGTGACCCGCGACGTGTTCGGGGTCATCTCGAGGACGGCGATCGACCCGCCGTAGTCCGCCTCGGGACGGCCCCACTCGATGCGACGCGTCTTGGCGTCGGCCACGTAGCCCGCGTGGGCCGCCCCGCCGCGTTCGGCCAACTCGGCATCAACGTCCATCTCGCCGTCGACGGCGACGGACTCCTCGAGTTCCACGATCGGCACGAAGTCCGCCAAGTACATCGGATCCGACATGAACTCGAACGCGCGGTCCGCGCCGGCCATGACGATGAACGTCTTCTCGAGATCAGCCAGCGTCGGCCTCCCGTCCTGCGACGATGGGTCGCCCGTCGCCAGCCTCGACCGGAAGGACCAAGACCTTCCCGCGGGCATGACCGTCGTCGAGGTGGCGCAGCGCCGCGACCACGTCGCTGAGCGCATATCGCCGGTCGATCGCGGGCTTGAGCGTGCCGGCGACGACCATCTCCGTCAGGGTCGCGACATCAGCGGCGGCGAACGGTTTCCACGCCAGCAACAGCCCAAGGCGCCGACCACCACTCATTCGCGACAACAGCGGCCCGAAGAGCATCGCCTTGACGATTCGCCAGCCCGAGCCACCAAGGGTCAGATAAATACCGTTCGGTCGGAGCGCCCGCCTCGCGCTCGAAAGGGAGGCCTGGCCATCGACGTCGAGGATCCAGTCGTACGCGTCGCGTCCGGCTAGCGCGTCGGTGGTGGTGTAGTCGACGACCGCGTCGACGCCGAGCGAGCGGACGAAGTCCATCTTCGCCGTGCGGCACGTGCCGGTCACGTGAGCGCCCGCGTCCTTCCCCAACTGGACGGCGAACGGGCCGACGTTGCCCGACGCACCCACGATGAGGAGCCGGTCGCCTGCCGCCAGCCGACGCTCGCCGCGGCGCAGGCCCTGGATGGCGAGGATGGCCGAGTGCGGGAGAGTGGCCGCGTCCTCGAACGACACGGACCCCGGGATCGGCAGCCATGCCTTCTCGCGAGCGACCACGAGCTCTGCGAAGGCGCCGCCACCGAATGGGAACAGGTCCGCGAACACGCGATCGCCTGGCTTGAACCGGGTCACGCTCGCGCCGACGCCCTCCACGACCCCCGCGGCGTCGATGCCGACCCGACGCTCCCTGGGCCGTCGAAGCCCAAGCATCAGTCGGATGAACACCCACCTCGGATACAGATTGTCGAGGTCCGCCCGATTGACGGATGCGGCATGCACCCGGACGAGGACCTCATCGTCGGCTGGTACCGGCACCGGGACATCCTCGACCCGGATGACGTCCGGTGGCCCATAGACGTCCCGAAGGGCCGCCCGCATCAGGCGCCGACGCGTACCGAGGCGAAGCGCTCGGCCGCCTGCTCCACCATCGTGTCGCTCGCGGTCAGCGAGATCCGGAACCAGCCCGGCATCTTGACCGTGGTCCCGGGCAGCACGTAGACGTCTTCGGCCGCCATCCGGGCGACGAAGGCCTCATCGTCCGGGTCCGGGCTGCGCGCCATCACGTAGAACGTGCCCTCGGGCGTGGTGGGTTCGAAGCCGTGTTCCTCGAGCACGGGGACCAGGCGATCCCGGCGACGTGCGATGGCGCCGAGATCGATGCACAGGTGGGCATAGTCCGGGAGCGCGCGCTGGAGCACGTTGTTCGGGAACCCGAAGCTGTTGACGAACCGGGTGACGGTCGCCGCATTCCGCAGCGGCTCGGGATCCGGGATCCGTGGCGAGATGGCCATGTAGCCGATCCGCTGACCCGGAGCCAGGAGCTGCTTCCCGTACGAATAGAGGACCAGCGTGTGGTCGTAATGCTCCGCCGGACTGGGGGCGCGCTGGCCATCGAGCGTGATCAGCCGGTACGCCTCGTCGCTGAGCAGGTAGATCGGCCGGTCGTGGCGCTCGGACGCTTCGCGCAGGACCTCGGCGATCGCGTCGAGTTCCGCCGCGTCGAGGATCCGTCCGGACGGGTTGTGCGGCGTGTTGAGCAGGACCGCGCGGGTCCGTGGCGTGATCGCCGCCGCCAGCTGCGCCGGGTCCGGCGAGAAGCGCGGCGCCTCGAGCGTCAGCACGACCGGGACCGCCTCCGCGCCCCGGACGAGGATGTCGTAGAAGAACCACGGCGGGTCGTAGTAGATGACCTCATCGCCGGGCTCAGTGAGCATCCGGATCGCGAGCGCGATCGCGCCCCAGCCGCCCGTGGTCATCGCCACGTCCTCGGACCGCCACGGCATGCCGGTGTGCGCGCTCAGGTCACGTGCCACGACCTCGGTGGCTGCCGGGTGATCGAGCATGTACGCGAACCAGGACGGATCCCGCGGCTCGGCGTGGCGCCGCAGCGCCTGGACGTACTCCGGGATGGGCATGTCGTGCGGATTGCCGAACAGCAGGTCGATGACCGGGCGGTCGCCGGTCAACGTCCGGTGTGGCGACGTGGCGTACCAGGTGTAGAACGGCAGGCTCGCCGAAAGCGTACCGATCCGATCGTCTGTCATGGCGTCCGCGAGCCGGGGATGAGGTCGGAGACGTCGAAGTGGTGATCCATGTCGTCGTCCAACCCTACCATCGAACGAGGCCCCGTCTCTCGACGGAGCCTCGTGGTCGACGATTTCGGGGATCGGGTCAGCTGCCGAATGCTGCCGCCCAATCGGCCGCGGTGTCGGCGTCGTAGTCGAGCGTGTAGCCGCACGCGTTGACGGTGGATCCGGCCGCGGTCACGAGGTAGCGACCACCCACTTCGAAGTCCGGCAATGGACCGATGAGCGCGATCTCGGCGTCCGGTGCCGTCAGCGTGATGCTGCCGCCGGCTCCCTTCCAATCCTCGTTCACGTCGAAGGTGACCTGGTCGCCGTCGACCGCCGTGACGGTCCCGTCGAAGACGATGTCGAACGTGGGGAGGGTGGCGGGGTCGTACATGATGCACGAGGCCATCCCGCCACCGCCGGCCGGGTCGGTCGGGACGGCACCGCCGCCGCCGGAAAGGTTGAAGCCGCCGCCGACGGCGATGGCGAGTGCGAGCGCTCCCGCGATGGCCGAGCCACCGATCAGGGCGAACGGTCGCCGCGATCGCCGGATGGCAGGACTGTGCTGGACGTCGGTCATGATGTGCTCCTGGATCCTCGCCGACACGCGGGCGAGACTCGCGGGAGGCACGTCGTCCGCGCGCATCGGATCGGCGGCACGCAGGCGATCGAGCGGGTCTGGCCCGTTCGGTGTCATCGCGCGACTCCCTTCCATGCGGCACGGTCTGTGCCCTTCACATCAGTCGATGTCCGGCTTGGGTCAAGATATTTCAGGGCATCGTCATCCGATGTTCGATCCAGTGCTGCGGCAAACCTCGCCCGAGCCCGATGCAGCCGGATCGCCACGGCGTTCGCGGTGATTCCCAGGACCGTGGCGATCGCCTCGTGGCCGAGTTCTTCCCAGGCGACGAGTCGCAGCACTTCCTGATCGGCGGGCGAAAGCGTCGCCAGCGCGGCGAACGCCGGACCATCGACATCGTCGCCGAGACGCATCGGTGTCGGGACATCGTCCACGCGGAGGAGGGCCGTCAATCGCTCCCGCCGCCCGAGCCCGCGTCGATGGTTCGCGACCACGCGCCGCGCGACGGCGTACAGCCACGGCAACGGTTCGGCCGGGACCTGGTCGATCTTGCGCCAGGCGATCGTGAAGGTCTCGGCGGCGACATCCTCGGCATCGGCAAGCGTCCGGGTCCGGCGAATGGCGTACGCGAGGACGGCGCGCTGGTGGGCGGTGAAGAGGGCGTCGAAGCGGGTGAGCGAGCCGGTCGATGCCGGATCCCGGTCCTGGGTCACGGCCCTGGGACGGGTCGAGGTCGACGGTGGTTCCCCGTCCCGGGTCCTTGGTCTCGCGGCGTTCAGCCGGGTTCGGCATCTCCGGCATGCACGATCTGGTCGAACTGGCGCCAGAGGATCACCACGAGCAGCGCCGATCCGAGGAACCCGAACCAGAACGGAGCCGTGATCCCGTAGGCGCGCGCCAGGAGCCCGCCGATCGGCGTGCCGATGACCAGCCCACCGATGATCGCTACGCGATAGACGCCGCCGACTCGGCCGAGCAGCGCGTCCGGAACGGCCCGTTGTCGGACCACGGTCGACGTGGTGCCCCACACGAATTCGTGCGCCCCGAAGACGATCAGGATGACGAACACGACCTGCGGGACGGTTGCGAGGGCCAGCGTCAGGTGCGTCCCGGTCTCGATGAGAAGCCCTGCCCGCATGATGTCGCCGAGGCTGAACCGGCGCTCCAGACGGTCGTACAGGACCATGCCCCCGATCCCGCCGATCGCCGTGGCCGTCGTCAACAGGCCGAAACCCACGGCATCCAGTCCGAGCCGTTCTCCGGCGTACAGGACGAGGACGCCCCACGCGGCCCCGAACGTCACGTTGAACGTGAAGATCGTGAGGGCCAGCGTCCGCATCGGCGGATGCCCCATGAGCCAGCGGACGCCTTCGACCATGTCGGCGACGAGGCTCGTCGGTTCGGTCCGCTCGGGCCGGCGACTCGTGATGACCCGCGAAACCAGCACAGCACCGAGGGCAAAACAGGCGGCATTCGTCGCGAACGGCAAGGCCATACCGGCGGCGAACAGGAAGGCGCCGATCGGTGGGGCGACCAGCTGGTTCGTCAGCAGGAACGCCCCTTGCATCCGCGCGTTGGCGACGCCGAGATCCTCCCGCCTGACGATGCTGGGGATGAGCGTGCTGCTCGCGGAGTCGGAGAAGATCTCGGCCGTGCCCAGGATGAACAGCGCCACCAGCACCACGGCGATGTTGACGCTGCCGGTCGCGACGGTCGTGCCGAGCACCACGAGCACGACGGCACGTCCGAGGTTGACGACGACCACCATCTTCCGACGATCGACGCGGTCCGCGACGGCCCCGCCGAGCACCCCGAAGATCAGCGACGGCAGGTATTCCGCGAGCAACGCCATCGAGACCAGGAACGGGTCACGTGTCTGCGAGGCGACCAGCAGCGGACCGGCGGCGATCGCGATGCCGTCGCCGGCGTTGTTGATGATCGTCGAGGCCAGCAGCCATCGGAAGCTGCGCCCGAGCCGCGAAGGAGCGACGGCTTCGGAGAGCCGGACCGGAAGGAACCGCACCGGCGGCAGGATAACAATCGCGGACGCGGGTGATGGCGGCCGCCAGACTCGCGTGCGATGAGGCCGGACTACGGATCGATGACGGTTGTCCGGTAGCGCACGGTGCTGTCAGGCCTCATGGCAACGATGGTCGCCGACGAGCCGCGATCGGCCTCCGGCTCGACCGCCAGGGCGTAGACGGTCCCGTCCGCACCCACGACGACCGACCAGAAGGCCGCGCCTTTGCGCTTCAGCCCCACGGGCCAGCCGTCCACGACGCGCCCGTCCGCGCCGACAGCGACAAGGCTCCCACCCTCGATGTCGTCGGCGGCGGCCTGGATGAGATAGAGGGTGTTGTCCGGCCCGAGTGCCGGGGCGGCAAGCGTGACCGCGTCGCAGGCCGCGCCAGCCGGGCATGGATCGATGGCCTGGTAGCCGCGATCCGAACGATATGGCCAACCGGGCAGCGTCCCGCCGGACGTCGGCACGGCCACTGCCATGATGTTCGTGGGATCGCCACCAAAGACGAACGAGGTCCCATCCGACCCGACGAGCGGGGATGCCGGCTCCAGGCATGTTCCCTCGGCCCCGATGCAGCGCGACAATGCCGCGAACCCGAGATCGAACGGACCGTCGATGGCCTCCAGCCCTTGCTGGTCGTAGGCTTCCAGTCGCGCCGGCCCGCCCGGCTCCGTCGCGACGACCATCCAGATCCGGCCAGACCCGTCAAATGCGGGGCGTGAAGCGATGCCCTGGAGCATCACCGTGTTGGGTTCGAAGCCCGCGGTGTCGTAGCCCCACGGGTAGAGCTGGGCATGCCACGTCGGCAGGAATGGATCGTCGTCCGATACCGAGATGACGGAGTATGCGCGACCGTCCGGGCCGAATGCGATTTGCTCGAGACTGGTCTCGGACGGGTTGTACTTGAAGCCATTCCGGACCGTTCCATCCACGGCGATCACCATCACGAAGTAGCGACCGCGCGGCTCGTTCTGGACATCGGGTGCAACGAAGGGGGCCATGGCGAAGACCGCGACCTTGTCACCGATGACCCGGGCGTCGACGTAAGCCTCGGCGTCGTGATCGGCGAGCACCACTGGCCAGCCTGACAGGGACCGGCCGGCCCGATCGAAGGCGTATGCCTGGATCGGGGCCGGCAGGCCGTCGTCACCCGACATCATGGTGCACACCAGCCGGACCGAGCCGTCCTCGACCACAAGGACTGACTCGCACGATGCGGCACCCGCCAGGGTGACGGGCCAACCGTCGTGAGAGGCGCCAGACGAGTCGAGCAGCGTCAGGACCGTGCCCTTCTTCACAGGGACCGAAACGTAGAGGCCCCCGTCCGATGTCGGTGCCATTCGTATCCGGATCCCGGTGTCTGCCGCAGAACCACGGATGCCGAGGGAACCGACCGTGGTGTCGGGGGGCGGACTCGGCGTCTCGGAGGTCGGAGCAGCAGACGGATCGGTCGACGCTGATGGGGGCGCGGAAGACTCGAGCGACGGGAATGGATTCGGGGTCGGAACCACGGCGAGGGTCGGATCCTGCACAAGCCGGCTGATTCCCATCCCGGCCGCGATCACCCCGCCACCCACCACGGTCAGCAACGCGGCCACCGCGAGCAGACGCATCGGCGACGCACGCCTAGGTGGACGAAGGACCCGCTCGAGGACCGCGGTCGCGCGCTCCGGTGTCAGACGCGGGATGGGTACCGCAAGGAGCGCGACGGCATCGTTCTTGTACCCGGCCACCGTTCGTCGACAGGCATCACATCCAGCGAGGTGTCCGTCGAGCTCGGCTCGCTCGGTCTCGGTGAGTTCGAAGTCCAGGGCCGCGGCGGCCAGTTCCTGGAATCCGTCGTGGATGCTCATCGAGCGGCCTCCTCGAAGAGGTCCCGACGGATCCGTACTCGGGCACGCGCCCGACACAGCAACGCCCGGGTCGCGGCGTCCGATCGACCAAGTGCGGCCGCGATCTCCTGCCCGGAGAAGCCCTCGCTCGAGAGCAGGAGGGCGAGACGAGCGTCGGCGCTGAGGCCGGCCAGGACGCGGTCGATCTCCGTTGCACGCTCACGGCGAAGGTACCCGGCTTCTGGTGACGGGGCCACCATTCGCTCGTGCTCCTGACGCCCGTGGCGACCAAGCCATCCCAGGGCGGTCGTCCGGCGGCGGGAACGTTCGATCACGAGATTCGAGGCCACCCGGTAGAGCCACGCACGAAGCTGGAGTGGGCGGCGCGCATAACGGGCCTCCTTCGTCAGGCGGAGATAGGTCTCCTGGAGGAGATCCTCGGCGACGGACTGGTCGCGGGTCGAGCGAGCCAGGAACCCGAAGATCTCGGCGTGATGCGCCTCGTAGGCGGACACCACATACGCCTCCACGTCATCCCCACCCGTCAGTCGAACGGGCGACGCGTCGGCGTCCAGAATCCCGGACGTGGCGGGCTCCATGTCGGATGAAACGTCCCAACCGTCCGGATGTTTCACCGGACCCGTCGCGCGAGGCGCGTCATGGTGGGCCGAGTCTACGCTTCGGGCGCAAGCGGTCCGCTTGATCTCGCCGCGGGCGCCGAGCGGCGAGGGCTCAGGTCAGCCGAGGTGCCAGAACGGTCCCGTCAGACCGAGTCGATCAAGGATCGCCTGGTTCGACTCGAGGGTATGTGGCACCCAGGCCGGATCGAGCCGGTCGCTCCACCAGGCGTACGCGAGGTCGACGAGCGTCAGCACCGGGATCGTCGCCCCTGGCTGCCGCCCCTTGAGCCACCGCTCCACGTGCTCTTCCGACCGGAAGAGAAGCATGGAGCTTCACGTATAGCCGATGTCCTCCCACCACGAGACCGCCGGAACGAGCACGTGGAAGACGAGGTCCGCCCGGTCGGGACGCCCATCGCGCACCGTGATGTCGACGGGTTCCCCGCAGTCGGCGCAGGCCGAATGGATGACGCTGTCCACGTCGAGCGCCGCCCCGATCCCGAAGGCGTCCCAGGCGCAGTTGGCATACCAGGATCGGTCGCCGGTCTCCACGACGAACGGCGTTGGTCTTGCGGCGAAGGGGTTGGCCATCGCGATCTCGCCTCGCGCGTCGAGGACGAGCGCATGCGCATCGTGCAACCGCCGCCACCCCTCGCGCACGGCCGATGCCGCCATGCCGGTCGCGGCCGCCAGCTCAGCGGGCGTCGGGGCGCGTCCAAGTTCGACGAACCGTCGATAGGTCGCCCGGCGCAGGTCGATGTCCGCGGCATCCACGGTCAAACTCCTGCCGCGGCCCGGGCGGATCGGGTGGCATCTCGCGCCGCGGCGGCGGCATCGGCGATCCGCGCGGCGGCCAGGTCGACGCCGTGCCGACCGAAGACGACGGACTCGGCGCGGCCGTAGGCGGACAGCAGGTTCCGCGCCAGCCGAGCCGGTTCATCGGGGGTGTAGCCGAGCATCGCGAACGTCTTCTCGACCTGGATCGTGTGTTCGCGGATGTGCGACGCCATCCGGCCGAATCGGAATCCGAGCGTGACCGGGAACCCGGCCCAGTGGCAAGGGATATCCAGATGCCGGTCCGGCGTGGCGGCAAGGCGTTCCGCGGCGAGATCCACGATCGCGTCCAGCCTGGCCCCGAGCGTTGCCAACGAGCCGGCGGCTTCGGTCGTCTCGTCGTCCGGCAGAGACCCCCAGAACCCATCCGGGATCCGAACAGGCTCGCGTGCATCGGCCCTGTGGCGCTGGATCCAGGCATTCCCCGACGCGTATCCGCGATGCGTGCCGATGATGTGACCGAGGACGAGGCGCAGCGACCACTCCCCTCCCCCCGGGTCCGCGTCGAGCCGGTCGTCATCGAGCGCCAGCAGGATCCCCTGGAGGTCCCAGCGCGCGGCCGTCGTGGGTCCGAGGATCAGCGCTGTCCGTGCTTCCGTTGCGTCCAAGGTCGAGACCGCGCGGCGCGCGTCGATCTCCCCCGCTTCGAGCGCCTCGGCGGCGCGATACGCGGCGTACCGGATGTCTGCTTCGCTCTCGCCGGTCCATGACCACGGTTCCGGCAGCGCGCCTTCAGGGAGCGCCAAAATGTCGCGAGCGGCCGCGATGATGTCCGTTCTGGCGCCGGCAAGCGCGCCCGGAAGCGATCGGGCGAGCCCGCCGTCTGTGTTGGCTAGAAGCGGCGCGTCGTCGAACTCGCCCGTCATCGTCCGAGGATACAAATCACGCCGCAACTCCGCACGGGTATCAGGCGGTCAGCGCCACCAGGAGGCTGCTTGCGAGCATCACGACGGCCACCGGGACCCAGATCTTACGCTCACCCACACTCGGGGTGATCGAGTTGAGGACGAGGCTGATCGCCGAGAACACCACCGCGAGCCACACGAGCGATGGGAGGGTCGCTGTCACCGAAGGCGCGACGACGCCGGCCCGCGACAGCACGATCAGCGCGATGACCGCCAACAACCCTCCCTGTGCAGCCGCCGCGACGCGCATTCTCGTGGGGTATCGACCAGGGAACTTGCCACCCATGGCGTACGAACCCCACGGCACGCCGAGCGCCAACGCCATCTGGAACGCGATGACGCCGGCGGTGACGATGGCGAACATCAACGCCGCGATCGTCGTGAGGTCGTCCACGTGTCCCCGTTCTCCTCCGTGTCGAGCATCCTATGTCGAAATCGATGTCGTTCGTTCGACATCTCCGTAGGAACATCCCGGGCAACCGATCCGGGCACCGCGATAAAGGAGATCCATATGCGAGTGATGGTGTTGGCCAAGTCCAGTCCGGAAGCCGAATCGATGCCGGACGTCCAGGACGCGAGTGGGATGGAAGCGATGATGGCGTTCCACAAGGAGCTGAGTGATGCCGGAGTCCTGCTCGCCTCCGACCGGCTCGCCCCGAGTTCGATGAGCGCGAGGGTCAAGTTCGACGGCGAGACACGCACGGTGATCGACGGTCCGTTCACCGAATCCAAGGAGATCGTGGGCGGCTTCTGGATCTGGCAGGTGCGATCGTTTGACGAGGGCGTCGAGTGGCTCAAGCGAGCGCCGTTCGGGGGCGGGATGGAGCTTGAGATCCGGCCGATCCTGGACATGCCTGACTTCGCTGGGTGAGTGCGGCGTCGAACCGGGCGGACGAGGTCCATCGCGTGCTGGACGCGGTGTGGCGGATGGAGTCACCCCGGTTGGTTGCCTCGCTGACGCGGATCCTCGGCGACATCGGTCTCGCCGAGGACGTGGCGCAGGACGCCCTGGAAGCGGCCGTCCGGCAGTGGCCCGATCGAGGCATCCCGGCAAATCCCGCGGGCTGGTTGATGAGTACCGCCAGGCATCACGCCATCGACGCCCTCCGGCGCCGCTCGACGCTGGATCGCAAGGTGGCAGAGATCGGCCGCGCCGAGGCCGCGGACGGAGCGATGCTCACTCCCGCCATCGATGACGCGGCGGCCGATCCGGCGATCGGCGATGACCTCTTGCGCCTCATCTTCATCTGCTGCCATCCGGTCCTGTCCGTCGACGCCAGAGTCGCGCTGACGCTCCGACTCCTTGGCGGGCTACGGACCGAAGAGATCGCCCGCGCGTTCCTGGTCCCGGAGACCACGATCGGGCAGCGCATCGTTCGCGCCAAGCGGACGCTGGGCGCCGCCAGCATCCCGTTCGAGGTTCCCGAGGGTACCGAACTCACCGCTCGGCTCGGATCGGTGCTGCAGGTGATCTATCTCGTCTTCAACGAGGGCTACTCGGCCACGTCGGGCGAGGACTGGGTCCGCCCTGCCTTGTGCGAGGAAGCGCTTCGCCTCGGACGAGTGCTTGCCGCGCTCGCACCCGATCAGGCCGAGGTCCACGGCCTCGTGGCATTGATGGAGATCCAGGCGTCTCGGATGCGAGCTCGGACACGTCCGGACGGTCGAGCGATCCCACTCCTCGAGCAGGATCGGTCCCGCTGGGACGGACTCCTGATCGACCGCGGCCTGAGCGCCCTCGCACGAGCCGAGGCGTTCGGTGGCCCCTATGGGACGTATGTCCTGCAAGCGGGCATCGCGGCGTGTCACGCCCGCGCTCGACGGGGCGATGAGACCGACTGGCTGCAGATCGTCGCGCTGTACGACGCCCTCACGGAGGTCGCACCGTCACCCATCGTGGACTTGAACCGTGCGGTGGCCGTCTCGCTGGCCTACGGCCCGGAAGCCGCTCTCGAGCTGGTGGATGCGATCGCCGCGGGCGGAGCTCTCGAGCGGTATCACCTGCTCCCCGCGGTCCGCGGGGACCTGCTCTTCAAACTTGGCCGCTATGGCGACGCGGCCGCAGAACTGGCGCGTGCTGCATCGATGACGCGCAACATTCCGGAGCGAGATCTGTTGGTCGACCGATCGCGCGCGGCGACTGAGGCGAGGTCGTCATGATGCCTCAGCCTGGTGTGTGCTCCGCGTCGTCGGCTTTCGTGACGTGGATCGTCCCCGGTGCATGTTCGGGCGGCGAGTACAGCGAGTAGAGCTTCACATCGTCGGAACCCGTGTTCACGACGTTGTGCCAGACGCCGGCCGGGATGATCAACGCCCAGTCGGCGGCGATGTCGTGGCGTTCGTCGACATGGTCCTCGGCCACGCCCAGTTCGAGGCGAGCCGTGCCCTGCTCGAGGCGCAGGAACTGGTCGAGATGGCCATGGCGCTCCCAGCCGACGTCACCGCCCGGCGGGATGCTCATCAGCGTGAGTTGCGTGTGGACGCCGGTGTAGACCACGGTCCGGAAGGTCGTGTTCTTCGTCGTGAGCGCTTCGATGTCCCCGGTCCAGCCGAGCATGGATCACCTCCTGGTCTGCGTCCCTCAATGATGAGTGGCTCGTCGCGTGGCGGTACGTGCCATCGGTCACGACTGCCTCAGCCGCGCACCCATGGTGACGCCGCCATCCACGCGGCCAGACCGGTGTCGCGAAGCAGTCGCGCGCTCTGGCATGTCGGGCGCTGGCCGGCCTCACGCGTGATCGCGGCCAGGAAGTGGCGGTCGAACGAGCCGCGCGGGAACGCCGCCATCACCCGAGGTCGGACGTCGTCGACGAGCTCGTACTCGGTCCCTCGCACATCGAGGCCGGTGGAACGGTCAAGCAACACTGCCTCGACACCATCGTCGAACGTCACGCCGCGTGCCATGTGCAGGATGATCGCGATCGCCACGCGCTCCGCATCGTCGGCGGGCATCCCGGCGCGGACCAGAGCCCGGCGGGCGATCTCCGCCCCTTCGATCTCGAAGCACATCGTGTTCCTCGGGAGGCGCGTCAGCCCGACGTCGTGGAACAGCGACGCGGTCCACAGCACCCGACGGTCGAAGGTCCAGCCCTCGACCCCCGCGATGGCGGCGCCCCAGCAGTAGGCGCGGACCGAGTGCGCGAGGAGGTAGCCCGGGAGCGCCCGATGCGCCCGCTGCCAGGCGGCCTCGGAGACATCGTCCTGCGGGACGGCGATGTCCGCGATCCGTCGCGGCAGAGGAAGGGCGGCCGGCATGGGTCAGGCCCGCTCGCGCACGAGGTCGATCAGGCGGCCCAGGACACGTTCGCCGTCGGCCCGGATCCCGTTGTGCTCGAACTCGTCCGTCTGCCATGTCCGAAGGCCCCGGATCGTCGAAGCCGTCTCTTCGGCGAAGTCGCGCTCCACGTACAGGTCGTTGACGTAGATGGTCGCCGCGACGGGAACCTCGTTGCGACGCAGCCGGTCCGCGTCGTACAACGCGGGCCAGGCGTACTCGGCGAGTCGCTCGGCGGCCTGCCGGTGCCCCTGCAGGGCGCCATAGTCCTCGAACATCCAGGGGAATACGTGCTCGGCGGTGAAGAACCCCTCTTCGACGACTTCGGCCGGAAGCAGGCGCTCAGCTGACCAGCGGGTCGCGACCCCGTCCGCGTACGACGACTCGTGGAGCGTGGCGTAGATCGGGTTGCGGCCGAACCGGACGCCACCCTCGACGTCGTACAGGAACGCGTTCGAGCCGAACGGCAACTCGATCACGTGGTGGAGCAGCTCCCAGCCAGCGCTGTCCCCGAGCCACAGACCCAGCTGCCGGAACCGGCGCGCCGTCAGCGGGTCGCCGGACGGCAGGACGATCGCTTCGTCGTCGAGGCGGCGGAGGATGTCGCGGACGCGTGCCTCGTCACCGGGGTAGCGGTCGAAGTAGTCGCGGTTCCGACGGACCAGACGGCGATACGTCGCACCGTAGATGTCGTCCACGGGCCGCCCGATCGGCGACAGGCCACCGGTGATGAATGCCTCGCGCAAGCCCTCCGGGGCGATCGACAGGTACGTCATCGAGGTGAACCCGCCGAAGCTCTGGCCGAGCACGCTCCACGGATCACTGCCGAGCTCGGCGCGGATCAGTTCGGCGTCGCGGACGATCGCATCCGCCCGGAAGTGGGTCAGATAGGTCGCCTGCTCCGTCGGGGTCTCGCCAGGGATCCGCGGGCCAACCGGGGTCGAACGACCGGTCCCGCGCTGGTCGAGCAGCAGGACGCGATAGTCCAGCAGCGCACGCTTCATCCAGCCGGTAGGCGGGCTCGTGGGTCGGACGGCTTCGAACCCGGGGCCGCCCTGGAGGAAGACCAGGTAGGGACGGTCCGTGCCGTCCGGTGCGGCGACCTCCCGGGTGAAGACCGTGATCCGCGG
This sequence comes from uncultured Chloroflexia bacterium, assembly GCA_963764975.1. Classification (GTDB taxonomy): domain Bacteria; phylum Chloroflexota; class Limnocylindria; order Limnocylindrales; family CSP1-4; genus SPCO01. The sequence goes on along the minus strand of CAVXUF010000002.1, from coordinate 365,155 downwards.
CCCGCCCGGATCGGCGTGATCCAGCGGGACCTCGTGTTCGCGTTCGGTGAAGATCGCCCCCGGGGCGCGATAGGTCAGCACCGTCGATGGCACGCGTCCGCTCCCTTCGTGCCGTCCTCGCGCGTCAGCGCTTCCGTGCGGCGGCCTCGTCATTCTCGCCGACCCGGATCGTCACGATCTTCCTCACCGTGTCGACGGGAATAGGCTGGTCGGCCGCGAACCGGATCGTGCCGCTCCCGAACAGATACGGCGCCACCTCGCCGCCGAGCGACTGGACGACCGCGTCGCTCGCCGGGAACAGGCTGTAGTGCTTCTTGAATGACGCATACGAGACCAGGAACTGGCCGTGCGTCTTGAACGCGGGCATCTGGTAGGAGATCAGCTCCACGGCGTCCGGCGCCGCCGCCCGGATGGTCCTCCGCAGCGTCTCCATCGCGACGCGACGATCATCGGGAAGCGCGGCCAAGTAGGCGTCAACGTCGGGCGGCGTGGGCAAGACTTCCTCCAGGCTCCGGGGCGGCACACGGCGCGACGATCACCAGTACCGTGTCCACGTGAACGATAGCGTGAGCGGCGCGGACCCGAGGATCAACGTCGCGGTCGCGTCCGGCGCGATCTGGGGTCCGGCGCTGTTCATCGCCGCCTGGGTCGCGGGTGGCCGCCTGCTCGCCGGCTACGAGCCGATCGACGATCAGATCAGTCGGCTCGCCGCCCTGGGCGCGTCGACGCGCGGTCTCATGAACCTCGGGTTCATCGCCTCGACGATCGGGGCGCTCACCGCCGCGTGGGGCCTCCGCTCGACGATCGGCCCGCCGGCTGCGATGGCCCTCGCGCTGAACGGTATCGCGACGTTCGGCGTCCTGCTGAATCCACTGGGCGGCCCCGTCGAGACCGCGTTCCTTCACGCGATCTTCGCGTTGCTCGCCTACCTCACGCTGTCCGCGATCGGCCCGCTGAGCGCCAGAGTGCTGGCACGGCGCAGCCGAGTGGCGGCGGCCGTGGCGGTCACCGTCGGCGCCGTGTCGCTCGTCACCTTGACCCTCTCGCTCGGCGACACGGCCACCGGTCTCTTCCAGCGGATCGGCCTGACCACCACCGGGATCTGGCTGATGGGCGTCGGGGCCGTCGCGCTGATCGGTCGATCCGTGCCTCGTTGAGTCAGCGCAGTCCGATCTGCTCGGCCAGCGGCGCCAGGATCTGCAACCAGACCGCGGCCGTCAACCCACACGCTCCGATCGCCATCCCGAGCGCGATCGCGCCTTCGACGCGCAGCCGTCGCCTGGTCCGGCGCGCTCCTCGACCTTCGAATGGATCCCTCGGGATCCCGATACGGGCCATCTACATCCTCCGATGACGTCGTCCTCCACCGCGGACCACGGAGGGGCATGGTCGCGCGTCCCGGGTCCCGTTGGCGAGCCGGACCTTCGTTCGGGCCCGCAGGCCGGACCGTCGAATCGGGTCGGTCAGTCCCAGGCCACCGACGCGAGTTCGATGGCGGTCGTGACGCCGCGCACGTTGGTCGTTCGACGCGCCGACGCGGGCGGGCCACCGGCCTCGTCCAGGGTGTCGGCTGTGGCGAGGATCTCCCCGGCTCCGGCGAGGGCCGCGACGCGCGCGGCCACGTGGACCCCCTTGCCGCTGTAGTCCGCGCCGCGACGATTCGCATCGGAGCTGTGCAGTCCGATCCGAACGGCGATCGCGAACCCCGTCGCCGCCCGATGGTCCCGCAGTGCCCGCTGGATCGCGCCGGCGGCGTCGACCGCCGCACGGGCCGATTCGAAGGCGACGAAGAACCCGTCGCCCGTCGACTTGACTTCCTCGCCCGCGTGCCGAGCAACGACCGCCCGGAGCGTCTCGTCGTGCCATCGCAGGAGCCGGTCCCAGGGGAGATCGCCCAGCGCCTCGGCGAGGCTCGTCGACCCCACGATGTCGGTGAACATGAACGTCATCCGGGCCGTCGACGGCCCACTGCGCCGCTCTTCGATGTCGCGGCTCGCGCGCTCGGCCGCCGTCACGTCGAGGACGGCCCCGAGTCTGCGGAATTCGTCGAGGGCCGCCCGGAGTTCGAGATCGGCATCCTCCTCGTCTCCGACCGCGCGCAGGGCGATCGCAAGCACCATGCGAACCCGCGCGATCTCGTACGGGGCGCCCACGTCCCGCCAGGCCCGGATCGCGGCGCGGAACTCGGCCACGGCACTCCCGGCGTCGCCCTCGGCCAGGAGCACGCGACCACGCCCGGCTTGGAGCGTCGCATCGAGCGCGCGTGAGGAGTACGACTCGACGATGGTGGCCAGCTCATCCGCTGCGGCCCGGGCGCCCGTGACGTCCGCCGCGGCGATCGCGATCTCGATCTTGGCCGGGAGCAGGCGAGCGCGTGCCCAGCGATCCCACGACTTGTCGGCGAGGGCCGCGTCGATCCCGCTGACGGCTGCCTCTACTTTGCCCTGCCCGAGGCGGATCAGCGCCAGCGCGGGCTGCGGCACACGACCCCGGGCGTGGGCCTCACGAAGCGCCGTCTCGGCGCCCTCGATGTCGCCCCGGAGTCGGCGGATCTCCCCGATGGCGTAGAACCCATCCGCTTGTGGCGGGGTGGCGTGGTAACCCTCGAGCGCGACGGTCGCGCGCTCGAGATCCTGCTCGGCCCTGTCCCAGGCTCCGCCGACGGCCGTGACCTCGGCTCGGTGGATCTGGCAGACACCGGGAAACCCCGTCAGGGCCTGCCGGTGGCAGTACCGCTCGGTCGCCTCGATCCATTCGCTCGCCCGCCGATAGTCGGTCAGATCGCGGCATGCGCTGATCATCCGGCACGCGGTGACTCCGGTCGTGAAAGGTTTGAGCTCCCCATTGACCGCCGACATCGAGGCCTCCTCGAGCAGCGCGATCCCGTCCGTCGTTTCACCGACAGCGATCTTCAGTTCACCGAGGTTCGAGAGCGCGAAGGCCTTCAGGTCCGGGTCTGAAGCCTGCTCGCCGATGTCGATCGCCCGCTGCGCGAGCTGGAGGGCGTCGTCGATGTCACCACTGGCCGCAGCCGCCTCGCTGCGCAGCAACGCGAGATACCCGTGCGTATACGAATCGCCGTCGGTGCCGAGGATCCGCTCGGCGCGTCGGATCCAGACATTGGCGATCGCGTGCTTCCCCGCGAAACCGTATTCGCGCCCGACGTCGAGCGCCAGGTAGGCGGTCCGCTCGAGATCCCCGGCGGCCTCATACGCCTTGTATGCCCGCTCCTTGACCTCGAGCTCGATGTCGGCGCGCGCCACGAAGAACGCCGCCTGGGCGAGGTCCTCCAGGTCGCGGCCCGCCAAGGATCCGGCGGCGTCGGCGGTGGTAAACCGGTCGAACGCTTCCGGCCAATCGTGCCGAGCCAGGGCGGCCCGGCCGGCGCGGAGAGCGTCGTCGGGGTCGGTGGTCGGCTTGCTCACGATTTCGGTCATCGTCGGTATTGTGCCACCACGTCGCTCGGCCTCCGATGCTTGCCTCGCCGTGGCCGTGTTGACCCGACGCACCAACGCCACGCCGACGACGAACGAGTCCCAGAGGCCGCGTAGTACCGTTGTGGGCGACCACGACGACGGCGCTCGAACGCGGGCGAGCGCAGACCCCTCTTCGCGTTGGAGCATCGATGTTCGACGAAGCGCGACGGACCATGACCCGGCGGCTGGGTCGCGTCACACTCGGCCTTGTCGTCCTCCTGGCGTCCGCGATCCCGCCGGTCGACCAAACCGTGGTCGCGGCCGATGCCGGCCTTGCCCTCCAGCTCAACGGCTCCAGCCAGTACGTGCGCCTGGGAGCGGCACCCGGGCTGGGAGCCACGACGTTCACGATCGAGACGTGGTTCAAGCGGACCGGGACCGGAGTCGGCGCGAGCACCGGATCGGGGGGTATCTCGAACGCCATCCCGCTCGTGACCAAGGGTCGCGGCCAGGCCGATGGCTCGAACCTGGACATGAACTACTTCCTCGGCATCTCGGCCTCGAGCGGCCGGCTGGTCGCCGACTTCGAGGAGGGCGCGAGCGGCGCCGCACCGGGACTCAACCACCCGATCACGGGTTCGACCGTCGTGACCAGCAACGTCTGGCACCACGCCGCGGTCACGTACGACGGGACCTGGCGGCTGTATCTCGACGGCGTCCTCGACGGCACGCTGGCGGTCAACCAGCCACCGCGCGCCGACAGCATCCAGCAGGCCGCCCTGGGATCGGCCCTGACCTCGACCGGCACGGCCGCGGGGTACTTCGCCGGGGTCATCGACGAGGCCCGCATCTGGAACGTGGCCCGCACCGCCAGCCAGATCGCGGCCACCCGCGACGTCGAGCTGACCACCGCCACGAGCGGCCTGCTCGGCCGCTGGGCACTCGACGAGGGCAGCGGCAGCACCGCCGCCGAGAGCAGCGGCACCGCTGACGTCAACGGCACCATCGTCGGCAGCCCGGCCCGGGTCGCGGGGTTCCCACTCCCGGGGAGTCCACCACCGCCGCCGCCATCGTCGAACCTTGCCCTCCAGCTCAACGGCTCCAGCCAGTACGTGCGCCTGGGAGCGGCACCCGGGCTGGGAGCCACGACGTTCACGATCGAGACGTGGTTCAAGCGGACCGGGACCGGAGTCGGCGCGAGCACCGGATCGGGGGGTATCTCGAACGCCATCCCGCTCGTGACCAAGGGTCGCGGCCAGGCCGATGGCTCGAACCTGGACATGAACTACTTCCTCGGCATCTCGGCCTCGAGCGGCCGGCTGGTCGCCGACTTCGAGGAGGGCGCGAGCGGCGCCGCACCGGGACTCAACCACCCGATCACGGGTTCGACCGTCGTGACCAGCAACGTCTGGCACCACGCCGCGGTCACGTACGACGGGACCTGGCGGCTGTATCTCGACGGCGTCCTCGACGGCACGCTGGCGGTCAACCAGCCACCGCGCGCCGACAGCATCCAGCAGGCCGCCCTGGGATCGGCCCTGACCTCGACCGGCACGGCCGCGGGGTACTTCGCCGGGGTCATCGACGAGGCCCGCATCTGGAACGTGGCCCGCACCGCCAGCCAGATCGCGGCCACCCGCGACGTCGAGCTGACCACCGCCACGAGCGGCCTGCTCGGCCGCTGGGCACTCGACGAGGGCAGCGGCAGCACCGCCGCCGAGAGCAGCGGCACCGCTGACGTCAACGGCACCATCGTCGGCAGCCCGGCCCGGGTCGCGGGGTTCGTTCCGCCATCCGGTCCGCCGAACCAGCCACCCACGATCAGTCTCGGCTCCCCGGCGAGTGGCACCACCGGCACGACGACCAGCCCCGTCCTGAGTGCCACGCCCTTGGATCCCGAAGGATCGGCCCTCTCCGTGTCGTTCTACGGACGCGCCTCGGCGAGCGGCGATTTCGCGCTGATCGGGTCGGTCGCGGGCGTGCCGACCGGGACGTCGACCAGCGTGACATGGACCGGACGATCTGACGGACAGCGCCACGAGTGGTATGCGACAGCCAGCGACGGGACGTCCAGCCAGACTTCGACGACGCGGACGTTCACCACAGCGGCCGGTGCCGATCCGGTGCTCGTGGGAGCCGGCGACATCGCCAGATGCCTCAACCCCGGCAACACGGGTACCGCCACGGCGGCCCTGGTCGATGGGGTCCTCGGGACGGTCTTCACGGCCGGCGACGATGTGTACGAGAACGGGACGCTGGCCGAGTTCACGAACTGCTACGACCCGTCGTGGGGCGGACCGGGCGGCAGCATCAAGGCGCGGACCCGCCCGGCGGCCGGCAACCACGAATGGAACACGGGGAACCTGAACGGCTACTTCGCCTACTACGGCGCCCAGGCGGGTGGGAACAGCTACTACAGCTATGACCTCGGACCGAATTGGCACGTCGTCGTCCTCGACAGCGAGTGCGCCAAGGTCGCGGGTGGCTGCGGGAGCACGTCACCACAGGTGGGCTGGCTCCGCGCCGATCTCGCGGCGAACGCCACGAAGAACGTCGTCGCGGTGTTCCACAAGCCGCGCTTCACCTCAGCCACTCGCGGCGGCGCGAGCGAGACGCAGCCCTTCTGGGACGTGCTCTACCAGTTCCGGGCCGAGATCATCCTCGTCGGGCATGAGCACCATTACGAACGATTCGTCCCGATGAACGCGGCCGGGGTATCCACGCCGACCACCGGGATCCGCCAGTTCGTGGTGGGCACGGGCGGCGCGAGCCATACGGGGTTCGGGACCGTCCTCGGGACCAGCGCGGTCCGCGACGCCACGACCTTCGGCGTCCTCAAGCTGACCCTGCGCCCGTCCAGCTACGACTGGGCGTTCCTCCCGGTCGCGGGCGGCACCTTCACCGACAGCGGCACCTCGGCCGTGGTCCCGAACCCCTAGCGCGCCGCCGCATCGGTCTGGGCGACGCGTGCCCGGATGATGCTCTCGACGAGGTCGTCCGGGAGCGGCCGGTCGGGCTCGAAGCGGATCGTCCCCTTCGACACGTCGAAGCCGACGAGCCGGTCGCGGTGGGCGTCGATGACGTCGGGTGCCATGACGTATAGCGCGCAATGGCGTTTCGCCGCCCCGTAGGCAACGAGGGGTCGGCCGCGATAGCGGAACGCCGCGGCGCCGTAGCTGATCCCGTCCGTCGCGTCGGGCGCCACGGCCGCGATCGTGCGTCGGAGGTGCTCGAGGGCCGCTCGCTGGTCGTCGGGCAGGCCGACGAGGATCGCCTCGACCTCGACCGTCCCGGACGCCGCTTGTCGTTCGCGCGCCGGCATCAGGCGCCCCCTGCCGTCACGCGGAGGCCATCCCGGGATCGGCCGGCTTCTCCTGGACCGTCCAGCTGTTGCCGTCGGGGTCCTCGAAGAAGATGAACGAGTTCCAGGGCCCGCCGTGGCCGTCCACCCACGAACCGTCCACGAACGAACGGACCGGGGTCACGTCCACGCCACGCCCGGCGAGCTGGCTGCGGGCCGCCTCCACGTCCGCGACGACGAGCTGCAGGCCCTTGAGGCTGCCCGGCTCGCCACCCCCGACGCCCGTGCCGATCGTGATCGAGCAAGCGGATCCCGGCGGGGTTAGCTGCACGACTCGGAACTCGTCGCTCGGCTGATGATCGACGTCGAGGACGAACCCCACCTGCTCCTCGTAGAAGCGCTTGGAGCGATCTACGTCACTGACGGGCACCACGACGACTTCGAGCTTCCAGTCCACGTTCGAGCCCCTCCCTGGATCGACTACCAGACGTCACCCTCGCGCCAGTCGCACGTGATGGGCCCGGTCAGATCCAGCGGCGGTGACGTCGGCGTCGGAAGCACCATGATGAACCCTTCGTCGTCGGGGGTGCGCTGGCGTCCATCGGGTGCCCGGACGAACGCGGGACCCTGCCAGGTCATCCAGCCCAGACGCGCGTAGAAGGCGTGCCGGCCGGTTCCCAGTGCGCCGAGGTCGAACCGCTCGCGGATCTCGGTCGTGATCGCCGCCATGAGCGTCGATCCGAGACCGATCCCCTGTCGGTGGGGCGATACCGCGACCGCCTCGACGTACCCGGTACGCACCGCCCGACCCCCGAGGTCGAGCCATCGCTCGACGATCGACCCGTGGGCGACGACGACCCCCTCGATGTCGAGGGTCAGGTGCACGCCGCCGAGGGCGTGCGCCCAGTCGTCATCGGTGAACGCCTCGTCCGGGTCAGTGCCGAACGAAGCGACCAGCATCGCGCGGATCGAAGCCACCTCGGTCTCGGACAGTTCGTCCGTCGTTCGTCGACGACGGACGGGGGCGTCCATCGAATGGCGTCTGTCCGGGCTCGAGTGCGGGCTCACGAAGCCACGATACGCGTCGGATCGACCGCTGTGACGTTCAGCCAGCGCGCCATGACAAGATGACGAAAACCGTCGCAGAATCGCCCGCCCCGGGAGTGACCGATCCGTGATATCGGCGCGTGCTGATCGGTGGAGCAGGCCGCGCAGGAGTCACCATCGATGACCACGACACAGCCCCGTCGAGCGGGGCGCCGCGAGTGGATCGGCCTGGCCGTCCTCGCCCTTGCCTGTCTGCTCTACGTCATGGATCTGACGGTCCTGCATCTGGCCGTCCCATCGCTCTCGGAGGACCTGCGGCCGACCAGCACGCAGCTCCTGTGGATCATCGACATCTACGGGTTCATGGTTGCTGGCTTCCTCGTCACGATGGGCACGCTCGGTGATCGGATCGGCCGTCGGAAACTGCTGCTGATCGGCGCGGCGGCCTTCGGTGCGATCTCGATCATGGCCGCGTTCTCGACCACTCCGGAGATGCTGATCCTGAGTCGGGCCCTCCTCGGCATCGCGGGTGCGACCCTCGCGCCGTCCACGCTCTCGCTCATCTTCACGATGTTCGAGGATCCTGGGCAGCGCGCCCGGGCGATCGCCGTCTGGATCTCCGCCTTCTCTGCCGGCAGTGCCATCGGTCCGATCCTCGGGGGGATCCTGCTCGAATACTTCTGGTGGGGTTCGGTGTTCCTGCTGGCGCTGCCGGTCATGGCGCTGCTTCTCGTCCTCGGCCCGATGGTCCTCCCCGAATACCGCGACCCGGACGCCGGTCGTCTCGATCTGCCGAGTGCCGGGCTGTCACTCGCGGCCGTGCTGGCCGTGATCTTCGGCCTTAAGCAGATCGCGCAGGACGGGCCGACGATCGGGTCCATCCTCGCGGTCGCGGCAGGTCTGCTGCTTGGCGCCGCATTCGTCCGGCGCCAGATGCGTCTCGCCGATCCCGTGATCGACCTGGCGCTGTTCCGGATCCCGGTGTTCAGCGGATCACTCGTCGTGAACTTCCTGACGATCTTCGTCATGGTCGGCTACTTCCTGTTCATCGCCCAATTCCTCCAGCTCGTCGTCGGCCTCTCGCCGCTCGAGGCTGGACTGTGGTCGGTCCCGTCGGCGCTTGGGTTCGTGGTCGGTTCGCAACTCGCGCCGCGCATCGTGCGCCTGGCCCGCCCATCGGTCGTGATGGGTATCGGGCTCGGCATCTCCGCGGCCGGGCTCGGCATCCTCGCCCAGATCGGCGGATCCGACGGCCTTGCCCTGGTCGTGGCGGGCTCGATCGTGATCTCGCTCGGCCTTGCGCCGGTCATCGCTCTGACGACCGAGATGATCGTGGGTTCGGCGCCGCCGGAGCGCGCCGGAGTGGCATCGGGGATGTCGGAGACGGCCGCCGAACTCGGGGGCGCGCTCGGGATCTCCGTGCTCGGCAGCATCGGCGTGGCGGTCTACCGCTCCGAGGTCGCAGAGGGACTTCCCGCCGGCGTCCCGATCGATCTCGCCGGCGTCGCCCGCGACACGCTGGGCGGAGCCGTGGCGGTCGCCGACCAACTCCCGGACCCGGTCGGAGCGGCCGTCCTGGCCGTCGCCCAGACTGCGTTCGTCGACGGGATGCGCGTCGCAACCACCATCAGCGCCATCCTCGCCGTCGGTCTTGCTGTCCTGGCGGTCGCGATGCTCCGAAACGCGGCGACCGGAGCGTCGCCTGAACGCTAGTCCCGGGCGCTAATACCCGAACGTGCGGTGGAGGAACGCGGCCATCTGCCCGCGGGTGAGCACGCCGTCCGGGCAATAGCGGTCCGAGGCGCAGCCCTTCGTCAGCCCCGCCCGGGCGACACGGTTGATGTTCGCCTCGTGCGTCGAGCGCTCGTCGTCACGGAAGTAGTCCTTCGGTGCCTTCGAGAGGTCGAGCACGCGCGCCAGGAACGACGCGAGCTGTCCACGCGTGACCAGATCCCCCGGGCAATAGCGGCCCGTGGCGCAGCCTGCGGTCAGGCCAGCTTTCGCGAGGCGATTGATCGCATCCTCGTGCGTCGAGCCGTCGTCGTCGCGGAAGAAGTCCTTCGTCGTCGACGGCAGCTTGAGCGCACGAGCAAGGAACGACGCCATCTGGCCACGGCTGACCGAGCCGTCGGGGCAGAAGCGCGTCGGGGAGCACCCCTTCGTGATGCCCTCGGCATACAGCCACGCGATATCGCCCCTGAACGTCGACGTCTTGATGTCGGTGAATGGCGGGGATGGCGGGACCGATCCGCCCTCATCCCCGACCGGGTCGATGAGGACCGGGGTGAGATCCGTGCCCGCGAACCGGTCGAGGTCCACCAGGCCGGTGATGCCGGCGACCGTGCCGCTCGAGGTGTACTGCCAGAACGTCCACCCGAACCCCGCCCAGTCCGCGGCGGGGACGGTCGGGGCCGGGCCCGTCGTCCAGTGCGCGACCCACACGGCGCGGTAGCCGTTCGTCGCGAACCATTCCGAGCCGCCGACGGAGCTATCCCAGAAGTTCGGCGAGGCGTAGACGAGGCCGCGGACACCCGTTCGCTCCTGGATCCGCTCGAGATACGCACGGACCCAGGCTTCGAGCGCCGCGGGGGACAGGCCGCTGCTCTCCTCGAGATCGAGGACCGGCGGCAGATCACCGGGCGCGAGGACCGCATACGAGAGGAAGTGGTCCGCCTCGGCGATCGCGTCGCCGACCGTCGCATCCGGCTGCGCGTAGTGATAGGCCCCGACGAGCAGGCCCGCCGCGAGCGCTCGAGCGCGGTTCAGTCCGTACGTCGGGTCGGTGTAATCGACGTCCTCGGTCGCCTTCATGAAGGCGAACCGCTTGCCGGCGGCCGCGACCTGGGTCCAGTCGATCTCGCCCTGCCAGTGGCTGATGTCGATGCCCTCGGTCGTCGCCGCAGGTTCGGCCGCCCGCGCCAAGGCGGGCGCGCCCAGCGCCAGGACACCGACGACCAGCGCGGCCAGCACGGGTGCCAGCACGGTCATCACGGCGCGGCGGGCGGGACGACGGGACATGGGCACCACTGACGTGCGAGTCACGGGAGCCGCAAGGGTGGCACAGGTCGCCCGATCGCACCACTCACGCTCGATGACGGATTCTGGCGGCGTCTCCAGCCACGAGACTAGAAGAACGTGGAGCACCACGGTTCGTCCGCGGTGCGGAGGAGCGCCTCGGCATCGAGCAGTGCTCCCGGCCGATGCTCGTCGACTCCGGTCGCGATCACGGTGTCCCGGAGGCGTGGGCCGCCGAGATAGGCGGCGCTCAGCGCGCTGACATCCAGGGTCAGGTCGGGCGCGGCCGTCGTCGGCACGCACGTCGCCCCATCCGGCCCCGCGACGAGGACCACCCGCTGGCGGCCGCGGTCCGCCTCGGCATCGATGACCTCGAGAACGATGCGGCCCTCGCGCTCATAGGTCCTCGCAGCGAGGGCCTCCGCGACATCGAACACCCGGATCCAGAGGCCATCGCCGATCTCCGAGACGTCGGCCGCCCGGGCGTTCACCAGCAGCCATGGCAGGCGATCGGATGGACTGCGACGCTCGGCCTTGATCGTCGCGACCCAGTCGAGCGACGCGAGGAACCGCCACAGGTCGGCGTTCGCCTCGTCGGAGAGCGCGTGCAGTTCGTTGAGCTTGATGGTGCTGCGCGGCTGGCGCTGGACCCACTTGTCGTCGCCCCCGCCGAACCGGGCATACCCGTCAGGTGTGCCGTCGTCGTCGCGATGGAGCGCGACGAATCCCTTCCAATCCTCGCCCCACGCGCTCGGGCGTAGCGCAAAGTCATAGTCCCAGGACACGTCGCGCCGACGTATCTCGCCCGGGGTGGCGAGACGCCACGCCTCGAAGACGGCCCGGGCGGTCGCGACCGAATCCGCATCGGCGGTGACGAGATCGATGGACCCCGATGGCGACCCGTGGAACACGGCACCCAGCGCGTCCAGATTCCATGTCGCCTCGCGCGTCGCGGTGCCATAGCCGAACCGTCCGTAGATCGGGTACTCAGCGGAGTGGAGGAGGCCGATGTGCTCGCCGCGCTCGCGCATCGCCGCATGCTCAGCGGCCATCATCGAGCGCAGGATGCCGCGACGGCGGTGGGTGGGGCGCACCGTGACCGCCGACACCGCCGAGGCGCGAAGAGACGCACCGCCCGGGACGGTGAGTTCGCTCGGCCATGATCGGAAGGTGCCGCAGATGACCTCGCCGTCGACGGCTGCCCACACGCGCGAGAGATCCCAGTACGGGCGGACCTCCTCGGCGACCTTGGCGACGTCTGGCCGCTCGAGGAATCCGGTCGACAGCGCGTCGACGTAGGCAACGAGCTCGGGATCGCGGACTTGGCGGATGTCGATGGGCACGGCCCGGACGATAGCATCCGGCCGCCGCAGGTCGTCAGGGCCGGCGCCGGGTATCGTCATCGTCGTGCAGACGACCGCCCAGCGTTTCCCCATCCGTCTTGGCGCGCGGTCGCGCCCACTGCTGCGCGTGTTCGGCGTCCGCGGTCAGGACGACGCCTACGTCGATATCGGACCCGATGGGATCCACGCCCGCTTCGGGTTCGGACGGGCGTCGACCACGCTCGACAACATCGTCCGGTGGCGTATCGAGGGACCGTGGCGCTGGATCACCGCGATCGGCATCCGGCGAAGCGTCCGGGAGGGTGACCTCTCATTCGCGGGGTCGCCCCGCGGCGGGGTCAGGCTCGACGTCCGCGAGCCGCTCCGCGTCGGCCGGCTCCGGCCCCGGACGCTCTATGTCGGCGTCGACGATCTCGAAGGGTTCGGTACGGCCCTCGCCAGACTCGGCGTCCCGGGTGAGGACGGCCGCGGGCGTCTGCGGCGGTAGAAGGACGTCGCCGAGTGGCGGTTGACACGCCTCCCGGGCTGGGCCGCGCGCGCCGATCAATGATCGACTCGCGGCATGCTCCTGGCAGTATTCTTGCCAAGATCCGTTCGTTCGGGGCTGGCATCACCAGCCCGTGAAAGGGGCTGCTATGCGTCGCCGTTCCAGGCTGTCGATCGTCACCATTCCGGCGCTCCTGCTTGGGTCGCTCGGGCTCACAGCCGGCCCGGTCTACGCCGCGTGTGATACGGCGGCCTCGCTGGAGAACGGGGGCTTCGAGACGCCGGGCGTTGGGCCCGGTGGGTTCAGCTTCTTCGATGCATCTCTGGTGCCGCCGTGGATCACCACGGACACCTCGAACGAAGTCGAGATCTGGGGTGATGGCTTCATCGGCGTCCCCTCTGCGGAGGGGGAGAACTTCGCCGAGCTCAACGCGAACAGCGCCGGAACGCTGTACCAGGACGTCCTGACGACGCCGGGTGACACGATGACATGGTCACTCCAGCATCGCGGCCGCGATGGCGATGACGCGATGCGCGTGCTGATCGGCGACGAAGCCACGGCCGACGTGACCAGCGACTCGGGCTGGGACTTCATCTCGGGTGACCTATCGGACCCGAACACGGCTTGGGGAACGCACACGGACGACTACGTCGTTCCGACCGGACAGGTCTGCACGCGGTTTGCCTTCCGAGCAGTGAGCACCGGGTCGGGCTCAGACACGATCGGCAACTTCATCGATGACATCTCATTCACCATCGCCGTACCGGAGCCAGAGCCGACCGCCGTTCCGACAGCGCCACCAACGGACGGCATTGCGATCGGAACGGATCGGTCAGACGGGTCACTCCTCGCCGGCCTTCTGCTGACGTTCCTGCTGGGCCTGACCTTCAGCGTCCGGCGGATGCACCGCAGCGCGGATTCGGACGGCACCGTCGGTTGACCTCATAGCGGTGTCGCGAGGCACCGTCAGACGGTCTCAGGTGACCAATTCGGCGACTCCTGGTGGTACATTTGGGGCTCGCGTCCACCCTCGACCGAAAAGCAAGACGCGGATGGAGGGACCAATGATCGCCACATCGCCGCGGATCCGCGGCCGGTTCGGCGCCCTGCTCGGCGCCACCATGCTGATCGGGACCTTGATGGTCCCGGCCACTGCCTCGGCCGCCCCCCCGCCCCTCGACGCCCTCGCGGCGACGCTCGCCCCCGGCGATGCCGAAGGCGGCAGCGGCGAGATCACGATGACGGCCATCACGGACGAGGTCTGCTTCGTCCTCGACGTGACGTTGCCCGATATCGGCACCGATCCGGTCACCTCCGTCGACATCACGACCCAGGACCGCACACTCGTCCTCAATCTGGCTCTCGCGACCGACGGACTCGGCCATGCCGAGGACTGCGTCACGACGACGACCGGGATCGTCGATGGACTCCTCGAGAGCCCCGGGCTGTACCAGTTGCACGTCACGACGGCCGCCTTCGCGGACCCGATGACCGCGGTCTGGGGCCCGCTCGAGTGGGGCTACCCGCAGACCCATCTGGACGTCTTCACCTACCTGTGCCCGCCCGAGATCCAGGACGCGGCCGACATCACCGAAGCCACGATCGACTCGTGTGAATCGCTCGTCCTGGCCGCCGACGACGTGTCGGGCGACGTCCCCAACGGCTCAACGCTCGTCGGGTACGGCGGACCGGCCGCGTTCGACTACCACGTGGTGGACGCCGTCCGGATCGACGAGACCCTCGCCGACGCAACACCGCCGGTCCTCGGCTGCTCGGGGGGCGTCTGCGACGGCTATGACCTTCCCTATCGGTGGAGCCAGCTCCACGCTGCCGACACGATCAACATCGAAGCCACGGTGCTCCCGGTCGACACCCGCGTCGGCGCCGTCGCGGTCTTCGACGGCGATGGGCCAGACGAGCTCCCGTTCGATTTCGAGACCGACGGATCCGTGACCGTTGACGCCACCGGCGTCACGACGACGGACGTCCTGTTCTTCCTGTTCGGTCCCCCGCTTCCCGACACGATGGCGCCCATCGTCAGCACCCCGATCGCCCGGTTCGACCTCGGCGGGGTCTTCAGCGGCGGCAGCGCGCCTGTGGACGTGACCTGGAACGCCGACGACATCGGCTCCGCGGGGCTCGACCACTTCGTCCTCCAGGTCTCGGTCGACGGCGGTGCCTACACCACCATCGATGCCGACATCGTCGCGTTCCGCAAGACCACGACCGTCTCGAAGGGCCACAGCTACAGGTTCCGCGTTCGCGGCGTCGACGCCGCTGACAACCAGAGCGGCTGGGAGTACAGCGCGGTGAGCCACTTGAAGGTCGTCCAGGACGGCAACAGCCGCGTGGACTACACCGGCTTCTGGAAGCGCAAGGTCGATGTCGACGCGGCCGGGGACACCGTCCGCAAGACCGGCACCAAGGACAAGCGCGCGACACTGTCGTTCTACGGCCGGGCCGTGGCCTGGGTCGCCCCGACGGGTGCCGCCTACGGCAAGGCCAAGGTCTACATCGACGGCCGGTACGAGGCGACTGTCGATCTCAACGGCGCCGACGGTGACCGGATCCAGGTCTTCAAGAAGAACTGGAGCAAGAACGGCGGCCACACGATCTCCATCAAGGTCCTCGGCACCGCCGGGCACCCGCGGGTGGAAGTCGACGCCTTCCTGTACCTGAACTGAGCCGCGCGGGCCGTTAGGCTTCACCCATGGTGGAGTCCGACGGCCCGACGCCGCATGTGCGACCGGCGTCCGACCGGGAGCGGTCGGACGTCCCGGGCATGCACGCCGCCAACCGCGCGGCATGGGACGAAGCCGCCGAACGATACGAGGGCTGGCTGACCGAGGCGATCGAGCTGATCGCGTCAGGCGGCACGAACCTCCTTCCACCCGAACTCGACCTCATCGGCGATCTCCGCGGCCGCTGCCGACGGGCGATCCACCTCCAATGCGCCGGCGGGCGCGACACGCTGTCCCTCTGGAATGCCGGTGCCGACGAGGTGGTCGGCGTCGACTTCAGCCCCCGCATGCTCGCGCTCGCTCGACGGCTCTCGGACGCCGTCGACGCCCCGGCGACCTGGTTCGAAGCCGACGTGCTCGAGACCCCACATGACCTCGACGGCACGGCCGACCTCGTCTACACGGGTCGCGGGTCGCTGATGTGGCTCGGTGACCTCGACGCCTGGGCCGCGGTCATCCACCGCCTGCTGGCTCCGGGCGGGCGCCTGGTGCTGTTCGAGGGCCATCCGATCGAGTGGCTCTTCGACGTCGACGAGGACGGTGGCTGGATCGCGACCGACTACGACTACTTCGCTGGCGTCGAGGCCTCGAAAGGCTGGGCGCCCGAGTACATCGACCGGTTGTCGATCCCGGAGGACGACCAACACTGGAAGTACGCCCGAGCCTGGACGCTCGGTGAGGTCATCACCGCGCTGCTCGGGTCGGGCCTCCGACTCCAGCGCGTGACGGAGCATCCGACCGATTGGTGGAGCGGCCATCTCGACGTCCGCGAGGACGAGCGCGGCCGGATCCCGTTGTCGTTCTCCGTGCTTGCGACCCGCGATCAGGCCTGACGCGTCTCCGTCATCGTCGTCGGCGCCCCGTGCACGGCGGGGATGGTCCCGAGCCGGCCGGCCTGGTAGTCGGCCATCGCCTGGAGGACCTCCTCCCGGGTATTCATCACGAATGGCCCGAGCCAGGCGACCGGCTCGCGGATCGGCCGCCCACCAAGGATCAGCAGGTCCACGCTGGGACTGCGGCCCTCCTGGAGCGGTTCGGCGCCCACCGTGATCGCGTTTCCCGGGCCGAGGACGGCGAGCTGACCCATGTGGATCGGCCGGCCCTCCCGCCCGACGGTCCCGAACCCCGCCATCGCGTAGACGAGGGCGTTGTCCTCCGTGCGCCATGGGAGCGTCAGCCGGGCGCCGGCGCTGAGCGTGACGTGCACCAGGGTCATCGGGCTGTACGTGGAGCCGGGTCCCGTGTGACCGGAGACTTCACCCGCGATGACACGGACCAGGGCACCGCCATCGGGCGACGACGCGAGTGTGACCTCGGTGGCGCGGATGTCCTGATAGCGCGGCGGCGACCACTTCTGGGCCGCCGGGAGGTTGACCCACAGCTGGAACCCGTGGAAGATGCCGCCGCTCTTGACCAGGGCCTCCGGCGGCTTCTCGATGTGCAGGATGCCCGCGCCCGCGGTCATCCACTGCGTGTCCCCGTTGGTGATCAGCCCGCCGCCGCCGTTGGAGTCCTGGTGTTCGAACGTGCCGTCGATCATGTACGTGACCGTCTCGAAGCCGCGATGCGGGTGCCACGGCGTGCCCTTCGGCTCGCCCGGGGCGTACTCCACCTCGCCCATCTGATCGAGGTGGATGAACGGGTCGAGGTCCTCGAGGTTGACGCCGGCGAACGCCCGGCGGACCGGGAACCCCTCCCCTTCGAAGCCGCTCGGCGCGTTCGTCAGGCTCTTGACGGCGCGGTGTCGCGCGATCGCCGGATCAGGCTCTGGGATGCGTGGCAGGACGGTGATGTCGTCGACGGTGACGGCGGGCATGGCGGTCGGCTCCTTCTCTGCCGGCACGATACCACGATGGTCGTTGCGTTCGCAACTACCTAGGTCGTCAGCGGGTCCAGCCCGGTGAACCGGCCGGTCTCGTCGCGTCGGGCCATCGCGACCGCCAGGATGGCCGGTCGGTCGATCGTGCCGAAGACGTGTGGGTAGATCCCGCCGGTGTCCTCCACCCGCCAGGCCGAGCCGACGGCGTCGAGGTCGAGGGTCAACGCCAGGAACGGGCGGGGATCGTCGCCATAGTGCCGGTTCGCGGTCGCCAGGAGGGCCGCCTCACCGTCCGTGCAGTGGATGAACCCCTCTGTGGCGAGTGATGGCGCGTCGTATGGCGTGTCGGGATCGGCGGCGGCCCAGCGCTCGGCCGGGGTCAAGTGGAAGGTGAGGCGCATCAGACCGGGCGCTGGTCCACCGAGACCCACGAGCGATCGAGGGCGAGTTGGATGACGGTTGGGCGGTCCGCCGCCATCGCCGCGCGCAAGGCGGGTTCGAGGGCGTCGTCCTGATTCACATGGACGCCGTGAGCCCCACACGCCCGTGCGATCGCCGCGAAGTCCACCGCGCCAAGTTCGGTTGCCACGCCCTGACCGGTCCCTCGCCCGTCCTGCCACATCCGGATCGTGCCGTAGCGCTGGTTGTCAAAGGCCAGGACGATCACGCGGGCGTGCTCGCGCACGGCGGTCTCGAGTTCGGCCATCGTCATCGCCAGGCCGCCGTCGCCGACCAGGGCGACCACGGGTCGATCCCGGTGGACCAGGGCCGCCGCGATCGCGGCCGGCAAGCCGTAGCCCATGGCTCCTGACGTCGGGCCAAGGAAGGTCCCGGGTCGCCGGAACCGGAAACCGCGACCAGCCCAGCCGGCGAAGTTGCCGGCATCCGTCGTGACGATCGCCTCGTCCGGCAGGAGGCGCCGCAGGGTGGCGATGACGCGCCCCGGGTGGACCCCAGGGCCATCCCAGGCGCCATCGTCGACGATGCTGGCGGCCTCCCAGGCGGCCCGGTCCGTGCCGTTGTTGGCGTCCCTGGTCGCGACCCGCTCCGCGTCGAGCACGGCCCCGCCGAGAAGCCGCTCGTTCGCGGCCCGAAGGAAGGCGCGCGCATCGGATGTGATGGCCAACGTGGGCGCCGACAGGTCCGGGTGCTGTCGTGGCTTGAGGTCCACGTGGGCCCAGGTGGCCGTCGCCGCCGGGAAGGTGTACCCGTAGCTGGTCGCTTCGTTGAGCCGGCATCCGATCACGAGCACCGCGTCGGCGGCTTCGAGGCGTTCGCGGACGGACGCGGCGGACCCGAGCCCCGCCATCCCGAGATACAGCGGGTGGTCGTTGGAGATCACGTCAGCTCGCCGCCACGCCCCGATCACTGGAACGTGGAGCAGCTCCGCGAACTTGATCAGGTCCGTGGAGGTTCGGGCACGCAGCACGCCGGCACCGGCCACGATGACCGGCCGCGTGGCGGACGCGAGCAGCTCGAGGACGGCGCGCACCTCCTCGATCGAAGCCTTCGGTGTCGGTGGACGGTCCGTTGGCGTCGGATCCGGGACGGCTTCCTCGTCGAGCAGGTCCTCGGGCAACGACAGGAGGACCGGACCCTGGCGCCCACCGAGCGCTTCGCGGACCGCGCGCGCCATCACGGCCGGCACCTCAGCGGCCGTTCGCGGCTCTGCCGCCCACTTGGCGAGACCGCCCAGTGTCGCCACTTGATCGATCTCCTGGAATGCTTCGCGTCCATGGTTCGCCCGCTCGACCTGCCCGACGATCGCGAACATCGGGGTGGAGTCCTGTCGCGCCGTGTGGATCCCGATCGCCAGGTTGGCACCTCCGACGGCCCGGGTCCCAAGGCAGACCGCCGGTCGTCCAGTCAGCTGGCCATGGGCTTCTGCCATGAACGCCGCGCCACCTTCGTGGCGGGTCGCGACGACGCGGATGCCGGCGTCACCGAGCGCATCGAGCAGACCAAGGAACGACTCGCCGGGCACGGTGAAGGCGTACCGGACGCCAGCAGCCCGGAGCGAATCCGCGATCGCGCGGCCGACCGTCCGAGGACGCGCATCGGCCACGTCGACGGTGGCGGGCGACTCGGGCGACTCGTCGGTCGTCGCGGGCGCATCGTCCGTTGCCGCAGGCGCGTCGTCGGTCATCGCCGCCGCCACCTCGGTCAGCGCGACGTCCTCCGGGACCCCGGTGTCGTCCGGGACCGGAACGTCCTCGGCGACGACGGCTTCATCCGGCACGATCGCTTCGTCGGTCATCTCAGTAGGCCAGCGGCGCGAGCACGGTCGAGAGGACGAGGCTGAGCGCGATGATGACGATCACCGCGATCATGGCAAGCCGGGCAAGGCGGGATCCAGGCACCGCGGGCTACCGGTAGTTCTCAAACTGGAGCGGCACGGGCTCGTCGAGATCGCGCAGCCGGGTGATGACCTTCTGGAGCTCGTCGCGACTCTTGCCCGACACACGGACGGCATCGCCCTGGATCTGCGGCTTGGTCTTGGGGAATTCGTCGCGGATGAGCTTCGAGAGGCGCTTGGCGACCTCGTCAGTCAGCCCGCGTCGGAGCTTGATCGTCTGGCGGACCTTGTTCCCGCCCGCGGGCTCCACCTTGCCCCAGTCGAAGATCTTGAGCGACAGGTTCCGCCGGATCGCCTTCGATTCGATGAGGTCCTTCAGGGCGGCCGCCCGGTGCTCGTCATCGGTGAGCAGGACGATCTCGTCCTTTGCCTGCGTCAGCTCGACGGTGACCCCCTTGAAGTCGTAGCGCTGCCCGACCTCGCGGCGCACCTGGTCGAGGGCGTTGCGCAGCTCCATCTCGTCGAAATCACTCACGACGTCGAAAGAGATATCCCCAGCCATCGGTCCTCCGTTCTCCTACCCGGCGTCCGGTGCCATGACGATCCACTCGCGTAGACGCTCGATACGCCCGTCACCGGCCATGTCCCAGGTCATGAACCCCACCATCCGGCGCCGGTCCCCCGTCGCAGACTCGTCGAATCCCGCGTGGAAGGCGCACAGGACCGTATCGCCCGAGACCCAGTGACGTTCGATCGTGACGTCGACATCGTGGGTCGTCTCGGCACCCTCATTCCAGTACGCCCGGATCGCGTTGTGTCCCACCATCGGCGGCCCGAACGCATCTGCGTGGTACGCGGCGTCGTCGGTGAAGAGCGACACGATCAGGTCGCCGTCAAAGGTTTGCCACGCACGGCCGAACGTCTCGAGCAGATCGCCGGCCGTGGCGTAGTCCGTGGGCATCGTTGGTCGGTGCTCCTGGCGTGCGGCCCCTCATGGTAGGTCACGGCCCGCTCAGGCGTTCCGCCGGTATCCTTGCGCCGTGCAGATCACCTTCCTGGGCCAGGCCGGTCTCTTCGTGGAGACCAAGGGCGTCAGCATCCTGTGCGACCCCTGGTTCAACCCCTCCTTCTTCGGATCCTGGTACCCCTTCCCGGCCAACGACGGGATCGATCCGAGGCGGATCGGGCGACCCACCTACTTGTACGTCTCGCACCTGCACCACGACCACTTCGACCCCCAATTCCTGGCGGCGCACGTCGACAAGGACGCGACCGTGCTGTTGCCGGCCTACCCGCTCGATGATCTGCGCAAGGAGTTGACGGCCCTCGGTTTCCACCGGTTCATCGAGAGCGTGGACCTCGAGCCGTTCCAGGCCGGCCCGCTCACGCTCACGATCCATGCCCTCGTGGCGCCCACGGACGGGCCGATCGGCGATTCCGCCTTGCTCATCGACGATGGCGACGTGCGCGTCCTGAACATGAACAATTCGCGGCCCCCCGAGCCGGACAAGCTGCTCGTGGGCGGCCCGCTCGACGCCGCCTTCCTCCAGTTCTCCGGCGCCATCTGGTACCCGATGGTCTACGACTACCCGGACAACGCCCAGCAGGTCCTCGGGCACAAGAAGCGCGTCGCGCAACTCGCCCGAGCCTTCCGCTACATCGAAGTGCTGGATCCGCGGTTCGTGGTCCCGTCCGCGGGCCCGCCGTGCTTCCTCGACGACAACCTGTTCGAGTTCAACGACCTCCACGGCGACGAGTGGAACACGTTCCCGGACCAGCCGACGTTCCTCGACTACATCGCCGAGCAGGGACGAGACGGCGGACGCCTGATGCTGCCGGGGACGGTCGCCGATGTGGCGCCGGGCCGGTTCGAAGTTCGCCACGCGGTGGATCCCGCCACGATCTTCGGCGACAAGCGCGCCTACCTGGAGGCGTATCAGGCCCGCAAGCGCCCCAGCATCGAAGACGAACGGGCTCGCTGGGCGCGACCGCGCGTCGATCTGCTGCCGTCGCTCCAGGCGTGGTTCGATCCGCTGTTGGAGCAGGCGGACATGATCTGCGCCGGGATCGATCAGCCGGTCCTGCTCGACTGCGAAGACGAGCAGATCGTCATCGACTTCGCCGAGCGCCGTGTGCGCCGACCGGTCCCCGACGAGAACCCGCGCTACCAGTTCGCCATCGCCCGCGAGTTCATCGATCACCTCGTCCACGACCACGTCGAGGACTGGGTCAACGAGCTGTTCCTGTCGATGCGCTTCCGGGCCCATCGCCGCGGCCCGTACAACGACTACATCTACACCTGGTTCAAGTGTCTGAACGTCGAGCGGCTGCAATACGCGGAGGGCTTCTACGCCGACAAGGGACCGACGCAAGGGACGTTCGAGCTCGCCGGGTACGAGGTCCAGCGCCGCTGCCCGCACATGAGATCGGACCTGACCCGCTTCGCCACCGTGGAGGACGGCATCATGACCTGTGCCTTGCACGGCTGGCAGTGGGAGATGGCCACCGGGACCTGCCTCACGTCCGAAGGTCACCCGCTCTTCGCGAAGCCGATCGTCGATGACGCCGCGGCCGCCGCCACGGAGAAGGCGAGCTAGGGCTTTCCCACCGCTTCGCGGGCGCGAAGGCGTTCGACGAGCTGCTCGGCCGCGACGTAGGACCGACCGCCACCCATGACCAGCACCACGTCACCCGGCTCGACGTGGTCCGCGAGCCATTCCGCCCCGGCCTCGGGGCCGCCGATCGCGATGGCCGGCTCCCGGCTCCGCCGCGTCGTGGCCTCGGCGAGCGCTGCCGCCGACGTGATGGTGGTATCGGGATCGCGGACCGCCCAGATGTCGATGACCGCCGCACGGTCGGCCTCGGCCAGCACGGTGGCGAACGCGTCGAGCATCGCGGCTGTCCGGTGGAAGGTGAGGGGCTCGTAGACGGCCCACAGCCGCCGGCCCGGGTACCGCTGGCGGGCGGCGCGGAAGGTCTCGGCGATGGCCGTGGGGTGATGGGCGTAGTCATCGAGGACCACCACCCCCGCGACATCGCCCTTGAGCTCGAACCGGCGACCGACACCGTCGAACGAGGCGAGACCCGCCAGGATGTCGTCGGCGACGACACCGGCCGCGAGCGCGCCGGCGGCGGCCATCAATCCGTCGATCGCCATGTGCCGGCCGATCAGCCGGAGCCGGACGCGGTCGGCGACGGTCGGGTCGCCGCGGAGGCCCAGGATCTCGAGATCGGTGCCGTCGCGGTCCGCGGCGGTGACACGGCCCGTGATCGTCGAGCCCGTGGTCTCCCCCGGCGAGCCTCCAGCGCTCGCATCCTCCACCAGTCGCACGCTGATGAGTCGCCGCGTCCCTTCCGTGGCCCGCAGAGCCTCGACGACGGCACGGACGCCCTCGTCGCCGAGATTCGCTACGAGGACCGGCTCGCCATGGTCTCCGGACCGGATCCGGCCGATCCAGGCCGCGAACGCCCGGACGACGGCCGCTCCATCCTCGAAGACGTCCGGGTGGTCCCACTCTGCGGAGATCAGGACCGTGATGTCGGGCCGATACGGGTCGAAGTTGCCGGCGTACTCGTCCGCCTCCACCACGAAGTCCGGCCCGGCCCCGAAGCGGGCGACGCCCCGGTTGGGCCCCGCGATGGACGACGGCAGGAGGGCTCCCACGAACCCGGAGGGGTCCCGTCCAGCGGCGGTGAGCAGGTGCAGGAGCCAGCCCGACGTCGTGGACTTGCCGTGGGTCCCGGTCACGCCGATGAGCCGTCGGCCGCCCGTCACGGCGGCGTCCGCGATGATCTGCTGCACGCTCTCGGCGGCGACCCCGACCGCCGCCGCCGCGAGCATCTCCGGGTGATCCTGGTGGACCGAGGTGATCGCCTTCGTGACGGCGAGACGATCGACCGCAGCTGCCCCCCCGGGCGTCCGGACGTGCGAGTCGTCATGGCGCCAGTCGATCGGGATCCCGGCCGCGAGGACGGCGCCCGTGAGCGGGTCCGGGCCGCCGCTGTCACAGGCCGTCACCACCGCCCCGACCGCGTTCGCGTGGAGCGCCGCTCCCGACGCGGCGGCCCCGCCCACCCCGAGCACGTGGAGGCGCGTCCCGGGCTCGATCCGGCGCGCCGGGCGTGCGGCAGCCAGGCCGCGCCCGATCTCCTCGGACGAGCGCGTCACGCGGGATGGACCTCCACGGGGGTGGCGGCGCGTTCGAGCAGCAGGTCGAGAGCCGCGGCGGCACTCGCCCGGATATTGGCGGCCCGGTCGCCGGCCCACTGATAGCGCCGGACATCGGCCCCGGACGCGTCGTGCACGGCCACGTAGACCAGGCCGACCGGCTTGTCCGGACTCCCGCCGTCCGGGCCGGCGACCCCGGTCACCGCGACGGCGAGGTCGGCGTGGAGCCGCTCGGCGGCACCGGTCGCCATCGCCACGGCGACCTGGGCGCTCACCGCCCCGTGACTGGCGAGCAGTTCCTCGCCGACCCCGAGCAGGTCGCGCTTCGAGACGTTCGAGTAGCTGACGATGCCGCCCATGAAGTATCCCGACGATCCAGGGTTCTCGGTGATGGCGTGCGCGACCAGACCTCCGGTGCACGATTCGGCGGTCGCCACGGTGAGGCCAGCCTCGACGCAGGCGTCCTGCACCCTCCGGGCGAGCGCCGACAGCGGCTCGGCGGAGGCGTCCATGCGCGGGTCAGCGCCGCTCGGTCTTGAGCGGGGCATCGGGTGGCGCGAAGAGCCACGTCTCCGGGTTGCCCAGTTCGGACAACCGGCCGAGGTTGATGCCATTGACCGAGAAGTAGGTCGCGCTGGACTTGCCGGTGCGGACCTCGACGGTGTCCTTGGCCGTGAAGGTCAAGACCTTGCCCGGATCGTAGACCCGCCCGGCCTGACCCGTTTCGGGGACCACGACGTCATCCACCCAGACCTTGAGCCAGGCCCGGCTGCCCTTGACCTTGACGACGACGGTCACGCCCTCGTATTCGACGGTCACGTTCCGCGTCAGTGACGTGACCTTGTTGCCCTGGGCGTTGGTCGCGGTCACGGTGATCGCCCACTTGCCGGCGGTCAGGTCGAAGGGCGTCGCATACGACCCATCGTCCTCGACCGTCGCATCGACCGGATCCGGGTCCGCGGGTGGGGCCGGCGTCGGCGTGCCGTCCACGATCGGCTGCGACGGCCCCGTGTAGACCGCGGTGACGACGACCGATGCCGCGTTTGTCGTGCGGCCCTGGACCGGGATCGCGCCGTTCTCGAAGGTGGCCCCTTCGGCCGGCTGTTCGAGCGTGAGCGTGGGTGCCTCGATCGTCAGGAACGGCACGGTGATGTAAATCTGGACGACCTCCTCGGACCGCTTGCCGGTCTCGGGGTCGATCGCGCTGATGTCGAACTGGTTGCGACCTCGCCGCAGGTCCACTTCGGCCGCCCAGGTCCCCGCCGTCGTCGCCGAGACGTTGTACGGATCGCGTCCCGACGAGGCGATGCTGACCGTGCCGCCCGGGATCGTGATCCCGCGGAGGGTGTACGCCGAGGTCGATTCATCCACCTCGAGCACGGCGGTCGCCGGCTGGGTGACCTCGATCGTGGGGGGCTTGGCGAACCGCAGCAGCTGGACGCCCAGGTACGCCCCGAACGCCAGCACCCCGATCGACATCAGGATCAGGACCACGAGGAAGGGTGAGACCGTGAAGCCCGGTCTTGGTGCGGCCATCGGCCGCGGGATCGTGATCGGTGGCGCGACGTCGCGGGCTTCGTTGCCGCGCTCGCGTCGCCACTGGACGATGATCTCCTCGGGATCGAGCCCGAGATACACGGCGTAGTTGCGCAGGAAGCCCTTCGTGTAGACGGCCCCAGGGAGTTCGCGGTAGTCGCCGCGCTCCATCGCACTCAGATAGCGGGCCCGGATCTTCGTGTCGCGCTCGGCGCGGTAGAGGTCCACGCCTTTGCGCTCGCGCGCCGCGTGCAGTCGCTCGGACAGCGCGTCACGTGGGGTCGTCGAGGCCCCGGACTCAGGCTCGGGGCGCTCGCCGCGAACGGCGCGTCGGAGCTGGTCGCGTGTCGTCATCGATGTGATCCGCTCAGCGTGGTCTCGTGGCCGGGCGTTCCCAGCGCCACCCATCGTACGTCAGTCGACGTCACGATCCACATCGTCGATGGTCCTGAACCAATTGTCCGGGCCGTAGATCTGCCGCGGCGACGCCGGGTTGCGGATGTCCTGCGGGCTGATGATCCCGTAGCGTTCCAGCTCGTCCATCACCCGGCTGGCCCGCGCGAACCCGAGCTTGAGCTTGGTCTGGAGGAACGACGTGCTGGCCTTGCCCGAGACGGTCACGAGCTCGGCCGCAGCCGGCGTCATGGCATCGACGCCGAGCTTCGCGAGCCAGCCGAACTGGCCGCCGTCGGTCCCCTCCCCCTCCGAATCGCCGAAGGCGAGGATATCCTCGTCGTAGAACGTGCGACCGCCGGTCTGGTCCATCCAGTGCTTGGTGACCGCGGTGACTTCCTGGTCGCTCACGAAGACACCCTGCATGCGGACGGGCCGCGGCAGGTCCACGGGCTGGTAGAGCATGTCGCCGCGACCGATCAGGTCCTCCGCCCCGGGCGAATCGAGCACGGTCCTCGAGTCGATCATCGACGCCATCGCGAACGCGATCCGCGACGGGACGTTGGCCTTGATGAGCCCCGTCACCACGTTGACCGATGGTCGCTGCGTCGCGAGGACCAGGTGGATCCCGACCGCGCGGGCCTTCTGGGCGATCTTGACGACCGGGTCCTCGACCTTGCGACCCTCGCGCATGATCAGGTCCGCCAACTCGTCGATGATCAGCACGATGTACGGCATGCGCTCGCCGTCCTCGAGATCGGCGCGGCTGTTGAACGCGGCGATATTGCGCACCGTGTGGCCGGCGAGGAGCTTGTAGCGCTCCTCCATCTCGCGGACCGCCCAATTGAGGACCGCCTTGGCCTCGCCCGGTTCCACGATGACGTGCTGGAGCAGGTGCGGCAGCCCGTTGTATGGGGCGAGTTCGACGCGCTTGAGGTCCACGAGGATCATCCGGACCTCATCGGGCCGGGCGCGCATCAGGATGCTCGTGATCAGGGCGTTGACGCACACGCTCTTGCCCGACCCCGTGGCGCCGGCGACCAGCAGGTGCGGCATCTTGGCGAGATCCACGGCGTACGGGGCTCCGGACACGTCGCGCCCGAGGGCGAACGTGAGCGGAGAACCCGAATTCAGCATCCGTTCCTCGACGAGTGGTCGGAAACCGACGACCTCGCTGACCTCGTTGGGGATCTCGATGCCGACGACGTCCTTGCCTGGGATAGGTGCCTCGATGCGGATCGAGCGGGCGGCGAGCGCCATGGCCAGGTCGTCGGCGAGCGCCTCGATGCGCGAGACCTTGACGTGATGCTCCGGGCGGACTTCGTATTGGGTCACGACGGGGCCGCTGTTGGTAGAGACGACCTTGGCCGGGATCGCAAAGCTCAGCAGCTTCTCCTCGATGCGCCGGATGTTCGATGCGTGATCCACGGTCCGATCGATCCGGGCCGCCGCCCGGGGTTCGAGCATGGCCACGTCGGGGAGCACCCAGTCGATCGCCTGGAGCGCCTCCAGGGCGGTCTGCGGCTCCTCCTTCACGAGCGCCGCGGCCCCGGCGATCGCGGCACGCCGAGACGGGAACGGGGTCCCGCCATCGGGCGTGACGACGGTCTGGCTCATCGGCGCGGCGCTGGTCCGTGGCGCGGGCTCGTCGAGGATGCTCGCCATCGTCGGGAAGAGCGGCTCGGTCGATGGCTTCACGACCGGGGCGTCGGACTTCTGCCCGTTCGTCAGCTTGCCCGGTCCCACCGGCATCGCCCGACCGGTCGATGCCGTGCGATCGCCGCGCGCGTCCTGGAGCGAGCTGGTCACGGCGCGACCAGCCCCCGTGACTGGCTTCAGGAGCTGGCGGAGCGGCATGTCGAACGCGAGCAGGAGTCCGGTCAGCCCGAGGGCGATGACGATGACGAACGCGGCGGGCACCGGGAGGAGCCCCGGACCGCCGTCCCCACCGACGAGCACACGCTCGATCAGGGCACCGATCCTGCCGCCGGTGTCCCGGTTCGGTCCACCGAACGCGACCAGCTGGAGCAGCCCCAGGAACGATCCATAGGCCAGGGCGATGCCCAGCAGGGTGCGTCCCCACGGCGCGCCCGGCTCCTTGCCGGGTCCCCACTCCACGAACCAGCCAGCCAGGAGCAGCACGAACGGCAGGAACCAGCGGCCAGCCCCGAAGAACGGGACGATGGCGTTGCGGACCCAGTCCGTGAGCGTGCCATCCCCTGGCAACGCCAGCGCGATGAGCAGCATCGCGCCCAGGACAAGCAGGGCGATCCCGACGAGCGAGCGCGCGACCGCGGGCGAGATCCCGAGCCGGATGTTCGGCAGCGGCAGCCCGCCACGTCGCCGCGAGCGGCGCGCGGTCCCGGTTGGGCGGGGCGGTGCGGAACGCCGTCGGGTGGCCATCGGCCTAGACCTCGACCACGACCGGGAAGACCATCGGTCGACGCTTCGTCTGCTCGTACAGGTAACGCGAGACGCCGTCCTTGATCTGGGTCTTGAGGAGTCCGATCTCGCTGATGTGGTCCCCGGGCGTCTGGGTGGCCTTGATCACCCGCTCGAGCGCCTCCTCCATGATGGGATCGCGCTCGTTGAGGTGGACGAAGCCTCTCGTGATGATCTCCGGACGACCGATGACCGACCCGGTCTGCTTGTCGACGGTGACGACGATCATGAACATGCCGTCGTTGGCGAGCGCCCGCCGATCGCGGAGGACGATGTCGCCGACGTCGCCGACCGACAGCCCATCGACATAGACGTAGCCGGCGGTCACCGGCGCGGCACGGCGCGCCGACCCATCGGCGTACAGCTCGATCGGCGTCCCGTTCTCGATGATGAAGACGTTGTCCGGCGCGACGCCCGTCTCGATCGCAAGACGGCCGTGCTGGACCTGCATCCGGAACTCGCCGTGCATCGGGATGAAGTGCTTGGGCTTCGTCAGCCCGAGCATGAGCTTGAGTTCTTCCTGGCTCGCGTGGCCGGAGACGTGGGCGCGCTTGATCGTGTGGTAGTACACGTTCGCGCCGGCCTTGAAGAGGTTGTCGATCGTGCGCGAGACCGATTCCTCGTTCCCGGGGATCGGACTGGCGCTGACGATCACGGTGTCGCCGGGTTGGATCTCCACGAACCGGTGATCTCGGTTAGCCATGCGGGCCAGACCGGCCATGGGCTCGCCCTGGGCGCCCGTCGTGGCGATGACGAGCTTCGCGTCCGGATGATCCTTGATCTTGTCCTTGGACACGATCCGCGAAGGGTCGTACTTCAGGTATCCGAGGTCGGTCGCGATCCGGAAGTTCTGCTCCATGGACCGGCCGATGACCGACACGCTTCGGTCCATGTCCGCGGCGGCGTCGAGGACCTGCTGGACGCGCGCGATGTTGCTCGCGAACGTGGCGACGATGACGCGACCCTCGAGCGGCTCCATGATCTCGCGGAAGGCCTCACCGACCGTCCGCTCCGAGGCGGTATAGCCCGGGTTCTCGGCGCGCGTGGAGTCCGAGAGCAGGCACAGCACCCCCTCCTGGCCGAGTCGCGCGAGGATGGCGAAGTCAGAGAGCTTGCCGTCGACCGGCGTGTGGTCGAACTTGAAGTCGCCGGTATGGACGATGGTGCCCACGGGCGTCCGAAGCGCGATGCCCATCGCGTCAGGGATGGAGTGACCGACGCGGAACGGCATGACGTGGAACGCGCCGATGTCGATCTCGTCGCCGGGTTCGAGCGCGATGAGCGGGTTGTTGTGGAGCTTGTGCTCCTTGATCTTGTTGCCGAGCAGGCCACGCGCGAGCGTGGAGGCGTACACGGGGACGCCCGGGAATTCCGGGAGGACATATGGCAGGGCGCCGACGTGGTCCTCATGGGCATGGGTGATGAGGAACGCCTTGACGTTGGCGCGGCGCTCCTTGAGATAGGTGATGTCGGGGATGACGAGGTCGATGCCGAACATCTCCTCATCCGGGAACATGAGCCCGCAGTCGATGACGACGATCTCGTCGCCGTATTCGAACACGTACATGTTCTTGCCGATCTCGCCCACCCCGCCGAGCGGGATGATGCGGAGCGGCGTGTCATTGGTGGTGGCCTTCATGAGCTCCCTGTGAACGGGTTAGAACAGTGTGAGTTGGTCGGTGTCGATCGTGCTTGCCGGTTCTGCCGCAGCGACGAGCGGATGGAGCGGCGCGTCCGGGGCTGACGCGACGGGTTCGGGTGCGAGACTCGGCTCGGCCGATCCAGGCATGACTGCTGCGGGCATCCCGATTCGGCGGGTCCGTGCGTCGACAAGCACGGCTGGGATCGTGGCCGCGTCGGCGAAGCTCTCACGCTCGATCGCGGTCGCGCGCAGGGCGGCGGCAGGATGGTACATCGCGAGCACCATGGCGCCACGCGCTCCGGTGTCGGGGTCGGCCGGTCGGACCGTGCCGTGAGCCTGCGAGATGCGCACGCCTGGCATGAACCGAGCCATCGAGAACCGCCCGAGGGTCACGACAAGGGCAGGATCGAGGACCTCGAGCTGGCGGGTCAGGTATGGCGCACACGCGGCGATCTCATCGGGTTCGGGATCGCGGTTGTCCGGCGGCCGGCACTTCACGATGTTCGTGATGAAGACATCCTCGCGCCGCCAGCCGATGGACGCCAGGAGCTTGACCAGCAGGTCTCCCGCCCGCCCGATGAACGGCCGGCCCTCACGATCCTCGTTGAACCCCGGTCCCTCGCCGACGAACACGACCTCCGTCGACGGGTTCCCCTCCCCCGGGACGGCGCGCGTCCGACCCTCGTGCAGCCGGCACCGCTGGCAACGGCGGACCTCGTCCGCGATCGCCTCGAGCGCCACGCGGCGCTCAGCCACGGTCACATCGAGCCTCGTCCGCCGACCCCCGCGGGCTCGGCGACCCGGTACGGGCGAGCGCCACGGATCGACGCGCGCGCCACCTGGTCGCGAGCGACCAGGATCTCCGCGATCTCGACCGCGTTCGTCGCCGCGCCCTTGCGCAGGTTATCGGACACCACCCAGAGCGCGAGACCGCGGTCGTCGGCGATGGAGATGTCCTGCCGGATGCGGCCCACGAAGATCTCGTCACGGCCGGCTGCGAGCGTCGCCAGCGGGTACTCGTGGGCCGCGGGATCGTCCTGGACGACCACGCCCGGGATCCGCGCGATCGAGGCTCGAGCCTCCTCGGGCGTGATCGGATCACGGGTCTCGACGTGGATCGCCTCCGAATGACTGACGAACACCGGGATGCGGACCGCGGTGCAGGAGATGCGCAGGTCCGGGAGACCCAGGATCTTGCGGTTCTCGGTGACGACCTTCCACTCTTCCTTCGTGTAGCCGTTGGGCAGGAACGTGTCGATCTCGGGGAGGGCGTTGAAGGCGATGGCGTGGGGGTAGACCTTCGCCTCTTTCGGCTCGCCGGCGACGTGCGCACGGATCTGGCCTTCGAGCTCGGCAAGCGCATCGGCACCCGTCCCCGACACGGACTGGTAGGTATCGACGACCACGCGCTCCAGCCCCACGGTGTCGCGCAGCGCCATCAGGACCGGGGCCATCTGCATGGTGGAGCAGTTGGGGTTGGCGATGATGCCCTCGTGGCCTTCGAGGTCGTCCGGGTTCACCTGGGAGACCACCAGCGGGATGGATGGATCCATCCGCCACGCCGAGGAGTTGTCGATGACGGTCGCACCACGACGGGCCGCCTCGGGCGCGAGATCGCGCGAAATGTCGGCACCGGCGGAGAACAGCGCGATATCGACGCCTTCGAACGCGTCGGGGGTCGCTTCTTCGATCTCGATCGTCCGTCCATCCACCGACACCGTTTGACCGGCCGAGCGGCCGGACGCCATCAAGCGCAGATTCCCGACCGGGAATTCGCGCTCGTTGAGGACGGTGATCATCGTCCGGCCGACGACGCCGGTGGCGCCGACGACCGCAACGGTGAGGGGTCGACGGTTCATCTGGGGCATGGCTCCGCAGGGTGGTAGCTCGGGTCAGGGCACCGGCGGAGTATACCAGCGGCTCTTCGACGAACCGTCGCATCACTCAGCGGCGGCGGACCGCTCGTGGGTCGAAGGCGTCACGCAGGCCGTCTCCGATGAAGTTGACCGATATGACGGTGAGCGCGATCGCGACGCCCGGGGAGATCCACAGCCAGGGCGTGTCGATCAGGACCGTCGGCGACTGCGCGGCGTTGATCATCTCGCCCCAGCTGGGGGTCGGGACCCTCACCCCGAGCCCGAGGAACGAGAGGCCCGCCTCGAGGATGATCGCGCTGGCGACCCCGAAGGTGGCGAGGACGGCGAGCGAGCTGACGATGTTCGGGATGAGATGCCGGAACAGGATCTCGGCCGTGCTCACCCCGACGACCCGCGCCGCGACGATGAACTCCGCCTCGCGAAGGCCGAGCATCTGGCCGCGGACGAGTCGGCATGCCCCCGGCCACCCCAGCAGCCCGATGACAGCGACGACGCTGAACAGGCTCGGGCCGATCGCCGCCACGAACACGATCACCAGGAGGAGCGTCGGTATGCTCATCAACGTGTCGACCACGCGCATGATGACGAAGTCGACCCGACCGCCGACCAGACCGGCCAACCCGCCGAGCAGCGTGCCGATCAGGACGTAGATCGCCACCGCGCCGAGACCCACGACGAGCGACGTCCGCGCCCCGTGGACGACTCGGGCCCAGACGTCCCGGCCGGACCGGTCCGTTCCAAGGGGGTGCTGAGCGCTCGGTGGCTGGCTGACGGCCGTGACATCGGTGAAGAACGGCTTGCTGGAAACGACGTCCGCGAACACGGCCAGGAGCACGACGACCGAGAGGAGCACCATCCCGACGACGGCGAGTCGGTGACGCAGGAAACGCCGAAGGGCGGCACGCTCAGGCGACCGGGTCGCCATCGGGACGACCTGGACCGGCGGGGCCTCAGCGGGCGCGGGCAAGGTGGATCCTGGGGTCGGCTCGAGCGTACAGGGCGTCGACAAGGATGTTCACGACGAGGACGGCGGAACCGATCACGAGGACCACGCCCATCATCAACGCCGGATCCCGATCACTCGCGGCCCGCACGGCGAGCTGGCCCATCCCCGGCCAGGCAAAGATCTGCTCGGTGATCACCGCGCCCGCCACGAGTTCGGGGAGCAGGAGGCCGATGACCGTGATGATGGGGATGAGCGAGTTCCTGAACGCGTGGCGCATCACGATCGTCGGCGCCGTGAGGCCTTTCGCACGGGCTGTGACGACATACTCGCTGCTGAGGGCCTCGAGCATGCTGGCACGGGTGTAGCGGAGCAGCGGCGCGGCGCTGGAGAGCCCGAGCACCATCGCGGGCAGTACGAGGTGGCTGGCGAAGTCGACGATCGAGTTCGGCGCGCCGAGGGTCTGCATCCCACCGCTCGGGAGGAGGTCCAGCCAGACCGCGAAGATGTAGATGGCCGCGAGACCGAGGACGAAACTCGGTACGCTTGAAAGCAAGAGCGTGACCGTCGTCATCCCGTAGTCCGTGCGTGAGTACGGTCGCAGCGCCGCAAGGACGCCGAGTGGGATCCCGACGATCACGGCGATCAAGATCGCCACGCTCATGAGCGCGAGGGTCGGCGGGATCCGCTTGGCGATCTCCTCCGCGATCGGCCGGCGCGACTGGATCGAGTAGCCAAGATCCCCGCGCACGGCACCCGACAGCCACACGAGGTACCGGACAGGAACGGGCTGATCAAGTCCCAGTTCCTTCCGGCGCTCCTCGAGGAGCGCCGGGTTGCGTTGGAGCTGGGCCAGAACGGACGGGTCGAGCCGGGCCGTCAGCGGATCGCCCGGAGCGAGCGAGAGCGCGATGAAGCTGGTGATGGTGATCCCGATCAGGACGGGAAACGCGATGAGGATCCGGCGCAGGAAGTAGGTTGCCATCCGGCCGCCCTAGACGGACTGGGGCGGCCGGTGGATCGACGATCGAGTCGAGCGATCTATGGGGTCAAGGTCCAGTTCCAGACGCCAACGATGAACTCCCGGGTGTTCGGCGGGACCGTGACACCCTGCAGGCGCTTCGACTTCGCGCTGAGGGCGTTGGTCGTCCACCAACTCACCTTTTCGACTTCATCGTTGATGAGTTTGCTGATGCCTTTGAAGATCTCCGTGCGCTTGGCCGGATCGACCTCCATGCGAGCCGCGACAAACCCTTCATCGATCGCGCAGTTGCGCGAGTACGTCTTGAAGTGCGGCGGATCCTCCTGCTTGCAGCTGTAGTAGATCTGCGAGCGGAATGGGCCGACGCCCTGATCGCCACCCTGGGCGATCGTCACGTCGTACTGATCGATCTTCTCGTAGAAGTCGATCGCGGCGGTGGTGTCGAGGCCGATCAACTCGACCTTGAAACCGATCGCCTCAAGGTCCTGCTGCATGATCGGTGTCCATTGCTCGACGCCAGCGAATGACTTGTCGAAGACGATGCGCAGCGGCTTGCTCTTGTCCCAGGTGGACTCATCGAGCAATTGCTTGGCCTTGACCGGGTCGTACTCGAAGAATTCCTGGTCGTCCGCCGCTGGCATGCCCGGCACGACACCACGGTTGATGCGCCCGGCGCCGCCGTAGACCGCGTCGATGATGCCCTGGGCGTTCACGCCGATGGCGATGGCCTTGCGGGTCTTCACGTCGGTCAGCGACAGGAGATTCATGTACGGGCCGTACGTACCGACGCCGGCCGTCGAGAGCACGTCGAGCGTCGGGACGTTGTCGAGGCGTCCCTTCTCAGCTGGGTTGAGCCGGACCGACAGGTCGAGGTCGCCCAATTCCAGCTGGGCGATCGCCTGATCGCCGAGGAGTCGCTTGACGAAGATGTTCTTGATCTTCGGTGGGCCCTGGAAGTAGTCGGGGTTCGCCTCGAACTGGCTGTACTGGTCAGTCTCGTATTTGATGAACTTGTATGGCCCGGTTCCGATCGGCTTGGTCGTCGAAAACTCGATCGTTTCGACCTGCTTCGGATCCGTGTCCTTCAGGATGTGCTCGGGCACGATGACCGCGGACGGGTCCGTGAGGTCGGCGAAGAAGTCGGCATTGGGGGCCTTGATCGTCAATTCGATGGTGAGCGGATCGATGACCCGCACGCCCGACGCCGTCTGCGCCGTACCGGCCTTCACCTCATCCGTGCCGGTGACCGCGGACCAGGCGTTCTGCGGGTTTCGTGCCGTATTGAGCAGCGCCCGATTGATCGTGAAGGCGACGTCATCGGCCGTGAACGGCTCGCCGTCGTGCCACTTGACCCCGGGGTGGAGGTTGAACGTCCACGTGAGTCCGTCGGGGCTGACGGTCCACGAATCGGCGAGATCCGGGATCGGCGCCCACGTGTCGCCGTCCCAGCCACGTTCGATCAGCTTGCTGAACATGAGCTGGAAGTTGATCGCCTGGCTAAAGGTCTCTTGCGAGGCCGGGTGCCAGATTGCGGTGACGTCGCCGAGCCAATGCATCTGGAGGGTGTCGGCGGCGCTCCCGCCGGGCACTGGTGTCGCGCTGGCAGGCGCGCTCACCCCAGGCGCCTCGCTGGGCGGTGGAGTGCTCGATCCACTCGGTGCCGCGGCTTGGCACGCGGTGAAGACGAGCAACGCCCCGGCGAGCATCGCGACGACACGTGACCGCATCGGTACCTCCTCCATTCGCCGAAGCATCTGCCCCGGGACCGCCCGAATGATGGGGGCGCCATACGGGCGCGTCAATACGATCGTTGGTGGCTTTGGCCGGCGCCGCTCGACCTCGTTTTGCTGGCGATCGCGACCACCGGGAAACAGCGAAGCCGCCGAGCGATCGGCGGCTTCGCGCACTGAACGATCAGGGTTGACGGGGGGTTACGCGGGGTCCTTCGCGAGGTGTCGCTGCATGGCCGCCCGGCGGGACAGGTTGACCCGTCCCTGACGGTCGACTTCCACGACGACCACCATGATCTCGTCGCCGACGGACACGACGTCCTCGACGGTCGGGACGTGGTAGTCGGCGAGTTCGCCGATGCGGACGAGGCCTTCCTTGCCCGGCAGGATCTCGACGAAGGCGCCGAAGCCCATGATCCGGGTGACCTTGCCCATGTACAGGGCCCCGACCTCGACCTCGCGGGTCAGGCTGTTGATCCAGTCGATCGCCTTGCGCGAGTTCTCGCCGGAGACGGCCGCGATCTCCACGGTGCCATCGTCCTCGACGTTGATCTCGGTCTGGGTCTCTTCCTGGATCTTGCGGATCATCGATCCGCCCTTGCCGATGATCTCGCGGATCTTCTCGGGGTTGATCTTGATCGTGATGATGCGCGGCGCGAAGTCGCTCATGTCACCACGGGCCTCCGGCATCACCTCGGTCATCTTGTCGAGGATCTCGAGCCGGGCGGCAAGCGCCTGCTTGAGTCCGTCGCGGATGATCGCTTCGCTGATGCCCTGGACCTTGATGTCCATCTGCAGGGCGGTGATGCCGTCCCGCGTGCCGGTCACCTTGAAGTCCATGTCCCCGACCGAGTCCTCCTTGCCGAGGATGTCGGTCAGGACCACGAACCGGCCGTCCGGCTCACTGATCAGGCCCATGGCCGCGCCGGCGACGGGCGCCTTGATCGGCACACCGGCATCCATCAGCGCGAGCGTCGAGCCGCAGGTCGAGGCCATCGACGTCGAGCCGTTGGACGACATGCACTCGGACACGAGCCGGATGACGTAGGGGAACTCGTCGTGATCGGGGAGCACCGGCAGGAGCGCCCGCTCGGCGAGATTCCCGTGTCCGATGTCGCGCCTGCTTGGGCCACGCATCGGCTTGTTCTCGCCCGTGGAGTACGGGGGGAAATTGTAGTGGTGGATGTAGCGCTTCTCGGTCTTGGGGCTGATCGTGTCGATGCGCTGCACATCGGACGAGGCGCCAAGCGTGGCGACGGTCAGGACCTGGGTCTCGCCGCGGGTGAACAGGCCGGTGCCGTGCGCACGCGGGAGGATGCCCACTTCCACGGAGATCTGGCGCAGCTCCGTCAAGCCGCGGCCGTCCATCCGGATACCCTCGTCGAGGGCGAGATCGCGACACGTCTTCTTAAAGACGAGGTTGTAGAGATTCTTGCTGACGCGCGCCTCACGACGAGCGGCCTCAAGCAGCCCCTTCGCATCGCCGCCGGTCCGGTTGGCCCGGACCGAGTCCGAGATGCCGGCCTTCAAGCCCGCGATCCGACCCGGGAGGTCGTTGCCGAATCGGATGAGCAGGTTCGCGGTGGCCTCGGCGTCCGGCAGCGCCCGGTGGGCCTGCGAGAGCTCGATGCCGAAGAAGTTGGACAGCGTCGGGAGCTTGTAGTTCTCGAGGTCCGGGTAGCCCTCGCGAGCGAGGACGAGCGTGTCCAGGTAGCGACCCTGCTCGATGTGCGTCCCGTCACCGAGCGCGGCCTCGAGGAACCCGAGGTCGAACCCGACCGAGTGGCCCACGACGAGCGCGTCACCGATGAACTTGATGGCGTCCTTCGCGGCGTCGGCCGGCTTTGGGGCCTTCTTGACGTCCGCGTCGGTGATGCCGTGCATCTGGTTGCCGAGGATCGAGCGACCGGGGTTCACGAGCGTCGACCAGCGGTCGACGATCTTCCCGCCCTGGACCTTGACCGCGGCCATCTCGACCAGATCAGCCATCTTCGGGTCCGTGCCCGTGGTCTCGACGTCGATGACGACGAAGGCCTTGCCGGCCGCGACGGCGTTCGTGAAGTCGAGGACCGACCCCGGGCCGGGCTCGAGGAACGGCGTGGCCTTCTTCTTGCCGACTGCCTTCTGGAGCTCCTCCTGGATGTCGATGAGGGGCTGCAGGGCGCGGTGGCCGAACAGGATCGCCTCGGCCATGACGTCTTCGGGCAGGAGCTTCGCGCCAGCCTCGACCATCATGATCGCGTCACGCGTGCCGGAGACGATGAGGTCCAGCTCCGAGTCGGCGAGTTCCGGGTACGTGGGGTTGACCACGAACTGGCCGCCGATGCGTCCGACGCGGACGGCGCCGACGGGTCCCGCGAACGGGATCTCGCTGATCGTCAGGGCCGCGGACGCGGCGACGGTGCCCAGGACGTCGGGCTCGTTCTCCTGATCGGTCGAGAGGACCGTCACGACGAGTTGGATGTCGTCCTTGTAGCCCTCGGGAAAGAGCGGGCGGATCGGGCGGTCGGTCAGCCGGGCGGCCAGGGTGGCGGCCTCGGATGCACGCGCCTCGCGCTTGATGAAGCCGCCCGGGATCTTGCCCGCGGCGTACATGCGCTCTTCGAACTCGACCGTGAGCGGGAAGAAGTCGAGGCCCGGTCGCGGATCGGAGCGGTTGGCCGTCCCGAGCACGAGGGTGTCGCCGTAGCGGACCGTGACCGCGCCGCCGGCGAGACGGGCGAGTTTGCCGGTTTCGATGGTCAGCGTGCGACCACCAAGCTGCGTCTCGAACGTGTGAGACAAGGGAATGGTTCCTCCTTATCCGTGGAGGAAGGTGACGACCTGCTGACAGGCCGGCCGACTGGCTGCTGGCGTCGGACGCGAGAGGACCCCGGGCGTTGCCAGGGGTCCGGAGCGGCGTTGGCTAGCGGCGGAGCCCGAGTCGTCCGATGACGACTCGATAGCGCGCGCTGTCCTTCTTCATCAGGTAGGCGAGAAGGCGGCGGCGCTGGCCGACGAGCTTGAGGAGGCCGCGGCGCGAATGATTGTCCTTGGGAAAGCTTCGGAGATGTCCCGTCAGCTCCTTGATCCGCTCCGTCAGGAGCGCGACCTGGACCTCTGGCGAGCCGGTGTCACCCTCATTGGTGGCATACCCGGTGATGATCTCCTGCTTCTCTTCCCGCGCGAGCGGCACTCGTTCCTCCGAACACGGACTGTGACGTGATGTCTTCCAATCTTTGACCGGCGGATGGTAGCACAGCCTCGCGAGCTTGCCACGGGCTGACGAGATGACCCCGCACGCCGGGCCCGGTTCATGCCCGGCCCCCGGCCCCAGGCCTGGTGCCGCGACGCCACCCACTCACGCCCGCTTGGCGTACCGTGCCACGGTCGCACACGACGCGGGTCGCACCTTGGGCGTCACCTTGTCCCGTGGCGCGGTCGCATGGTCCCGAACGAACGACCCACGGCACAAGTCAACAAACCTGATGTCGAGGAGGTCGGCCGCTTCCGTCCTGCGTTACAAGCAGCCGGGCCCATCCGGGAGGCACCCGAGCGAAGCCGCGCCCCACCCATGCCCCACCCAGACTCGACGCACGGGCCGGGGACGTGCTCCAGCTGCGCCGGGGCCGACTGACTGCCATCATGGGATCGACCAACAGACGGAGATGCCAGATGCCGCGCCTGGATCGGATCTACACGAAGACCGGGGATGAGGGCACCACGGGCCTCGGGGGTGGGCAGCGCGTGCCCAAGGATTCTCTCCGCGTGGCGACGTACGGCACGGTGGATGAACTCAACTCCGCGATCGGCGTGGCGCTGGCGGCCGGGTTGTGCGAGCGGCTGACCACGGCCCTCACCGGGATCCAGAACGAGCTGTTCGACCTCGGGTCGGACCTGTGCTGGCCCTCGGACGACACGCGTCGAGCGCGCATCCCCACGGTCGAGGCCCGCCACGTCGAGGCCCTCGAGACGATCATCGACGATTGCAACGACGTCGTGGGCGACCTGACGAACTTCCTGCTGCCCGGCGGGTCGATCGGTGCCGCGCACTTGCATGTCGCGCGCACGATCTGCCGCCGCGCCGAACGGGAGGCCGTCCGCCTTGGCCGGGACGAGGCCATCGGCGAGTTCGTGCTCCCCTACCTCAACCGCCTGTCCGACGCGCTCTTCG
The DNA here is from genome assembly GCA_963764975.1 of uncultured Chloroflexia bacterium. Taxonomy (GTDB): domain Bacteria; phylum Chloroflexota; class Limnocylindria; order Limnocylindrales; family CSP1-4; genus SPCO01. The sequence continues at coordinate 325,824 of CAVXUF010000002.1, read as the reverse complement.
TGATGGCGCGCTACGAGAATCACGAGCGCGGCGTTCCGGAGCCGCTCTGGCAGCCCGGGGCGTAGCTCGTTCAGCCCGCGGCGATCTCGGGCCAGCAGACCTCCGCATCCACGAGCGGCGCCCCGGGACCTGCCTCGCCCGTCTCGCCAGTCTCGAACGGCGTGCGGAACGCTCGAGCTCGGCGACGAACCCGGCGATCTGCGGCGAGTAGACCGGCGCCAGCATCGGGCCGACGTCCAGCTGGGCGCGCTCGAACCGATCCATGCGGGCACGAAAGCCCACCGTCACGTCGGGAGCAGCTCGACGACGATCCTGCGGTCCTTCGAACCGCCCCCGACCGACAGACCCCCCTTGCGGATCTCGACGGCCGCGACCTGCCCGTCGACCATCGCCTGGTAGGTCCCGTCGGGCGGCATGGCCATCGGCAGCGTCGTCGTCAGCAGGCCATCGACGGCGTCCCCTGCCAGCGTGAACGGGCGGCCGAGCAGGGAGGCCGCCTCGTCCAACCGACCGGCGGCGATCAGCTCGCGGATCTCGGTGCTGCGGACGGCGCGACCGTCGAGGTCGAACGGCGGCACCACGACCACGTCGAACCCCTCGGTCGCGCCGAGGACCCGCAGGGTATCGGGCGTGCCGCGGCGCTCGAACCCGAACGCGGCATCAGGGGTCATGAGGAACCCCGCCAACGGGACGCGGGTGCGGATCCGCCCGACGAAGTCGTCGTAGGTCGTGCGGCGCAGGTCATCGTCGAAGTGCTGGACGACGATGACCTCCACGCCCGCCGCGGCGAGGCGTTCGAGACGCTCGTCCGGATCGACGAGGAGGGGTGGCGCATGGCCGGTCAGGACCTCGTCCGGGTGGTGATCGAACGTGATGACCAAGGGCGCGGCGTCGCGCTGCGCGGCCTCGGCCACGAGGTGGCGAAGGAGGTACGCGTGACCCAGGTGCAGCCCATCGAAGACGCCGATGACGACGAACACGCGTCCGACCGCGGCAGGCAGTTGATCGACACCGGCAACCACCCGCACCGGCGTCAGGCCAGGGTCGACGCCGCGGCGGGCGTCGGGGTGATGAAGACCTTGTCCGGCGCGAGTCGGCCGCCCGATCGCGACGCGATGGCCGCAAGGTTGCCGTCCGGCGTCCGGAGGCGATAGCGCTCGCCCGGCTGCTCGATCCCCCCGGCCGGCGCCACGAACTGGCCGCGGGCGATCGCCTCGGTTTCGTCGCGGGTCAACGTGATCTCCGGATACGCGTCGAGGCCCGCATCGATCGGGAGAAGGAGCGGCACGAGCCCCGACGCCGACGCTGCGGTGGCCGATCGGATCGAGTCCAGCGACACTGCCTCCTCCAGGACGAACGGGCCGGATGCCGTGCGTGCCAGTGCGCCGAGATACGCCGCGTTCCCGAGCCGCTGCCCGAGATCCCTGGCGATCGCCCGGATGTAGGTCCCGGCGGAGCACCGGACGTCGAGGATGGCCACGGGCCGGTCCGCGTCAGAGCCATCCCAGTCCAGCAGGGTCAGGTCATGGATCGTGACCTGGCGCTCGGGGAGCTCCACGGGTCCGCCGGCGCGAGCGATCGCGTAGGCGCGTCGCCCAGACACCTTCACGGCGCTGAATGCGGGTGGTCGTTGCGCGATCGGGCCACGAAAGCCCGCCAACTCCGACTCGACCGCGTCGCGCGACGGGCCGGGTCCATCGGCCGGCGTCACGTCGCCCTCGAGGTCGTCCGTCGTGGACCCGGCGCCGAAACAGACCGTCGCCCGATAGCCCTTGGTGTCGGCGGCGTGGTACTCGACCACGCGTGTCCCGTGGCCGAGGAAGATCGGCAGGACGCCGGTCGCGAACGGATCGAGCGTGCCGCCGTGCCCGACGCGACGCGTGGCGGCCAGCCGCCGGACCAGCGCGACCACGTCGTGCGAGGTGGGTCCCTGGGGCTTGTTGACGACGAGGATCCCGTCCAGACCAGGTCCAAGCGATGCGCGTGCCATCGCTAGCGACGCACCTCGGCGGCGAGGCGTCCGGCCTCGGCGAGGACCGGCGGACGTGCCTGCGCAACGGGGAGTTCCAGCGTGGCACCCGCCGCCCGCGAGTGGCCGCCACCGCCGAATCGACCGGTGAGGATCGTCGCATCCACCCCACCGGGTCGCGTCCGGACGCTCAGTCGCGTCCCGCGCGGATCCTCCTTGAACAGCAGGACCACCTCAGCGTGCTCCGCCTGGGCAAGAAGATCGATGATGCCCTCCGAGTGGGCCGCGACCGTCGCGGTCGCCGCGAGATCCGCGTCGGTGAGGGTCGACCACACGATGCGGCCGTCATCGGATGACTCCAGACGATCGAGGACCCGACCGAACAGGCGTAGCTGGGCGTCCGGCTTCGTTCGGTAGAGCCGGCGCGAGATGTCGGACATCGGTGCGCCCGCGTCGAGCAGCGCCGCCGCGACGGCGAGCGTCCGCGGTGTCGCGTTCGGGTGGGCGAAGGTCGCGGTGTCCATGACGATCCCACCCATGAGCGCGGTGGCAAGGCTCCCGCCGTCGGTGTCGAGCGGGATCCCGAGACGGAGCGCCAGGAGGGTCACCATCTCGCAGGTGGCCGCGGCGTCGGGGTCGATCCAGTCCGCCTCGCCGGCGCCATCGTTCGACGCGTGATGGTCGATGACGACCCGTGGCGTGCGCTCGAAGAGCTGGGCGTGCCGCTCGCCGACCGCGCCGACCCGGGCGAGCGATCCACAGTCGGAGATGACGACGAGGTCGTAGGCCGCGTCCGGATCCGGATCGGACCGGACCCGCCCGATGTCCGAGAGAAAGTCGTAGAGCGGCGGTGGCGGGTCAGACGTCACGACCTCCGCGGTGCCGCCCAGACGCTCGGTGATCCGGGCGATCGCGAGCGACGCTCCGAGCGTGTCCGCATCGGGGTTCTCGTGCCCGACCGCGAGCACCCGCCGGGCGGCGCGCAGTCGCTCGACCACGACGTCCGGCACGGCCGCCAGGTACGGAGCGAGATCCACGGTCATCGCCGCGGTCTCGGCTTCCGCGGATCGCCGGCCTTGCCCGCGGTGGGGCGACGCGGATATCGGCTGCGCGGGGACTGCGTGGGTGGCAGCGCCGCCGGGGTCGGCTCCACGGGCAGGTCACCATCGTGCGGGAGGCGCGGCACGGGCGTCGGTAACGGCTCGAGCTTGGGCACGACCTCGTCCGTCGGCTCGCCGACCTCGATCTCGTGCAGCAGCTGGAGCACGCGCGTCCCGCGCTCGGCGGTGTCGTCGAGGCGCACGTGCAGGTCCGGGATGCGCTTCAGGCGCAGCCTGGTGCCCAGCTCGTGCCGGACGAACGGCATGGCTCGGCCGAGGGCGGCGACCGTGGCCGCGCGTTCGTCTGGCTGACCGATCACGCTCACGAACACGTTCGCGTGGCGCAGGTCGCGGGTCGTTTCGACGCTCGTGATCGTCACGAACCCGATCCTCGGATCGGCGACATCACGCCCCACGATCGAGGTGATCTCCTGCCGCAGGAGCTCGTCGACCTTGTCGGTCCTCTGGCTCATCGACCCACGCCCCCGGAACTGCCTCGCGGCCCGCAGGTCGAACGGCCTCGCGGCCCGCAGGTCGAACGGCCTCGCCGCACGGGAGGATGTCCCCGCGAAGGCGCGGCCGAGCACCGGCTTGAGCGCACCCGGAGGTGCGTGAGCGAACGCGCGCAGGAGGCAACGCCCGAATGGCGCGTCATGCGGGTCGCCCCCCTATCCGGAGACGGCGCGGCTGACCGTTTGGGAGGTGAAGCATTCGATGATGTCGCCCTCCACGAGATCGTGGAAGCCGTCGAGGCCGATGCCGCACTCGTAATTGGCGAGGACCTCGCGAACGTCGTCGCGGAAGCGCCGCAGCGAGTCGATCTTGTCGGTCGCCACGATCTTCCCGCCACGCCAGACGCGGGCACCACCCCGCACGATTCGGCCGTCGGTGACGTAGCAGCCGGCGATGACCGTACTCTTGCCCACCTTGAAGATCTGGCGGACCTCCGCTCGACCCTCGACCACTTCGACGACCACTGGCTCGAGGAGACCCTTGAGCGCAGCGCCGACGTCGTCGGTGAGCTTGTAGATGATGTCGTAGAGCCGGACATCGACGGCCTCGGCCTCGGCGGCCCGTCGGGCCGTGTCGGTGATCTTCGTATTGAAGCCCACCACGATCGCGTTCGAGGCCGCGGCGAGCATGATGTCGTTGTCGGTTATGTCCCCGGCACCCGTGAGCAGCACGTTGAGCCGGATCTCGTCCTGATCGAGTTGCTCCAGGGCGTGGGTGATGGCACCGAGCGAACCCGAGACATCGGCCTTGAGGATGATCCGCAGTTCCTTGGCCTGACCGGCCTGGATCTGTCGATAGAGGTCCTCGAGGGTGGCGCGGCCACTCCCCTCCCCCGCGCGGATCGCGCCGGCGGCCTTGCGGGCGTCGACCATGGCGCGGGCTTCCTTGTCGTCGGAGACCACGCGCAGGATGTCCCCGGCCTGCGGGACATCGGCGAGGCCGAGGATGACCACGGCAGTCGCCGGTCCGGCCTTGGTGACCCGCTTGCCCTTGTCGTTCTCGAGCGCCCGGACGCGGCCAAACGTCTCGCCGACCACGATGATGTCGCCCACCTTGAGCGTCCCGGTCTGGACGAGCGCCGTGGCAACGGCCCCGCGACCCTTGTCCAGCTGCGCCTCCACGATCGTGCCCACGGCGGGCCGCTTCGGGTTCGCCTTGAGCTCCTGGAGGTCGGCCACGAGCAGGACCATCTCGATCAGCTCGTCGAGGCCCAGCCGGGTCTTGGCCGAGACCGGCACGAGCGGCACGTCCCCGCCGTACTCCTCGACCACGATGCCGGCCTCGGTGAGCTCGGTCTTGACGCGATCGGGGTTCGAATCGGGCTTGTCGATCTTGTTGAGCGCGATGATGATCGGCACCTTGGCCGCCTTTGCGTGGCTGATCGCCTCGAGCGTCTGGGGCATGACCCCATCGTCGGCGGCCACCACGACGATCGCGATGTCGGTCACCTTGGCGCCGCGCGCGCGCATGGCGGTGAACGCCTCGTGACCGGGCGTGTCCAGGAAGACGACGCGCTTGCCGTCGTGGGTGACCTCGCTCGCGCCGATGTGCTGGGTGATCCCGCCGCGTTCCGCCGCGGCGACTTCGGTCGTCCGGATCGCATCCAGCAGGCTCGTCTTGCCGTGGTCGACGTGACCCATGACGGTCACGATCGGGGCACGGGGCAGCAGGTCCGCGGCGTCGTCCTCTTCGAAAAGGACCTCCTTGGCCGCCTCGGCGACCTTGCCGTCGGTCTCGCCGTCCGCGCCGTTGGCGCTCGAACCGGCCTCGGTCTCGGCCACCTCGTAGCCGAGCTCGCCGGCGACGAGCGACGCGGTGTCTCGGTCGATGAGCTGGTTGATCGTCGCGAAGATGCCGCTCTTGATCAATTCCCGGATGACGTCCGCGGGGTTGACGGTCAGCAGCTCGGCGAATTCCTTGACGGTGATGGTGGCGGGTAGCTCGATCGCGCCGCGTTCGCGCGGATCGAGGACCTGCACGCCTCCACCGACGCCATCTCGACGCGGCGGCTTGCGGGGCCCGCGACGGCCGCGGGTGCCGCTCCTACTCCTGGCCACGGGCTCCTCCTTCGTCCTTGGTTCCTGCGGTGGCTCCCGCAAGGAGCTCCGCGCGGAGCTCGCCCGGAAGCGATGTCGACAGCGCCCGTCCGAGGGCACCCTTGGTGATGGCTTGGTCGATGCACGCGTCCTGACGGCACACGTAGGCACCGCGACCGTCGAGCCGTCCACTCGGATCGACGGTCACGCGGCCGTCCGGCGTCCGGACGATCCGCAGCAGCTCGCGCTTGTCTCTGGCCGTGCGACACGCGACGCATGATCGGGTCGGGACCCGACGTGGTGTCGCCTGACGCGGTGGGGCGGCTACGACGCCACCTCCCCGGTGGCCTGCTCGGCGGCCGCCTTGGCCGCTTTCGTCACGCGCTTCGCCTTGGCGGCGGGCTTGGGTGCCGCCACGGCTTCGTCCGCCGCGCCTTCGGCGGCGGGGGCCCCCTCGGTGGCGGAGGCGGCGCCGATGGCCTCGGCCGCCGCAGCGGCAGCGGCCTTCTTGGTCACCCGCTTGGGCTTCGCGGCCGGCGCCTCGGCGACGGGCTCGGCCCCGGCGGCAGCGGCGGCCTTCTTGGTGACCCGCTTCGGCTTGACCGCCGGAGCCGCGGCATCCTCGGTCGTGGTGGCTGCTGCAGCCGGTGCCCCTTCCGCGATGGCGTCCGCGACCGGGGTCTCCGCGGCGGCTCGAGCCTCGGCGACGGAAACGTCACTTCGGATGTCGATCCGCCAGCCCGTGAGCCGGGCAGCGAGACGCGCGTTCTGGCCCTCGCGGCCGATGGCCAGCGACAGCATCCGCTCGGGGACCGTGACGCTCGCGATCCGGTGTTCCTCATCGATCTCCACGCCGAGCACCTGCGCGGGGCTGAGCGCGTTGGCGACGAACACGCCAGCGTCGTCGCTCCATGGGATGACGTCGATCTTCTCGCCGGACAACTCCGCGACCACGGCCTGCACCCGGGCACCACGCTGGCCGACCGTCGCACCGACCGGGTCGAGCCCTTCCTGGCGCGAGGCGACCGCAACCTTCGAGCGGCTTCCAGCCTCACGGGCGATCGCCTTGATCTCGACCGTCCCGGCGTGGATCTCGGGGACCTCGAGCTCGAACAGGCGCTTGAGGAATCCCTTGTGCGTCCGGCTGACGAAGATCGCCGGGCCCTTGGTGGACCGACGGACTTCCAGCACGAAGGCCTTGACGTTCTGGCCGATGCGGTAGTGCTCGAGCGCGCTCTGCTCGGTGGTGGCGAGGACCGCCTCCACGTTCTTGCCGACGTCGAGGATGATCGCCCGCGGTTCGACCCGGTTGACCGTGCCGGTCATGAGCTCGCCTTCGCGGCTCGCGAACTGGTCGAACACCTGGTCCCGCTCGACCTCGCGGATGCGCTGGAGGACGATCTGCTTTGCGGTCTGGGCGCCGATGCGACCGAAGACATCGCCATCGAGCTGCTCGGTCTCGACGAGCTCGCCGACATCCGCCGTCGGGTCGTGCGTGCGGGCATCCGCGACGGTGATCTCGGTGAATTCATCCTCGATCTCGTCCACGACGCGTCGGGCGCGGAACACCCGGATCTTGCCGGTCTCGACGTCGATCCGGACGTGGATGTCCTCGTCGCCGGCCACGCGTCGATAGGCGGACTGGATCCCGTCCTCGACCGCACCGATCAGCTGGTCGCGCGAGATCTGCTTCTCGGCGTTGAGCTGGAGGAGGGCACCGACGAAGTCTCGACTCACGATGGCCTCCGTTCGCTGTACAGGTTGTTCTTCGGAACCGACGCTCAAAAAGAAACGTGGGGGTCACCCACGTCACGGAGCGGCCGTTCAGTTGGACGCGGAGTATACACCCGGACGCGTGGACCCTCCGATCGAGGGCCGCGGTCGCGGTCGCGTGGACCTGAGCCCCTCCGCGAGGTCCCCGGGTGCTAGCCTTCCCCGGCGACTCGGGCGTGGCCCGACCGATGATGGAGGACCCACCCCCGATGGCTGGGCGTCCGCTGCCCCGCGTGGAGCGCACCGAGATCGACGGCATCCCGACGTTCTGGTCGGACGTCGGCGAGGGACCGTTCATCGCGGCGTTGTCGTTCCGTGTCGGCCGTGCCGACGAAGCGACGACCGAGACGGGGATCTCCCACATCGTCGAGCACCTGGCGCTGGCGCCCCTCGGTGTGCAGGCCTACGACCACAACGGGTTCGTCGATGCCACGCGAACGAACTTCCATAGCCTCGGCGATGCGACGGATGCGACCGACTTCCTTGCGACCGTCGCCAACGGGCTGTCGAGTCCGCCACTTGACCGGCTGCTGATCGAGCGGCGCATCCTTCGAAGCGAGCACGACCAGCAGGGTCCCAGCATCGGTGGCGCGGTGCGCTGGTTTCGCTGGGGCTACGGTGGCCACGGCCTCGTCGGGGAGGAGGAACTCGGTCTCGCCTGGCTCGGTCCGGAGCGCGTGAAGGCGTGGGCCGAGTCGAGGTACACCCGCGGGAACGGGGCGTTGTGGCTGTCCGGACCGCCACCGGCGGGTCTCCGGATCCCGTTGCCCGACGGTCCCCGCCATCCGACGCCGTCCCTGGCTCCGATCCCCACGCTCCGGTTCCCGCTCCATCACACGTGGAACGGCCCGGGCGTGACGTGCACGTTCGTGATGCCTCGACGGCCCGAGTCGAACATGGTCGTCAACATCGCCCATCGCCGCGCCCGTCAGCGGTTGCGGTTCGACCAGGGGCTGATCTACGACGTGGCGCTCGACTACGAGCCGCTTGACGCCGGGACCGTCCACGTCACGCTTGGTGCGGATTGCCCCGAAGAGAGCGTTGCCAAGGTCCGGGACGCGCTGCTTGGGGTCATCGACGAGCTCGCGGCCGACGGCCCGACCCCGGACGAGCTCGGTGTAGAGGTCAATGGTTTCCGACGCCAGTTCGAGGATCGTGACGCTCGACTCGGATTCCTTGATGCGTCGGTCATCGACGTCCTGTTCGGCGCAGAGCCACTGACCGCCGAGCAGATCCTCGACGGCCGCATCGCGGTGACCCCGGACCTCGCGGCGGCGACGCTTCGCGCGTCCCTCGAGTCCTTGCTGGTCCTCGCCGGTGGCGATCCGCTCCCGGAAACGCGATTCGGGCGCTATCCAGCCTGGTCGAGCGACGTCGTAACAGGCAAGGAACACGGACCGGCGGGATTCTTCCTGCCGGGTCGCAAGCCGAAGGAACGGATCGTCGTCGGCGCCGAAGGGATCACGCTTCGCCACTCCGCGACTGATCAGGTCACCATCCGGTACCGCGATTGCGTCGCGGTCCTCCATCGCTCGCCGACGGAACGCGACCTGTTCTCGGCCGACGGTTTCCGGATCCCGGTGGTCGCCGCGATGTGGAATGGCGGTGCCGATATCGTCGCCGCGATCGACGCGGCGGTGACGAGTGATCGGGTCGCGTGCGATGAGCACGGGATCGGCGCGCTCGCGGACCCGGACTCGACGGACGCCTAGACGGTCGACGGATACCGACGGGCGACGTATGCCTCGAGGATCTCGATGAACTCGTCGACGAGCGCGTCGCCGCGGAGCGTGCGATCGAGCTTGCCATCGATGAACACCGGTGCCACCGGTTCCTCGAAGGTTCCGGGCAGGCTGATGCCGATGTCGGCGTGCTTGGATTCGCCGGGGCCGTTGACCACACAGCCCATGACGGCCACACGAAGCTCCTCGGCGCCGGGGTGTGTCTCCCGCCACTCGGGCATGCGGTCCTTCAGGTAGCCCTGGATCCGCTGCGCCATCTCCTGGAAGAACGTACTGGTGGTCCGACCGCACCCCGGACACGCGCTCACCTGCGGCAGGAACGAGCGAAGACCCATCGACTGGAGGACCTGCTGGGCCACTTCGACCTCGCGCTCGCGTGGCGCGCCGGGCTCCGGGGTCAGCGACACGCGGATGGTGTCGCCGATGCCCTCGTTGAGCAGGATGGACAGGCCCGCGGTCGAGGCGACGATGCCCTTGTCCCCCATGCCGGCCTCGGTCAGGCCGAGATGGAGCGGGTAGTCGGACCGGGCGGCCAGGCGGCGATAGACATCGACCAGGTCGCGCACCCCCGAGACCTTGGCCGAGAGGATGATCCGGTCATGGCGCATCCCCGTGGCCTCGGCGAGCTCGGCCGAGCGCATCGCCGATTCGAGCATCGCGTCGATCATCACGTCGCGCGCGTCGCGCGGCTCGGACGCCGCGGCGTTGGCGTCCATGAGTTCGGTGAGGATGGCCTGGTCCAGCGAGCCCCAGTTGACACCGATGCGGACCGGCTTGTCCTCCTCGATGGCGACCTTGATGATCGTCACGAAATGCTCGTCGTGGCGCTTGGCGCCCACGTTGCCGGGATTGATCCGGTACTTGGCGAGCGCCGAGGCCATCTCCGGGTACTCGGTGAGAAGCTTGTGGCCGTTGTAGTGGAAGTCCCCGATGATCGGGACGTCGACGCCGAGGTCGCGGACCTTGCGAACCATCTCGGGGACGGCCGCGGCGGCCTCTTCGGTATTGACGGTCACCCGGACGAGCTGCGAACCGGCGTGCGCCAGTCGCGCGACCTGGATCGCCGTCCCATCGGCGTCGGCCGTGTCCGTGTTGGTCATCGACTGGACCACGACCGGGTGCGCGCTCCCGACCAGGACGCCGCCGACATCGACGCTGACCGTCGCCCGACGCACGGGTCGCAGGCCGTCGGTCGAGGTCACGTGCCGCCGCCACCAAGGCTGCGGACGATGTCGTATCCGGTGACCCAGATGATGAACGCGAACAGGAACACGAAGCCCACCATGTAGGTCAGCTGCTCGGCCCGAAGGCTCATGCGCGTCCCGAAGATGCGCTTGAGCGTGATCATCAGCATCCGCCCACCGTCGAGCGGCGGGAACGGCAGGATGTTCACGAGGGCCAGATTCGCCGACAGGATCCCCGCGACGTAGAGCGTCATCACGGGGCCGGCGTTCCAGAACACGTCGCCGATCTGCGTGGCGATGCCGACCGGCCCCGACACCGGCGGTGGCGCCGTGGGGTCGGCCGCGAATGACGACACCAGGGTACCGAGCCCGCCGAAGATCAGGCCGAGCCAGCGGGTCGTTTGGTCGATCCCGGCCGAGATCGCGACGCCCGGGTCGTTGGTCGTCGATTCGGGCAGGAAGACGGACTCCCACGGTCGGTCGATCTGGCTGATCCCGAGGGCACCCTGCCCCGCGTCGATCTGTGCCTGGGTCCGGAGCGTCGCGGACACGTCGCGTCGAGCCCCATCCGGGCCCTCGATCGTGAGCGTGACGGTCTTGCCGGGGTTCGCGCGCAGGTCGTCGAGCACGCTCGGGCCGACGAGGAACTGGCGGTACTCCCCGTTGACCGCGATGATCGCGTCGCCCGACTGCAGACCCGCCGCGGCCGCCGGCGAACCCGGCTGGACCTCGAACGTGCGCACGCCCACGAGCGGCGACGCCAGCATCGTGATCCCGGTGAAGATCACGAACGCGATGAGCAGGTTCATCAGGACGCCAGCGACGAGGATCCAGAGACGGAGCGGGAGGCTCTGTGCGGAGAACGAGCGCGGATCGGTCGCCGCGTCGCCGTCCTCGCCCTCGAGCTTGACGAACCCGCCGATCGGCAGCCAGTTGAGCGTGTACAGCGTTTCCCCACCACGGCCCAGCACCTTGGCACGCGGTGGGAACCCGATGCCGAACTCGAGAACGCGGACCTTTGCGAGCCGCGCGGTCACGAAGTGACCAAGCTCGTGGATGATCACGAGCAGCCCGAGGATCGTGATGAACAGGACGATCGTGACGATCGACTGCAGAAAACCGGTCATGTCGATGCTCCCAGGGGGTGGGGATCAAAGGCGGCCCGGACCGCCTGGTCGAGGGCCACGAGCGCCTCGACGTCCGGGGCCGGATCGCTGTTCCGTCCGAACCGGTCCACGGCGGCCTCGAGCAGCACCGGGATCCCCGCGTACGGCAGCGCGCCGTCGAGGAATCGCCGGACGGCCACCTCATCGGCGGCGATGAGGGCGGCCGACGCCCACGGACCGAGTCGACCCGCCTCTCGCGCGATGCGGAGGGCCGGGAACCGCGCCTCGTCGGGTGCGTGGAAGTCGAGTCGCCCGGTCGCGATGAGGTCCGGCGCGGCCGCGGGCGATGGGATCCGGCTTGGGTAGGTCAGCGCGTACTGGATGGGGAGTCGCATATCCGGGGTGCCCAGCTGGGCCTTCAGGGAGCCGTCACGGAAGCGGACGGCAGAGTGGACGACGCTCTGCGGATGGATGACCACCTCGATCGCGTCGTAGTCCACATCGTACAGCCAGTGCGCTTCGATGACCTCCAGGCCCTTGTTCACAAGCGTCGCCGAATCGATGGTGATCTTGGCGCCCATCGTCCACGTCGGGTGGCGGAGCGCTTGCTCCGGGGTGACGGCCGCGATCTGCTCCGCGGAGGCGTCCAGGAACGGGCCGCCCGAGGCGGTCAGGATGAGCGCCTCCACCGCGTCCATGGACTCCCCGACGAGGCATTGCCAGATGGCCGAGTGCTCCGAATCGATCGGACGGAGCCAGGCCAGCGGGCTTGCGAACGGGCTCGCGGGATCAGCCGTCGCGGTCCGTTGCGCCAGATCCCGGGCCAGCGGCATGACGAGATGCCCGCCGGCGACGAGCGTCTCCTTGTTCGCGGTCGCGACCACCTTGCCGGCACGCAGCGCCGCGAGGACGGGGCGAAGGCTGACGACCCCGCCGGTGGCGATGACCACCAGGTCCACGTCGTCGCGCGTGACAAGGTCTTCGAGCTCCGATCCGGTCGCACCGACGACGGCGACCGTCGGGCGCAGCCTGGCCGATTGCTCGTCGAGGACCGCGCGATCCGAGCCCGTCGCCAGCACGCTGACGGCGAACGCTTCGGGATGCGACGCCACGACGTCGACCGTCTGCCGGCCGATCGATCCGGCAGACCCGATCAGCGCGAGCCGGACCGGGCGGCCGGGCTCAGGCGAGGACGGCGACGACATACAGGGTCACCACCGGCGCGGCGAACAAGAACGAGTCGATGCGATCCAGGATGCCGCCGTGGCCGGGGATCAGATCGCCTGAATCCTTGGCGCCAGCTGCCCGCTTCAGCACGGATTCGGCGAGATCGCCGGCCTGCGCGGCCAGCGCCGCGAGCGGGCCGAGGATGATGGCATGGGCCGGCGCCTGACCCGCCGCGGCCAGCAGGATCCCGACCACGACCGTGGTCGCGACGATCCCGCCGATCAGCCCGGCGTAGGTCTTCGATGGCGAGATGTGCGTCAGGAACCGGGTGGTCCCGAAGCGCTTGCCGACCAGAAAGGCGCCGGTGTCGTACGCCCACACCGCGAGCACGAGCAGCAGCACCCACGTCCGCTCGCTGCCGAGGGCGCTGAGCGGCGAGGCGTCCGGGATCGCCGGGGCGGCATTGCCGAGCCGCAGGACGAACGACAGCAGCGACACGTAGAGGGCTCCGAAGATCGTGGCCATCCACATCGTCAGGCCCTCGCGCGGGTCCGTCCGGCTGAACGCCGCGACCGCCACCAACCCGATCCCGACCGCGCCGAGGAGTAGCCCGCTCCCTTCGAGCACCGTCGGGAACGCGGCATCGAGGACGATCGCGATCGCCAGGGCCGTCCCGAGCGCCGCGAACGAACCGTAGCCCGCGCTGCGCAACAAGCGGAACGCCTCCATCGCCGCGAGCGCCGTCACGATCGCGATCCCGGCCGCAAGGACGTACCCGCCGACTGCGAGGACGACGAGGAGGACCGGGACGAGGATGGCCGCGCTGAGGCTTCGCTGACGCACGCTCCGAGGGTACCTGTCAGCGACCGAAGCGGCGGTGACGGCTCGCGAAGTCATGGAGTGCGGCGTCAAACGCGTCGGGGCCGAAGTCCGGCCACAGCAGGTCCGTGAAGTACAGCTCGGCGTACTGCGCCTGCCAGATCAGGAAGTTGCTGATCCGGTGCTCGCGTCCGGTCCGGATAAGCAGATCGAGTGGCGGTAGACCCGCGGTGTACAGCCGCGCATCGATCGCGTCCTCATCGATCTGTTCGAGCGACAGGCCGTCGGCGATGCACCGCCGCGCCGCATCGACGATCTCGTGCCGCCCCGAGTAATTGAACGCCACGTTGAGCATCAGCCGCTCGCCGTCGGCGGTAGCGGCGAGTGCGTCCTCGATGGACTCGCGTGTGCCGCTCGGGAGCTCATCCAGACGGCCGAGGAGCCGGATCCGGACACCCTGCTCGCGAAGCTCCGGGGTCTCGTCGCGGATCGCCGATTCGAGAAGGCCGAGGAGGATGCCCACCTCTTCGGGTGAGCGCGACCAGTTCTCGCTGCTGAACGCGAACAGCGACAGGGCCCGGATCCCGCGCCGGACGGCGTGGCGGATGAGCGGCCGGATCGCCTCGACACCGGCCGCATGCCCTTCGGCCTCGCTCAGGCCCGCCTCACGAGCCCAGCGACGGTTGCCGTCCATGATGATCGCGACATGGCGCGGCAGGTCGGCGGGGTCGAGGTCGAAGGCATCGGCGGTGTCGGCCGGGGCCGGATCGCGCGTGACACCCGGCGTCGACGTCGCATCGAGCGTCCGGGTCATGGGGGCGCGGGTCAACTAGACCTCCAGGATCTCCTGTTCCTTCGCGAGACCGAGCCGGTCGACTTCGGCGACCTGCCGGTCCGTCGTCTTCTGGAGGGCATCGAGATGGCGGTGCGCCTCGTCGGTGCCGACGCCACCGTCCCGCTCCTCCTTCTTGAGATGGTCGGCGGCGTCCCGGCGGAGATTGCGGATCTCCACCTTGGCTTCCTCCATCCGCTTGTGGACGACCCGCACGAGGTCCTTGCGACGGTCTTCGGTGAGCGGCGGGATGTTCAGGCGGACGACAGTGCCATCGACGTTGGGCATGAGCCCGATGTCACTCTTGGTGATGGCCTTCTCGATCGCGCCCAGGACACCGCGGTCCCACGGCTGGATGACGATCTGATGCGGCTCCGGCACGCTGATCCCGGCGAGCTGGTTGAGCGGCGTCGAGGTGCCGTAGTAGTCGACGTGGATCCGTTCGACGAGTGCCGTGGACGCCCGCCCGGTTCGAAGCCCCTGGAAGTCCCGCTCCATCGCGTCGATGGCGCGCGCCATCTTCGAATCAGCGTCAGCGATGATCTGGCTGCTCATCCGCGCACACCTCCGGTCGCCCCCGGCGTGGCCGAGATGAGCGTGCCGACCGGCTCGCCCGCGGCCACCCGGGTGATGTTGTCCGGCTGATTGAGGTCGAAGACCACGATGGGCATGTCGTTCTCCATGCACAGGCTGACGGCGGTCGCATCGAGCACCTTCAGCTGGTCGCGGAGCAGATCGGCGTATTCGAGTCGAGCGTAGCGCTGCGCGTCGGGATGGGACATGGGGTCTTTGTCGTAGACGCCGTCGACCTTGGTCGCCTTGAGCAGGACTTCGGCGTTGATCTCCACGGCGCGCAGGGCGGCAGCCGTGTCGGTCGTGAAGTACGGGTTGCCGGTGCCGGCCACGAACATGGCGACACGGCCCTTCTCGAGGTGACGGATCGCGCGGCGCCGGATGTACGGCTCGGCGATCTCGTTCATCGCGATGGCCGTCATGACCCGCGTCGGGACACCGGCTCGCTCGAGGGCGTCCTGGAGCGCGAGGCCGTTCATGACGGTCGCAAGCATCCCGATGTAGTCGCCGGTCGCGCGGTCCATGCCGCGCGCCGATGCCGCGAGTCCCCGGAAGATGTTGCCGCCGCCGACCACGATGCCCACCTGGACGCCGAGCCCGTGGATGACCGCGACCTGCTTCGCGATGAACGCGCAGACGGCCGGGTCGACACCGTACGGACGATCGCCCAGGAGTGCCTCGCCGGACAGCTTGAGCAGGATCCGACGATAGCGGAGCGGCGCGGAGGCTGGACCCCCGGTCGCCGTCCCGTCGTCGCTCACAGCTCTTCCCCCACCTCGAAGCGCACGAACCGCCGGACCCGGATGTTCTCGCCGATGGTCGCGATCGCGCTCGTGATGAGCTGGCCGACCGTCTGGTCCGTGTCGCGGAACGGCTGCTCGGTCAGCACGACCTGCTCATACCACTTCCTGAGCTGGCCGTCGACGATCTGACCCCGGATGTTCTCGGGCTTCTTCTGCGTCGCCTCATCGGCCAGCAGTTCGGCCTTCTTGGACTCCAGAACCTCGGCCGGGATCGATTCGATCGTCGGGTACTCCGGGCGCAGGGCCACGACCTGGATGGCCAGGTCCTTGACGAGCTGCTGGAACTGCTCGTTGCGGGCCACGAAGTCCGTCTCGCAGTTGACCTCGACGAGCGCCCCGAAGCGACCACCGGTGTGGATGTAGGTGCCGATCAACCCCTCGCGGGCGTCGCGGCCGGCCTTCTTCGCGGCCTGGGCCACCCCACGCTCACGAAGGATCGCGGTCGCGGCCTCGAGGTCGCCGTTCGCCTCCGTCAGGGCCTTCTTGCAGTCCATGAAGCCGGCCCCGGTCCGCTCGCGCAGTTCCTTCACCAGCTCCGCTGAGATGTCCGCCATGCGTGTCGTCTCTCCTGTGTCGTCGCGGCCGTCGAGGCCGCGCTCATCGATGCGTCGTGGGATCCCGGTCAGCCGGCCGCTGCCGGGGTATCGCCTTCGGCCTTCTCGGCCGCTTCGCGGGCGAGCTCGGCGGCGATCTCCTCCGGGGTGGCTTCCGCCTCGGCCGGAGGCTCGGCGAGCGCCGCTTCGGCACGCGCCGCGCGATCGCCGGGCAGGAGGTCGTCGTCGTCGTCGGCGCCCGGCTCGAAGGTCAGCGCCGCGCCACCGGCGAGTGCCGCGACGAGTTCGTCGGACGCACCGGGCTCCTCGTCCTCGGTCTCAGGCAGGGCGACAGCCTCGGCCGCATCGACGTCGCTCGTCGAGCGGGACGACCGCTGCTCCGCGCCCTCGATGGCCGCGTCGGCCACGAGCGAGCAGAGCAGGCGGATGGCCCGGATCGCGTCGTCGTTGGCCGGGATGATGAAGTCGAGCTCATCGGGGTCGACGTTGGTGTCGCCCGTGCCGATGACGGGCAACTCGAGCTTGTTCGCCTCGGTCACCGCGATGCGCTCGCGATGCGGGTCCACGATGAAGATCGCGCCAGGCAGCCGCTTCATCTTGCGCATCCCGCCCAGCGTGCCCTGGAGCTTGGTCATCTCCTCGGTCAGCTTGGCGGCTTCCTTCTTGGTCATCCGCTCGAAGTCGCCGGCGGCCTCGCGGGCCTCAAGCTGCTCGAGCAGGCCCATGCGCTTCTTGATCGTGACGAAGTTCGTGAGCATGCCGCCCAGCCAACGCTTGTTGACGTACGGCATCCCGGCCCGGGTCGCCTCCTGGGCGACGGGCTCCTGGGCCTGCTTCTTCGTTCCCACGAAGAGCACCAGCTCCCCGCGCGCGACCGTCTCACGGACGGCCTCGAGGGCGGCGTCCAGACGCTGGACGGTCTGGGCGAGATCGATGATGTGGATCCCGTTGCGCTCCGCGAAGATGAACGGGCGCATCTTGGGATTCCAGCGGCGTGTCTGGTGGCCGAAGTGGACCCCGGCCTCGAGCAGCTGCCGCATCGAAACGGACGGCACGGTGAGCGACCTCCTGTTCGGTTCAACCTCCGCGGGCGTTCATCGCCGGGGACCGGTCCTCGTCCGTCGCCGGTCGAGGGGCCGGCACCACCCCGGTCGGGATGGCTCCGCGTGTGGGCTCCGGATCCGGCTATCTGGCAGGACACGGGCAGTCATTGGCGGCTCAGGAGCGTTCCCGCTCCCGGACCGGGCGGGAGTGTAGCACAGGGTCAGAACGCGGCCCGGTGGTGACGGATGCGCGGCTTCCCATCGTGGTTCGCGCGGCCGCTCGTTCGCCACGCTAACCGGCGGCGTACCGTCCCACGGTCCCACAAGACGTCAGGTGAAGCCAGCGTGCCAACCCGTACCGTGGCGCGGCACGAACGGCCCGGACGCACCGCCCCACGGTACGAAGTGGTCCCCAACGTGCCCAGGGCGTCGCCACGTTCCGTCCCACGGTACGAGGCCCGAAACATGGCCGGCGGCCTCCCCGGACCAGGGTCGATGCCCGACGGGGCGGTCCTACCTGGCGGCGTACCGTCCCACGGTCGCGCGCGAGGTCATGAGGAGACATCTCGCCCGTTTGTACCGTGGCGCGGCACAGAAGCGCGGACTGACCGTCCCACGGTAGGAGGGAGCGTCACAGGTGCTCGGAGCGTCGCCAAGTTCCGTCCCACGTCACAAGGGTCTGGAACGGGCGCGCGCCGGCCTTCGCGGAACGAACTCAGAACGCCGCCCGGTGGTGTCGGATCCGCGGTTCCGTGTCGCGGCCCGCGGGTGGTTCCACGACGATGAGGTCGAAACGGAGTGGGAGTCGCGGCACGTCCGCCCCATCCGGGAATGTGCCGCGGTCCAGCAGACCGTAGGCCGCCGCGCGGACCCGCGTTCGCTTACGGTAATCGACGGTCTCCTCGGGCAGGCCGAAGTCGCGACCACGACGCCAGCGGACCTCGATGATCGCCAGCGCAGCCGGCGGGCCCGGGTCGATCGCCACGAGGTCGAGCTCGTGACGACCGACATGGACGTTCCGGGCGAGGATCGTCCACCCGTCGCCGGTCAGTCGCTCGGCCACCAGGGCTTCGGCCGCATCGCCGGCCTGCTGGGCCGTCGTCCGGGTCCGGGCGCCGGGTTCGCGATCCATGCCGGCCATCCTGCCAGCCGGCGCTTAGCTGCCACGTATCGACAGTTCCCCGCCCGGCCCCAGCCGCCTGATCTGGCGTTCGAGGGTAAGGTGGTCGGGCGGCCCTTTCCGCCGCCACGCCACGATACGAGGAGGATCCATCATGTCCGTCGCACGAGTCACCGAGATCAGCGCGCGATCCACCGGGAGTTTCGAGGCCGCGATCACCGAAGCGGTCGAGCGGGCCAACAAGACGCTCCGCAACGTCAAGAGCGCCTGGATCAAGGAGCAGGCCGTCGACGTCGAGGACGGTCGAATCGTCGGCTATCGCGTGAACCTACTGGTCACCTTCGTCCTGGACGACTGACCGGGCCGGTCCGGCGGTTCTCGATCGCTTCCACGCTTGACGTTGGGGAGTAGCGTCCGCGGCACGACCATGCGATATCTACGAAGGCGGGCCGGACTTCTGGCGCTCGCGCTGTGCGTCGCGTGTTCGGCCAGCCCAGCGACGCCAACACCCACCGGCGGCCAGCCGACGACGCCGGGGCAGCCGACCTCCAGCGGGTCCCCGAACTCAGGACCGACTCAGCCGACCGCCACCGGCCAGCCTCCCTCCGGAGATCCATCCGACCCATTCGCCGGACTGCCGGCACTGCCCGAGCCCACGCTGACGACGGTCGAGGAGATCCTCCAGGCCATGGGCTCACCGGGCGCGGAGGAGCAGGTGGTCGTGTCGGTGCTGGACGCGTTGGGGATCGGCCTGTACAAGACAGACGGCACGTCGATCCGCGCGGGCCGCGAGTCATCTGACGCCGACCTGTACCTCTGGGAGCCCGAGGCGCGCGGCCTTGTGAACATGCTCCGGGCGCAGTTCACCGACGACGGCTGGATCGCGTTCCGCGATCTCCACGCGGCGCTCGCGGGTTACGGCTACCAGGGGACCGCCGAAGAGCTCGCCATGGCCTACAACGCCTCGTTCGCGGCCGCACCGGACTCACTCATCACCCGACTCATCGGCGGCGTCGACGCAGACGTGCCGATCACGAGGTTCACGGCATGGCTGCTGATCGTCGATGGGTTCGTGCCGCGGGCCCGCGAGGCGAGGATGGTCTTGGCGTTGGCCAACACGAGCGGCCGGAGTGTCGCGCAGTTCGGCGGCAGTCTGACCATCGATCCGAATGTCATGGCGCACCTGATCCTTGTCGCCAATAGCGCGCAGCCGGTGGTCACCATCGACCCCGCGCAGGTCCACAAGGGCCACGGTGGTCCCGGCGCGCCGGCGGAGATCAGGGCCGACGTCCATGCCCTCGCGGCGACGTGGGTGTCGCCGTTCGCCGGCAGCGTCAACCTCATTCCGTTTCGAGCGCTGACGACCGACGGGATCGGCGTGACGTTCGAGCCGGACGGCACGCTGGCCAAACACGGCGACATCCTCCTGCCGCTCGCACACACGGACCAGTTCGGCCGGGCCACGGTGACCTATACCCCGCGCAAAGAGCGGGCGGACGGCATGGGCGTCCAGGTGATGGCCTTTGGCACGGTCTTGGCCCGTGTTTCAGTGGCGACTGTGATGGCCTCGCTCTACGGCCAGCCTGGACTCGCCGTATTCGCCCCGCCGGAGGTAGTCAACATCGGCATGCTGCAGATCGAGTGGCACGACGAGCCGCCGCTGGAGATCGATTTCACCAACACCTACAACCTGGAGCTGCCATTCGAAGTCCTGGGCAGCGCTCAGACGGCGGGCCAGGATAGGATCAGTGGCAGCCTCATCGTTGACGAGGACGATCCCCTGCGCTGGGAAGGCTCGGCACTCGCGTGGGCGAAGGGGAGTTTCAGCGGCGAACTGATGGGTGGGTCCTGCTCCACCAGTTGGGACACCCAACAGATCCTGCACGTGACCGGCCTCGAGGACCCGGCATCCGGGGAGATGCTGTTTGTGTTCCAGCCGCAATCGCCGATGCTTGGCGACCCGGGCGACCCGACCTGCAACACCTCCCGGCCACCGTCACCAGGCGGCATCGTCTGGGCTCCGTTCAACGATCTCGGCGTGACCGACCCGGGCATCGGCCTGCGCTTTAACGTGGCCATCCCGCGGCCCGGCTTCTTCGAGGTCCGCTATCCAACTCCGCTGGCAGGAACCGGCGTGACCGGCTACGCCGACTGGCTGGTCAAGATCGAATTCGTCACGCCGTAGGTCACCGTCCTCCACGGTGACGGATCGCCCGTTGTCGAACCGCATGGCGCCGATCCTCCGCGAGGACGCGGAACGGCCGGACCCGAAGGTCCGGCCGCCACCGCCTGGGAACGAGGAGCGGCTAGAAGCCGCGCGGGAGGTCGATGGGGCGGAGCACCAGCGAGATGCCGTGGATCACGCTGTTGCCGGCGGGGATGTCCAGCTTGCTCCTGACGAGCGTCGGGTTGATGGCGTTCGGGTCGTTGTCGACGAGGGAGGTGAACCACCAGCCGATCTTGACCCGGAAGGTGCCACCGCCGACCGTCTCGACGTTCTTGCCGTTCAGGCTTGGAACCTGGCTCGACATGACCTTGCCTTCGACGACGTGGTACAGGAGCACGGCCTCGATCGTATCGATGGTCGCGTCCGGCCCGACCAGGCCGCTGACGGCCTCGACGAGCTTGTCGAACACCTTGGCTTCGCTCCAGTACCAGCGGCCGGTGAGGCTGAACACGAGCACCTGGAACGCGCGGTCGTTGGGGGCGAACACGGTGAGGGAGGCGTTGGGATCCGCCAGGGCGGCGACCGTGGTCTTCCCTCCCTTGGCGTCGATGACCGTGAGGGCCGCCTTCTCAAGGATGTCGTAGTCGTAGGGGTTGGTGTCAAAGGCGACGCCGTCCCTGGCCAGGACGTCGGCGACGCTGGGGGTGGACGCGCTCGCGGGGACGGCGAGCGCGGTCAGCAGGACGCTGCCGGCCAGGAGCGCGGAGATGGTGCGGCGGATGCGCATCGTGATTCCTCCAGATCTTGATGTCGTCCTGGCGGGGACTGTCCCGTCGCGGACTGTCTAAGGTTTGCACAGCTAGTCTCGCCTACATGTCCGAGGCGTGTCAAGTGTTTGTATAAGGTCAACGACCACCAGTGGTGCACAGACGCACCGCATCCCGGGGCCGCACGATCTACCGGCTGACGATGGGAGCGCCCATGAATTGCCGCCCTCGCCGGCCGGGCCCCGAACGCATCGCCGGCGGGCCGCAGCCGCGCGGTTCAGGCGGGTGCCGCGGCCTCCAGCGAGGCGAGATCGAACGCGTCCAGCTCGGCGTCGTCGGCCATCACCGGGATGAGCTGGCGCTCCAGCAGGTCGTGCGTGTCCGGTGACGCGCTCGGATCGGCCAGCAGGTCAAGTTCCAGCTGGTCCCCGGCCAGCGTCCGCTGAAGGGCCAGGAACGAGCGCCGATGGAACGGCGTGAGCCCGAGCGCCCGGATCGCGTCGCGGTGCTCCTGCGTGGCGTACCCCTGATTGCGCTCCCAGCCGTAGCCCGGGTAGCGGCGCGACAACTTCTCCATCATCCGGTCGCGAACGACCTTGGCGACCACCGACGCGCACGCGATCGAATAGACCTTGGCGTCGCCGTCGACGATGTTCGAGTACGGCCCGACCTCGCGTTCGAACCCGGTGATCCGGTTGCCGTCGACCAGGACGTGGTCGTGCCCGCCGACCCGCGCGATCGCCCGACGCATCGCGAGATGGGTGGCGTGATAGATGTTGAGCTGGTCGATCTCGCGGACCGAAGCCGCCCCCACGCCCACCGCCACCGCCCTCGCCCGGATGAGCGGCGCCAGGCGGTCTCGCTGGGCCGCACTCAGGGTCTTGGAGTCCCGAACGCCCGGGATCCGATGGCAGCCGGGCTTCATGATCACGGCCGCCGCGACGACCGCGCCGCACGTCGGGGCCACGCCGACCTCATCCACCCCGACCACGCGGACCACGCCGTCATTCCACAGTCGGCGTTCGTGGCGCAGCGTGGGGACGATGACGGTCATCGGGCGGTAGCGTAGCGCGCCGGACATGGTTCGACCCCGCCGGGCGGACGGGGTCGTCGAGGAGAGTCAGAACGCGCCGGTCGGCCCGGCCCGGGTGGTCACGCCTTGGCGCGACGCTCTCGCAGGGTCGCGGCCTTCCCGACGCGGTCTCGAAGGAAGTACAGCTGGGCGCGTCGCGCGACGCCATGGCGGACGACTTCGATCTTCTCGATGCGCGGGCTGTTGACCTTGAAGGTCCGCTCGACACCGACGCCCGACGCGATCCGGCGGACGGTGATGGATCGGGTGATCCCGCCACCGCGGAGACGCATGACGGTCCCTTCGAACACCTGGATGCGCTCGCGGTTCCCCTCGACCACCTTGGCGGACACCTTCACGGTGTCACCGGAAGCGAGTTCCGGCAGGTCGGTCCGGAGCTGGTCCTTGACGATCTCGTCGAGCACGTTCAAGCGTCGGTTCCTTGGTCTGTGGGAGCAGCCTGGGCTGCGAGTGGGGCATTCGGAACGGTCACAGCGGGCGACCGGCGCCGGAGTATAGCACGGGCTTGCGTGCCGTCAGTCCGTGTCGGGCGGGCCCAGAAGGTCCGGGCGGTGGCGACGAGTTCGGGCGTGGGCCTGCTCCTCGCGCCAGCGGCGGACCGCGCCGTGGTCGCCCGATGACAGGATCGCCGGCACGTCCATGCCGCGATAGGTGGGCGGGCGCGTGTACTGGGGGTATTCGAGCAGCCCGCTGCTGAACGACTCCTCGATCGTCGACTCGGCATCGATGGCGCCGGGGAGGAGCCGGAGGACCGCATCGATGACGGCGAGCGCCGGCAACTCCCCGCCCGTCACCACGTAGTCGCCGATGGACAGCTCGAGGTCCACGAACGAGCGGATCCGCTCGTCGACGCCTTCGTAGCGCGGGCAGACGAACACGAGATGCGGTCGCGTCGCGAGATCGACCGCGCGCGCCTGTCGGAAGACCTCGCCCCCGGGATCGAGCAGGATGACCGTCGAGTCATCGCGGCGGACGGCCTCGATGGCCGCCACGACCGGTTCGACGCGCATGACCATCCCCGCTCCCCCACCGTACGGGGTGTCGTCGACGGACCGATGACGCCCCAGACCCCATTCGCGCAGGTCGTGGACGCGGATCTCGGCGAGGCCTTGCTCCTGGATCCGGCCGGGGATGCTGGCACGGAGCGGCGCCTCGACCATTTCGGGGAAGAGCGTCAGGACGTCGACCTCGAGCGTCACAGCTCGGCGTCCTCCGGGGATGTCTCGATCGATGCGGCGGATGCGATCGTCCGATCGGTCTCTGCCGGTCGTTCGGTCGGCGCCTCGGGCGCGGCCGGTGACGACTTCCGGCGCGGACCGGTCCGGCGCGGCGCCTTGGGGCGATCTGGATCGGCGGTCTTCGACTTGGCCGGTCGGAGATCCAGCGAGTCGGCGTCCACCACGATCTCGCCACGACGTGGTGCGAAGACCCGGATGAACGCGCGAACAGCCGGCAGGTCGAACGGCGCGACCGTCCCGCCTTCGACGACGAAGACCTCGTTCTCCCCGATCCGATACACGTCCCGGACCGTTCCGAGATCGGCGCCGTCGAGCCCGCGCACCGTGGCGCCCATCACTTCGTGCCAGTAGTACGCCCCCCGTTCGAGCTCCAGCTCGGGCAACACGACGGCCTCGAGGTAGAGGCTTCGCAATCCATCGGCGGCATCGCGTGAGCGGATCTCGCGGAACCGCAGGCGCCAGCCCGGCCCATCCACGACGGCCTCGGCGGACGCGATGGTCAGCGGCTCGTCGCGGCCCTCGCGATGGAGCACCGCGCCGGTCACGAACCGCTTCTCGGGGTGGTCGGTCAGGACCTCGACCCGGACCGCGCCGTCGAGCCCGTGGACGCCCCGCACGAGGGCGACCACGAGCCGCGCATCGGAGCGCTCGACGCTCAGTCGAGGATCTCGAGCTGGACCGGCTCGCCGTCGCGGGCGGCCGTCACCTTGAGCAGGGTCCGAAGCGCCTTGGCGACACTGCCGTTGCGACCGATGACCTTGCCCATGTCGTCCTCGGCGACGTGCAGTTCGATGATCGTGCCGCCCTCCTCGACCACGACCTCGACCTTCACGGCGTCCGGGTCATCGACGAGCGAGCGTGCGACGTATTCGACGAGTTCTTTCGCAGCCATGCTGATCTCCTACTTGGCCGCGGGCAGGATGCCGGCGTTGCGGAACAGGCGGACGACGGTGTCGGACGGCTGGGCACCCTTGGCCAGCCAGGCCTTCGCCTTCTCTTCGTCGACTTTGAACTCGACGGGCTCGGCGCGCGGGTTGTAGTGCCCGAGCGTCTCGATCGCGCGTCCATCACGGGCGCTGCGACCGTCGGCGACGACGACGCGATAGGTCGGCTGCTTGGTCGCGCCGACGCGCGTCAGCCGGATACGGACTGCCATGCTGGTTCCACTCCTCCTGGTTCGATGACGAAGCAGGGCGCTGGGGGCACCCCGCTCCGGACTACTTGACGCTGATGATGACCGTGGATGTCGTGAGGTCGCCACCCACCGAGCCCGACACGTAGAGCGCATCGAACGGGGCGAGGTACGGCTGGACATCCGCGGTATAGGACCCGAGGTCCGTGCCCATCCCACCGGCGAGACCTTCGGCCATCGCGCGGATCGCCGCGAGATCGAGGAAGGAGACGCTGGCGGTGGGTCCACCACGATCGGCGAGAGCCTTGAACCGGGCGTCGCCGGCGATCGACGTGGCCTCGGTGGTGTCGAGGATCTTGCGGACGAAGTCCGGTCCGGAACCGATGACGACGACGTCACCGGTGGCGGCCCAGGCGATCTCGACATGCCCCGAGGGCAGCGTGACGCCGGGTGGGAGCGATCCGCCGGCGAGACCGGCCAGCGACTCGAGGTCGCCCGCGTCGAGGACCGTGATCGTGACCCCATTGTGATCCTCGTCGCGAATGGTCAGACCCATCTGGGCGCCACCGAGCGCGATGAGGCTCTTGAGGCTCGTCAGGAGCCGGCGAGCCTCATCCGCATCCGTGGGGACGATGACGACCCCGCCGGCGACGGACGTATCAGACCGGTCGACGATGAACGCCGTGTCGCCCATCCAGCCGACGGCACCATCGATGCCACCCGCGATGGCGAGGACGCCCTCGATCTCGTCGATCATGTCCTTGAGGCTGGGTTCGGCCTTGTACAGGGCCCACGCATCCGAGATCGTCGCACCAAGGTCGTTGGTCGCCATGAGGGCGACGGTCGACGCCGGGACGTGCTTGAGGGCGGCCGACGGACGATCCTCGGTCGGCCCGAGGTTCGTCGCGGGCTTCGGGAATGCGGCCTCGAGGATGATCGCATCGCCCTCCGCTCGCACCCACATGGCCTGCCAGGCCGGCAAGCTGTCCACCATCGACGCGCTGAGCGCCGAGGCGGGAGCGCTCAGGATCTCGCCCTGGGCCTCGGTCGTCCATTCGACGATCGGCTTGATCGCGAGATAGACGAGCCCAAGGTGGTCGCTGTCAGCGGCGGCAAGCGCCGCCTTCGGATCGGCCTCGTTGGCGAACGGGCCGGATCCCTTGGTATCGATGGCGGCCTTGACGGAGTCGAGATCACCGATGACGGCGACCTTGCCGTCGATGATGGCAAGACCCGCCTGGTGGTCGCCGGGGCCGGACGAGAGCGTGATCGTCGTGCCGCCGTAGGCCTCGGTCGTGACCGCGGCGCCGCTTTCGGCGAGCGCGGCATCGAACCATGCCTGCGCGAGCGCGCCGTCTTTGAGCGACAGGAGCGCGAGACCGCGGAACGGCGGCATCGCCTCGGGATCCTTGAGCGTGCTGGCCGGGGGAAGCGCACCCACGCTGAACGCGAGTTCACCGTCGAACCAGGGCTTGATGTCCTTGGTGTACGTCTGCTTGTCCTTGGTGGCGGACGCGATCAGCCGGTCGAACGTCTCGTCGATCTTGGTCTCGAGGGCCGCCTGGTCGGCGAAGCCCGGGAACTTCGAAAGGAACGAGCCAACCCCCTGTGCCTGGTCGCCCGGGAGATCCAGGCGCAATTCGCCATAGGCGATCGACCCGGCCGGGACGTAGCCGAGCACGGTGGCCGCCGGCGATTTGCCGACCACCGCGACGACGAGCGCCGCCGTGATGGCGACGACGGCCGCGGCCCCACCGATCGCGACCATCCAGCGAGCGCGGCTCGCCTTCGGCGCCGCCGGCGGCTGGCTCACGGACTCGGTTCGGATCGGTGTGTCGACCACCTGCGTGGGGGCAGAGTCGAAGGACGGTGTGGTGTCGTGCTGCTCGGTCATGGTCCAGGGACCCCCTGCTAGCGGCGCCCGGCCAACGCGCCCATCGCGGCGCGCCGACCCCCGGCCCCGGAGAGTTGTTTCATCAGCTTCTGCATCTCGGTGAACTGCTTCACGAGTCGATTGACATCGGGAAGGGTGGTCCCGGAACCGGCCGCGATGCGGCGACGACGGGAGCCGTTGAGGACGGCAGGTTCGCGGCGCTCGGCCGGGGTCATCGCCCGGATGATCGCCTCGGTCCGCTTCAGGTCGCCGCGGTCCACCGCGGCCTGCGCTTCGCCGGCCATGTTGCCCATGCCCGGGATCATCGACATGATCTGGCCGATCGGGCCCATCTTCTGGACCTGCTGGAGCTGCTCGAGCATGTCCTCGAGCGTGAAGCCGTTCTTGCGCAGCTTCTCTTCGATCTTCTTGGCCTGCTGGTCGTCGAACGTCTCCTTGGCGCGCTCCACGAGCGTGAGGATGTCGCCCATCCCGAGGATCCGGCCCGCCAGCCGGTCCGGGTAGAAGAGCTCGAGGGCATCGGTCTTCTCCCCGGTGCCGAGGAACTTGACCGGGACGCCGGTCACCGCAGAGATCGAGAGCGCCGCGCCGCCACGGGCGTCGCCGTCGATCTTGGTCAGGATCAGCCCCGTGACCGGGACCGCCGACACGAACGCCTGCGCGACTCCGACGGCCTCCTGGCCGGTCATGGCATCGACGACGAGCAGCGTCTCGATCGGCTTGACGGCCGCGTTCACGGCACCGATCTCCGCCATCAGCGCCTCGTCGACCGACAGGCGACCCGCGGTATCGAGGATCACGACGTCGCGGACGTCGCGCTTGGCGGCATCGACCCCGAGCCGGGCGATCTCCGGGACGCTGGTGCCCGTCGGAGCGCGGAAGACCGGGATGCCGAGCTGCTTGCCAAGCGTCTCGAGCTGGTCCGCGGCGGCCGGTCGGTACGGGTCCGCGGCCACCAGCAGTGGCCGTCGCCCGAGCTTGATGACGTGACGGGCGAGCTTCGCCGTGGTGGTGGTCTTGCCCGAGCCCTGGAGGCCGACCATGGCGACCACAGCCGGGTTGCCCGAGAGGTGGAACGTGTGATCGCCGGCGGACAGGAGCGTGACGAGCTCGTCGTTGACGATCTTCACGACCTGCTGACCCGCCGTCAGGCTCGCGAGGATATCCGCGCCGACCGCGCGTTCACGAACGCGACCGACGAAGTCCTTGACGACCTTGAAGTTGACGTCGGCCTCGAGGAGGGCCAGACGGACCTCGCGCATGGCGGCATCGACGTCGGCTTCGCTGATCCGGCCTCGACCGGTCAGGGTGCCGAGCGTCTTGCGCAGCCGTTCGCTGAGGCTATCGAACATGGTCCAGGTCGGACTCCGACAGGTTGGTGAGGCCGGCCGTTCGACGCGGGGGCGCCCAGGCGGCCGGGTGGTACGCGAGTTCTGACGTACCGAGGCGACCGAAGTGTAGCGCAGGGGTCCGCGAGCCGCCCCATGGGCCGATGGTCCGGGTTCGGTGCCGACGGGCACCGCGGGCCTCCCGCTACGCGAAGAGTGCCGCCACGAAGTCGTCCGGGTCGAACGGGAGCAGGTCGTCGACGGCCTCCCCCACCCCGACGAACCGGACCGGGACCTTGAGCGCCTCCTCGATGGCGAAGACGATGCCGCCCTTCGACGTGGAATCAAGCTTGGTGAGCACGATTCCGGTGAGCCCGACCGCCTCGTGGAAGGCCCTGGCCTGGGCGAGGCCGTTCTGGCCGGTCGTCGCGTCGAGCACGAACAGCGTCTCGGGCGCAGCGCCAGGGAGGCGCTTATCGATGATCCGACGGACCTTCGTCAGTTCGTCCATGAGGTTCGACTTCGTATGTAGCCGGCCGGCGGTGTCCGCGATGACCAGGTCCGCCTTGCGGGCGATCGCGGCATCGAGCGCGTCGTAGACGACCGCGCCCGGATCGGCGCCGGGGGCATGGGCGATCATCGTGACACCGGCCCGATCCGCCCAGATACGGAGCTGGTCGATCGCCGCGGCGCGGAACGTGTCGGCGGCCGCGAGGATGATCGAGCGACCTTCGCGGGCGTATCGGCTGGCGAGCTTGCCGATCGTGGTGGTCTTGCCGGTCCCGTTAACGCCGACGATGAGGATGACCGCCGGTCCGCCCTCGATCGAGGGTCGTGGCGTCCAGTCCGGTTCGCGCGCGACGAGGAGGGCCGCAAGCTCGGCACGGATGGCTGCCTCGGCGCCACCGGGATCACGCCGCGCCCGGGCGCGTTCGACAAGGTCGATCGCCAGAGCCGCGCCGACATCGCCGCTGATGAGCGTCTCTTCGACGTCATCCCAGGAAGGCCCGTCGGCGTCGCCGCCGAGGAAGCCGCGGAGGCGGGTCATGAACCCGCCGCGCGTCCGCTCCAGACCGGTGTCGATGGTATGGGCTGGTTCGTCCGCGACGGCGGTCGGCAGGGTCGGCCAGCCGGGCACCGGGCCGTGCGGGTCCCGGGGGGCGGGCGCAGGTGTCGCGGGCGGGGCAGGTGTCGCGGGTTCTGGCGGCGCCGTCGGCGCGGCCCGCGGTTCGGTGCCCGCCTCCCCCGGGGCGTCGAAATCGGCCGGGTCGGGCTCCCACCCGGGGTCGCCGTCGGTCGGCGGGTCCTCGGGGACGACCTCGACCGACGGATCGTCGGGGGTCCGCTCATCCCCCTGCCGGCGCCAGAACCGCATCAGCCCGCCGTCGCCAACTCGCCGCGACGATCGTCGACCAGGGCCTGGGCCTCGTCGAGCCGGAGGCTGATCACGCGGCTGACCGAGTCGTCGCCGACCGTCACGCCATACAGCGCGTCGGCGGCCTCGATCGTCCCGCGGTTGTGGGTGATGACGATGAACTGGGTCTGATGGGCCAGGCTTCGGAGCGCCTCGGCGAACCGTCCGATGTTCGCCTCGTCGAGCGCGGCATCCACCTCGTCGAGCACGCAGAACGGGACGGGGCGGACCTCGAGCATCGCGAACAGCAGCGCGACCGCGGTCAGGGCTCGCTCGCCACCGGACAGCATGGCCAGCGCCTGCGGCTTCTTGCCCGGCGGTCGCGCCACGATCTCGACGCCGGTCGCCCCGAGGTCCGAGGGGTCCGTCAGCGACAGCCGCGCGTAGCCGCCGCCGAAGAGCTGCTCGAACCGTCGCTCGAACGCGGTCTCGAGAGCACGGAACGTGGTCTGGAACTGACCGGTGATCATCCCCTCGAGCTCGACGATCAGCTCGCGCGTCCGGGCGATGGCCGTCCGGAGGTCCGTGTCCTGGGCCTGGAGCGTCTCGAGCCGCGTCCGCAGCTCGGCGTACTCCTCGACGGCATACGGGTTGGCCGCTCCGAGTTCGTGGAACCGCCGACGGAGCTGCGCGAGCCGACCCGGCGCCGGGATCGGTTCGGTCGGTGGTTCGGCGGCCCAGCGGACCGCCGCGGCATCGATCGCCGCCTCGAGCGCCGCCGGCTCGACATCATCCCCGACCTCGTCGGACGCATCATCGTCGCGACCCAGCAGGCGACCCAGCCCCAGCGCCCCGAGCCCGCCGAGCTCGACCAGGATGGATTCGCGCAACGATTCGAGGTGGAGCCGGGCTTCGAGCTCCGCCCGGTCATCGGCGCGAAGTCTGTCGTCCGCGGCACGGGACAGGTCGCGGTGGCGTGCGACCGATCGCTCCGCCTCCGCCAGCCGACCACGCTCGGTCGCATCCGCTGCGTGGATCGCCGCGAGGGCCTCCCGAGCGGCCGCTTCGGCCGCCGTCGCCGTCGCCAACTCCGTGCGCAGCCCTGACCGCGTCTCCGTGCAGGTATGCAGCTTCGAATCGAGCGCGGCGAGGTCGCCGTCGGCGCGGGCGATGCGCGTCTCGGCCGCCGAGACGGTCGCCTCCGCGCGAGACCGCCGGGCTTCGGCATCGCGCCGGGCGACGTCCTGGACCGCGGCATCGGCGGCGAGCCGATCTCGCCGAGCACGGAGCTCGGTGCTCCGCGACTCCCATGCGGCGATCGCGTCGCTCGGGCCCGGGCCGCCGGCCGAGGACGTCGCGGCCGCGGTGGTCTCTGGAGTCGCGAGGGCCGCGGCCGCGGTCCGGGCGCGGTCCAGTTCCCCGGTAAGGCGCTGGGTCTGCGCCAGGTGCCAATCGCCTTCGCGAACCGTCGCCTCGTGATCGCGCGCGGCAAGGCGCTCGGTCTCCTCGGCTGTCCGGCGAGCCGCGGCGGCCGTCGACTCTTCGACGCGTGCGAGATCGAGAGCCGAACGGGCCTCGGCTGCGGCATCGGCGGCGGCCCGAGCGGTCGCGCGCGACCGACCAAGCGCGGTCTCCAGCCGGCTTGCTTCGTTGGTGAGTCTGGTGGCCTCGGCGCGACGCTCCAGGACGGACTCCGGTGCGCCGAGCGTCACCGTGATGTCGCTGACGACCGCCGCGCCATCCCGTGAGACCACGATCCAGCCTGGTGGCAGGCTCGCCTGGAGGCCGAGGCACGCCGCCAGATCCGGCGCCCAGGCCGCCCGCGCAAGCAAGCGGCGGGCGACACCCGCACCATCGCGTCGGATCGCGTCGGCGAGGAGCCCGCCATCGGTGTCGGCGAGCGCATCGCGGAACCGGCGCTCGCGCGCATCGGACCCGGCGCCCGCGACGACGACCGGTTCGCCATCGAGCGCCCGCTCCTCCACGATGAGGGCCCCTCGCTCGGTCATGAGGGCTTCGACGGCGTCGCCGCGAACGACGTACGCCCGGGTCGCGTCGGCGAGGGCCGCCTCCACTGCCGGTCGCAGCGCCGCATCCACCTGGAGGTCCTCGTCGACACGCCGGCCTCCGACCTTACGCGCGGCCCGCGCGATCCCGCGGGCCTCCTCCTCTGCGACGCGCACCTCATGCGCGGCCAGCCGGGCGCGCAGGGCAGCCAGCCCGGCCTCCTCCGCCGCGAATGCCGATTCCGTGGCAGATCGGGTCGCCTCCGCGGCCTCCGCGGCAGCGCGCGCTGTCTCCCGGGCCTCGGCCGCGGCGCGCTCAGCGTCCTGGAGCGTCTCACGTCGCCCGCCCGCGGCAAGCACGGCATCCTGGAGCGCGTTGCGGCGAGTCTGGATCGCGGCGGCCTTGGTTGTTTCATCCTCCAGGCGCCTGGTGGCCTCGGCGACGCGGCGGCGGGCCGTTTCGATCTCGGCTTCCCGAGCGGCGGCGGCGCGTCGGACCGCGGCCAGGTCCTCGCCCTGAGCGCGTTGCGCGGCCTTGAGCGTGGCAAGCTCCGCGAGGGCATCGGCCAGCGTGCGCTCCGCCTCCGTGAGCGCCGCCTCAAGCTCCAGATCCCGAGGCGGGACGGAGACCGCGATGGATCGGCGGGCCGTGGCGAGATCCGCCTCCGCGGTCGACCGTTCGTCGACGAGCCGCTGCCGGTCGCGTTCGAGCGCCTCCTGATCGGACGCCAGGCGCACGTCCCGCATCCGGACCTCGGTGAGCGCCGCCCGCGCCATGTCGTGAGCGGAGCGCTGATCCATCTCGACCTGGGCCCGGTCGCCGAGGGCCTCGGCCATCAGCGCGACAGCCGCCTCTGCGGCCTCGAGCTCCGCGACCGCCCGGTCCGCGGCCGCGACCGCCGCCGACCGGCGCGATCCCGCCTCCGCGTGCTGGCGGCCCGCGTCGTGCCATCGGCCGTGCGCCGCGATCAGGACCGCGGTGACCAGCTCGTCCGCAGTCGATCGTCGGCTCGTCTGCTGCTCCGCCTGCGCCGACAGGCGCCTCGCCTGGGGGCGGAGCTCGGCAAGGATGTCCTCGACGCGAGCGAGGTTCGCCTCGGATTCGACCAGCTGCTCCTGGGCCCGCCGTCGCCGTCGTTCGTGGCGGCGGACGCCCGCGACCTCCTCGAAGAGTGGCCGGCGCTCCTCCGGACGCAGCGCGAGGGCCTGGTCGACCATCCCCTGCCCGATGAACAGGAACGCATTGTCCGCGAGGTGCGCGGAATCAAGCAGGTCCACGAGGTCCCGTAACCGGAGCCGCTGCTTGTTGAGCAGGTACTCGTTCTCGCCCGAGCGATAGAGCCGACGGCCGAGCTCGAGGACCTGGAAGTCCACGGGGAGCAGACCGTCGGCGTTGTCGACGACGAGGGTGACGTCCGCCATCCCCTGCGCCGCCCGCTTCTCGGATCCGGCCCAGATGACGTCTTCGGCCTTGCGCGATCGCAGCGCGCGACCCTGCTCGCCGAGGGCCCAGCGGAGCGCGTCGGCGAGGTTGCTCTTGCCGGAGCCGTTCGGTCCGACCACGGCGCTGATCCCCGCCCCGAACTCCACGTTCGTCCGCTCGGCGAAGGACTTGAAGCCCTGGAGGCGGAGCGCGAGCAGGCGCGGCGGGACCGGCCGAGGGTCGCGGGTGGCGCTCATGCCCCGATGGCCTCGGTCTGGTCGAGCGTGCGGTCGTCGACCCGCGGGTCCGCGGTGCGGAGGCGCTCGAGGGCTTCGACGGCCGCCCCGGTCTCAGCGACTCGCCGCGATGACCCTTCGCCGACCCCGAGGACGGATCCGTCGATCGTCACCTCCACGCGGAACGTCTTCTCGTGGTCCGGGCCGGTCATCTCCGTAAGGTGGTACGTCGGCCGGATCCCGCGCTGCTGCTGCGTGAACTCCTGGAGCCGACTCTTGGGGCTCTTGAGCCCACCGGCGGGCGCATCGGCGGCGATCTCCGATCCGGCGACACCCAACAACCAGTCCCGGACGGCTGCGAATCCGAGGTCCAGATAGATCGCTCCGGTCAGGGCCTCGAACGATGCCGCCAGAAGCGTAGGACGGCGGCGGGCGCTTCGTCGAGACTCACCCTCACCGAGCATCAGGGCCGAGCCGAGCTCGATCCGAGCGGCCAGCCGGGCAAGACCGGCCGTGGAGACGATGATGGCGCGACGCGCCGAGAGGTCGCCTTCGTCTTCGAGCGGGTGACGCTGGTAGAGGGCCTCGGAGATCACGGCACTGATGACCGCGTCGCCCAGGAATTCGAGTCGCTCGTTATGACCCGGCGCGGCATCGGGGTGCTCGTGCAGCCAACTGGCATGGACGAGGGCCTGTTCGATCAGGCCGACGTCGCGGATAGGCAGGCCAAGGCGTGCGGCGAAGGCCCTGGCGGGGCGCACGAGGCCCGACGCCCGGGCCCGGCTAGGACGAGCGCTCGTCGATGTATTCGACGGCGTCCTGAACGGTCCGGATCTTCTCGGCGTCCTCGTCGGAGATCTCGGTACCGAATTCTTCCTCGAGGCTCATGATCAGTTCGACCAGATCGAGCGAGTCAGCGTTGAGGTCGTCGACGAACGACGCCTCGGGCTTGACCTCTTCCTCGTCAGCGCCGAGCTGCTCGACGACGATCTTCTTGAGGCGCTCGTACGTGGTTGCCACTACTGACTCCCTCCTCGGAGTTTGGACCGGACGGCCGGCTGGGTTCCTGGCTCTCGCTCAGCTGCGATGTTGCCGAGGACGCCATTCATGAGGCGTCGCATCGGCTCTCCACTGTAGGTTCGTGCCAGCTCGACCCACTCGGCGATGGCCACCCGGGCCGGCGTGGCGGAGTGTAGCACCTCGGATATGGCCGTACGGAGGAGGGCGCGGTCCATCCGCGCCAGTCCGGTGACGGGATACTGGGGTGCCCGGCGGGTGATCTCGGCGTCGATCGTATCGCGGTGGGCCATGACGCTCACGACGAGCTCACGGGCCAGCGCGGCGGCCGCCTCGTCGCGCTCGGCTTCGGCGAGATGGCGCTCGAGGACCGCATCCGCCGTCCGATGCCCGAAGTCCGCCTCGAAGACCGCCGACAGTGCCAACCGTCGTCCGGTCCGGCGTCCCCGGACCCGGTCAGCCACCGACACCGTCCACCAGGACGGTGATCGATCCGAGATCGAGCCCGAGCAGGCGCTCGACCGTGGCGCCGACCGCGGATCGGACCTGTGTGGCGAGCGGACCGAGCGCCTGGCCGGGACGCGCGACGACCCACAATCGAACGTTGACCTGGTCCTCGCGAATGCGGACCGAGACCGCGCGACCGCCGAGCACCTGTCGCCACAGGCCACCGCCGCGCCCCACGCGGGCGACGCCCGGGACTTCGAGCGCGGCGAGGCGGACGAGCTCCGAGATGACCGACGTCCCGACGGTGAGTTCGTGCCCGCTCATGCGCTGGCTTCCACGGGGGTGTCGGGTGGTCCCGGTGGGGCGGCCATCGTCTCGGTGGTCGCGGCCGTCGCCGCATGGGCGGTCATGGCCTCGCCGATCCGTTGCGGGACCCGGGTGCGGGCCGTGGTCGCGGCCACCTCGCAGGCATAGCGGACCATCCGCCGCTTCGCACGACCATGGGTGATGATCACCGTGCCCTTGACGCCGAGCAGCGGGGAGCCACCGACGGCCTCGTAGTCGAACACGCTTCGGATCCGACCGATCCCAGGCTTCAGCAGCAGGTAGGCGAGCTTGCCGCGGATCCCGCGACCCAACTCGGCGCGCCACAGATCGAAGATGAACGTCGACAGGCCCTCGAAGAACTTGATGACGACGTTGCCCAGGACGGCGTCGCAGACGACGACGTCGGCCGGATGGCTCGTCAGGTCCTTGCCCTCGACATTGCCGATGAACCGCAGCCCGGACGCGTCGAGCAGCTCGGTGGCCTCGCTGATCCGCGCGTCGCCCTTGCCCTTCTCCTCGCCGATCGAGAGCAGCGCGACGCGCGGCTCGGCCACACCAAGGACACGCTCGGAGAAGATCGCGCCCATCCGCGCGTACTGCTCCAGGTTGAGCGCCGTGGAGTTCGGGTTGGCGCCGATGTCGAGCAGGACCATGGGGCCGCTCTCGGTGATCATCTGGACCGCGAGCGCCGGTCGGTCCACCCCGGCCAGACGACCCAGGCGGAGGATCCCGGCCGCGACACCCGCGCCGGTGTGTCCGGCCGTGACGACGGCGTCCGCATGACCATCGCGAACGAGGTCCGTGGCCACGAGGATCGAGGCGTCCTTCTTCTCGCGGAGCGCGAGCGCCGGGTGCTCGTCCATGCCGATGACCTGCGACGCGTGGACGATCCGCACGTTGTCCGGGAGCGGGGCGGCGAGACCGCTGATGGTCGCCTCATCGCCGACGAGGATGACCTCGTCCGTCGGGTGGGTGCGCGCGTAGTCGACCGCGCCGGGGACGACCTCGGACGGGCCGTGGTCGCCGCCCATCGCATCCACGGCGACGCGAACGCCGCCGGATGCGGCCTCGGCAGGGGCGGACCGAGGCTCCGTCACGCGATCAGCGCGCGGCGTCGTCGCCGGCGGGCTTGAGGTCGATCGCGAGGCGGCCGTTGTAGTAGCCGCAGTTCGGGCACACGCGGTGCTGCCGCTTCTGCTCGTGGCAGTGCGGGCACTCCTCGAGATTCGGGAGGTCGATGGCGAGATGCGATCGGCGCTCGCCCTGGCGGGCATGCGAGACGCGTCGCTTGGGTACACCCATGAGGTCGTCGGGCTCCTTGTCAGGTCCGTTGAGGTCGCGTGGCCGCCATTGGATCCGCTCGGGATGGGCGCCGCGCCGACGGCGGAGTCTACCGCGAAATGGGTCCGCTCGTCACGAGGCTGAATAGGTGTCCGCCACGCGGTCTGCGCGGTCGAGCGCATTCCAGCCTCCCAGGCTGGAGATCCTGCTCCGGACCGTCGGGAGTCGCCCGACGCGGTCTGCGAAGCAGGATCCCTCGCCTGACAGGCCGCTTTAGGTGACTGAGGCCGCCGAATCAACCGCTGCTACTCGCACCGCGCAGATTTCACTGCCTGGTAGGCCGGTCCGAATCCGCACCGCGCAGACTTCACTGCCTGGTGGGCCGGTCCGAGCCCTCGCTAGGCGCGTCCTCGCCCGCGCCGCGCCTTACGAGTCCACCTGGAAACCGCGCAGGGCCTCGAGGCGCGGGTCGATGTCGTCGTCGGGGTGGTCGTGGTCGCCGGTCTCCAGTGGGAGGCCGCAGGTGACACACAACCCCGGGCAGTCTGGTCGGCACAGCGTCGCGATCGGCTCGGCAAGGATGATCGCCTCGCGGACCGGCTCCTCGAGGTCGATCTCGTGGTGGTCGGTCAGCCGCAACGCATCCGGATCCTCATCGGTCGGCACGGGCTTGCCGGTCGTGAGGTCAAGGGAGGGCAGGAATTCCTCGTCGATCCGGAGCTCGAGCGGCACCGCCACCGGCTTGAGGCAGCGGCTGCATTCGGCGGCGAGCATCGTCGTCAGACCGGCGTCGGCAAAGACGCCCCGGTTCGTGCGGACCAGGCGGACGGCGCCGTCGAGCGGCTCGGACAGCGTGATCCCGTCGGGCGGCTCGATCGTGACCGCGACGACCGGGTACTGCCGATCGGCGCCGACGTCGTCGGCCAGGAGTCCCGCGACGTTCCAGGTGAGCGGCCCGTCCGATGGGCGGACCGTCATGGGCGGAGGGTCATGACCGGACGGGCTGGGACGCGTCCTCGGTCTGCTCGCCCCATCCCTCGGGGACCTGCGGATCGAACTCGTCCTCGGCGAGGACGTCCGCCTGTCGCTCGTCGAGCATCGCGATCCCCTTGCGGATGCTCTGGAGCGTCTTCTCGACGTCGCGTTCGAGGCCGACGAGGACGTTCACGGCGTATTCATCGGCGCCGCGACGGATCTCGTCCGCGTCGGCGTTCGCCTGGGCGACGATGCGCTCGCTCTGCGCCTCGGCGACGTGCGTCAGCCCGCGCTCATCGATGAGGAAGGCGGCCTGCTCCTGGGCCTTGCCGACGATCCGCTCGGCTTCCTCCTGCGCCTTTTCCATGATCCGCTCGCCCTCGGAGTTGATCCGCTTCGCGGCGCGGACCTCCTCGGGCACGGCGACGCGCAACTCATCGATCAGGCCGAGCGCGGCGTTCTGATCCACCACGACATTGGTCGTCAGGGGAAGCTTCTTCCCGTTCGCGATGAGCGACTCCAGGCGCTCGACGAGGAAGATGATGTCGATCGGAGGGTCCTCCTGCTCGGCGGGTGGCCACCCGGCACGCGTTCCGCCAAGTATGGCACGCGTCGGAAGCGTCAGCGCTTCGCGAACGCCTCGTCGAGCGCGGCTCGTGCCGCGGCCGGGACCATCCCGGACACATCGCCCCCGAACTGCGCGATCTCCTTGACGAGGCTGGAGCTGACGTACCCGTTGGCCACCGAGGTCATGAAGAAGACCGTGTCGATCTCGCCGGCCAGGACGCGGTTGTTGTGGGCCAGCTGCATCTCGGTCTCGAAGTCGCTGATCGCTCGCAGGCCACGCACGATGGCGTGGGCGTCGTTTGCCTGGCAGAAATCGACCGTCAGGCCATCGAATGAGGTGATGGCGATCCGGTCGAGCGGGGCGCCCGCGGCGGCGAGGGCAGCGCCGATGACGCGCATCCGCGTGTCGACCGTCAGGAGCGGCGTCTTGCGCGGGTTCGCCAGGACGCCGACGATGACCCGATCGAAGACCGACGCCGCGCGGTCGATGATGTCGAGATGGCCATTCGTGATCGGGTCGAACGATCCGGGATAGACCGCGGCGCGCATCACTCCTCCATCCGCCGGTAGAACGTGAGCGTCGTCTCCCCGAAACGCCGCTCGCGCTCCGATGCTAGCAGCCCCACGCGAGCCGGCGGCGGGACGTGCGTGGTGTGCTTGGCCACGACCCGGGCGCCCGGCACGAGCCGGGGCTCCAGGCCCTCCAGCGTAGAGACCAGAAGGGCGGGTTCGTCGTAGGGCGGATCGAGCACGACGATGTCGGCGAGCCCTTCAGGGTCGATAGGCGCCCGGGCCAGCCAGCGACCGACGTTGCCCTCGACCACGCGCGCGGACGGGCCGGCGAGGCGCGTCCGACCAAGGTTCGTCCGGATGACCGCGAGCGCGCCCGGGTCGCGCTCCACGAACGTCGCCGTCGCGGCGCCGCGCGACAACGCCTCGATCCCCGCCGCGCCGCTCCCCGCGAACAAGTCGAGGAACCGTGCGTCGCGAAGGTCCGGCTCGAGGATGGCGAACAGGGTCTGCTTGACCCGATCGCCCATGGGTCGTGTCCCGTCACCAGGTCCCGCGAGGCGGATCCCCCGCGCTGATCCCGCGATCACCCGACCCGCGTCAGCCATCGGTCTCGTCCTCGCCCTCGCCCGCCGCGACCCGAGCCAGCCAGCCGGTCCGGAGCTCGGCGTCCAGCGCGGCCGCCTCCGGCCCCAGACGACCCGAATCGTCGAGGAGCGTCTCGGCATGACGTCGTGCGCGGACCGCGAGTTCGCGGTGGTCGGGCCGACCGAGCGACGCCACCCGAAGCCGCGGCAGACCGCTCTGGACGAGCCCAAGCACATCGCCTTCGCGGCGAAGCTCGAAGTCGCGCTCGGCAAGCTCGAACCCGTCGCGCAACTCGGCGACCGCCTTGAGCCGCGCCTGCGCCACCTCGTCGGTGGAATCCGACACGAGGACGCAGAAGGACGGCCATTCGGCGCGCCCGACGCGACCGCGGAGCTGATGGAGCTGAGCGAGGCCGAACCGGTCCGCGGCCTCGATGACCATCATCGTCGCCTCCGGGACGTCGACCCCGACCTCCACGACGGTCGTACCGACCAGGACGTCCAGCTCGCCGTCGCGGAAGCGGGTCATCTCGGCGTCGCGATCCGCGGCCTTGAGCCGGCCGTGGACCAGGCCCACCTTCAGTGGCGCCAGCAGCGCTCGTAGCCGGACCGCCTCGCTCTCGGCCGCCACCGCCGTATCTGCCGTGGCACCCGTCTCGTCGATGAGTGGCACGACGACGAACGTCCTCCGGCCCTCGGCGGCCTCCTCGCGGACCTTGTCCCACGTCGCCTCGAGCGCATCCGGCCGACGGATCCCGGTTCGGATCGGGACACGGCCCGCCGGCGGCGTCCGGAGGTCACTGACGTCGAGGTCCGCGTACAGGACCTGCCCGAGGGTCCGCGGGATCGGCGTCGCGGTCATGAGCAGGACGTGCGGTGGGCGTCCGCCGGCCTTGCCCTCGAGCGCATCACGCTGCGCGACGCCGAACCGGTGCTGCTCGTCGATGACGACGAGACCCAGATCGCGGAACGTGACGGCGTCCTGGATCAGGGCGTGTGTCCCGACCACGACCGACGCCTGCCCGGACGCGATGTCACCGAGCGCCTTCGCCCGCCCGTCCGCCCGCAACGACCCGGTGAGCAACGTGACGCCGATCCCGAGGTCCGCCAGCAGCGCTCCCACCGTCTCGAGATGCTGGCGGGCGAGCAGGTCCGTCGGCGCGAGCAGGGCCCCCTGGTGCCCCTG
This sequence comes from uncultured Chloroflexia bacterium, assembly GCA_963764975.1. Lineage (GTDB taxonomy): Bacteria > Chloroflexota > Limnocylindria > Limnocylindrales > CSP1-4 > SPCO01. The sequence goes on along the minus strand of CAVXUF010000002.1, from coordinate 285,955 downwards.
CCGGGCCGTCGCGGCGAGCGCGTAGGCGGCGACCGCGGTCTTGCCCGACCCGACATCGCCCTGGAGGAGGCGGAGCATCGGTGTCGGCCGGGCAAGGTCGCCGCGGATCGCGTCCGACGCCACCGCCTGGTCCGGGGTCAGCGTCAGTGGCCGGCCGACGCGCGCCGCCAGTGAGTCCGTGAGCGCTGCGCGGATCGCCGCGTCGTCGCCATCGTCGATCGCGATGACCGGGGCCGAGGCACGGGCCCGTTGCCGACGGCGACTCACCATCCCGATCTGCAGCGCCAGGAGTTCGTCGAACGCGAGTCGGTGCAGAGCGGCATCCCGACCGTCGAACGTCTCGGGGTAGTGGGCGTGCTCGAGCGCGGTGGGGATCTCGGTCAATCGCTCGTCGCGCAGGATCGACCCGGGCAGGTATTCCGGATAGGCGTGCCCCGCGACATCGAGGGCCTCGCGGATCGCCGAGCGGAGTCGGGCCGCGGTCAGGCCGGCCGTCAGCCGGTAGACCGGTACGATGCGGCCGGCGTGGAGGACCTCGGCGTCATCACCGTCGACCACCTGGAACTCGGGGTTGTCGAACGTGAGCGTCCGACCGAACCGCTTGACGCGGCCGCTGACGACCACCTCGGCACCGGCCTTCAGCCGACGCTCGATGAACCGCCGCCCGAACCACGTTGCGGCGATGGACCCGGTGTCGTCCTCGAGGCGAGCCACGGTCCGCTGGACGCGGCGGCGGAACGTCGGTTCGACCCGGATCTGGGCGACGCGGACGCGCGCCGAGACGACGCTCCCCTCCTCCGTCCAGACGAGGTCCCCGAGACGCTGCATCTCGCGCAGGTCGTCGTAGCGGCGCGGCAGATGGAACAGGAGCTCGCGGACGGTGTCGAACCCCAGCCGGATCCCGGCCCGCCTGAGCAACGCGCCCGCGGTCAACCCAGAGCGGTGGAGCGAGGTCGACAGCAGCTCGACCGGGTCGCTCGGCGGTGGGGCCACCGCCGTCGTCCGCTTGGCCACGGCTACTCGGCCGAGATCAGATACCGGTAGTAGGGCTGTCCGCCGTGGCGGACCTCCACCTCGATCCCCGGCACCGTGGAACCGATCTTCCGGGCCATCCCTTCGGCCTCGTCCAGATCGGCGCCGTCCCCGTAGAAGAGCGTCAGGAGCTCGAAGCCCGGCGTGAGGGCCTGGACCCCGGCGAGGACGGCCTTCTCGCGATCCTTGCTCACCGCGACGAGCCCGTCGTCCGGATCGAGGGCGATCGTCTGGCCGCGCTTGACCTTCTTGCCACCGATCGTGGCGTCGCGGACGGCTTCGGTGACGACCAGCGACTGGATCGCACGCCCGGCGTCGGTCATCGGGCCGGCATTGGCCGCGGCACCGGCCGTCGGGTCAAGCGACAGGAGCGCCGCGAACCCCTCGGCGGCGTTGCGGGTCGGGACGACGACGACCGGCCGCGCCGACATCCCGGCCACCTGACGCGCCGCGAGGACGACGTTCGGGTTGTTGGGCAGGATCAGGATCTCGGCCGCGTCGACCATCTCGATCGCAGCGAGGAGCTCCCCTGTGCTGGGGTTCGCGCTCTGGCCGCCCTGGACCACCGACGCCACGCCGAAATCGCGAAAGATCGCCGCCAGACCGTCGCCGGCCACGACGGCCACCACGCCGAGCGCGAGCGTCGGCGCCTCGGTCCCGGCCCGGTCGGCTCCGCCGGTCGTCGCGGACGCCGCGGCGGTCCCTGCGGCGGCGGGCGCCGCGGCGGCCGGCTCCTTGTCGCCAGTGAATGCGGCGGCTCGCGTCTCGCGCACGTCCCGTGCCTGATCGTCGAGGTTCTCGACGCTGATCCGGCTCATCGATCCGAGACCGAGCCCGTAGCCGATGACCAGGTCCGGTCGCTCGTTGTGGACATGGACCTTGAGCGCGCGGGCATCGCCGGCGACGAGCACGGACTCCCCGATGGTCTCGAGGTGATCCCGGATCGCGTCGACATCCAGCGGCGTCGTGCCGTTCGCCTGGAGCAGGAACATCGTCTCGAACCCGAAGCCCTCGTCCGCGTGGGCGACGAGCGTCGAGGGCTTGGCGCCCTTCGTCTTCGAGGCAGAGACGGCGACGGGCGTCTGGCCGACGAGGTGGAGCAGCGCCCCCTGGAAGAGCCGGTACAGGCCCTGGCCCCCGGAGTCGACGACGCCCGCCTCGCGCAGGATGGCGAGGAGGGTCGGCGTGCGGGCGACGGACTTCTCCGCGGCGTCCACCGTCGCGGCCAGCACGGACTCAAGGTCCTGGCTGTGCTCGGCTGCGACGACGGCGGCGTCCGCCGATTCGCGGATGACGGTCAGGATCGTGCCCTCGACGGGCTTGGCCACGGCGCTGTAGGCGGTCTTGGCCCCCGTCGAGAGGGCGTGGGCCAGATCGAGCCCGTTGAACCGCCGCTTCCCGTCGAGCGCCTCGGCCATGCCGCGGAAGATCTGACTCGTGATGACGCCGGAGTTGCCGCGCGCCCCCATGAGCGCCCCGAAACTGATGGCCGTCGCGACCTTCTCCGCGGACTCCCCGGCGGCCGCCTCGGCCTCGTCGAGCGCCGCGCGAACGGTGGCGTACATGTTCGACCCCGTGTCGCCGTCGGGGACCGGGTAGACGTTGAGGCTGTTGATCTCCTCGACGTGGGCCTCGAGATTGGCGACCGCGGCCCGGAACGCCTCGAGGAGCCCGGCGCCATCACACGCCCGGCGCGCCATCAGGCGACGTCCGTGCCGCTGTCGGCCAGGTCGCGCGGGCGGATCGTGGCCGGGTCCGCGTTGATGGTGACCGGCGGCGCCCCGGCGGGCTCCACGCGCAGGCCGTCGATGTGGATCACCAGCCGGCGGATCTCGAGGTCGAGCGATCGCCGGACGGCGTATCGCACCGTCGAATTCGACCTGGCGGGCGACCTCGGCGACGGGGACGCCGAGCGCCACCTCGAGGTCCAGTTCGACATCGAGTCCGCCCTGCAGGCGGACCTGGAGCCCGGGCTGGGCCAGGTCGAGCCGGGCCAACAACCGTGCGAGCGACCCGCCAGCGAACCCGGTCACCCCGTACGATCCGAGCGTCGCGGCGCGGACGACGTCCACGATCGCGCGCCTCGTGACGAGCAAGCGGCCTGGCAAGGGATCGGGTGGCACTCGGACGACGGCCTCCGCGAAGCGTGGGTGGTCGGCGACCTGGCGGGAGCGCCGGAGGCCGTGTGGTATCCTACCGCTTCTGTCCGGGCCGCTTCTCGGCTGGCCCCTTCCTTCCTGCACTCTGAGGACCACGCATGGCCCGCTCCTGCGCGATCTGCGGCAAGACTTCGATGGGCGGCTTCAACCCGCAGTCATCGGGCATGAACCGCGTCCGGGCGCACCGCCGGATGCAGCCGAACCTGCAGCCGCTCGTCATCGACGTGAAGGGCGTTCCCACGAAGTCGCTCGTCTGCACCCGCTGCCGACGGACCCAGAACAAGGCGTCCAAGTAGCGGCCTGAGGGCCTGACCTCGGCCCTCCGCTTGCGGAGCCTTAGCGCTCCGCCGTGTCGAGCCAGATCGTGAACGGGCCGTCGTTGACGAGTTCGAGCGCCATCTCGGCCCCGAACACCCCCGTCGCCACGGTCACCCCAAGCCGTCGCAGCGCGGTCGCGAACGCCTCGTAACAACGTTCGGCGAGTTCCGGTGCGGCCGCCGCGGTGAAGCCGGGCCGTCTCCCGCGACGCGTATCCGCGTACAACGTGAACTGCGAGACGAGCAGCACACCGCCCCCGGCGTCGGCGAGCGACCGGTTCGTCCGTCCGTCCTCGTCGCGGAAGATCCGCAGGTCCACCACCTTCTGCGCCAGCGCCTCGACGACCTGCTCGTCATCGTCTGGGCCGACGCCGAGCAGGATCACCAAGCCGTCGTCGATCGCGCCCGTCACGGAGCCGTCGACCCGCACCTCAGCCCGGGTCACCCGTTGGAGGAGCGCCCGCATCAGATGGTGTCGGGCGGGATGATGCCGTGCTCGCGGATGAACGCCTCGCGCCAGGCGCTCGCCCGAGCTTGGTAGACATCCCGCGAATCGGCGTGGCGTTCGTGCACGAGGTCCTCGACCGTCGCCGGCACCAGCAGGTCGTAGTCGCGGACGCCGTCCGGGTTCATGATCCCGTCGGCGCGAAGCATGATCACGGGGATCCCGCCCGCCTCGATCTCGTCCATGAGCGCCCGGGCGAAGGGCTTGGGCAGACCGGTGAAGATGACCATCTTGTCGCGGGGGATCGGCGGCACGCCGTCGTTGAAGCCGTACTGGTAGCCCTCGTCGGCGAGCGCCCGGATCAACCGGATCTCGCGACCCATGTCGTGGCCCTTGATGAACAGGGCCGAGCCGACGACCACGATGTCGACCGCCAGGCCACCCACGAATTCGGCCGTCTCCCGGTTCACGCCGCCGTCGACGTGGACCTCGGCGCCGTGCGCCTTGTGACGCAGGTAGTGGCGCGCCGCGAGGAGCTTGTCGGCGGCGACCTCCTTCATGAACGACTGGCCGCCGAACCCCGGTTCGACGGTCATGATCATCACGATGTCGATGAGGTGCTCGTACGGCTGCAGGGCCGCCAGGGGCGTGGCCGGCCGGACCGCGAGACCCGCCGCGCGACCACCGGCGCGGATGGCGCGCAACGTCGGCTCGAGCGGCTCCTCGATCTCGACGTGGATCGTGATCGAATCGCAGCCCGCGTCGAGGTACTCATCGATGTAGCGGCCAGGTTCGCTGACCATGAGGTGCGCGTCGAGCGGCAACTCGGTCCGGCGGCGCAGGTGCTTGATGGTCTTCGGACCGAAGGTGAGGTTCGGGACGAAGTGCGCGTCCATGATGTCGAGGTGGATCCGGTCCGCGCCCGCCGCCTGGACGCGCCGGACCGCGTTCGCGAGGTTCGACTGGTCGGCGTCGAGGATGCTGGCGGCGACACGCGCTCGACCGGTGGCCACGGCTACTCCCCCACCCCGGCCGGGACCGGGGCATCGCTTCGTTCGCCGCGCAGGGCGGCGGCGCTCGCCATGACGAGCCGCTCGCGTCGACGCGCCACGGCCGGCGCCGGGGGTTCGCCCGCGCGACGGGCGGCCAGCTGGCCACAGGCGGCGCCGACCTCCTGGCCGCGGTTTCGACGGATGGTCGTCTCGATCCCGGCCGCCTTGAGCGTCGATGCGAACGCCTCGATGACGGGCATCGCGCTGGCACTCCACGGGGTGTGCGCCACGGGGTTCATGGGGATCAGATTGACATGCGCGTGGTCGCCGCGGAGCAGGTCCGCCATGGCGGTCGCGTCGACCTCGGTGTCATTCACGCCGCCGATCATCGTGACCTCGTACGAGATCCGACGACCCGTCGCGGCGGCATGGGCGCGGGCGGCGTCGACCACCTCGCTCACCGGCCAGCGTCGATTGAGCGGCACGAGCACGTCCCGGAGCGCGTCCCGCGCGGCATGGAGCGAGACCGCGAGCGTGAACTGCGGACCCAGCTCGGTCAGGCGCCGCATCCCGGGCACGACCCCGGACGTGGACAGCGTGATATGCCGCGCGCCAAGCCCGAACCGTGCTGGGTCGTTGAGCGCCTCCACCGCTGCCAGCACGCGGTCCAGGTTGAGCAGCGGCTCACCCATCCCCATGAAGACGATGTTGGTGAGTCGCCGACCTTCCACGCTGAGCCGTCGCGCGGCGTGACGCACCTGGTCGACGATCTCGGCCACCTCGAGATCCCGGGTGAACCCGAGTTCGCCCGTGGCACAGAACGGGCAACCGACGGCGCACCCGGCCTGGCTCGAGATACACAGCGTGTGGCGCTCGCGGTGGCCGGCCCGCGCCGGGTAGTGCATCAGCACCGACTCGATGAGCGCCCCGTCATGGAGCCGATGGAGCGCCTTTTCGGTCAGGCCGCCATCGGCGATGGTGAGTTCCGTGTCCGCGACGGTCTCCAGCCGGAACGAATCGGCGAGACGTTCGCGCAACGCCGGTGGGAGCGTCTGGATCGTCGACGCGTCCGTGGTCCCGCCACCGGTCCAGACCGCGTCGGCGATCTGCCGCGCGCGGAACGCCGGCTCGCCGGCATCGGCGACCCACGCGGCCAGCGCGTCCGGCGTCAGGCCACTCAGTCCGGCTCGCGCATCGTCCGTCATGACCCGATGCTAGCGCAGCCGTTCACGGACCAGCGACGACCGAGGTGCCGACGATCCGCGGGCGCCCGCGGACGAACTCGGTCCAGATCATGCGACGGCCACCGGCGGGCTGGACCTCGTCAAGGACGAGCGTGCCCGCGGCCGTCGCGAGACCGTCTTCGCCGATCGTTCCGGCCACGACGTCCCGCCCGCGCGCCACGGTCGCGCGCCAGACGACGAGTCGGCCCATCGCGGTCTCGATGAATGAGCCGGGCCACGGCTGGTAGGCGCGGACCTGTCGTTCGAGGCTGGCCGCCGGTCGCCCGGGATCCAGACGCCCATCCTCGCGACGCAACGGGCGGGTGAGCGTCGACCCGTCGTCATCCTGCGGCGCGACCGTCAGCTCGCCGCCGACCCACGGGCCCAGCGAGCGCTCCAGGAGATCGGCCGCCATCGCCGCGAGGCGCTCCTCGAGGTCCGGGGCCGTCTCGGTCCCATCGAGCGCCAGACGGTCGACGGCGACGATCGGTCCGGTGTCGAGACCAGCATCCATCTGCATGAGCGAGACCCCGGTCTCGCGATCATCAGCGAGGATCACGGCGGGGATCGGCGTCGCGCCTCGGTGTCGCGGCAGGAGCGACGGATGGAGGTTGAGCGCGCCGAACGGAAGGTCGAGCAGCGCAGCCGGGACGATCTGTCCGTAGTCCGCGAGCACGAGCATCGCCGGGTCGAGGGCGAGCACCGCAGCGATGCTCTCGGGTGCCCGCAGTCGCTCCGGGGTCAGGATCGCCGCGACCCCCAGATCCTCGGCGACGGGCTGGATGGCGCTCGGCGTCGGGGTCCCGCGGCGGCCGGCCGGGCGCACCGGTGCCGTCACCACGCCGACCAGGTCCACGGCGGGATGACGACCGAGTCGTCGCAGGCTCTCGCGACCGAACCCGCCGCTTCCGAGGAAGACGGTGCGGACCCGCCCGTCGGTCACGCCAGGGCGCTCGTCGCCTCGCGGACGTCCGCGTCGTCCTCGTCGCCCTGTCCTACGGCCATCAACTCGTCCATCGACTCGAGGTAGTCGATGTACAGCTTGCCGTCGAGGTGGTCGAGCTCGTGCTGGAGGGCGCGGCCCAGCAGCCCGGATCCGGCCACCTTGATCTTCTGGCCGTGCCGGTCCTGGGCCACCACCCAAACCTTTTCGCGGCGCGTCACGTAGGCCACGTAGCCCGGGATCGACAGGCATCCCTCGAGGTCACGGTCGTCGCCGACCGATCGAACGATCTTCGGGTTGACCAACTCGTAGAGTCGGCCCTCCACCTCGATGACGCAGGCCTGCAGGGCCTCGCCGAGCTGCGGGGCCGCGAGCCCGACTCCCGGGGCATCACGCATCGTGTGCGCGAGGTCGTTGAGCAGCTCGTGCAGGTACTTCCCGAAGGCGTCCACCGGCAGGCCTTTCAGCCGGAGCCGGGGATCCCCGAGCATGACGATGGGACGGACGCTCATCAGGCGGTGGGAGTCTCGTCGGCGTCGGCCGCAGGGGTTGGGGTGGCAGGGGCGGCCGGTGGCGCGGTCGTCGGGTCGTCGCCGTCGATCGCATCGCCGACGGTATCCGCCGCGTTCGCGATCGTCTGGCGGACATCCGCCGCCCACTCCTTCGACTTGACGGCCAGCTTCTCCGCCCCTTCCGCCGTGGCCTCGCCGGCCTTCTTGGCGAGTGGCGCGGCCTTGGTCGCGGCCGTCGAGGCCATCTCGGCGACGCGCGCAGACACGACGCGGACCGTCGGCTCGGCTCGCTCTGCGAAGTCGTCGATCGCGTCCTTGATCGTCTCGAGGATCTGGGCCGCATTGCTCGCAAGCCCGTCCGCGGCGGACTTCCCGGTCTCTTCGGCCGGATCGGGGGTCGGCTGTTCGCCGTTCGTATCGGTCATGTGTTGCTCCTCCATTCGGTGCAGCGACATCGTCGCACGAAACCCGCGCCTTCGGTCATCCGGGATGGACGTCGGGCGTATCATCGGGACGCCGACGAGGCGCGGCGAACGCGCATCCTGTGGAGGACATCGAGATGGGCAACGGCTGGACGTTCGCCGAGCTCACGACCGATGAGGTCGCGCTCGTAGCCGACACCGAGCGCTCGCTCGGTGGAGACGTGGTGGTCGTCTATCGCTCCGGCGCCCAGAGTTGGGCCGATGTCGAGCGGATCGCCGCCGAAGGGCTCGAACCCGATCCGCTCGACGAATCGAGCCTGTCGCGGGTCCACGAGCTCGAGACGCGACTCGGCGCGGTCGCGGTCGCCTACCGGCGGGCACTCGACTAGACCCGGACGGACCTACAGCAGCGATTCCGGGTCCACGTCCACGGACCACGGCGCGTCGAGACCCCCGTCGAGCAGCTCGGCCGGATCGTCGCCGCGCAGCACGACGTTGAACCGCCAGCGGTCCGCGCGGCGCGCGATGTAGGCCGGCGCCGGACCGGCGATCGAGACCCGGATCCCCCGTTCCGCGGCACGCGCCCGGAGCGTCTCGACCATCGTCACCCCCGCCCCCTCCGCGGCGTCGCGGTCCGGGAGGCCCACGGTCAGCTTGACGGTCCGGCCGAACGGCGGGCTCCCGAACCGCTCGCGGAGTCGCAGTTCTGCGTCGTAGAAGCCGTCCGCGTCGCCGTCGGCGACCGCGAGGATCGCCGGATGCTCCGGTTGATATGTTTGGAGGAAGGCGCGACCGGGACGCTCGCCCCGACCCGCCCTTCCGACGGCCTGGCGAAGGAGCTGGAACGTCCGCTCGGCCGCGCGCTCATCGGGGAGGTTGAGCGCGATATCGCTGGACACCACCCCCACGACGGTCACGTTCGGGACATCGAGCCCCTTGGCGACGAGGCTCGTCCCCACGAGCACGTCCGTTCGCCCGTCCGCGAACGCGTCCAGCACCCGCTCAGCAGCCCCGCGGCGCTCCACGACATCCCGATCGAGACGCGCGACGCGGAGCGCCGGGAACCGCTCGCGGACCTCGCGCTCCACCCGTTCCGTACCACCGCCGAGATAGCGGATCCGCGGCGACGCGCAGTTCGGACAGCGGGTGGCGAGGGGCGTGGCTCGCCCGCAGTGATGGCACCGAAGGGTCGCGCCGGCCTGGTGGTAGACGAGCGGCCGCTCGCAGTCCGGGCAGGCCTGCACGTGCCCGCAGTCGCGACACAGGACCACGGACGCCGTCCCGCGCCGATTGAGGACGAGGATGGCCTGCTCCCCGGCGTCTCGGCCGCCAGCCGCACGACCGCCAGCCGCGCGGCCGCCAGCCGCACGACCGCCAGCCGCGCGATCCAGGCCGTCGAGGGCCGCGGCGAGCGGGCGCGAGATCAGGCCCCGTTCGCCGGCGGCGAGTTCCTCGCGCATGTCGACGACTTCGACGCTCGGGAGCTGGCCCACCGGCCGGCCGGGCAGGACCACGCGCCGATACCGACCCGAGCGCGAGTGACCGACGGTCTCGACCGCGGGCGTCGCGGATCCCAGGACCACCGCCGCGCCGGCCAGCCGGCCGAGCTCCATCGCCGCGTCGCGCGCCTGGAGTCGGGGTGTCCGGTCGCTCTTGTACGTGGCTTCGTGCTCCTCGTCCACGATGACCAGTCCGAGATCGGGCAACGGCGCAAGGACCGCGAGGCGCGTCCCCACGACGATGTCGACGTCCCCGTCGCGGATTCGGCGCCACTCGTCGGCCCGCTCCCCGTCGCCCAGCCCGGAGTGGATGAGGGCCACGCGGGCCTCGAGGTCGGCACGGATCCGATCGACGAGCGGGAGGGCCATGGCGATCTCGGGCACCAGCATCAGCACGCGCCGCCCGTCCTCGAGCGCCGCCGCGGTGGCATCGACGTAGATCGCGGTCTTGCCCGCGCCGGTCACGCCATCGAGCAGGAGTGGCGTCGCGTCGGCGGCGCGCATCGCCGAACGGATCGTCGCCAGCGCCTCCGCCTGGGCGGGCAGGAGATCGGTATCGGGCGGGCGCCCGCCACGTCCCCCGGCTGGACGAGTGGCCAGCGGCCGCCGCGGGCGCTCCCGGACCTCGGTCTCGAGCAGCCCGCGCCGGACGAGCCCGGCGATGGCCGCGGACCCGTGCCGGCCCGCGGGTCCTGTGGCTGGGGCGCCCTCGGCGGGCAAGCCCGCCAACTCCTCGAGCGCCGCAAGCTGCCGCGGTCCGAGGGGCCGCCCCGCCGGCTTGCCGCCCTCGCCGATCACGGAGATCGTCGCGCGACCGTCGTCCGTCAGCCGGATCCAGCGCTCGAAGCGCGGTCCCGCCGCGGCAGCGGTGAGCGTCCAGTCGAGCGACACGAGTCCGCGAGTCGCGAGCGCACGCAGCCGCCGGACCAGTCCGGCGCGCCCCTCGGGTGACGCCAGGTCACGCGTGGCGCGCGGCCCACTCGCGAGTTGCTCCAGCACGTCCTCGTCGGCGGCGGTCAGGTCGCGGTCGCCGCCCGTCAGCGGCGTGCGCTCGGCGACCAGCTCGAGCCGTTCGAGCATCTTCGGCGGCAGCATCGCCCGGATCACGAGCGCCGCTGGGGCCAGGTAGCGCGACGCGATCCAACGAGCGAGCGCCAGGCTGAGTGGCGGGAGGAGTGGTCCGTCCGCGCGCACCCGGTCGGCGATGGGCTTCGGATCGACGCCCGCGGGGGGCTCCGCGACCTCGGCGACGATGATCCCGAGTGCCTGCCGGCGTCCGTACTCCACGAGCACGGGCTCACCCGGGAGAAGATCGGCCAGGGTCTCCGGAACGAGATAGGTGTAGGTACGCGACCCCGCGGCGCCGGCCGCGTCGATGGCGACCTCCACGAGTCGACCGCCCGCTCCACCGCGTCGCGGCGGCTCCGTCACGAGGCCGAGCGTCATGGCGCGACCCTACACGCGGACCCGACGCCCGGGGTCGCGCCGATGCTCATCGGCGATGATCGCCTCGATCCGCTCGGCCGTCCGCTCCACCTGGCCGGTCTCGTTGGTCACGACGTAGTCGTAGTCCTCCTGGCGCGCCAGCTCCAGGGCGGCGTTGCGCTGGCGGAGCTCCAGTTCGTCGGCCGTCTCGGTCGCTCGAGCCCGGAGGCGGGCGAACAGCGTCTCGAGCGAGGGCGGGATCACGAAGATCAGGAGCGCCTCGGAGACCTGGTCCTTGACCGTCGCCGCTCCCTGGACATCGATCTTGAGCAGGGCATCGCGGCCCGCGGCGAGTGCCGCCCGGACCTGGTCGCGCGGCGAGGCGTACCAGTTTCCGTGGACCTCATTGGCCTCGAGGAAGCCACGCCCGGCCCGGATCCGCAGGAACTCCTCGCGTGACACGAAGTGATAGTCGACGCCGTCAACCTCGCCCTCGCGCGGCGCGCGGGTGGTCACCGTCACCACGTAATGGCGCTGGCCGGCGTTCCCGGAGACGCGTTCGCGACGCTGGAGTTCATCGATGATCGTGTCCTTGCCCACGCCGGACGGACCCGAGAGGATGACGAGCATCGCGCCCGGCGCCCCGTCGATGACACCATCGGGGCGCCCCGGGTCGTCCGACACGCGGACGTCGCCGTCGATGACGTCGGCCGGCCGCTGGATCAAGGGATCATCGGTCAACGCCGACCCTCCGCGGCCGTGCGCAGGCCCGCGAGGACCCGTTCCAGCTCCCCGGGGAGTTCCGCGCTGGCCCGGATCAGGTGCCCATCGGACGGCGCATTGAACTCGAGGCGCCAGGCGTGCAGGAACAGCCGCGCGAGCCCGTCGGGGCCACGCCGCGAGGTGCCGGTCCCATACACGGTGTCGCCGGCCACTGGATGGCCGATCGCCTCGAGATGCACGCGGATCTGGTGCGTGCGCCCGGTCACGAGGTCGAGTTCGAGCAGCGTCCAGGCGGCGAACCGCTCGCGCACGCGGTAGCCGGTGACACTGGGGCGTCCGTCGGGCACTACGCCCATCCTGGTCCGGTGCTTGGGATCGCGTCCGATGGGTGCCTCGATCCGTCCGGCGGCCGCGCTGACGCTGCCCTGGACGAGCGCGAGGTAGGTCTTCTTGACGCGCCGGGCCTTGAGTTGCGTCATCAGCGACGCCTGGGCGGCGTCGTGCTTCGCCACCATGAGCAACCCGCTCGTGTCGCGGTCCAGGCGATGGACGATCCCAGGCCGGGCCACGCCCGCGATCCCGCCGTACTCGGCACCTCCGGCTCGCGCCAGCAGCGCGTTCACGAGCGTGTCCGAGCTGTGGCCCGGCGACGGATGCACCACCAGGCCGGACGGCTTGTCCACGATAAGCAGGTCGTCGTCCTCGTACACGACGGTCACCGGGATGTCCGGCGCCGGCGTCAGGTCAAGCGAGGCGGGTGGCGGGACGTCGAGGTGGAGTTCGAGCCCGCCGGTGACGATCGTGTTGGCCCGGATCTGTTGGCCCTGCGATGTCAGGCGGCCGTCGGAGATGAGCTTCTGGACGTAGCTCCGTGACAGTCCCGTCATCTCGGCGACGACGCGGTCGACCCGACCGGGCGGCCCGTCCGGCACGCGCAGCGTCCGGTCACCGGCCACGACGGCCGCGTCAGCCATCGGTCCGAACCCCGAGTCGGGCGACCACGCCCGGAAGGAGCGCCATGGCGATCATCATGACGATGGCAGTGCTGACCGCGGCGTCGGCGACGTTGAAGGTCCAGAACCGGGTCGTGCCGATCCCGAAGTCCAGCCAGTCCACGACGTGGCCGAGCCGGAACCGGTCGATGAGGTTGCCGAGGGCACCGCCGAGCAACAGGCCCAGCGCGACGCTCAAGTAGGTCGCCCGCCCCGACCGACCGTGGTAGGTGACGATCACGGCGACGACCGCGAGCGAGATGACGCCGAACACGACCGCCTGGTCGCGGAACAGCCCGAACAGAGCGCCCGAGTTGCGTCCGTGGACGAGGCGGAACGAGTCGCCGACCACCGTGACGATCCCGCCCGGTTCGACGAACGACGTCAGCCAGGCCTTGCTCACCTGATCGACGATCACGATCCCAGCCGCGAGGACGCCGAAGATCGCCCACCGCGGGCGTCCGCGCCCGGCCACGGGCCCGCTACCGGCCATCTGACCGACGACGAAGCGCGAGCCGCGCCGGACCGGCCTCGAGGGTGACGGTGGCGCTCGCGGCGTCGCGCGGCGGCGAGCCGTCACCCAGGATCGCGAGCGTGTCCTCGGCGACCGACGTGAGGTGAGCGGCGACCTCGGGCGCGAGGCCCTCGACCCACAGGTCGATCCGGTCGTCCAGCTCGAGACCAGCCTCCTTGCGGAGGTCCTGGATCGCCCGTTGGAGCTCTCGTGCGTCGCCCTCGGCGCGGAGCCCGGGTGTCATCTCCGTATCGATGATCATGACCAGGCCATCGCGCTCGGCGACGGCGGTCCCAGGTCGGGGCGATGCCTGGATCTCCACCTCGTCCGCCGTGAGCGTCACGCCACCCAGGGTGACCGATCCGTCCGGGGCGATCGTGAAAGCCCCGTCACGGGCGGCCGCCATGACCGCGGGGATCGCCGCGCCGAGCCGCTTGCCGATCCGGGGCAGCAGCGGCTTCACGCGCCGCTCGACCAGGTCCGAATCATCGGCGATCACCTCGACCACCTTGACGTTGATCTCGTCCGCGATCAGGCCAAGCAGCTCCGGGCCGACCTGGCCCCCGCGGTCCGGGAGCGCGATCCAGGCCCGGGCCAGCGGCTGTCGTGTCTTGAGGTGGGCCGAGCTGCGCAGGGTCCGCGCCAGGTCCACGGCATCCTTGGCGATGGCCATCGCCGCCTCGAGCGGTTCGTCGCGGCGTGGCGCCAGCTCCGCGGTCGGGAAGGGCGTGAGGTGGACGCTGTCCGGCGCCGCGGCGATGCCGGTGACGAGGTTGCCGTAGATGGTGTCGGTCACGAAGGGCAGGATCGGCGCCAGCATCCGGACTGTCGCGGTCAGGGCCTCGTGCATCGTCCCGAACGCGGCGGCCTGCTCCGGGCCCGCGTCGCCGCGCGAGAAGCGCCGGCGCGAGAGGCGGAGGTACCAGGTCGAGAGGTCGTCCATCAAGGTCGCGAGGGCGCGCGTCGCCCCGACGGCGTCGGTCTCGCGCAGGCGCGCCTCCACGATCGTGGCCGTGCCCGCCGCGCGGGACAGGATCCAGCGGTCCAGGGCACCGCGAGCGGCGACGGGTGGCGCGGTCTCGGCCGGCGTCCAACCCGCGAGCCGGGCGTAGGTCACGAAGAACGCGTACACGTTCCACAGGATCAGGAGCTCCCGGCGGGCCTCGTCGGCCGCGTGCCAGCCGAACGGGATGTTGTCCTCGGGGCGGGCCTTGGCGAACATCCAGCGCATGACGTCGACGCCCATCCGCTCGGCGGCCTCGTCGAAGTCGATCGCATTCCCCCAGCTCTTGTGCATCGGCCGGCCGTCCTCGCCGAAGACCAGCGCGTACCCGAAGATCGTCAGGAACGGCGGCTCCCGACGGAGCACCGTCGACATCGCGAGCATCGAGTAGAACCAGTTGCGGAACTGTCCGGGAAAGCTTTCGGTGATGAAGTCGGCCGGGAACCACTTCGCCCAGTAGCCCGGGTCCTCGCGGAAGTGGAGCGTCGAGAACGGCACGATCCCGGCATCGAGCCAGGGATTCCCGACGTCCTTGATGCGCTCCACCGGCGCGCCGCAGCCCGGGCAGGCGATGCGGACCGCGTCGATGTGCGGGCGATGGGGCGTATGGCCCTCGAAGGCCTCCCAGCCCGCGACCGCCCGGACCTGGAGTTCGTCGCGACCACCGATCACCTCGACCGTCCCGCACGCGGCGCAGTCGTAGATCGGCAGCGCCAGGCCCCAGTAGCGCTTCTTGCTGATCATCCAGTCGTGCATGTTCCGCAGCCAATCGAGCTCGCGCTCGTGGCCGAAATCTGGGATCCAGCGGATCTGGTCGACGACCTCCATGATCTGGTAGCGAAGGCTCGCGTCCACCTGCTCCGCCGTGAGCGTCTCGCGTGGCGCCTCGTAGACCTCGCCCATCGCGATGTACCACTCGTCGACGAGTCGGAACACGAGCGCCGTCCCGCATCGCCAGCAGTGCGGATAGCGGTGCAGGTACGGCTCCAGGCGGTAGAAGCGGCCCTCGCGCGTGAGGTGCTCGACGATCGGCTCGGTCACGTCGCGGACGTCGCGACCGGAGAGCGCTCCGAATCCGTCGAGGACGATCCCGCTCTCGTCGAGCGGCGCGACGATCGGGAGGCCGAGCCGCTTGCCCAGCTGGTAGTCCTCGGCGCCGCAGCCCGGCGCGATGTGGACGATCCCGGTGCCCTCGTCCTCGCCGACCTCGTCCCAGGCCACCACCCGGTGCCGGTACGCCGTCCCGGGCTCGTCGCGCGTCCCGGCCGCGAACGCCGAGCGAACGGCCGGCAGGTCATCGAACGGCCCCTCGTACGTCCAGCCGACGAGCGCGGACCCGGCGACCTCCTCCTCGACCTCGAACGCGCCCTGGAGCGCCGTCTTGAGCGTGCCCTTGGCCAGCCAGAACCGGTCATCACCCTGCCGGACGCGCACGTAGCGCAGGTTCTCGCCGACGGCTGCGGCCACGTTGGACGTCAGCGTCCAGGGTGTCGTGGTCCAGACGAGGAGCGATTCACCTGGACGGTCCACCAGCGGGAACCGGACGGTCAGCCCCGGATCCTCGCGATCCTGATAGCCCTCGTTGAGCTCCATCTGCGAGAGGCCCGTCCCGCATCGCGCGCACCACGGCATGGTGTCGTGGCCCTTGTACAGCCAACCGCGCCGGTGGCACTCGGCCAGGAATCCCCAGATCAGGTCGTTGTTCTCGTTGCTGAACGTGAAGTACGAGCCGCCCGTGTCGGGCATCCCGAGCCGCCCGACGAGCATCTCCACGCTGTCCGTCACGGGCCCGTCGGGTCCGTCGATCGTGGTTACCTGGGCCGGGTCGGCGGCGAGCAGATCGTGCAACCGGCGGAGCTCGTCAGGGTCGTTCCAGTCCATCCACATCCCGAGCCGGATGGACTGCTCGGTCTGGCGTGCGGCGTAGGTCAGGACCCGCTGCTTGCACAGCGTGACGAACCGGTCGATCCCGAACGCCTCGATGTCGCGCTTCGAGGTGAACCCGAGGTCGCGCTCGACATTGACCTCGACCCACAGGCCCTGGCAGTCGAACCCGTTCTGATAGCGCTGGTCCTCGCCGAGCATGGCGTGGAACCGCTGGTAGAGGTCCTTGTACGCCCGGCCCCACGCGTGATGGACGCCCATCGGGTTGTTCGCCGTGATCGGCCCGTCGAGGAAGCTCCACGTCGGACCGCCCTCGTTCTGGGCTCGCAGTCGCGCAAAGGTCCGTCGCTCGCGCCACTGCGCCAGGATCTCGTGCTCCTGGGCGACCAGGTCGGGTTTCGAGCTGACGGCGTGGAACATGCGACTCCGAGGACGGCGTGGGATGTCTCCGCGCGAACGGGGCCGCGGACACGGGGTTTCGGCGGGTCCGAGTATCCTACCCGCGATGCAACGACCGCAGGAAGTGCGCCCGCGCGCCCGCTCCCCGTTCGCCGCCGCGTTCCTCTCGCTGCTGTTCCCGGGTCTCGGACACGTCTACGCCGGCGCCTACACGCGAGCCCTCGGGTTCGCGGCCGCGCCGATCCTCGTGATCGCCCTCGTGGCGGGGATCGTGCTTCGCATGGAGCAGACGGAGCTGATCGGCCTCGCGCTCAACCCCACGGTCTGGACGTCGGTCTTCGTCATCAACCTGCTCCTCCTGGCGTACCGGGTCGTGGCGATCGTCGACGCCTATCGCGTGACCGAGTACCTGAACCGATACGCCGCCGGCGGCGAAGGCCGGTATGGTCCGGGTCGGGCGATGCGGCACCCGCTCTCGGTGGCGGGCCTGCTCGCGGTCATCCTGGTCATGACGGGGGTCCACGTCGTGGTCGCGCGGGTCGACATGCTCGCGCTCGACACGCTGACGAGCGGCTGCATCTTCATCGGCGATGACGTCGATGCCGAGTGCGCGGAGGACCCGAACGCCTCGCCGTCGCCGGGTGCAACGGGTTCGCCGAGCACGACGCCCTCGGGTTCCGGACCGGTCACCGCGGAGCCGACCGCGACCGGCACGCCCCTCCCCGACGTCTCGATCCCGCCGTGGGACGGCAAGCAGCAGCTCAACATCCTGCTGATCGGCGCGGATACCCAAGAGGGCGGCCACAACACCGACACGATGATCACGGTCTCGATCGACCCGGTCACCAAGCAGGTCGCGATGTTCAGCCTGCCACGCGACATGACCAACGTGCCGGTCCCGGCGGGTCCGGCCCGGAGCCTGTGGGGCAACGTCTACGGCTCGAAGATCAACTCGTTCTTCAGCCAGAACCGGACTCGCGCCGACATCTGGCCCGGCGGGAACCGGGTTCGTGGCTACAACGCACTCAAGGCCATCATCGGAGAGCTGTACGGGCTCGACATCCGCTACTTCGTCGAGGTCGACTTCGATGGCTTCCGCAAGGTCATCGACGCCGTCGGTGGCGTGACCGTCAACGTCCAGATGCCGGTCGTCGACAACCGCTTCCCCGCACCCGACGGGCAGAAGCGACGGCTCTACATCGGCCAGGGCCTCCAGCGGATGACCGGATCGCAGGCACTCCAGTACGCCCGCGTGCGGAAGGTCGCGGGCGAGAGCGACTTCACCCGTGCGGCACGCCAGCAGCGGCTCCTGCTGTCGCTCCGCGAGCAGTCGGACCCATATGCGCTGATCCCGCAGATCCCGGCACTCGTCACGGCGCTCAAGTCGGCGGTCAAGACGGACATCCCGGTGGATCAGCTCGATGAGCTGTTGGGTCTCGCGGCGGCGGTCGACACCGCCAACATCCGCTCCTACGTCTTCTCCCCTCCCCTGTACGGCAGCGAGACGGCACCGGGTGCCCCTGTCTACGCGATGTTCCCGAACGTGTCGCGGATCCGGGCCACGGTGAAGAACGCGTTCAAGAGCAGTCCGCAGGAGGAGGCTCAGCGCGAGGAGTTGGCCCAGGAGGGCGCCCAGGTCTGGGTGGTCTCGGGTCTGCCGGATCGCAGCGTCGGCCCGGCGCTCGCGGGCTACCTCGAGTACCGCGGGCTGGCTGCATCGTCACCGCGCGCCAAGCCGAGCGGGGCGATCCCCGCCACGACGAAGATCGTCGTCTACAACGGCGCCGAAGCGGACCTCGCGAGCACCATCGCGTACCTCGAATCCACGTTCAAGGTGACGGTCACGACCGGAATCGGATCCGGCGGTCCTCGCCGACATCGTCATCACGATCGGGCGGGATACGCCCGCGCTCGAGGCGCCCCCGCTCTCCTGACGCCCGGCGTCCCTATTCGATCGGGGTCAGCCAGTGCGCGTACTCCGGCAGTCGCCCGCGGACGGCATCGAAGTAGCGGTCCTTGATGATCCGGGTGATCGGGCCGATCGCACCGGACCCCACCGCCCGATGGTCCACCTCGATGACCGGTGACACCTGGACGCCGGTCCCGCACAGCAGGGCCTCATCTGCGATGTACATCTCGGACCGGTCGATCGAGCGGGTCTCCACCGGGATCCCCTCGTTGCCGAGGATCTCCATGATGGCCTTGCGGGTGACGCCCTCGAGCAGGTCATCGCTGACCGGCGGCGTCATCGCCACCCCGTCGCGGACCACGAACAGGTTCGCGGCCGAAGCCTCGTTGACGTGGCCACCGGCCGTCAGTACGAGCGCTTCGTCGTAGCCGTTGAGTTCGGCCTCGGTCTTCTGGAAGGCCATGTTGACGTAGCCGCCCACGATCTTGCCGCGCGCCGGGAGGGCCTCGTCGCTGTTGCGACGCCAACTCGAGGTCATGAGCCTGACGCCCGTCTCGGTGTCGATGTAGTTCCCGAACGGCAGCGCGATGATGTAGAGCTCGTTGTCGAGGTCGTGGAGCCGGACGCCGATGGCCCGGGTCGACTTGTAGAACGACGGGCGGATATAGGCGTCCTCGCGGAACCGGTTGCGGCGGACCGTCTCCACGATCAGGCCGGTCAGCTCGTCCACGGACGGGATGTCGCGCATCATCAGGATCCGGCAGGACTGGCGGATCCGCTCGACGTGTTCGCGCAGCTTCAGCCCGTAGAGGCGGCCCTGCTCCTCGTTCCAGTAGGCACGGATGCCTTCGAACGTCGCCGTCCCGTACATGAAGGCGTGGGTCATGATGCTGACCTTGGCCTCCGCCATCGGGACGAACTGCCCCTCGAAATAGCAGGTCAACGCATCGAGCGCCGCCGGCTTCGGCGCGTGGTGAGTCGCGGGAGCCGGGGTGTCCGACGACTTCTCGGTCAACATGCGCGGGAGTATATCAGCGAGGTCCGGACGCTCAGCCCGCGAAGATCCCCGAGATGACGGCGATGACGAGCGCCAGGTAGCCAAGGTAGAAGACCCCGCCGACGAGCAGACCCTTGCCGCGCAGGCGCCCGGAGCGGGCCATCGGGATGAAGATCGCGGCCGATGACGCGAACGCGATGCCGGCCGACGCGAACGCCGTGTAGGACCCCTCCCCGATCGACCACGCGGCCGGCGCGAAGAGCAGCGCGACCACCGTCGGGATCGTGGACTGGAAGACCATCGCGCCCGTGATGTTGCCCATGGCGAGGGTGTCCTTGCCGGCGCGGACCCAGATGACCGAGTTGAACTTCTCCGGGAGTTCGGTCGCGATCGGAGCGATGACCAGCGCCAGCAGGACGGGGTCCACCCCGAACGACACCGAGAGGTGCTCCACGGCCTGCACGAAGAAGACCGCGCCGAGGATGATCAGCCCGAGCGCGGCAAGGACCTGGAGGTTGACGACCCGCAACCGGGGCACGCCCGGGTCCGACCGGTGCGCCCCGCGGTCGAGCCGATGGAACCGGAGCGGGGCGAGGTCCTCGGCGTCCACGTCCGCGTCGGCCTCGAAGTGGCCCTTGACGTACCAGGCGTAGATGCCGAGCAGGAGGACCGCCACGATCCACTTGAGCCAAACTGGTTCGAGCGGCAGGAACGCGGCGCCGATGGCGATGGCGTACGCGATCCCGAAGTACCGCATGTCATGGGCGAGGACCTTCGTGTCCACGCGCATGACGTCCCCGGTCGTGCGCTTGCGGGCCACCACAAGGACCGCGATCCCGGTCACGAACATCGCGAGGGTCGCGAGCATGAACGGGGCGCCCAGGATCGCGCCGACCCCGACGCCATGCGAATTCTCGCCCGAGACGAACAGGATCGCGATGATCGGGATCATCGTCTCCGGCAGGGCCGTGCCCACCGCGGCCAGCACCGACCCGACGGCGCCCTCGGCCAGTTGGAGCTTCCTGCCGAACCACTCGATGCCGTTGGTGAACAGCTCGGCGCCGAGCAGGATGGTCAGGAACGCCACGACCAGGATGACGATGTCCAAGGATCAGCTCTCCGTGAGGACCGCGTGCGAGGAGCCCGCCCCGCCGATGGGCCCTGTCCGAGGCGCGGGCGCCATGAGACGGAGCATCCGGCGAGGTGCCCGGTCACGATGGACCGGGCCCCACGGGATCAGGGTCGGAGGTGCTGCGGCGCGTACGGGAGCAGCGCCACGTGCCGCGCTCGCTTCAGGGCGACGGCCAGCTCGCGCTGGTGCCCGGCGCAGGTGCCGGTCTTGCGACGCGGTTCGATCTTCGCGCGCTCCGAGAGGTAGCGTCGAAGCCGATTGACTTCCTTGTAGTCGATCTGGGCGGTCTTGTCCGCGCAGAACGCGCAGACCTTGCGACGACGACGGTCGCGATACATGTCGTCGCGCTTCTTGGATCGGATCGGCGGCATGGGTCGGTCTCTCCTGGTCAGAAGGGAAGGTCGTCGAGGTCGGTGTCGTCGGACGCGGGTCGGCTCGGGGCGCCGCCACCGGATCCCGCCGCACCGGCAGCCACCGGGGCACCCGAGAACGCCCCGTCATCGCTCTGACCCTTGCGATCCAGGCTGATGACGTTGTCCGCGGTCACGTCCAGCGACGTCCGCTTCTGGCCGTCGTTGCCTTCGAACTCGCGGGTCTTGAAGCGACCCTCGACGAAGACGCGGTTGCCCTTGCGGAGCTGCTCAGCGGCACGCTCGGCGCGGTCACCGAAGATGCTGACGCGATACCAGTCCGTGCCCTCGTCGACCCAGCCGCCCTGGCCATCCGGCTTGCTGTTGCTGACGGCGACGCTGAACTGGGTCACGGGGCGACCGCTAGGGGTGTAGCGCATCTCGGGATCCCGACCGAGGTTCCCGATGAGCATGATCTTGCAGAACGCCATCTCAAAGCCTCCGTCAATCGATCGCGGCGGGCGCCGCTTCGCTTTCGGACTCGTCGATCCGCTCGGTCCCGTCGTCCTGATCCTCGTCGTCCTCGTCGGGCGGCGGGACGCCATCCTCGGTGTCGTCGTCGTCGTCGCGGCGGCCGGCCTTGACCGGGCGCTCCGCGCGCGTAACGAGGTGGCGGATCACTTCTTCGGTGATCTGGAGGGTGTGCTCGAGCTCGACGATCGCCTCGGCCGGGGACTCGAAGACGATGATCTGGTACGAGCCCTCACGATGGCGATCGATCTGGTAGGCGAGTCGACGGCGACCCCAGGGGGCCACCTTCACGATCTGGCCTCCGGCGGCCACGATCTGGCGGGTCGTGCGATCCACGACGGCCTGGCTCTTGTCATCCGCCACATCCGGGCGGATCACGAGCATCAGTTCATATCGGCGCATGCGCCTAGACACTCCTTCCGATGGGTATGCCCCGCTGACGGTCGCCCGGCGCGGAGCGGAAAGGAAACGAGGCCGTAGTCTAGCACGCACCCAGTGCTCGGGCCCTTGGCTGTATCCTCAGGTTCATACCGCTGCACGCTGATCAGCGTGCCTGATCGAAGCACGCCACACGTTTCGGGGAGGCTCCGTGCCCGCCAGTCTCATCCTGCTCCTCGACGGAGATCCCGCATCGGACGGGGTCATCGCCGCCGTCCTGACGGGCGCCGGCTACACGGTGACCTCCGTTGCCACGGCCGAGGAGGCGTTCGCCCAGGCCCCCGGCCACCAGCTTGTCATCCTCGACCGGACCGCCGGAGGGCGAACGGTCGACGTCTGCACCAAGCTCCGCGGCGCGCCGGAACTCTCGAGTGTCCCGGTCATGTGCGTCAGCCAGACCGACGACGTCAACGAGCGGATCGAGTACCTCCAGGCCGGCGCCGACGACGTGATGGCCCGCCCGTTCGACGCCCGCGAGCTCGAAGCGCGGGTGGAGGCGCTCCTCCTGCGGTTCCAGCGCTCCAAGGACATGAGCACCGTGATCTCGGCCGATGGCCTGACCATGGCCCGGGCCAGGCGCAGCGTGGCGGTCTACAGTCCCAAGGGCGGGGTCGGGACGACGACGATCGCGACCAACGTGGCGATCGCCGCGGCAGCCGGCCGGCCGGACAAGGTCATCCTGGTGGACCTGTCGCTCCAGTTCGGCGGCGTCGCGAGCCACCTGAACATCGAGCCGAAGGTCACGATCGCGGAAGCCGTGCGCGACCAGGCCGCCCTGCGCGAACCGGAGATCCTGCGCACGTACGCGATCCGGCACGATTCCGGGCTGCACATCCTGGCCGCCCCCGGGACCCCGGAGGGCGCCGACCTCGTGACACCGGAGCACGTCGGCAAGATCATCGCGAACCTGCTCGAAGGGTACGACTCGGTCGTCATCGACGCAGGTTCCGCGCTCGACGAGCGGACGATGATCGCGCTCGACGCCGCCGAAGCGGTCATCCTGCCGGTCTACCCGGAGATCGCCGCGCTCCGGGCGGTCCACGCCGTGCTGGATTACTTCAACGAGGTCGGCTCGATCGCGATGAAGTCGACGTTCGTGCTCAACAACATGTTCGCCCGTGAGATCCTCAAGCTGCGTGACATCGAGAATGCGCTCGGGACCAAGATCGGGACGGACCTGCCGTATGACCCGTTCATCTTCCTCAAGGCCGTGAACGAGGGGATCCCGGTGGTCATCGGCGCACCGAAGTCGGCAGCCGCCGAGCGTCTCGTGAAGCTCAGCGATCAGGCGTTCGGTCGTGACGGGTACGTCGTGCCGGACGCCCCGACCGAGAAGAAGGGCGGCCTCTTCGGCCGACGCCGCCGCTAGCGCGCTCGCGACCGGCGCGCACTCGCCACGGTCAAGGTCCCGCCGAACACGAGCAACAACACGACCCAACCCAACGCGTTGCCGGCGTCTGGGCGGAGACTCGACGTTCCTACGATCGACGTCGGCGGCGCGGTCGGCGTTGCGGCCACGTCGATCGTGACCTCGGACGTCAGATCGAGCGCGCCGGTCCCCGTGTCGATGGTGCCCGTGACGTCGATCGTCGCGCAGACCTGCCGCGATCCGGCGTTACCCAACCGCTTGACGTCCTGCGCATCGAGCACCGCCGCCGGGATCGTGGAATCACCGATCAGCCCGTTCCCGTCGCCATCGACGGAGCCGAGGCCACAGTAGCGGGCAGTCCCTTCGAGGCCGGCCATGAATCCGGTCCCCAGGTCCACGATCAGCGTCAGACTGGCGTCGGTGCCCGCCTGAAAGCTCCCATCGAAGAGGGCGAAGAGCACGGGATACGTGTCCGTGACGAAGGTCGGCGTGGTGATGCGTTCGTCCAGGACGTACTGGCTGCCACCGCTATCGAATTCGACCGGTCCCTCGATCGTGCCTTGGGGCACGATCGCGACCGCCGTGATCACGCCGAGGTCGTCGAGGTCGAGCTGCAGACAGGTCGGGATCCCAGTCACGAGCGTCGGGAGACTCGTATCAGCGGGAGGGGCGATGGTCGCGGCCGGATCGATCGTCCAGGCCGGGAGGGACCGGAGTCGAAGTGACCCGTCCGTGGGTCCGGCGGGATCCGGAGCCGTGTACTCGGAGTACTGGCCGCACTCGACGATCTGACTGGCCGCCAGCACGACCGGCGCCGGGATGAGCCCAGCAAGCAGGAACGTAGCGGCGATCGCCACGGAACGTCGGGAAAGCATCTGGGGTGACCTCGTGTCTTCATGCCCCCCTTCGCTCCGCTCACCCTACGCGGCGGCGGTCCGGGTCATCCACAGGACGATGGTCCCGAGCGGGGTGGACGATGCGGTCAGCCGCAGGCTCGTCCGGGAACCATCAGTCCTCGAGCGCGCGGTGCAGGAAGGCGGCCATCTGGCCACGGGTGACCACGTCGTCCGGGCAGTAGCGCGTGCCGCCGCAACCACGCGTGATCTCGGCGGCCGCCACCCGGTTGATGTTCCGTTCGTGCGGGCTCGACTCGTCATCGGTGAAGAAGTCCGCGGTCGTCGAGGCGAGCGCCAGTGCGCGCGCCAGGAACGAGGCCATCTGGGCGCGGGTCACGACGTCGTCAGGGCAGAACTTGGTTGCCGAGCAACCATGCGTGATCCCCGCCGCGGCGATCTTGTTGATGTTGTTCTGGTGCGGCGAACGCCGGTCGTCGGTGTAGTAGTCGCGCGGCGCCGCTGGGAGCGCCAGTGCGCGGGCCAGGAACGAGGCCATCTGGCCACGGGTGACCTCGCGGTCCGGGCAAAAGGTCGTCGCCGAGCAGCCGGACGTGATCCCGCTCTCACGCAACCAGACGATATCGGCCACGAACCGGGATGTGCCGATGTCCGAGAACGGCAGCACGGTCGTCAACCGGTACGTCGCCGTGAGCTTGGTCGCCCCCGGCGCGACGGTGACGCTGTGATTGCGCGCTCCGGCGTCCGACCAGTGATCGAACACGTACATCAGCGACCCTACGGCCGCCGTTTCCGGCGCGGAGACCTGGAACGAACTGCCAACGATCCCGGTCACGCCGGCCGGCGGCGTCCCGGTCCCGGCTCCCAGACTGATCGTGATGCCGATCGGCGATGCCTTCGCGGTGACGGTGCCGGTGATCGGTTGGAGGTCCCGCTCGAGCGTCGTCGTCATGGCGTCGTTGTCCGTGACCGCGAGGACGATCGTGAGGTGGCTCGGGTATTCGTGATCGGGCGCCGTGAACGATCCCGAGCGCGCGTCGTCGATGCTCTGGATCGTGTGCTGGTGGCAGTTCGACGGGCAGTGGTCCACCACCAGGGTCCAGCTGAACCCGCTGGCGGCGACCGCGCCGTCCTCATCCGTCGCGGTCGCCGAGAAGGCGATCGCATCGCCGACCTTCCAGGTCAGCGTCTGGGCGGGCGTCGGCCAGGTCACGACAGGCGGGAAGGACCCGGGATTGATCGTCTTCGACGTCGTGGCGTTGGCCGGTGGTGAGCCGTTGTCCGTCACCCGCAGGCGCACGACCACATCGGCCTTCTGCGTGTAGGTACGGCTGGGCTTCTGGGCGGTGGAATTGTCGTATTGGCCATCCCCGTCGAGGTCCCACGCGTACGTGAGCGAGTGGCCGTTGGAGTCGCTGGACCCGCTGGCATCGAATTGCACCGTGAGCGGCAGGGCGCCGAACGTGGGCGTCGCTGTGAACGACGCGGTCGGTGGTGCGTTTGGCGGGTAATAGCGGATCGCCCGGACCTCGCCGCGGTCGTAGTCCGTGTAGATGAGGTCGCCGGCGGGCGTGATCCCGAGAAAGACCGATCCGCCGCTCGCCTCGCCCGTCCGGCGCAGGTTGGCGAACCGCGAGATGTTGCCGAAGTCCGGGTTCCCGCCACTGTTGGGGGCGAACCAGATGCACTTGCGGCTGTAGTCGGTGAAGAACAGGCCGTCGTCGTAGCTGGATGGGTAGTTGCTGCTCGACGGCAGGAACGCCAGCCCGGAAATGGAGCTGCTGCCGGGCGTGCACCCGTCGCCGCTCACGATGTTGGCGCTATGGTTGTAGCGGTACGTCGGCGCACTCTGAGACGTCAGGCTCGTGCACAGGCTGAGTCCGACGCTCGCGCTCATGTACTGTCCGTTGGCGCCATCTCCCTCGTAGCAGGGCCACCCGAAGTTCTTCGGGGCGGCGCTCGGGTCGGTGATCTTGTTGATCTCCTCCCACACGCCCCAGCCGACATCGCCGACCCACACGTGGCCGTTGGGCCGGATCACGAACCGGAACGGGTTCCGCAAGCCGTAGGCGATGATCCGCGCGCGATTGGCGTCGGCGCTGCCCGCGTTCGCGTTCGTCGGCCAGGCTGCCCCGGTGTCGGGGTTGACGCGCAGGACGGTCCCATCGAGCGATGTCGGATCACCGGTGGTCCGCAGGTCCTGTGAGCGCAGGCCGCCACCCTCCTTGTTCGGGTCGCTGCACGGGTTGACGGGCGTCGGCGTGTTCGGCAGCGACCCACCCAGCTGGCCCCAATCGGCCTCGTTGAAACTCGCGCCGTCGCCACCCGACACGTAGAGGGCGCCCTCCGGGCCGAAGCCGAGCGCGCCGATCGAGTGGCTCGGGTATTGCTGGCACCAGTCCTCGATCAGCGTCTTGCGCGCCGACACGCTGTTGCCGGTCCCACTGCTGCTGACCGTCAGGCGTTCGAGGCGACCGGACACCATGCAGCCGTCCGTGTTGCCCTGGGGCGGGTTCGGACAGCCGTCGGAGAACGAGCCGGTCCCCCAGCGCGGGGCGGATACGGATGACCCCAGGACGTGGTCGTAGGTGTACAGGGCGTAGACGTACGGGCGCGACGGGAATGACGGGTCCACTGCGAGACCCAGGAGGCCGCGATCCCAGTAGTTGTGGACGTCGCTCGAGAGGTCGATGAGGGTGGTGGCGCTGCCGTCGGTCAGGCTGTCGAAGACGTTGATCCGGCCGTCCTTCAGCGAGACGAACACCCTGCCGTTCGGCGCGAACACGACCGCCGACGGCGCCGACAGACCGGACCACACGAGCTCATCTCGGAATCCGTTCGGGACCGTGGCCGACGTTTCGGCATACGCGGGAATGACGCTCAACGGCAGGATGAGCGCCAGGAGGCCGAGGGTTGCCAGGACGCTCAGGTAGCGTCGGGCGGTCGACATGGAAGACTGGTGCCCCCGGGACGAATGGGTCAGGACCTTCGTACCATCCTAGTGTCTCCCGGCACGTGCCAAGACGTCCGCGCCGCACCGCTCGACCCCTCATACCCGGAATCCGGTGCGACGACGCACCGTCACGGGTAGGCTCGACCGATGATGGTGCAGGTCTTGTGACGCGACTGGGTCCGGCGGCTCGACTCGTCATCGTCCTGGTTGCGATCGTGATCGTGGTTGTCGTGGTGGGCGTTCTCGCAAGTCAACGGGTCGCACCCGCTGTCGCCCCGTCCGCGTCCCCGTCATCCGTGACGTCGCCCGCCGCGTCGGCGTCCCCATCACCGACCCCTGCGACCGGCGATCCGCTGTCCGCGCTGCTTGCTCGATTGCGCATCGAACCCGAGCGCCGCGGCGGCTACGACCGCGACCTGTTCCCGCTCTGGGTGGATGACGACGGTGATGGCTGCGACACCCGCGACGAGGTGCTGCTGAGCGAGGCCGAGGAGCCGCCGTCATCCGGGTCACGGTGTCGACTGACGGGCGGCCGCTGGACGAGCGCCTTCGACGGGCTCGTCGCGACCGACGTGTCCGAGCTCTCGATCGACCATGTCGTCGCTCTCGCCGAAGCCTGGCGATCGGGCGCCCGTGATTGGTCGACCAGCCGTCGTGTCCGGTTCGCGAACGACCTGGACGATCCGCGCGCGCTCATCGCGGTCTCGGTGGCGAGCAACATGGCCAAGGCGGACAGCGATCCTGGGCAGTGGCTGCCGTCGGTCGTGTCCGCGCGCTGTCCCTTCGTCGAGGCGTGGATCGCCGTGAAGGTGCGCTGGGCCCTTTCGGTGGACCCCGCCGAGCACGACGACCTCGCGTCGCTGGCAGCGGGCTGCCCGAACACCGAGATCCCTGTCGTCGTGGCGCCGTGACGAGCGCTGTTCCGGCGACCCGCGCTGCGGTAGGCTCCGGCTGACACGACCGCCAAGGGGCTCGACATGCGCCATCGACACAGTCGGCTCGGACTGCTCACCCCGGTCTTGATGGTCGCGCTCATCGGCTGTTCGGCCGAGACGGGCGCCCCGCTCGCGAGCGAACCGACGCCAACCGTCAAGCCGACCGCGAAACCGACACCGACGCCCGAACCCACGCCCGAGCCGACGCCGACGCCGAAGCCGATCCCGGTCGAGATCGTGAGCCACACGAAGAACGCGTCCCCAAATGAGTCCGCATCGGTCACGGCCGAGACGGTCAAGGGCGCGACCTGCACGATCGTGGTCCTCTACGAGTCCGGCCCGTCCCAGGCGTCCGGGCTCAAGGAGAAGGACGTCGACGCGGACGGCCGCGTGGTCTGGAAGTGGACCGTCGGGAGCAACGCCAATCAGCAGGACGTGCCGATCACCGTCACCTGCACGAAAGGCGACCGCGTCGGCGTGGCCGAGACGACCTTCACGGTCAAGTAGCTTCTCGAGGGCGATCCATACGGATACGGTCGCGGTCGATGGTGCCGGAGCAGGGGTTCGAACCCTGACGCCCTTGCGGGCGGCGGATTTTAAGTCCGCTGCGTCTGCCAGTTCCGCCACTCCGGCGCGGCCGCAAGCGTAGCGCCCGACGGCGCGGCACGGTCAGACGAGCTTCGCCCTCGCGATCGCGCCGATCTCGGGACCGACCTGCCCGACGACCTCCCCTGCGGGCGACCAGATCCCGGAGCGACCCGCGGTGGAGTCGTAGCCGGCGCCTGTCGGCCCCGCGAAACTCGAGATCACGACCCAGATCCCATGCGCCTGGGCGGTCCGCGTCGCGCGTGCGTCCTGCCCGGCGGCTTCGTGGTCGAACATGACCGTGCCCGCGACATACGCGTCGATCCCGAGGGCCACGGTGTCCTCGACATGGCGCGCGACCTCCGTGTCCTTGCAGATCGCGAGGCCGAGCCGCCAGCCGTCGACCTCGATGGCCGCCGGATGAGGTCCGGGCGCGAACCACGCCCCCTCGTCCACGGCGACGTTGACCTTCCGATAGGCAACGCGTACCCCGTCCGTGTCGACGGCGAGCGTCGCGATGTACGCGGCGCCACCGGGCCTGTCGCGGACCGGTGCACCGACCAACGCCAACGCGCCCACGGCGCCGCAGGCGTCGACGATCGGCGTCAGCCGCGGGTCGTCGATCGTGATCGGCTCGGCATCGAGCTCATAGCCGGTCAGTGAGAGTTCCGGGAATACGACGACCCTCGAAGCGGCCGCCCGGATCGCCAACGCGTGCGCCGCAGCGTTGGCGGCGACATCCCGCGCGACGCTAGCCGGTTGGGCGGCGGCGATAGTCAAGGGCGTTTGCATGACGATGTCAGCCACCGTGCCTGGGAGGATACGCCAGCTAGAGGCCTGATCATGTGGTGACGCCCCGCGTGCGAGGCTGCGCATCTCCGAGTCACGCTTCAGGCGGCCCGTGAGCGGGACCCTCGCGGGGAAGGCTTGCCTGGCACGCACCTTCGGGATGCACCGCGGCCGATCCGAGGAAGAGGTTTGGACTGACCCATTTTCCTCGGGCTTGTTCGGGGCTTCCGTCGCCTCCATAGTCCGCACATGGGCGCAGCAGAGCGGAGGGTGGTTGTGGACTGGCAGGAAGCGATCTTTGGACCCGGATGGGTCTGGTCGATGCTCGGGATGGTCCTGGTCGTCCTGAGTCTGTTCGGCATCTATCGACAACTCCAGACCCAGAGCGCCGCAAATGCCATCCAGCGCATGGACTTGCTCGAGAGCCGGTACGAGTTGCCGACCATGCTGTATCGGCGCCTAGAACTCATGCTCTACCTGAAGTCCCATCCGGCCGACATGAAAGCGTTCAATCTGGCTGAGCCGATCCTCGGCTTCCTCCACTCGATCCTTGATCTGGAGAAGGCGGGCTTCATCAGCCAGGGCGAGGTGACGACCCGCTGGGGGACGGCAATCATGCTGTGGTGGGGCTTCCTGGCGCCCTGCCTCGAGGTCGGCAGGCAGCGATGGCCGGGCGCCTATCAACTGGAACCGGGCGTGGCCAAGATCCGGACGGACGCCGCCAAGCGCGGGTGGACGTTTCCTGCCCTCGACCCCGAGAGTCTCCCCGGTTTTCTGGACGACGCGATCGAGCGGCTCACCATGAAGTTGCAACAGGAGAAGGCAGCGCAGTCAGGCTGGATCCCCGGCCTGCCCGCTGTGGCCGACGCCGGGTAGCACAGCGATGACGCCACGAGCGGTCAGCGGGTCAACCATCCATGTACCGCGTCAGGCGGCTCCATGAGGGGCGCTGGCAGGTCGTCGGGGCGGAGTGGCTAACGGTGGTCGGCGCGAGCGGGCGGGATGGTCGCAGCGCCTTCTGTCAACGCAGCCTTACCCTACTCGGAGGTATGAAGATCCCAGCCGCCAGAGGAGGAGGCTTGAGCCACCGGCCCGACATCCCGTCTTCGGTGTCGCAGTTTCGTGCTCAAAGAGTGTGGAGGCGACGATGGGATTCGAACCCATGAATAGAGGTTTTGCAGACCTCCGTGTTGAACCACTTCACCACGTCGCCGAGCGTGACAGAGGCTACCAGAGACGGTCCGGGACGGCTGGACCGTGCGTCCGGTGGCCGCCGACCGACCGACGATGGCGCAGCCGACCAGCATCAGGCACATCGCCATACGTCCGCCCGACGCCGCGATCCTGATCGGAGTTGTTGGCTGCCCCTCGAGGGTTCGAACCTCGGTTCACGGATTCAAAGTCCGCTGTCCTACCACTAGACGAAGGGGCAGCGGCTCCGGAGTCGAGTGATGGAGCGGAAGACGGGGTTCGAACCCGCGACCTCAACCTTGGCAAGGTTGCGCTCTGCCAACTGAGCTACTTCCGCCTTGAATGCCCCATCCCGTGGGATGCTGGTGCCGAGAGCCAGGATCGAACTGGCGACACCGCGATTTTCAGTCGCGTGCTCTACCAACTGAGCTATCTCGGCCCGATGGCCAACCAGCCTCCGGCTGTCCGTCGGCGCTGCGCAGGATACCACGAGGGGTTCGACCCAGGCGACGACGAGCCGGTCAAGCCGGGGCCCACTCCAACCCGGGGACCCGTTCCTGTAACGTGGGGCGGTACCTGGCGACGCTGTCGGCAGCCGCAGCGTCGTCAGCTGCCGTGGGACGGCCGTTTCGTGTCGATGTTGCCGCCACACGAACGAAATCGCCGGCGGGGCCCCCGCGACGTCGCCTGCTGCCGTGGGACGGTACGAGGCGGGAATCCGCTGGCCCTCGCCGGCCCGGCCCAGCCCTCCGCCGGCCCGGCCCTCCCCGCTCCCCTACTCCAGCCCGACCAGGCCCGCGGCGTCCTGTGAAGCGAGGGGCGGATCGCCCGTCAGCTCGCGCAGGCGGTTGATGCGATCGAGGATCGCCGGATGCGTCGACATGAGGTTCGACGAGCGCGCCTCGAACTTCTTGATCGGGTTCGAGAAGTACATGTGCTGGGTCCCGCGGTTGGCCACTTCGAGGACCTCCTTGTCCATGCCGATCTTGGCCAGCGCCCGCTCCAGCCCGTAGGGATTCCGCGTCAGCTCGATCGCCGACGCGTCCGCGAGGTACTCGCGCTGCCGGCTCACGGCCATCTGGATGAACCGGCTGATGAGCGGCGCCAGGATCGCGAGCACGATCGCGACGACCATGAAGATCGCCGCCGCGCCGCCGCCGCTGTTGCTGTCCCGGTCGCGCGAACGCCCGCCGCCCCAGAACGTGAAGCGCAGGAAGAAGTCGGCCAGGATCGCGATGGCGCCGACCATGACCCCGACGACGAGCGAGAACCGGATGTCGAGGTTTCGCACGTGCGACAACTCATGGCCGATGACGCCCTGCAACTCTTCACGATCCAGCTTCTGGAGCAGACCGGTCGTGATCGCGATCGATGCGTGCTCGGGATCCCGTCCCGTGGCAAAGGCGTTGGGCGCGGTGTCGTCGATGACGTAGACGTCGGGCATCGGGAGGTTCGCCGCGATCGCCATCTCGCGGACCACGTTCATCAGCTGGGGCGCGCTCGTCTCATCGACGGCCTTGGCTCCACTCACCGACAGGACGAGCTTGTCGCCGGCGAAGAACGTCCCGACACCGGACAGCGCGCCGATCCCCAGAGCGAAGAGCGTGGTCCCGATCCCGCCCTCGGGGCCGCCGAAAACGGCGAAGCCGATCGAGAACCCGAGCAGCCCCAGCAGGACGACCACGACCAGGGCCATCAGGAGCGAGTTCCGCCGGTTGGCGGCGATCTGTTGGTAGAACGTGTTCCCGGCCACGGTCCCTCCGCGGGCGGGCGGCTAGCTCAGGCTGAGATCGACGTTCGGCACATTGGCCGCTTCGGGCTCAGCGTCGAAGAACTCGCGCTTGATGAAGCCGAAGATCCCGGCCAAGAGCACGTTGGGGAACGTGGCGATCGAAGTGTTGTAGTCGAGCACGGTGGCGTTGTAGTGCTGGCGCGAGAACGAGATCTGGTTCTCGGTGGTGGTCAGTGATTCCTGGAGCTCGAGGACGTTCTGGTTGGCTTTCAGCTCCGGGTAGTTCTCGACGACCGCGAACAGCGAACGGAGCGTGCTGGTGAGCGCGTTCTCCGCAGCGGCCTGCTGGGCGGGGCCCTGGGCGCCGGCCGACACGGCGGCGGCGCGGGCGTTGGTGACGTCGGTCAGGACCTTCTGCTCGAAGCCCATGTAGCCCTTGACGGCATTCACGAGGTTCGGGATGAGGTCGTGGCGTCGCTTGAGCTGGACCTCGATCTGGGCCAGCGCCTCGTCGACGCGCAGCCGCTTCTGGATCAGACCGTTGTAGATCCCGATCACGAAGACGACCAGGACGACGATGACGGCGATGATGATCAGGACGGTGGGGTCCATGCGCCTCCTCCAGCGGCCTGCTCTCGAACGTCAAGCCGCGACCACCAGCATACCAGCGTTGGTGGGCACGTCCCGCGCGGTCCGCCGCTCCACACCTGACGAGCCCGGGTGGTGGGGCCGAGGCTGGCGACGGCCTAGGTGTCGCTCACACTCCCGGCGGAGGCCTCTACCGGGAACAGCGACATCGCCTGTTCCTTCGAGGTCAGGAACTCCAGCAGCGCCGGTTGGCCGGCCTCGGTGCAGGCGATCGCCCGCCGGACGGCCGGCACGATCTCATCGGGGTCCGAGACTCGCTCGCCGTACCCGCCGAAGGCCCGGGCCATCGCCGCGTAGTCGCCGGAGATGTCGGTCGAGCCGTACTTCCGGCCGGCCACCTGCATGATGTCGAGCTCGATCGCCATGGAGAAGTTGTTCAGGACCACCGTGAGGATCGGTATCCGCTCGCGAACGGCGGTCTCGAAGTCCATGCCGGTGAAGCCGATGGCCGCGTCGCCCATCACGTTGATGCACAGCTTGTCCGGCCGCGCCAGCTTGGCGCCCATGGCGAGGCCCAGGCCGTAGCCCAACTGGGTGGACTTGCCCCAACCGATGTAGGTCAGCGGCGCGCTCGTCTGCCAGAACGGCGAGAGCTGGTCCCGCGGCGAGCCTGCGTCGTGGGTGATGATCGTGTTCGCCACGTCCACCGTGGCCAGCAGGTCCCAGATGACGCGGTACGGCGTCATCGGCACTTCGGGCGAGGTCAGTTTCGGCAGCCAGCTGGTCAACCAGGCGGCCCTGACCGATGCGATCTCCGCGTCGACGGCCGCTCGACGCCCGCGCGAGCCGGGGAGCAGCGTGCGCAACTCGGCGATCAGTGCATCCAGGACGAGGCCGGCATCGCCGAGCAGCGCGACGTCTGCCTGGACGTTCACGTTGAGGTCCGCCGGGTCGAGCGTGGCGTGGACGATCGTCTTGCCGGCCGGCATCGGGACACCGTAGCCGGTGGCCGCGAACGAACAGCCGATCCCGAAGATCACGTCGGAACGGTCGAGGAAGTGTCGAACCGTCTGGGGCACGGTCCGGCCGCCGGAGCCGAGCGACAGCGGATGGGTCTCGTCGAAGGCGCTCTTGCCCTGGAGCGAGGTCGTGACCGGGGCCTCGAGGAGCTCCGCAAGCGCCTGGAGCTGCGGCCACGCCTCGGCGTAGTGGACGCCCTGGCCCGCATAGATGACCGGTCGTTCGGCCGCGGCGAGGGCGCGTGCGGCCTCGCGCACGCCGATCGGGTCGGCCGTGGCGCGGATCCGGGGCGCCGGTCGGTAGGCATCGGGCGCGGGCACGTCGACCTCGTAGACGTCCCACGGGATCTCGACGAGGACCGGCCGCGGACGGCCGTTGCGGACCTGGGTGAACCCTCGCCGGAAGACGTTGCCGACTTCGCTCGGCATGGCCAGCTGTTCGATCCACTTGGTGATGTTGCGGTAGTTGACGAACGCGTTGAAGTTCGGGGGCACGTTCATCAGGTGTCGTTCATGCCCGGCCGCCTGGATCAGGACCGGCACCGAATCCGCGTAGGCCTGGGCCACGCCACCGAACGAGTTCTCCGTCCCCGGACCCGACTGCATGCAGAACACGCCGACCGTCCGGCCCGAGGTCATCCGGCTCATCGCATCCGCCATGTGGATGCCGGTCCGCTCCTGGCGCACGATGACCGTCCGGATGTCGGCCTCGGCGGCCGCTTCGATGAGCGGATTGACCGGGTAGCCGATCAGCACCTCCACGCCCTCGCGCTTCAGGATCTCCGCGACGGCCGCCGCGACTCTCACCGGCACTCCTCCTCGCTCTGGTCCCGGTCGAGCCGTCCGGGCACCCGTACGGACACGGAGCACGATCTGGACGCGGTGGGCCGACCCGTCCACCCCGGGACATCCGGCGCGATCGGCCCGCGATCGGTGTCGTGAGCGTAGCAGAGGCATCCTGCGCGAGCGACGCTCGCCGGGCTCCGGCCAGAGCCGCGACACCACCGCGCATCCGTCCCGGCGGCCCCCGCTGAGGCGGCGCTCGGGCCTGGCCCGAGCCTAGGTCGGGAGCCGTCCACCGAGGACGAAGAGCCAGACGGCGTCGAGCGCGGCGACGACCGCCCAGAAGCCGATGATCAGCGTGGGCCGACGCAGGAAGCACTTGCTCCAGGACGCGCCGAGCGTGATCGACCGCGCATACAGCGCGATGGCGGCGACCGCCACGACGAGCACGAAGATCGGCGGCGTGACGGCCCAGGCGATCAGGCCGACCGTTCCCATGCGACAGAACGTGAAGGCCAGGTGCTCGTACTTCTCGGCGCGGCTCCTCGGCGGCCGGATGTAGGACTGCGGCCCGACCGGGAAGATCGGCACCTTGGCCGTCGCGCCGGTCGAGCTCGGGGTGGTCATGGTCGGACCGTCGTGCGGGCGCGCGCGTCGTCGAGCCCGATCAGTTCGCGGGCCGGCACCATCCCGGCCGACGTCTGGCGCCGGAGCCCGCCGAACAACTGGCGTGCGCAGAACGGGATTCGCACCGGTTCCTCCTCTCCGCCGACCGAGCCGACGTGGACACAGCACTGCTGGAGGCGTTCCACGTTGAGCGTCCAGGCATCCATGAACGTCTTGATCGAGAGCCGCTTGACCCGAAGGGCGATCTCCTCGATGGCGCCCTCGCGATCGAACACCCAGCGGCCCAGGGTCTTCACGAACCCGGTGACACCGAGGTCGCACGCCTCGCAGATCCGCAGGAGGTGATCGACCATCTCGGGACGCGACACGAGCGTCGTCTCGGACATCATCCCGACGAGCGCGGTCCACATGGCGTCGTCGGGCGCGATCCGGTTCGAGACGAGGCCGAGGTACGCCTTGAGCTGGTCGACGCCGAGCATGCGCGGCAGGGAGCGCCAGTCACCGCTGTCGCCCTTGATGTAGTACGTGAGCGACGAGCAGTCGGGGTGCGAGCACGGAAGCGCGATGAAGTCGTCGGGCCCGACGCGGCCGCCCGTCTGATCGCCCAGGGCGACGAGCGTCCCCGTGGTCGTCGCGCGTCGCATCGGATCGATCGGGTTGGCCCGGCCCGAGCCGAACACCGGCTGATAGGCGACCCCGGCGATGAAGTCCGTGCCCAGGGCGTAGTCGGCGATCGCCCCGACTTCGCGATCGTTCACGCCCTCGGCCACGGCGACCGCGAGCGTGGTGAAGACATGTTCCGCGGCCAGCCGTCTGATGGCCTCGGCCTTGACGTCGCGCAGGTCCTCGCCTCGATGGTAGAGGTGCGACTCCAGCTCGAAGCCATCGAACTGGAGGTACACCTCGAGGCGCCCGCGCAGCCGCCCGAGCGCCGCCGCGAAGCGCTCGTCCCGCGCGATCCGGATGCCGTTGGTATTCAGGATCACCCGCACGACGTTCCGCTCGGTCGCGGCCTGGATGACGTCGAGGACCTGGGGATGGACGGTCGGCTCGCCGCCCGAGAGCATCAGGACGTCGACCCGCCCGCCCTCCCGCGCGATCGCGGCGTCCAGCGTGCGGAGCAGGTGGGGCAGCTGGGCGAACCGGCCGATCCCCGGGGCTGCCCCGGCGAAGCACGTCGGGCACTCGAGGTTGCAGTTCTCCGTGATGTCGAGGAGGAGGACGCATGAGTGTTGCGTCTGGAGGTCACCGAGGCCGTCCATGTAGCCCATCGGGATGGGCCGATCATTGCCCGGCCGGTCCGGGACGATCTCGCGCGTGGGTGTGCGCCACTGCTGAAGGTACTCCCAGAGGCGATGGTCGGCCTCGTACAGGCTCGTCACCGTGCCGTGGCCACGACGGCAGACGCGACGAAGGTAGACGGCACCGTCCATGGCCACGAGGTTGCCCTGGAGGATGTCGGTCTCGTAGTCGATCTCCCGGTCCGGATCCTCGGAGAAGCAGTGGCCGCACACGGTCAGGACCATCCGCAGGGGCGTGTAGGGCCGCAGGTCGAGCACGGAGACCTCCCGAGGAGCGGGGACGACGACGCCTAGAGCGACACCTGACCGAATGGCAGGCCGGTCGCCACGCAGAGGCCCGAGACGCCCAACCACAGGATGACCGGTACGGACAACAGCATCGGGAGGGCCCCGCCGGCGGACGCCGCTCGGACACGTCGACGGAGCCAGACCAGGGAGACCAGGAATGCCGTCCCCAGGGTGAACGTCAGGATCCCGCTTCCGATCTCGCCGCCACCATACCCATACTGCCGGCCTGGCCCGAACAACATCGCGCCCACGAGGATGGCGTACCCGCCGAGGTACAGGACCGTGATGATCCGGCGGGCCCGCGCGCGGACGGGCGCCGACACCTCGGCGTCGATCGCGGCCCGGAGCAGGTCGCGGACCACGGCTTCCGGATGTCCCGCGGCGATCGCCTGGGCCATCAGCGCATCGTCGGTGAACCGCCCTCGGTTGGCATTGATCCAGGCCCGCAGCGGATCGCTCACCCAGCCGGTCGGGCCAGGCGGCGGGCCCGGGGTCTCGGGATCGGGCCTTGCGTCGGTGTCCATCAGGCGACCTCCATGACCGGCGGCGGAGCGGGGACACGCCAGGCACCCGCCATCGCCTGGCGCGCGAAGTGGATCGCGAGGAGACCGACCAACGGGATCAGGACCCATTGCGGCGCGGTGAGGCCCAGCGCCTGGGGTGGGCTGGTCCGAAGGAACTCGACGAGGAACCGGAAGATCCCGGCGCCGATCAGGTACAGCTTCAACGTATCTCCCGGGGCTGGCACCCGTCGGCGGAAACGCCAGATCAGCAGGGCGGCCACGATGTTGAACACGATCTCGTACAGCATCGTCGGATGCATCGGCCCGTTGCATCCCGGGCAGACCGGGATGGCGGCCACAGTCGTTTGGTCGATCGTCACCCCCCACGGCATCGTCGTCGGCGTGCCGAGCGGCAGCTCGGTGAGAAAGCACCCGACGCGCCCGATCGCCGTTGCGACGGGCAGGGCGAGCGCGTAGCAGTCGCCGGTCGAGCGACGATATCCGAATGCACGCTTCGCGAGGACGATGGCCAGGTACCCGCCCGCGACCGCCCCGATGATGCTCTTGCCGCTCAGCTCGATGGCCATTGAGATCGGCATCGTCGCGAAGGCCGCGACGACCTCCGGTCGCTCCCAGATGGTGATGAGCCGAGCGCCGATCACGCCGCCGAGGATGGCCGCGAAGGAGATCCAGACGATGGTCGAGTCGAGCCACCGTCGCCGGCGGAGCTCGGCGTAGTAGATCGCCAGCCCCACCACGAGCGCGGTCGCGGTGAAGGCGTCATGCGTCCCGATGCCGACCGGCCCGACGTGTCCCAGGATCGGAAACACTGGATCCGTCCTCAGTGAGGGTGCGCTGTAGGCGCACGATACGCCCCCCGCGACGCAGGAGCGTCTCCCCCGCGCATGCCGGAACGGGCCCTCAGTCCGGTCTCGGGCCTCCAACGCGATCGACCGAGGGCAGGCGCAGCGGTGGGTCGGCCGCGCGGGTCGGCTGGATCGGCGATCCCTGGCGCACCACGAGCCATGGCCGCCGGAGGGCGTGGATGTCGCGGTCTGGCTCTCCGTCCACGACCAGCAGGTCCGCCGCAAGGCCCTCCCGCACCGCACCGGTGACCGACCCGAGCCCGAGGTTCCGTGCCCCGTCCGACGTTGCCGCCCGGATCGCCTCGAGCGGCGTCAGGCCGATCTCGACGTGCCCCTCGATCTCCAGGATCAGCTCCTCGCCGTGGTCCGGGTCGACGACGGTGGTCATGTCCGTGCCGGTCACGAGCGTGACGCCCGCCTCGTGCAGCAGGCGGGCGTCGGCCATCCAGGGCGCCACGGACAGCCGGTCACCTCGCTCGGCGGACCGCCAGTCGATGGTCACGCCCGCCTCCCGCTTGAGGCGGACGCTCTGCATCATCGTGACCGCTGCGCGCGTGCCGCGTGCCGCCATCTCGGACGCCAGCGCCGCATCGAACTCCCAGCCCCCGGACGTGCCGATCATCGAGGCGTGTTGCAGGCAATCGATGCCGGCCTCGCTCGCCGCCCGCATCCCCGCCACGCCATGCGCATGCGCCGTGATGTACCGGCCCCGCCGGTGCGCCTCGTCGGCCGCGGCGGCAAGCACGTCACGTGGGTAGGCGGCCAGCCGCGGATCCGTGGTCGAGGTGGCGTAGCCGCCGGTGGCCATGATCTTGATCCCGTCGGCGCCTTCCTCGTCGAGCAGCTGCGCGACGGCGCGGCGCACGGCGGCTTCGCCGTCGGCCTCGCCACCCCAGAACCAGCAGTGGCCGCCGGTGGGGGTGATCGGTCGCCCGCTGGCGAGGACCCGTGGACCGAGTCCGAGGCCGCGGCCCAGCGCATCGCGGATCCGCAGCCCGGCGGCTCCCCGGGCACCACAGTCGAAGACCGTCGTCACGCCGCTTCGCAGCATCCGTTCGGCGGACCCGACACCCCACACGACCAGGTCGTCCTCGGTGCGCTCGAGCGTGTCCTCCACCATCGTCTCGCCGCGCGCCACGCAGAGATGGACGTGCTGGTCGATGAGACCCGGCAGGATCGTGGCCCCGGGGAAGTCGCGGCGTCGGCCGCCCTCCGGTGATGGCACCGATCCGTCCGGGCCGACCGCGACGATCCGTCCATCCTCGATCAGGACGGCGACGCCACCCTCGATGGGAGAGCCGCCCGTCCCGTCGACGAGTCGGTCGGCGGACAGGCGAAGCGTCGACATCGCGACATCATCGCAGGACCCGCGAGCGGCCGAGCGATGAGTCGGGCCCGCCAGGCACCTCGATCCCGGACGGGGGCCGCATGGTGGGCGGTACTGGGATCGAACCAGTGACCTCCTCGGTGTAAGCGAGGCGCTCTGACCCTCTGAGCTAACCGCCCGCCGCCAAGGATACCGGCCCCGCCGAGATGCCGGCCCCGCAGAATTGGAACGACCGCCTCGTCGGCGGTCGTCATGGCGTAAACGGCGGGAGTGGTGCCCAGGCCGGGACTTGAACCCGGATGAGTTGCCTCATACGCCCCTCAAACGTACGCGTATACCAATTCCGCCACCTGGGCAGGTGTCGCTGCTGCTTGGGATCCGTGAGGGAGAGTGGTACCGAGGGAGGGACTTGAACCCACACGACCTTGCGGCCACTGGTACCTGAAACCAGCGCGTCTGCCTATTCCGCCACCTCGGCGTGGACCCGGCACGACCGCGTCATCGGTCGGCAGCGAGGCGCCATGTTAGCACATCCCAAAATCGCTCCGACCGATCGGCGACCTGTCGGACGACGGGTCCTTCGACCGTGTCGCGGAGCACCAGGACCTCGTCCTGGAAGGCCAGCGGAAGCAGGAAGCGACCCTTCCCGAGCGCCACCTGGAGCGCCGAATAGGCGGCGAGCCGCTCCTCCTCGGTCCCGGGCTTGCGGGCCGCGGTGAGGAGCTTGTCGAGGGCGAGTCCTGGACGCCGATGATGTTCGAGCCGCCGGTCTGCGTCTGGCTCGACGCGAGCAGCGCATACAGGTCCGGGTCAAGGCCCATGTTCACGTCGGTCACCGCGACGGCGAAGTCGCCGGCCGTCAATCGCTCCACGAACACCGACGGCGCCAGCGGGACATGGGTCACGGTGATCCCGATCGCCCGCCACGAGTCCACGACCACTTCGGCGGCGGCGTATGCGGTCGGATTCGCGCCGAGCTGCGGACTGACCACTTCGATCGTCAGCGGAGCGGCGGCGCCGGGCAGGTGCCAGCCGTCGTCCTTCTTCGTCCACTTGGCCTTCTTGAGCGCGTCCTCGGCATCCTTGACCGAGAACGGCACCACCGGATCCGCTTCCGGGTCGAACAACCATGAGCTCGGCGGGATCGGGCCCTGCGCCGGCGCCGCGAGCGACGCGAACACGTCGCGGACAAGCGCGCCACGGTCGATCGCGGCCAGGAGTGCGGTTCGGATCCCGGCGTCGCGGAACGCCGGGTACGCCGGGCGCTGGTTGAGGAGCGCCGCTGTCAGGGTCGAGGCCGGGTAGCGCAGCAGCCGGCTGTCGGGCTGCGACGACAGCTCCATCGCGAGGTCCGGCGTGAGACCCGTCGCCGCGTCGAGGTCCCCATCCCGGTACGCCTGGGCCAGCGACTGGACGTCGTCGAAGAACCGGAATTCCATCCCGTGCAGGTACGGGACCGGCCGGTTCGGGCGAAGACTCGGTGAGGAGGTGCTGAGCGAGTCGCTGGGCGCGACGGACGGATCGCCGGATCCGACGTCCGGACCACCGGGATCCTGCTGCTGGAACCGGGCGGCGGGCACGAGTTCGACATGGTCGTCGTCGAGCAGGTCCAGGGCGAACGGCCCGGCGCCGATCGGCGACTGGCCGAAGGGATCGTCGGGCAGCGCCTCGATCGGGATGCCGCCGAGCAGGTGGAACGGGGCGATCGGCTGGGTCGCCGCCTGGAGGAAACCACCGAGCGGCGTCGCGAGCGTGAACGTCACCCGCGTCGGGGATTCCGCGCGGACCGTCACCTCGCTCCAGGACGTGGCCGCGGGTCCGGTGTATGCCGGATCCTTGAGGACATCGATGGTGAACACGACGTCGTCCGCCGTCACGGGCTCGCCGTCGTGCCAGGTGGCGTCGGGCTGCAGGTCGAACGTCCAGACCTTCCCGTCGTCGTCGACGGACCAGCGCGCCGCGAGGTCCGGCACGACCGTCCCGTTCGGCCCGATCCGGACGAGCCCCGAGAAGATCAACGCGACGAGGTCGCGATCGGCCTGCGACCTCGCCGTCAGCGGGCTGATCGACACCGGCCGACCCACCAAGCCCGCGCGATACGGGCGCACGTCGATGGTCTCGGTGGGGGTGGCGACGGGCGTGGGGCTCGCGAGGGTCGCCTGGATGGCGGGCAGGCCCACGATCCCCGCGATGATCGCGAGCATCAGGACGAGCGCCCCCACGACGGCGGTGTCGTTGCGGGTCATCTGGCTCCGAGTGTCGCGATCGCCGCGCTCGGCGGCCGGTGCATCCCTACGCCGTGGACGGCGCTAGCAGGAACGAGACGAGCGAGAAGGCCACGAACAGGACGAGAAGGGCGACCGTGAACTGCCAGAGCCGCTTCTCCACCCCCCGGCGGCTGCGGTAGACGGCGGAATCACCACCGAACGTCCCCGACAGCCCGGTCCCCCGGGCCTGCATCAGGATGGCGATGATGAGCGCGATGCTCACGATGATCTGGCCGAACGCCAGGAGCGGATTCACGGATCGACGTCCTCTGAGCGGTAACGGCGTCGGATGCTATCACACGAGCAGCGAACGACCCGTCATCCCGTCCCATGCGGGAAGTCCGAGCAGTTCGAGCAGGGTCGGCGCGACATCAGCGAGGACCCCGTCGCGGAGCAGCCGGCCATCCACGGCCCGCCCGATCACGACCAGCGGCACCGGGTTGAGCGAGTGCGCCGTCAGCGGCCGCCCGTCGCCGTCGCGCAACTGGTCCGCGTTCCCGTGGTCGGCGGTGATCGCGAGGACGGCGCCGGGGCGGGCAGGATCGTCCGCATCGATCGCGGTCACGGCATCGACGACGCGCGCCAGACAGGCATCGATGGTGGCCAGCGCCGCGATGGTCGCGTCCCAGTCGCCGGTGTGGCCGACCATGTCCGCATTCGCGTAGTTCGCGACGATGACGTCGTACGTCCCTGACCGGATCGCCCTCACCAGCGCATCCGTGACGCCCGCCGCGCTCATGGCGGGGGCCAGGTCATAGGTCGCGACATTCGGACTCGGGACGAGCGTCCGGTCCTCGCCCTGGTGCGCGGCCTCGAGACCCCCGTTGAAGAAGTACGTGACGTGCGCGTACTTCTCGGTCTCCGCGATGTGGGACTGACGCCAGCCGGCCTCGGCGACCGCGTCGGCGAGCGAGCGGACGATCTCCGGCGGGAACGCGACGGCGGCAGGCAGCCCGGCCTCGTATCCCGTCATGGTCACGACGAGGAGGTCAAGCGGCGCGGACCGGCCCGTCGGGGCGCGACGATCGAAGCCCTCGAACGGTTCGTCGACGAGCGCGTGGACGAGCTGCCGGGCCCGATCCGCGCGGAAGTTCGCGTGGACGAGGACGCCACCGTCGCCCAGCCCGCCCGCGTGGCCGTCGATGACGGTCGGGGCGACGAACTCGTCGGTCTCGCCACGCGCGTAGGCAGCCAGGACGGCGGCGACGGCGCTCGGCGCGTGATGAGCGGCCTCGCCGTGGACGATCGCGTCGTAGCCGCGCTCGATCCGGTCCCATCGGCCGTCGCGGTCCATCGCGAAGTAGCGGCCGCCGACGCTCGCGATCGACGCACCCGGGTGCGCGGCGGCCAGTCTCGGCTCGAGGTCCGCGAGATAGCCCAGCGCGGAGGACGGCGGCGTGTCGCGGCCGTCGAGCAGCGCATGGACGAAGAATCGCGGCACGCCCTCGCGATGAGCGAGGGCCGCGAGGGCGACCAGGTGACGGTCGTTGGCGTGGACGCCGCCCGGGCCGATGAGGCTGATGACGTGGAGCGTCCCGCTCGATGTCCTGGCGCGTTCGCACGCTGCGAGGAAGGCCGGTCGCGCGTCGAAGGACCCATCGGCGATGGCGGCGTCGATGCGGGGCAGGTCCTGGAGCACCGGGCGCCCGGCGCCGAGGTTCAGGTGGCCCACCTCGGAGTTGCCCATCTGGCCTTGCGGCAGGCCGACGTCGCCTTCGGACGCCCCCAGCACGGCATGCGGCCAGCGGGCGAGGAGCGCGCGCCAGGTGGGCATGGGTGCCGCGGCGATGGCATCGGTCGCGGGGTCACCGCCGATCCCGAACCCATCGAGGACGACAAGGACGACCGGTCGCGGGCGACCCGAGGCGCCGGCGGTCACGCGGCCGCGCGACGAGCCCGGGCGGTCATCCCGGCCCGTGCCACGATCCCGGCCATCTCATCAGGTTTGAGCGATGCGCCCCCGACCAACGCGCCGTCGATCGCGGGCTCGGTGAGGAACTCCCCGATGTTCGCGGAGGTGACGCTCCCGCCGTAGAGGACCGGCACGAGCTCCCCGTCACTCCCCCACCCCAGCCGGGCGAGCGAAGCGCGGATCGCGTCGGCCATCGCGGCGGCATCGGCGCCGACGGCGTTGCGGCCCGTGCCGATGGCCCACACGGGCTCGTAGGCAATGACCAGACCCGCACTGGCGAGGGTCACCGGGTCAAGGTCAGCGAGCGCGCCTTCGAGCTGGCCGTCCACGACGTCGACGGCCCGACCGGCTTCGCGATCGGCCAGTTGTTCCCCCACGCACAGGATGGGGCGCAGACCGGCCGCCACGGCCCGGCCGACCTTCTGGCCGATGATCGCGTCGGTCTCGCCGGCATCGCGGCGCCGCTCGGAGTGCCCGACGATCGCCCACGTGGCGAGCCCGATGAGCATCGAGGCTGCGACCTCGCCGGTAAAGGCGCCCGCCGGCTCGTGGTGGACGTTCTGGGCACCGACCGCGATATCGGGGTCCGCCTCGGCGAGCGCGTCCCGGACGGCGGCGAGGGCCACGAACGGCGGGCAGATCACCCGCACGACGTCCGGTTCTCGGATCCGCCCAGCGATGGTCCGGGCGAGCTCGCCGGCATCGGCCGGCGTGGTGTGCATCTTCCAGTTGGCCGCCACGATCACGTCACGCATCGT
Source organism: uncultured Chloroflexia bacterium (assembly GCA_963764975.1). Taxonomy (GTDB): domain Bacteria; phylum Chloroflexota; class Limnocylindria; order Limnocylindrales; family CSP1-4; genus SPCO01. The sequence goes on along the minus strand of CAVXUF010000002.1, from coordinate 241,467 downwards.
CGCGAATCATGCCAGAGCGCGCGACCTCGAACGCCGCGCGCTGGTCCGCGACCTCCCGTGCGACCCCGGCGCGTCGTCGTCCGCGGCCAGATGCTCGAGCCGCTCGAGTGCCCGCTGGACCGCTGATCGGTGGATCGCGAGCCGCTCGGCGAGCTCGGACAGGGTGGCCTCGGGCGTTGCCCGGCGCGCGGTGGCGACCATCCGAACGACCGGCGGCTGGACGGCAAGACGCCCGTCGGCATCGAGCGTCGCGATCGCGTCCAGCTGGCGGCCCGCGGCACTCACCGCGCGGAGCAGGTTCGCGGACTCGGCGTTCAGCACGCGGTTGAGTTCACCACGGAGCGTGCGCGAGACCTGCCGGGCCTCGAGTTCGAGGAGCGCGCCGCTCGCGCCGATCCGGCGGAGAAACGTGCTGACGAGTTCGGAGCTCTTCCACGTGACCACGCCGCGACCCCGACGGATCCGCCACGACGCGGGCAGCTCCACGTCGGCCAGACGCGCGGCGAGAACGGGGGCATCGACCGGGTCCACCACGAATTCCAGGTGCGTCCGGCCCCCGGCGAGGCTCAGCGATCCACGGGCCAGAAACCGTCCTCGCAGCCAGGCGGTCCGACAGTGGTCCGCCGCGCGCGACCAGTCGAACGTGACGCTCGTCCCGTCCTGCATCTCGTATCGAAGGCGAACCGCCAGCCGGGCGACCGGGCCCTCCCGTGCCGGCCCGGCGACGAGAACCGACCCGAGCCCGAGCGCTTCGGCCACGCGGTCGCACGACCGGGCGGGATCGATGGCCGCGAGTTCCGCCCGCAGGGCGCTGACCAGGTCCCGTTCCGAGCGGGTCATCCGTGCACGCCCCCCATCGGGCGACAGATCACGCCGTCCGGCCGATGACCTGGAGGCCCGATGTCGGCGCCCGTTCGAGGACGCCGATGACCGCGTCGGCGAGCCGTGCCGGGTCGTGGTGGTGCGCGTTGTCGGGGTCGACCACCTCGTGGAGCACGAGGTCCGGCGCAGGCGTGACGGCCGGCGGCCAGCGCAGGCGGACGGCCTCCGCGCCCCACTTCTCCGGCGCCCGGGCGTCGAACCGGGTATTGGCGATGACGACGTCGATGATCCCGGGCGCCGTGTGCGCGACGAGGGCTTCGACGTGTGCCCCAAGATCGAACCCAGTCGTCTCGCCTTCCTGCGTGGCGACATTGCAGACGTAGACCGTCTGCGCGGACGATGCGAGGAGCGCGTCGCGGATGCCGGGGATGAGCAGGCTCGGCAGCAGGCTCGTATACAGGCTGCCCGGCCCGATGACGACAAGGTCTGCTTCGGCGATCGCCGCGAGCGCATCGGTCGACGGGCGAACGTTGTCGGGTGTCAGCCAGACGTGATCGATGCCGCTCGTGCGCATGATCAGCGACTGGCCATCGACGACGCGGCCATCGGTGAGCGCGGCATGGAGCGTCAGCGGGGTCGCCGACGCCGGAAGCACCTGGCCGCGGACCGCGAGGATCCGGTTGATGCGCCGGACGCCCTCCTCGAAATCGCCACCCTCGACGGCGGCCATCGCCGCGATGAGGAGATTGCCCATCGGGTGGCCCGCGAGCCCGTCGACGCCGGGCACGCCATCCTCGGCTCCGTCGCGGGCTCCCGCTATCGGGAAGCGGTACTGGAGCAAGTCCTGCATCAGGGGCTCCGTGTCCGCGAGGGCCACGATGCAGTTGCGGATGTCGCCGACGGCAGGGATCCCGAGCTGGTCGCGCAGGACGCCGGACGAGCCGCCATCATCGGCGACCGTGACGACCGCCGTCAGGTTGCTCGTGCGTTCCTTGAGCCCACGGAGCAGGATCGAGAGGCCGGTCCCTCCGCCGATCGCGACGATGCGCGGCCCCCGGGAGAGCGTTCGGTGCTGGTACATCAGCTCCACGAGCGGCTGGGTCGGGTCGGCGGGGCGCAGCGGATCCGTGAAGGCGCGAACGACCCGCACGGCTCCCACGACCGCCAGCAGCGCGCCGGCGCCGCCCACGATCAGGCCGCGGAGCTCGTACGGCAGCGCCTGGAGCGTGAGCACGTCGATCACCGTCGCCGCGAGACCCGTGGGCTCGAGTTCCGCGCCGAGCTGGCGCAACAGATGGGCGAACGCCATGGCGAGCAGGAGCATCCCCGCGAACACCACCAGCAGCCAGCGCTTGACCCCGATCCCCGGCGTCAACCAGCGGCGCAGGTTCATCGCCGTTCGAGCTCCCGGTGGAAGACCGCCACGGGTCCGACGTCGCGGCCGCGCATCCAGGCCGCCAGCTCCTCGGTCATGACGATCGAGCGGTGGAAGCCCCCGGTGCATCCGATCGCGATCGTGAGCCGCGCCTTGCCTTCGGCGACGTAGGCCGGGATCGCGAAGTCGAGGAAGTCGTGGAGCAGCTCGAGGAACCGGCCGGCGACCGGCTGGGCGAGCACGAACGCGCGGACTTCCTCGGTCAGCCCTGACAGCGGCCGCAGGTCCGCGATGTAGAACGGGTTCTCCATGAACCGGACGTCGAAGACCAGGTCTGCCTCGAGCGGCAGGCCGTATTTGAACCCGAAACTGATCAGCTGGATCCCGAGCTGGTCCGAACGCGTCGCCGTCGACAGACCGGAGAACAGCCGCTCGCGGAGTTCGCGGAGCGACAGGTCCGACGTATCGAGCACCATGTCCGCGCCTGCCCGGATCGGGTCGAGGATCGTCCGTTCCTGCGCGATGGAGTTGGCGATGCCCCGCTGGTCGTCAAGCGGGTGGCGATGGCGGGTCTCGCTGAACCGCCGGATGAGGACGTCGTCACGCGCTTCGAGGAACACGACCCACGGGCGGACGCCACGACCCTCCAGCGCGCCGCGCATCGACGAGAGGCCGAGGACCGGGTCGCCGGACCGGACGTCCAGCACGATCGCGACCCGGGCGAAGCGCTGCCGGTCCGAGGTGATGAGGTCCGCGAGGTCCGGCATCAGTTCGCCGGGGAGGTTGTCGACCACCGTGTAGCCGAGGTCCTCGAAGAGCTTGGCCGCGGCCGTCTTGCCCCCGCCGGACAACCCCGTGACGACGACGACCGCGCCTTCCGGTGCGGGATCGCCCGGGCCGCCGGTCACCGACGGCTCGGTCATCGTCCGGAGCGCTTGATGAACTGGATGGTCAGTTCGAAGAGCACGTACATCGTGCCCCCGAGGACGAACGGGCTCACGAGGTCGCCGCCGGGCGTCGCGACGGCCGCGAAGATCGCGATCCCCAGGATGACCAGACGGCGCGAGCTCCGGAGCCGCGCTGACGTGATGATCCCGACCCTCGAGAGGCCCACGAGCAGGATCGGGAACTCCATCACGATCCCGAACGCAAGGAACATCGTTGTCACGAAATCGAAGTATGGCCCCGCGGCGGGAGCGGAGACGAAGTAGATCGGGTCCGTGAAGCTCAGCAGGAACTGGACCGCGTACGGCAGGACGAGGTACGCGATGCCGACACCCAGCGCGAAGAAGAACAGGGCGAGCGGGATCCAGGGGCGTACGGTCTTGCGCTCCGACGGGGTCAGCCCCGGCGCGATAAACGCCCAGATCTGGTAGAGCAGGACCGGCATCGCGAGGATGATGCCGGTCACGAGCGCGATCTTCATCTGGATCGCGAACGCGTCCCCGATCCCCAGGACCTGGACCCGCTTGTCGGGCAGCGGGTCGATCAGGAAGGTCCGGATGACCGGCGAGAAGTAGAACCCGACGCTGGCGCCGACGAAGACGGCCAGGATCGACCGGAAGAGCCGGGTCCGGAGCTCGCCGAGGTGATCGACGAGGGACATGACCGTCCCATCGGGTCCCACGACCTGGGGCGGATCGGACGGCGCCCGGTCGGGGATGCCGGTGTCGATCCGTGCGTCGATGTCGGCCATGTCAGGCGAGGCGACCGGGACCTAGTTGGAGCCGGACGGGGACTCGTTGGCGGTCGAGGTCGGGGCGGCAGGGGTCGACGTCGCGGCCGCAGTCGAAGTCGCCGGCGCCGCGTCGACGGGCGTCGCTGTCGAAGGCGGGAGCGGCGAGGTGTCGACCTTCACGTTGACGGCGTCCTGGACATCGGACGAGGCCTTACGGAACTCGCGGATGCTCTTGCCGAGCGCCGAGCCGACGTCCGGCAGCTTGCCGGGGCCGAGGATCAGCAACGCGATCACCAGGATGATGACGAGCTCGAGGGGTCCGGGGGTAGGCATCGTCGTCGATCACTCCTATCGGTGGCGGTCCGCTCGAACGGCCGGCCGCCGGATTCGGGTGGTTACGGTAGCACAGGGAGTCGGCGCGCCCACTCGGCTGCGGCGATCGCGACGCGCTCGAACGGGTCGCCCGGACCGGGGGCGTCAGCCACGGCCGCACCCGAGATCCCGCGCGAGATGTTGACGAGGAGACCCCCACCGGGCCGTCCGCCGGCCGGGGCCTTCATGGCACGACCGTGCTCCAGGGCCGGTCCCTCTTCCCCACCCTGCGCCCCCACGCCCGGCACGAGAAAGGCCAGACCTGGCGCGAGCGCCCGGATCGTGGCCAGCTCCGCGGGCGCGGTCGCGCCCACGACGAGCCCGACGGTCCCGCCGGGTCCCCAGCCGGTGACCGCGCGTGCCACCCGGAGATGGAGTGGCTCAGCCGGCCAGCCGGCATCGGCGTCGGCGCCCACGACGAGGTCCTGGAGCTCGCCGGCACCCGGGTTGGACGTCCGGCACAGGACGTAGGCGAACCGGTCCGGACGCCCGATGAGCGGCGCGATCGCCTCGGCGCCGAGGTACGGGTTGACCGTCACGGCATCGGCGCCGAGCTGGTCGAACAGGGCCTCGGCCTGTCGTGCCGCCGTCGTCCCGATGTCGGCGCGCTTCGCATCCGCGAGGAGCGGCAGGTCGGCGGGGAGTGACCCGCGGATCCGTTCGAGCGCCGCCATCCCGGCCGCACCGAATGCCTCGAAGAACGCAAGGTTCGGCTTGATCGCGGCCGCGAACGGCCCGGCGGCTTCAGCCACGAGCGTCGCGAACCGCTCCACCCCGCGGAGGTCCGCGCTGAACCCGACGGGCAGGGCCGCCGGATCCGGATCCAGACCGAGGCACAGGACGGTGTTGGTGGCCGCGGACCGGGCGGCCAGGCGTTCGAGGTAGGTGGACGGCATCGTGGTCGTCGCTACCCCGACGGGCTGGCGCTCGGCGCCGCGCTGCTGGGGATCGGCGTCGGGGTCGGAGGCGGCAGGTCGGCGACCGGCACGAACCAGTCGGGTCGCGACTCCGCGTCCAGCCCGGAGACCTCGGTCAGGTCGAGGATCTCCTCGACGGCGAAGGACCCGCTCTCCCCGCTGAGCCGAGCGAGTCGCAGGTCCACGGTCTGCCCGACCAGGTGGAGGAATGCGATCCCGTCCCCGGCCGGCGACCACGAGGGGCTGAACGACGCATCGTCGCGGGTGATCCGGGCGAGTTCCCGGCCGTTGTTCGCGTCGAGGACCACGATGTCCGTCCCGAGGTTGGAGGTCCGCGTCGCCGCGATGTACCGGCCGTCCGGGGAATACGACGGACTCGTGTACCCCGACGCCGTCAGCGCCTTCGTCTTCTTGGTGGCGGTGTCATAGCGCGCGATGATCGGCGCGCCACGCGACCCGCTCCGCCCGTTCTTCACGTACAGGAGGTAGGCGCCGTCGGAGCGCCATTCGGGGTCCTGGTGGCCGAGGACACCGGTCGAGGCGAGCCCGGCGGACGTGATCTTCGCGTTGTTCGTGTTGAAGAACTGGAGGACGACGTTGCTGAGTTCGGGGTTCGGGGCGTCGGTGATCAGGGCGATCGTCTTGCCGTCCGGTGACAGGACCGGCTGTCGCAGCCAGTAGGCCCAGACGCCGTTCCCGGTCCGGAACCGGCCCGTGGCGAGCCGCTCCGGCTCGGCGCTCCCGTCGGCCGGGACGCGCATGAGTTCCGGGACCCGCAGCACGTACCGCTCGCCCCGCCACGTGGTGTCGGCGTCCTTGGTCCGGATGTAGTAGACCGCCGATCCGTCGGGCGACCAGGACGGCATCGAATCGCCGCCGCTCGAGGTGAGCTGACGCGCGCCGTTCGCGTCCTGGACCCAGATGTTGCCGGCCTTGGCGTACACGATCGAACCCGTGAGCTTGAACGACGTGTCGGGCGTGATGACCACCCCCGACGGTGCCGCCGTCCGGGCTGGCCCGCCATTCCCGCCGTCCCCCGGGTTGCGACCGGTCACGAACGGGATCTGGAAGGACAGCAGGTTGAACGTGACGACCGCCACCAGGAGCAGCCCGATGATGGACAGGATCGGCGCGACGAACGACGTGATCGGCCCGATGCCGAACGGGTCCCCGACGCCCGACGAACCTGCTGCACGTCGCGGGACGCGGGGTCCGCGGGGCGGGCGCGGTCCGGCGCTCGTCATCCGGGGCTCCCGGCAAGGACTGACTCGACGGGCTCGGCCATCACCGGAACGAGGTCTCGCGCAGCCTCGGCGATCGCCTCGTCATGAATCCCGGACGTGGCGGCGTCGCGGATCTCGAGCTGGAGCGTCTCCATCCCACCGAACCGCCGGCTCACGAGCCGAGCCACGACATCGAGGCGATCCCCTTCGTGCACCGTCTCCGCAAGGTCCGACCGTCCGAACGCGATGCCATCGAGCACGTCTCGGTCCCGGCGAAGCGTCAGCTGGCTGTGGCCGCCGTTCGCGGCCCGGACACGGGTGACGGTCATCCCGAGGACGGCGATGAGTGGCTCCGGGTTGCCGGGTCCCGCGGGCGCCAGCCCGGCGAGCTCGCGCCACAGGCCGTAGTCGACGTCGAGCGCCGGGAGGGCGAGGTCGATCGCGAGGGGGAGGCGCGGGTCGCGCGGCGCGCGCTCATCGGCGATGACGAGGAACCGCTCCGTGAAGGCGTCCCAGCGATCCGCGGGGAGTTCGAAGCCGGCGGCCCCCGCATGACCACCGAACCGTGTGAACAGGTCCGCGCAACGCTCCAGGGCCGCCCCGAGATCCAGCGACCCGTCGCTCCGGCACGAGGCGCGGACAACATCCCCGACCTCCGCCCCGACGACCGCCGGCCGGCCGTGCTCCTCGGCGAGGCGGGCCGCGATCAGCCCCACGATGCCGACGCTCCACGGCCCGCGAACCACCGTGGCACTCGGGAACGTGGCACCGGGCAGTTCCGCCACCGCCGTCTGGGCCTCCCCCACCGATCGCTTCAGCAGGTCGCGCCGTTCGAGATTGGCCGCCTCCAGCGTGTCAGCGTGCCGTCCCGCCGTCTCGGCGTCGTCGGCGAGCAGGAGCAAGGCGGCTTCGAGCGCTTCGCCCATCCGGCCCGCCGCATTCAGTCGGGGGGCCAGCGCGAAACTCACCGTCTCGAGATCCACCGCGGACGGCTCCACCTTCGCCCGTGTCAGCAGGGCGGCGACCCCAGGTCGCGGCGCGCGGCGCATCCGCTCGATGCCGAGGCGCGCGATCGCCCGGTTCTCCCCCACGACGGGCGCGACATCCGCCACGGAACCGATCGTGGCGAGATCGACGAGGTCCAGCGCGGCGGCCGGGCCACCCGGCAGGTCAGCGAGGAGCGCCTGGGCCACCTTGAACGCGACGCCGCTCCCCGCCAGTCGTCGATCGGGATACGTGGAGTCCGGCCGGTGCGGGTTGACCACCGCGAGGGCCGGCGGCAACTCCGGAGGCACGCGGTGGTGGTCCGTGACGATGACGTCGATCCCGCGGGCGTTCGCCGCCGCGATCTCGACGTGGCTGGTGGTCCCGCAGTCGACGGTGACCACGACCGTGGCGCCCACTCGTTCCGCGGTGTCGAGGGCCGCGATCGACAATCCGTGACCCTCGTCGAGCCGGCTCGGCACGTACGGCTCCACCGTCAGCCCGTAGCGTCGCAACGCGAGGACCATGATCGTGAGGCCGGTCAGGCCATCCGCATCGAAGTCGCCAAACACCAGGACCCGCTCGGCGCGTTCGCGCGCGAGGGCGAGTCGAGCCAGCAGGCGGTCGATGTCGGGGAGGAGCATGGGATCATGCAGGCCGGCCATGGGATCGGCGAACCAGCGATCCAGGTCGTCGCTGTCCTGCACCCCACGGGCCGCCAGGATGCCGGCGACCCTGGCCGTCAGCCCGTGCCGCGATGCCGCGTCGGCGAACCCTGCCGGCACGCTCGCGACTGCATGGGCAGGATCCAGCGGAACCGGGGTTCGACCACGTCCATCAGGATGCCACGGGGCACTGCACCCGCGCTTTACCGGGCGTCGAGGCCCGGGTCAGGAAGCCGACCGTCGGACGCGCGGCGCCCGGTTCGAGGCCAGCCGACCGTGTCGACGGTCGTCGTAGGCCTGCCAGTCCACGAGCAGCGGGCTGGCGACGAAGATCGAGGAATACGTCCCCGACACGATCCCGATGAGCAGCGTCAGGACGAACTCGTTGATGGCGCTCCCGCCGAACAGCAGCAACGCTGTCAGTGTCAGGACGACCGTCAGGCTCGTGGTGATGGACCGACCGAACGTTTGCAGGATCGAGTGATTGACGATGTCCGCGAATGGCTCGCCCAGGTGGCGCGCCTTGTTCTCGCGGACGCGGTCGAACACGACGATCGTGTCGTGGACGCTGAAGCCGATGACGGTGAGCATGGCGGTCACGAAGAGCGCGTCGATCTCGATGCCGGCGACGGTGCCAAGGATGGCGAAGACGCCGACGACGAAGATGACGTCGTGGAGCAGCGCGACGAGCGCCGTGATCCCGAATTTCACGTCCCGGAACCGGTACGTGATCCACAGCAGGATCCCGAGTGAGCCCACCACGATCAGAAGGAGGGCCTGGCTCACCAGGTCCGAGCTCACGACCGGACCGATGGTCGTCAGGCTGTTCTGCGCCGTGATCTTGCCCAGCTCGCGCTCGAGGGCCACGCGGACCTCGCCGAGTCGACCATCGGTCGGAAGGTCGGTGTTCCCGGCGGCGGGCGGTGGGCTGGCGGACGGGCTCGGACTGGGGCTCGCGGACGGGCTCGGGCTGGCAGACGGGGAGGGGGACGCCGAGGGACTGGCCCCCGCTGACGCGCTCGCCGATGGACTGGCTGACGGCGCCGGGGTGGGCGTCGGTTCCGCGACGACGAGCCCGATCGGCTCCGTCTTGATCTCGATGAATCCGGATCCCGTCGTGATCGCCGTGGAGCTGAGACCCTGCGCCGTGAAGACGGCCTCGACCTGGTCAGGCGTGACCGACGGGTCCTCGAACTTGATCTCCCACTTCGTCCCGCCGGTGTAGTCGATCGTGAACTGCAGACCAGCGTCGCTGACGGGCGTCAGCAGGATGAAGACGAGACCCGGGACCGTGAGGAAGACCGAGAGGAGGTAGAACCAGCGGCGCTTGCCGATGACGTCAAACACGCTCCACGGCCCCTCGACGTGCCGACGGTCGCACGGCGCCCTGGGCGACGAACTCGTCCTCGCGCAGGCCATACAGGCCCGGTCGACGCGCCCATGGCTGGCGGACCATCACCCGCATGATCGAGCGGGTGACCACGATCGCACTGAACATCGAGACGAGCACGCCGATGATCAGGACGAGCGCGAAGCCGCGGATGGTCGACGACCCGAAGGCGTACAGGATCGTGGCGGTGATCAGGCTGGACACGTTCGAGTCGAGGATGGAGTTCCAGGCCCGGTTGAACCCGGCCTCGACGGCCGCCGGCAGCGACTTGCCGAGCCGCAACTCCTCCTTCATCCGTTCGAAGATCAGGATGTTGGCGTCCACCGCCATGCCCACCGACAGCACGAACCCGGCGATGCCCGCGAGCGTCAGCGTCACCGGGACGAGCCGGAAGGCCCCCACGACCACGAGCGTGTAGTAGACGAGCGCGAAACTCGCGATCAATCCGATCGCGCGGTAGTACACGAGCATGAACGTGACCACCATCAGGATCCCGAGCCCGCCCGCCAGCAGGCTCTGGTCGAAGAACTTCGCTCCGAGCGTGGCGCTGATCTGCTCGCTCGAGACCTCCTGGATCGGGAACGGGAGCGAGCCGAACTTCAGGACCGTGACGAGGTTGTTGGCCTCCTTGGTCGCGAAGCCCCGAACACCACCGGCGGAGATCTGGACCTGGCCGCCCGGGATCGCCTCGTTGATGACCGGTGCCGAGATCACCGAGCCGTCGAGCGTGATCGCGAAGTACGTGCCGACGTTCTCCCGCGTGTAGTTCGCGAAGAGGTCGGCGCCCCTGGACTTGAGCTGGAAGTTGACGGTCAGGGCCCCGTTCTGATCCTGGCCCAACGCCGCCGACTGGACTTCGTCACCGCTGAACAGCGGCGGGAAGACCTTGAGGTCGATGACCTGGCCATCCTGGGCCTGGTTCTGACCGAGCGGCACGAAGTCGAGCCGACCGGTCTGACCCACGAGCTTGCGGACCGAGTCGGGGTCAGTGACGCCGGGGAGTTCGACGACGATCCGGTCCGTCGCCCTGCGTGGTCACGACGGGCTCCGAGACGCCGGACTGGTTCACGCGGCGCTCGACGATGTCCTTGATGATCGCCATCGCGTCGGGGTCGGGCCGTTGGCCTTCGACCTCCTGCGCCTGGTATTCGACGCGGAGGCCGCCCGAGAGGTCGAGCCCGAGCTTGGTCTCGACGATCCGCTCGCCGGTGGGGCTCGTGGAGTCGGGCAGCCGGATCCCGGGGAAGAAATCGATGAAGAGGGCGAACACGCCGATCAGGAGGATCAGGAGGGGACCGGTTCTGCGCATCGAGGCGGGATGTTACACGGAACCACCCCCTGACGCCGAGGCGTCGCCGTTCGGGTCGGCGCAGGGCCAGCAGCACGGACGCGACCAACGCGAGCGTGCCGGCGACTAGCAGCGGCTCAAGGACCAACGGGCTCGGCGAGTACGTCGTCGCGCTCGGTCGGCGCCGATGCACGTTCCATGCCGTCGCGGATGTCACCCACGGATGTCAAGACCCCATTCCGTCGCGAGCCGATGGTCGGTCACGATCAGGATCTCATCATTGAGTGGGACGAGTAGCTCCTGCTCCCCGATGAGGTAGGCAGCGGCGATCCAGATCGGTGCGGCCTCTTCGAAGACCAAGGCGACTGCCCACCGGGCGCTCCCGACGTCGCGCTGATGCACGGCTTCGAGCCTCCGCCCCTCGACAGACGCCCATGGTTCCTCGCCCACCACAGATACGGCCTCGGGATCGATGAAGTCGAGCCGGACGCTCCAGGGCCTCACCTGAAGGGACTGATCCAGGTCCCAGCAGAGGCCCACGACGTTGCTGTCGAATGTCAGGTCGAGCCCGAAGTCAAGGCGGTGCACGCCTTGACTTCTCCGCCACGCCGCGTCCTCGAGATTGAAGTACGTGACGCCACTCAGCCGCATGCCCGGCATCAAGATGCGCAGATCATCCTCGGCCTCGGTCGCACGCCGCTGTTGTTCGCGGCCAAGGAGTCGCCCGAGCCAACTCAAGCAGGCGACAATAGGAGGTACGCGTCGTTCGTCGCGTAATTGACGACCGCGTCGAACCGCTCCGACACTGTGCCTTCCCGTGAGCGCCATTGTTCAAGGACGGCAATCGCGCTCTTAGCCAAGTCCACTTCGAGCAAATACCTGAATTCATCCACTCCGATGTCGTCGTCGCCCTTTCGGCTGACCAGAGCTTCCGTTTCGCGGGTGATGGGTCCCTGGTCGCGGACGTGGATGGTGTCAGAAGGCGGCGGCGCCGTTGACATTGCGCGCGCCAAGTCACTCTCGACATCCAGGCGGTGCCTGCCGACGAATTCCTCACTTACGAGACCGATGGCCGAATCCGACATGTCTTGGCTCAACCCAATCTGCAGTGCGGGGTACTCTTCGTCGCCTACCCCAGTCGGAAAGGCGCTGCGAACCGCGTCGAGCACTTGTCTGCTGTCTGCGTTGAGGTCCATGGTCACGTTACTTCCCGACCTCTAGGACGCGGCGGCCAGACGTTCGATCAGTCGAATGACCTTCTCGCGCTCGAACCGGGCGCTTGGAGTCGGATCTGCATCCAATGTCGTAGCCAGCTGCCAAAGGGCCGGCTGCGCGGACACGAGAGAGTTCTCGGAAATGACGTAAAGGGCATCGAACCGAAGGGCCTCATCGTCGGAGTTGACCCACCTGCACAAGAGGTCCTCGACGGCCGGGCGGTCTCCGGCGTCAAGCATCGCGAACCTTCTGGCGAGCTCAACAGAAACCGCCTGCGCGTCCTTGCTGGGCACGTGCTCGGAAATCAACATTTCCCGGAGAGATGCCCAGTTGTCGCGAACGTCGTCGGTCATAGTCGGCGAATGCTCAGGGACTCTGGCGGGACGGAGTACGGAAACTGCATCTCATAGCCTCCACCAGGGACCGAATAGACGCGATCGAAGCGGCCCCGTACAACATTACTGACACGAGTGACTTGCGGGATTTCGAACCCTGCCCGCCTAAGACCGTCGAGGTCAATGCGGACGAGGGTGTCGGGCAATTGCCGATTGGGCGGAAGGCCTAGCTCGATCTGTGCTTGGAGGGCCGAGAGGTTCCCGCTTGGAGATGCGAACGCCCCTTCTCGCAGGCCGTTGTCCAGTAGCCCGTCGGCCCGACCTTGGGTCGTATAGTGGAACGCCTCCGTGAGGTCATGAGATCCGTCAGCACTCGCCCTTACGCGCCTTCCCACGCTCCCGAGTGCGTCGTCGATCGCCCCCCAGGTTCAGCTCGCCACGTTGGGCCGCTCTCGAGCCTAGGCCCAGCTCACCGCCCAGCCTTTCGCCCGCGCCACGCAGGCGACCGGCCAGGCGACCGAAGGCGCCATCGAGTCGATCGACCCCGCGGTTGAGTCTGGCCCCGGCCCGCGCCAGCGCCCGGAAGGCGGCGCCCGCGACCTGGGCGATGACGAGCGCCGCGCTGCCACCGACGATGAGCAGGAGCCCGAGGCTGCGCTCGTCGTCGGACAGCGCCCGACCGGCCAGCACATCCCAGCCGGTGACCACGGTCAGCACGCTATAGGCGATGCCCGGTGGGGTCAGCTGGACGAGCAGGCTGGCGACCTCGCCGGGGTCCTCGACGACGGTCTGCACGAAGTGACCCGACGGATCGGTATAGCGGTACGGGTTGTTCTGGGCGTAGCTGTAGCGGTTGGCGCTCTGCGGGACGCTCAGTACGCCGCCGTAGGTGTCGCGCCCGATGAACCGCGCCAGGGTCGGGTCATAGGCCCGCGCTCGCAGGTTGACCAGACCGGTCCCGTCGCGCCACTCGCCGGCATAGCCGATGCCGGTCGCGAGGCTCGAGCCGGGGCGGGCGAGGCCGTACGGGTCGTAGTGGGTGATGGCGCTCGTGGTGCCTGTGTCGGACACGGTCGCGAGCGGTGAGCCGACCAGGTCGGTCAGCCCGCTGTACCAGGTGCCGGAGGCCTCGTAGCCGGCAGCGGGGGCGCCGGGCAGGTACGTGCGGGTGCCGTCGGACAGGACGGTGGGATTCGCCTATTGCCGCGCTGTGTGCACCTTGCGCTGCTTGACTTTGGCCACCAACGAATTGAGGGCGTTGACGAACTCGACAGCGACGCGGCTGGTGGCGACGGCCTTTAATTCCAGGGACGTGATCTCTGTTTCACCTTCGAGCCTAGTCAACAGGTCGTCAGCGTCGATGCTCGCCGCCTCCCGAATGGGGTCGTCGTGCAATCTGAATGGATCAGGGTCCTTAGACGCGATCAGCGCAAATTGGTGGTCGCGATTTATCAAGAGGTGGTCGATCACATTGCCGTATGCATCCCAAGTCGACCAGCAGACCTCGGGCAGCGGGTTGCCGATCGCTGCGAGGGCATCCCACGTCGCAGCAACGCACTCCATGGCCGCAGAGCTCAACGGAGGCATGGCTTCAATCTCGGGGGCCAAGTCAGCCAAGTCTGATTGGCATTGGACGACCTGAGCTTGCGCCAACGCTAGCCCGTCAACCACAGCCCAGGATTGGTCTAGGCAAGACTGAACGCGTTGGGCATCGCCAAAGCTGGCCCGTTCGCTGAAGCGTTTGTATGCCGGCAACATCCGCTGCGGCCAAAAGGCCGCAAACGCGATCCGTCGACGAGCATCCAGCCTTCCGAGGCGGACGATCTGCGTTTCACGATCGGGCCGCATACTCCACGCCATCCAAGAGATCCTTCAGTCGGTCAGCTTCAGTCTGGTACGTGCCAGTCGACCCTCGCGCAAAGAGGCTATGCCCCGCTAGAACGACCACGCGACGATCTTGGAGGCGGCTCGAACCAGCGCCAAGCTGACTTCCGAGTCGCTTAGTCCCGCTGCCTCGTCCTCCCTGATCCGATTCTCATTCGACCCAGCAACCTCACGAAGCGAGGATCGGACGGTCCAACGATCCACGGCTTCCTGTTCAGCTTCCACCCACCAAACGTGCGACAGGCCGCCGATTACCGCTCGATCGACATAGCCCTCGACCAGCAGCGCCCCGGACTCGTACTTCCGAATCGAAAGATCGTGTTCGACGGCCATCGTGGACTCGTCACTAGCCAGTTTCATCGCATGCGCGCGCAGGATCTCGGCGACCTCGGCGAGGTGGCCAACGACTGCGGATGTGCTCGAGTTCATCGGAGTTTTCCCCGGATCACTACGGCGTCCTTGAGGGTCCGGACATCGAGGTCGCGGACCGTGACGTGTCCCGGTGGGACGTTGTCGCGACTCACGACTCGCATTGGATACGGGTTGGAAATCGAGTCACGAAAGGACAGTCCGTCGGCTGGCGTCCGTAAGTTGCTGGGGCTCGGCGTGCCGTTCCGACAGATTACCTCGCTCCCGCCGCTCGGATCGCCTCATCGGCCCAGCGGAGCGTGTCTCCCACCTCGTCGACGTGGCGTCCCGCCCGGACCACCAGCCCCGCTCCGGTGACGCACGGGACGAACGCGGCGGCGACGTCGGCGCCGAGGGCCGCCGCGTTGGCGGCGCGGTCCTTCTCGGGACCGAACGCCAGACCGGCCAGGTCGAACGCGACGAAGGCCGCGTCGACGACGATGTCCACGCCGCAGTGACCCGACGGGTCGGTCCCGTTGAGCGGATCGTTGGCCAGGTACGTGTAGCGGTCCTGGGTCTGCGGGGTGAGCGGGTCGCCTGACCACGTGTCGCGGGTCAGGAAGCGGCCGAGCTCGGGGTCGTAGTGGCGGGCGCACCGGATTCGGCCCGATCAGGCGTCGAGGGTCGCCTTGATGCGTTCGGCGAGGGCGCGGCTGATGCCGGGGACGGCGGCGATCTGCTCGACGGGGGCATCGCGGACGCGCTTGATCGAGCCGAAGACCTTGAGCAATTCGCGCTTGCGCTTCGGGCCGACGCCGGGCAGGTCGTCGAACGCCGAGCGGATCGCCCGCTTGGCGCGAAGGTCGCGGTGATACGTGATGGCGAACCGATGCGCTTCGTCGCGCAGCCGCTGGACGAGGTACAGCGCGGGTGACGTCGCCGGCAGGACCACCGGCTCGGACCGACCCGGGAGGAACAGCTCCTCGCGCTCCTTCGCCAGACCCGCCATCGGGAGGTCGTGCAGGCCGAGCTCGTCGAGGACCGCCTTGGCGGCGCTGACCTGGCCACGACCGCCGTCGATCAGGACGAGATCGGGCATCGCCCAGCGTCGCTCCTCGTCGGTCCCTTCCTGGCCCGCCTTGCTGAACCGGAACCGACGGCGCAGCACCTCCTGGTGGCTGGCGAAGTCGTCGGGGCCCTTGACGGTCCGGATGCGGAACCGCCGATACTCGCCGGAGCGCGGTTTGCCATCCTCGAAGACGACCATGCTGCCGACCGTGTCGCTGCCCTGGATGGTGCTGATGTCGTAGCACTCGATGCGGGCGGGCGGACCGGGCAGCCCCAGCGCGTCGGCGAGTTCCTCGAGCGCGGCCAGCGTCTTGCCGTGGTCCGCCAGCCAGCGCGCCTGCTCCTTGGCCAGCGTCTCGGCAGCGTTCCGTGACGCCAGATCCATCAGCTTGCGCCTCTCGCCACGCTGGGCGACGCGGAGATGGACGGGGCCGCCACGCCGATCCGCGAGGAACGCCTCGAGATCCGCGTTGTCGTCGGCGCGCCGCGGCAGGTAGACCTCGCGCGGGATCGACGTCGCGCGGAGGTAGTACTGCTCGAGGAAGCTCGCCGAGCACCTCGTCGTCGCCCGCCTCGCGCATGGCATCGAGCAGGAAGACGTCGCGCCCCACCATCTTCCCGTCGCGGATGGAGAACAGCTGGACGGCGGCCTGGTTGTCCGCGCGAGCGAGCCCAAGGAGGTCCAGTTCGGTCTTCGCGAACGCCGCCATCTTCTGGCTCTCCATCGTCCGCTCGATGGCGCGGATCTTGTCACGCACGACGGCGGCGCGCTCGTAGTCCGTCCGGGCGGCGGCGGCCCCCATCTCCTCGCCGAGGGCCTTCACGAGCGTCTCCTGACGACCCTCGAGGAACAGCTCCACCTGCGCGATGTCGGCGCGGTAGTCGGCCTTCGAGATGGCCTCGATGCATGGGCCCTGACAGCGCTTGATGTGGTAGAGCAGGCACGGCCGCTGGAGCGCCCGCTGGCCGTCCTTGATGTCGATGGTGCAGGTCCGGAACGGGAACAGCCGCCGGACGAGGTTCATCGATTCGTCGACGCTCGTCGCGGATGCGTACGGCCCGAAGTAGCGGCTCCCGTCGGTCGGCAGCTTGCGCGTCCGTTCGACGCGCGGGAAGTCGTCGCCGAGCGTGATCTTGATGTACGGGTAGCTCTTGTCGTCCTTGAGCCGGACGTTGAACCGCGGCTTGAAGCGCTTGACCAGGTTGGCCTCGAGCAGCAGCGCTTCCGACACCGAATCCGTGATCGTGTATTCGACCTCGACCACGCGGTCGATGACGCTCCGGATGCGGTGGATCTCGCCGGCGGGCGTCGCCTTCTGCCAGTACGAGCGCACCCGACTGCGCAGGCTCTGCGCCTTGCCGACATACACGACGTCGCCGCGCGCGTCCTTCATCAGGTACACGCCGGGACGGTCGGGCAGGTGCTTGAGCGTGGCGTCGAGTTCCGGGGTCACCCGTCGATGCTAGGTCATGCCGCCGCCCGATGCGGCGAGGCCGGCGAGAGCGGCGCGCGCTGACTCCACTGGTATTGGAGAAGGATCGACAGGTCCCTCGTGGATCGTTTACCAGCGTGCGATCCGGGGACTCGTCCACGCTCAGATCTCGCGAAGACTCCACTGGTATTGGAGAACCGCCCGGCGGAGCCCGGCCCGCGGAGCCCGCGGAGAGTCCGATCGCGTCGTGGTCAACCCTGGGATTGCCGGCGGCCACTTCGTCCGCGCACGAACCGCCGCCAGCCCAGGACAAGGACACCAAGTCCGACCACCACCCCGACGAGGTAGGACGTCCACACGGCGGCGATCATGGGCAGCGTGTCGTCGATGGCGTTGAGGTCGTCGCCGTAGCGCAGAACGAGGATCCAGTGGCCGACCAGGGCGCACGCGAACGCCGCGACAAGACCGGCCAGGACGGCGATCCCCGCCAAAACCACGAACTTGGCGGCCCGGAGCAGGTACTTCGTCATCATCTACCCCATCGTGACGGGCCGTCGTGTCTGCCGCTGCTGCTGTGTTGACGCCCCGTGAGGCTCGATGGTGGCGCCGACTCCACTGGTATTGGAGAAAGTTCGACAGGTGCCTCGTGGATCCTTGCCCAGCGTGCGATCCGGGGACTCGGCCACGCTCAGATCTCGCGAAGACTCCACTGGTATTGGAGAACCGCCCGGCGGAGCCCGGCCCGCGGAGAACCGGCCCGCGGAGCCCGCCGGCGGAGTCCGTGGTAAGCACCGGGTGAGCGTCGGTCGGCACCATGTTCGTTGTGGCGCTCCATCCGTCCGTCGATACACGACTCGAGAAGCTGGCACCGGATCAGCGCTCGGCCGCGACCGCGCCGCCCGGTCCGGTCCTGGTGGTGGCGCCCGCCGGGAGCGGCAAGACGACGACCCTGGTCGCGCGCATCGCGTGGCTCGTGGATTCCGGCGTCGCCCCCGACACGATCGCGGCCATCACGTTCAACAAGCGAGCCGCCGTGGAGCTGGCGGAACGGCTCGACGCGGCGCTGGCGCCGCTCGGCATCGAACCCGGGCTCGTCCGTGTCCGGACGTTCCATGCGCTCGGGCTCGAGATCCTGCGCGACACCGGCCCGGCGATGAGGCCGCTCGTCGACCGTGCGGCGGTTCTGCGCGAGGTCGCGCCGTGGGCGAGCGAGGAGAACCTCGTCGAGCTCGACGGGGCGATCTCGCGCCTCAAGATCGAGCTGGGCGTGTCACCGGCCGACGTCGCCGCCGACCCCGACGCCGGGCCGATCGCGCGCGCATTCGTCGACTACGAGGCCGCGATCCGGGCGCAAGGCGGTCTCGACTTCGACGATCTCGTCCTCGGCGCCGTTCGGCGACTGAATGCCGATCCGGTGCTCCTCGCCCGGTGGCGTGATCGCTGCGCGCACCTCCTCGTGGATGAGGTGCAGGACGTGGACCGGGCGCAGTTGGAGCTGGCCCTGCTCCTCGCGGCGCCCGCGAACCGGATCCTGCTCGTGGGCGATGACGATCAGTCGATCTACGGCTGGCGGCTGGCCGACGTGCGGCGGGTGCTGACCCTCGAGGCGCGGCTGCCGGGGCTCACGAAGGATCGACCTCGAAGTGAACTATCGGTGTCCGGCGCCGGTGGTGGCACGGGCCGTCCGGCTGGTCGAACACAACGGGGAGCGCTTCGCCAAGCGGATCGCCTCGGGTCCCGCGGCGGAGGGCCGGCTCGTCCTGGCCCCGGATTCCGCCGACGATCCGGAACGGCTCGAGCGGGCGATGGCGACGTGGCCGGACGACGACTCGACGCGGGCCGTGCTGGCCCGGACGAATCGGGAGCTCATCGCGGCCGTGGTGGTGGCGCTCGCTGCCGGCATCCCGTTCCGTGCCGACCGACTGGCGCTCCCCCTCGAGGACCCGGCGCTCGACGACGTCCTGGACGGGATCCAGGCGGAGGCACGGGACGGCGAACCGCTGCTCGTGAGCATCGGGCGCCAACGTGCCGCGGCCTTGGCTGCGGACGCCCCGAAGGCGGCGCTGCTGACGTCGCTGCTGGCCTGGGCGCCGGCGTATGGCTCGCTCCACACGTTCACGGCGGCCGTCCGCGACGCGCGAACCCGCCTGGCATCGCTCCGTCGCGATGACGCCGCCCTGACGCTGGCCACCGCCCATGCCACGAAGGGCCTCGAGTTCGACCACGTGGTGGTCCTCGGGATGGACGCGGCCCGGTTCCCGAGCGCCCGCGCCGTCTCGGGCGCCGCGGACCCCGCTCGGGCGCTCGAGGAGGAGCGACGGCTCGCCTATGTCGCCTGGACGCGAGCGCGGCGCTCGCTGACGATCCTCTACGACCCAGCAGCACCATCGCCATTCCTGTTCGAGGCGTTCGACGCGCATGAGCTCCGGCTGGCAGCGTAACCTTCGCGCCGTGACACGTACGCCGACGCTGGGTGCCCGCGGTGAGGGCTGGGTGATCATCCAGGTCGTGCTGCTCGTCGCCATCGGGCTGGCGGGCCGGCTCGGACCCGCCTGGGCTGGCGAGGCCCGCGTGGTGACCTCGGTCGCGGGGGTCGCGTTCCTCCTCGCGGGAGCCTGGCTGATCCGCCTCGGCAGCCGGGATCTCGGGGCAGCCCTCACGCCGCTCCCCTATCCGAAGGAGGGTTCCGGCCTGGTCGCAGACGGGGATCTATGCCCGCGTCCGCCATCCCATCTACGGCGGTCTGATCGTGGCCGCGTTCGGATGGGCGCTCCTGACGGCATCGATCCCGGCGGCGGTCCTGGCGGCCATCCTGTGGGCCTTCTTCCGCGTCAAGTCCGGGCTGGAGGAACGGTGGCTCGCGGAACGGTTCCCGGACTACCCCGCGTACCGCACCAGGACGCACCGGCTCATCCCCTGGATCGGTTGAGCTCCCGTAGCAGGCGGTCGACGGCCTCGAGGAACGGCTCGGTCAGCCGCTCCGGCAGCGCGTCGCGGACGGAGTCCTTGACGCCGTAGGCCGCCCGGGCCCGGAGCGCGCTGCGCCGGAGCGCGGCCGGCTCGTCGTCGCGGAGGCGATCCGGCAGGTCGTCGAAATAGGCGGACCAGCGGACGATCCCGAGCGCCCGCGCTTCGTCGAGCAGTCGATCTGCGTGACGAGCGGCTTCGAGGCCCAGCGCGTCGATGACCGGTCGTTCGTGGCGGGCCGGGCCCTTCGTCGTGCCGATGATGCGCCGCGACCCGGCGTCAGTCATCCGAAGGTCGCGTGCCCGTGACGTCCCCGCCATCGTCGCCGTCATCGCCGCGCGGCGCCACCAGGAGCAGCGGCAGCCGTTTGCGCTCCGACCCGTTGACGAGGATCCGGAACGAATAGTCCCCTGGCGCCGGGAAGGTGAGGTTCCACAGGTCGATGGAGAACGTCAGCGTCGCGTCGCGCCCGTCACGCTGGCTGCGCGCGACGACGCTGCCGGTGGCGCCTGCGACCTCGGCCCCGTCGGGGTCCAGGAGGACGAACCGGATCTCGTGCTCACGTTCCGTCTCGGGCGCGGTGACCTGCAACCCGATCACGAGCGTGAGGTGCGGGTGCCGGAGCGGGAACCGTCGTCCGCCGATCCGCGCGATGCCACCACCCAGGACGTGGAACTTCTGGCCCGGCACGGTCTCGGCCGCATCGGCGAGGAACGCGAAGTCGATGTCCGGCATGCGCCGATGGTAGCGCCGCGGACCCGGTCAGCGAGTCCCGCCGGCGGCCGCCGCGCGCTTGCGCGACGGGGTGATCCGGAGGGGCGTCGCGCCGTTGCCGTTCGTCGGCCCGCGGCCGGCCTCCTCGGCGAAGGTCACGTCGGACAGCGGCACGAGCGGCTCACCGCGCAGGACGCGGGCCAGGTACTCCGCGGTGGCCGAACCGTCCGCTCGCGCGACCGTCTCCGGCGTGCCCTGTGCCACGATCGTGCCGCCGCGATCGCCGCCCTCCGGGCCGAGATCCACGATCCAGTCCGCGGTCTTGATGACGTCGAGGTTGTGCTCGATCACGAGGACCGTATTGCCGCCGTCCACGAGCCGATGCAGGACCTCGAGCAGTTTCTCGACGTCCGCGAAGTGCAGCCCGGTCGTGGGCTCGTCGAGGACGTAGAGCGTCCGGCCGGTCGCTCGCCGTGAGAGTTCCGTGGAGAGCTTGACGCGCTGGGCCTCGCCGCCCGACAGCGTCGTCGCCGGCTGGCCGAGGTGGACGTAGCCGAGACCCACGTCGTTGAGCGTCTGGAGCTTGACCCGGACGTTGGGGACCGCGCTGAAGAAGTCGACGGCCTCGGCGATGGTCATCTCGAGCACGTCGGCGATGGACTTGCCCTTGTAGTGGATCTCGAGCGCCTCGCGGTTGTAGCGCTTGCCCTTGCACACCTCGCACGGGACGTAGACGTCCGGGAGGAACTGCATCTCGATCTTGAGGATGCCGTCGCCCTTGCAGTGCTCGCAGCGCCCGCCCTTGACGTTGAAGCTGAAGCGGCCCGGCTTGTAGCCGCGAACGCGAGCCTCGGGGACGCCAGCGAACAGTTCGCGGATCGGCGTGAACAGGCCGACGTAGGTGGCCGGGTTCGAGCGCGGCGTGCGCCCGATGGGGCTCTGGTCGATCTCGATGATCTTGTCGACGTTCGCGGCACCTTCGAGGGCGTCGTGGGCGCCGACCGCTTCGCGTGACCCGTTGAGCTCCCGGGCCAGGGCCCGGTACAGGACCTCGGTCACGAGCGTGCTCTTGCCACTCCCCGACACACCGGTGATCGCGACGAACGTCCCGAGCGGCACGCGCAGGTCCACGTCCCGAAGGTTGTGCTCGCGGGCGCCCTTGACGAGCAGGTACTTGCCGTTGCCCCGCCGACGCTTCGCGGGGATCGCCACGGACCGTTCACCGCGAAGGAACGCGCCGGTCACGGACCGTGGTTCGGCAAGGACCGCCTCGAGCGGCCCGTTCGCGATGATCTCGCCGCCGTGCTCCCCCGCCCCGGGCCCGATGTCGACGACCCAGTCCGCCGTCCGGATCGTCTCCTCGTCGTGCTCGACGACGAGCACCGTATTCCCGAGGTCGCGCAACCGCGTGAGCGTCGCGATCAGCTTGGCGTTGTCCCGCTGGTGGAGCCCGATCGACGGCTCATCGAGGATGTACAGGACGCCCATCAGCGTCGTCCCGATCTGCGTCGCGAGGCGGATCCGCTGGGCCTCACCGCCGGACAGCGTGACGCTCGTCCGGTCCAGCGTCAGGTATTCGAGCCCGACGTCGACCAGGAACCCGAGCCGGGCCGCGATCTCCTTGACGACCTGGGCGGCGATGGTCCGTTCGCGCTCTGACAGCGTCGCCGGGAGCGCATCGGCCCAGCGGAGCGCGTCCTTGATCGACATCGTCGAGACGTCCCAGACGTTGCGCTCGCCGATGGTCACCGCGAGGATCTCGGGCCGCAGCCGCTTGCCGCCACACGTTGGGCACGGCCGAGTGACCATGTACTTCTCGAGTTCGTTCTTGATGTAGTCCGAGTCCGTCTCGCGATAGCGGCGCTCGAGGTTGGTGATGACCCCTTCGAACGTGGCGTTGTACGTGTTCTCGCCGCGCTCGTGCCGGTAGCGGACGACGACCTTTTCGGCCTTCTTGGCGCGCAGGACGTATTCGATGGCCTCGGGCGGGAGGTCCCGCACCGGCTTCTTGAAGTCCCAGCCGTGCGACTGGCAGATGGCTTCGAGGATCTTGAGCCGCCACGAGGCATCGGTCGCGATGCGGGCCCACGGCACGAGGGCCCCGGCAGCCAGGCTCTTGCCGCGATCCGGGATGACGAGGTCCGGATCGATCTCCAGCCGCGTTCCGAGGCCCGTGCACGCCGGACAGGCACCATGCGGCGAGTTGAACGAGAACGTGCGCGGCTCGAGTTCCTCGACGGTGTACCCGTCGTACGGGCAGCTGTACTTCTCGCTGTAGCGCTGCTCCTCGAACCCGGGCGGTTCGTCGTCCCGTGGCGCGGGCGCGATGAGCACGACGCCCTCGCCCAGTCGAAGGGCGGTCTCGATCGAATCGGCCAGCCGGCCGGCATCGGGGTCCGGGATGATCTCGCCCGAGTCGGGATCGAGCGGGCGACCGTCGGCGGCGCGCCGGGCATCGTCGGGGGCCTCGGCATGGCGGACGATGTAGCGGTCGACGACGACTTCGATCGAGTGGCGCTTGTACTTGTCGAGCTTTGGCGCGTCGGCGATGTCGACCATCTCCCCGTCGACGCGGACCCGGACGAAGCCCTGCCGCCGGGCCGAGTCGAAGACGCGGTCACCCTCGGTCTTGCGGTCCTTGATGAGCGGAGCGAGGACGAGGAGCCGGGTGCCCTCAGGCAGGGCCAGCACCTGGTCGACGATCTGCTGGACCGTCTGGCGCTCGATCGTGTGGCCGTTTGGGCAGTGCGGGATCCCGATCCGCGCGAACAACAGCCGCAGATGGTCGTAGATCTCCGTCACGGTGCCGACCGTGGAGCGGGGATTCCGCGACGAACCCTTCTGGTCGATCGAGATCGCCGGGGAGAGGCCATCGATCTGGTCGACGTCCGGCTTCTCCATCTGTCCGAGGAACTGGCGGGCGTAGGCGCTCAGGCTCTCGACGTAGCGGCGCTGGCCCTCCGCGTAGATCGTGTCGAACGCCAGGCTGCTCTTGCCCGACCCGGACAACCCCGTGATGACCACGAGCCGGTCGCGCGGGAACGCCACGTCGACGTTCTTGAGGTTGTGTTCGCGTGCGCCGCGAACGACGAGCTGATCCTGGGGCACGTCCGTAGTCTAGCGGAATGCTGGCAAATGGAACGGGTGTTCTGCGCGAGTCTGCCCGAGCTCGTAACGTGCCACGTTCGCACGCGACGCCCTCGATCCCGCGCCTGTCGCTTCGTACCGTCGCGCGGTCACGACGAACCGGCCCGGTCGCCGGACGGTAGGAATCGGTCGGAGGCGTCGCGATCGCGTCGTCACGTACCGCCCCACGGTACGAGCACCGTTCCGCGAGCCGCCCGCCGAGCGGACGTCAGCCCAGGTAGGAGGCCGCGTTCGTGATGCCGCCGATGATCCCGACCACGATCCCGACCGCCAGCGGTGCCCCGCCGATGAACGCCCAGGTCCGGTTCCCACGGTTCGCCCATGCGGCCACTGCCAGTGCCCCGACGAAGACGACGAGGGCGACCTTCAGGCCGGCCACACCTGGCATCCCAAGGGTCTGGAACAACTGCGCGACGAGGGGATTGCCCTCAGCTTCCAGCCCGTGCCGATCGACCATCACCTGGAACGAGGCCAGGTCGAGGCCCTGCGCGACCACCAACGTCACCAATCTGAGCAGCACCGCTCGAATCTAGGCCGAACCCCACCGGATGACATCAGTCCACACCCGATTCCGGCGCGCCCGCGCACCACGTCCTGTGGTATCAGCGGCGACGACCCGGTCGCTGACCCGTGCGCTTGCGGATGTTCGGCGTCACGGACCGATCCCAGGTCGGGCGGTCCTGCCAGCGGGCCTGGGTCCCGCCCTCGTCGTCGTGCTCGTCGCGGATCCCGGGGAGCCAGTCCGCGATCGTGTTCTGGTCGATCCCGGCCTCGACCCGGCGCCGTCGCCCTCGTCGCCGTGCTCGCCGTCGTGCCCGACCCCGTCCTCGTCGGCGGGGAGGACCGTGACGCTCGTGACCTCCATCGTCGACACGAGATCGGCCGCATCGGAGGCCCGTCGCCCGCGCGCGCGATCGGCGGCACCGGTCAGCCCCCGTCCCGACGCCGCGCGCTCCGCGGCCTTGCCCACGATGATCGACGCGTCCTGCTCGAGCACCCGCAGCCGGATCTGCTGGACCTCGTCGCGGAGCGCGGCGGCCCGTTCGAACTCCAGCTCCTTGGCCGCCGCCTTCATCTCGGCCTCCATCCGGACGACGAGCGCCTCGACCTTGGCCCGATCGGCCTCGGTGAACTCGCCCCCGCGCTCGGAGCTGTACACGACCGTCGACTCGGCCACGGCCCGCAGCCGCTGGTTGATGTCGTGGATGCCCTTGATGATCGTCGTGGGTTCGATGCCGTGCTCGGTGTTGTAGGCCGTCCTGGATCGCGCGGCGTCGGGCGGTCTCGTCGATCGCGACCTTCATCGATTCGGTGACGCGGTCGGCGTACATGATCACTTCGCCGCCGATGTTCCGCGCCGCGCGGCCGCTCATCTGGATCAGCGACCAGGCCGACCGCAGGAACCCTTCCTTGTCGGCGTCGAGGATCGCGACGAGCGTCACCTCGGGCAGGTCGATCCCCTCGCGCAGCAGGTTGATGCCCACCAGGACGTCGAACACGCCGAGCCGCAGGTCGCGCAGGATCGCGACGCGCTCGAGCGTGTCGACCTCGCTGTGGAGGTACTGGACCTTGACGCCGAGCTCCTTGAGGTAATCGGCGAGGTCCTCGGCCATCTTCTTGGTGAGCGTCGTGACCAGCGCGCGCTCGCCGCGCTCGACGCGGCCCCGGATCTCCTCGAGCAGGTCGTCGATCTGGCCCTCGGTCGGGCGGACGGTGATCGGCGGGTCGATGATCCCGGTCGGCCGGATGAGCTGCTGGACGATCCGCTCGCTGCGCTCCAGCTCGTACGGCCCGGGCGTCGCGCTCATGTAGACGACCTGGTTGACGGTCGCCTCGAACTCCTCGAACGTCAGCGGCCGGTTGTCGAGCGCCGACGGCAGCCGGAACCCGAAGTCCACCAGGATCTCCTTGCGCGTCCGGTCGTTCTTGTACATGCCGACGACCTGCGGGATCGTCATGTGCGATTCGTCGACGACCAGCAGCCAGTCCGGCGGGAAGTAGTCGAGGAGCGTCCACGGCCGGCTGCCGGCCTCGCGTCGCGACAGGTGGCGCGAGTAGTTCTCGATCCCGGTGCAGTAGCCGAGCTCGCGCATCATCTCGAGGTCGAAGGTCGTCCGCTGGCGGAGCCGGGCGCCCTCGAGGGCTCGCCCCTCGGCCTCGAGCTCGCCGACGCGGACCTCCATCTCGGCCTCGATGTCGACGATCGCTTCCTTGAGCTTGTCGGCCGGGGTGACGTAGTGCGAGGCCGGGTAGACGTTGGTCTCCTTGCGCTCGGCGAGCAGTTCGCCGGTGAGCGGGTCCAGCTCCGTGATCCGCTCCACGACGTCGCCGAAGAACTCGACGCGGACCAGGGTCTCCTCCGACGCCGGCTGGAGTTCGAGCGTGTCGCCGCGGACACGGAACCGGGCACGCGACAGGGCCTGGTCGTTGCGCTGGTACTGGAGATCGACGAGATGGCGCAGGACCGCGTCGCGCCGGTATTGCCCGCCGACCCGGAGCTTGAGCACGGTCGCGCCGTAGTCGACCGGCGCGCCGAGCCCGTAGATGCAGCTGACGCTGGCGACGATGATCACGTCCCGCCGCTCGAACAGCGCGTGCGTGGCGGCGTGCCGGAGCCGGTCGATCTCGTCGTTGCGGGACGAGTCCTTCTCGATGTACGTGTCCGAGCGCGGCAGGTAGGCCTCGGGCTGGTAGTAGTCGAAGTAGCTGACGAAGTACTCGACCGCGTTGTCCGGGAAGAACTCGCGGAATTCCGCGTACAGCTGGGCCGCCAGGGTCTTGTTGTGGGCCAGCACAAGCGTCGGCTTCTGGTGCTCCTGGATGACGCGGGCCATCGCGAAAGTCTTTCCGGTCCCGGTCGCTCCAAGCAGGGTCTGGTGCCGGGCGCCCTTGGCGAGACCCTCGCTCAGACGCTCGATCGCGGCGGGCTGGTCGCCGGTCGGCTCGAACGGCGAGACGAGGTTGAACTCAGGCATGGGTCGTCAGGATACGCCGTTCCATCGATGTGAACAAGCGTTCGTTATGGCGCGATCGCCGCCTCGAACGCGACGTCGACGAGCGCGCGGGTCGCTTCGATCGTCCCGCTCGTGTCGATGACGCGCGTGGCCGCCGGCACCATCCGCGCGACCATCCCGGCCTGCGCCTCGATGCGACGCGCCGCGTCCGCCGGATCGGTCCCCCGCCCTACGACGCGCTCGAGCTGGGCCGTCCGGGTCGCAGGTGACCACCCAGACCTCGTCGCAGACCGCCGCGAGGCCGCCATCGACCAGCCGGATCGCCTCGACCACGACCGCCGTCGCCCCGTCCGCCTCGGCTCGCTTCCATCGCCGCCACGATCCGCGGCACGCACCGCCGGGTGCGTGATGGCCTCCAGGTCCGCCAGGGCGGCCGGATCCGCGAAGACGATCCGCCCGAGCGCGCCCCGGTCCAGCGACCCGTCCGCCGGCCAGGACGCCCTCACCGAACCGCCCCGACGATCGCCGCCAGGGCCGGCTCACCCGGCTCGACGACCTCCCGCGCCACGACGTCCGCGTCGATGACGACGACCCCGGGCCGCTCCCCGAGCCAGCCGGCCACGGTCGACTTGCCGCATCCGATCGGCCCGGTGATCCCGATGCGCACGGTCACGGGGCGCGCTCCTCGAGTTGGAGCCAGGCGTCCTCGGCCAGCGACGAGCGCGGCATCGACATCGGCCAGCTCGCTCGTCACGCGGCGCAGTTCCACGAAGTTCGCGGCCACCGCCGGATCGCCCAGCGCCAGCTCCAGGTGGTTCTTGCGCAGCCCGAGCCGCGTCAGCTCCCCGTCCAGTGCCGTCTTCTGCTTGCGATACGCATCCTTGGACAGCTTTTCCAGCTTCCGGCCCCGGGTCTTCGCGGAGGTCCGCGCTGGGGGCGTGGCGGGCGTCGGCGCGGGCACGGGGGACCCAGTCGCCGGTGGGCGAGCGGCATTCCCCGCCGCCGCCCGGCCTGTCCCATTCGATGCCCCGCTCCGCCCGCCATGCAACCGCTTCGCCTCGGCGTCGAGCGCGTTCGCCACCGTCCAGCCGGCCGACACCGCGGCCCGCCACGCGCGATACCCGCCATCGAACGGGGCCGCGCCCGCGTCGTCGACCACCCACAGCTTCTCGCACACCGTCTCGAGCAGCCGTCGGTCGTGGGAGACCACGATCAGCGTGGCCGGCGACCCGGTCATGAAGGCCTCGATCGCCTCGCGGGCCGGGATGTCGAGATGGTTCGTGGGTTCGTCGAGCAAGAGCAGGTTCGACGGCTGGATCCCGAGCAGCGCGAGTTCGAGCCGCGATCGCTCCCCGCCCGACAGCATCCGGACCTCCTTGAACGCATCGTCGCCGCGGAACAGGAACCGGGCGAGGTACGCGCGGGCCTCTCCGGGCGTCACCGGGATCGACTCCAGGAGCGCGTCGAGGACGGTCGCCCCCGGGATCGCGGCCTCGCGCAGCTGCGCGAGGTACCCGAGCTGGACGTTGTGCCCGAAGGTCAGCCGTCCATCGAGCGGCGGCAGATCCCCAGCGATGGTCCGCAGAAGCGTCGTCTTCCCTGCCCCGTTCGGCCCGACGATCCCGATGCGCTCCCCGCGCTGGGCGGCCAGGAACGGCGCTCGCGCCACGACGCGCGGCCTCGGTCGCGGGCGATCCGTCGTCCCGCACGGCGCCGCGCCCGGGCAGATACCCCACGGCCAGCCCCTCGATGCGGACGACGATCTCCCCGGACCGCGTCGGCCCCGCACCAGCGAGCGACGCCGCGGGGATCGCGAGCTTGCGGCCAGCCTTCGGGGCGTCGCGCTGATCGGCCTGGAGCCGCTCCAGCCTCGCCTCGTGCTCGTGCATCTTGCTGAACTTGCGGTGGCTCCTATACCGCTGAACGAGCTCCCGTTCACGAGCGATCTGCTCCGCCGTGGTCTCGACGTCCTTCACGGCCCGGGCATCGCGCTCCACGCGCTGGCGGTGGTAGGCGCTGTAGTCGCCACGGAACGCTGTCAGGCGACGGTCCCGCAACTCCCAGACGCGGGTGACGACCGCGTCGAGGAAGGCCCGGTCGTGCGACGCCACGAGGAGCGACCCGACCCGTCGTCGCAGGTGGTCCTCGAGCCACTCGATGGCCGAGATGTCGAGGTGGTTCGTTGGCTCGTCGAGGAGCAGCAGGTCCGGATCGGCGATGACGAGCCGTGCCAGCGACGCCCGGGTCTGCTCGCCGCCCGACATCGCGTTCGGCGGCTTGACCCACTCCTCGCGCGCAAACCCGAGTCCGCTCAGCGCCGAATCGACTCGCTGGTCCAGCGTGTACCCGCCGAGGACCTCGAACTCGTGCTGGAGCGTGGCATAGGCAGACTCCGTGACCCGACCCTCGCGCTCGTACGTGGCCAGGGATTCAGCCATGCGCTCGAGGTGAGCCGCGCCCGCCCGGACGGCCGTGCGCAGATCCGGCGCGGCCATGAAGACCTCGTCCAGATGGGCTTCTTGGGCGAGCAGCCCGACGCTCAGCCCGCGCTTGCGCGAAACGGACCCACGATCGGGCTCATCACGGCCCGAGGCGAGCCGCAGCAGCGTGGTCTTCCCGGCCCCGTTCGGCCCGACGAGACCGATCCGGTCCCCGAGCGCGATGGCCGCCGTGACCGAATCGAGGATGACGAACGCCCCGACCTCGCGCGTGACCTCCGCCAGCCGCAGGATCGACATCAGCCGGTACCCGACGACGCGCGCGCCGCCGCCCGTCGTGTCGCCGCGGCGCGCTTCGTCCGCTCGGTCAGGTCGGACCAGCGCGGCCCGGCGCGACGCCGGCCCCCGGTGAGCGTGCGCAGGATGGCCGCGGCGTTCTTCCGATCCGCCGGCGAGAGGCGCTGGCACCACGAACAGAAGTGCGTGCTCCGCGCCCCCACCACGATCCGCTTGATCGGGCGGGCGCAGCGCGGACATGGCTCTCCGGTGCGCTGGTAGACCTGAAGTCGCTCCTGCATGGCCCCGTCGCCATCGGGCGCGGTGTAGTCGTCGATCGAGCTGCCGCGTCGCTCCACGGCTTCGGCGAGGATCGAACGGATGGCTTCGTAGAGGTGGCGCTCATCCGCGGGGCGCAGCGACGACGCCGACCGGAGCGGATGCAATCGCGACGCCCACAGGGCCTCGTCGGCGTAGATGTTCCCGACACCCGCGAGGAACGACTGATCGAGCAGGAGCGATTTGAGCCGACCCTTGCGCCGTCGCACCAAGCGCCGGAAGTCGCGGACGGTGAAGGCCGGGTCGAGCGGTTCGGGGCCGATCGCCGCGAACACCGACGCCCCGCCCACCTCGGTCACGAGTTCGCCCGTCGCGGGGTCGCGGCCGTAGAGCCCCACCTTCCCGAACTTGCGGATATCGCGAAATCGCAGCTCTCGGCCATCGGCCAGTTCGAGGACCAACCTGACGTACGGGTCCTCCGGGGCATCGGCCGGGACCACGAACAGCTGGCCGGTCATCTTGAGATGGATGGTCAGCGCCGCAGCGTCGGACAGCTCGATGACCAGTTGCTTGGCCCGGCGCCCGACCGTCTCGATCCGACGCCCGGCGATCGACGCGGCGAACGCCTCGCCCGTGTGCGTCTTGAGGGTTCGCGCCCCACGAACTGCGGGCACCCGTGATCGTCGCCCCGACGAGATGGGGACGAAGATCGCGCGCCACGGTCTCGACCTCGGGAAGCTCGGGCATCGGGC
This sequence comes from uncultured Chloroflexia bacterium, assembly GCA_963764975.1. GTDB lineage: Bacteria > Chloroflexota > Limnocylindria > Limnocylindrales > CSP1-4 > SPCO01. The sequence continues at coordinate 210,943 of CAVXUF010000002.1, read as the reverse complement.
GGCCCTAGACCGTCGTGGGGGACGCGACCGCGGACCGTGGGATCGGGCGCATCGACTCCCAGTCGTCCCCGGCCTTGACGTCGACGGTGAGTGGCACGTCGAGCGCCACGGCGGATTCCATGTCTCCCGGACGAGCGTCACGAGCGGCTCGACGTCGTCGCGCGGGACCTCGAACAGCAACTCATCATGGACCTGGAGCAGCATCCGGGCCGCCGACCGCTCGCCGTTCGAGCCGCTCCGCCACGCGGATCATCGCGATCTTCATGATGTCCGCGGCGGTCCCCTGGATCGGCATGTTGATGGCCATCCGCTCGCCGGCGGAACGCAGCGCCGGGATCCGTGACGCCAGCTCCGGGATGGACCGCTTTCGCCCGAGCAGCGTCGTGACGAACCCTTGGGTCTTGGCGACCTCCTTGATGTGGAGCATGTAGTAGCTGATCCCGGAGTACGTGGTGAAGTAGTTCGTGATGAATTGCTGCGCCTCCTGGCGGCTGATCCCTGCACGAGACGAGAGCCCGAAGTCGCTCATGCCGTAGGCGATGCCGAAGTTGACCATCTTCGCCATGGATCGCTCGTCCGAGGTGACGTCCGCCGGCTCCTTGTGCAGCACGAGGGCCGCGGTCTCGCGGTGGATGTCCGCGTCGCGGGCGAACGCGTCCTTGAGATGCGCGTCGCCCGAGACGTGGGCGAGGATGCGCAACTCGATCTGGCTGTAGTCCGCGGCGACGAGCGTCAGTGCCGGATCGCCAGCGACGAACGCGCGCCGGATGCGCCGGCCCAGCTCGCTCCGGATCGGGATGTTCTGGAGGTTCGGATCCGAGGACGACAGTCGTCCGGTGGCGGCCACGGCCTGGTGGAACGTGGTGTGGAGCCGGCCGTCATGGGCGATCAGCGCCGGCAACGCCTCGATGTACGTGGACCGCAGCTTCGTGTAGGTGCGCCACTCGAGCACGGGCTCGATGACCGGGTGGACGGTCCGCAGCTCCTCGAGCACCGAGGCATCCGTCGAGTACCCGGTCTTGGTCTTGCGACCGAACGGCAGCTTGAGCTCGCCGAACAGCACCTCGCCGAGCTGCTTGGGCGAGCCGATCGTGAACTCGTGCCCGACGGCGGCGAAGACCGCGGCCTCGAGTCGCTCGATCTCGGTCGTGAACTCGCGCTCGAGCGTCGACGAGCGTGTCGAGGTCGAGCGCGACCCCGGTCGCCTCCATCCGGGCGAGGACCGCGATGAGCGGGCGCTCCAGCTCGGCGAACAGGCGATCGAGCCCGGCGTCCGCCATCGCCCGTTCCAGCAGTGGCCGCGACCGTCGCGATCGCGAGCGCATCCAGTCCGGCGCGGGTGGCGGGGTCGAGGTCCTTCGGCGGCGGGATCTGGAGGTCCAGGCGTTCCGCGACCACGTCGGCGATGGCCTGGCTGCGCAGCGAGGCGTTGAGGACGTAGGCCGCGATCTGCGTGTCGAACGCGACCGGGAGGGCCGAGGAGCGGGGCTCGCGCGCGAACCGGTCGGTCAGGATCGCCTTGACGTCATGGCCCACGAGCGGCTTGCCGCTCGCGATGACGAGGCCGCGGAGCGTGTCGATCGCATCGACCGTGTCCGCGACGACGACCCGGCCGTCCATCCCCGCGACGGCGAGCGCGAGCGGTTCCCCGTGGAGTGGCCGCGGATCCGATGCCACCAGCGACACGGCCAGGTCGGGTTGCGCGGCGAGCCAGTCGGCGATCCCGTCGAGGCCGTCCGCGGCGCGGACCTCGATCCGACGCGGATCCTCGATCGCGGCGGCCAGCGCGGCCGGCAGGTCACCCTCGGGGACCTCGACCAGTGGCCGGTCGCCGTCCGCGGCGGCACCGCCAGCCGGCGTATCGAATTCGAGGCTGAGCTGGAGCCCGTCGCCAGACGGCGGGCGACGCGGTGCCGGTGCCGCCGGCCGAGCCCCGGGGGCCCGCGCCGCGCCGACGTCCGTCCCGAGCTCGCGGAGTCGCGCGACCGCCTCGTCGGGCGCCTCGCCGCGAAGCGGTGGCAGTCGATCGATGAGCGTCCGGAACTCGTACTCGCGGAAGAGCCGGATCACGGCCTCGCGGTCGTAGGCACCCACCTGGGTCCGGTCCTCGTCCAGGGTCACGGGCAGGTCGCGGACCAGCCGCATCAGCTCGCGGCTCTCGAGGACGACGTCTTTCGCCTCGACGAGCTTGGCGCGCAGCTTCTCGGGCGTCACGGTCTCGATCGCGGCGTACATGGCATCGACGGAGCCATGCGTGGCGACGAGGCCGGCGGCCGTCTTCTCGCCGACACCCGCGACACCGGGGATGTTGTCGGTGGGGTCGCCCTTGAGCGCCTTGTAGTCGAGCATCTGGTCCGGCCGGAGGCCCCAACGCTCATCGATCCGCGCGAGGTCGTACTCCACCGTGTTGGCGATGCCGCCACGGAGCGAGACGAGGAGCTTCGTGCGCTCGGACACGAGCTGGAGCATGTCCAGGTCGCCGGTCAGGATGGTCGTCGCGATGTCCCGGGCCTCGGCCTGCCCGACGAGCGTCGCGATGACGTCGTCGGCCTCGTAGCCCTCCATCTCATAGACGGGGATCCCGAGGGCCTCGACCACGCGGCGGACCTTGGGGATCTGCTCGCGCATCTCGTCCGGCATCCGGGTGCGGGTGGCCTTGTACTCCGCGAATCGCTCGTGGCGAAACGTGGGCTTTGGCAGGTCGAACGCCACCGCGACATGATCCGGACCGACGTCCTGGAACGCCCGCAGCACGATGTTCGTGAACCCGAACACCGCCGACACCAGCTCGCCCTTCGATGTCGTCAAGGGTTGCTGGATGAGGGCGAAATATCCGCGGTAGATGAGCCCGTTGCCGTCGAGCAGCATCAGGCGGTCCATCGGCAGGGCCTCGGGGGCGGGTCCGCGCGGGACCCAGGTGGTCGTGAGGCTCCAGTGTACCCGCGGGGTCGGGCGAGGGGTCGCTCAGACGTCCCGGAGGGACCGGGAGATCCGACGAGTGACGAACACGGCGAGCCCGGCGAGCAGCGCCCCGAGCGAGACGTACAGCCCGGTCTGGGTCGACGAGACCCCGATCTCGTCCGTTTGGCGCAGGTCGTCCTCGCCACCCCCGGCCGAGACACGGCCCGGGGTATCGGTCTGTCCAAACAGGTCACCGCTGCCCGCCGACGAACCCGTGTCGACCCCGGCCTCGCCCGGAGATGGGTCGCCGGTGGTCCCGGCCAATGGGCCGACGGCGCCGTCCGAGGAGGCTGGCGCCTGCGCCCCCGGCGGACTGGAGCCGGGATCCTCGCCCGTGAAGACCACGCTATCCCCGGGATCGGTCTCGGCGCCGTTCTTGGACGTGCCCAGGGCTTGGAGTTCATGGGCGGGTGCCGCTCCGGCGGTGGCGCCCGACGCCGCGAGGAGCGCGGGACCGCCGGTCACGAGGACGCCGACCAGCCCCAGCGTGGTCAGACCCGTGGCCAGTGGGCGCGTGATCCCGTCGCGGGCTCCGCCGATCCAGCCGATCACGTCGCGCCAGCGGCCGCCGCGGAGACGCGCGGCGTCGCGCTCGGTCAGCTGGAGGTCGCGCGGTCGCGATGGCGTCGGGAGGGTTCGATGCGCTTCCGCGATCGCGAGAAGGTCGGCGCGCAGGTCGGCGCAGTCCGTGCACGTCGCGATCCAGTCGTCCACGGTCCGGCGTTCATCGGTCGTCAGGTCCGCGTCGAGGGACGCGGCGACCAGGAGGGCATCGTGGGCGACGTGATCCGGGCGATGGGTTCGGGCGGCAGGCATCTCGCCCCTGAGACGGGCGGCCGCGGCGATGGGTTCCTCTCGGGGAGCCCGCAGCCGCTCGGCATCGGCGGGTGTCAGGCGGAAGTCACGCGGTCGGAGTGGCGTCGGGAGGGCTCGGTCCGCGGCGGACAGCACGCGCAGGTCGTCCACGAGGCGCGCGCAGTCGGCGCAGGCCGCGACCTGATCAGCGGCGAGCGCCGCCTCTGGGGCGTCGAGCTGGCGATCGGTGAACGCGACGAGTCGCTCGAGGTCGTGGTCCGCGTGCTGGACCGGATCGTCACTCACGGAACAGCTCCATCCGGTCCTCGAGCAGCCCACGAAGCGAGAGACGGCCACGGTGGATGCGGGACTTCACGGTCCCGAGCGAGACGCCGGTCATCTCGGCGATCTCGGCGTAGTCGTAGCCCTCGACGTCGAACAGCACGATGGCGGTGCGCTGGTCGTCGGTGATCGCGGACAGGGCCGTGGAGAGCGTTCGCGTGCGCTCGGCGAGGACGGCCGTGCGCTCCGGGTCGGCGTCGACACCGGCCGGTGGCTGCCAGCTCTCGTCCTCGAGTTCGGGATACGGCTGGACGGGACGGCGCTTGCGGGCGCGCTGCGTATCCATCGCGGCGTTGACGCAGATCCGGTTGAGCCACGACTTGACGTTCCCGCCACGGAACGAGCGGATGTTGCGGAACGCGGAGAAGAACGCCTCCTGCACGGCGTCAGAGGCTTGATCCCGGTCCGGCACCATCCGCACGACCAGCGCGAAGAGCTGGTCCTGGTACAGCGTGACCAGGTCGTTGAATGCATCGAGGTCGCCGTCGCGGGCTCGCTCGAGGAGGATGAGGTCGCGGCGCTGGACGGGGTCGACGGGGACCGTCGTCGAGCGAAGGTCCTCCACGGTCGGGGGATCCCTCCGGACGGCGATTCTGAGGCTCGGGGAGTCTAGCATCGGTCCCGGGCGAGACGCCGGGCGGTGGCGATGGGTTCCCGGCCGGGGCCTGCGCCGCGCTCTCCGGCCCCGAGTCCCCAATACCAGCGGAGTTTCCAGGGACAGGTGAGCGTGGATGCGAGCTCAGTCTGCGTCGTGGTCGACTCACCACGAGGGACCTGTCGCGGGTCCTTCAATAGCAGTGGAGGTCGGGGCAGGTTCACCGTCACGCGCTAGGATGGCGTCGGTCCCGAGCCGGGGTGGCGGAATGGCAGACGCACCTGACTCAAAATCAGGCGATCGCAAGGTCGTGCGGGTTCGAATCCCGCCCCCGGTACCATTCCGATCGGAACGTGAACGACCTCCGAGCATTCGGAGGGTCTGAGGGTCGGCGTCGCCCGACATGTTGCCTGGCGGCCGTCCTGCGAGCGCCGGACGCCGTACCGCGGGCGCTTGCCGCGCGGCGAGCGCTCTTGACAGCGTCGGCGCTGTTTCGCCGAGAGGAGTGGGCCCCGCGTTGTTCCGATCGCCGGTGCCGCGGGCCTTCTCAGTTCTCGGAGGCGAGCTGAACATCCGCAACGAGGAACCATTGCGGTGCTGAGCAGTCTTCCCCGGGTCGACGGAACCAGCTGCCGGCACGCTCAAGCTCGGCGTCGTAGCCGCCTCCACCCCCAAGCACAACGGCATCGCCATCGCGTAGCGTTTGGCCACCTGCGTCCGGCCCGGTCACGACGACTGACTGATCCGTCGCGTTCCAGCTCACCGATCCTCGGATCCAGATGACGAGTGACTTGTCCCCGTCGGGATGGATCAGCCGCACACAGTCGTCGGTGATTTCGAGCACGCCACCCGTTCGTGCCTTGCCACTCCCAACCTGCGGCTCAACGAGGGCGAGCGGTCCGGTCGGGGGAAAGGGCGCCACGACGTCCCGCAGGACCACAGTCAGGCCGACCCCTGCGATGGCCACGGCGATGGCTCCGATGCGCAGCACTCCGCGATTTATTCAATCGGAACCGGTGGGCCGTTAGTTGAGGGCGACCGCCACGCCCAGGGCCTCGTCATAGAGGTCGGCGACGGAGAATGAGTCCTTATTGAAGCAGGTCCCAACTGTGCTCCCGTAAGCCTTGGTACCGGTCGACCAGCCTCCGCCACTGTCCCCATTGATAGTCACTTCCCCATTCATCTGGACCAACTTCTGCGGGACGCCACAATACACGTTCGGGTTCTCGACTCTGAGCTGGCAATTGCGACTGTTCGATGCGCGTCCGTACACGCAAATCGACTCTCCGACTGAGATGTTCGCTCGAGGCTCGACCGCTGTGACATCGCGGATCTCGTTGAACTGATCCGCGTAGAAGTCGTCGGCCTCGTTTAGGCTGGTCGTGAACCACCCCACGTCTCCCCATTGTCCGACATGCCCTAGCGTCGCGACCGCCGTGTGCCAGACAATGCTCGGATGACGGATCCGGTCGACCCCGGCGCAGTGTCCGGCGCCCGTCACGCCCCGCACCCCGTTCGACAGTTTCTGGACTGTCCACCCACTCGTGCAGAGGAAGAGGGCACCATCATCGAGAAACATCCCACCGAAGGCTCCGTGTTCCTCTACAACGGGGTCGGCCCCCGCGATGATCGTGATGTCGTTGGCGATTTCGGGCGCGATGCCGGTGAGGATCAGATCGAGGTCCGCCCTCGACGACGCGGTGACGGCCACCGTGATCGCCCCCTCGCGCTCGATGTCCGCGGACACCACGACATTCTCGAAGCCGGTGGAGAGCACAGCTTCGTGGACGACCGCTAGACGAACGTCGAGTGTATCCAACGAATAGGGCTGTTTCTCCACCAATTTCACGCCGAGTTCGATTGCGAGAGCGCGGACATCGGCCGGCGCGATGCCCTTCACATACGCTGTCGGTGGGTCTGTCGGGTCATCGGCGATGACTGAGCCGATGAATGCCGTTGGGTAGTTTGTCGAAACGAGCTCCGAAACAGCGTCGAGCGCCGCTTCGGAGGCCTCATACGCCGCGACTTGCTCCGTTGACCAGCCGTGGGCTTCGCGGATCGCTTCGAGGTCTGAAGCCAAGGCTTCAGCGGCGTCTTGCGTCACCGCATGCTCAACATCAGCGTCCTCGAAGCCCGCCGAAGCTAGGGTCTGACCCGGGCGTGAGGGGCCCACGTCGATGGGTTGACTGGCGAGCCCTGTTTGCCCCGGAAGCGCAACGGCGAGCAACAGCGCCGCACAGGCCGCTACGGTGTACCGACCCATGGTCCCCTCCAATCGAGGCCGACACAAGGCATGTCACATCCCACCGTAGGCGTTGACCCACTGGAGGTCAAGGACTGAACAGAACAGATCGCATGAAAGCCGAGCCGCGGCCAGGTGGGCGGCTGGCTGGCGCCAATGGACCGCCGGACCGTCCTCGCGGTGATCGCTCGCCGGCGTCGGCCCACGAGCGGCTTCTGGCCGGCTGAATCGCCGGCGCCGAGTCCGAGTGGGTGCGGCTGCACGCCAGGCCGCTGGCCACGGCCGAGCACGAGCGTGTGCTGCGGCGGTACCCGCCCACGTGTGAGCGGCGGCCTGATCGTGGCAAGGCATGGGAAGACTCGTCATCGCCAACGTGGTTTCCCGATCCAGCCGCGCGGCTGGCCGTGGGTCGTCGCCAGGAGACCAGTGCCGCCGTTGGGCATGATGATGCGATTGCCACCGATAAAGTTGGTGCCAAACGTCACGCGGTCGCCCTCCACAGAGATCCGGTAGCCTTCCGAGTCGTGGAGGGTCGCCTTCGTGATCCGGACGTGGTCGTTGCCCAAGACCTGTGCCTCGAACAGGAGCTCGCCGGTGGTACGGTCTGTGAGCGTCAGGTTGGTCGGGCTCGTTGTGATCGCAACGCGATCGCCGTCGTTGAACGCCAACGCGTTTCGGCGAAGCCGTGCGATGTGGCGACCGGTCGGATCGTACAGGTCGACCGACGCGAGCAGCTGGCCGTCGCTCCCGTCCTCCATCATCACTAGGATGTCGTCGTTCACCCGAAGGGCGATCTCGGCGCCCTCGATGCGGTTGGACCCGATCTCGAGAACCTTGAAGTGGTACCCGCTGAAGTCCGGATCGGTCCATCCGATAGGCACATCTTGGTCCCCACCGTTTCCCCTCCTTGGTCTCTCTGGCCCGGCCGGTGTTGCCTTACGGCCAGGACTCCATTGACACTCTAGCCCGCGACAGGGCGCTCCACGAACGAAACGACACGGCGCAGAATCCGGCGGACGCTACCACGTCGGTCTCTAATCAGGCGATCGCAAGGTCGTGCGGGATCGAATCCCGCCTCCGGTACCAACAGCGTCGGGAAGCGCAGTTGCCAGGAGGGGGAGGTCGGCACCTGTGCGGTGGCGGTCGACGTCGGGGATCCGGTGGCCGGCTCCAGGACGACGACCGCGATTGTGCGGTTCGTCCGCGCGCGGTAGCGAGCGAACGTCGGATACACCGCATCGAGGAGCGGCCAGAGGCGGGCGGCCTCCAAGGCACTCGCTTCGCGGGCGCGCATCGCTCGCCGGTCGCGGCCGAGACGGACCTCGGTCGCGGGCCGCGCACGCAGGTTCAGCGACCAGGCTGGCTCACTTGGCTCACCCGCGTTCGACGCCGCGACGATCAGGTTCGGGCCGTCGGCCACGAAAATCAGCGCGGTCTCCCGCGAACGGCCGCTCTTCCGACCGATCGTGGTGATCCACAAGGTGGGCGGCCGGTCAACCGCGGGCCCGAAGCGCGACGTCGAACCGAGCCGACCTGTGCCATCCTCCTCGAACCAGCCCCGCACCCGAGGCACGGATGTTCCGACGGATCTTTGGCACGAATCACGAGACTGCAGCCGACCAGGCCGAATCGGCGCTCGACGAGGCCGCCACTGCCGCCGGCGACACGGCCACGGTTCGTCGGATCGTGGCCCGGCTTGAGGCAATGCCCGCCGACCAAGCACGGTTCGCCGCCGCCGCGGCCTACACCCTCGCCCGGGCGGCAAACGCAGACCTGGCCATCAGCACAGACGAAACGGCCGCGATCGAAACGGCGCTGCAGGCGCACGGGGCGCTGGATGAGACGACCGCCGTCCTCGTGGCCGAGATGGCCAAGCTCCAGGCACGGACCGTCGGCGGGACCGAGGACTACGTCGTGACCCGCGAGTTCCGCACGATCGCGACGGCCGAGCAACGCCTGGACATCCTGCGGGCGTGCTACGTCATCGGGGCCGCGAGCGGCACCATCTCGGCCGAGGAGAGCGCGGTCCTCGGCGCGATCGCGCGCGAGCTGGACGTGGATCCGCCGGCCGTCACGGCGATCCGCAACGAGTTCCGCGACGTGCTCTCGAGCGTCCAGGAGGTCCGCCGGCTCGCCGAGAAGGGCTAGGCCGGCCGGCGGCCACGTCCCGGCGGCCGCGTCCCGGCGCCCGCGTCCCGGCGCCCGCGCGGGCTGCTCGTCAGGCGAGCTGTAGATCCACGAGGCCCTCGCCGAGTCGCCGGCGCACCTCGGCAAGCAATTCCGCGTCGTAGGCAACGCCCAGGCGCAGTTCCATGGGGAGTGCATCCCCTGTCCCCGGTGACGGGACGTGGATCACGACGCGGGTCGCCCCGGGCCGATCGCGCAAGAGGGTCTTGAACGCCTCCATCGCGCTGACGACGCGATCGGACCCGGCCGACCCGGCGAACCGGACGTGGAGCACGCTGTTCGGCCCGGCGTCGGTACGCGTCGCCGACGTGGCCTCGGCGACGATGCGCTCGCGCGTCTCGTCCGGGACCGCCGGGTCCTCGTCACGATCTGGGTCCATCGCGGCCAACCCGGCTGGCTCTAGGTAGGTCGAGACCGGCGTCGGCGGATCGATCGGTGGCAGGCTCGCGTCGAGCTCGCCAGAGGCCCGAAGCGGGGAGACGTACGCCACAGCGGCGGCCGGGACCTCGGCATCCGGGCCGGGGCCGACGGGCACCATCGGGCGGGGCCCACGATCGGCCGTCCCGCGCCCGTTCCCGTTCCCGTTCGAGTACCCGTTCCCGTTCCGGGGCGGTCCTCCGCGCCCGCGGCCGCCTCGGTCTCCGGCGGCCACCTCCCGGGCGAACGCCTCGGGTCCGCGCGTGACCGCGTCGTCCCAGTCGACGGCGAGGTCGGCGAGGAGTGAGACCTCCTCGCCCCGATGATCCACGCGACCCGCGACCAGCAGGATCGCGCCGTCGCGCCAGGTCGCCCGGGTCGTCTCGTACAACCGCGGGAACACGACCACCTCGATGGTCCCCTGCAGGTCCTCGAGCGTCACGATCGCCATCGATTCCTGCTTCTTGGTGATCACGGTCCGGAGCCCGGTCACGATCCCGCCGATCACGACGCGCTGGCCGTCGAGGGACTCGTCACGGAGATCGCCGGAGTAGGCATTGACGAAGTGCCCGACCTGCTCGGCCACCTCCCCCATCGGGTGCTCCGACAGGTACAGCCCGAGCAGTTCCTTCTCCCAGCGCAGGCGCTCGCGGACGGGGACCTCGGTGGCGGTCGGGAGCGGGCGTTCGAAGGCCTCGGCGTCGGCGGCCCCCAGGTCGAAGAGCGACGTCTGGCCGCTGATCCGGTCGCGCTGTGTGGCCTGGCCCGCCGCGACCGCGTCATCGAGCCCCAGCAGGAGCTGGGCGGGATGCCCGAACGCGTTGAGCGCCCCCACCTTGATGAGCGCCTCGAGGACCTTGCGATTGCCCAGGCGCAGGTCGATCCGGGTGCAGAAGTCGGTGAGCGAGCGGAATGGCCCGCCCTCGTCGCGGGCCGCGATGATCGACTCGATCGCGCCCTGACCCACGTTCTTGACCGCCAGCAATCCGAACCGGATGGCGGCGCCCTCGACCGTGAACTCGAGATGGCTGCGATGGACGTCCGGCGGCAGGACCTCGATCCCCAGGCGTCGGCACTCCGCGATGGCCGCCGCGACCTTCTCCTCGTTCGAGCGGAAGGCCGTGAGGACGCTCGTCATGTACTCGACCGTGTAGTTCGCCTTCAGGTACGCGGTCTGATACGCGATGAGCCCGTAGCACGTCGCGTGCGCCTTGTTGAACCCGTAGCGCTCGAACGGCTCGAAGGCCGCGAAGACGTCGTCGATCACCTTGGCCGGCACGCCGCGCTGGGCGGCCTGGCTGACGAACTTCTCCTTCTGCGCGCGAAGCACGGCGGACTTCTTCTTGCGGATCGCGTACCCAAGGGTGTCCGCCTCGGGACCGGTGAACCCGCCGAGCGCCATGGCCGCGGACATGATGTCCTCCTGGTAGACGAAGATCCCGTAGGTCTTCTCCAGGTACGGCTCGAGCAACGGGTGGAGGTAGGTGACCGGCTCCTGCCCGTGCTTGCGGCGGATGTAGGCGGGGATGTTGTCCATCGGCCCGGGACGGTAGAGCGCGACCATCGCGGCGAGGTCGTAGACCGATGTCGGGCGCAGCTCGCGGATGTAGCGGCGCATGCCCGCGGACTCGAGCTGGAAGATGCCGGTCGTCTCGCCGGAGGCCAGGAGCTCGAAGGTCCGGGCGTCGTCGAGGGGGATCGTGTCGAGGTCGATCTCGACGCCGCGCTCGACGCGGACGGTGTCGACGGCCTGACGAAGGATCGTCAGGTTCGACAGCCCGAGGAAGTCGAACTTGAGCAGACCGAGCGCCTCGATCGCGTGCATCTCGTACTGGGTCATCAGCCCATCCGAGTTCGTGGCGCGCTGGAGCGGCATGAGTTCGGTCAGGGGTTCGCGGCTGATGACGACGCCCGCGGCGTGCGTGGACGCGTTGCGGGCCACGCCCTCGAGGTGTCGGGCGAAGTCGATGATCCGCTTGATCGCCGGGTCGGCGTCGACCTGCTCGCGCAGCGCCGGCGCGATCTTGAGCGCTTCGTCCAGCGAGACGCCGAGCTGGTTCGGGACGGCCTTGGCGATGCGGTCCACCTCGCCGTAGGAATGGCCGAGGACCCGGCCGACGTCGCGGATCGCGGCCTTGGCGAGCATCGTGCCGAACGTGATGATCTGGGCGACGTGGTCCTGCCCGTACTTGCGGCCCACGTAGGCGATGACCTCGTCGCGTCGGCCGTCTTCGAAGTCGACGTCGATGTCCGGCATGGTCACGCGGTCCGGGTTGAGGAACCGCTCGAACGGGAGCTGGTAGAGGATCGGGTCGACGGGGGTGATCCCGAGGGTGTACGTGACGATCGAGCCTGGAGCGCTGCCCCGGCACGTCGTCTGGATGCCCTGCTCGCGGGCGAACCGGATGAAGTCGGCGACGATCAGGAAGTAGCCCGCGTACCCCATCGTGAGAATCACGCCCAGCTCGTAATCGAGGCGTTCCTGGAGCGCGGGCGAGACCTCGCCGTAGCGACGCACGAGCCCAGCCTGGCACTCCTTGCGCAGCCAGGACTCCACGGTCTCGCCGTCAGGCACCGGGAAGTGCGGGATGCGGAGCTGTCCGAGCGGTAGCTCGATGTCGGTCATCTCGGCGATGCGACGCGAGTTCCGGATCGCGTCGAGCTGGTCGGGGAACAGCGCTGCCATCTGGGCCGCGGACTTCACGTAGAACTCGTGCCCCTCGAACTTCATGCGGTTCGGGGTGTCGAGGTTGTTGCCGGTACCGACGCACAGCAGGACGTCGTGCGCCTCGGATTGCTCCTGGCGGACGTAGTGCAGGTCGTTGGTCACGACGAGGGGGAGTCCGGCTCTCGGGAGCGAGCCGCAGCAGCTGCTCGTTGAGCCGGCGTTGCTCGGGCATCCCGTGATCCTGGAGTTCGAGGAAGAAGCGGTCCTTGCCGAAGATGTCGCCGTACGACCCGGCGACGTCGCGGGCCCGCTCCCAGTCGTCGACCTCGAGCGCCTTGGCGACTTCGCCGCCGAGACACGCGGACAGCCCGATGAGACCCGGCGCTGTGGCGCGCGAGGTGGTCGCGGTCGATGCGCGGCTTGTAGTAGTACCCGTCCAGGTGGGCGTCGGTGGCCAGGCGGCACAGGTTCTGGTAGCCCTGCCAGTCCTGCGCGAGCAGGATCAGGTGGAACGGCTGGCTATCCGCCTTGCCGTCCTTGTCGGTCATGCCGCGCGGGGCGATGTAGGTCTCGATGCCGACGATCGGCTTGATGCCCTTCGTCCGCGCCGCCTGGTAGAACGCGACGGCGCCGTACAGGGCACCGTGGTCCGTGATCGCCATGGAATCCATGCCGTGCGCGGCCGCGCTGTCGACGAGTTCCGTGATCCGGCCGAGGCCGTCGAGCAGGCTGAATTCGGTGTGGACGTGGAGGTGGGTGAAGTCGTTCGGGGCGATGGTCATCGAGTCGCCATCGTATTCGCTTGACCGGAATCGCGTGTGCCACGTATATTACGTGCTGCACGTTGGTCACGTGGTGAGGAATGACATGAAGCGAAACATCACGGTGCAGCTCGATGAGGCGACGGTCCAGAAGGCACGGGTCGCCGCCGCCAAGCGCGGCAGCTCCATCAGTCGACTCTTGGCCGAGCAGATCGAAGCGCTCGCGCGACTGGACGGCGACTACGACCGGGCGATGCATGACGCCCTCGCGGAGCTCGAACGCGGCTACGACCTCGGCGGAGGTCCCTACCCGCCTCGTGCGGACGTCTACGACCGGTGACCACGTTCGTCGACACGAGCATCGTCATCTATGCCTACGACCAGCGCGAACCAGAGAAGTCGGCGATCGCCCGCGAGATCCTGTCGGATCTGTGGCGCACGCGTGAGGGGCGCCTCAGCACGCAGGTGCTCCAGGAGCTGTACGTGAACCTGACCCGCAAACTCCGTGTCGTTGTCCCGAAAGCCAAGGCCCGGGCCCTGGTCGGGCGGTACGGCCGATGGCCGGTCCACACGATCACGACCGCCGACATCCTCGAGGCGACGGAGCTCGAGCAGCGCCACTCCCTGTCGTTCTCGGACGCGCTCATCGTGGTGGCCGCGGCGCGGACCGGCGCCGAGCGGATCCTGAGCGAGGATCTCCAGCACGGCCGAACGATCGCCGGCGTTCGAATCGAGAACCCCTTCAGAACCTGATGCGAGTCGCGGATCTGCCGTCAGCGGCGCGCGAACCCCACAACCTCTACGCTCGCCCCATACGACGTGACTGACAGTTTGGAGTGATCGACGAATGAGTGAACTCAGCGCGCTCCTGTTCCTGGCGGCGTGGCTGCTGATCGTCGGCGGCATCGCCTCCGTCGTCATCAACCGCCTCCGACCGACGGTGGGGCGAGACAAGGTGGTCCTCCCCGGGAACCTGCCGGCGACCCCGCTGGTCCTCAGCGGTGTGGTCGCGCTCGTTGCGAGCCTGGCTCTTGGCGCCTTCATCCAGATCCCGGCGGGCTTCGTGGGCGTGGTCCGGCAGTTCGGAGCGGTGACCGGCGCGACGCTGGACCCGGGTCTGCACTTCGTCACGCCATTCGTCAACTCGGTCGACCAGATCGACACCCGGGTCAAGGCGATCCGGGTCGAGGGGTACACCGCCGCGAGCAAGGAGCAGCAGGACCTGTTCCTCGACGCGACGCTCAACTACCACATCGATCCGCGCTCGGCGCCGCGCATCGTCCAGGAACTTGGTCTGAACTTCGAGGAGACGATCATCCGTCCGCGCTTCCTCGACATCCCCAAGTCGGTCACGGACGACTACCCCACGACCATCGTGATCAACAGCCGCGACGAGATCCGCCAGAAGGCGACCGACCTCCTGCGCGCCCAGCTCGAGCCGCGCGGGATCATCGTGGATGGGATCAGCTTCGAGAACTTCAGTTACTCCGACGCGTACAACCAGGCGATCGAGGAGAAGCAGGCCGCGCAGCAGCAGGTCGAGACCGAACGCCAGCGGCTCGCACAGCAGGAGATCATCGCGCAGCAGAAAGTGGCCGCCGCCAGGGGCGAGGCCGAGGCGCAGATCGAGCGGGCCCGCGGCGAGGCGGAGTCAAACCGGCTGGTCGACGCGTCCCTGACCGACGCGATCCTCCAGAACCGCTACATCGAGAAGCTCTCGGATCAGATCTCCGTGATCCTCGTCCCGTCGGACGGTGGCCCGCTGATCCTTGACCTCAAGGATCTCCTGCCACAGCCCAGCGCGGCGCCGTGACCGACGGATCGCCCGGCGACCGCGACGCCGGCTCGATCGATCTCGAGGGTCTGGTCATGGATGCGCTCGAGGCGCTGCCGGCCGCGTTCCGCGACCAGCTCGGATCGGTGGCGATCGTCATCGAGGACGAAGCGACGGACGCGCAACTCCGTTCCGTCCGGGCGCACGGGCTCTTCGGGTTGTATCAGGGCGTGCCGCGGACCTCGTTCGGGGCGGACGGCGTCCCATACCCCAGCAAGATCACGATCTTTCGCGGCCCGCTGGAACGGGCGAATCGCACGCCGGAGCGCCTGGCCGCCGCCGTCATCGACACGGTCCACCACGAGATCGCGCATCACTTCGGGATCAGCGACGATCGCCTTCAGGAGCTTCGTCGCGAGGGCCGGCGAGGCGGCGACTGAACGCGGCGACGACCACGAACGCGCCGCCGAGATAGGTGGCGGCAAGATGGAAGACGGTCGCCGGGATCCCGGCCACGTTCGGTGGAGGGGCGACGGGCTCGGCGTACGAACACCCGCACATCGTCCGGAACATCACGAGCAGGACCGCGATCCACACCGCCGCGCCCACCCACAGGACCGCGAGGCCTCGTGCGGACCGGCCAGCCCAGACGGAGTGGTCTCCGGGCCGCACGAGCCAGGCGATGACGGCCGCCGCCACCGCGAGGACCGCGAAGAACGGCGCGATGTCGTCTCCGCCGGTCGCGAGCGAGACGGCCAGGGCCAGGACGGAGAGTCCGCTGGCGGCGAGCGCCAGGATCGTCCGCATGGCCCGGGATGGTACACCCCGATCCGGGCGATCAGCGGTCGAGCAGCGTCTCGACGACCGGTGCGATGCGGTCCACCCAGCGGGCGTACTGCGCACTGGAGGGATGGAGGCCATCGGCGGCGACGAGCGAGCGGTCGGTCGCCGCGTCGAGTGAGATGTCGAACGTGTCGACGAAAGCGATCCCCCGCTCCGCCGCCAGCCGCGCCATCGACGCATTGCACGCGACGATCCCGTCGTGCTGCTGCAGCGGGTCGCCGTAGTCCGCGCCGGCCGGGGTGACCGTGTAATCCGGGATCGCCACCGTGACGATCCTCTCCGCCGGGAGCCTCGCGAGGAGCGCGTCGAGGATCGCCTCGACGTTCGCCTCGTAGCGGGCGAGCGGCACGCCCTGGACGACGTCGTTGACGCCGATCAGGAGGGTGACGAACCCTGGCTCCAGGTCGTCGAGCGATGGCAGCTCGTCGCGGATGAGGTCCGTCGTCGTGTACCCGTTGACGCCCAGGTTCGCGACGAGTCGCAAGCGCGGCGGTTCCCCGCCGACGAGGGCGACCAATCGATCCGGGAACCGTTCTGACGGGTCGTCGAGCGCGGTCCCGATCGTGTACGAGTCACCGAGCGCCACATAGCGAAGCCCGCCGACGGCCGACGCCTGGCCTACGGGAGGCGTCCGAAGGCGTCGAGGAGGATCGCCTCGAAGCGGCTGCGGTCGATGCTGGATGCCGATGTCGGCGTTGGCCGACCGTCCGTCGCGCGCGAGTCGGTACGGCAGCCCGTCGCAGACCGTCCGCCCGCGCGCTGGCCCCTGGGTGGTGTCGACCGTCACGTGGTAGGCCGCCACATCCACGAGGTCGGCAACGGCCAGATGCGCGACCGCGACCGCGTCATGGATCGCCGTGGTGGTGGCCCCGGTCCACTCGAGATTCCGGTCCAGGGCGTACTCCGTGAGCTCCGCGGCGATCCGGGCCGAGGTCCCTCCCAGGGCCCGCAGCCCGTCGGCGGACGAGCGATCAAGCAGCGCCTGGTGGGTGACGTCGAGCCCGATCATCGTGATCGGGACGCCGGAACGGAAGACGATGTCGGCGGCTTCGGGGTCCGCGTAGATGTTGAACTCGGCCGAGACCGTCGTGTTCCCCTCGCCGATCGAGCCACCCATGATCGACAGGTGCGCGATCTTCGACTGGAGCTCCGGGTGGAGTCGAAGCAGGAGCGCGATGTTGGTCAGCGGCCCGATGGGGACGATCACGACCGGTTCCGGACTCGCACGGAGCAGGTCGGCCATCAGGGCCACGGCACCCTCCGGGCGCGCGGTCGCGGGCGACACGTCCAGCGTCGTGGTCCCGATCCCGATCTCTCCGTGGACCTCGGTCGCCCGGACGACCGTCGCCGATCGAGCGGGCCGGCGGCTCCCTCGGCCACCGGGATGTCGCTCCGGCCGAACGCGTGCAGGAGGCGGAGCGCGTTCTCCGTGCAGTGGCGGACGTCCGCGTTGCCGCCGACCGTCGTGACCGCGAGGACGTCGAGTTCCGGGCGCGCGACGGCGAGCCCGATGGCCAGCGCGTCGTCGAGCCCGGGGTCGCTGTCGATGATCACCGGGAGCGGGTGCTCCACCGTCCCGACCGGCGCCGTCCGTGGACTGGCCGCCGACCCGGATGAAGGTCGGCGACGAGTGGATGGACCCGGGTGCGTCGTGCCAGCCGGCGCTCAACGCGTCAGCCCTGCTCGTACGGCTGGCCGGCGGCCGCCGGTCCGCGAACGCGCCCGACCACGCCCGCCACCACGATGATCGTCACGACGTACGGGACGCTGCTGAGGAGCTGCGGCGGGACGTCGACGCCGAGGCTCGACAGGCAGCGATCTGGACCGAGTCGGCGAACCCGAAGACGAGGGCCGCGAGGAACGCCCCGACCGGATGCCAGGCGCCGAAGATCATCGCGGCAAGCGCGATGAAGCCCTTGCCGGCGGTCATCTCCATCTGGAAGCTGCCGGCCGTCGAGAGCGACAGGTACGAACCCGCGAGACCGGCAGATCAGACCCGCGAGGAGCAGGGCACGGTATCGGATCGCGATGACGTTGATGCCGACGGTCCCGGCGGCCGCGGGCTTCTCGCCCGACGCCCGCAGGCGCAGCCCCCAGCGTGTCCGGAACAGAACATGTAGGTCAGGACGATGACCATGATGTAGCCGACGTACACGTAGGGCTTGGCGGCGAACAGGATCGGCCCGAGGACCGGGATGTCGGCCAGGATCGGCAAGCGCATCGCCTCGATCGTTCGGCGGCGTATTGAGTTCGGTGTTGTGGCTCAGGATCCGCAGGAACATGAAGTTCGTGATCCCGATCGGCGCCGATATTGATGACCGTGCCCGGCGATGATCTGA
This sequence comes from uncultured Chloroflexia bacterium, assembly GCA_963764975.1. GTDB lineage: Bacteria > Chloroflexota > Limnocylindria > Limnocylindrales > CSP1-4 > SPCO01. Next base: position 193,019 of record CAVXUF010000002.1, on the reverse strand, counting down.
TCCACCTTGTGGCGGATGCCCAGCCAGGCGAGCAGGAGGCCGATGCCACCGCCGGCGATCATCGCCGCTGACGACGCCGACGATGGCGCTCACCGGGCCGTTCCCGGTGGCGAGGAACGTCAGGCTGGCCGACGACCGATGCGACGCACGCGCCGACGAGCATCTTGCCCTCGAGGGCGATGTTGAACATCCCGCTCCGCTCGGACAGGATCCCGGCCATCGCGCCCATGCGTGATCGGCACCGCGAGCTCGAGGCTCGCCGCCGAGCACGCCGGTCAGGTTCGCCGGCTTGCCCGGCGAGGACAGCTGGCGAGCAGCGCCGCGATCCACGGCACGATCGGGAACAGCAGCCAGCGGCCGCCACGCAGAACGACGGCGCCGCGCACCAGCTGCAGCATCGCCGACGACGGCCGACGCCGATGCCGGCGATGAGCCAGAGCACCCCGACCGTGGTCTCCAGCGTGAACGCTCTCGCCGCCCTGTTCGTTGATCCAGAACGAGAAGACGGCCAGGCGTGCCGAAGCTGCCGCTCGCGAGGCTAGAACGCCAGGAGACCGAACACGGCGAAGACGGCGCCGCGGATCCGGGCGCTGCGCAGGGCCTTGCGGGCGGCAAGGCCTTCGCCGGTCGGCGCGATGGCGTCGGTCGTCGCGCGTCATTCGGACGCCGTCGGCTGGCACGGACACGGCCAGTTCGGGTGCCGGCTTGTCGACCTTGATGCGCCAGATCGAGCGGATCAGGCCCGGGGCGGCCACGAACATGATGACCAGGGCCATGATGAAGCCCAGCAGGTCGAACGGGATCCCGGACTGGATGCCCATCAGCTTGCCGCCGGTCGTCAGCGCGCCGAACAGGAGCGCGGCGAGCGACGACGCCACTCGGCCGCAGACCGGCCAGCAGGGCCAGGGCGATGGCGGTGAACCCGATGCCGCCGGACAGGTCGAGCGACAGCTGACCGACCGTCCCGATGACCATGAACCCGCCGCCCATGCCGGCCAGGGCGCCGGAGAGGGCCATCGCCAGCATCATCGAGCCGCCGGCGCTCATGCCCGCGTAGCGGGCCGCCGTCAGGTTGAAGCCGGCGGCGCGAAGCTCGAAGCCCTTGGTCGTCCGGAACAGGAGCGCACGAGACCGCCACCGCCATGAGCAGGGCGACCACGAAGCCGTAGTCCAGCCGGATCGCCGGGCAGCGTCGATGATCAGTCGGGACATCGACGATCGGCACGAGGCTCTTCGAGATCGGCGCGGTGCTGCCCGGCCGCGCGGAGGTCCGGCTGAGCGCAGGGCGAAGAACACGACCTGGGCGGCGATGTAGTTGAGCATGATGGTCGTGATGACCTCGTGCGCGCCCGTCCGCGCCTTGAGGAAGCCGGGGATGAACCCCCACAGCGCCGCCGGCGACGACGGCCGCGAGCGATCGCGCAGGATCAGGATCGCCGACGGCGGGACCTGGCCCGCCGAGGACGATCGCCGACGATCGTCGCGCCGAGGGCGCCCAGGATCAGCTGGCCGTCGCCGCCGATGTTGAACATGCCGGCCCGGAACGAGATCGCGACGCCGAGACCGGTGAAGATCAGCGGCGTCGCCGCGACGAGCGTCTCGGTGATCGGACGGATGGCGGTCGCGATGTCGTTGGCGTTGCCCGTCTCGAGATCGCGGCCACGATCCGGGCCGGGATCGCCGAACGCGCCCGCGAGCATCGCGCCGTAGCCGGTAACCACGCCGCCGAGCGCGCCGATGATCGCGCCGACCGGGTCGGTCCCGAGCCGCGACAGGTTGTCGAAGTCGGTGAGGATGATCACGATCGCCGCCGAGCAGGAGGGCAGTGACGACCGCCAGGATCGGGACGCGCGCGGCGCGCCAGAGCCCTCATCGTGCGGCTCACGCGGCCGCCCCGCGTCCGAACGTCGGCGCCACCCATCAGCAGGCCGAGGTTCTCGTGCGTCGCGTCGTCGCCCGACAGGATGCCGACGATCTTCCCGTCGTACATGACCGCGATCCGGTCGCCCGACGGCGAGCACCTCGTCGAGTTCGGTGCTGACGATGAGGATCGCCGCGCCGGCATCGCGCTGCTCGATGATCCGCCGATGGATGTACTCGATCGAGCCGACGTCCAGGCCACGCGTCGGCTGGGCGGCCACGACGAGCTGGACCGGGACCGAGAACTCGCGCGCGACGACGACCTTCTGCTGGTTGCCGCCCGACAGTGACGCCGCCGAGCGTGTCGATCGACGGCGTCCGGATGTCGAAGTCCTTGACGCCCTTGGCGGCACCGTCCCGTGACGGCCTTGCGGTCGAAGATCCCGCGCTTGCTGTACGGCTCGCGGTGATAGGTATCGAGGATGTAGTTCTCGGCGACGGTCATGTGCGCGATGAGACCGTCGCGGCCGCGGTCCTCCGGGATGTGCGCGACGCCGAGGTCCGAGACCTGGCGCGGCGACGACGTCTCGATGTGCTGGCCGCCGATCGTCGATCTGGCCGGCGTCGATCGGACCGAAGCCCGACGATCGCCTCGACGAGTTCGGTCTGGCCGTTGCCCTGGACGCCCGCGATCGCCACGATCTCGCCGGCCCGGACCTCGAGGTCGACGCCGTTGACGGCCATGTCCAGGCGGTCGTCGCGGACCTGTGACGCCGTGCAGGCTCAGCACGACCTCGCCCGGGTTCGCCGGGCCCTTGGGCACGATCAGCTCGACGTCGCGCCCGACCATCAGGTTGGCGAGCTCCTGGCGCGTCGTGGTCTTGGGGTTGGCCGTGCCCGCCGACGCGGCCGCGGCGGAGCACGACGATGTCGTCGGCGACCTCGAGGACCTCGTTGAGCTTGTGGCGTGATGAAGATGACGGTCGTCCCGGTCGGCCGTGAGGCGAGCGGATGATCCCGAAGAGCTCCTCGGTCTCGCTCGGGGTCAGGACGGCGCTCGGCTCGTCGAGCACGAGGATGTCGCTGTGGCGGTAGAGCGCCTTGAGGATCTCGACGCGCTGCCGCACGCCGACGGGCAGGCTCTCGATCTTCGCGTCCGGGTCGACGTCGAGGCCGTACTGCTCGGACAGCTCGACGATCCGCTGCGCGCGCCGTCGCGCGGTCGAAGGCGCCGAACGGACCCTGACCGTCTCCGCGCCGAGCGCCACCGCCTCGACCACGTCGAACACGGGCACGAGCATGAAGTGCTGGTGGACCATCCCGACGCCGGCGTGGATGGCGGCGGCAGGGTCGTCGAAGACGCGCTCCTCGCCGTCGATGAAGATCTGGCCCGAATCCGGCTTGTACAGGCCCGACAGGATGTTCATGAGCGTCGTCTTGCCGGCGCCGTTCTCGCCGAGGAGGCCGAGGACCTTGCCACGGTCGGCCGCGATCGAGATCTTGTCGTTGGCCAGGACGCCCGGGAACTGTTTGGTGATGTCGCGCAGTTCGAGCCGCATCGGGCTGAGCCTCGACTGTGGATGCGAGACCGCCCCCGGTCCGCGTGGCGGGCCGGGGGCGGTCGTGGGGACTGGTCGGTTCTCGGGTCGGCCTAGCAGCCGCGCCCGAGGTAGGTGCAGACCTTGACGGTCCCGGCGATGATCGCGGCCTTCAGGGTCTCGAGCTCGGCCTTCAGTCTCGGCCGAGATCTCGGCGTCGAAGTCGTGGTACGGCGCCAGCAGGACGCCCTCGTTGGCGAGCGTCCCGAGTAGTCCTCGCCGCCGAGGTCGCCGCCCTCGTTCTTCTTGATCAAGTCGAGCACCGACGACGTCGATGGCCTTCTGCGACGGACGTGAGGATGGCCGCCGGCGGACTCGGCGATGCTGATCGACTGGTCGGTGTCGACGCCGATGGCCCACTTGCCCGCCGCCAGCATCGCGGCTTGATGGTGCCGTTGCCGGTCCCACCGGCGACCGGGATGGACGATGTCGACGCCCTGCGTCGAGGAAGGTCTTGGCGAACTGCTCGCCCTTGGCCGGGTCGTTCCAGGTGTCGGTGCCGCCACTCCCGCCGACGAACGTCCCGTCTTCGTCGGATCAGGCAATGAACCGTCCCACCCGAGGAGGGTGACGTGGGTGCCCTTCTGCTCGTTGTAGTACTTGATCCCGGCGTACATGCCATCCATGAACCGGGTGACCCCCGGGAAGGCCAGGCCGCCGTACGTGGCGATCTTGCCGGACTTGCTGAAGCCGGCGGCCAGGTAGCCGGCGAGCATCCACGGCCTGGTCGACCTGGTAGTCGAGACCGGTGAAGTTGGCCGGCTGCGGCGTGTCATCGGCATTACCCGGGATGAAGTCCGGACCGGCGGAGTTCCAGGCCGTGTCGACCTGCGAGAACGCGATCGTCGGGTTTGCGGCAGCCGCCTCGGCGGTCGCCTGGGACTGCAGGAAGCCGACCGTCACGATCGACTGGCAGCCCTGGTCGATCAGGCGCTGGATGTTCGCCGCGTAGTCCGTGGCGCCCTTGGCCTCGGCGAAGGCGGTGTCGTAGCCCGCGCCGCGGCGTCCTTGAGGCCCTTCTTGGCGAGATCGTTGAAGCCCTTGTCGCCAAGCCCGCCCGTGTCGAAGACGACGCAGGCCTTGTAAGCCTCCGCCGACGGTGCGACGGAGCTCGCGGCCGGCGAACAGGCGCCGATGAAGATGGCTGCGGTCGCGCCGAGCGCGAGCAGCCGCATTTGCGTGCGCAACGCTGTCTCCTCCTTTGATCGTCAGGGCCTGATCAGGCCCTGACCGTGAATGACGGGCAGGATACGCTACGCAAGGCTCGCGCGTGAAGGACGATCTTGCGGTTTCAGGAGGCGGCGTGACCGCGGACCGACACCAGCTGACCCGGGACATCCTCGACCTGCAGGAAGGCCGCTGGCCGGTTCCGCTCCTTGACGATCGCGGGATCTCCGACGTGCTCCGCGAGTCGCGCCGGATCGCCGTCGTCGGGGCCTCACCGCGGCCCGGGCGACCGTCGAATGGCGTCTTCCTGTACCTCCGTCGGGTCGGGTATGACGTGGTGCCGATCCATCCAGATGCCACCGAGGTCGAGGGCGTGCCCGCCTTCCCGACACTGGCCGCGGCGGTCGACGCGACCGGACGCTTCGATATCGTCGACGTCTTTCGCCGACCCGAACACTGCGTCGAACACGCCCGGGAAGCGGTCGAGACCGGGGCCGGCTGCCTTTGGCTCCAGCTCGGCGTCGTGAACTGGGCCGCCGCGCGGATCGCGCACGACGGCGGTCTGTCGGTCGTGATGGACCGCTGCACCGCCATCGAGCACCCACGTCTCGTTCGTCACCGGGAGGACCCATGAGCCAGATCCACCTCCACGCCGAGACCGGCGACTACGCGCCGGTCGTCCTGCTGCCGGGCGATCCGAACCGTGCGACCCGGATGGCCGCCCGGTTCGACGGCGGTCTCGACGCGACCCGCCAGGTCAACGCCAACCGGGGCCTGTTCGGGTATACGGGAACCGTCGAGGGCGTGCCGGTCTCGGTCCAGACGACCGGCATGGGCACCCCGACGACCTCGATCGTCGTCGAGGAGCTGATCAACCTCGGGGTCACCACGTTCATCCGGGTGGGGACGTGCGGCGGGTATCCAGGGACGGAACTTGGCCATGTCGTCGTGGCGATGGCCGCCGTGGCGTCGGGCGGCATCGGCCCGATCCTCGGCGGCGGGGAGGCGACCGCACCGACCGCGGACATCGACGTGGTGACTGGCCCTGGCCGACGCGAGCCGAGCCGCCGGGTTGACCACGCACGTCGGGCCGGTGGTGACGGCGGACGTCTTCTACGACCCGCATCCCGCCGGGAACGGCCGATGGGGCACGCGCGGCTACCTCGCGGCCGAGATGGAGACCGCGGCGCTGTATCTGCTCGTGATGCGCGAGCGCGGCAAGGGTCGGCCGCTGCGGGCGGGGACGATCCTGACGGTGTCCGACGTGATCCTGGACCCGTCGCAGACCTCCGCGGGCGCGCCGGCCGCGGAGGGTTGGGAGCGCCTCCCCGAGGACGAGTTGCAGGCCCGCATCGATCTCACGATCGGGGCCGCCCTGACGGCGGCGGCGAGGCTGGGGCGCGGCTGAGGCTGGGGCCTGTCGACGTCGCCTCGACGGCTCAGCCGACGAAGGACAGGCCAAGCGCGAAGTCCTCGAGGATGTCGTCGATGTCCTCGCAGCCGACCGATACGCGGATCAGGCCCCCACGCTTGGGCTGCGGGTAGACCAGGGTGTGGATGTCGCCGAGGCTCACGCCGAGGTCGCAGAGGCGGAGATTGTCCGTGAAGCGAGCCATGCCCTCGACGCCGTCGCGGACCTGGAACGAGAGCATCGCGCCGTATGTCGACCCGAGGAGTCGCGTCGCGACCTCGTGGTCCGGATGCGAGGTCAGGCCCGGGTAGCGGACCCACTCGACCAGGGGTTCCGCCTCGAGGAAGCGGGCAACGGTGAGCGCGTTCTCCGATGCCGCCCGCGATCGGAGCGCCAGCGTTCGCACGCCGCGGATGACGAGCCAGCTGGAGAATGGGCTGGCCGCCTGGCCGAGCGTGTCGGTCTGCTTGCGGATCGGGTCGGTCAGCGCCCGCGAGCCGGAGACGACCCCGCTGACCGCATCGCCATGGCCGGACAGGAACTTCGTGGCCGCGTGCAGGACGAGGTCCGCGCCGTGCTCCAGTGGGCGGAGCAGGGCCGGGCCGAGGAACGTGTTGTCGGCGATGAGCAGGAGTCCGTGGCCGTGCGCGAGGGTCGCGAGCGCATCGATGTCGGCGACGCGCAGCCGCGGGTTCGAGGACGTCTCGAAGAAGATCGCGCGGGTCGCCGGCGTGATGGCCGCCTCGACCGCGGCGAGATCGGTGACATCGACGGCCGTGACATCGATCCCGCGTCTCGGGAAGTCGTCCTCGAGCAGCACCTTGGTGATGACGAACAGCTCGTCCCCGACGACCAGGTGGTCCCCTGCCCCCAGATGCGCGAACAGCGTGGCAGCGACCGCGGCCATCCCCGCGGACGAGACGACGCACTCCTCGGCGCCTTCGAGCGAGGCGATCTTCTCCTCGAGCGCGCGGTTCGTGGGGTTCCCGGTCCGCGAATAGAAGTACGCGCCCGGCTGCCAGGCGAGGGCGCGGTCGACGGCCTCCTCCTTGTCGGCGGCCGTGTCGAAGCTGAACGTAGCGGTGGCGTAGATCGGGACGTTGTGCGCCCGCGTCGTGGGATCGGGCCGCTCACCCGCGTGGATCGCCCGCGTGGCGAAGCCGTTCCCGTCCGTCCGTTCCCGCATCCGCTCGCGCTCCTTCATGGTCATCCGATGGCCGCCCAGTCTATGGCTACCCTTGCCTGACGGGGCGGGACTGGCGGGTCTGGCCGGGGTCGACGGTCCCCGACGACGCAAGAGGAGCGGGATGGACGGTTCGCGACGATGGTGGGAGGCACTCCCGAAGACCGAGCAGGTGGCGCTCAGTGAGATCTGGATCGCCGTCGGGTCACCGGGCTATGCCGGGCCGGCCAAGGCTCGCTGGCGGGCGACGCTCGACGAGCGATTCGGCGCCGACGGCTGGCGGATGGGCCACGTCGTTCGGGGGGCGATCGTGCCGCCGTCGATGGCCATCGCTGAATACGAGGCGTCCTATCGCGCGTTCCTTCGGGCGAACCCCGCGATCGTCGATTTCCTGACCGCGACATGCGGCAACGTCTACGACGACAACATCACCAACGTGCACGACGACGACTACGACCAGCCGCACACGGCGATGAACCACTACCAGGACATCTCGGTCCGGCGGGTGATCGCGGAGTTGGTGGATGACCCGGCGTGGCCGGCCGTCGTCGCGACACCCGACGAGGTCGTCGATCTCGTGGACCTCGGGACCGGCGATCGGCACCGTCTGCCGCGGGCGCGCGGGTTCCGCGGCGGGCACCTCTGCCAGATCCGCGATCCACTGTCGCCCGGCTACCTGCTCAATCCCGCGGTCGTGCCGGTCCACGATCCTGCCCTGATCACGACGCTCCCCGGGCGCCAGGAGTGGTACCACGTCGAGGGCTGCGCGCACCTCTCGGTCGAAGCGTTCTGGCAGATGAGCAAGGTCATCGAGGTGCGCTACGACCGCTTCCTGGCCCTCGGTCCGGGGCGGTCGCGAGCCGCTGGCCGGGCTCTGACGTGACGGCAGTGACGTGACGGCGTCGGGCGGCGCCTGGCTGTTCGGCGTCCTCAGCCTCGACATCTACATCGAGCGAGACGTGATCCTGCCCGGCGGCGGGGTCCTCAACATGGCCTGGCACTGGCGGCGACTCGGAAAGCCGTTCCGATTGCTGAGTCGCATCGGGAACGATCACCCGGGGGTCTTCCTCGACTTCCTCGACCGGCACGGGGTCCCGTATCTGCCGGACACCCTCGTCGGCGACGGACCCTCGGCGTCGATCGACATCGTCATCCGACCGGACGGACAGCCGTGGATGGATCACTTCGTCGACGGCGTCTGGGGTTCGACGGCCGGCGCGCTCGTCACGGCGTGGGTTCGACCGCTGCCGGACGATGCGTATGGGCCGGCGATGGATGCTCTTCGGGGGCCGTAGGGCGGACGACTATCTGATCAGGAAGCCCACGAAGACCAGGACGAAGCCAAGGATCGCGATCAGGCCCGCGAGACGTGCCTGGCGGCGGAGGATCTCCATCGCGATCGAGGCACCGGTCGTGCTGTCATCACGTGCCCCGCCACGCCACGCGGCGTAGCGGGCCTCGTTCTCGTCGAGGTCCTTCATCGACTGGTAGCGGCGCCACGGGCCGCGGGCCCGCGTGTAGCCCACGACGATCAGGACGATGCCGCCGATCCACAACACCAGGTTGAGCGGCCCCATCCCGTCAGCCCTCCGCGTCCAGTCGTTCGCGCAGCGCCTCGCCCGCCAGCGCGGCGTTCGCCTGGCCACGGGTCGCCTTCATGACCTGGCCGACGAGGAAGCCGATGGCCTGCGCCTTGCCCGCTCGATAGTCGGCGACGGCGCCCGGGTTGCCGGCGATGACGGCGTCGACCGCCTCGCCGAGGGCTCCGGCGTCGGAGATCTGGCGGAACCCGCGGGCATCGATGATGGCCGCGACATTGGCTCCCGCGGCCACGTGCTCCTCGAGGACCTGGCGCCCATTCGCTCGGGAGATCGTCCCGTCCGCGACGAGCGCGATGAGGGCGGCGAGTTCGGCCGGGTCGATCGTCACGGGTGTGCCGCCCGCCGCGTTGCGGAGTCGCAGGTACTCCCCGGTGACCCAGTTCGCGACGGCCTTGGCGGCCAGGGCCGGGCCGGCGGCGGTCGTCGCCTCGAACAGCGACGTCGCATCCGGGTCCGCGACGAGGACGGCTGCGTCGTAGGGCGACAGGCCCAGGGTCTCCTGGTAGCGGGCGCGCCGTGCCGCGGGGAGTTCCGGCAACTCGGCCCGGATCGCGGCGAGCCAGCTCGCGTCGACGTTGAGTGGCGGCAGGTCTGGCTCCGGGAAGTACCGGTAGTCGTCCGACGTCTCCTTGACCCGCATCCGGTAGGTCTCGCCGCGCTCCTCGGACCAGCCGCGTGTGTCCTGCTCGAGGGGCTCGCGCGCGTCGAGGGCCGCGGCCTGGCGGACGATCTCGTACTCGATCGCGCGCTCGACGGCACGGAACGAGTTCATGTTCTTGACCTCGACGCGCGTCCCGAACGGCTCCGTGCCGCGCGGACGGAGGGAGACATTCGCCTCCACGCGGAGCTGACCTCGCTCCATGTCGGCGTCAGACGCGCGGATCGATCGAAGGAGCAGCTGGAGTTCCTCCGCGTAGCGGCGGGCCTGCTCGGCGGTCCGGATGTCGGGTTCGGTGACGATCTCCATCAGCGGCGCGCCGGATCGGTTGAAGTCCACGAGGCTGACCCTGCGACCATCCGATGTCGTCCCGTGGACGAGCTTGGCGGTGTCCTCCTCGAGGTGCGCCCGGGTGATCGCGACCGTGAATGGCCCGTCCGACGTCTCGAAGGTGAGCCGACCGCGCGACGCGAGGGGCAAATCGTACTGGCTGATCTGGTAGCCCTTCGGCAGATCCGGGTAGAAGTAGTTCTTGCGATCCCACCGAGTCGCGTCCGGCGTGGATGCCTCGATCGCCGCCCCGGTCGCGAGGACGAGTTCGACCGCCCGCCGGTTGATGACCGGCAGCGCCCCGGGAAGCCCGAGGCAGACCGGGCACACGTGGGTGTTGGGGGCCGCGCCGTCGTAGGCAGTCGAGCACCCACAGAACATCTTCGAGGCCGTGCGGAGTTGGCAGTGGACCTCGATGCCGATGACGGCCTCGTATCGGTCCAGGGCAATGGCAGTGGCTGGCGTTCCAGCGACGACGGTTTCGGCCATGGGTCAAGTTTGGCACGGACCGGGCCGCCGAGGTCCGCCTCGCACTCAAACGGTTGCCCCCCGTGCAAACGTTGCATCCGGAGCACACAACGAGCGCACCGCGGCTGGTTTGTGGCCGAGATGGCACGATCCTGTGCATCCCCGGCAACGAACGACCGGATCGGCCTGTCTGTTAGCGGGTTCTTGCACCCGGGGCACGAAACCCGACATCAGAGCGGGCACAGACCGTCGTTGTGTGCCCCCGGCGCAAACCCCACCCGTTTCTTGCGCCCGGAGCAAGGATCCGGACCGAGTCAGGACCGGATCCAGACCGAGTCAGGAACGACGGACCGGCCAGCGCGCCCCCGGCCCGGCCGCGCGGCCCCGGCCGCCTACCCGGCGGGCGCCACCGACGCGGCGAGGGCCGTCGGCTCGAGCGAGCGCCAGTCCGCGGCCGCGGTCAACCCCTCGTAGCCGCGCGCCAGCCCCAACAGCGCTGCCTCGGACCACGCTGCCCCGATCAACTGGAGCCCGACCGGCAATCCCTCGGACAACCCGCACGGGATCGACACACCCGGCAAGCCCGCCATGTTGACGGGCAATGTGCAGGCGTCGGACAGGTACATCGACACGGGATCGTCCATCCGGGCACCAAGCGGGAAGGCGACCGTGGGCGACGTCGGGGCGACCAGCGCATCGAACCCCTGCGCCCAGAGGGCGTCGAAGTCGCCCTTGATCAGCGTCCGGACCTTTTGCGCCTTGAGGTAGTAGGCGTCGTAGTAGCCCGCCGACAACGCATACGTCCCGAGCATGATCCGGCGCTTGACCTCGGCCCCGAAGCCCTGGCCCCGTGTGGCCAGGTACCCCGCGAGCACATCCCCGCCCTCGCCGAGCCGTGGCCCGAACCGGATCCCGTCGTAGCGCGCAAGGTTCGCGGACGCTTCCGCCGGCGCCACGATGTAATAGGTCGCGAGCCCGTAGTCGGTGTGCGGGAGGCTGACGTCCTCGACGATCGCGCCGGCCCCCTCGAGCGCGGCCACCGCCTCGCGGATGCGCGCTTCGACACCGGGCTCCATCCCGGCGACGAAGTACTCTCGCGGCAGCCCGAAGCGCTTGCCCTTGACCGCCGACGCGGCCGCATCATCCGACGAGGGCAACCGAAGGAGCGCGTCGGGCACGGGCTCAGGCGACGATGTCGAGTCGCGTGCATCGCGCCCGGCCACCGCGTGCAGGAGTGCCCCAGCATCGCGCGTATTGCGCGCGAACGGCCCCACCTGATCCAGCGAGGACGCGAACGCCACGATCCCGTACCGGCTCACCCGCCCATAGGTGGGCTTCATCCCCACGATTCCGCACAGGGCCGCGGGCTGGCGGATCGAGCCGCCGGTGTCCGTCCCGATCGACAACGGCGCGTGGTATGCCGCGACGGCCGCCGCCGATCCCCCACTGCTGCCCCCGGGCACCCGTGTCAGGTCCCACGGGTTCGCCACCGGGCCGTACGCGGAGTGTTCGGTCGATGACCCCATCGCGAACTCGTCCATGTTGGTCTTGCCCAGGATCACGGCCCCGACCGCGCGGAGCTGCTCGGTGATGTGCGCGTCGTACGGGGCGAGGTAGCCCTCGAGGATGCGCGACCCCGCGGTGCACTGGCCGCCCTTGACCGACACGAGGTCCTTGAGCGCGACCGGGATCCCGAGGAGCGGATGCAGCGCGTCGACCGCGGCCGCGCCGTCAGCCCTGGCGGTCGCCAATCGGGCGTCGGCGGACCCGGCTTCGGTCAGCGCGCGGTCGCGGTCGATCGTCAGCCACGCGTTGAGCGCCGGGTTCCCGCGCTCGGCGGCGTCGAGGTGAGCGGCCGTGATGTCGCGAGACGAGGTCTCCCCCGCCCGAAGTCGCGCGGCAAGCTCGTGCGCGGGAAGCCGCGTCGGGTCGGCGGTCATCGGCCGTCAGTCGCCGCCGAGGATCGCGGGCACCACGATGTACTCCCCGTCCTGTCCGGCAGCGTTCGCGAGGACCGCCTCGACGGGAAGCGACGGCGTCACCACGTCGTCGCGCAGGATGTTCTCGAGCTCGATGGTCTGGGCGGTCGGCGCGATGTGGTCCGTCGGGACCGTCGTGAGGATCGCGTACTGGTCGAGGATGTGGTTCAGCTGGCCCTCGAGCATCGTCAGCTCGTCGTCGCGCAGCCCCAGGCGGGCAAGGTGGGCGACGTGTTCGACATCGGCGCGCGACAGGGTGGCCATGCGGCCGATGATAGCGGGCATCGACGTTGCGACGGGGCGGTGCGTCCTGTCGAATGTGACCACCGTCAAAGCCGGACCGGGACGCTTGGGCCGATGACCCGGCCGCCGTCGCTTGGCATGATCGTCGGGTGCCCCAACCGACCGCCGCCGCCACCACCCATGTCTGCCTGCAATGCGGGACGCCGGCTGTCCGCGCGGAGGTGACGTTCTGCCGGCGCTGCGGGCTCCCATACGGCGACGCGCCGCGAGCCGACGCCGAGCTCCCGGTCTGCCCCACGTGCTACACCACGGTCGATGACGACGGGCGACTGCCGAGCATGGAGCGCCCAGGTCTTCGGGTGGACATCCATCGACACCAGCTCGAGCACGACCGACATCCGGTCGGCGACGACGACTGGCTCGAATCGCTGCGCGAGGGCGATCGATTGCGATGGGGTCGCTGGTCGGCGCCGTTCGATGTCGTCCGACGGTATCTCGTGACCGGGCAGATCGAAGCCGGCCGCCAGCGCCAGCTCGCGCACGACGCGATCGTCACGGCGATGACCCAGATCCGCCGCTGGGGTCCCGACGGCGCGATCTTCGGCGATCAGCCCGAGTGGGCCGCGGCCCGTTCGGCTGTGTCGGAACTGATGGAGCGCTACGCCGTCCGTCGCCGCTAGCTAACCGCGGGCCACGTCGCGCCACGCTCAGGAGCCCGGCCCCACAAACGCCACCGAGCAGTCGACCCGCCGGGAGTCCGACGCGACCGCGCTGGCCAGCCGCCGACGAACCGCGTCATGGACGCACGCGATGCCGCGACCCAGGGACACGTGTGGGCCCCCGTCGACGACGACCATCGACGCGTCAGGGTTCGACTCCCAAAGCCCTTCGGCGATGGCCGGAGGCGCTGCCCAGTCGAGCGTTGCGGCGACGATCACGGTCTTGTGGCGGTCCGAGGCGACGGCCGACTCCTCAGAGATTCCCGGCCAGTAGGCGCACGGAAGATCGCGCAGGACGACGGCCGCCTGCGCCGGCAGCGAGCCAGCGTCCGACATGGCGGAAAGCAGCTGCGCCGCCCGTTCGTCCGGGTCGTCGGTATCCCAGGTCCAGTCCGCGCACTGGATCGCGTAGTAGGCGGCATCGCTGAACCGTGAACCGGGGATTACCTCGGCAGCCGCCGGGTGCGCGGCTGCCTCGAGCGTCGCGGCGAGGCCGGCCCAATCGCCGCCTCGCGTCGCGACGACGAGTCGGAGCAACTCGAGACGTCCCGCGGCGTCGGACAGCCGTGTCGCCGCGTAGGCGTCGAGGGCACCAGGGCCGAGCGCAGTGATCCGATCAGGCGGCGGGGCTGCGAGGCGACCGCGCATGATCCCGTACGCTTCGGCCGGATCCATCCCCAAGGAGCCTTGGCATGACTCGTCGTGCCGGCACCACTCGAATGTCGCCTCGAGCGCCATGTCGAACGCTTCGCCGCGCAGTCGCGAGTAGACGACCGACGGCTGCGGTTCGACTGGCGCGTCGAGGATGATCGATCCGACTCGGTCGGGGTACGCCACTGCATAGAGCTGCGCGACGCGTGTCCCGTAGCTCTGCCCATAGATGTCCCAGGACTCGATGCCGAGGTCGACTCGAATGGCCTCGAGGTCGGCGGCGGCACGGTGGGAGGAGAATGCCGGAGCTGACCTTGGTCGAGACCGAGCTCGCCGATGCATGCATCGGCGAACGCTCTGGCGGCCGCAAGATGGTCGTCAGCTCCAGTGACTCGCAGGGTCGCGTCGTCGTGCGCGCGTTCGGCGGCCGAACACTCGAGGGCCTCGGATCGACCGACCCCGAACGGATCCACCAAGACCAGCCGCGACATCTTGCCAAGAGACTGATTCAGCCGCGATACGACTCGGTCTGCGTCCCAGACGATGCCCTGTCCCGGGCCGCCTCCAAGTACAACCAGCGTACGTTGCCCTGGCTGATTTGGCTCTACGGCAATGCCAAGCCGCCCATCCCCATAAGTAGAGCCCGTCGTGACTTCGATGCACTGAAGTCCGGAGCGCCCCGAGCATGGAAGGAAGCGCTTATCTGATTGGATCGCAATCCAGGAGACAGCCAGGACTAACGCGGAAGAACCAAGGACCAACAGCCAGCAAGATCGAATGGGAATGAATTCCCGACGCACGCTTGTTCCTAGCCGCTCAAGGCTGGTGCTACGACAGGCTGCTCAGTAGCCTATCGAGCTCATCCGCGGCGATCGTGCCGTCGATATTGATGTCGTCGATACGTCGAAGGACCTCGAGAATCGGGTCTTCCCACCCCGGTTCGAACGTGAACTCGATCTCCTCTCGACCGGGCGGGTTCGGGTACGAGACCAGGAAGCCGTCCTCGACGGTCCATTCGTCCAATGACCCGTCGAATACCAGACCGGCCCAAGACTGCGCGTTCTTGGAAGTCGCCGGGTCGAGGCTTTGGAGGAGGACGCGCCGAACCACCGGCCGAGTGATCTGGCGATCGACAAGTGACATCGCGCGGACGATGTCCTGCCAGGGCACCGACCGCAGATGGGCGATGCTTGTCAGGTCGCCATCGAAAACTCGATCGAGGGCGTCGGTTGCCCGCTTCAGAGCTCTTCGATCTTGGTCGCTTTCAGTGTCTTCATGTCCCAATTGAACTTGCCTCGTCTAACCCTGTTGCCGCTGCCATCAATCAGTTGCCAATATGTCTTTCCTCGAGTGGGTGTCGTCTGTGACGGACTAAACGCGTCAGCCTTGATCAACCCGTCGTCAGTTCGAATCACCCGAAAGTGCGTCCCGTTTGCAGGTGCTTTCTGCCGGAACCACTTGGAGATCGCCCTCCCAAGGGCGTCGAGCGGATTGGCATACGCGTCGCGCGCCACCGCGCGTGTGGTAAACCTCGCCACGATCTTTGCACCGGTATTCGCACCGACGCCGGCGGCGCCGGCAGCGCCTCCACAATCAGAGCTTCAGGCCCCATGTACCTTCGGGTCCACCTTCGTGACCGGCGAGTTCCCCGCATACCCATACAGGTTCGCCTCGAGCGCAGAGGGGTCCGGCTGCAGGAAGCGCCCGAACTCGGGGCTGTAGTGGCGGGCGTGCATGTAGAGGAGGTCGGCGTAGCCGTTGGCCGTCGTGACCGACGGGGCGCCCCAGGTCGTGTAGGTGAAGCGGTTGGCGGCGGTCAGGGTGCCGTCGCCGTTGATCTCGGACAGGGCCAGGGCGTCGCCGTGGCCGTTCCAGGTGACCAGATAGTCGCCGTTGTGAAGCGAGACCGGGTCACCCGCAATCGTCATCTTGACGATGGCGCCCGCCTCATCGGTGGTGAACGTGCGGGTGATGACCACGGCCCCGGTGGTTGACACTTCGGAGGTGACCGCATCGCCCTCGTAGCGGAACTCGGTCGTGGTGGCCGTCCCCGCGGCCGGGGTCTCGACGAGCCTGATCCGGTGGCCCTCGCCGTCATAGGTCGAATCGAACAGCGCGAAGCCCGAGCCGCTGCAGCTCGTGGCCTGGCAGGCCGACACGAGGCGACTCTCGCCGTCGTACAGATAGCTCCAGGTCGTGCCGCCGGTGACCGTGATCTTGGTCAGCCGGCCGTCGGCATCGAAGGTCGGGCTGCAGGCGGTCCCCGAGCAGGTCGCGAGCTGGCCGGAGGATACTCAGCCCGCGCTTGAAGTCACCGCCTCATGACGATCGCGAGGATCTCGAGCGCAGGCCCGAAGTAGGCCTGGCCGGCCTGCGACAGTTCGGGCATGACACTCGTCAAGGCCCGTATGGAGTGCTCGAGCGAGATCATGTCAGACGCCGAGAGGCGCCCGTCGAGAGCGTCGTAAGCCACAACACCAATGTCTCCGTCGAGGAGCGCGAGATCCACTCCTCTGATCTCGCCGCGCGGGGAGCCCGGAGGGTAGTCGTCCCTTGGATATGGCAGCCGCGCCCACTCCCGCAATGCCTGTGCGAGCTCGTCATCCATCGTGTCATACACCTCCTGGGGGTGGCCGCCCGTCAAATTCTAGCAAGCTGCTCCCTTCAACCGGTTGATGTAGTCCCAGCCATGGTCGGGAAAAAACGATGTGTATATCTGCCCGGTCATCGGGTTTGTCGAGACGAACAAGTTGACGATCGATAGGTAGTAGCCGACCTTGCAGTGTGGTGCGTCAGACTGAGTTGGACACCTGGTTCGTCATACCTCCGGGGTGTCTGACGCAGGAGGATCGCGTGGGCCGCAAGCCGTTCCGGACAGCGGACGAGAAGCTCCACATCGTCCTCTCGGTGCTCAAGGGCGAGACGACCCAGACCGACGTGGCGCGCCGCCTCGGGATGAGCCAGACGACGATCGCCAAGTGGCAGAGGCAGTTTCTCGAGGGCGCCCGTGAGCACCTCGCCCAGGGCGAGAACGCAAGGACCGACAAGTCCAAGCACGAGGAGGAGCTCGAGGACCAGGTCGATGACCTGACGTCGGCCCTCGGGGAGGCCTACGCGGAGCTGCGCGTGTGGCGAAAAAAGGGGGCGCTCTACCCGGGTTCGCCGAGCTCGAGGCGATAAGGTGCGAGTTCGACGTCCCGGTCCGCCGTTTCTCTGGTTCGGGCGAGTTGTCCACAATCGGTGCCGTGGCGCACCGGTTTCGGGGGTCAGGGGTGGCTCTCGCCCGCGAGCAGCCGCCGGAAGCCCGCTTCGTCGAGCACCGGCACGCTGAGTTCCTGGGCCTTGGTGAGTTTCGAGCCCGCGGCTTCGCCGGCCACGAGGTAGTCGGTCTTCCTCGAGACAGACCCACCGGGCTTGCCACCCGCGGCACGGATCGCCTCTTCGGCTTCGGGGCGGGTGAACCCTTCCAGCGTCCCCGTCACCACGAGCGTCTTGCCCTCCAGCGGACCCGCGCCTCCTTCGCCGGCGGGCCGGACGACGGGACGCTCCGGGACGACGCCCGCGGCGACCAGCTCTCGCAGCACGTCTCGGGTCGCCTCATCGGTGAACCAGCGGTTCAGGGCCGACGCTACCGTCGGGCCGATCCCGGGCACGCCCGTGAGGGCATCGGGCTCGTCGGTCGCGAGGCGGCGGAGCTCGGCTTCGATCGCGGCGAACCAGGCATCCGGTACCGCATCGCCGTCGGGCGCCGGGTAGTCGTCCGGACGGACGCGGGTCGCCAGCCAGCCGGCGAGATCGATCGCGGTCTGCTCCCCCACCTGTGGCATCCCCAGACCGTTGAGCACCCGAGCGAGCGGCCGTCCGACGCGGGCGCGCGCGATCCGTCCCGCCAGGTTCTCGGCGCTCTTCTTCGCGAAGCGTTCGAGCGTCTCGAGGTCATCGGCGGTCAGGCGGAAGAAATCCGCCCGCGAATGGACCATGCCCCGCTCGAGGAGCTGGCTGAGGACCGCCCAGCCGGCGCCTTCGATGTCCATCCCGCCACGGCCGACGAAGTGGCCGTACTCCTGCGCCAACCGGGCTGGGCAGCGGGTGTTCGGGCAGTAGACGCGAACGGCGCCCTCGTCCTGGACGACGGGCGTGTCGCAGACCGGACAGCGCTCCGGCATCGCGAACTCGCGCTCGTCGCCGGTCCGCCGCTCGGCGAACGGCCGGACGACCTCGGGGATCACGTCACCGGCCTTCTGCAGGACCACCCAGTCGCCGATCCGGATGTCCTTGCGCCGGATCTCGTCGAGGTTGTGGAGCGTGGCACGAGCCACCGTGGAACCGGCGACCTTGGTCGGGCGCAGGTGCGCGACCGGCGTCAGCGTCCCGGTCCGCCCGACGTACGGGACGATGTCCTCGACGAACGACTCCGCCTGCTCGGGTGGGAACTTGTAGGCGATCGCCCAGCGCGGTGCGCGACTGACCATCCCGAGCCGCTCCTGCTGGTCGACCCGGTCCACCTTGACCACGACCCCGTCCGTCTCGAACGGCAGCGCGTGCCGCGCCTCGCGCCACTGCTCGGTGAAGGCGATGACGCCCTCGATGTCCAGGTCAGACGAGCGGTCCGGGTTGACCGGCAGACCGAGTGCCACGAGGCGATCGAGCGCCCCGGCCTGCGTCGAGACCGGCGACCCGTCCTCGACCAGCTGGTAGAACCACGCGGAGAGCTTGCGAGCGGCGGTCACGGTCGGGTCGATCTGGCGGAGCGAGCCCGCGCCGCTGTTCCGGGGATTCGCGTAGAGCGCGAGCCCCGCCTCCTCGCGTTCGGCGTTGATGCGCGCGAACTCGGCCTTGGGCATGAACACCTCGCCACGGACGTCCACCGTCGCGGGTTCGGTCAGGTGAGCGCGGATGACCGAGATGGTCCGAAGGTTCGCGGTCACGTCCTCGCCGGTGGTGCCATCGCCACGGGTCGCGCCCTGGACGAACCGGCCGCGCTCGTAGCGGAGGCTGATCGCGAGCCCGTCGATCTTGAGTTCCGCGACGTAACGCAGTTCAGGAGCGGGTTCCGGAGCGGCCGCCAGCCCGAGGCCCTTGCGGACCCGCGCATCAAACGCCCGCAACTCGTCGTGGCTGAACGCGTTCGCGAGCGACAGCATCGGCCGGGAGTGGCGGACCTCGTCGAAGGTGCCCGCGGGCGTCCCGCCGACCCGCTGGGTGGGCGAGTCGGACGTGGTCAGCGCGGGATGGGCGGTCTCGAGGGCGACGAGCTCGCGGAAGAGCGCGTCGTATTCGGCGTCGCTGATCTCGGGCGCGTCCTGCTCGTAGTAGCGCTCATTGGCTTGGGTGATCCGCGCGGCGAGATCGGCATGCCGGGACGCCGCCGTATCGGCGTCGAGCGTCGCCGCCTCGGCGACGAGGGCCGGGTCGACCGGCGGGAGCTGGATGGCCATCGATGCGAGGCTCAGCCCGCGTCGACCAGATGCGCCCGACCGAGCGCGGCCGGCGTGGGCGCCCCGAGCAGCGCCAGGGCGATCCGGAATTCCTCGTCGAGGATGGCGAGCGCCCGCTCGACGCCCGCCTGGCCGCCCGCCGCGAGCGCCCAGAAGATCGGCTTCCCCACCAGGACCCCACGCGCGCCGAGCGCGAGGGCGATCGCGATGTCCAGCCCTCGACGGACGCCACCGTCGACGAGGACCTCCACGGCGCCATCGACCGCCGCGACGACGTCGGCCAGGACGTCCACGGTCGCCGGGGAGCGGTCGAGTTGACGCGCTCCATGGTTGCTCACGACGATCGCGTCGGCTCCGTGCTCGATGGCGAGGCCCGCGTCCTCGCCGGTCAGGATGCCCTTGACGACGAGTGGCAGCGATGACCAGGAACGGATCGTCGCGAGGTCGTCCCAGGTCAGCGCGCTGAGCTGCGGATTCTCGAGACGCTGGAACCCGTGCTTCTCGCGGTCGCCGTGCGTCGCCGGAGGTTCGCGGAAGTTGCCGAGTGGCGGCAGTTGGAACCCGGACCGCCGATCGCCCTCGCGATAGCCCAGGACCGGCAGGTCCGCGGTGAGGACGATCGCCCGATAGCCGGCGTCGACGGCCCGCTCGACGAGCGATCGCGTGATGCCACGATCGGCCTGGACGTAGAGCTGGAACCAGCGCGGCCCGTCCGGGGCGGCCGCGGCGACCTCCTCGATGGAGCGCGACGAGGTGGTGGACAGCGTGAACGGGACGCCAGCCGCCCCCGCGCCGCGTGCCGTCGCGAGCTCCGCGTCCGGGTGGGCGAGCACGTGGATCGCCATCGGCGCGACCGCGACCGGCATCGCGACGGGCTGGCCGAGGACGGTCGTGGCCGGATGGACCGTCGAGACGTCGACGAGCACGCGCGGCCGGAACCGACGCCGACGCCAGGCCGCCTCGTTCTCGGCGAGCGTGATCTCGTCCCATGAGCCGCGGCTGACGTAGTCGAACGCGCCAGGCTCCATCCGGTCGCGCGCGAGCGCCTCGAACTCGGCCAGGCTGACGACGCGGGCGAGGTCGTCGCTGGTCAGTCGCGCCGTCATCCCACGATCTCGAGGTTGGCGAGGCTCACGAGCATCTGCTTCCGTCCCACGGCGGCATCCTTGAACGCCACGGTCACCTCCTCGTCGCTCCGCGTGAGTTTGGACGTCACGACGATCCCGTCACCCCAACGTCCGTGGCGGACGCGGTCGCCGTCGCGGAATTGTCGCTCGCCGGGGATGATCGGACGGGGCGTGACGGTGCGCGGCGCGCCCGGAGCCGGTCGGGGCGGCCCGTCAAGGTCGTCGTCCCAGGCACGGACCGGGCGGGTCAACGAGCCCGACGCGGCGCCATCGGCGTACGCCTCGCGCTTCGCCGCGAGGTCGCGGGAGGGCCGGAAGGTCTCGCCAGGCGCCGGTCCGCCGGGTCGACCGCTCCCCTGCCGGAATGCGCCGCCACCGCCACGGACCGGGGTACCGAAGCGGCTCGTCCGGCGCGCCCCGAACACGAGATCAAGGTCGAGGTCGCGATCGTCTGACCCCGCGCCGAGTTGCGGCCCCACCATCAGCTCGGCCGGGATCTCAAGCAGGAACCGGCTCGGGACGGCCGCCTGGCCCATCCCCCAGGTCGCGCGGCGCCACGCATGCGACAGGAACAGGCGACGCTTCGCTCGGGTGATGCCGACATACGCGAGGCGACGCTCCTCCTCGAGCTCCTTCTCGTCGTCGAGCGCTCGGTTGTGCGGGAACAGCCCCTCCTCCAGACCCGCGATGAAGACGGCCGGGAATTCGAGACCCTTCGCGGCATGGAGCGTGATCAGCGTGACCGCGTCGGCGTCCCCTTCGTAGGAATCCTGATCAGCGACCAGCGCCGTCTCCTCGAGCAGGCGGTCCAGGGCGTCATCCGGACTGAGGTCGTCGTAGCGGGTCGTGACGGCGCGCAGCTCGAGCAGGTTCGCCCAACGCTCCTCGCCGTCCTCGGAGCCGTCGGCGAGCATCGCGCGGTAGCCGGACGCCTCCAGGGCTTCATCGAGCAGCTCGGGGAGCCCCAGCATCCCGACCCGTGTCCGGAGCCGTCGGACGAGCGCCGCAAAGTCCGCGAGCGCGCTCCGGGCCCGGGGTGCCAGCCCATCGAGTTCGCCCGTCGCCGCCGCCTCGATCGCGGCCCAGATCGACCCATCGCGTCCCAGTGCGCCGGCCCGAAGGACCTCGATGGTCTTGTCGCCGATGCTCCGCGCCGGCACGTTGATGATCCGCTCGAAGCTCACGCTATCCGTGTCCGAGCGCAGGATCCGCAGATACGCCAGCGCGTCCTTGACCTCGCGCCGGGCATAGAACCGCGTGCCACCGACAAGCTGGTACCGAATCCCGTAGCGCAGGAACGATTCTTCGATGGCGCGCGACTGGGCGTTCATCCGGTACATGACCGCGATCTCGCGCGCCCGGAAGCGCTGATCCGCGACGTCCTCGTCTGCCCGACGCGTCAGCGCGCTCCCTCGACCACCCACCAGCGCCTCGACCTGGCGGGCGATCCACTCGGCCTCCTCGTCCTCGTTGTAGGCCTCGAACCGCTGGATCTTGATCCCGCCCTCGTTCTGGGTCCAGAGTTGCTTGTCCTTCCGCGCACTGTTGCGGGACACGACGGCATGCGCCGCGTCGAGGATGAGCTGCGTCGATCGGTAGTTCTGTTCGAGCTTGACGACCGTGGCCGCCGGCCAGTCACGTTCGAAGTCGAGGATGTTGCGCAGGTCCGCGCCGCGCCACGAATAGATCGACTGGTCGTCGTCGCCGACGACCGCGAGGTTCCCGTACTTCGCCGCGAGCGCCTTCACCCACAGGTATTGGGCACGGTTCGTGTCCTGGTACTCGTCGACGTGGAGGTAGCGCCACTTCTCCTGGTATTTGGCGAGGACGTCGGGCGCTTCCTGGAAGAGCCGGACGGCCTCCAGGAGGAGGTCATCGAAATCGAGCGCGCGGGCCTTGCGGAGGCGCTCCTGGTATCGACTCGCGAGCCGGGCGATCGTCTGTTCGCGGTGGTTCGCCGCGTTCTCGCTCAGGAACGCCGGGTCAAGCATCTCGTTCTTGGCGCGGCTGATGGCGCCCAACACGGCACTCGGGCGGAACTCGCCGGTAAGCGGCAGGTCCTGCTCCTTGAGCACCTGCTTCATGAGCGCCTGCTGATCGTCGGTGTCGTAGATGACGAACCGCCGATCGACGCCGATGGCTTCCCCGTCCTGGCGCAGGACGCGGGCGCACAAGGCATGGAACGTGCCGGCCTGGACGTCGCGGCCGCCCTCCCCGACCAGGCTGATGATCCGCTCGCGAAGCTCCGCAGCGGCGCGGTTGGTGAACGTGACGGCCAGGATCCGCCACGGGGCGATGCCGTTGACGCCCACGAGATAGGCGATGCGATGCGCCAGGACGCGGGTCTTGCCACTCCCCGCACCGGCGAGGATCAGGAGCGGGCCGTCGGTCTTCGTGACGGCGCGCGCCTGTTCCGGGTTGAGCGCCTTGACGATCTCCGCGGCCCGCGCATCGCGACGTTCCGCGATCGCCTTCGGGTCCGCCGGCGAGACCGGTGTGGCCAAGTCATCGCCGGCCGGATCGGCCGCGCGCATCCAGGCGGGCTCCTCGAGCATCGCGGGAGCGTCGTCGAGGTCCGCGAACGCGGTCCCGACGGCCTCGGCCGCTGCCGCCGCGACGTCGTCGAGGGTGGGGTCGCCGGTCCGGCGACGTCGGGTGGGGCTCACCCGTCCATTGTAGGTCGGCCGGCTTATCCGCCCGAGACCTGGTCCGGCGACGGTGCCTGGACGGTGACCCCGGCGTCCCACTTCGAGAGCGTCAGGTCGAGGGTCAGCGGGTCGCCATCGGGGAGGGTCACCGTGAACGTCAGGCCGCCGAGATGGCGCGGGAGGGCTTTCTCGACGCGTACCTCGATGTCGATGGCGGCGCCATCTAGGTCGATGGGCAGACCGGCCGGCACCTGGATGTCGCCGCCGAGCAACGCGACCACGTCCGCCGGGGCCAGCGTCGTCGTCATGACGTAGCAGCTGCCCGAACTGCAGCTCACGTCGCCGCCCTTCGTGAGGGTGATCCGCTCGTCCAGGAGCAGCTCGCCGATGCTGTCGATGAGGCCCTTGGCGTTGGTCACGTCGATCGGGAGCGTGGCCCCGAGGTCCGTCAGGGTGTAGTTCGGCCCGGTGGCGGTCGTCTTGAGATAGGCCTTGCCACCCACGGCGATCAGCTCGCCCGCGAGATCGAAGAGCGTCGGGACCGCGAAGGTGGCACGCGCGGCGCCGTTGGCGAGGTCGAGATCTGCGCTGGCGGTGGTGCCGGTCAGCTCGACCGGTGCCCCGGGACCTCCCGGGATGATCGAGATGTCGAGCGAGCCCGTGACCGTGACCTCAGCGTGGACGCTGGTCGCGGTCTCCGTGCTGGTGAGGGCCGCCTGGAGGATCTCGGTGGGGTCCGTCAGTTCCGGGGCGGACTGCGTCCCGCACGCAGTCAGGACGAGCGCCGCCGAGGCGGCCAGCGCCAGGAGCGGGCGGAGCGGGCGAACGCGAGCGATATGCATGCGGTCAGCGTCGTGGCGGGGGCCGGACCTGTCAAACGGTCGGGCCGTGGCCGGGCTCGTTGGGGCCGTGGCTGGGCTCGGTGGGGTCGTGGCTGGGCTCGCTGGGGTCGCGGCTGCGCGCCAAACGGCACGATCTTGCGTCGGGCTGTGCCCCGGGTGCACATCGTGCGCCGGGTGCACACAACGGCCTCGAAACGGGGCCGTGAGGGACGCGGGAGGCGGTCGGATGGGTCAGTTGTGCGTCCGGGGCACGGATCCGTGCGGTTTCGTCGATCCGTTGCCCGGGGTGCAAGTTTCTGACGCGATCCGGCGCTTCCACGCGTCCCTGGTGCTGTTGTGTGCTCCGAGTGCAAACGCGGATCATGGCGCCGATGCCAGGCTGGGGGCCCTGCCGGTCGCCCGGCCCGTGGCCCCGCCAGTGCCCGGCCATCTGCTGTCCCCGACGCACGACCTGCGCCGGGAATCAGGAAGGCCCCGGCGGTGCCGGGGCCTTCGAGGATCTGCGAGGTTCGGGCGGACTAGAAGTCCATCCCTCCGCCACCGCCGTGGTCGTGGCCGCCACCGGGACCGGCCTTCTCCTTCTCGGGCAGATCCGAGATGAGGGTCTCCGTGGTGAGGACCATGGCCGCGATCGATGCGGCGTTCTGCAGGGCGGAGCGCGTCACCTTGGCGGCGTCGACGATGCCCTTCTTGAACAGGTCGCCGTACTCACCCTTGAGCGCGTCGTAGCCGAAGCCGGGCTTGAGGCCCTTGACGTGCTCGATGATGACTTCGCCGGGCGCCCCGGCGTTCTCGGCGATCTGACGTGCCGGAGCCTCGAGGGCCTTGCGCACGATCGCGACACCGACCGCGGCGTCACCCTCGAGCTTGACCTTGTCAAGCGCGGGGATGGCCTGGAGCAGCGTGGTGCCACCGCCGGCGACGAGGCCCTCCTCCACGGCCGCGCGGGTCGTCGAGAGCGCATCCTCGATGCGGTGCTTCTTCTCCTTGAGCTCGACCTCGGTGGCCGCGCCGACCTTGATGACCGCGACGCCACCCGACAGCTTCGCGAGACGCTCCTGGAGCTTCTCCCGATCGTAGTCCGAGGTGGTGTCCTCGATCTGGGCCTTGATCTGGCTCATGCGAGCCTTGATCAGGTCCGCCTTGCCGGCCCCGTCGATGACCGTGGTGTCGTCCTTGGTCGCGACGACGCGACGGGCCGAGCCGAAGTCCTCGAAGGTCACGGAGTCGAGCTTGCGCCCGATCTCCTCGCTGATGACCGTGCCGCCGGTCAGGACGGCGATATCGCGCAACATCTCCTTGCGGCGATCGCCAAAGCCCGGCGCCTTCACGGCGAGGACCGAGACGGTGCCACGGAGCTTGTTGACGACGAGCGTCGCGAGGGCCTCACCGTCGACGTCCTCGGCGATGATCAGCGTGGGCTTACCCTGCTGGACCGCCTTCTCGAGCGCCGGGAGCATGTCCTGGACGCTGGAGATCTTCTTGTCCGTGATGAGGATGAGCGGGTTGTCGAGGACGGCTTCCATCCGGTCGGGGTTCGTCACGAAGTACGCGGACAGGTAGCCGCGGTCGAACTGCATCCCTTCGGTGTATTCCTTCTCGAGGCCCAGGCTCTGGCCCTCTTCGACGGTGATGACGCCGTCCTTGCCGACCTTGTCCATCACCTCGGCGATGATCTCGCCGACTTCCGGGTCAGCCGCGCTGATGGCGGCGACGGCCGCGATCTGGGCTCGGTCGTTGACCGGTCGGGACTGCTTCTTGATCTCGGCGACGACCGCGTTGACGGCCGCTTCGATGCCGAGCTTCACGACCATCGGGTTGGCGCCCGCGCTGACGACGCGAAGGCCCTCGGCGACCATGGCCTGGCCGAGCACGACCGCGGTGGTCGTCCCGTCGCCGGCGACGTCGTCCGTCTTGGTCGCGACTTCCTTGAGGAGCTGCGCGCCCATGTTCTCGAACGGGTCGTCGAGCTCGATGTCGCGAGCGATCGTGACGCCGTCATTGGTGATGGTCGGCGAGCCGAACTTCTTGTCGAGGACGACGTTGCGGCCCTTCGGGCCGATGGTCACCTTGACCGCGTCCGCGAGGCGGTCGACGCCGCGCTTGAGGGAACGACGAGCCGCCTCGTCGAAGATGAGTTGCTTAGCCAATTCGAAAGTCCCTCCAGGAACGTGTGGGGCGGTGGCGAGGGGACGACGCGGGTGCGTCAGGCCTCGACGATCGCCAGGATGTCCTTCTGGCTGACGATGAGCAGCTCGTCGCCATCGATCTTGAATTCGGTCCCGGCGTACTTGGCGTACAGGACCTTGTCACCCGGCTTGACGTCGATCGACTCGCGCTTGCCGTCGTCGAGGATGCGGCCGGGGCCGACCGCGATGATGCTGCCCTCCTGGGGCTTCTCCTTGGCGGTGTCCGGCAGGACGATGCCGCTCTTGGTCATCTCCTCGCGGGCGCTCGGCTTGATGACCACGCGATCGCCCAGGGGGCGAAGCTTGGGCGAGCTGGCAGTGGCTTTGGCCAACGTGCGTTCCTCCTGTGGCGGCCGACTTCGGCCGTCGGGCATGTCTGGCGGGGCGCTGGACGACGGCACATGGCCGCCCGCCCGATCGTCCCGGTCTGCTGTGGTCGCGAACCGCCTGTGCCCATCCTCCCGGTCGGCCGATGTCGGTGGCTGACGTTGCGTGGGCTTGTGCGGAAGCGCTCGACCAATGTTAGCACTCTCGCATGGAGAGTGCCAAGCGGAGACTACCGAACCCGGTGCGAGGCTGTCAACCCGCGCCAAGGACCATGTGTGGACGGACTTCGGACTTCCGCTCGTTCGTGTCCATGGCCGGTGCGTCCGCTACCGATGCCGACGAGCCGACGGAGGCCAGATTCTCGGCTGGGTGCGCTGGCCCAGGCACTTGGGGGAGTGGCGCGGCTGGCGGGATCGGCATCGCGAGCATGGTTGGGGAGCGCCGCGGGCGGCCCGCATGACGGGCCGGTCACGCTCATCCATCGCGGCCCGCCCGCTCCCGAATGGATCGCCGCCACCAAGGTAGCCAACATCCGGCTGTAGTTCTTGAACAGGCGGTACTATCCACGGACCTCAGTGAACGAAGAGTCAATTGAGAGGGGGACGAGTGATGCTCAGGACGGCAGTAAGTGTTGTCTTCATGATGTTGGTGATGCCTGTCGGCTTCGCCGCATCCGCCTCGGACATCCCTACGACTGACGCCGAGTTGGTGGAAGCGCAGACCCTACGGGCCGAACTGGGTTTGACTGATGACGCGGCGGCCGTGGCTGAACTGATGAGCAGCGACCGGGACGTCGGCAGTGCTGACTGGGGTATCCCCATGACCACCGAGGAGTTCGAACGCGTCGACTTGGTTGGCCGGATGGGTTTCGCTGACGCGGTCGACGCGCGGTTGGGTGCCTTCCTACAAAGTCGCGCGTCGTTCGCAGGTATGTACTTCGACCCCGGCGATGACGGAGCGGTGACCATCCTGCTCACGGGCTCCGATGCCGCAGCGGAGCGGGAAATCGAAGACCAAATGGCAGGGTTAGCACGATCATGGCGCATCGAGATGGTGGCTCACGCTGAGAAGGAGCTATTCGATGCCGCCGAACGCGGACTGAGCATGGCGCAGGACATCGATGCGGCCGTGCGAGTTGTGGGTCTGGGCGTCGATACCCGCGCAAACGGTCTATTCATTGGTGTTCCATCCAGCGAAACCGACGCCGCCAAGCCGATCGCCGAGGAGTTGAGCACCGACCTTGGTGTGGCCGTCGACGTCCGGGCGATGGAGCCGCCGATGCCCTCGCATTGCACACTGCGCACACACTGTCACGGACCGACCGCCGCGGGCGTGACGATCACGAACGGTGCTGGGACATGCACCATGGGATTTCATATCGTCCAGGCCGGAGACGCGGAGTTCGTGACGAGCGGCCATTGCAGTTTCAACACGTTCGGAAACAACTGGTCGCACGCGGCAATCGGTGCGCTCGGGGCACCGGTGCAGTGGATGTACTTCCAGAACGGCCAGGACATCCTCCGTTCAAACCTGACGGCTGCTCAGGAATCAGACAATGTGTTCGCCGAAGGCGACGACATCATCGGGATGGGAGTGGCAGCACAAGGCGAGACCCTCTGCGCGTCTCTGGGCGCCGGTTCGAACGCGATCAAATGTGGAACTGTCACGACAACCTGGGTGAGCTACAACTTCGGGGCCGCGTGGGGCAACTTCGATCTGTGGGGCGCCGACATGAGCTACACGACCGTTGGAGGCGATAGCGGTTCTCCCGTGTATCGGCGGATTCCTGGTGGGACCGGCGATCGGATGCGGGCGATCGGCGTGAGTTCGAGTAACACTGGACTGTTCGCTCGTCTCGATCAATCGCTGGACAATTTCGGGGCGACCGTCTTCAACTAAGGGTGTCGCAGGTCTGGAGTGGGACGATTCGACATCATGATGCCAGAGAGTGATCACAGTCCTTCCGGACCTTCGTCGTGGTTCGTCATTGGGACGATTGTGGTCATCGCTGCGGTGATCACAAGTCTTGCGTTCGCCCTGTCACGGAAGCCCGATTCGACGGGCGCAGCGCCTTCGGTTGTGCCCGCCGACGTGCCCGTGTCGTGCGACTTTCTGGCGGTGCCTGACGGACCGTCCTTGATCGACGGGCAGCCGACGGACTGGGTACTCAGGGACGCCACAGGTCTTGTAACAGCCTGTCGGGTGTCGGCGATCGAGCCGGTGCCCTTACTGCCGGACGCGTCCACCGTGTTTGTCGAGAACGCCCTTGGCGATGACACTACCCTACGACTCCGATGGTTGGAGACCGCCTGTTCGGATCGTGGGTGGATCTCCGTACGGACGGTCGGCGGTTTGCTTCAAATCGCCGTCGTGGCTGAAGCGGCTGAAGCGCGGGTATGTCCAGCCGTGGGGCTGTCGTACGAGGCTGAGCTTCGCCTCAATGAGGATGTGGACGTGACCTTCGTTCGGGCACGGCACGATCTTGTCGATCCGGAGACCATGTCACCGTAGCTTAGCCCGGATCCACCGAAGCCTCGACTGAGCGCGTGGTTTGATGTGGACGGCGACGACCACGTCGATGCCGCCCCCAACAACAACAGGAACGAGGCGCATGCCCCCCGTTCCTTCGCCAGCGTCAGAGGTGCTCGAAGGCGACGATGACGTCGTTCCCGCTCCGGGTCAGCGTCACGCATGCGGGGCCATCGAACCCGAGGTACCAGCCGATGACCCCCTCCGATTCATCGAATTCGACGGCGTGCCGGAGCGAGGACAGGTCTGGTCGAAGGTCCGCCGGGCCCTGGTAGACAGGCTCCCCGGTGTCCGAGGAGAGCGACATCTGGCGGAAGACCACCTGGATGACCCGTTCCCCGGTCATCTCGATCGGCAGGCCGCTTGGACCGAACGTGTAGGGCGCCTCGGCCAAGGTCAGCTCGCCGGTCGGGATCCCGGCCGGCGACCCGATGGACGAGTTCCCGAAGCGGAAGACGAACCGGTCCGCGCCCGCCCCGCTCGACCACTTGACGTCGAGGAGCCGGTCCGACGGCAGTCGCCCGTCCTGGGCGACGACGGGGCAAGGGGTCGGTTCCGGGGTGGGCGTTGGTGTCGCGAGTGGCGTCGGCGTCGGGGTCGGGGTCGGTGCTGGGGTCGGGACGGGCGTCGGCGACGGGGTCGGCGATGACGCGACAGTCGGCGTCGGTGTCGCCGGTGGCGACGCGGACGGGACGGCCTGGGTGCAGGCCGCGATGAGGATGATGCCCAGGCCGAGGGTGGCCAGGCGTCGGCGGCGTCGGGAGCTCGTGGCAGTCATGACGCGGGGAGACTGTGATCGTAAGCGGAGACGAGGCCATCGGCGAGGTCTTCGAGCGAGACGCTGCGTCGATCCGCGAGCCAGGCTGCGGTGACGCGTACCCACTCGGGCTCGTTGCGCGAGCGGGGTGCGCCGGGTGGCGAGAGAAATGGCGAATCGGTCTCGACGAGGACGCGGTCCGCCGGCACCAGCGCCGCGACGTCCGCCGAGGCCTCTTCGCCGGCTCGAAACACCAGCCCGGAGAAGCTCACCGCCAACCCGAGGTCGACCACCGCCCGCCCGTAGTCGAGCGGACCCGAGTAGGAGTGGATGATGGCCTGGGGTCGATCGCCGAACGTCGAGGCCCATGTCGGCCCGCCGACACCGGCGTCGGCGAACGCCGCCAGCAGCGCGTCCTGGGCGTCGCGACGGCCGGCCGACGACCGGCAGTGGATGATCGCCGGCTTGGCGGTCTCGAGGGCGAGTGCGAGGTTGCGGGCCAGGTTGCGGCGCTGGTCGTCGATCGGGCTGAAGACCCGGTCGTAGTCGAGACCGGTCTCCCCGATCGCGGTCACGCGCGGATCCTGTGCCCAGGCGACCAGCTGACCCCAACCGGCATCGTCGACCTTCGCGGCATCGTGAGGGTGGACGCCCACGGCCGCGTCGAGCCACGGGAACCGCGCCACGATGCCGAGCGCCCGCGATGACGACGCGACATTCCAGCCCGGCACCATGATCCGCTCGACCCCCGCCAGGCGAGCGCCGCCGATGACGAGGTCAGCGTCGCCGTCGAAACGGTCGGCGTTGAGGTGGCAGTGACTGTCGATGAGCGGCACGCGGCCATGGTAGGCGCGATCAGTCCGCCGCCACCTCCGCATCCAGCCGCGGAAAGAGGGGCTCGGGCGCCGCCACGCGCCCGGGCTCCGTGGCTCGCGCGCCCCACGCGAGCTGGTCGAGGAGGGGCGATCCGTCGTTGCCGTCCGCGCCGTAGCCGTAGTCGAACCCGAGCTGGGCCAGGATCCGCGGCGCGATGCCCGGCATGAACGGCGCAGCGGCCAGCCCGAGGAGCCGACAGGCCTCGATCAGGTCGCCAAGCACGTCGCGCAACCGGGTCGCGGCCGCATCGTCGCCGGCCGTCGCGGCCTTCTGGAGCTCCCATGGCCGCTCCGCGTCCACCACCTTGTTGGCGCCGCGGACGAACTCCCAGAGTTCCGCGAGCGCGTCGTGCAACAGGCACCCGTCCAGTCGCTCGCGATAGAGCCGGAGGGTGTCGCTCCACCCCTCGCCGAGGGCGGAATTGCCCGCCGCGCGCGGTGCCGGCCGTTCCCCGTCGAGGTAGCGGTTCGTCATCGCCACGGTCCGGTTCACGAGGTTCCCGAAGTCGTTGGCGAGGTCCGCGTTGTAGCGACGGACGAACGAGTCCCACGACACCTCGGCGTCGCGATCGAACGGGACTTCACGCAGGACGACGTAGCGCGCCCCATCGGCGCCGAACGCGGCGACGAAGTCGGCCGGGTCGAGGAAGTTGCCGCGGCTCTTGCTCATCCGCTCGCCACCCGCCGCGAGCAACCAGCCGTGGACCCAGACGCTCTTCGGCGCTTCGAGTCCGGCGCTCCACAGCATGGCCGGCCAGAACACCGTATGGAACCGGGCGATGTCCTTGCCGATGACGTGCAGGTCCGCCGGCCACCATCGGGCGAACGCGTCCGGGTCGTCGGGGAAGCCGGCCCCCGTGATGTAGTTGATGAGCGCGTCGTACCAGACGTAGATGACACCCGCTTCCGGGTCCCACGTCCCGTCCTCTCGGAGCGACGTCTCGCCGTCCTCGCCGATGGGGAACGGGATGCCCCAGCCGCCGGGGGTCCGCTCGCGC
Source organism: uncultured Chloroflexia bacterium (assembly GCA_963764975.1). Lineage (GTDB taxonomy): Bacteria > Chloroflexota > Limnocylindria > Limnocylindrales > CSP1-4 > SPCO01. Next base: position 161,421 of record CAVXUF010000002.1, on the reverse strand, counting down.
GAGATCGAGAAGTCCTCGAGCCCGCTCCGGATGAAGCCGAGCATCTCGTTGCGGCGGAAGTCCGGCTGGACGAACTCGGGGTGATGGGCGTAGTGGCTCTCGAGCCGGTCCTGGTACGCCGAGAGCTTGAAGAACCAGTTTCGCTCGGTCAGCCACTGGAGCGGGACCCCGGGATGGTTCGGGCAAATGGTCCCGCGGGCGGTCTCCTGGACGTCCGTGGCGTTGCGGAACCCCTCGTTGGGGCAATACCAGCCCTCGTAGGTCCCGAGGTAGATGTCGCCGTTGGCGTGCGCCCGGCGGACCATCTCCTGCGCGGCCCGGAGGTGATCGGGGTCCGTGGTCCGGATGAACCGGTCCGGGCTGATGCCGAGGCTGTCCTCAGCGGTCGTGAAGTAGCCCACCTTCTCGTCCACGAACGCTCGGGGCGTCCGCCCTTCGTCGATGGCGCTCTGGGCGATGTTGATCGAGTGCTCGTCGGTCCCGGTGAGGAACCGGGTGTCATCGCCGATCATCCGATGCCAGCGCGCGATGACGTCGGCGCCGATGACCTCGTACAGCGTGTGGAGGCCCGGCTTGTTGTTCGCGTAGGCGATCGCGGTCGTCAGGTAGAAGGGGGTTCGGTCGGCCATGGGAGGGCGATGGTAGCAGCGGGCCTCCGCTGGATGCGCCACGATACCCGGGACAGCGGCCGTCGTCGCGGGGCCGGGCCGGGTGGGATACAGGAGGGCGCATGAGCGGGGACGAGCGAGTCGCGGTGATCGGACTCGGGTACGTCGGCCTGCCGCTGGCCATCGCGTTCTCCGAGGCCGGTCTTGACGTCATCGGGATCGACGTGTCCGAGGCGCGTGTCAGCCGGATCCAGGCAGGATCCTCCCCGATCGACGACATCACCGACGACCGGCTGGCCGCTGCGATCGCACGCACGTTCCGGGTCGCCGGGCAGGAGGGCGCCCAGCTCGACGACGTCGACGTCATCTTCGTCTGCGTCCCCACGCCCATCACGGCCACGAAGGATCCGGACCTCGGGCCGGTCCTCGCGGCGGCGGCGTTCATCCGTGACCGGATCCGCTCCGGCCAGCTCGTCGTCCTCCAGTCGACGACCTTCCCAGGGACCACGACCGGGCCGTTCCGGGCGACGATCGAGGCCGGTGGCCTGCGGGCGGGTCAGGACTTCGACCTGGCATACGCCCCCGAACGCGTGAACCCGGGCGATCCGGCGAGCGCGCTGCGGACCGTGCCGAGACTCGTCGGGGGCACCACGCCGGCGGCGACCGAGCGAGCCGCGGCGCTGCTGCGCCGCATCAACGACACCGTGATCGAGCTGTCGTCTCCGGACGCGGCCGAGCTGGCCAAGCTGCTCGAGAACATCTTCCGGAACGTGAACATCGCCCTGGTGAACCAGCTCGCCCTGCTGTGCGAGCGGATGGACCTCGACGTCTGGGAGGTCATCGATGCGGCCGCCACCAAGCCATTCGGCTTCATGCGGTTCACGCCGGGACCGGGCGTCGGCGGGCACTGCATCCCGGTGGATCCCTACTACCTCTCGTGGCGCGCGCGCGAGTTCGACTTCGTCGACCGGTTCGTGGAGCTCGCCGGGGACATCAACCTCGCGATGCCGCGGCACGTGGTGGACCTCGTGGGCGACGCGCTCAACGATCGCGGCCGGGCGATCCGTGGCACCCACGTCGGGGTCGTCGGCGTCGCGTTCAAGCCCGACGTCGCGGACCACCGGAACTCGCCCGCCGCCGAGGTGATCGCCGGCCTCGCGGCGCGTGGCGGCGACGTCCGGTACCACGACCCGCATGTGGCCACGTTCACCGATGCGGCCGGGGCCAGCCGGACCGGTGCCGCGCTCGACGACCTGCTGGCCTGGGCGGACGTGATCGTCGTCGTCACGGCGCACCGGGCGATCGACTGGGTCAGCCTGTATGCGACGGCCGACCTCGTCGTCGATACGGTCGACTCGTCGGCGCGCGTGAGCACGACGAGGCCTCGCCAGGTGCTCCGTCTCGGGGCCGGCTGGAAGTCACAGGCGGCGACGGCCCGGTGACGGCCCCCAGCCCCGTCGGCCACCCGGCGACCCGGATCGCGTACCTGTCCTTCTCGTCCGGCGAATTCGACGCCCGGACGTTCCGGATGGCGCGGTCCGCGGTCGAGGCCGGGTATCAGGTCACGGTGTACTGCCGGTGGCAACCCGGCCTGCCGCAGACCGAGGAGCGCGAGGGGTACCGGCTGATCCGGGCCCCGTTCGATTGGCGATTGGCCATCCCAGGGATGCGCCGCATCCTTCTCCCGCGCGTCCGGACCGCGTTGGCCAACGCCGTGACCGACGTGAGTGTCAGCGGCGGTCTCGATGGCTCGACCGGCGGCGAGGTCGGGTCGACGGCCGCCGACGACGGGACCGGTCGACTCGACATGATCCGCAGCACGCCCCTCGCGACGGCCGCTCGCCTGCCGCGACGTGCGGTCCGAAAGATCCGGCGGCAGGTGGTCCCGAGGTACGACCGATGGCGACGCCTGCTGCTCATGTTCCCGTTCCGTCCGATGGGCTGGGCCTATGCGCTCCGGGAGGTCGCGGAGCCGGCGGATATCTGGCACGGGATGTGGGCCGGCTCGCTCCCGGCGCTCGTCGCGATGCGACGACGCCACGGCGGACGGACCATCTACGACAGCCGCGACGTCTACATGCTCTCCCGTGACTTCGCGCATGCCGGACGACCGGGCAAGACCCTCCTGACCCGGGTCGAACGCCGCTGGGCGCAGGCCGTCGACCACGTCATGACCGTCAACGACGCCTACGCCGACCTGCTGGTGCGGCAGCTTCGGGTGGCTCGCCCGAGCGTCGTCATGAATTGCCCCGACGCCTGGAGCCCGCCCGACCCCAGACCGGACCTCATCCGGGAGGCGCTCGGCCTCCAGCCGGGAACGAGGGTGGTCCTGTACCAGGGTCATCTGGCCTCGCAACGCGGGATCGAACAGGCGATGGCCGCCATCCTCGAGGTGCCGTCGGCGGTCCTCGTCCTTCTGGGCTTCGGCTCGTGGCTCGAGCGACTCCGATCGGAGACATCCAAGCCGCCGTACCAGGGCCGGGTCTTCCTGCTGCCGCCGGTCCCACCGAGCGACCTGCTGCCCTGGACCGCGAGTGCCGATGTCTCAGTGATGGCCATCGCACCGACGACCGTCAATCACCAGTACTCGACCCCACAGAAGCTGTTCGAGAGTCTCGCCGCCGGCGTCCCCGTGGTGGCGTCGGACCTGCCGGGCATGGCCGAGGTCGTCGACGCGACCGGTGCCGGCATCCTGTGCGATCCGACGTCGCCGACCGCGATCGCCGCGGCCATCCGGACGATCACCGATGCCCCCGCCGACACCCGCGAGACCCTGCGGCGAACGACCCTGCGGGCGGCCCATGAGCGCTACAACTGGGCGGCGCAGCTGCCCACGCTGTGGGGCGTGTATCGATCGCTCGCCCCGGCCGGCCGCGTCGCGGGATCGGCGCCGCACGGGATGGGGGACACGTCCCCGGGCGGCATCGGCGACGCGGCGACGCTCCGCTGATGGGACCCCCGGATCGATCCGCGGCCGATGGCAGTGACGAACGCGCGGGACTCCAGGCGACCATCGAGGCGCTGGAGCGAGAGCTCGCCCGGCACCGCGAACTGCTTCGGGAGGCGCATACCGCGTCCCGGTCGCAGGCCTCGGATCTGAAGCGCCTCCAGCGGGCCTACGACGCGATGCGCGGCCGCCGCGCCGTGCGAATCGCCCTCGCCGCATCGGCCGCCGGCCGACCGATCACGCGCGGCGCGAGGAAGCTGGCCTCGGCCCCGCGCCGCGCCATGCGTGCCATCCGGGATCTCGTTCCCGGTCGCTCGCGGGGTCCGAACCGGCGGGGATCAGCGGCCGCGGAGCGGACGCTCGTCGCCGAGATCCGAGCGTGTCCGCCGCCGGCGGTCCCGGATCACGGTCCCGTCGTGTCGATCGTGATCCTCACCCGCGACGGGTGGCCGCACCTCGAGCGCTGTCTTCGGGGGATCGCCTCGACGGCGTACCAGGACCTCGAGGTCATCGTGGTCGACAATGGGTCGAGCGACGGATCGGCGGACCTCGTGCAGCAGCTGTCGATGCCGTTCCCCGTCCAGGTGCTCCGCAACGAGACGAACCGGTCGTTCTCCGAGGCCAACGCCCAGGGTGTCGCGGTCGCGCATGGTGACGTCATCTGCCTGCTGAACAACGACGTCGATCCGATCACCGATCACTGGCTCGGGTACCTGGTCGAGACGCTGATGACGACCGACGCCGTGGCCGTCGGTGCTCGCCTCATCTATCCGCGGGGTCGGGACGGGGCGCGAGCCGGCGCGCGTTTTGCGGACCTCTCGCTGCAACACCGCGGCGTCGCCTTCGATCGATCCGGGCCGATCCCGATGCCGCGGGTCATGGGCGCCGGCGAGGATCCCCGGGCCCCGGTGGCCGCGGGGATCCACGAGCGGCCGGCCCTGACAGCGGCCTGCGTGCTGATCCGGCGCCAGGCGTTCGACGCCGTCGGTGGCTTCTCGGCCGAGTACGACTATGGGCTCGAGGACATCGATCTCTGCCTGCGGCTGCGGGCCGGTGGTGGCCGTCTCCTGTACGACGGGCGCGCCGCGCTCTGGCATCACGAGTCAGCGACGCGGATCATCGATGTCGATCGCTACAAGGCCCGCGTGGCGAACAACCGGGCGACGTTCGTCGGGCGCTGGGGTCCACGCATCGCCCGCGAGGTCTGGCTTGACGCCATCGACGGCGCCGGCCGCTGGTCGGAGGCACCGCTGCGGGTCGGGATCGCCGGCGCGCGACTCGACGCCGACGCCGGGTCCCACCCGACCGTCCTGCCCGGCGCCGTGCGGGCCGCGCTCGGTGGGCTCGGATGGCAGGCCGCGCCGTTCGGGTCGGTCGATCCGGGTGACGTCGCGGGATCCCCCTCGGACGCCCACGCCGAAGTCCTGATCGTCCTCGCCGACCACCACGACATCCGGTTGCTGCCTCGCCCCGTGGTGACCATCGCCATGATCGACGGGCTCGTGGACCCATGGCTCGCCCGGCCATGGTTCGATGAGTTCGACATCGTCCTCGTGACCAGCCCGGCCGCCGCCGAAGCCGTGCGGGCTGGGAGCGCGAAGGTCGCCTCGGTCCTCCCGGATGGGACGGCCGACTCGGACGATCTGCTCGCCTCGGAGGTGAAGGACGCGCTGGCCGCGTGGGTCTCCGCGATCCGCTACGGCGTCCGGATCCCCGTCCCGACCTGGGACGTCGCCGAGGGCTGGGGCGACTACCACTTCGCCCGGGCGCTCCAGCGTGCCCTCGAGCGCGCCGGGCATCCGACCCGGTTGCACATGCGACCTGGGTGGGATGACCCGGTGACGGCCCGGGACGATGTCAACGTGCAGCTGCTGGGCCGCACCGTCGGACCCACCCGGCCCGGCCAGGTCAACCTGTTGTGGCAGATCAGCCACCCGGAGGCCGCCGACGGCGCCCTGTACTCGCGCTTTGACCACGTCTTCGTCGCATCCGACCGGTTCGCGGCGACGATGGCGTCCCGGACCGAGGTGCCCGTCGAGGCCCTCCATCAGGCCACCGACCCTGAGCGGTTCCACCCCGAGCCCGGCGGTCCGCACCACGAGCTCCTGTTCGTCGGCAACACCCGCGGCGTCCGACGCAAGATCGTCGACGACCTCGCGGGCACGAAGCATGAACTCGCGGTGTACGGTCGAGGATGGGATGCCGCCAAGATGGATCCGACCCTGCTCAAGGGTGAGCGGATCCCGAATGCCGTCCTCCGGCGCTACTACAGTGCGGCCTCCATCGTGCTGAACGACCACTGGGAGGACATGCGCACCGAGGGCTTCATGTCCAATCGGCTGTACGACGCCCTGGCCTGCGGCGCCTTCGTCGTTTCGGACTTCGTCGAGGGCATCGAGGCGGAGTTCGGTGGCGCCGTCGCCACCTACCGGGAGCGGCACGAGTTGACGCGGCTCATCGATCGGTACCTGGCGGACCCGGACGAGCGGCGACGACTGGCCGAGGTGGGCCGGCCGCTGGTCCTGGAGCGCCACACGTTCGACGCGCGGGCTGCAGCGATCCGCGTCGTCGCCGACGAGCTGTTGGCCCATCGGTCATCCCGCGTCGTTCCGGCGGAGCTGGCCTGACGGATGGCTGGCCCGCCGACGGTTCCTGACGCGACCGGCGCGCGTGGACGCTCGCGTCAGGTCTGGTTCGTGCGGACGGCCCGGGAGGTCGATCCGACGGGTCCGGACGCGGTCACCGTCGTGCTCGATCCGGCCTGGACGCCGCGAACCCCTGACGCCCCGGGTGCGATCGCCATCCGGCCCGTCTTCTCGCGAGTCGTGGAGCGTCGCGACCTGTTCCAGGAGGCGCTCGACCGACTCGACGCGTGGGCCGCCGCGGCCGATCTCCCGGCGCGACTGCTGGTGGAGGGTGTCGCGTACTGGCCAAGGATGCGGGAGCCGTTGTGGCGCTGGCTCCACGAGCGCCTCCTGTGGCAGCACGCCCTCGCCGACATCCTCGGGGAGCCGGCGCCAAGCTCGATCACCGTCCCCGCCGATGAGCCGGCGCTGATCGACGTCGTGCGGGCGCGAGGCGACGAGCCGGCGATCGAGCCGTCGCCGGAGCCGGACGCGATCGATCCCGAGGCGGATGGTCCGAGGATCGAGGCGGCCCGAGCCACGGGCGGCCTGCGTGGCTGGCTGCGTCGTCTCGCGCGTCGATCGTCCGCGCGCGAACGCCGCCCGGGCGGCGACGCGACGGAGCGGCACCTGCAGGCGATGGCGGAGCGCGTCGAACGGATGTCGACGAGCGGAGAGCGCCTCGTCCTGGTCCTCGCCTTCCCCAGCAGCTTCCAGCCCGTCGGTACGGGCGGCGCGACCGTCCTTCAGGACCCGAACCTCTCGGGCGTCATCGGATCCCTCCCGGGCGAAGGGTCATCGCCGGTCCTGATCGGATCGGCCATGACGCGTCCCGGGCGCGCCGAGCAATTCGCGGCCGAGCAGGACGACCGGCTGATCCCCGCGTACGTGGTGCGCGCCCGATGGAGCCGGCCGGAGGACCAGGCCCGCGCCGAACGGGCGGTCGAGTCGGTCGCCGGCGCCCTCGCCGATCTGACCGTCCCCCTGTCTGTCGACGGTGTCGACCTGGCGCCGCCCCTCATCGCCGAGCTCCGCACATCGATCGAGCGGATCGTCCGGACCGACATCGTGGTCCTGGCTCGCGCCGAGCGGATGCTGGACGACCTCCGACCGCGAGCCATCCTGATGACGCACGAGGGCCAGCGCACCCCTTGGCTCGTCGCCGCCGCCGCCCGACGGATCCCGACGTTCGCGCTCCAGCACGGCGTCCTGTATCCCACTCACCCGAGCTATTCCGGTCCGCGCGATCCCCGCCAGCCGCTCCCGTCGCAGACCCTCGTCTACGGGGACTACGAGCGACGGGTGCTGCTCGAGGGTCCGTACCGGAGTGAGGACGTCGCGGTCTCGGGCTCGCCCCGCCTCGACCTCGACGCGACCGCCACGACCGGACTCGAGACGGCCCGCGACGACGTGCGACGGGACCTCGGCGTGGCTCCGGGGGACCGGATGCTGGTCATCTCGACGATGCCGCCGGCGTTCATCCGCCGCTCGCACCTGGCGAACATGCTCGATCGACTGCTGGGCGGTCCGCTGCCCGGCGTCCACGTCGTGTTCAAGCAGCATCCGGGCGAGGCCGACGAGGGCCCCTATCGCCGACTCCTCGAGGGCATGGCCGAAGCGCGGGGGTATCCGCCGCCCCCCATGAGCGTCGTGAAGGTCATCGACCTCTATCGGCTCCTGCGCGCCGCCGACGCGCACCTCGGTCTTCACTCGACGGTCCTGACCGATGCCGTCGCGGCCGGCACCCCGAACCTCATCGCGACCGTCGACGCGCATGCCGACCTGCTCGGCTACGTCGCCGCGGGCGTCGCGACGGCGGTCGGCGACATCGACGACCTTCGGGCCGCGCTGGCGGACCCGAGACCCCCCGACCCGGAGCGCCGCCGGGCCTTCCTCGACGACCACTTCCTGCCCGGCGACGCGAGCGCGCGGATCGCCGCGAGGATCCGCGAGGCCATCGATGCCGCGCCCGGCTGACCCGGCGACGCTCGGGCTGCAGGGATGATCCGACGCGCCATCCGGTTCGCCCTGCGTCGCCCGCGTCTCCGCTCGGTCGTCGAGGCGGAGCTTAGGACCACTCGCGGGACGCGAACGGCGCCGACACCGGCATTCGAGCCCGGACGCGAGTTCGTGGACCGGTTCGGCGTCCGCCACCGGCTCGATCCGACCTTGCGGGACCGCCTGAAGCCCGACTGGCGATCGATGATCGACCCGGTCACCGCCGCGGCTCCGCCGACCGACGCCGCGCTCGGCCGACGCGCGACGAAGGCGCGGGGCAGCGTCGAGGAAGCCGTCTCGCTCCTGTCGACGACCGGCGCCGGGGCCCTCAAAGGGCGCGTCCTCGAGGTCGGATGCTTCGATGGGTCGATCGCCTACCAGCTGGTGGGCCGGACGGGCGCCACGGTGGTCGCGTCGGACCTGGCCCGCTACTACGTCCTGCAGCGGCCGGGTGCGCCGTCGACCTCCGAGGTGGAGCGACAGCAGGTCGTCCTTGGCGAGCTGCGCGAGCGGGCACGGCTCGTGGCCGGGGCCGCGCCAGGCGCCGTGACGTTCGTCGAGGATGACATCAACAATTCGAGGCTCGAGCCAGGCACCTTCGACGCGGTCGTGTCATTCGAGGTCCTCGAGCACCTCCAGGATCCGGCGGCCGCGTTCGCGGCGATGGCTCGCCTGTTGCGACCCGGCGGGGTGATGTATCACGACTACAACCCGTTCTTGAGCGCGATCGGGGGCCACTCGCTGTGCACGCTGGACGTTCCGTGGGGCCACGCGAGACTGGGCGCCGCGGACGTGGAGCGCTACCTGCGCGAGATCCGGCCCGGCGAGGCCGATCAGGCGCTCCGGTTCTACCGAGAGGCGCTCAACCGGATGACGCTGCAGGAGCTGCGAGCCGCCATCCTGGCGGCCGGTCTGGAGATCGTCGCGCTGATCCCGTGGCACGAGCGCGGGCTCGTGCCCCGCCTCGACCCGGCCGTCCTGGCCGATGTCCGGCGCAACTACCCGGCGGCGACCGCCGAGGACCTGCTCGCGACGTTCGTCGCGGTCGTGGGGCGCCGGCCGGGAGGCTGAAGCGGCGCGTCCGTCACTCGAACGAGCCCAGGGCGCGCCGAGGGGGCGGCAGGACCGCGAACCACGCGAGCGCGGCCGCCGTGGCGAGCGGTGACCCGATCCAGCGGAGCGCCATGAGCGGCACCACCCGTCGCCGCCCGCCCAGCGCGCGGACGAGGTCCGGCCGTGCCCGTAAGAGCGGGCGCAGCATCCGGAAGTAGCTCGACCGCGCCGTCGGGACGAGGTCGGGCCAACGGTACAGGCCCGGCCGGATGAGGTGGGTCTCGGCGCGCAGGGAGCGAGCCAGGACGTCCGCCGGCACGGATTCGAGGAAGCGGGCGACGGCCGTGTACAGCCGAGCCGTGGCCGGATCTCGTCGATCCAGCGCCTGCCGCACGGGCAGCGAGAGGTCCGACCGGATCAGGCGGTCCAGGTAGGTCCGCTTGATCAGGAGCCGGGTCGGCGGATCCGCGATAGTGGCGTCGGTCTCGGCGCTCACCGCGCGATAGACGACGGCCGCCATGTCCGCCATCGAGGCAGCGCGCTCGGTGGAGGCCCGGGTCGCGGTCCCGATGGTCTCGACCGCTTCGTCGGCACGCGGCCGCCACCACTCGTAGACGAGGTCGCCGACGACCTCGATCCCCTCCCCCGCTCGGAGCATTGCGGTGATCGCCCACGGCTGGTCGCCCAGGACCCGGCCTTCGAACCGCAGGCCCTCGACGAGCGAGCGGTGGATCGCCTTCCCGGTCGATGAGGCGTAGTACAAGAGACCCGGATGCGTCGCGATGGACTTGCGCCCCGGCTCGGTGATGTCGGGGATGTCGTAGAACTTCGAGAGCCATGTCCGCTGGCCGTCGGTCCAGTGCCGCTGGCCGAGGACGATCCGGACGGCCGGATCGGACGTCGGTCGCATCAGCGCCGCGACACCACCGGGCAGCAGCAGGTCGTCGGCGTCGAGGAAGGTCAGCCACTCACCGCGCGCGATCTCGAGCCCCCGGTTGCGCGCGTTCGAGACCCCGCCGTTGGTCGGGAGCCGAAGCAGCACAACGCGGTCGTCGCGTCTGGCGATGCTCTCGACGAGCGTGGCGGTGTCGTCCGTGGAGCCATCGTCGATGACCACGCACTCGAGGGGTACGTCCGTCTCGACGAGGACCGACCCGATGGCGCGCTCGATCGTCGCCGAGGCATTCCAGCACGGCATCAGGACCGACAGGCGGGGAGCCCCAGACACGCGGCGGATGGTAGCAGCCTGGGCCCGCGGTCCCGGGAGCCCGAAGCCGTTTGCGCGCTCAGTGGCGGAAGTGGCGGGTCCCGGTCAGCAGCATGGTCCCGTCGGCCACGTCGACGACCGCGACCACCTCTGCGTCGCGCAGCGAGCCGCCCGGCTGGACGAACGCCCGCACCCCGGCGGCCAGACAGACCTCGACCGCGTCCGGGAACGGGAAGAAGGCGTCCGACGCGCAGGCCGCTCCGACGGTCACCGTCTCTCCGAGCATCGCGCGGGCCTTCGCGACGGCCTGGCGGGCCGCGTCGACGCGCGACGTCTGCCCGCTGCCGATCCCGATCAGCCGACGGTCGCGCACGAGCACGATCGCATTCGAGGTCACGCCGCGCACGAGGCGCCAGGCGAGGTCGAGATCGAGGTGTTCCGCGTCCGTCGACGCGCGCCGCGTCGCGCAGGTCCACGCCGAGGCCGCGTCGGCGATGACGTCCGGTGATGTGACGAGGATCGCGCCACCCGCGCTCCGGATCGACCCGAGGGGATGCGGCGTGGCCGCCGGTGCGTCGGTGGTGAGCGCCGGGTCGACGAGGACGCGGAGATTGGGTTTGGAGGCAAGCACCTCGAGCGCGGCCGCATCGAAGGCGGGCGCGATGACGATCTCGAGGAAGATCGAGACGAGGGCTTCGGCGACCGACCGGTCGACGTCGCGGGTCAGCGCCACCACGCCACCGAACGCGCTGACAGGATCGGCCTCGAGCGCCGCCGACCATGCCTCGAGAAGCGTCGACCGCTCGGCGGCGCCACACGGGTTCGTGTGCTTGACGATCACGACGCCCGGTCCGCGGAGCGCCCGCCCGAGCGCCGATGCCGCGGCCGCGTCGAGGACGTTGTTGTACGAGAGGGCCTTGCCCTGGAGCGGCGCTCGGTCGACGCCGAAGAGCCCGTCCTCGAGGGTGCTCCCCGGGCGACGGTACCGGGCGGCCGGCTGGTGCGGGTTCTCGCCGTAGCGGAGCGTCTCGACCTTTTCGAGCGCGATCGCGAGGGTCTGCGGGTAGGGATCGGCCGGCGCGTCGATGCGCCCGGCCGCGGCCATCCGGCCCGGCAGTTCGGCGGCGATTCGCGCGTCATATGCCGCGGTGTGCGCGAACGCGTCGAGGGCCAGGCGTCGTCGGAGCCGGTCATCGAGGCGCCCGGTCTCCTCGAGGGCGGCGAGCACGTCGGCGTACTGGGCCGGCGACGTCACGATCCCGATGCTCTCGTGATTCTTCGCGGCTGCCCGGACCATCGAGGGCCCGCCGATGTCGATCTCCTCCACGAGCTCGTCGACCGTGATGCCCGCACGTTCGAGCGCCGCGGCGAACGGGTAGAGGTTGACGACGACGAGCTCGAACGGCGCGATCCCCGCCGCGATGAGCTGGCGCCGGTGGTCGGCGAGCCGCCGGTCGGCGAGGATCCCGGCGTGGACTCGCGGGTGGAGCGTCTTGACGCGGCCGTCGAGCATCTCGGGAGCACCCGTGACCCCGGCGACGTCGGTGACGGCAAGACCAGCGTCGCGGAGGGCGCGGGCGGTGCCCCCGGTCGAGACCAGCTCGAACCCAAGGCCGGACAGACCGCGGCCAAGATCCACCAGACCGGTCTTGTCCGAGACGGACAGGAGGGCGCGGCGAGGCGTGGGGACACGCTCGTCGGCGATGGCCGCGTCGATCGTCACGTGCCGCCCGACGACCGTCACGGCGCCCGCCAGCAGGAGCGCGACCGCGCGCGGGAGCAGGCGATGCTCCACGGCCCGGATCCGTTCATGCAGGGTCCCGGCGTCGTCTCCGGGGAGGATCGCGACGGCCTCTTGCGCGACGATCGGCCCACCGTCGAGGGTCTCGTCGACGAGGTGGACCGTGCACCCGGTCAGGGCGGCACCATGGGCCAGCGCATCCGCCACGGCGTGGGCGCCCGGGAAGGCCGGGAGCAGACTCGGGTGGGTGTTGAGGATCCGTCCTGCGAACGAGGCGAGCACCTCCGGCCCGACGACGCGCAGATAACCGGCCAGCACCACCACGTCCGGCTGGACGGCCGTGAGCGTGGACGCCAGGGTCGCGTCGTCGCCATGCGGGATCAGGGCCGTGTCCATCCCCTGCTCCACCGCCCAGTCGAGCGCCGGACACGCTCGGTCCGCGAAGACCAGCACGATCGAGCCGCCGATCTCGCCGCGGCCCGCCGTCGCCGCAAGGGCCTGCAGGTTCGAGCCCGCCCCCGACACGCCGACCGCGATCCGGCCGCCGGTCACGCCATCGGCCCCAGCGAGCCCTCGACGTAGCGGGCGCCGGCGATCGACTCGCTCGCGACGACCTCCCCGACGACCATCGCCCCGACCCCGGTCGCGCTGAAGGCATCGATCGCCGCCACGGCCGCGACCCGGGGCACCACGACGATCATCCCGAGCCCGCCGTTGAACGTCGCCCGGAGTTCCTCGTCGTCGAGTCCGCCGAGCGCACCGAACAGCCGCATGACCGAGGGCATCGCCCAGCGCGCCGGATCGAGCCGGGCGCCGAGACCGGCCGGCAGGGCCCGCGGGACGTTGCCCGGCAATCCGCCGCCGGTGATATGGGCGAGCCCCGCGATATCCGAACCGCCGGCGACCACGACCTCGCGCGCCGCAAGGATCGAGCGCGCGTAGATGCGGGTCGGCGTCAACAGGACCTCACCCAGCGTGGCCATCGCCTCGTGTGGCGCGAGGGCCAGAAGCGCGTCCGTCTCCGCCTCTCCGAGCGTCCGGCGCAGCCGCACCTGGTACGGCTCGGACAGGTCCAGGTCCCACTGCGCGATGAGGGCCCGCACCAGCGAGTAGCCATTGGCGTGGAGACCGGACGACGCGAGGCCGAGGATCGCGTCGCCCTCCCGGACGGCGCGGCCGTCGATGACGCGCGAGCGCTCGACCACGCCGATAGCGGTCCCGGCGACGTCGAATGCGTCGGCGGCCATGAGGCCCGGATGTTCCGCCGTCTCTCCCCCGACCAGGGCGCATCCGGCCGCGCGGCACCCGGTCGCCACGCCGGCGACGAGATCCGCGACGGACGGCGGGTCCAGCTCGCCGACGGCGATGTAGTCGAGGAACGCGAGCGGCTCGGCCCCCGTACACACGACGTCATCGGCGCACATCGCGACGAGGTCGATCCCGATGGTGTCGAACCGCCCGACCGCCGACGCGATCGCGGTCTTCGTCCCCACCCCATCCGCCGACGCGATCAGCAGCGGCTCGCGGTAGCCGGCTGGGATCGCGAACGCTCCGCCGAACCCGCCCAGCCCGCCGACCACCTCGGGACGGCGGGTCGACTCCACGTGCTCTCGCATCAGCTCCACGGCGCGTTCTCCGGCCGTCACGTCCACCCCGGCCGCGCGATAGGCCGACCGTGTCTCAGCCATGGACGATCAACGGCTCCTCGAGCGCGAACTTGCGGCTCGAGGCGTCGTACGGGACGGGCTCGGGGTAGTTGCCATCGAAACACGCGAAGCAGAACCGCTCGTAGGGGAGTTCGAGCGCCGCCAGCACGCCGCGGATCGAGAGGTACCCGAGCGAATCGGCGCCGATGAAATCGCGGATCTCCGGTTCGGTGTGGGTGCTCGCGATGAGTTCGGTCTCGATCGAGGTGTCGATCCCGTAGAAGCACGGGTGAAAGATCGGTGGCGCGCTGATCCGGACGTGGACCTCGGCCGCGCCGGCCTTGCGCAGCAGTTCGACGATCCGCTTCGTCGTCGTGCCGCGCACGATCGAATCGTCGACGACGATGAGGCGCTTGCCGCTGACCACCTCGCGCATCGGGTTGAGCTTGATCGTGACCCCACGATGGCGCAGGCCCTGCGACGGCTGGATGAACGTCCGGCCGGCGTACCGATTGCGATACATGCCCTCGCGATACGGGAGCCCGGACGCCTCGGCATATCCGGCCGCGGCCGGGGCGCCGGTGTCCGGGACGGGGATCACGAGATCCGCCTCGATCGGGTGCTCGAGCGCCAGCTGCTCGCCCATCCGACGGCGGACCTCATAGAGGTTGCGGCCCTCCATCGACGAGTCCGGGCGGGCGAAGTAGATCAGCTCGAACACGCACAGCGACGGAGTGGCCACCGCGAACCGAACCGAACGGGGCGCCTGACCGGGCTCGAGGATGACGATCTCGCCCGGTTCGACGTCGCGCACGTACTCGGCGCCGACGATGTCCAGCGCGGCGGTCTCGGATGACAGGCACCAGCCGGCGCGACCGTCGTCGGCTGACCACAGACCGTCGTCCCGGCCACCGAGCGGCGCCGGTCGCGCCAACCGGCCGAGGACGAGCGGACGGAACCCGTGCGGGTCGCGGACCCCGATGACCCGGCGCTCATCGAGGACGACGAGGCTGTAGGCACCCTTGACGCGCGGCAGGACGCGCATCAACGCATCGACCGTGTCCGCCGCCGGCTCATCGGCGAGGAGCGCGGTCAGCAATTCGGTGTCGGTGGATGCCGGGAGCCTCGCGCGTCCGCCCTCGAGCTGCGCCAGGAGGTCGCGCGTGTTGACGAGGTTGCCGTTGTGGCCGATCGCGAGGGCCCGCCGGGGTCCGCGGCGATAGGTGGGCTGGGCGTTCTCCCAGATCGTCGAACCTGTCGTGCTGTACCGACAGTGCGCGATCGCGAGGTTGCCGCGCAACGACGGCAGGCGGCGCTCGTCGAGGACGGTGGAGATCATCCCGAGGTCCTTGTAGAGCATCAGCTGGTCCCCGTCGCTGACCGCCAGACCCGCCGATTCCTGGCCGCGATGCTGCAGCGCAAAGAGGCCGAGCGTGGCGATGCCGGCGGCCTCGGTAGGCTCACCGTCGGGCAGGACTGCGCCGAAGACGCCGCACATCCGCTAGCCCTCCCAGCCGAGCGCGCGCGACAACCCGTGCTCCCAGGCGTGCCGCAAGTCCGCGATCGGGACCTCGATCGCATCAGCGACCCGGCTCCCGCGCTCCTCCGCCGCGCCCGTCGCGCCGGCACCGACCATCTCCACGACCAGGCGATCGCCGCCGACGGTGCCGATCATCTCGCTCGGGAGGCCGTGCTGGCGGGCGAGCAGCTCGAGCGCCGCGGCGTGTCGCGGCCGCGTGCTGACGATGAGTCGGGACGGCCCCTCGCCGAACAGGTCCGTCGCCGGAGAGTTCGCCACGGCGATCCGGACCGAGGCCCCGACACCGCCCCAGATCGCGGCCTCGGCCAGCGCGACCGCCAGCCCACCGCCGGACACGTCCTGCACCGAGACGACGAGACCCCTGGAGATCGCCTCGCGGATGAAGCGCTGGACCGCGGCCTCGCGGGCCAGGTCCAGGCCCGGTGGATCATCCTCGACCGCCGAACCGGCGAGCGCCGCGTAGGCGGAGCCGGCCAGCCCGGGTGCGGTCTCGCCGATGCGCACGATCGCGTCGTGGGGCTGCTCGAAGGCGGGTCCCACGAGGGTCGAGATGTCGTCGAGGAGACCGACGACCCCGATCTCCGGCGTGGGCGCGATGGACCCGGTCGGAGATTCGTTGTAGAGCGAGACATTGCCGCCGGTGACCGGGAGGCCGAGTGCCCGGCAGGCATCGCCCAGCCCGCGGACCCCCTCGGTCAGTTGCCAGAACGCCTCGGGTCGGGTGGGGTCGCCGTAGTTGAGGCAGTTCGTCACGCCCAGCGGTCGCGCGCCGGTGATCGAGACGTTGCGCGTCGCGTCCGCCACCGACAGCGCCGCCCCGAGCCACGGGTCGATGGCGCTCACGGCCTGGTTCCCGTCCGTCGTCGCGACGATCGCTTTGGTCGTGCCCTTGATCCGCAGCACCGCCGCGCCGCGGCCTGGTCCGGCGACGGTGTCCGCGCCGACGGTGGAGTCGTACTGCTGGAAGACCGCGTGTCGCGACGCGAGGTTGGCCGACCCGATCAGGGCCAGCAGGACGGCGCCCGGGTCCATGCCGCGCTCGGGAAGGCGATCGACCGGTTCGAGCGGCGCCCCCGGAGCCGGGGCGGACCGGCGATGGGCCGGCGGGTGGGCGACTCGTTCGTGGACGATCGCGTCGCTGGTCAGCGCGGCCGCCGGCACGCGGGCGATCTCCTCAGCGCCGTCGGCGGGAGCGCCAGCGGCGTCAAGACCGCCCGTCACGATCGCGATGTCGCCGTCGCCCGTGATCCGGCCGATGATGGCGACCGGGAGCCCCCAGCGCTCGCACACCTCGCGGACGTCATCCCAGCGGTCGGGCCGGACCGCGGCACACATCCGCTCCTGCGACTCCGAGATCATCACCTCGAACGGCGCCATGTCCGGCTCGCGTCGAGGGATCGCGTCGAGGTCCACCACGATCCCGGTCCCGGCGCGGTCCGCAGTCTCCGACGTCGCGCACGTGATCCCGCCCGCGCCGAGGTCCTGGAGCCCCTCCACGAGCCCGCGGTCGATCAGTTCCAGGCTCGCTTCGATGAGCAGCTTCTCCGCGAATGGATCACCGACCTGGACCGAGGGCCGCTTCGACGGATCGTCGTGGGTGAACGTGGCCGACGCGAGGACCGACGCCCCGCCGATCCCGTCGCGACCGGTCGTGGATCCGAACAGGACCACCAGATTCCCCGGTCCCGGCGCCGCCGCGAGCGTCAGCTGCCGCTCCTCGAGCAGCCCGATCGCCATGACGTTGACGAGCGGGTTGCCCTGATAGGTCGGGTCGAAGACCAGTTCGCCACCGACCGTCGGCACCCCGACGCAATTCCCGTAGCCGCCCACGCCGCGAACGACGCCGTCGACGAGATGGCGCGTCCTCGGATCGGCTGGGTCGCCGAACCGCAACGCGTCGAGGATCGCGATCGGTCGTGCACCCATCGTGAAGATGTCGCGCAGGATCCCGCCGACGCCCGTCGCGGCCCCCTGGTACGGCTCCACCGCGCTGGGGTGGTTGTGCGATTCGATCTTGAACGCGACCGCGAGGCCGTCACCGATCGAGACGACCCCGGCGTTCTCGCCCGGGCCGGCCACGACGCCGTGCCCCGTCGTGGGCAGCGTGCGGAGCAACGGTTTGGAGCTCTTGTAGGAGCAGTGCTCGCTCCACATGACGCTGAACATCGCGAGTTCGAGGTCATTGGGATCGCGCCCGTCGAGTCGGTCGCGGATCGCGTCGAGCTCCTCATCGGTCACACCGAGCCGGCGGTGGAGCGGCTCGACGGATCGCTCGGCGAGCGTCATCGGGCCCCCACCGCGACGGGGGTGTCACCGGCCGCCGCGCGCGCGGCGCTCTCGACGAGGGCACGGATGATCCCGGCCCCGTCTTCCGAGCCGAGGACGGATTCGGCCGCGCGTTCCGGGTGGGGCATCAGCCCGGCCACGTTCCCGGCGGCGTTGATGACGCCCGCGATCGCCCGGAGCGACCCATTCGGGTTCCCGGCGTCTCCGGGACCGGCCGGTTCGCCGGCCGCATCGACGTAGCGGAACAGGACGCCGCCCGCCGCCTCGAGCGCATCCAGATCCGCCGCGTCGGCGAAATAGCATCCCTCACCGTGCGCGACGGGAATCCGCAGCGGCTCATCGACGACCAGGCCCCGCGTGAAGGCCGTGTCGGTGCGCCGGGCGGCGATCCGGACCTCCTTGCCCGCGAACCGCAGTGACGCGTTGCGCAGGAGCGCACCGGGAACGAGGTTCGCCTCGGCGAGGACCTGGAAGCCGTTGCAGATGCCCAGCACGAGCCCACCCGTATCGGCGAAAGCCGTCACGGCCCGCATCACGGGGCTGAATTGGGCGATCACGCCGGCGCGGAGGTAGTCCCCGTACGCGAAGCCGCCGGGCAGCACCACCGCCGCGACGCCGTCGAGCGACGCCTGTTCGTGCCACAGGACGACGGGCTCGGCGCCGGCCTGGGACAGGGCATGGACTGTGTCCCGGTCGCAGTTGCTGCCCGGGAACACGACGACGCCGATGCGGACGCCCACGACCTCAGCCCTCCCCCGCCGAACCGCTGCCGACAAGGGTCGAGGCCGCGGCGAGTGGCTCGACCGTGAAGGCCTCGATGAGCGGGTTCGAGAGCAGCTCCGACGCGAGTCGCTCGACCGTGGATCGTGCGGCGCCCTCGTCGGCGGCGGCGACTGTCAGCTCCACGCGTCGACCGACGCGGACCGCGCTCACGCCGTCGATCCCGAGGTGGCCGAGGCTGCCCTCGACCGCTCGTCCCTGCGGATCGAGGATGCCGGTCTTCGGCAGGACGTTGACCGCGAACCGGAAGGTGCTCATGGGGCGATGACGTCCTCCTGCAGGTAGCGATCGAAGCTGGCGCCGGTGATGCGCTCGAACGCCTCGATGTAGCGGGCGCGCGTCCCGGCCACGATGTCGTCAGGGAGCGCCGGTCCGGGCGCGGTCTTGTCCCACGCTTGCGTCTCGAGCCAATCGCGGACGAACTGCTTGTCGAAACTGGCCTGCGGGCGCCCGGGCGCGTAGGTGGCAGCATCCCAGAACCGCGACGAATCCGGCGTCAGGACCTCGTCGATCAGGAGCAGCTCGCCCGTGACGGGATCCAGGCCGAACTCGAACTTCGTATCGGCCAGCAGGATGCCGGCGCGTTCCGTCACGGCGGCCGCGTGCGTGTACAGCGTGATGGCCAGATCGCGGACGCGCTCGGTGAGGTCGTCACCGACTCGCGTGGCCATCGTGGCGACGTCGATGTTCTCGTCGTGCTCGCCGGCCTCGGCCTTCGTCGCCGGCGTGAAGATCGGGTCGGGCAGCCGATCACTCTCCCGCAGGCCGTCGGGCAACCGGACGCCGCAGATCTCCCCGCCGGCCTGGTAGGCCTTCCACGCGGATCCGGCGACGTAGCCTCGGACGACGGCCTCGACCGGGATGACGGTGGTCGGCCGGCAGACCATCACGCGGCCGCGACGTTCCGGGTCGTCCGTCTCGGTCGAGAGCAGGTGGTTCGGGACCAGGTGGCTCGTCGTGGCGAACCAGGACCGGGACAGGCCGGTGAGGACGCGCCCCTTGTCCGGGATCTCCGTCGGCAGGACGACGTCGAAGGCCGAGATCCGGTCAGAGGCCACCAGGACCAGCCGCCCGTCGGCCGCGGCATACAGGTCACGGACCTTGCCCGAACGGAGGAAGCCTTCAGCGAGCGCCATCGACGACCTCGGGGGTCCGTGTCGATCGACGGGCCGGCTTCGGGTCCAGTCGATCGAGGCGGGCGATGATCGCGGGCACGTGGCCAAGGAACCGGCGGTCGTCGAAGCAGTCGTCCAACTGGGCGAGCGACAGTCGTTGCGCGACGGCCGGATCGGTGGACAGCAGGTCGCGCAGGGCGGAGCGTTCGTCGGCAGCGCGAAGCGCGGCGCGCTGGACGATCGCGTAGGCGTCTTCGCGGGACAGACCGCCCGTCTCCACGAGCGCCACGAGCACCCGGCTGCTGGCGTGGAGCCCGAGGCCGCGGGCGATGTTCTCGCGCATCCGCTCGGACCGAACGACGAGCCCGTCGACGAGCCCGGTCATCTTCACGAGCATGTAGTCGAGCACGATCGTCGCGTCCGGCAGGATGACGCGCTCGGCGCTGGAGTGGCTGATGTCGCGTTCGTGCCAGAGCGGCTGGTCCTCGAGCGCGGTGTGGGCGTAGCCGCGGAGGAGCCGAGCGAGGCCGGCGATGCGCTCGGACAGGATCGGGTTGCGCTTGTGGGGCATCGCGCTGGACCCCTTCTGGCCCGCAGCGAACGGCTCCTGGACCTCCCCGATCTCCGTGTGCTGGAGGTTGCGAACCTCCGTGGCGAAGCGTTCGAGCGAGCCGCCGATGATCGCGATCGCGGCAAGGAGGGCGGCATGTCGGTCGCGCTGGACGATCTGCGTGCTGACCGGGTCGGCGTGGAGACCCAGGTCCGCGAGCACCTCGGCCTCGACATCAGGGGCGAGGTGGCTGTACGTCCCGACCGGTCCCGAGATCTTGCCCGTCCCGATCTCGTCGACGGCGGCGGCCAGACGCGTCCGCCCACGGTCGAGTTCGAACGCCCAGCCGGCGAGCTTGAGTCCGAATGTCGTCGGCTCGGCGTGGACCGAATGTGTGCGACCCATCATCACGGTGTCGGCTTCCGCGCGCGCCCGCGCGACGAGGGTCGCAAGCAACCGGTCGGCATCGTCGAGCAGCCGCTGCCCGGCGGACCGGAGCTGGAGCGCGAGGGCCGTGTCCACGACGTCGCTGCTGGTCAGCCCGAGGTGGAGAAAGCGGCCCTCCGCCCCCACGGTCTCCGCGACCTGGCTGACGAACGCGATGACGTCGTGCTCGGTCGTCCGCTCGATCTCGGCGATGCGGTCGATGTCGACGCGGGCGCGGCTCTCGAGCGCGGCGAGCGCCTCCGGCGGGACCTGGCCGCGGACGGACTGGGCGCGCGCCACCGCGAGCTCGACCCGCAGCATCGCCTCGAACCGGGCGGTATCGGACCAGATCGCACCCATCTCCGGGAGCGTGTAGCGCCGGATCACGAGGCCGCGCCGGTCAGAACGGCGTTCGCGCCGATCGTGCTCAGCCCGATATCCCGGCGCCGCTGGAGGCCGTCAAAGGTGACGCCGTCCGCCGCGGACTCGGCCGCCCCACGCGCCGCAGCGAGGTCCGCGCCGCGACCGACGATCGCGAGCACGCGACCACCGGCGGTCCGGGCCGTCCCGTCGAACCCGACGAAGCTCCCGGCGTGGAAGACGAGCGATCCGAGCCCGCGGGCACGGTCGAGCCCCTCGATGAGGTCGCCCTTGCGCGGGGCGTCCGGGTAGCCGGCCGCCGCGAGGACCACCGCGACCGTCGCCCCGGGCAGCACGGGGACGCGCGCATCGTGGATCCCCAGCGCGCGGCTGGCACTGGCCACGTCACCGCGTGCCGCGGCGAGCAACAGTGGACCGAGCGCGACCGCGAGCCGCGGCATCAGGGCCTGGGTCTCGGGATCGCCGAACCGTGCGTTGCACTCCAGGAGGACCGGACCATCCGCGGTCAGGATCAGACCGGCGTACAGGGCGCCACGGAACGGGGTGCCGCGTCGGGCCAGCTCGGCCAGGATCGGTCGGTGGAACGTGGCGAGCAGGTCCGCGATCGTGTCGTCCGGCAGGTCCGGCAGCGGGCTGACCGCGCCCATCCCTCCGGTGTTCGGGCCGGTGTCGGCGTCGCCGAGCCGCTTGTGATCCCGGGCGAGCGGAAGGCCCAGCGCGTCGCGACCGTCGCACAGCGCGATGAGGCTGGCCTCCGGTCCGCGCAACCGTTCCTCGATCAGGACCCAGGCACCTGGTGTCGCGAGGACGTCCCGGATGGCGAGCGCGGCCGTCTCGGCGTCGTCACAGACGGTGACGCCCTTGCCGGCGGCCAGACCGTCGGCCTTCACGACGAGACCATCGCCATCGCGAGCGAGGTCCCGCGCGTAGACGATCGCGGCCTCGACCGCATCGAACGCACGCGCACGAGCCATCCGGACGCCGCTCGCCGCCGCGATCTCGTGGCAGAACGCCTTACTGCTCTCGATCCGGGCCGCGTCCCGGGTCGGCCCGAACACGGCGATCCCCGCCTCCGCCAGCGCATCGGCGACCCCGGCGGCGAGCGGCGCCTCGGGCCCGATCACGACGAGCTCGACCGCCTCGCGTCGGGCGAGGTCGACGACCGCGTCGGCATCGAGGGGGTCGACCGGCACGCAACGCACCCGCGGCTCCTCGGCGATCCCGCCACTCCCCGGCGCGACGATCACCTCGTTGACCCCCGGCTCGCCGCTCAACTTCCAGGCCAGCGCGTGCTCCCGACCGCCCGCGCCCACGATGAGGATGCGGGTCGGCATCAGGAGGCTGGCCGCGCTCACGCGGGGATCCCCGGTCGATGGCGCATCGGCCGCCAGGCGCGTTCGATCGTCTGGGTCCGCTCCGGCCCCACCGAGAGCAGGACGATCGGCACACCCGCGTACGACTCGATCGCGCTCACGTAGCGGCGAGCGTTCTCCGGGAGGTCGCCCAGCGAGCGGACGCCGTGGATCGGTTCGTTCCAGCCGGGGAAGTCCTCGTAGATCGGGTTCGCCCGGGCGAGCGCCGCCCCCGACGATGGCCAGACTTCGACCCGCCGATCGTCGATCTCATAGGCGACGCACATCCTGACCGTCTCGATCCCGGACAGGATATCCAGCTTGTTGAGCATGATCGAGCTGACGCTGTTCACGGCCACGGCATAGCGAAGTGGCACGGCGTCGAACCAGCCCACGCGACGGGGTCGCCCGGTGACAGTGCCGAACTCGTGACCACGCGCGGCGATGCCCGCGCCGATGTCGTCGTGGAGCTCGGTGGGGTACGGGCCGGACCCGACGCGCGTGGAGTAGGCCTTCATGACGCCGATGACCTCGTCCACCTGGAGCGGGCCGATACCGCCACCCGTGCAGGCGCCGCCCGCGACCGGGTTGGAGGACGTCACGAAGGGGTAGCTCCCGTGGTCCAGGTCCAGCAGCGTGCCCTGCGCGCCTTCGAGCAGGACGTGTTCCCCTCGCGCGAGCGCGGCCTGGACGAGCCAGGTCGTGTCGTCGAGGTGGGCCCCGAGGCGCGTCCCCCAGCCGAGTGCCAGGTCGACGAGGTCATCCACGTCGAACGTGGCGCCACCCATCGACCCGAGCAGCAGATTCTTGTCGGGCAGGGCCCGACCGATCCGTTCGCGCAGCACGCCCGCGTCGAGCAGATCCTCCATGCGCAACCCGAGACGCCAGGCGCGGTCGCCATACGCGGGGCCGATCCCGCGCCCCGTCGTCCCGACCTTGGCGCCGTCGAGACGGGCCTCGTTCGCGCGGTCCAGCGCGACGTGGTAGGGCATGATCACGTGCGAGCTGCGGCTGACCCGGACCCGCGAGACATCGATGCCCCGGGCGGTGAGCTCGTCGAGCTCGGCGATGAGCGTCACGGGGTTGACGACGACCCCGTTGCCGATGACCGACGTGATGTGCGGATACAGCACGCCGGATGGCGTCAGGCGCAGCTTGAAGACCTCGTCGCCGCTGACCACGGTGTGTCCGGCGTTGTCGCCACCCTGGTAGCGCACCACCATCGCGACCTGCTCGGCGAGGAAGTCGGTGGTCTTGCCCTTGCCCTCGTCGCCCCACTGGAGCCCGACGATCACGGTCGCCGGCATCAGTCGACCCGACCGCTCGACGCACGTCGGACGGACATGAAAAGGCCCCGGTCCTGGGATCCGGGGTCCTGGATAGATTTATCCCGTGTCGCGCCGCCGGTGCTTCGGCGGATCGCCATCGTTCGGTCGCTCGGTCGCCTCACGGGGCGGCCGATGCGCCCTCCAAGCGCGATCGTCGGACCTCCTGGTTCGCGGGCTGGACCCGCTGCGGACGAGGACGGCCGGAGTATAGCAGGGGCCGATCGTCCCAAACCCGGCTCAAGCAGACGCCTGAGCGGCCGTACCACCGGCGGGTCTCGACCGGTACCTCCTACATAGCCCGAACGCCGCACGCTCACCGGTAGCCTTTGGGACGTGATGCGCCTGTTGGGGGTCCTCTTGCTGGCCGCCCCCGTCGCCTTCGGGATCCTGCTCGTGATGAAGCCGGCTTTCGCCGCCGACGTGATGGGCCAGAACGATCGTGTCGTGGTCGTGGCCGCGGTCGCCGCGACGGTCGCCGTGTCGATCACGGCCGGGGCCGTCATGATCCTCTTCCGCCTCCAGTTCGGTCGGCTGATCAGGGCCGCCGAGCGCCTCGCGGCCGGCGACTACAACGTCAAGGTCGTGACCCGCGGACGCGGTGGGCTCGAAGGGCGTTTCGCCCGCGCGATCAACGACCTGAGCGTGGCCCTATCCCAGACACACAATGAGGCGACGACGGATCGATTGACCGGCGTGTCGAATCGAGGTGCGGTCCTCGCCGCGCTGTTCTCCGAGGTCGAGCGGGCCGTCCGCTACGGCCGGCCCCTGTCGGTCGCGTTCGTGGACATCGATCACTTCAAGGCCGTCAATGACACGTACGGCCACGCGGCCGGCGACATCGTGCTGCGCGGCGTCGCCCAGACCCTCGGGATCAACCTGCGAGCCAGCGACATGATCGGCCGCTACGGCGGGGAGGAGTTCATGCTCATCCTCACCGAGACCGACGTCGAGGAGGGTGCCGTCCTGACGGAGAAGCTCCGGACGCTCGTCCAGAAGCAGCGCTTCACCGTCGATGGGAACGCCGATCTGTCCGTCACGATCTCCATCGGGATCGTCGGCGGGAGCGGACCGGTCCTGCGGGTGGACACGCTCGTGCGTGACGCCGATGCCGCGATGTACTCGGCCAAGTCGCTTGGCCGGAACCAGACCTACATCTTCGCGGAGCCCGACGACGACGCGCGCGTGCCGCGGGCACCGATCTCGAATGCCGGGCGCGCGAAGGCCATGGAGATCGGGCGACATGCCCGCCAGGCCGCGACCGCCGCGCTGGCCTCGTACGTCATGCCCCTCCCCCACTACCGCGGGCAGCCGTCGGCGCTGATCGCCTCGATCGTCGTGGAACTGGCCAGACAGCTCGAACTGCCAGAGGCCGAGATCGACCGGATCCAGCTGGCTGCGCTGCTCCACGATGTGGGCAAGGTGGCGATCCCCCAGGAGATCCTCGACAAGCCGTCGGCGCTGACCACCGGGGAGTGGCGATCGGTCGTTCAGCATCCGCGGATCGGGCAGGTGATCCTCGAGCAGGCGGCCGCGCTCAAGGACGCCGTGCCGATCATCCTCCACCACCACGAGCGCTACGCCGGACACGGCTATCCCTTCGGGTTGCGGGCCAACGAGATCCCGCTCGGCGCCCGCATCGTCGCCATCGCCGATGCCTACGACGCGATGATCCACGACCGACCGTACAAGCGCGCGATGACGCACGACCAGGCGATCGCCGAACTCCGACGCCACGCCGGGACCCAGTTCGACCCGGAGCTCGTCAGCCTGTTCTGCGACCTGTACGCGGCCAATCCGCCCATCGCGGACCCGACCATCGTCGCCATGACCCGACAGGCCATCGATGATGCGCCGGCGCTGGTGCCGACCGTGACCACCAGGGCACCCATTCGCCGGGTCTCGCGCGCCAGGTCGATGACCGCGTCGGCGGGTCCGTCGGCCACGATGGCCTCGGACGCCGAGGCAGCGATGGAGCTGGACGACGAGCTCGATCCGCTGCCCGCCTCCAACCCGGATGGCCCGCTCCGGCCCCGCCCACAGGGTGCGACCGGCTGACGAGCGACGGTCCGATGGACCGTCCGATGGCTACTCCTCCGTCTCGTGCCACGTCCGCTGGTGGACGCCACGGTTCCCCTCGGCGAGCGTGGGGTCGGCCGCGATGATGGCCCCCAGCTGCTCGAGTGATGGCGGATCGTCCGAGGGGAGTCGCTCGGCGATCGCCCGGATCACCTCCAGGTCCTCCGCGGTGTCGACGGCGAACCGGCCGGCCGGTGGCGGGGTGAGCGGCGGGCAGGTGCCGATCCGGAACCGTTCGGGTCGCGCGTACAGGAACGGCATCACGTGCTCGCGCTCAGCGCGCTCCACCGCCTCGCGCGTAGCGGCCATCTCCAGGGCGCTGGCCCGGGCGACCTCCCCGGCGATGCCCGACCGGCCAGCCGGCGATCCCGACATAGTCGTAGTCACCGTCGAGCGCGTACTGGATCTGGCGCTCGTACACCGCACCGTCGATGAACGGACAGTCCGCCGTGGCGCGCACGACGTGCGTCGGCTCGAACGGCGCGACCGCGTCCCAGCACCGCGACAGGACGTCCTGCACGGACCCTCGGTGGTAGGCGTAGCCCGCCTCGGCGAGGACATCCACGAGCGGGTCGTCCTCCGGTTCGGTCGTGACCGCGGCGACGACCGCGTCGACCGAGGGGATCGCCGCCACGACGCGCATCGTCCAGAGCACGAGTGGGCGGCCGCGGATCAGCTCGAGGACCTTGCCGGGAAGCCGGGTCGACGTCATCCGTGCCTGGACCACGGCGATCACGCGGGTGGCGGTCATCGGCACCTTCTCGCTCGATGCGTCGGCGCCGGACGCACGGACCCGTCGGCGATCGACGGGCCGTCGTAGCGTACACCGGCCCTCCGCGTGCGCCGGTCGGCTCGAACACGCTGGCCGCTCGTGGCGGGAACCCGAGGCAGCGGAAGGTCCGCCGATCGCTCGTGGGTCGTCGGCGCCGTGAGCAGGACGCGCTGGCGAAGCTCGACATGGGTCCGGAGGCGTTGGGCAGCGTCGCGGATCAGTCGCCCAGGACCAGTCGCTCCGATCTTGACGCATGCATGGTGCGAATCAGGTCCCGCTGGAGCCTGATGAGGCGGTCCAGATCGGCCATGACCCGCTCCCGGGTGATGACCTGCCGACCACCAGCTCGGTCCATCTCGGCCAGTACCCCAACGAGCCATTCGAAGTCGACATACGAGGGAACACCGAGGGTATCGTCGGTCCGCGCCTTACGGACGAACGGCGCGATCCACCACCAGACGATCTGCGGCGAGGCCGAATTCGACTGCCAGAGCAGGGACGGATCGCGGTGACCACTCCGAGCCAGGGTGGCGAAGTTGTCCCAGAAGTCACCGAGGCCGAGGACGGCGCCCTCGGGGATGTCGGCCGGGTCGTCGTGGTCGCGCAACGCGATCATCGCGTCGAGTCCGTAGCGCTGCATCTGCTCGCTGTACGCCTCTTCCGTGAATGCCGCCATCTGGTCGATCGCCGTCTGGGTGTGCTGCAGGCGCAGCTGGCGGTAGAGCCCGAACAGGGAGCCGACCACCAAGATGATGCTGAGCATCGACCAGACCCAGCCCGGCCCGAAGATCGCGTTCTCCCAATCCACGATTCATCCTCCGTCCTGCTGCCACGATGGCCGTGAGGATAGGGACCGCCGGATGGCCCGACAAGAGCAGGCTGCCCCGGTCGGCGATGCCGTCGTCTGGATAAGCGGCGGTGAACTGCCAGATACCTGCCAGGCGAGCGCTCGCTGCTAGGTTGACCCCGTCATCCCGCCGGAGACGCAGGGTCGAGACCGGAGCATCCGGCCGACCAGAAGGAGTACGGACCGTGAACAAGGTCCTGTTGACCGGGCGCCTCACTCGCGACCCGGAGATGCGCAGCCTGGCCAGTGGCAAGGTCGTCACGACCTTCACCGTGGCCAGCAACGAGTTCCTCGGTGCCGGCAAGGAGAAGGCCGAGTACCACAACGTCGTCTCCTGGGATCGGCTGGCCGAGATCGCCGGACGCTACCTCGGCAAGGGCCAGCAGGTCGCGGTGGAAGGCCGGATCCAGACGCGCACCTGGGATGACGACGCCGGGAAGCGACATTGGCGGACCGAGATCGTGGCGGCCCACGTGGAGATGCTCAGCGGCCGCAAGAAGAAGGACTACGAGGCCCAGCAGGCGGCCGACTCCCTCGTGGCCCAGGCCGAGGCGCTCGGGGAGGCCCCGGCCGATGAGCCCATCCCGGTGGGTGCCGAGGTCGCGTCGGCATCCGATCCGGACGACGACGAGGAGGACGATATCGAGGCCGCCGCCTGACCAGGCTGCACGTCCCGGGCCACGGCGGCGCGTCCCCCTCCCGCGCCGTCGTGGCCGCTCTCCGATCGGCCCTATGCGACGGCGGTGGCCAGCAGATCGGCCGCCCGGTCTCGATCGGGATAGGACAGCTGGGTGCCCGGCCGGGTCACGCTGTCCGAGGCGGCCAGACAGCCGAGGTGCGCGGCGCGCTCTGGCGTCCAGCCCATCGCGAGCCCCACCGCGAACGCGCCGACAAAGGCATCGCCGGCGCCGGTCGTGTCCACCGCGTCGACGACCGGGGCCGGCACCCGTACGAGCGACCCGCCGAGCGGCAGGATCGCCACGCCGCGGGCACCCAGCGTGACCACGACCGACGTCCCGACCACGGCCGCAAAGGCCGTGATGGACCGCTCCTCCGCAGCGGGATCGTCGCCGAGTGGGTGCCCGGCGAGGAGCGCGAACTCGGTCTCGTTGGGGACCAGCCAGTCTGTGACCGCGAGCAGCGACGATTCGATGGCCGCGGCCGGGGCTGGATTGAGGATCGTGATCGCCCCGACAGCCCGGCCGGCGGCGAACCCGGCCGCGGTCACGGCCTGCGGGATCTCGAACTGCCCGATGACCACCGCCGGGCGTCGCCGCGAGACGGCCGCAGTCGCCAGGTCCGGCGGCACCGCGAGGTTCGCGCCGGGCACGATGATGATCCGGTTGCTCCCCCGCCCGTCCACCCAGATCGGCGCCACGCCGGATGACCCGGGACACGCGGATGACATCGTCGGTGGCGATCCCCTCGCGCTCGAAGTTGCCGATCGTGGCGGACCCGTAGTCGTCATCGCCGACGGCGTTGACCATCGCGACCTCGGCGCCGAAGCGGGCTGCCGCCACCGCCTGGTTCGCCCCCTTGCCCCCGAACCCGGACTGGAACGCGCTCCCCACGACCGTCTCGCCGTCGTCCGGCAGCCGGTCCGCGTAGGCGATGAGGTCGATCATCGTGCTTCCGACGACGACGATCCCCGGTCGATCCGTCACATGCCCTCCTGCGTCGCTGAAGGTTCCATGGTGCCGGTCCGGGGACGCCGGCCGCAAACCGGCTGCACGCTCGCCCGGCCGGGACCTCCGCGCTCCCGTATCGTGAGGCGGTCGTCGGCGATGTGGCCGGCGGCCCGGAGTGGCCGGCGGTCCGGCCTGTACGGAGGGTTCATGCACGCGATCGACCGATGGGACAGTCAGGTGCTGTCATCGACGCTGCCGGTGATCGAGGCCTCGCGGAACGTCCGCACCTCGGACGAAGGGATCCAGCGCGTCGCCGGGTGGATGGCCTACGAGGAATTCGGTCTCAACGACGGATCGTTCCTCTTCGACTTCGGCCAGGACCCCGACGTCCTGACCGATCTCGTGTTGCTCGAGTCGGCGCTCAACTTCGCTTTCACCGATTTCGCGACGTCGGTCAAATTCGAGGTGGACTACCAGGGTCGTCGGTACGTGGACTCGGAAGCCAAGCTCGCCTGCTGGCATCGCGCGTGGAGCGCGGGGCAGCCCATCTTCGACGGCGAGTGGCTCGCGACCGTGACCCGCAACGACCTCGCCGCGATCTTCGCCGGGACCATCGAGATGCCGATGCTCGACGAACGCGCGGAGATCCTCAATACCATGGGGTCGACCCTCGTCGATCGCTTCGGTGGCCGCTTCCATCGTTGGGCGGCCACATGCGACCGGGCGATGTACGCGGACGGCAACGGGATGCTCGAACGCCTGCTGGCGGACTTCCCGCGCTTCGAGGACAGCAGCGTCTACGACGGCCATCGCGTCCAGTTCTACAAGCTCGCCCAGCTGTGCCTGTGGTCGCTGCACGCCACCTGGGTCCACCTCGGCCAACCGGGCATCCGCGACCTGTCACGGATGACCGCGTTCGCGGACTACATCGTGCCGGTGGCACTGCGCCTGATGGGCATCACCGAGTACACCGATGACCTCGAGTCCCGGATCAACGGCGGGGTCATGATCGAGCGGGACAGCCTCGACGAGATCGAGTTGCGCGCCCACACGGTGTACGCCACCGCCCTGCTGACCAGCGCGATCAACGATCGCCGACCTGCCGACCGCCAGCTGGTGATCCCGCAGATCGACTACCGGCTCTGGAAGACGTATCACGCGACCTTCTGGCCGCACCACCTGACGCGCACGACGATGTACTAGCCGACTCGTGCGTCGGCCACTCGCCGCGTTCCACGGGCCACTGGCGCAATCCGGTGGCCCGCCGCTCATCGCGTTCGGGCTCGTCGGTCGCGCCCCGATGGCGATGCTCTCGGTCGCCTTCGTGGCATCGGCAGCCTCGGCGAACCCGGAGACGGGCTATGCCCTGGGCGGGGCCGCTGCCGGGGCGTACGCCGTGGCGACCGCGATCGTCGGGCCGGTCATCGGTCGGGTCGCGGACCGTCGCGGCCAGCTGCCACTGGCCCGGATCCTGGCTATCGCGTCCGGACTGTTCGGCGCGCTCGCGGTCGCGAGTCTGCTGGCCTTCGGGGCGACGCCGCTGCTCATCCCCCTCGCCGCGCTCGTCGGGGCAACGCAGCCGAACATCGGCGCCTTCACGCGGGCGCGCTGGGCGGCACTCCACGAGCGGATCGCCGGGTTGGACTCGGCGCAGGCGCTCGAATCGATCAACGACGAGATGTCCTTCCTCATCGGCCCCGCGGCCGTCGCGCTGCTCGCGACCGTGGGGTTCGTGGGTCTGCCGATCGTCGTCGCCATGTCCCTGCTGATCCTCGGCGCGTTCGGGGTCACGTCTCGCTGGAGCCTGCCTGCCCCGGCTCCCCATCCGGGCGCCGGTGGGCCCACATGGCGACTCCGTTTTCCTGCCGGATCCGGGGTGCTGCTGTCGGTGGGGGCGCTCGGCGGAGCGCTCGGTGCCGTGCAGGTCCTGCAACTCGCGTACTGCGCCAGCCTCGGCCTCACCGAGGGGGCCGCGCTGGTTTACGTCGTCAATTCGGGCGCGAGTCTCATCGGGGCGATCGTGGTCGGGGCGCGGACCTGGCGGATGCCGGTCCGACGCCGGTTCACGATCGCGATGCTCGTCTATGCAGCCGGCGTGATCCCCTCGGCGCTCGTGGACGGCTACACCCCATTTCTCATCGCGTCGATCGTGTCTGGTGCCGCGATCGCCGCCACGTTCATCCAGTCCAACGCGTTCGTCGCCGAGGTCACGCCCGCGCACTCGCGAACGTCCTCGTTCTCGATCCTCGTCTCGGCGACGGCCATCGGGATCGCGGTCGGTGCGGCGCTGGCCGGGTCCGTGATCACCGCGGCAGGGGCGGACGACGCCCGCCTGATCCTCCTGCCGCTTGCGTTCGTCGCGGCGGCAACGGCCGTCCTGACCGAACGACGGCCCGGGGATCAGCGCGAGAGCGCGATCTCGAGGCGCTCGTAGCCGCGGAACTGGAAGGTCGGGCGTCGGACCGTCGGCGGGATGATCACCAGCTCCTCCTCGGATCGTGCCAGCTCGGTGAGGGTCGTCTCCAGCTCCAGTCGGGCGAGCGGGGCGCCGATGCAGAAGTGGATCCCGCCACCGAACGACAGGTGGGTCGTGTCGGCCCGACGGATGTCGAACCGGTCCGGTCGGTCGTATTTGCGCGGGTCCCGGTTCGCGGCCGCGAGCACGAGGGCGACCCGCGACCCCACCGGGATCTCGACGTCGCCGACACGGAACCCATCGTCGAGCACCCAGCGCTCGAACCACTGGAGCGGCGGGTCGTAGCGCAGCATCTCCTCGAGCGCGGCCCTGGGGGTGACCTCGCCGCGACGGATGAGGCGCCACTGCTCCGGGTCCGCGGCCAGCGCGGCAATGCCGTTCGTGGTCGCGTTGACCGTGGCCTCGTGGCCGGCCATCAGCAGGACCATCGCGGTCGACACGATCTGGTCGTCGGTCAGCCGCTCGCCGTCCACCGTGGCGTCGATGAGCGCGGTCAGGAGGTCGTCGCCTGGTCGACGCCGCCGGACGGCGATGACGTCGATCAGATAGCGGCGGAAGTCGCCGGCGGCCGCATTCGAGGCGATCCGCTGTGCGTCGGACGGGGCCGGCTCGTACATCGCCACCGTATCGTCCGACAGGCGCTTGATCGTCTCGCGATCGTCCGGTGCGACGCCGATGAGATCGCAGATGATGCCGAGCGAGAAGTGCTGGGCGTAGTCGTTGACCAGATCGATGGACCCGGCCTCGCGTCCCGGTGCCAGCAGCGCTCGAGCCCGCTCGACGATGCTCGTCCGCATCCCTTCGACGGTCCGGGGCGTGAACGCCTCGGTGACGAGCCGACGCAACCGCGTGTGGACCGGCGGCTCGAGGTTGAGCAGCTCCCAGCGCTCGAACGCGGCGAAGTCCTCCCAGCGCGGGTCGCGCCAGACCGGGATGCCCGGCGCCAGCCCCAGCTCCTCGGGCGTATAGCGGTGGAGGAAGTTCGACCCGAGGCGACGGTCGCGGAAGGCCGCGTGGACGTCGGCGTGGCGGGTCAGGTACCAGAGGTGGTCGCCGTCGGGGTGCCAGACCGCCGTCGACTCGCGAACACGGGCATACGCGGGATAGGGATTCGCGATGAAGCGCGGATCGACCGGATCGAACGGGATGTCGTCGTCGATGGCGATCAGGACCTCGCGCTATCACGCTCGATGAGGACGCGGAGCCCTTCCACGGCGGTATCGATGACCTCGTCGAGATCGAAGGTGGCCATCGACGCCTCGACCTCCGCCGGCGTGAGGTCCGGGTTGCCCACGCACGCCATGAGGCCGCCGGCCCGCACGCGATGGATCGAGGCGATGATGAAGATCGCCGCGGCCTCCATCTCGGAGCAGATCGCGCCGCCGGCGATGAATGCCTGCCAGCGCTCCTCGAGCCGGTCTCGGACAGGCATCCGGCCCGGTTCGATCTCCCCGTAGAAGGAATCCTTGGACTGCGAGATGCCCTCGCGGACCGTGGCACCCGTACGCCGACCGGCCTCACGCAGCGCGAGGACGACGTCGAGGTCCGCGATCGCGGGGAACGCCATGGGCAGGTAGTGCTCGGTCGTGCCCTCGTCGCGGATGGCGGCCGTCACGTTGGCGAGTTCGCCCGTGGTCATGCCGGGCTGCATCCCGCCCGCAGTCCCCACGCGGATGAACGTGTCGGCGCCGCACATGATCAGTTCCTCGACGGCGATCGCCGTCGACGGGCAGCCGATCCCCGTGGAGGTCACCGAGACCGGGACACCACCGAGCGTGCCGGTCCACGTCTCGTACTCGCGATGCCTGGCGACGAGCCTCGCATCGTCGAAGCGCGTGGCGATGCGTTCGCACCGGCCGGGGTCGCCGGGGAGCAGCACGTACCGCCCGACATCGCCGCGGCGCAGCGCGATGTGGTGCATGACGTCGTCGTTCATCGCGCCGCGTCGCGATCCGCGGCGATCAGCACGCGCAGACCGGCGATCGCCGCCTCGATCGCGCGCTCGATGTCGCCCGCGGCCCGTTCCTCGGGCGTCAGCTGCCTGCCCCCGAGGTTGCCGAAGATGAGCATCACGCCACCCGCCCGCACCCGGAGCGTCGACGCCACGACATAGAGCGTCGCGGCCTCCATCTCGGAGCACAGCGCCCCTCCGGCGGTCCAGGCTGCCCAGCGCCGACGAAGCTCGGGACCCACCGGCATGCGGTCGGGGGCATGCTGGCCGTAGAACGAGTCCTTCGACTGGGCGATCCCGAGGCGGTATGGTTGGCCGGTCGCGACGGCGCCGGCGCGCAGGGCGGCCGTGACGTCGATGTCGGCGACCGCGGGGAATTCGGCCGGCAGGTAGTGGTGGCTCGTGCCTTCGTCGCGGATCGCGCCCGTGATGATCCCCAGTTCGCCGGTGGCGATGTCGGGCTGGATCGCTCCGGACGTCCCGACCCGGATCAGTGTGTCGGCACCGATCGCGACGAGCTCCTCCACGGCGATCGCGGTCGATGGACAACCGATCCCGGTCGATGTGCAGGCCACGGGCACACCGTCGAGCGTGCCGGTCCACGTCACGTACTCGCGGTTCGCGGCGACGAACACCGGATCGTCGAAATGGCGGGCGATCGTCTCGACCCGTCCCGGGTCGCCGGGCAGCAGCACGTACCGACCCACGTCGCCGCGGCGCAGCGCGATGTGGTGCTGCGCGGCCTGGATCGTCATCGGGTCAGGCCCGCGCGATCGCCAGGATCGCGGCGGCCAGGACGGCAAAGAACATCACCGCCGCCAGCAGGAAGACCACGAGGGTCAGCGCGACGGGCAGCACGAGCGAGGGTGTCAGCTCGACGCTCCACAATGTCAGCCCGAGATACACCCCGATCGCTCCCGCGGCGAGTCCGACGATCGCGATCGCGGCATCGATCGGCCCGAACCGGACCTGGCGATACGAGGTCTTGGACCCGGCCGACCCGAACGCGCGTGATTCCAGGCTGATCGACAGTTGCTGGACGCGTTCGAACGCGCCCGCGAACACGGGCACGAACGACGGCACGACCGACCCGAAGCCCTTGCTCTTCATGCCCCGCGACTTCTGCGCCGACAGGACGACCGAGACCTCGCGCTGCAGGACCGGGATCAGCTGGAGGGTCATCGACACCATGAAGTTGAGGATGTACGGCACGCGCAGCTTGGCGAAGGCCGCGAACAAGTCCGACGGGTGCGTCGTCATCAGGACGCCGAGCGCGATGATCTCCATCGCGAGGACACGCGAGACGAGCGAGAGGCTGTGCGACATCCCCTCTTGGTAGAGCGTGAAGGGCCCGAGCTGGGCCGCCGCGGTGCATGTGTTCGAGCACGTCGCCGGCGCCATGGTCTGGATGACGATCATCGACGCGGTGACGGGCGCGAAGACGATCAGGATCCGTAGCAGGGGGCGCGCGATCCCCGCCGAGACGCCGAGGAGGAACCCGCCGATCGCGATCGCGAAGAGCGGGAACGGGTTGTACGACGAGAACGCGAACAGGATGACGGCGAGCACCCAGGCGAGCTTGGAGATCGGGTTCAGTCGGTGGAGCCAGGACGTTCCGCGGACATGCGTGACCGAGACGTTGACGCCTTGCATCAGCGAGTCTCCTCCACCAGTTCGGCAACGGACAGCGCGGCCGGTCGTCCCGCCCGCGACGGCATCCGGGTCGACAACCGGGTGATCTGAGGCGGCGTGAGGTGCGTGCGCTCCATCGCCGCCGTATCGGCGAACACCTCACGCGGCGTGCCGTCCGCGATGAGTTGCCCGTTCCACATCACGATCGCCCGACGGGCGACGTGGGCGATGAGCGGCATGTCGTGCGACACGCAAACGACGGTATCCCCGCGATCCGCGAGACGCACGATCAGGCGGTCGATGACGCTCGTGGTCCGGTGATCCTGGCCGGTGGTCGGCTCGTCGAGGATGAAGACCTTGGGTCGCATCGTGTAGATCGAGGCGATTCCGACGACCTTGCGGAGCGGGAAGCTGATCCGGTACGGGTGCAGTCCCAGGATGGCCTCGAGACCGAAGAACGCCACGGCATCCGCCACCCGCTCGTCGACCTCCTCGGGCGAACACCCGATGTTCCTCGGCCCGAATGCCAGTTCCTCGGCCACCGTGGACGCAAACAGCTGGTGGTTCGGGTTCTGAAAGACATACCCGATGTGACCGGCCATCTCCTGGACGCTGTGCTCGGCCGTATCGCGACCGTCCACGACCACCCGGCCGGACGTCGGCTTCAACAGGCCGTTGAGGAGTTTGGTGAACGTGGTCTTGCCGGATCCGTTCTGGCCCATGACGCCGACGAGTTCGCCCGAGCCGATCTCGATCGACAGGCCCTCGAGCGCGACGACGTTCCCGTGCGGGTAGACGTACCGCGCCTCGTCCACGCTGATCATCGCGGGTCCGGTCATGCTCGCGATCCCAGCCACCCGATGGTGGCGTCGAGTGTCACGGGCAGGTCCGGCGTCGAGCCGGACAGGGCGTGGGCGAACTGGGTGACCTGCGGCGCGCGGAGACCGAGGGCATCGAGCTCGTCAACGCGACGCAACACCTCAGCCGGGGGGCCCTGCATCGCGATCCGTCCCTCATGCAGGATGACGACCCGGTCGGCGTATTCAGCGAGGACCTCGACCTCGTGCTCCGCGACGATGACGGTCATCCCCTCCTCGCGGTTGAGATGGCGGGCGATCTCGAAGATGTCGTCCTTGCCGAGGGGGTCGAGGTTCGACGTGGGCTCGTCCATGAACAGGATCGAGGGCCGCATCACCAGCACCGAGGCGATGGCGAGTCGCTGCTGCTGCCCGCCCGACAGGCCCATCGGGGCCCGCTCCTCGAACCCCTCGAGGCCCACGAGCTGCAACGCTGCCGCGATCCGGGCCGGCATCTCGTCGGACGGGACTCCAAGGTTCTCCAGCCCCAGAGCGACCTCTTCGGCGGCCGTGATCTGGCTCATCTGGAATTCGGGGTTATCGAAGACCATGCCGACCGTCCGGGCCATCTCCCGGACGACGACCGTGCTCGGATCCTTGCCGTCGACACGGACGGACCCGGTCTGCTCGCCCATGAGCATGTGCGGGATGATCCCGTTCAGGCAGAGTCCGAGCGTCGTCTTGCCGGCACCGTTGAGACCCATGATCGCCACGTACTCGCCACGATGGATCTCGAGATCGATACCGCTCAGGGCCGGGCGTTCTGCCTGGGCATACGTGAAGCCCATGTCGGCGATGGAGATGATCGGCTCATCGGCCATGGTGTCCTCGGGTTCGCGGGGATGGGCGTGGCGACCCCCGCTCCGGTGGGGGTCCCGGAGCGGGGGTGGCGGTCGCGTGCGACTGGTGCGCCGAGGGTCAGTCCTTGACGAAGAACGTCATGACCCCGGCGATGATCACGAAGACGCCGATCAACACGCTCATCCCGTACAGGACGGCGGCGGCACTGCCACCACCGGCCACCGAAGGGAGCTGGTCGACGACGCCCGGCAGGGCGATCGAGAGGATGCCCAGGGCGATGATCCCGGCGCCGAGCCCCTCGCGGGGTCCGACCGTCCGGGCGTCGTTGGATTCGGGTGCGCTCATGCGAGTCTCCTTCGTTCCGGTGGTCGGTCAGGCGGCCGGCGCGGGCGCCAGGATGAGCACGTACACCAGCACCAGCACGACGCCGATGACGATGCCGCCCACGGCGAGCATCACGCCGCGCATCCCCGTCGCCGCGGGCAACGTCAGCCCGGACGTGAGGTTGGCCGGGAGCGCCGCGATGATCGAGAGGGCCACGAAGCCCGCGATGATCTTGTCGGCGAGGGACACGATGACGTTGGACGCGAACACCGAGGTGATCAGGTCATTGCCGGCCAGTGCGAAGGCTGCCGTGATGGCATCGGACGAGTGACCCGTGGCCCCAGCGAACACGAAGATCACGATCGGGGCCGCGACGGCGGACACGACGAGCGCCACGATGATATTGAGCAGGAAGAACTTGGGCAGGTTCGATCCGAGACCCCACGACCGGATGCCGTAGCCCCAGATGAGGGCGCCGGCGACGTTGGCCAGCGCGAACGGGATCCCGATCGGTCCGTTGATGAACGAGCCGCCGACGTTCGTGATGACGCCGACGAGGGCACCCCACCAGGGTCCCAGCACGATCGCGGCCACGGCGGTGCCGATCATGTCAAGGAACGTCGGGAGCTTCAGCGCGTTGTTGATGGTGCTGCCGACGATGTTGAGGGCCGCCGCCACGGGGACCAACGTGACGACGTACGTCAACGGGATCCGCGATGCCGCGCGGGTGACTGAGGCCGCTGTCATGGTCGTTCCGAACCTCCCTCTGCACAGGCGTCTCGCCGCCTCTGGACGAGATCGCCGAATGATCTCGTGTGCATCCGGGTGATCGCGACCCATCCGAGGATTACGACAGCGAGTTGGGCTCTCCGCCGCAGTCCCGGTGCACGAACGCGGCGGCCCTGGCCGACCGCGCCTGACGGTACGGTAGCGGGCCACATCACAATTTGCTAGTGGTTTTTCAGGTTGCCTTCAAGTGGACCGGGTCGGACACCCGCCAGGACCTCGCGATCCGGGGGTGTCAGCTGCCGGTCGGCTGGGTCCGATGCCCGCCTTGCGGTGGCATGGCGGCCATCCGTTCCGCGAACGAGGTAGGCACCCCATCCCGACCGCGATCCCAGGCATCGAGCGTCAGGAGCGTCGTCGTTGCGATCATGGCGGCGTGGCGTAGGCCCTCGGGATCCGGGGTCCCGTCCGGTCGCCATGGATCGGCGCCGATGAACCCCGTACGGAGACCGTGGATGGCGCCGATCACGAGCAGCGTCGCCGGAGAGCCATCGACAGGGATGGCCCCGGTCGCCCGGATGGTGGCCGCGATCGCGCGGGACCGCGGCGCCCCGGCCGCGAGCCGCCCGCCTGTCGCGTGAGCCGCGGCGTCGAGGTCCGCCACGACGTCGTGCACGATGACCACCCCGGTACCGCGAGCCGCGACCTCCGCGGCCAGTACGACCTCGACGTCCGGCGTGGCCGGCACGCCTTCGCGGGCATAACCGGCGCTCGCAGTGTCGCCGCGAACCGCACCATCGGCGATGATGATCCGCCCGACGGGACCGTCACCGAGCGGCGCTCGGGTGGCCCCGATCCCCACGAGCGTTCGGGCACCGAGTCCGGCGAGTTCCTCGATCGCGATCGCGGCCCCCGGGGACCCCGTTCCGGTCGAACAGGCCGCGAGCGCGACCTCGCCGACCCGTCCGGCCCACACCTCGAAGGCGTAGTGGTCCGCCACGCGCCGGGCGTCGGTCCAGGCGGCCGTCAACGACCGAACCGTCTCGCGATCGGCCGCCAGCACGACCAACGGCGCGATGTCCCCGGGTCGGAGGGCCCCGCCGAACCCGCGATGGACGAAGTCGCGATCCGTCATCGTTCCGCCCCAGGCTGACCGGCACGCCACGTGCGCCCGGCCTCGTCCCAGGCCGTGAGCCGTCGGACCGCCTCAAGCGCGGTCTCGATGGCGAGCGGCTCTCCCGTCGGGTCGTAGCCGGCGGCCGTCCGGTCGTCCACCACCGCGTTGACCCGACCGGCCCGCCAGCCGCGACGGCGGGCGACCGTGAACAGCGTCGCAGTCTCGGTGTCCTGGTCGAGAACCCCGATCTCCCGCATCTCGGCCTCGATCCCGGCCATCGACGCCGACCGGAACCCGCGGAACGCAGGGATCCCCTCCCCGGCGTAGAAGGACGATGCCGTGAACCCGATCCCGACATGGACGACCGCCTGCCTTGACTGGGCGGCGGCCACGAGGGCAACCGTGACGGCATGGTCCGCGACCGCCGGGTAGGCGAGATCCGCGTAGTACTCGCTGGTGCCGTCGAGCCGCACGGCCGCCGACGCGACGACCAGATCTCCGGTGCGCATCCGGTCCTGAAGCGCGCCAGTGACGCCCACCCGGATGAACGTGTCGGCGCCGCGGGCTCCCAGCGCGTCGACGACCAGGCTGACCCCGTGCCCGCCGATCCCCGTCGAGCAGGCCATCATCGGGATCCCATCAAGGTCGCCGGTGATGGCCAGGAACTCGCGATCGTGGGCGATGACGCGTACGTCGGCGAGGCGCTCTGCGATCTGCTCCACGCGTCGTTCGCTCCCCGGGACCAGGGCGAACCGCGGCAGCTCGCCATCCGGCAAGCCCCGTAGATCAGCTACCGGCCGCACTCGAACCGGCGATCGGGCCATCCCGAGCGGGATGACGCGGTCCTCGACGTCGTCCGGTCCGGGCGCCGCTGACATGGCCTCGGCAGCGGCGGCATCGAAGATGCCACCCTGGGAACCTGGCGTCCGACAGGCCACCGACCCTGCGGCAGCGCCGCGCCGCGCGGCGTCCACGAGCGTCCGACCCTCCGCGAGTCCGACGAGCGTCGCGGCGACATAGGCATCGCCGGCCGCCAGAGTGTCGATGACGACGGTCGGAATAGCCGCGATCCGGGCTCGACCCTCCGCTGAGGCGACGATGGACCCCGCACCACCGGCCTTGAGGACCACCACCGCGGGGCCGAGGTCAAGGAGCGCGGTGAGCATCCCATCGATGTCCTCGGGCGCGATCGATGTGAGCGCCGACGCTTCGACGATATTGGCGAAGACGACATCGGCCCGGGCGAACAGGGACCGGATGTACCCGGGCTCCGCGGTGGCGGACGGGGTCGCCGCATCGACCGAGACGAGACATCCGGCCGCTCGCGCGCGCTCGACAGCGGCGTCGACCAGCGCCGGATCGCCCGCCGTGAAGGACGCGTAGCCATCGACATGTAGCCACGTCGCCTTCGTCAGCATCTCGCGTCCCGGCAAGTCGTCCTGTCTCATCCGAAGGTCCGGATCGAGTTGCTCCAGCGCGACCCAATCCCCTGCGACGTCGCACAGCAGGACCAGGAGGTCCGCGTCGCAACCCGGGCGGATCGCGAGAAGCGAGACGTCGACGCCGGCGTCCGCCAGTCGATCGCGGATCTCGTGGGCGCGCGGGCCGTCCCCGATCGCGCTGACCAGCATCGTGCGCGCGCCCAGCCGGGCCCCGATCGCGGCGACGTTTGCCGCGCCTCCACCGATCGAGGCCGTCATCGAGCGGATGGGGATCGACCCTTGCCCACCCGCTGACGGATGGTGGGCGATGTGGACGACTTGCTCCGTGAGCAAGCTTCCCAGGGCCACGATGTCGATGGGACGCCGGGCACGATCACGCAGCCGCTCGAATCGGGGTCTTTCGCCGGACGGCGCCCAGCGGCCGATCGTGTCGGGCATCGAGTCGGATGCTACCGCGATGGGGCCGGATCGTAGAGGCGTCGCCGCGGCAAGCCCGTGTCAGCCGCCACTCGCCGAGCGGCGTCCCCACGAGCGACCCCCGATCCGACGAGGCGCTCGACAGCGGCGCGCGCCGCTGTCAGACGCGCCTCGGCGTCGGCTGCCGACGGTTCGGACGACTCGCGCATGCCCACGACCAGCACGAACTCCCCACGCGCGGGGATCGCGCCATCGTCCGCCGCCGCGGCAAGCGCCCCGAGCTCGTCGCGGACGATCTCCTCGTGGATCTTGGTCAGTTCCCGGCACACCGCCCCGCGCCGCGATGGCCCGCATGCGGTGGCCAGGTCGCGGAGGGTCGCGGCCACGCGGCCCGGGGCCTCGAACAGCACCGCGCCGCGCGGGTCGGCCGCGATCCGCTCGAGCCGCTCGCGACGCTCACGACCGGTGCGCGGGAGGAACCCCTCGAACGCCCATCGCGGACCAGCGACGCCGGCCGCGGCCACGGCCGCCAGGACCGCTGATGCGCCCGGGAGCGGGACGACGACGCCCCCCTCCGCCGCCCACGCCGCCACGAGCTCCGCCCCCGGGTCACTCACGCCGGGCGTGCCCGCGTCGGTCACGAGGGCGAGATCCGTCCCCGCGCGCAGGTGCGCGAGGAGAGACTCCAGCCGAGCCGGGCCGCTGCGCGCGTGGAAGCTCGTCATCGACGTCCGGATCCCATGTCGAGCGAGCAGCCGCGCGGTGTGCCGCGTGTCTTCCGCGGCGATGAGCGGCACGGCGCCGAGGACCTCGATCGCGCGGAGCGTGACATCGGCCAGGTTGCCGATCGGCGTGGCGACGACGTACAGCGTCCCGCCGCCGCTGTTCACTCTCGCGCCGATCCCGGCCGACGACGCGGATACAGGTAGTCCACCCCGGCCGTGCGGGGACCGAGCTTGGCGATCGGCGGCACCTGGCGCTTGAATTCCGAGGTGGCGATCATCCGGTCCACACGGGCGATCTGCGCTGCGTCGAACCCCATGGCGACGAGCTCATCGGTGGACCGGCGCTTGTCCACGCGCCAGAACAGGAGCCGGTCCAGGGACGGATAGTCGAACCCACCCTCGTCCTCGTCGGTCTGACCCGGCCACAGGTCGGCTGAGGGCGCCTTGCGCACGACGGCATCGGGGACCCCGACCGCGACCGCAAGTTGACGGACCTGGCTCTTGTACAGGTCCCCGATCGGGTTGAAGGCGCACGCGGAGTCGCCGAAGAGCGTGGTGTAGCCGATCAGCGCCTCGGTCTTGTTGCCGGTCCCGACCACGAGCCCGCCGAACGTGACCGAGTGGTCGTAGAGGACGGCCATCCGCTGGCGGGCGGCAAGATTGCCGCGGCGCAGCGGCGTCGCGTCAGGGAACGACGCGAAATAGCCGTCGACCATGGGCGTGATCTCGACGACGGTCGAATTCGTCCCGAGGGCGGCCACGATCGTCTCGGCGTCTGTCCGCGACGCCGGCGATGACGTCCGGTACGGCATCAGCACACACAGGAGTCGCTCCGGGCCGATGGCCTCGGCGACGAGATAGGCGACCAGCCCCGAATCGATCCCGCCCGACAGCCCCAGGACCGCCCGCTCGAACCCGGCCTGGCCCAGCTGGCCGCGGATGAAGTCGCTGATGATCCGGCGCGCGACGTCCGTATCGATCGCGAGTTCCGACGGCAGCTCGAAGGCGGCGCCCGGGTCCGCGCCCGGGTCCGCGCCGATGTCGGTCATCGTCCGACCTCCGGCTCATCGGTCGTGTCGGCCACGAACCCGGCGCGCTCGCTCACGATGCGGTCCAGTTCGCGCACGTGCAGCTCCGGGCGTTCGTCGCGCAACAGCGGCAGCGCGATCCGCTCCCGGCGCAGGTCACCGGTCGCGATGTCCGCCATGAACAGGCCCTCGTCGTACAGCGGAGCACCGAACACCGTCGCGCCATTCGGGCCGATGACCTCCGAGCCGCCCCAGAACGAGATCGATTCCTCCACGCCGACACGATTGCAGAACACGACGAAGGAAGTGGTCAGCTGCGCGTACGTCCGCATGAGCGTCCGCCACGACGTCGCGGTCCCCAGGCCGACCTCGTTGGTGGCCGCCAGATCGCGGCCCGGCGACGACGACACGTTGATCAGGATCTGCGCGCCGTCGAGCCCGAGGACCTGGGGCACCATGAGATGCCAGAAGTCCTCGCAGATCGCCAGCCCGAGCCCGATGCCGGACCGTGACGGCACGGCCCGCAGCCGATCCCCCGGGGCGAAGAACCGTCGCTCGTCGAAGAGCCCGTAGGTGGGCAGGAACAGCTTGCGGTGGACGTGCCGGATCTCCCCGTCCTCGAGCAGGGCGGCCGCGATGAACAACCGGTGATCGATCGACTCTTCGACGAATGACACGACGGCCGACATCCCGGGGGTGGCCGCGGCCAGCGACGCGAGACGCGGATCGTCGAGGCGCATCGCCACCTCGCCGGCGAGGTCCTGCAGCTGGTAGCCGGTCAACCCCAGTTCCGGGAAGACGACCAGGTCCGCGCCACCAGTTCGCGCCTCCTCGAGGAGGATGACGTGGCGTTGCAGATTGGCGTCGAGCAGCCCGAGGCGCGGGGCGATCTGCGCGAGCGCGATCCGGAGCCGGCCTGGGTGCATGGCGCGAGCATACCGGCCCATGCTCGCCACTGGCATCGCCGACGTGCCGGTGCTAGGCTTCGCGCCGACCCGTCCCGGGACCTGGGACGGTCTGCGAACGCCCCCGGGATCCGGCAGGGAGGCAATGTCCGGGCGAGTCGGGGCAACATGAGGAGGAGAGGCATGATCCGATCACCGAGGTGGTCGCATCGCGTCGCTGCGTTGCTCGCGGGGACGGCGATCGTCTTCGCGGCGTGTAGTGGCACGACCCCATCAGCCAGTCCGAGCACGGCACCGTCCGTCGCTCCATCCGTCGCGCCATCGGCGTCCGCGGATCCCTTCGTCCCGGCGTCGTACCCCGAAGATGGGAACTCCGCCTGCACGATCGCCGATTACAGCGGCCAGATCGGCCTGATCAAGACGATCGACCCGATGACGGTCGAATTCACGCTGTGCGCACCGGACGCCGCGTTCCTGTCAAAGATCGCCTTCACGTCGCTCGCGATCCAGGACGCCGACTATCTCAAGGAGACCGGTGGCGGTGGCGAGGCCCTCGTCCGCAACCCGAACGGGACCGGACCCTACAAGCTCAAGGCCTGGACCTCCGGTTCGGACATCTCGCTCGAGACCCACGCCGGCTACTGGGGCACGCCGCCGTTGACCCCGAATGCCGTTATCCGGTGGAGCTCCGAGTCGGCCCAGCGCCTGCTCGAGCTGACGTCCGGCAACGTCGACGGGATCGACAATCCCGGGGCCGATGACTTCGAGACGATCGAGGCCAATCCGGACCTGGCGCTCTTCCCGCGAACGGCGCTGAACGTCTTCTACATCGGGATGAACAACACCAAGGAATTCTGGGACAACGAGAAGGTCCGCCAGGCGATCGCCCTCGGCATCGACCGGCAGCGGATCGTCGACACGTACTACCCGCCCGGATCGTCCGTGGCGTCGCACTTCACCCCGTGCGACATCCCCGGCGGTTGCACCGGTGAGGAGTGGTACGGATTCGATCCGGTCGCGGCGAAGGCCCTGCTGGCCGAAGCCGGCTACCCGGACGGGTTCAAGACCAAGCTGCATCTGCGCGATGTCGTTCGCGGCTACCTGCCGACCCCGGTGGACGTGGCCACGGACATCCAGGCGCAGCTCAAGACCAACCTCAACATCACGGCCGAGATCGACGTCCAGGACGCGACGACCTATCTCACGACGGCCAGCCAGGGCCAGTTGGACGGGCTCTTCCTCCTCGGGTGGGGCGCCGACTATCCCGACGTCACCAACTTCCTCGATGTCTTCTTCGGCGTCGGTGCCGACGATGGCTTCGGGACCAAGTGGGACGACATCACCGGGCCTCTCAAGACCGGTGGTCAGACCGCCGATCAGGCGGCCCGAGACGCCGCCTACACGGAGGCGAACAACGCCATCAAGACCCACATCCCGATGATCCCGGTCGCCCACGGCGGCTCGG
Organism: uncultured Chloroflexia bacterium; assembly: GCA_963764975.1. Classification (GTDB taxonomy): domain Bacteria; phylum Chloroflexota; class Limnocylindria; order Limnocylindrales; family CSP1-4; genus SPCO01. The sequence continues at coordinate 116,650 of CAVXUF010000002.1, read as the reverse complement.
GGACGGCCTACCGGGCCGACGTCACCGGGGCCCACTCGTCGCCGCTCGGCAACGAGGGGCTGTTCGCCATGAAGGCCGGCGATCGCGACCAGATCGTGTGGCTCCAGAACGGCGAGCCGGGTGGCCTGTTCTGCGGTGACGTGACCGATGGCGAGTCGCTGCGCGTGTGCGAGCAGTTGTTCGAAGGGCTGTACTCGTACGCGATCGGTGGCACGGCGCCGGAGCCGGGACTCGCCGAGTCCTGCACCGCCAACGCCGACTCCACCGTGTGGACCTGCGCCCTCCGCGACGGCGTCACGTTCCACAATGGCGCCACCCTGGGCTCTGACGACGTCCTCCTGACCTACGCCATGCAGTGGGATGCCGCGCATCCGTTGCACGTCGGCCAGGAAGGCCTGTTCGAGTACTGGAGCTACCTCTTCGCCGGCTACCTGAACCCGCCCCCCGCTTCCTGATCGGACAGACCGACAACGACGAAGGGACGCCACACCGTGGCGTCCCTTCGTTCCATCCCGCCCGAGGCATGATCCCGTCATGACGTCATGATCCGGTTCATCATCCGGCGACTGCTGCTGAGCATCCCGGTCCTGTTCGGGATCGTCTTCCTCGTGTTCTCGCTTGCCCGTCTGATCCCCGGGGACCCGTGCTACGCGGCGCTCGGCGAGCGCGCGAACGCGACATCCTGCAACCAGTACGCCATCGAGCATGGACTCGACAAGGCGATCCTCCCCGGCATCTTTCGGGTCGAGGCGCAGACGGTCGTCCGACTCGAAGAAGTCCCGGCGACGCTGATCGACAACCAGTTCGTCGTCTACCTCCAGGAGGTCGCGTCGGGCGAATTCGGCGTGTCGAGCAAATTCGGTCTACCAGTGACCGACATCCTGATCCAGCGTTTGCCCACGACCGTCGAGCTCGCGTTCTTCGCGCTCCTGTTCGCCATCATCGTGGGGATCACCCTCGGTATCGTCTCGGCGTATCGGCGCAACTCGATCGTGGATGTGGCGACGATGCTCGTCGCGAACCTCGGCGTCTCGACGCCCGTCTTCGTCCTCGGACTGCTGCTGGCGTACATCTTCGCGATCACCCTCAACGGCACGCCATTCGAATTACCGCCATCCGCGCGCCTGTCCGCGGGAACGACGGCGCCGTCATTGGCTGCCGTTTACGGCCTCGAGGAGGTGCAGGGACCGCTCCGCGCGTTCATCGACTTCATGTCCAACATCAACACCTTCAATGCGATCATCCGCGGCGACCTCGGGATGCTCGGTGACGCCCTCCGGCACATGATCCTCCCGGCGCTGGCGCTCGGGACCATCCCGTTGGCGATCATCGCCCGGATGACCCGCTCCAGCCTGCTCGACGAACTTGGCCTCGACTATGTCCGAACGGCACGGGCCAAGGGCCTCCGGGAGCGCTCCGTCGTGCTCCGCCACGGGTTCCGCAACGCGCTGCTGCCGGTCGTCACGATCATCGGCCTGCAGATCGGCGGCCTCTTCGGGGGGGCCGTCCTGACCGAGACGATCTTCAATCTGGCCGGCGTGGGCCGCGCGGTCACCGAGGCGATCGGGTCGCGCGACTACGCGGTCATCCAGGGCTTCACGCTGGTCATCGCGATCGGGTTCGTGCTGATCAACCTGCTCGTCGACCTGTCGTACGCCTATCTCGACCCACGCGTGCGGCTGCGCTGAGATGACGCAGACCGTGGCTCCTGCCGAAGACCTGCTGCGCGAGGAGGCGAGTCGCGCCGAGCGAGGATCCATCTGGCGCGACACGCTCGGGAACGTCCTGCGTCAGCGGAACGCGATCTTCGGGACGGTGATCCTGACGTTCCTGGTCCTCGTCGCGATCCTCGCCGACGTCATCGCCACGCACGACCCTGACCAGATCCTGATCGGGGTCGAGGAGGGCGCCAAGAAGCTCGCGGCGCCCTGCATCCACGTCCTGGGATGCCCGATCACTGAGCCCCAGCACTACTTCGGGATCGACGGCAACGTCCGCGATGTCTTCAGCCGCGTCGTCCACGGGACGCGTGTCTCGCTGCAGATCGGGTTTCTGACGGTCGGGTTCGCGATCATCATCGGTGGGTCCATCGGTTCGGTCGCCGGCTACATGGGCGGCAAGGTCGACAACCTGTTCATGCGGGTCATGGACGTCCTTCTCGCGTTCCCGGCCCTGCTCCTGGCGATCGCGATCGTGACCGTGGTCGGATCGGGACTGCTCAACGCGCAGTTCGCGATCGGGATCGTGGCCATCCCGATCTATGCGCGCATCATGCGGGCGTCGGTGCTCTCCATCCGCGAGCGAGACTTCGTGACCGCGTCCCGGGCCCTTGGCGAGTCGGGCGCCGGGATGCTGACCCGTCGGATCATCCCGAACGCGCTGACGCCGCTCATCGTCCAGGGCACGCTCGGCATCGCGGCCGCCGTCCTCGACGTCGCGGCGCTCTCGTTCCTCGGCCTCGGCGCACAGCCACCCCAGGCGGAGTGGGGTTCGATGATCGGGCTCGCGCGCAACACGATGTTCGTCGCCCCGCACCTCGTCCTGTTCCCGGGGCTCGCGCTCGCGTTCTCCGTGCTGGCGTTCAACCTGCTGGGTGACGGCCTGCGTGACGCCCTCGACCCGCGGCTGAACCGATGAGCGACGCGACGACCCCCACGGCCACGATCGAGGAAGTCCTTCCGCCGAAGCCGCGTCGGGGCGGCGCATCCACCGGACGCCTGCTCGAGGTCAAGGGCCTCCGAACGTCGTTCTACACCCGCGATGGCGTCGTCAGGGCGGTGGACGGCATCGACTTCCACGTCGACCGCGGCGAGATCATGGGCCTGGTCGGGGAGTCCGGCTGTGGCAAGAGCGTGACCAGCCTGTCCATCCTTCGACTCGTCGCGCGGCCGGGTCGCATCGAGGCCGGCGAGGTCATCTTCGACGGTCAGGACCTGCTCAAGCTCGAGAACGACGACATGCGCAAGATCCGCGGCGACCGGATCAGCATGATCTTCCAGCAGCCGACGTCCTCGCTCAATCCGGTCTGGGAGGTCGGCCGCCAGATCGAGGAGGTCCTGCGCATCCACCGCGGCCTCAAGGGCAAGGTCGCCCGCGACCGAACGACCCAGCTCCTCGAGATGGTCGGGATCCCGGATCCCGAACGACGTCTCAAGAACTTCCCGCACGAGATGTCCGGCGGGATGGCCCAACGCGTGATGATCGCCATGGCGCTTGCCTGCGAACCGGAACTCCTCATCGCGGACGAGCCCACCACGGCGCTCGATGTGACGATCCAGGCGCAGATCCTCGACCTGATGCGTGACCTCCGCGACAAGACCGGGACCGCGATCGTGCTGATCACGCACGACCTCGGTGTCGTGGCCGAGATGTGCGACCGCGTCGCGGTGATGTATGCGGGCGAGATCGTGGAGCAGGCCGACGTGACGTCCATCTTCGGCGCCCCCATGCATCCTTATACGCGGGGACTCATCGGCTCCATCCCGGTCGTCGGGCGAGTCAAGGCGGAGCTCGACGTGATCCCCGGAAGTGTCCCGAACCTCATCGACCTGCCGACCGGGTGCCGGTTCGCCCCGCGTTGCGCGTCCCGCGTCGAGGAGGACGTCGTGCTCGCCACCGAGACCCATCCGGAGTTGCGGCCGATCGGATCCGGACACGACGTCCGCTGTTGGCTCTATCACGACGTCGAGGGGAACCCCGTGCCCCGCCCGACGACGTCGGCTGGGACCGCGACGTGACTGGATCGTCGGCGCCGCTCGTCGAGGTCCGCAACCTCGTCAAGGAGTTCCCGGTGCGCGGCGGGATCCTGCAGCGGGCCGTCGCCGTGGTCTCGGCGGTCGATGGGGTCAGCTTCGATATCGCCCGTGGCGAGACGCTCGGACTGGTCGGGGAGTCGGGCTGCGGCAAGACCACGGTCGGGCGACTGTTGCTCCGCCTCATCGACCCGACCGCGGGCACCATCCGCTTCGACGGCGTGGATATCACGGCCCTGAAGGGCGGCGCGCTCAAGCCCTACCGACGGCGGATGCAGATCATCTTCCAGGACCCGTACTCGAGCCTGGACCCGCGCACGCCCATCGGCGACAGCATCGGTGAGGGTCTGCGCATCCACGCCATCGGGAGCGCGGAAGAACGGCGCGTCAAGGTGAAGCGGATGATGGACATGGTGGGCCTGATGCCGTACCACGCCCGTCGCTATCCCCACGAGTTCAGTGGTGGCCAGCGTCAGCGGATCGGGATCGCCCGGGCCCTCGTCCTCGAGCCGGACCTCGTGGTCTGCGACGAGCCGGTCTCGGCCCTTGATGTGTCCATCCAGGCGCAGGTCCTCAACTTGCTCAAACAGCTCCAGCGAGAACTGCAACTGACCTACGTGTTCGTCGCCCACAACCTCGGTGTCGTGGAGCACATCAGCGATCGCGTCGCGGTCATGTACCTGGGTCGGATCGCGGAGCTGGCGCCGCGCGATGACCTCTTCCGTCAGCAGGCACACCCCTACACCCAGGCCCTGATGTCGGCGATCCCCATCCCCGATCCCACGCAGCACCGCCAACGCGTGATCCTCAAGGGTGACGTCCCCAGCCCGGTGAACCCGCCGATGGGTTGCCGGTTCCACCCGCGCTGCCCGTTGCGGACGAGCCTGGGCGACCCGGCCATCTGTGCAACGACCATCCCGATCCTCGACGACGATGGCCACGGCCACGAATGCGCGTGCCACTTCCGTCGCGAGGCCGAACACGCGGCCGAGGCATCGACGACGCCCCTCACCGCCTAGGACCCGAAGCCCACCATGGGACCCGTCAGCGGACTCGGGACGCCTTCAGGAGCACGCAGGCTCGACGCGATAGACCTGCCCCACCGCCGACGTCTCGAGTCTGACGAGGATGACCTGGCCGTCCTGGCCGTCGGGCGTGTTCACGACCCGGAACAGCTCCATCGCCCCGAGCCGGTAGCCGGCCGACGGGAAGTCCGGGTCCGGCGCGAACCCCATGGGCCGGATCGAGTCCGCGAGCAGGTAGACGCGGCCTTCGAACCGGATCCAGTTCGGGAACAGGCCGTCGGTGACACGGCCCGCGAGCGTGCATCCCTCAAGGCGCTGGCCCGAGGTGACGGCCGGCCCTGAGCCCGACCAGGTATCGACACGGACCTCACGCAGGAAGGAAGCCACCGCCGTGACCGCGAGCCAGAGGAGGATCCCGAGGATGGCGGCCCGGATGAGCGTGGTGGCGATCGGGTGCCACGCGAGCCGTGGGCCGTTCCGGCGCTGCCAGGGCAGCTCCTGACCGGCCTGGAGCGTGCGCAGCAGACTCGAGTAGCGGTCACGCCCCGCCTGCTCCATCCGGTCGCGCTGAGCGGCGCGTTCACTGACCGATCGCCGCGTCGCCATCGGGTCCCCGCCGTCGTCCTGGTCCGTCAGCTCACCGCTGCCTGCGCGGGGGCCGTCGTCGCCGTCGCCGGACGTTGACTGGCCGCCTCGATCGTGGCGGGGGTGATGTCCTCGCTGAAGTGACAAGCCACCTGTTGGGACGGGCGAACCTCCCGGAGCGGCGGGTCCTCGGTCGCGCAGCGCTCCGGGTTCCCGAGGCTCTCGCGCAGCCAGCACCGCGTGTGGAAGCGGCAGCCCGATGGCGGGTTCGCGGGGGACGGGACGTCACCCTTGAGGACCAGGCGCTTCTTGCGCTTGCGGGGATCTGTCTCGGGGACGGCCGACAGCAGCGCGACGGTGTACGGGTGCGCGGGCTGGGCGTAGAGCTCATCGACGCCGGCGACCTCGACGAGCTTGCCGAGATACATGACTCCGACCCGGTCGCTGATGTGCTCGACGACCGCGAGGTTGTGCGCGATGAACAGGTACGTGAGCCCGAGCTCCTGCTGGAGGTCGTCGAGCAGGTTGAGCACCTGGCTCTGGATCGACACGTCAAGGGCCGAGACCGGCTCGTCGCAGACGATGAACTCCGGGTTGAGCGCGAGCGCCCTCGCGATCCCGATCCGCTGCCGCTGGCCACCGGAGAACTCGTGCGGATACCGGTGGATGTGGCTCTGGTTCAGGCCGACGCGCGCGAGCAGCTCGCGGACCAATTCCTCGCGCTCGGCCTTGGCCTTCAGACCGTGCACGTACGGACCCTCGCCGACGATCTCGCCGACGGTCATCCGCGGGTTCAGGCTCGCATAGGGGTCCTGGAACACGATCTGCATGTCGCGCCGGACCTCGACCATCGCCTTGGAGTCCAACTCGAAGATCGATCGGCCCTTGACGATCACCTTGCCCGACGTGGGCGGGATGAGCCGCAGCAGGACCTTGCCGAGCGTGGTCTTCCCGCAGCCTGATTCCCCCACCAGGCCAAGCGTCTCTCCTCGTTTCACCTCGAAGCTGACGCCGTCGACCGCGCGCACCGCTCCGATCTTCCGACCACCGAGCAACCCGCCCCGGATCTCGAAGTGCTTGACGAGGTCCTTGACCTCGACGAGCGTGTCGCCGCTCACGCGAGGGCTCCAACGGCCGGGCGGGCCTCGACGGACAGCGCGACGGCGGCCGCTTCCGCCTCGTCCGGCGGCGCGGCCGCCCCGACGGCCGGTGGCTCACCGGCCGGCGTCAACCAGCAGCGCGACAGGTGCCCCGGCTCCACCTGCTGGAGCGGTGGTGGCGTGTCACAGATCGGCATCGCGTACGGGCAACGACGCTTGAACAGGCAGCCCGACGGCAGGTTCAGGGGGTTGGGAACCGTGCCTTTGATGACCGCCAGTCGCTCGCGCTTCTCGCCGAGCACCGGGATCGAAGCCAGCAGGCCCTTCGTGTAGGGGTGATGTGGCTGCTCGAAGACGGTCGTCGCGGTCGCCTGCTCGACGATCTTGCCGGCGTACATCACGACCACGTCGTCCGCCATCTCGGCGACGACGCCGAGATCGTGCGTGATGAGCATGATCGCCATGCGGTTGCGGGTGCGCATCTCCTTCATGAGTTCGAGGATCTGCGCCTGGATGGTGACATCGAGCGCGGTCGTGGGTTCGTCCGCGATCAGGAGGGCGGGGTTCGTGGAGAGGGCCATCGCGATCATCACGCGCTGACGCATGCCGCCCGACAACTGGTGCGGGTACTCGCGGGCCCGGCGCTTGGCGTCGGGGATCCCGACGAGACCGAGCATCTCGATCGCCCGTTCCATCGCCGCCCCGCGGTCCAGGTCGAGATGGAGCGCGACGGTCTCGGCGATCTGGTCACCGCACGTGAAGACCGGGTTGAGCGAGGTCATCGGCTCCTGGAAGATCATCGCGATCGAGTTCCCGCGGACGTCCCGGATGTCGTCCTCGGACATCGTCACGAGGTCCAGACCGTCAAGCAGGATCCGCCCGGTGACGATCCGACCCGGACGACCGACGAGGCGGAGCACCGACATGGCCGTGACGCTCTTCCCGCACCCGGATTCACCCACCACACCGAGCGTCTTCCCGTCGCCGATCGCCATCGAGACCCCGTCCACGGCCTTCACGACCCCGTCCTGGGTGAAGAAGTGCGTCCGAAGGTCATCGATCTTGAGCAGGGGCTGGGTCGGGTCCCGTCGCTCGGTGCGCGTCCCGTGGCGGGTCGACGCCGTCATGCCCCTTCCACCCGCTGGCGAGGATCGAGGGCGTCGCGCAGCCCATCCCCGAGGAAGCTCGAGGCGAGGACCACCAGCACGATCGTCACCGCCGGGTAGAGCAGGATGTGGGCTCGGACGAGCATGTCTTCCTGGAAGTTCTTGAGGAGGTTGCCAAGGCTCGCGTCCGGCGGGCTGATACCGAAGCCGAGGAACGAGAGGGCCGCCTCCGCGACCACGGAGTCGGCGACACCCAGCGTGGCCGCGACGACCACGGGAGCCAGTGCCGCCGGCAGGATGTGCCGGGCGATGATCCGCCGGTTCGACGCGCCGAGGGCACGCGCGGCCTGGACGAAGTCCGCCTCGCGCAACTTGAGGAACTCGGCTCGAACGAGACGGCACGCGAGCGTCCAGCCGGTGAGACCGATGGCGATGATCACGACCAGGGCTGAACCCTTTCCGAGGATCGCCACGATGATCAGGATCATGAAGAAGATCGGCAGCGAAAGGATGATGTCAACGAAGCGCATGATCACGTTGTCGATCCAGCCGCCGTAGTAGCCGGCGATCGCCCCGAGCGTGACGCCGATCGCCGCGATGATGGCGACCGCCATGAACCCGATGAACAGCGAGGTCTGGAGGCCCTTCATCAGACGCAGGAACAGGTCCTGGCCGATCTGGTTGGTCCCGAGGATCGCCTCGAACGATGGCGGGAGCATCGACTTCGAGAGGCTGGTCTTCGCATAGGCCTCCCCGGTCAAGGTCGGCACGATGACCGCCAAGGCGACCATGGCCCCCATCAGGAAGAGCGCGATGACGGCCAGGCGGTGGCGCAGGAATCGCTGCCGGACCAATTGCCAGTAGGTCCGAACCGGGATCAGGTCGATCTCGTCCGGTTCGCCGGCTGGCGCCGTCCCGAGTCTTGTCGCGGTGATCTCGCCGGTTCGTTCCATGCTGCGCCTCAGTACTTGATCCGCGGATCGACGAGCCCGTAAAGGACGTCGGCAAGGAGATTCCCCAGGAGGACCAGTACGCCGCCGATCATCACGATCGCGAGGATGACCGGGAAGTCATTGGTGGTGACGCTGTCCACGGCCATGAACCCGAGACCGGGCCACGAGAAGATGGACTCGGTGATCGCGGCGCCGGCCAGGAGGCTCGGCAGCGAGAGCCCGAGGAGCGTGATCACCGGCAGCAGCGCGTTTCGCAGCGCGTGCTTGAACAGCACCCGCGAACTCGCCAAGCCCTTGGCGCGGGCGGTCCGGATGTAGTCCTGCTGCAGCACCTCGAGCATGGACGAGCGCATGTATCGGCTCCAGCCCGCGATCTGTTGGATGGCGAGACTGCTGACCGGCAGGACCAGGTGCCACACGAAGTCCCCGAAGTCACCCTCCTTGCCGAGGGTGTGCCGTCCGAATGACGGGAACAGGTTCAGCTTGATGGCGAAGATGTACAGCAGCAGCAGGCCCAGGACGAACGATGGGAGCGCGTACCCGATGGTCGCCGTCGTCGTGATGATCTTGTCCGCCCAGCTGTACTGCTTGACCGCGGCGAGCACGCCCAGCGGGATCGAGACGATCATCGTCACGATCAGCGATGTGCCCATCAATTGAAGTGTCGTCGGGATCTTCTCGAAGATCTTCTCGACGACCGGGCGCCCGTCGACGAAGGAATAGCCCCACGCGTCCACCCGGAACGGGAACTGCCAGAAGGCCACGAACCAGCTGACGAACTGCTCCGGCAGGGGCTTGTCGAGGCCGTAGAGGCGGACGAGGTTGGCGATCGTCTCCGCCGAGACCCGGCCGGAGCGGAACCGATCGGTGGGGTCACCCGGGGCGACGTTGATGATGACGAAGGAGACCACGCTGATCCCGATCAGGATCGGGATGGCCTGGATCAGGCGGCGAAGAACGTACGTGGCCATGCCTGCTCCGTTCCTCCGAGCGAAAGCCCATCGTGAGCCGTGGCGCGTCCCTGGTGCATGGTATGACACGGGCGGTGGCGAGGATCGCCACCGCCCGCATCGGCGTTGCTGGGTCCGCTAGGACCGACGCTTACTTCGCAGCGACGGTCCAGGCGTCCGTGTTGTAGTAGTTGATGCCGACGCTGGTCAGGTCGAGCGGCTCGTTCTGCGAGCTCACCCGATTGGACAGCCCCGTGTGGGCCTTGTCCGCCCACAGGAAGTAGTACGGCAGCTCATCGTGGATGAGGGCCATGAATTCGCTGTAGATCGCCTTGCGCTTGGTCTGGTCGAGCTCGGTGCGACCGTTCTCGAGCAGCTCGTCGGCGCGGGCGTTCTTCCAGCCCGGGAAGTTGTTGGCCGAGATCATGTCCTTGTTGGGGATCTCGGAGCTATGGAAGATGGAGTAGTCGTCCGGATCGAGCGCGGTCGACCAGCCACCGAGGTAGGTCTCGAAGTCGTTGGGGAAATCCAGCACCTTCGGGATCAGGACGGTGTTGAGGTCGGCTTCCTGCACCACGACCTCGATGCCGCACTCCTTGAGCTGGTCGCGGGCGAGCTCGGCGAACGCGAGACGCTGCGGCCGGCCGACCCGGACATACAGGATCGAGGACAGGCGCGTGCCGTCCTTCGCATAGACGCCGTCGGCGCCGAGCGCCCAGCCCGAACCCTCGATCTTGGCCTTCGCTCCGGGGATGTCGAGCGTGTACGGCTTGACATCGGGGTTGTAGGCCCACGAGAACGGCGGGATGTTTGCCTGGACCGGGACACCGTTGCCACCGGTCGCGACCTCGACGGTCTTGACGTGGTCGATGCACATCGAGAACGCTTCGCGGAGGGCCTTGTCAGCGTAGAGGTGCCCCTCGCGGAGGTTGAACCCGATGTAGAAGTAGCCGTTGTCCGGGTACTCGGCGATCTGGACGTTCGGGTTGTCCTTGACCGTCAGATACGCGTCGGACTCGATCTTCTGCTGCCATTGGATCTCGTCATTGCCGAGCGCCGATGTGGCCGCAGCCGAGCTGCGGATGACGACGGCGAAGGCCTTCGCCGGGATCTTGCTGGGGTCGACGTTGGTGCCACCGCCGAAGTAGTCGTCGTAGCGGGCGAGCTCGACGTTCTCACCGGCGTTGTACTTCACGAACTTGTACGGCCCGGCCCCGATCGGGTTCTTGCCGAAGTCGATGATCTTCTGGGCAGCCGCGATCTGATCGATCGCTGTCGCGCCAAGGGTCGTGTTCAGGTCGGTCAGCTGAGCGGAGATCCCCTGGGCATAGGCCTCAGGGTCGAAATCGGTCCCGCTCTCGCCACCGACGTTGAAGCCGGCCTTGTTGACCAGCTCGATCCCGGCCTTGCCCAGCATGGCCTCGATCTCGGCGGTGTAGGTCGCGAACATGCAGCTCGCGGGCAGCGTGGCCGGATCTTCGACCGCGCACAGTGGGTTCTCGGCCGAGGTCTCGGCCGCGATCTTGTCGACGAGCGCCGTGACGTCGGCCTTGGCCACCTGGCCGGCCGCCGCCTGGAAGCGCGCGAAGGACTCCTCGATCGCCTTCTTCGGGAGGATCAGGGAGCCGAGACCGCTCGAGATGAACGGCGCGAACTTCTGCTTGAGCACGAAGCGGACGTTGAGCGGGTCGACGACCTCGACCGATGCGACGTTGTCCGCGATCGACGAGCAGCCGTCCGGGTTCGTCCGGCAGTTCGGCGACGCCAGCAGGTCGAAGCTGAACTTGACGTCCTCCGCCGTCAGCGGGGAGCCGTCATGGAATGTGATGCCCTCCTTGAGCTTGACGTCCCAGGTCAGGCCGTCAGCGGAGGTGACCGGCAGGCCGTCAGCGGCCAGCGGCACGTACTCGACCTTGTAGTTCGGCTGGTACAGGGCCGTGTAGATGAAGCCCGTGATCCACGAGGTGGGTAGATCGTCGGGGCTGCCGGCCAGGGTGGTCGGCTCGCTGTCGACGACGAAGGTGAAATCACCGCCGGTTGGTGCTTCGCTCGGCGTTTCGGACGGGGCCGACGAGGCGCCGCTCGACGGTGCCGCACTCGACGGCGTGGTGCCACCGCATGCGACGGCGACCATGACGGCCGTCACGAGCAGCCCGAATAGACGTTTCTGCATCAACTGTCCTCCGAACGGGTGGATACCCGATGTCTCTCCCACGGCCCTGTCCCGCCCTGCCCTGCGATGCCGCTGAGGTCCCGCTCTCGTTCCTGATCGAGTCTCCCACTCGGTCTGATTCGAGGCGAGCCGAGGCGACGGCACGGGTCGGTCAGTGCGCTGCCGGTACTATCCACAGCGCTCGCGGGCCTGTCAACCACCCGACCTAACGAACGTTCGTACGGTTGGGCCTGATGCGGCGATCAGTCCGGGCAGGGCGTCTGCTGGCCGGTCATCGGACGCCAGCGTAGATTGGGATGACGGGCCGCGGTCGCCTCGTCGAGGCGCTTCACCGGAGCCGCGTGGGGTGCGCCGGTCACAAGCCCGGGATCGGTCCGCGCTTCCGCCGCGATCGCGACCAGCGCGTCCACGAACGCGTCGAGCGTCTCGACCGACTCGGTCTCCGTGGGCTCGATGAGCATCCCTTCGTCGACGATCAAGGGGAAGTAGATGGTCGGCGGGTGGAAGCCGTAGTCGATGAGCCGTTTGGCGATGTCGAGCGTGCGTACGCCGGTCTGCGCCTTGATCGTGGCCGCCGACGCCACGAACTCGTGCTTGCAGTGGCGCTCGTACGGAAGGTCGAACGTGTCTGCCAGCCTGGCCTTGAGGTAGTTGGCGGCCAGCACGGCGTCATCACTGACCTCGGCCAGGCCGCTCGCGCCGTGCGCGCAGATGTAGGCGTACGCGCGCACGAGCACGCCCGTGTTGCCGACGAAGCTGCGCAGCCGCCCGACCGACGTGGCTCGCTCCCCGGTGCGCTCGAGCCGGAAGGCACCGTCATCTGTGCGCAGGACGCGCGGTTCGGGCAGGTACGGCAACAGCTTCGAGCCGACGCCGACGGGGCCGGCACCCGGGCCTCCCCCGCCGTGCGGCGTCGAGAACGTCTTGTGCACGTTGAAGTGCATCACGTCGAAGCCAGCTTCGCCAGGCTTGAAGCGACCCATGATCGCGTTGAGGTTGGCCCCGTCCATGTACGCCAGCGCGCCGGCCTCGTGGACGGCATCGAGCAGCTCGCCGATCCGCGTCTCGAACAGGCCGAGCGTCGAGGGGTTGGTGATCATCACGGCGGCCGTGCGCGGCCCCAGCGCCGCCTTGAACGCGTCGATATCCACCCCGCCATCGGCTGCCGAACGGACGGTGATCGTCCGATAGCCGGCCATGCTCGCGGTGGCCGGATTCGTCCCATGGCTCGAATCAGGGACGAGGACCTCGTCCCGCTCCATGTCGCCGCGGGCGCGGTGATACGCCCGGATCATCAGGATCCCCGTGAGTTCGCCCTGGGCGCCGGCCGCCGGCTGGAGCGTGACCGCGCGCATCCCGGAGATCTCCGCGAGGGCGACCTCCAGTTCCCACAGGAGCTGGAGCGTCCCCTGGGCGACCTCGTCGGGGGCCATCGGGTGGAGCGTCGCGAAGCCGGGGAGCCGGGCCGCCCATTCGTTGAGCTTCGGGTTGAACTTCATCGTGCACGAGCCGAGCGGGTAGAAGCCCGTGTCCACCGCGTAGTTGAGCTGGCTGAGGTTGACGTAGTGGCGGACGACGTCCGGTTCGTTCATCTCGGGGAGTGCCGGGGCATCGGTGCGAAGCGCCGCTGCCGGGATCCGGTCCAGCGCATCTTTGGGCGGGTGCGGGATCTTCCCGCCACCGCGTCCGGAGCGTCCCCGCTCGAAGAGGGTCGGCTGGAGTCGCGGACCCACGACGCTCATCGGGCGCTCCCGTCGGCGCCGGTCCCGGCCCCGACCTGGGGGCGATCGCCGAGGACGGCCGCCATCGCGGTCGCGAACCGCGTGATCTCGGCGCTCGTGGTCACTTCCGTCGCGCAGACCAGCAGGGCATCCGCGAGCGACGGCTCGTCGGGGATCGCTTCGTCCAGCACGAGTCCGGCGAGGACCCCGTGCTCCAGCAGTCGCCGATGGACGGCCCGGGCGTCCGGCACGCGGACCGCGAACTCGTTGAGATACGGACCGGCGTGGACACGGTGTGCGCCTGCCGCCTCGAGGGCCAGTTCCAGTTCGCGAGCCTTGGCGGCGCCGTTCGCGGCCACATCGCGCAACCCGTGCGGCCCGATCACCGCGAGGTAGATCGACGCGGCGAGGGCAAGCAGCGCCTGGTTGGTGCAGATGTTGCTCGCGGCCTTGTCGCGGCGGATGTCCTGTTCGCGTGCCCGCATCGTCATGACGAAGGCGCGTTGGCCGTCGAGGTCCGTGGTCATCCCCACGAGCCGGCCCGGGATCTGGCGGACAAGCGCGTCGGTGGAGGCGAGGAGCCCGAGGTACGGACCGCCGTACTGCGGCGCGATCCCGAGCGGCTGCCCCTCGCCTGCGGCGATGTCGGCGCCGTAGGCCCCGGGAGGAGCGAGGACCGCGAGGCTGACCGGCTCGATCACCGCCACGAAGAGCGCGCCGGCGGCGTGAGCAAGGTCACCGATCGCGGGCATCGGCTCGAGCAACCCGAAGAAGTCCGGCTGGGCCGCGACGACGCCGGCCACCGGCCGATCCGCCTCGGCCAGCATCCGCTCGAGTGCGACCAGGTCCGTCGTCCCGGCAGCCTCTCCGTCCGAGACGAGCGGGATCTCCTCGAGCACGAGTCCGCCGCCGAAGTAGGTCCGCAGCGTCTCGCGATAGTGGGGATGGACGCCACGGCTCACGAGGACGCGGTCCCGGCCGGTCGCCCGGCACGTCATGAGCGCGGCTTCGGCCGTCGCTGCCGCGCCGTCGTAGTGCGACGCCGAGACGACGTCAAGATCGACGAGCTCTGCGATGAGCAATTCGTACTCGTAGATGCTCTGGAGCGTGCCCTGGCTGATCTCGGGCTGGTACGGCGTATAGGCCGTGTACCACTCGCCGCGGAGCAGCAGCTGATCCACCGCTGGCGGGCTCCAGTGCCGGTAGACGCCCGCGCCCAGGAAGGAATCGAGGTCGGTCCGGTTCCGGCCGGCGAGCGCGGTCAGCCTTGCGGCGAGTTCCAGCTCCGGTTCCGGGGGCGGCAGGTCCAACGGCGACGCGCGGAGACCCGCGGGGATGTCGGCGAAGAGTTCATCGATCGACGCGATGCCGATCGCCGCGAGCATGCGCTCGCGATCGCCGGCGGTATGCGGTCCGTATGGCATCGTCGGTGGGTCAGCCCGCCGCGGTGAGCGCGTCGTAGGCGCCGGGGTCCAACAGCTCGTCGAGCTGGGTCGGGTCGGCGGGACGGAGACGCAACATCCAGCCGTCGCCATACGGGTCGCTGTTGACCAATTCCGGGCTGCCGGTCAGGCCATCGTTCACGGCAACGACCTCGCCGTCGATCGGCGAGAACAGGTCGCTGACGGCCTTGACCGACTCGACGACCCCGAACGTCGTGCCGGACTTGAGCGCGCGACCGGCCGCGGGCAGGTCCACGAACACGATGTCGCCCAACTGGTCGGCGGCGTAGGCTGTGATCCCGACGATGACCTCGTCGCCGTCGGTTCGGACCCACTCGTGGTCCTTCGTGTATCGCAGGTCCGCGGGAACGCTCACGTCAGCTTGGCCTCCGGTAGAACGGCAGGGGGACCACGCGGGCGGCCACCGGCGCCCCGCGGATCTCGATGTCGACGATCGTACCTGCCTCGGCGTCCGAGGGTGCGACATACGCCATCGCGATGGGCTGGCCCAGGGTCGGCGACTGGGTCCCGCTCGTCACCACACCGGTCCGTCGCTCCCCGACAAGGACCGGATAGCCGTGGCGCGCGATCCCGCGACCTTCGACGACCAGCCCGACGAGGCGCTTGCGCGGTCCGTCCGCTGCCGCGCGGGCCAGCGCCGCGCGGCCGACGAAGTCGCCAGGCTTCTCGAGCTTGACCACGCGACCCAGACCCGCCTCGAACGGCGTCGTCTCGCGGTCGAGTTCGTTGCCGTAGAGCGGCATCCCCGCCTCGAGGCGCAACGTATCGCGCGCACCCAGGCCGACCGGGACGCCACCAGCGGCTCGCATGGCCTCAGCGAGGGCGTCCCACAGTTCCACGGTCCGCGCCGTATCGATGAACACCTCGAACCCGTCCTCGCCGGTGTAGCCGGTCCGCGCCACGAGGGCCGGGATGCCGGCGACCGCTCCCTCGGCGATCGCGTAGTAGCGCAGGTCCGCGAGGGCCACGGCGGTCAGCGGCTGGAGGACGTCACGCGAGCGAGGCCCCTGGATCGCCACGAGGCCAGTGGCCAGCGACCGATCGTCGAGGACCGCGCGCGTCCCCGCCAGGCGAGTGACCAGGGCGTCCGAGACGACACCGGCGTTGCTCGCGTTGGCGACGACGAGGAACCGGTCATCGGCCAGCCGGTACACGATGAGGTCGTCGATGATGCCGCCGTCCGGGGCGCAGATCATCGAGTATTGCGCCCGGCCGACCGCCAGGGTCCGCGGATCCGAGACGAGGGCCGCCGCGAGGCCATCGCCCGCGTCCGCGCCCTCCACGAACAGCTCCCCCATGTGCGAGAGGTCGAACAGGCCGACTCGCTCGCGGACGGCGCGATGCTCGTCGATGATCGACGTGTACTGGACCGGCATCAGCCAGCCGGCGAAGTCGATCAGGCGCGCACCAAGCTCGGCGTGTCGATCGGCCAGCGGCGTCGTCAGCGGCGGCGATGCGGCGGGCTCGTCCCCCATCAGCCCGCGCCGACCGTATCTGGCGCCAGGATGGCCGCGGCGCGCGCCACCAGGAGGCGCTCCGTCTCGAAGGTCAGGGTCGCCGACGCCTCATCGAACCGGATCCAGCGGACCTCGTCGAATTCGTGATCGTGACCGGCGAGATCGCCGCCCACCGGCTCCATCAGGAAGTAGTGGACGGTCTTGTGGATCCGCGTGCCGGACTGGACGAAGAAGTACTCGATGGAGTCGAGCGGGCCCGTGATCCGCACCTCGAGACCCGTCTCCTCCATGACCTCGCGGATGGCGGTCTCCTCGGTCGACTCGCCGGCCTCGGGTGTGCCCTTCGGCAGGGTCCAGGTCCGCCCGTCCCGCTCACGTCGACGACTGCCGATGACCAGCCACGGGGCGCCGCCCGCATGGCGAACGACGATGCCGCCGGCTGATGTGGCGGTCGCGGCCCTCAGGCGCGCCACGGCGCCGCGGAGGCGCCCGCCCGTCGGACGGCTCCGGGACGACCGGATCGCGCCCAGACCATGGCGACCTGCGGTCTCGGACGCCCGTCCGCACGCCGGGTGACCGTGGCCGGCTGGATCGAGCGCCAGCGCGCCCGGAGCCTGGTCAACGGGGCCACGTCCGGCTGCCGAAGCACGGTAGCGCGCTCCGCGGCGGCCCGGAACGCCCCGAGCGGGTGGAGGCCGAGACGCCGCTCGCGCGTGCGGACCGACGGGCGCACGAAGTGGGCCGCCGGCCGGGCCGCGTACTTGGCGGCGATGCTGTGTTCCATGGGAACGCTATGGTACCGGTTCAGTCCGGCCTTGCAAGCGTGTCACGCAGCTCAGCGGCCCGCTCCGGTGCCAGCGAGCCACGCCCCTCGGCCAGCGCCACCTCGCGCTCCGCGAGGACACCGTAGAGCGCCAGGGCCGACGGGGCATGGGCTTCGAGGGCCTCAAGGTGGGCGCGCAGCGTGCCCACGTCGCCTCGGGCCAGCGGGCCGGTCAACGCGGCGGCGACGCCGAGCGCTCGCGCGTTTCCCAGCGTCGACTCGATGAGAGGGCCGTAGATCGCGAGCGACGCGGACTCGTCCAGCCCGGCGACGCGACCAAGTTCGGTGATCGCGTCCAGCAGGGCGACGAACCCCCCGGCCGCGAGGACGGCCGCGGCGTGATAGGCCGCCTTTGATCCGGGTGGGAGCCGGACGGGTCTCGCCCCGATCGCTTCGGCCATGTCGGCCAGGAGGGACAGCAGCTGCGCATCACCCTCGATGGCGATCGTCGCGCCTTGGAGCGCCGCGACGGAGCGCTCCGTGTCGGCGAAGGCCACGAGCGGGTGGAATGACCCGACCTGGGTGCCCGCCGCCTGCGCCGGCGCCAGCACCTCGGCACCGAGCGCTCCGCTGGTGTGGATCATCGCCTGCCCGCCGTAGAGGCGGATCCCGGCCGCGAGCGGCGCGACCGCGTCGTCGGGGATGGCCACGATGACGAGCTCCACTTCCTCCACGAGCGCCTGGGCCTCGGAGAACCCGCGCGCACCCTCGACGAGCGCCTTGAACCGGTCACGGCGGTCGGGATCACGACTGGCCACCGCATGGATCGGCCAGCCGGCCCGCGTCAGGGCGACGCCAAGGGCCGTCCCGACAGCACCAGCGCCCACGATCCCGATGACCGGTGGCTGACCAGGCTCGGAATGGTGGTGCGGATGCTGGTGGTCCGAGGCGTGCAGGTCGTCGCCGTGGCGATGGAAGCCCGGCGGCGTCGGGTCGAGGTCGATCCCGGCGGCGTCCAGCGCCGCCTCCGTCTGCGCGCGGTCGCGCTTCGGATCGTCGCCGGGCAGGTCGCCCCAGGCCCTCATCGGCCGTCGGCCGCGTCGGCCGGCGGGTCGCGGTACGCTTCCACGCATCGAGTGTAGCGAGCCAGCGAGGTCGGACGCGTTGTCAGCATCGGATCCCTTCGGCGCCCGGGCGCCACTCGGCCCAGGCCTGCCTGACCACTATCGGCTGGCCGTCCTGGCCGATCGACTGGACCTGGCGACGGCCCCGGTGACGATCAAGATCCTCCTCGAGAACGCCGTACGACACGCGGGCGGCGGGCTCGTCCGCCCCGAGGACGTCGAGACGCTCGCCTCGTGGCGACCCGGCGTCGCGGCGGAGGCGGAGATCCCGTTCATGCCCTCGCGGGTCATCCTCCAGGACCTGACCGGCGTCCCGGCGATCGTGGATCTGGCGGTCATGCGCGATGCCATGGCGTCGCTCGGCGGGGACCCCGGCCTCGTGAACCCGCTCGTTCCAGCCGATCTCGTGATCGACCACTCGGTGCAGATCGACCGGTTCGGGACGGGCGACGCGTTCGCCTTCAACGTCGAGCGCGAATACGAGCGCAACGTCGAGCGCTACCAGCTCCTGCGCTGGGCGCAGACTGCCTTCCGTGATCTTCGGATCGTGCCGCCGGGCACGGGCATCGTCCACCAGGTCAATCTCGAGTTCCTCGCACCGGTCGTCGACGATCGAGACGGGGTCGCCTTCCCGGACACGCTCGTCGGGACCGATTCGCACACGACGATGATCAACGCGCTCGGAGTCCTCGGCTACGGGGTCGGCGGCATCGAGGCGGAGGCGGTCCTGCTGGGTCAGCCGCTCTACCAGCCGATGCCGACGGTGGTCGGGGTCCGGTTGACCGGCGCCCTCCCGCAGGGATCCACGGCCACGGACCTGGTCCTGGTCGTGACCGAAATGCTTCGCTCGCATGGCGTCGTCGGGGCGTTCGTGGAGTTCGCGGGAGACGGGTTGGCCTCACTGTCGCTCGCCGATCGGGCCACGATCAGCAACATGAGCCCCGAGTTCGGGGCGACGGCGACGCTCTTCCCCATCGACGACGAGACCCTCGCCTATCTGCGCCTGACCGGGCGATCGCCCGAGCGGGTCGCCCTCGTGGAGACCTACGCCCGCGCGCAGGGCCTGTGGCGCCTGCCCGGGGACGGCCCCACGTTCGACCAGGCCCTCACCCTCGATCTCGGGTCCGTCGTGCCGTCGGTGGCCGGTCCGCGGCGACCCCAGGACCGCGTGCCGCTCGACGTCCTGCGCGAGAACTTCCGGTCCAACTACCCGAACGGTCTCGAGCCACCGGCCGAGCCCGCGACCGAGGTCGAAGGATCGTCCGACGCCTCGTTCCCGGCATCGGACGCCCCGTCGTTCCCGGCCGATGATCCAAGCGCCGCGCCGTCCCCATCGGCGGACCCGGTGGTGGCTGGCCGCACCGAGCCCGACCGGCGCGACTACCGCCCGGTCGAGGTCCGCGTCGGCGACGAGACGACGACCATCCGGACGGGGTCCGTGGCCATTGCCGCGATCACGTCCTGCACGAACACCTCGAACCCGACCGTGATGGTGGGGGCCGGCTTGCTGGCCCGGAACGCGGTGGCGGCCGGGCTCCGCGTCTCCCCCACGGTCAAGACGTCGCTCGCGCCCGGCTCCCGGGCCGTGACCGGCTATCTCGAAGCGGCCGGGCTCATGGCGCCACTCGAGGCGCTCGGGTTCGCGCTGGCCGGCTATGGCTGCACCACGTGCATCGGCAACTCCGGTCCGCTCGACGCGGCGGTCGCCGCGGCCGTCGAAGCCAACGACCTGATCGTCGCCGCGGTCCTGTCGGGCAACCGCAACTTCGAAGGTCGAATCCACCCGCTCGCCCGGGCCAGCTATCTGGCTTCGCCGCCCCTCGTCGTCGCGTTCGCGCTCGCGGGACGGGTCGACATCGACCTGACCAGCGAACCGCTCGGGACCGGCCGCGACGGTCGACCGGTCTTCCTCGCCGACATCTGGCCATCGCCCGACGAGATCCGGACCGTGATCGGCGCATCCATCGACCCAGAGCTCTTCCGGCGCACGTACGCCACCGTCTTCGAGGGCGATGAGCGCTGGCGCGCGCTGGCGATCCCGGACGGGGAGCGCTACGCCTGGGACCCGGACTCCACGTACATCGCACGACCGCCGTTCCTCGACGGGCTTGCGACGGGTGGAGCAGCGGCGGCGGACATCGAAGGTGCCCGGGTGCTGGCCGTCCTCGGCGACTCGGTGACGACCGATCACATCTCCCCCGCCGGATCGATCGCGCCGTGGTCCCCTGCCGGCCAGTGGCTCCAGGCCCGCGGCGTGACACCGACCCAGTTCAACTCATACGGCGCCCGTCGCGGTCACCACGAAGTGATGGTCCGCGGGACGTTCGGGAACATCCGGCTGCGCAACCGGCTCGCCGGCGACAAGGAGGGCCCGTACACGGCGTTCCTGCCGTCCGGTGAGGAGGCGTTCATCTACGACGCCTCGGTCCGCTACGCAGAGGCGGGGGTCCCGCTGCTGATCATCGCCGGGCGTGAGTATGGCTCCGGGTCATCGCGCGACTGGGCCGCCAAGGGAACGGCCCTGCTCGGGGTCCGCGCCGTCCTTGCGGAGAGCTACGAGCGGATCCACCGCTCGAACCTCGTCGGGATGGGCGTCCTGCCGCTCCAGTTCGCGCCCGGGGACAGCGCCTCGTCGCTGGGACTGACGGGCCGCGAGACCTACGCGATCCACGGTCTGGCCGATGGCCTGACGCCGCGCCAGCGCGTGACCGTGGTCGCGCACGCCGACGAAGCGGCGGGAGGCGACGGGCGCGAGCGACGCTTCGAGGTCATCGCGCGTCTCGACGGCCCGATCGACGTCGACTACTACGCGGGCGGCGGGATCATGCCCGCCGTGCTGCGACGGCTCGCCGGGCGTTCCTGACGCCGGGCCGGCAGGCGGCGGGTCGCCCGCTTCCGCGCCGCTCCGCTCCGCGCCTCCGCGCCGCTCCGCGCCCCGGACAAGGCGAAGCCCCCGGGGGAGGACCGAGGGCTTCACGCGGGGAGGAGACCGCGTTCGGCTGGTGTGACGCGCGTGTCCCGCCCGGCGTGACGCGCGTGACCCACGACGAATCGACGGCCTCTCGCCCGCGACTGCCCGGACCGCCGGACCCTGCCGTCCGGCCCATCGAGTCGTGACCCGCGGCCGTGGCCGGAATGGCCCGCCTGCGGCGATGCTCGGTCCACGAGGCCGGCGACGGTCGGCCCGCTGAAAGGCCGACCGATGGATGAACCCCTGAACCTGGTCCTGTTCTCCGGGACGGACGACAAGCTGCAGGCCGCGGCCGTGCTGACGGCCGGCGCCGCCGCTCTCGGCAAGCCCGTGAACATCTTCCTGCAGTACTGGGCGCTGGACGCGTTTCGCGCGGACCGCATCGGCCGGGATCACGGTCTCGCCGCCGAGGCAGGTGCTGACGGCCGCGCCGCCGTGGACGCCCTGTCCGCAGCCGGACAGGCGAGCTGGGCCGAGACCCTCCGCCAGGCCAAGGACCTCGGCGGTGTGGACATCGAGGCGTGCTCGCTGTCGATGGACCTCCTGCAGATCGAGGCTGACGACCTCGACCCCCTCGTCGATGGCGTGGAGGGCGTGACCGCCTTCTACCTCAACGCCGGCGAGGGCCAGATCGTCTTCATCTGAACGTGAAGGAGCCACCGATGCCAGTCGTCGAGATCACCCAGACGATCGACGCCCGAGGGCTGTCGTGCCCGATGCCGATCGTCAAGACGGCCCAGGCCGCGAGGTCCCTGAGCAGCGGAGCGGTCATCGAATTGCTCGCGACCGATCCGGGCTCCATCAAGGACGTGGCGGCCTGGTGCCGCTCGACGGGCAACGAACTCGTCGAGCAGACGAGCGACGGCGCCGTCTACCGCTTCGTCATCCGCCGGAAGTGAGGCCAGCCATGACCACCGCGATCCTGGACGCTCCCACCAACGTCACGAGCGCGCAGCCAGCGCCGGCTGAGGGTGCCGTGACGAAGGTCAAGGACATCCTGATCATCAACTACAGCGGCGACCTCGAGAAGGTCTGGGCGGCCATGATCCTCGCATCGACGAGCGCCGCCATGGGTGTCAAGACGCGGGTCTTCGTCACCTTCTGGGGGCTCCAGGTCTTCGTCAAGGACCAGCGCCGGATCACCGGCGAGAACTGGATGCAGAAGATGCTTTCGGCGATGCAGCGCCCGGGCATCAGCCACCGCAAGCTCTCGAAGATGAACTTCCTTGGCATGGGTCCCTGGATGATGGGCAAGCTCGCCAAGCAGTACAACGTCGCGAGCCCCAAGGAGCTGCTCGAAGCGGCCCAGGACCTCGGCGTCGAGTTCATCCCGTGCCAGATGACCATGGACATGTTCGGGCTCAAGCCCGAGGACATGATCGAGGGCATGGGCGAGCCCGCGGGCGCGGCCACGGTGATCGGCCTGATGACCGAAGACTCCGTTCCCCTCTTCATCTAGCCAGGAGCGAGACCGACATGACCGAGACCATGACGACGATCACGCGCGTGGTCGATGCCCGCGGCAGCTACTGCCCGGGACCGCTGATGGAGCTCATCCGGGCGATCCGCGAGGGCGCCATCGGCGACGTGATCTCCGTGCACTCCACCGATCACGGCTCACGGACGGACATCCCCAAGTGGGTCGAGAAGGCCGGCCACGGTCTCCTCGGCGTGACGCAACGGGAAGGCTACGACGAGATCGTCGTCGAGAAGCGACGCTAGGAGACCTGATGCAGCGGATCCTCATCCTCGGGGGCGGGGTCGGCGGAACGCTGACCGCGAACCTGCTCGCGCGCAAACTGCGCCGCCGCATCGATGCCGGCACGGTGGAAGTCATCGTCGTCGACGCCCACGGCCAGCACGTCTACCAGCCCGGGTTCATGTACATCGCGATGGGAGGGGAGATCGCGAAGAACCTGCAGCGCCCGGAGCGATCGCTGCTCGACACGCGCGTGACGCTGGTCGTCGGCGAGGTCGCCGGCGTCGATGAGGACGAGCGACGCGTCCGGATGACCGACGGGTTCGAGCTCGACTATGACTACCTCGTGATCGCGTCGGGCTCGCGGATCGTCCCGGAGGCGATCGAGCACTTCGATACGGAGGCGCACCACTTCTATACCGCCGACGCGGCAGCCCGCCTGCGGGCGGCGCTCGACGCCTTCGAGGGCGGGAGAATCGTCGTCGGCATCGCCGGGATGCCCTACAAGTGCCCACCAGCCCCGCTGGAGGTCACGTTCCTCATCGAGTCCGAACTGCGCGAGCGCGGTCTCCGGGAGTCGACGACGATCGACTACTGCTCGCCGATCGGCCGCGCGTTCACGATCGAGAGCGTCAGCGAGATGGCGACGCCGATCCTGGAGTCCAAGGGCATCGAGTTGCACACGTTCTTCAATGTCGAGGCGATCGACCCGGAACGGAAGATGGTCATCAGCCTCGAGGGCGAGGAGCTGCCCTACGACCTGCTGATCCTCGTCCCGCCGCACAAGGGCCAGCAGTTCCTCATGGACTCCGGCCTGGCACCTGCGCCGGGCGGCTGGCTCCCGACCGACCGGCACACGCTCGAGGTCGGGGGACGCCCGAACGTCTTCGCTCTTGGCGATGCGACGGATCTCCCGCTGTCCAAGGCCGGGTCGACCGCGCACTTCGAGGCACCCGTGGTGGTCGAGCGGATCAGCGCGCTGATCGAGGGTCGCGTCCCGTCCGGCAAGCACGCCGATTACGAGGGCAAGGTGATGTGCTTCTTCGAGATCGGGGACGGGAAGGGCACCCTGCTCCAGTTCGACTACGACCATCCGCCCCGCCCGCCGAAGCCGAACCAGCTGTGGCACCTCGGCAAGATCGTCTTCAACAAGACGTATTGGCACACCGTCCCGAAGGGGCGGGTCTGACCGACCTACGAGGAGGCTGACATGCGCGTCCTGCTGGCCATCGACGGCTCCGGACCGTCCGCCCTGGGGATCGAC
This sequence comes from uncultured Chloroflexia bacterium, assembly GCA_963764975.1. Lineage (GTDB taxonomy): Bacteria > Chloroflexota > Limnocylindria > Limnocylindrales > CSP1-4 > SPCO01. Next base: position 92,544 of record CAVXUF010000002.1, on the reverse strand, counting down.
CTCGTCGCGTCGATCGCCTGGCCGAGCGACACGATGATCACGATCGTGACCGCCCTCCCCGACGACGTTGATGTCTTCGGCGGGCCGTGGCCAGGGCCGGCGATGATCCAGGCACCCGAGATCCGGGAGCGGCTCGAGGCCGACATCCGGACGGAGCTGCGGGCGGCCGCCGATCGCCTGGCCCAACCCGGGCTGGTCATCGACACGCGGCTACTTCGCGGTCGGGCCGCGACCCAGCTCCTCGCCGAGGCCGCCCGGGAGCGTGCGGACCTCATCGTCCTTGGCGCTCGCGGTCATGGGACGCTCGACCGGATGCTGCTCGGCTCCGTTTCGGCCGAGGTCGTCGGGCACGCACCCTGCCCGGTCCTCGTCGCTCGCGGACGGTCGATCCATGGCGTCCTTGTCGCGACGGACGCGTCGCCGTCGGCGATCGGGGCCGCCACGATGATCGGCAAGGACGGGTTCCTCGCCGGCGTCGAGGCTCGCGTGATCAGCGTGGTGGATGTCCCGATCCCGTGGTGGACGGGGATGGCCGCCGACGCATCGTGGGTCGCGTCCGCGTATGTCGACGCGCGCGAGGCGTCCCGCCGGGATGTCGCGACGGAGGCGGAGCGTGCCGCCGAACAGCTGCGGGCGAACGGGCTCAAGACCAGCACCGTGACCCGCGAGGGCGATGCCGCCCAGGAGATCCTCGCCGAGGCCGCGGCCTGGGGCGCCGAACTGATCGTCGTGGGGTCGCGACGCCAGGGCGCGATCACCCGTGGCCTGCTCGGCAGCGTGTCGCGCAACGTCCTCGAGCATGCGTCGGTCTCCGTCCTCGTCGGTGGCGGACCGTCGCACCAGACGGGATGACGCCATGCGTCACCATCGGACGTTTCCAGCCGATGAACCGCTGACGATCGGCGCGGTCATGACCCCATATCCGGTGACGGTCGGGGTCGACATGCCGCTCGACGAGGTCGCCGAGATCCTCGCAGAGAACGACGTGACCGGCGTCCCGGTGCTCGACTCGAGCGGGTGCCTGGTCGGGGTCATCAGCCAGACCGATCTCATCCGCGTGGCGGCCATGGTCGGCCCGGGTCGACACCCCTGGGCGGGCTACACCGCGCGCCACGCCATGACGCGACCGGTGGTCACGGCGCGCGTCGGGATGACCCTGGCCGAAGCCGCCCGCCGCCTCGAACGACACGATGTCCACCGGCTGGTGATCGTCGCGGATGACGACCGGACGCCGATCGGGGTCGTGTCCGCGTCGGATCTCCTCCCGCTGCTCATCGACGCGGGCGACCCATAGGCCATGGAGGGTCCGGGGGTGGTGGGCGATACTGGATTCGAACCAGTGACCTCACGGATGTGAACCGTGCGCTCTAACCGACTGAGCCAATCGCCCGAGGGGTCACGGCGCGCTCAGGCGCCGGACGAGGCGGCGATCATACCCGCAGGCCGGGCCATCGGGCAACGATCGTGGCGGGATCCACGGTCTCCACCACCACGAGCTTCTCGCGGGCCGTCGCCCCGGCCACGATGCGCACATCGCGGCGGGCCACGCCAAGCTCCTCGGCCAGCAGCCGGATGAGCGCCTGGTTCGCCGCACCTTCGACGGCCGGCGCTGAGACACGCGCCTTGAGGACCCCGTCCAGGACGCCGTCGACCTGATCCCGAGCGGCACGTGGCGTGAGGCGCACGGTGAACCGCGCTTCGGGTGGTGGCAAGGGACTCGCTGGTGGTGTGTCCACATCGGTGAACGGAACGGCGGGGTCGCCGGGAGTCTAGCAGCCGCGGGCGGGACTCGCGGTCAGGGCGCCAGGACGCGCTCACCGAACAGCGCTCGGCCCACGCGAACCACCGTCGCCCCCTCCTCGATGGCGAGCTCGAAGTCGTCCGACATGCCCATGGAAAGCGCAGGGCCGAGGCCCGGGTGCGCTTCCCGCGTCTGTCTCGCGAGCGTGGACAGGCCGCGGAACGTGGCGCGCGCGTCCTCGACATCCGCGGCAACCCGGCCGACGGTCATGAGACCACCGACCGCGACGTTCGGCAGAGCCAGCATCGCCGGGAGGGCGGCATCGAGGTCGTCCGGCTGGAAGCCGGCCTTCGCGGGGTCGCGATCGACGTTCACCTGGACCAGGATCGGATACGGCCGGCCCGGCCGGATCTCCTCCGCGATGCGGTCGAGCCGGATCGCGAGATCGACCGAATCCACCGACTGGATCGTGTCGAACACCTCGAGCGCCCGGCGCGCCTTGTTCGACTGGAGTGGTCCGATCAGGTGCCACGTCGCACCTGGGACGTCGGGCGCCTTCGCCACGCCCTCCTGGACGCGGTTCTCGCCGAGGTCGGACAAGCCCGCGGCCACCGCGGCACGCAGCCGACTTGCGTTGACGGTCTTCGAGACGGCGAGCAGCGTCACCTCGGCTGGGTCCCGGCCGACGCGGGCACAGGCGGCCGCGATCCGGTCAAGCACCGCGACGCGCGCCGCAGCCAGGCCGGCGATCGCCGCGGCATCGGGTTCGGTCATGGCGCGGCCGGCCGGTCGCCGGCGCGGTTCACTTGCGGCGGAGGAAGCTCGGGATCTCGAGATCGTCCGCGTCGTAGGTCGTCGGCCGCTTGGCGCGCGGCGCCTCACCCACCGACCGTTCGATCGCGGGCGCACGCTCGACGCGCGGTCCACCCACGAGCGCGGCCACCTCGTCGTCCCGCCCGACCGATGGGTCGACCGTGTGGTCCACCGCTTCGTCGCGCTGGCGCTGGAGTTCGTCGAGGAAGTCGCGTTCGCGCGGCGCGCGGCCGGAGATCGTCGTATCCATGACGCCGGTCGCCTCGCGGCTGCTCGTGTGACGCTTGCGGCCGCCATCGAAGCCGGTCGCGATGACCGTGACCATGACCTCGTCGCCGAGCCGCTCGTTGAAGCTGGTGCCGAAGATGATGTTGGCCTCGGGATCGGCCGCTTCCTTGATCGCCTCGGCGGCCTCCTGGACCTCGAACAGCGACAGGCTCGAGGAGCCGGTGATGTTCCAGAGGATGCCCTGGGCGCCGTTGATGTCCAGCTCGAGGAGCGGACTGGCGATGGCCTGGCGAGCGGCCTCCACGGCGCGGTTCTCGCCGGACGCGTGGCCGATGCCCATGAGCGCCGAGCCGGCGTCCTTCATGATCGCCCGGACATCGGCGAAGTCCTGGTTGATCAGCCCCGGGACCGTGATGATGTCGCTGATGCCCTGGACGCCCTGGCGCAGGACGTCGTCGACGACGCGGAACGCGTCGAGGATGCTCGTGTTCTTCTGGACGACGTCCTTCAGCCGGTCGTTGGGGATCGTGATGAGCGCGTCGACCTGGGCCTTGAGCTCCTCGGCCGCCTTCTCCGCCACGAGCTTGCGCTTGTTGCCTTCGAACGCGAACGGCTTGGTCACGACGCCGATCGTGAGCGCGCCGCTCTCCTTGGCGATCTGCGCGACCACCGGCGCCGCACCCGACCCGGTCCCGCCACCGAGCCCGGCAGTGATGAACACCATGTCCGAGTCCTCGAGCGCCGCGGCGATCTTCTCGGAGTCCTCCTCCGCCGACCGCTGACCGATCGTCGAGTCACCGCCGGCGCCCAGGCCGCGCGTGACCTTGTCGCCGATCCGGATCTTGTGGGGCGCGTCCGACTGGAGGAGCGCCTGCGAATCGGTGTTGCAGGCGATGAACTCCACGCCCATCATCTCGGCCCGGATCATGCGGTTGACGGCATTGCTGCCGCCCCCGCCGACACCGATGACGCGGATGAGCGCGAAGTTCTCGGAGTCGGACCGCAGCGTCATCGAGCTCTCCTCCAGCGACCCTTGGCGGGTGGCGATCGGCGTACATCGGGGACCCTTCAGGAACTCGGGACACGAGCGGGTCCGTGGTAGGTGCGGAGTATAGCGCCGGACCGGTGTGGCAGGACAAGGGCGTCGGTGCCGTCGCGCACCGGCCGTTGGTCCGAGGGTCAGCCCGGCACGAACGAGAGCCGGACCTGCCGCGTGGCGTTGTCCCGATTGGGGTCCAACAGGCAGATGGACTGCCACGTCCCGAGCGCCAGGTGGCCGGCGAGCACCGGCACCGTCAGCGACGGCGACGCCAGCAGTGGCAGGACGTCCGGACCGTGAGCACGACCGTCCTTACGGGAAGATGCTCCGCAGGGCGTCGCGGATCCGGCCCAGCCCGCCGTTCCCGGGCGCGGACTCGTAGCGCAGCGGCTCGCCGGATGCGAGGCTGATCGCGCCCCACTGCAGCAGCCCGACGGCCGTGCTGTAGGACGGGTTGAGGAGCGTATCGACGAGTCCCCCGATGCCCGCAGGCGCCGCGACGCGGACCGGCATCTGGAGCACGCTCCGACCCAGTTCGGCGGCACCCGCGAGCTGCGCCGCGCCACCGGTCAGGATCACCCCGGCGGGCAGCATCCCGACGCCGGCCGCGCGGATCTCGTTGGCGAGGAGTTCGAAGGTCTCGCGCATCCGCGCCTCGACGATCTGGCAGACCTCGAGGCGGCTGACCGTGCGGCCCGCATCCTCGCCGAGGACCGAGACCGAGATCTCGTCGTCGTCTTCGGCCACGGTGCGCAGGTCGCACGTGCCGTGGCGGATCTTGAGTTCCTCGGCGACCTGGAGGCTCGTCTGCAAGCCGAAGGCGATGTCGTTCGTCACGTTGTTGCCGCCCACCGGCAGGACGCGCGTGTGGAACGGCGAGCCCTCCTGGAAGAGCGCCAGGTCGATCGTCCCAGCGCCGATGTCGACGACGGCCACGCCGAGTTCCTTCTCGGTCTCGGACAGGACCGCCTCGGCGGACGCGAGCGAATCTGCGACGAGTTCGTCGATCTTGACCCCGGCTGCCGACACGCACTTGGTCAGGTTCTGGACCGCCGTGGCCGACGCGGTGACGATGTGCGTCTCGACTTCGAGTCGGAGGGCGCTCATCCCGAGCGGGTCCTTGACCCCTTCCTGGCCGTCGACGGTGAACCCGCGCCGCTCGACGTGCAGCACCTCGCGGTTCGACGGGATCGAGACAGCGCGCGCGACTTCGATGGCGCGGTTGACGTCCTCGCGCGTGACCTCGCGGTGATGCGCGGTGACCGCGACCTGGCCGGGCGAATTGATGCTCTCCACATGCTGACCGCCGACGCCGACGAAGGCACGATCGATCTTCCAGCCGGACAGCCGCTCGGCGCGCTCGACGGCGTCCGCGATGGAGCGGACGGTCTGGTCGATGTTGATGACGACGCCCTTCTTGAGCCCGGACGCGGGGACGGTGCCGTGGCCCATGATCGTCAGCCGGCCGTCCCGGCTCACCTCGCCGATGAGCGCGCAGACCTTGCTCGTGCCGACGTCGATGCCGACCAGGACCGCTTCCCGTTCCACCATGTCGTCCGTCTCCCGTCCGTGTCGTCCGTTTAGAGGAAGTGCCGCCGGATGAGCGCCACGTTGTTGAAGATGCGCAGACCGAACGTGATCAGGGCCACCAGGTACAGGTCCAGACCGAGTCGATCGCCGATGAATGTGAGCAGCACCGCGATGATCGCGTTGACGAGGAACCCGCTGATGAAGATGCGATTGTCGTAGACCCCATCGAGCTCTGCACGGACCGCGCCCAGCACCGAATCGAGCGCCGCGAGGATGGCCACCGCCGAGTACCGGCTGAGCTCGAAGCTGACCGTGACATCGAGGACAAGACCTGCGAGGACGCCCACGAGGAGCCCGAGCAGGGGGAGCAGCACGCCGACGTCGTCCTCGTTCCGGTGGGTTTGAGCAAGGCTACCTGACCGCGCGAGGCCGCGCCAACCTCGGCGGCATGCACGGCCATCGGCAGGGCCCTCATGGCGACGGGCTCGGTCCGGCGGACGGGTCGGGTTCCGGGGTCGCGAGCGGCGTGAAGGTCCCGTCCGTCTCGCTCGCGAGGATGACGCGGTCGACCTCGGCCTCGCGGCCCACGAGCAGGCTGCGCAGGAGTCGGACCTGCCCAGGGATCAGCGTCGGCGTCCGCAGGCTGGCGGTGTAGAACCCGAAGATCGCGCTCCACGATGCCGGGCGCGTCCGGATGACGAACCCGTTCTCATCGGTGAGCGCGACCGTCAGCCGCTCGGCGACGCTGCCGATGTCGGCTGGGACGAGCGATCCGAGACGCGTCGCCGCATCGAGGTCCACCGTCGCGACGTGGCCACCGAGCGCCAGGCCCGCCGACGCCGCTCGATGGTCCTCGATGACCGGCAGGGCGGTCGCGTCGCTCGCGGCCCCATCGTCGAGCGACGCGAAGAGGAACCCGTCGTCGTCGGCCAGGAACCGTCGCTCACCGATCTGCCAGACCAGGATGGGCGTCCGCTCCCGGATCGCGACCAGCAGGGTGCCCGGCAGCTCCACCGTCACGTGGGCCGAGGCCACGGTGCGGAGGTCCTCCAGGACCGCCTCGAGTGGTTCGGTGTCGATGGCGAACAGGTTCCGGCCCCGGGCCGGTGCGAGGGCCGCCTCGACCGCCGCCGGGTCGGTGAACCGCGGGACGGGATCGACCCGGACGCGCGCGTATTCGAACGCCGACGAGTTCGAGACCCCGTACATCGCGGCCGCCGAGAGAAGCACCACCAGCGCGGCGCCGGCGCGGATCTTGGACAGTCCGGCCGACGCCCGGCGGACCGACCGATCCCGCCGACCGGTGCCCCGCGGGATCGGTCGGCGGGGCGTGCCGCGACCGGTCATCTCGGCAGATCGGCGGGACCGAGTCGACTGCGGGCGCGACCCGTGTGTCGGTCCAGCGCGAGGTCCACGACCCAGGCACAGACCGCCGCGAAATCGTGGCCAGCCGCCGCCGGCAGCGTCGGGAAGAGACTGATGGGCGTGAACCCCGGGATGGTGTTGATCTCCGAGACGAAGATCCGGTCACCAGCCATCAGGAAGTCCACGCGCGCGAAGCCCTCGGCGCCCACGGCGCGGTAGCAGTCGCGGGCCAGCTTGAGGATGGTCGCCCGCTGGAGCGGCGAGACATCAGCCTCCGTCGTGGTCCGCGAGAGCCCCGGCGTGTACTTCGCCGCGTAGTCGTAGAACTCGTGACCGGCCACGATCTCGCCCGGTCCGAACGTCTCGATGGCGGCGGGGTCATTGCCGATGACCGAGACCTCGAGATCGCGAGCGCCGACGAGATACGTCTCGACCAGCGCCACGGTGTCGTAGTGGAGCGCCAGATCCAGCGCGGCCGGGAGGTCATCGAGGGACTGGACCAGCGTCATCCCGACCGAGCTGCCGAGTCCGGCCGGCTTGACCATCAGCCGGGGGTCATCGTGCCCGCCGGCGAACGCCTCCATCTCCCCGAGCACCAGCGCCGGATCCGACCGCCAGCGAGGATGCCGAACCTCGCGCCAGTCGATGATCGGGAGGCCGAGGCCCCGGCACAAGCGCTTGAACAGGGCCTTATCCATGCCGAGAGCCGACGCCGCGACGCCCGAACCGGTGTACGCGAGCCCGGCCGCCTCCAGCATCGCCTGGACCGTGCCGTCCTCGCCGAACGGCCCGTGCAGGGCCACGAAGACCACGGGTTCTGGGCGCGTGGCCGCCAGCCGGTCGAGCGCCGCGCCGGGAGCGAACGGTCCGTCGGCCCCCAGCGCTGCGGGGTCGTCGTAGGCGGCCGGCGGACGCGCGTCATGGCGATGGTCGTCCGGCAGCCACCACCAGGTGCCGTCGAGGTCGATCAACACGAGTGCCACCGGGTGGCCGCGGCCCCGGAGCGCGTCGGCGATGGCCGTCCCCGAGACGATCGAGACATCGTGCTCCGCCGACGGGCCGCCGAACAGGACCGTCACCGGCGTCGGGCCAGGAGCGGTCACGACGCCCCCTCCCATCCGCTCCAGTCACCGAGGAACTCGACCTCGAAGGCGAGGTCGACGCCGTGGCGAACGGCGATCTCGTGCTGGACGAACGCCATGAGCCCGCGGACGTCCGACGCGCTTCCCTTTTGATCGTTGACGATGAAGTTGGCGTGCTTCTCCGACACGACGGCCCCACCGATCCGATGGCCCTTCAGGCCCGCGGCATCGATCAGGCGACCGGCCGAATCCCCGTCCGGGTTCCGGAACACGCTGCCGGCGGACGGCAACCCGAGGGGTTGGTGCGCCTGTCGCCAGCGCCGGATGTCATCAAGCCGTGCCTTGATGGTGTCGGGGTCGGCCGGCTCCAGGACGAAGGTCGCCTCGAGGATCAGCTCCGGCGGCTCTCCGGGTGGCCCGTGCTTGAACCGGCTGTCGCGGTACGCGAGAGCCAGGTCGGCCACGGGGATGATGGCCTCGGCGCCGGTCGCGTCGAGGACGCGCGCGGATTCGAGGACGCCCGCGATGTCGGCGTCGTGCGCACCGGCGTTCGCCCAGACGGCGCCGCCGACCGTGCCGGGGATGGCGAGGCCGAACTCGAGACCGCTCAGTCCGGCGCGCTGCGACTCGGTGGCCGCGCGGGCCATCGGGACACCGGACTCGGCGAGGTAGCGCTCCCCGTCCACGCTCGAGCCCTCGGCCCGGTTCTGGATCACGAGGCCGCGGATCCCCGCGTCGCTGATGACGACGTCGCTCCCCCGCCCCAGGACCACGTGCGGCAGGCCGCGAGATCGGGCGAACCGCACGAGGGCGCGCAGCTCGAAGGCGTTGTGGGCGGTCGCGAACAGGTCCGCCGGCCCGCCGACACGCATCGTCGTGAACCGCGCCAGTGGCTCGTCTCGCGACGTCTTCACGCCGATCCGACGCTGGATCTCGGTGCCGGTCGCGATCGCGTCGAAGGTATCGATCATGGCGTCAGTCCACGCGCCCGCCGGTCGATCGTGGCCGCGTCGGGGAGTGGCAGACGCATCGCGGCAGCGATGACGAGATCGGCGACGGCGTCGGCCGCGGCCGGCCGTCCGAGGTCGCGGGCCGCGGCGGCCATGCGGAGATGCGTCTCCGGGTCGTCGAGCACCCGCGCGGCGATCACCAGCGCATCGGCGTCGAACGCCTCGTCCTCGATGACCAGGGCCGCCCCGGCATCGGCCAGGACCCGGGCGTTCGCCCGCTGATGGCCGCCGGCATGCGGGTACGGGACGACCGCGATCGGGGTGCCGAATGCCGTGACCTCGGCGAGCGTCGACGAGCCGGCGCGGCCGACCACCAGGTCCGCCGAGGCGAGGGCGGCCAGCATCTCGTCGCGCAGGAACGGATACGGCCGATAGCGCGCCCGTCGCTCCGCCGACAGGCGCTCCCGGTCGGCGAGGGCGCCCGCGTACCCTTCTTCACCGGCGACGTGGATCACGGTGACCCGTTCGACGAGCCGCTCGATGGCCCCGGACACGGCCGCGTTGAACCGCCGGACCGCCTGGGAGCCCCCGAAGATGAGCAGGACCCGTTCCCCCGGTGGGATGTCCAGCGACGTCCGAGCGGCGCCGCGGTCGATCGATCGCGTGTCGCGGATGGGCGTGCCCGTGACGTAGCACGGGACCCCTGGGGCCGCGGTCGCGAGCGCATCACGGGTCGCCGCGAACGACACGGCCAGGACGTCGGCCAGACGCGCCGTCGCCCGGACCGACCGTCCGGGGATCACGTTGCCGTCCCACAGGACGACCGGGATCCGCAGCGGCGCGGCCGCCAGGAGTACCGGGATCGCGATGTAGCCGCCGGTCGTGAAGATCGCCGCCGGTCGCTCCCGGAGGAGGATGGCCGTGGCCTGCGGGATGGACAGCCCGAGGCGGATCGGGTCGAGGATCGCGTGATGATCGAGCCCGCTCGTGCGCAGGGATCGAGCAGCGAGTCGGCGCAGCGGGATGCCAGCCGCCGGCACCAGCGACGCTTCGAGGCCGCGATGCCCGCCCAGCCAGGCCAGCTCAGGCGCGGTCGGCCGAGCGGAGAGCGACCGGGCGACGGCCAGCGCCGGGTAGATGTGCCCGCCCGTCCCGCCGCCGACGATCAGCGATCGCATCGTCGTTCCACGTCCCCTTTTCGATGGTCTCGCGCGAGATCGACAGCAGGATGCCGACGGCCGCGAAGCTGATGATCAGTGACGACCCACCGGCACTGATGAACGGCAGTGTGATGCCGGTGATCGGAAAGAGCGTAACGACCACCCCGATATTGATGAACGCCTGGATGCACAGCCAGCCCGTGATGCCGGCCGCCAGGAGCGCGCCGAACGTGTCCGGCGCCCGCAGCGCCACCCGGATGCCCGAGTAGGCGAGCACCAGGAACAGGCCGATCACGCCCACCGCTCCGACCAGGCCGAACTCCTGCCCGATCTCGGCGAGGATGAAGTCGTTGAAGGCGTTCGGGACCGCGACCTGGCTTTGGCCGAGACCGGTCCCGAACAGCCCGCCGACCGTGAGGGCATAGAGACCCTGGAGCGTCTGGAACCCGTCGCCCTGCTGATCGACCCAGGGGTTGAGCCAGACCCGGATCCGCTCGATCTGGTAGCCGCGCAGCCCGACCACGACGACCCCCATCAGCGAGACCACGCCCATGATGCCCAGGTGCATCAGGTTCGCGCCGGCCACGAAGAACATCGCGAACGCGGTGCCCGCGATGACCAGCGTCGTCCCGAGGTCCGGCTCCAGGAAGACGAGGGCGATGACCGGTCCGGCGACCACGAGGAACGTGACGGTGGCACCGAGGCTCCCGACCTTGGTGCCACGTTTCGCGAACCAGTGCGCGAGGTAGATGACGACGGCCAGCTTGGCCATCTCGGCCGGATGGATCGCCGGCAGCGGCCCGAGCTTGAGCCAGCGGGCGGAGCCGCCAGCCTCGATGCCGAGACCGGGCACGAAGACCAGCACCAGGAGCACGATGGCCAGCAGGAAGAACGGCACGGACACGAGACGCAGGTAGCGGTAGTCCACACGCATCGTGATCACCATCGCCGCGACCCCGAGGACGGCCCACTGGATCTGCGGCCCCACGGTCGCGAACGTGTCCGCCTCGGTCAGGTACCCGCGGATCGCCGAAGAGGAGTAGACCATCAGGATCCCGATGGCAGCGAGAGCCACGACGACCACGAGGATGACGACGTCGGCCCCGTGCCGCTCGCGCTGGAGGACCGACCCGCTGCGGGCCCGTTCCGTCGCCTTCTCGGCAGCCTTGCGCTCACCGGACGTCGTCGTTCGACGACGCATCACGCCGGGACGCGGGATCCGCTGGAGGGGCGGTGCCAGGTTCATCGTTCCTCCTCGCTGGTGTCCGGTCCCGGTGTCCGAACCGACAGCGCAGCGACCGCGCGCTTGAAGGCCGCGCCTCGGGCGGCGTAGTCGGTGAACATGTCGAAGCTGGCGGCCGCCGGGCTGAGCAGCACGGTCGCGATCGGGGCGCCCGAGCCGGCGTTGCGTCGAGCCTTGCGCGCGAGTCCGTCCGCGAGGACGACCGCCTCGTCGAGCGTGGAGGCGCGCACCGTGGAGCCCAGACCGGCCGCCCGGAAGCGCGCCTCGAGATCCGGGCCACTCTCACCGATCAGGACGGCCGCAGCCGCGCGTTCGGCGACCACCGGACCCAGACCCGAGAGATCCACACCCTTGTCACGCCCGCCGGCGATGAGCACGACCGGGGCGTCGAAGGCGCGCAGCGCGGCGATCACGGCATCCGGCTGGGTCCCCTGCGAGTCGTTGACGAAGCGGACCCCGTCGACCACGGCCACGGTCTCGAGCCGATGTTCGACACCCTGGAACGCGGTGGCCGCGGCGCGGATCGCCGCCGGATCGATCCCGGCGAGCAGACCGACCGCCACGGCCGCCAGGACATTGCTGATGCTGTGCTCCCCGGGGATGCCCAGGTCCGAGACCGGGAGGATCGGTCCGTCCATCGCCGGACCGGACCGCCCGGCCAGCGCCGGCAGCGGGGTCACGGCATCGGCCACGACCCAGCCATCGATCACGCCCACGCCGCCCCGCGTCGGCGCACGACGCGCATACCAGACGACCGGCACCGGCGCGGCGTCGGCGAACCCGGTCACGACGGGGTCCTCGGCGTTGAGCACGAGCGCCCCGGCCGGGTCGACCAGCTCGGCGAGCCGACGCTTGGCCAGCCGATAGCGCTCCAGCGTCCCGTGCCGATCAAGGTGGTCCGACGTGACATTGGTGTAGACCGCGACCGTGGTCCCATGCGAGAGGGTGGGGAGCTGCAACTCGGACAGCTCGAGGATGACGCGGTGGTCACCGGTCAGCTGGGGCAGCTGCTCGACGAGCGGGACCCCCATGTTGCCGCCCTGGATCGCCGGTCGGACCGGATCGGCGGCAAGGACCGCGGTGATCAGGGCGGAGGTCGTGGTCTTGCCCTTGGTCCCGGTCACCCCCACGGTGGGGGCGACGCACAGGCGCAGGAAGAGATCCGCCTCGGACACGACGGCCGGACTCGCCGGACGTCCTTCGGCCCGGGCGCCGGCCAGGTCGCGGAGCGCGGCTCGAAGCCGTGGCTCGGTCGTGGGGTAGTCCGCGTTGATCGCCGGCGACGTCGTCACCAGCGCCGCGTTCGCCAGGACGCCGGTGGGGTCGACGTCGGGGCCCAGGGCGAAGGCGATCGACCGGCCCGCCAGCGCGTCGATCGCCTCGCGCAGCGCCGCCGCCGGGCGCCGGTCGTAGACGGTCACGCGTGCTCCGGCATCGTCGAGGAAGCGGGCGAGGGCGATGCCGCTCCGGGCCAGACCCAGGACCGTGACCGGCCGGCCGGCGAGGTCGCCCGCGCGGATGCCATCCATCGTGAGGGCATCGGGATCGACGACGGCGGTCTCGGGCATCGCGATCACGGGAGCCGGTTCAGCGAGGCGAGGAACAGCGTCACGCCGAGCAAGGCGGCCAGGATCCCGACGATCCAAAAGCGGATCGTGATCTTCTCCTCGTCCCAGCCACCAAGCTCGAAGTGGTGATGGAGCGGGCTCATCCGGAAGATCCGCTTGCCGCCGCTGACCTTGAAGTAGCCCACCTGGAGGATCACCGACGCCGTTTCGACCACGAAGATGATCCCGATCAGCGGCAGGACCAGGATCTGACCCGTGATGAGCGCGGTGACGGCCAGCGTCGCGCCGAGTGAGAGAGCACCGGAATCGCCGATGAAGATCTGTGCCGGGTGGACGTTGAACCAAAGGAAACCGAGCAGCGCGCCGATGATGAGGGCGCAGAGCAACGCCAGGTTCGCCTGGTTCGGCGTGTTGAGCAGCGCGATCAGCATGAAGGCGACGAACGAGATCGCCAGGGTCCCGCCCGACAGTCCGTCCAGCCCGTCGGTGAGATTGACGCCGTTCGCCGTGGCGACGATCGCGAACGCCGCAAACAGGACATACACCGTCGAGTCGATCGGGACCGCGCCGACGAACGGGACGGCGATGGCGGTGATGTCGTAGGTCTGCTGGATCTGGTACGCCGCGACGAACGCCACGACCGTCAGCCACACCAGTTTCTGGCGGGCCCGGATCCCGACCCCGGTCTTGGCGTTGAGATAGTCGTCGAGCGCGCCGAGCAGCCCGACGCCGGCGAGGGCCGCCAGCGGGGCGAACGTCGCCGCATCGGGACCCTGCTGCTGCATGAAGAAGTACGTGGCGATGACCACGACGACGATCAGCAGACCGCCCATCGTGGGCGTGCCTTCCTTGAGGTAGTGCGTCTGTGGCCCTTCCTCCCGGATCTGCTTGCGGAAGCCGACCGAGCGCAGGAGCCGGATGTAGGGCGGCATCAGGATCACGACGAGCGCAAACGACAGGAGCAGCCCCTGGATGAGCTCCACGGTCACGCGGATCGCTCCGGGCCGCGCTCATCCACGAGCGCGTCCACCAGACGGTCGAGACCGATCCCGCGCGATGCCTTGACGAGCACGACGTCGCCGGTGCGGATCCGCGGTCGCAGCGCCTCCAGCGCAGCAGCGTCATCCGGCACGACCAGGACGCGTGCACCGGGTGTGGCCGTCTCGCGGGCGCCGTCGGCCATCGCTTCGGCGCCGCGACCCACGACGATCACCAGATCCGCGACCCGTCCCGCCACCTGACCGACCTCGTAGTGGCCGTCGTCGTGGGCGATCCCAAGCTCGAGCATCTCGCCGAGGACCGCGACGTGGCGACCCGGCAGGTCAGCCAGGAGGTCGAGCGCCGCGCGCATCGAGCCGGGCGAGGCGTTGTAGCTGTCGTCGATGATGGTCATGCCGCTCAGACGATGGAGCGCCACGCGATGCGGCGCCGACCAGCCGTCGGCGAGCCCGTCACCGATGGCCTCCAGCGACATCCCCGCGGCGATCCCGACCGCCGCGGCAGCGAGCGCGTTGTGGACGGACAACCGGCCGAGGGTGGGAACCGTCACCGGCCAGCGTCGACCGCGCGCCACCAGGCTGAAGCGCATGCCGCCAAGCCCCTCGGAGACGACCCCGTCGGCTCGGACGTCCGCGTCGTCCGCGAACCCGTAGGTCATCGTCCGGGCGACCGTGCGGGTGCCCATGCGGCGGACGATCGGGTCGTCGGCGTTGAGGATCCCGGTCCCGCTCGGCGGGAGCGCCTCGAGCAGCTCGCCCTTCGCCTGCTCGACGGCCTCGATCGTGCCGATCCGGGACAGGTGGACGGCCTGGACCGCGGTCACGACACCGATATCCGGCGCCGCGATGCGGGCGAGGTCGGCGATCTCCCCGCCGACGTACATCCCCATCTCGAGCACCATCGCCTCGTGTTCCGCACCGAGGCGCAGGACGGTGAGCGGCAGTCCGATCTCGTTGTTCTGGTTGCCGACGTTCTTGAGCGTGCGGAACCCGCGGCCGAGGACCGCCCCGATCGCCTCCTTGGTGGACGTCTTCGCGATGCTCCCGGTCACCCCCACGACGAGCGGGTCGAACCGGCGACGCCACGCTGACGCCAGCGCGCCCAGCGCGGCCAGGCCATTGCCGACGCGGATGATCGTCACGTCACCGAGCGCCGTGGGGTCCAGCGGCGGGCGCGTCACGAGCAGCGCGGCCGCCCCGGCCGCCACGGCCGCTTCGAGGTAGTCGTGGCCATCGTCGCGCTCACCCGGGAGGGCCACGAAGACCTGACCGGGCTCGACCTCGCGTGAGTCGACCGCCGCTCCGCGGATCGGACGCGGCGATGAAGCCAGCAGGCGTCCGCCGGTGATCCTGGCGAGGTCGTCGGCGCCGAACGCGGGATCCGCATCCGCCGCGGTCATGGTCGAAGGCTCGACATGCGGGACCCTCACCGTTCCGCGGTCTGCGGCGGCGGGACCGGCCGATCCGCGAAGAGGTCCGTGGTCTTGATCGCGTCCGAGGCGATGCGGCTGAACAGCTGGAACGACATGACCGGCATCTCGAGCTGGCCCACCTTGCGCACCGTGGGCGTTCCCTCCTCGATCCGGACCACGATGACCAGGTCCGGCACGCCGGGCTGCCGGGCGATGTAGCCGACGAAGGAGTAGTTGAACAGGTCCTGCTTCCAGCGACCCTTCTCGCTGTCCCAGATCTGGGCCGTCCCGGTCTTGCCGCCGACCTCGTACCCGCGGACGATGGTCCGGTCGGTGTACGTGGGCACGCTCATGACCACGTGGTTCATCAGACCGACGAGATCCTTCGAGAGTGACGGACTCAGCACGCTGCCCCGGCTCGCCGGCTCCACCTCGTTCGGCCCGATGGCCTTGACGACGTGCGGCTGGACGAGCGTGCCGCCGTTCATCAGGGCCGCATAGGCCGCGGCGAGCTGGATCGGCGTCACCGACACGCCCTGACCGAACGACGCGTTGGCGAGATCGATCTCCGCCCATCGACGATCGTCGGGGTCGCGGACGATCCCGCGCGCCTCGCCCGCGACGTCGATGCCCGTGGGGGCCCCGAACCCGAGCCGCCGCCAGACCTCGTGCAGGATCCGCGACGAGCTGCGTGTGTCCTCGCCCAGGCCGAGCGCGACCTTCGCCGCCACGACGTTCCGCGAGAACGCGATGGCATCCTCGAACGACATCCAGCCGCGGGCACGTCGGTCCGCGTCGTCGATCTTGGCTCGGCCGTTGTCGAGCTGGAGGGTGCCGATGTCGTTGATCCGCGTCGAGAGCTTGACGGATTCGATCTCGAGCGCAGCCGCGGCGGTCATCATCTTGAAGACCGATCCGGGCTCATACCCGCTCGAGACGATCGGGTCGATGAACCGCTCAGGGGCGACGGCCGCGATCTCGCGGTACTCGTTCGCGTCGTAGGACGGGTAGGTCCCCTGCGCATAGACCTCGCCCGTGTACGGGTCCATGACCACCGCCGACACGGACTTGGCCTTGTCCGCGACCCAGGTCATGAAGACCTCCGATTCGAGCGCGAGCTGGAGTCCGGCATCGATCGTGGTCCGCAGGTCCTGACCGGGCTGGCCGGCCTGGGCGACCTCCGCCGTCTCGGGGACCGCTCGTCCGAAGGCGTCGCGCTTGGCCGTGGTCACACGGGGCGTGCCGGCGAGGATCTCCTGGTAGGCCGCCTCCACGCCGTACTGACCGGTCCCCTCGCGGTTCACGAAGCCCAGAAGGTGCGCCGCGAGCGAGGATTCAGGCCCACCGCCGCCCTGCGGATAGACGCGCACAGGCTCGGGTTCCAGGGAAATCCCGAAGATCCGCCGAGAGGTGATGGCTGACCGGATCCGATCGGCCGTCTTCGGCTCGATCTCGCGGACAAGGATGATGTAGCCCTTGCCGCTTGCCAGCTTCTCGCGGAGGGCGGCGGCGGCATCGATGTCGAGCTCGAGGATGCGGATGAGTTCGTCGCCCGTCTGGCGACGCTGATCGGCGGTGTAGTCGCGCGTCGCCGCCACGAGACGGTCGCGAGCGACGGTGGTCGCGAGGACCACGGTCCCGCTTCGGTCGTAGATCTCGCCCCGACGCGTCGGCTCCTCGACCGTGATCGTGGTCTGCGCGAGGGCCTCGGACAGGAGCCGGTCGCGGTCGAAGACCACCCAGGACGCCAGTCGTCCCACAAGCGCAAGAGAAACGACGAGGAAGACGATCAGGAGGACGAGCAGTCGATGACGCGAATCCGTCCGGCCCAGCATCGATCCGTGGGTCCGCTCAGCGGGCCACGAGGACGATCGGGTCGTCGAGCTGTCCGAGTCCGGCGTTGAGCGAGAGCTTGCGGATGGCCGGCTCGCTCCCGAGACGGCTCAGGTCGGAACGCAGGTCCTGGGCGCGAGAATCCAGTCGATCACGCGATACCTGCAGGCGACCGATGTCGAAGGTGGTGGCCGATTCGCGGACCACCTGGGCCAGCCAGAAGAAGGCGAGCAGGAACGTCACCACGATGGCGCCCAGGACAAGACCAAGACGGTTCGTCCGGCGACCGGCCCGGACGGCGGTCCGGACCCGACGTCGACCAACGACCGATGGGTCGGCCAGCCGCGGCCGACCGGGGATCGCGATGGTGCGTGGGCGGGCGCCCTCGTAGACGGCCATCGCTCAATCCGCCCCGGAGAAGCGCAGCCGCGGGCTCCGCGGGTCGAGGAAGGTCAGCGGGTCGGCCGGCGCCGAGGGACCCCAGCCATCGGGCTCGAGATCGAAGCCTTCCGGGTGCTGATGGCGGTCGTTCCGTTCGCGAACCTCGTGGAGGCGGCGTCCATACGACTTTCGGCGGCTGGCCTGGTGACGCTTGCTCACCTGGAGTTCCTCCTTCCGATGACCGTGGCTTCGACCCGGCCACCCCGGCCGGACCCCTGGTTCGTCCCGCCGCTCATGCGGCGAGTCGCTCGGCGGCCCGCAGACGGGCGCTCCGGGCGCGTGGGTTGGCGGCCACTTCGGCCGCAGACGGCGTGATGGACGGCCGCGTGACCATCCGGAGGCGGGGGTTCCGGCCGCAGATGCAGACCGGGACCTCGGTCGGGCAGACGCACCCGCGTCGCTCGGCCGCGATGAAGCGCTTGACGATCCGGTCTTCGAGCGAGTGATAGCTCAGGACCACGAGGCGGCCGCCCGGCCGGAGAAGGTCGAGGGCAGCCGTCAGTCCGGCTTCGAGCGCATCGAGCTCCTCGTTGACCGCGATGCGCAGGGCCTGGAACGTGCGAGTCGCCGGGTGCGTCCGGCGTGGCTGACGCGGGTTCGGCGGCAGGACCGCCTCGATCAAGGCGGCGAGGTCCTCGGCCGTTCGGATCGGCGTGGTCCGCCGGGCATCCACGATGGCCCGGGCGATGCGCGGTGCCTTCGGCTCTTCGCCGTAGCGGCGGAACAACGCCGTGAGGGCGCCGCTGTCGAGGGTCTCCAGGAGCTCCGAGGCAGGGACGCCGCGCGATGGATCGAACCGCATGTCGAGCGGTCCGCCGGTCCGGAAGCCGAAGCCACGATCAGCGTCGGCAAGCTGGAAGCTGGACAGCCCAAGATCGAAGAGGCAGCCGTCCACTTCGTCGAACCCGGCGTCGGGCGCCACCGTGGCGAGGTCCCGGAAGTTGGCCTGGCGAGCGGTCAGCCGGTCGCCGAAGCGCGGTCGTAGCCGGTCGAGGACCCGGGCGACCGCGGCGCCGTCCGCGTCGAGGCCGAGGAGGCGACCATCAGGACTGGTCGCCTCCAGGATCCGCTCGGTGTGCCCACCGCCGCCCAGAGTGGCGTCGATCTGCAGGCTGCCCGGGGCGGGCTGGAGCATCGACATGACCTCCTCCGCCAGCACCGGAACGTGCCCTGCCTGCATCTCTCCTCCATCTCGTGACGTTCGGATCCCGAGCGGATCCTGAAAGCGCATGTGGTGGCGCTAGATCCCCAGCCCTTCGAAGGCCTTCGCCAGCGCATCGGGGTCGTCGAGCGCCCGCCGGTAGTCGTCCCACTGGTCGGGTGCCCAGATCTCCACGTGATCGCGTGTCCCGACCACGACGGCCTCGCCGACGAGGCCGATCTGCTCGCGCAGATAGGCCGGCACCAGGACCCGGCCCTGTCGATCGAGCTCCGCCGGCACCGCGCCCGAAAAGACGAAGCGCGAGAACCGTCGGCCGTTGGTATCGGTGATCGGGATCGACGCCATCCGCGCCGAGAGGTCCCCCCACCCGGACTCGGTGTGGATGGCAAGGCAGTTCTCCATCCAGCGCGAAACGAACGCGCCGGACATGAGCTGCGCACGGAAACGAGCAGGGACGGCGATCCGTCCCTTGTCGTCCACCGTGTGCCGGTACTCGCCGGTGAACACCTGTCGGGCTACCCCTCGGTACGTGGGTCGCGCGGCGGTGGTGTCGAGACGGGTGGGGTGCGTGTGTTTCCCCACTTCTCACCACTTCGCGCCACTTCGGGCCATTCTAGCGCGCAAACCAGTGGCGTCAATGGGCGTTTCTGCACGGTCGTCCCACGGCGGTCCCGGCATTGGTCCCGGTAGGGGCAGGATCCGGCGGCGGTCAGCGGCCAACGGCGGGCACGTACCGCCGCGTGCCCCTACGGGTCCGGCGATCGACCCCACTGCGTCGGCGGTCGCCCAGGGCGCACGCGAACCCTCGGCAGGGATCCGATGGCGTGCGCTACGACCGCCGATCGTTCGCCGTGAGCGAACGCTGGTGTCGGCGGGCGTCGGCTGCCGGGCGTCGGCTGCCGGGCGTCGGCTGCCGGGCGTCGGCTGCCGGGCGTCGGGTGCCGGGCGTCGGCTGCCGGGCGTCGCGCCTCGGCCGACGGTCAGCGGGTCGGCGGCGGGAGGATCAGTTGCTTGCCCGCGCGGAGACGTTGCGTCTCGGTCCACGGGTTGAGCGCCTTGACCGTCTTGAGCGGCACGCCGAAGTACTGCGCGATGCTGAAGAGGTTGTCCCCTGACCGGATCCGATAGATGTAGCAATCCGGCTTGTCCGGGCAGGGCTTGAGGAGGTCATATCGGTCGGAGGTCGGCTGGGCTGTCGGCGCGGCCGAAGCGGTCGGCGCGGCCGAGGCGGTCGGCTCCGGAGTCGGTTCGGGCGTCGGTGGCGGCGTCTCGGTCGATGCCGGGGTGCCTGACGGGGCGGGCGTGTCGGTCGGTGCCGGGGTGATGACGATGCTCGGGGCGGGCGTGAGCGATGGGTCGACCGCCGTCGACGGCTCGACGATCGCCGCACTCGATGTGGGTGACGTCGATGGCAACAGCAGACCGCCGTTGGCCAACCCGAACGCGACCGACGCGGCGAACGACAGCCCAAGGATGATCAGCGATGCCGCTACGGCGGGCGTCAGCTGCGCCCGGCCCTGGACCTCGGCCTTGGGGACCTCGCTGGCCACGACGGCCCCACGCAGGTAGCGCGGGCAGTCGACGTGCGCTCGCGTCAGGCAGACCAGCTCCTGCTGTCGGAGCGACTGCGGGACCGGGTCGCGCAAGGCGGCGCATCGATTGGCGACGTCCGGAACCTCGACGGGGAACCCGATCGCATCGCCGGGGCCGACCGCGCGAAGGAACGGGCAGATGGTGGCGTCGGGCGAGCGGCCTTCCAGCAGCGGGAGCCAGATCGACCGGTCCGGGACCACCGGCGCCGCGTCGTCGCCGGGAGCATCCGTCCGCACGGTCGGGGCGGCGACATCGACATCCTCGGCGGTCCAGTCGTCGGGACCGGCGTCGACGACGGCCTCCTGCCACGGCTCGGGCACGGCCTCGGGGAGCGCATCGGGGGCCTTTTCCACGCGCCGGGTCGTTCGTCGGGCCGCGCGGCGCGGTCGGGAGGGCTTGTCGTCGTCGTTCACGTGCCCTCCTTCCTGTCCGTCCGTCGTGCCTGCAGTGCGTCGCCCAGCCAAGCGTAGCATCGGCCAGCGGCCTGCCTCCGCCGGGTCGGCCCCGACGACGGCAGGGTACCGCTCCCGTGCGACCTAGTACCTTTCGTGCCTTGCCGCGCCCGGCGACGCGGTGCTAGGGTTCGGCCCGCCATGGCGCTCGAACTTCCCGTCGTCCCGTCCACGCCCGAGGCATTCCACCTCGCGCCGCACCGCATCAAGCGCTGCACGTTCCGCCGCCTGATCCAGGTGGAAGCGGGCGGTGAGCGCGTCTACGACGTGGAGTGCCTGTTCCCGGACCGCAAGGTCCCGATCCCCCTGGGCGACCTCGAGGCGGCCACGCCGATCTGCAACACCTGTACGGCGCCGCACATCTTCCGACCCGACGAGGATTGATCGGGCGGGTCGTCGCGTGGTCGGTCTGGGGAGGCGGCTGGGGAGCGGCTGGGGAGCGGCTGGCGGCGGCCTGCGGGCGCTTGGCCATGGCCGCTTGGCTGCGGGCGCTTGGCCACGGCCGCTTGGCTGCGGCCGCTTGACGATCGATGCGAGGCTTCGTAAGTCTCAGAGCCTTACACCCGGGGCTTGGATGCCAGAACGCCAGCCTCCGGACGGTCTGAGCGACGTTGCTCCGCTCGATCTCGTGCTCGGGAGGCCCTGTTGCGGCTCGATCCATCCCGGATCCGGTGGCCATAGGCGCGCGTTGGTCCGAACGTAAGCCGCTGAGGCTTAGAGCGCCCGCCACCGGCCTGGAGTCACGAGGGAGCTCAGCACGAGGGAGCTCAGCACGAGGGAGCTCAGCACGAGGGAGCTCAGCACGAGGGAGCTCAGCACAAGGGAGCTCAGCACGAGGGAGCTCAGCACGAGGTTGCCTGCCCGCACAAGAGAGCTCAGCGCGGGGCTCAGCCCGCGGGGTTCGGCGGGCGTTCGAGCGTCAGCGAGGCGGTCTGTAAGCCGAGTTCTGTCCCGTCACGCCTTTCGGCGAAGCGGGGATGGTCATCCATCTGTGGCCGCCGGTCACCCGACGGCTCATGCGGCCGACCCGAGGGCTGGGCAACGCGCCTCTCCCCCGCCGATGGTCACCCACCGACGGGTTGCGCCCTCCTATTTGGCCTTGCTCCGGGTGGAGTTTGCCGCGTTTCACTCCCGCCTCCGGCCCGAGGGTCGGCGCGGGCATCGTCACTGTGGCACTGGTCCTCGCCTTGCGGCGGACGGGCGTTACCCGCCACCCTGCGCTGCGGAGCTCGGACTTTCCTCACGTCGAACGGGTCGCCCCGCCGACGCGCGACCATCCGACCGCCTCGCTGACGTGGCGATTCTACGCCCTGCCCGCGACCGGCCATCGTCGCGCTTCGGGACGGGGACCGTCAGCCGCCGGTGTTGTCGCCGATGTCGAACAACACGATCACGTGTGCCACGCCCTGGAGCGTCATCCGGGCGCCCTCGACCGAGACCCGGAGTGGTGCCTGGAGCGCCTGGCCGAAGGCGCCCTCGAACGCCCCGACCGGACCCTCGCAGAGGATCAGGGTCGAGGCGACAGGGCCGAACGTGAGCGTGCCCGTGTCGACGTCGTAGGTGTAGTCGCCGCCGTAGCTGTTGCAGCCGGTCGACCCCTCGACCCTCGACGCCGTGAACGCGACGGTCGGCTCGCGACCGGGGACGGCTGATCGACCATCCACCGAGACGACCGCCCATGACCCGCCGGCAAGTGACCCAGGCGTGACCGCATCCGGCGATCCCTCGGCAGGCGCACAACCGATGACGGCCACCAGGAGCGCGACGACCGCGACGATGTGGAAGGCGCTGGTGGCCGGCGGAGTCTTCATGCCGCCCGAACGTCGGAGTGGCTGATCGGGTTCCGTGGGCACAGGACGCGGCTCCGACGGGACCCGGACTCAGCCGCCGGCCTCAGACGCGGCTCCGCCGGCCTCAGCCGTCGGCCTCAGCCGCCGGCCTCAGCCGCGTGGCCGACGCACGACCGACGCCGGGCCACCCGCCTGCGCTCGATCGATGGCCTCATTGGCCAGGCGATCGGCGACCGTGTTCCTCGCCCGTGGCACGTGCGCGGCAGACCATCGGTCGAACCCGGCGAGGACGTGGCGGGCGGCCGACCAGAGCGGGATGAGCTTCGCGTCCTTGACGCGCCAGCGGCCGGCGAGCTGTTCGACGATCAGCTTCGAATCGAGCAGGAGCGCGACCTCGCGGGCACCGAGTTCGCGGGCGAGATCGAGGGCCCGCACGACGCCGGTGTACTCGGCGACGTTGTTGGTCTGCACGCCAAGGTAGTCGGAGATCGACGCGTCCGGCTCTGCGCGGTCGTCGCGCGCGTCCGGTCGACGAAGGTCGTACAGGGCGGCACCGAGCGATGCCGGGCCCGGGTTCCCGCGCGCCGCGCCGTCGGTCCGGATGACGAACCCCGTCGGTCCGGGCGACGCGTCGCGGCCCCCCTCGTCGACGGGCGAACCCGCCAGTTCGGGGAACAGCGTATCGGTCAATCCGCCCTCGGCGGGCGCTTGGCCGAGGCCTCAGCCGGCCCCGTCGGGTAAGCGTCCGGAGACTCGGACCGCAGGGCCGCCTGCAGCATCGGCAGCTCCACGCCGACGCCGGTCTCCTGCTCCTGACCCCGGATCTTGCGCAGGAACCACTGGACCGGATCGTAGTACGCGTCGGCGACGCGCTCCTTGAGCGGGATGATCGCGTTATCGGTGATCTTGATGTGCTCCGGGCAGACCTCGGTGCAGCACTTGGTGATGTTGCAGTAGCCGATCCCGCCGCTGTCCTTGAGGTAGGGCCGGCGATCCGCCTGGTCCATCGGGTGCATCTCGAGACCAGCGGCCCGAACCAGGAAGCGTGGGCCCATGAACGGCTTCTCGGTCTCGTGATTGCGCAACACGTGACAGACGTCCTGACACAGGAAGCACTCGATGCACTTGCGGTACTCCTGGACCCGCTCGACATCCACCTGCTGCCAGCGCCACTCCTCCTGGGGAACGTCGTCTGGCGGCGTGAACGGCTGGATCGTCTCGTTCACCCGGTAGTTCCAGGAGACGTCGGTCACCAGGTCCCGGATCAGCGGGAACGCCCGCATCGGCTCCACCGTGATCGTCTCGTCGAGGTCGAAGTCGCTCATCCGGGTCTTGCAGGTCAGGCTCGGATGGCCGTCGACCTCGGCGCTGCACGAGCCGCACTTGGCGGCCTTGCAATTCCAGCGCACGGCGAGATCCGGGGCTTCGTGGCCCTGGATCCAGTGGAGGGCATCGAGGACCACCATCCCCTCTTCCACGGGGACGACGTATTCCTCGTAGTGGCCCTCTTCCCCGGCGCTACCGCGGAAGATCTTCATGCGTGCGTCGGCCATCGATGCCTCCGTCAGTGCCCGACGTCGAGCAGGGCGCGCAGCTCGTCCGTCATCGGGGGGAGCGGGGTCGTGGCCACGGCCATCGCCCCGTCACGAGCACGGTAGGCCACGCTGTTGACGCCGCTCCAGGTGGTGTCGTCGGTCGCGGGATGATCGAGGCGACTGTGCGCACCCCGGCTCTCGGTCCGCTGGCGAGCGGAGCGAGCGATGGCCTCGGACACGGTCAGAAGATGCCCCAACTCGAACACGAGATTCCAGCCGGGGTTGTAGGCGCGGCCACCCGTCACCCGGATCGCCGACCAGCGGCGGCGCAGGTCGGCCAGGGCCTCGAGCGCCTCGTCAAGGTCGGACTCGACGCGGAAGATGCCCACCAGCCGCTGCATCGTCGCCTGGAGCTCGCGCTGGATCGCGTACGGGTCCTCCCCGTCGGACCGCTCGAGCGGCGCGGCGAGTTCGGCGGCCCCCGCCTCGACCTGGAACGGGTCGACGTAGAAGTCAGCCTTCAGCCCCGTCGCGTACGCCGCCGCCGCGGTGCCGGCCCGCGCGCCGAAGACGAGCAGGTCCGAGAGCGAGTTGCCGCCGAGGCGATTCGCCCCGTGCATCCCGGCGGCCACCTCGCCGGCCGCGTACAGCCCCGCCACGGCCGTGGCGCCCGTCTCGGCGTCGACGCGGATCCCGCCCATCACGTAGTGCGTCGTCGGGCCGACTTCCATGGGGCCCGCGGTGATGTCGACGTCGGCGAGCTCCTTGAACTGCTCGTACATCGAGGGCAGCTTTCGGCGCACATGCGCGGCGGGCAGATAGCTGATGTCAAGGAAGACGCCCCCGTGTGGCGAGCCGCGGCCCTCCTTGACCTCGGTGTAGATGGCTCGAGCGACGTTGTCGCGCGTCGATAGCTCCGGCGGACGCCGGGCGTCGGTGGACTTGCCCTCGGACAGGGCGGTCACCCAGCGGCTGGCCTCCTCATCGGTCGCCGCGTACTCGTGACGGCGCTCCTCGGGCAGGTACTTCCACATGAAGCGCTCGCCATCGACGTTGCGCAGGATCCCGCCCTCGCCTCGGACGGCCTCCGTGACGAGCAGGCCGCGGACGCCGGGGGGCCAGACCATGCCCGTGGGATGGAACTGGACGAACTCCATGTCGATGAGCTCGGCGCCGGCGTCGTAGGCGAGCGCCTGGCCATCGCCGCTGTACTCCCACGAGTTCGACGTGACCTCGTAGGCCTTGCCGATGCCCTCCGGTCGCGAGCACGATCGACTTGGCCGGGAAGAGGATCGGCCGACCCGTCGTCCGCCAGTAGCCGTAGGCCCCGGTGACGCCCCGCGACCCCGTCGTGAGGCGGTTGATCGTGCACTCCATGTAGACGTCGATGCCGGCCGCCACCGCCCGATCCTGGAGCGTGCGGATCATCTCGAGCCCGGTCCGGTCGCCGACGTGCGCCAGCCTGGGATGCGAGTGCCCGCCGAACGGGCGCTGCAGGATCCGACCGTCCGTCGTCCGGTCGAAGACCGCGCCCCAGTACTCGAGCTCGCGGACCCGAGCCGGCGACTCCTGGGCGTGGAGCTCGGCCATCCGGGGGTTGTTGAGGTACTTTCCGCCGATCATCGTGTCGCGGAAGTGGACCTGCCACGAATCGTCGGCGGCCACGTGACCCAGCGCGGCGGCGACGCCACCCTCCGCCATGACGGTGTGGGCCTTTCCGAGGAGCGACTTGCAGACGAGCCCGACGTCGGCGCCCGCGTCCCGGGCGGCGATCGCGGCCCGCAGCCCTGCGCCACCGGCCCCGATGACCAGGACGTCGTGCGGGCGCGTCTGATGCTCGGCGAGGTCTGGCATGGTCGTGGCGCCTAGAACCGGATCGCCGGGTCGGTGATGATCCCAAGTACGAGCAGGCGGACGTAGACGTCCGCGAGGGTCACCGAGATGAGGCTTGCCCACGCCCACGACATGTGTCGCCGGTTGAACGTCGTCAGACGCTGCCACAGCGAGTAGCGGACCTGCGTCCGACGCGAGCACGAGAAGCAATCCAGCCGCCCGCCGACGAGGTGTCGAAGCGAGTGGCAGGACAGCGAATACATCGTCAGCAGGAAGGCGTTGAGGAAGAAGATCGCGCCGCCGAGCCCCAACCGCGGACCGCTTTCGGGCACCAGCGCGAGGACCGCATCGAGCCACAGGAAGAACAGGGGGATGAAGGCGAGGTACAGGAAGAAGCGATGCAGGTTCTGGAGGATGAACGGGAGCCTGGCTTCCATCGCGTACTTGCGGTGGACGGTCGGCTCACCGACCGCACAGCCCGGCGGGTCCGCGAAGTAGAAGCGGTAGTACGCCTTTCGGTAGTAGTAGCACGTGGCCCGGAACCCGAGCGGGACCCACAGGATGAACAGTCCCGGACTGATCCAGGTCGGCAAGCCCTCGGGCCGGATCAGCGGCGAGAAGAGCGGCGAGAGGTACCCATCGAACTCGTACGGGGTGCCGAACAGCGGCGTGAACAGGATCCCGCTGACGCCGAGATAGGTCGCACAGATCGTGAACAGCGTCGCCTGGATGCCCGGTGCCACCCACCAGCGGTCCGTGCGGTTCGTGGCGCCAAGACCGTTCTGGGCGGTGCCGCCCGGCTTGCGCGGCGGTCGGGCGAGTCGGATGCTGGCGGGCCATCCCGTCATCCCGCGACCCCTGCGGCAGACAGTCGCGCGATGATCGCGTCGGCGAACTGGCTCGTGCCGGCGGGACCGCCGAGGTCGTACGTGGTCGCCGTTCCTTCGGCGATGACCGCGTGGACTGCGCGTTCGACCCGTGTCGCCGCGTCCGGATGACCGAGGTGCCGAAGCATCAGGACACCCGAGAGGATCATCGCGGTGGGGTTGGCCTTGTTCTGGCCGGCGTACTTCGGCGCGGAGCCATGGACGGGTTCGAAGACGGCCGCCTCGGTGCCGATGTTCGCGCCCGGCGCAACGCCCAGGCCGCCGACGAGTCCGGCCGCCAGGTCGCTCACGATGTCGCCGTACAGGTTCGGGAGAACGAGGACGTCGTACAGGTCCGGCTTCTGGACGAGCTGCATGCACATGTTGTCGACGATGCGGTCCTCGAACTCGACCCGCCCATCGTAGTCGGCGGCCACCGTCCGGCAGCTCTCGAGGAACAGCCCGTCGGAGAGTTTCATGATGTTGGCCTTGTGGACCGCGGTGACCTTCCGGCGACCGTTGGCCACCGCGTACTCGAACGCGTAGCGCGCGATCCGTTCGGACGCGGCCCGGGTGATGATCTTGATGCTCTCGGCCGCGTCCGGGCCGACCATGTGTTCGATGCCCGCGTACAGGTCTTCGGTGTTCTCGCGGACGATGACGAGATCGACGTCGTCGTAGCGCGTCTCGAGGCCGGGGATCGAGCGGGCCGGACGCAGGTTCGCGTACAACCCGAGGACCTGACGCAGGGTGACGTTGACGCTCCGGAACCCCTCACCGACCGGGGTCGTGATGGGTCCCTTGATGGCGACCCGGTTGCGACGGATCGATTCGAGAACGTGGTCCGGCAGCGGCGTCCCGTATTCGACCATGACGGCCTCGCCCGCATCGACGACGTCCCACTCGAACTCGATACCCGACGCGTCGAGGACGCGTCGTGATGCCTCCGCCAGCTCCGGTCCGATGCCGTCGCCGGGGATCAGGGTGACTCGGTGGGCCATGGCCCGATTGTAACGGGCGAGCGGGGTTCGAGATTCGCACGGTCGCGGTCGGACGGGCGGGCCCCGACCGGCCCGCCGCGGTACCATCCTGCTCCCCCGACCTCGCGTCCCCCACCCGTCCGACGGAGCGCCACCCGACCGTGAAGATCCAGGAAGCCGACGCCAAATCCCTCCTGCTGGCGCAGGGTCTCCCCGTCCCCGAGTGGGCCGTCGCGCACACGGTCGCCGAGGCGCGGGCCGCCGCCGAACGGTTCCTCGGCGCGGGCGCGGACCGGGTCGTGATCAAGGCACAGGTGCTCGTGGGCGGCCGGGGGAAGGCCGGTGGGGTCAAGCTGGCCGGCTCCGCGGACGAGGCCGAGACCGTGGCGGGCTCGATCCTCGGCATGGACATCAAGGGCATGACGGTCCGCAAGGTCCTGGTCGGCGCCGCGGCGGACATCGTGAAGGAGTTCTACCTCGCCGCGGTCCTCGATCGGGCCGAGCGACGGATCCTGCTGATGGGCTCGGCGGAGGGCGGGGTCGAGATCGAGACCGTCGCCGAGACGAACCCCGGCGCGATCATCCGGCGTCACGCGGACCCGCGGCTCGGGCTGCTCGACTTCCAGGCGCGCGACCTCGCGTTCGCGATGGACCTTGGCGCACATCTCAAGGCCGCCGTCGCGATCGCCAAGGGCCTCGTCCGGACGATGCGTGCCTACGACGCGGACCTCGTCGAGATCAATCCGCTCGCGATCGTCCGCGAGACCGGGGCCGACGGCGCGCCCGTCGAGCGGCTCGTCTGCCTTGACGCCAAGGTGACCCTCGACGACTCCGCCCTGGCGCGCCACCCCGGGCTCGAGGAGCTCCGCGACCCCGACGATGAAGCACCCGAGGACCGCGAGGCGCGAGAGGCCGGACTCACGTTCATCAAGCTCGACGGCACCATCGGCTGCATGGTCAACGGCGCGGGGCTCGCGATGACGACCATGGACCTCGTCAAGCGCGCCGGGGGCGAACCCGCGAACTTCCTCGACATCGGCGGTGGGGCCCGAGCCGACAAGGTGGCGGCCGCGATGCGGATCATCCTCGACGACCCGAAGGTCGACGCGATCCTCGTCAACATCTTCGGCGGCATCACGCGTGGCGACGAGGTCGCCCGCGGGCTCATCGAGGCTCGCGCCCAGCAGACCCGGGATGTCCCGATGGTCGTACGGATCGTGGGGACGAACGCGATCGAGGCCGCGACCCTCTTGGCCGAGGCCCGGTTCGTGACCGCGGCGTCGCTCGATGAGGCCGCCGCCAAGGCCGTCGCGGCATCCCGGGGAGCGGCCGCATGAGCGTCCTCGTCGGTCGTGAGACGCGGCTCGTGGTCCAGGGGATCACCGGTCGTGAGGGCGAGTTCCACTCGCGCGCCATGCAGGCCTACGGCACCCCGATCGTCGCGGGCGTCACGCCGGGCAAGGGCGGTCAACGTGCGCTCGACGGGACCGTGCCGGTATTCGATACGGTCGCCGAGGCCGTCCGCGAACGTGGCGCGAACACGTCCTGCATCTTCGTGCCCGCGGGCGGAGCCCCGGATGCGGTGATGGAGGCGGCCGCCGCCGGGATCGAGACCATCTTCTGCATCACCGAGGGGATCCCCGCGCTGGACATGATCCCCGCCGTCGAGATGGTCCGCTCGCTCGGGGCCCGGCTGATCGGCCCGAACTGCCCGGGCGCCACGTCTCCGGGTCGGGCGAAGGTGGGGATCATCCCCGGATCGGTCCATCGGGAGGGCCGCGTCGGGGTCGTGTCGCGCTCCGGGACGCTCACCTATGAGGCGGTCCAGGCGATGACCGATGCCGGCCTCGGCCAGTCCACGTGCGTCGGGATCGGCGGCGACCCGATCATCGGGACGACGTTCCTCGACGTCCTCCAGCTGTTCGAGGCCGATCCGGAGACCGAGGCGATCGTGCTCATCGGCGAGATCGGCGGGGCGGCTGAGGAGACCGCTGCTGCCTGGGCCGCCGACCACCTCCGCGACGTCCCCAAGGTGGCGTTCATCGCGGGGCGGACCGCGCCGGAGGGCAAGCGGATGGGACACGCGGGGGCGATCATCTCGGGCGGTGCCGGCACGGCGGCATCCAAGGTCAGCGCGCTCGAAGCCGCGGGATTCCGCGTGGCCGCCTCCCCGACCGAGCTCCCCGCGCTGCTGCGCGCGGCCGGGTATCGCGGCTGAGCGGGCCGACGATGCGAACCTTCCTCTGGGCACGATCGGGTCCGCGCTGATGGGCGCCCGGATGGACCTGATCGCGGGGAGCGCCAGCGAGATCCTGCTGGTGATCGGGCTCGACGACATGGTCGCGCTCGATGACCGCGACCGGTTCACGGCCCACCTCTCCCTGGGGGGCGGCCTCGATCCGACCTGGCTGGACCTGTTCTCCGAGGCGGCCCGGACGGTCACGGGCCAGGATGACCCGACGGACCTGCTCGACGCCCGTCTTGACCTCGGGGCACCCGAGGACGCCGGTCCGGACCGCACGATCGAGCGGATCGACCCGACCTGGGTCACCGCGGTCGCCCGCCTTCCCGATTCGGTGATCGACGCGATCGCGGGGCGGTGGATCGACCTCGTGGAGGCCGAGCTCGGCGAGCTGTCGCGCGACGAGAAGCCGTGGATCCGCGAGCTGGCCGGTCAGGTCGTTGGGTTCTGCCGGCGTGCCGATCGCGCCGATGACGTCCTGTTCACGTGGTCGTTGCGCTGACGCTCGCCTCGGAGCGGGTCATCGAGGGGCTTGTCCCGTAGACTGTGGCCCGTCGAGCCCAGGGCGCGGTCCTCCTGCGCCGGCTTGCCGACCGAGAAGGGACACGATGGCCAAGCATTCCAAGGCCGAGCGCGACCGCCGAACGGCGGAGAGCGCGCGAATCGCCGAGATCCAGTCCGCCTGGGTCGGCAGCATCCCGTCCGCGACGGCGAAGGCGTTCGCGGCGAACCTCGAAGCCATCAAGTCGCGCGGACCCATCGAGAAGCGACCCGACATGGCGCCGGGGACCCGTCCGAACCCGCCGCGACCCGGGCACGAACCCAAGCCCGCCAAGGAAGAGGCCCGCCCGCGCGGTCGCCGCGACTAGGACGACGCGTGCGGTGGTGACACCGACCTGAGACGTCGCGGGGCACGGCTCCGAAACCGGCCTGGTGGACCGGGGAACCTGCTTCAACTCGGCACTGCGGGGCCGCACGGCCCGCCGAGACAGGGCGTCCGGCCTGGGAGACGTCGGATCATGCGTCGGCCGGGTCCACGGGGGACCGGCGACCCTCGCCATGCAGGATTCCCAGCCTGGTGGGCTGTCGCCGGTCGGCTTGGACCCGCGCTCGGACTCCTCAGGCCGTCGGGAAACCCAGGCTGGCCCAGGCGGGCCCGCCGGGCGCCTCGATCAGTTCCACGAGCACCCCGTGGCACGACCGCGGGTGGATGAAGGCTACCGGCCCTTCCGCGCCACGCCGTGGCGCCGTGTCGATCAGCTCCAGGCCGTCGATCTCGAGCCTGAGCAGTGTTTCGGCGAGGTTCGAAACCTCGAAGCAGACGTGGTGGAACCCCTCGCCCTTGCTCGCGAGGAACCGCGCGACGCCGGTCGTCTCGTCGGTCGGCTGGACGAGTTCGATCTTCGACTCCCCCACCCCGAGGAACGCGATCCGCACGCGGTCGTGCTCGATGTCCATGATCGTCTCGAGCCCCAGGCCCAGGGCATCGCGCCAGAGCCCCAGGGCGTCCTCGATCGAGGCCACGATCAGGGCCACGTGATGGACCTTGCCGAGGCCGCGGATCTGGTCCGGGACGTGCGAGGCGCGCGGCATGGCTGACCTCCGGTGACCGTCAGACGGTGATGAGTTCGCGGTGCTCGCCCCACGCGCTCCGAAGGCGATCGCTGATCTCGCCGACGGTGGCATGGGCGCGGACCGCGGTGATGATGGCAGGCATGAGGTTCCCGTCCGCGGCGGCGACGTCGGCGAGCTCGGTCATGGACCGCTCCCAGTCGTCGACGGACCGCTCGGCCCGGACGCGCCGGAGCCGTTCGACCTGGCGCCGCTCGCCATCAGGATCGATCTTCTGCGTCGTCGGCGTCGTGACCTCGTCGTCGCGGAAGCGGTTGACCCCCACCACGATCTGCTCGTCGGCCTCGATGGCCCGCTGGACGCGGTAGGCGGCCTCCTGGATCTCGCGCTGCTGGAACCCATGCTCGATGGCGGCGAGCGTCCCACCCATCGATTCGATCGCATCGAGATACGTCCAGGCGGCGGCCTCGAGGTCGTTGGTGAGCGATTCCACGTAGTAGGAGCCCGCCAGCGGGTCGGGCGTCTCGGTGACGCCGGCCTCGTGAGCGATGATCTGCTGGGTTCGCAGAGCCAGGCGGGCCGCCTCCTCGGTCGGAAGGGCCAGCGCCTCGTCGCGGGAGTTCGTGTGGAGGCTCTGCGCGCCGCCGAGGACCGCGGACAGCGCCTGGATGGTCGTCCGGACGACGTTGTTGTCGATCGACTGGGCGGTCAGGCTGGATCCCGCGGTCTGGACGTGGAACCGGCACATCATCGAGCGCGCGCTCGTCGCGCCGAAGCGCTCCCGCATGATCGTGGCCCACATCCGCCGCGCGGCGCGGAACTTGGCGACCTCCTCGAACAGCTCGGACCAGGCCGCGAAAAAGAACGAGAGCCGGCCGGCGAAGTCGTCCACGTCCAGCCCGCGCGCGACGGCCGCCTCCACGTACGCGATGCCGTCCGCGAGCGTGAATGCCAGCTCCTGCGCGGCGGTGGCCCCCGCTTCGCGCATGTGGTAGCCGGAGATCGAGATCGTGTTCCACTTCGGGAGCTCGGCGGCACAGAACTCGAACACGTCGGTCACGAGTCGCATCGAGGGGCGTGGCGGGAAGATGTAGGTGCCCCTGGCGATGTACTCCTTGAGGATGTCGTTCTGCGTCGTGCCGCCGATCGCGGCGCGAGGGACCCCCTGGGCCTCGGCCGCGGCCACGTAGAGGGCGAGCAGGATCGGGGCCGTCGCATTGATCGTCATGGACGTGCTGACCTCGCCGAGCGGCAGGCCGTCCACGAGGATGGACATGTCGGCGAGGCTGGCGATCGGGACCCCGACCCGACCCACTTCCCCCTCCGCCTCGGGCGCGTCGGAGTCGTAGCCCATCTGGGTCGGCAGGTCGAAGGCGACCGAGAGACCGGTCTGGCCCTGGGCGAGGAGGTAGCGGAACCGACGATTGGTCTCTTCGGCGGTGGCGAACCCGGCGTACTGGCGCATCGTCCAGAAACGGCCGCGGTACATCGTCGGCTGCACGCCGCGCGTGAACGGGTACTCCCCCGGCCGACCGAGGTCGCGGTCCTCGTCAAGCGCCAGGGTGTCGGCGGCCGTATAGAGGTCGCGGACCTCGATCCCCGAGGAGGTCACGAAGGGCTCGCGACGCTCCGGGGCAGCCGCGCGGGCCTTGGCCCGGAGGGTCTCGCGCCACCGATCGCGTCCCGGATCGGCGCCCTCGCCGTTCGGACGGTCCGGGCGGTTCATCCGATGACCACGAGCACGTCCCCGAGCTCGACGGTCCCCCCGACGGCCACCGCCACCCGCTCGACGGTCCCCGCGCGCGGCGAGCGGACCTCGTTCTCCATCTTCATGGCCTCCACGGACAGGAGCCGCTGACCCATCTCGACCTGGTCGCCCTGGGTGACGCCCATCGATGCGACCCGTCCGGGGATGATGGCACGAACCTCGGTCGGGCCGTGACGCCCGGTGGCGTCGCGGAGCCGGGTGGCGCGGGCACGAAGGTCGGCGCGGGCCGCGTCCTCCACGAGGAATTCGAACCGCCAGCCCCCCACGACCACCTCGACGGCACCCGACGGAAGGGGCCGGACGAGCGGCGTACCGGAGCGGTCCGGTCTGGTGTGGTCCGGGCTGGTGTGGTCTCGGCCACCCGTTCCGACGTCCACGTCGGCCGCGACCTCGCCGGTCAGGGCATGGGTCACACGGACACGCCTCATCGCGGCCACCGGTCGATCCCCTCGTCCCGAGCCATGGCGGCCCAGCCGGAACGACGGACGGGCGCGGGCGCGGGATCCGTTCCGGCCCGGCCGAAGGCGATGACCGCGAGCGCCGCGGCCTCCTCGAGGGCGTTGGCTCGCTCCGTGGGTCCATCCCACGCCTCGGCGACCCACTCCGTGGACAGGCTGCCTTCACGAAACCCGGGGTGGCGGGTCACGAACCGGTGGAACGGCAGGGTCGTCTGGAGCCCACCGACGGTCGTCGCATCGAGCGCCGCCGCCAGCCGCTCGATCGCCTCCTCCCGATCAGCGCCGACAGCGAGGATCTTGGCCATGAGGTTGTCGTACTCGGGCGGGACGCGATCCCCGGCCTCCAGACCGGCATCCACCCGGATGCCGTCGCCGGCCGGCATCACCCACACGGGGACCCGGCCGGGCGTCGGGCTGAAGTCCGTCGCCGGATCCTCGGCGGTGAGTCGGACCTCGATGGCGTGGCGGACCGGGTCCGCCGCGGCGTCACCGGCGGCGAGCGCAGCCTCGGATAGGGGCTGGCCCGCCGCGAGCCGGAATTGTTCCCGGACGATGTCGAACCCTGCCACGAGCTCCGTGACGCCGTGCTCCACCTGGAGACGGGTGTTCACCTCCAGGAACGCCAGCGTCCCGTCCGGCGCCCGCAGGAACTCGGCGGTGGCGGCATTGGTCAGGCTCGCGGCCGTCGCGATCCGCACGGCCATGTCGTGGAGGACCACGCGCTCATCCCGCGTCAGCCCCGGCGCCGGCGCCTCCTCGACGAGCTTCTGGTGGCGGCGCTGGATCGAACAGTCACGCTCCCCGATGGCGATGACCCGGCCCGAAGCATCCCCGAGCAGCTGGACTTCGATATGGCGCGCCGGGCGGATCTCGCGCTCGAGATAGACCGATCCATCGCCGAACGCGGCAGCCGCCTCGGCCGATGCCGTGACCAGGGCCGCCGGGAGGTCCGCGGCGCGTTCGACCCGGCGCATCCCCCGTCCCCCACCGCCGGCCGCCGCCTTGACCAGCAGCGGGAAGCCGATCGCCTCGGCCTCGGCCACGATCCCGGCCACGGCATCGGGACGATCGATCGGCGCGGGATCCAGCGTCCCCGGCACCGTCGGGACACCCGCGTCACGCGCGAGTCGCCGCGCCCCGAGCTTGTCGCCAAGCCGTTCGATGGTGTCCCCCGTCGGACCGATGAACACCAGACCGGCGTCGGTCACCGCCCGGGAGAATGCCGCTCGCTCGGCAAGGAACCCGTACCCGGGGTGGATCGCAGCGGCGCCAGAGGATCGTGCGGCGTCGAGGATCGCGTCGATCCGAAGGTAGCTCTCGGCGGGTGGGGCGGCACCGATCCGGACCGCGTCGTCCGCGAGTCGAACGTGCATCGCCTCTGCGTCCGCGTCGCTGTACACCGCGACGGCGGACAGCCCGGCGTCGTGACAGGCCCGGATGATCCGGACCGCGATCTCGCCGCGGTTCGCGATGAGGACCCGATCGAACGGGACGTCTTTGCGCAAAGACGCGTCGACCCGCTGCTCAGAGCGGGATGTTGCCATGCTTCTTTCGCGGGTTCGTCTCGCGCTTGTCGGCGAGCATCTCCAACGCGCGGATGAGTCGCGGCCGCGTCTCCGAGGGCTTGATCACGTCGTCGATGTAGCCGCGCGACGCAGCGATGTAGGGGTGGGCGAATTCCGCCTCGTACGCCGCCACGAGTCGAGCGCGTTCGGCGGCCTGATCGCTCGCGCCGGCGAGCTCGTCGCGGTAGATGATGCTGACGGCGCCATCAGCGCCCATCACCGCGATCTCGGCCGTGGGCCAGGCAAAGTTCATGTCGCCGCGGATGTGCTTGCTGCTCATGACGTCGTACGCCCCGCCGTACGCCTTGCGCGTGATCACCGTCAACTTCGGGACGGTAGCTTCGCAATACGCATACAACAGCTTGGCGCCGTGACGGATGATCCCGCCGTGCTCCTGCGCGACACCCGGCAGGAACCCGGGCACGTCGACGAACGTGATGAGCGGCACGTTGAAGGCGTCGCAGGTCCGCACGAACCTGGCCGCCTTGACGGAGGCATCGATGTCGAGCGCGCCGGCGAGGACGGACGGCTGCTGCGCGACGATGCCGACGCTTCGACCCCCGAGGCGTGCGAACCCGACGATGATGTTCCCGGCCCCGGCCGGCTGGATCTCGAGCAGATCGCCGTCGTCGATGACGCGTCGTAGCACGTCGTGCATGTCGTACGGGGTTCGCGGATCATCGGGCACGACGCGATCGAGCTCGAGGTCCATCCGATCGTCGGGATCGCTCGACGCGACCGTCGGCGCGCTTCCGAGGTTGTTCGCCGGCAGATGCGCCAGCAGACCGCGAACACGGTCGAAGGCCGTGGCTTCATCAGGGACCGCGATGTGCGCGACCCCGCTGCGCGTCGTGTGGGTGATCGCGCCGCCGAGATACTCGGCGTCGACTTCCTCGTGCGTCACGGTCCGGACCACGTTCGGTCCGGTGACGAACATGTAACTGGTCCCCTCCACCATGACGGTGAAGTCGGTCATGGCCGGGGAATACACGGCGCCACCGGCACATGGCCCGAGGATCACCGAGATCTGCGGCACGACACCGGACGCGAGGACGTTGCGCAGGAAGATCTCGGCGTAGCCGCCAAGCGACGCCACGCCCTCCTGGATCCGTGCTCCGCCCGAATCGTTGAGTCCAATGATCGGGGCGCCCACCTTCATCGCGAGGTCCATCACCTTGCAGATCTTCCCGGCGTAGGCTTCCGACAGCGAACCGCCGAAGACCGTGAAGTCCTGGCTGAACACGAAGACCAGTCGCCCGTCGATCGTTCCGTGCCCCGTGACGACGCCATCCCCCAGGTACCGCTCCTCGGCGCCGTTGTGGTTCGTCACGAAGGCATCGAGTTCGATGAACGAGTCAGGATCCAGCAGCAGGTCCAGGCGTTCACGGGCCGTCAGCTTCCCGGCTGCGTGCTGTTTCGCGATCCGCGCTTTCCCACCGCCGAGCCGCGACTCGGCGCGCATCGCGTCCAGTCGATCGAACCGTTCCTGGTTGTCGGGCACGCTATCGCTCCCATCGTCGCCGTCTTTGCGCAAGGACAGGTGCATGATAGCCTCGTTCGACCGTCGTCCCGACACGATCGGCGCCGCTCGGATATCCACAGATTCGGTGAACAAGTCTGCTCGAGTGTGGATAACCATGGTGTCCGTCAACGCATCACAGGGGGTAGGATGAGCGACTCGCGACAATCCCCCAGCGACGCGGGGGCGGTCGACACGGATCTTGAGGTGAGGGCCCGGTGACGAACATCATCGCGATCGCCAACCAGAAGGGCGGCGTCGGGAAGACGACCACGGCGATCAACCTGGCCGGCGCCCTCGCCGAGAACGGCCATCGCGTCCTGTGCATCGACATCGATCCACAGGCGAATCTGACGGCCGGCCTCGGGATCAACCTCAACAATGTCGAGCGCTCGATCGCGGACGTGCTGTCCGACGGCCGATCGACGATGAAGGACATCATCCTCTCGACCGAGACCGAGGGCGTCGACGTGGCGCCGGCGCACATCGATCTCGCCTCGACCGAAGGCGAGTTGTTCACCGCGCTTGGCCGCGAGCAGATCCTGCGCGAGGCGATCGACGGCCACGTCGATGAATACGACTACGTCCTCATCGACTGCCCGCCCAACCTGGGGCTGCTCACCGTGAACGGTCTCGTCGCGGCCAACGGGGTCATCATCCCGGTGCAGACGCAGTACTACGCGCTGAAGGGCCTGAACAATCTCGTCAAGGTCATCAACGCGATCAGACTCAAGCTCAACCGCGACCTGCGGATCCTGGGTCTGCTCCCCACGTTCTTCGACGGTCGGACCAATCTCGCGCGCGACATGCTCGACGAGCTGCGTGTCGTCGGCGACCACCATGTCTTCACGAGCATCATCCGCAATACCGTGAAGCTTGGGGAGGCGCCGCTCGTGGGTCGACCTATCACGTCGTACGCGAGCGCGAGCGAAGCGGCGAAGACCTATCGCGCGTTGGCCAAGGAGGTGATCGACCTTGTCCCGGCCTGATTTCCGTGCGGCAGCGGCTCGCCGACTGTCCGAGGATCGCGAGCTATCGCCCGCGATCGTCAGCCTGTTGTCCTCCGACGGTCCGATCCGGTCGGTCGGGGTTCGTATCGTCGCCATCGATCGCATCGAACCGAACCCGGAACAGCCACGCCTGGCATTCGATCAGTCGTCGCTCCAGGAACTCGCGGCATCCATCCGAGAGCACGGTGTCCTCCAGCCCATCCTCGTCCGTCCGCTCGATGCGACCCGCTACCAGCTGATCGCCGGGGAACGGCGTTGGCGTGCGTCCAAGATCGCCGGGCTGGAGACCATCCCCGCCCTGATCGAGGACATCGACGATGACACCGCTCTCGAGATCGCGATCATCGAGAACCTCCAGCGCGAGGACCTGTCGCCACTCGACGAAGCGGCCATGTACGACCGGATGGTGCGTGAGCACGGCTACAGCATCCGAAAACTCGCGGACAAACTGGGCAAGGACAAGGGTTACCTGGAGAACCGGTTGCGCCTGGCCGACGCCCCGCCCGAAGTCCGTGAGCTGGTGTCCTTGCGCAAAGACACGCTGTCCCACGCCTACGAACTGATGAAGGTCGACGATCCGAAGAAGCGCCGACGGCTTGCCGAGCAGGTCGCCCGCGGCGAGCTGACGCTGATCAAGTTGCGGGACAAGATCGAAGGCCGACGGACATCGTCGGCCCGACGGGCCGTCGCCGACCTCGACGACGATCATCCCGAGGACGACGTCGCGATCGTGTCCGACGGCGACACCGTCATGTCCCCCACCCCGGTGGTGGAGGCACACGCGGTCCGTGAGCCGCGCGGAGCCCTTTCGGACGACGCGCTCATCAACGCGAAGCAGTCCGTGGCCGACGCGGTCGAGGAGCTCGTGGACGTCCTGCGCAGCGCCGATCGGGCCACCATCGAACCCGTCGACCGGGCGAACCTCGCGAAGTACCTGACGATCACCAAGCTCAAGCTCGAGAACGCCATCGCGATGGTCCGGAGCGACGACCCGAGCCTCTAGCCCGACGCGATCAAGCTGGCGGCATCAGCCCGGACTGGATGCCCCTGGCGGCAAGGTAGCCGGCGGCGAGCACGACCACGCCGATCGCCTGGCACTCCCAGGCGAGTTCGCGCCGCCTCGGCGAGCCGCTCCGACCCAGGAGGGCGCCAAGCGCGATCACGGCGGCGCCGATGTACGCGACGAGCACCAGCCCGATCGTCGCGGTCGTCGGCGGCGGTTCCGCCAGAAGCCAGAGCGCCAGAACGGTCACGCCCCCGAGCAGGCTCGTCGCCAGCCACCACGATCGTCGCAGGCCGAGGACCGTCGCGACCGAGACCGTCCCGGTCGACTCGTCCTGTTCGACGTCGGCCCTGGCGTTGGCGATGGCGAGCCCCGCGCCGGCGATCATCGCCGCCCCCACGACGATCCCACTCCCCGACGGGAGCGTCCCGGACGCGCCGACCCAGCCGAAGACCGGAAGCAACGGGATCCCCACGGCGAATGGCAGCCAGGACCAGGCGGTCCCCTTGAAGACGAGGTTGTAGCCGTACCCGATCGCGAGCACCACGATGGCGATGGCCACCAGGCCGCCACCGGAGACGCTCGAGAGTCCGAGCCCCAGCGCGGCCGCCAACACGGCCATCCCTTGCGCCGGTCCTACGCCGAGGAGGCCGGCGGGGATGGGTTTGGGCGGGACGCGGCCAGCATCACGCGGGGCGTCCACGATGTCGTTGACGATCCCGATCGAGGCCTGGAGGGCCACCATCGCCAGTCCGAGGCGGAGGGCCGTCCCATCGGTCGCGCCGATGTAGATGGCCGCCACTGAGACGACCGCCCCGTCGAGGATCGACGGGAAGGGGTGGGTCAGGCGGATCGCGCCCGCCAGGCGACGGAGCGCCCTAGACGTAGACGATCTCCTCGAAGTTCGCGACGAGGTACGCGATCAGGCGCTCCCGCGCGTCCTTGACTTGCGTCCGGATCCCCGGCACGAGGGCATGGAGCGTGATGGCCGGCACCATGAGGTGTCCCGCGCGATCCCGTCCGATGGAGGCCGGCGGCCCACCGCCAGAAGCGAACACCCGTTCGAAACCCGATTCATCCAGCTTCGCGGCAGCACGAAAGTCGCGGACGACCTTGATGACCCCGCGGCGGATGGCGACGTCGCGCATGAGCTCGGCGGCCCAGGCGTCGATCTGCCGGTCTTCCTGGCCCGCCAGGCGGTCTTGATATTCGGTCGGGTCGCTCGACAGCCCGGTCGCTCCCACGGTCACTCCTGCGTCTGGTGTCGGGTGGCCCCCAGTATGCCAGCGTCAGGACGCGGGGTGCGCGTCGTCTGACTCGACGGGCGCATGTTCGCCAGGCTCGGCAGTCCCTGGCTCGCTGACCCCGGCGGTCCCCGGCTCGCTCGATCCAGCAGCCAGCTCGAAGGCGAGCGCAGCGGCCCGCGACCCCTCCGGCCACTCGTTGAAGATCTCGGTCAACCATCGTCCGAACCGGCCCGGGACTGGCCGTTCTGGCGCCCCGGCGACCATCTCGTGCATGGCGCGCCACGTCTGATCCGTGATCGACGCGATCGCGGCCCGCGTCGGCCGACCCTCGGTCGTGATCGGCTCGCCGACCCGCACCCGGATCCGGCCCCCGAACCGGAGCCAGCTGGTGCCGTTGATCGCGATCGGGACGATCGGGACGCTCGAGCGCAGGGCGAAGTAGGCGGCGCCCTCGCTCAACGGCAGCAGGCCGGCCTCACGAACGTGGATCCGTCCCTCCCCCGCGATCGCGACCACGCCGCCCTCCGCGATCACCGCGCCGACCCGCCGCGTGGCGTCGAGCAGATCGTTCTTGCCCGGCTTGTACGGGATCGCGGTCCCCGTCCAGAGCATCATCCGGTTCCGGCCACCGACGGCCATGTCCTCCTCCTTCGGACCGAAGAAGAACAAGCGCGGACGAAGCGGCAACGTCGCCATGAGGACGAACGGATCCGCCCAACCGAGGTGGTTGAAGCACAGGATCGCGGGACCGGACGGCAGACGATCACGACCCTCCACGCGGAGGCGGAAGAGCGCGCGTGTCAGGAGACCGACGGCCACCCGTGACGTGTAGTACCGCATGGTCCGACGGATCGATCCAGGTGGGGTCGACGTCGCCACGGTCTCACCGCCCGCCGACGGCCGCGACGTCGAGATCTGCGAGCCGTGCGAGCACGACATCCGCGCGCTCGGCGGCGCCGGGCGCCGGCGGCACGCTGTGGTTCGGCACCAGCACGACCGTCATGCCCGCCGCCTTGGCCGCCAGGACCCCGTTGAGCGAGTCCTCGATCACCAGGCAGCGCCCGGGGTCAGTGCCCAGGCGCCGTGCCGCTTCGAGGTAGACGTCGGGAGCCGGCTTGCCGTGCTCGACATCGTCCGACGACACGACGACCTCGAAGGCCGGTGCGAGGCCCGTCGCCTCGAGGGCGGCCTCGATGACGGCCCGATGCGCGGACGAGGCGATGGCGACCGGGTACGCATCGGCGACCCGTCGCGCGGCCTCCACGGCGCCCGGGATCCCGGGGGCCCCTTCGGCCTTGAAGCGCGCCACGACACCGTCGACGATCGCTCGCTCGATGTCGGATTCGGACATCTCCAGGTCCAGGCGATCGCGCATGGTCCTGGACCACGCCCGCGAATTGGCACCCATGACAGCCGCCTGATCGTCCGCGGTCCAGACGCGCCCGTGCGTCGCCGCGAATGCGCTCCGGACCTCATCCCACCAGATCTCGGAATCCACGAGCACCCCGTCGAGGTCGAAGATGACGACGTCGATCAGCCGCTGGTCTCCTTCGGCGCGGGCAGCCGCAGGACCGACTTGGCGCGACGACGGCCCGACTTGCCGATCGTGCCCGAGTCGGCCGCGATGGCGCCGATGTACGTCGGCCCGTCGATGGCCTCGTAGACGCTCCGAACGAAGGCGGCCATCTGGTCCGCCGACTCGTCCGTGCCGCGCATGACGTGGTTCTCGAGCTGCCAGTTGACCATGCGGTGACCGCCCTGGATCTCGATCGCGAACTCGCCGGTGGATACCTTGTGCCACCGGACGAGCTTGCCCGCGGCGCGCGGCCCCTCGCCCGGGACGCTGACACGAACGTTGATCAGCATCAGACCCGGGGGCATCGGGATCATGATCGTGTAGCGGACGTTGGGGTCGTCGCCCCAGACCACCCAGCACTCCGGGTCCGGGTCGGCGCCGAACAGGTCCAGCGCGGTATCGATGACACCCACGACCTTGTTCGACATCGATTCCTTGCGCGGCGCCGCGTCTCGCCAGTCGCTGAGTCGCATCCTGACCGATCCTCCCCGACGTCCGACGACGATACCCACCGTTCGGACGGCGAGGCTAGCATATGCCTGACCGCGCGATACCCGGGTCAAGGGTCAGCGAGCGAACAGTACGGACGGGGGTCTGGCAGAGACGCGATGCGAATCGACCGATCATTCCTGGGCTGGGGGGTCTTCTTCATCCTGGTCGGCACGATCCCGCTGGCGGCCCGGGCGGGCTACCTGACGGCCGCGCAGATGGGCGACCTGTGGCGGTTCTGGCCCCTCCTGGTCGTCGCGGCCGGGCTGGGGATCGTCCTGCAGCGGACACGCCTGGACTGGATCGGCGGGCTGCTGAGCTCGGCCATGTTCGGCGTCTTCGTCGGCGGGCTGCTGGCCGGCGGGATCGGCGGGTTTGCCGGTCTGCCCGGGACGTTCTGCGGCGGAGACGATGGGCAGACGTTCGCGACCCGGAGCGGTGATCTCACGCGTGCCGAGGCGAGCGTCCAGATCGAGGTGCCTTGCGGAGCATTGCAGGTGAGCACGAACCCGGGATCGCTGTGGATGGTTGAGGGAACCGATCCTGAGGGCGCCGGGCCGCTTGCCGAAAGTGACGGTGGCAGCCTGACCGTCGGGCCAAGGGGGAGCAGCGGGCCCTTCGGGTGGTCGAACATCGGAGGAACGTGGCGGGTCACGCTGCCCACCGATCCCACCCTGGACCTGAGCGTCGAGGTCGACGCGGGGAGCGCGCGGCTGGACCTCGATGGAGCGCGCCTTGGATCGATCGATGTCCAGGTCAACGCCGGTCGGGTCACACTCGATCTCGGGTCTGCGGCGGCGGTCGGCACGCTCGCCGTGCAAGGCAATGCCGGATCGATCGAGATCGCCCTCCCGGCCGCGACGTTTCGCGGGGACATCGAAGTGAACGCCGGGTCTGTGGTGCTCTGCGCGCCGTCCGATGTCGGGCTACGGATCGAGACCGGCAGCAATCCGATCGCGTCCTACGACTTCTCGGCGCGCGGGCTCGTCAAGGACGGCTCACGCTGGATATCACCGGGGTTCGAGACCGCCGCGAACCGCATCGAGCTCGATGTCCAGGCGAACGCGGGGTCGATCAGGCTGGAACCGCAGGAGGGTTGTGATGGCTGACCGCTTGTACCGCTCGACCGCCGAGAGGATGCTGGCCGGTGTCGCCGGCGGCCTGGCCCAGCGTTTCGATACGGATCCGTCCATCGTGCGGGTGATCTGGGCCGTCTCGGTGTTCCTGACCGGCGGCGTGACCCTCCTGATCTACATCGTGATGGCCGTGGTGGTCCCCGAGGCGCCCGAGGGGTACGCCTGGCGGGCGGACGGGTCCGGCGGTGACGGTCCGGACGGCGGTGGCTCGACCTTCGGGTCGCCCGCCCGGTCACGTGATCGCGGTGGCAACGGCGCGGGACTGATCTTCGGCCTGGTGCTCATCGGGGTCGGGGTCATCTTCCTGATCCGGGAGTTGCTGCCGGCCATCGACCTGTCGCTGTCGTGGCCGATCCTCGCGCTCGTTCTCGGGATCGCGCTGGTGGTGTTGTCGATCCGGCCCCGACGCTCGTCGGGCTGACCGCGCCCGAACCGCTCCCGTACGATGGCGCGGTGGACCCCTCCCTCGATCCGACGGTCGCGTCGGTCTCTGCGATCGGCTTCGTCGGCGGACTGGTGCTGCTGGCGCGGGGGATGCGTGGGTACCGGACGAGTGCCCGGATCGCGGACACATCGACATCGCGGATCAGCGCCATCGCGGCCGGCGAGGTGCGTGTCAGCGGGGTGATCGAGCCGGCCGAG
This sequence comes from uncultured Chloroflexia bacterium, assembly GCA_963764975.1. Taxonomy (GTDB): domain Bacteria; phylum Chloroflexota; class Limnocylindria; order Limnocylindrales; family CSP1-4; genus SPCO01. The sequence goes on along the minus strand of CAVXUF010000002.1, from coordinate 48,703 downwards.
GTGCTGCTCGTCTCGCTGCTGCAGAGCGTCCCATGTGTCTACTACCGGGCCACGATCAGCGATGAGGATGGTGGCGGACGCGACGATGGCATCGTCGAGGAACGGAGCATCGGCTTTCGCGTGCGCGACGGGAGCGGCTCCCTGCGCGTCTTCCCGAGGGGCGGCCACATCGACGCCCCGGCGCGATTCGACGAGCGGAGCGGCATGCTCGGCGACTCCCCTCCTGGGCTGGCGGTCAGGGTCGGGGACCCATTCCAGGCCGCCGATCCCAGCCCGGAAGCCGCGGTCGCGGCGCTGCTGACGGTCCGGCCGGCCGGTCTGTCCGCCCTCGCGACACTTGGCGGTTCTACGAACGGCCGGCGACGATTCCGCGAGCTTCGACTCGAACCCGGGGACGAGGTCACCGTCGTCGGCCGAGCCCTGCCGTTCGCCGACCTCGACGACCCGGCATCCGCCGACCTGGGGCTCGACGACGGCCTGGCGTCGCTCGCCGACGACCCCGAGATCGCGGCGAGCATCGCCGCGGCCCGTGCCGCCGGCACGCTCGAGACCGACCCCGAGGAGGCGTGGGGGAATGCCGCGATCCCGGGGTTCGGGATCGGTCGACCGGTCCGTGCCCCGGAGCTGGACCCGGCCGCGAACCCGCTCCCCCTCGCAACGGCGGACGAGGCCGCGCACAACGAGCGACGCTTCGAGATCGCGCCAGAGGACCTGGTCGTGGCGGCCTCCGCGGAGGTGCCGCTGCTGATCGCGCACGGCACGCCCGGCGCCGCCGCGGCGCGACAGGACGACCGCTTCCTCGTCGGTCTGTTGGGCGCCGCGTTGGCGATCGCTTCGGCGATGGTGTTCGCCGTCATGCTGAGTGGAGGGTTCGCGTAGTGGATCCCGCATCGATCGCGGCGCTGTTCGCCGTGGGACTGCTGATCCTGGTCGTCGGGTTCATGGCGCTGAACACGTACAACGCCGTGGTCGCGCTCCGCCAGCGGATCGACAAGGCCTGGTCGAACATCGACGTCGCGCTCAAGCAGCGGTTCGACCAGCTGCCCGCGCTGGTGGATGCGGTGCGCGGCGTGATGCGGTTCGAGCAGGACGTCCTCGTGCGCGTCACGGAGGCGCGCGCCGCCTACGCGCCACGACAACCGGTGCCGGCGGCGGCGGCCGTGTCGGCGCAGACCAGTGCCGCGCTGCGCTCGCTGTTCGCGACGGTGGAGAACTACCCGGAGATCAAGTCGGCAGCGAACGTGATGGACCTCCAGGACGAGATCGAGCGCCTCGAGGGGATCATCGCGGACCGTCGCGAGCTCTACAACGATCAGGTCTATCGCTACAACACGCGGATCGCGCAGGTCCCGACGAACCTCCTCGCGGCGATCCTCGGGTGGGGGCCACGGGAGTTCTTCGCCGCGGAACCGTCCGAGACCGCTCGTCCGGACGTGACGCTCGGTACCGGTGGATCCTCGTGATGTCGTCGTCATGACCGTGACCGAGCGGCAGCTCTGGCTGGTCCGCCACGGCGAGACCGAGTGGGCACGGCTGGGCCGTCACACGGGCCGCACGGACATCCCGCTGACGGACGTGGGGCGAGCGCAAGCGGCAGCGCTCGGGCGCCGACTTCGGGGCGAGCGGTTCAGCCTGGTCCTCGCGTCGCCGTTGTCGCGGGCCTGGGAGACGGCCGGACTCGCCGGGTTCGGCGCGGTCGCGCAGGCCGAAGCGGACCTCATGGAGTGGGACTACGGCGCGTTCGAGGGTCGAACCACCATCGAGATCCGCGAGGGCCTGCCCGACTGGTCGATCTGGACCGGTCCGTGGCCGGACGCCGAGACCATCGATGACGTGTCCGCTCGCGCCGACCGCGTCCTCGCTCGAACGGCCGCGGTCGATCCGGAGGGCGACGTCCTCCTGTTCGGGCACGGGCACCTGCTGCGGGTCCTGGCGGCCCGCTGGCTGGGTCTCGACGGCGCGAGCGGCGGCCTGTTCGGACTGTCGACCGCGACGGTCTCCGTGCTCGGGTGGGATCGCGACCGACGGGTCATCGAGACCTGGAACGAGGCGTGCCACCTGCCCGGACCCGATTGAGTCGCCGCGTCCCGCTGCTCCGCCAGCGGGAGTTCCAGGCCCTGCTCGGCGTCCGCTTCACCTTCGGGGTGACCAGCAGCGGCTTCGTCACGGTCGTCGGCTATCAGACGTACCTGGTGACGGGCGATCCCCTGGCGCTCGGACTGCTCGGGCTGGTGGAGGCGATCCCGGCGCTCTCGCTGATGCTCCTTGGCGGGCAGGTCGCCGATCGCTACGACCGACGGACGATCATCGTGGTCGGGAGCATCGCGACGGCCCTGTGCGCCGCGGCCCTCGCCGTCCTGTCCGCGACCACCGCGGTCACGCTCGGCTCGATCCTCGTCGTCATCTTCCTCGCGGGGGTGGCGAGCAGCTTCGAACGACCGGCGGTGTCCGCCTTCGAGGCCCAGATCATCCCGCGCGAGGACGCGCTCCGCGGCGTGTCCTACGTCAGCAGCGTGAGCCAGACGGCCTGGATCCTCGGACCGGCGCTCGGCGGGATCGCGGTCGCGGTCATCGGGATCCCGGCGACCTACGCGGCGATCGCCGGACTGCTGCTCCTGTCGGCCGCGTTCGTGCTCCTCATCGAGCGCAAGCCGGTCCCCGAGCGGATCGTCGGGGAGCGCTTCGTCGAGAATCTGCTCGGCGGGATCCGCTACGTCCGGCGCAGTCCCGCCCTGATCGGCTCGATGGCGCTGGACCTCTTCGCGGTGTTCTTCGGGGGCGCCATGGCGCTCATGCCGATCTTTGCGGAGGACATCCTGCACGTGGGCGCGGCGGGTCTCGGCCTGCTGCGGACGGCGCCGTCGGTGGGGGCATTGCTGGTCATGCTCATCGCCGCTCGCCGGCCGCCGTCGACCCATGCCGGGCGAACGCTGCTCATCAGCGTCGCCGGGTTCGGTGTCAGCATGATCGTGTTCGGCTTGTCCACGAGTTTCGTGCTTTCGATGGTCGCCCTGTTCTTCAGCGGTGTGACCGACGGCATCAGCGTCGTCATCCGCCAGACGATCCTGCGGGTGCTGTCACCGGAGCGGATCCGCGGGCGCGTGGCCTCGGTCAACTGGGTGTTCGTTGGCGCATCGAACGAACTGGGGGCCTTCGAGAGCGGGATCGCCGCGCGGCTGTTCGGGACGGTGCCGGCCGTCGTCGGTGGCGGCGTGGTGACGCTCGCCGTCGTGGGTCTCGTGGCCGTGCTGGCGCCGTCGCTGCGGCGGCTGGACCTGGACACGGCACGGCCGCTCGAGGACGGGTGACGCCGACCGGTCAGGGCCGCGTCTCGATCTCGCTGAGGTACGCCGCACGCCACGCCTCGTCGAGGTCGCCCCACTGCTGGGGGGCGCCTGGGACGGTCCAGACATGGATCATCTCGTTCGTCATCGGGAAGTCCAGCGAGCCGACCGGGCATCCGCCCAGCGGTGCGAGCACACCCGTCAGCCCCGGCGGCAGCAGGCCGACGCACACTTGCTCGTGCGCGTGCCAGACCGTCAGCGGGCCTCCCACCATCGGACCCGACGTTCCCGCCGGGACCGTGAACATCGCCCCGAGCAACAGCGGGCCACGCGACGTGGCGGCGTAGACGAGGTTCTCGGGCCGCTCCGGGTCGAGGATCCGGCCGTCCTCCTCGTACGCGGGGTTCGACGCGTGGAAATCGGTGCCGTGGATCCCGGCCGTGTCGTACCCGTCGGCCGCCGCGACCCTTGGGTCCGCATAGCGGGCCAGAGTCTCGGCCACGGCCGCATGGACCGCGTCAGCCGCTTCGACCTCCTCGGGGGTCGCCTCGTCGGCCAGGCCACTCGGGATCGTCGAGCCTGGCGGCGGGACGGCCCCGGCGTCGTGGCCCTGACCGTGGCCGTGACCCGTCGCCGTGCCGCCGGCGACCGCGAACGCCGAGACCCAGCCCGCGACCGACGTCCCGAACAGGAGCCCGACGACGAGGAGCGACGCGCCGATCGAGCGGAACCGCCGGCCGCGTGCCGCAGCGCGGGCGATCGCCGCGAGGCCGACGACTTCGATGAGCTTGGTCGCCAGTCCCACCTGATCCGGTGCCTCGCCCCCGAAGAGGGCGACGGCGTAGGCCAGGACGGACCCGGCGAGGACCGCGCCGCCGAGTCGGCGCCACGAACGGCCCCTGACGGCCCGCCACATGACCAGACCGAGGAGGCCGGCCTGGAGGACGAACAGGGCGGGGATCCCGCCGCCGCCGTGGCCGGGCGCGAGGGCCAGGTGGATCGCGGCCGAGGCGGCCATCGCCCAGACGGCCAGCTGGTCGAGCGGGGTGAGGTTCGCATACCCGTCACGCAGGATCGTGGCGCGGCGGGAACCGTCGGTCGCCCGGATCCCGATCCACCAGGCCACGACCGGCAGGAGTAGCAAGGCGAGGATGGCCACCTCGTGCCCGGGGGCGATGTCGTACATCGGATTGCCGATCGGCCCTGACCCGACAGCTGCGCCGTGGTGCCCGCCATCCGCGAGCGGCGTTGGCGCGTGGAAGATGCCACCGAACGGGTTCATGCCACCCCTCCCGGAACGAATGCGGCGCGCACGATCGGGCGCCGCAGCAGGGCGATGACGGCCAGCGGGATCACGACCCGCGAGAGGACGAGGACGGGGCCTGGAGCGGTACCGACGACCGCGAATGAGAGCGCGGTATCGAGTCCGGCGACCAGCAGCACCCAGGTCTCGGCGACGAGCGCCCAGCGCCGGGCGAGTCGCCGGTGCCGGGCGAGCCCGCAGGCCGTACCCAGCGTCAGGCCCGCCGCGACGACCGTGAGCAGGATCGAGGCGATGCCCCCCGGGCCCACGAACGAGGCGAAGACCATCGCCTCGATCGCGCCGACCACGAGGATGGCGCCCTGGATGATGACGAGGACCACGGCGACCTCGACGAGGCTGCCACGGTCGGGGGTTCGGTCGGTGTCCATGCCACGAGACTCGCCGCCGTCGATGAGAGCCGCATGGACCGTGGATGAGCGTTCGATGAGAGATCCGGTCAGGCCGTGATCGGGAACTCCACCGTGACCAGCGCGCCGCCACCCTCGCGGGCATCGATCCGGATCGACCCGCCGTGCGTCTCCGCGATCGCCCGGGCGATGGCGAGTCCGAGACCGGCGCCGCCCCCGGTCCGCGAAGCGTCCGTACGCGAGAACCGCTCGAACACCCGCTCGCGGTCCTCCGCGGCGATGCCCGGGCCGCGGTCGGCGACCGAGAGCTGAGCGACACGGTTGACCGTGCGGACATCCAGGTCGATGTCGCCCGCCCCGTGGCGGTGGGCGTTGTCCACGAGGATCCACACGAGTCGAGCGAGCAATTCCGGATCGCCATCGATGACCGCGGGCCCGTCGCTCGTCAAGCGGACGGCCCGCCCGGGGATCGACCGGTCCGCCGTACGGGCGACCTCGAGGGCGATGCCGGCTAGATCCACGGCCCGTCGCTCCGGCGCCGTTCCAGCGTCGGTGCGAGCCAGCGTGAGCAGCCCGTCGACCAAGCGGGCCATCCGGGCCGCCTCGGCGGCGACGTCCGCGAGCGCTTCGGCGCGGTCGGCGGCCGCGACGTCCGGGTGCTCGGCCAGAAACTCCGCGTTCGTCCGGATCGTGGTGAGCGGCGTTCGCAGCTCATGCGACGCGTCGGCCGCGAACCGTCGCTGGGCCGCGAGCGCGTCGGCCTGGCGGGCATGCGCGGCCGCGACGTCATCGAGCATCGCGTTGAAGCTCGTCGTGAGCACGCCCACCTCGTCGCGCGATCGTGTCGGTGCGAGGCGGCGCGACAGGTCGCCGGTCCGGCGGATCTCGTCGACCGTGGCGGTCAACGTCCGAAGCGGTCGCAGCGCCCGACCGATGACCAGCCACGAGACCATGGCCACGGCGACGACCGTGATGATCCCCGACAGCACCAGGAAGACGGTCAGGCCGGTCACCTGCTGTTCCGTGAACGCCGTCGCCTGGCCCGCGACGACCACGCCCGCGGTTTCGTCGGCGGGGCGGGTGAAGGACACGGCGGCGACCCGGATCCCGAGTTCCGGGGCGAGCGTGAATTCAGCCTCGGACCAGCCGGTCTCGGCCGCCTCGACGAGGACCGCGGCCGGGATCCGCGGCGGCGCGCCGTCAAGGGTGGCGGTCGCGTACCGGACGGAACCGTCCGCATCGAGGACGACGATGAACGGGTCGAGGCTCGTGGCCAGGTCGGCCACCACCAGCGGCGGTCCACCGGCGCCGGGATCCGCCGCGGCGACGGCGCTGGCGGCGTCGGCCGCGATCGTCGCGAGCGCCCGCGCCTGATCGGTCACGACGCCGCGCGACAGGAGGGCCGTGAGCAGCACCGCGAAGAGGGTCATGCCGAGCGCCGCGACGCCGATCGCGTAGAGGACAAGACGGCGCCGGATCCGCATCCTTAGGCCTCGCGCAGCACGTAGCCCACGCCGCGGATCGTCTGGAGCAGTCGCGGTTCCCCGCCGGCCTCCAGTTCGCGACGCAGGTAGCCCACGTAGACATCGACCACGTTCGATGCGGTCTCGACGTCCATCCCCCACACGATGTCGAGCAGGCGCTCACGCGACTGGACCAGCCGCGGGTGGCGGAGGAAGTGCGCGAGCAGCTCGAATTCGAGGGCCGACAGGGTCAGCGCGCGCTCCCCGCGGAGCCCCTCGTGGCGCCCGACATCGAGGACAAGATCCGCGAAGACGAGCCGTTCCCGGGACGCACCGACCGATGCCCGCCGCCGGAGCAGCGAGCGGACACGCGCCATCAGCTCCTCGTACGCGAACGGCTTCACGAGGTAGTCGTCCGCGCCGGCATCCAGCCCAGCGACCCGGTCATCGACCGTGTCGCGCGCCGTCAGCATGAGCACGGGTAGGTCGTCCCCGGCCGCGCGCAACCGCCGGCAGACCTCCACGCCGTCGAGGCCCGGCAGCATGCGGTCGAGCACGACGAGATCGGGCGGCCGCTCGTGGATCGCGGCCAGGGCTGCCGGGCCGTCTCCCGCGATCCGTACGCGATGGCCGGCAAACGCGAGAGCGCGACGCACCGACGCCGCCAATCGCGGGTCGTCGTCCACGACCAGGATCTCGGCCGGCTCCGGATCGACGGGCATGTTGGTCATGCGCCCATCATCGCAGCACCGCGTGAGTGGACGATGAGCGTCCCCTCGGTCACGAGGCCGGGCCAACCGGCGCGGCCGTCCCCTGCCGATCGGCCCTTGTCTCGGCTCGGGCGACCGGCGACGATCGACGCATGGACGCCCGAGCGGCGGCGGATCGACCCACGCGACGCATCCCGCGATGGGTCTACCTCATGCCGGAGTGGCTGTTCCGTCTCCGTCTCGGTGGGCTGGTGTCGTGGTGGCTGATGCTCGTGACGACGGGACGTCGCAGTGGTCGTCGGCGGCGCGTCGTCCTCGACGTGGTCCGTCGCGCGGGCGAACGGATCTGGGTAGTGGCCGCCGACGGTCGGCGGGCCGACTGGGTCCGTAACCTCGTGGCCGATCCGCGGGTCGAGGTCTGGCATCGCTGGCGACGCCATCGGGCGGTTGGGCGACTCGTCGCCGAGGATGTGGGAGACGAGATGGTGCTCGACCTCTATCGTCAGCGCCCGGCCTACGTGCGCGCCGTCTTCCGCGTCCTTGGCGAGCATGTCGACTCGGCGGACGACGTCCGGCGCCTGGCCGCCAGGCTCCAGCTGGTCGAGCTCACCCTGCAGGGCCCGCCCGCCGGCCCCTAGGGTCGAGCCGATCGGTCCTTGCTCGGATCGGGCGTTCGGGGGACCTCGCCGCCGGCGCGTCGCGCTCGTCCAGACAGAGGCGACCCCGACGAGCTGCAGCATGGCCCATGCCGCATGAGCGACGCGGAGTGCGATGGCGCCCGTCGGGAGCCGATCGATGGGCGAGTCCGCCGGCGGCACGGTCAGCGCATCCGGCATCGTCGGCGCGCTCCGTCGAGGCGCCAGACGGAGCCGCGCCGGGCGGTGACGATACGCCGCCGTCGACCGGGCGAACGCGGGAAGAGAGTGGCTCCGGCGGTAAGATTCGAACTTACGACCAAGCGATTAACAGTCGCCCGCTCTACCACTGAGCTACGCCGGAACGGATCGACGCGGGACCCCCGGCGCATGGCCGGGACCGCGCGCGTCTCGGCGTCGGTTCGACGCCGCACGAGAGGATAGCACGAGGGCCAAGCCCGGCCGGTCGCGCCGCTCGGTCCACCCGGTGACACCCAGCGTCACACGATGGGCGTTCCTATGGCGCCTCGATCGGGCTGTCCGGCCGGTTCCCCCACTCCTCCCATGACCCCGCGTAACTCCTGACCTCACCGAAGCCGGCAAGCTCGTGGAGGACGAACCACGCGAGGGCCGCTCGAACGCCGCCCTGGCAATAGGTCGCGCGGATCTGTGCCGGATCGACGCCTGATGCCCGGACCAGCGCGACCATCTCGTCGACCGGGCGGAACGTGCCCTCGTCGGTGAGCAGGTCCGAGAAGAGCCGCTGCCGGGCGCCCGGGATGTGGCCGCCGCGTCGTGCCCGCAAGTCCGTCCCGACGTATTCGCCGGCCGTCCGGACATCGAGCAGACGCGTCGGGGCCGGGGTGCCCGTTGACGTTCCGCCGGCGGTGGCTTCCTGCGACCAGGCGAGGACCTCGTCGTACGTCGCGATCAGCGAGTCGTCGCGGTCGCCGAGCTTGACCGGCACGCGCAGGCCGTCGGCCAGGTCCGGTTCGGGGATGTCGGTGGTCGTCGGGCGGTCGGCGCGACGCCAGGCATCGATGCCGCCGTCGAGGATGTGCAGGTTCGCCCTCGGGAAGCCGTACAGGCGCAGGAGCCAGTAGCCGCGGATGGCCTGGCGGTTCTGGCCGATGTCGTCGTAGAAGACGATCCGGTCGCCGTCGCCCACCCGCCAGCGGCGGAGGACGGCCTCGGTCCCCTCCCGGGTCGGGACGAGCCATTCGCGCTCCGCGTCGCCGGTCTCGGGCGCCGTCCCCTTGAGGGCCAGTTCCTTGTGCAGGTCCGAGTAGACGGCGCCCGCGATGTGCCGCTTGTTGTAGACGCGCCGATCCGGCGAGACGTGGACGAGGCGCAGCTCGGGATCGTCAAGGTGTTCCGCGAGCCAGTCCACGCTCACGAGCGGTCCGGGTCCGCCGTCCGTGCCGGGCTTCGAGGCCGTGGTCGACTTGGCGCGCGGCTTGGGCGTCGCCGGTTTCGTCTCGGGCTTGGTGGTACTGGCGGGGGCGGTCCGCTTCGTGGGCATCGCCGCGATGCTAGCAGGGGCCGAGCGGCGGAAGCCGGCCGGCGGGCCCTTCCCCAGGCTACGGTCTTGACCCGGGGGCACGTGACCGGGTCCCGTCGGGAGGGCCGGTCGGGCCTACGGACTTGCCTGACGTCGCCTGCTTTGCGCCGGAGGCACGGTCTTGCACCGGGGGCACACAACAGCCGGTCGAGAGGGCCTTGACCCCGGAATTGGTCGACTTCCGTGCTCCGGGTGCACGATCGGGTCGATGGCGGGCAGGTGCCACGCTTTCTTGCCCGGGATGCAAGGATCCTGCACGGATCAGGCCCTGAACCCGGCTCCCGACACCGTTGTGTGCGTGGGGAGCACACCGGAGCCGATCGTTGCACCGGCAGCACGAGATCGAACAGGTGGAGGCTGTGGACCGCGGTTCGCGCCATTGGACCGCGGTTCGAGCGGGCTGAGCCCCCGTTCGAGTGTGGCTTGGCCTCCGCCTCCGCCCGCGCCGGAGCTGGGGCTCAGGCTCCGGTGGACTCCGTGGACTCGGCGATACCCTCGACGCTCTCGGTTCCGGTGAGCTCGATGGACTCGGCACTTCCCACTGGCGGCGCGGCCTTGGCCGGGGCCGCCAACGTGGCAAGCGAGCGAAGCAGCCGGACGGCCGGGTTCGCGTGGTCGCCGTTCCCGTTCTGGCCGCTGCCGTTGGCCCCGCTGCCGTTGGTCCCGCTGCCGTTGGTCCCGTTGCCGTTGCTCCCACCGCTGCCGTGCGCTGCTGTCTCCCCGTCCGATCCGGACTCGGCGGCGAGCGCGGCCACGGCCTGGACCCGCGCCTCGACGCCCACCTTCGCGAGATCGGGCGGTTCCGGCAGTTCGTCGGCCAGGCGCGCGATCGCCGCCGGGCTGCTCTCGGTCGTCAACTGGTCGAAGTAATCGCGCAAACGCTGTCGATACGCCTGGACGGCGCCTTCGATATGCTCGACCTCGCCGTCGATGATCGCGCCATGTCGGACCAGAAATCCGTCGAGTTCCTGGCCACGCACGACGATCCGGCGCTCGGCCTCGGCACGGATCCGGTCCGCTTCGGCGCGCTGCCAGGCGTGGACCTCGTCCACGTCGGCCTGAGCGGTCCGTCGGAGCTCGTCGGCTTCGGCCATCGCGCGCGTCCGAACGCGCTCGAGGTGGGCGTTGGTCATCGCCTCGACCTCGGCGTCCGTCGCCTCTCGCTGATGTTCGGCAGCGGCCTGCATCGCGTGCGTGAGCTCGGTCAGGAAGCTCCGACTCAGGTCGGGCGCATCCGTGGACGTGGCGCCCTCGACCACGGTCGACATGCTGGTTGAAGCTGCGGGATCAGAGCCCGTTCGGTCCATCGTGTAACCCCTCCGGTGGGGCGCGATAGTACTTCTGGGCTATGCCGCACTCAACGGTCACGGGCCGATTCCGGTGCTCACGGGAACCACTCGCGGCGCCCGCCGGACCGGGCCTTCGGAGCGACTCTCCCCTCCGGACCGGCCCTCACCTCCCCGGACTACTCCAGGTAGTCCTTGAGCTTGCGGCTCCGGGACGGGTGGCGGAGCTTGCGCAGCGCCTTCGCCTCGATCTGGCGGATCCGCTCGCGCGTGACGTTGAACTCCTTGCCGACCTCCTCGAGGGTCCGGGCACGCCCGTCCTCCAGCCCGAACCGAAGCTGCAACACCCGCCGCTCACGACCGGTGAGGGAGTCCAGCACCGCTTCGACCTGCTCCTTGAGCAGCTGATGCGAGGCCGCCTCGGCCGGGGCCAGTGCCCCGCGGTCCTCGATGAAGTCCCCGAGGTGCGAGTCCTCCTCCTCACCGATCGGCGTCTCCAACGAAACCGGCTCCTGCGAGACCTTGATGATCTCGCGGACCTTCTCCGGGGTGACCTGCACCTCCTGGCCCTTGGACATCGCCTCGGCGATCTCCTCGACCGTGGGCTCGCGACCCAGCTCCTGGAGCAGGCCACGCGATACCCGGATCAGTCGGTTGATGGTCTCCACCATGTGGACCGGGATGCGGATCGTCCGCGCCTGGTCCGCGATCGCCCGCGTGATGGCCTGGCGGATCCACCACGTCGCGTACGTGGAGAACTTGAAGCCCTTTTCGAAGTCGAACTTCTCGACCGCCCGGATCAGGCCGATGTTGCCTTCCTGGATCAGGTCCAGGAACGACATCCCACGACCGATGTACTTCTTCGCGATCGACACGACGAGCCGAAGGTTCGCGGACGTCAGCTGCTCGCGCGCGTCACGCCCGATGACGACGATCTCGCCCTTGCGGTCGCGCAACTTGGTGTTGAGCGGCACTTCGGGGTCGAAGCCCATGCGCTTGAGGAGCTCGGCGTCGTTGCCAGCCTCCACCCAGCGCTGGAGTCCCAGGAACGCGACCTCGTCGCGGGTCCAGTCGTAGATGGCGCGCAGTCCGACGTTGTCACGCGAGTCCAGGTCACCGTTGTGGACGGCGAGGTACGCCCAGTCGAGCAGTTCGAGGAAGGCGGCCGGGGACGGCGCGTCGTTGTAGGCGTGGAGGAGCTTCTTCGCCTCCTTGAGGCGCTCCTTCGTCCCATCGGACTGCGCGTCGCGGCCGGCCTTCACCAGGTGGAAGTCCGGCGTCTGGACCAGCAGGTTCTTGGCGCCCTTGTGCGACATCGCCTGGCGAACCATCTCGTGCGCCTCAGGGCCGAGCGGCAGGCGGTGCTGCTGCTTGGCGGTCCGGGTCTTGCGCTCCGTGTCGTGGAGCGTCCACTCGTGGAGCGACACGATGGCCATCCACGGCGCCTCGACCATCTGCTCGCCGAGCTCGATCGCCTTGGCCAGGACCACCTCTTCCTCGGCGGTGAGGAGCGCGACCTTGCCGATCTCCTTGAGGTACATCCGGACCGGGTCGTCGATGCCGATCATGTCGGCACTGATCGCCTCGAGGTCCTCGGCGGTGGGCTCCTCTACCTCCTTCGGATCGATGCGCGCGGGCGCATCGGCCGGGAGGCGGGCGGCCGGGTCGCCGGAGGCCCCGTCCTCCTCGACCACCACGGTCACGTCGCCATCTGCCTCGGCGTCCGGCCCGAGGTCGAGATCGTCATCGTCGTCATCGTCATCGTCATCACTGGCGACGGCGGTGGTGGCCTTGGCGCGGGAGGGTCGGAGGCCGGCAAGCTTGGCCTCCTCCATCTCGGCCTTGCCCCGACGGGGTCGGGACAGGACGGCCTCCACGAGTTGCTTATCGAGCGGGTCAGCGGACATGCGTTACCTCCGGGGTCCGGCGAGCAGCCGGGTCTGGTCTCGACGTCGGTCGAGCGACCGGCGCGTTTCGTTGATCTGACGGCCCTTGGCCATGAGCGTGGCGATCGCCTCGGCGTCACCATCGCGCTCCGCCTCGAGCAGGGCGGCTTCGTTGTAGTCGGCGAGATCGCGGATCTGGTCGATCTCGAGATCGATGAGCAGGCGATCCACCTCGCGTGCCTCGGGCATCGGCCCACCCACGGCATACGACGCCTGGGCGAGCGCCCGCGTTTCCGTGTCGAGCCCGAGCAGCAGGGCATCGCGGTCGAACGGCGGGTGGACCCCGGCGTCGTTCGGGGCGCGCTGCAGGACGATGGCCCGGTAGAGCTCGCGAGCCAGCGTGGACGGCAACTGATCCGGGCCGAGCTCCTCGACGACGCGAAGCTGGACATCCGGGACGATCAGCAGCAGCCGAAGCAACTCGGCTTCCACCGGCGTCACGCCCCGAAGGATGTCCCGGATCGGGAGGGCGTCCGGCGACGACAGGACCGAATCCGCGGAGATGCGCGACTGGCGATCCCCGGCCCTGCCCGGCCCCGTGGCGGCGAGGCGGCGATCGAGCACCTGGCGCAGGACGCGCTCCTCGACACCCGACACGCGCCGGACCTCCTGGAGCGCCTCGTCGCGACGGAGCGGGTCATCGATGTCGCGGATGGACGGCATGACCGCATCCACGAAGCCGATGCGACCCGACGACTGCTTGAGATCGAACCGCTCGGCGTGGTGGCCGATGAGGTAGTCGACGAGGGGCTTGGCGGCGCTGATGATCGTCGGCCAGGCAGCGGGGGTCTCGCGAACCACCTCGTCGGGATCCTGGCCAGCCGGAAGACGGGCCACGCGCACGTCCTCGAGCTTGACCCCCGAGGCGTCCGCCTGGAGCTGGCGGATGAGCTCGGCGAGCGCGGTCACGCCGAGCGTGCCGGCCTTCTCGCCGGCCGCGTCGACGTCATAGGCGAGCACGATCCGTTCGGCGTAGCGGGTCAGGAGGGCGACCTGGCCGGGCGTGAGCGCGGTGCCAAGGCTCGCGACGACATTGTCGAACCCGGCCTGGTGCGCCATCAGCGCGTCCGTGTAGCCCTCCACGATGACCGCCAGCTTCTGGCGGCGGATCGGGCCCTTCGCGCGGTCGATGAGGTAGAGCGTCCGGCTCTTGTCGAACAGCGGGGTCGCCGGGGAGTTCAGGTACTTGGGCCCCTCCCCTTCCAGCAGCCGGCCACCGAGACCCACGGCGTGACCGGACGCATCGCGGATCGGGAAGAGGACGCGGGCGCGGAACTTGTCGTAGACGCCACCCCGGCCGCTGGTCCGCGGTGAGGCGAGGCCAACCTCCACGAGCTCCTCGGGCCGGACATCGCGCTTGGTGGCGAGCGTGCGCGTCATCGAATCCCAGCCAGACGGCGCCCAACCGAGCTGGTGCGTCTCGATGGTCTCGTCGGTGAACCCGCGACCGTGCAGGTATTCGAGGGCGGCGGCGCCGGTCTTCGAGGAGGTCAGGACCGCGTGGTAGAAGGCGATCGCCGAGTCGAGGACCGTGCGGAGCCGAGCCTTGCGGGCGTCCTCGCGCTTCGTGCGCTCGTCGATCTCGACGCCGGCCCGCTGGGCGAGCGTGCGCAGCGCCTCCACGAACGGGACGCCATCGCGCTGCATCACGAAACTGAAGATGTCGCCTCCGAGGCCGCAGCCGAAGCAGTGCCAGTTCTCGCGGCCCGGGGTGACCACGAACGACGGCGTCTTCTCGCCGTGGAACGGGCACAGGCCCTTGTACGTGGTTCCGGCCTTCTTGAGCGACACCGTCTCGCCGACGACCTCGACGACCGACAGCTTGCTCTTGACTTCGGCGGTCACTCCGACCGACAAACGGCGCCTCCTGGACTCGCTCGACCACCCTGCCAGGTGCCGGACATGCCTGTGGGCCTGTCAAGTCTTGACAAGCCCTTCTGCTCCGGATTGTGCCTCGAAACAGGGTCGTTTGTCAAGACCTTGTCAATACCCACTGGGGGTATCGGTGGTCGGGGCTCCCCGGACCATCATCCGTGCTGGTACGCTCCTCGAATGCAGGTGTCGACTGACCGCTTTGAGGCGTTCCGTGCGCTCCATGCGTCTGGCTGCTTCGTCATGCCGAACCCGTGGGACGTGGGCAGTGCCCGCCTGCTGGCAGGCCTCGGGTTCAAGGCGTTGGCCACCACGAGCGCCGGGTTCGCCTGGTCACAGGGCCGGCCGGACAACGGCGTCACGCTTGAGCAGATGCTGCAACACCTTCGCGCGGTCGCTGGATCGGTAGAAATCCCGGTCAACGCGGACTTCGAGGGCGGGTTCGCCGTCGAACCGGACCAGGTGGCCGCCAACGTCCTTCGCGCTGCCGAGACCGGCATCGCCGGGCTGTCGATCGAGGACTCCAGTGGCGATCCGGCGAATCCCCTGTTCGACTTCGACCTGTCGGTCGCCAGGGTCCGCGCCGCTCGGCAGGCGATCGACGAGAGCGGGAGCCGGGTCCTGCTGACGGCCCGGTCGGAGGGATTCGTCATCGGACGGCCGGACCTGGCCGAGACGATCCGCAGACTGCAGGCATACGCCGACGTTGGCGCCGACTGTCTCTACGCCCCGCGGCTCGGCACCGTGGACGAGGTCGCCGCCGTCGTCCACGCGGTCGCGCCGAAGCCGGTCAACGTGCTCGCCTTCACCGACTTCGCGACGCTCGCCGAGCTCACGGACCTCGGGGTCCGACGGATCAGTGTGGGCGGCGGGCTCGCCCGGGTCGCCTGGGCCGCCTTCCTTGGGGCGGCGGGCGAGATCGCTGACCACGGCACGTTCGCCGGCCTCAACCGCGGGACGCCGTTCGCGGAGATCGACGGGGCGTTCCCCCGGGACACGGATCCAGCGGCCTGATCGACCACCTCGACGGCGTCCCGGCCGATGCCCGGGCGTCCCAGGGCAAGTCCTTCGACCAGGCGATGCTGTCCGACGAGAACCTGGGCAAGGTCCGGGCGCTCGCCAGGATCGCGGCGGGTCGTGGACAGACCCTGGCCCAGATGGCCATCGCCTGGCTGCTCAAGGACGAGCGGGTGACGTCGGTGCTCGTGGGGGCCAGCTCGGTCGCCCAGCTCGACCAGAACCTCGACGCGCTGGATCGCCTCGGTTTCGAACCGGACGAACTCGCCGAGATCGACCGCTATGCCACCGACGGCGGCATCAACCTGTGGGCGACGTCGAGCGACGCGTGATCCCGTGATGGAGCCGGTCGGGGGTCAATGACAGGCAGCCGATCACGAGTAGCACGCCTAACGCGACCAGGAGCCAGAGGCTGGCCTCGAAGTCGCCCGTGAGGTCGCGCGCGAAGCCGAGGACGATCGGGCCGACTGACGAGAGGACATAGCCTCCGAGCAGCATGAACGCGGCGACCGATCCCACCTGCGTCGGCCCGTCGGCGACGTCGATCGGGAGCGTCAGCACAAGCGGGAAGATCATCCCGATCGCCAGTCCCGTCAGGAGCACCCAGGCGACCGCCAGTGGCGGGACGGTCACGAGTCCAACCAGCCCGACGAAGATTCCTACGGCGGCGATCACCGCCTGCTGTCGCCGGTCGCCCAGCCGATCGGCGACGAAGGGCACCCCGAGCGTCGAGACCAGCGAGATCCCGTTGAACAGCCCCACCTGGGCGCCGGCGTCGATCGGGGTCCAACCACGCTCGACGAGGACGTTGGGCAGCCACGCGGAGACGCCGTGATAGAGGACCGACTGGAGTCCGAAGACGATCACGAGCAGCCACGCCGTGCTACTCCGCCACGGGAGTCGCGGGGCTCGAGCCTCGATCGGGCGGGCGGCGGCGTCCGGCCGGATCAGGACCAGCCAGGCCGCGAGCGGGACCAGGGTCGCGATGGAGATGATCAGAAGCGCCCGGCGCCAATCCTGCTCCGCCCCAGCGAGCGGGACCGCGATCGCGGCAGCCAACGCCGAGCCGAGGGTGATCCCGCCCGCGTAGGCGCCGGTGCCGAGCGCCGGCCGCATCGAGATCCGCTGGGCGACCACCATGGACGGGATCGCGCCGGACATGCCGATCCCGATGCCGAGACCGAGCGTGCTGAGCAGCAGGATGGGCACGTTGGGGGCGCCGGCTCGAAGCAGACCGAACCCGCCGATGATCAGCAGGCAGGCCGTCAGGGCTGGCCCGGCGCCCAGGCGGGCGGCGATCCGCGGTCCGAAGGGCGCGAAGATCCCCATGCACAGGATCGGGATGGTCGTCAGGAGCCCTCCGACGCTGGCGGACAGCGAGAGGTCGGCGCGGATCAACGGGAGGAGCGGCCCGATCGCGAGGATCTGCGGTCGAAGCGCGATCGACGCGAGGAACAGCGCGGCGATCGCGGCAAGGGGAACGCGAGCCGCGACAGGGACCGCAGGGGTGTGGGACACCGATGGAGGCTACCCGAAACGATGGAGCTGCGAGTGCCGCCGGCCCAGCCATCGGGCGGCGGCCCCGCGCCTACGACCCGAGCAGGCCCATCATCGCGAGGATCGGTACGCCGACGACGACGACACCGACCGCGCCGATGACCAGGGCGGCGAACGAGCGCGGGATCCACCGCGACGCGATGCTCGAGCCGACCGACGTGACCGCCACCACGACGCCGGCGCCGAACAGCAGGAGGCCTGGCGCCGCCAGCTCCAGGCCAAGGTCGTGGAGGGCCACCATCCCGTTGACTTGCGCGTAGCCATCTGCCCCGAACCCGAACGCCCCAGCTGCCTCGACCAGTTGCGCAACCGCAAAGGCGATGAAGCCGAGCATCAAGGCGCGTGCGCCGATACCGAGGGCGGGCCGGGCACGCAGCAGGACCACGCTGCCGCCGAGGAGCACGACCGCGATCACCGCATGAAACTGCGCATGATGGGTGTCCAGTCGACCGTCGAAGACGATCGATGCCGCGAGCACGACGACCGCGCACGCGACCGCCGCGGCGATGACCCACTGTGTCAGGTCGCGCACGTGTCACTCACCTTCGCCGCCCGCTGTGACATCCCGTCGTGGCATCGGTCGCCGGTCGTCTTCCGCCATGCGCGATATCGTCCCCCGATACCGTTACGACAACGTTCCGGCGCACGCCACGGTGACCGCTTCGGTCAGAGAGCCCGGCGAAGCGCCTCCAGCAGCGCGCCGAGGAGGCGGTGTCGGGTATCTGCGCGGCGCGCCTCGTCGTCCATGACATCCCGGTTCGTCGCGTCGCCGTAGCCGGCGGTCAGGCGCACGTGTCGCCGTCGAGCCTCACCGAGTTCTGCGGCGCGCGCCTTGAGCAGGGCGCGCTCGAGTTCGTCGAGGTCCGCGTCGTCCTCGATGGTCACGCGCAGGTCGATGGATCTGGTCACGTCAAGGCTCCCGCCGCTACTCGCCGAGCCGGCCGGCCCCGAACCGCTTGATCAGCTTGGTGATGTCCGGCTGCCCGCGCTCGTAGCCGATGGCCCAGAACCCCGCCCCCGCCAGCCCACGGTCGTCGGCGAGCGCCATCTTGGCGGCCAAGGTCTCGGCCGAGTCCACGTAGACCGCCCGCCAGCCGGGCCGGCCGTCGTCCTCGGTCACCTGGAGCCGGTAGACCTGGACCATCTCGATCGGGTCGAGCGTGGGTACGATCGTCGGGTCGTCGAGCACATCCAGGTTCTGGCTCGGATCCCATGTCGACCCGCGACCGATGTGCGCCGCATCGGGTTCGTCGCTGTCGACGGGCCACGACATCCCGTAGAGCGGGAGCCCCAGCACGGTCCGTTCGACCGGCACGCCCGCGGCCTCGTACAGGTCCAGCGACCAGACCAGGTCCTTCGGGTCGCCGTCGACGCGATCGAGCGGCGCCGACGCGCCCGGCGCGGACCCGGACCAGTGGTAGTCGTAACCCATCAGGAAGATCCGATCCACGCCGGCCGTCGAGGCCGCCGCCGCCATCGCCACGCCACCCTCGTTCGCCGTGGTCGCGACCGACACGTGCGCCTTGGGATGATCGACGCGAAGGGCCTCGCGCAGCCGGGTGAGGAACCCGCCGTACGACGCCACCAGATCGCTCCCGAGCAGCTCGACATCGACGTTGACGCCATCGACGCCGATCTCGCCGGCGAAGTCCACCAGCGACGCGATGACCGTGTCCTGACCCTCGATCGAACCGCCGAACAGCCGGGCGTTGCGTTCATGGCCGAAGCTGCTGAACACGATCTCGACCCGGACCCCGCGGTCGCGCGCCTCGCGGATGACCTGCTGACCGATGGGCCCGACGATCTTCTTGAAGCCATCGAGGGTCTGGTTGAGCGTCCCGTTCCGGCGATTCGTGACGGAGAACAGGGCCAGGGTCGTCAGCTCCGTGTCGGCCAGGTGCGCGGCGATCCCGCGATCCATCTCCCAGTACGGGACGTATCCGAAGAGCTCATGCCCCGGGATGGGGCGAGGCGTGGGGATGGGCGTGATCGTCGGGACGGCGGTCGGTGGCGCGGCGGTCGCCCCAGCGCCGACAGCCCCAAGCGGGCCAGAGCCACCGCTCAGCAACGCGGCGAGCCCGATCGTGCCCGCCACGACCGACGTGGTGATGAGCACGATGACGAGCGCGAACGGCGGTCGACGGGTCATCGCGGAAGCGTGGGGTTCGGCGGCGGAACGGTCAAACGTCCCGCAGAACGGTCAAGCGTGACGCCCCCGGGTACCCGTGTGCGCCGAAGGACTCACGAACGTCGCCCGAGCGTGCCCAAGGGAGTCGAACCTACTGGTAGTCCTCGGACTTCCGCAGGATCAGGACGGCCATCTCGGCGATGAACGCCAGGACGATGGCGGCCGGCATGATCAGCGCGAGGGTCGGATCGAACGTCATCGGATTCCTCATCGGGAGGGTGATCGGACCCGATCGTGCGCGTCGCGGCCGGGCGCGAGCCATGACCCGTTGGTCCTATGTGCGCTCACGCGCCGGCCACGTCCGGAGCGCCGATATGCACCTTTGGGGCGCCCGAGTCATCGCCCTGGAGGTCGCCTACGTCGTCACCCGTCGGGTGGGAATCGCGCGAGCCCGCGGCATCCGATCGACCCGACGACCGACCGACCGCGCGACCCCATCTTGCCGCGGCCGCCCGACGTGGCCGCCGGCCCGTCTCCCGTGTCACGGGCGACGACATAAGCGACGCCTGGCGCGCCTTCAACCGCACGCCGAAGGTGCATCGACGGGCGCCGAACGTGCATCGACGGGCGCCGAACGTGCATCGACGGGCGCCGAACGTGCATCGACGGGCGCCGAACGCAGCCGTCACCCGACGAGCCTCGATGGACCGTAGACTTCGCGCGATGCACCGCCGGATTTCGCAGAGCGCGCCCGCCCGTCGCGCCGTTCTCGCGCTGACGATCGCGCTCGCCTTGTCCGCGTGCGGGAACACGAGTCCGACCGTGTCGACGGGCCCGACCGACGGCACGCCCGCCCCGTCCGGGACCTCCTCGCCGGCGCCCCCCACGCCCGTTCCGACGCCCACCCCGATCCCGACGCCGGTACCGACGATCCCACCCCTGGACATCTCGGTGTTCGGCGCGGGCTGGACGCTCGCGTCAAGCGCCACCAACGTCGGTGACGAGCCGGGTGTCAGGATCTTGTCGACCATCGGTCCGACCGTCTCCGTCGCCGTCGTGTGCGCGGGGCCGGGCGGCGGCACCTTGACGGTGACGCTCGTCGCGTCGGGCGGCGAGCTGGAAGCGCCCGTCGAAGCCAGCTCCACCACGTTCGAGTGTCCCGCCCTGACCCCCGGTCTCGCGTCGTTGGACGTCTCATTCGACTTCGACGGCGTGCTCATCGATCCCCAGGTAACGGCACCTGACGGCGTGGACTTCATCGTCCTCATCGGCACCCACGGCTGACGGAGGGAGTGTGGCGACCGTCGAACAGACCTCGCAGAAGGTCCAGCGGCTCCTCGCGGCCGCCTTCTCCGATGTCCGACTGACCAACACCGGGTTCGCGGTGCCGCATGGCAGCAGCCAGGTCCTCGTGGACGTTCGCGACTGGGGCAAGGACTCGAAGGGTGAGCCCCAGACGCTCGTCTACATGTGGGCCCCGCTGGCGCGCGAGGTCAAGCTCACCCCCGAGCTCTACAAGTGGGTGGCGACCGAGGGCCAGGACAAGTACTTCGGCAGCGCCCACGTCTATCCCTATGAGGACGGTGAACAGGGCAACGTCACCTTCGAGCACACGCTCCTCGGTGACTTCCTCGACCCGATGGAACTCGAGACCGCCGTAGCGATGCTGTTCTTCAGTGCGGACGCCCTCGACGACATCGTGCACGACAGGTTCGGCGGCAAGCGGTTCAACGACGAGTGATCCCAGGGTGATCGCCCTCGGCGAGAATGCGCGGGACGAGGCCGTTGCGGTCGCCAAGACCCTCGCCCACCCCACGGTCGAGAAGCCTCACCTCCTCTGGGGTCTGCTCCGCGCCCTGCGGGCCGATGCACCGGCCGACCTGTCGCTCGAGGCCGTTCGAGCGGCGCTTGGCCCGGCCGGTTCGTCATACGGCGTCCCGACCCTGTCGGGTGAGATCGCGACCGCGCTCGAGACCATCACGTCCCGAGACACCGCCATCGCCCTCGCGCGGTCCCTGGCCACGGACCTCGGCATCGGCGGCCCGACGCCGACGGCCGGCACGCCGGCGGTCGCCGTCATCGATGCGACCGGCGCCGTCGCCATCTCGGCGAACCCTCCGGACGGAGCCACCCGCACCGACACCGAGGCGGCGCTGCTCGCCGAGCTCGATTCGCTGATCGGCCTGACCGAGGTCAAGGCGACGATCCGGCGGTTGCTCGCGCTTCAGCGGCTCAACGACGAACGGGCGCGCGCCGGGCTCCCTGTCGTCAACGCGAGCAAGCACCTCGTCTTCACGGGCGACCCGGGCACCGGCAAGACGACCGTAGCGAAGATCGTCGCGCGGCTGTATGCCGTCGTGGGTCTCGTGAGCAAGGGTCACCTCGTCGAAGCCGGACGGGCTGACCTCGTGGCCGGGTACGTGGGGCAGACCGCGCTGAAGGTCCAGGCGGTGGTGCGCCGCGCGATCGGCGGCGTGCTGTTCATCGATGAGGCGTACGCGCTGGCGTCGCCCGGGTTCGTGGACTTCGGCGATGAGGCCATCGCGACGCTGGTCCAGATGATGGAAGAGGAGCGCGCCGACCTGGCGGTCATCGCCGCGGGCTACAACGACGAGATGCGACGGTTCATCGACTCGAACCCCGGGCTCCAGAGCCGGTTCACCCACTACGTGCACTTCGCGAACTACACCGCGGCCGAACTCGCCCAGATCTTCGCGGCGATCGCGACATCGGCCGGGGTCACGCTGGGTGCCGGAGTCGAGGAGCGGGTGCGCGGACTCGTCGGCGCCGCGATCGACCGACCGGACTTCGGGAATGCCCGGTTCGTTCGGACCATCTTCGAGCAGGCGTACGCGAACATGGCGGCCCGGGCCGTGGCGGACGGGGCGATCGACGTGACCGAGCTGCGCGACATGATCCCGGACGACATCGTGGATCCGGGCACCGGGCCCGACGAGGATCGTCGACCGATCGGGTTTCGTCCCCGCTGAATCGACGGACCGGCGACGCGTGGCGCCGCCGGTCCGAAGGAGGGCGAAGAGCGGTCTAGTTCTCGGTCAGGCCCAGGACGTGCCCTTCCGGATCCGCCACCAGGGCCAATTGCGCCGTCCCGTCCGGGCTGAATTTCGGCATGACGACCGAGCCGCCGAGCGCGATCGCCTTCGCGAGCGTCGCTTCGATGTCGTCGACCGTGACGTAGCCGGTCACGAACCCGTCGCCCTGCGGCGCGCCGCCGATGCCGACGACCACGCCGGTCTGGGCCGGGTCCGTCATGCCGTACCCACCCGGGAAGTCGGTGTTGAGCTTCCAGTCGAACAGGTCGCTGTAGTAGGCCTGGAGCGCCTTCTGATCCTTGCCCGTGACTTCGAAGTGGATCACCCGTGCATCCGACATCGTTCGCCTCCTCGCGGTGGGCCCGAAGTCGTGATCGCCTCGGCTACCCGTCGAAGGAACGACGAACGGGCACGACCGGAATCGACACCGCCCGCGCCGCGGGCAGCCGGTCTCAGTCGATGACGTACACCACCGATACCGTGATCGTGACCTCGTTCGTCCCGACTTCGACCGGCGTGGACGTGTCCGCGGTGAGGGCGGCGGCCCGTTCAGCACCCCAGTAGACCGGGAACGGGGTCCCGGCACTGGTCTCGCTGATCGAGGCGACGCCCGAGATCCGGACGCCGGCACTCGCGGCCAGGGTGTCGGCGTGGGCCTTGGCCATCGTCATCGCGGCCTTCCGAGCCTGCTCTTCAGCCGCGGTCGGATCCTCGACTCGGAAGCTGACGCCGTCGAGAGAGGTGGCACCTGCCGTCAGCCCGTCGTCGACCGCGTCGCCGATCTTGTCCAGGTCGCGGATCGTGA
The DNA here is from genome assembly GCA_963764975.1 of uncultured Chloroflexia bacterium. Lineage (GTDB taxonomy): Bacteria > Chloroflexota > Limnocylindria > Limnocylindrales > CSP1-4 > SPCO01. The sequence goes on along the minus strand of CAVXUF010000002.1, from coordinate 25,715 downwards.
CCGCGACGCCGTTCGAGAGCATGTACCCGGTCAGCTTCGGCGGGTTCGAATTCGTGCTGTAGTCGTAGACCGGCTGGAGGCTCAGACCGCTAGTCTGGATGTCGGCGGGGGCGATGCCGAGTGCCTTGAGCGCGGCGATCACCTTGGTCATCGCCGCGGCGTTGGCTTCGCGGGCGGCCTTGACGGTGGACTTGGTGATCGTCACGCCGAGGCGCAGGTCCGCGATGTCGGGGGTGATGACGACGCGGCCGGTGCCGCTGACGCTGATCGTGTGTTCGGGCATCGTGTCTCCTGCCGCGAGGGCGGCGCGTGGGGTGAAGGCGGGGCTGGCGATCGCCGCGATCACGAGACCGGCGGCGAGGCCGATCGCGAGCCAGCGGGTCCGTGAGTCTGGCATGGGGACGGTAAGGGTGACGGTCGTGGGAGGCATGGGTGGCTCCGTGTCATCCGGGATGGCGACACAGGTGGTCGCCGATGGCTCGGAGACGCGGTCCGTGGACCGGCGGTTTCCCGCTTCGTGCGCGGCCGCACCGGGTCAGGCCTTGCGCGGCAGGTCCAGTGGGTCGCCTGGCCCGTGATCGCGGCGATGCGGTCGAAGTCCTCGTCGTAGTGGACGACCGCGATCGCGGCTCGCTCGGCGACGGCAGCGACGATCAGGTCCGGGATCCGGACGCTGCGCTGATGACCCGGACCGAGCGCCGCGAGTCGCCGATGGACGTCGCGCGCCCGCTCCCAGTCAGTGTGTTCCGCGGCGATCGAACGGAACCCGCTGAGCGCCAGCTCGAGGCGGTCGTAGTGATCGGCGTTCTGGGCGCCCATCAGGTACTCAAGCGTGACGATGTCGCTGATCACGAGCTCGTCGGCGGCCACGGCTTCGGTGAACCAGGCGCGCGCGCGTTCATCGCGAACACCCAAGATGAGCGCGCTCGTGTCGAGCAGGGCGGTCACGTCGAGCGGCGGCGGGTCGCCGGTCGTCGCGTTGGCGTGGCCGTGCGTGTCGACTCGGTTTCTCCGTACGACGCGGGCGTTTCGGCGAACCGATGCGCTCGGATCCCGCCAAGCGCATCGAGGTCGAGGTCGCTCCCGAGGGCCAGGAGCGTCAAGCGGCGCTGGCGTCGAACGACGTCGTCGAGCGCGGCGTGGATCGTGTCGGTGATTCGATCCGTGCCGAGAATGGCGCCCGCATCGCGGACCAGGTCCTGATCGAGGTCGATGGTCGTATGCTTCCGCATCCGTCCATGATATGCATGGCTGTGGCAGTTGTCTATGCAGCCTCGTTCTACGGAGAACTCAGCACGACGAAGCCATCGATGTCCACACGGCTTCGCCCGGGCGTACCAACCACCTTGATCACGATCGTCCTGGTCGCGCGCGAGTTCCAATGGCGCGTGAACACCAGGCGCGCCTGGCGGCTGGTGGCCGCATGGAGGTCGACGGTGGCGACGTAGGTGCCGTCGATGTAGACGCGCGCCGAACCCCGTGTCGGGCCGACCGGCGCAACCCAGCCGATCCCCCGACCGGTGAAGCGGAACGACGTGGTCTTTCCTGCGGTGGAGGCGCGCCGGACGGCGTCGCCCCAATACAGCTTGTTCACGCTGGATGCCCATCGCCCGTGGAACGACAGTCGAGGACTCGTCTCCTGGTAGCCGACGGCGCGGCGAACCGCGCTGACCCGCCATGGACTCACGTGGCCGGCCTCGTCGATGGCCCGCACCCGAAACTCGTATGACCGACCGGGAGTCAGACTCCGATCGACGGAGGTCGCCGTCGTGCCCTTGGTCAGACTGGCCCACGGGCCACCATCCGTTCGCATCTGGACCTGGTACTCGGCCACGTCTCCTGGATCCTGCGCCGACCACGTGACCCGGCCAGGCAGCCTCGCGCCCGGGACGCCGCCGGCGTCGAGCTTGAGCGACACAAGGCCCATGGCCGGCTCAGTGCGGTCGACGACGATCCGGTCGGTCCTGACCATGGAGCCACGACCTTGCGCGTCACGCCACCTGACGTGCACCGTGCGTTGTCCGTCGCCGGGCCTCAGTTCCCACGCGACGGCCGGCGCGTAGTCGAAACCCGACCATGACTCGCCGTCATTCGATAGCTCGACCGATCGGACCCTCGATGGATCATCGACGGCTACTGAGACCGCAACCACGGCCTTGATCGTGGTCGCGGCGCCATCCTCGATCTCCACGGTCCCCGTCTCGAGTCCCCGGTCCAGGATGATGGTGTCCGAACGGAGGCCGCTCCAGCGGTTCAACAGATCGGCCCACTTGACCGACACCGTCCGTACGCCATCGTTGTCGTCACCCGTCGAGGTAAGGACCACGGGGAATGTGGGCTGATACTGGATCGTGTAGAACTGGTTCGGGTTGCCGAGGTTCGTCGAGATCCACTGCGCGTTGGCTCCGACGGCCGGTGCCGCGACCGTCACGTATGGCGTATCCGTGATCGCATCCCCGCCATTGATCACGACCTCGCCGGGTTCGAGCGCGGGTTCGATGACGAGTTCCGTCACGTCCGACGAGGACGGCAGGTAGCTCGCGGACCCCAGATACCGGCCCTCGAACGCATAGGTCCCGGCCTCGCGCGGGGGGAGCGTGAAGTCCGCGTAGCCGAACCGGTAACTCTGGTAGTTCTCTGCGGGCTTGCGACCGACCAGGACGAGGCCCTCGTCCGTCCGCTCGTACAGTTCCAGGATCCCGGCGGCCTGGACGGGTCGCTCAACGTCGGCGATCACGGACAACGTCGTGGTTTCCCCTGACAGGTACGTCGCCTGCATCGCGATGCGGGTCCGGCTCTCCTTCTTGGCGATCGTGAGGCTGCCGGACACCGTAGACGACAGAAACGGTCCTGTGTCCGGAAGGTAGATGATGCGGAACGTCGTTTGCCCGCCGGCATCCGGCAGGATCCCCGCGTTGTATCGACCGTCAGGATCCAGCTCCCACAGGTTCAGTGTCGGCCCAGGGCCCCCGCGCTCGATGCCATCCTCCGCGGTGAAGTACGTGGCGAACCGCCCCGGTCGTGCGGGCTTCGGGCTGAGGGTGACCCAGATCGGCGAGCCCTCGCCGACCGTCGCCGGGGCGACCTCGTCGATCACGAGCGTCGTCTGCACCGCCGGTTCGTCCGCGACGATGTCCGTCATCTGGATGATCCGATCGAAGAGCCGAACGTTGTCGATGTCGCCGGCGAACCCTGCACCACAACCGTCATCGGTACCACCGATCACCAGCGGATCGGTCGGCGAGACGCCATAGTCGATCCCGTCCATGTTCCCGGGTGGCCCCGTCCCGATCCACCAGCCGTCCACTATGAACCCGGTCCAGCCACCGCCGTTCGCGCCGGTGTCGGACCCGATGGTGATGTGGTGCCAATCTCCGTCCCATAGGGATGGCAGGGCGATGTCCTGCGAGGTGGCCGCTCGGGTACGCCGGATGTTCACGTTCCGGTCGAGATACTCCACGGCGACGTAATCGCCATCGACGACCAGCGCGTAGCCTGCGCCGCTCGCATCACACGCAACATCGCCCTTGTCGAGGATCACCTGCCCGTCGCTCGGCGGGTCGTCCGGATCCGAGCGGACCCACAGACTCAGGTACAGCGTCGACCCTCGGAGGCGCGGGGAATCCGGGACCACCACGCGGTCCGAACCGCCGAAGTGCAGCGCCCGCCCGACGACCCCATCGGCGACCGATGTCGCACCGACGATGGAGCCATCGAGCGATCCGACCGCGTCGTCGGCGACCGTGCCCGACGTCTCGTCGAACGCCCAGCGGGCAGCTGGAGCCGTGGCCGCAGCCGCGATCCCCGCCGCAGCCGCGATCCCCGCCACCGCGAGAACCCAGGCGGACGCGATCACGAACGGAGCGAAGCGTCGGGCAGGCCCCCTCATCTCGCGAAGGGTAGGCAGGTGCCTGTCCGTTGTCTACGGGCGGTCCTACTGGCGGGTGCCCGCCGGCAACGCGACGACGGCGACCCTCACGAGGACGAGCACCGCTCAGCCAGAGAGGCGCTCCCCCGCTTCGACACGGAACGGGAGCCGATTCTCGGCCGGGGTGAGCGGGCACGAGTAGATCGGGTCGTAGACGCACGACGGGTGGTACGCGACATTGAAGTCGAGGATGTAGGTCCCGTCCTCCTCGGGTTCGAGGTCGAGGTAGCGGCCGGCGCCGTAGGTCTCGGTGCCGCTCGTCCCGTCGAGGAACGGGACGAAGAGCGATTCGCCGTCGCCGCCATCGAAGGTGTAGGCCGTCAACTGGGACGTGGCGCCACCGAGCTCGAACCGCAGGACGCCGGCCCGATGCGCGGGCCGCAGCTTGCCGTCCGACGTCGGGATCTGGAACTGCGACGGCTCGTCGCCGATGTACGGCTCGAGGGTTCGATCCTCGAAGTAGTACGCCTCCCCGACCGGGTAGTAGGCGAGACCGGTGAAGGCGTCGCGCTCCGCCGCCGGGATCGGGCTGCCGGGGGCGGTCTTGAAGTACTCGTCCTTGTCCTCGCGGAACGCGGCGACCGCCTCCTCGTAGGTTAAGGCGCGATGTTCGTGGTGGGCGTGGTCGTCGCCGTGATCGTGGCCTTCGTGGCGCTCGTCGGTCATCGTGGGCTCCTCGGACGGGCGCCCATTCTGCGCCGGCGACCCGCCCCAGTCGCCGCCGGACCTACTTGAACGTTCCGACGCAGACCCTGTCGACCGCCGCCAGCACGTGCTGGAAAATCGTGGCGTCGTTGTCCATCGAGTTGTGATTGACGCCCGGGTCCTCGTACACGTGGCAGGCGCCGCCATCAAGGCGGGACGAGGACGTCGGCACCACGCCGTCGGTCCGGCTGTAGATCGTCGTCCAGTAGACGGTGCCCAGGGTGTCGTCGCCGTTGTTCAGATTCTTGAGGAACGACCGAGACGGACACATCTGGCCGCCGTAGCTGTTCGGCAGGAGGCACGCCGACGAGATGCCGTATTGGGGCGTCCCGAGCGAGGTATACGAGTCCACGACCGTCGGACCAAGGAACTTGATGAAGTGGCGAGCCGACAGCCCGCCCATCGACTGCGCGACGATGTCGACGCTCGACCAGCCCTTCGCGGCGATGTACGCCTTGATCGCGTTCGCGTTGACGACGTTGTCCTCGCTCGTGAGGTCGATCGCTTCGGCCGTCCGGCCGACGGCGGCGAACCTGGCTTGCATGTCAACCCACGTGGACGGATCGCCACGGTACCCGTGGACCAGGAGGATGGGGTCGGGCGTATCCGCGGTGACCGTCGACACCGAGCCGACGATCAGCGCCCCAGCGACGAACCCGGCGATCAGGAAACGACGACGTGACGAACGCATCCCTCGACCCTCCGATAGTGGTTGCCTCACGCGCACCATATGCGCTTCTCGGGCGCGTTGATAGCCCTATTTCTGCGGTTTTGACCCCCCGGTGCGAGAGCCGCTACCCTTGGGTCATGCCCGCCGAATTCATCTACACGACGTACAAACTCGCCCGGCACTACCCGCCCGACCGGACGGTGCTCGAGAACATCTCGCTGTCGTTCTACCCGGGCGCCAAGATCGGGGTCATCGGGTCGAACGGGGCCGGCAAGTCCAGCCTGCTGCGGATCATGGCCGGGCTCGACGATGGATTCGTCGGCGAAGCCCGCCTGACGCCGGGGTTCACCGTGGGATTCCTGAGCCAGGAGCCCGAGCTCGACCCGGCCAAGGACGTCAAGGGCAACGTGCTCGATGGCGTCCGGCCGATCCAGGACCTGATCGATGCGTACAACGCGGTCATGGCCAAGTGGTCCGACCCCGACGCAGACTACGAGGCGATCGGCGCTGAGCAGGCGGTGCTCGAAGACCGGATCGCGGCCACCGACGCGTGGAGCCTGGAACGGAACGTGGACATCGCGATGGACGCGCTCCGCTGCCCACCCGACGATGCCGACGTCACGACGCTGTCCGGCGGCGAGAAGCGACGCGTGGCGTTGTGCCGGCTGCTCCTCAGCCACCCCGACCTGCTGCTGCTCGACGAGCCCACCAACCACCTCGATGCCGAGTCCGTCTACTGGCTGGAGCGGTTCCTCCAGGAGTACTCGGGGACCGTCGTGGCGATCACGCACGATCGGTACTTCCTCGACAACGTCGCGCAGTGGATCCTCGAGCTGGACCGCGGGCGGGGGATCCCGTTCCAGGGCAACTACTCGAGCTGGCTCGAGCAGAAGCTGGCGCGGCTCGCCGGGGAGCAGCGCGCCAGCGACGCCCGTCAGCGGACGCTTGCCCGCGAGCTGGAGTGGGTTCGGCTGGCGCCGCGCGCTCGACAAGCGAAGGGCAAGGCCCGACTCGGCGCGTACGAGAAGCTCCTGGCCGAGGCGAACGACACGAAGGGTGCCGAGCGCGAGCTCGAGATCGCGATCCCGCCGGGGCCACGGCTCGGGGACTCGGTCATCGACGTCCAGGGGCTGCGCAAGGGGTTCGGCGACCGGCTGCTCATCGAAGACCTCACGTTCTCGCTGCCGAAGGCTGGGATCGTGGGGATCATCGGGCCCAACGGCGCCGGCAAGACGACGCTGTTCCGGATGATCGTGGGGGAGGAAGCGCCTGACGGCGGCGTCGATCCGGATCGGCGACACGGTGCAGCTCGCGTACGTGGACCAGAGTCGTGACGATCTCCAGGCTGACAAGACCGTATACGAGGAGATCTCTGGCGGCGACGAGATCATCAAGGTGGGGTCGAGGGAGCTGCCGGCCCGGGCGTACGTGTCGTCGTTCAACTTCCGGGGCACGGATCAACAGAAGCGGGTGGGGGCACTGTCTGGCGGGGAGCGGAACCGGGTGCATCTCGCCAAGTTGCTGCGGTCCGGCGGGAACGTCCTGTTGCTCGACGAACCGACCAATGACCTGGACGTGGACACGTTGCGGGCGCTGGAGGCCGGGCTGGAGTCCTTCCCCGGGTGCGTCGTGGTCATCAGCCACGATCGCTGGTTCCTGGATCGGATCGCCACGCACGTGCTCGCGTTCGAGGGCGACAGCCAGGTTCGCTGGTTCGAGGGCAACTTCACCGAGTACGAGGAGTTCCGCCACCGCGAGCTGGGGACGGCGGCGGATCAGCCGCACCGGATCAAGTACAAGCGCCTCGCCGGGTAGCAGGCGGCGCGACTGGGGCGGCGGGCGGCGGGCCCGCGCACGGCGAGGTCGCCATCGGCGCGGCTGGTCGGTCCGCTCGATGCACGTTTTGCGGCGCCGGCGCGAGCTCCCTGCGCGTATGCCCGTCGACTGCATACCGCGGGTGCGCGCTGGTGCGGAATGCGGGCGCGAACGCCTTGTCACCACCGCGCCGTTGGAGCATCATGCCCACGCTGCGGGTCGTTCTGACTGCCGCCGCGGGGCGGTGCGGGACTCCCGGGAGTGGTGGTTCCCGATGGGCGGAGACACGAGTCGGACGGGTGCGCGACAGACCGCCGTGGCCCTGTGCCTCGCCGTCGGGCTGACGTGGCTCCTTCTCGCGACCGCCCCATCGACGCAGGCCCAGGAATACCCCACGTTCGACGAGCTCGAGCACTTCGAGAAGATCGTGGTCATCGCCGGGGTCCCCGACCGAGCCCGGCGCGCGCTCGTCGAGAGCGAGCCGCTCGTCGAGTACGCCGAACCCGAGTACTTCGATCCGTTCGCCGGCCCCATCCCGCCGGACGAGGGCGGGGAGCGGCCGGACGGGATCGGCCTGCGCTTCGACTACGCCTACCTCGCGACGTATACCCCGGACCAGATCGCCGGGCTTCGCGGTGGCGCCCTCGCGTGCGGCGAGGATCACATCTACTGCCAGGAGCCGACCTTCCAGCTCGACACGCCCCTGCCGACGACGTGGCTGGTGTCGACCTTCTTCCTGGACCGACCGGTGGACCTCGCGGGTCCGGACTTCACCGACATCTCGCTGGTCGTCCACGACGCACGACTCGGGCCGGTCGCGCCAAGTCGGCCGCAGCTGCCGGGCGGCGATCCACTCGGCGACGGCAACCGGTACGCGGGGATCAACGACCCACCCGGGCCCGCGGAGCCGTTCGTCGTCACGTCGTACTGGAACCCGGCGTCGGCCCAATGGACGCGGACGAGGAGCCACGCGTTCGGCTACTTCGACGAGAAGCTGTTCCAGCTCTGGTGGCCCACCGAGACGGAACTCTTCACGTTCGATGGCCAGCGCGCGTATACCGGCGTCGCCGGTGGCGGGCAGTTCGCCCCCGGAACGACCTCGTTCGCGTCCTTCCCAGGCATCCCGGCGGGCTGGACGACGGTGCCCGACGGCTTCGATGGCCTGCCACTCCTGCAGTCCGACGGGACGTTCGCGCCCGGTCGGGCCCCCGAGCCGGCACCGACCGCCGCACCGACCGCGACTCCCGTCGCCACCGCGACGGCGACACCGACGCCCGTCCCGAGCGCGACACCGACGCCCGTCCCGCCAACGCCGGTACCGAGCGCCACACCCGTCGCAGCGCCCTCCTCCGGCGGTGGGGACGTGCCGCTCCTGCCGCTTGTCGGACTCGTGGTCGGGACGATTCTCGCGATCATCGGGTTCGGCCTCGTCATGCGAGCCCGCGGCGCGGGCCAGGCGGCCGGTCGTGCCGTGCCGCGCACCCCGGCGACCGAGCTAGCCACGACGACTGGTGGCGACTTCCTGGCCGCGGCGTCTCGAGGCCCCTGCGACGACCTCGCCGACGCGCTCGCCAAGGGAAATCTGGACTGCAAGGCCGCCCGCGACGCCGCTCGCGACGCCCGTGCCGAGGCCGACGAGCAGACGACCGCTGCGGCAAAGGTCCGGGCGGACGCCCAGAAGGCGACGCGTGCCCGGGAGGATGCCCAGCGGGAGCTGGACGTCGAACTAGAGGCCCCTGACGAGGGCACGTCGAGCATCTCGTCCGGTGGGCTCACCCTGACGGAGCGCGACCTGCGGCTGCTGGAGGAGGCCCGCCAGGAGCTGGCCGCGAGATACGACCCGCAGTTGGCCGCCGCGACGTCGCACGCCCAGCGCGAGGCGATCACCGAGACCTACCGTCAGGAAGTCCTGGACCTCGAGAAGGCCGAGACGATCGAGGAGCTGCGCCGACGGGCGGCGCGGGAGCGCGACGGCGAGGATCGAGGCCGCGCGGGCGAAGCTCGCTGCCGCCCAGTCGGCCGAGCAGGCGGCGTTGAAGGCGGCATCCGACGCCGAGCAACAGGCGCAGCGGGCCCGCGGGTCGGCGCACGCGGCCGAACAGCACGCCGAGTACGTCTGCAAGCAGGCGGCCGTGCTCCAACAGGCCTACGACGAGTGCCTTGGACGGGAGCGGTCGAGCCGCCGCCGGAGGGGGTGGCGCCGGCGAGGGTCCGGGCGACAGCGGCGGAGCCGGCGCGGGCGGCGGGTCCGTGCCCGGAGGCGGAGGGTCCGTGCTCGGAGGCGGCGGGTCCGTGCCCGGAGGCGGCGCGCCGGGCGGGACCAACCCCGGTGGTGGCGGAGGCGGCACGGAGGTGCCCCCACCCGGCGGATCGCAGCCTCGACCCCGCCAGTGCGCAGACGGCACCGAGGAGTGGCGGTTCGTCGGAACGAAGGACTTCCGCCTGCTACCACAAGACGCCCGCATCGAGTGGGCGGCCTTCCCGGTGCCGCTCAAGTTCGGCGAATGGCTGGAGCCCCGTCAGACCGACGACGAGGGCAACCGCGTCGAGGGCCCCGCGAGCATCAGCCAGCGCTCGATGCGGATGGTCAAGGACGACCTCGGATCATTGTTCAGCTCGCTTGACCACCAGCGGGCGTCGATGGGCACGCGCTACGAGCAGCAGCTCGTCATCACGGTGCCATTCGTCGTGCGATCGCTCCGCAAGGAGCGCCGCTTCGTCTGTCAGGACGGGACATGGGTCGCGACCGACCAGTGCCGAACCGTGGAGCTCTCCGTGACGCCGCGGCCGCTTGCGTACGGCAAGGGCCGGAAGGACATCACGACCGTCGTCGTGAAGAGCATCTACCAGGACGCGATGCGGGGCATCGAGGACGCCGCCGAGCAGGAACGCCTCATGGGCCACTACGAGCGCGAGTGTCCGTAGGGTGACGACGCCGTGAGCGGCCGGCTCCTCGGCTGGGCTCTCCTCGCCGCGGGGATCGCGATCGTCGCCGTCAGCGGCGCGGCACTCCTGACACCGGGTGGTGACGGACGTGCGGCCTCGAGTCCGTCACCGGTGGCCGCGGCCACCCCTTCCACGGCGCCGACCACCGCGGCCACACCCGATGCGACGCTCACGCCATCGCCCGATCCCACGCCCGACGCGACACCGACGCCGGATCCGACCGCCGCGCCGGTCGACGAGCAGGCGGTGGAGGCGTTCATCGCCAGCCTCGTCGTGGCGCTCCGGGAGGGCGACGCCACATTCCAGGTCGCCAGCCTCCATCCAGCCGTGCTCGCTCGGTATGGCGAGGACCAGTGTCGGACCGAGCTCCCGAAGCGGGCCGATCCGACTGTCGCGGTCGCGATCCGGTCGATCGGCGACCTGGAGGTCTGGGACTGGACGACGGACGACGTCACGACCTTGATCGAGGACACGATCCCAGTCGACACCGATATCGTGATCGACGGCACGTCGAACCGGCAGACACTCCACCTCGCCGCCCGCGAGGACGGAACGATCGTCTGGTTCACCGACTGCGGCACGCCGCTCGAGGCCACGCCGTCGCCCTGACCGGGCCGGACCGGGTGCCTGCAGGCGCGGTTATGCACCTATAGCGGCGCCGGCGCGAAGTCCCTGGGTGTATGCCCGTCGACTGCATACGCCCGGCGCGGGGGGCGGCGGTGCGCACGGGGGTGCTCGCCCGCCAGTTGGGGATCTAGCTAGATCCCGTCGGGCAAGGGCGTGATCCACGCGTCGGAAACCGCCACTTGCTCGGCCCATGTGCCACCACGCCGGATACCGACGACTCGGGTCCCTGCGCGGCGGCCACCCTCGACGTCGGTCTCGAGGACGCCCGCGAAGTCCCAACCGGGGCGCCACCCGTCGTCGGCGGTCCCGAGCATCCGCATCTCGCCTCGATTGATCGAGAACGCGCGCACCGACACGAGGACCTCGCCGGCACCCGGCACAGGCTCGGGCAGTTCGCGAACGGCGAGCCTGCCGGGCGCCGACGCATCCGCCACGAGAGGACGCATGGTCACTCCCTCCTGATCGAGCGGTCGCGGGTGCGACCTACCGGACGGTCGCGACGTACCCGCTCTACGCCGCCCATCGTATGCAGTCGACGGGCATACGGGGCTCGCGGCGACCTCGAACGCCGAATTCGTGCATACGCCCAGCCATCTGCAGTACGAGCTAGGCGCCCGCGGCCGAGCTCGGTCGCGGACTTGACTCATCATGATGAGTCACTCAGACTGCACGATATGACCAAACGCCTTCAAGTCCTGATGGACGACGTCGAGCTCAGGCTGATCCAGCGCCTCGCCCGACGGGAGCATGTGACGACGGCCGAGTGGGTGCGCCAGCGTCTCCGCGAGGCCGGCTCTCAGCGCTCGAGGCCGGATGTCGCCTCGAAGTTGGCGGCGATCAGGACCGCGAGTACGTTTCGCTACCCCGCGCCGGATATCGCTCAGATGCTCGAGGAGATCGAGAGCGGCTACGTCGACGACACCCGGCCGTGATCCTGGTCGACTCGAACATCCCGATGTACCTCGTTGGCAGCGACGACGACCTGCGGACGCGGTCGCAGCGGTTGCTTGAAGTTGCGGCGATCGCTGGGGAACCACTGGTGACCGACGCCGAAGTCTTTCAGGAGATCCTCCATCGATATCACCGGATCGGTCGACACGAGGCGATCGATCCGGCGTTCGCGGCGCTCCGAGGCGTGGTCGACACCACCTACCCCATCGAGTTCACCGACGTCGAGCGTGCGCGACGACTACTGCGCACCACCCCTCGACTGTCGGCGCGTGACGCGATCCATGTCGCCGTGATGCAGGCCCATGACATCGGCCGGATCATGAGCTTCGACGTGGGCTTCGACGGCATCGCCGGGATCGTCCGGCTGACCTGAGCCGGCTCACCGAGCGACGTTGCATCAGGCGTCGCGTTCGGACGCGAGCGTGTGCTCGACCTCGGTGAACGTCGCCTCCAGGCGCTCGGCGAGCTCCGCGATGTGGCTCTCGTCGAAGGTGAGCGGTGGATAGAGGCTGATGATGTCGCCTCGGGCGCCATCGGCCATCCCGCTGCCCGGGTACGTGACCACGCCGTTACGCAGTCCGGCGTCGCGGATCCGGGCCCCGAAGCGCATGGCGGCCGGGAACGGCTCGGCGGTCTCGCGGTCGGCCACGAACTCGATCCCGGCCATGAACCCGCTGACGCGCACATCACCGACGAACGGGTGCTCGCGCAGGCGGTCGAGGGCCGCACGGAACGCGGGCTCGAGGTTGACGACGTTGTCCGTCAGCTGCTCGCGCTCCCAGATCGCCAGGACCGCACCGGCGGCCGCGGTCGCGATGGGGTTCCCGCCGAACGTGAAGATGTGCTCGAACGCCGCGCTCGCATCGGCGAACGCCGCGCGGATCCCCGCCCGGACCGCCACGGCCCCGAGCGGCGCGTACCCACCGCTGATGCCCTTGCCCATGACGAGCAGGTCCGGCACGACACCCCAGTGGTCGAGCGCGAACGTCCGCCCGGTCCGCCCGAAGCCCGTGACGACCTCGTCCGCGATCAGCAGGACGCCGTGTCGGTCACAGATCTCGCGGATGCGCGGCCAGTAGTCGTCCTGCGGCCGGAGGGCCCCGCCGACCGAGGCGACGATCGGTTCAGCGATGAACGCGGCCACCCGTCCAGGACCGGCGGCCACGATCGCCGCCTCGAGTTCGTCGGCCGCCGGCCGGCCGCAATCCGGGTGCGCGTCCGGCCACGGGCAGCGAAAGCAGTACGGGGCGCGGATGTGCGGCGTGTCCGCCAGGAGCGGTTCGTAGACGCGGCGGCGCAGCTTCGAACCACCGACGGTGAGGCCCCACAACGTCGCGCCGTGGTAGCCGGTCCAGCGCGAGATGAACGTGGATCGCTCCGGCTCGCCGCGCAGGACGTGGTACTGGCGGGCCATCTTCAGGGCGACCTCGACGGCCTCCGACCCACCCGAGGTGAAGTGGACGAAGTCGAGGTCGCCCGGCGTCAGCCGCGCGATGTTTTCGGCGAGCCGCATCGCCGGCTCGTTGCCGAAGATGTTGCCGACCGCATACGGGAGTCGGGCGGCCTGCTCGGTCATCGCGGCCACGACCTCGTCGCGGCCGTAGCCGATGTTCGCGACGCCGATCCCCGCGATCGCGTCGAGGTGGCGGCGCCCATCGGTGTCCCAGACGTAGACGCCATCCGCACGATCGAGGATCGGATAGGCGCGGGCTGGGTCGAGGGTGAAGAGCGCGCCGGGGCCCGGGGTCTCGTCGCTCACGTCACGTGGTCTCCGCTGATCGTGCGCCCTTCGACCCTGACCGTCACCCGATCCTCCCTGTCTGCGCCCCGCGGCACGTCATCAACGCCGCGGCGCACAGTGTGAAGGGAAAGTGTATGGGTCGGCGCGTCAGCTCCCGCTGTCAGGCAGTCCGCGGTCCCTCGACGCCGCTCCGCTCGGTGGCTTGCCCCCGCCCCGCGAGAACCAGAGGCGGCCACGCTGACCGCCGCGACCGCGATGACACCTGGCAACCAGAAGGCCACATCGTCCATCCGACCGAACGGACAGCGACTTCCAGGGGCGTCCCGACGACATTCGAGCCGAGAAACGGGTCGTAGTAGGCCAGCGGCCAGTGGATCAGGAGTCGGTCAGGCTCGACGATCGCGACGCGGAGCGCCCACAGGACATTGCCGAAGCCAGCCAGTGCCTGGGCGGCAAAGAGACCGCCGACCACGATCCAGGCGACGGCGAACGTCCTGGCCCCGGATCGCCCGCGCCACAGCAGCCACCCACAGGCCACCGTGCGCCAGGATGACCAGCAAGAACATCGGCCCGGCGATCATCAACGTCATGACTGCGTTGCCTTGCACCGGCGGGCTTGCTGAACCAAGATCGGCCATCCGCGGGGCGAGACCGACCACGGTGTACAGGGTCAGGGCTGCGCCAGTCGCGAACAGGACCGCTCCCGCGGCCCGCTCGGATCGCCGCGTCGGTCTGGCGGGTGAGATCGGCTTCATGGCTGTTGGACGCCGATCTCGATCATTTGTCACAGCCCGTTGATCTCGGCGCGGTATGGACGCCGCGCGAACTCCCTCGACGAGGGCGCAGGCAACCTGCGAAGATGCCGACGTCGGCGACGTGGACGGCATCCCCGCATCGGATCCCACCGGCCGACGCTCCACGGGTCAGTTCGCGCCCGGGAGGGAGACGGACGTGGTGCTCACGCCTGAGCATCTGGAAGTAACGGCCCACAGCCTGACCGCCATCCTCGGCGTCTGGCTTGGACTGACCGTCCTGACACGGTTCAGCACCCCACTGGCCCGGGTGTTTGCGTTTCTGTCGCTGACGGTCGTCGTCTGGAGCGGCAGCATCATCATCCAGCGCCTGTCGACCGCCGACGGGGCCGTGGATACGGGCCACGCCATCGAGGAGATCACCGCCGCCCTGATCGTCCCCGCGTTCGCGCATCTCTCGCTGATGATCGCGTTCGAGGGTCGTCGGAGTCGCCGCCCGCTCCAGGTGCTTGCGATCGCCTACCTGCTGAACGTGGCGTTCACGGTGCCCGGTGTCATCGATCCGCTCCACCCGATCGCGATCGCGCCACCGCAGCTGAGCCTCGGTCCGATATCAGGTGAGGTCCTGGGTTGGGTTCGCCTCGCCACTCGAGTCGCGACGATCCTGCTGGGCGCTGGCTGGCTGATCGCCGCGTACCGTCGCACGAAACGAAACGATCCCCGACGGCGACAGCTCGGGGTCACCGTCGCGGCCGTCGGCTTCGGCGCCCTCGGCGGCATCATCCGCCTGCTCTCGGAGGTGACCGCGACCGATCCGTGGATCGGCCTGTCGCTGGTGACACTCGCGATGGTCCTGTCGGCGTCGGTGGTCTTCTCGCCCGGCCTGTTCTTCGCGCCAGAAGTCGCGGGAAAGGCGTTCTGGACGTCGTTGACGCTCGGTCTCGGCCTGTTCCTGCTCGTCGGCGCGCTGCTGGCCGCCGATGCCGCCAGCCGTGCCATCACCGGGATCGATCTCCCGCTGCCGACCGTCCTCGTGCTGGTGGTGACGATCGCCGTCTACGAGCCGGCGACGGCCTGGGCTCGGGCGCGACTCGGCGGACGCCTGCCGTCGACCGTCGCCCGGGAGCGCCTGCTCACCGCGCTTGGCCAGCCGGTCCTCACCGCTCGCGCCGCCGATGCCGGCGTGCAACCGGCGCTGACCCGCGTGGCGGAGACGTTGGATCTGGACGGGGCGGTGGTGTTCCGGCGTGACGGTTCGATCGCCGCCGAGGCAGGCCCGACGCCCGATCCCAGGACCGGCCCCACGATCACGCTGATGGCCGAGGACGAGCATATGGGCGAACTCCGCGTCGGCGGTCGACGGACGGGCGTGCCGCTTGGCGCGCAGGACGAGGAACTCCTGCGACTCGCGGCGGAGTACGTCGCGGCCGCCCTGCGCACGGGCCGACGAGAGGGTGAGCAGGCCGAAGCCCTCAGCGGTCTCTCCCGTGAACGCAACGAGGTGAACGCGAGCGGGTCGAGGTTGTACGAGGAACTCGTCCGTCGATCCGAAGCCGCGCCTGGATTGCGCGTCTATGCGCTCGGCTCGCTGCGGGTGCAGCGCGGGGCCGAGACGATCGAGCGGTGGGGTGGCGAGAAAGCGGGCTCGCGGCAGGCGCAGGCGCTGTTCGCGTTCCTCTTCGATCGCGGGGAGCGCGGTATCGCCAAGGACGAGGCGCTCGAACTCATCTGGCCCGATACCGACGTCGAACGCGCCGACCTCGCATTCCACCGGACGCTCGGCGGCCTGCGCCACACGCTCGATCCGGCTGGCGGCGGCAAGCGGGCGATCCGGTTCCACAACGATCGCTACCGACTCGACCCGGCCGTCGTGGATTGGTCAGACGTTGGCGCCTTTCTCGCCCGACTCGACGAGGCACGGGCCGCCACCGATGGGCCAGCCAGGCTTCGCTTGCTGGAGGAGGCACGCGTCCTCGATCGCGGTGAATACCTCGACGACTGTCCCTTCTATGGCGACAGCGTGTACGTCGATGAGCGACGGGCGGCCCTCCGCGGACGGTCCGTCGACCTCCTGACCGCCCTCGGAGAGGGATATGAGACGTCGGGCGACCGCGTATCCGCGGCGGCGGCCTATCGCCAGGCCATCGCGCTCGCCGTCGACGGTTGTCAGCCGGCCGAAGCCGGGCTATCGAGACTCGCCGCAGTCTGACCGCATCCCGACCGTAGTTGCCACGCGCGAAGGTGACGTCCTGGCACCACGACAGGTGCCCGCAGGACAGCCCAGGAGGGTCTGGTATGCAGACCGAACAAGGGGACGAAACCATCGCCCTGGCCTACGACGCCTTCGCGCCACAGCTGCGCCGATACGCCGGCGCACGCCTGCGGGACAGCGCGGCGGCAGAGGACGTCGTTCAGGAAGCGTTCGTCAGGCTGGCCGTCGTCTCGCGGACATCCGGCAGGCCCAACGACGAACGAGCTTGGCTGTACCGGGTGGTGACCAACCTCATCATCTCGGGCGCCCGCCACGCCGCCGTCACCCGGCGACGATCCGTGCTGATCGACGGGGCCGAGGCGAGCACGGAATCGCCTGAGACGCGGTTCCTCGCGCAGGAGCGGAACCAGGGCCTGGAAGTGGCACTGAACACGATCGGGGCGGATGGTCGGACGGGGCTCATCCTCGCCGCCCAGGGGTATACCGGGCGCGAGATCGCCGCGATCCTCGGTCGAAGCGCCGGGGCGACCCGGACACTGCTGAGCCGAGCTCGCGGTACGGTGCGCCGCACGATCGACCCACAGGGAGTCGGGTATGGCGCCACTTGACGCGGTCCACCGACGGCGAGGGGCACGTTCCGCTACCCATCGCGGCGGCGCTCCGTAACGCCCGGATCCTCACCGCGTCTTCGCATGCGCCAACCGATGGATCGCCAACAGATCAGAAAGGCCACCATGAACGAGACCGCTACCCCGTCATTTCGGCTCTACCACCAGGTGATCATCGCGATCGCGATCGGTCTGATCGCTCCGTTCACCGGATTTGCCTGGCCCTTCGCCCTGTTGACGGGCCTCGTGATCGCCGGAGATGACCGGGATCGCAAGGCTGGAACCCACGTTCCCGTTGTCGGTCGGCTCGTCCGACTGCTTGCCGTCACGGGGGGCGTCTTCGCGATGCTCGTCGCGGGGGTGATGGTTGGCGGGCTCATCGCGTTCGGCATCGTCGGGCTGGTCGTCGTCGCCGAGCGACTCACCGTGGACGTCGGGCCGACCGATCGCCTCATGGCCCGGCTGATCCTGTCGATCGGTGCCGCGATCGGGTTCTTCGTCTTCGGTGCCCTTGTCGGCACCCACTTCAGCTTCAGGTTCGGGGCATGACCACCTCGGTATCGCCGACAGCGAGCGGCCGCGGTCGGTCATTCCTCATGCCCGGGGTCCTCGTCGTCGCAGGATCGATCGCCGCGGTCATCGGCGCCTACATCGACTGGTTGTGGTGGCCCGTCTACTCGGGCCTGATGCTCACGCTCTATGCCGGCGTCATCCTCCTGATGGGCGGCGTCATGACCGTCGTCGGTCGGGGGATCGTCCGACGGATCGGGCTCGTGATCCTCGTCGTGGGAGTCGGGCTCGTCGCCGGCCAGAACCTCGGTCCCAGCCGCGAACCGATCATCTACACGGCAGATGGGACGATGACGCTTCGACTCACGTCGCCCGTCGTTGCCACCGCGACGAGCCCGGCGGACTGCACGAATGTCGCCAGCGAGACCGAATTCCAGGTCAGCGGCGACCCGAACATGCGACTCGACACGCCGAGTCGTCCGTTCCTGCAGATCTACCTGAACCGGGGCGACCGGTGGCAGGCGATCGAGGATGCGCCGCGGAAGGACGGCGTCCGATTCGAGATCACGAGCAACGAGCCGGAGATCCCGGCGGATGGCAAACCGCTCCAGGTCGGGATGCGCGCGACGGAGACGTCGACCATCGAGGCGACGTTCGCCAATACCGGCGGCTCGCTGCGCTTCTCCGGGCTCTCCCCGATGAGCGGGTCGGATTACACGGGCGAGTCGCTTGACTATGCCGGCACGCTCGAATGGACCTGCGGCCGGGTCGTGTCAGAGACTGAGACGGAAACCCCCTGAACCGCGGTGGTTCGTCTACGAGCAGATCGTTGCGCGGCCGCCAGATTCCGCCCGTCCCGCTCATCGTGGCGTTCGCTCTCGGCGGCCTGGCGCCGGTCTCCGGGTTCGTCTTCGGGCTGCCCGGCAACGGCGAATTCGTGCCGATCGTCTGGATCCTGTCGTTCGTCGCGCTTCTGATCGCTCCAGGTCGGCACGGGTTCGTTGCGCTTATCGCTGGGGCCGCCCTCAGCGCGACGATCCTGGATCTCAGTGATGGCTCATTCGGACTCGTGTTCCTCATCGTCGCCGTCGTCACGGCGCTGGCGAGCCACGGCGCCCTGTGCGCGTCCGTGATCCACCGGTGGTGGAGCCTCGGCTGGCGGGCGGGTTTGCGCGACCCGCGCGTCATCGGTGGGGCAGCCTTGGCTCGCGCTGGCGCTGCTGTTCGTCCTCGTTGCCACCGACTTCGCTCGCAATCCGCCGTAGATCGGTGAGGGTGATGCTAAGCCAGGTGCTCGGTCGTCCCGTTAGCACTTGAGCAGTGGGCGCAGGCCGTTGTCGCGCACGACGCGTCGGATGGACATATGCACCAATTCTCGCGCTGACCTGCGCCCGCGCGGCGTATGCCCGTCGACTGCATATCACCGCGCAGGGCGCGGGGGCGCAGGGCGCGGGGGCGCGGGGGCGCGTCACCGAAGGGGGTGACGCCGCCGGTCGGTGGCGGATCGCGACGCGCGGGTTGGGATCGCTATGCAGCCGACGGGCATACCGAATCCGGACGGATCTGGCTGCCGAAAATGGTGCATAACGGACGGCGGACCCGCTCCGGCGCCGCCTTCCACCCTGGGCCGGCGACCGCCATGGGACCGACGACCGCCGAGGGTTTGGCGACGCCGACGCGCCCCGCCGAGGAGGGGCCGCCCGCCGCGCGCCTGACCTCAGCGGCTCTTCATCGAGCGGCCCTGGTCGTCGCGGGAGCGGGCCATGTTCGAGCTGGCGAAGTGGACCTCCTTGAGCATCGCAGGAGCCAGGGCAGCGGAAAACTGGTGCCCTTCGCCCTCGAGCTCGGCCACGATGGCCCGCAACGCGACGTCCTTGCCGGCATACCCGCGGATGCGCTTGGCCGTGGCCTCCAAGGCGCGCCGGGCGCCATCGAAGTCTCCGCCTCGGTTGCGCAGGACAGCCTCCTGGCGAGCCCGGGCCGCGAACTGCCGCGCGACCGCCTGGTCCACCTGGACATCGCGCGGCTGGACATCGTTGGACGGGTTATCGGCCCACGCCCAGGTCAGGCGGGCCTCGCGGACGCGATCCCCGGCGAACGCGCCATCGCGATCGTTGATGGCCACGATGACCCCCGTCTCTCGGCCGAGATCCCCATACGGGAACGTCAGGCGCAGGACGATGTCGAGCACCTGATCGGCGACAAGGTCACCGAGCGCGATGACCGACCGGGTCCCGCGCCCCATGACGGGATGCGGGCTGAGGGCTTCGACGGCGATCCCCTCCCCCGCCAGGACCTCGAGCTCCACGTCGCGGGCGACGACTTCGAGCGTCTCCCCGACCTCGCTCGCGATGTGGTCGCGGATCTGCGCCGCGTCGGCGATGTAGTAGAAGTGGCCGCCACCGGCGTCGGCCATGGCCTGGAGCAGCGCCTCGTCGAAATCGTTGCCGACACCGAACGTGGTCGTCGACACGCCCCGGGCGCGCAGCTCCCCGGCATGGGTGGCGAGCTCGCCGGCATCGGTGATGCCCAGGTTGGCGAGGCCGTCCGTGAGGAGGAGGACGCGGTCGATGCCGCTCCCCGACAGGTGCTTGGCGACCTGTTCGCAGCCGGCGAACCAGCCGCCACCGAGGTCCGTGCTGCCACGGGCATCCACCCGGGCCAGCCGGGCGATGGCGTTGCGTCGAGCCTCGGCCGATGCCGGGGTGCTTTCGACAACCGTCTCCACGACGTCGTCATAAGCCACGATGCTGAACCGATCGCCGGAATCGAGGCGACCCAGCGCCTCCTCGACGGCGCGCTTGGCGAGGTCGAGCTTGCCGCCCGACATCGACCCCGAGCGATCCAGGACGAACGCGAGATTGACGGGCGTCCGCTCACGCTGGCGGGTCGCCGGCGGTGCCGTGACCTCGATGAGCGCGAAGCGCACGCTGCGCTGGTTGTGACGGATGAGGCGCCGATCGGCGCGGGCGGTCAGGTTGGTCACGCGGGTCATGGCAGCTCCTCCTCGAGCAGGTCTCGGGCGAACTCGACGAGGCGATCCACCCGTTTGGCCGTCGAGCGCGGGAGCGGTCGGCGGATGTGCAGTTCGATGTCCGGTCCGAGCACGACGCGCTCCCACTGGGAGCGCTCGATGCGCGGAGTCGGATCGGGGGCCGGAGCCGCCGGTGCGGTGGGGGCAAGAGGACTAGTGGGGGCGAAGGTGTTGGCGGAGGCTGGGGTCGGGGCAGCCGCGGACATGGCCGCTGGCGCGGGCATGGCCGTCGACTCGAGGCGACGAAGCAACCGGCCCTCGCTGAGGCGGCGGGTGGGTGCCGTGATTCGGCGGATGTAGTCGAGGGCGGAGTCCGGCGGCGGGGTCGACGCGGGTTCCTGCTCGATCGCGAGGACCTGCGCGTCGTCGAGCGAGTCGAGTTCGCGGCGGATCTCCGCGAGCGGCTGGTGCTCGCGCTGGAGGCGCTTGATCAGTCGAAGGCGGGCGAGGTGCGCGTCGTCGTACTTGGCACCCGGACCGGCCACGCCGACGGCCGGCAGCAACCCCTGCGCGAGGTAGTAGCGGACGGTGCGCGGCGTGACCCCGGCCAGGTCGGCCAGTTCGGTCAGCGTGTAGCGGGCGTCCTCGGGATTGGTGGGTGACATGCCAGTATTCTAGACACTGTCACGTCACGATGTCAAGACTCGCCCTCAAGATCGAAGAGGCGCTCCTGTTCGTATGGCGCCGCCGACTGGGCCACGCGTCGTTCATGCGGTACGGCGACCGCCAGCAGACCTTCGACCGTCAGCTCCGCTCCGACCACACCCGGATCCAGACCGAACGCCCCCTGCTCGATGAGTGCCCGGTTCCCCGCCGGGACGCCGACCTCGTCGCGAACGAGCACCGGCACCCAACCCCGCGTCATCGCCTCGAGGGCTCCCGTCCACGTCCCACCCGAACCCTCGGCACTGCTGACCACGACCGCCGCGTCCGCCAGCGCATAGATGATCTTGTTTCGACCCATCGCGGCGCCCTGGCTGAACCCGGCGCCCGGGTGATACGGCGACACCAGGGCCGCCTGACCGGACGCAACCGCCGATCGCGTGTCCGCCGCTCGGAGACGTCGCTCGATGCCTTCGGGCAGGACGCCGACGACCGAGCCGCCCGCCTCGGATGCCGCGCGCATGGCGGTCACGTCGATGCCGCGAGCGCCACCGGAGATCACCGTGGTCCCGCCGCGCGCCGCCGCACCCGCCAGTCGTTCCGCGAACGCCGTCCCCGTCGCGTCCACGTCGCGCGACCCGACGATCGCCACGCCACCCCCACCCACCAGCTCCAGCGGACCGGCCCCGAACAGCACGGGCGGCGCATCGGGCCCGAGTCGCTCGCGAAGACGCCCGGGATACCCCGCGTCGGCGATCGTGACCACCCAGATCCCGCGCGACCGAAGTCGATCGAGCTCGAACGCCAGCCGGCTGGCGCGCTCCAGCAGCGCGACGTAGCGCGCGGCGTCGTCCGGACTGACGTCGAGGGTCGAGGCGAGATCGCCGGCCGGCATCCCCGCGAGCTCGCGAACCGCCACGCCGCGGGCGGTCAGCCGCTCGGCCAGTCCCGCCCAGGCCCGCGGACCGAGCGGACGGACGGTCCCCTGCCCTGCCCCGATGCTGGAGCACAGCAGGATGATCGCGGGCGCGTCGGGTGCGAGGCCGTCGAGATCGATCATGCGTCGACGTCGATCATGCGTCGCGGGCGCTGGCGACCGCCAACGCGAACGGATGCACGGGACCACTGCCATGCGATCGCAGCAGCCAGCCGGCCACGGTGAGCGTCCAGCCCGAATCCACGATGTCGTCGATCAGCAGGACCGGCCCGTCCGGCACGGAACCGCCCTCGATGCCGAGCTTGCCGTGCGCGTTCTGGAGCTGGAGGACGCTGTTCTGCATCGACTTCTGGGGCTCCGCGTCCACGAGCACCGACAGGCACTCCACGTACGGCAGGCCGAGCTGCGCGGCCACCTCGCGCGCGAACGTGTCGACCAGCCCTCGTCGAGCGGATGATGGCAGCGCGGTCACCCAGGTCGGTTCGGGCGATGGTCGCCATCGGTCGCGGATGGCCCGCGCGGAGGCGATCACCAGCTCCCGGTCGAAGGCTCCAGCGACGGACTTGCCCGCCTGGACCATCCGCCCCCATCCGGCGTCGCCATAGACGCACAGCGCGAGACCGATCTCGTTCGGCGGCGTCGATCTTGCCCGCGCAGTCCCTCGACGGCGTCGGCCGGCCACATCTTGCGTGGCTGGATCGGTGCGCAGATCCCGGCGCAGGAAGGAGATCGCGGTCTTCACGCGCTCCGGATCCGCCTCGTGCGGAGACCTGCGGCCCCACGTCGTTCGCGCAGTGGCCGCATCGCGCGGCCGTCGGGTCGTCGAGCAGGTCCGACCAGGAACTCCATCAGGCAGCCATCGTGGCGCATGTACGTCCTGCATCTGCTCGAGCTCCAGCGCGCCGGGCCTCGAGCACCCGCGCGATCCGCGCCTCGTCCTGCTGCCACGGGTTGGGCGTCCGGACGATAGCGGCCGCGGTCGCGCGCGACGGCGCCGTCGATCTCGAGCAGCTTGAGCGCCTGCTCGATCCGGCCGATGCGGAGGTTGACCGCCCGCTGGAGCCCCGTCGTCGACATCGAATCCACGCCTTCGAGCGCCTCGAGGATCTCGGTGCATGTCCGCGGTGGGCGGGAAGGCGTTGTCCATGAAGTACTCGCGCGATGTCGTCGTCCTCGCGGCCGGACAGGAGGATGCCGAAGGCGCGAGTCGACCGCGCGCCCGGCACGGCCCACCTGCTGGTAGTAGGCGATCGCCGACGACGGGCGCTGGTAGTGGATGACGAACCCGAGGTCGGGCTTGTCGAAGCCCATCCCGAGCGCGACCGTCGCGACGAGCGCCTTCATCTCGCCGTCGACGAGGGCGATCCTCGAGGGCCTCGCGCTCCTCGGACGAGAGGTCCGCGTTGTAGGCGCGGGCGTCGATCCCCTGGCCGGCGAGGTACGTGGCCACGCGCTGGGTGTCGGCGACCGTGAGGCAGTAGACGATCCCGCTGCCGGGCATCGCCGGGACGTGCTCCGCGAGCCAGGCGAGGCGCTCCGCCTGGTCGCCGAGGTCGATCGCGTCGAGGTGGAGCGAGTCGCGCCCGAGCGGGCCGCGGATGACGCGCACGTCCTCGCCGAGCTGGCCCATCGACGTCCTCGACGACCCGGTCGTTGGCGGTGGCGGTCGTGGCCAGGACCGGGACGCGCGGGTCGAGCAGTCGAAGGATGCGGCCGATGCGGCGGTAGTCGGGGCGGAAGTCGTGGCCCCAGTCGGAGATGCAGTGCGCCTCGTCCACCACGAACAGGCCGATGGAGCCCGCGGATGCTCGGGCAGGATGTCGTCGGTGAAGCGCTCGTTGGCGAGCCGCTCCGGGGAGATCGAGCAGGACGTCGATCGCGTCCGCGCGCGAGGCCCTGCTGGACGGCGTCCCATTCGTCCACGTTGCCCGAGTTGATCGTGGCCGCGCGGATCGCCGAGCCGCTCCGCCATCGCGATCTGGTTGCGCATCAGCGACGAGCAGCGGGCTGATGATCAGCGTCGGCCCCTCGCCCTTGTCGCGTCGGACGCGCGTCGCGATCCAGTAGACGAGGCTCTTGCCCCAGCCGGTCCGCTGGACGACGAGCGCCCGCTGCGCCGTCGCTGGCGACGGCCTCGATGGCCTCGCGCTGGCCGTCGCGGAAGGTCGCGTCCGGCCCGAGCATCGCGTGGAGGTGCCGGGTCAGGTCATCGGTGGGGTCAGCCATCGGCGCCAGTCTGGAGGAACGATCAAAGGGATCAGCGTCACCGTCACGTCTCCCGTGTCGATCGACCCAGGATCTCATGCTTGAGATGCGGGAAGGGTCTACCCCGGTCAACAGATCGATCCGCGCAAGGAGGAGGTCCGGGCTGATCAAACGGTCGCGCAAGAGGGCTGCCGCGAATGCCCGATCCTTGTCCCGGTCGGCGACAAGCTTCGAGACGACGCAGTCATGCGCCTCGAGGCAGAGCCCGCGCGCGGACCCAGTTCCGGCGGATGTCCAGATGACGAGGCGCTCGCGCCATCCCGTGGGTAGGACCGCTGTCGAGACGCTGACGCCCTGCGCGTAATACCCGAACGTCTCGTGGAACTTCGACAGCTCGCCGATGGCGCCATCCACCGTGTCGGCCTTTAAATCATCCGGGTCGTCAAAGAACGCGAGATCGGCTTCGATCGACGTCGTCGCCTCGATCGGCAGCCGATCGTGCGCGATGGATCCGAGAATGGCCTGACTTCCGATGACCAGCACGTCGATCTCGGAGGTGATCTCCGACGCTGCCCGCAGGACGTGATCGAGGTGCTCAGGTGTCACGCACCGTCGCCCGCTCGCTGGCTCTGAAGGCCGAGAGGATCGCTCGCCGACGGGCGTCGGGGATCACGCCAGCGAACGGAGAGTTCTGGCGCAATTCGACCGCCGCAGGTCGAAGCGAGGTCAGCGTTTCCAGGATCGACTCGGGTCCCCGGTCCAGGATGGCGACCCAGTCCTCGAGCCGTCGCGCCGACATGCCCGTCGGATGGACCTGGCGAAGCCGACGGAGATTCTTGTGCGCGCGACGGATCGTCCGTTCGGGCGACGCGACAAGCTCGGAAGCCACCGCCCCATGCAGCCAGACGGATTGCCGCTCATCCCGGTTCAGGGCCGGCGCCGTTGGACCGCTCATCGCGAGACGTTCGACATCGGCCCGCCGAAGCCGCCGATGCGTCCGGTACCGCGCGAAGGAAAGGACCCCTTGCTGGCAGAGATCCAGAACATGCTGTCTCGACGTGCCCAGGATGGCTGCGGCCTCTCCGGTTCGAATCAGCTCGTCGTGGCTCGCGTTCATGCGTGGATGCTATCACAAAACACCAAATACACAAGTGCTGGTGATTTGTGTGATCGCGGCCCGTGATGTCATCGCCTCACCGTCGGGCTAGTCCAGCGGGCGCTGGTGGCCGTTCGGGCAGCGGCCGTACCAGCCCTCGGGATAGCCCGTTCCGGGTTCGAACTCCTGCCATCTGGTCCAGTGCGACTCGCAGTACACGGCCTCGCACTTCGGGCACCAGTAGGGGACGGTGAAGAAGCCGATCCCCGACAACGCGCGCACATCGGCCCGTTCGATCGCGGAGCGGAGGTCGTCCTGGCGCGACATCTCGGAGACGGCCAGCCACGTGTCCGATGTCGGGAGCTCGACGCGAAC
>CAVXUF010000001.1:0-27111 GCA_963764975.1 uncultured Chloroflexia bacterium | reverse complement strand
GGCGGCTAGACCGGCACTCAGGCTGGCAGCGGCTCGACGGGTCGTCGGTCGGAACGTGACGACGTGACCGACCAATCGCGCCCAAAGAATCACCAGGCCCACGGCCACCCCGGGCCGCCCGTGCCACTCCCTGAGGTATCGGACCATGCTTCTTGCGTGTCTTGGGCCGAACCGATAGTCACCGACGGAACTGGCTCCACCGACGTGGTCGACGACGGCCTGAGGAAGGTATCTGACCGGCCACCCGGCTTGAGTCGCGCGCCGACAGAGATCGGCATCCTCGAAATACATGAAGTAGTGCTCATCGAAGCGCCCGAGGCCGGCGAAGGCCGCCCGTCCGATCGCGAAACACGCGCCCGACACCATTGACACGTCGATCGCGTCCGTCGCGCTCGTGGCCAGACCGTACTCGGACGCGATCGCGGTCCGCCCGACCACCTTCTCGATGGCCTTGACCTTCGAAAGCGCCCCTGCCACGCGATGCAGGCCCAGTCCCCGAGCGAGCAGGTCGCCAGGTCTCGGAACGAGTCCGGCGGATCGTTGGATGACACCGTCGGTGCCCATCAGGCGCGGGCCGACGATGGCGCGACCCTCATTGGCAAGGACCTCACTTGCCAGCCGAATGACGACACCGTCGCGCAATCGCGCATCGCTGTTCAGGAAGATGATCACCGGCTCGGACGCCAGCTCCGCGGCCTGGTTGGCCGAGGTTCCGAATCCCGGGTTGTCGCTGCGCGCCGTCACGTGGACGCGTGCATCGGCGATACTCGCCAGCCGAGCCACGGTGTCATCCCCGGACCCGTTGTCGATGACGATGACCTCGCGAACGGCGGCGTCGTCCAGAGCGCTGCGCACGGCCTGCTCGGTGAGTTCCGGCGTGCGGTAGCTCACGATGAGGACCGACGCGCTCACCTGGTCACCGACATAGTGCACCATGGGCGAATCGCTGGAGCGTGGACTCGCTGACACATCGACATGAAGGTAGCAGTGCGACACCCGACAGTGCATGACGTCATCCGGTACGACGTAGGGACCCCGACAGCCAATGCACAAGCCTTCCGAGCGTTCGTGGACTTCGCCGCCGACGCAGGACCGACGCGTCCGGACCGAGTACTGTTCTGGGCGACGGTGGCGGCACACTTCGCCTGGACCAACCACCCCGGCGTCCTCGCATCAGTCGAACTCGAGAGCATGGTGCGTGGCGCGGCGACTACCCACGTTCGCTCTGGCCGCGGCGGCGACCCGCGGACGCAGGTCGTTCATGTCCTGACGCGGGCGTACGAGGAGGGTGGCCACACACGCCTCGCACGTCAATGGATCGAGTCAGACGTTCTCCGACGCTCGTCGTTGGTGGTGACGGACCAGGATGGCAGCCGATCCCCGCGTCGCTGCGGCAGGCCGTGAAGGCGTCTGGTGGCGCCTTGATCGACCTCACGGCTCGGAGTCCTCGAGCCCGGGCCGCTGTCCTTCGGAGCGAAGCGCAACAGGGCGGACGTGGTCGTGCTGCACGTGCACCCATTCGACGTCACCCGCCCGATCATGGCCTTCTCCGCATGGCCTGACCGTCCCCCCACGATCCTCATGAACCACGCCGACCATGCCTTCTGGCTGGGCGTTTCGTGCAGCGACGTCGTCGCGACCATCCGGCCTGCGGCGGCCGCGCTCGCCACGGAGCGCCGCGGCGTCGACCCCGATCGCGTGGTCGAGCTACCAATTCCCGCTCCGTTTGCCGTCGGGCGGCCATGACACGGCCCTGTTCGCAGCGCCCTCGGCGTACCGCGCGATGCTGTTCTCGCCGTCTCGGTGGCGTCTGGCTACAAGTTTCTCGTGGACGAAGGGCCCGATTTCGTCGACGTCGTCTCGCCGCTCATCCGGGGCCACGAACAGTTCCACGTCGTCGTCGCCGGGCCACGGCCGCAGGGTCGGTGGGCGGATGCCGAGAAATCCCACGGCGGGCGCCTTCGCGCGATCGGCCCGGTGTCCGAACCGGAGGCGATCTATGCCGCGGCTGACATCTACCTCGAATTCATGCCGATGGCGTCGTTGACGTCGATGCTCGAAGCCGGGCTGCGAGGCGTTCCGATCGTGGCCATGCGCGGCGACCCGGGCCTGGCGATCCTGTCGAGTGCTGACCTCCCGGGCCTCGAGGTCCCCTCGGTCGGGCTGACCGATGTCGACAGCACTCCGACGGGTTCTGGGCGATCTCATCGAGAGTCGCGATGCTCGGCGCCGCCTCGGTGACTTGGTTTCGCAGCAGATTTGCGCGTCAAGCACGGGGCCCGGATGGGCCGAACGGCGCGAACGTGCTTACGAGCGAGCCCGTGACCTCCGGGGAACGGCGACGATGGGCACTCCGATGGCTTCGCCCGGAGGCCTCCTAGACCAGCGGCTAGCAAGCCTCGTGACAGATGAGCCAGGTCCGGCGGCGGCGATCGCGACGCACCTTGGGAGCGCGACGTTGTCCGATCGGATCGGTCTGATGGCCACGCTGCTCCGAAGCGAGCATGGCGGCCGCCCTGGCGCGAGTTCATCCCGGACCAGGTTCGTCCGGCGCTGCGGCCTATGATCGTGTCGCGCCGTGCTCGAGGACGATGGAGGCCGTCATGATCAGTGACCTGGCCAGCGTGTCACCGGCAGCCGTCATCGGCGCAGACGTATCAATCGGCCCGTTCACGGTCGTCCATCCGAACGTCATCATCGGCGAGCGAGTGAGTATCGACTCGCACTGTGTCGTCGGCTATCCGACGCCGCTGGCCACCGGTGCGCCGCTTCGGGTCGGCGCGGAGTCCATCATCCGATCGCACTCCGTCTTGTACGAGGGATCCACGTTCGGTGCTGCTGGGCCTGGTCCGCACCGGTCATCACGTGACTCTGAGGGAGCGCATCGAAGCCGGGGTCGATCTCCAGGTCGGAACGCTCAGCGATCTTCAGGGCGACACGATCATCGGCGATCATGTCCGAACGCACAGTCGCGTCTTCATCGCCAAGTACTCGGCGGTCGGGGACTTCGTCTGGATCTTTCCTTCCGTGGTGGTCGCCAACGACCCGCATCCCCCGAGTGACGGTCTCCAGCGTGGCGCCGATATCAGGGAGTACGCCGTGATCGGCGCCGGCGCTTGCGTCATGCCTGGCGTCGTCGTGGGGACGAGATCCGTCGTCGGTGCCGGCAGTCTCGTCACGAAAGACGTCGAGCCAGATGTCGTCGTTGGCGGCGTTCCAGCCAAGACGATGGGGCCGGCGAGTGACGTCCTCTTCCGCGACGGGTCGGGTCGACGCGCCTATCCGTGGATGCGCCACTTCCATCGCGGCTACCCGGACGACGTGGTCGCGCGATGGCGAGAGATCTATGACGGGTCGGACGTCGACGACGGGTGACTTACGCCGTCGGCTGCGTTACAGGCCGGCCGAGCCACGGAACCGATACGAATATTGCCAAGCGGCCGCCATCGCCAGCAAGGTGAGAGACACGAAGAGGACTCGCCGGCGACCGGACGGGACAGCTGCACGGCGGCCATCGCGATCGCCAAGAGCGCCACCAGTCTGATCTCGATCCGAAGGTCGAATCGCGCAAGCGATCGCGTGAGCCCCAGGAGCAGAACGAAGTAGAACCGAGCATGCGGCGACGTACGCGAGGCCGACGCCGACCAATCCGATCGCCCATCGCCCACCCGTCGCCAGGCCGAGAAGGCAGACTCCCCAGAGCAGCTCCGCCCCAAGGAATGTCGAACTCCGCCCCTTTCGCCAGCAGGACGAAGGCGAGGACCCAGCTCGGTAGCACCACGACATCGCTGATCAACTGCCATCGCAGCAGAGAAGTTCACCGCCGGCGCGAACGCCGCCGAATAGAGAACCTCGAGCGCGACGGGCGCCACGGCCGAGGCGATCAGGATGATCGGCACGCTCGACGCAAGGACGAAGCGCATCTGCGCCCGCGCTACCGTACCGATGATCGACGGATCCTCCTCCGCGGAGATCCGTGGGTAGTAGTCCTGAGCCATCGCGCTAAGAATCACGGCGAGGTACGCGATGGAGAGCGTCGACGCCGCGCGCAGCCAGCCGACTTCGACCTGACCGAGCGCGACCAGCACGATGAACGGCAGGAGATGCTGGGCGCCGATGGTCGCGAGCTGGCTGACCGTGTACGGGACACCGAATCGGACGAGGGCCGACACGCGTGAGGCTGCCGATTGCCGACGCGACGCGGCATGCCGAACCTCGACCGATCGGCGGGACGCGACGAGGCTGACGACCCAGCCGCCGAGTGCGCCCGCTGCCAAGCCGGCGCCGAAGCCTCGAACGCCGAGGACGGAGACAGCGAGGATGGAGGTCAAGCCAGGACGCCGGCACTCGCGGCGGTGATCACACTCAGCGTCCGAACCCGTTGGAGACCATTCACGACGCCGGTCTCGACCGTCGCCAACGCCCCGAAGATCACGGCGACCCCGACCAGGGCGACCTGATCGGCGGCGTCGGGTCCGCCAAGGGCGAGCTCGGCGATCGGTTCGCGGAGCAGCACAACGGTCCCTGACACGACGGCCGCCGCGGCCAGGACGATCCGACGACCCGCCTGCCGCTGCGCGTCGATCTCGACGACGTCGATCCCGCGTGTGGAGGCCGCTACGGTCCGGACGAGACCCACGCCGATGCCAAGGCCCGCGACCATCACGAGCAGCGCGAGAAGGCTGCTCAGCAATCCGACGAAGCCCACACCGGCGGGGCCGCCGACCGCGGCGACCCACTTCGCGGTTACGGCTCCGGCCAGCAGAGAGACCGCGGACCCAGCCCCGAGGACCGCCGTCGCCCTAGCGGGGCTGATCATCGATCGAACGCGTCGATAGCCCCGATAACGTGGTCCACCTGGGGGTCGGACAGGTGTGGTCCCATCGGAAGGCTCAGTACGGACCGACTGATCACGTCGGCGCCATGGACGGATTCGCTCGCGAAACGCATGCCCGCGAACGCTCCCTGTCGGTGGGGAGGCCTCGGGTAGTGGATCACGGTGCCGATCCCCGCCGCGTCGAGATGCGCGGCCAGAGCGTCCCGACGCTCCGATCGGACGACGAACGCATGCCAGACGTGCTCAAGGCCGCGGTCCGCAGGGAGCTCGAGACGCGACGCCACCAAGCCTGCACGGTAGCGCGCCGCCACGCGTCGCCGCCTCTGGTTCCAGGCCCCAAGGTGCACGAGCTTCGCGCGTAGCACGGCCGCCTGAAGCTCGTCGAGGCGGCTGTTCGTGCCGATCGTCTCGTGGACGTACTTCGAGGTTGATCCGTAGTTGCGGAGTCGGCGGACCCGGTTGGCGATCTCCAGGTCCGACGTCGTGACGGCGCCGCCATCGCCGATCGCTCCCAGGTTCTTTGCGGGATAGAACTCCATGCCGCGGCATGTCCGAGCGATCCGACGGGGCGACCCTTGTAGATCGCCCCGTGCGCCTGAGCGGCATCCTCGATCACGACGAGGCCATGACGTCGTGCGATCTCCAGGATCGGGTCCATGTCGGCCGCGAGTCCGTAGAGATGAACTGGGACCACCGCCCGGGTGCGAGACCCGACGGCCGCCTCGACCGCCAGAGGGTCGATCAGGAGGGTCGAGGGATCAGATCCGACCGGGATAATGGTCGCCCCCACTCGGTCGACGGCCAGCCAGGTCGCGATGAAGGTATGAGCCGGCACGATGACCTCGTCGCCGGGCCCGATCCCCGTGGCTCGAAGGGCGAGTTCGAGGGCATCAAGCCCATTCGCGACCCCGACCGCGTCGTTCGTTCCGACATCGCTGCCCACTCGGCCTCGAAGGCGGCCACCTCGGGTCCGAGGACGTATCGGCCCGAGTCCAGCACCCGGGCGATCGCCGCATCGATGTCCGCTCGAAGTTCGGCGGTCGCGGCATCCAAGTCGAGGTACGGGATCATCCTGGCGAAGCGACGGACGCGAGGAACTCATCGTAGTCCCGGAGTAGTCACCCTCGTCGTAGTGTTCCGAGGCCAATACGAGGCTCACGGATCCTGACGAGAAGTTCTCGAGCTCACGCCAGACCATCCGAGGAACGTATAGCCCGTAGTACGAACGATTCAGAAGAAGCTGCGGCGCTCGCGGCCGTCGTCAAGGACGACGTCGAAGCTGCCGGTCGCCGCGACGATGAACTGCTCGAGCGCGCGATGCGCGTGTCCACCCGCGACTCGCCGCCGGGCACGTCGTATAGGTAGTAGACCCGCTTGATCTGGAACGGGATGTCGCGGCCGCCCTCGATGGGCGTGAGATTGCCCTTGGGGTTGGCGATCCGACGAAGATCGATCAGTCGTGCGTCGGCTAGCGGCATGTCCCTGTCAATCTAGTCGAGGAGGACCTCGGCGGGCTTGACCCGGTCCTCCCACCCTGAGCATGACCATCGGTGCATCGAAGCACCATTCGTGCTCCGCGTAGACTGCCTGAGATGTCCACATCGTCGCTGGCCCTGCCTGCCGCGAGGTCCCTCGGCTGGCGGGATCAGGCACGAGCGCTGGCGGGGGACCTGATGCCAGGCCGCGGTCTCGTGGCCGTGTTCATCGCTTCCCGGCTGCTGCTGGTTGCCGCGGCGATCGTCGCCGAATTGTTCATCCCGCGGAACCCGGCGCTGACCTCGGGCGACGATGCCTGGCTCCTGCGTAGCCTGACCAGTTGGGATGGCTGGTACTACCTCGGGATCGTCCGCGACGGATACCAGGCCGACCCCGTGTCGGGCGCGTACACGAACCTGCCCTTCCCGCCGCTCTACCCGGTCCTGATCCGGATCCTGTCGGCCCCGTTCCCGTCGTACGCCGGGCTTGTCGCCGTCCTGCTCTCGAACGTCGCGTTCCTGCTGGCGCTCGGGCTGTTCGTGCGGCTGACGGCGCTGCATCTCGGGGGGCGGCGCGCCACCCTTGCGGCCGGGCTCCTGATCATCTACCCCTTCGCTTCGGTGTTCGGGATGGCCTACACAGAGAGCCTGTTCCTGCTCCTGATGCTCGCCGCGTTCCTCGCCGCGGAGCGTCGCCACCGGGCGTGGGCGGGCATCTTCCTGGCGTTGACCGTCCTGTGCCGTGTGCAGGGTGCGGTGCTGCTGCTCCCGCTCCTGGTGCTGATGCTCCGCCAGGACGAGTGGCAATTCCGCCGCTCGCAGGCGTGGCTGCTCCTCGGTCCGCTCGCGGCGTTCGGCTACGTCGCCTACATCGCGTCGGTCACGGGCAGCTGGACGGCCTTCCTTGACGCCCAGAAGGCGTGGGGCCGCGTCGGCGTGGGCGGTGCCCCGTCGTCCGAGACCATCGCGGCGAAGTTCTCGCCGTACCAGGCGGCGCTCGTGGCCACGCTCCTCTGGTCGATGTTCCTCCTGGTCTTCCGGCGCGTGGATCGACTTCGCGTGGAGTACTTCCTCATCCCGATCGTCTTCATCGCGGCCGAGATCTCGAGCGGTTCGCTCGAAGCCGTGGGGCGGATCACGATGCTCGGCTTCCCGCTCGTCTGGATCCTCGCGAGCCGGCGGTCCCTGCTGGCTCGTCGTGCGTGGCCCGCGCTGTCGGTGGGGCTGTTCACGATCGTGGCCATCCTCTCGTTCGGGGGGTACTGGGTCCCGTGATGGCCGGGCCGCGGTGGCAGAGGTTCCTTCCTGTCGCCGCCTCGATCTGGTTCATCGGCGGGGTGGGCATGGTGCTCGCCTTCGCGGGCGGGACGCTCGGCTACGACTACCAGGCGTACGTTGGCGCCGCCCGCCGGCTGCTCGATGGCCTCCCGCTCTACGACACCGCGGTCGACGTGGCGGGTCCGTTCGCGATCTACCTGTATCCGCCGCCGTTCGCCGTCGCGATCATCCCGTTCGCGCTCCTGCCCGCGGACGTCGGCGTCTGGGTCTGGACGCTGCTCTCCATCGCGGCCGTCGTGCTTGCCATCGCCGTCATGCCGGTCCCGGCGGGCGTCCGGTGGATGGTGCTGCTCCTGGCCGGGATCGACTGGCCGCTGGTGTACGCGCTCAAGCTCGGGCAGGTGGGGCCGGTCCTCCTGCTCGTCTTCGCGTTGGCCTGGCGGTGGCTCGCCTCGCCGCCCCGGTTGGGCGCCGGGACCGCCGTCGGGACGCTCATCAAGCTCCAGCCGGCCCTGCTCTTCGCGTGGATGCTGCTGACCCGACAGTGGCGCGTGGTCGCGATCGGTCTGGCCGTGATGGTCGCCGCCGCCCTGGTCGCGCTCCCCGTGACCGGGCTCTCGGCCTGGGCTGACTACGCGGTCGTCATCCGGCAGGTGAGCGATCCCATCGCGACGCCGAACAACTACACGGCCGGGGCCATCGCGCTGCGCGGCGGCGCGAGCGCGGACCTGGCCGCCATCGTCCAATGGGTCGCGATGGCTGCGGCCGTTGTGCTGTGGATCGCCGTGGTCCGTCGTGGGGCACGCGCGAGCGGGTACCTCGCCACGGTCGTCGCCAGCCAGCTGCTGTCGCCGCTGCTGTGGGATCACTACGCGCTGTTCCTGCTGCTCCCCGTCGCCTGGCTGCTTGCCGGGCGGCACTGGTGGGCGGCGCTGATCCCGCTCACGACGAGCACGCTCGTCGTCTTCACGGTCCTTGCCCCGGTCTACCCCTGGCTGGTCCTTGCCGGGTTCTACGCGACCCTGGTGGGGCTGCTGCTCGTCCGGCCTCAGGACGGGGAACCGGCACGGTGACCGCGATCCGCCGCGGCGATGCCGTTTCGCTCCTCCGCGCGACCGGCTGGATCGTCGGGATCGTGGCAGCGATCCTGGTCTGGGTCGAGTTCACCCGGTCCGGCGGGCAGCCGGTCGACGTCCGCTACTACTGGGCCGCCGACCCCGCGAACCTCTATCCGCATCCCGAACTGGGCGAAGGCAACGGCTACAACTACTCGCCGGCCTTCGAGTTCGTCGTCGCGTGGGGCCGGGCGCTGCCCTTCGAGGTCTTCGTGGCGATCTGGCGCGCCGTGCTCCTCGCAGCCCTCGTCTACCTGGCCGGACCGCTGACGATCTTCGTCCTGTTCCTGCCGCCGGTCGCCTCGGAGATCAATGCCGGCAACATCCAGATGCTGCTGGCCCTCGCCGTCGTCCTCGGCTTCCGCTGGCCCGGGGCGTGGGCGTTCGTCCTGCTCTCCAAGCTGACACCGGGGGTCGGCGTGCTCTGGTTCGTGCTTCGTCGCCAGTGGCGCGCTTGCATCATCGCTGGCGGCGTCACGGGCGCTGTCGCGCTCGCCTCGTTCATCGTCCTGCCGGATGCGTGGTCCGGGTACATCGCCCTGTTGACGGGCGAACCCGCGCCAGCCGTCTCGCCCTATTACCTCGGGTTCTGGACGCGCCTCCCGTTCGCGATCGCCTTCGTGGCGTTCGGCGCCTGGCGCGGCTACCGTTGGCCGGTGGTCGTCGCCGCGACGCTGGCCCTGCCGGTCTTCTACTACATCAGTCCATCGATGCTCGTCGGGACGCTCCCGTTTCTCCGGGAGGCCGTCGGTCGTCGACTCGCGACGCGCGCGACCGCCTCGTGACCCGTCGCCTCGCCTCGCCCGCCGTCGTCGGCTGGGCGATCGTCGCGGTCTGCGCGCTCCTCTACTGGCTCATCGACCGCCGGTTCGACGCGTACCGCGGCGACTTCTTCTACCTCGCCGAAGCGTTCCTCGAAGGCCGAACGTGGCTGGACTTCCGGCCCGGCCCGTACGACCTCATCCAGATCGGGGATCGCTACTACGTGCCGTTCGCGCCGTTCCCGGCCATCGCCCTGATGCCGATCGTCGCGGTGGTGGGCGCGATGACGGCCGACCAGCTCGAGTCGGGGATCAACGCGATCCTCGCGGCGTCGGGCGTGGGGCTGTGCTGGATGCTGCTCGGTCGGATCGGGGTGCCGCGCCAGGTCGACCGCGTCCGGCTGGTCATCCTGTTCGGGTTCTCGACGCAGATCCTGTGGGTCACCGCGCGTGGCGGGGTCTGGCACACCGGGCACCTCGTCGCGACGATCCTTACGTTCGCCTGTCTCATCGAGATCTGGGGCCGTCAGCGCGCGTGGCTGATCGGGCTGCTGGCGGGGTTCGCCTTCCTGACCCGAGCGCCGTTGGCCTTTGCGATCCCCGCCTACGCCCTGCTCCTCGACCGTGCCTCGATCGTGGAGGACGCCCGCGCGGTGGCCGGCAGCTACATCCGACGGACCGCGCGGATCCCGTGGCGGGCCTGGGCGCAACTGACCGCGGGAGTCCTCCCATCGATCGCGTTCTTCTTCCTGTACAACCAGCTGCGGTTCGGGACGCCGCTGGAGTCTGGCTACGCCCTCGCGCTGATCCCGCCGTTCCTCGAAGACCTGCGCCTGAAGGGGCTGTTCTCCATCGAGCACGTCCCGATGAACCTGTACTTCCTGTTCGCGTACCTGCCCTCGATCACCACCGAGTTCCCGTTCCTCAGGCCGGACGGGCTGAGTCTGTCGATCTTCATCACGAGCCCCGGGTTGTGCTTCGCGGCCCTCGCCGACTGGCGTCGCACCCGACCGTGGCTGCTGCTCCTTGCCGTCGTCGCGGTCCTGCTCCCGACCCTCTTCTACTACGGCGGCGGCTGGTTCCAATACGGCTACCGCTACTTCCTCGATTCGGTGCCGTTCGTGATGGCGCTCTGCGGGCTCGCCGCGGTCCACCAGCGGCGGATCGCCACGGGCTGGACGGCGCTGATCTGGTTCGGTGTCGTGATCATGGGCATCGGCGTGTACTGGTCGTACAACCTCCACTGACCAACCGCGCGTCGCCCTTCTAGCCGAGGCAGCCACCGACGCCGGACCGGACGTGGAGCGACCCGATCGCGTCCCGCCCCGTGAGCGACCATCCGGGCGCGAGATCCAGCCAACGGTCCAGCGGGCTGCCGGTCCGCATGAGGACGATCCCCACCTCGTTCGCCTCGAGGAACGGCGCGGGATCCATGGTCAGTCGCTCGAGCGCGGCTTCCACCGCGACCACATCCCCTGGCGAGTTCCCGTACGCCCCGACGGGCTGGCCGGTCCGGAACGCGACATAGCCACCCCAGTCATACGCGTTGAGGATCCGATCCGTGCAGCCTGCCTCCACGAGACGGTCCACCGCGCCGACCGGATAGCGGGCGGCGACTTCGGCGGACTGGCGTGCCGGCGAGATCTGGATCGCGCCGGCGACGCCGAGGACCAGGATGACGAAGCTCGCGCCGACCCAGGCGATCGCGCGACCGCCGCGGGGCGTCCGCTCGGCCGGTGTCGATACCCACGACCCGCCTGCCCAGGTGCGAACCGCGTCCGCGACGGCTGGCAGGAGCGCGAGGATCAGCAGCGGTCCGGCGACCAGGATGAACCGGACCGAACCCAGCGCCACGAACGTCCAACCCGCCGCAAGGAGCAGGAGGAACGGGTCCCGACCCCGGTCGCGCAGGGCCACCGCGACCAGGAGCGCACCGGCCACGAGGACGCGCATCACCAGCAGCCCGACCTCGTCGAAGTCCGGCGATCGCCACTCATCGATGGCCGGATGGAAGGCACTGGCGACGGCCGGGTCGAACGGGTAGAGCGGGATCGTCGGTCCGTATGGGTTGATCGCGAGCGTCGCGAGCGCGACGACACTCGAGATGACGAGCGGTCGCAGCCTCGGGCGCGACCAGACGCTCCAGCGCATCCCGACAGGGATCGCCACCGCGAGAGCGACGAGGCACGTCGGGAAGGCCAGGACCCCGCTCCCATGGAGGTTCGCCCAGGCGATGGTGATCAGCGGGATGATCGCGAGCGGCGCTGCGTGACCGGTGCGCAGGTAGCGCCGCCAAAGCCAGGTACAGGCGAGGATGAACAGGAGGTCCCAGAGCTGCGCGCGAGGCGTCCAGATCGGGAGGCCTGCCACGATCCCAGCGGCCACCGCGACCGCGGCGCCGAGCGGAGGGACCGCCGGGGCGGCGTCGCGTGCGAGGCGCCACAGGATCGTCACGATGGCCGCGGAGACCGGCAGGGCGACGACGCTCGTCGCCGTGAGTCCGCCGATGTCGTAGGCGAGGCGGACCGCCACGTCCCACAACCAGCTGTGCGCGACGAACGGGTCGCCCGCGGTGAGCCAGCTGACGGTATCTGCGCGCGGGACGTCACCGCTGGCGAGCACCTCGCCGCCGATGCCGAGGTGCCACCAGACATCGGGGTCCACCTGCGGACGCCAGGTCAGGACCCACGCCAGGGCGAGCAGGATCGCCGCCAGCGACCGGCCGATCGGCCCGTCGTCCGCCACGATGCCGAGGATCCTGGCCGATCGATCCTCCCGGCCTGTCGCGATCTCCACGTGTCGATGGTAAGCCCCGCCACGAGGTCCGCGACCCTGCCACACTTCGCCCGATGCGCCGCCCATCCACCGCGATCTTCGCCATCTTCCTGCTTTCCGGAGCGGCCGGGCTGATCTACGAGATCGCGTGGTCCCGGCAGCTGGTCCTGGTCTTCGGGAACACCACCCAGGCGGTGTCGGCGATCCTGACCGGGTTCTTCGGTGGGCTCGCGGTCGGGGCGGCGGTCGGTGGCCGGATCGCGGACCGGGTCCGCTCCCCGCTGCGGATGTATGGGTGGCTCGAGCTGATCCTCGTCGTCGTGGTGCTGGCGACGCCCGTGTCGTTCGGCCTCATCCACGAGCTGTATCGCGGCATCTACCCGAGTCTCGAGACCGCGCCGGGGCTCCTGGCGGTCGTTCGTCTCGTGCTCGCGGTCCTCGCGCTGGCCCCGGCCACGATCCTCATGGGCGCCACGTTCCCGAGTCTGACCCGGCACCTGGCGCGTCAGGCGGCGCTGTCGTGGGCGTTCGGGCGGCTCTACGCGATGAACACGATCGGCGCCATCGTCGGGACGATCGCCGCCGGGTTCTTCCTCATCGAGCTCCTCGGGTTGTCCGGCGCGCTGCTCGCCGGCGCCACCTGCTCGCTTGTGGCCGGCCTCGCCGCGATCTGGCTGGCCCGTGCCGATCGAGGCGCTCCAGATGCGGAGGTCGTCGATCCCGTCGCCCGCAATGAGCGGGCCGACGAACCCATGTCCGTCCGGTCCCGTCGCGTCCGCCTCGCGCTGGTCATCGCCTTCGTCTCCGGTCTGACGTCGCTGGGCTACCAGGTCACCTGGGTCCGTCTGCTCGCGTCGGGCACGGGAAACACGACCTACGTCTTCACGATGATCCTCGCGATCTTCCTCATCGGGATCGCGCTCGGCGCCGAGATCTTCAACATCGTCCGGCCGCGACTCAAGGACCCGCTCCGCCTGCTGGCCATCGCGCAACTCGTCGTCGCTGCGCTCGCGATCGCGGGACTCGTGGCGGTCATCAGTCGCCCGGCCATCCTCGAGGTCCAACCGCTCGACATGGCGCTCCGCAGCCTGCTCGGCTCGACCCTGATCGTCGTGCTGCCGGTCACGATCGTCCTGGGCCTGGCCTTCCCCACCGCTTCGATCCTGCTTCGCGACGAACGCGGCCAGGCGGGCGGCGAATCCGGTTCACTTCTTGCCGTCAACACAGCCGGCGCGATCCTGGGCAGCCTGCTCATCCCGTTCATCCTGATGCCGCTCGTCGGGTCGCCGATGGTCATCGTGCTGCTCGCGACCGCCAACCTCGCGATGGGCATCGGCCTCGCCTTGGTGGTTTCGCCACGGCGACCGGCCGCGTTCGTGGCCGCGGGGCTCGTCGTCGTGCTGATCGCGGTGTCTGTCCTGCGGCCGTCGACGATCGTCCAGCCCACCGAGGCTCGGATCCGCGCGCTTGACGGCGTCCTGTTCGCCTCCGCAGAGGATGAGATCGCGTCCGTGCAGGCGGGGCAGGTCCGGTTCACGCCCGAGCTGTGGGTGGCGGGCACGTCCATGACCCTCCTCACGGTCGACGCCAAGCTGATGCCGATCCTGCCACTCGCCGCGCGACCGGACGCCAAGCGCGCTCTCGTCGTGGCGTTCGGCATGGGGACCTCGTTCCGGGCGGCGCTCATCGCGGGACTCCGGACCGACGTGATCGAACTCGTCCCGTCGGTGCCGGACATGTTCGGGTTCTATTACCCCGACGCGGCCGATGTCCTCGCCGATCCACGCGGCCGCGTCATCATCACGGACGGGCGGAACCACCTGGAGCTGACGACGGAACGCTTCGACATCATCGTCACGGACCCGCCCCCGCCCATCGAGAGCTCCGGGGCCGCGGTCATCTCGTCGCTCGAGTATTACCAGGCGGGGCACGCGCACCTCGTCGATGGCGGCGTGATGATGCAGTGGGTCCCGTTCGGCTCGCCAGAAGCGGAGTTCAAGGAGCACATCCGGACGTTCGCGGCCGTCTTCCCGCACGTGACGATCATCCGTGGCCCCGGTGGCTACGGGGCGTACATGCTCGGATCGGACGACCCGCTCGACGTCGGTGACGACGCGATCCGCGCCGTCCTCGCGCGACCGGGCGTCCTCGACGACATCTCGTCGGCCTACGACTCGCCGGCCGACACGATCGAGGGCTGGCTGGCCGCGATCGACGACCACCGCTGGCTCGACGGCGACGCCGTCCGCGCCTATGCCGGCGACGGGCCGCTCATCACCGACGACCGCCCGCGCCCCGAGTACTTCCTGCTCCGACGATTCGGCGCCGGGACGCTGCCGTAGCGGGCGTCCGTGGCGGGTCTCGGGACCGTGCCGTTGCGGTCGCAACCACCTTCGGGGGACCGGTGCTATCCTCGGGCCGATGAGCGCTCCCACCCTCGACGCGGAGCCCGCCTGTCCGGGGACCGTCACCCAGAACGCGGAGCCCGCGGAGGGTCCACGCGGTCTTCAGTGGCGCGCGGAGCATCGTCCGTTCGCCGAGATCCCCCAGGCGACCTGGGATGCGCTCGCGGCCCGGAACCCGTGGGCGACCCCGTTCTCGTCCTGGGCCTTCCATCGAGCATGGTGGGATGCATACGGCGACAACGCCCACGACGAGACACTCGTCATCGTCCCAGCCGCGCCGGCCCACGGAGCCGAGCCGCTCGCCATCGTCCCGCTGATGCATCGCCACGCCGTCGAGCCGACGGACGCGGCCACGCACACGACGATGCGTCACGGCCATCACGCCGAACTGACGCCGATCCGTCCGGACGCCACGGTCCTCTTCTTCGGGGCCTCCTATCACGCGGACTACGCGACCGTCCTGGCCTCACCGGCCGACATCCCCGCCGTCGGCGAAGCGTTCGCGGCGTACCTTGCCGGTCGACCATGGTCGGAGTGGGACGTCGTCGACCTGCGTCGCCTGCGCTGCGGCGACTCGACCGCTGATGCGTTTGCCGCGGCGCTCGGGGCCTACGAGATGGCCGAGGGTTGGACGCTCAACGTCGAGCGCGAGGATGTCTGCCCCGTCGTGACACTCCCGGCGAACGCGACGATGGACGACTACCTCGCGACGCTTGGGAAGAAGGAGCGCCACGAGATCCGGCGCAAGGTCCGTCGGGCCGAGGCGGTCGGCGTGATCACGCTCGTCGATTCGACGGACCCGCTCGTCGACCTCGACGCCTTCATCGACCTCCACCAGCGCCGCTGGGGCGATGACGGGCTCTTCCCCGACACCGTCGGCGGACGACAGAGCCGGGTCTTCTTCCGACGACTCTTCGAGCTGCTTGGCCCAGACGGCCCGCTCCGGCTGACGTTCCTGTGCGTCGGTGCGCGACGGATCGCGGCGGGGGTACATCTCGAGACGCCGGAGGGCTATCTGTACTACAACGCCGGTGTCGACCCCGACGCGCGGGAGCTCTCGCCCGGGGTCCTGATGGTCCACGCCTACGTCCAGCGCGCCATCGACGCCGGAGTCCGGCGCTTGGACTTCCTGCGCGGTGACGAGCCCTACAAGTACGAGTGGGGCGCCGTCGACGAACCCATCCAGCGCCTGCTCCTGCGACGAAGGGTCACCTGACGATGTCCGCCCCCACCATCGCCGACCCCTGCGCCGATCCGCTCGATCGTGCCGAATTGAAGGGCGGTCGGATCCGCGTGGTCGAGATCCTCGCGACCGGGTCGAACGGTGGCGCCCAGGAACACCTGTTCGGCCTGCTCACGCGGATCGATACGTCCCGCTACGACGTGTCCGTCGTGGCGCTGTCGGCGGGGAGCGCGGTCCGCAAGCTCCAGCGCGCCGGCTACAGCGTCCTCGTCATCGATGAACCGGACGATGCGATCGCCGTGGGCGCCGTGGCCGCGCACCTCGCCGAGGTCCGGGCGGATGTCGTCCACGCCCACATGTACCGTGCCGAGACCGTCGGGATGCGAGCGGTGCTCGCCCTCGCCGACATCGGCCATCGACGGCCGTACTTCGTGGCCACGATCCATTCAAGCCGGATCCGCTCTTCCGAGGACCAGCAACTCCTCCAGGATCTGACGCGCCACATGGACCGGCTGATCGCGGTCTCGAAGGCCATCGAACACAAGCTCGTCGATGAACTGCGCACGACCGTGCCGGTCAGTCTCATCTACAACGGCGTCGACCTCCAGCGCTACGACCACCAGGAACCGTGCTGCACCCTGCCCGAGGAATACGGGATGGAGCCCGGGTCGCAGATCGTCGGCGTCGTGGCGCGGCTGGAGCCCGAGAAGGGCCACCCCACGCTCCTCGAGGCGTGGCCGGCGATCCTCCGCGCGGTCCCCGACGCGTATCTCCTGATCGTCGGCGAGGGAAGCCGTCGCGACGCGCTCGAAGCGCAGGCGCGCGAGCTGCGAATCGCCCATCGGGTCGTGTTCACCGGTCGACGGGATGACGTGCCGGCCGTGACAGCGGCCCTCGACGTGGCCGTCCTGCCGTCGTATCGCGAGGCGCAGGGACTGACGATCCTTGAGGCCATGGCGCTCTCGCGGCCGGTCGTGGCATCGGACGTCGGCGGGATCCCCGAGATGATCGAGGATGGCGTCACCGGGCTCCTGGTCCCGCCCCACGACGCCGACGCGCTGGCCGCCGCGATCATCCGCCTGCTGCGGGACCACCCGTTGGCCGACACG
Source organism: uncultured Chloroflexia bacterium (assembly GCA_963764975.1). Classification (GTDB taxonomy): domain Bacteria; phylum Chloroflexota; class Limnocylindria; order Limnocylindrales; family CSP1-4; genus SPCO01. The sequence continues at coordinate 10,173 of CAVXUF010000001.1, read as the reverse complement.
CTGGGTCGCGCCGGCCACGACCTCGTCCATGATCGGTTCTGCATCGAGTTGATGGTCCAGGCCGTCGAGTCCATCTACGACGAGGGCGCTCGCAAGGTGCGCCCCACCGAGGTGGCCGCGGCCGGGTAGCACGCGCTAGGACCATCGGGGCGGTGCCGCGGCGCACCGGGGGCGGCTAGCATCCGCGCGTGACCCTGACACGACTCTGGGCGGTCCTCGCCGTGGCGCTGCCGGTCCTGGCCGCGCTCATCGCGAACCTGTCCGCGGTGGACCTCGCCTACCAGCTCCGCGCCGGGGACCAGATCCTGTCCGGCGGCGGCATCCCGGTCGTCGATACGTGGACCTTCACGGCTCCGGGCGCGCCGTGGGTGGATCAGCAATGGGGCGCCCAGGTGACCCTCGCCGCCGTGTTCGAGGTCGGCGGCTGGACGGGCCTCGTCATCCTGCGCGCCGCGCTCATCGGGGTCATCTTCGGTCTGCTGTTCCTGGTCGCTCGTCGGCGCGGACTCGACACGCGTCGCGCCGCCTGGCTGACGCTCGCGGCCTTCGTCGTCGCCGCCGTGGCGCTCGGGCTCCGGCCGCAACTGTTCGGGATGGCGCTCTTCGCGCTCACGCTACTCCTCGTCACCGATCGCCGTGCGCACCCGCGGCGGCTTTGGCTGGTCCCCGTGGTCGTCGCGATCTGGGCTAACGTCCACGGCTCGTTCTTCCTGGGGCCGGTGGTGGTCGGGCTGGCGTGGCTGGAGGATCTGCACGATCGGTCGCCGGCCGCCCGCCGCACCATCATCGTCGCCCTCGCGAGCGGTGTGGCCGCGTGCCTCACACCCATCGGGCCGGCCGTATGGGCGTATGCGGTGGGATTGTCGGTCAACCCGCTCATCACCCAGCGCATCACCGAGTGGCAGCCGACCTCGCTCCGCGACGTGCCGGGCATGCTGTTCTTCGGCTCCGCACTCCTCGTGGCGGCCCTGCTGGCCCGACGTGGCCGCCAGACGCCCTGGCCCACGCTCGTCTGGCTCGGGGTCTTCTTCGCCATCGGCACGTACGCCATTCGCGGTGTCGCGTGGTGGCCGCTGGCAGCGGTCGCGGCGATCGCCGGACTCCTTGTCACGACGGCCGACCGACCCGGCGAGCGCCCTGAGCGCCCCGAGCGGTCGGACCCGCCGCTGATCCGGCGCCTCAACATCGTGGTCGTCGCGGCGCTCGTCGTTTTCGGTGTCGCATTGCTCCCGGTCTGGCGCCCCATCGACCCGGGCCTCGGCTCCCCGGCTGGGGTCGTCGGCCATGCCCCATCGGGGATCACCGCCGCGCTGCGAGAACTCGCTCGGCCCGGCGATCGGCTCCTGAACCCGCAGCCGTGGGGGTCGTGGTTCGAGTTCGCGCTGCCGGATCTCCCGGTCGCGATCGATTCACGGATCGAAGTCTTCCCGGTCGAGGTCTGGGAGGCCTACGCCCGGGTCGCCGATGGCGAGGACGGCTGGGAGCGACAGCTCGAGGACTGGGGGGTCACCATCGCCGTCGCGGCGCTCCCGCGTGGTGCCGCCCTCGCCGACCGGTTGGCCGCCGCGGGCTGGCGCGAGGTCCACCGCGATGCCGATGGGATCGTCATGACCCACCCGGACCGAGCGGTCGGCCCGTGACGGACACGCTTCGCCGCCTCTGGCTCCGCTACCGCTCGCCGATCCGTGTCGGGATGTCGATCGTCGGCCTGATCGCGGTCCCGTACATCATCTGGGCCAACCGCGAGGTCGACACCATCTTCGGCTTCGACGCCTACACGACGTGGTCGATCGACTTCACGAACCTCTACGGGATCCAGTACCTGGACCTCGGCGCGTTCCGGTACACGCCCGCGTATGCCCAGATCTTCCAGTGGGTCGGTGCCCTGCCGTGGGAGGCCTTCCTCTGGATCTGGGACGGGATCCTGCTCCTGATCCTGTTCAAGTGGGCGCGCGGCTGGACCCTCGCGCTCCTTGCCCTGCCACCGGTCGCACTCGAGCTCTACCACGGCAACATCCACGTCTTCATGGCCGCCGCGATGGTGGTGGGGTTCCGCTTCCCGGTCGCGTGGGTCTTCCCGATGATCTCGAAGGTGACGCCGGGTCTCGCCGTGGTCTGGTTCCTTGGCCGCCGTGACATCCGCTCGTTCGCCATCGCGGTGGGCTCGACCGGGATCATCTGCGCGATCTCGTTCGTCATCGCGCCGCAGTACTGGTTCGACTGGGTCGCCACCATGCGTGACGCCATCGGCTTCCGGCCCGAAACGCCGTACCCGGTCGACATCCCGTTCCAGTTCCGCGCGATCGCCGCCGTGGCTCTCGCGCTGTGGGGCGGCGCCACGAACCGTCGCTGGACCGTGCCGGTCGCCGGGATGCTGGCGCTCCCGATCATCTGGTGGCACGGTTTCGCGATGTTACTGGGCGTGATCCCGTTGTTGCGTCAGACCCGGACGGTCGACCAGTAGCGTTCGGCAGACCCGTCCACCTCGCCGAACTCGGCGATGGCCCGCCCGTAGGCACGCACGTTGTCGGCCATCGCCCGCGTGCCGTCGAAGAGGCGCTCGAGCTGGCTCTGGTACAGGTTGATGCCCTGGATCTTGCGCTCGAGCTGGTCGGTGATGTCCGCAAAGGTCGGCATGATCGATACGCCATCGGGCAGACCGTCGAAGACGCCCGCGCCGAGGTCCTCAGGCCGCCGGAAGTCCGTCCACCACGCGTACGGGAAGTCCTCGTAGAAGGTGACGATGCCGGCGTACTCAGGCCCAGGCATCACCCAGCGCCGACCTTCCTGTAGGAGGCGGATCCCGATATCCCGGCACAGCTGATGGTCGACGTGCCCGCCTACGCCCAGCGGCAGGTAGACCTTTTGCGGCTCGAGTCGGGCGATCTCGCGGCTCAGGAGCTCGTACGGTGCCTGATCGTCGGCACGCGGCGCACCCAGCAACTGGTCGTCGCCCTCGTACCCGCGGAAGACGGCATCGGGGAGGTCGAGGAAGACGATCGACGCCTCCGCGAAGTAAGCGAACCGCTCGTCCTCGACCCGCCGCCGCGCCATCAACTCGCCCGCGGCCGCGGCTTCCATGATCTCGTCGGTAAAGACGGCGCCCTGCGTCGAGAGGTCGTCGATGACGGGTTGCTCAGCGATCGATTCGTTGCGGATGCTCGCCCGCCGATACCACGACGAACGCTGCCAGAAGCGCTTGGCTGCGGCATCGGCATCCGATTGCGTGGCGTCGAGCCGGTCGTCGTCGGCGGCCCATGACGGGACGAGGGCGGCCGACGGCCAGTCGGCGAGGATGTCGCTGCGATTGAACGCCTCGGTCGCGGGCCACATCGCCTTCGACCCGAAGCCCAACGCCTCGCGCTGGTACGGCGAGAGCCCGTCGTTGGCGCCGTCACCCGAGAAGACGGTCAGGATCGTGACGTTCTGACCCAGCTCGCGCAGGCTGGCGATGAGGCCGCCGCACGAGAGCGCGACGTCATCCGGGTGCGGAGCGACGAAGACGTGGGTCATGGCCGGCCGAGTATACCGAGCCGGCTCCGTCGGACGCCGACCGCGACGACAGGCGGTCGCGTCACGGTTCGTCGCCGTCGAACCCGGCAGCCCCGATGAGCGGAACGAAGACGCAGGCGACGTCGGGGACCTCGTCCCAGGTGTCGCCGTGTCGCGTCACGACCATGAGCAGCTGCCGCTCCCGCGGACCCACCGGGATGACGAGCCGGGCGCCGTCCGCCAGTTGTTCACGAAGCTCGTGGGGGATGCGCGGGGCCCCGGCGGTCACGACGATCCCGTCCCATGGCCCCTCCGCGGGGAGCCCGACCGTCCCATCGCCGACGCGTACATCGACCGCGCCGTAGCCCAACGCCGCGAGGCGCTTCCTCGCCGACCCCGCGAGGGGCTCCAATCGCTCTACCGATGTGACCCGGCAGCCGAGTTCAGCCAGCACCGCCGCCTGATAGCCGGACCCGGTCCCGATCTCGAGGATCCGGTCGCCCGGCCGCGTCGCCAGGAGCTCGGTCATCCGGGCGACCATGAACGGCTGGCTGATCGTCTGTCCACCGTCGATCGGGAGCGCGACATCGTCGTAGGCCCGTCGCGCCTCGCTCAGGCTCACGAACCGCTCGCGCGGGACCGCGGCCATGGCCTCGAGGACCCGGGGATCGCGGATGCCATGCGGTCGCAGCTGGTCGGCGACCATCCGCACGCGCTTCCCGGCCGACCCCGCGTCCAATCGGCCGGTCCGTTCCTACGGCGAGGAGGAGGCCGAGGGGCTCGCGACGCTTGACGCGCTTGCCGACGCTGACGCGCTTGCCGACGCTGACGCACTTGCCGACGCGATGCGCTGGCCGAAGCCGACGCGCTGGCCGAAGCCGACGCGCTGGCCGAAGCCGACGCGCTGGCGGACGGGATGGGTGTGGGGCTCGGTGTGGCTCGGCCCGTGAGCAGCCCGCCGTCGCCGAGGAGGATCCCGTTGAGGAAGATCGCCACGAAGACCACCACCGTGCCGATGACGAAGACCTTCGAAGCGTTGTCGTTCACATGGACGGCGATTTCGGACGGTGTCGGGGCGCGTGTCGGTGCCGGCTGCGGGGTCCCGCGGCGGCGCGACCGCACGGGCGCAACCGCAGCGACATCCGCTTCGCCGTCATCATCCCCGGAGTCGACGTTCTCGGTCTCGCCGTCGTCCGACGCGTCGTCGTCATCATCGTCGTCGTCATCGTCATATCGGCGTCCGTCGACGCGGGCTTTTCGTCGGCCTCCGGTTCGGGCCCAGCCCGGGCTTCGGCCTCCGCGTCGAACTCGGCCTCCGCCGAGACTTCGACGTCGATCTCGGCCTCGTCCCCGACGCCTTCGACTTCCGCGATCGCTTCGGCCTCCGCCTCGACCTCGGCGGCCTTCAGATCCGCGGCGACCGGCTCGAGGCTCGCCGACGGATCGAGGTCCGGGGCTGGGCGCGCGTCTGTCGTCTCGTCGGTCGTCTCGTCGGGCAGGCCTTCGGGTCGATCAGTCATCCGCTCGTATCACCTCTCGCATGCGCCGTCGTGATGCGGCGGCTGGCACGCGGCCGCCAGTGTACCTACGGTCCTACGCGTCGCGCAGGGCGGGCACCAGCCAACCCGCGGCCCCGGCCGCGATCGTGATCAGCGAGAACATCACGAGGACTGTGGCCGCGGGCAGCGCGAGCAACAGCAATGCCGCGAGTCCGGACCACACGGTCATCGCCCCGAAGACCAGCGCGAAGCGGAAGCTCACCACGCGGCCCATCAGACCCGACGGCGTCCGGATCTGGAACATCGCCTGGCTCGGGATGATGAACGCCATGTTGACGACCCCGAGGCCGAACGCGAACGCCAACGCGAACGCGAGGTTGGTCGAGATCGCCATCAGGATCGTCATGATCCCGAAGGCGACATACCCACCGATGATCATCCGGCCCTTGGCGATCCGCGCACCGAGGAGTCCGATGACGAATCCGCCCACGAGGTTGCCGGCCCCGACGCTCGTCTCGAGGAACCCGAAGACCGCCTTCCAATCCAGGGTCCCGGCAGCGAAGACCTGGAGCGCGTACGTCGCCGTCAGCGCTCCGAGCGCCCCGACCGTCCCCTGGGCGAACGCGGCCTGGATCGTGTTGGCGAAGAGCGCCGAATCAGCACGGAGGAAGTCGAACCCGGCCCGCATCTGCGCGAAGTAGCCGCGCGGTTCGGCCTGCGGATCGGTCGCATCGCCATCGACATGATCCGTCCGACGCTTGACCACGAGCGACGCCAGCAGGACCGCTGACGCGAGATACGTGGCCGAATCGAGCCAGAAGGCGAGCGGCAGCGCGGCCCCGATGGCGACGACCAGCAGCCCCGCAAGGGCGTAGCCAAGGACGTCCGCCACCGTCTCGCCGACCCACATCGCCGAGTTCGCGGTGACGAGATCGTCGTCGTCCACGATCTGCGGAAGGATCGCCACGCGTGCAGGTCGGAAGAAGATCGAGATCGACGTCATGAGCAGGATCAGCGGGTACGCGAACAGGACGTTGACGATCACCGCGAGCGGGACCAGCAGCACCAGCGCCGCCCGCAGGATGTCGCTGACGACCAGCACCTCCTTGCGGTCCCAGCGGTCAACGAACGTGCCGGCGAACGGGGACAGGAACAGGTTCGGCACCGTCGCCACGACGAACGCCATCGCCGTGGCCGTCACCGAGTCCGTCGCGGCGTAGATGATCGCGGCCAGGGCCACCGTGTTCACTCGGTCGCCGAAGATCGAGATGAGCTGACCGGCCCAGAGGGCCGTGAACGAGCCGTTGAGGGCGAGCCGGACGTACGGATGCTGGAGGATCCGCTCGCCGACCGGCGGCGCGACCTCCGGGACGGTCGTCAGCGATGGCGACGCGAATCGCCCTCGGGCGCCACCCAGCACGATCGGCAGCTCCAGGGAGGCGATGCCCTGGAGGGCCGGGATCAGACCCGCACCGAGCCGGCCGGCGGCCCGGTCGCGCGCCTCCGCGGCGCCATCGTCATCGATGTCCGGCGGGACACGGACCACGCTGGCGAACAGGAAGAACGCCAGTCCGGCCATCAGGAAGAGGTCGCCGATCGAGGCGACGGTCTGGATGAGCGGCAGGGGGACGGGGATGATGTCGCCGAGCGGTCCCAGGCGCAGCAGGAAGTTGGCGTCCAGGGCTGGCGGCAGGATGATGTTGAGTTCAGGCGGGACGTCGGCGACCGTGAATCCGGCCGCTCCGAGGCTCGGCTCCCAGATCGGCATGAACCCGCCATTGATCAGGATGGCGAGGGCGTTAGCGAGCGTCCCGACGAACGCCAGCGTCATGCCCGGATACGTCCGGTTCGCCCACAGGGCGGTCAGGAGCAGGGCGAACGCGGCGGTCATGAGCGGCAACCGCAGGGCGCCGATCAGCCCGACATCCGCGCTGAGCAGGGCGTCCGTCCCGAAACGGAGGATCAAGGCGCCGAGCAACAGCGGCACCCATCGAAGCCGCACGGACGCGAGATGCATGATTCGACCGCCGGCCAGGAGACCGATGATCAGACCGAGCGTGATTCCCGTCAGGATCACGGGGATGTCAACCGACTCTGGAGATCATGTCGCGCCGAATCATGGACCGCCCGCCGGGGCGGCGTGACGGCAACAGCGACGTCAGGTTCGGTCGGCCGTGGCGGCGGTCTTCTCGGCCGCCTGCGCGATGAGCGGGATCTGGCGAGGCTCCGGGGTGCGCCCGGGATCCGCGACGCCATCAACGTGATGGGTCCGGACGAAGGCATCGACGATGACCGGATCGAACTGGACGCCCGCGAACTTGCGCAACTCCGCCAGGGCTTGCTCCGACGTCAGCGGTGTCATCCGGTACGGCCGAGCGGCCGTCATGGCCTCGAACGCGTCCGCCACGTGCAGGACGCGGGCCAGACGCGGGATCTCGTCGCCGATGAGCCGATCCGGGTACCCGGACCCGTTGTACCACTCGTGGTGGTGGCGGATGATCGGCAGCTCGGGCGCCAACTTGGTGACCGGGGCGATGATCTGCGCTCCGAGCACGGGGTGCGCGTTCATCAGCATCCGCTCCTCGCGATTGAGGCGCTCCTGCTTGAGCAGGACGTTGTCCGGGACGCCGATCTTGCCGACATCATGCAGCAGGCCGCCCCACTCGAGGGCCTCGAGCTCGGCGTCCGTGACGCGCAACACGCGCCCGATGTCGACCGCGATCTCCTTGACGCGATGGCTGTGTCGTGCCGTGTACGGATCTCGCTTGTCGACCGCCTCAGCCAACGCACCGATCGTCTGCGTGAACATGTCCCGCATCTCGACGAAGCGCTGATATGCGAGCCTTGTTGAATACAACGGGACCGCGAAGAGTGCAGTGCCCCACCACTGGACCGAGTAGATGACCGACATCAACCACGCCAGCGGGGCCAGGGCGATGACACTACCAGCGATGCCTCGTAGGTCGCCGACGAAGACCTCTCGGGCAACCTGGCCGGTTCGAAGCGCCAGGAACGTCGAGACCAGAGCGAGGTTGAGCAGCATGAACACAGCCGCGGCGGCCATCGCAACCGCGAAACTGAACGCTGGCTCGCTGGTGGGCGTTACCAGCACTTCACGAATCACGCCCGCTACTACGGCAGATAGAACCAGAACGGCGTGATTTGCCAAGGTCCCGTACCAGGGAACATCGCCCCGAAGCTCCCGTACCTCGGTTGTACCGATGGCTGCGACCCACGCCCCAACGGCAGGACCGCCTAGGAAGACAGATCCAAGGATTGGTGCAATAGCAACCGCCTGCTGCGTGCCGCGGGGCAATTGCACCGGAAACGCCGATCCGAGCAGCGTCAGCAGTGTCCAGAAGGCGACGCCCAGAAGGATGTCGGCCTCGCTCGCGATACCGCCCGACATGGTCGGGGCGATGCCAACACGGGCTGGAAACACAAGAGTCGCGGCCACGAGCGCAAATGCGCTCAGAGCCACGACTCCGGCGATGCAGAGCTTCAGGGGTCTAGGCATCGAGTGCCCCGTGCGAGGTTCCACGTTCCTGAGACTGTATCCCGAGGGATCAACTCAAGTAATGGAACCTACGTACTAGAACCCCTGCAGGGAAGCTCCGCCTGCGAGTGCAATCATCGCTACGCTCGAGAGCGCAAGGACAATTCGCACAAACTTGGCCTGCACTGGTAGACCTACCAGGCCTTGGCGTTCTCGGGAGACACGCTTGGTCCTCCTTCTCCGGCCCTCGTGCTCCGTAGAACACGAAAACCGACCTGACTTGGAAGTCGGTCGGTTGCACTACTTGCTCGGCTCCACCCTAAGTGCCCATTTCAGGTGGTGCTTCGGCGCGTCCGCGTCTTGACATCACTTCCTAGTACTGAAGTACCAAGAAGTGGGCCGGACTATATGGACCCCAGACCGACCCGGTCAATACGGCACCTTACCTATCCGACCAGGCTCTCGAACGACGGTGGCTCGATTCCGAAGTTGTCGCGGAGGCTGCTCGCGTAGTGCCCGTACTGCTCGGCCGCGGCCGCGTGGGACCCGCTAAGGCTGTAGAGCCTTAGGAGTGAGAGTTGGAGTTGGTCTGCATCAGGGGACACGTCGATGGCGCGCCGGACGATGTCGATCCCCCGTTGGAAGTGCCCGCTTGCCGTATCACTTGAAACGGCTCGCTCGATCACCTGGAGGTATCGCGCGTGGAGCGACGAACGAAAGCCTTCCGCCCAAGGCTCGTACGCGAAATCAAGTGCGAAAGCGCCGTGATACTGAAGAGACAACTCCGCCACGGGTTCCGGATCAGGATCACGCCCCATCGAGTCCACCAGGCGCTGGCACACCTGACTGGTTGATTGAACGAGCTCGGTGTCCAGCCAGATGACGTCGGACTCGTGCCTAACGTATCCCGGCGACAGATCCTCCTTGAAGCTCGGCTCGAATACGCGGCGGAGAAAGTACAAAGTCTGATTGAGTGAGTTGACGGCATCCTGCGGATCGTCTTCCGGCCAAAGGGCGTCCATGACTTCCTCGCGTGCCGCCGCGGCTCGTGGTCTCGATAGCAGAAAGCAGAGCAGGGCAAGAACTTTGCGTCTTATGGATGATCCGTCGACGAGTCTCGCGCCGATAGAGAGGGTCACGCGGCCGAGGTCCTCGATGACAACCTTGTCGGCCGTCGTGCGAGCTAGGGTGCGTCCAAGGTGAGACTCCGGGCGACCCCTATAGCCATGTGCAAGCCTCCGAAGACGAGGCACATCTTCCTTGGTGCCGTGGACTTCCAGTAGCCGCGCAGCTGCCATCGCAGATGGCACATCGTCGCCTCCAACCGCGGATCGTAGGGCCGGAAGCCACCTAACGGGCCGCGCCGCCACTTCACGTGCGATGACCGAGACGGCCGCCTCGTTGACTCGGCCGAGTAGAGGCACCACCAGCTCAGCGACATATGAAAGAGTCCAAGGCGCCCTGATGCCATGGCTCTGGGCGTACCGGGTCAGAGCGTCCGCACCCTCTGACACTGCCTCCAATGCTTCGCAGTAGCGCACCCAGCGGTGCGCGGATTGCTTAGCGGCATGGGCTCGCGCGAGCTTGATCGCCTCCCGCGCTTCAGGGGCGCCCGCTGCAAGGAGACTGTGTGCCCTAACGGCCATCGCGAGCGACCGGTAAGTCGGATACGCGGTCGCACGCCAC